>CAJIZG010000001.1 GCA_905181865.1 Urechidicola croceus
GTACTATAATTTATATTATGTTAAATAGAAATTTACGGTAAATCATTTGATCTTTCATGTGGTACTACCTATTCACTATATGCTTGCAAAATAGGATTGCTTTTATCTTATACATAAACCGTTCTTTAGTTACCCTTGAGATTAGAATCCAGACTAATACTATTCCTATAATACCTATTGGGCTTTTCATAATTCCCAGCGTCTAAAATTTTAGATATAGAAAAACAAATAATCTATTTGAATCAATACGTCAACCAAAAGCTAAAATCATCTCATAGCACTATTGCTAACCGTCATATTCTATTATCTCTTAAAACGGCGTTATAGCGCTATATAGCTGAATTTGAGATCACTGATATTGTAAATATAAATAAAATAAACAGTATAAACCAACTTAAGATGTACCTTGTAAAAAATTATAAAGTCATAAGCATAACAAATAAAGACACTATAATTTCTTTTAATCTTTACTATTATGTCTATATTGGACTCAGTTTATTTGAATTATGAGAGTACAACTGCAAACAATAATTTCCCTAACGAATAATTGGGTGCTAAACAAGCAGCGCTTAAAGTGGAGATGTTGTTTTATTTTAATGGCGCTTTCTATACACCATTCGTTTGGTCAAGAGCAACTCAAAGAGAACGATATTATAAATCTTCAGAACGCTATTATTACTGAAATAACAGAAATACCCCTGGATTCTGGTTGGTTATTCTATTGGAAGCAACTCATTGCTCCAGGTCATTTTAAAGAAGAGATACCACATAAAGTCGTTACACTGAATAATTGGACAAAGTTCAACATTCCTGAAACCGAAAACCTACCCTCGTTTGGCTACGCTACGTATCGGTTAAATATTTCTATTCCCAAAGAAAGAGCACATATTTCATTATACATTCCAAGAATATATGCAGCATCTAAAATATGGGTGAATGGCACGTTTATATCCGAAACTGGTCATGTTGGTATCACTAAAGCAGAGACGTTACATAGACGGTTTTCTCAGATTATCCCTCTAAATACTGATGAAACTGAATTTGAAATTGTTATCCAGGTTGCAAATTTTTACCATAGTAAAGGTGGCATTATTGGACCAGTAGTTTTAGGTTCCAGCCAAAAGCTTCACAATACAAAATCTAAGCAAATCATTGCGGATATGATTTTTATTGGATGTTTAGGTTTTATTGGGTTTTTCTTTTTAATCTTCTTTTTACTGTATTGGAATAAAGATAAAGCAGTGCTCTACTTTGCTGTGCTCTGTATCGCTTTATCTTATATGGCATTGAGTGATAGATATGCGCCTTTGGCAGTCATTTTTGAATCCACAAGTTGGATTCTATTAACAAAAATTGAGTATTTGTCCTTATTTTTATCTGGGATTGCTGCCACCTTATTTTTTCAAAATATTTTCTGTGATTTCATTCACAAGGCCTATTCTAAAATTGCGAATTATGGTTTTTATGTACTCGCCTTGCTCGTTATTTTTCTACCTGCTCCCCATTTCACCAAATTACTTCTACCCTTCTTAGTCTTAATGCTACTTAATTTACTTTATATGACGTTCATATTTGTAAAAGCTATTTTTGGTAAACGGCACGATTCTATTTTACTATTAGTAAGTATGGTGCTCGGTTTAATTATTTTTTATATTCATATTTTCTTCTTTTTAGGTGGAAATAGTAACGCTATAGTCTACGTAAATTTTGGTTATATCGTCGTATTTTTAATCCTTTCTACACTTTTAATGACGCGGTTTTCTAATTCATTTAAAGAACTTGAACGTTCAAAAAAGTTGGCACTTCAACAACAAAATGAGCTGTTTTTAAAAACCAATCAACTGTCTAATACCAATATTATACTTAACGAAAACCTAAGAGTTTTAAAAAATAACAATACTGAATTAGATAATTTTAACCACATTGTTTCTCATGACTTAAAATCACCATTAGTTGGGGTGCATAGCTTAGTTTCTTTTATAGAAGAGGATCTTAAAACCAGTTTAAATGAAAATACAAAATCCCATTTAAAACTATTGAAAAATAGGGTTTCAAAAATGAACTCCCTAATAGATGGTCTCTTAATATATTCTCAAATAGCCAAAGGAAAAAAGGACAAAGAACTCTTTAGTCTCAATAAATTGCTAAGTGACGTCATAAGCGGAATTAATTTATTAGATCAAAACACCATAAACCTGCCCAACCAGAATTTAGAGATTTATGCTAATAAAATTGAACTGTATCACGTGTTTCAAAACCTCATTAGTAACGCTATTACACATAATGATAAAGACCCTATAATTATTAATATATCAGTGTCTAAGCTTCCCACTGAATATGTGTTTTCTGTGAGCGATAACGGTCCTGGTATTGACGAGAAATATCACACTAAAATTTTTGAAATGTTTAGTCAATTACAAGTGAATGACGCTACTCAAAGTAGTGGTGTTGGACTCGCCATTGTAAATAAAATAGTGTCTGAAAATAAAGGTGCCATTTCAGTAGAATCAGAAAAAAATTTAGGATTAAAAATAAGTTTTTCTTGGCAATTTTAAGTACTACGAAAAGCGGCATTACCAAGTCTTGTACATAGGCCTTAAAATATATGTTCTAAGTTTTAAAATACTAGATTAATTAGTCTTCTTTAAATAGGAATATGTTAGACAATGTATGGCATTACCCTTATCTTTGCAACAACTACTAAAAGTAACAGTTATGAGCACTACAAAACCAACCTTAAACGTATTAGGAACCCCTCTAGAAAACTGCTCTTGCGATCCTATGACAGGGTATTTACGTGATGGTTTTTGTAACACCACAACAGATGATTTTGGAACCCATGTTGTTTGCGCTATTGTCACTAAAGAATTCTTAGACTATTCCGCATCTAAAGGAAATGATCTCATGACCGCAATTCCACAATGGAATTTCCCCGGACTCAAACCCGGTGATAAATGGTGTCTCTGTGTATCGCGCTGGAAACAAGCCGAAAAAGTCAATTGTGCTCCAAAAGTAGCTCTAAATGCAACCCATGAGCTGGCTTTAAAATTTGTGTCTTTAGAGCTTTTAAAAGAACATGCAGTGCTATTGTAAGCCCTAAAATATTTCCTTGTATGACTAATCGTTCTTAATTAAAACAAGTGTGCTCCGCTCCTATTACGCGCACTACAAATAGACCAGATCTATATATAACTGGATATTATTGTTATTAAAAAGCATCTTGAATTTTCAAATGTATTCTAGTCAATTCTAGTGGTCAGTGCAGATTATAAAACCATGTTAAAATAATTATTTTGTTTAATAATAGTAGTTTGCAATTAAACAAAAAGAGGTGTCTTTCAATAAAAAATAGTATGATGTTAAGTACAATGATTGAAGAAAAAATTAAGGCGAAAATTAAAGCAGAGAGTAAGACCAAGATTAAGATTAAGGCGCATATGAAAATGAAAGTGGCAGATGTTATGAGCTCATGTATTTATGCTCCCATTCTGAATTAAATTACTTTATATTTGCAGCATGCAACAAAAGAAAATCTCACAGGTAGAATATATCGTTTTAATGGCCGCACTTATGACGGTTCCTGCCCTTGCCATTGATGCTATTTTACCGGCATTGGATATTATTGGTGATTCCATTGGTACCATAAGTAACAGTGAAAATCAGTCGTTGATTATTATGATTTTCTTGGGGCTCGGTATCGGTCCTTTATTTTTTGGCCCTATTTCAGATAGCGTTGGAAGAAAACCTCCTGTTTATGTCGGTTTCGCAATTTTTATTTTTGCCAGTTTAATTTGTATTCAAACAGAATCTTATGAGGTAATGGTTGTAGGAAGAATTCTACAAGGTATCGGGCTTTCTGCTCCTAGAACTATTTGTATTTCTATGGTACGTGATGTGTATTCTGGAAATTATATGGCGCGGATATTGTCTTTTATTACGGTGGTTTTTATTTTGGTACCGGTAATTGCACCCGCATTAGGTAAATTTACGTTGGATGCTTTTAATTGGCAGGCTATATTCTATATACAATTGTTTATAGCATTGCTCATTTCCATTTGGTTTTGGAAACGTCAAGAGGAAACCTTAAAAAATGAACATCGCATAAAGTTTAAATGGAATTCATTTTTGAATGGTATAAAAGAATTAGTAAAATTCAAGAAAACTATTGGGTATACCTTGATTTCTGGCTTTATTACAGGCTCTTTTATTGTCTACTTGAGTGCTTCTCAACAAATTTTTCAAGAGCAATATGATCTTAAAGAATCCTTTCCCTTTATTTTTGCCTCTTTGGCAATTTCTGTTGGATTGTCAATTTTATTGAATAGTTTTTTGGTCATAAAATACGGTATGGAAAAATTAGTAACCATTTCATTGTATGCCTATTTTGTAGTTTCTGTGCTGTATGTTGGTTTGTTTTTTAATACTTCCAATCCGAGTGCTGCAGTGTTAATTTCCTTTTTTGCGCTGCAATTTTTTTCTATCGGATTTTTATTTGGAAACCTGCGCGCCTTGGCGATGGAACCTATAGGTCATATTGCGGGTATTGGTGCAGCTGTCACCGGATTTATTTCTACTTCAATGGCAGTTCCTATTAGTACGTATATAGGGGGGTTTATAGCCAGCACTACCCTCCCACTTTTTATTGGATTTTCAGTTTGTAGTTCTTTATCTATTTTGATTATGCTTGCTGTTAAAAGAGATTCGAGAGTGAAAGTTGTGTGATCAGAAAGTATCTAAATTCTTTCTTTCCTTTGTCTTGATGCAATGGAACATTAAAAACTCATTATATTTAGCGAATAGAAATTGAATGATCAATCATAATTATGTCCATAAAAATATTTTTAACGGGTGGAACTTTTGATAAAGAATATAACGAATTAGACGGGTACCTCTTTTTTAAAGACACACATTTACCAGAAATGCTGCGACTTGGTCGAAATCGGGTTCCTGTAAATACAGAAACCCTAATGATGATAGATAGTTTGGAAATGACCGAAGCCGATCGAGCTCTAATTATTGAAAGTATTTATAAATCAACAGAAGATAGAATTATTATTACGCACGGTACGGATACTATGGTTGAAACAGCGCAGGCTATTGCTAAGGATATTACGACCAAAACCATCGTATTAGTTGGTGCTATGATTCCCTATAAGTTTGGGAGTTCCGACGGTTTATTCAATCTCGGTACTGCATTGGCATTTTCTCAAACCTTACCGCCTGGTGTTTATATCGCTATGAATGGTCATTATTTTAATCATGATAATTGTAGAAAAAATAAGCAGAATGGGTACTTTGAAACATTGGGGTAATACAATGCTTCTACTTTATTATTTGTTTAATATCTGATGGTCCTTTACTAATTCTTGTTGTAATTGAGCATATTCCACTTGCTGAACGGCACTATTTGAATCGATAGCCAAACTTGCAGCAGTTGCCGCAGATTGTCCTAAAATCATAAATACAGGTTCCATACGAATAGATCCAAAAGCAATATGAGAGGCCGATAAACATACTGGAACCAATAAATTAGTACATTCCTGCTTTTTTGGAACAATGGCTTTATAACTTATTGGATACGGATTAAAACCGCCTACTTCTACATCCCCTTCATTTTTTACAAACCCTTGGTCATTAATATACCGTTGCATATGATGTGAATCCATGGTGTAGGCGCCCATTCCAATAGATTCGGTGGCCGACTCAGGGTTTTGTTTGCAATGCATTTCTGTCATCACAAAATCACTCAACATTCTACGTGCTTCTCTTATATATAACTGTGGCGTCCAATGTTGGTTATTTACAAACTCGTCTTTTGGCAATCCCCATGTACTAAATTCTGCTCTTATTTTTTCTGGAACTCTAGGATGGTTCCCTAAAGTCCAAAGTAATCCTTTTTGATAATTTTCGTGCTCTTTGATGATTGCCGCCCTGGTTTTATAATTCCCATTTGGATACTCAAAATTACGCCCGATATAATCTGTTGAAAAGGGACCTTTATTGTTAGAATCTGTTTTGTTATTGGGCATTTTACTCATAATGAAAAAAGGCCCTTGATATCCTGCTTCAATGGCTCTAAAAAGCAATTCAAAGTCTAGTTCATTATAACTCTCTGGCTTTTCTACCATCACACGGTTTTCAGGAACATTGGTCAAACACATTCTAAAGCAATAGCCTTGCACCATTTCATCCGCACTGCCATCGGGATTAATTGCTGCATTTACATTTGGTAATAGACCGCTGATAGAATCGCCTTTTATGATATAAGGGTCTACACCATCAGGAAATTGGTGGTAGATTCCATGTTTTTTCTGAACACCATTCAACGTCTCCCCATATTTGGCATTTGCTTCTCGGCCAACGGTATAACCTACCCCCGACTTTGCCATTAAATCACCTTCATACGTAGCATCTATAAACATTTTTCCGTGATATTCCTTACCAGATTCTGCGGTAATAAATTGAATTTCACCCTCTTTTTTATGAACGCCATTATTTAAATCGAGTCGTTCATTTTTAATGATTACAATTTTATATTCTCGAATTAAATCTTGAAAAACTTCTTGTGCTACCTTGGGTTCAAATGTCCACATAGATTTTACGCTATCTGTAGACTCTTTCGGTATATAGGTCTCTCTTTCTTGCCAATTCCAAGCGGTAGGATTATCATATTTTTGAGCAATACGCTCATAGAATTCTCTGGAGATCCCTCCTATTACTTGTTTATTTCCAATATCTGTGGCTCCTAAACCTCCAGTTGTGAGTCCGCCAATATGATTGCTTGGTTCTATAATAATAGCACTCTTCCCCATACGACTGGCTTGTATAGCTGCAGCAATACCAGCCGATGTGCCTCCGTAAACAATAATATCATACGTTTTTGGACTATTATTACAAGATATGACGCATACTAAAAGGGTTAGTTTGATAAGGATACTGAAAGAGCGAATAATTTTCATAAAGGAACTGATTGATTAATTTTTTTTCGAAGTCACAAATATAATCTATATCCTAGATTTGTAAGAGTTCTTAATCCAATTTTTCTGTTTACTACTATTTTTTGTTTCATTGCACGCCTAATAAAATAAACCAACTTTTTTATCTCGTTTATAGTCTGCCTCCATTGATAAAAAATATATGTTTTATGGATTTTAGTTAAAAGTAAAGCTACATGCAGCCTTGCTTAATTAATTATTTTGATCCATTACTTTTAAATTTTGAATTTCAACAAGTTACTCCTTTAATTAATCGTTTTTTTTTGTAACTTAACAACGTTCTAATGGCATTTATATTTTTGATTGAGTGGTGACTAAATTTGAATATTTTTAGTTTATACAACGTAAAAAAAGATGCATAGCCTTCGTTATTGGTATGTGTTTTTAACAAAGAGTAAACTGAAAAGAACAAATTTACATCGATTAATTGGGGATGTATTTGGTATACTACACCTTTTATGGGAGTAAATCACATAAGGCGATATGATACGGTTAAGTGTATTTGTTTATTTCTTTTAACCTTTTTTGAAATCTATTAAAAATTAAAATTTATGAGTATGAATCCTATAACATTAATAAGTATTATTATTGGCTTATTTTTCCTCTCTGGAATAAGAGTAGTTTATCAATATAAAAGAGCCCTAAAATTTAGATTTGGGAAATACATTAAAACGCTTCAACCGGGATTTAGATGGATTATTCCTATTGTAGAAACCATTCAAATGGTTGACATACGGGTGATTACTATCAAAATTATTTCGCAAGAAGTAATGACTGAAGACAATGTGCCTTGTAGTATCGACGGGGTTGTATTCTTTAAAATTGATGACCCAGAAAAAGCAGTGTTAGAAGTTGAAGAATATAAATTTGCCATTAGCCAATTAGCGCAAGCGGCACTTAGAGATGTTTGTGGAAAGGTAGAATTAGATACTATTTTATCCAAACGTGAAGAAATGGGTAAAAATATTAAGAGTATAGTTGAGTTGGAAACAAAAGAATGGGGAATAAAAATTAACGATGTAAAGATTAAGGATATTCAATTACCAGAAAACATGCGCAGAATGATGGCGAATCAGGCCGAAGCGGAGCGTTCTAGACGTGCACAAATTATTTTGGCGCTCGCAGAAGAACAAGCTGCCGGTAAATTATTGGAAGCGGGAAAACTAATAGATCAGTCTCCTTCTGCTATTAAATTACGATTGTATCAGACTTTATCAAATATCGCCGCTGAAAAAAATTCAACAATACTATTTCCATTTCCAGAAGAAGTATTACATCAAATAGTAGGCAAAAAAAAGAAAAAGAAGAAAAATAAGAAATAAAAAACGCTGTATAAATGATATATAATGCATGTGTATTGAAACTAGATTACTTAGGGAGACTTTTAATAAAAATAAAAAAAAATGTTATTAACGGACCTTTATTAATTGGCATATGAACAATTAAAATAATAATAACCACTAATTTTATGAGAGGAGCACCCGCGTTTAAGAAAGCAGGGTGCTTTTCTTTTTTTTTTAAATGTGATTGTTTTGAGTAAGACTTATATGGATTGCAGCAACCGTAAGCAAGTGTACTATCCTAAATTTGTGAAAACAAAAATAGAAATCAAAAAATATTCTTTTAGTCCTAATTATATTAATGCTATTTCCAACTTGTACAATTGCACAAAAAGTAAAGGTTGAATAAGAAAAGGGAATGGATGAAATGTGGGGTGATCAAAAAGAGGTAGGCGGAACAGTCAATATAAATATGTAATTTAGCGATTATGAATAAAAAGAAAATTACTGGTGTATTATTTGCTATAGTTATTTTGATCGGAGTCATTTTCGTTTGGAAGTTTTTCAGTGCCCCAGACCCTGTAGATTTTAGCGCCGATATAAAGCCCATTTTGAATGAAAGCTGTATTTCATGTCATGGTGGTGTTGCAAAAAATGGAGGATTTAGTTTATTATTTGAAGAAGAAGCCTTAGGAAATACCAAATCAGGAAGTCCAGCAATCCTTCCTGGAAATGCATTGGGAAGTGAAATGATTAAGCGGGTACATTCCAACAATCCAGAAATGAGGATGCCCTACAAAAAGGCAAAACTTTCTGATCATGATATTGACTTATTAACACGATGGATTAATGAAGGTGCTAAATGGGGAGATCATTGGGCGTATTCACTTCCTGAAAAAGTAGCGATTCCAGAAGAATTTGAGATTTCTAAAACAGCATCAGAAGAATTTTTACAAAATGGCATCGATCGTTTTATTTTGGAAAAACTTGAAACAGAAGAATTGCATCCCAATGTACCAGCCGATAAAAACATTATAAGTCGACGTGTAGCATTCGATATCACAGGACTTCCGTTAAGCGATAAAGAATTTAATGATTTCAATGCCGGAACTATATCCTATGAAAAATTAGTAGACAACTTACTTTCTAAACCTAGTTTTGGAGAGAAATGGGCTACATGGTGGCTAGACATGGCACGTTATGCAGATTCTAAAGGGTATGAGAAAGATCAAAGTCGTACGATGTGGCAATATCGCGATTGGGTTATAAAGGCCTTTAATAAAGATATGCCTTATGATCAATTTACGATAGAGCAATTGGCAGGAGATCTGCTACCTAATCCTACCATGGATCAAATGATTGCAACCGCATTTCACAGAAACACGATGAACAATGATGAAGGAGGAACGGAAGATGAAGAGTTTCGTGTAGCCTCCGTAATGGATCGTGTAAGCACAACCTTTGAAGTATGGCAAAGTACGACTATTGGATGTGTACAGTGTCACAGTCACCCGTATGATCCTTTTTTACAAAAAGAATATTACAACATTATGGCATTTTATAACAATGCTAGAGATGAAGATACTCCAAGTGAAAGTCCCGTTTTAAAATTTTATAATGAAGAACAACAGGTAGATGTGGATAAAGTAATGGATTGGGTGGCTACTTTTGGTAATGAGAAAACAACCAAAGCATATGCTGATTTTTTACGTTTACAAGAGCCTGTATATCATGCACACTCGGCTATAAATTTTCAAAATGGGGTATATGATAATCATGCTGCCTTTAACTTATGGGATGATGGATCTTGTGTTTTAGAGAATGTGTATACTAAGAATTCAAGTTATATTTATTTTAAGTACAATGCACGCCACAACGGAACGAAGGTGACGATTCGAGAAAATGATGCTAACGGAGAGGTATTCGCCTCTTTCACCCTTAACAGAACAAAAGGAACAGTAACAGAAAGATTCCCAATAAAAAATATTGATCGCAAAGTAAATCTTTACTTGGAAACTAATAATGATAATGTTAAAAACCAGATAAGTGTCATGAATGTATACTGGTTGGCATTTATAGATGATCTACCGGGTGAAGATGAAAAAGACCATACTGCTATCAACGCTACTTTCGATAAGTTATTAATGGCTCCCACGCCTACACTACCTGTGATGTCTGAGAATCCAGCGTATATGAAAAGAACAACCCAGATATTTACACGAGGAAATTGGTTGATGAAAGCGGATACGGTAGAAGCCGTAACACCAAAGGTGTTGAATGCTTGGAATGAGGATTGGCCAAAAAATCGCTTAGGATTTTCTAAATGGTTGGTAGACAAGAAGAATCCATTGACCGCGAGAACTTTAGTAAACCGCATATGGCATCAAATTTATGGTGTAGGATTGGTTTCTACCATTGAAGACATCGGTTCTCAATCTGCGGCTCCATCCCATCCTGAAATGTTAGACTGGTTATCCTTGCGTTTTATGAATGAACTTAACTGGAGCATAAAATCGTTGGTTAAAGAAATTGTACTCTCGGGAACCTATAGACAAAATTCTGAAACAACTCCGAAAGGTTATCAGGTAGATCCAGACAATGTTTTTTATGCTAGAGGACCGAGACAACGTTTAAGTGCAGAGCAAATAAGAGATCAAGCATTGGCTATTTCCGGATTATTAAGTGCTAAAATGTATGGGCCAAGTGTCATGCCACCGCAGCCAGATGGTGTTTGGCAAACGGTGTATAGTGGTCAAAAATGGGTTGAAAGTAAAGGGGAAGATAAATACAGAAGAGCCGTATATACCTATTTAAAACGTACCAGCCCCTACCCGTCTTTTATGACCTTTGATTCTGGAAGTAGAGAGGTTTGTACGATTCGTAGAACGGTAACAAATACACCACTACAAGCGCTCATTACACTAAATGATCCCGTGTATGTAGAAGCGGCTTATCACCTTGCTAAAACGATGAAAACAGGCAGTGATTTGGATGAAAGTATTGGTAAAGGGTATGAAAAAGCAACACAATCGATTATTAAAGGTGAAACCTTAACCGTTTTAAAGGAACTTTATCAAACATCCTTGGCAGAATTTGAGAATAATATGGAAGCGGCCAGAGATTTACTACATTTCGAGGATGTAGACTCAAGTGCAGAATTAGCTGCTTTAACAGTAGTAGCAAGTGCAATAATGAATCTAGACGAATTTTTAACGAAAGCATAAGATGGACAATTTTGAAAAATTAATACAAGAGAAAATTGCACTAGAAGTTGAAGCAAAAACAAGAAGACATTTTATAAAACAATGTGCCACTGGAATTGGAGGTTTGGCCTTGAGTTCTATTTTTATGGGGTGTGACCCGTTTTCTTCTACGCCAAAACAAAAAATACAATTTTCACCTAGAGATTTAAATCCGCTGTCTACAATGGCTCCTCCATTTAGCCCAAAGGCAAAGTCGGTGATCTATTTGCACATGGCTGGTTCTCCATCACAATTAGAAATGTTTGATTACAAACCCATCTTAGAGAAGTTAGACGGTCAACCTTGTCCCGATTCTCTATTAAGAGGTAAAAAATTCGCATTTATAAAAGGAAAACCGAAATTATTAGGGCCTCAAGCAAAATTTGAACAGGTAGGAGAGTCAGGTAATTGGGTTAGTGATAACATGCCTCACTTTAAAAAAGTGGTTGATGATGTCGCCTTTTTAAAAGCGGTAAATACAGATCAATTCAACCATGGGCCTGCACAATTATTGATGCATACCGGAAGTCCAAGAATAGGAAGACCAAGTATTGGTTCATGGGCTACTTACGGTTTAGGGTCCGAAAATCAAAACTTACCTGGGTTCGTAGTATTAACTTCTGGAGGAAAAGCACCAAGTGCTGGAAAAAGTGTTTGGGGAAGTGGCTTCTTACCTTCTGTATATCAAGGCGTACAATGCCGATCAAAAGGGGATCCTGTTTTATATATAGATGACCCTAAGGGAATTTCTAGAAATATAAAGAAAAGTACCATTGACGCAATCAATAAAATAAATAAAGAAGAATACACAAAATATGCTGACCCAGAAATATTAGCACGTATCAATCAATATGAAATGGCATATAGAATGCAAATTGCGGTTCCGAATGTTATGAATATTGAAAATGAGCCAGAAAATATTAAAGAAATGTATGGTGTAGAACCGGGGAAAGAATCTTTTGCAAACAATTGCTTATTGGCCAGGAAATTGGTGGAAGATGGTGTTCGTTTTGTTCAATTATTTGACTGGGGATGGGATAGTCACGGCACAGGTCACCAGACAGCATTAGATTTAGGGTTTAGAAATAAGTGTAAAGATGTAGACCGTCCAATTACCGCTTTAATTTTAGATTTAAAGCAACGTGGATTGTTGGATGAAACATTAATTGTTTGGGGAGGTGAATTTGGAAGAACTCCCATGCAAGAGAATCGAGGCAATCAAAAAATGAGCTTTAAAGGGCGTGATCATCACGGAGATGCCTTTACCATGTGGATGGCCGGTGGTGGCGTTAAGGGCGGTGTCTCTCATGGTGAAACCGATGAAATTGGATTTAATGGAGTAGAAGGACGTGTATCTGTGCATGATGTACACGCCACTATATTACACACACTCGGATTTAACCATGAAGAATTTACATTTGACTTCCAAGGACGTCCATTTAGGTTAACAGATGTACATGGCCATGTAATTCATGAAATCCTAGCTTAAAAAAACCCAAATTACATATGAATATAATAATGCAATTGTTAGGAAGGTTGCACCCTCTTATCGTACATCTTCCCATTGGGTTTATTGTGTTAGCCTTGATACTTTCTTGGTATGACCGAAAAGAAAAAACATTTACAAATGGCATTGCAATATCCTTTCTTTGGGGAGGAATTACTTCGGTATTAGCTTGTATTTCAGGCTATTTATTATACCAAACAGAAGGATTTTCTTTTGATACTATAAAAATACATTTATGGTCGGGTATCATTACCGCAATCTTTTGCTTTTTAGCGTATGCCCGTAAAAAAGACGCACCCCGCTTTATAGTATTCAATCGGATACGTTCAGGTTTTTATTTACTAATCTTATTTGTATTGATTTCTATAACAGGTCATTTAGGAGGTAGTATAACGCATGGCGAAGAATATTTAGTAGAACCGCTGCCAAATTCAGTAAAATCTTTGCTGGGTATAGAAGTCTTTGAAAAGCAAGAAATTATATTGACGGAGGAAACTTGGGAAGAAGCATTGTTGTATGATGCTATAATTCATCCCATTCTAAATAACAAATGTTTGAGTTGCCATAGTTCTAAGAAAGCCAAAGGAGAATTGATTTTACAATCTCCAGAAGCTATTTTAAGAGGGGGTGAAAATGGAGACGTACTCGTTTCCAATCATCCTGATAAAAGTGCGTTGTACACGAAGTTAGTATTGCCTTTGGGGGATGATGATCGCATGCCTCCAGATGGAAAAACACAATTAACGAAGGCAGAAGTTCGATTAATTTCCGAATGGATTGAGCGTGGAAATTCTTTTGAAAAATCGAATAAAGAACTGGGAATAAATGTTGAATTAGTGAAGTCCTTCTTTCCAAGAAAAATAAATAATAACTATCCAGATGTCTATGTCGAAAAAGTAATAGCGCAATTTATTGATAGTATAGAAGCGATGAATGTTTACGTGGAGAAAATAAATAAAGAATCACATTTTTTAAGTGTAACTTGCATCAATCAGCCTACATTCGAAGATGCTAATTTTGCATTATTCCTGCCAATTGCAGAGAATATTTCGATGTTAGATTTAGGTACTACCCGAGTTACAGATGCCATTTTTTCAGAACTTAAAAAGTTACCAAATTTAACTGTCCTAAAACTTGACAATACGACAATAACAGGAGAAAATATTAAAGAATTAACAAGTTTACAGCACTTGAAGTTTATCAATCTGGCGAGTACACAATTTAAGGAAGCAAATCTTTCTACCTTCTTAGAGTTTCAACGATTAGAAAAAGTCTTTTTACACAATACGGATATAAAAGCAGGAAATATGAAAGCCTTTGCAGCTAAGGAAATCAAAGTTGACTTTGGAAACTACGCATTGCCAACAATAGAATCTGATTCTATTATTTTTTAAATTGACATATCGATTAATATAAATTTATTCTAATATTATTGAGTATAGGGAACTAAACAGATGATAGAAAAAAAGAAATTTGGAACCTTTGCAGGTGTATTTACACCTTCCATCTTAACTATTTTAGGAGTCATTATGTACATGCGTTTAGGCTGGGTAGTTGGAAACGCCGGTCTCTTTGGCGCTATCATCATCATTATCATAGCCCACGTGATTGCCGTAACTACCGGTTTGAGTGTGTCTTCTGTAGCTACCGATAAAAAAATTGGAGCCGGTGGCGTATATTATGTGCTTTCTCGCAGTATGGGAATTCCTATAGGAGGTTCCATTGGAATCGCTTTATTTGTGGGAACTGCTTTTTCTATTGCTTTATATATTATAGGATTTGCCGAAAGTTTTAATAGCTATTTTGGCTATGGAACGGCTATAAACGATTTTAGAGTTACGGGTACCATTGCCTTGTTATCCTTAACAGCTTTGGCTTTAATTAGCACTTCTGTGGCGCTTAAAACCCAATCTATCATCTTAGCGGCAATAATCCTTTCTTTAATTTCTATATTTTTAGGATCGAGTGAGTTTATTCCGGAATCAGTACCTTATGTAACTTCAGATAATTCAGTACCTCTAGAAGTCGTATTTGCCATTTTCTTTCCCGCAGTTACAGGTTTCACTGCGGGTATCGCCATGAGTGGTGATTTAAAAGATCCAAAGAAATCAATTCCAATGGGAACATTGATGGCGATTGGCGTTGGATTAGTCGTCTATATAGTTTTGGCCATTTTTATATCATTAAAAGTCGATGCTGAAGTCTTAAAAACGGATTATAATATTTTGATAAAAATAGCCCTCTTTGCTCCTGCCGTTGTTGCTGGAGTTTGGGGTGCGACATTATCATCAGCTTTAGGAGGGATTCTAGGAGGACCAAGAATCTTGCAAGCCATGTCTTTAGACAAAGTAACTCCAAAGTTTTTTGAACTAGGGTCAGGTGAAAATAATGAACCTGTAAGAGCACTTTTTTTAGTATTTATAATTGCAGAAGCTGGAATTTTAATTGGAGAGTTAGATGTTATAGCGAGAATTGTCTCTATGTTTTACTTAACTGCGTACGGATTTATAAATCTTTCCTTCTTTCTCGAAAGTTGGGCCAATCCAGATTTTCAACCTACGTTTAAAGTAAAAAGATGGATTGGATTTGTTGGGTTTGTTGCTTGTTTTTCTGTGATGTTCAAACTGGACTTGATGGCAATGATTGGGGCGCTCGCCGTGGTAACTGCTTTGTATTTTGGGTTGCAACGAAAAGAAGTAAAACTGCAATCGAATGACGTATGGCGCAGTGTTTGGGAGAATATTGTTAATAAAGGATTGAAAAGAATTGATGCTAAGGTTGAAGTAAATACTAATTGGAATCCGAATATTATATTATTTAGTGGGCAAAGTAAACATCAAAAGTACCTATTAGAATTGGGTAAAACGGTTTCGGGTCGCACCGGTGTTGTTACTAATTTTAAATTGATATTAAATAAAGAAAATGACAAACCATTACGAAGAACAGAACAGGTTGTAAGAAATGAAGTCTTTACAGATCTTGGAATCTTTGCACGACAACTAAAGGTTGAAAATATATACCAAGGAATTACAACTATTGCATCGACTTTTGGGTTTTCTGGAGTAGAACCAAACACTGTTATGATGGGGTGGCCCAAGGGTTTAGAAAGTTCTAAGGAATATGCTAAAATGACTGAGACGCTATTACATTTAGATTATAATTTGTTGTATTTAGATTTTGACAGAAGAGCTAAATTTGGTAATTATAAAACTGTTGATTTATGGTGGCGAGAAACCGACAGTAAGAATGCAGAGATGATGCTAAATATTGCTCGTTTTATTATTGCCTCAAAAAGATGGGATAGCACCAGCATTCGTGTACTATTTGTCAATAATAACAATGTAGAATCCGACTTAATTCGCTCTAAAATCAAAAAGTTAGTTGAAGACTTACGTGTAATTGTGACCATTGAAATTATTAATAATGCAGTGGAACAAAAACGATTTTACGACCTTGTTAAAGAACAATCTGAAACTACCGACTTAACGCTGATTGGAATCCCAAATTACAAAATTGAAAAACAGGCTGAATTTGTAACTAAAACGAATGATTTATTTGAAACCATCGGCTCTACCTTATTGGTAAAAGCAGCCAATAACTTTAATGTGTTGGACTTAGATTTTGTGAAGCATAAATGATGGTAGTTACTTTTGATAAGTGTTTGAAAATCATAAAAGTATACACAAATTTATTCCCTGATTTTCATTTTTGGTTACAAGAATTCAGTTTCTGTAAAATAAAAGCACCTATCTCTAAGATTTAACCCCGTAATAGTTCACTAATTGCTGAATTCTAAACTATCAAATTGTTAATTGGTCTTTTTATTCGTTTACTTATTGTATCTATGGATGAAATTTAAATTAGTTGATTTAGGTTTCTGTCCTTTACTGTTCGAAAAAGTAGACTATGACCTCTTGAAACTACTTATTTTTCAGTGGGATACATAAAAAATTATTTTGAATATCATATTGTATAAAGATATTGCCAAATAATTTGATTTAGGCGGTAGAATATGGGATTAAATTAGAATAAAATATAAGGAAATAAGGCATTAAATATAATTTAAAGCAGTTAAGAATTATAAAAGAAACACTACATATTTATAATGGTAAATGTTCATAGGCTTTTCTTTTTGTAATACATCTAAAAATTCATTAATTACATTGATAATAGCACGTGAAGAACACTTCTAATACCTATGTGAACATAATTTTCCAAAAGGAAAATGCAAAATCATAGTACTAAAAAAGCGAAAATAAAGAAACTTCTTTGTCCTTTTTTGGGGGGCTACATGCAAAATGAACTTTGATGAAGCAGGCAAGTACAGGACAGTTCATGTTTAAAATGCAAATAAATTGTTTTAGGGATTATAAAATATCAATTCGTTAATCACCAATTCTATTAATTTATTTTTTATATATTTACTAATCAATTAACTAGACATTTCATCTTTAAAGAAGGAGGTTTAATTACTTTCTTTAGAAATATTCCTGTAAAAATACTATTAAAAATATTATTGGAGCTTTTGGTGTTATTCGAAGTTCTGGAGATAACAATAATACCGTTGCAAAAACTGTCGCTTTAGTAAAATAATACCCCGACGTAATTAGGGTGTGTTTAATTATAAACAACACCCATTTTAATCTTTAAAAATTCAATAAAATGGGAACAAACAGGGGAATTGTATACATCGAACCTGGTGTAGTAGAAGTGCATGACATTAGCTATCCTAAACTCGCTTTGGGAGATAGAAAATGTAATCATGGAGTTATTTTAAAAGTGGTTGCTACAAATATCTGTGGTAGTGACCAACATATGGTTCGCGGCAGAACTACAGCACCTTCAGGACTTATTTTAGGTCATGAAATTACAGGAATTGTAATTGAAAAAGGAAGTGACGTGGAGTTCATGGCAATTGGGGATTTAGTTTCGGTACCTTTCAATATTGCTTGCGGTAGATGTAGAAATTGTAAAGAACAACAAACTGGAATTTGTGAAAATGTAAATGACGCAAGACCCGGTGCTGCTTATGGATATGTAGACATGGGTGGATGGCTCGGAGGACAATCTGAATACGTTATGGTACCTTATGCAGATTTCAATCTTTTGAAAATCCCTAATAAAGATGCTGCAATGGAAAAAATCCGTGACCTTACTTTATTATCAGATATTCTTCCCACTGGATATCACGGAGCTGTTACAGCTGGAGTTAAGCCCGGAGCAACAGTTTACGTAGCTGGGGCTGGACCTGTTGGTTTGGCTTGCGCTGCTTCTTGTCATTTGTTAGGTGCAGCAGTTGTAATTGTTGGTGATATGATTCCTGAACGCTTGGAACAAGCCAAAAGTTTTGGTTGTGAAACCGTTGATTTAAGAAAAGATGCAACATTAGCGGAACAAATTGAACAAGTTTTAGGGATACCTGAAGTAGATTGCACGGTAGATTGCGTTGGTTTTGAAGCTAGAGGACATGGTCTTAATGCTGAGGAAGAACCGGCCACAGTATTAAATGACGCCATGACTGTAACAAGAGCTGGTGGTGGAATTGGTATACCAGGATTATATGTTACTGGTGATCCTGGGGCAAAAACAGAAGCTGCCAAAGTTGGAAGTTTAAGTATTCGTATTGGATTAGGCTGGGCAAAATCACACCATTTTCACACAGGTCAATGCCCTGTAATGGAGTACAATCGCAACTTAATGCAGGCTATTATGCATAATAAAATAAAAATTGCAGATGCAGTAAACGTTCAAGTTATCAGTTTAGATGAAGGGCCAAAAGGATATGCTGATTTTGATAGGGGTGCCGCTAAAAAATATGTCATCAATCCTCACGGAATGATCTACTAATTTTGTGAAATCAGTAAATCCCGATTTTGTGAAATTAAAATCGGGATTTTTTTATGATAAAAATTATCAAGGACATATGATCTAGTATCGCTTCCGTTTTGGATAGTTTGATATACGTTTGACGATTTTGTAACATAACTATTCCATAATACCACAACTTGATATCTTCTTGAAAACAATCTTGTATTAATTAAAATTTTTATAAAATTAATTATTTGGTTCAATTTTAATCATGACTATAAGCAGTTGTTACCTACAAAATAATCATCAATATCTTTATTGAAAACTTCGTATCTTAAATGGATTATTTCAAGTTAAATCACATGAATTAATCTTCATATTTGACTTGACAATAATTTCACTAATAACAGTTGTCTATTTGTTTCTGAAATTCTTACTTTGTACAGCCAAATCAAAATATTTTTGACCATCTATGAAAGTTTGTATTGCAGAAAAACCTAGTGTAGCGCGTGAAATTGCAACCGTGTTAGGCGCTAATACAAAGAGAGATGGCTATTTTGAAGGAAATGGATATGCCGTTACCTATACCTTTGGTCATTTGTGCACTTTGTTTGAGCCCAATGACTATAAACCGTATTGGAAAAGTTGGGATTTGAATAATTTACCCATGTTACCAGAAAAATTTAAAACAAAAGTCGTTGACAATGCTGGTATTCAAAAACAGTTTAACATTATAAAGAGTTTATTTGACAAGGCCGATATGGTTATCAATTGCGGGGATGCAGGTCAAGAAGGGGAATTAATACAACGTTGGGTGATGAGTCAAGCGGCTTATTCTGGCGAAGTACAACGCTTGTGGATTTCTTCTTTAACAACAGAAGCGATTAGAGAAGGTTTTCAAAATTTAAAACCGGCATCAGATTATGATAATTTATATTATGCCGGTTTTTCTAGAGCGATTGGCGATTGGCTATTAGGCATGAATGCTACTCGATTATATACTGTTAAACATGGCGGTTATAAACAGATGCTCTCCGTTGGAAGAGTGCAAACACCAACACTTGCCATGGTCGTGAATCGCTTTTTAGCTATTCAAAACTTTACCCCACAACCTTACTGGGAACTGCAGACCACGTATAGAGATATTCTCTTTAGTTATGAAGAAGGTCGTTTTCTAAAAATGGAGGAAGGTCAGTTGTTGGCGAATAAAGTAAAGGAAAGTGAATTCGAAATTGTCTCAGTCACCAAAAAAAAGGGAAAAGAATATGCTCCGAAATTATTTGATTTAACCGGATTACAGGTGTATTGTAATACTAAATTCGGATTCTCTGCTGACGAAACTTTGAAAATAGTTCAGAAACTGTATGAGCAAAAAGCAGTCACATACCCTAGAGTTGACACAACATTTTTGCCAAATGATGTGTACCCTAAAATTACTGGAATACTTCAAAAATTGACGCGATACAAAGAATTTACACAAACTTTATTAGGTAAGAAAATAAAAAAGTCGTCCAAAGTTTTCAACGATAAAAAAGTAACAGATCACCATGCAATTATCCCTACAGGTATAGAAATTAATTTGCAATACAATCAGCAGCAAGTATACGATATCATTACACGTAGATTTATTGCTGTTTTTTATGATGATTGTTCTGTGGCAAATACTGCTGTGATTGGAAAAGTAGCAACGGTATCTTTTAAAACAGCTGGAAAAGAAATTCTAGAAAAAGGATGGCGTATCGTATTCGAAAAGCCCGATGCTAGTACTAAAAAAGAGTTTGGAATACTACCTAATTTTGATAAAGGAGAAAAAGGAGTACACCTTCCCTCCTTTATTGAAAAGCAAACAAAGCCTCCAAATCAATTTACAGAAGCGACGCTATTGCGCGCTATGGAAACTGCTGGAAAGCAGGTGGACGATGACGAAATGCGTGAATTGATGAAGGATAATGGTATTGGGAGACCTTCTACACGCGCCAATATCATTGAAACTTTATTTAGAAGGAAATATGTTGAAAGAAAGAAAAAGCAATTAATACCTACATCAATAGGTATAAAACTGATTGCAACGATAAAAAATGAATTGCTTAAATCCGCAGAACTCACTGGATCTTGGGAGAAACGTTTAAAGGAAATTGAAAAAGGAGAATTTAATGCTGGAACGTTTATAAAAAATATGAAGAAAATGGTTGACGATTTGGTCTATGAAGTTCGCAGTGAAAAAGTAAAAGCCAATATTTCTCATACCACCACTCAAAAAGTTAGTGTGCTAAAGAAGTCAAACGTTAGCAAAGGTATAAACGCTGAAAGATGCCCAAACTGCAAACAAGGATATATTCTTAAAGGTTCCAGTGCTTATGGATGTAGTGCTTATAAAAATGGGTGTGATTTTAAACTTCCTTTCGAATTTAGTGCAAAGAAAATCTCCGAAAAACAGTTTATGCGTTTACTTCAAAAAGGAAGTACCGTAAATTTAAAAGGATTTAAAACGAAAGAAGGAACTGTTGAAGGTCTTTTAAGATTTGATGACCATTTTAAATTGGTATTGGAACCAAAAAACAAAAAGATTCTTGCCTCTACAGGATCGACAAAGGAGTCATCCGATACTCTAATTTGTCCAAAATGCAGGAAAGGGACTGTTATAAAAGGAAAATTAGCTTTTGGTTGTGATGAGTATAAAGAAGGATGCAATTTCAAGGTGACTTTTGAACAGGTAAAGCAATTGGCTCAGGGAAAAAGTCTCACCAAGGAATTGGTCTATTCAATTTTAAAGAAGTAACATTAAAGAACTATTAATCATGGGATTAAATATTGTATTAATTGAGCCGGAAATCCCGAACAATACCGGTAATATAGGTCGACTTAGTTTAGCCTCAGGGTCTTCTTTGCATTTGGTAAAACCCTTTGGTTTTGAAATTAATGATAGCCGTTTAAAACGTGCTGGTCTCGATTATTGGCAACATTTAAATGTGGTTACCTATGAAAGTGTTGAAGATTTCTTTGAAATTAATAAGGATAAAAAAATGGCATTCTTATCAAGCCATGGAAAAAAAGAGTATTGGGATATCCCTTTTGAAAATGAGTTGTTCTTAATTTTTGGTAAAGAGTCTAAAGGTCTCGGCAGCGTTATTCTAACGAATCATTCAGATAAACTTTACAAAATTCCATTGTTTAGCGACCATGTACGAAGCCTTAATTTAGCCAACGCTGTTGGAATTGTTGTTTATGAAGGAATAAAGCAATTAAGATGACCTTTACATAACAACAATGCTTACTACTTATAGAAATCACTTCATCTTTTGGATACGCTAAAGGTACATCGTTTAATATTATAGCTTGTAAGGTAAATAGAACGCACGAAACTCTCTAACGCCCACTTCACCAAATCACTCAGTTTTAGTTGACGTCTTTGATAAGCCAAAAGTTGTTTTTAAGATATTTTTTGTAATACTTCCAATATTCTTTCGTACGTCGTATTTGAGTTGTTAATCGTTCATGTTTTATTGCTAAAAAAAGTACTGATTATCAGTGATATTGATAACTTACTTTTTTTAAATCATAATGCACGAGGAGTTCAATTAAAAATATGCTATAGGTAAATTACAGGAGTTTCAAAAACTGGTCATTGCAAATGCAAAGCATATTAAAGGATTAAAAGTTGATGATAAGATTACTAACTTTACTCTTTTCAATGCTATTGGCAAGAGTATCTCACTTAGCCAGTAATTAAAAAATGGTCCGGTAGTACTTAAATTTTACCGTGGGGAATGGTGTCCTATATGCAATTTGGATCTTAGAGAAGTTCAAAAGAATATTTTAACTATTAATAAATTGGGAGCAACAGTATTTGCAATAAGTCCACAAAGCCCTGATAATGCATTAACTGTAATGGAAAAGAACCAACTAGAATTTGAAGTGTGAAGTGATGTTAATCAAGAAGTAATAAAGGCTTTTCAATTGCAATTTGATCCTGGAGAAGATTATCACAATCGTAGAGATTTAACAAAGGTTAATGGTAATAGATCAAAATTATTACCCGTGCCTGCAACTTTCATCATTAATCAATCTTCTACGATCATAGCATCTCACGTGGAAGCAAATTATACAGAAAGAATGCGTATAGAAGAAATTATAAAAATACTAGAAAGTATTTGATTACAACGGAGCGTCATATTGCAAGCATGTATAGAAGTTGTTATCCCTTTATAAAATGCAGATAATTTATGAGGACTTTGACATAGAAGAAAGCGATAAGATTTACTTAAAACTAAAAGGTCGTGTGAGATTTTGGTGGTTAAAAGAACACACGAAGACAAACTTTTGATAAAATTGATACTTCTAACATAATTTCAAACTATTCTGTTACTTATTAAACCAATACGCCAATTTCAACGAAATGGACGAAGTTCTGCCTTCTAACGGCGGTAACATATGATTATTGGTATACACTAAAAACAAATCAGATGCTGGCTTGTAACGCCATTGAAACCTTGAATTTAAATTAAAATTTTCTGATTGCTCGTTGTATTGAAAAAGGGTTGCAAAAAACAATTTATTACTAAATGTAATATCAGATTTTGCACCAATCAACCAAAAATCCGTTGTATTCCAAGGATCGGGTAATTGAATATTATTGTAACTGACACTAGAACTCAAACTCACATAAGGTTGAAATCTATAGCCCAATTCATTTGATATACTAGTCCATGTTCCGTCTTCATAATAACTCCCAATACGAGTACCAATTTCATACGTAAACATGCTTTGCGGTTTAGATGTATAATTTAAGCGCACAGCACTCCAATGATGTTCAGAGCCCGCTGAGAGTTCTGGATTACCTGAACGCGACGGGTCAAATGGCCTTGTTAATTTCACATACTCATCTATTAAGAGAATTCTAAACATACTCCTATTTCTAAAATTAACGTTATAAATCAATAAATTAAGATAGTCTGTTTTATCCATGTTCTCATTAAAGTAAAAATTACTACTCCAACTTGGACCATGACTCAATACCTTCTTATCCTTTGGGTAAAACAAGTAGCCCAAAGAAGGATTCAATTTAATATATCCCTTTCTCGGAATAAATCCCACTTCTGCTCTATAGTCATTATCTACCCATTCTTGTTGAAATTCAAAATTCCATGTTTGACTGTTATATTCAATATTCATGGCTTGTGTAGTTCCATCTCCTTTGTTTTCAGGGTCTACTTTACTCTCTGGTGAAAAAGATTGAAAAACAAAAGCCTTACCAGTCCATAAATTATTACTAGAAGCCAGATTGTATTCTAAACCTAAATTTCTGTTATACGCTGGAAAGAGTTCTGTATACGCTTCAGAATCATCTGGGTATGTAGTAGATTCTTTATTAACAAATAATAAGCCAATGCTCGAACGACTAAAAACTCTTCTTTGCAAAGAAAGTGCTGCGAAATTTTGACTTGGCAAACCGGTGTCTTTATCATCGGCCGTTTGCATGTCCATAAGTCCTATACGCCAATCTTCATTCAAATTACCGCTAACTCGAGCCCCAGCATGAATGGGGACGTCTAAACCTATTCTTCTAGAGAAAAATGGACGAATGGATTTATATCCGTAATTGGCAAATAAATCTGCATTTTCTAAAAAGAATTGCCTCTTTTCTGGATAGAACAATTCAAATCGATCTAAATTCGCAATTTGCTGATCTACTTCTACTTGAGAAAAATCTGGATTGATAGTTAAGTCAAGATTTAAAGAGGAACTCAACGCAAATTTAATATCACCTCCGGCTTTAGTTTCGTATTCATCTTTATCAAGAGCCTCATCTCCATTCAAATTTGTCATGGCATACGGGATTACTGAAAAATTTATTCCAGTAACTGGTGGAGCTTCATCCCAAACTAAAACACCAGAATACGCCAAAGTGGATGTTGGAAATTGTCTAGGAATTGGGGTCCAACTAGATTTTTCACTTGATTTTAAATCCAATCGGCTAAAATTAATACCCCATTCTTTTACCCCTTTTTTATAACGAATCGACTTAAATGGGATCGCAATTTCAACTACCCATTTATCAGCATCTCTAATAACTTCTGAGATCCATTTACTGTCCCAGTTTAAATCAACATTATTTCCATTATACATGGTTCCATCCCATTGTGCACCCGCAGCATTTGCACCAAAGGTAAATCCGGAAGTTTGGTTGTTAAAAGGATCAATAAAAATTAAAAAATTATCGTTTTTTCCAAACGAAAAGTCACGTCGCAATGATTCTACAAAGTATTTTCCTAAAGAACTGTTGAAAAAAATAGCCGCAACATAAATATTTTTATCATCGTAGGTCATACGAATTTCAGAAGTTTCATTTGCCTTCTTACCATCTTCGGGTAACACCATAAAAAAATCTTTCGCCACGTCTGTAGTTTCCCAAACTTCTTCATCAACAACACCATCTATAACGACTGGTAAATTTGTCTTCTTAATATGCAATCGATAACTCTCATTCTTTTTCTGCGCTTGAACTGGAAATAAAAAGAAGAGGACTAATGGTACTAAAATATACTTTTTCATAGTTGAAATACAACTATATTTCTTTAAAATTTTGGTCGATTTCAAATACTTACTTATTGTTTAAAAAAATCTCTCTTACAAATATACTATTCCAATATAAATAACTGGTTCTTATCGTATAATACATCAGACTATTTCTAGAATTTATAATTTTTTACCAATCAATCGGAAAGTAATCCTTTAAAAACTTCCCACTCCAATGCTTTCCGGTGTTTATTCCATCAAACAAGGGATCCATAACTCGTGCAGCACCGTCAACAATATCGAGCGGTGGTTGAAAATCATGAACTTCTTGTTTCTTTTTAGACATTTCTGCCGGATCTTCATCAGTCACCCAACCAGTATCTACAGCATTCATAAAGATTCCTTCTTTAGCTAATTCACCAGAGGCGGTATGCGTTAACATATTCAAAGCCGCTTTGGCCATATTGGTATGTGGATGTCGTGACTCTTTAAAAAAACGATGAAACTTCCCTTCCATTGCAGAAACATTGATAATATGTTTTTGTCCGGTTTTGTCTCTTTTCATCACTTCAGAAAGTCGATTGCACAAAACAAATGGAGCTACTGAATTCACCAATTGCACTTCTACCATCTCTGTAGTTTCTACTTCTCCAAGTTTCAACCGCCAACTATTTGTTTTTCGCAGATCTACTTGTTGCAAATCGGCATCTAATTCTCCCTCAGGGAAAACTTCTTGCGTAACTAAACTGGCATCAAAACTATATGGAATTTGAGATAATTTAGCAGAAGATCGCAAGCCAATTCCAGGTTCAGGACCATGCCAACTTACAGGCATATTCTTATTTGGAGATACTCCAGGAGTTAAAACCTTTAGTTCATCTAAACAACTATTGTGATCTAACAACAAGTCTTTTGCAAATAGAGGTAACGTTTCGATAGGACGTTCTTCATTCTCCATTAAATGCGAATAAAACCCAGAAGGACGGCGTACCGTTTGCGCAGCATTATTAATAAGAATATCTAGTTTTTTATAATTCTGTTCTATAAAATTACAGAAGATCTCGACACTAGGAATATGTCTTAAATCCAGTCCGTGAATTTTTAAGCGATGTCCCCATTCCATAAAATCATCTTCCTTAGAAAATCGCAATGCAGAATCGACAGGAAATCTAGTCGTCGCAACAACCGTTGCTCCACCGCGTAATAACATCAGTGTAATATGATATCCAATTTTTAAACGAGACCCCGTAATCACAGCAACTTGCCCTTTTACATCAGCAGATTGAAAACGCTTCGCATAGTTCAAATCGCCACATGCTGTACACATTGTATCATAAAAATGATGTAACTTAGTAAATTTGGTATTACACACATAACAAGCTCTTGGCGATTCTAAATCAGCCATTTCCTTATTTGCCAAATCGGCTGCTACAAGTAATTTTGGAGCCATAAATACTGCCGATTCACGCGCGTATCTTATTCCTGTTTCCTTACGGGCATGCTTATCTCTTGCTGCTTGCTTGCGCTTTGCGTTCTTCTTAGCGTCTTTCTTTCTTCGAGCAAATTCCTCTCTACTTGGCCTTGAAAACTGACCAGAAACCTTAATTAAAGCAGTTCTTCGATCCTTCGGTATTTCAAATATTTGATCGGTATCTGCTACCAAGGTTTCTAACACGGAAATACACCTTTCTATTTCTTCTAAACTCAATATATCGGAATTACCCGACTCATCTCTACTCATTTAAATACGTTTTATCCAATATCAATTACACCTACTAATCATCGCGTTTTAAATAATACTAACTCTTACTTTTTTCCTTTTTAAACGGGTATTGTTCAATTTGGAAACCAATTCACCAGCAATAGTTGCAGGAATCGCTACAAAAGCACAATCTTGTTTTAATTCAATCAAACCTAGTTGATCTCTTGTGAGTCCCCCTTGTTTTATAAACAGTCCTGCGATATCTCCTTTTGATATTTTATCTTTTCTACCACCTGAAACAAAAAGGGTTTCCCAAAAAACCGGTTTTCTCACGGCTTGTTTAGAAATATCTTCTACAGGTACGTTTTTAATAAACTCTGGAAGTGCTTCATCCTTCCATTTTAGTACATATGCCGTCCCTTTGGCCGAAACTCTTGCTGTACGTCCGTTTCTATGAATAAATTCTTCTTTAAACATAGGCAACTGATAGTGGATTATATATTTCATCTCAGGAACATCAATACCTCTTGCTGCCAAATCTGTAGAAATCAAAAGCTGATTCGTTCCATTTCTAAATTTAATCAAAGAGCGTTCTCTATCTTTTTGCTCCATCCCACCATTAAAACAACCATGCTTAATATTCTTACTTTCTAAAAATGTGCTCAGACCCTGAATACTATCTTTTAAATTACAAAACACAATACCTTGCTCATTTCCTATATGATTCAACAAGTGCAACAGTGTATTTGATTTGTTTTTAGCAGGTGAAATCACCATTTTTATTTGAAGTTTTGAAACTAAAGTGCCTAAATAATTAATAATAGTCGGCTTTTGAAATCCTACAAAGTCCGGAATCTCTACCCCTTGTGTTGCCGATGTTAAGATACGCTTATTCAATCCCGGTAATTGACCGATAATCCCTCTCATATCATATTCAAAACCAACTTCTAAGGATTTATCGAACTCATCTAAAATCAAGGTTTTAATAGCATCTTTTGAAAATCGATCATTACTAAAATGATCTGCAATTCTTCCTGGCGTACCAATTAGTATCGCTGGTTCATGCTTTAGTTCTATCTTGTCTTTAGACATCGGTCTGCCGCCATACACCGCATTCACCTTATAACCAGATCCCATAGAACGAATGACGTGTTCAATTTGAATCGCCAATTCCCTAGAAGGTACTAATATCAAGGCTTGAATATCTTTACATTCAGGATCTAATGTTTTCAATAGTGGTAATACAAAAGCCAATGTTTTTCCAGTTCCTGTTGGAGATAACAGCATTGTATTAGCAGTTGAATCAATTGTAGAAATGGCCTCTTCTTGCATTTCATTTAACTCATAAATATTTAATTTTCGTAGTATCTCTTCTTGTCCCTTTAATTGATTTGCCATGATTTACACTATTCGCCTTTGAATTATTCTTCTAAATTAGTTCTATAAAGCTATTACGGCCGCAAAAATAGTTCTAAAATTCTGTGTACAAAGACGATTTGATATAAATAAACAATAATCGTACTTGAAATAATTTACTACAAGTATTTTTGTAAATGATTTTTAAAGTAAGATATACTGTCTGTTATACCTTGTATAATAGTTCTTTTGTGAATTTCCGTCCTTACTCTAAATAATAATATTCTAATATAGCATTGGAAAATTCCAGTAAAATAGGTTGAAAATCAATAAATCATTTAGAAGTTCGGTATAATCCCTTCGGACCTTATCCATAACTTTAATATGCTGCATCACAAAACGATTAGGCCGTTTTGCTATCCATTCCTTCGTACTCAACTTTGAAGAATAATTTACCTTGGAAACGTCTACTTTTACCAAAACAGGGTCTCACTAGTTCAAAATAATTGGATATCCAATTTCACTATTATAATCTTCCAATTCAAAAACATCTTAATCCTGCTTTTGTATCGTGCTCACCAATGATAATTACACCTTTAAATAGGTATAAAGTTGTGGGCATTACTAAACTTATTTATTTTTTTATGTTTAAAAATAATATTAATTAGAACCCTTCAAAATAGATAAAAACGCTATCATATCTCGAATTTCTCTTTTAGACATAATTGCACCCATTGGTGGCATACTCGAAGGCATGTTTTCTCTTTTTGTAATCCTAGATACATGAATTCCCATAGGCTCGGCTTGTGAAGTTTTTACAATTAATTCGTCTTTATGTTCTTCCATTAAAACATCGGCAATCACATGTACATCTGATAATGTTAATAAAACCGTACCAAAGCCAGGTGATAATCGAGCGCTTGGTTCAACGAGTGCTTGTAACAGCTCTTCTCTACTTAAATCATTTGGTATATTAGTTAACGAAGGTCTAACGGTGCCTCCTTGACCTTTCACAGAATGACATCGTACACATTGCCCCGTACTATTATTATTAAAATAGTTGTATCCCGCTCGACTATCACCACCAAAAAGTGTCTCTTTGTACGTGTCCAAAATGTTTTCTCCTTTATATAATGTGTCTAGTTTAGAAATTAATTTTTTAGACTTTGTTGCCAATATAGTCTCTTCTAAGTCTTAGGATATTTCTTTTGAAAGTTTACAGTCAAAAAGTTCATTTAATAATTTTTCCAAGACTACCGATGCTTTAGTAACAGGCATATCGCCTAATACACTTAATACCTTTTGCTGTTCTTTTATGCTTCCCTTTTTAAAAATTGGACGCACAATACTTGGAAGGCTTTCTTTAGAAATATCGAATTGATCTTATAATCCTAATGCTGCAATTCTCACTTCTCTACTTTCATCTTCCATGCCTAATTTGACAATCGTTATTGTATTCTCATATTTTAAATTTCCTAAAGTAGATAGTATAGTCGCTTTTACTTTCGAATCACTATTTGAAGACATTAGGCCTACCAAATTCTCATTGTAGCCCGAAATCATTAATTCTCCAATCATCTTGATCGTAGAAACTAAAACTTCTGTATCCTCCTCGCTTAAAAAAACATCTATAATACTTTTGCTATTACCCGTGCACTATAACGCTTAATTACGCTTCTATACCTGCCATGTAATCTGTCTAATACAGATAGGTTTGCCCATATTCCTATCGTTGCTAGCATCTCTGTCTTTAGCATAGTTGAAATATTTTTTCTATTCGCAAATGCTAGTAACATTTCTAACTCTACTTCGCCACCTATTCGAAGATTTGCATTAATCGCTCTGCACAAAAGTGGTTCATATATTTCGCTTTTTAAATATGCGAAAACTTTAGCGATAAAACGAAGTAATGTTTTCGTTGCGAATGGTTAGAAATAAAAAATCAGCCTCCAATTAAGGAGACGGTTCTTATTTTTATGGTTTGTTTGTGAAATTGCTTAGAAATAATCTTGGAGTAGATTACTTATACTCTGCTATGCGACCACATTTCTACACTAATAATAAGAGGAATATGGTACCTTTAATAAAATGAATAAAATATTGAAGATATACTTAAAACTCACTACTTTCTACCAAGTTTACGAACCGCAACCCATTGTTTCAATTTTTCTTTAGAGTCACAGGCAGGAAATCCAAGAACAGTATTACCTGCGGGCACATCTCTCAATACGCCCGATCCTGCGCCTACTACAGCACCAGAATGTATAGTTATATGATCTTTTATAGAGGCGCTTCCGCCAATAACAACTCCATCTCCTAGCGTAACTGAGCCGGCCAAACCACTACTTCCTGCCATAATACAAGAACGACCCAACACACAATTATGCGCTATCTGTACTAAATTATCTATTTTACATCCATCGCCAATAATTGTTGAACTAAACTTAGCACGATCTACACATGAGTTAGCGCCAATCTCAACAGCATTCCCTATCACAACGTTTCCAATATGCGGAATTTTAACAAGTCCTCTGCCGTCGTCACTTGGTCTATAGCCAAACCCATCTGCACCAATACTCACATTATTCTGCAGTATGCAATTCCTTCCAATAACGGTTCTTTCTCTAATAACCGTTCCAGACCAAACAACAGAACCTGCTCCAATGCTACTATCATCGAAAACAGTGACATTTGCATAAAGTATGACATCATCTCCTAAAACAACATTTTTTCCAACATAGCATCCCGCTCCTATTTTACACCTACTCCCTAGTTTAACAGACGAATCTATTGCTGCTGTCGCATGAATATCTGTTTCAAAATAGGGTGTGCTTGCTGAAAAAGCTTCTAATAAAACAGCCATGGATAAATCAGCATTCTTAACCCAAATTAAAGCGCGATTCGCTTCCGGTTTCACATCAATTCCTAAACTAACAATCGCTATAGAAGCTTTTGAGGACTCCCATTTTTTTGCGTATTTTCCATTTCCTATAAAGGTTATATCCGATTCTGAAGCTCTTTCTAATTGTTCTAATCCTTTAAGGGTTATTGCGGTATCCCCTTCAATTTTTCCATTTAATAGCGCGTTTATTTCTTGTAGTGTAAACGATTTCATGACTATATATCTTTTGTAGTGAGTATCTTATTTTTATCAGGTGTCAATATAAGTTTATTATTATCAGAAATAAAGAGGAATCTTATTTAAATGATTCTCCCTAATAATACGGCATATTTTTTTTAATTGTTTTACTTTTTCTCTGTTGATCCTAATCTTAGGAGACCGCCATATCAATAGAACACTTAGTTTAACTAAATTAAACTGGATAATTCTAATCGTTAAAGATTCGAACTTTATAAAGGACTCATAAACAATTTAAACTTTCAGTAATCACAAAAAAGACCCGCTATAAAAAATACAACAGGTCTTATTAATTTATAAAGCAGTTAAAACTACATATTCTTGATTTCCGTAACTAAATCTGTTAAAGCGGCTTTTGCATCTCCAAACAACATGGCCGTTTTAGTATTATAAAACAATTCATTTTCTATACCAGCATACCCCGCTTTCATACTACGTTTATTTACAATAATATGTTTTGCATTCTCTACATCCAATATTGGCATTCCGTAGATTGGACTCGCCGGATCGTTATGAGCTGCAGGATTCACAACATCATTTGCTCCTACGACCAATACCACATCTGCATTGCTGAATTGAGGATTGATATCATCCATTTCCATCAACATATTGTATTCAACATTCGACTCCGCCAATAGCACATTCATATGCCCTGGCATACGGCCTGCTACAGGGTGAATTGCATATTTTACATTAACACCTTTACCCGCTAACAATTCTTCTAATTCATGAATTACGTGCTGCGCTTGTGCAACAGCTAAACCATATCCTGGAACAATAATTACATTTGTTGCATAATTCATCATAATAGCAGCATCACTCGCTGTAGTTCTTGTAATAGATCCTAAGGCTTTATTAACTCCCTCAACAGGAACTACTCCGCCTCCAAAGTTTCCAAAGATTACAGAGCCCAAAGTTCTATTCATCGCCTTACACATGGCTACTGTTAAAATAATACCCGCTGCGCCCACTAATATACCTCCAACTAGCATTACCATACTGTCATACAATACGCCTGTAATTGCTGCAGCAATGCCCGTTAATGAGTTTAATAATGAAATAACCACAGGCATATCCGCACCACCAATAGGCAGTACAAACAAAATACCATAGATTAAACCTCCCGCTAGTAATGAATAGGTTATTATTGGACTTTGAACTCCTGTAAATACCGTGTATCCAGCAAAAGCAAGAATTAATATAAAAAATAAATTGTTTACCAAATTGTGCTGTGGAATTTTAACCACACTTTTTAACGACCCATTTAGTTTTCCCCAAGCAATTAAACTCCCAGAAAAGGTAATTGCTCCAATAATAATTCCCGCGATAATTGTGATTGCTTGTAAGGATTCATCTACTTGTTTGCTAAATTCTACGAATCCAATTAATGCAGCACTTGCCCCTCCAAATCCGTTAAATAATGAAACTAACTCTGGCATTTTTGTCATTTCTACTTTAATGGCAATTAACCAACCAATAATTGACCCCAACAAAATAGCAACTCCTATTAGCACATAAATAAAAGTTGGTACTTCTAAATCATGTATGAATATAGTTCCCACAATTGAAAGCCCCATACCTCCCGCTGCTATCAAGTTTCCACTTTTAGCCGTTTCTGGGTGTCCTAATTTCTTTAAGCCTACAATAAACGTTATTGTAGCAATTAGATATATAATACTTAATGCAATACTCATTATTTTTTCTTTTTAAACATGTCCAACATTCTATTGGTAACAGTAAAACCACCAACAACATTTAATATTCCTAAAACCACGGCTACAAACCCAAGAACCAAAGAAACATAATTAGAAGGATCTGAATGCAACATTACCAAAATAGCCCCTATAATTACAACCCCACTCAGAGCATTTGCTCCTGACATTAAAGGCGTATGTAAAACCGCTGGAATACTTTTGATAACTTCGATTCCTACAAATACTGACAAAATAATAATGTATATCATTTGTAGGTTACTACTTATAAATTCTAATATCTCGTTCATAAATTCTTATTTTTTACGTTGAACACCCTCTTGTACAATCAATGTTTCATCAGTGATTTCTTCTTCTAAATCCCATTTAAAATTTAAATCTTCCGTAAGATGTATAATAAAGTTATAAATATTCTTAGCATATAACTCACTTGCATTAGTTGACACACTTTCTGGTGCAATGGTAGTTCCTATGACTTTGACACCATTTACTTCCACCTTTTCGTTTATCTTACTCACTTCACAATTTCCTCCTTGAGATGCCGCCAAATCAATAATTACAGCACCGTTTTTCATTTGAAATACTTGCTCTTTAGTGATAAGCATAGGGGCTTTTTTACCTGGAATATTTGCCGTAGTAATGACTAAATCCGCTTGAAATAAAGATTTATTTACAGCCTCTTTTTGTTTTTGAACGTATTCTTCTGAAGCCTCTTTTGCATAACCGCCTTCAGATTCTTCCTTATTATCTTCCACAGAAATAAATTTGGCGCCTAATGACTCGACTTGCTCTTTAGTTTCCGTACGAATATCAGTCGCTTCTACCACTGCTCCTAATCGTTTTGCTGTGGCAATTGCTTGCAAACCCGCAACTCCTACTCCATATATTAACACACGAGATGGTGTAATTGTTCCAGCGGCTGTCATCATTAAAGGAAATATTTTCGTCATTTCATATGCCCCTAAAATAACTGCTTTATAACCCGCTAAATTATTTTGTGAACTTAGCACATCCATATCCTGTGCTCTAGAAATACGTGGCATTGCATCCATTGAAAATGCGGTTGCTCCTTTATCTGCGATTGATTTAATTAATTCTGGGCTCGACTTATGATACAACTGACTCATTAGTATATGTCGCTTATGTACCAATTTTAGATCCTCTTTATTAAATGGATTTATTTTAATAAGTACTTGAGAATCTTCAAATACTTTTTCACGATTTTGAATAGTTGCCCCTACATCTGTATAGGCTCCATTCTTATAAGAAGAATTTATTCCTGCATCTTGTTCTACCAGAATCTCAAACCCCTTTTCTATTAACTTTTTTGTTATAAAAGGAGATAATGAAACACGCTTTTCTCCGATCTGTGTTTCTTTTAATATACCTAATTTCATATTTTCGGTTGTTTTGTCATTGGACTTATTGGTTGATTTAGCAAAATTATATGAATAAAAAATTATTACTATCCTTTACCATCATGCTTCATTTATAATAATTCATAAAAAAGAAAACTAGCAGTATGCTAGTTTTACATTAAAAAATACATAAAAATATAAAGTACTATATAGCATAATTCCTATATAGCACTTCAATTTATAGTTAGTTAGTAGTTTCGTTGTTAACAAAGCTAAAGTAGTTAAAAATCATATTTAATTTAAATTTTCATTAACTTTTACAAATAGTTGAATAATATCTTGTTTTCATTAATAAAAATGTAAGAAAAGATTTCATATAGACTATATGATAATTAATAATTCAAACAACAACCTCTTAACTCGAAATAAGTGTTTTTAATAAATCTAAAATTCACTATTTATTTCTGAAATATTATTGAATATCTCCTCCAACAGATAAATTACTAACAACGCTTTGAGGAATTCTCCGATCAAAATCGTCATTATTCAAAGTATTAAAAAATGAAATAATTGACCCCATATTTTTAACCTTAATATCTATCCTTTTAATTCATGTATCTAAATCTTCATTTGAGACCAATGGGCTTTGTGAATTTCCTGAGGATATATCCTCATAAAACTCCAATACATCTTTTAATTTATTAAATTTTCCATTATGCATAGAAGGAGCCGCAAACCTCAAGTTACGCAAACTAGGAGTTCTAAAGCCATAAGTCTTTTCAAAGCCATGGTCAGATTTTTTTTAATTTAGCATTATCCGCAACACTTAATACGTGCATTTTATAGTCTAAAAACATAGGCGCATTTTGACAATTAATACATCCTGCTTTCTTGAACAATTCAAACCATTCCTTTTCTCCCATTGAAAGCACACTTTGATTACCACTTAAAAATTGATCAAATCTACAATTACTAGAAGACAATGTTCCTTCAAATGTAGCGACACTTTTTTCCAATGAGTGCTGCTGTAATTTCTGAATTGGCAGAGAACGCTTTTTTAAATAAAGTTTGTTCTCTAGAATCCTAAAACATAGGTGCATCCTTAGGATTATATTTTCCCTTTTTATTTATTCCATTATAAGCTGTATTCAATACAATATGGACATTTTTTTTACAAATGGAATCTCATTTGGTGATTTAAAGACGCGTCCATCACTGAGTCCAAAACCGTTTACACCAATGGAAATATCTTTAAATTCTGCATATCCAAAATTTGGATGATGACAAGTAGCATAGGCGACATCTCTATTACCAGCTAAAATAGGGTCATAAAAAAGTAATTTTCCCAAAGTAACCTTATCTAAGTTGCTAGGATTGTCAAGCGGCGCTAATACTTCTTTAGGTAAAGGTAAGTATATTACATTCTGTGTGATTTCTTCATCAGAAAAATCACTTTTCGGTTTTTTTCTACACAACTTATTATTGATAACATCAATAATATCCAATAGATGAATTTGAATATCATCTCCCTAGTCTCTTCATTAAATTATTGCATTTACACCTCTTTCTTTTGAACTTATTCGAATAGCGTTCTCCACGTGATATATAAATATTTTACCATCACCTACTAAATTCTCTGAGGCATTGTCGAGTATCACTTGAATTCCTTTTTCTAAATTCGCGTCACTAACAATACATATAATCATAATTCTTGTTTGCATGATCATAGATTGTTCTGTACCACGATAGCGTTCAGAAAAACTATTTTGAAGTCCTGTTCCCTTAACAGGTATAGCCGTAATACACGGGATTTCTGCATCCTTCAAACCTTTTTGAACCTCTTTTAGTTTTGAGGGTCTTATAATCGCTTCTATTTTTTTCATTGTTTATACTATTTATTAATTCGGTCACAGGGTTCATCTATAGTAGTCATTCTCGTAGTTGTCGACTTTTAGTTATGGATGTTTCATGTCTTTATTTTTTTTAAATTTATATTATTCAAAAGTAGAATAGGCCTCTACCCCAAATGAAACAGCATCAATACCTGCATTTTCCTCACTACGTGAAACTCGAACTCCAATTGTTTTCTGCATAATTTTCATAATGATAAACGTAACTAAAAACGAAAATGACCCGATAGTTAAAACTCCTATTGCCTGTGTAACTAATAAAGAAGTTCCCCCTCCAAAAAACAAACCATTTTCAGAAGCAAAGAAACCTACTGCGATAGCACCAAATAAACCATTTACTCCATGCACGGCAATGGCTCCAACAGGATCATCGATTTTAATTTTATCTATAAACAATACAGCTACATCAACCAATACACCTGCAATTGCGCCTATTATCAATGCTGAATTAGCATCCACAACATTACAACCCGCAGTTATAGCAACAAGTCCGGCAAGAACTCCATTAATAGCCATGGTTATATCAATTTGTCCGTACCTAAAATAAGTATAAACCATTGTTGAGAGACCACCTGCAGCAGATGCTAAAAACGTATTTGTTGCAACAGTTCCTATTAATTCCCAATTTCCAACGGCACTCAAGGTAGATCCTGGATTAAATCCAAACCATCCAAACCAAAGAATAAATGCACCCACGGCGGCTAAAGGCAAATTATGCCCTGGAATAGCATTGGCTTCACCATTTTTTTGATATTTCCCAATTCTTGGTCCTAAAACAATAGCAGCTGCTAAAGCTGAAAATCCTCCCATCGCATGTACAGCACCAGAACCAGCAAAATCATTAAATCCTCTCACAGCTAACCATCCATTAGGATTCCAAACCCAATTTGCAACTACAGGATACATCACAGCACAAAATATAAAAACAAAAAGTGCATAACTCCATAATTTCATGCGTTCAGCAACCGCACCTGACACAATAGATATTGCTGCTATAGCGAACCCTAATTGGATAAACCAAAATAATTTATTAGAAACTGTAAGTCCTAGCCCTAAATCTCCACTCATAATTCCAGTATCAAAGGCAAACCAACCATTAGATGCACCATAAGCAATTCCAAATCCTACAAGATAAAATGCTATACCTCCAAAAATTATATCAATCATAACTTTGGCGATGATACTCATTGCATTTTTTGCACGAACAAAGCCCGCTTCTAATAAAGCAAACCCACCTTCCATTAAGAAAATTATTGCGGCACATATAGCAACCCAAACGGTATCTATTGCACTAATAATTTCTGCTTGCTCTAAGACAACAGTCGTAACTTCTTCCATATGTTTAATTTAAAAAATAAATTTTATTTTACGTGATTTTAAAAGTTCTTGAAATCTAAAAAGACCTAAGCCTCCTTTTTTTTACGAAATCAAAGATAAAATGAAAATGACAAATAACCCATTAGAATATTTCAAAAACTAAAAGCAATCATTGTGATTTTAATATTTATAAATCAATTTTATTATATATCTTCTTTTTTGCTTGTTTAAGAAAGTAAGTTTAATAAAATTAAAAATTGATATTATAATATAATCGTTCTGTTAAAGAGTCTAACTATAAAATTATATTACTCTTTAAAAAAGTTTAAAATTAGTAATTTTTATTGATTTAAAATATTTTCAGAATCATACACAACGACTTTTTTCCAAAGTTTAGAAGACTCTTCAATAAATTGCATATGTCCTTCCTCTACTTGGTACTTGTCTTGTATTTCTTTACTCTCAAAAGTTAGAGATAAATTATAGGAGTATGTGCTATCAATCACTTCTCTATTTGTAGATGCTGGGGTTCCAAGATGCTTTGTCTTTATAAATATTGAATTGCTAATAAAATTAATCAATGAAGTTTTAAAAGTCTTTTTATCTTCTTCACTATTGGGATTCTTTAACCAGAAATATACAATATGTGCGAACTTACCTGGTATACTATTATTACTCATAATTTTTAAAATAAAAAAGGATTTAATACTTCAAATGTACTAAATCCTTTTATCTTATATATTTAATTAGCTTATAGGTTATTCACTAACCACTCTCCTACTTCACTTGTTTTATATGCCTTATTATCTCCCGCTAAATCTTCAGTTACAATACCTTCTTCCAATGATTTGTTTACAACCTCTCTAATTGCTGCTCCCTCTTGATGCAACCCAAAACCTGTTTCGAACATCATCGCAGCAGATAAAATAGTAGCCAATGGATTTGCAATATCTAAACCTGTTGCTTGCGGATAAGATCCGTGAATCGGTTCAAATAAAGAAACTTTTGACCCTACTGATGCAGATGGCATTAAACCCATAGATCCTGAAATCACAGATGCTTCATCTGTTAAAATATCTCCAAACAAATTTTCAGTAATTAAAACATCATAAGAATTTGGCCATTGTACTAGACGCATTGCAACAGCATCAACTAATTCATAAGAAACCTCAACGTCTGGATACTCTTTTTCCATAGCTTGTACCGTTTCTCTCCATAATCTAGAAGTTTCTAAAACGTTTGCTTTATCTACACAGCATAACCTTTTAGAACGTGTCATGGCCATTTCAAAACCTTTCTTTGCAAGTCTTTGCACTTCGAATCTGGAATAGACACAGTTATCAAATGCCGTTTCTCCTCCATCTCTTCTACCTTTTTCACCAAAATAGATACCACCAGTTAATTCTCTAAAAAAAACCAAGTCTGTTCCTTCAATACGTTCTCTTTTTAATGGAGATTTATCAATTAATGAAGGAAAAGTAAAGGTTGGACGAATGTTTGCAAATAACCCTAATTTTTTACGCATTTTCAACAAACCCTGCTCTGGTCGTACCGGAGCACTTGGGTCGTTATCAAATCTTGGAAGACCTATAGCTCCAAATAACACGGCGTCGGAACTAGCGCAAATCTCATGTGTTGAATCTGGATATGGATCACCCACGGCATCAATTGCTGCAGCACCTGTTAGAGCCGGCCTCCATGTGATTTCATGTCCGAATTTTTTAGCGATTGTATCGCTCACTTTTACTGCTTGATCGGTAATTTCTGGTCCAATACCATCTCCCGCTAAAAGAGCTATCTTTAATTTCATATTTTAAATTGTATAATATTCAACATTTTTTCTGTGGCTTTAATTGCAGATACTGTCTGATCTGAATCTAAACCTCTTGTTTTAAACTTCTCACCATGCTCTTTCCAAGTAATTATAGTCTCACATAATGCATCTGAATTACTCCCAGGAGGAATTCTAACTGCGTAATCGATCAAATTAGGCAATTCTACTTTTTTCTTTTTATATATTTTTCTGATAGCATTCATAAAAGCATCAAACTGACCATCACCTTGTGCATTTTCTTCAAATGTTTCTTCTTCAATGGTTAGAGAAATTGATGTTGATGGTTTTAATCCATTAGAATGTGTTAGCACATAAGAGTTTATAATAACAGTTTCTTGAATTAAGTTACTATTTAAAACATCTGAAATTATATAAGGCAAATCTTCTTTAGTTACCTTTTGTTTCTTATCTCCTAGCTCTATTATTCTCTGAGTTACTTTTTTTAAATCATCATCATTCAGATGAAGACCTAATTCTTGTAAATTCTTTTGAATGTTGGCTTTTCCAGATGATTTTCCTAGAGCATATTCACGTTTTCTTCCAAATCGCTCAGGAAGTAAATCATTAAAATAAAGATTGTTCTTGTTATCACCATCTGCATGAATACCCGCTGTTTGTGTAAAGACATTTTCTCCAACAATTGGTTTATTAACCGGAATTCTAAATCCAGAAAAAGTCTCTAACAAGGTACTAACTGAATTTAATGCTTTTTCGTTTACACCGATTTCTAGTTCAGGTATAAAGTCATTTATAACTGCAACAACACTAGCTAATGGGGCATTTCCTGCGCGCTCTCCCATTCCGTTAACCGTTAAATGTAAACCATCTGCACCCGCTTTTAATGCTTCCATTACATTAGAAACACTTAAATCGTAATCATTATGTGCATGAAAATCAAAATGCAAATTTGGATATTTTGTTTTTATTTCTAAAACAAATTTAAAAGATTCTGAAGGTGTTAATACCCCCAAAGTATCTGGTAGCATAATTCGCTTCACCGCTTGCGTTGAAAGAAATTCTAAAAATTCATAAACATAGCCCTTTGAATTTCGCATCCCATTGCTCCAATCTTCTAAATAGACATTGGTCTCAATTCCATTTTTTGCGGCCTCCGAAATAGCAGAAGCTATTTCTTTAAAGTGCTGACTAGCAGTTTTTTTAAGTTGATGCGTTAAATGATTTAATGAGCCTTTAGTCAATAAGTTTTGCACCTTTGCTCCTGTTTTAATCATCCAGTCAATAGAAACACCTTTATCAACAAAAGTTAACACTTCAATAGCATCTAAATAACCGTTTTTAGCAGCCCATTCGGTAACGTTTTTTACCGCTTGAAATTCCCCTTCTGAAACTCTTGCCGAAGCAATTTCTATACGATCAACTTTTAATTCCTCTAATAAAAGTTGGGCTATTGTTAACTTTTCTAAAGCCGAAAACGACACGCCTGAGGTTTGTTCACCATCGCGCAATGTTGTATCCATTATTTCTATTCTCTTAGTAATCATCTACTATAGAGGTGTGTTTTCTGCAAATATTCTAATGTCTTCTTTGATGTTTTGAAGATAATCAATATCATCAAATCCATTTAACATGTTTTGTTTCTTATAATTATTAATATCGAAGGACTCTTGAGAATTTGTTGAAGAAATAGTAATGCTTTGTGCAGCTAAGTCAATAACCAATTCCGTTGAAGCATCATCATAAATAGCTTTAAAGATTTCCTCAGCAAATATATCACTTACTTGAACTGGTAAAACCCCGACGTTCAAGCAGTTATTCTTAAAAATATCTGCAAAAAAACTAGAAACTACACAACGGAATCCACAATCGTAAACTGCCCAAGCAGCATGCTCTCTAGAAGAACCGGAACCAAAGTTTCTACCTCCAACTAAGATTTTACCCCTATAAAGAGGATTATTTAATACAAAATCTTCTTTTGGAGAATTATCTGGATTATACCTCCAATCGCGAAATAAGTTATCTCCAAACCCTTCTCGCTTTGTCGCTTTTAAGAAACGCGCTGGTATAATTTGATCTGTATCTACATTTTCAATTGGTAAAGGTACCGCTGTAGATGAAAGTACTGTAAATTTGTCGTAAGCCATGGCTATCTTATTATTGAATTAATGTTCTTGGATCTGTAACAACTCCTGTAACGGCTGCTGCCGCTGCAACTAGCGGACTTGCTAGCAAAGTTCTTGATCCTGGACCTTGACGTCCTTCAAAATTTCTGTTTGAGGTACTCACTGAATATTTTCCTGCAGGAACTTTGTCGTCATTCATAGCTAAACAAGCCGAACAACCTGGTTGTCTTAAAACAAATCCAGCCTCATTTAAAATATTTAAAATCCCTTCTTTTTTAATTTCTGCCTCTACAACATGTGAACCTGGTACTAACCAAACTGTAACACCGTCTGCTTTCTTTTTCCCTTTTACAATAGATGCAAAAGCTCTAAAATCTTCAATTCTACCATTGGTACAGCTTCCAACAAATACGTAATCAATTTTTTTACCAATCATTGGTTCTTTTTCAGCATAACCCATATAAGCTAATGACTTATCATACGTTGCCTTACCTCCTTCTACAGATTCCGCAGTAGGGATACTTTTTGAGATACCAATTCCCATACCCGGATTTGTTCCGTATGTAATCATTGGTTCAATATCACCAGCATTGAAGTTGAATTCTTTATCAAATTCAGCACCTTCATCTGTCTTCAACGTTTCCCAATATTTCATTGCTTTATCCCAATCTGCTCCTTTTGGAGTCATCGTACGCCCTTCAATATAATCAAAGGTTTTCTCATCTGGAGCAATCATTCCACCACGTGCGCCCATCTCAATCGATAAGTTACAAACAGTCATACGACCCTCCATAGACATGTTTTGAAAAACATCTCCAGCGTATTCTGCAAAATAACCTGTTGCACCAGAAGTTGTTAATTGTGCTATTATGTACAATCCAACATCTTTAGGCGACACTCCTTTGCTCAAAGTACCATTTACGTTGATACGCATTCTCTTTGGCTTAGTTTGCATAATACATTGTGCAGATAATACCATCTCCACTTCAGAAGTGCCAATACCAAACGCAATAGCACCAAAAGCACCATGAGTTGATGTGTGAGAATCTCCACAAACTATTGTTGCGCCAGGTAATGTAATTCCGTTTTCTGGCCCTACAACGTGCACAATTCCGTTATTTCGGTGACCTAATCCCCAGTGACTAATACCATATTCATTAGAATTATCTTCTAGTGCTTTTAGCTGAATCGCAGATAACGGATCTTCTACTGGTAAATGCTGATTCAAAGTAGGTGTATTATGATCTGCTGTTGCGAATGTACGATTTGGATACATTACATCTAAATCTCTACTTTTTAATCCTAAAAATGCTACAGGACTCGTTACTTCATGAATTAAATGACGATCGATAAAGAATACATCTGGTCCGTCTTTAATCCTACGTACTACATGAGAATCCCATACCTTATCAAACAATGTTTTGCTCATATTAAAATTTATTTATCAATTTATACAATATATTTTCGCAAAGTAAATTACAAGTGCACAAATTTAAGTAAAACTCTTTTTAACAAAGAAGAATTACCCCGCTATGATACGATGTCCAACATTTTTATAGTATTACTAATTGTACCACACAAAAACAGTTTTTTACTAATAAAATCAAGAGAATCACACTAATTTTTCAATATTCAATAATACGAAGTTCAAATCCTTTTAAGCATGTTATAATAATGAATCCCAAAACACTTGAGTAATTTGGTAAATTATTACCAATTCGTATGAAAAACTTCCTCAAAAGGCCTATCCACTCTTCTATAGGTGTTAGCCCCAAAAAAGTCTCGCTGAGCTTGAATCATATTTGCCGATGATTGTTCTGGAATAAATCCTAAAAAATAATTTTATCTAGAAGAAAGCACTGGAATAGAGCAAGGTGCCGCCAAGGCTTCTCCAATGATTTTTGCATATTTAGATTTTTTTTATCTAAAACCTTAAGTATTGAAGGGTTTAAAAGCAAATGTATATCTGAATCTTTAAAGATAGTCACTAAAAATTCCATTAGTTCAGATCTAATAATACAACCATTTGTCCAAACTCTAGCGATCTCAGATAAATCTAAATTCCAATTATATTCCTGTGATGCGGCTGAAATAGCATCAAATCCAATTGTATGATTGATGATCCGAGCAGATTCATAGGCAGATTTGAGTTCACTAATAACCATGGAAACCTGCCCCTTCTCTGAAGACTTATACAATTCGGAAGCCATAACGCGCGTGTCATTCATTACTGAAATATAGCGTGCCATCACAGATTCTGCTATCGTATTTAAAGGTTTTCCTTACTCCAAGGCTGCATTCGTACTCCAACTGCTTGTCCCTTTTTGAGACGCTTGATCAAGAATCTTATCAATTAAAAAGTCTTCTCCTTCTTTCTTCTTTAGTATAGAAATGGTAATTTCTAATAGATAGCTATTGACACCCTCCTTTTTCAAATTTCGAAAATAGAAGAAATTTCACCTGGGCTTTTTCCTGAATGAAAGCGAAATAAATGATATACTTCAGCCAATAATTGCATCTCACCATATTCAATACCATTGTGAATCATTTTTACAAAGTGTCCCGCCCATCAGGCCCCAAATAAACACAGCAATCATTTCTATTTTTGTCCTTTGCTGATATCCCTTCTATAATTGAACGTATCCTATTATACCTGGACCAATAAGTCCCAAAGTTGATTTTTTTTTCATTTTAACTATAATTTTTTTTACTATTTTTTTCTGGTGATTGAGCTACTTTTATTTTTATTCCATAGGATGGGAACTCTAAAGTATTAAATTGATTCTTCACGAGTTTACCGTCAAAAAAATGTTCTTTCCTTTTATTCAAACGTTCTAAAACTATTACTATATCCTCATGTAATAGGATCTATTTCGTTTCAGAATTAGGAATAATCTGTAACATTTTTCTATATGATTCTTTTAAAACTGAACAAGCCAAAACAGCACCCTTACAATCATTCCATTCTTTAATTTTGGTTCCTACCAATTTTAGCCAAGGCTCTCTATCTAAATCATTTAAAGGTTTTCTCTCCAACATTTTTTCAATATTCACTTTTGGATGAAAATCATCTGCATCATAAAATGGAATGACTAATTGAATAGCTAATAACTTACCTCTAGACGTTTTCCCAATTCTAGACACTCCAAACACTATATCTATCATTCTTAAAAATCAGTTTTAAATGCAATGTAAATTACGTTATCATTTTCGACGAACAACGTTTTAACAAACTCTTTAGCAATCCTAAATATTTTGTCTATATTTAAACAATATCTTAAATAACTATATATTATGAATTTAAAAGTATTAATGACAATTCGAATTATTTTCACTTTATTTCTTCTTTTTTTGGTCTCAATAAATTTTTTGGTATTATAGATCCGCCTCCGTCACCTGAAGAAGCTATGAGTTATTGGGTAGCAATTATGGCACCTAAAACTATGACCTTGGCTGCTATTTTAGAAGTAGTCGCAGGACTTTCTTTATTAGTGAACAAATATGCTGCTTTAATGATGATAATACTAATGAGTGTTTCTATAAATGCTATTCTTTATCATTTAACTCTAGACAATGCTTCAGTAATCATGGCTTTAGTTTTGATTACTTTAAATATATTTATGCTTTATGTATATAGAAATAATTATAAAGGATTGCTAAGGTAAACACTTTTTAAAATAATACTTAACCACGACAAATGTCGTGCTTATATATACCCTTTTCATTATGAATTCTATCAAACCAGAAACGTTAAGTTTCCTAAAAGATTTAAAAAAAAACAATAATAGGATCTGGTTTGCTGAACACAAGCCTCAGTTTCAAAAACTAAACGAAGAATTTATTGAATTTGCGAACGTATTGTTAGCTGAATTAAAAAATCATGATAATATTGAAACCCCTTCTGGAAAAAAAAGCGTCTATAGAATTTATAGAGATATTCGATTCTCAAAGGATAAAACGCCCTATAAAAAACATTTTAGCGGATCTTTTAAGCGAGCAACTAAAGAATTACGAGGGGGGTATTACTTCCATATAGAACCAGGAAATTCATTCATAGCCGGTGGGTTTTGGGGGCCAAGCCCTAAAGATCTATTACGCGTAAGACAGGAGATTGATATTGATGCATCAGAATTAATACAAATCATTTCGAGTATTGGCTTCAAATCAACCTTTGGCTCTTTACAAGGTGAAAAAATAAAGACAACACCTAGAGGATTTGATAAAAATCATTGCGACATTGAGTTACTACGCTATAAACAATTTCTTGTTTTGAAAAAATTTACTGATAAAGAAGTCATGGAAAAGGACTTTTATATAGCTGCTCTTCATACGTTTTTAAAAATGAGACCATTTTTAAACTACATGAGTTCTGTATTAATAACAGATGCCAACGGCACTTTTATATCAATATAATTAAGTTAAAATCTTTAAAAGACAGGAAGACTATCTTTTGATTAAAGTTATTCGAAATATTAAAGAAACTTTTTAAATATTAAGTAAGCAACCCAAGGCATAAAAATAAAGTTACGAACAACAAACCCAATATTAAACTTTTTCTAAAACCCATCTCAATGAATTTAATAATTATAGAGCAATATCACTCTATTTCTTTGGGGTTCAATTTACGGATTTTACATGCCGATTAAGGCTTGTTTAATAAAATAAGTTAATAAATTTGAAAATAACAAATCACTTAACTGATACTTATCAATTTTCTTAAAAAAGTTAAATAACTACTGTTGAACATGTTAAATTCAATCCTTCTATCTAGTTTCAAAAATATTCTATAATTATTATTAAAATATTTATTATTATTAATCCGTGATAATTAATCGGGATCAAGGCCAAAAGTTGAGGGGAATGGTTTGAACTTTGCGGTTTATATTTTAAACAGAATAATTTTGCTTCGGTTAATTTTAAAGATCAAAATTTTACCTATAAATATTTTTCTATTCGTGTGAAACAAGTTTAGTTACATGTTACTCGTTTAAGATGGCTAAGCGAAACCATGAGTAAAGTTATCTCCAGAGATTGGGGATTAGCGACAAAAGAACCAAAGCCAAAAATCCTAAATATTATTTCAACGATATCCTGATCTGAAAAAGTGATATAATTTATTGCAAAACCTATCTAAGATCTTAGAAATCACTGCGAGTAAAACTGTTGGCGTTTCTAACTTAGTAAAATAGTATAAGGACGTGAAACAAGCTGGAGTTAAATCATTTGGCTCAAGAGCCAGAAAAATGTCCCGCCATTATAAAATTATTTTGAACTACTTTGATTCTCGTAGCACAAATGTTTCGGCTGAATCGTTTGACACCAAAACAAATGCCTTGAGAAAACAATTTAGAAGAGGTTGGAATACCCTTTTCTTCCTCTTTTTGACTATAAATGTTATTCCTTGAATAATTAATTCTTGCAAATTTTGGTCTTGACCCATTAATTATTAATATAATTAACTACATTTGCAATGTTTAAATTTAAAAATAAATCTACTAACAAGACCTATAGTTTATTGACAGAAGAATCTTCAGTTGATAGACGATTTATTAAATAATACAGTCGTAATAAACAAAACTTGAATAGTTACTACCGTTGTGGGGACGACTTAAAATCTATTTAAGCTTATTACGACTGTTCTTTTTTAGGTTAAATCCAAACATGCTATCATCGTGGGAACGACGTTTTAATAATTTTATGCTTTTTGTTTTCATATAAATTTCCTTATAAACCAATCTTAATCTTATAACTATAAAGATTAACTTCTTTCCTTTTTATTATTATCTTTCAAAATCAGTAACTATCGTTGTGGGGACGAGTGACTTTGACATCTCTACTATTGTGGGGACAACTATTTGTTTGTGCTTTTATAATTAACTTCTTTCCTTTTTATTATTATCTTTCAAAATCAGTAACTATCGTTGTGGGGACGAGTGACTTTGACATCTCTACTATTGTGGGGACAACTATTTGTTTGTGCTTTTATAAATTACCATTGCGGGGACGATAATAAATATTATTTACGCTATCATGTGCTCAGCTTTTGCAGGGATCATACTTTATTTTTAATCATGTCAAGTAATTACAATTTGCCAATTATCTTGAGATAAAAATATTTGTAAAATAATTTCTTCCTTCTGCATTCTGCTTTGTTGAAATTCCAAAGTGAGTATAGTCTGTATTCTCTAAATTTTGTCTGTGCCCAGAACTTTTTATCCAAGCTGTCACAACTGCCTGAGCCGTTGAATACCCATATGCAACGTTCTCACCAACCTTTGTAGCGCTTGCCTTTTCTACCAGGTACTTATACCTGTCTGGGAAGTTATCATGACTCGGTTTTCCATCCTGAATCATATAATCTGTATGACCCTCGGCTTCCTTCGAAACAACGTTTATAATTTCTAATACGGCCAACCCTACACTCCCTCTATGCTCATTTAAAAGACTTAGTATTTGATATTCCATAGGACTATACGTAACAGGGACATCTGTAAGCGTCGAAGTTTTATCTATGAGCATATCATCATCTTGAGAGCATGAGATAAGAAAAATACTCAGTATTATAGTATAGCCTAATTTTAAATTAAATATTTTCATTATAGTGGGATTTGATATATTATGTTCATTTAATTAATATACATTTAGCCGAATATTTACAAAGCAATTTTTACCGTGGGAACGAAATGATGTTCTTCTGAGGTTACGACTGATTTATGAATTGGGGTTCTGTTTTTATTTATGGTTTTCTCTTTTGAATAATCAAATACTGAACTATTCTCAGACATGTAACTTAATACGGCTACTACAAATAAAATTGTTGATATGAGTCTGATTATTAAATACTTCATTATTTATTTTTTATAATAAGAGGCAGTGTTAGAAAAAATTAAGTCTTACTCAATTGAAAAATCAAATTAATTTTCGGATTGCTTCTCAAATTCACTGACAGACACTCCTAACACACACCTCTATTTCTTATATTATTACTTTTTGCTTCATTACATTCTTAAAAAAAGTACCAAAAGACTTTTAAAGTTTTCTTTGAAAAATCAAATTAATTTTCGGATTGCTTCGCTTCTCTAATCTTACTAACTTCTGGCACTAAACTTTACTTACTTACTTACTTACTTACTTACTTACTTACTTACTTACTTACTTACTTACTTACTTACTTACTTACTTAAGTTTTAATAAGGAGGCTACACAACACTTCTGGGGTTTACAGCGCAACCTCCTTTTCTTAATTCTGGGGTTGATAAATCTTATTTTTAATTAATCTATTCATTTTGCAGTTTATTCAATATTCTACTCAATGTCTCAATTTCTCTTCTTGTCAAATTCTTTACTATCTTTTTTTCATGCTTCTTCTGAGTCTTATCAATATCTTTCATTAAAAGCATTCCCTTTTCTGTAATTCTAATTTCTACTTTCCTCCTGTTTTCTTGTGATTGCTCTCTTGTTACATATCCCTTCACTCTTAACTTTTCAACCAACCTTGTGGCGTTACTCATCTCACTCACCATTCCTTCTTGAATCGCTCTCATATTCACTACTTCATTTCTCATCTTTCTTAAAATCACTAAAACATTGTACTGTTCCAATGATATTGAATACTGCTTTATATGCTCCGTCTCCTTCTCATACATCCAATTTCCTGCTTGCAACAACTCATTAATTGCTTCACGTGGGAAATTTCTTTTTTTAATATTTTCTTTTTCTTCTGTCATTGTTGTGGGGACAACAATTGTATATACATCAATTGTGACTACAAATGTATAATACAATTTTAGTTCTCCAAAGATATTTCGTCTTTTTTATTTATTTTATTTTATTGGATAACTAAATAGTTATGATTTCTATTAAATTAGTTATACTTTTTAAATAAAAAAACGGCTAAAATTAATGCTATTAACTTTCTGTTTGTTAGACTTTTAATAATTAATAAATTCTATTTTATAGAAAAACTTTAGAGAGGTATAACCCTTTCTTCTCCTCTCTGTTCATATACAATTAATAATAAAAGTTATAGATAAAAGCAGTGTAATAACCTTCAATATTTACTAATTTAAATGATAATTAAGGTCAATAATCTATTTAAAATGTCTAAAAAAGCACATTTTTACGCTCAAAAAACAAAAAATATTGGTCTATTTTGCACAAAAAATAGCAAATTTAGGCTGTTTTTATATTAAATTATGACCATCATCTAAAGATTATAGAGGATATGAACAAAGAAATAATCGATTTATAACAAAAATTTTAGCGAGTATTTTTAAAATTATATCAAAGATTTCTTGAAGAGTACGCTACTTTATTGTTTTAAACAAAATTGAATTGATCTTAAAGAACAAAAAAGAAGTTGTCTAAAAAGACAACTTCAAAATAATAACTTATAAATAAGGGTAAATACTTGTTAATTGTTTAATAGATCTCCGGATAAGTACATTAATTGAAACTCTGCATTTTTCGCTTCATATTTAGAGGTACTTACATCTTGCTCAGCATTCAATAAATTTATTTGAGCCAATCGAAAATCTATAGAAGTAACTTGCCCTAGTTTATATTGCTCATTAGTTCTTTCAAAGTTTCTCTTATTCGTTTCAACGTTGGACCTTTGAACTTCTAATTTAAATAAAGCATTCTTATAAAGCTCCCATGCGTTATATACATCACGTTTCAATTCTTCTGTAAATTGTTGTTTCTCTATTACCCGGGATTCTAAGGTTATTTTTGCATTTTGAACACTCGTTTTAGTTCTACCTCCATCAAATATATTCCATCCCAACGTGACTCCAGTATTTAATCCATAGCGCTCATTAGATGCAAAAGAAAAACCTACAGGCTGATCATTTATACTTTTATTCCAACCATAACTTCCAGTTAAATTTACATTTGGCATCCAACCTGATTTACGTATCAAAATATCATAATTACTTAATTCGATACCCTTATTTACTTGCAGCAAAAGAACATTGTTGGCAAGAGCATTAGTCAAAACATCGTCAGGGTTCAAGTTTATGGCATATACGACATCCGTTTCAACATTAAAACTTGTCACGGATACATCTCTTCCTAATACTGCATTTAAATTTCTCTTCGAATTCAATAATTGCCTTTTACTCTCTAAGTAATTAATACTATCGTTATTTACGTCTACTTCAGCATTTAGGATATCCAGTTTTGTACTCTGACCATATTCTGCGCTATATCCAGTGCGTAACAATCGCCGCTTTGAAATCTCAAGCGTTTTCTTTTGATTCTGCTTATTTTCAGTTAATCTAGCAACTTCAAAATAAGAAAAATATAAATTTAGCAATGTATTCTCAATAACTTGCCTTGCCTGTAACTCAGTTAAATTAAGTGTTTCTTTCAATTTTTTAAAATTGTATTTCCTATTCATACCATCAAATAACAAATAATTCAATCCAACAGATGCATTGTAATTTGTACTTGCGGCATCTCTTACTCCTATAGTTGCACCGTCTTGAGCTTTAAGTTCACTGTTATTACTAGAATAACCTAAGCCAGTATTGACATTAGCCGTTGGTAAATATCCTGAATTGTAAATACTCGTATTATTCTTAGCAATTTCTGTATTTTTTTCTGATACTTTAATATCGAAATTTTGCTCAAGTGAAATCCTAAGCGCCTCATCCTTAGTTAATAATTCTTGTGCTTGCAATCCTATAAGCGACAAATAAAACACTACTATATATACAAAATTTCTCATTTTAAATCTATTTTATCCTCCATATCCGCCATCATACGCTCGCTTTTTAATTCTTTAACGGCCCTTTCAACTTCCTCTTTAGTAGGCTTTACTCCTGTCCATAACCATTTTAGATAAACCTTAGAATAATTCCCAAATGAAAGCATTATAGGCAACATTAATAGGGTTAGCCCTGTTGCTATAATAATTCCATATGCAATTGAAATAGCCATTGGGATTAAAAACTGAGCCTGTCTACTTGTTTCAAAAATTAACGGAGATAGGCCCGCAGCCGTAGTAATAGTTGTTAAGAATATTGCCCTAAAGCGAGATTTTCCCGCTTCAAAGAGGGCGTCATTAAACAACATTCCTTGCTTCAAATAACTATTAAACTTGCTAATTAAAACCAATCCATCATTAACCATAATACCAATTAATGCAATGATCCCTAACAACGACAACATATTAATTGCAAAACCATGGATATAGTGACCCCAAAGGACGCCAATTAAACTGAATGGCACCATTAAAAGTAACATAAGTGGCTGTCCAAATGATCTAAAAGTAAATACTATGACCATATAGACTAATAGTAATATTACACTACCTGCAGTTGGAAGAGAATTAGCTAATTTGGATGCTTCTCTGTTTTGCCCTTCATATAACGCTTTCACTGATGGGTATCTTGAATTGATCGCAGGCATTATTCGTGTCTGAATATCCAAAAGAATATCTGGTGCATCAACTTCTGTCCCTCTGATATCTGCCTCAATTCTAATTTCCCGCTGACCCTCTAAGTGATTAATGGAAATTTCTCCACGCTCAATTTCATAAGTAACAATTTCAGATAAAGGAACCCTAGAGCCATCTGGAGTAACAATTCTCATATTATCCATATTCTTGATGGAAGAGCGTTCCTCTCGATTATATCGTACCCATATTTTTATTTCATCTTGCCCTCTTTGAAATCGTTGAACTTGTAAACCAAAAAAGCCGCTTCTGACCTGTGCCATGACCTCATTTAATGTCAATCCAAGTAAATATGCATTGTTATTTAATTTTATTTTGATTTCTTTTATTCCGTTTGGATCGGTATCTGTAATATCTTTTAAAGATGATATCATTTGTAATTCAGACTTTAATTCTACTTTTGCCAACTTTAACTCTTCAATATTATTACTCAATAAAGAAACAGAGATTGGACTCCCTCCAAAATTTCCTCCACCTCCATACACTAGAGATTCAGTTCCATAGACAACCCCAACTCTAGCGCTAATCGAATCTCCAATAATACCAGCTCTAAAAGCTCTGCTCTCGCCTGGAACCAAATTTATAATTAAACTTGCTGTTGATGTTCCTGGACCAATTGTCTTAATAATATTTTCAATTACAGAAATAGGACTGTTATAATGTTTCGTAAACTCTTTCTCAACTTCCCAAGCTTTTTCTTCAATCATTGTTATAATTGAATCTGTAATTTTCTCATTTGTACCTTGAGGCATCGTTAATTGAATAGAAACACGATCACTGGCAATACTTGGGAAAATTGTAGTTCTAATAATTCCTCCTTGAGTAGCACCTATCGTTATTAGCAATAATGTAAATGGTACACATAAGGCAAAGAATTTATTATCTATTACAAATCTCAATACTGGGGCGTACATACGATCTCTCATGAAATTCATGAAATTATCGGCATATTTATTAAATGCATACGTTTTTTGCTTTTTATCTAATGCCTTGGAATGAGCAACGTGCGCCGGTAAAATAATCAATGCCTCTACTAATGACACAATTAATGTAATGGCAACGACTACTGCTACTTCACTAAAAAATTCACCAATTCTACTATCTAAAAAGAAAAACAATGAAAAGGCTAAAACCGTTGTTGTTATCGCAGAAATAATTGGAGGTACAACTTCCATTGTCCCATCGATTGCTGCTTGAATGGGGTTTTTTCCACGCTCATAATGTTCATATATATTTTCGGCAATTACAATACCATCATCAACTAAAATTCCAATTACTATAATCATACCGAATAATGACAATACATTTATAGTAACATTGAAAAAACCAGCCAACATAAACATTCCGAAAAAGGCAACTGGCAATCCAGCTGCTACCCAAAACGCTAATCGTGGCCTTAGAAAAACTGACAAAAAGAACATAACCATTAACATACCCTGCCATGCATTTTTAAATAACAATTGTGTTCTTTGGTTTAATGTAATTGAACTGTCGCTCGTTACCGCAATTTGAATGGCATCGTTTTCTTCATTAAATTGATTTATATATTCATTTACCTTATCTGCAGAAGTAATTAAATCTTCACTGTTTGTATTATTAACTTGTAGCTGAACAGAAATATCGCCGTTATAATAACTCTTATTTGGAGATTCATTCCAGCGATCAGAAATTTTAGCAATATCTTTTAATAAAATTACCGAACCATTGTCAAACGATTTTACCACCAAATTCTCCAATTCATCACCATAATACAATCTATTATTAGCTCGTATTAAATATTCCTCAGATTCTGTTTTAATAGACCCGCCTGTTGTTATTAGGTTTGCACTTGAAACCGCATTAGCAACCTCCCTAAAAGTTAAATCATACGCTTGAAGATCTTTTTCAGTTACAGCAATCTCAATTTCTTCAAGAGGGTAACCAGAAACAGTTACTTGCGAAATTCCGTCCATTCTTCGAATATCATTTTCTACATCACGTGCAACTTGTTTCAACGTTTTTAAATCAATATCTTTTCCTGTGACAACAAAACTTATTGTTGGTCTAATACTTTCTATTTTTGAAACTACAGCGGGTTCCATTCCTACAGGCAAATTTGGAACTTTGTCAACTGCATTTTTGACTTCGGCCAGCACATTATTAACATCAAAACCTTTTAAAACTTCAATATTTATTCGACCACTATTTTCTGAGGACGTAGATGTCACGCGATCAACACCCTCCAGGCCTTTTAAATTATCTTCTATTTTAAGAACTACACCTTCCTCCATTTCTTGAGGTGAGGCGCCAGGATAAAAAACAGAAATCGTTATAAGGTTAGCCCTAGTTAGTGGGAAAAAAGAAGAATTTAATTTTGAATAGCCTAACATTCCTAGAACTACAAGAGCAAGAATTATAACATTTACTGTTACAGGATACTTAATAAAATACGCAATGGTTTTTCTCATTTCGATCTAATTAAACATTTTAACTTTCATTCCATCAAATGCACCTGGGATTGTTTTTGATAAAATTTTCGTTCCATCTTTTAACCCTTTAATAACAACTGAATTTTCACCAAAATAAACTATTTCTACTTCTATCAATTTCAAAACAGAATCCTCTACAACATATATAGCTTTATTAGCAACAAGTAATTTTCTTGAAATTCGAAAACAATTTTCTTCATCTATAGCAGGTACATTTGCAGTTAAATACATACCTTCTTTTAAGCCTTCACCCTTAACTTCAATATAAATAGTTAAGGTCTGACTTCGCTCATCTAAACGTCCATTTATTCTTGACACCTTCCCTGTCCAAGATTTTGAGCCATCCAAATTATTTAGAACGACTTCTTTCCCTATGGAAAGTAAGTCTGCATAACTTCCTTTAATTGCAATTTCAACTATAAAAACTGACGTATCAATAAGTTCTCCCATTTTTTGACCAGACCTTACTAAAGCACCTGTATTAACCGTGACCTCTGTTAAAACTCCAGTAAACGGAGCCATAATATTATATTTCACCAACCTAGCTTCTAAATTTTTTACATTATAATAACTGCTAAAAATATTTTTTCCTGTAATAAAATATTTCTCCTTTTCACTAGAAGGCTCCGGCAACTTCACCACATTCTTATTTACGTCAAAATTGGAAAGATAATTTTTCCAATTTTCAAAAGAATCTGGATAATCTAATCTCATATCAGGTAAAATGGATGCAACTAAATTTTGCAAATTACTTTTTTCGACTTGTAAATTTGCAAAATGCTCTTCACTATTTATTTTTAAAATAGTTTGACCTTTTTTATAAACTACCCCTGGTCTAAACTCTTCCCGTGTATTTTGTAATATCCCCTGTACCTCAGAATATATTTCTACTTTATTCTTGGCATACAAATTTCCATTTGCAGAAATTATGATAGGAATGGTAGTATTTTGAATCTCTTCTACAAAAGCCGTTTTTTTACTTTTATTGATTTTCTGCTTGGGTGCTTTCTTACTATTAATCATCATTGATTGAATTAAATATCCACCTATTAAAAGCGAGATACCTGCAAGGACAATAATTATTTTTCTCATGGACTACAAATATTTGATTGATTTAATATATTACTCTGAATTTTTTTCATTACCTCAATAGTATTCTCAACTTCTTTTTTTGATAATCCCGTTTGAATTATCTTTAAAATACCATCAATAGTTGGCAGGGTACTCGTTTACAACTTCTTCCCTTTTTCTGTTATATAAATTCTATTTTGTCTTTTATCTATAATCGAAGAAACTCTTCGAACCAATTCCTTCTTTTCCATTGTGGTTATTAACCGTGTTAAAAAAGTCTTATCCCTATCTGTTATAAAGGCTAATTCATTTTGAATTGTCCCGTCGTTTGCGCTCAACTTTTTTAAAACAATCCATTGATTTTTAGTAATCTCAAAACTCAAACTTTTAAAAATATCCTGAAAATAAAAATCCATCATCTTCATGATCTTACCAAACCAGGGGCCGAGCGTATCTTCGAAATCCATTTTATAAAATTTGGCGCAAAGTAATGCTAAACCCTTGAATAGTTACATATACAACTATTTTAAGGGTTTGTTTTATGATTTATTTAACATTTATTAGAAATCAATATTTAAGTCACCATTCTGTATCAAACAGAACCATAACTCATAAGATTTAGTTCTTACATTTTCACTACGTCATTCATGGTACGGGATACAAAGCGGGGATTTCTATCTTTTTAGCACCCGTTTTTATAATTAACTTAAAAATTCAACAAGATTGAGCCTTAGTGCTTTTACTCTTTTATGGTGAATACTATTTTGAGATAAAAATTTTTAATAAAACGCTGTAATCGCTCCAAAGAACCGCCAAAAATTTTGCTGTAATTAATGGAATAGCAATCGTTCTTGCCTTTGTACCTTTATTAATAGTTGAAGTCGCATTACTGCCTTTTGAATCCTAATAAAAACATATCGCTGAAACTAAGATTAAGCAAAAGACTTAATTCTATTCATTTCGAAAGATTATAAAACAGATATAACTAAAAAAAAATGGAGTTCATATTGAACTCCATTTTTTAAATATTATAAAAATAGTACTATTTCTTTTTTACGCGCACTGCATTCATTCCTTTCAAACCTTTTTCTAATTCAAAAGTAACTTTATCATTCTCAGCAATTTCATCAATCAATCCACTCACATGCACAAAATATTTTTCTTGAGTATTAGAATCTAAAATAAACCCAAACCCTTTTGAAGTATCAAAAAAGGAAACCTTTCCTTCCTTCACTTTAGAATCATCCTCGGCACCTTCCTCTTTCTTAGGAATCCCCAATATAATACTCTCAGCGTCAACCTTAATTTTATCTGCTGGATCTAAAGGTGTATCTACCAATTGACCAAATTCATTTACATACACTAACATATCTTCAAGTTTAGCACCTTTTACTGCACTTGCTTTGCGCTCTTCCTTTTTCTTCTGCTTTATTTCTCTTTTCTTTAAGCGCTTCTTTTCCTTTTCAGATTTATTAAATGTTTGTTGTGATTTAGCCATTACTAATTTAAGTTTATAAAAAATATTTGTGCAAATATACATCAAAAGGCCTAGTTTTTCAATTATAATAGACGAATTATTTTAAAACCATCACAAAATGGCATCAAAAAAGTAGGTGTTCGTTTAAATAATTATATCTGATTTAGTTCCTCAAATTACTTTTATATTTAAATAAATAGAGAGTATAGTTTCAGAATTGTTTATGTTGTTTACCCCTAACATATTATGAATTGTAGAGTGAATTCAGTATTCTATATCCTGTAGTAGCAATATAATCAGGTATTTAATGAAACAAAACCGTATCAATGGCCAATATGACATCCACACCCTGGCAATGCAAAACTTTCACTTTCGTCGTGCCATTCAAAGGATGCATTATACTTTGTATTCTCCCAATAAAATTTAGATCTAACTTTAGTTGAATTACCTATTTCATTCATAGTTTCTGTATCATACAAACGACCATTCACCATGGTGTATTTTACAGAATTAGTGTTTTGAATATTCTCTAAAGGGTTTTTATCAAGTACAATTAAATCAGCCAGCTTACCTTCTTTCAAAGATCCTATATCATGGCCTATGCCAATATAATCTGCTCCATTTTGAGTAGCTGCTCTCAACGCTTCTAGATTCGTCATTCCTCCTTGCTGAAGCATCCATAGTTCCCAATGAGCGCCAATTCCTTGGATTTGACCATGTGCTCCTAAATTCACTTTAACACCTGCATCTAACAATTGCTTACAAGTTTGAGACACCAGTATATGTCCATTTTGATATTCCTCCTCTGGAACCATAGTACGGTGCCTTGACCGTGCATCTACAATTCCACGAGGCGTATATTTTAATAATTTTTCATTCTCCCAAACATTGCTATTTTGATACCAATAAAACTCTCCGTTCAAACCACCATAATTTACAATTAGTGTTGGCGTGTACCCGGTATTACTCGTCCCCCATAACTTTAAAACATCTTTATAAACTGGCGCTACAGGAATATTGTGCTCAATTCCAGTATGCCCATCCATAATCATAGACATATTATGAAAAAAGGTGGAACCTCCTTCTGGTACAACAAAAATTTCTTCTTCACGTGCCGCTTGAATGATCTGTTGTCGTTGCTCGCGCCTTGGTTGATTATAACTTTTTACAGACAAGGCTCCAAATGCTTTAGTGCGCCTTATAGAAGATCTAGCGTCTTCCAAACTATTTACGACTGCCTTAAAATTCCCTTCTGCCCCATATAAAATAGTTCCTGTTGAATACAACCTTGGCCCAACCATTTCTCCGTTTTTTATCATTTCGGCTAAAGTAAAAATGGATTCTGAGTTTGCTGATGGATCATGTGAAGTTGTGACTCCGAATGCTAAATTCGCATACAATTGCCAATGTTTCTGAGCTGTAAGACCGTGTCTAAATCCGCCAACATGTGCATGAGCATCTACAATTCCAGGCATGATCGTTTTTCCATCAACCTCATATATTTTAGCATTCTTTGGAATTGTAATATCCTCAACCTTTCCTAGCGATACAATTCTATTTTCATCAATTACGATTGTACCACGTTCTATTACTTTGGCTCCTTCCATGGTAATGATTCGTGCTCCTCTAAAGGCAATTTTACCCTTTGGCTTATCGGACTTTGCTGTTAAATTAATTTTTAAACCAGTAATTGCAATTGGAGGAATACTATCTGGAGAAGTTTCTAAAAAAGTAAATCGTTGTGCTACTTTATTCTCAAAATATTCATCTCCCAACGTCCAATACACTTTTTTACTATCCTCAGACCAGTGAAGGTTCAGACCTGCATCCTTTGATAATTGTGAAATTGGCACTGCTTTGGAACTCACGTCAAGGTCAATAGTTTTACCTACCATTGGCATGGGTGCAATATATACTTTATGTAGGTTTATAAAAGCAATCCAATTATTATCTGGACTCGCAACAAACCGCGTAGCATACTTTGATTTTACTATGGCTCTTTCATTCTCGCCATTTAAATCTATACTTTTTAAACCTCTAACCAAGCCACCAAAAGGAGCTCTACGAGATTCTATAAAAATTCTTTCTCCCGTTTTATCAAATCTGGGATATGCTCCATCTTTACTCACAAAACTCATATTACTTCCATCCGAATTCATAGTATAAATACCAGACTTCTTGGTATGACTTTTTCCTTGATTACTGTTACCACTTTCTTTTTGAAATACAATTTTATTTCCGTCTGGGCTAAATACAGGCGTTCTGTATATTCCTTTTTTTATAGTTATTTTACTAGAGATACCTCCTTTTTTGCTAATTGTATGAATCGCTCCTAATTGTTCATCATTCCATGTTGTAAAAACGATTTTATTTCCATCAGGAGAAAAGTTAGGTTCTGCCTCTAAATCAGTTCCAATTGTTAATCTTTTTGATTTTCCATTTGGTAAGGATTTAGTATATACATATCCCAATGCATTAAATGCTATCATTTTACCATCCGGCGATGTTATTGCGTTTCGAATCACCTTTGAAGTAAATTCTTCTGTAAACGCAGGCGTATCAAATTCTAAAGCTTTTGCAATTTTGATGGTTGCATTTGCTTGAAATGGAATTTCAGAAACGGTAAGATCAGATACATGTATCTTTTTGATCTTGCCACCTGACCAAAAAACAATTTCAGTATCATCCGGAGTCCAACTAAAATTTGGATAAATTCCGAATATTGCCCACGCCTCTTGCTGATCCTTATTTAAGGCATCATATATTGGCCATTCTTCATTTGTTTCCAAATCATGGATAAATAATACCGTTTTGGCTCGAACCCTTCTTACAAAAGCTAATTTCTTTCCATCTCTTGATATCTGTGGTCGAGCTGCTCCTCCTGGACCTCCCGTTATAGTAGAAATCTCTCCTGATTCGAAGTCATATCTTTTTATAGCATAAATCTGTTTATTTGGATCTTTATTATACTGAAAAGATCCTCCGGGGTACACATCCTCAGAATAATACATGTATTTTCCATCCGCCGAAATAACAGGTTCATTTACATCTTGCTGATCATTTTTTCGTTTTGTTAATTGCGTGCCACTTCCGCCTGAAATATGATACATCCACATTTCACCAGCACCTAAAGAACGACCTGATGTAAAATGTTTACGCGCCACGATGTAATTGCCATCCGCAGACCAAGCCCCATTATTCAATAACCGAAAGTTCTCTTTAGTAACTTGAATAGCGTTAGCGCCGTTAGCATTCATTATCCAAATGTTATCGCCTCCACCAGCATCACTAGTAAAAAGGATTTTGGAACCATCTGGGCTAAATCTAGGTTGGACTTCAAAAGGCAACCCCTCTCGTAAAATAGTGGCTTTACCTCCACTTATTGGCATTTTATAGATATCGCCTAATAAATCAAAAACAATCTCTTTTCCATCTGGACTTACATCCAAACTCATCCAAGTACCTTCATCTGTACTTAAGTCCATTTCTTTGAAATCCCAATCCCCTGTTGGATCAGAAACATTCCATTTTAGATTTTCTTGTGCGCCAATTTGTAAAGCACATAAAACTCCAATTAAAATAAATAGTTTGATTTTAAGCATATCTGTATTCGTTTTCAAGAATTACAAATATAATCTTTTGAAGTAAAGAGATTACTTCACAATGTTAGCGATGACAATAATTATTCCTTTTTTGGCATTGGACCTCTTAAATGAATAATCAAACCATTTAAAAAATTTCGAAGTATTTGATCACCACACTCCATATATTTTTCGTGATTCTCATTTCTAAACAATGCGTTTAACTCACTTTTAGAAACTTTGAAATCAACCAATTTACAAATTTCAACAATATCCACATCACGTAATTTATGCGCTACCCGTAATTTTTTGAAGATGTCATTATTCGATAGCCCCATAACTATTTTCTTGATAAAGAAGTTTCATTAAAATATATTCCTAACTCATTTTGCAACTCTTTAATTCTATATATATCGCTCGGAATGACTAAGGCAATGGAATAACCTGCTTTTCCTGCTCTGGCAGTTCTTCCACTTCTGTGCGTATAATATTCCGTTTGTTCTGGCAATTGATGATGAATAACAAATCCTAGATTATTAACATCAATCCCTCTTGCGGAAACATCTGTAGAGATCAAAACATCAATACTTCCTTTTTTAAACATGCGCATTACCTTCTCTCGATCCCGCTGTTGCATATCCCCTTCTAACCCTTCTACTGAGAATCCTTCTTCTTTTAATAACTCCGTTAAATTTCTTACTCCTGCTTTGGTTCTGCAAAAAATTATTCCTCGATCACTTGACTTTGATTTTAAAAGACTAATGATGGTGTCATTCTTTTCTTTAAGAACCGTTTTTATAAATAAATGAGTAATATTAGAATTCACTTGAGATTCTTTGTTTACTTCTACCTTTATCGCACTAGGATCCATATACGTTTTAACAATTCTTGTAATCTCTTCAGGCATTGTCGCGGAAAACAACCACGTATTTCTTTTTCCGTTGGTATATTTTAAAATTCTATTGAGATCCAGCTTAAAGCCCATACTCAACATTTCATCTGCTTCGTCTAGAATAATTATTTTAATTTGACTCAAATCTATCGTGCCTCTTTCAATCAAATCAATCAGTCTGCCTGGGGTAGCCACGACAACATGTGTCGTCCTTTCCAAAGCTTTAATTTGCTTCTCAATTTTTTCGCCACCATAAACACCTTCCGCAAAAATTTGGTCATCGACGTATTTAGTAAACTTAAAAAGTTGTTTTTTTATTTGGAGCACTAACTCTCTTGTAGGAGACAATATCAATCCTTGAATAACGGGTTTAGAAGGGTCTATTTGCTGTAATAAAGGAATTCCGTAAGCGGCCGTTTTACCAGTACCTGTTTGGGCTAATCCAATAAAATCAGTTTTATTTTCAATTAATTGAGGAATAGCCTTCTCTTGAATTTCTGTAGGATTTTTTATTCCTAATTCCTTTAATCCTTGGATATAATCGTTGTGAACACCAAGATCTTTAAACGTAGCCATAAGTATATTTTAATAGATGTAAGGCGTTTTAAACAAACCTTCTAATTTATTGTGATTTCAACCTTGTTTATCGAATGAATTATTATTAATCCTCTGGAGGAAATCCATGAATTTCTTCAAAGCGTCTATCGAAGTTTTCTCTTAAATAAATCCTTAATTTTTTTCGATAATCATCACGCAACCAATCCACAAAATTATGTGTACTTCTACAAATACATTTTGTATAACGATCTATCCTGTAGTCAATATCATCACCCAATGACTTGGCCAACTCATAAGCGTCATAAACGTCCTCACTATTCTCAATACAAATATCGGCGTGTTGTCCTATAGACTTTTCTAGTACTACCTTCGAAGATTCTCCTCTTTGAACGGAATCAAGATACGTTTTCTTAATATTAAAATAAACCTCCTCTGTTTTTGCGAAATTCTTTCTTAAGTCGGTAGGCATTTCATATCTAAAATTGTTTTCAATTTCCTCATCATCCAAAATTTTATCTAAATAGTAATTTGGTGATGCGAATATTTTTTGCCAATCTAAGTCTGCACCCCAAGGTCCAAAGCGGTGAAAGTTATTTCCTAAATCAATAATAGAAAACCTCCTTTTGTCCTTTAAAATACGAGAACCACGACCAATCATTTGATAATACAATGTTAAGGATTTTGTAGCTCTGTTTAATATAACGGCATCTACGGTAGGCTCATCAAAACCAGTAGTAAGGATACTTACAGAAGTTAATATTGCATTGGGTGTCTTCTTAAACCATTGTAATATCAATTTACGCTGACTTTTAGAACAGGTATTATCTAAATGAGCAACAGGATATCCTGCCGCCTTAAAAGTTTCATAAACATGTATTGACGTGTTAATCCCATTATTAAAAATCAATACTTTCTTTCCCTTAGCACGCTCTTCATATGACTGTACTAATTTAGCAAGCATGTCGTTGTTCGTATATAAATCTTCTGAAGATTTAACAGTATAATCACCATTTGCTCCAATCTCTAAAGAAGTTAATCCAACATTGTATGAAAATGTATCTGGGGCTGCTAAAAATCTATTTTCAATCAAAGAACCAATTGTTTCTCCTACAATTAACTCATCGTAGTTGTCCTTCATTGGTAATGTCATATTCGAACTTAAGGGCGTTGCAGTAACTCCCAATATGAAAGACTTCTCAAAGAATTTAAATAATTTTGTAAAGGAATTGTAATGCGCCTCATCAATAATTACTAAACCGATATCAGAAATATCCAATTTATCATCATTCAAACGGTTGTTTAATGTCTCAACCATGGCAACAAAACAACTATAATCGTTTTGATCGTCTAATTTTGCCTTGCTATCGATAACCTTATTGACAACTTTAAACTCGGTAAGCATCTTTGAAGTTTGCCTACTCAATTCAATTCTATGAGTTAATACTAAAACTTTTTTATCGTGATGCTTTAAATATTGTCTTACAATTTCTGAAAAAATAACTGTTTTTCCACCTCCTGTTGGCAGTTGATACAATAAATGATAATCATCTTTAGCTTCTTCAAAGCATTTAAATATCCTATTTATAGCCCCTTTTTGATAACTATATAAATCCTTACTTTGATTTCTTTCTTCGATTAGCATAGCGGTTGCGTCTGACATTATCTAAATTTTTAACCTTGCGAAGGTACATTCTTTAATCAGTTTATGACTTATTATTTGTCGAAAAGTAATTAACATTGTACTATTTTTTATGAATCAACATTTACATCAACATTATATCATTTGTAAACCCGACGGTTATTTGAGTCAATTTATTAATAATCAATCTAAAAGAAACAACAAGAAATTACTTGGTGATTTAGGTGATTTCCCCGCAAAGACTATGGCTATCGGACGGCTAGATGAACTTTCGGAAGGGCTTCTTTTACTAACTACAGACGGAATAGTGAGTGAATATATTAGGAGTTCGAAAATTGAAAAAGAATATTATGCACAAGTCGATGGAATTATAACTGAGCAAGCTATTCTTCAATTAAAAAAAGGTGTTGATATCGGAATTAATGGAACCATTTACCTTACCAAAGAGTCTGAAGTCCATCGTGTTTTAAAGCTACCTCATTTACCCATTAGAAAGAAAAAAATCAGAGATGACCGTCATGGACCCACCAGTTGGGTATCTGTTACCTTGAGAGAAGGAAAGTTTAGACAAGTTAGAAAAATGACTGCGGCAGTTGGATTTCCAACTTTGCGTTTGGTTCGAGTAAGAATCGGAAATATTCATCTGGGCTCTATGAATGCTGGAGATATTAGTGAAGTTTCGAGTTTTGAAGGTGCTTAGTCTGTTAATTTTAATTGAAGTTGATCCCCTACTTTTTTTTGAGCCAAAATTGAAATGGCTAATTCTGAAAGTTGAAAAATTCTAGGGTAACCGCCGGTTGTCTGCGCATCCTTCATTAAAATTACAATTCTTCCTGATGGTAATAATTGTATGGTTCCAGGCAATACTGGACTTGTAATCAAAGAGTAATCATGAGGAGCGAGTATTTCTTCCAAACGGTATCCCATCCTATTATTATCTTTAGAAACTGTAAAATTTTGATTCAAAAAAAATGAGATCTGCTCTTCAGAGAACATATCATATTCAGGCCCCTTCATCACTTTTAATACTTTGGTATCATAAAATTGTTTTCTGTTTTTCACAAAAGTTCTAGAAGTTTCGATATTAATTTCGAAGTCATTGATTATGAGCTGCTCTCCCTGTTCTAATCTAACGTTTTTTGTAATATTTTTAAATTGTGATCTACTGTGTAATTTAAATTCAGATTTAAACCCACCTTTTACAGCTAAATAACTGCGAGCTCCATCCAACAAATTACCAAATGACAGGACGTCTCCTTTCTTAATAGCAATCAACTTTCCATTATTAATAGTTTCACCATTTATTTTTGGGGATCTATATCCCCCGGTTATCGCAATTAGAGTATTCATATTAAACGACAATTTTGGTCCCATCAAAGAAATTTCCAATACTGCATCAGACAACTGATTGTCTAAAAGTAAATTGGCCATATTAGCCGAAATAATATCCATTACTCCACCTACAGGAACTCCCTGGTTTCTGTATCCAAATCGGCCTAAATCCTGTATGGTCGAATACAATCCTGACTGCAATACTTCAATCATATTTCTTCAAATTTATACACGTCCGACTCTAATTCTAATGTTATTAACTCAAATTTTGCTTTTGAAACAGCATAAAACGCTATTTCATCTCCAACTGAAACTAAGGAAGAATTTTCTCTATTTGAATCGAATATTAAGATTGGAGTTCTTCCGATTACATGCCAACCTCCAGGAGAATTTTGAGGATAAATACCTGTTTGATGACCTCCTATCGCTACAGAGCCCTCTGTTATATTAAGACTTGGAGTTTCTTTTCTTGGCATAAATAATTTATCTGGAAGTCCTCCTAAGTAAGTAAATCCGGGTAAAAAACCCATACCATAAATAGTGTAGATTGGCTTGGTGTGTAATTGAATCAACTCAACTTCTGATATTCCTTTGCGCTCTGCAAACGCTAATAAATCCGTCGCGAATTCTATTTCATAACATACCGGAATTCTCCACCTTTTTCTTTTATTATCCTGAATTTGGACTTCCTCATTATAGACATTCTTTAATCTTGCTTTTAGGGTATTAAAAGTAATCGCAGTCGGATTATATATCACGAGCATTGAACAATAGACAAAATTTATATCTACGATTCCTTCAAATTCTAAAAGACTAATTTTCTGAAATAAAATTTGAATATCTTTTAGAACCCGTTTATTAATTTGTTCCGGCCATTCTATTAAAACAGCTGAAGTGCCATACTTCTTATATGTTAATTGAAAATCTCCCAATATTAAGAAATAGCTAATTTATTCAATGCTTTAACAATTTCAATAGCGTTTGAAGTATCGGAATGCACGCAAAAAGTGTCTGCTGTAATTTTTATTTTACGATGATTAACAGTAACTACCGAACCTGATACTTTCATACTTTTAACATGTTTTAAAATTGCTGAAATATCCGTAAGTATCGCATTCTCTTTACCTCTAGATACCAAACTTAAATCATCGTTGTAATTACGGTCGGCAAACGCCTCATAAACCGCAGTAAAACCCTGCTCAATCGCTAATTTCGCTATTATTGAATTGTAAGGAACAACTAACTTTACATTAATCTTATATCTCCGAACTGCATTTAAATACGCTCGCGCAAGCACCTCATTTTTAGCAATATCATTATATAAAGCTCCATGCGCCTTGATATGCGTTACTATAGCTTTTTGACATCTAGTAATTTTCAGTAAACTTTCTATTTGCTTACTAATAGAATGAATTAAATCCTTTGATTTAATATCGAAAGGTTTTCGCCCAAAATTAACCGGATCTGGATAGGAAGGATGTGCACCAATACCCACTTTATGTTTTTGAGCCAATTCCACCATTTCATTCATAGAAATAGCATCGCCTGCATGACCTCCACAAGCTATATTGCAGTGATGAATAAAAGGCATTAATTCCACCTCGTTTCCTACTCCTTCCCCAACATCACAATTTATTTGAATCCCCCTCATTTAAAGAATCTTAAACTTCAAAATATAAAACGTAATGAGCAACCATTACTCATTTTCAATATTCTCCATAGCGAACATAGCAGCACCAATGATACCAGCGTTATTTTTAAAACAAGCAATTTCTACGGGAACATCTACCGTGAGATCATCTTTGAATTCTTTAAATTTTTTACTCAAACCTCCCCCAATGATAAAATAATTTGGTGATAAAATTCTATCGACATGATTCAAGAAGAAATCAAATCTTTTAGCCCATTCTTTTAAACTCAGCCTTTCTCTCTTTCTTGCTGAATCCGATGCAAAAAACTCTATTGGCCTTCCGTCTGTATGAAATATCCGTCCCAATTCTACATTAGATACTAATTTCTGATTATTAAAAACGCCTGATCCTAAACCAGTGCCAATGGTAATTAAAACGACCTTACCCTTTTTGTTTTTTCCTGCACCTAGTTTCATTTCTGCAATTCCAGCTAAATCTGCGTCGTTCCCAACATAAAATTGTAACCCGCCACACTGTTCTGATAAAAAGTCATCTAGCTTTACTCCTACCCAACCTGGACTTAAATTTCCTTCCGTGCGGCATTTACCGTCTACTATAACTGTTGGAAAACTACAACCCACCGGTCCTTTCCAATCAAAATGCTTTACCAATGAAGATACCACGGCACCCATTAATGCTGGATTTGATGGTTTTGGCGTTGGTATTCTGTGTCTTTTAGAAATTAATGCCCCCGTAATTGTATTAACAATAGCTCCTTTAATTCCAGAACCACCTATGTCTAAACCTAATATCTCCATCCTATTTACCTTTGGGGTTAATAAATTATAAAACTAATTGTTATTCTGTAAATATAAAAAATTAGACACTCCTATAAATCAATTGAAGAAACTAATTCATCTTTTAGGTATTCACGCACCTTCATTTAATTAAAATATTTTTTTTTAATCAATCTATGATATATTTGGACGTTGGAATAAATGATACTAGTTTAACAAGTCCATAAGACAATCTGAAGGTAATCATAGCAAATAAAAATTATTCAAGTCCTACATTTATTTCCAATACATTTTTAAATGTAGTTCCAATCCAAAGACAAATTATATAATGAACTAAGAATATACTACAACTAAAAATGGATAACTTGGTTACAATCCTTTTGCGTAAAATTTCAAACTTTAATTTCCTGAACTATTAGAAATATGCCTGTTGTCATTATGACAATATTCGGAGATAAAAAATTCATGTTAAATTCTATCAATTTCCAATCTTCTTCATTTGATGTTGCTATTTTATTTAAAAATACATCTTGATCATCTATAAAACCCCAATAAGTTAGCGCAGCACCAACTAAAAACAAGAAGGTCCCTAATAATAAAGACTTATTTGCCGAAAGCAGGGTATAATGGTGTAAAAATAACCTAAGATAACATAGCCAAAATAGCCTCCAAAATAATACATCATACCAAAGTCATTCCAATCCGACTCACCATGAATTCGAGGAAAAAACATTCTTATATATGGAAAAAACAAGGTTATTATCCAAATCCCTAAAAAGAAAACGAATGCCTTTTTCGATGCATTTTTAATCCAAGGAGAAAAAATAGGCATGAACAAATACAAACCTAGAATGATCTATATAAACCAAAAATGAACATTACTAGCCGTAAAATTGAATGGAATCATGATTAAATTATATAAAAATATATTCATATCAGAACCGGCAAGTACGTTATCAGTCCCTCCAAAAACAACTATATTTGGAAGGGGTGAAAAAATATAAATAATAGACCAAACTAAAAAGGGTATAACCACCCACGAAAAACGACGTTTAAAAAACACTATACTTCCTGTTTTTATTGGAAGCAGTAAAATTAAAGACATTATAATAAAAAGTGGTGCCGAAGAACGCAATAAAACAGCAAAAAATGTCGCCTCTTTGCCAAAGGTCATCGTTTCGATATTTAATATATATGCATCTCCTACATGAACCATTATAACCATAAAAGTGGCTAAAACGAGTAAGACATCTAGATACGCAATTCTCTTATTTGTCAAATTTTCTATCATTCCTTCATATATATTTAAAAAGTTATTAAAATGAAACTATAAGAATAAAAATACTCCTCCAAAATAAGAACGTATACTATCCTAACTCCTACTTTGCCTTCGAGTACTTTTTAATAACCAAATATTTTAAAACAGAAGACCCTCCATTACTAATTCCATGCTCACTATTGGAAGGAAAATACAAACTCTTATTAGGCCCCCACTTTAATTATTTTTCTATCTAAGTAAAATTTTGATCTGCACACCAATATACAGCACCCAATATTGTCTTTTTTGCTTTTTCAATATCAAATTGATTCACACTTTCTTCAAAAGTATACTCTCTTGAATTATGAACCGTATCTTTTTCCTGACTATAAATAGCCCCAGGAACCATATAAATTATAATCGCCATTACTATTATTTTCAGGAGACTACATTCACTCATTACTTTGAAATTTAAATATTTTTATATTGTTCTTTTTGCGATTATCAAACCTTCTCAAGAATTACAAAGATTACAATATACTGTAATTGAATCAAAGCATTAAAAGTTCTTTTCTAATTTTGAGTTTTTATGAAAACGAATATACTTCTCCTTCTTTCACTTGAAGCTAATTTTATTTTCTTACATGTTTTGTTTATAAAGAAATGTTTAACTTTCGAAAAAATTAATCAATTTCAAACCATGGTAAAAAAATCAACACTTACAGCACTCTTAATTTCATCCCTTCTAGGATTTTCTTATACCGCGAAAGCTCAAGAAACTCACAAGCATGATGACCACACACATCATAAGCATGATTATGCTGATACTTCGAATAGTTACAAAACTGTCTCCGACCATCACAAAAAAGCGAAACTAGTAACTGGTCAAGGTGAATTCATTTTTTCTTGGGACAAAGAACTAACAGCTGCTTTACCTAAAGAGGCGCATGAATTTGAACCTGGAATGCACGGTGGATTTAATGAAGATCCTGAAACTGGCATTGTATATACAGGTATTCCCGGATATGGATTATGTGCTATAAGTTCTGATCTTACAGAATGGTCTATTATAGGAACTGACGCGCGCTTAAAAGACAATATTCATGGTGTCGTATTCTTTGTGCATAAAGGCATAAAACATTTAGCGGTAGCACAAGAAGGAAAAAGAGTACTTGTACTTAATTTAGATGGAACCATAGTAAGTGAAATTTTAAAACCTACTGGGACTGAATTTAAATTTGATTTAGCTAACGAATATTTTGCGTCTGAAAAAAGTAATTTTGGGGTAACGGATGTTACTTATTTAAAAGGAACCATCTATGTTGCTCATGGCTATTCTGCGGGTGATTTTGTTATGACTATTAAAGAGAAACGTGGTGTTTGGAGTTGGAGTAAACTTGCTTGGGGAGGAAAAGGAGACAACCCTGGTCAATTTAAAACCGCTCATGGTATATATGCTCATGAAAACCATATTTTAGTTGCTAATCGTGCGGCTGGACAGGCTGTAAAATTCACAAAGAAAGGAAAGTTTGTAGAAAATTTTAATGACATACCAGAAGGCAGTCTTGTGTGCAATATCTCTTATAAATCGGAGCATTATTTCATGAATGCATTAAGTGCTATAGGAGAGCAAAAATCTGCTCCAATATATGTACACTCTGGAGAAAAACTTTTATCAACAGTAATTCCTGGGGATTTAAATATTCCTATTTTAACCAATATTCATCAGGTATGGCCACATTTGATAGAAACTGAAAATGGATCGAAACAATTGTATTTATTAGTTCACGGATGGAACAAAGGTAAATTTGCAGTTTTGAAAATGGAAAAATAAGAACGGTATACTTAAAAAAATATCCTTATTCTTTTTAAACGAAGACTAAGGATATTTTTTTTAACTAATTTGAAACTTCACTCCTATTGAAATTTATTTAGTACCCTTTTATTCTTTTACAAAAACCATACAATGTTGCCATGGAAGGTTATCTATATTTCTTTCTAGCCTCATTCCTGACGCTTTCATTTCTTCAATCGCTTGTTTCTCTGACATTTTATGAATCTTTTTAATAGGCACACTTACATCTTCGCCCCTATACTCTATTAAATATATTTTTCCGTTTTTTCTAAGCGCCTCTTTAATTGAAAGTATCATTTCTTTAGGGAAATTAAATTCATGATAGACATCAACCATAAGTACTTTGTCAATAGTATTTTTAGGTAAATTTACGCCTAGTTCGCTCCCTTTTACAATTTTGACATTTTTAGCATTTCGCTTTTCTCTGTTCTGACGAAGTTCTGCTAACATCTCATCTTGAATATCCACGGCGTAAATAAGTCCCGATGTACTTATTTCTGCCATTTTAAACACATGATATCCCGATCCTGCACCAATGTCAGCGACTATATCATTATTTCCAATATTCATATTTTTTAATAATTTAGAAGTGCTTTCCTCTTGCTCACGCTCTGGACGATCTAACCATTCTATTCCTTGGAATCCCATAACACGAGCAATTTCTCGTTCCATATACCATTTCCCAATACCATTTGGATCATCCTTTCTAAAAGTATACTCGTTTTTATTTGAAGTTTCTTGGGCTATACAAGAATTGATCGTTAAAAAATAACTTAAACAGAATACTACGTGAATATATTTTTTCATTTTTACTTTAAATTTAATGTTACTAATATGTAGGGTTTCAATCAATCGTTAATTTCAAAAAAGTCCAACAAAAGCCTTATTACAACAATCATATTATTATGCTCTTAACAACATAATAATGCCTCCTATTGCCGTAACTGCTAGAACAAATTTTCTATAATTGGTATTCGAAATTTTCTTTACTATATAAATCCCTATGCAAAATCCCACCAAAATTATGGGGAATAAAACAGAGTTCAACACTAATATTTTCAGAGTTACAGTATTCCATACAAAAATATGAAACGGTACTTTAAATACATTCACTATAAAAAACAACATAGCTCCCGTGCCAATGAATTCTTTTTTCGGAAAACGAATTGCTAGAAAATAAATATTTGCAATAGGACCTGCTAAATTTCCAATCATAGTAGTAAAGCCGGCTAAAAATCCCATAGAACTAGAAAACACTTTATTTGATGATACAACTAGGTTATTCTTCTTTTCAAAGAATAACATTATTAAAACAGTGACAACTATAATAACGGCCATTATTCGTTTAAAAACCACCGCAGAAATATCATTCCCTACTAATACTCCAATAAGGACACCAACGACCATCCAAGGTAACAGTTTAAAAACATATTCCCATTTCACATGCCTCCTATAATAAAATACAGCCAATATATCAGCAAAGACCAACATAGATATCAATACACCAGTAGATGGTTTTTCTCCAAAAAGTAGCGCTAATGTTATCACAATGATTACACTTAACCCTTTAATACCCGCTTTTCCCATACCTAGCAATACCATAGTAAATCCAAGTAATAACCATTCGGTTAGGTTTAAATTAAAAGAATTTAAAGTTTCTATATACCCCATTATTGTTCTATACTTTTAAAATTAAACGATTCTAATGAGCCGTTTCGAATTACTGCCTCTATTTCAATTGGATTACAACAAACCTCACAATCTTCGATATAATTAAGTTGATCTACTGAGGTGTCCAAAAGTAAAGAAATTTCCTCCCAACAATAGGGGCATTGAAAGTAATGTAATATCATTTTAATAATTTATTAAATCTTGTAAATCCGCTGCAAATTTATTTTTAGATAAAAAATTATATTCCAACGCACTCGCAAAGGGAATTGGAGTTTCTATACTAGCGCACCTTTTTATAGGAGCGTCTAAATACTCAAAACAATTTTCTGTAATTAACGCTGCTAAATCTGAAGCTATCCCTCCAAACAACGTATCTTCTTGTAAAATAAGTGCCTTTCCGTTCTTTTTTACAGAATGGTAAATAGTTTCAGTATCCAATGGCTGTAAAGTTCTTAAATCGATTAAATCCACTGATAACTTCATTTCTTTTAACACTTCCAATGCCCAATGAATACCTGCTCCATATGATATTATGGTTACCTCATCCCCTCTCTTTATCACTGTTGCTTTCCCAAATGGAATGGTAAAATACGCTTCAGACACTTCTTGTTCTATACTTCTATATAACCCCTTATGTTCAAAAAAAAGCACTGGGTTTGGATCTTCTATAGCCATTGCTAATAATCCTTTTGCATCTTCTGGAAACGCCGGATACACCACTTTTAAACCAGGAACCTTCGTAAACCACGCTTCATTCGTTTGACTATGAAACGGTCCCGCACCAACATCTCCTCCACACGGCATCCTCAAAACAATAGCTGCATTCTGTCCCCATCTATAATGAGATTTAGCTAATAAGTTTACGACTGGATTAAATCCAGATGAAATGAAATCTGAAAATTGTAATTCTACAACTGCTTTATATCCGTTAATTGACAAGCCATATGCCGTTTCAATAATGCCCGATTCACATATTGGGGTATTACGTATTCTCTCTTTGCCAAACTGCTCCAAAAATCCATTGGTAACCTTAAATACTCCTCCAAAGGCTGCAATATCTTGCCCTAGAAGCACTAAATTATCATACCGTTCCATACATTGATACAATCCCTTGGAGATAGCGTCTACAAAACGATACTTTACTTTATTTTCTGAAGGTTCAATAACTTTTGGAAAAAAAGACTTAAATACATCGTCAAGTTCATTTTGAACTGTTGATTTATGAGATAATTCTTCTTCCGCAATTTTCCAATCTTTATTAATTCTCTTTAAAATTTCAATTTTTAACAACTCATTCTCTTCTGAGTTTATCAACTTATGCTCCAAAAGAAAGGTGTAATACGTAGTTACAGGATCTTTTTTTGACCATAAATCTAACAACTCTTCTGGAACGTATTTTGTGCCACTAGCCTCTTCGTGCCCCCTCATTCTAAAAGTCTTAAACTCTAACAGTATAGGTCTTGGATCCTCACGCATCTCTTTAGCCAATTTTTTCACCTTAGAATAGACCTCCAACACATTGTTTCCATCAATAGTATGACTTTCCATTCCATACCCTATTCCTTTATCTGAAATATCCTGATTCAAAAATTGTTCGGTGCTTGGTGTTGACAATCCATAGCCATTATGTTCAATACAAAAAATAACTGGCAATCCCCATACAGAAGCGATATTAAGCGCTTCATGAAAGTCCCCCTCACTCGTTCCTCCCTCTCCAGAAAAAACCGCTGTAACTTTCTTATTATTACTCAAAAGATTTGCTAATGCAATGCCATCTGCCACCCCTAACTGAGGCCCAAGGTGAGAAATCATTCCAATTATATGATGTTTTTGACTACCAAAATGAAAAGAGCGATCTCTACCTTTGGTAAAACCACTCATCTTCCCTTGCCATTGTGCAAACAATCTATGAAGAGGAATATTCCTTGAAGTAAATACACCTAAATTTCGATGCATCGGTAAAATGTATTCTTCTTCATTTAGAGCCATTGTTACTCCTACTGCAATCGCTTCTTGACCAATCCCCGAAAACCACTTAGAAACCTTCCCTTGACGCAATAAAATAAGCATTTTTTCCTCTATCATTCTAGGGAGTAGTAAACTCTTATATAAACCAATTAATAGTTTATTAGAATAAATATTTCTATTAAAATTGGCCAAGGACTTGTTTATTAAGTTCTAAAAATAAATAATATACGAAAATAAAAATCCTCATCATTTAAAATGATGAGGATTTCATATTTTTTTTACTGTTAAACGTTTAAAATTCTCTAAATACAGAGTGCATTAATCTTTTTTTATCATTAATACTCTCCTCTAAAGAAATCATAGTTTCTGTTCTTGCTACTCCGTCTATATCATCTACCATAAATATTATTTCTTTAGCATGATTCGTATCTTTAGCCCTAATCTTACAAAATATATTGTATTTTCCAGCAGTGATGTAAGCAACGGTAATATTCGGAATATTGCGTAAATCTTCAATTACTTTCTTAGACTTAGAAGTTTTCTCTAGAAAAATTCCAGTATGAGCAATAAATGAATAATTCATTTTTTCATAGTCAATCGTTAACGTAGATCCTTTAATTATACCCTCTTCTTCCATCTTCTTTACACGCACATGAATGGTCCCTGCAGAAACAACTAATTGTTTTGCTATATCAGTGAATGGAGTACGAGCATTTTCAATTAAAACATCTAAAATCTGATGATCAATTTCATCTAAAACAAATTTTTTCATAATTGATAATTAATTGTAAATAATAAATTTAAGGCAAAATTACTAAAAATTTTCTAATAAAAGAGTAATTAAATTACTATATACATAATAAATTATTGTTTAAACGGCTTATTTTCTAAATCGATTTCTACATATCCAATGTTCATTTTAAGATCACCAAGTTTCTCTACTTCACTAAATTTAAACAACTCATTATCAACAACTTTATACTTGAATAATACACCAACGTCTGTCGTTTTATTTACCTCTTCTTCAACCACTAGCGCATTCCTATATATAATATCAAAGAATAATTTATCGTTATTCGGGATATCAAAATACGATTTATAGTCGCTATAATCATTAGAAATAGCTAAAAAATGAAGCCCCTGCAACAGTGAAAATAAATTATATTTTCGTGTTTTTTCACGATTATAATCCTCAGGATAATGACCCGCCTCAATAAGAATCGTATTATAGCCCAATTTTTGAAAGTTATCTCCTGTAGCCGTTGGATAATACTCATCCGTATACCTTCCAACATGATTAGGAATACATTCTTGAAGCAATGTATTCATAGATGCAATTACACTCATAGTCTCTGCTCTACCCTTTGTAATTGCTCTAGAAGCCTCTTCCGATGGCGCCAAAAAAGATATTGTAGCAGGATTTGTGGTGCCTTTTACATTAAAAATTGTCCGTTGATCATGTAGATTAAAACAAAAATGCGGTTTAAACATATCTAATACATTTCTGAGCAGTCTACTCTCCCCTGCTTTCAAGTTTACAGCATCTCTATTCAAATCAATATTCTCAGCATTTTCACGTGTATAAAGAATTGCTCCATCAGGATTAAGCATTGGAATAAAAATTAAAGTGCAGTTTTGAAGTATACGCGTCTTGATTTCTTCCATCTCATGAGATCCAGATAAAAAATTGAATAAATCAAAAATAGCTTTCGTCCCAGTGCTTTCATTTCCATGCATTTGAGACCATATCAATATTCGTTTCTCGCCTGTACCTATTGAAATTTTGTAAATAGGAATGTCATTCTTAGATTCCCCTAGGACTTGTACTCCAAAATCTGTTGTAAGTTTATGAATAAGCGGATCAATATCATCGAATAAAATTCGTAATCCTTTTAATTCTTTCTCGTTATGATGAGCGTACCAATGCTCTAATTTTTCTAAATTAATTGTTTGCATGCAACAAAAATAATCAATAGATAGTTTACAATTGTAACGATTTATAAAAAGTTTATATCGCCCGTATTGTAACGCTGTTTACAATTATATATGCATATCACAGACAATCAAAATTTATATAGTACTTAACTATAGCTGAACTACAATTTTATTAAAATCAATAATTTAGGTACGTTTATATAAAGTTATCGTACACTCTTATATTGGCTTTATAAAAAATTGTTTAAATAGCATAAATACACTAACTTTACAATCATAACAATAATGTTACATATGTAAACAATGATAAGTAATTTAGAATTTGTAGAAAGGCTTAAAATACTAATGTCTCATTTTGGATTGACAGCCACCGCCCTCGCGGACTCAATTGAAGTGCAACGCTCGAGTATATCACATTTACTCTCTGGGCGGAATAAGCCTTCCTTAGATTTTGTTTTAAAAATTTTACATAAATATCCAGAAGTAGAATTATACTGGTTGTTAAATGGAAAAGGATCTTTTCCAGATAAAAATGAAACCAAGACCCCTTCTCTATTTTCGCATAAAACGACTCCTCAAAAATTCGAAAAAGTAATTGCCGAAAAAAAGGAAACAATAGTTGAAGAAAAAAAAGAAATTGAAAAAATTGTCATTTTCTATAAAAATGGAACTTTTAAAAGTTACACTCCTTAACTAATTAATTTTGCCATCCCCACTCTTATAAGCCCCTCTAATTCTCTTTTATTTGAATGCGTCGAGCCTTTTTGTAAATATTGCATTTGTCTCAAAAAATTCACTGCTGCTTCCTTTCCTCCCTGTTTTTTGAATTTAACACCAATTTTAACCAAACTTGAAACTAAATTCCCAATTGCTTCCTGGCTATCACTTCGCGCGATCCATTCAAACGCTCCCATATACGCATTAGCTACTTTCTTCTCCTGAACAAAAAATAATCCTCGTGTTAAGTGCTTTCCAATATATGCCATATCTTTTTCATCGTGACGCTCGATATAATACCCTGTCAAAATTGGCGACATATTATCCTTTATCATTTCTGGTAAGGCGTCAACTTTTGTCAACGTATTTTCCTTATCTAATTCGTACAACCCAATCACTGCGCTTTCAACCACACTAAATGATTCACTCTCCAGTGCTCCAATGAAATGATTGATATATTTTGGATCTACTAATTTTGCCAATGTTGTATTCGCAGCGGCTCTCACCAAAGTATTTGAATCGCTCTTGGCTAAAATTTCTACTTTCTTGATAGCATCTTCTTTGGCGTGTTTATTTATTAAGTTTAATTTATTCAAGGCCAAGATTCTTATATGAAAAGAAGGATCATTCATCGCAATTGTTACCGAACCGAATACATCTTTTTGATCCTGACTTGTACTGATTTCTTCTAAAGCCAATTTTCTAGAAATATATTCCTCCGCATGATTGTATTGATACATATTCTCCTCAATAGATTTATTATGAATTATTTCTGTAAGAAGAGACCCTGAAGGATCAATATTTACCAATTTCGGTTTTGAACTTACTGAAAAGGTAAAGGAATGATCTCTGTTATTAATCCATACTTGATGAGACGATTTTCTTCCGTCTTTTTCATATATATCTATTTCTAACGGAAACTGATATACTTTTTCAGTTTGACGGATTTTTACAGTAACAATGTCATTGAACTCTCCAACTATATGTGTTGCTATTAATTTAGGATGACCGCTATCAAAAAACCATTGATTAAAAAACCAATTTAAATCGCGACCACTCACCGCTTCAAATGCCAAACGTAATTGATGCGCCTCGCCTGTTCCAAATTTATTATCCAGTAAGTATCTTTGTAAGCCTGCAAAAAATTGCGCATCTCCCAAGATCTTTCGTAGCATGTGTAAAATCATGCCTCCTTTATCATAACTTACACTATCAAATAGATCGTCATCCGTTTCATATTTGAATCGGATTAAATTCTTTTCTTCATTTAGACCTTCCTTATCAAAATATTTTTTCTTAGAGTTCAATAAAGTTTCATCTGCATAATCTTTACCATAGGCATGCTCAAACCACAAATACTCTCCATAATTTGCAAATGCTTCATTCAATGCTAAATTACTCCAACTTTCTGCAGTAACAATATTACCAAACCAATGATGAAATATTTCATGAGCAATGGTAGCCTCCCATTTGTTCTCATCAATCAGCTCTCCTTTTTCTTGGTATGCATTTTCACCATGAACTACAGCAGTCGTATTTTCCATAGCACCACTTATATAATCTCGCGCAACCATTTGACTGTATTTATCCCATGGATACTCAACACCTAATAAATTTTCATAGAAACTTAAAATTTCTGGAGTTTTCCCAAAAATATCTCGTGCTAAAGATTCATACTTTTCTTCTACATAATACTCTATTGGTATTCCTTTCCAAGAATCCTTTACAATTTTAAATTCTCCGGCACCCATAAAAAACAAATAAGGAGCGTGCTTTTGATCTTGCTTCCAATAATCTGTGCGGGTTCCATCGGTGTTTTCTTTCTGACTTATCAAGGTTCCGTTTGAAAGTGTTACAAATTTATTAGGAACCGTCATTAAAATCTCTTGTGTCGTTTTTTGATTTGGAGCATCTATCGTGGGGAACCAAACACTATTATTTTCTGTTTCACCCTCTGTCCAAATTTGTGTCGGTTTATCAGGGTCTTGATCTAGAGGATCTATAAAATACAACCCCTTTTTATCTATACTTTTAAATCCTTTTTCATTTTTTACGCGATTAGGACGAGAGGTATAATTTACATAAACAGTAAACTCCTCTCCCCTTTTATATGCGCGATCTAAATCAACAATCAATTCCCTATTCTCGAAATAATTGTACGGCATTTTTTTATTATTCACAGTTACATCATGAATAATCATTTCTTTAGCATCAAAAATTATTTTACTTGTAGGGCTAAAATTTGGGGTAGCCGTAATCCAAGCCTCTCCTTCTAACTCACTCTCTGGAATATTGAATTTTACATCTAGTTTGGTGTGGACAAGATTATTTATTTTATCTCTTGAAGTCTTGTAAACATATCGGTTAGACTGAGCATATCCGAAAAAAGAGATACTTATATATAATACTAATAATAAATTTTTTATTTTCATAAATGCTCTATAATTAAAACATAGCATACAAATATAAATGAATGTAGTAAAACACCAGTTAATATATAGTTAAAAGCCGCTTAGAAAATCTAAGCGGCTTAAAAATTAAAGAGTACGTTCCAAATTATTTAATTGAACCAAGAAATGAGGTTATCTGCTCTATAGCTACATTTTTATCATTTACATTGATTTCAGCGGCCAGCGCCATCATTTTAGAAGGATTCATTTTATTTCCCAAAACTCTAATAAGAGCAAAACCGAGATCTGTATCAGATCCAAAAAATAGTACCTCATCAATGGCATTATCTTCACCTAAATATGTCACTTGCATTGATTTATTCTCATTATCAAACCGTATCAATTCTTTATATTTAGAATTCTTCAAGATCTTCTTTACCTTTAGTTGTTCTTCGGCATATTCAACTTTATTCTCTTCTGATTTTTGAAATCCTAAGAAATTAATTTTCTTAACAGAGTTCAATGTTGCTTTCACTTCTTTCGTCGCATCGTCGTTTTTTAAACTCAAAAAACTAGAAGGAATATCAATGGCTATAAAATTTGAACTAGATTGACTATCTACATAATATTCTTGTAATGATTGGGATTTCTTACAAGATACCAGTATCAAACTAATTATAAAAGCGAACCCTATATATTTGATTTTAACGATCATACTAAATTTATTTCTTTTTTGCATTCTTTAAATGTTCCGATCCAGAGATATTCATTTCTTCTGTTAACTCCGCTATTCTATTCAAATCTATATCTCCTGTCAAAGAAATTATTACCGCTTCTGCACTGTGTCCTTCAACGGCATTAACACGGTTTTTAATTCCGTTTACAAACATCAATAATTCCTTTACATGATCCTCATCCTTTCCTTCTACAATATAAATTTTAACTTGAGCATCATCGTCATTTATCCTCATCAATTCAGTTAATTTAGAAGATTTCAAATACGAATTTACCGTTTTTTCCATATCAGATGCGAGGGCTAAATTTTCAGTAGTAAAAACCTTTAAACTACTTAACCCGCCTACCATTTCTGCATACTCCTTGGCTTCTGAACTTGAACCTCCAAATTTTGCCATTAATTCAAACATTTTCTGATTCACAACAATGGTTGTCACCTCATCCTTCCCATCGTACTTATCAAAAACAGATGTCTGTGCCATACTGCTAAATGACCCCATTAGAATTGCTATTACTATTATTTTATTCATGATTCTCTTTTTTTTAATTCAATTCTTTAAAAACTTTACCTGTTGCTGTTTTGTAGTTCTCTAGATACATGACTGCATTTGTCCCTCTATTTAAGTTTTTTGACAATAATTGAAATGCATCTTGCGTGTGCTCAAAAGCATACTCGGCCTGTTTATTCTGGTCATATAAATAACCAGCATAAACGCTTATTAGTAAAACAAAAGAAGCTACGGCCGATATCCATTTCCAATGCTGCTTTTTAGTCTTTAATTGAATAGATTGGGTCGAATACTCTGTTTTACTCTGCGCATAATATAAAAATAACGCTCTATATTCTTCTAAATGCGGGGCTATTTCAAGTCCCGTAAAATACTTGCTTAAAATAGTCTCTTCTTGAATTGTTGTTTCAGCATTTAAATATTTATTTAACAATTGCTCAATTCTCTTTGATTCCATAATTGTGTTGTTTTATCAATTGTTCCCTCACTGTTTTTCTTGCTCTTGACAAAGCCACCCTAACCGCTGTTGGTTTTATCTCAAGAATTTCACTTATTTCTTCATATTCATATTGTTCTATATCTCTCATTTGAATTATTAATTGCTGCTGTTCAGGCAATTTAGTAATTAATTCATGCACAATGGAAACACTATCACTTATTTCTGTTTTACTATCTAATGAAAGACCTTTCTCTCTATAATTATTGTGTACAAGAGATAAATTACTTGCCTGCTTAGACTTTAATCTGTCAAAACAATAATTTTTTGTCATTGTCATGGCAAAAGCCTCTATACTTTTATACGAATTAATTTTTTTTCTGTTCTTCCATAATTTTAAATACAACTCTTGTGTTGCATCTTCAGCTTCTTCAATAGAAACAAGCAATCTCTTTGCCATACGAAAAACCTTATCTTTAAAAGGCATTACAACACTTAAGAATTCCGCTTGATTCATTTGTTTGCTTTCGTTGAATTATTTTTTTTTCTGATCGTTACAAGTATGACGAGTTATTTTCGTTTTTGTTACAAGTTAATTAAATTTTGTAAAGTTTTTATTTAACTTGCGACTTCTATCTACATAAACTCCTTATTTATGAAACGTTTCCTATTTATTTTATTTATTAGTTTTTCCTTATTATTTTATACGAGTTGTGACGATGACGACTCTATTGAAGAAATACCAAAAGAAGTACTTAATCAAGATATTGAAAATTTTATTTGGGCAGGTTTAAACTTCTTTTACCTCTGGCAAGATGACGTTCCAGATTTATCGGATCAACGATTCACAAGTCAAGAAGAACTAAATAACTACCTAAAAGATTACAGCGACCCTGAAAGTTTGTTTGATAATTTATTATATAGTGGAGATAAGTACTCTTGGATTGTAGATGATTATATTGCCTTGGAAAAGGAATTAGGTCAAGGAATCTCTGGTTCCAATGGAGTTGAATTTAATTTGGTTTATGAGAGTGGAAGCGATACAGATGTATTCGGATCCGTAAGATATATTATTGCTGGCTCAGATGCATCTACAAAAAATATTAAAAGAGGTGATATTTTTCACGCTGTGAATGGAACGCCTTTAACAGCTAACAATTCTGGTGATTTGCTATTTGGATCGAATGATAGTTACACTTTAAATTTAGCCGACTATAATAACGGAAATCTGATAGACAATGGTGTATCTGTTTTATTAACAAAAAGTGAATTACAAGAAAATCCAATCCATGTTGTAACAACCGTTGATGAAATTGGAAAGAAAATTGGATACATAATGTATAATAGTTTTACCAATGCATTTGATTCTGAATTAAATGATGCCTTTGCGACATTAAAAGTAGCAGGAGTTACAGATTTGGTTTTAGACTTACGATATAATTCAGGAGGTTCTGTGAATACTGCTATTTATTTATCGGGAATGATTACGGGACAATTTACTGGTGAGTTATTTACCAAAGAGCGATGGAATAGTAAATGGCTAGATTATTTGACCGAAAATAATCCAGATTACTTAGAATCCTTTTTCGTGGAAAAAATGGATAATGGCGAAATTTTAAACAGTCTTAATTTAGATAATGTTGTTGTATTAACCACTGGAAGATCTGCTTCTGCTAGTGAATTAATCATAAACGGATTAAATCCATATATCAATGTAACAACTATTGGTACTACAACAGAGGGGAAATCAGTGGGTTCCATTACTATTTACGACTCTGAATCTTACGGCAAAGAAGGTGTAAACCCAGATCATACCTATGCTATGCAACCAATTGTGCTAGAAATTGTAAATAAATTAGGTGAAAACGACAATGATGGTTTTGATCCAACTATTGTTAATCCTGAAAATTATGGGAATATGGGAATACTTGGAGATCCATCCGAACCTCTATTTGCAAGAGCCATTCAATTTATAAGTACAGGTTCGAAATCTAGCTTGAGTAAATCTAAAGTTATTCAACATATTTATTTGTCCGATTCTAAAAAAGAATCATTGACTGGATCGAATATGTACATTGATAAGCCATTACCTTTCTTAAAATAAAAGTTTAATTCAAATCATATTTTAACTTGTTCATTTTATCAGTGTGCTGTTCCGCAGCATATTTAAATCCTGACTCCCACCATTTAATCATTAATTTTTTATCAAAAATTAGAGAATTTGTAGTTAATACAGTTGGTGTGTAATATAAATTCAATTTTACATTATGCTGGTTGGCATATAATTTCCCAATGGTAATATTATGTTTTTCAACATGATCCATCATAAATTCTTGTATATTCATTAATGCTGAAAATGGATTTTTAGCTGGAATTCTATTAATTTGAGTGAGTTCCGTTTCTAAAATGATAGCATCAACTTCTGTTGCCCCTCTTTTAATAGCCTCTTGAATAGGAACCAAACATCCAAACCCTCCGTCTGCATAATGACATCCATTTTTACGCAGCAAACTCATAAAAGGTACGTAATTACAAGAAGCCCAAATCCAATCACAAAAATCTTCATAACTATAATCTTTTATTGATTTATACTCAACTTCATTAGTCGTTATGTTAGATACTGTGACGATTACTTTAAGTTCAGAATCCCTAACTCTTTCAAAATATTTCTTAGGAATACGATTTGCTATTAATTTCCGCAAGTTTTTACTTTCCCCAAAAGTCTTTCTACCCTTAATAAAATTCCAGATAACATTAAGGTGATTTATTGCTACAACTTCATACCCATTCACCTTTTTAATTGTTAATGGATTGTTACTAAATATAGAACGTTGAGAAACAGAAGTATAAACATCCTTCAAATCCTCTAAATATCCTAATGCTAAATGAGTTACCATTAAACTCCCTGTTGAAGTTCCAACAAATATATCGTACTTATTTTCTTTCTCTTGAATTAAAAACTGGGCAACTCCTCCTGCAAATGCTCCTTTACTTCCTCCACCTGAAATCACTAATGCTTTCATAACTTTTATTTTGATTATTTTTGAAAAATTACTCCTATAAAGATACAATATGAATTTTAAATTATTTTACTTTTTTATCCTTTTAACAAGTGTTTTTAGTTGTTCAAAAAAAATAACTTTAGAAAATGAGATGGACTGCTCAAATTTCATATCTATAACTCAAAACAATAAAAAAACGGATATAAATAAAAATTTCACCATTGAAGTTCCCAAAAAATGGAAACACCGTTTATACTATGACGATACTCAATCGACTATTTTTATGGCAGACACCATAAAAGAATTAGTAGACACCTATATTATAGACGTTTCTAAAAAAAATGGAGAACTTAGGCTAAATCAAGAATTCGAAGATACATTGAATAACCATACTGATTTAAATATATTGAAATCAAGTTTTGAAAATTTCAAAGAATTACCCGCCTATTGGAAATTATCAAGAGGCACCAAAAAACAATTTATATATCACGTATTCAATCTCTTCGTTAAAATTTCTGATGTGACCTATATCGAAATTAAAACAGAAATATATGGAGATAAGAATGTGGATGAGCGACTTTGTGAATCTTTTAAACTTATAAGTAGTTTAGAAATATTAAAATAAAGTCTGGTTACTAAAATTCTCATTTCATTTTATTTATTTTTGTTTTAAAATTTAAAAGTTACATTCATGCAAAAAATTATTGATCGTTTTATTTCCTACATCAGCATAGATACTCAATCTGATCCTAACAATCCTGAATTCCCAAGTACGGATAAACAATGGGAATTGGCCCGTCTTTTAGCAAAAGAATTAAAAGATATAGGAATGCATGAAGTTGAACTTGATGAAAATTGTTATATCATGGCTACTTTACCTAGCAATGTAAAGTATTCGGTTCCAACGATTGGTTTTGTTGCGCATATTGATACCAGTCCAGATTACACTGGGACCAATATAAATCCGCAAATTATTAAAGATTACGGCGGTACTGACATTCTTTTGAACAAGAAAAAAAATATCGTATTGTCCCCAGATTATTTTGAAGACTTACTCTTATACAAAGGGCAAACACTTATAACTACCGACGGAACTACCCTACTCGGCGCAGATGATAAAGCGGGAGTTACTGAAATCGTTTCGGCAATGGAATACTTAATTAATCATCCAGAAATCAAGCATGGTGAAATTCGTATTTGCTTTACACCAGATGAAGAAGTTGGCAAAGGCGCTCATTTATTTGATGTGAAAAAATTTGGCGCTCAATGGGCTTATACTGTGGATGGCAGTCAAATAGGAGAATTAGAATATGAAAATTTTAACGCAGCAAGCGCGGTTGTTACCATTGAAGGCAAAATTGTTCACCCAGGATACGCAAAAAACAAAATGATTAATTCGGTGTTAATTGGTCAAGAATTCATTGCTGCACTTCCTAAAAATGAAATTCCGCAAGAAACTAGTGGTTATGAAGGTTTTTTTCATTTACATACCATACAAGGTGAAGTAGAAAAAACAACTTTAGAGTATATTATAAGAGATCATGACATGGAATTATTTCAACAAAGAAAAAAACATTTTGAAAAAGTTGCAACTGACTTAAATAGAAAATGGGAACAAAACTTAGTTCAAGTTGAAATTAAAGATCAGTACTTTAACATGAAAGAAAAATTAGAACCCGTAATGCATATTGTAGCTTTAGCTGAACAAGCAATGATAGAAGTAGGTGTAACTCCATTAATAAAGGCTATACGTGGCGGTACTGATGGTTCTCAACTATCTTACAAGGGTTTACCTTGTCCTAATATATTTGCTGGTGGACATAATTTTCACGGTAAATATGAATATATACCAGTCGAATCTATGATCAAAGCGATTGAAGTTATTGTAAAAATTTCAGAGTTAACGGCGCAAAAATATTCAGGCTAATAATAATTATAGCGATCATTACTTTTTAGTAAAACACGTCGAATTTAAAAATTTCTAATTTCAGATTGTTAATTATTTAACAATCTGAAATATTTTGATAAAATTTAAATATAACGGGGATATCTAATCAATAATTATAATATTTGCCTACGCAAAATTAAAGACTTAAATCAACATGGAAAGAGAACATCTTTTATCGTTAACAGAAGAATACGGAAGTCCGCTATATATCTATGATGCCAATAAAATTGAATCGCAATTCAATAGAATGGTAAACGCTTTTTCGTCTGTAAATAAATTAAAGATTAATTACGCCGTTAAAGCGAATACCAATATCAGTATTTTAAAGGTTTTGAATAATTTAAATTCAGGAGCAGATGCCGTTTCCATTCAAGAAGTAAAATTATGCTTAAAAGCAGGATTTGACGTTTCAGATATTTTCTTTACGCCTAGTGGAATTTCATTTAAAGAAATAGAAGAGGCCGTAACTTTGGGTGTTCAAGTTACTCTAGACAACCTTACTGTATTGAAAAAATATGGTGAAAAATTTCCAACGATACCGGCATGTATAAGAATTAATCCACATGTAATGGCAGGTGGGCATTCAAAAATATCTGTAGGACATGTCGATTCAAAATTTGGAATATCTATTTCACAATTAGATAATATTAAAGAAATTGTTGCTCATACAAAAATGGTTGTCAACGGATTGCATATGCATACTGGTTCTGATATTTCTAATATAGATGCTTTTGTAGAAGCTACAGAAGTATTATTAAACGCTGTAAAACAATTTGACACTATTGAATTTGTAGATTTCGGAAGTGGCTTTAAAGTACCCTATAAAAAAGGAGATAACGAAACTAATATCGAAGCAATGGGCGAAATTATTGGTAAACGTTTTAACGAATTTTGTAAAGAATATGGTAGAGATTTAACATTGCTTTTTGAACCAGGAAAATTCTTAGTAAGTGAGTCAGGAAATTTAATGGTAAAAGTAAACGTAGTGAAGCCTACTCCAAACATCACATTTATTGGAGTAAACAGTGGTTTAAACCATTTAATCAGACCTATGATGTATGATGCCTATCATCACATTACTAATGTTTCAAATAACAATGAAACACAACAAGCTATTTATTCAGTAGTTGGGTATATCTGTGAAAACGACACTTTTGGCTCTAATAGAACATTAAATAAAGTATCACAAGGAAATATTCTTAGGATTCACAATTCTGGAGCATATAGTTTTTCTATGGCTTCTAATTATAATTCGCGCTATAGACCTGCAGAAGTTATGACGTATAAAGGAAAAGACTATTTGATTAGAGAAAGAGAAACTTTTGAGGATCTTACTAGAAATCAAATAGACATTGAACTATAATATTAAAATCCTGCTTTTAGCAGGATTTTTTTTCCTAATTTAAAAATATTAAGCCTAAAGTACTCTTCACTTATATTTTAAAAGTAATAATATAAAAGCCTATAAAACTCTAAATTATTTAGTTAAATTTTAAAAATAGTCCTACATTTGCCAATAATGATTAGCAATGCAAAAAATATTATTACTTCTACTACCCAAACTATGGGCACAATTGCTATGACTACTGCAACGATGACCCTTTAGGGTTATATTCTATTACATATCGTCGCATGCTGATTCCCTATTTACAGGGTAAATAAAATAGAATCTACTCAAAAATTACAGTATAGTTAAAAATTAAATCATGAAAATATTAAAATTTGGAGGAACATCTGTAGCAACAGCAGAAAGTATAAAACAAGTTATTGCTATTTCCAATAAAAGCGCACAACAAGATAAAGTTGTAGTCGTGGTTTCAGCCTTAAGCGATGTTACAGATATATTATTACAGTCAGGTTTTAAAGCCGAAGCTAAGGATCAATCATATTTAGAAAATATTTCTGCTCTTGAGGAGCGCCATATAAAAACTGTGAAAGAATTAATTTCTGACAGTCACCAAGATGAAGTTATTGCTGAAATTAGTTCTCTATTTCAACAATTGGCTAGTATTTTGGAAGGAATTTATTTAATTAATGAATTCTCAAATAAGACGAAAGATAAAATTGCTTCTTTCGGTGAATTATTGTCATCTTATATTATTGCTGAAGCCATGAAAAGCCAAGGGATTAATGCAACAAGAAAAAATTCACAAGAGTTGATTATTACAGATAATTCCTTTACAAATGCAAAGGTTAATTATAAGATTACGGAAAAAAATATTTCTGTTTATTTCAATCAGAATGATTTTGATATTAATGTTTTACCAGGTTTTGTTGCTTCAACAATAAATGGTGAAACGACTACCATAGGTCGCGGTGGTTCTGATTTTACGGCGTCAATTTTAGCGAAAGCCTTAGGAGCAAAAGACCTAGAAATCTGGACAGATGTAAGTGGTATGTATACGGCCAATCCGAAATTGGTAAAACAAGCAAAACCTATTGAGCATATTTCATACCATGAAGCAATGGAATTGTCACACTTTGGTGCAAAAGTTCTCTTCTCTCCTACCATTCAACCTGTGTTAGAAAAGAAAATTCCAATTCGAATTAAAAATACGTTTGACCCAGATGCGCCAGGAACTTATATCACACAAAATACTGATAGCGTTTCTTCTCCGGCAAAAGGAATAAGTCATGTCGAAAATGTAGCGTTAATTACCATCGAAGGTTCTGGAATGATCGGAATTCCAGGTTTTACCAAAAGAATTTTAGAAGTACTCTCTGATGCTAATATTAATGTTTCTTTAGTTACACAAGCCTCATCAGAGCACTTCCTGTGTATGGGTATTGATAGTAAAGATGTGCTACAAGCAAAAGAGTTGTTTGTAAAAGCTTTTGCGTATGATCTCGCTCAAGGAATAATAGATCCTTTGATTATCGAAGGCGGATTGGCGATTATTGCATTGGTTGGAGACAACATGAAATCTCATCAAGGAATTAGTGGTAAAATGTTCTCTACATTAGGAAGAAATAATGTAAATATTCGCGCTATTGCACAAGGAGCGTCTGAAAAAAATATTACTGCGGTAATTGAACAAAAAGATGTCAAGAAAGCTTTAAATACACTTCATAATGCCTTTTTTGAAGGAGATACGAAACAATTGAATTTATTTGTAGTGGGTGTTGGAAATGTAGGGAGTAAATTATTGGAACAAATTCACCAACAACAAAAATTCTTGATAGAAGAGCAACATTTAGATGTTCGTGTAATTGCAGTTGCTAATTCAAAGAAAATGCATTTCAATCCAGAAGGAGTTGATTTAAACTCTTGGAAAACTTTATTGACTGAAAAAGGTGACGATTTAAATATGAATCGTTTTTTAGAAAAAGTAAATGAACTAAATTATCGCAATAGTATATTTGTAGATAATACCGCAAATGAGTCCATTTCTTTGCGTTATGCCGATTATCTAAAAAACAGTATTGCGGTAGTTGCATGTAACAAAATTGCTTGTTCATCAAATTATGACAATTATAAAAACTTAAAGTACTTATCTAAGAAATATGAAGCGCCATTCCTATTTGAAACCAATGTTGGTGCAGGGTTACCGGTAATTGATACCTTAAAAAACTTGGTCATGTCTGGAGATAAAGTCAACAGAATTCAAGCCGTATTATCTGGTAGTTTAAATTTTATATTCAATAATTTTGTGGGAGAGACTCCCTTTGCCGAAGTAGTTACAGAGGCAGGAGTTCAAGGATTTACGGAACCAGACCCACGAATAGATTTAAGTGGCGTTGATGTAATGCGTAAAATTTTAATATTAGCCCGTGAAAGTGGTAATATCTTAGAATTAGACGATATTAAAAATGATTCATTTTTACCAGAGTCTAGTCTAGAAGCAACTTCTGTTGCAGATTTCTTGGAAACTTTACCAAAGGAATCCGCACATTTTAATGCTATCAGAGATGCAGCAGCCAATGAAAATTGTCGTTTAAAGTATGTGGCTGAATTTGATAATGGCAAAGCCAAGGTAGGTTTACAACACATCCCATCAGATCATCCTTTCTATAATTTAGATGGTTCAGATAATATTGTGCTGTTCTTTACAGAAAGATATAGTGAGCAACCACTAATTATAAAAGGTGCTGGCGCTGGAGCAGCAGTTACGGCCTCAGGACTCTTTGCAGATATCATTCGCATAGGAAATAAATAAGAAAATGAAAGAACTTAAAATTTTTTCACCCGCAACAGTGGCCAATGTTTCGTGCGGTTTCGATGTCCTCGGTTTTTGTTTGGATACTATCGGAGATGAGATGATCATTAGGAAAACAGTAGAAAAGGGCGTAAGAATCACTAAGATAGTTGGTGCCGATTTACCCTTTGAAACAAAAAAAAACGTGGCAGGCGTCGCTGCTTTGGCAATTATGAATGCTGCTAACCCAGATTTTGGAGTAGAAATTGAAATTTATAAAAACATCAAACCTGGCAGTGGTGTTGGAAGTTCATCGGCAAGTGCCTCTGGCGCTGTTTGGGCTATTAATGAATTGTTAGGTAAACCGTATAACAAACAAGAATTAACGGCTTTCGGAATGAAAGGAGAAGCGATTGCTAGTGGAGCTGAGCACGCTGACAATGTCGCTCCTGGAATATTTGGAGGCTTTACGTTGGTTAAACAATTGAATCCATTGAAAGTTGTTCAACTTCCAACCCCGTCAAAAATGTATGCTACTATCTTACATCCACAAATTGAAGTTAAAACATCAGAAGCAAGAGCCATCTTACCCAAAGAAGTTTCTCTACAAAAAGCCATTAAACAATGGGCCAATGTTGGGAGTTTTGTGAGTGGCTTATATGATGAAGACTACGAATTAATCTCAGATTCTTTGGTAGATAATATCGTAGAACCACATCGATCAAAACTTATTCCTCATTTTGATGCTGTTAAGGAGGCAATGCTAAAAGCAGGTGCATTAGGTGCCGGTATATCTGGATCAGGCCCTTCTATTTTTTCACTTTGCAAAGGAGAAGAAAATGCTAAAAAAGTAGCAGAAGCTGTGATCGAAGTGTATAAAGATAAAAGTATAAACTATGACGTTTACGTTTCTAAAATTAATACCAAAGGAATTAAAATTATCAATTTAAAGTAAAAGTTATAATTCCTGTTTGGTCAATGAGCGAAGTAGAAGTGAACACAGGAATCTTATAAACTTTACTATAAAAAAAAACAGATTCCTGTATTCGCTGGAATATCAAGTTACTATGAATTACTACAGTTTAAACAACAAGGCTCCACAAACATCTTTTAGAGATGCTGTTATCAAAGGATTAGCTCCAGATAAAGGATTGTATTTCCCAGAATCAATCATCCCTTTAGGAGAAGATTTTTTTAAAAATATAGATTCTTATTCAAATCATGAAATTGGGTATGAATTGATCAAGCAATTTGTAGGTGATGAAATTCCTGTGAAAAATTTAAAAGCAATTGTCGCCGATACATTACAATTCGACTTTCCAACTATTGAAGTTGAAAAAGATATTTATTCTTTAGAATTATTTCATGGTCCTACAATGGCATTTAAAGACGTTGGAGCTCGATTTATGGCACGTTGTCTTTCTTATTTCAATCAAGAAAACCCTAATGAAGTAACTGTTTTAGTAGCAACTTCTGGCGATACTGGTGGTGCTGTTGCAAGTGGATTTCTAGGTATAAAAGGTGTGAATGTTGTTATTTTATATCCAAGTGGAAAAGTAAGTAATATTCAAGAAAAACAATTGACTACATTAGGTCAGAATATTCGTGCTTTAGAAGTTCATGGTGTTTTTGATGATTGCCAAGCAATGGTAAAAAAAGCCTTCTTAGATACAAGTATTACAGATTCCATGCAATTGACATCTGCCAATTCTATTAACATTGCACGCTGGTTACCACAAATGTTCTATTTTGTTTTTGCCTATAAGCAATTGAAAGATCGATCTAAAAAAGTTGTGTTTTCAGTTCCTTCTGGAAATTATGGAAATATTTGTGCTGGTATGATGGCGCAAAAATTAGGCTTACCAGTAGCATTTTTCGTTGCCTCAACAAACGCCAATAAAGTAGTTACGGATTATTTAGATTCTGGATCCTACGAACCAAAACCTTCAGTCCAAACAATCTCAAATGCGATGGATGTAGGTGACCCTAGTAATTTTATTCGTATCGAAAAATTACACGACAACGATTTTACCAAATTAAAAGCGAACCTTCACTCCTATTCTTATTCAGACGACGATACCAGAAAAGCCATGTTGCATTTATATAATAATTGTGGGTATACTGCAGATCCGCATGGAGCAATTGGATATCTAGGACTGAAAAGAGAATTATCTCAATTAGAAAATGCACAAGGGTTCTTTTTAGAAACCGCGCATCCAGTAAAATTCTTACCTGTAATGGATAAGAATATTGCCGCTAAAATTGAAATTCCAAAGCAAATAGAAGCCGTGATTCATAAAGAAAAAGTGGCTACTGAAATAAGCACTTATGAGGAGTTGAAAGAATACTTACTGGATTCATAAATCAAATTTAAAACTAATTATCATTCCTGCGAAGGCAGAAATGATAACTTAAAATACGCGCAAAGCCTTATTATAAGCACTTTCAAAAGCCAAAGGATTCATGTTTGGATCCACCTTTTGATGGGTGAAATAAGATAATAATTTTTCTGTAGGCATGTTACCCGTAAGTTCATCCTTGGCCATTGGACAACCTCCAAATCCTTTTATAGCACCGTCGAATCTTTTACAACCTGCTTTGTAGGCCGCGTCTATTTTTTCAAACCAAGTTGTTGGTGTTGTGTGTAAATGAGCTCCAAATTCAATGTGAGGATATAACGGTATTAAATGTGAAAATAAGTATGAAATAGATTTACCACTAGCAACACCAACTGTATCTGATAAGGATAAAATTTTTATACCCATATCAACCAATTTATGGGTCCACTCGCCTACAATATCAACGCTCCATGGGTCACCATAAGGATTCCCAAATCCCATAGATAAATAAGCAACCACTTCTTTGTCTGTTTTAGCGACTATATTTAATAGTTCATCCAAAATAAAGATAGACTGATCAATTGTCTTACCAGTATTACGCATTTGAAAATTTTCAGAAATAGAAAATGGATACCCTAAATAATCAATTTCTTCAAATTGCACAGCATCTTTAGCACCTCTAACGTTTGCCACAATCGCTAATAATTTACTTTGAGTAGAAGTTATATCTAATTGTTTTAATACGGCTGCCGTATCACGCATTTGAGGAATCGCTTTAGGAGAAACAAAACTTCCAAAATCTATAGTATCAAATCCAACTTTGAGCAACATATTAATATATTGTGCCTTTAATTCGGTCGGAATAAAATGAGATTTTATACCTTGCATAGCATCTCTTGGACATTCTATAATTTTTACTCGATCCATACGTTCAAATATACAAAACTAATAAGTGATACATAACAAGATATTGCAAAGTATGTTTGTATATTTAAACCTATAAATTTGATCCATGAAAAATAAATTTTACGCCATCGCCCTAATAATTACAGTAGTATTGATTAGTTGTAAGAAGGAAAAAGTTGCTGATAATTGTGAATATAAAACAATCAATAAAGAAATGATAGTGACCTTTGTTGATGGCGAATTTAACGGAGAATTTATAATTTCTTTACAACCCAAAAATTCAAATGGAGACGAAGTTTATCGTCTAGACAAAAAGCAACTAAAATCGATTTCTAGAAATTTTGATTTAAAGGAGTTTCGCAACAAAAAAAATAAATATATAATGTCTATACGTGAAGTTTATAAAGATACTTGTGCACCCTTTAAAATAATGAAGTTAACCTTGCGCTAATTATTGAATTAATGCTTTGTTAATATTTTTCACCAAACTTGGCCCTTCGTAAATAAAACCCGTATATATCTGAATCAAATCAGCGCCAGCAGCGATTTTATCTAAAGCATCTTCTGCCGAATGAATTCCTCCTATTCCAATAATTGGAAATGCTTTGTTCGATTTTTCTGAAAGAAAACGGATTACTGATGTGCTTCTATCCTTAACAGGTTGTCCGCTTAACCCTCCATTACCAATTTCTGATAGATATTGTTCGCTCGCTTTCAACCCTTCTCTATTGGTAGAAGTATTAGCCGCAATCACGCCGTCAATTTTAGATTCAGCCACAATATCAATAATTTCTTGCAATTGAATTTCATTTAAATCTGGCCCAATTTTCAATAAAATTGGTTTTTGTTTTTCAAATTTATTGTTCGCATTTTGAACAGCACCAATTAATTCTAACAAATATCCTTTATCTTGAAGTTTAACCATACTACCTACGTTTGGACAACTCACATTCAAAACAAAATAATCTACATTTGGATGTAGTTCATTAAAACAAGCCAAATAATCAGCTGTATATTGATCAGTACGACTATTCGTCATTTTCCCTATATTACCTCCTATTATCAATGAAGAATTACGATTTCTTAATCTTTTGGTAATAATGGCAACACCCTCATTATTAAAACCCATTCGGTTGATGATTCCGCTATCATCTTTCAATCTAAACAATCGCTTTTTAAGATTTCCTTCTTGAGGTTTCGGGGTAACTGTACCTATTTCTATAAATCCAAATCCGAAAAATTCTAATTCTTTATATAGCAAAGCATTCTTATCAAAACCCGCTCCTAGCCCTACTGGGTTTTTAAAATTCAGACCAAAAATAGTACGCTCCAGACTGGAGTGTTCTATTTTGTACAAACTTTTTACGATTGATTTTACCAAAGGGATTTGGAAACTAAACTTTAAAAAGGAAAAAGTAAAGTGATGCACCTTTTCAGGGTCAAATAGAAATAAAATAGGTCTTAAAAGTGCTTTATACATTTTCTAATTTTTTGTCATTTTGAGTAAAACCAAGAATCTCTTTTATACATAGCAAAAGATTCGTATTCTCATTTGGACCCCTCGATGAAAACCACAGAAATAATATACATTTTCTTAGCGTAATATTGCGTTCAAGTTCTTTTCTAAAGCGTCTTGCATTTTCTGCATTACTTTTTCAATCTGCTTATCATTCAATGTCTTTTGTTCGTCTTGTAGCACAAAACTTACAGCATATGATTTTTTATCTTTAGGTAATTTATCTCCTTCGTAAACATCAAATAAATCAACTTCTTTTAACAAGTTCTTTTCTGTTTGAAAAGCCGTATTATATATTTCATTGAATGTCACTTTCCAATCTAACAATAAGGCCAAATCTCTTTTTACTGAAGGGTATTTAGGTAAATCAGTTACTTTAAATCCTTTTCTACTGGCAACCTTTAAGATATTCTCCCAGTTAAAGTCAGCAAATAGCACTTCTTGTTTGATTCCGAAATCCTTTAGAATAATGCGTTTTACAACTCCAAATTCTACGAGTTTTATTTTCCCCAATCCAAGCGTGATCCCTTCAGAAAACATATCGTTTTCAATAGGTGTCGTTTTTATTTTTGAAATTCCTAATCTGACTAACAAAGCAGTTACAATTCCTTTTAAATAGAAGTAATCAGATTTTTGATTATCGGCAGTCCAACTATCTTTTGTTTTATTACCACTTACAAATAGCGTTAAGTGCTTTTGCTCATTATATCCGCTATCATACTTGTGATATGTCTTCCCAAATTCAAAAAATTTTAGAGAACTATTTTTTCTGTTGATGTTGTATGATACTGACTCCAAACCACTAAATAATAATGATTGACGCATTACTCCTAAATCACTACTTAAAGGATTTAACATGGTTACGTCGTTCTCAGATTTCAAATTTTCCGTATGACTCAAATAAGAAGCCTTTGTTAATGAATTTGCCATGGTTTCATTAAAACCTTGATTCGCTAATTGATTTGCTATAATATTCTCCAATTTAATACCATCATACTCATCTAAAGAAATTGATGTATTCAACTTGTGAGAATACTCTATATTATTATATCCATATACTCTTAATATCTCTTCAATAACATCTGCTTCACGCTGAACATCAACACGGTACGAAGGAATAGTTAATCCTAATCCTCCATCCGTTTCGCTATTCAATTTTATATCTAGAGAGGCTAAAATATTTTTCACAGCATCCTTTGGAATACTATCTCCGATCAAACGATTCATGCGCTCAAAAGAAATAAATACTTGAAAATCTTCTATTTTCTCTGGATAAAAATCTGATGGATCTGATGATTTTTTACCTCCTGTAATCTCAACAATCAACAAGGCTGCACGTTTCATTGCGTACAAAACAAAATTCGGATCAATTCCGCGTTCAAACCTAAAAGAAGCATCTGTATTTAAGGCATGACGCTTCGCTGTTTTTCGTACTGATACTGAATTAAAATAGGCGCTTTCTAAAAAAATACTTGTAGTACTGTCAGTCACACCAGAATCTATGCCACCAAAAACTCCTGCAATACACAACGGGTTAGAATCTCCATCACATATCATAATATCATCTTCATGCAATGTTCTTTCAACTTCATCCAACGTTGTAAATTTTGTACCACTTGGAAGTGTCTTTACAAGGATCTTATTTCCTTTTAATTTAGAAGCATCAAAGGCATGCAACGGTTGTCCTAATTCGTGCAATACATAATTCGTTGCATCCACCACATTATTAATTGGACTAAGTCCGATAGATTTTAATCTATTTTGTAACCATTTTGGAGAATTTCCAACTTTTATATCAGAAATTGTAATTCCACAATAACGAGGAGCCAATTCTTTATTTTCAACTTCAACATCAATCCGCAACTTACGCTCATCCACATGAAAATCCATTACAGAGGGTGAAATCAATTCTAATTGAATATTTTTTTGAATCATTCCAGCACGTAAATCACGCGCCACACCATAATGGCTCATCGCATCTGCTCTGTTAGGTGTTAAACCTATTTCAAAAACTTGATCACTTTCAATTTCAAAAACTTTAGCACAAGGAGTTCCTGGTTCTAAATCAGCATCCAACACCATAATTCCCTCATGCCCTTTACCCAAACCTAATTCATCTTCTGCGCAAATCATCCCGTAACTCTCTTCACCACGAATCTTCCCTTTCTTTATCTTAAAAGAACCACCTTTATCATCATACAATTCAGTTCCAATAGTTGCTACAGCAACTTTTTGTCCAGCTGCAACATTAAGTGCACCACAGACAATCTGTACTGGAGATTCTCCACCAATATTTACGGTAGTTACTCTTAAGCGATCTGCATTTGGGTGCTGCACGCAAGTTAAAACCTCACCAACAATAATTCCTTTCAAACTACCTTTAATAGACTCAACCGTTTCAATTCCTTCTACTTCAAGGCCTAAATCAGTCAACAATTCACCAGTTTTTATAGCTTCCCAATCAACTTTTAAAAACTGCTTTAACCAATTATATGATATTTTCATTTTTCAGTATTATTTTTCAAAGTGCAAAGATACTTTAAATAGAGAGATTTAAAAAATAGCTAGGAATTTAAAATAGTATTGATAGAATTACGGAATCAAGTCATTTTAAAGTATCGGAATTAAATTACTTACTTCACACGTCTCATCTGTAAAAATTAGTCCTTAGCAAGTTTCCTAATGAGGTTATTGCGACACTACTAATACGACTATGGCAGTTAATTCATGTTTTGATTTTCTTTTAGCTGTATGGATATATTATAAAATAAGTCATTATTGAAAAGATACAGGCAAATCCCTACTACCATGTAAGACACGAACAATACGAATAGTCTCATCCTCTATACGATAAAAAATGATGTATTATTGTTCAGGAATACTGAAAAAGTGTTTTCTAATTTCATTCCGAGTTCTAAAAGGATTTGGGTATTCAATTAAACAATTAAAAACGGATTCTAAATCTGTTAAATAATACACCCTCGTTATTGAACCCAAATTCTCTTTCTTGTATTCAAAAATAATTCCCAAGTTTTTATCAGCGTCTTCTGATAATGCATATCACTTTAATTTACGAGGGATTACTTACTTCTTAGCATTGATTATATCTTCAACCGAGCGATTACTAATCGGCCCAGACCAGCTTTTCGCAATTTCTAATTTCAATTCATCAATAATTCTGTGTCGATACGTCTCATGCAAGCGCAACACTGCGTGAACTGCATCACTTGCATTTTGAAAACTACCTGATTTTACTTGATTGGAAATATACTTTTGCTACTTATCGGTAAAAATTATATTCATCTCCTTCTTATTTCATTTAGAATAGTAAAAGCATGAATTATATCTATGTTTAGTAGATATAGACAAATATCTATTTATTGAAAAATCACAAAATTGATAGTGCCAACAATTAAACCCTAACTAATATTACTCCAAACGCCAGAGTTTTTATGAATTAACTGGTAGGTGCTTTTTAACGGTAGATTTTCCTCCTTCTGCAATGAAGGATCTTCTTGCAACGTTTCAAAAGCAATAGAGCGCACTAATTTTAGAATCCCAGCGTCTTTTACAATATCTGCGATTTTAAGGTTTAACACCCCACTTTGCTGCTTACCCATAATATTTCCAGGTCCTCGTAATTTCAAATCTACATCTGCAACTTCAAATCCATCGGTAGTTTTCACCATGGTTTCTAATCGTATTTTGGAATCCGCAGATAATTTAAAACTCGTCATTAAAATACAATAACTTTGATCTGCTCCACGTCCTACTCTACCTCGTAATTGGTGTAATTGAGATAAACCAAAGCGCTCGGCACTTTCTATAACCATTACACTTGCATTGGGAATATTAACACCAACTTCAATAACAGTAGTTGCTACCATTATTTGAGTTTCCTTTTTTATAAATCGTTGCATTTCAAATTCCTTATCTGCTGGTTTCATCTTGCCATGTAAAATGGAAATCTGATAATTAGGAATCGGGAATTCACGCGAAATACTCTCATAACCATCCATTAAATCCTTATAATCCATTTTCTCAGATTCTTGAATTAAAGGATAAACGACATAAACCTGTCTACCTTTGGCAATCTCGTCTTTCATAAATTTAAATACGCTCAAGCGGTTACTATCATATCGATGTGCTGTTGCTACTTCTTTTCTTCCTGGAGGTAACTCATCTATTACAGAAATATCTAAATCACCATAAACACTCATTGCCAAGGTTCTGGGAATAGGAGTTGCTGTCATGACCAAAACATGAGGTGGCAACTCATTCTTAAGCCACATTTTCGATCTTTGCTCTACTCCAAATCGATGCTGTTCGTCGATAATAGCCAAGCCCAAGTTCTTAAATTTCACTTTGTCTTCTATCAAGGCATGTGTGCCTATTAAAATATGTAATTCACCATTTTCCAAACGCTCATGTAACATTCTTCTTGCTTTCGCTTTTGTAGAGCCTGTAAGTAAGGCAACATTTACCTCCATCCCACTGAGCATTTCAACTATAGAATTAAAATGCTGTATCGCCAAAATCTCTGTAGGTGCCATAATACACGCTTGAAATCCGTTATCTAAAGCCAACAACATACAAAGTAATCCAACAATAGTTTTCCCAGAACCTACATCTCCTTGCAACAACCGATTCATCTGAGCATTAGAACCTACATCTTTTCGTATTTCTTTAAGAACACGTTTTTGAGCATTCGTTAAATCGAACGGTAAATTATTGGTGTAAAAAGTATTAAAAAAAGCGCCTACTTTGTCAAAAGTAAATCCTTTAATTTTAGATTTACGAATCATCTTTTTACGTATTAATTGCAATTGGATAAAAAACAATTCTTCAAACTTTAATCGGAATTGTGCTCTTGTCAATAACTCTTGACTTTTCGGAAAATGAACATTTAACAAAGCCTCGTACTTTGCTATCAATTTGTGACTCTCTATAATTGGTTTCGACAAGGTTTCTCTAACACGCCCAGGCAATTCTTCAAAGAGGCTCTGAATCATTTTTTGAACCACACGATTAGAAACACCTTTGTTGGTCAACATTTCAGTTGACGGATACACAGGCTGCATCGCTGTTCTTAAGTTTTTCTTATACTCAGCAACCAATTCCATTTCCGGATGTGGCATACTAAAACTACGATTGAAATAATTAGTCTTTCCGAAAATCACATACGGCACATTGACTTTCAAATTCTCTTTAATCCATTTCGCTCCTCGAAACCATACCAATTCAATTGTTCCTGTATCATCGACAAAGGTTGCGACCAATCGACTTCCATGTTTTTGCTGTACGGTTTTTATAGAAGTGATCTTTCCAAGAATTTGAATTTCAGCAGAATTTTGTTCCAGCTGATTTATTTTAAAAAACTGTGTGCGATCAATATATCGATTCGGAAAAAAATTTAATAAATCTCCAAAAGTACGAATGCCCAATTCCTTTTTAAGAAGATCTGCTCGAGACGGCCCGACTCCTTTTAAATAGGATAAAGAGGTATTAGAATTGTATTGAGGCATTCAGCAAATTTAACCGTGCTAAGATAGTAAACTCATTATTCTTTAGTATCTTTGCAGACTAAATTTTTCAACGATATGAGGTTACATAGAAACTTATGTTTTACAGTAATAGATTCATTAAATATGATATTTAATGATGGCGAATATGCAGGAAAAGTCGTTGAAAAGGCTTTAAAAAGAGATGCCCGTTGGGGAGCTCGTGACCGTAAATTTGTTGCTGAGACTATTTATGATGTAGTACGATGGAAACGTTTGTATAATGAAATTGCAGGTACAAAAGATCATTACTCAAGAGATAATATTTGGAAACTTTTTGCAGTTTGGGCTGTATTAAGGGGAATTGAATTACCAGATTGGAAGTATTTTGAAGGGACACCTGTAAGACGTATCAAAGGGAAATTTGATGAATGTCAAAATATACGTGCTATCAAAGAGTCGATTCCAAACTGGATGGACGAAGTTGGCGTTGAAGAATTGGGTGAAGCCGTTTGGACGAGAGAACTAAATGCGCTAAACGAAAAAGCCGAAGTAATACTTCGGGTAAACACCTTAAAGATTGATATTTCTACACTTCAGAAATTCTTACTTAAAGAAGAAGTTGAAACAGAGAAAATTAGAGATAATCTTTCTGCATTGCGCTTGGTAGAGCGTAAAAATGTTTTTATAACAGAAGCTTTTAAAAGAGGTTATTTTGAAGTTCAAGATGCGTCTTCTCAGTTGGTTGCTCCCTATTTAGAAGTAAAACCAGGAATGCGTGTTATTGATACATGCGCAGGTGCTGGTGGAAAAACATTGCATTTAGCCGCTTTAATGGAGAACAAAGGGCAAATCATTGCCATGGATATTTACGCAGGTAAATTGGCTCAATTAAAAAAACGTGGGAAACGTGCTGGTGTGCACAATGTTGATATGCGTGTGATCGAAAACACGAAAGTCATTAAAAAATTAAAAGATTCTGCAGATGCCGTATTGATTGATGCACCCTGTAGTGGAATAGGCGTTTTAAAACGCAATCCAGATTCTAAATGGAAATTACAACCAGAATTTTTAGATACGATTCGTAATACACAGGCAGAGATTTTAGATTCTTATAGCCGTATGGTAAAACCCGGAGGTAAGTTGGTCTATGCTACGTGCTCTATTTTACCTTCTGAAAATCAACATCAGATTGAGAAATTTTTAGAAACACATACAGACTTCTCTTTTGTTTCAGATAAAAAAGTACTTCCATCAAAATCTGGATTCGACGGATTTTATATGGCGTTGGTAGAAAGGAATAAATAGTATAGTTTAGTGGCGTTCTGAACGCTCCCGATACTTATAGGGAGAAGAATCTATTGGAACTCTTTTTTTCTTTTAGACACTTATAATTGTTTGATCAAATATTGATATACCGGTCCTATAAAAATTGCCAAACCAAAACTTATCAAAGTTCCAATTAATATATATTCTGTTAGCTTTCGGTCTTTAGCTCTAGAGAGATCCCCAAACCTAAAAACAGATTTTGCGGCTATTAACAATCCTATGGCACTCCATTGATTCAATAGAATAAATCCAAATACAAAGAGGCGCTCTAGTATTCCTATATATTTCCCCGCGCTTTCTAATGAATCTTCAGAATTATCCTCTTCTAAACTCCATTTACTCATTATTATTTCCATTATAATAAATGACGCGAAGGAGATTATCAGCACAGCAAGTAGTAGTAATAAGGATGCTGTTGTATATATTTTTTCGAGTTCTATTTGGTTTGAAAAATTGAGATAGACAACCAACCCTATTAAAAGCAGATGCACTATTTGATCAATCGCAAATAGAACCCTAAGATTCATTTTTTTCTTCGAAGCTTCCTTTTATTAAATCAATTATTAAGTGACTAACGACAATGATCCCTATAGATAGCCAATAGGACTTATCATTTCTTAACAATACCATAAGTGCTATTAGATGCACCAATCCATGTAGGTAAAAATATTTTGATTTATACATTTTGCTTTTTTTAGCTACTACCCAACTATTTGGCTGTAATACAAAATCGCCTATAACATGTGCAATTAATAATTTTATTACAAAGGCTATCATAATTAGGAAATATTTATTTTATAAAATTCATTCATACTCATAATTTCTTCAAACCCACCTCTCTTAAGGGCTTCGCTTACACCACTTTGCAATTTATTGAGAAGTTTGGCCAAACTTTTTTGATTTTTTTTAGGGTTTTCTATAGCAGTCTTTATTACTTCAGAAACCGTACTGCTCCAGTTATTTGCAGTTAATAATGAAAGGTTAAACATGGTGTTTAATGATTGATCCAAATTTTTATTACCTGATTTTATTGCGAGTGTTTGTTTTTTCATTGCTTCAAAACACATGCCTGAATTCGCATATGCAGAACCATTGGCTTCGGTTATTTTTGGTGAACGGTACTTCTCTTCGCCGATACCAATTGCCATTCTAATATCCTGTAATTTTGTTTGTTTAATTGTGGCCTTAATATGAAGGGCGGCTATTACAGCCTTTTCAGGGGCTAATGATAATTGAAAACTATCTCCTCTATATATTTCCCAATTTTTAGGCTCGACTCCATATCGATTCAAAGTCTCCTTAAGAGGACCTATCCAACGCTCAACTTCTCCTTTCCTAGAATTAATTATATCTCCAGTTATAACGGCTATCATTTTTTATGTTTTTTTAAATATATCGGTTTTATAGCCGATATACAAGTTTATCTGCAAATAAGCAGATAATTTAATATATCGGCTTATTTACCGATATGTATACAGTTGATGAAATTCAATTTTTAAATAGCATTCGTAGTTTACTACTTGCGCTATTCTCACTTCTGAAAATCAACATCAGATGGAGAAATTTCTATAAACACATACAGATTTCTATTTTGGGTCAGATAAAAAGGTCCTGCCTTCAAAATCTGGATTCGACAGATTTTATATGGTATTATTGAAGAAAAGCAAATGGACCTATTTGAAGCTTAAATAGGCTAAAGCGGTTAGTCTATAATTTCGTGTGATTTTCGAACTTCAAACATCTCAATTTTTCTACCAAATTTGATCTAGGAGATAACATTCAAAAACCTCTGTAACCCTCATTATTATGAGTATTATTATCACTAGCACTTTACGAAATCCATATTGAAATCACTTCCTTAATAGTCCAATTACCCTCAGTTTTTTAAGATAAACTATGCTTCTATCTCCACCTAAACCTGCATATGTATTTCCCATCTCAAAAATTGCTTGTGTATTGTTCCCATTAAAAGCAATCCTTGAAAATGTAATAATACCATTAGCGTTCTCATATTCATTATAAAATTATTCCCAGTCATCATTTAAATCTTGGTTATCAAAAATATAGACTAATTCATCAGAAGATATTACAATAATTTCATTTGTATCACTTTGGAATTGTTCTCTAAAATTCACTAATTTCTTATTTGAACCTCCATGAATTTAAACCAAAATTGTATCAAAATCTTGATTCTTTTCAATTAAATAATCACAATATTGATTCTCACAGTTTAAATCTATACTCGTGTTTGAAGTTTGGGATATTACGATTTCTTCAGAAGAATATCGTTCATTAATTACTAAAGAGTAGATATCATCTGAAATTTGGCCTGACTCCTTCAGCGAAAATTCAGGTTTAGTTTCTTTATCGTCATTATCACAACCTAATAGTGAGAATCCTAACAACAATAAAACTGATACGTAAAAGAATAATCTGATTTTCATATTTTTATGTTTAGATTTATTAGCTAATGCTTCATCTACTTATTTGGTTATTTCGTATTAGCCATAATGTTGGCTAAACAGCCATGAGGTTTATTTTTTATTTAAAATTTAAGAAAAGCACTGTTGATAGTAATTTTCATAGCCTTATAAAATTAGAGAAATAATTGTTAAAATCAGAAGAAATTCCATATAAAAACTATATAACTCTTATTATGTCAACAGAGTACAGAATGAGGGACGAGACAACGCATCATTATGCGATTCCTCTTCATGCCTCGTTCGGAATGAAAACATTTAACTTTCATGATTAATATCTTCCAGTTTTTATTCATTATTATCAACATACACTTTAATATTGCTTAGGGAATAGTTATCTTTGCATTTTGTTAAACAACACAAACAATACGTACATGATTCTTTTCTTTGGAAATACTTCAAAAACAGTTTTTGCTGTTCAAGTAGCAACAGAAATTTCGGCTGAAAATAGTTCAAAATTAAACTGGTTATTTGGAAACCAACCTCAAATTGAGCAAGTGTCTATCGACGCTTTTTTTGTGGGTCCACGTGCTGCAATGATTACCCCTTGGAGCACCAATGCCGTTGAAATTACGCAAAACATGGCCATTGAAGGAATTGTTCGTATTGAAGAGTTTCATGCTGTATATGAAAACACCACTTCTTTTGATCCAATGATTTCTCAAAAATACAATGGTTTAAATCAGACGATTTTTACGATTGATATTACCCCAGAAGCGGTTCTAGAAATTGATGATATTACCGCTTACAATGACCAAGAAGGATTGGCATTGAACACTGAAGAAATTGAATACTTAGATACCTTATCTAGAAAATTAAATAGAAAATTAACCGACTCAGAAGTATTCGGATTCTCGCAAGTGAATTCTGAACACTGTCGTCATAAAATATTTAACGGGACTTTTGTTATTGATGGTGAAGAGAAACCTTCTTCATTATTTAAAATGATTAAAGAAACTGCAAAAGCATTTCCAAACGGAATCGTATCTGCATATAAAGATAATGTTGCTTTTGTAAAAGGGCCTAAAGTAGAACAGCTTGCTCCTAAAAGTGGTGACAAACCAGATTTCTACGAAAAGAAAGACTTTAATTCAGTAATATCAATAAAAGCAGAAACGCATAACTTCCCTACGACTGTTGAGCCATTTAATGGCGCTGCAACAGGCTCTGGTGGTGAAATTAGAGATCGTTTAGCTGGAGGAGTTGGGTCTATTCCATTATCGGGTACTGCGGTTTATATGACTTCTTATTCGAGATTAAAAAAGAACAGACCTTGGGAACAAGCAATGCTCGAAAGATCTTGGTTGTACCAAACTCCGATGGATATTTTAATTAAAGCCTCTAATGGAGCCTCTGATTTTGGAAATAAATTCGGACAACCATTAATTACAGGTTCTGTACTTACATTCGAACACGAAGAAGAGTCTCGTAAACTTGGATTTGACAAGGTAATTATGCAAGCTGGAGGAATCGGGTTTGGGAAAGCAGAACAAGCCATTAAAAAAGAACCAACACCAGGAGACAAAATTGTAATCTTAGGTGGTGATAATTATAGAATTGGAATGGGTGGTGCGGCTGTATCTTCAGCAGATACAGGAGCATTTAGTTCTGGAATTGAATTAAACGCCGTTCAACGTTCTAATCCTGAAATGCAAAAACGTGCTGCCAACGCTATTAGAGCCATGGTGGAATGTGATGAAAATCCAATTGTTTCTATTCATGATCACGGTGCAGGTGGACACTTGAACTGTTTATCTGAATTGGTTGAAGAAACCGGTGGAAAAATAAACTTAGATGATTTACCAATTGGTGACCCAACTCTGTCTGCAAAAGAGATTTGTGGTAACGAATCTCAAGAAAGAATGGGATTGGTTATCAATAAAAAAGATCTTGCTTTCTTGAATAGAGTTGCAGAACGTGAGCGCTCTCCAATGTATACTGTTGGTGAAGTTACTGGTGACAATCGTTTCACTTTTCAATCTAAATCAACTGGCGAAAAACCAATGGATTTGGCTTTGGAAGATATGTTTGGAAGTTCTCCTAAAACTATTATGGCAGACAAAACCATTCAGCGGAATTATGCTGACATTGAATATACAGAAGACAATATTCATGATTATTTAGCACAAGTATTACAGTTAGAAGCTGTTGCTTGTAAAGATTGGTTAACGAACAAAGTAGATCGATGTGTTAGCGGTCGTGTTGCCAAACAACAAACTTGTGGGACTTTACAATTACCCTTAAATAATGTTGGTGTAATGGCATTGGATTATAACGGTAAAGAAGGGATTGCAAATTCTATAGGTCATGCCCCTTTGAGTTCATTGATCGACGAAGTTGCAGGTTCTAGAAATGCGATTGCAGAGTCATTAACCAATATCATTTGGGCGCCATTTGAAGATAATTTAACTTCGATTTCATTATCTGCAAACTGGATGTGGCCTTGTAAAAATGAAGGCGAAGATGCTAGATTGTATAACGCAGTTGAAGCCGTTTCTAAATTCGTAATTGAATTGGGAATTAATATTCCTACAGGAAAGGATTCTCTTTCAATGAAGCAAAAATACCCTAACGAAGAAGTTATTTCTCCGGGTACTGTTATTATTACTGCCGCAGGGCATTGTAGTGATATTAATAAAGTTGTAGAGCCCGTATTGCAAAAAAATGCTGGATCTCTTTATTATATCAACCTTTCTGGTGACAACTATAAATTAGGTGGAAGTTCATTTGCTCAAATTAAAAATAGAATTGGTGTGTCGACACCAACTATTAAAGATTCTGAAAATTTCAAAACTGCTTTTAACGCAATTCAAGAATTGATTAAAAAAGATGCTATTGTTGCTGGACACGATATATCTGCAGGTGGAATGATTACTGCCTTGCTAGAAATGTGTTTTGCTGATGTAAATTTAGGGGCAAATATTGATTTGTCTGCAATAAATGAACAAGACCTTGTAAAATTATTATTTGCTGAAAACAGCGGGATTCTAATTCAAGCGAAAGACAATGCTATCTTAGAAAGCGCATTAAACGAAAAAAATGTTGAATTTTTCAATATCGGAAACGCTATTGAAGGTGCTGAATTAACAATCTTACATGATGAAAGAATATTATCATTCGATGTTGCTAAACACCGAGATATCTGGTATAAAACTTCTTACCTATTAGATCAAAAACAATCTGGTAAAAGATTGGCAAAAGAGCGTTTTAACAATTATAAGGAACAACCTTTAAACTTTGTATTCCCTCAAAACTTTACAGGAGAACTTCCAAAATTGGACGCAAATGTTCCAAGAATAAAAGCAGCGGTGATTCGTGAAAAAGGATCAAATTCTGAAAGAGAAATGGCAAACGCTATGTATTTGGCAGGATTTGATGTAAAAGATGTTCACATGACTGATTTAATTAGCGGACGTGAAACTTTAGAAGATATCCAATTTATAGGAGCCGTTGGAGGATTCTCTAATTCAGATGTTTTAGGTTCTGCAAAAGGTTGGGCTGGTGCATTTTTATACAATGAGAAAGCAAATCGTGCGCTTAAAAATTTCTTTAAAAGAGAAGATACATTGTCTGTTGGTATCTGTAATGGATGTCAATTATTTATGGAATTAGAAGTCATAAATCCAGAGCATGAAGTACACGGGAAAATGTTATATAACGATTCTAACAAACACGAAAGTTCATTTACATCCGTTACCGTTCAAGAGAACAATTCTATAATGCTTTCTTCACTAGCAGGTAGTACTTTAGGAGTTTGGATTTCGCATGGCGAAGGAAAATTTAATTTGCCACTAACTGAAGATCAGTATCATATTGTAGCCAAATACGGATACGAAGCTTACCCTTCCAATCCGAATGGATCAGATTATAATACTGCAATGCTCTGTGATAAAACGGGCCGTCATTTAGTGATGATGCCTCATATTGAACGTTCTATTTTCCAATGGAATTGGGCGCAATATCCAAATGAAAGAAACGATAAGGTTTCTCCATGGGTTAAAGCGTTTGAGAATGCTAAAAACTGGATAAAAAATAATTAATTTAATTTTCTAGCTTCAACGCCTTATGAGTATTTAACTTTCTCAAAAGATATTCGATAAGAAAGCATCTCTTATTTTTACAAGTAGTAAAGATTGATTTCCCTAAAACAATTATAAATCAACCTATCACTTCTACTGGAGATAGTTATTTGGTGTTTTCTTTCGGAAATTGTACTATTAACCATAAAGAAGTAAAAAATATTACCCCACTAAAGCATTATATTACACCTATTGATAATCTTTATTTATTATACTCTGAAAAAGGGGGTTCAAGATTTAATAGGCAAAGCATTAGGTATAATATAATACTTGGTTTTTTTTACTTTCTATTATTTCTATAAAGATGCGTTGCATAGAGTCTAACCTGTTTCTTTTATTGTGAAGTATCGGAATATGACAATACAATTTTTTTAATATCGTTTGATATTTTATCTCTTAAAATCATAATCTCCTTTTTCTTATTCTTTTTTACATGAAAGTAGAAATGAATTATATTAAAAATACGTTTAAATTCTTCTCAATAATACAAGGAGATATAACCACTTATGAAAAAAATAAAAGGCAGAAGCAATGTTAACCATAATTGGCCACTTATGAATCTTTGACATAGTGCTATTTCTATCCAATAAAACAAAGGAAAAAGAATAAATCCAGAAATCATTTGAACCGAACTTATACTCTATATCTAATTTTAATGATTTATAGATTTTATAAGGAGCGATGTATAGGATATAATTTATAGTTAAACCAAAAATATAGATAGGGAATAAAACAATCAATTTTAATAAATACCATAAAATCAGGAGATGCTTACTTTTTAAAAAAAAAGAATCTTTAAAAAAGCCCACAGTTAACTTCTCTTTTTTTATCAATTCAAAATAGTGAAGTATCTCATGTTGTATTTCGTAATAATAATTTCTATTTTCGTTATAAATATCATGCATCACTTTTGACACCATATTTTTTAACTACAAGGATTTACCTATTTCTTATTTTGTTACCGTATCCATATACTCCATGTAAAATCTATAGATTTTAACAAGAAAACCTTCCTCTTTTTTAGAATTTGCATGTGGTATGTGCTGCGCAATATCGTTCCTAATTCCCTCTGTAAGTTCTGTCACCGCTTTAATCATATCTAAAGCGTACTGCTTTTTATAATTTTCAACTATAATTGGTTCATTAATAATTACAACAATTGAACTTCTAAAGTCTACAGCGTCTGAATAATCTAATGCTATTGGGAGTATTTTTAGAGCTCCTTTAAAATTATTTAAGTCTTCAAAACTTAAGGCTATTCTCGCTATTCCGGTTTTTATTTCACGTAATTTTAATTCATAATAACTTGTACCTTCAGGAAAAATAAGAAAGGTTCTACCCTCACTAAGGTATTCATGACATTTAGCGAAGGTATCCTTATTATTAATTATTTCTCCTTTTTTGATATCACTTTTACGAATTATAGGGATTATGTGAAAAAACCGAAAAATAGCATAAATCATGACATGTTTTTCGTAAGGTTTGCCAATTGTAAAAAGATATAACCCCCAATAAAAAATAGTACCATAAAAATCATACTGTAGCGCATACTGTCTGTAACTTGATCTATATATCCATAAGCGAGAGTTCCTATTACAGTAGCTAGTTTTTCCGTAATATCATAAAAACTAAAATAAGATGCCGTATCTCTGGTTTTATTGGGAATTAATTTAGCATAGGTAGATCTTGAAATTGATTGAATTCCTCCCATTACAAAACCAAGACAAGCGGCTAATGCATAAAACAATATTTTTCCTTCCACGACAAAACCAGAAATACAAATTACTATCCATATTATAAGAGTCGTACTTATTGAAAATCCATTTCCTTTCTTTTTAGATAACCAAGCAAAAAAGTAGGCCCCTCCGATCGCTAATATTTGTAAGATTAATATAATAATAATCATTTCATCTCCATCCATACCAATCTCTTTATCTGCAAATAACGGCGCCAATAACATCACTGTTTGAACCCCCATACTAAAAAGAAAAAACGAACTTAAATATCTCTTCATAACCATTTTTGACTTCACAGCAGTGAAAACCTTTTTCAATTCAACAATCCCATAGCCTAAAATTTCAAGAGAAAACTTCTCTTTACTCCCTTGATCCTTTAAATAATAGAATGCTATTTGAGCGAAACTCACCCACCAAACACCAACTAAGATAAAACCGAATCGGGTAGCCTCTCCTCCATTTTCAAAACCAAACACCTCGAATTTTTGATATAAAACTAAATTTAAGATTAAAAGAATCACACTTCCTATATAGCCAAGGGAAAAACCCTTTGCACTAACCTTATCCATTCTATCCACAGTAGCAACTTCTGGAAGGAATCCGTTATAAAAGACTAAAGAACCCGTATATCCAATACTAGCCAAGACAGAACAAATAATTCCGTATTCGATATTTTCGCCAGTAAAAAAATACAATCCTATACATGCAAAAGAACCTAAATAGGTAAAAATCTGCATAAAACGTTTTTTCATTCCACTATAATCTGCAATTCCAGACAGAAAAGGAGAAATTAAAACGATGATCAAAAATGAGCATGATATGGCATAGGTAAATAGTACCGAATTTTTAATAGTTATACCAAAAAACTGAACCATCTCACTTCCAAATGCGGCTTCTGTGGTGTTCATATAATAAATTGGAAATATTGCCGCAGTCACAATTAAATTATAAACTGAATTAGACCAATCAAAAGAAGCCCATGCATTAATTAATTTGGAATTATTCTTTTCTAACATTTGAATAAAATTTGGTTTTGGTTACTTTTCTCTTCGAATACAATATGCTTTCATTTCTATAAGGATGAAAAAATACTGCAAATAATATTAACATTACTACAATAGAGGGTTTAATTATATCGTCGAAACCTCTTTATTCTCAACAAAACTTTTATCTCTTGTGTTTTTTTGTACGACAATTCAAGCAAATAAACTTAACACATAAGACATTGTATAAAAACCCTTTTGGCTTAAAAGTAATGCTGTATTACATAAATCAAAAATCAACAATAAAATAGTATGCTTCACTGAAAATCAACTCAATAAGTACTAAATATTTGTGATAAGTAGTTCCTCTAATCTATCTATTACACGCTTCTGTAAAGGAATCAAGACAAATAATCCAAAAGTAAGATTGTAAAATAATACCTTCGACCGCCCATTTGTTTTTTTTAATAAAAACACATGAATGTTAAATTTAATTTTAGCCTTTTTGAAATCAAAAAATTATGTACATTTAAAAATTGGAAAAAATAACGGTCAATAACGTGTTATAATGAACAAACGAATTAAACTTAAACAACAATGAAACAAATTATTAGTGTCCTATTAATTGCCATGACAATACTATCATGTATAACAACTTCAAAAAATTCAGATAGTGATTGGGTTTATCTATTTGATGGTAAGAGTACAGAAGGATGGAGAGCCTATAACGGAGATACGTTACCTCCTGGATGGGTTGCTAAAAATGGAGCATTAACTTTTGACACAGAACTAGGATTAGAACAAGACTATAAAGGTGGAAAAGATATCATATATGCAGCCGAAGAATTTGAAAATTTCGAATTTTACGTAGAATGGAAGATTCCTGAAGGAGGAAATAGTGGTATTTTTTATCATTTAAAGGAAGGCTATAAGACACCCCCTGAAGTTTCTCCAGAATATCAATTAATTGATGACAACAACTATGCTAAAATTCATGATTTAACTGAATACAATACAAGTTTAGGATATACCGATAAACCTGAAGAATTAAAACCGCTGCAACAAACAGCTTCAGATTATGCCATGCATGCCTCTAATCCAGCTGACAAAATTTTACATCCTGTAGGTCAATGGAATACTACTAGAATTATATTCACTCCGGAAAAAGTAGAGTATTGGTTAAACGGTAAAATGACGGTTTCTTTTGTTCCTTGGTCTGAGGATTGGTATGAAAGAAAAAATTCGGATAAGTGGAAAAACAGTAAAGATTATGGTAAATATAAAACTGGGTTCATCGGTTTTCAAGATCATTCTAGCCCAATCTGGTTCAGAAACATAAAAATTAAAAAATTATAAAAAAACTAATTGAGTTTCTAAAACTGAATTCTTAAAATTTAAACTTAACAAATGAAAAAAAGAGATTTTCTTAAAAGTACGGGAGCCATTGCATTGGGCGCTATGCTTCCATCTTCATTATGGGCAATGGTAAAAGGCAAAAAATTGAGAACAGCACATATTGGTGTTAATAATATGGGATATGCTGATTTAGCATCTATTTCTTCACATCCAAATGTAGAAGTAGTAGCATTATGCGATGTGGATAAAAATGCACTTGCAAAAGCTCTTGGAGATCATCCAAAAGCAAAAATATACTCAGATTATAGAGTGATGATGAAAGAGCTGAGTAAAGATATTGATGCTGTAATTGTTTCTACTCCAGACCATACACATGCTCCTGCTTCAATGTTAGCCATGGAAATGGATAAACCTGTGTATTGCCAAAAACCTTTAACACACCACGTTAAAGAGGCTAGAGCAATGAATAAATTAGCGAAGGATAAAAACTTGGTAACTCAAATGGGTATTCAAGTGCATTCTTTTTATGATTATAAATTAGCAACCGTTTTAATTCAAGCTGGAATTATTGGAAAAGTACACACAGTGCGCGCTTGGTCTCCCAAGAATTGGGGATATGATGATCCTGTACCAACGGGGTCAGATCCAATTCCTACTAATTTAGATTGGAATTTATGGTTAGGAACCTCTGCCGAAAGACCTTATAAGGAGGGAGTATATCACCCTGGAAACTGGCGTAAATTAATGGATTACGGTTGTGGAACTCTAGGCGATATGGGTGTCCATATTTTTGATACTCCTTACAATGCACTTGCACTAGACGTACCAAAAACTATTAAAAATGTTTGTAGAGAAACCAATGGTTTTGGATATCCAGAACACAATGAAGTCACTTATGAATTCCCAGAAACACCTTATACTACTGATAAACTAACTTGGATTTGGACTGACGGAAGTGGAGCACCTGCTGCACATAAAGACTTAGAATTACCGAATGGCGAAGAACTTCCAGGACAAGGAGCTATGTTTATTGGTGAAAAAGGTCGTTTACTATTACCTCACTTTATGCAATTACCAAAGCATATTATTGATGGCGAGTATGTCGACTTAGACATGTCTTTAGTAAAAGAGTCAGACAATATAGGTTTGCCAACAGTGAGTTATGAAGCCGAAGGAAATAAGCACTATCACGAATTTGTTGATGCTTGTTTAGGAAATGCTGAAAGTAGCGCTCCCTTCTCTTACGCATCTCGATTAACAGAAACAATTCTTCTAGGTGTGATTGCAGGACGTTTCCCTAATAAAACATTACATTGGGACAGTGAGAAAGCCAAATTTGCAGAAAAAGAAGCCAATAAGTTTTTAGATGCTCCATACAGAGAGTTTTAATAAAAAAATGTTACTATATAAAAAATCATCTCGTTTGAGATGATTTTTTATATTTTTAATAAGACTGCTTAATAGAAAATAAATAAATTCAATTTTATCTTAATCCTCTTAATCCTCTTAATCCTCTTAATTCAATTAGTCTATTGTTTGACTTCAGTGGTTTGATAATTAAATAAATAGTCAACATCCAATTCATGAATTTTACCTAATTTTTCCAGAGCTTTCATATCTAAATCATTTTTGTTTCCTATTACAGATACAGAATAATTCTTCCCTTTTACATTCTCATCAAAAAAGTTAGAAACATCATCCATAGTCATATTTTGAATCTGATGGTACATTTCTTCTCTATTGTCATAATCAATTCCTCTTTTCTTTAAACGCTCAAATGTCCAAAATATATTCGATTTTGTAATTCTTTGCGAAGCAATTTTCTTTAGAGCCGCTTCTTTAGCCGATTCAAATTGTTTCTCAATCCTAGGCATATTATTCATTAATTCTAACACCGCATCTACTGCTTGAGGAACCTTATTTGCTTGAGTGCCTATATAGGCTAATACCAAATCATCCTTTCCTTTTTCAGAAGCAGATTTATATGCCGCACCTGCAGCGTACGCTAATGATTTTGATTCTCTAATCTCTTGAAATACTATTGAAGATAAGCCGCTACCAAAATAAGAGTTGAATACATTTGCCAAAGCCATTTTCTTAGAATCGAACTCTTGTCCTTTTGCAATAAAATACATCTCCGATTGAACCATATCAAAATCTACAAAATAAACGTTATCTCCTGTTCCTAGTTGCTTATAAGCAACCGGGTCCGGATAATCTTTCAATTTACTTGGAACTTTATGCAAATTATTCAAAGATGCAATCGCAGTATCTTCATTTTTCCCATAATAGAATACGCGATGCTTAAAACCATTTAAATTTTTTATAATTGCAACCAATTCTGATGGATCCATTTTCATCAGTTCTTCTGCCGTATAAATATTTCTTAAACGAGAATTTTCCCCATATTGAGCAAAACTGTTTAAACCACCTCTTAGAATATTTCCTTTTTGTGTTTTACCATCTTGGCGGTCTTTTAAAATACCAGCTACATAATTATTATATGCGTCTTGATCTACTAAAGCGTTACCCATTAAATGTTCTATTAAACCTAAACCTGCATCTAAATTTTCTTGTAATCCAGATACAGTTATATAAGATGTATCACTACCAGCACTAACACTATAACTCGCTCCTATTTTATAAAACTCTTTTGCCAATTCTTCGGCCGTATATTTATTTGTCCCTAGGTATTCTAAATACCCAACGGCAAGAGACAATTTCTTATCATGATCTTTCCCCATATCGAAAATAATATTCAACTCAAACAAGTCATTTCTTTCATTTTTAATGAAAGAAACCTCAATGCCGTTTTCCGTTTTTTTCGACTGAATCTCATTTTTATAATCAACAAAAATAGGTTTTAATTCACCCGACTCCATTTTATTAAATTCTTTTACAAAATCAGATTGAGAGTCTCTATTTAAGGCTATTGGCGTTATTCCTGGATTCTTAACTTTCGAAATATTCTTGTCTTCACCTTTTCTTTTATAAACAACAACATAATTTTCTTTAAAAAAATCATTTGAAAAAGCCACTAGTTCTTCTTTGGTAATGATCCTTAACTCATCATAGAACTTTACCTTATCACTCCAATTTTCGTTATGAATAAATGCATTATAATAGATTGATGCCAATCCTGTAGATGATTCTTCTTGTTTTGTGTTTCTTAATTTCAAATCGTTTATCACGGCATCCATAAGCCATTCATCAAATTCCCCAGTCTTGATTTTATTTATTTGTTCTAACAGTAAACCTTTAACCTCATCTAAAGTTTGACCATCCTTTGGAGTTCCATTCATAGATAAAAAACCATAGTCATTTAAAAACATAGGACTAGAAGAAGCGTTTTGAACCAATTGTTTCTGATTTAAATTTAAATCAATAAGACCGGCATTTCCATTCATTAAAACCATTTCTAACAATGTAATATACCTTTCATCCTTAGATCCTATTCCATCTGTTCTAAAAGAAACAGACACCGATTCATTATTAGGTCCATAAACTTCTTTTGAAATAACACCAGTAATAGGTTTTTCGATTGGTAATGTAGGATGCACCAATTCTTTAGTTTCAAAATTACCGAAGGCAGCATCAACTTTTTTAATTGTTTCATCAAAATTAAAATCACCTACCAAAACGACAGCCATATTATTAGGCACGTAATACGAATTAAAGTAGTTGTTAATATCAACCATAGACGGATTCTTTAAATGCTCTGAAGTCCCTATTGTACTTTGCTGTCCGTACGGGTGCGTTGGAAATAAACCTTCTAACATTGCCGCATATGACTTTCTAAAATCATTGTCCTGTCCTCGATTGAATTCTTCAAAAACTGCTTCCAATTCTGTATGAAATAATCTTAGCACCAATTTACTAAAGCGTTCACTTTCTACAACTAACCATTTGTCTAATTCATTTGCAGGGATTTTATTTTTATATACCGTTTCTTCGAACCATGTATGAGCATTTGTTCCTGTTGCCCCAATAGAACTAATCATCTTATCGTATTCATTAGCTATAGCAAATTTTGAAGCAATAAATGAAACGCTATCAATTTTTCTATAGATTTTTTCCTTTTTAGCAACATCCTTTTCCGCTCGATATAATTCATATAAATCTGAAATCTGAGCAATTAACACCTTTTCCTTTTCCCAATCTAATGTTCCTAAAATATCGGTACCTTTAAATACCATGTGCTCTAAATAGTGAGCCAAACCTGTACTTTCTTTGGGATCATAATTAGAACCCGCTCTAACTGGAATAAATGTTTGAATTGTTGGTTCGTCATTGTTCTGACTCAAATACACCTTTAAACCATTTTCTAAGGTGTACAAACGCAATCCTGTAGGATCGTTTTCAACGGTCTCGTAACTATACCCGTTTGCGTCGGTATTGGATTTTGTTTCATAGTTTGAGCCCTTGGTAGCACAACTTAAAATGAACAAGGAAATGGCAAAAACCATTAATAGATTTATTTTTTTCATAGTATTATAGTTAGGTTCATAAAAAAAAGCCTGTACCAAATATACTATGGTACAGACTACTATCAAAATAAAATAATTTTTTATGACAAGATTACTTAATTATTTAAAACCTCAGCAACTTTTTTTCCAATTTCTGCTGGAGAGTTTACAACGTGAATTCCATTTTCTCTCAGAATAGCCATTTTAGCCTGAGCAGTATCATCACTTCCACCAACAATAGCCCCTGCATGACCCATAGTTCTCCCTACTGGGGCGGTTTGACCTGCTATAAATCCAACTACTGGTTTTTTATTTCCAGTTGCTCTAATCCACTGTGCAGCATCTGCTTCTAATTGACCTCCAATTTCACCAATCATTACGATTGCCTTAGTTTCGTCGTCATTCATTAATAATTCAACAGCCTCTTTTGTAGTTGTACCAATAATCGGATCACCACCAATACCAATTGCTGTACTAATACCAAATCCTTGTTTTACTACTTGATCTGCCGCCTCATAAGTTAATGTCCCAGATTTAGAAACAATACCTATATTTCCTTTTTTGAAAATGAAACCTGGCATAATTCCAACTTTTGCTTCATCCGGTGTAATTACACCTGGACAGTTCGGTCCGATCAAACGACAATCTTTATTATCAATATAACTTTTAACTTTTACCATATCTGCAACAGGAATTCCTTCTGTAATACAAATAATTACTTTAATTCCAGCTTCAGCAGCTTCCATAATTGCATCTGCAGCAAATGCTGGCGGTACGAAAATAATAGAAACATCTGCATTTGCTTTTTTAACGGCTTCTGCAACAGAATTAAAAACTGGCTTATCTAAATGAGTTTGACCACCTTTTCCCGGGGTAACCCCACCTATGAGATTGGTACCATATTCAATCATTTGTGTGGCATGAAAAGTACCTTCACTACCTGTAAAACCTTGAACTATAATCTTTGAATCCTTATTTACTAAAACACTCATTGTAACTATATATTTTGAATTATAAAAATCTAATTTTGTTTACAAAAATAACGGTTTATTCCGATTTAAATAGAATAAAAGAAAGCCAATTTTTACGATTTTAATTGTTTCCTTAAAAAGGCTATTTCTTTTAATTGTTGGCGCGCCTCTTGAATTGGGTTTCCTGCATATACCTTTCCTCCTTCTATTGATTTTGTAACTCCTGTTTGTCCTAATACAACCGCTTTCTTTCCAATAGAAACGTCACTTCTAATTCCCACTTGCCCCCATAAGGTAACTTCATCTTCAATACGTACACAGCCGGCAATACCAACTTGCGAGGCTATAAGACATTTTTTACCAATAACCGTATCATGCCCTACTTGAACCAAGTTATCGATCTTAGTTCCTTTTCCTATAGTTGTTTCTCCACTAATACCTCTATCAATGGTGCAATTAGCACCGATTTCTACATCGTCTTCAACTACTACTATACCCACAGACAATAATTTATCAAAACCTTCAGGTCTATTTTTATAATAGAAAGCATCACTACCCAAAACTGTTCCCGAATGAATAGTTACAAAATCTCCAATAATACAATTATCATTTATAGTAACATTTGCGTGAATCAAAGAGTTATTACCAATTTTCACATTGTTTCCAATAAACACATTGGGTTGAATAATTGTATTTAATCCTATTACAGCACTTTCTGAAATTGAATTACTAGAAGAGATAAAAGGATTAAAATGTTTCGAAAGTTTGTTGAAATCAGTAAATGGATCTTCTGAAATCAATAAGGCCTTCCCTTCTGGACATTCAACTTCTTTATTAATTAAAATTATTGTAGCGGCAGATTCTAGCGCTTTCTTATAATATTTTGGATGATCGACAAAAACAATGTCTCCCTTGCTAACAACATGAATTTCATTCATTCCAAAAATAGGAAAATCATCAGTGCCAATATAATTGACATTGATGATTTCTGCGATTTGTTTTAAAGTTTGACTACTCGAAAATTTCATTATTCTTTCACTCGTTCTTGATAAGTGCCTTTCTCTGTTGTAATTTTTATTTTATCTCCCTCGTTAATAAATAGAGGGACATTTACCCTCGCCCCTGTCTCCACAGTAGCCGGTTTTGTTGCATTTGTAGCCGTATTACCTTTAACTCCAGGTTCGGTATGTGTAACTTCCAAAACAACACTTAGCGGCATTTCAACAGCTAATGGAAGCTCATCCTCTGCACGAACAACTACAGTTACTAATTCACCTTCTTTTAAAAGATCTGCCGCATCCAGCACTTCTTTTTGAAGCGTAATCTGATCGTAATCTAATGTATTCATGAAATGATACGTATCACCGTCAGCATATAAATACTGATATTTTCTAGTTTCGACACGAACTTCTTCAATTTTATGCCCTGCAGAAAACGTATTATCTACTACTTTTCCAGAAGTCAAACTTTTTAATTTAGTTCTAACAAATGCAGGACCTTTTCCAGGTTTTACATGTTGAAACTCAATTACTTTATACGTATCGTGATTAAATACCATACATAATCCATTTCTTATATCTGATGTATTCGCCATTTCTTTTTGTTTTTATTTTAACTTGTGGAATACCCTTTCATGATACCACGTTGTGATTTTTTAATAAATAATATTATTTCATCTCTTTCAGTAGTCGCTTCCATTTCAGCTTCTATTATTCCTAAAGCCTGAGAGTTATTGTAATTTTTTTGATACAATATTCTATAAATATCTTGTATTTCTCTAATTTTTTCTTTACCAAAACCTCTTCTCCTTAATCCTATAGAATTAATCCCAACATATGATAAAGGTTCCTTTGCCGCTTTTGTATATGGAGGCACATCTTTTCTTACCAAAGATCCACCTGAAACCATGGCGTGATCACCAATATGAATAAATTGATGTATAGCCGATAACCCCCCAATAATTGCATTTTGCCCAATAATTACGTGTCCTGCCAATGCAACGCCATTTACAATGATAGCACTATCTCCTAAAACACAGTCATGTGCTATATGAGCAGTTGCCATTACTAAACAATTATTTCCAATTACGGTTTTACCCGAAGCGTTCGTTCCTCGATTAATCGTAACACACTCTCTGATGGTAACATCATTTCCAATGACTGTCAAAGAGTCTTCGCCTTCAAATTTCAAATCCTGCGGAATCGCTGAAATAACTGCACCTGGAAAAATTCTACAATTTTTTCCAATTCGTGCTCCTTCCATAATCGTAACATTCGAACCAATCCATGTGCCTGAACCGATTATTACATTATTATGAATAGTAGTGAAGGGCTCTACGACTACATTTCTTGCAATTTTTGCTCCTGGATGTATATAGGCTAAAGGTTGATTCATATTCTAAAATTTATTTTTTTACAATTTGAGCCATTAATTGTGCCTCAGCTACCAATTTATCATTTGCATATGCATAAGCCTGCATATTACAAATCCCTCTTCTTATGGGAGTAATTAATTCACAGCTAAACAATAGCGTATCCCCTGGTAAAACTTTTCGCTTAAATTTTACATTGTCCATTTTCATAAATAATGTCAAATAGTTTTCAGGGTCTGGAACCGTACTTAAAACTAAAATTCCTCCGGTCTGAGCCATTGCTTCTACAATTAAAACTCCTGGCATTACAGGAGCACCAGGAAAATGACCTACAAAAAAGCCCTCATTCATAGTTACATTTTTCATCCCTACTACACTACTAGAAGTCAATTCTAAAATTCTATCGATTAATAAGAAAGGAGGTCTATGCGGAAGTATACTCATAATTTTATGAATATCCATAAACGGTGGCTGACTCAAATCAAATTGTGGTACTTTATTTCTTTTTTCAGTCTTAATTATTTTAGCCAATTTTTTAGCAAAATTGGTATTTACCAAGTGACCCGGTTTATTAGCAATTATTTTACCTCTAATTCGCGTTCCTACCAAGGCTAAATCACCAACTACGTCTAACAACTTATGACGCGCTGCTTCATTGGCCCATCTCAAAGTAAGATTATCTAAAATACCATTTGGTTTAACAGCAATACTTTCTCTATTAAATATTATCTTTAATTTTTCTGTTGTTTCCTGAGATATTTCTTTATCAACATAAACAATAGCATTGTTTAAATCTCCGCCCTTAATCAAATCATTGTCTAACAACATTTCAATCTCATGCAAAAAACTAAATGTTCTCGCGGCAGCGATTTCATCTTTAAATTCCAACAAAGAACTAATCGATGCATTTTGAGTTCCTAGTACTTTGGTTCCAAAATCAACTATTGTTGTTATTTGATACTCATCCGCAGGCATTAAAATTATTTCACTCCCCGTTTCAGAATCCTTATACGACACAACTTCTTTAACTATATATTCTTCTCTTGGAAAATCCTGTTCTACAATCCCTGCATTTTCCAATGCTTCAATAAAGTATTGAGATGACCCGTCCATAATTGGAGGTTCTGGAGCATCTATTTCTATCAAAATATTGTCTATTCCAAGAGCATAAACAGCTGCCAATACATGCTCAGATGTATTCACCGTTACTCCATTCTTTTCTAAGTTTGTCCCACGTTGTGTAGTAACCACATTATTTGCTGTTGCTTCAATTATTGGTTTTCCTTCTAAATCTATACGCACAAAGGCATACCCTCGGTTTACTGGGGCTGGCTTAAAAGTCATGGTAACTTTGTTACCCGTATGTAATCCAACGCCTGATAAAGAAACTTTTTCTTGGATGGTTTGTTGATTTTGACTCATTATTTATTCTTCTTTTAATTTTTTTATATCTTTCTCTAGTTGATCAATTGTTGCTGCCAATTTTGGTAATTTTTTAAAATAAACATAAGACTTAACATATTCGGAATACGTAAATGCTGGAGAACCATAAACTACTTCAGTATCCTTCAAATTTTTACCAACACCAGACTGAGCTTGAATCTTCACATTGTTCCCAATAGTCAAATGTCCTTTCATTCCAACTTGCCCGCCGATTTGACATCCTTCTCCTATTTTCGTCGAGCCTGCTATTCCTGTTTGCGAGGCAACTACTGTATTCTTTCCTATTTCAACATTATGCGCTATTTGAATTTGATTGTCTAACTTCACCCCTTGTCTAATAAATGTTGAACCCAAAGTGGCACGATCAATAGTTGTACACGAACCTATATCAACATTATCCTCGATAATAACATTACCAATATGTGGTATTTTGCTATATTCCCGCTTTTCATCTGGCACAAATCCAAAGCCATCAGCTCCAATGACTGACCCTGAATTAATGATACAATTCATTCCTATCTTAGTCTCATGGTATATCTGTACACCACTAAAAATGGTGGAATTATCTCCTACAACAACATCATCTCCAATATAAGCATTTGGATAAATTTTACAATTATTACCAATCACAGCATTTTCTCCGATATATGCAAAAGCCCCAATATAAACGTCTTCTCCTATTTTAGCTGATTTACTTATAAAATGAGGTTCTTCTCTCCCTGATTTCGAACGCTTATACTCATTATAGAATTCTAATAACTTAGAAAATGATTTATATGCATCGTCCACCTTTAAAAGCGTTGCCTCTATTTTTTTCTCAGGAACAAAAGATTTATTTACAATAACAACACTTGCTTCTGTAGTATAAATAAATGAAGTGTATTTTGGATTAGATAAAAAAGTAAGAGATCCTTTCTGACCTTCTTCAATTTTAGAGAGTACAGAAACCTCAGTATCGGGGTTTCCAACAATTTCTCCTTCTAAAATTTCTGCGATTTGATTTGCTGTAAATTTCATTGATTGCAAAAGTATGAAAAATCTTGTCCTTATTAAAACCAAGTTTTAGGATAACATATAAAATGTTTTACCACTGTGGTTGAAAGAGCTTTTAAGTTTAATTGATCAGAGGCTTCTGCCGTTTCTTTTAACGAGCCATCCTTATATAATATATGAATTTGATTTCGAATTGAATTATATGCTTGGTTAGATACTTTATCATAAATAAAGAAATAATCGATTTCATCATTTGAGATATTAAACTTCTTTTGAACACTTTCTTTCATATCTATAATATACTGTTTGTCAAAAGGTTCTTTTTGTAATTGAATCTTCATCAATTTTCTATCAACAATCATTTTACATAAAAAAGACAATATTTTATCACTATGATTTGCCCAATCTTTAATACCAGATAAGACATCATAATCATCCAATTGAGCAAAAATATTTAATGTTACAAAATCAAAATTAGAGTTATCAATCTTATTTATTAAAAAATAATTTAATGCCAAACTTGTATTTAATTTTTCACCATTCAGCACCAACTCCTTGGCTCTTTTTAAAATTTTCATTAAAATAGCTTCAGCGGCAAGACCCGTTTTATGCAGATAGACTTGCCAATACATCAATCTTCGGGCAAATAGAAACTTCTCAACGGAATAAATTCCTTTTTCTTCCACTACCAACTTATCTTGCTTCACATTAAGCATGGCAATCAAACGTTCAGAATTTACATTTCCTTCTGAAACACCCGTGTAAAAACTATCCCTCTTCAAATAATCTAATCTATCCATATCTAATTGACTACTAATTAATTGATGTAAAAATCCTTTGTGGTATTCGTTTTTAAAAATCTGTATAGCTAATTTCAATTCTCCATCAAACTCCTCATTTAAAGCCTCCATAAAACGTAATGAAATCTCTTCGTGGCTTATTCCTGCTACGATACTATGCTCTAACGCATGAGAAAATGCCCCATGCCCTATATCATGTAATAAGATTGCAACATATATCGCAGTCTCTTCGTCTTCAGATATTTCCACTTCTTTGAATCGCAGCACTCTTACGGCATTCTGCATCAAATACATTGCTCCAATCGCATGATGAAATCTTGTATGATGAGCACCAGGATAAACCATATTAGATAAACCCATTTGCGAAACACGTCTTAATCGTTGAAAATAAGGGTGTTCTATTAAATCAAAAATTAAAGCATTAGGAATTGTAATAAAACCGTAAATTGGGTCGTTTAAAATCTTGAGTTTGTTCGTCTTTTTTGTAGTCAAATTGAATTCATTAAAAATAGTTAAACAAAGATAAGAATTAGTATGAGCAATATACATATTTTATGGGTGGATGATGAAATCGATTTGTTAAAGCCTCACGTCATTTTCCTTGAAAAGAAAAATTATAAAGTAACTACTTGTACCAACGGCGCAGATGCTATTGACCTTATCCAAGTCGAAAATTTTGATATCCTTTTTTTAGATGAAAATATGCCTGGTATATCTGGTTTAGAAACACTTACAGAAATAAAATCTACCAATGCAAATCTTCCAATAATAATGATTACTAAAAGTGAGGAAGAGTATATTATGGAAGATGCTATTGGGAATAAAATTGCAGACTATCTGATAAAGCCAGTAAACCCAAATCAAATCCTTTTAAGTTTAAAAAAGAATTTAGATCACTCCAGATTAGTTTCAGAAAAAACTACCTCAAACTATCAACAGGAATTTAGAAAAATAGCCGTGGATTTATCCATGGTAAATTCTTTTGAAGAATGGACTGAATTGTATCAAAAGTTAGTTTATTGGGAAATTGAACTTGAAAATATTAATGACCAAGGAATGGTCGAAATTCTTGAAAGTCAGAAACAAGAAGCCAATACTCAATTTTTTAAGTTTATAAAAAAGAATTATCAAGATTGGTTGGAAGGAGATCATAAACCTATACTATCACATACCTTATTCAAGGATTGCGTGCTCCCTCATATTAATAAAAATAAAGGAACTTTATTAGTTGTCATTGATAATTTACGATACGATCAATGGAGAATGATGGAGCCTTTAATTTCAGACTATTATAAAAAGGTACAAGAAATTCCTTTTTACAGTATTTTACCAACCGCAACTCAGTATTCTAGAAATGCTATTTTTTCAGGTTTAATGCCTGCTGAAATGGAGAAGATGTATCCGAAATATTGGAAAAATGATACTGACGAAGGCGGTAAAAATTTATTTGAAAAAGATTTCCTTAAGGAGCAAATTAAAAGACTGGGGCTAGACATTAAACATGAATATTATAAAATAACAAATTTAAGATCTGGTAAACAATTGGCACATTCTTATAAGTCTACAAAAGATAATGATCTTACTGTTATTGTTTATAATTTTGTCGATATGTTGTCACATGCAAAAACTGAAATGGATGTTATTAAAGAATTGGCAGATGATGATAAAGCTTATAGATCACTAACTAAAAGTTGGTTTCAAAACTCCCCTTTATTAGAAATTATTCAAAAGGCACAGGAGTTAGGGCAAAAACTAATAATTACAACCGATCACGGTACTATTAACGCAAAAATACCATCAAAAATAATTGGAGATAAAAACATAAGTGCAAACTTAAGATACAAAACTGGTAAAAGCCTTACGTTCAATAAAAAGGAAGTGTATTTCGTAAAGAACCCTAAAGATATTCACTTGCCCACCATTAGTATGAATAGTTCATTTGTATTTGCCAAAGAAGATTTATTCTTTGCCTACCCAAATAACTTTAACCATTTTGTAAATTACTATAAAAATACCTATCAACATGGTGGAATCTCGTTGGAGGAAATGATTATTCCTTGTGCTATTCTAGAACCAAAATAATTCTAAATTATATTTTTATATGATAAAGAAAAAATACACGCTAGAATTAATTCCAAAAATAGCCAAAGAAATAATCAAAAATGCCAAAGGAAAAATCTTGCTCTTCAATGGAGAAATGGGAGCAGGAAAAACGACATTAATTAAAGAAATATCAAAACAACTTGGCGTTAAAGACATTACAAGTTCCCCGACTTTTTCTCTGGTAAATGAATATCAAACCAACCGCGGTGAAACTATCTATCATTTTGACTTTTATAGGGTAAATGATGAGGAAGAGGCGTATGACATGGGTATTGAAGATTACCTGTATAATGATGCATGGTGTTTTATAGAATGGGGTGAAAATGTTCAAAATTTATTACCTTTAGAAATTACAAATATCAATATTGATATTGTTAATACAAATCAACGAACCATAGAAATTAAAATAGATGGGTAAAAAGACTACTTCTCCGTTTAGCAAAGAACAATTAATGCCTCAAGCTGAAATGCTTGAAATAAAACGTAAAAAAGGAGATTTATTCATTGGAGTCCCCAAAGAATCCTATACTCAAGAGAAAAGAGTGTGCTTAACACCTGATGCAGTTGCGGCAATAACAGCACATGGTCATAGAGTAATTGTGGAATCAGGAGCAGGATTAGGTTCAAATTTTTCAGATATTGAATATTCTGAATCTGGAGCAAAAATAGCGTTTGACCCTAAAGAAGCCTTTGAATGTAATATCGTTTTAAAAGTTGGACCACCATCCTATGAAGAAATTGAAATGATGTGTCCACAAAGCGCCTTATTTTCTACACTTCAACTCAAAACACAAACAAAGAAATATTTTGAATCATTAGCTAAAAAAAGAATTTCGGCGGTAGCCTTTGATTTTATAAGAGATGAGCAAGGCGCCTATCCCGTTGTAAAATCTTTAAGTGAAATTGCTGGAATTGCCTCCGTATTAATCGCAAGTGAAATTATGAGTTCTCATAAAAGTGGTAATGGCTTATTAATGGGGAATATTAGTGGAGTACCACCTACCAATGTTGTAATATTAGGTGGTGGAACTGTTGGTGAGTTTGCAGCAAGATCTGCCCTAGGTTTAGGAGCAAGAGTAAAAGTATTTGACAATTCATTGTCAAAATTAAGACATATACAACGAAGTTTAGGTAGTTTAATATACACGTCTACTATTCAACCTAAAACCCTTCAAAAGGCCTTAATGAGATGCGATGTAGCTATAGGAGCCATGAGAGGAAAAACACGTTCTCCGATCTTAGTTAGTGAAGAAATGGTTCAAAACATGAAGCACGGTGCTGTGATTGTAGATGTGAGTATAGATAGCGGCGGATGCTTTGAGACCTCAGAAGTTACAAGTCACCAAAATCCTACATTTGAAAAATATGGTATAACACATTATTGCGTACCCAATATACCTTCTAAATACTCCAGAACTTCCTCTGTTTCAATAAGTAACATATTTACACCTTACTTATTAAACATTGCCGAAGAAGGAGGCTTTGAAAATGCTGTAAGATTTAATAAAAGTTTGCAAAAAGGAATGTATTTTTACCACGGAATCCTAACTAATAAATCTATTGCAGATTGGTTTGGATTGCCGTTTAGAGATATTAATTTGTTGATTTTATAAAATCGGTCATTACAACGCTGCCGGAATGGAAAACAGGCATAGTGAAACCATTTTATTAAATAGATTACCTCTTGTTTTTTTAGAACATGAAGTAATGACGCTAAAAAAATAATAATGAAGTTTATCCACCGATTCGCCTACTTTTTAATTGGATTAGTCATAGGTTCTATTTTTGTATATTTTATTTGGAATAAAAAAGATGTTCAATTCGATTACTTTCCCAATTCTCGTGTTTTAAAAAACATAAAGAATGACATCCGTGTTTTTGATTCCAAGGCCTTAGCACAAATGATAGAAATAGGTATTGATACCGCAGATATTTCTGATATTCTTGAGTATGGTGATGTTGATTTTAAAAATAGTCTGCCTAGACAGAAGCCTTGTAAAAAGTATCTTATTCAAGGGGAGCCTAAAGAAAAAAAAGTCTTAATTACTATTAAAAAATGCGATTCCGTTTCTACCATAAACAACGTAAAACTTATCAATAATGAAAACTAGGCTTAAGTTTTTAGATAGATATTTAACGCTTTGGATTTTCTTAGCAATGGTAATTGGTGTTGCCCTAGGATACATATTTCCCCATATGGCTCAAATAAATGAAAATTTATCGGTAGGCACCACAAATATTCCTTTGGCAATTGGATTGATTTTAATGATGTACCCGCCCTTAGCCAAAGTAGATTACAGCTTAATCCCGCAAGTTTTTAAAGATGTTAAATTGATACGTTTATCATTATTTTTAAATTGGATTATAGGTCCTGTTTTAATGTTCTTTCTTGCAATTATCTTTCTAAGAGACTATCCTGGTTACATGGTTGGTTTAATCTTAATAGGAATTGCACGGTGCATCGCTATGGTAATTGTATGGAATGATTTAGCTGGAGGAAGTCGAGAATACGGGGCGACTTTAATTGCTTTAAATAGTGTTTTTCAGATTGGAACCTATAGTTTTTTTGCTTGGCTATTTATTACTATACTACCACCCTATTTTGGGATAGCATCTTCTGAGATTCAAATATCAATGCTTGAGGTTTCTGAAAGTGTTTTAATTTACTTAGGGATTCCATTTCTAACTGGATTTTTAAGTCGAAAATATTTAGTAAAATTCAAAGGCTTAGACTGGTATAACAGAAAATTTATTCCTGCAATCTCACCTATAACATTAATTGCTCTGTTAGCTACGATCGTTTTAATGTTTAGCCTAAAAGGCGAAATGATTATAGAAGTACCATTCGATGTTGTACGCATCGCAATTCCGTTAATTATTTATTTTGTCTTAATGTTTTTTGTGAGTTTTTTCACGGCTCAAAAAATGGGTATTGATTATAAGCGAAATATTTCTGTAGCGTTTACAGCTACCGGAAATAATTTTGAGTTAGCAATCGCGGTTGCTATTGCCATATTTGGAATTAATTCGCCTCAAGCATTCGCTGGGGTCATTGGTCCTCTAATTGAAGTTCCTGTGTTAATATTATTAGTAAATGTGGCTTTAAAGTTAAAAAAGAAGTATTACTCTTAGATTCGATTTGAGTGCTCGTTAGTTTATCATTGACTAAAGAAAATAGTAAGTTGGTATAACGCAGTGATATCTCTATTGCCTTTTAAATTTAAATATTAGAACGAATTTCCTTTCAATTTCTGGTCATGACGTTTACTCGATAATACGCTCCTCAAAATACCGTTCCTTAATTTTATCAATACTTTTGATGGTTTTCTCCATCCAATCTAATGTCTTGAGTATTTTATCTTCTTCTACTAATTTCCAATCAACTTCAGAAGCACGCAGTCTTTCAGTTACTGATTGTAAGATAATAGCTGCAGCAACAGAAATATTTAAACTTTCTGTGAAACCAACCATAGGAACTTTTAAGTAACCGTCTGCCTGTTCCATTATGGTATTTGAAACACCCTCTTTTTCAACTCCAAAAACAAAAGCCGCTTTTTTTGAAATATCAAAATCGTGTAACAAACACGATTCATTGTGAGGAGTCGTTGCTATTAACTGGTATCCCTCCGCTTTTATGAAATCGATACAATCTTGCGTGTTAACCTGTTTATCTCGATAATGATGAAAGTCCACCCATTTTTGAGAACCTTTACCCACTTGGTTAGACATGTAACTTTTGTATTTATTCTCGATGATATGCACATCTTGAATACCAAAAATATCACAACTACGAACTACTGCACTTGTGTTGTGCTTTTGAAATAAATCTTCAAGAATTACGGTAAAATGACGCGTTCGATTCTCTAAAACCTTATCAAAAGTATCCTTGCGTTTTTCAGTTACAATATTCGATAATAAATCAAAATAGCCTTGGTCAAATTCAGTCATAAAGCAAAAATAATACGATTTTTCGTTTAATAGTGTTTTTTCGTTTAACATTCTTGTTAAAACGAAAATCAATCCATCAATAAAACTCAGATTCCTGCTTTCACAGGAATGCCATTTCGTAAATATTTAATATCAAAGTGTTAAAGGAGTGCCAAAGAATTCTATAGTTTTCTCTCACTGTCAGATTAAGATATTATTTTAAAAATAGTTTCGTACAATTCCCCGTTAGAAATAGCACTACCCTTTTCTATCAAATCAAAGACTTCTACGTTACGCTCTTTTAAATAAGGCTTTTGACCTTTAAAATAATCAATTGAAGCCTCTTTAGAATTAGCTATAAACCACTTATAGTCTTCTTTATTCAAAAAATCGAAATTTGGTCTAGAAACCTTCACCACAATTCGTTGAATATGCTCTTTATCACATCTAAATAAATTTAAAGAATCAGAAGAAAAGTGTTCCAAATAATTAGTTTTTAATAATACCTTATCCCAAACAAGATCGCTAAAAATATTCATTTCTTCTTCGGCAACTTCTGGTTTACTTTCCTTAATTGAATTCCATTCATTAACATCTACTTGCTGCGTTGCTAAAAACGTAGCAAACTCTTGATGTAATTCCTCAAATTGCTCCTTTGTTAGTTGTCTGTATTTCATCGTGTCTAATAAATCAATCAAAAATAAAAAAAACCGTTCTAAATAAATTAGAACGGTTTTTTAATAAAGTTTACCTATTTATGTTATGCTCCTCCAACAACTTCAAATGTTAAGTCTACAATTACAGCTCTGTGTAATCTTACAGCTGCATTGTATTTACCTAAACGTTTTACATTGCCACCTTCTACTTTGATAAATTTCTTATCAATAGTTTCACCCGCTTTTTCTAAAGCTGCAGCAACATCAATATTGTTTACCGAACCGAATAATTTACTTCCGTCTCCAGTCTTAGCAAGAATTTTAATCTCTAATGCTTTTAGGGCATCTGCAACTTTGGTCGCATCTTTGATTAATTTTTCTTCTTTAAAGGCGCGTTGTTTTAATGTTTCAGCCAATACTTTTTTTGCCGAAACAGTAGCTAAAATAGCGACACCCTGAGGGATCAAGAAATTACGACCATAACCGTTCTTAACAGTAACTAGATCGTCTTTAAATCCTACGTTTTCTACGTCTTGTTTTAATATAAGTTCCATCTTCCTCTAAATTATTTTAATAAATCTCCTACGTATGGCATTAATGCTAAGTGACGTGCTCTTTTAATAGCAACAGAAACTTTACGTTGGTATTTTAATGAAGTACCCGTTAAACGACGCGGTAAAATTTTACCTTGCTCATTTACCAAATACATTAAGAAATCTGCATCTTTATAATCGATGTATTTGATACCATTCTTTTTGAAACGACAATATTTCGCTTCTTTCTTAGTCTCAATGTCTAACGGTGTTAGGTACCTAACGTCACCTTGTTTTCCTCCTTTTGCTGATTGTTCTATATTTGCCATGATCCTATTTTTTAGAAGATTTAACGCGCGCTTTTCTTTTCTCAGCCCAAGCAGCAGCATGTTTATCTAATTTTACAGTCAAATAACGCATAACGCTATCATCTCTTCTGAATTCAAGCTCAAATGGAGCAAGAGCTTCACCGTCTGCTTTGTATTCAAACAAGTGGTAAAAACCACTTTTTTTGTGTTGGATTGCATAAGCTAATTTTTTTAAGCCCCAATCTTCTTTGTGGATCATTTCGGCACCTTTGGAAACAAGATAGTCCTCGAACTTCTTTACTGCTTCCTTTATCTGAGTTTCAGATAAAACGGGATTCAAAATGAAAACAGTTTCGTAATGATTCATAATTAATAATTTTAGTTTTACTTTTAAGGCTGCAAATATACAGTTATTAAGTTAATCCGCAAGTACATTTCATATTAAATAAAGCCGATAAAAAAATCTCTTAACCTTGGACTTTTTAAACTTAATAAAAGCTAAAAATTTAATAGTGTATAATGACAATTGTCATGAATTCATAAAAATTGTTTCAAGTATCTTTACAAAAAATATCAGCTATGAATAAAGCAGTATATATTTCAACGAGTGAACCCAATAGTGGAAAATCAATAGTTACTCTAGGTTTAATGAAAATTATTCTAGGAAACACGGCTAAAGCAGGTTACTTATGGCCTATTATTGATGATATTTTGGGCGACAAGAAGGACAATCATATTCAAACTGTTATTTCGCATTTTGATATTCCCATGGAACATGATGACGCTTTTGTTTATACCAGAAGTGAATTCGTAAAAAAGAGAAATCTAGGTGAAGACGGAGAAATTATTGATGCCATTATCCAACAATATAAGCGTTTATCATGGTTTTCATGGAACAAGCCATAAATATGTTTCTAAAAAGGCTATTGACCATTTACAAATAGATTCCTCTAAAATTATCTCCATCCATCTTGGTAATGGTTGTAGCATGACCGCAATAGAAAACGGAAAAAGTATAGATCATACCTTAGGGTTTAGCCCAGTTAATGGTTTAATTATGGGAACTAGAAGCGGCGATATTGACCATTCACTCGTATTTTATTTGGTTAACAACCTTCAGTATTCACTTGATGCTGTGAATACGATACTTCAAAAAGAAAGTGGAATGCTGGGATTAACTGGGTTTAGTGATTTAAGAGACCTTCAAAATCAAGCAGAAAATGGAAATAAAAAATGTAGCCTAGCCTTAGAGATGAATGCCTACAGAATTCAAAAATACATAAGCGAGTACACGGCTATTATGAATGGTTTAAATGCTCTTATTTTTATAGCAGGAATTGGAGATAACTCCATTATTTTGAGAAAAATGACCTGTAATAATCTTACTTATTTAGGAGTAGAACTTGATAAATTAAAAAATAATTTTCGCCCAAAGTCATTGACCGAAATTCAATCTCAAAATTCAAGGGTAAAAATTCTAGTTATTCCAACAAACGAAGAGATAGAAATTACCAAACAATGTTTTGCGGTATTGCACTAAGTTTCTAATCTTTTGAGAAATTATCGGTTTTCAAATAAACTTTTTGAGCAAACTGCTATACCCTATTTGGAAAATATATTAAACAAAACACTTTTATATATTACAGTACGCTCATTCGTTTTTTTTCTAAGCAAAAAAGGAATTAGATAGTTTTTCTATAATTAATCAAAATATTGTTGCTGTTTCAGATTATATCTTCTTCTAAAAAAAAAGCCTTTTCCCTTTGTATAGAGCACTAGTTTAGCATCGTAACCATAAAACCAGTTGATAAATTGGATGTACCCCCTTTTTAGAGAAAAATCTAATTAAATCGATTTACGATTTCATCTGCAATAGCCAAACAAGAAGTGGCTGCGGGTGAAGGAGCATTTAAAACATGAACACTTTTGCCATTCTCAACAATCTTAAAATCATCAATTAAATTTCCTTGAGCCCCAAGTGCCTGAGCTCTAACCCCTGATTTTGAAGGCTTCACATCATCCATTGTAAGGGATGGCATCATTCGCTGTAATTCTTTAACAAATAATTTTTTAGAAAAGGCTCTTTTATATTCCATTATTCCTTTTCTCCAATGCTTAAAGAATAACTTCCAAGTTCCTTTATATGTGAGGGCCTCAAAACTATCTCTAAAATTAAAACTTGTAGTGGTATATCCCTCTCTTTTAAAAGAAAAAACAGCATTTGGACCGCACTCTACCCGGCCATCTAACATTGGTGTGAAATGAACTCCTAAAAATGGGAAATTGGGGTCTGGAACTGGATATACCAAATTATTGATTTTCGCTTTGGATTCTTCTGTCATTTCGTAATAATCACCTCTAAAGCCTACAATTTTCATTTCTGTTTTAATATGATCTTTTTTAGCCATTCTATCTGCAAATAATCCTGTACAAAAAATAACTTTTTTAGCATTAAAATTACCTTTAGTTGTTTCCAAATTATTTTCAGAAATACGATTTACTTTACATTCTAATATAAGTTTACTCTGAGAATTTATTTTTTTAATCTGATTTACAAATTCGAAACACAAGCCTACGTAATCAATTATTCCTGCAGTTGGCACCCAAACAGCTTTTAATCCAATGATGTAAGGTTCTTTTTTCCTTATTTCTTCTTGATTTAAATATCGAATACCTGGAGTTTCATTTTTCAATCCTTTCTTATAAATTGAATTTAGAATTTCAACTTCATCCTTTGTAGTAGCCACAATTATTTTCCCACAAGTACGATGCTTCACCTCGAATTTTTCGGAAAATGAAATTAACTGATCCCTACCGTTTTTACAGTTTTTTGCTTTATAGGAATTAGGGGTATAATAAATTCCAGAATGAATTACTCCAGAATTTCTCCCAGTTTGATGTAAACCAATTTGTTTTTCTTTTTCGAGAATATATAGTACCTTTTTGGGAAATTTTAATTGTAACTTATATGCCGTAGCTAATCCAACAATCCCTGCACCGACAACTAAAAAGTCAACTTTATTCGACATACTTTACCGCGAAACCGCTTCTTTATTGATCCTTTCTGCATGTGCTTTTGCCTTAGGAAGGTATGCTCTTAAATTTTCTATCCTAGTTTGATTTGAAGGGTGAGTGCTTAAAAATTCTGGAGGAGTCTTTCCTTCAGCTCTTTCACTCATTCTAATCCAAACATTCACTGCTTCTTCCGGCTTGTAACCTGCCATTATCATAAAAACCATTCCTAATTTATCCGCTTCATTTTCATGCAACCTACTATATGCTAACATTCCAACTTGAGAGCCTACACCATAAATCGTATTCCACAAAACTTGAGATTCTTCAGTCCCCCCAGATGTTCCTACTGCCATCGCTAAACCTCCAAGTTGCTGGCCATAAGAACTTGTCATTCTTTCCTGACCATGTTTTGCAAACGCATGCGCAACTTCATGGCCCATAACTGCTGCAATGCCATCCATATTATTACAAATCGGTAATATTCCTGTAAAAAAAACGACTTTACCTCCAGGCATGCACCAAGCATTTACTAATTCGTCTTCAACAAGGTTAAACTCCCATCGATAATTATCTGCTTCTTTCTCCATTCCATTTGTGCGCATAAATTTATCTACCGATTTTGAAATTCTTTGTCCAACATCTCTTATTTCTTTAGTTTTAGAAGGACTCGATGATAACTTATTCTCTTTAATAAACCCTTTATATTGCGCAAAACTTGCGGGTAAAATCTCGGTATCAGATACTATATTTATTCTTTGCCTATTTGTTATCGGTACCCTACTGCAACCAATAAATAGAAGGACTATAATACTACTGGAATAAAAACTTTTCATAGTTTTAATGTTTATAAAATAAATGATAGAACAAAGTTAATTATTTAACAACAGTTAAATACATGTAAGCATCGAAAATAATTTCGTCAAATTATTTAACCTTATTATTTATACTATTTAAATATTCAATAAATGAAAAATTTTATTCTCATAACCTTATTTTTATTCAATGCGAGTTACGCGATTAATGCACAACAAAAATCAGAAAATCAATCAAATGCTAAATTCATGAAAAAAACAGATGCTGAATGGAAGAAAGAACTATCTCAAGAACAGTACTATATTTTAAGACAAAAAGGAACTGACAGGCCGGGTGATGGAGGTTACACCAAACATTTTGAGAAAGGCACCTATCTTTGTTCTGGTTGTAATACTCAATTATTTGAATCAAATAGCAAATATGAGAGTCATTGCGGATGGCCTTCATTTGACGATGCAATTAAGGGGACAGTTAAACAAACATCAGACTTTTCACTTGGTATGATTCGTACAGAAATCACTTGCAATACCTGTGATGGTCACCTCGGTCATATTTTTGACGATGGGCCAAAAGACACAACAGGAAAGCGCTATTGTGTAAATACAACTTCTATCAAGTTTATTAAAACAGAAGATGATAAGTAAATTGTGGCCTTGTCTAAAGAATCTGAAAATTTATAATTGAGATTTGTACTTTATTACAATATCAAATGAATTTTATTTTTATTTTAAAAATCAATTCCTTAGTAATTACTTTATAATTCTCATTTCAAACTTCAAACTTTTGAGTATCTTTGTCACTTCTAAAATTTTGATGAAAGATTTATGTTTAATAATTTAAGTGACAAGTTAGATAAGGCGTTTCATGTATTAAAGGGCCATGGAAAAATTACAGAAGTAAACGTTGCAGAGACTTTAAAAGAAGTTCGAAGAGCATTGTTAGATGCCGATGTTAATTTTAAAATAGCCAAAGAGTTTACCAAAAGAGTTAAAGAAAAAGCCTTAGGAGAAGATGTACTTACTACATTGAATCCGAGTCAATTGATGGTGAAAATCGTTAAAGACGAGTTAACCGAATTGATGGGTGGAGAAACCGTAGGTATTGATTTATCTGGCGCTCCAACTGTAATTTTAATGTCTGGATTACAAGGTTCTGGTAAAACAACTTTTTCCGGAAAGCTTGCCAATTACTTAAATAGTAAAAAATCTAAGCAAGTTTTATTGGTTGCATGTGACGTTTACCGTCCTGCTGCTATCAATCAATTGCAAGTTGTTGGAGAACAAATTGGCGTTGAAGTATATGCAGAAATTGGAAATAATAATCCGGTAGAAATTTCTCAAAACGCTATCAAACATGCAAAGGCTACGGGTAAAAATGTAGTGATTATAGATACCGCTGGTCGTTTAGCTGTTGATGAAGCAATGATGATCGAAATATCGAATATTCACAAAGCTACCGAGCCTCAAGAGACCTTATTTGTTGTGGATTCAATGACAGGTCAAGATGCGGTAAATACAGCTAAAGCATTTAATGATATTCTTAATTTTGACGGAGTTATTCTTACAAAATTAGATGGTGATACCCGTGGTGGTGCTGCTTTATCTATAAAGTCTGTTGTAGACAAACCAATTAAATTTGTTGGTACTGGGGAGAAAATGGATGCTATTGATATTTTTCACCCAGATCGTATGGCAGAGCGTATTTTGGGAATGGGTGATGTTGTATCCCTTGTAGAACGTGCTCAAGAGCAATACGACGAGGAAGAGGCTCGAAAAATTCAAAAGAAAATTGCTAAAAATCAATTTGGTTTTGACGATTTCTTAAAGCAGATTCAGCAGATTAAGAAAATGGGTAATATGAAAGACCTTGTTGGAATGATACCAGGTGCTGGAAAAGCAATGAAAGATGTAGATGTTGATGATGACGCTTTCAACGGAATTGAAGCAATAATTCATTCAATGACACCTTCTGAAAGAAGCGCTCCTACAACAATAAACGCCAGTAGAAAAAAACGAATAGCAAAGGGATCTGGAACCAGTATCCAAGAAGTAAATCAATTGATGAAGCAATTCAATCAAATGAGTAAAATGATGAAAATGATGCAAGGTGGTGGCGGTCAAAAGATGATGCAAATGATGAAAGGAATGGGTCAATAACCCGAAATAAATTATACGATAAAAATGATTCTTTTAGACGGTAAAAAAACATCGCAAGACATTAAAGTAGAAATTGCTCAAGCAGTTTCGAAAATAAAATTAGAAGGTGGAAAAACACCTCACTTAGCAGCAGTTTTAGTTGGAAGTAATGGAGCAAGTATGACCTATGTTGGTGCAAAAGTAAAGGCTTGTGAATTCGTTGGATTTAATTCAACCTTAATAGATCTTCCGGAAGAAACTTTAGAGGAAGAATTATTAAATCAAATTGACGCATTGAATACTAATGATGACATTGATGGGTTTATAGTACAACTTCCCTTACCAAAACATATCGATGAACAAAAAATCTTAATGGCTGTGCACCCAGATAAAGATGTAGATGGTTTTCATCCAATGAATGTCGGAAAAATGGCGCTGGATGTGCCTACTTTTTTGCCTGCTACCCCATTTGGTATCATGGAATTACTAGAAAGATATAAAGTTGAAACTTCGGGAAAAAATGTAGTAGTTATTGGTCGTAGTCATATTGTTGGTCGTCCAATAAGTATATTAATGAGTCAAAAAAGAAAAGCGGGTGATGCTACGGTAACAATTGCACATAGTAGAACTAAAAACTTAACTAAAATCACTAGAGAAGCAGATATAATTGTTGCGGCTTTAGGAATTCCAGAATTCTTAACGGGTGATATGGTTAAAGGGGGTGTCACTATAATTGACGTTGGAATTACAAGAGTTGACGATGCAACTAAAAAACGTGGATTTAGATTAGCAGGCGATGTACATTTTGAAAGTGTAAGCGCTAAATCTGCTTATATTACTCCGGTTCCTGGAGGTGTTGGTCCAATGACCATTGCAATGTTATTAAAAAATACATTATTGGCGTGTAGTAGAAGATAGTAATTTTAAAAAATACATAAAAAGAACGCCAGATACAATGTATGTGGCGTTCTTTTTTTAGGCGGCTTTTGTAAGTGCTGCTAACTTTTCTAACTCAGCTTCTTTCTGAACTTGTTTAATAGTTTTTGTACTACCATCATGACTCCAGCCAGGAGGTCCAAATATGTACATGAACTTATGTCTCCAATTTCTCGATTTTTTCATATCCTTCCATATATCCGAATATTCATGTGTTAATATAATCAAAGGATTGTACGAATCGGGTGCATGTGTAACCCCATATTTAATTTCAATAGATTCATCTAATTCTTTCCAAGTACCAAATATTTTATCAAAAGCGTTTAAAAACCCTCCGTGATTCATATCCATATACTCAATATTCTGAGCGTGGTGTACTTGATGCATTGTATGCGTATTAAATATTTTTTCAATAAATCCCATTTTAGGAATGTAACGCGTATGCAATTGAAACTGCCATAGGGATTCAATACCTAAGCAAACTACCAGCATTTCTGGTGGAAATCCAATCGCTACAATCCACATGTAAAAAAAAGGTTTGTATAAAAGTGTAAACCAACCATTTCTAACTGCTGTCCCTAAATTAAAATTCACCGAAGAGTGATGTACGATATGAGCTGCCCAAAAAAATCGAACCTTATGATTCTGTCTGTGAAACCAATAATAGCTAAAATCGTCCAACAATTGGCAGATTAACCAAATATACCATGCATAGCCAAACGATTCCCATCCAAATATATTCATCCTTATTCCATTTTCAAGAGGATTGAAAACTTCGTAAATAAAATTAAAAAGCACGATTGCAGCAATTGTTTTTGTAAGAGGTGCAATTATGGCAGAACCTATACCCATCGCTAAACTTGCACCCAAGTCTTTCCATTGATATAAATTTTTACCTTTTTTACGTGATTTACTATAGGATAACTCTACTAAAATTAAACCTAAAAAACAAGGTACACCATATATAAGGGGGTTTGTAAAATCCATCTATTTTATTTAAGAAAAGGGTGAAAACTCACTATTGTCAAAGATAGGTAATTATTTAAGTTCTTAATCCTTAATTAAACCAAATCGTCAAATATTTAATTTTTGCTAAATCAGGAATTTGCTCTACTGTAATTTCCTTAGTACTGAACTGATTTAATCCCAATTCTTTTTTATCCAAAGAAATCGTAGCGTTTAATTCATCTATATATAAAGTAGCTGAAGAAAGCGATGGCTCAATCTTGTTGATAAGATAATTGACATTAATATCCTTAAATGGAGAATTTAAATTAATACCTTTTTCAGTCTTAAACTGAGGATTCATAATTTCTACATATTTGACAGTCGAGGTTGACTCGTGCTGAATTTTAGGCACAATAGTCATTAAATGTTTACCTCTTTTAGAAAAAATCAAGTATTGATCGTTCTCTTGGATATATTTAGTGTCTCTTCCTCCCATCTCACCTTCACTTATATAGGTCACTATGGAATCATTTTTAAATATTTCTTCAATATTTCCAATCAAATCTATATTCGAAATTAATCCCACTCTATTCTTTTCAATTAAAAAAGGGTCTTTCCTTGAACATTGAATCGTAATTAAAACAATAATTAGTAACGTAAATACTCTCTTTATTTTTGACATGGATTCGTTTAGGATTAGTTGATGGTTTCTTAACGCAAGAATACTATATTTTATTTTGATTCTCATTATTGAACTAAGATATTATATGCAAAAATTATACCACAAATTAGGACAAACATAAGTAACTGTTAAAATTTCTAACAAAGTAAAATATTTCCAATATTATTAAAGACTAACCTTTAAAGAAGCGTTACATTTGCCAAATATTTTAAACAGTGGATACACAAACAACGAAATTGGTTAATGAAGGTAAAATGCTTCCTCTTATGGAAGAGTTTTATACCATTCAAGGAGAAGGATACCATACGGGAACGGCCGCTTATTTTATTCGAATTGGCGGGTGTGACGTTGGTTGTCATTGGTGTGATGTTAAAGAAAGTTGGAATGCTAATTTACATCCTCCTACTTTAACTTCAACAATAGTTGAAAACACAAAAAAATATGCTAAAATAGCGGTTATTACTGGTGGTGAGCCCTTAATGTGGGACATGAGTCGAATAACAACGTTATTACAAAGTCAACAAATTAAAACCCATATTGAAACTTCTGGAGCCTATAAATTAACTGGTGAGTGGGATTGGATTTGCCTATCTCCAAAAAAAATGAAATTACCAAATGAAGAAGTCCACAAAAATGCGGATGAATTAAAAATGATCGTTTTTAACAAAAGTGATTTTAAATTTGCAGAAGAACAGGCAGCCAAGGTAAATTTAAACTGTGAATTATTTTTACAAGCCGAATGGAGTAATAGAAGTAAAATGACTCCATTAATAGTAGCGTATGTTTTGAAAAATCCAAAATGGAAAATTTCAATTCAAACGCATAAATACCTAAATATTCCTTAGCCATTTTTAACTTTAAGAATACTTCTTTTATTTTAATCTGGAAGAAACTAAGCTGTAAACGCGCTCAAATTGCTCCTTTAAACCCATGTCTGAATTGTTTATTTCAATAGCGCCATTAGCTTTGATTAGTGGGGAATCCTCCCTCGTAGAATCAATGTAATCTCTAGACTCTAAATTCTTTAGTACACGCGCATAAGAAATGTTTTTATCTCCTTTATCTACTAACTCCTTATATCTGCGCTTCGCTCTAATATCTGAGTTTGCCGTCATAAAAAATTTTAAATCTGCATCCGGAAAAACAACAGTTCCAATATCTCGACCATCCATAACAATCCCCTTATTTTTCCCCATTTCTTGCTGTTGCTCTACCAGTTTAGTTCTGATTTTAGAAACAGTCGCCACTTTGCTAACAAATTGAGAAACCGCCAAGGTTCTAATTTTATCCTCCACGTTTACACCATTTAAAAATACTTCTGCAAATCCTACATTCTGGTTAAAAACAAAATAGATATTAATTTTATCAATATTTTCTATTAATTTTTCCTTCTTAAAATAATCAACAGTAATCATTTTTTGTTGCATGGCGAACAAGGCAACTGCTCTATACATGGCACCCGTATCGACATATATATATTGCAATTTATTTGCTAGTTGTTTGGCCAAAGTACTTTTCCCTGTAGAAGAAAATCCATCAATTGCAATTGTAATTTTTTTCATGTTCCTAATATTTAAGTTCAATAAAATAGTATTAAATATTAATTTGGAAATAAACTTTTATCCAAGCCTGGAATTAAATTCAAGGCGTTTTTATAATAAACTTTTTTTAGCACTTCATCCGCTAAGTCTAATCCATACATCGCCCAAAATGCATGATATTTTTTATGATAAGGAAAATATTCGTCGTCCGTTTCTAACACTCTAAAATACGTTGGAAATTCCTCAGGCTTCCAACTATCCTTTCCAAATAATATTCTATCCTGATATTTTTCAAAAAATTTCTTTGCAAATCGTGGCTGTCTACCTAATTCAGCAATTATAGCACCAATACCTACATTCATATTTGGAATTTCATCCAATAATTCTCCTAATTTCCTCAAATCATTCGAGTACCACCCCATATGTGCATTAATAAAATTGGTGTTTGAATGCTTTTTAAACATATTGTGCTGCTCTGTTATGATCTTTTCCCAAGAAACTGGATCTGTATCACTTCTTTTTCTTCTTGGATGTGTTTTTAATTCCAACCAACGTTCATTATCCTTGTCAAAATCATCCCAAAATGATTTTGGATCAGCGGAATGAATTAAAACAGGAATTCCCATTTCTCCACATGCAGCCCAAATAGCATCCAGTCTGTCGTCATCAATAGCAACTCTTTTCCCAACCTTATCTTTATTACGCATTCCTAAACTTTTATATACTTTTAATCCTACAGCTCCATTAGCAACGTCCTCCCTTAGCTGATTCACCGTATTTTCAGTCCAATTATTGCCCCCTACACCATCAAAATTAATATTAGCGAATACTACAAATCGATTCGGATAATGATCTTTAATGTTCTTTACAGACTTTTTTAAGTCTTCTCCAGAACGGCCACTTAAATTAACCATAATTCCCATATTCAAAGAATCCATTGCGGCTATTACTGGTGATAAATCTTGATTAGACATTTTATACTGATGACCGTGAACATCTATAAAAGTGAATTTCGCTATTTTCACCTCATGTTTGGGAACTACTAACGTGGATCTTGGATTGTATTCTTCAAAAGATACGTCTTGAGTATAACATAATACACATAATAATGTCATAATTAAAGTAATGAAACTTTTAAATGGGTTGTTCATAAGTGATCTATTTTAGAAAGTAAAAATAAAAAGATTCTTTTACATTCATTCTTTATATTGAAATATTAATTAAACTTCTTTTTTTATATATTAAAATTTAAAAGGTAACATATATTTAAATAAATATTTGCGTATATCCTAATAATTCGTAATTTGGTAGACATATAATTTAAGTTACCCAATGAACGTTTCGCGACTATTTGATTTCCCATATTACCAATTAGAAAATAAACCTTTATCCAATTCAATTGTCTCCAAGGTAAATGGAAAATGGGTTGAAACCTCCACTCAAGAATATATTAATAAGGCAAATACAATTAGTAGGGCATTATTAAAAATGGGTGTCAAACCAAATGACAAAATCGCTATTATTTCATCTTCCAATAGGACAGAATGGAATATACTTGATATAGGAATTCTTCAAACTGGCGCGCAGACAATTCCTATATACCCTACTAGTACTAAAGAGAATTTTGAGTATATTTTAAATCATTCTGAAGTAACTTATTGTTTTTTGTCTGATGCAGCATTATTTGATAAAGCAAAATCTATTCAACATAATGTACCAACTCTTAAAGAAATATTCTCCTTTGAGGATATTACAGGCTGTAAACATTGGGATGAACTTTTTGATTTGGGAAAAGATACATCAAATCAAATAGACGTAGAAGAAAGAAAAAATAATGTAAAAGCTATGGATTTAGCAACAATTATCTATACTTCTGGAACAACTGGAACCCCAAAGGGAGTAATGCTCTCCCACCATAATTTAGTTAGCAATGTACTTGACAGCACATCGAGACTTCCTTTAAAAGGAGATGATATCAAAGTACTTAGTTTTCTGCCATTATGCCATGTATTTGAACGTGTGCTAATATATATCTATCAATATTGTAGTCTGTCTATTTATTATGCCGAAAGCATTGAAAAGATGCCGACAAATATCAAAGAGGTTCAGCCAAATTTTATGAGTGTTGTTCCTCGATTATTAGAGAAAATTTATGAAACTATAATAGCCAAAGGCGGAGAGTTAACAGGTTTAAAAAAATTACTTTTTTTCTGGGCAGTTGAATTGGGTCATAAATATGAGCCTTATGGGGCTAACGGATGGTGGTATGAGAAAAAATTAGCCCTTGCCCGAAAATTAATATTTATAAAATGGTGTGAGGCCTTGGGCGGAAACATAAATACCATGGTTTCTGGAAGTGCAGCGTTACAACCTAGGCTAACAAGAATATTTACAGCCGCAGGTATGAAAATTATGGAAGGATATGGTTTGACGGAAACCTCTCCTGTCGTTTCAGTTAATATGTATGCGGATGAAATGTTTAAAATAGGGACCGTCGGAAAAGAGATTCATAATGTTACGGTTAAAATTGCTGAAGATGGAGAAATATTAATAAAAGGGCCAAATGTAATGATGGGCTATTATAAAAATGAAAAAATGACTTCTGAGGTTATGTCTGGAGACTATTTTCATACGGGAGACAAGGGAGAAATTGATAGTGATGGTTTTTTAAAAATTACAGGGCGTAAAAAAGAAATTTTCAAAACGTCTGGCGGAAAATATATCTCTCCTGTTTTATTGGAAAATGAAATGAAGCAATCTCGTTTTATTGAACAAATTATGGTTGTAGGAGAAGGCGAGAAAATGGCGGCGGCTATTATTCAACCAAATTTTAATTTTATTAAAGAATGGGCTTTAATCCATAAAGTAACCCTTGGTGATTCAAATAATGACATCATTACTAGCAAAGAAGTAAATGAGAGAATTAAAGAAGAAATTGAAAAATACAATAAGATTTTTGGTAAATGGGAAACAATCAAATGTTTTGAGTTGACGCCAGAAGTATGGAGTATTGAAAATAAACTCCTTACCCCTACTTTAAAACCAAAACGTTCTGTCATTAAAGAAAAATACATAGATTTATATAACAAAATGTATTCTAATTCATAACTTTGTTTTTCTGATTTTTAAAGTATTTTATGGAACATTTTATCGTATCTGCACGAAAATATAGACCTCAAACATTTACGGATGTAGTTGGGCAACAATCCATTACGAATACTTTAGAAAATGCCATAAAAAATGATCATTTAGCACAAGCGCTATTATTCACTGGACCGCGCGGTGTAGGAAAAACTACTTGTGCGAGAATATTGGCAAAAAAGATTAATCAAGATGGACAAACGGAAGTAAATCCAACTGAGGATTTTTCCTTCAATATCTTTGAATTAGATGCAGCATCTAATAATTCTGTTGATGATATAAGAAGTTTAACCGATCAAGTCCGTATACCGCCTCGAGTTGGAAAATACAAAATTTACATTATTGATGAAGTACACATGCTATCTCCATCGGCTTTTAATGCCTTCTTAAAGACTTTAGAAGAACCACCGGCACATGCTATATTTATCTTAGCTACCACTGAAAAACATAAAATAATTCCAACTATTCTTTCGAGATGTCAAATTTTTGACTTCAAAAGAATCACCGTTATTGACGCTAAAAATTATCTCAAAGAAATTGCTGTCAAAGAAAATATCAAAGCAGATGATGATGCTTTACACATTATTGCTCAAAAGGCTGATGGAGCAATGCGTGATGCCCTTTCAATTTTTGATAGAGTTGTAAGTTTTTCTGGCAACAATTTAACACGACAAGCCGTTACTGAGAATTTAAATGTTTTAGATTATGATGAATACTTTAAAACAACAGATTTAATTCTAAGTAATGATATTCCACAGGTATTGGTCCATTTCAATAGTATTTTGGCTAGAGGATTCGACGCACATCACTTTATATGTGGACTGGCATCTCATTTTAGAGATTTGTTGGTTGCTAAAGATAAATCTACCATACCACTGCTAGAAGTTGGCGATAATGCCAAGAAGAAATATTTAGAACAATCGAAAGTCGCTTCTCTACCTTTCTTATTAAAGGGAATCGATAAGGCCAATGATTGTGATTTAAACTACAAAACTAGTAAGAATCAACGACTACTTGTTGAATTAGCGCTTATGCAACTTTCCTCTATCACTTTTGATGGAGAAAAAAAAAATGATAAAAACTTCATAATTCCTGCTAAGTTTTTTCAAAGCATCATTGTAGCCGAGAAAATTGATGTTTCTGACAAACAAATTTCAAAAGTCACGGAGCAAAAAAGTAATTATCAAAAAGCACCAGTTCCTGCTAAGAAAGAAAACGAGACTATAAAAGCACCCATTTTAAAAACTGTAAGAAATCGAAATTCTGCGTTATCATTAAAAAGCATTACACGTAAAAAGGAAAAGGAAGAAACTGAAGTTGAGGTTGTTGACCGCGACAGTATGCCGAAAACCGATTTTACTGAAGTCCAGTTTTTAAAATTGTGGAATCAACATTACGATGACTTAATTAAAGATGGTAAAAAAATTATTGCCTCTATTATTAAGGCAGATCGACCGCGATTAGACGGGTTGATGATTCATTTGACGCTTCCTACAGACAACATGAAGTCTCAATTAACAAGTCATAAACCAAAACTATTAAAATTTATTAGGACAAAACTTAACAACTATAGTATTGATTTGAGTATTGAAGTTAATGAAATAGTTGAAAAAAAGTATGCTTACACTTCACAAGAAAAATTTACTAAACTGCTAGAAAAAAATCCTTTTTTAGGAGAATTTAGAAAAAAATTAGATTTAGACTTAAAATAGTAATTAATCTTTCATTGTTAATCGTAATACAGAACAGGCCGAATTGTAAGCAAATTTGTCTTTTCCATTGCCAAACAGAACGTTACGCCAATTATCCTTTTCAGGAGTTCCCAATACCATTAAGTCATAATCTGCAGAAAAATTATAAACTGTTTCAATGGCATTTTTCGATTTTATAATTTTTAAATTACCCGGTGCAGTCACTTTAGATAGTATTCTGTTGGACACCATTTCCATTTCTAAAATAAGCTCATCCGAAGTGTTTTCTGGCACAATATGAAGTAAGGTAAAGGATCCATCATAAAATTTACAGATACGATCTACAACAGCCACAAAGTTTTTATCCTTTCTCCCAGGACGCAAAGCCAATAAAATTCGACTAAAATTACGCACCCCATTATCTTTAAACAAGGCAAAATCAGAGTTAATGTGTGAAATCAACCATCCTAACGGATTTCCAACAAATATTCCATTATGCGCTCTACCATCCCAGCCCATAACTAACCAATCACAATGTGTTTGATCACTTAATTCATGAATAGTATCTTTAATTTCATGGGTTGCAACAGACTCAAAATCAACATCCATACCGCGCATTTTTGCGAGACCAGATAACCGTCTCGCAATCGAATTTACTCTTGGGCTATCATCCAAAACAGCGTCTAAAAATGTCTGATTTGGAACTTCTTTAATATCTACAGCGAGTAATTTAGTCCTTCTATTGATTGCTGCACCAATTTCTACCAACATCTCTGTGGATTTTTCATTCCCTAATAATGGAACTACAACTCCTTCTTCAGAACTAAACTCGCCATCCAAAAAAGCAGGATTCACACTTAATTTTTTCTTCCGAACTCTTCTTGATGCTTTCGTTTTTTTATAGAGCAAATAAGATGCTGGTCTGTGTCCATATAGTTTTAATACCCCAGTCCGAGCAGATTTGGTACCATACATATAGTAAATCAAAATTCCCAATAGTACCAATGCAAAAACAGCTAGCATAGGAATCATTCCTAAAAACACTAATAACACAGCTCCGCTAACCACTCCAAACAATTGAATGAATGGATACAGAGGCGATTTATACGTAGGTTCGTACCATTGCACTCCTGTTTCTCTTAAAACAATGACACAAAGGTTTACGAACATAAACGACACGACCATAAAGGCACTTGCCAATTTTGCAATTCGTACAACATCTAAAAATAAAATTGCTATGGACATTAAAATACAAGTCATTACAATGGTTACAACTGGCGTCAACTTTGTTGGGTGAATTTTACTCATATACTCAGGAAACAACTTATCTCGAGACATCGCAAAAGGAAATCTAGAAGCCGCTAAAACTCCTGAATTTGCCATAGATACTAATGTTATCACACCCAAAACAGCAGCGGCATAACCAATATACTCCCCGCCTAGTTTGAATGCCAACGAATAAATAGGCTTTAAATCCGTTCCTAATTCTTCCAATGGAATATTTCCAACAAGCATAAAAGCAATCGATACATAAAGAATTCCCATGATTACTAATGAAAGTAACATTGCTAATGGAATATTCTTTGTTGGGTTTTTAATTTCTCCCGCAATCGCGGCTACTTTCGTGACCCCAGCATAGGAAATATAAACAAAGGCAATGGTACTTATTAACCCATAATTTCCTTCTTTAAATACAGGTTCCAATAAATCTTGGCTTACATTAGGTAAACCAAAAATTAATAATAAAAATAAGCCAGTAAGACTAAAACTTACTACGACCAATTGTACTTTTCCTACTTTTTTTACGCCGTAAATATTCAACAACATGATTAAACCTAAAAAGAAAATAGCAATATATTTAATGTAGCCAAAATCTATATCGACCAAAACCGATAAATATGCCCCAAATCCAACCAATGCAAAAGAACTTTTTAACAATAAAGATAGCCAAAGTCCAATTCCAGAAATAGTCCCCATTACAGGTCCAAACGCTCTTTCTATATACACGTATGTCCCTCCAGAAGATGGCATCGCTGTTGCTAATTCAGATTTTGATAAGGCGGCTGGTAAAATACAAATCGCTGCTAATAAATATGCTAGCCAAACAGATGATCCTGTTTTTGCTGCTGCTAAACCTGGTAAAACAAAAATACCACTCCCTAGCATTCCTCCAATGCTAATAGCGATAACCGACGATAAATTTAAACTGCGTTGTAATTTTTTCAAATATTATAATTTTTCTCTAAAATAGGCTAATTTTAATAACTATGAAATTGGAAGTATGTATTTTATAAAAATAAAAGTATGCCTTTTTTTTTTGCTTTTAAGTGCGAAATTCATTAACAATTTTAACACTTAAAATTATTATTTTATGCTCGTACTTCAATTTGAAACCCAAACTTCTTGGTCTGAGGTTGCAAAAGACGATTTATAACAAATTTTAACAGATCATGCCTTTGCTGAACAAAAAGCATGAACTATTGCTAAAAATAAAACCTCTAAAGAAATTTACGATGCCTCTTATGAATTAAAAAACGGAACGTCAATCATTCAAATCTATATGTCACATAAGAGAAAAACTCCGTTTTTAGAACAAAAATACTTGGAGCGATTGCTATGAGTTCTTTGTAGAAAATATGTCCAAATTTGAATTGTTTTTTTAGGAATATAAAGTTATTATCAACCGAGCCTTATAACCCGCAATCGGTTATCTTTTATAACTACTTAGTACTTATATTTGCAAGATGATTCAGAACGATACTATCATTGCACTTGCTACTCCTTCTGGAATGGGAGCGGTTGCCATCATTCGCTTGTCTGGTAAAGAAGCTATTTCTATAGTTTCAAACCAATTCAAGTCTAAAAAGAGCGAAAAGGACTTAACCCATGTCAAATCACACACACTTCATTTGGGAAATATTATGGATGGTAAACGTGTAATTGATGAAGTTTTGGTTTCTATATTTAAGAACCCATATTCTTATACTGGTGAAAATGTAGTGGAAATTAATTGCCATGGCTCCATTTATATCCAACAAGAAATTATACAATTGTTCCTAACCAAAGGTTGTAGAACTGCCACTAATGGTGAATTTACACTGCGTGCTTTTACCAATGGTAAAATGGACTTAACTCAGGCAGAAGCCGTTGCAGATTTAATCGCTTCTGATTCTAAAGCATCACATCAAATTGCCTTGCAACAAATGCGTGGTGGGTTTTCGTCTGAAATAGCAGACTTAAGAGAGCAACTATTAACTTTTGCTTCTTTGATAGAATTAGAACTAGATTTCTCTGAAGAAGATGTTGAATTTGCAGATAGAACTCAGTTTAAAGAATTGGTAACCAAGCTTTCTTCCATTTTAAAAAGATTGATAGACTCTTTTGCTTTGGGAAATGTGTTCAAAAATGGAATTCCAGTTGCTATTGTAGGGGAACCTAATGTAGGGAAATCTACATTACTCAATTCGCTGTTGAATGAAGAACGCGCCATCGTATCAGATATCGCAGGTACCACTCGAGATGCGATTGAAGATGAAATTGCAATTGGTGGGGTGACTTTTAGATTTATAGACACGGCTGGAATTAGAGATACGAAAGATGTTATTGAAACTATTGGGATAAAGAAAACATATGAAAAGATTGAGCAGGCACAGTTAGTTGTCCAAATGTTAAATGCTTCTAAGCTGTTAAATAATGATACGCAGCTGAAAGAAGTTCAGCACACTAGTAAAGAACTTCAAGAGAAATACCCAAATAAAAGGATTCTTACTATACTCAATAAAGTTGATTTAATTTCGGATGAGCAACTCTCAAATCTCAAAACTCGAATTTCAAATACCATTGAATTGTCCGCTAAAAACAAAACAGGTATTAAATTATTAACCAGTGAGTTAACCAACTTAGTTAATATTGGAGCTTTAAGTAATAATCAAACAATTGTGAGCAACAACAGACACTTCGAAGCCTTAACATTTGCCTTAGTCGCTATTAAAGAAGTTGAAAATGGAATGGCGGTCGATATTAGTTCTGATTTGTTAGCCATTGATATTCGTCAGGCCTTATTTCACTTAGGTGAAATTACTGGGGCTGTTACAACTGATGATCTACTAGGAAATATCTTTGCTAATTTCTGTATAGGAAAGTAACCACTACAAAACAAACAGAGAGAAAACAAAATATTATTGAAACTATAAATGAAGTTGCTACACCAACTGAAGATACCCGTACTTTAAAAAGAAAGGTGGCCATTGCTCGATTCTCTAATGAGACAAGCTATGCCAAAGGTCTTTTCTATGACAAAAATAATGATCCTATAGGCAAGCAAGCAGTGGATATTCTTTCAACTAAACTTGCATCTTTAGGAAAATTTATATTACTAGAGAGACAAGATTATCAATTAATTAATTTGCTATTAACTTGAATAAATTTGATTAATTAAATATATTGATATAGATAAAAGAAGCCAACAGTTTAATCGAGTTCTAATACAGTTACTTGTTCCTCTCTTGTTTTCAACATAAAATCGTCAAATTCGAGATAAAAGTTCTCCAAAGAAATACCATAATAAGCTTCAAAAGCATATTTATACCCTTCTCCATAATGGGTTCTTTCTAATTCCGCTAGATTGATAAAATAATCAAAAATTAAATTATTTAATGTCGCGCGCCCTGTTTTTAGCAGGTATAAATGGGCTATTGCACCACCTGAATATTGATATGCAAACTTTCGAGAAATTCCTGTTGGATTGTTTGAGGATTCTACTCTTCGAATATTATCACTCGTGTTATAATCTTCGAGATGAACAATATCACTTCTCGTCATTGCATCTTCAATTACCTCTCTCGCATCATCTAATACGCTTGTAAAAAAAGGCTTTAATTCTATCCAATCTTCCTCAGAAGACAGCATGATCGCAGCAAAATCAGCACCTCCTTCTTCTAACCAAACTGGTCCCACAAAAGGGATGTAGTCTAGTGCACTCCTGTCAATGATTCTATCTATATTCCAACCAAAATTCTTAGTTTCTTCAAAATAAAATTTATGAGAATTTTGATAAATATGAAAGAATTCGTGATATATTATTTTTTTGGCTTCCCCTAAAGGAAAGTCAGGTTCAAAAAAACCTTGAGCCAGTTCTCCTTGACCTCCGTTATGCAAGTTTGAAAAATCTACTCCGGCTGCCGCCGTATAATCTGAAGGATCGAAACCTTCTGAAGTCATCTTTAGCGCTTTCCAATTATTCATAACTAACTCTAGGTCAGAGATGCCATTGTAATAGGCCGTAATATTAATAGGTACCAATTGCCCCAATCGGCTCGATGCTGCTTTTAAAACTTCATTTATTATATTTTTAGATTGCTCTGAAACCCCCGCATAGCTATTTACACAAAGCTTCTGCATTCCTTCTTCTGTCTGCCAAACATATGTATAATAATCATAGTTATTCTCAGAAGAATCAGGACTTGGCATTTTAGGATAAAAGGGGGTATTGCATTCAAATGACGATTCTATTGGAGGAATAACCGGTGTAATAGTGTCGTCTGAAGCGCAAGAATACATCACAAAAAAAAGAATTATCAATTTATTAAAAAATTTCATAAGTAAAGGATTATAATATCAAAAAAATTTGTAACTTCTTAGAGCACCTAATATAAACACTATTATATTCTTGACTATTAATTATGAATGGCTTTTGGTATGGAAATTCATTTCCCTTTCCTTGCATCTGTCATGTTTTATATTTTCATTCAAAATCAGAACCTCCAGAGTCATATCTCCAAACTTGAGCACCGACTTGAAATAAAGACGTTACAAATTGTAATAATAGAAAATTTTGTTGTGTTAGGTTCTTTAAAAGTTTGATTGTAATACAAAAGTACAAAATAATAAAACCTATCTCTTATATTAAAGTGATAATTAGTTCACTTTTTGCTGACGTTATACAATGGTTTGTTTCTTTTGTGTTTTCATAATTTATCAAATTTAAAGATTTTGAAAACACTCTCTATGAAATTGTCTAAATCAGTCCACTTTTTGCTGACGACTTACAATTGGAAAGCGCTGTTAATTTACTTTATTATTGAATGTCTCGTACTAAAATGTACCTTATTTGTACCTTATTTTTTTAAAGCCCCATAAACAATAGTTAATTACATTCTGTATAGGAAAGTAACCACTACTAAACATATCAAAAAATACTATAAAGCCTTTTAATTAAGGCTTTTTTAATATTCTGAAGTTAATATTTACTTTGTAATGATATGTGTTTTCTAAGTGCAGATTTGTATCTTTTCTGTACCTCGAATGATGAGGTACAGAAAACTCATTCAGAGACTCAGGAGCCATAGAAATCTTTAAAAGAACACTTTATGACGCCAACTTGTTACCAACCTCTTCATTTCGAACCGATGATTGGGAAGAGTCCACTCAAAATTTAGATTAATGTATCGTATTGAAAAAATGTGTAAAGTATTAAAAGTGAGTAGAAGTTTTTATTATAGATGGTATTCTAGAGGTATTTCTAAACGAGAATTAGGAAATATTGAATTTACCAAACTCATAAAAAAGATATTTCATGAAAGTAAATAGCGGTATGGAAGTCGCAGAATACGAACAAAATTGTGTAAACAAGGTTATTTAATATCAAAAGTACGCGTGTCTAAATTAATGAAGTTAAATTATTTAAGGAGTATGATGAAACGAAAAGATAGGGTTACAACGAATTCCAATCATACGTTTTCTATTTCTAAGAATCATTTAAATAGAGCGTTTATATCTGCAACATTGAATGAAGTTTGGGTATCAGACATTACATATATGAGAACCGCCCAAGGATGCCGGTATTTAACTATAATTATTGATTTGTATGATCTAAAGGCAATCGGATGTACAGTGAGCAGTAATTTAGTAACAAAAGAACCATTATACCTGCTTGGAGAATAGCATTGTCGAAAAAAAATATAACAAAACTATTGCTTTTTCATTCAGATAGAGGTGTTCAATATATAAGTAGTTTATTCCGAAAACACTTAAGAAGCAACGATTTAATTACTCAAAGTATGAGCAGAACTGCCGAGCACATCACGAATTCCATAATTTAAAATAAGGAATAATCTTATACCTACCCGTTACCTACAACCCCCTTATAATAAAAAAAAATTATATATTTAATTGGAGATGTAGAACTGTTTTCTTGACATTTTTATTAGTTGTTTTGAATACTCATTAATACTTTTACAAGCATTAATGGCTAGTATTTACACATAAAAACATAATAAAAAATGAATAGAAAGGAATTAGTTGGAGCGTTTAGTATAATTGGACGTAATCAAGATGAAGAAGGTTTAGCCTATAAAGGAACGCTAGATTTATCATTAGATGAGAATAATAAAATCAACGCTAAATGGCTTATAAATGATACTCAAATTCAATTAGGAACTGGGTTTTTTAAAGATAGTATTTTGGTTGTTAATTTTAATTACAAAGGAGACAATGAAATAATCTTTAAGGGCGTTGTGGTCTATAAATGTATTACTAAAGATCTTTTAGATGGCTTTTGGTCAGAAAAACATGGAAACCCACTTTATCTTGGAGAAGAACGTTGTTTTAGAATGGGTGAGCAAAAAGAGCTGATTCATTAAAACTTGATTCAAACTTATCTCATTCAAAGACGCAAAATTCTCTCTAAGTTACTGTAATTTATTATCTTAAATATTTGCTTGTTTCATTTCGCTAACTTGTTTTTGTAACAAAAAATACTGAAATTATCATGATTTGAAATAAATAGTCTGATTAAAATCTACAATCGGCTCATTTGTTTTAATTAAGAATAAATACGTTTACGTTGATAAAGTTAGAACAATAAAGTAGTTATCTCCGCATTGGCTTTATGCAAAAGATTGTAACCGCAAAATATCTTTAATCTACGTTAAAAGACCTAAAAGCAGAAATAGTATTACAAATAATAAACCGAATAAAATACTTCTTTTAACACTCATCTCTATGAATTTAACTACAAACATCATTGCTTGCTCATTTTTTTATGCAATAAACTTAGCGGGGTGTAATTAATAAAAAAATGCATAATTCTAAAGGTACGATATTTCGCAGTAACCAGCAAATTTTTTACATCAAAATACTGATACTCAGTTTCGTATTAAAACTGACATTTGCGTTGAAAAATAAGTGTTTTTGAATACGTTGGCTACTACGTATTTAAAAAAGCAATATATCGCCTAAAAAACTATCTTGATGGGTATTAACACTATTTTGAGTTAGCTAAACTGCCCTACTGAGTCAATAAATAGTATGAATATGTCAATAAAATGTAAAAACGACTGATCTGACTGCGAATTTAGACCCTGATAAACTTTTAGCATATATGTGTCAATTTTATGAGTTTCTTTAAGGTGATTGTCTTTATCTTTGCCACATATTTTTACTGAAAAATGGCCAATATCACTTCTTATCAAGACTCGTTTACACCTTTTTTGTACCTCAAAAACAGAACGTACCTGTTTACAAGAATTACATTTTGTATTCGAAAGTAATATGAACATTCACAATCGACAACGCGTTGCCCTAAATATCTACTTTTTTTTATCTGGCGTATGCTTTGCTTCTTGGGCTTCTAGAATTCCAACTATTAAAGATTTTTTTAATTTTAATGATGCTGTTTTAGGAAGTGTTCTATTTGCTATGCCTGTAGGTTCTATAGTTGGGCTACCGATATCGGGATGGCTCGTTTCTAAATTCGATAGTCGAGTTCCTCTTATCTTCTCTTTTATTTTATTTTGTATTTGCTTAGCAATCATTGGCTTTGTACAAACACCTTTTGTTTTAATTATATGCCTTATTGTATTCTCATTCTGTATGCGAATCATAGTTATTTCTATTAACACCCAATCCCTAGCCATCCAAAAGAATTTTCAAAAAAGAATCGTTGGGTCTTTTCATGCTGTTTGGAGTACTGGAGGAGTTCTAGGTATATTGATCACTACCTTAATGATTCGGCTAGATATCAGCATGCAAACGCATTTATTAGCCGTAGCAATCATCACAATTTTAGTTTCACTAATTACTTATAAGTACACCATTAGAAATGACAAATCTCTCACGGGAAATAAAATTATTTTTGGCAAGCCAGATCTTTTCATACTATATTTAGGAGTAATTATTTTTTTTTCTGCACTAGTGGAAGGCGGAATGTATGACTGGAGCGGAATTTATTTTAAAGAAGTAATAAATGAGGATATTTTTACTTTTGGGTACCTTATTTTTATGAGTTGTATGGCATTTTCTAGATTTTTTACAGATAAACTTGTTGAAGTTTTAGGGATGTTTAAAACATATGTTTTAAGTGCTATTCTTATTGCTTCTGGAATTTCTTTAGCTATATTATTCCCTTATTTTTGGACTGCCCTTATCGGCTTTTGCTTGGTGGGATTTGGCACATCACCTATTTTTCCTATGACTTATTTATTGGCCGGAAATTCAAAAAAATATTCACCGGGAATGGCTATTTCTATTATCTCTACCTTTTCAATAGTTGGTATGTTATTGGGGCCACCATTTATAGGGTACTTATCACACGCTATCGGATTAAGATTAGCATTTATAGTTTTTATAATAGCAGGTCTTATGTATATCCCTATATCAAAACATTTTTTTAATTTAGACCAAAATAAATCGTCTTAAGAATTACTTTAGTTTAAACTTATTTCATGAATATTAAATGTATTTGCTCAGATATTGATGGTACTTTACTCAACAAGGATCGAGAGCTTTCTTGTGCTACTATTGAACAAATACAAAGGTTATCTCATATACCGTTTATATTGATTTCGTCTAGAATGCCAAAAGCAATGAGGCATCTCCAAAAAGAACTTGATATTTTACATGTACCACTAATTGCATATAACGGAGGTCTTATTATTGATAATGGTGAAATCATTGATACTACGGAAATAGAAATTTCGATTATTGAAAAACTTTTTGATTTTATCTCCAAGACATCGTTGCATTTCAGTTTGTATCATCGTGATGAATGGTATGTCCCTTCTATGGATTATTGGGCTAAAAGAGAATCAAATAACACAAAAGTCACACCGTTGATTCAACCGATTCAAAACACATTGAAAAATTGGAAAGCTGAAAATAAAGGTGCTCATAAGATTATGGTAATGGGCGATGCCGATGAGTTGGATACTGTTGTTTCCCTTATTGCAGAAGTTTTTGATGACGAAATAATAGGGTATCGCTCTAAGGATACCTATTTAGAAATAGCCCATAAATCTATTTCAAAAAAAACCGCTATAGAAATATTATTGAATAGTCATTATCCAACATTAAATTTAAATGAGGTATTAGCATTTGGCGATAATTATAATGATATTGAAATGCTAAAATCAGTAGGAATCGGTGTTGCAGTTGAAAATTCAAATGAAGCTGTTTTAAAAATTGCCAATGTTATTACAGCTTCAAATAAAGATGACGGTGTTGCTAAATATCTGTTAAATCATTTTTAAAATGGGTAAAGATGAGAACACTAAAAACAAGGGGAAACATGCTAAGTTAATGAATCATAAAAAGAATAAACTTAGAAAGCATAAATTAGCTTCGGTAGAACGAAAAAAAGAATTAATTCAAAAAATGAATGCACAACGTAAAACAGCATAATGACTAAACAAAGAAACGAAACTAATTTACACCCCAATAATATCCATCGTCATGGATACGATTTTGAAAAATTGTGTACCGAAAACCCTGATCTATCTACTTTTGTATTTGAAAACAAATACAATACAAAAACCATAGATTTTGCAAACCCAAAAGCCGTTAAAGTATTAAACGCTGTGCTTCTAAAAAGTTATTACACTGTTACAGATTGGGATTTTCCTGAAGAAAACTTATGCCCTCCAATTCCGGGCAGAGTAGATTATATTCATCACCTGAATGATTTATTGAACGATTCGGGAATTATAAATAATACCCGTATTCTCGACGTTGGAACAGGAGCAACTTGTATTTATCCAATTCTAGGTCATGTATTATTTAATTGGTCTTTTCTTGGGAGTGATATAGATGCTTCTTCATTAGAAAATTCTAAAGCGATTATTAATAAGAATAATTTTGAAGCATCTATAGAATTATACCATCAAGAAGATGAAACTATCATACTAAATAAAGATTTTTTTAAAAATCCCTTTTCAGCAAGTATGTGTAATCCTCCGTTTTATGCTTCACAGTATGAAGCAGTCGAAGCAAATGCTAGAAAATTAAAAGGTTTGGGAATTGATAAAACCGCTAGAAATTTTGGGGGTGTTCAGAATGAATTATGGTATAAAGGAGGAGAAAAAGCATTCCTACACAATTACCTATATCAAAGTTCTTTGTTCAAAAATGACTGTTATTGGTACACTTCGTTGGTTTCAAAAAAAGAGAACATAATAAGTATGGAGACTTCTCTTAAAAAATTGGGAGCCATTGAAATTAAGGTAATCCCAATGCATCAAGGAAACAAAATAACACGAATCATAGCATGGACCTACCTAACTAATGAGGAGCGCTCTAAATGGATCAAATAACTACTCATCCTATACTTCTAATCGATAAGTTTGAGTTCTAAAAAATATTTTAAACTAAAATACATTTTATTTAAGCATTCTATTTAATTGCTATTCAAATAAATAGGGGTTGTAATTGTTGGTTTTTAATAAAAAAATGTATATTTGAAACACGGTTAGAACCTTATTAGAATAATAATCTCCCATTAAAATTCAGAAGTTACAGATTAACAACTCCAAGTTAGTTAAAAAATAAATAATTTTTTTCGCTTATTAATATGTAATAGTACTAAACATACTTGCCATAGTATGGACGAGTTATTTTCTAAGTAAAGGTAAGATTATTTAGATTTAATGGGGATAGGGATGGCATTTCGGTGTTATTCCTATTTTTTTCATATACCGTATTTAATTGGATGGAAGTGGCTACAGATTGAGTTCTCATTTTAGCTAATTCTGCTTTATCTCCTTTAAATAATTTATCGACAGTTTCAAAAAAAAATTTCGTCTAGATTTGAAAATCTTCTTTTTTTAGTTTATGCAATTGATGCACTATCATACGTGTTTTCATAGGGTTTCCTTTCTAAACAACTTTATGAAAGACTAGCGTTTGCCAGAAATCATATATTTTAGGTAAATGATGCTCCCAATCAACTTTGGCTATGTTGTTAAAAATATGATTCAAAACATCATTCTCTTCAATACTCGCATAAAAACTATTCACCAATAGTTCTATATCTTCTCCACTCTCTAAATCTCTCATCAATCAAAATATTTGTAATTATCGTAAAAATCACCAAAGACTATTTATTCAGAATTTCTTTTAAAATATGAATAACAAAGTCAATTTCTTCATGGGTATTAAACTTACTAAAAGAAAATCGAATAGACGTTTTTAGGGAATCTTTTGCAGATAAAATTTCATTTAAAACATGTGAACCTCCAAGACTTCCACTTTGACAAGCACTACCCCCAGAAACTGCAATACCTTTTAGATCCAACGTAAATAGTAACATTTGACTATCTACTGGAAGTCGCACATTTAAAATTGAATAATTCGTGCTTATTTTATCCATCGGAGCTCCGTTTACCTTTACTTCTGGAAGATGGAGTTCTAATTGTGCTATAAAATAAACTTTCAGACCTCCTATATATTCAGCATCCTCATCCAAGTTCTCACATCCTATTTCCAAGGCTTTTTCCATCCCCAGTATTCCATGTACATTTTCTGTTCCTGCCCGAGCACCTCTTTCCTGAGATCCACCAGTCAGTATAGGTTTAATCCCAAATCCCTTTTTAAAATAAGCGAGTCCAACTCCTTTTGGACCATGAAACTTGTGAGCACTTGCAACCACAAAATCTATAGGAGTTTTTTGTAAATCAACTTTATAATGGCCAATAGCTTGAACGGCATCTGAATGAAATAATGCGTTGTATTCTATACATAATTTAGAAACACTATCTACATCCAAAATAGATCCAATCTCATTATTCACATACATCAAACTTACCAAAGTTTTATGTGTGCTAGATTTTAACAAGGTTTCAAAATGTTCCATATTTATAGATCCATCGTCATTTATGTCCACATATACTATTTCAACTCCCGCATCTTCCTTCAAGATTTCTACTGTATGCAAAACGGCATGATGCTCAATTCTTGAGGTAATAATTCTTTGAACTTGTAGGTGCGAGACTGCATTTCTTAATATCATGTTATCAGCTTCACTGCCACCTGCTGTAAAAACTATTTCGCTAGCCGTAACATTTAATAATTTCGCTATATTTTTTCTAGCCTTCTCTACCTCAGATTTTGCTGATCTACCAAACTGATGCACAGAAGACGGGTTCCCGTAAATTCCCAACATAGATTGAGCCATAACTTCAATGACCTCTTCATCCATTGCTGTGGTTGCTGCGTTATCAAGATAAATTTTATTCATACTACAAAGTAACTAAAATTTATCCGTTCTTAGCCCCTTACTAATTTTAAAAACGCTTACTTTTGTCCCTACAAAAAAAAGAAAAAATGAACAAAGTTATTGCCTTTTTTTTATGCCTAACAGCGCTTATATCTTGTGATGATGGCGATTTAGAAATTCCAGCATTTGATTTTGAAGAAGAAGTGCATTATTGTGATACTGAGAATAACGAATATACACTTTTTAGAATGGGTATTGCCGAAGCAATAATAGTAACCTTACCCACTAGTGCTATTCAAAATAAAGTAACAATAGAACCTAAAACTGTAAGTATAACCGAATCTAACGTAGTTTATAGAACCTTCAATGAGGAGATTTCTACTGCTTATTTTTGTGGAAATGTTCCTCCTACAGCCCCCCAAATACTTTCAAATTGGATTGGTATTTCTGGCGGAAGTAATAATATACTGATAGAAACGATAGAAGAATTAGACGCTTCAAACAATATTACTGGTTACCGCCACTTTATTAGTTTTCAAAACTTAAAAGTTGAACAAGGTGGTAAACACATCGCTTTTGAGGAAACAGAATTTGGTGAAATAGTTACCACTATTTAATATATTTTCTTCTGAATAATATAAACCTCCGTTGCACCCAGACCATATTTTTGATAGGATGCTTCTGAAATAATTACAGGATATCGACCAAATAAATAATTAAGTTCCTGTTTTAAAACACCTTCACCAACCCCGTGAATAAAAACGATACGTGGCAACCTGTTTTTTATAGCAAACTCTAACTTGTGTTTTGCGGTGTCAATTTGATAAGATAAAATATCGAAATTATCCATTCCTCGATTAGACTTCACTAACTTACTAATATGAAGGTCTACTTCCATAGGGGGTATACTATCTTTATGACTTCTAATTTTAGTCTTCTTCTGTCCTTTCTTATAATCCGTCTTAAAAGATAAGTGATTTGAAATTACGACTCTCTTAGCAATCTCCGATTGTTCCTCTTTTATATGAACAAGCTCAGATACATTAAACTTCATTAAAAATCCATCTTCAGTTTCTATATTAATTTCATCACCTTTTATATCAACGACTTTACCTTTAATCATATCATCCAAAACTGCAACAAAATCACCTACTTTATACTTCATTATTATTAACTTTTTCTTAATATTGAAATCTTATAATTTTAACTAAAACAATCAATATTTGTACAAAAATAAAAGGATGGGAGAAACTACAATAATAAATACTGAAAAATTCTTTACGGAAATTGATTTAAATAATAATTTGAGAGAAAACCGCAAGAAAACGTTGCTTAATATTGTAAACGTGATTATTCATGAATTAAAAAGTTCAAATCAAGTTAACCTTAATTTTATTTGCACCCATAATTCGCGTAGAAGTCAATTTGCTCAAGTTTGGGCTCATTATGCTATTGAATATTTCAATTTAGATGGAATTGCAAGTTATTCCGGTGGAACGGAAGTAACTGCTATGCATAGAAATACTGTAAAATCATTGCGTGATGTCCAATTTAAATTTGACGTCGTAACGTTTTCACATGAAAACCCCGTTTATGAAGTAACCTATGAAAACAACAAAAACTCTATTGTCGCCTATTCTAAATTATATGACGACGAATTCAATAAAAAACCTTTTATTGCGATAACGACTTGTGATTCTGCCGATAAAAACTGTCCTTTTATTCCAGATGCCTTAAAAAGAATTCATCTGGCTTATATAGATCCGAAGGCTTCTGATGATACTCCAGAAATGTCAAGTTCATATCTCAACACTAGTAAAGAAATAGCGTCAGAAATGTATTTTATTTTTAAAGAAGTTAAAAGTCAGTTATAGTGTTCAGTAAAGTTATTTAACTTTACTGAACACTATAACTGACTAAATTTCCAACTCTTTATCGTAAGGTATCGTTTTTAAAATATGTTCAATAACAGCAATTCTAGCCGATGTCTTTCTATTAGCTTGAATTATTTTAAAAGGTGAAAATTCCTTTGCTTTGTCAAACATCTTATTTTTATAAAAAGTATACTTGTCCCATAAATCCTGAGCTCTTTCATCTACAGCCGTCATTTTCCATTGTTTTAAGGGATCCGATTTTATATCTGTAAATCTCTTTTCCTGCTCTCTTTTAGAAATAGATAAGTAAAACTTTACCAAACGTATTCCAGACTCTGAAATCATTCTTTCAAAGTCATTTACCTGATTCATAAATATTTCGTGTTCTTGATCACTACAAAACCCATTGACAGGTTCCACTACCGCTCTATTGTACCAACTCCTATCAAAAAATACAATTTCTCCCTCTTTCGGGAATTGCTTTATATAACGCTGAAAATACCATTGAGTGCTTTCTTCTTTGGTTGGCTTATTCAGTGCTATTATTCTAAAATTCCTCGGGTTTATTCTTTCTGTAGTTCTTCTAATTGCTCCACCTTTACCAGCAGCATCTCTACCTTCAAAAACAATAATAATACGTTCGTCATTCTTAATTGCCCAGGTTTGAAGTCTAACTAATTCTAATTGAAGCCTTTTTAATTTCTTCTCATAGTCTAAAAATCGTATTGTCTTTCCAAAATTGATAGTACCCTGAGACAACATAGCAAATAATCCCTTAAATGAATTTAATTTTTGAATGTGCTCTTCTTTTATTTCAAATTCTCTCATATTAATCAATTTGAGTATTAGAACGAAAATATCTCATTACAATATTGGGATCTGGATAAAGCGTAGCTTTAGAATTTTTCTTCCCATAATATTCAAATTGTGAAAGTACATACCTCATTGCTTCTAATCTAGCATTTTTTTTATCATTAGCCTTGACAATAATCCAAGGACTATAGGTCGTGTGCGTTCCGCTGAACATCTTATCTTTATAAATTGTATACTCGTCCCACATTTCCTGCCCTTTCTTATCTACTGGACTATATTTCCAACGTTTCAATGGATTCTGAAGCCTTGATTCGAACCTCTTTTGCTGGACATCTTTAGATATAGAAAACCAAAATTTTATAATATCAATTCCGTCTTCATAAATCATATGCTCAAATTCGGGTACCTGAGACATAAATTTTTTATATTGATTCGGAGTACAAAAACCCATTACTGGCTCTACAACCGCTCTATTATACCAACTACGATCAAAGAATACCATTTCACCAGGATTTGGTAGTTCTTTAATATACCGCTCAAAATACCATTGTCCTCGTTCTATTTCAGTAGGCTTGGTGAGCGCAACTGTTCTTATTGATCTTGGATTTAAATGCTCTGAAAAGCGACGAATATTTCCTCCTTTACCAGCGGCGTCTCTACCTTCAAAAATAATAACTACTCTTTTTTTATTTTTAGAAATCCATTGCTGTAATTTCACCATTTCAATATTTAGTTTCCTTAACTCTTCCTCATAATGCAATGACTTAAGGAGTCCTTCTGGTACAATATTTTTTTTAGCAATTATATCTAATAATTCTTTCTTTGTTGAAATTTTATTAAAATCTCCTAATTCTATTCTAGAATCTCCTGTATTTAAAGTTTCATCCATATTCACAAATATATGAATTGTAAATAAAAAAAGCCTCTGATAATTCAGAGGCTTTCGTATAATTATTTCAACAAAGAACTATACCATAGTAGCTCCTATTTTTTTATATTCTCCACTTTCTAATTTTTCTCTAATTGCAGAAAAAGCAATAATTGTTTCTTCAACATCCTCTAAGGTATGGGTTGCCGTGGGAATTAACCTTAAAATAATCAAACCTCTAGGGATCACAGGGTAAACAACGATGGAGCAAAAAATACCATGATTTTCACGTAGATCTTGTACCATTGCCATCGCTTCTGGAATTTCTCCTCGCAAGTAAACCGGAGTTACACATGTATTCGTTGCGCCAATATCAAACCCTTTGTCTTTTAGTCCGTTTTGAAGAGCATTTACATTTTCCCAAAGTTTATCCTTTAATTCAGGCATGGTCCTAATCATGTCTAAACGCTTTAATGCACCTATTACCATTGTTATAGGTAATGATTTAGCAAACATTTGAGACCTCATATTATACTGCAAATATTGAACAATATCTTTGTCTCCAGCAAAAAAAGCACCAATCCCGGCCATTGATTTTGCGAAAGTTGCAAAATACACATCAATATCATCTTGAACACCTTGTTCAAAACCAGTTCCTCGACCTCCTTCTCCTAACGTTCCAAATCCGTGAGCATCATCAACTAACAGTCTAAAATTGTATTTCTTTTTTAATTCTGCAATTTCCTTTAACTTTCCTTGTTCCCCACGCATTCCGAAAACACCTTCAGAAATTACTAAAATTCCACCTCCAGTTTTTTCGGCAATTCTTACGGCCCTGTTAATGTTTTTCTCTAAACTTTCAACATCATTGTGCTTGTATACAAATCGCTTTCCTGCGTGTAATCTAACTCCATCGATAATACATGCATGCGTATCTACATCATAAACAATTACATCATTTTTACTAACCAAAGCATCAATTGCAGAAACCATTCCTTGGTATCCGAAATTCACTAAATATGCTGCTTCTTTATTAATAAATTCAGCACATTCATTTTCTAATTGTTCATGAAAAGCAGTATGTCCAGACATCATCCTAGCTCCCATTGGATAAGCCATTCCGTATTCTGCAGCCGCATCAGCATCTGCTTTCTTTACTTCAGGATGGTTCGCAAGTCCTAAATAATCGTTTATACTCCAAGTTAATACTTTCTTTCCATTGAAATACATGCGGTTAGATATTTCTCCTTCCAACTTAGGAAATACGAAATAACCTTCTGCTTGTTCGGCCCAGTTACCTAAAGGACCTTTATCCTTAATTATTCTTTCAAATAAATCTTTCATTCTACTTCCTATTAATATTCAAAAAAACATTATTCTATGAATTTTTTCCGTTTGCAAAATAACCACTTTTTTACGAGTATATCAAATAAAAAAGGTGCCGTAATCAGCACCTTCGTATTATATATCAAAACAAACTATTTATTTAATAAATTCAATAGTTTCTTGTTCTTGTTTAATAGCATCAAAAAAGCCTTGTTCTCTCATCCAATCATCACTGTAGACCTTACTCATATATCTTGATCCGTGATCAGGAAAAATTAATACTACTTTACTATTTTTATCAAAAGCACCTGAGGCGGCATACTGCATTGTAGCCTGCATAACTGCTCCACTGGTATACCCCGCAAAAATCCCTTCTGTTAAAACAATTTCTCTCGCTCTATGAGCGCTATCCTCATCCGACACTTTTTCAAAAGTATCAATCAAATCAAAATCAGTTGCCGTTGGAATTAAATTTTTTCCAAGGCCTTCTATTCTATAAGGATAAATTTCATTAGCGTCAAATTCACCTGTTTCATGAAATTTTTTCAATATTGATCCAAATGCATCAACTCCCATAATTTTAATATTAGGATTTTGTTCCTTTAAATATTTAGCAGTTCCGGAAATTGTACCTCCAGTGCCACTTGCTGCAACTAAATGTGTGATTTCTCCTTTAGTTTGTTTCCAAATTTCTGGACCGGTAGACTCATAATGAGCATCAATATTCAATTGATTGAAATATTGATTAATATAAACTGAATTTGCAGTTTCTGAATGTAATTTTTTTGCAACTTGATAATAAGATCTTGGATCGTCTGCACTCACATGTGCTGGACAAACATATACTTTGGCACCCATGGCCTTAAGCATGTCTATTTTATCGTTTGATGATTTTGAACTTACAGCTAACACACATTTGTAACCCTTTGTAATACTTACCATTGCCAAACTAAACCCCGTATTTCCTGAGGTTGTTTCAATTATTGTATCTCCCGGTTTTAAAAGTCCTTGTTTTTCTGCTTCCTCTATTATAAATAACGCTATACGATCTTTCGTAGAATGACCAGGGTTATAACCTTCAAATTTTACTATGAACTCACCATCTAAATCACTAGTGATTTTATTTAATTTTATCATTGGAGTTTCACCAATAAGTCCAAGAATATTCTGATGAATACTTAAATGTCTCTTCATGAATTTTACTAATCAATTAAGAAAGTACAAATGTACAATTTTTTTTTAAACCTAAATATGACATTCCAAGTCAATCAAAAATGCATACTCTCTAGCACCATCTTTTAAACTATCAAACCTCCCCGATGCTCCTCCATGACCAACACTCATGTCGGTGTAGAGTAGTACCTTATTTTTATTTGCATGCTGTTCTCTAATTTTTGCTACCCATTTTGCAGGCTCAAAATACTGCACTTGTGAGTCATGTAGACCAGTGGTTACTAATAGGTTTGGCATCGGTTTATTTTCCACATTATCATACGGAGAATACGCTTTTATATAATTGTAATACTCCTTATTATTTGGATTACCCCATTCATCATATTCACCTGTCGTTAAAGGTATACTTTCGTCTAACATTGTGGTAACCACATCTACAAAAGGAACCGATGCAATAATACCGTTAAAGTGATTAGGACTCATATTTAAAATAGCCCCCATTAATAAGCCTCCTGCCGATCCTCCTGATGCATACAAATGCTTAGGGGATGTATATTTTTTGCTTATTAAAAATTCTGCGCAATTTATAAAGTCTGTGAACGTATTCCTTTTATGCAATAATTTTCCTTTTTCATACCATTCTCTTCCTAAATATTCACTTCCTCTTACATGGGCTATCGCAAAAATAAAACCGCGATCTAACAAACTTAATCTCGTAGTACTAAAACTATCTTCAATCGTATGTCCATAAGAGCCATAAGCATACAACAACAGCGGTGTATCTTTAGATAGATTCGTGTCCTTGTGGTAAACTAATGATATTGCAATTTTCTGACCGTCATCAGCAGTCGCCCAAATTCTTTCACTTTTATAATTTTCTTTCTTGAAATGGCCTCCTAAAACCTCTTGTTCTTTTTTAATTTCTTTTGATTTATCATCTAAGTTAAAATCAATAACAGAACTTGGAGTTGTCATCGAATTATATCCATATCGAATTATACTCGTATCAAATTCTGGATTTGAATAAACGCCAACCGAATATGTTTCCTCTTCAAATGGCAGATAATAATCTTCGGTTCCATCCCAACAAATGACTCTAATTTTATTTAGTCCATTCTGTCGCTCTTCTAAAACAAGATGATTTATAAAAACAGAAACATCTTCCAATAAAACATCCTCTCTGTGCGGAATTACCTCTATCCAGTTCTCCTTTAAAGTTGAAACTTCAACGGTTTTCATCAACTTGAAATTAGTCGCCTTATCTTTATTTGTTAAAATATAAAAATGTCCATCAAAATGTGAAATCCCATATTCCAAATCTCGCTCTCTTGGCTGAAAAACGGTAAATTCTCCTTCAGGATTGTCTGCTGATAAAAATCTATATTCTGTAGATATCGTATTGTAGCATCCTATTATTATAAATTTTTCTGATTTAGTTTTATATACAAAGGTTCCGAAAGTATCGTCTTTCTCATGATATACCAGTACATCTTCAGAAACATCTGTTCCAAAAACATGCTTATATATTTTATCGCTCCTTAACGTAGTTTCATCTTGCTTTGCATAATAAACCGTTTGGTTGTCATTGGCCCAAGAAGCGGAGCCTGTAGTGTTTTCAATTTGATCAGAATATATTTCGTTTGTTTCTAAATTCTTAAACTGTAAAGTATATTGTCTTCTACTTACTTTATCAGTTCCAAATACCGCCAATTTATTATTTGGACTTATTGAAACACCCTTTAAATTGAAATATTCAAAACCTTTTGCCATTTTATTGACATCAAACAATACTTCATCTTTAGCATCTAAATTTCCATTACGCCTAGAATGAATAGGATATTGATCCCCTTTCTTATATCTTGAAATATAATAATATCCTTTTTTTTTATACGGAACAGATTCATCGTCTTCTTTAATTCTGGATTTCATTTCAGAAAATAAATCATCTTGCAACTTTTTTGTGTGACTTGTCATTTTATCAAAATACTCGTTCTCAGCATTCAAATAATCTATCACTTCAGGGTTTTCACGCTGATTTAACCAATAGTAATTATCAATTCTAACATCATTATGAATGGATAATTCTTTTGGCTTCTTTTTAGCCCTAGGAGGTATAATATGTGTCATGTATTTTAATAAATTGAAGTGCAAAAATAATAATTGATTCTTAAGCCATGTGAATCCCTTTGTTAAAAAAAGCTAATTTATCTAAAACTTAATTTTATTCAAAAGAATCATCATTAAATCCAATTAAAAATAATTTTTCTTGAGCTCTTGTTACCGCCGTATACAGCCAGCGAAGATATTCTTTACTTGGTCCATCTGGCAAGTATGGTTGCTCAATAAAAACCGTTTTCCATTGCCCTCCCTGTGATTTATGACACGTCATAGCATATGAAAATTTTACTTGAAGTGCATTGAAATATTTATTCTTTTTAATAGCCAATAATCGCTTATACTTTGATTTCTCATTTTCAAAATCCTTAGCGACTTCTTGATACAGTCGATTTGAGTCGTCATATGACAACGAAGGAGTTTCTGATGTTAAAGTATCTAAAAGCAATACGGTATCAAATGGCTGTTGATTTTTATAATCAATCATTCTTACTTTTACTTCTGCGAATCGAAAACCATATAATTCCTTTATACTTCTTATTTCCAAAATTTCACAGATATCGCCATTCGCTATAAAACCAGCTTCAGAAGAATCGCTTAACCAATAATAATTATTCTTTACAATCATCACAAAATCTCCCGTGGAAATTTCATTTTCTTGACCTCGAATTTCACCTCTGATTTGCTGATTGTATTGATTTGCTCTTTTGTTTGAACGTACTATGAATGCGGTGTTCTCTACTCCATTATTATCATAAGCCCTGGTAATTGAATCTTGAATATCATAGCCATCTTCTAATCTCACAATATCAGGATAGTCCAACTCGAATTTAAAATTATACGAACCATTATTCAAAGTCATCAATCGCAACGATGTGGCGTTACAAAGAATACCCGAATTTGCATGCTGACGCATCACTTCGCTTAACTCGAGTTCCACAACATCTTTATGATAGTTATAGGCTAGCTTGTTCGCATCAAGCGCGGGACTCATATCTAATTTGACTGGTGGCAATTGCGCCGTATCTCCTATCAGAATCAATTTACAACCAATACCTGAATAAACATATGTCATTAAATCATCTAACAAAGAACCATTTTCAAATAATTTAGAATTACTTGTAGCATCAGAGATCATAGAAGCCTCATCAACTATAAACATGGTGTTTGTATGTTTATTTACTTGCATTACAAAGTTAACACCGCCGTTGGATGCTTTTTTTGGATGATATATTTTTTTATGGATCGTAAATGCTTGTCGACCTGCATAATTCGAAATAACCTTCGCCGCTCTTCCAGTGGGCGCAAGCATAACAGATTTTTTTCCAGTTTTCCATAAATTTTTCACAACAGTACTTATACTTGTAGTTTTTCCTGTACCAGCGTAACCTTTTAATAAAAATAGGTTATCTTTGTTTTTATCAAAAATAAAACTTGCCATTTGTAATAACAGAAGATTCTGTGTTTCAGTAGGTTCGAAAGGAAATGTTTCAACAAGTTGCTTGTAAAAGTCTGATGCGGATTTTGTCATGTATTTATTAAAAAATCAAAGATACAAATTCATTTATGGCTAAAAATTTTTAGCATTCAAAAAAAAATGTAAATTTGCCTAAACCAAAATTAAACAATCTAAAAAATGTTCGTATTAGTACTATTTATTGTTGGAATTGTAGTATGTTTCTTTCTAGCAAAAGCCATCTTAAAATTTGTTCCTCGAAAAGTTCAACCCGTTATATCAATTCTTTTATATATAATTGCTGGAATATTAATTTGGATGACCTATACAAGTGTCATGACACCTATTAAATTTAACCAAGAAAAAGAAGTGCGATATGGTGCTGTGATTAATAATCTAAAGGTTATTAGAGATGCACAAAATGCTCATAGAACTGTGACAGGTAAATATTGTGCAAAAGGTGAAGATTTAGTTAAATTTATTGATACTGCAAAATTGGCTGTAACTACCGCAAGAAATGAAACCAAAACTGTTAATATAGGTGGTGGAATGACCAATGAAGTTGAATATAGAGTTATTGATACAACTGGATATACAGATGTAAGAGCAACTTTTGTAGGAAAAGATTATAAAAAAATGATGGATGTTCCATTTACCAATACTCAATTCACTTTATCATTGGGTGAAATTGCAAGAACTAATGGAATTATGGCAGCAGTTTACGAAGTAAAAGTTGCAAAGGAATTAGTGTTGAATGGAATGAATGAAGATCTTATTAGATTAGACGAAGAAGCATTTGCCGATAATGAAGTTAAAGGTAAATTTATAAGTGTTGGTTCCATAAATGAAGTAAGTGACAAAGGAAACTGGCCACCTACTTACGATCAAGCTGAAATAAATAAAAAGAAATAAAGTCATCATAGACTCAGATTTGGAAAATAACCATTTATCCATTCTACTTCGGTCGAATGGATTTTCTTTTTGTATTCTTAATAGATATACAAAAGAAATAGATCGTGTTGAACATTTAGAATTTGGAGAATCTAATATAACACCTCAGAATCAGCTGTTATCGCTTCAGGGATTTTTTAAAGAAAATCTATTCCTCACCAAACAATACAAGTCAGTTTCAGTGACTCATTGTAATAATCTTTCTACTTTTGTTCCCAATCCCTTCTTTAAAAAGGATTCCTTGAAAGAATATCTTCAATACACTGTAAAAGTATTACCAAGCGACTTTATCACATATGATCCAATTGAAAGTGCTGATATGATAAATGTATATATTCCATTTGTACACTTTAACAACTTTCTATTCGATCAATTTGGAAGTTTTGAATTTAAACATTCATCATCGATTTTAGTAGATGAACTATTAAAAAAAAGTACTAATTCTAGAGATCCTCAATTTTTTGTGAATGTAGAAAAGGAATTCTTTCAAATAACTATCATCCAAAATAAAAAATTGATATTTTATAATGCCTTCAATTTTAGCACCAAAGAAGACTTTATTTATTACATCCTTTTCACTGCAGAACAACTAAAGCTTAATCCTGAAGTGTTCAAATTAATCTTGTTAGGTAAAATTGAAAAAGATTCTGAATTTTATGAAATCGTATATACCTATGTCCGACATGTTGAATTTTATAATGCAACAATTCAGAATATCGAAACTGACGATAAATCAAATCATTCAAACTTTATTCTATTAAATCAGCATTTATGAGAATTATTTCTGGAAGTAAAAAGGGAATTAGATTATCCGCTCCAAAAAAATTACCTGTCAGACCAACCACTGATATGGCAAAGGAGGCCTTATTCAATATTTTAAACAACATCTATTATTTTGAGGACATCTCCATTATAGACTTATTCTCAGGTACTGGCAATATCAGTTATGAATTTGCTTCGAGAGGTTCCAAACAAATTACCGCAGTAGATGGACATTTTGGTTGTATCAAATATATAGATGAAACTTCAAAAAATCTTGAGTTCACCATAAATTCAATAAAAAGTGATGTCTATAAATTTTTAGAAAGAACTTCACTAAAGTCTGATGTCATTTTTGCTGATCCACCGTATGATTTTGAAAAAGCACAATTCGAAAAAATTATAGATCTTGTTGTTTCTAGAGAAATACTTTTAAACGAAGGAACTCTAATAATTGAACATTCAAAACACACTGATTTATCTGATCATTTAGCATTTAGTTATTCTAAAAAATATGGTGGCAATATGTTTAGTTTTTTTGAACAAAATCGAGAAGAATATCCTCTATAGCAACGAACTTATTATTTCTTTTTCTGAAACACCTTCGGCTTCTGCCTTATAGTTCTTAACAATTCTATGATTTAAAATTGGAAATGCAACTGCCTGAACATCTTCAATGTCAGGAGAAAATTTCCCTTTTATGGCAGCATGTACTTTTGCTGCTAAAATTAGATTTTGTGAAGCCCTTGGTCCTGCTCCCCAATCTATATAATTATTTACAAGATCTGTAGCGTACTGTGAATTTGGCCTCGTTCTAGAAACTAACTTTACAGCATACTCAATAACATTATCTGCAACCGGAATTTTTCTAATCAATTGCTGATACTTGTTGATTTGATCAGCCGTAAATAATGATTCAATTTTAACTGAATTTTCAGAAGTTGTATTTTTAACTACCTTTACCTCTTCTTCAAAAGTAGGATAATCCAAATAGATTGAAAACATAAACCTATCTAATTGAGCCTCTGGCAAAGGATACGTTCCCTCTTGTTCAATCGGGTTTTGGGTTGCTAATACGAAAAAAGGTTTATCTAGTGTATGATGATGTCCCGCAATAGTCACTGAACGCTCTTGCATAGCTTCTAACAAGGCTGCTTGCGTCTTAGGAGGCGTTCTGTTAATTTCATCCGCCAAAATGATATTAGAGAAAATAGGCCCTTTAATAAATTTAAATTTTCTATTCTCATCCAATATTTCACTCCCCAAAATATCGGAAGGCATTAAATCTGGCGTAAACTGAATTCTCTTAAAATCTAACCCAATAGCTTCGGCAATGGTGTGAATCAATAAAGTCTTAGCCAAACCTGGAACTCCAACAAGCAAGGAATGCCCACCAGCAAAAATTGAATATAAAACAAAATCAATCGTTTCATTTTGTCCAATAATTACTTTCGCTATCTCAGCCCGCAATTGCCTATATTTATTTCCTAATTCTTCTATTGCCTTAACGTCTGACATTATACTTATTTCTTTATCCAGTTTTTAGAAAATTCACATGAACTATGAATTTCATTAATTTTAATATACGTATCTTTTATTTTATCTTTTGCCCAATCCTCTATCGTTTCTTCTTGTTTTTTTTGTAAAGCTAGAGCTTGAATTTTCACGTAATCATTGATATAATCTGCCTTATGAGTTTCTGTTTTAGATTTCAATAAAATGATTTTATACATTTTTTCACCTTCTCTTGTTTCATCATAATAAGCTGTTGTTGTTTCCCCTACTTTTAGTTCAGAAACACGCGCATATAAGGTAGGGTCCATTCTAGTTAACTCAAATTTAGAATCTCCTGTATTCGGATTTAATAAAACTCCATTATTAAATCGTGTCTTTTCATCTTCAGAATATTTTACAACGGCCTCTTCAAAAGTAATTGTCCCATCGGCGATTCCCTTTTTTACTTTTATAAGTGTTTCTTCTCCTTCCTTTAATTTGGCATCATCAATTTCTGGTTGAATTAAAATATGTCGTAAATCTACTTGTTGTCCTTTAATCTTCTCAACTTGGATAATATGGTATCCGAAATCTGATTTAAAAGGTTCCGAAACTTCACCCTTTTGCAGACTAAAGGCTATTTCCTTAAATTCTTTCACAAACTGACTTTGTCTATTAATAGAGAAAAAACCGCCTGCTCCTGGGCCCTGGGAGGATACAGATGGATCATCTGAATTTAAAATGGCCTTCATCTGCATACTAGATCCATTTTCTACTTCTTTTTTTAGTTGATTTAATTTTTCAATTACTTGACCAATCTCCTCTTTGGTAGGATTCGCTTTAATTACAATTTGAGAAAGTTCTATTTCAGATCCAAATTCTGGTAAATCGCCTCCTTCTTTTAATGAATTGTAATACGTTCTAACTTCATCTGGCGTAACATCAATCTCTACTGTTAAACTTTCTCTCTCTCCTTGAATTAACATTTGTTCACGACCAATTTTAGATAATTCCGATCTAAATTCAGCCTCATCAGTAAATCCATAAAAACCAGCAACTTTCTGTAAATCATCCGTTCTTAAACTTTGGCTAAAACTGGCAATATCACTATCAACTTTTTGCTTTACACGCTCATCAGAAACTACAATACTATCAATCACCGCATGATGTGAAAGTAATTTCTGCATCATAATTTCTTCTAACATTTCACAATCAGAAATCACCACCTGTCCTTCGCTTCTAAGTTCTACTTCTTTCTTGAAATTATCAATATCAGAATACAACACGATGTTCTTTCCTACTACAACAGACACTCCATCTACCTTCACCCTCTCTTGTGAAAAACTATTAACCGTCAGCATTACAATAGCCAACATAAGTATATTTTTTATCATTTTAATATTCTTCAAAATATTGTTTTTTAATCGCATCATTTAATAAATCTACTTCAATTTTTCTTAATAATTCCAACTTTCTCTTTTGTAATATAATTTGTTTAATAGTTGGGGTAATATAACTCATTGGCGCAATATCATTACGTTTCAATACCTCTTTTACAGTCACCAAATATAAACCTAATGAGTCTTCTTTTTGGATAAAATTAGATTTTTTTAATATCTTATTTTTTTCCATATTTCTCAACCCTTCAATCTTAGAAATCACGTCGTTATATTTTATCCAAATAGAATCATCTAAATTAAACGACCTAAACTCTAGGCCTCTTAAATGCAATTCGTTAATATCCTCCTTCTTCTGAGATTTGAACAATTTAACTAACTCTTTTCTATCATTTCGTCCACTATCTGTATGAATGAATTTTAAACGCACCAACTCTTCGTTTAACTTAAAATTATCTCCATTTTCAGAATAGTAGTTTTGAATTTGAACGTATGTAATGGCCGTATCTAATTTACTCAATACCAATGCTTCTTTATAAGCATTTATATAAAGAGTTGAACGATAATCTTTCACCAAATTTTCAAACTCAATAGATTTATCTGTTAAGTTAAATTCTGCTTGATGTAATAATAACTGATCCTTTGCCCAAGAATTAATATAACTCTTTGCGAAAATCACACTATCGAATTCAGACAAACCAGATGGTAATTGTTTATCTAGATCATATTCATATAAAACCTTTTCATAAACTTTCGCAATAGGTCTTCCTTTATCTCCCTCAACCTTTTTCATGTTTGGAAAATAATCACATGCTGACATTAAAAATAACACACATATATATGTAAAAATGACTCTCACTAATACTCCTTTTATTTTATAGTTTATATTTTTTTAACGCGATAATTCAGCGAAAATTCCAATATTTAAATAACCTGTAAAATCTTTTATCTACTAAAAAGACATCTTATTTTAATCAACTCCTTAGAGAGCGTTCGTTTTAACTTAAAACGAAGTTTTATCGACATAAAAGTTACTTCTAAAATTCTTTAATTAGCTATACAAAAATAGAAATTGAAATCTCGTACGAAGCATTTAATCGTGCCGCAATTTATTTATTCCCTAACTCTTATTGTGTTAAAAAAATTATAAAGAAATTATTCCTTCAATTCGGTCTATTTCTTTATATTTTTCAATAATTATTTCAGAATTATCGACTTTAACAAGTATCGACAAACTGATGAATTTTCCTGTTTTAGAACGCTTTGTGTTTATAACTGCTCCCTCAAAATTAAAGATTTTATGAATTTTCTCAATTTTCAATTTATCATTTGGAACAATAAATTTATACAAATACTTGGAAGGATATGTTGTCGTATCATCCAAAGTGTTTTTTAATTTCTCATAGAACTCCTCCCTTTCACTCATAAACAAGTTGTTTTCTACTGAAAAGATTCAGTTTTGTTATACTCAATGTTGCAAAATTACTGTTATATTTGATTATATTTAATAAATTACAAAAACATTTTTAAAGCCCAAAAATTGACGAATGCAACAAAAAATAGTTATTACAGGAGGTCCTGGTACTGGAAAATCAGCAGTAATCAAAGAATTGGAAAGGAGAAACTATTTTTGTATGCATGAAATATCACGTCAGGTAACATTGGAAGCTAGAAACGAGGGAATAGAACAATTGTTTTTAGAGAATCCACTATTATTTAGTTCGAAAATTTTAGATAAAAGAACAAAGCAATATAATGCAGCGCATAAATTAACGGATGCGTTTGTTTTTTTTGATAGAGGCATACCAGACATTCATTCGTATTTAAATTTCAAAAAAACGACGTTTCCCCTAATCTATGTTAAGCACTGCCATGCATACAGATATTCTACAATTTTTTTAATGCCTCCTTGGAAGGAGATTTATACCGCTGATAATGAGCGCTACGAATCTTATGAAGATGCTAAATTGATTTATGAATTCATTAAAAATGGCTATATTGATGTTGGATACTCCATTATTGAGATTCCATTCGATTCTGTAAAAAATAGAACAAATTTTATACTTGAGTCTCTTTAACTAAATGAATAAACAACTTGAAATACTCAATAATTATTGGGGGTTCACTGAATTCCGTTCTCCCCAAGATGAAATAATTTCTAATGTCCTATCTGGAAATGATACCGTTGCTCTATTGCCAACGGGTGGTGGGAAATCTATTTGTTTTCAAATCCCAGCAATGTTAACGGATGGGCTTTGCATCGTTATTTCTCCTTTAATTGCCTTAATGAATGATCAGGTAAAAGCCTTGCGAAATAAAAATATTAAAGCCGTCGCTATTACATCAAAAACCTCTGAGAATGAACTTATAAATACGTTCGATAATTTAAAATTCGGGAATTACAACTTTATATATTTATCTCCAGAAAAATTACAAAACTCTTTAATTCAGGAAAAAATAAAACAATTAAACATACAATTGATCGCCGTAGACGAAGCGCACTGTATTTCTGAATGGGGACATGATTTTCGGCCTGCATATTTACAAATAAATATATTACGAGATATCTTTCCAGAAGCTCCTTTTATTGCGTTAACGGCCTCCGCAACAAACAAAGTACTTACTGATATTGTATCTAATTTAAACTTAAAAAACCCTACAATTTTTAAGAAGTCATTTTATAGAGAAAATTTGGCGTATCATATCTACAATATTGAAGATAAACTATCGAAAATTGAACAAATCCTAAAGAAAACAAAAGGCACAAAAATAATATACACGAACACTAGAAGAAAAACAGTAGAAATATCTAACCAATTAAATTCACTTGGTTTTAACACTTGTTTTTATCATGGAGGAATGTCTTTTGACCATAAAATAAAAGTGTTTGAAAGTTGGATGTCTGAAAGCAAACCTATTATAATAGCAACTAATGCTTTTGGTATGGGTATAGATAAAGCCAACGTTCGCGTTGTAATTCATTACGATTTTCCAAAAAGTATTGAAAACTATATTCAAGAGGCTGGTCGTGCTGGAAGAGATGGTAAAAAAGCATTTTCTGTAATCTTAAAAAACAAATCTGATATATTAACAACTCAAAAAATGTTTATTGAAACAATTCCGTCCGTTGAGTTTATTAAGAAGGTCTATTTCCAATTGAATCAGTATTTTCAAATTTCTTATGGAGAACTTATTGATAAATCATTTGTATTTGACATTACAAACTTTTGTCGCGTCTATGACTTTCCTCTAATGACAACATATAATGGAATTAAAACACTGGAAAAAGATGGGATTCTATTACTAGACGAACAGTTAAATAGAAAGTCTACAGCTAAGTTTATTACAAAAAATAATTATATATATGATTATTTAAGACGTTATCCACGTCACGACAAATTAATTAAATTAATGCTAAGAACTTATGGGGGTATTTTTGAGGACACCAAAACAATTAACATCAATTATCTGTGTAGTACGTTAAACTTATATAAATCTCAACTGTTAAAACAATTAGAAACCTTACACGAGGATAAAATCATTGAATTTTACAATTCCAATAGTAGCGCACAGATTACTTTTTTAGTTCCGAGAGAAGATAATAGAACTATCAATATTTATGCAAAGGAAATTGAACAAAGAAATACGCTCAAAATTAGGAAACTAAATGCGCTAGTTACCTTTATCGAAAACGATACTATTTGCAGAAGTATACAACTACTCACATATTTTGACGAAAAAAATATTGAAGATTGCGGAATCTGTGACGTATGTATCTCTAAAAAGAAAGATAATTATAATAATATCTCCCAAGATATTAAAAATGCTATATCGAATGAACTGCGATCTAATGGTGACCTTTCTTCTAAAGAATTGGTGATTTTGTTGCATTTTGAAGAAGTAGCTATTATAAATTGTTTACAATTGCTCTTAGAAAAAAATAGAATAAGCGTAACTTCGCAAAATAAATATAGGCTTACCATTTCATGAGAGATTTAAGAATAGTTTTTATGGGAACTCCAGATTTTGCGGTGACCATTTTAAGTGGATTATTAAACAACAAGCAAAATGTGGTTGGAGTTATAACTGCTCCAGATAGACTAGCAGGTCGAGGAAGAAAATTAAATCAGTCTTCGGTTAAAAAGTTTGCTTTGGAAAAAAATCTTCCTGTTTTACAACCTACCAATTTAAAAAATGAAGATTTTCTTAAAGATCTTAAAGCATTACAAGCAAACTTACAGATAGTTGTTGCATTTAGAATGCTCCCAAAGGCTGTATGGAAAATACCAGAATTTGGCACTTTTAATTTACATGCTTCATTATTACCTCAATATAGAGGTGCAGCTCCTATTAATTGGGCAATTATAAATGGAGAGAAAAAAACGGGAGTCACTACTTTTTTTATTGATGATAAAATCGATACTGGTGCTATTATTCTTCAATCCAAAATTGATATAAAACCTATGGAAACTGTTGGAGAATTACATGATTCTCTAATGTATATTGGCTCTAAGCTCGTTGTTGAAACTGTAAAGTTAATTTCAGATAATAAAGTTACTACAAATCAACAAACCTCAAATAATCTTAAGTTTGCCCCAAAAATTCATACAGAAACATGTAAAATAGATTGGTCTAATGATCTCAATCATATTTATAATAAAGTAAGAGGACTGAATCCTTATCCAACTGCATGGACTACGTTAGAGAATGGTGGAGAAGAAATTCAAATGAAAATCTATGATGTACGCATGGAAAAATGTATGCATCAATTGGAAAATGGTGCCATTGTTTTTAATAAAAGAGAATTAAAAGTAGCAACCAACAGTGGCTACCTTATTATTGATTCTTTAAAACTTGCAGGAAGGCGAAAAATGGACACCAAAAGTTTGTTAAATGGTTACTCATTTGACGAAAACGCAAGAACCTTCTGAACCCCTTATTAATACTGGGGTTGTTAAAAACTCTATATTTTGATAGTGGTTATTAACATTTTTAATACATTTATTAACAAAACGTGATCTTTTTTAAGCTAAAACTTGTGTAGGCCCTTATTCCGTATATATTTGTTAAGCTTTTATAAGCAATTATGTTTAACTAAAAAAATAAATTAAAAATTATGAACAAATCAGATTTAATCGACGCAATGGCAGCAGATGCTGGAATTTCTAAGGCAGCAGCTAAATCAGCATTAGATTCTTTAACTACAAATGTAACAAGCGCTCTTAAAGGAGGAGGAAAAGTTTCATTAGTAGGTTGGGGAACTTGGTCAGTTTCTAACAGAGCTGCTAGAACAGGAAGAAATCCACAAACTGGTGCTGCTATTCAAATCGCTGCTAAAAATGTTGTTAAGTTTAAGGCAGGTGCTGGTTTAAGTGATGCTGTGAACTAATCAGATAAGTTATTTTGTAAAAAAACTCTCTTTTAACGAAGAGAGTTTTTTTTATACCATATATTCTTCTATATTTAACTTATTATATCTTTAAATGACAGCGCTAAAACCTATAAAAGGAAGATTGTTGGTAGCAGAACCATCAATATTAAATGATCAATCATTTAATAGATCTGTTGTGCTTTTAACGGAACACAATAAATCTGGAACTGTCGGATTTATTATGAATAAACCGCTAAAGTTTAAAGTACGTGATTTAGTTCCCGAGATTGATTGTAATTTCACAGTTTACAATGGAGGGCCAGTATCTCAAGAAAGTTTGTATTTCATACATAACATTCCTAATTTAATTCCTGAAAGTGTTCAGATAGCAGGAGGAATTTATTGGGGAGGTGATTTTGATTCTGTTTCTGAATTACTTGTCCAGAAAAAAATTACAGGAGAAGATATCAGGTTTTTTTTAGGATATTCTGGTTGGGAGGCAAATCAACTTAAAGAAGAATTGATCGAAGATTCTTGGACCGTTATGGAAAATAGTTATCCAAATATACTAATTACAAACGCATCACTTTGGAAAAATAAATTAATGGAATTAGGCGGTGAATATCAAATTTGGGCAAATGCTCCTAAAAACCCAACTTTAAACTAAAATTCAGTTTTTTCTAATAGATCTCTTATTTCGGAAGACACAATCGTTCCAAATATTTTTTTGCGATAATGTGTTACTGGCTGAATATAAATGATACTATTTGTTAAAAATACTTCATCTGCTTTCTTTAATTCAAACGGAGATATTTCTCTTTCCTCAATATTGTATTTATCCTCCTTTTGTAACAACTCAATTATTTTACTTCTCAGCACTCCTTTAATACATCCTTCAGTGAGCGCTGGCGTGCTAATTGTGTTTCCTTTTACAACAAACAAATTGCTATGAGTAGCTTCTACTAATTGTTTTTTATCATTTATTAAAATACACGAATCTAAATCATTCTCTTGAGCAAAAATACTTGCAACAACATTCAATAACCTGTTCGTTGTTTTAATAGTTGACAACAAACTTGCTTGCACATAAAAGTCTTTATATAAATCAACTTCGTACTTTTTCTTCAATTCTACATTCAGATTTGAAACTTGTATAACAAAGTCAATATCATTTACAACAGGCGTATAAAAGCCTCCATCTTTTCGAAAAACTGTTAGCCTTACTCGTGCCTTGTTAATTAAACCATTTGATTTGAGCACTTTTACAACTTCCGATTCAACATATTCCAATGAGAAGTCAGCAGGTATTTCCATACGTAACATCCTCATAGAAGCCATTAACCTAAAATAATGATCTTCTAAGAAGATAATTTTTAAATCCAACACTTTTAAAGTTTCAAATACGGCGTCTCCATATTTAAATGCTCTATTGTCAATTGTAAAAATTGAATCTTTCTGATCTATAAGTTTCCCGTTGAAATTTATCATTCTAAAAAATATATTGAAAACAAAATTAAGCAAAAAAGCTCTGAAAAATCAGAGCTTTTAACATTTATTAAGTTACATCTAAGCACCAATTCTGTGCTTCAATTCTTCTATTTGATTATCCCAAAACATTTTTGAATCCTCTACTTCATCTTTCTCTGAAAAGTCTGTAATCATTAGAGAAACGTCTTTAGTTAACTCATCTACTTCAATTCTAAATTCAAAATAAGAATCATCACCTTCACTTTCTAACCATTTAAATCTAATCTTCAAATCCGACTTTTTCGATAAAACTTTCGCTTTTTCTTCGCTTCCATCCCATATAAAAGTAAATATTTCGCCTCTTGAATTTACATTGTCAGCAAACCACTCAGACAAACCCGAAGAAGTTCCAAAATATTGATACAACATCTTAGGCGATGCATGAATTGGAAATTCCATTACAATCTTTATTTTCTCTTCCATAAACTATTTATTAAAAGCTCAAGATATTATTTTTATTGAATTAAAAAAAATTATAAATAAATATTTATGTAGCCTTTTTTAATCTGTCATTTATACTGAAACAAGTCTGAAAATTAAATTGAGAAAGAATTTAATTTTTTACATCAGGATTAATATCTAAAATATTATTTTTTACATATTGATTCATAAAGGCATCTGTAAAATACTCACTGCCAGTTAATCTATCTTTCTTTAAAAATGTGCGAATATCAATTTTCAAATAGGCCTTTAGCATTTCTCTAGATATAGGTTCATAGGTATAGTGCCACGGCTCATATTTAAAACCTTTTCTGCTTTCATCGTCCGTATAAACCAAGCAAAAACCAAATTCACTGGCACGCTCATCCATCCATTTCTTCAATTTTGAATAAACACCTTTTCCTTCAAAATGAATTTCATTTAATACATCGCCCTTTGGTCTTTCCATATTTCCATCTATCACATCTACATCCGTTCCCCAGTGATGTCGAGAAGTCCCAGGAATTGTAGAGTATTCTATGATTTTAGAAATCGCATCTTGTGGAGTCATTCCATCTTTCAAAAACCTATTGTATTTGCGCGTCCATATTCTTTTCTGATGCTCGTAACTTCTATAATCAGAAAAAATTTCTAATTGCACACCACTTTTTAATGCCTCTTTTTCCATCAAAATGAACGATGCTTTTACTTCATCTTGTAATTCATACCTTTTTTTGTAAAACAAAGGAGTACTCTTCCCCGTTAAATCATCTACAGAAAATAATTTGCCCTTATCGCCATTCATTGTAAATACTAAACTTACTACTAGAATAAATACTTCCATCTTACATTAACTTTTTAAACATCACAAAATGAGGTCCTACCAAATGTATCTCAAACTCCTCTCCTACACTAATAAATCCCAATTTGTCATAAAAAGAGAGAGCTGTTACCCTGGCGTTGCACCACAATACTTCTACATTTCTTTTTTTTAAGATCGCTATACCTTTAAACAATAACTTCCTCCCAACACCCCTATGTTGATAATTTTGACAAGTTGCCATTCCTCTTAATTGGTATTGAACTCCGTTAAAACTAGAATTCTTATTCTTCATAAAAGTGGCTACTCCAATCAGTTCCGTATTTAAAAACATCCCTAAATGAAAGGTAAACTTTTCAAAATCGCCTTCCATCGCTTCTGGCAATGGTAAATTATTTCTTAAAACTTCCTTTCTAACCGAATATGTTTCTTGTGCTAAAACTTCTCTCACAATCATAGCGAATACTTCCTATCTTTATGCTGCCAAAAATAGATAAAAATGGAAAACATCACAATAAAAATAATCTCAAAAGAAAAAATACTTGACATTATACCTTTAATAAAACAATTGAACAAAAAGACGCCAATTTCTCTTTTAAAGTTTAGGGTGCTAGAAATGTCTGAACAAAATTACGAGTGTGCAGTAATGTACGACAAGAATGTTTTAGTTGGTATTTGTGGAATATGGTATATGACTCGGCATTATATTGGCAAAAGTATGGAGGCAGATCAAGTGGTTATAGATGAATCATATCGAGGAAAAGGCCTCGGTAAAATATTCTTTGATTGGATCTATAAATATGCCCAATCTAAAGGTTGTGAGGCCTCAGAATTAAATGCTTACTTCAACAATTCATCAGGTCACAAGTTTTACCTCAATGAAGGTTATATCATTAAGGGATTTCATTTTTTAAAAGTACTAAGAGAAGATGGTGAATTTTATTAAATTAAATTTAACTTTTTTCTTGCAAATACTGAAAGTACATGTATCTTTGCGACAGTTAATGCGAAAGTAGCTCAGTTGGTAGAGCGTCAGCCTTCCAAGCTGAATGTCGCCGGTTCGAACCCGGTCTTTCGCTCCAAATTAGAAAATGCTGTCTTAATTGGCAGCATTTTTTGTTTATCTTCATTCCTACTAACTTCGCTTAAGATTTTAAAACAGTTGAATTGAATTAGTAACTCTCTCAACTATACATTTTTTACCAAAATAAACGGATACTTTGTAAACCATTAAATACCCCTCAGAACGGCTTCAATTCCTAATAATATAGCCAAGGAACATATGAATCAATGGATTTTAACTATTGAACAATTACCCATAAAAATTTATAAACTAGTTCATAACTTAACTAAAGAACAATTGGACACTCGCTATAGAGAAGATGGCTAGACAATTAGACAGGTAATACATTATTTAGCAGATAGTCATCAACAGAGTTATACCCAATTTAAATGGGCGCTTACAGAAGATACACCTGTAATTAAGGCCTATTACGAAGAACGCTGGGCTGAATTAGAAGATGGAAAATATGATTTTATAATCCCATCTTTGAATGTAATAACTGCGCTACATACTAAATGGGTTTATTTTCTTAAGACATTATTTTCAGAACACTTAGCCATAGTATTTGTATATCCTGATGGCAAAGAAAAGATCTCATTAGCTAAAAATATTGGAATTTACGCTTGGCATAGGGAGCATCACTTTGAGCATATCAATCAATTATTGATTAAAATAGACTGGAAATAACGTTATCTTATTCCTATTTCTAGTACCCTTTAAAGGGCTTCTCCATGCACAACTAACCTAGTTCTTCCACTTTATATTACACCCAATACTTGGTTTTTGAGCACGTACGTTTTCTAAATTTTCAAGAATACAGTCCAAAGCATTCCTTAGATCATCTCCTGATACTTCGATACTATTTCCAGGTCTAGAATCATCTAACTGACCTCTATATTTCAATTTCAAATCTTTATTAAAAATGTAAAAATCCGGAGTACAAGCAGCGTCGTAAGCCCGAGCAATCTCTTGAGAGTCATCATATAAATAAGGAAATGGATACTTACTTTCTAAAGCTTTCTCTCTCATTAAGTCAGGAGAATCTTGGGGTTGTTTTTCCACATCATTTGAGGATATTGCAATAAAAGTAACTCCTTTCGTTTGATAAAAATTTGCTAAAACTACTAACTCTTCAATCACATGTATTACAAATGGACAGTGATTGCACATAAAAATAATGACCGTCGCTTTCTCTCCTTTTATATGCTCGAGAGACATTTTTTTTTTAGAAATGGTATCCAGTAAATTAAAACTTGGTGCCACCGAATTTAAGGGAATCATATTTGAAGAAGTTCTAGCCATATTCACTTTTTTATTTGTATTTTTAGATCATCAAAAGTACAACTTTATGAAGACACTAAACGAATGGTTTGATGCGTATGCTGAGAGCCATCAAAACCAAACAAATCAACTAATTCACTTCGTTTGTGTTCCTGCTCTTTTCTTTAGTATCGTTGGGTTTCACATGTCAATTCCAGTGCATTTTTTATCAGACTTATTAAACTTAAATAATCCATTAATAGAAAATTGGGCTACCGTAACAGTTGTATTTATGCTCTTGTTTTATTTGAGGTTGTCTTTTTCTATGTTTTTAAAAATGTTTATATTTTCAGTAGTATGTATCATTGGAAATCATTATTTACCTGCTATTTTGCCGCTTGCGTATACATCCCTTGTCATCTTTATCGTTGCTTGGATAGGTCAGTTTTACGGACATAGACTGGAAGGAAAAAAGCCTTCATTCTTTAAGGACTTACAATTTTTACTAATTGGCTCTGCCTGGGTTATCAAAAAGGTTACTGCTAAAAATGATTAGAAAACAAAATCTTTTTTTAGCCTTTTTCCTCATTTCGCTTATAACAAGTAACGCTCAACTTATTACACCCACTGAAGTCAGAAATATAGATATGAACTCTCCGTATGCTGAAATTGGAGTGAAATTTATTTCGGATGATTTAGTACTCTTTGCTTCTTCCAAGAAAAATGAAACTACTGGTAAAAGAGAAAAGCGTAATAATCGTCATATGGGATTGCAGTTATATACCGGATCCTTTACTGAATATGGTTCTATCATCGAACCAAAACTATTTCAACCTATTGAAGATAATCCAATTTTCGAATCCAATATTACTTTTTCAGCCGATCTTAAAACAGTTTATTTCACTAGGAACAACGATATCTTAGATAACTATACAACGTTTTTTAAAAGAATAGTACGAGTAAATAAACAAATATTAAAAATGTTTCGTGCTTCCATTAATGATTCTGGGCAATTATCAAATATTTCTCCAATGCCTTTTAATAGTGACAATTATTCCGTTACTAATCCGCATTTAAGTTTAGATGGTAGAAAACTATATTTCGTTTCCGATATGAAAGGCTCTCTCGGAGGGTTTGATATTTACGCGGTAGATATTCAAAAAGATGGAACTTTTAGTGCCCCTAAAAACTTAGGAAATAAAATAAATTCAGAAGAAGATGAGTTTTTTCCCTTTGTAGATAAAAACGACATATTATATTTTTCTTCCAATGGACATAAAGGATTTGGTGAATTAGATGTATTTAGTTCCTCTTTATCCGATGACGCTGAAAAACCGGTTAATCTTGGGGCTCCAATAAACAGTAAAGAAGACGATTTTTCTTTGGTATTTAATGTTGAAAGAAATATTGGCTATTTTTCTTCGACTAGAAGTGGTGGTTTTGGTAATGCAGATATTTATGTCTTTAAGGGAGGAATATTAAAAGATCAAGAAAGTGATAAATTAGTAGCCGAAGATTCTAATCAAAATTCATTATTAAAATCAGATGAATTCGAAAATTCTGATAATTCAAATCAATTAAATCAGGGTAATACTAAAACTGACTTTGAAAATATAGAAAATAATTCAACTGAATTAAACAATACTCTTTTTACTTCATTTGTCGCCTTAAATAAATTAAATGATGATGAGGAGGAATGTACTCAATTAGTAGAAGGGTTTATTCTAAACTCAAAAAATATAATTTTAGTAGATGCCACTGTTACATTATACGAAAATGGCGTAAATGTAGGTACTTATAAAATTTCACCAGAAGGTAAATATAAATTCGAATTAAAATGTAAAAATCACTATAGAATCGCTGCAAGACTAAATAAGTTTGAAGAGACCTATTTTGACCTGAGAACGAGTGAACTAGACAATTCTAAGACCATTACAAACATTACATTGGAGAAAACACCTTGCGATGTATTTCTAACTGGTCAATTGACGGATAAAAACACAGAATTACCTATTGTTAATGCCAAAATTTACCTCATTAATAAGGATTCACAAATTAAAGCGACGGCCACAAATTCTTCTGGTATATATTCCTTTAAAGTAGATTGCGAAGAAAACTATAAAATCAACACCGACAAATATGGTTATGAAGACGGATTATTTAATTTTAAATCAGGATCTAATAATAGTGTGGTTGCGTTAAACTCCGCTATTACTCGTCTTAAATGTCGTCAAATTGTAAATGGTAAAATCACCAACCTAATAGATGGTAATGAGATTATTGGAGCCAAAGTTGAACTCATCAATTCAAAAGGAATACTTGTACAATCTGTAGGTGCCAATACAAATGGAAATTTTCATTTCAATATAGATTGTAGTGAAAAATATACTTTACGAGTGTCTAATGACAATTATATAACAGCTACTTCTAAATTTAAATCAAATGAGATTGATAGACAAATTCAAAGATTGGACTTTGCATTAACATCCAATATCTGTAAACAAACGATTACTGGTACTGTAATTAATTTTAAATCGAACAAATTCATGTCAAATGTAATCGTAGACTTAGTAAAAGATAATTCTATTCTTAGTTCTGTAAAAACTAACGAATTAGGTTTCTTTGAGTTTTATGTTGATTGCAATGAAAATTATGAAGTAGCTACTCGAAAGTCTAATTATTTTCCAGAATTTAAATCTGTGGTGACAAACAACATAAACAATAATAAAAGTGAACTCATATTATCTTTAGAAAGTAAACTTGATTTTGAAATTGTACGTAATCAAAAAATGATACTGACAGGTGATATCGATTTTGAATTGAATCAGTCTGAAATAAGAGAAGACGCTGCAATTGAATTGAATAAAATTACCAGTGCGATGAGTAAAAACAAGAATATTAATGTATTCATTGGGGTGCATACCGATAGTCGGGCCCCAGATAATTATAATCTGACTTTGTCTAAAGAAAGAGCGCAGTCTATAGTAACGTTTATCATTTCCAAAGGTATTAATAAGAAGCGATTGTCTGCCGAAGGACACGGAGAAACTAAACTTTTGAATGGCTGCTCTAATGGCGTTAAATGTAGTGAATCAGAACATTTAATAAACAGACGAATAGAATTCATTGTCAACGAATAAAAACCTATAAAATCGATAATTATCTTTGAAGAATTCTCAAAAGTTGACATAAGAATAGGTACAATTTTGGAGGTTACTAATTTTCTAAAAGCGCATAAATTAGCGTATCAGTTAAAAGTAGATTTTGGTAAGTTGGAAATTAAACACACTCGTGCTCAAATAACCACTCTTTACTCAAAAGACGAATTAATAGAGAAAAAAATATAGCAATTATTAATTTTAAAGAAAAGAAAATTGCGAATTTTAGAAGTCAAGTGTTACTTTTGGGTATTCAAATTGGATCAAATGTCTTTTTACTACAGTCCTCCAAAAAGAATATCACAAATAGAGAACAAATTTGTTAGATTTATGATTAAGCCTGTATTTAAATTTAATGTGATTCTCTGTTTTCTTATTCTTATAAATTGCTCTGGTAAAAAAGACCTTGTAAACGACAAAACTGAAATTACTTTTGATAAAATAACAAGCCAATCACATGGTGGGAATCTAGAAGAAAATTTCATATTCGTAAAATCTAATGACGCACTCAAAAAAATATTTGCACAACTTAATATCGCAAGAAAACCAGGTATCCCTTTGCCTATGATCGATTTCAATAAGGAAAGTGTTATTGTTTTATTTATGGGCCAGCAAAATTCTGGAGGGTATACTATTTTATTAGAATCTGCAAAATATAATAACACTGGCATTTTACAATTATTCGTAAAGGAAACCAAGCCCAGTGGTATGTCAACTATGGCTATTACGCAACCTTATACCATCTATAAAATTCACAAACCTCTTGAAAAGGTCAACTTTGTAAAAATAGACTAATATCAATGACACAACCTTTAGAACAACTTAAATTAAATTTATCAGGAGAATTTTTTTTTGATAAATTACATACATCAATTTACGCTACAGATGCTTCTGTTTACAGAATGACACCAACGGCTGTAGCATATCCAAAATCGGTAGATGATCTTAAAATATTAATTGCACATGCCAATCAAAATGACACTACGCTAATTCCAAGAACAGCTGGAACTTCATTAGCGGGGCAATGTGTTGGTAATGGTATCGTTGTGGATGTGTCAAAATACTTCACGAAAATCATCTCTGTTGATAAAGCTTCAAAAACGGTAACTGTTCAACCTGGAGTTATTCGCGATGACTTAAATTTATATTTAAAACAATTCGGATTATTCTTTGGGCCTAATACTTCAACATCAAATAGATGTATGATTGGAGGAATGGTAGGTAATAATTCATCTGGTACGACTTCTATAAAATATGGCGTTACAAGAGAAAAACTAATTAATCTTAAAACAATTTTATCGGATGGGTCGGAAGTTGAATTTTCTTCTATCTCTTCTGAAGCGTTTATTCGAAAATCCAAATTAAATTCATTGGAAGGGTCTATTTATAAATTCATCCACCAAGAACTTTCCAATACCGCTATTCAGGAAGAAATTAGAAAACAATTTCCTAAAAAAACGATTCATCGAAGAAATACAGGATACAATATTGACACCTTTTTAAAATCAGAATTATTCGGTGGGAACGAAGAGCAACTCAATCTTTGTGAATTACTCTCTGGGAGTGAAGGTACACTCGCTTTCACCACAGAAATAACACTTCAATTAGATGACTTACCACCAAGTCATAGTGTTATGGTCGCTGCACATTTTGAAAGTGTTCAAGAGAGCATGGAAGCGGTCGTTATTGCTATGAAACACGATTTATACCTCTGTGAATTGATGGATAAAACCATTCTAGACTGTACTAAAAGTAATAGAGAACATGTAAAAAATCGCTTTTTTATAGAAGGTGATCCAAAAGCAGTATTAATGTTAGAATTATCTGCAACTACTTTGGAAAATGTACAACAACAAGCAAATACTCTTATTGAAGATTTAAAAAATAACAATTACGGATATGCTTTTCCAAAATTGACCGGTATCGAAATTGAAAAAGCCTTCAACTTAAGAAAAGCTGGATTGGGGCTGCTTGGAAATATCATCGGTGACAACAAAGCGGTTGCGTGTATTGAAGATACTGCGGTACAATTAAATGATCTCCCCCGCTATATTTCTGAGTTTTCACAAATGATGAAAGAATTTAAACAAGAAGCGGTTTATTATGCACATGCCGGTGCTGGAGAATTACATCTTCGTCCGATATTAAATTTAAAAAAGAAAAAAGATGTTAAACTCTTTAGAAAAATTACTTTAAAAACAGCGCTTTTAGTAAAAAAATATGGAGGTTCTTTTAGCGGAGAACATGGTGACGGAATTGTTCGAGCAGAATTCATTCCCATTATGATAGGAACTAAAAACTACGAACTTCTTCAAAGACTTAAAAAGACTTTTGACAAAAATAACGTCTTTAATAAAGGTAAAATTACAGATCCTTTTTTGATGGATACATCGTTACGATATGAAATAGAACGAGCTGAGCCCAATATAGATACTGTCTTTGATTTCTCTGACTCACAAGGTATATTGCGCGCAACCGAAAAATGTAATGGCTCTGGTGACTGTAGAAAATCAGTAAGTGCTGGCGGTACTATGTGCCCAAGTTACCGAGGAACCAAAAATGAAAAAGATACAACTCGAGCCCGCGCTAATACCTTGAGAGAATTTTTAACAAATTCTGAAAAATCAAACAAATACAATCATAAAGAATTAAAGGAGGTTTTTGATCTTTGTTTAAGTTGTAAAGCCTGTGCTAGTGAATGTCCAAGTAATGTTGATATTGCTGTATTAAAATCTGAATTTCTATACCAATATCAAAAAGATAATAAACCAACTTTTAGAGATCGTTTATTTGCTTTCAATGCCAAATACAACCGAATTGGTAGTCGTTTTCCCCATATAACCAATTTTATCTTACGTCAACCTATTGCTAAAAAAATCTTAGGAATTTCAATACATAGAACTATTCCACCGTTAAGTAATCAAACTTTTAAAAATTGGATTCAAAAAAATAATAGTTCCATTAAAAGTACAAAAAGTACTATTTACCTGTTTTGTGACGAATTTACCAATTATAATGATATCCAAATAGGTATAGACACTTACACACTCTTAATCAAATTGGGGTATAACGTAAAAACCGTAGCGCACGAAGAAAGTGGAAGAAGTATGGTTTCAAAAGGTTTTTTAGATGAATTTAAGATAATAGCCAACAAAAATATTGCTATATTTAAAGATATAATAACCTCAGAAACACCCCTTATTGGAATGGAGCCAACTGCCATTCTAACTTTTAAAGATGAGTATCTTCGGATTGCAGACGACAAAGATTCGGCGAAAAGAATTTCGAATCATTGCTTTACTATTGAAGAGTTTATTCAAAAGGAAGTTAACATAAAGAAAATATCTCAATCTCAGTTTACCAATGAACCGAAAAACATTAAAATTCATGGACATTGTCATCAAAAAGCATTGATAGGTATAGAACCCATATTTGCCATGCTTAATTTACCGAAAAACTATAACGTATCAATTATAACAGCGGGATGTTGCGGAATGGCTGGTTCTTTTGGGTATGAAAAAGAAAAATATGATCTAAGTATGAAAATAGGAGAAGATTCTTTATTTCCTAAAATTAGAAATACCAATTTGGAAACAATAATTGCTACATCAGGTATAAGTTGTAAGCATCAAATTTTAGATGGAACAGGTAGAAAAACTACACATCCATCTACCGTTTTACTTCAAGCCTTAAAAGTATAATACAAAATCATTAATTTAGCATGTTAACTCTAGGAGTTACGCAATAATTAATCAGCAAAATTATGAAACTATTCAACACACCTCTTGAAGCTTTCTTACATTGGGAAAAGAATACTCCGAATAAAATATTTTTAAAACAGCCTTTTAACAAAACGTTACATATTTACACATACAAAGAAGCAGGACAGGAAATTAGAAAAATAGCCGGTGCTATTCAGGCTCATAAACTACCAAATCAGAGCCACATTGCGTTACTTTCAAAGAATTGTGCACACTGGATCCTAGCTGATTTAGCAATTTTAATGACTCATAATGTTTCAATCCCTGTTTATCCTTCTTTAAATTCAACAGCAATCAATCAAATTCTCGTTCATAGTGAGTCTAAACTTATAATTTTAGGTAAGCTCGATACTTACGAAGAACAAAAACAAGGTATTCCTGATATTCCAAAAATTAGTGTCAATCTATTTGGTGTCAATGATGGTGAATCTTGGGAAAACATTGTTTTATCTAATGCTCCAACTACTGATATCTCCCCATCAAAACCAGATGACTTACATACTATTATTTACACATCGGGTACTACAGGTATTCCTAAGGGTGTAATGCATACGGTTGGTAATTTTATGAATAGCATTAACACCATAGGTCCCTTATTATCGCTTAAAGACCATTCTAGATTTTTTTCATATTTACCACTGTCTCATATTGCAGAGCGTGTTATTTCCGCTTTTGCACTTACCATTGGTGGTCAAATTAGTTTTACAGAATCTTTGGAAACTTTTGCGGCTGATTTGGACGCTACCCAACCACATACTTTTTTTGCGGTACCAAGAATTTGGACAAAATTTCAAGAAAAAATATTAGAAGCCCTCCCTCAAAAAAAATTAAATTTATTTTTAACAATTCCTATTCTTAATAACATTGTAAAAAATAAACTCAAAAAGAAAATTGGATTAAAAGAAAGTGTAATTTCAATTTCAGGTGCGGCTCCATTAGCAAAAGAAGTTATGGAGTGGTATCAAAAAATTGGTGTTGAAATTTTACAAGTTTATGGTATGACAGAAGACTGTTGTATTTCGCATTTTAGTTTGCCAAATCAAAATAAAATAGGTGCCGTAGGTAAAGCCTTGCCCGGCGTACAAATTAAACTTTTGCCGGATGGAGAGATTCTAATTAAAAACCCTTGCCTCATGAAAGGTTATTTTAGAAATCCAGAAATCACATCAGAAGTTTTGACTACCGAAGGTTATTTTCGTACAGGGGATATTGGAGAGTATGATCATCATGGCTATTTAACTATTACTGGTCGTGTTAAAGATCAATTTAAAACCGACAAAGGAAAATATATTTGTCCTTCCCCTATAGAGTTGCAACTAGCAGATAATAATAATGTGGAACAATTATGTGTTGTGGGAACTGGTATTCCGGAACCCATAGCATTAATAGTCCTTTCTCAAAGAGGAAAACAAAAAGATCCAAAAGTCTTGGAAGTGGAATTGTTTGACACTATAAAAATAGTGAATTCTAGTTTAGAAAAACATGAATACATTCGGAAAGTAATAGTGATGAAGGAAGACTGGACTTTGGATAACGGTCTCATGACTCCAACCTTAAAAGTTAAACGAAATCGAGTAGAAAAGATTCATAGAGAATATTATAAATCTTGGTTTGAATGTGATGACAAATTAATTTTTGAATAGATTGAATTATAATTTATCAAAAACATATGCGTTTCATTTTAAATAAAATTAGAAATGAAATTTCAAGATTTTATATCAAACATATGCCCTATTCAAAACGCAGCATTGGGAGGTTTACCAGCGCATCTCAAAATGGCTCCGAATGAACGAAGGCAATTATCCGAAGGAAAAATAAAAGCAAGAAATCCAAAACAAGCGGCTGTATTGTCATTATTTTATCCAGACAATCAAGAGCAAACTCGTTTTCTATTAACCCTTCGCGCAAGCTATAAGGGAGTTCATTCTGCTCAAATCAGTTTTCCAGGTGGTAAAAAAGACAAAAATGATACTAATAGTGAACACACTGCACTTCGAGAAACCTATGAAGAAGTGGGGATTGAAAAAAATAAAGTTGAAATTATAAAACAACTTACACCCGTTTATATTCCACCGAGTAATTTTTTAGTAGTGCCATTTATGGGTTTCCTAAAAGAAGTCCCTGTTTTTACTAAAAACAATGAGGTTGAAACACTTATAGAAGTAAAACTATCTGAGTTACTTGATGAAAAAAATGCGATCGTAAAAAATATATCCGCGTCCTACATGGACAATATAGACATACCGTGCTTTAAACTAAATAATTACATTATTTGGGGAGCCACAGCCATGATATTGAGTGATATCAAATATATAATTAAGACCTTATAGTGTTTATTTATTTTGTAATATTGCATTCTTAATTTAGAAAACTATGGGGCTTTTTAAAAGAAATCCTTTTGGACATATATTATTCATAAAAAAATGGATGATTCGAATTTTTGGTGTCATATCACATGGCCGCTATCAAAGATTCAATGACCTTAAAATTGAAGGTTCAGAAATTATTAGGGATCTTCCACATAATAATGTCTTATTTGTTGCCAATCATCAAACTTACTTTGCAGATGTTGCTGCCATGCTACATGTCTTTAACGCTTCATTAAAAGGGCGGGTTGATACTCTTAAGAACGTTGGATATCTCTGGAACCCAAAATTGAATATTTATTATATCGCAGCATCTGAAACGATGAAAGATGGATTGCTTCCGAAAATTTTTGCATATATAGGTTCTATTTCCATTCAGCGAACATGGAGAAGCGAAGGGAAAGATATTAACAGACAAGTAAAAATGTCTGATATTACAAATATTGGTACAGCCTTAAATGATGGCTGGGTTATTACCTTCCCTCAAGGAACTACAACTCCTTTTAAACCAATTAGAAGAGGAACAGCACATATCATAAAGACCTACAAGCCTATTGTAATACCTGTTGTAATTGATGGTTTTAGAAGATCTTTTGATAAAAAGGGATTGCTCATTAAAAAACGTGGCGTATTACAATCTTTAGTCATTAAAAAGCCGTTAGATATAGATTATGAGAACGATGATTTCGCCAAAATTGTTTCTCAAATGGAAATGGCTATTGAACAGCACAAATCATTTTTAAAAGTCGTATCTGTTAAAGATTACCAAAAGTCTGAAGATGAATTGAACAAACAGCGAAAATTCTGGAGAGATTAAGAATCTGCTTGATTTTTTTACATTTCCTTTCAGGTATAAACTTCAAACAGATTCTTTAGTACGTATAAAGTGGGTGAAAAATTTCTAACTTAACCAAGACTTTAGCATCCAAATTGTTTTTTCTTGTTCCGTTATAAAGTCACTCATCATTGAATTTGTTCCTTCATCATTTCCATCATCGGAAAGCATTAGAACTTCTCTTTCCAGTTCCAATAATTTTGACAACGTATTTGAAATTAATTTCACAGCTTCAACATCCTGTGTAATATCTTTTCCTATCGGTACAACGGCTCTAGATGTATAATCACTAAAAGTATGAAGTGGTACTCCTTGTAAAGTAAGAATTCGCTCTGCAATAAGATCAATCTTCTCTTGAGAGTCTGTATAGTATTCTTCAAACTTTACATGCAACTCAAAAAAAGATTTTCCCTTAATATTCCAATGCAAGCCTCTTAAACTTTGATAATACACTTGGAAGTTTGATAAAAGAATATTTAATTTTTTTACCGTTTCTGTGTTTTTCTCTACATCTAATCCTAAAATTGTTCTTTTCATTTTTATTTGTTTTAATTTATAATTCAAAAGTATTGCAAATTTAAATCGATAATATATAATTACAATTGATAGTTTTAATATCTTTATCATCAAAATTTATACAAATGACTATAACTCAGTTAAAATACGTCCTTGCCGTGGCCGAATATCAAAATTTCACCATTGCTTCAGAGCATTGTTTTGTAACCCAACCAACCCTCAGTATGCAAATTCAAAAGTTGGAAGATCAATTGGAGGTTAAAATATTTAATCGAAGTAAAAAACCAATTCAACTGACTCAGATTGGAGAAAAGATTATAGAACAAGCAAAAATTATTATTAATGAGAGTAACAGAATTAGCGATATTGTAGATCAACAAAAAGGGTATGTAGGAGGCGAATTTAAATTGGGAATCATCCCCACTATAATGCCTAGTTTACTTCCTATGTTTCTAAAAACATTTGTAAAGAAATATCCGAAAGTAAATTTGATCATTGAAGAGTTGACTACGGAAGAAATCATACGGAAACTTTCAGATGGTCACATAGATGCCGGGATTGCAGCAACTCCTCTCGAAAACGAAGCGATAAAGGAAAGAGTTATTTATTATGAACCATTTATCGGGTTTATTCCTTCTGACCATAGACTTCACAATCATAAAACAATTGATGCGAGTGATTTAGAACTAAATGACATATTATTATTGGAAGATGGTCATTGCTTCAAAGAAAGTATCTTAAACCTTTGTAGAGCATATAAAAAAGAATCTGGAGCCCATTTTCATTTAGAAAGTGGTAACTTTAATACATTGATTAAATTAGCAAAAGAAAATTTAGGGATGACTTTATTACCTTATCTGTACACACTAGATCTAAACGATATCGATCAGACTTTTTTAAGAGAGTTTAATGCACCGGTCCCTGCAAGAGAGGTTAGTTTAATCTATCATAAGTCACAATTAAAAATACAATTAATAGAAGCTTTAAAAGATGTTATTGATAGTGTAATACGAGGAGCTATTACTTTTAACGATGTTAAAATTGTCAGCCCTTTACAAAATAAAAAAAGAGCCTAAAGGCTCCTTTTTTTTATATATTAATCAGTACTAAACAACTATTTAGTTCTGGTTTTTCATTGATATACGCTCTCAACCATACTCTTAATTCTTCTATTTCATCTGGTAGCAATCTTTTTACAGCTTTTTTAAGTTCAATACTAAATAATTCAACATTGAAACTTACCTTTTTTAGTACTGTTTTAGTATACTCCAACATTGCTCTTGCCATAATTTATTAAAGTAAATTTTAAATTAGTCTACGTATTAAACGAATAGAAAAAGCGTTTAGTATATCCTATTTACAATTTATTTACTTTTTCTAATAAACTTAAAGCAACTCCTTCTAAATCACTCTTAACCGTTTTAAAATGTGCTTTTTTATTCACCACATTTTTCTCGTTCACCTTCACGATTAAAGAATCAAATAATGAAATTGTTTCATCAATAATAGCTGTTGATTTTTTTGTGTCGGCATCCGGGTTTAATAATTCCCATGAGTATACTTCTTCAATTACATCTCCTAAAACATAATTAATGTCCTGTTTTAAATTTTTTACACTTGCCATATTATTCTAGTTTATATTTGATGCAAATTTACGTAATTATTACGTTATAAAAAATTCAAAATATCCAATAAAGAATCTCCCTTTCTATAAGAGTCGTCTTCTATGTGTCCCGCTATCTCTTCATGCGCCCATGTAGTATGATATGGAATATGGATCGCATTGGCTCCAACCCCCACAAGCGGTAATATATCCGATTTTAATGAGTTGCCTATCATCAAAAATTCTATGGGTTGAATATTTAAAAATTTTATTAATCTGATGTAATTCTCTTCTTTTTTTTGACTTAAAATTTCAACGTGATCGAAATAGTTAGTCAGACCAGATTTTTCTAATTTACGCTCTTGATCTAGTAAATCTCCTTTTGTAGCCAAAATCAATTTATATTTCGGGCTCAACGTTTTCAAAACCTCTTCGACACCATCCAACAATTGAATTGGCTTGGTTAACATCTTTTTACCGAATCCAATAATTTTATTAATATCATGGGCGTTAATTCTTCCATTAGATAACTCTATGGCCGTTTCTATCAACGACAGCAGAAAACTTTTAACTCCGTAACCATAAAGCCACAAGTTTTCCAACTCTTTCTTTAGTAATTCATGATTAATTTTATTCTCGGTTTCATAAGAACTTAATAAGTTACAAAACTGATGTTCAACCTCTCTAAAATATGGTTCATTCACCCATAATGTATCATCTGCATCGAATGCTATTACCTTTATATTTGAATACATAATATTCTTTTTTTAACTCAAATTTAAGCATTATAATAGTACTAAAAATGTAAAACAGAATCCAGTGTAATGCTTTTCTAAATATCATTTAATGTTAAAAAAATTTGGTTGAGTGAAAAATAGTAGTATTTTTGAATTTAAATGACATAGTTAATGCTAAATACGATACATATTACGGCCGTCATTCTACGCGAATTTCCTTTAGTCAATTGTATGCAAAAACAGTATATCTATAAAAGCACTAACTATTTGTTTAAACGACGCTAAACAATACTAATTAACAACTAATTACTAACTAATTAAAAGGTGCTTTTTTAGAAAAAAGCACCTTTTTTTTGATTAAAATAATTATCAAGGCATTCCCTAGATCTAAAAATTATGAAATCTAATCACACATTTAGTTCGTTCATCCTACATGCCATTCTAAAAATCAAAACTCCTTTAATAAACGCAATATCATTGCTGTTAAATCCATAATGACATGAAAAATACGAATACAAAAACTTCTTTCAAAAATCATTTCATCGTTACTATAAATGATATAAATAATAGTCGAGCGTTATTACCTCTTAACTTTTACAAAAAAATGGAACAATACGCTCAGTCATGAGCCTTTTCTTTTAAGGAGTATATTATATCAAGACCTATTTTAGTAAAATTGAATCTTTTAAAAAACACCTACTTGAATGATAAATTTCAATTAGATATCCCTAAAAGAAATTAAATAGTAGCGAACTTCAATTATCGATTGAGGTGCGTAAAATTGATGGAAATTCTATCGAAGTCATTTGTAAAGCACTCTTTAACTCTACTCTAAACAATAACAAATAAATAATACTTCCTAATTCGTGCTATCGAATAATAATTATTACCAATATATTGTTATCTTTTTATAAATTAGAACTGCAAATTAAAATTACCCACTTACAAATTACATTTATTCGCCCGAGTACACCACATAGTTCCTTGACGTCTCATACAATGTTATCGTTAATTCCAATCTTGTTTCAATTTTCTCCCTTAAAATATTCCAAATTACAACAGCAATATTCTCTGCTGTTGGGTTCAAACTTTTAAAGGGTACAACTTCTTCATTTAAATTTTTATGATCAAATTTATCTTCTATCTCAGATTCTATCAAATTTTTTAACCTTTTCATATCCATCACAAATCCGGTTTCTGGATTGATCTCTCCCTTAACAGCTACGATTAATTCATAATTGTGACCATGATAATGAGGATTGGCACATTTACCAAATACCAAAGCATTTCTTTCATCACTCCAATCTGAATTGTATAAACGATGTGCTGCATTAAAATGCGCTTTTCTGTGTATTGCTACTTTTGCCATTAATTTGAAATAAATTCTTTATATTTTTCAAAAATAATACGAAACCAAACCGTGTAAGTTTCAGGGTTCTTATTTATATCCATTTTCACTTCTTCAATTGTCATCCATTTATATGCTTCAGCCTCTTCCCTATTTATCTCTGGATTTTCATCATAGTATCCCACCATTACATGATCTATTTCATGTTCTGTTAATCCATTATCAAAAGGTGCTTTATAAGTAAAAACAAATAATTCTTTGAGTTCGCAAACAAAGCCCATTTCCTCTCGCAATCTGCGCTTTCCAGCCTCAATGTTAGACTCTCCTTCTCTTTGATGACTGCAACAAGTATTAGTCCATAATAAAGGAGAATGATATTTCGAAGCTGCTCTTTGCTGCAGTAGTAATTGTCCCTTTTTATTAAAGGAAAACACAGAAAATGCGCGATGCAATAAGGCTTTTTCATGGGCCTCTATCTTCTCCATTAATCCGATTTTTTCGTCATTTTCATTGACTAATATAACATTTTCTTTTCCCATACGCTGAATTCCTAAAACGATAAACTTTAGATTGTAAAATTACAAAGATTAAATGATTAATCTATCTTTGTAATCAAACAAAAACACTCTTTCTCTTTTATGAATTTATATAAAATTTTCTTTTACTTAATTGTATTAATTAGTTTCTTAGCATGTAATAGTGAACCTAAAAAAGAATCTCTAGAAAAAGAAACCAAACCAATAATTAAAAAAAAAGAAGTTCCTAAAAAGGTAATTATCAAAAAAGAATGGGATAGTTTGAGACCCAAAAACGTAGTATCATTTTTTACGGAATATGGAAAACAAAATAAAGAAACCGTGGTATTGTTGCAGACGAAATATGGCAATATAAAAATGAAGCTCTATGAGGACACCCCTATACATAGAGCAAACTTTATTTTTCTTTCAAAAGTTGGATATTTCAACACAACCATGTTTTACCGAGTCGCTCCCGATTTTGTGATTCAAGGTGGAAACTCAGACAATATATCCATGATGAGAATTCGTAGGAAATATAGAAACTATCGTCTTCCTCCTAACTTTAAAAAGCATAGAACTCATAAATATGGAGCACTCGCTTCTGCCAGAGATTGGGATAATAATCCTAACAAACTATCAAGTCCTTTTGAATTTTATATTATTCAAAAGAAAGATGGTGCCCATCATTTAGACAACGAGCATACAGTTTTTGGAGAAGTGATGTCTGGTTTTTCAACAATGGACAAAATTGCGAATCTCAGAGCAGGATCTGATGAATGGCCAAAAGAAGACGTATATATTAAAATTGATGTCTTACGTTGATATTTTACTTTCTAAGCGGTATATTTGCCACCTAATTTTATTCAATGGAATTTTTAGAAGAATTACAGCGCAGACGTACATTTGGAATTATTTCTCACCCGGATGCGGGTAAAACCACCCTTACAGAAAAACTATTATTGTTTGGAGGTGCGATACAAGAAGCTGGTGCTGTAAAAAGTAATAAAATTAAAAAAGGCGCAACTTCTGATTTTATGGAAATTGAGCGTCAGCGTGGAATCTCTGTAGCTACTTCTGTTCTTGCTTTTATTTATAAAGATAAAAAAATAAATATATTAGATACACCTGGCCATAAGGATTTTGCTGAAGATACTTTTAGAACCTTAACTGCTGTTGATAGTGTTATTGTTGTGATTGATGTTGCCAAAGGTGTTGAAGCACAAACTGAAAAATTAGTAGAAGTATGCAGAATGCGAAATATTCCAATCATTGTTTTTATCAATAAATTAGATAGAGAGGGTAAAGATGCGTTTGATTTACTAGATGAAGTAGAACAAAAATTAGGTTTAAGAGTAACTCCTCTTAGTTTCCCTATTGGAATGGGTTATGACTTTAAAGGAATTTACAATATTTGGGAAGAGAAGTTAAATCTATTTTCTGATGACAAAAAACAAACGGTTACGAAGGGTATAGAATTTAGCGATTTGAATGACCCTAAATTAGACAATATTGTTGGTGAAAATTCAGCCAATACTTTAAGAGAAGAATTAGAATTAGTATATGAAGTATATCCGAAATTCAGCAAAGAAGTATACCTTAAAGGTGAACTTCAACCTGTATTTTTCGGATCTGCATTAAATAATTTTGGTGTTAAGGAACTGTTAGATTGTTTTACAGAAATTGCTCCAACTCCTCAACCAAAAATGTCTGAAGAACGTTTGGTAGACTCGAAAGAAAATAAGTTGACTGGTTTTGTTTTCAAAATTCATGCAAATATGGATCCAAAACATAGAGATAGATTGGCATTTGTAAAAATTGTCTCTGGAACATTCAAACGAAATGCTCCATACTTACATGTCCGTAATGGAAAGAAAATGAAATTTTCTAGTCCGAATGCATTTTTCGCAGAGAAAAAAGAAATCGTAGATGAGTCTTTCCCTGGTGATATTGTAGGGTTACACGATACAGGTAACTTTAAAATTGGTGATACTCTAACGGAAGGCGAGCACATTAGTTTTAGGGGAATCCCGAGTTTTTCTCCAGAGCATTTTCGCTATGTAAACAATGCTGATCCTTTAAAATCAAAACAATTACAAAAAGGCCTTGTTCAATTAATGGATGAAGGAGTAGCGCAGTTATTTACACTTGAAATTAACAATAGAAAAGTAATTGGTACGGTTGGAGCTTTACAATATGAAGTTATACAGTATCGTTTAGAACATGAATATGGTGCCAAATGTACATATGAGAACTTGGCAATGCACAAAGTTTGTTGGGTTAAGCCAGATGATCCTAAGAATGAAGAATTTAAAGAATTTAGAAGGACAAAACAGCGCTATTTAGCAAAAGACAAACAAGGTCAGTTGGTTTTCTTTGCAGATTCTGCATTTACAATACAAATGACACAGAGTAAATTTCCTTCTGTTAAATTACATTTCACAAGTGAATTTTAATCATTGAAATAAATGTCTCAAGATCAACCAAACAATCCACTGCACGGAGTTAAACTTGCTGAAATACTTCAGTATTTAGTTTCCAATTACGGATGGGAAGAATTGAGTCAAAAGGTAAATATAAATTCATTTAAAAGGAACCCTTCCATAAAATCGAGTCTAAAATTTTTACGAAGGACCCCATGGGCAAGAGACAAAGTGGAGCGTTTATATTTAAAATCTATCAAATAAAATAATTCCTTTAGTTAATAACTCGTTGATATCATGACTAAAATCTAGGCTTAATTCTTGCGGAATTTCAATTCAATATCGTATATTTAACGACATAGTTATTTATTTTATGAATACGGCGCTCACAACCTCAAAAGAAATCAGAAAAGCTAGAAGGTCAGAAATTGAAGAAATTGTTCAACTTGCATACAATACATTCGATAAATCTTATCGTCCTTTTTTAGGCAATCACAATGTTGATTGGTATATCAATAATGCGGAATTAAGAAAAGAAATACTAAATCATTTTAGTGATTTAACCGTCTTAATTCTAAATGACAAAATTACTGGATTTATTATTTATTTCGAAAACTTTATTTATATCATGATGATTGATGCTAGCAAACATCATAATGGACTCGGCTCTATATTATTGAAGGCTGCAGAAGAAGAATTATTTAAAACAAATGAACATATTAAGCTTCAATCGTTTGTCGGAAATACCATCGCAACCAATTTCTGTTTAAAAAACGGTTGGGTAAAAGGGGAAGTTAATAATGCCAATGATAAAGTAGCAATGGTGTCTTTTGAAAAACATAAATAGGCCGTAATGCTAGGTATAAAATTGGTTACAGACCCTCGATGGGCAAAATTAGCTGAGTCAAATATTGAAGCGGTATTGATAGATCATGCTTGGTGCGAGCAGAAAGCAGCAACGAATGCAATTTCTATTATTACGTTGAATCCTGAACTTACAGATTTGGTTACTGAACTAATCTTGCTTGCTCAAGAAGAATTAGAGCATTTTCAAATGGTACATAACATCCTAAAAAAACGGGGTTTTCAATTGGGACGAGAATCTAAAAACAGTTATGTTAACGAACTTTTTAAGGCCAAAATAAAAGGTGGTAATCGTAAACAAAACTTAGTAAACCGACTTTTATTTTCTGCAATGATCGAAGCAAGAAGTTGTGAACGCTTTAAAGTACTTTCTGAAACGATTAAAGACAAAGAACTCTCAAAATTCTATAGAGAATTAATGATTAGTGAAGCGGGGCATTATACGACTTTTTTAAAATTCGCGCGAAAATATGGAGAAGGAATGGACGTTGATAAACAATGGCAAGACCTTCTAGAATTAGAAGGTAAAATCATTTTAAATTACGGTAAGGAAGAAACAATTCATGGGTAATCAATACGCAATCCGATCAATGGTATGCACACTCACTCAGCTAAAAACATTTTTATTCAGATTCTAAAATTAATTTTTTATCTTTTACTTCCATTGGTAAAAAATCAATATCTAAATAACCACCACTCGCATTATCGTCTGTTACTATCTGTGGCGTACCTTTAATTAATTCCATTGAAAAACGATGGGTATGTCCCGCTAATACTCCCAGAAGGTTTGGAGCCGAAAACACTTCTTTGTGAAAATCAAATGTCGTTTGTGTATGTCCGGCCTCTGGCCACTTTGGTCTTCTTTCTAGTTCAAAAACACCATCATTCTCTGCACCCCAATTTGGATTTCCACATCCAAACGAGATGCTTTTTCCTGGGGCATACATCGGTATATGAACTAAAAGCACCAATAGTAATCCACTCGATACTTGTTCTTTAAAAAAAGCTAATTGCGCTTCATTTATCTCGTACGTAGAATTATCTATTGCAATAAATCGAACCCCCTTTATATCTGTAGTTCCCATCAATGGATCCTTGCCTTGATACAAGGGCAGCAATCTTTTTTTAGTCCAAGTATCGCGTAATTCTTCTAGAGAACCATACATCCCTTCGTAATGCCAATCATGATTTCCGGCTGTATAAATGTATGGAATCCCAGTTTCCTTTAATCGTGCTAACACCCACTCTATAGCAATTTCAGAAGGAAAACTAAAAAGATCTCCTACCAGAGTAATTAAATCAGCATTGGCTTCTTTTGCGAGTTTTAGCGTCTTTACAAAAGTTTCTTCAGGATTGGTCTTTTCTCTCGTTTGAAAATGCATGGTTTCATTATATGCCTTTGACATTCTCCCACTAAATTCTTGGTAAGGAATTCCTCTTTTATCATCCTTAAATAGATGTGTGTCTGTAATATGAAAAATATTGATTGAGTCATTTATAGCCTCTGAATAAAAAGACAACTTATTACCCTCAACAGTGGCGCAGACCGCTGTCTTTCCGTTTTTCACTTTCTTATTGCTTGCAAATGATTTTCCAACAAGTCCAAGACCTAAAATAGCTGTTGTTGTTTTTTGAAAGAATGATCGACGTTTCATAAAGAATGTTTAGTTGTGCAAAGATAAAATAAAATTGACAGATATTTTTATAATAAACAAGACTACAATTTTACCATTTAATGACCTTAGAACCATTACTATTAAGGTACGCATTCGTCTTCGAAAAATGCTTATTCCCAAACCAATAACCTCTATTAGCACTTAACGGAGATGGGTGTCCAGTTTCTAAAATAATATGTTTTTTACGATCAATTTTACGACCTTTCTTTATTGCAAATCTGCCCCACAATAAAAATACGACTCCTTCCCTACTTTCAGAAATTGTTTCGATTACAGCATCTGTAAATTGCTCCCACCCTTTTTTCTGATGACTTCCTGCTTCATGGGCTTTTACCGTTAGTGTTGCGTTCAGCAATAACACTCCTTGTTTTGCCAAGTGTTCTAGATTTCCACTTTTTGGAATAGCAATACCGAGATCCTCTTTTAACTCTTTAAAAATATTTTTCAAAGATGGCGGATGGGATACTCCCGCATTAACAGAAAAACACAAACCATGTGCCTGGTTTACATCGTGATAAGGATCTTGACCAATCACAACTACTTTCACTTGATCAAACGGACAAGCATCAAAAGCTAAAAAAACTTGATTTTTTGGAGGGAAGCATTCACTTTGAGCGTATGCTTTATCAACGAAATGCGAAAGTTCTTTAAAATAAGGCTTTTCAAATTCTTCCTTTAAAACCCTCTTCCAACTTGTATGTATGTTTGTGTTCATTGTTCTTTTTGTTCAATATACCTTTTTAATGCGCCCGAAGAGACATACTCTATAAAATCTCAGTTTGACGGCAGCAGATACCTCTCAAAATTAAATATTTCTAACTACATTTGTCAACAAGTCAAAAATACGGTTTTGGAAGTAAACATATCAGAAAAAACATTAGAGGATTTAGAGTTTAATACTATTTTAGAACGCGTAGAAACGTTCTGTATTTCTGACTTGGGAAGAAATACAGTCCCGAAAATCAGACCCTATCTAACCAAAGAAAAATTACTGATTGCGCTTAAGAAAACCGATGAATATTTAACTTCGTTTGAAAATGATAATCGCCTTCCAAATCACTCTTTTGATGAGATTACACATGAAATAAACCTCCTAAGTATTGAGAATTCATATATTGTTCCAGAGGGCTTTTTAAAGGTCTTAAACACTTCTGAAACGGCCAATGAAACCTTAAAATTTCTAAAGAAATTTAAAGAAATTTATCCCGTGCTGTTTACCCATTCTCAAGAAGTCGAATACACTACAATCATTACCGACTATATCAAAAAAGTAATAACTCCATTTGGCGAGGTAGACGATAAAGCATCTCCTAATCTTAAAAAAATAAGAAAGGAAATTTTACATATAAGAAATCAAATAAATGAAAGTTTTACGCGTGCCTTATCAAAATTTCATAGTGCTGGGTATTTAGATGATATCAGAGAGTCAGTAGTCGAAAATCATCGTGTACTAGCGGTTATACCGATGCATAAACGCAAAGTGAAAGGGTCGCTTTTAGGAACTTCAAAATCTGGAAGTATCGTGTTTATCGCACCACAAGCAACTTTACAATACTCGCGTGAATTAGAAAATCTAATATTTGAAGAGAAACAAGAAATTATACGAATTTTAAAAGGTCTCACAGAAGATATTAGACCTTTCCAAAGTTTGTTGGTCTTATATCAGCGTTATTTAACACAATTAGATATTATTGGTGCAAAGGCAAAATACGCTAAAGATATTGATGCTGTTTTACCAAAAATAGTCTCAGAGAAAAAAATATTTTTAAAAGAGGCATTTCATCCTATTCTACTCGAAAAGTATAGAACAGATAAAAATGTAATCATTCCTCAAACTTTAGAACTAAACGAATACCAACAAATTATTGTCATTTCAGGTCCAAATGCCGGTGGAAAAAGTATCACCTTAAAAACTATTGGTCTGCTTCAAATAATGCTGCAAAGTGGTATTTTGATTCCTGTTTCTGACAAAAGCGAGGTCTATATTTTCGATCGTATACTCACAGATATTGGAGACAATCAATCCATAGAAAACCAGTTGAGCACTTATAGTTACCGACTTAAAAACATGCGTCAGTTTTTAAAGCGATGCAATGAAAACACCTTGTTTTTAATTGATGAGTTTGGAACAGGATCCGATCCTGAATTAGGAGGTGCCTTAGCGGAAATATTCTTAGAGGAATTCCATAGTAAAAAAGCATTTGGAATCATCACTACCCACTACGCAAATTTAAAAGTATTAGCAGATGAATTAGACAATGTAGCTAACGCCAATATGCAATTTGACGAACGTAGTTTAGAGCCATTGTTTAAATTATTTATTGGTCAGGCTGGTAGTTCATTTACTTTTGAAGTTGCTCAGAAAAACGGTATTCCATATAGCTTGATCAACAGAGCGAAGAAAAAAGTAGAAGGCGAAAAAATACGTTTAGATAAAACCATTTCGAAACTACAAAAAGAGCGAAATAAACTACAAAAACATTCTGAGTCTTTAGAAAAAGAACAATCAAAGGCCAAAGAACAAACCGATAGTTTATCTGATAAAGAAGCGAAGATTCAGCAGAAATTAAGTTTGTTTCAAGAGGTGTATGATACCAATCAGAAAATGTTGGTAACGGGTCGTAAAATCAATGAATTGGCCAATAAGTATTTTCAGACCAACAATAAGAAAGAATTAATTGGTGAATTTATGAAATGGGCCACTGTAGAACGTGCTAAATACCTAAAGAAGAACCCTCCCGTTAAAACGACCAAAGCAGAAAAGAAAAAAGTAAAGGTTGTTGAGAAAAAGCAGCAAGAAAAAATTAAAAAAGTTGAAAAAGAAATTTTACAAGAAGTTGTAAAAGTACGCGAGGTTAAAAAAATAGCAGCTGCAAAAGTCGCCAAGGCAAAATCCGATTATATCTTTCACATAAATGACCGAGTTAAAATTTTAGATGGTTCTGCAGTCGGAACCATTGAGTCTATCGAGAAAAAAATAGTCACCATAAACTTTGGATTTTTAACTACAAAAACAAATATGAGCAAGTTAGAATTGGTTCAAGCAGCAAATGCCTGATTTAGTAAACAGTTAGTCTAAAAAGTTCCCAAACACAAGTTTATGCCCTTTTATAAATTATTGGGATCCGCTTTAAATACTATTCTCGTATAGTATTCTAATATTTTAATCAATAGGTTTTTAATCTCTTCAGCAGATTTTGAATATATAATATTAAATGGAATATCCCAGTTTTCATTTTTGATCAAGTAAATTCTAAATTCTCCTTGGCTAGAAGTGACATCACCATACCATCCTAAGTCAATAATCATATCCTCTTCTGGAAATGAACATTGCAATAAATCTTCATTTAAATATTTTAAACTATCGACCTCATTGCATGAATTTACAGGATCGTAATTGTGGAAATCATTATTAATGATTCTGCAATCTAGCGGGAAGTTTATTTCTTGAATTCTAATCATCTTTAATGGAGCCTATCGGTTGGTGGAAGATTAATTACTTGTTCTAAGTAGCAAATTTAGCAAATACAAACCTAATAGAACATCTACAATAATTTTCTATTAGGTTTATACTAGCAATTAATTTTATAAGGTGCTATAATTTGTAACTTATGAAACTAGGGCAAAATAGTTGTCCGTTCTAATTTTCAAATCCCCTATGATGGGAAAGTCTAAAATAGTTTTCAGTTTCGGTATAATTAGCCTTTATTTGATTTCTTTAGTCGCTTTTCTGCTTTTTTTTCTTTAGGAGTTTTCGCCGCTTCTTTTTTCACATTCTTCTTTGAGTCTTTACTTTTTGCCATGATATTTTATTTTGATTGATTGTTTTTAACTTAATTATTCACAACGCGTTTTTATAAGACCAGTGTAGAATTAGGAAATCAGGGATTTTCGAATCGTGCACTGAGCATATACTTGTTTTGGTTTTTAACGAACTAAAAATAATAAATAAGTTTAAACGGACATAGTAAATATGCACGAAACTTCGAATTATGCCACAAAACCCACGTTGGTATTATGCGTTATAGCTCTTTGTGATTATTCAATTTTCCTTTTAAACCTTTTGCAAATCCAAATATTTCTCAAAATTGTTTCGTAGTCGGTTTCTTAAAAATATTCCAATAGGATAAGATACAGTTCCCAACGTAATGAAGATTAATCCAATACTTAAAAATTGATTATTCTCTTTATTTAATTCTGCTGCTATTGTGGTAATTATTCCGATGAATACAGAAAGAATAGCAAAAATGGATAAAATAGAATTTAGTTTGCTATTTAATTTTATCAATGTCTCTTTTCCTGATTTTATTATTTTTCCTTTTAAATAACCTGATTTCCTTTTAAAATTAGGTAGAGACCACCCTATAATAGTCCATGTATCATAAGCCGCAAACTCATTCAGACTTATAAATTTTCCAGCAACGTTTAACGTTCTTTGCTCAAAGATATTTTTAATCTTTTTCTTTAAATTATCCTCATTCACATTGGAAGAATAACTTGTTTTCTTACTATTTAGTATTTTATCTATCATTTCCTTTCTGTATATATTGTTTTCTGCTTAAGACCCAACTTTTTGCATATGCTTTGCCGCTCGGTTAAGCAAGTAATTTAGCAAATAAAAACTGAATAAAAAGTTCGCGAAAATTTCCTTAAGCGCACTAGAACTCGCAATAAACTATATACGGTTTAACTTTAATTTTTTATTCCTCCGACGAAATATCAACGGTTTTCATCTTGTTTTCTTTATGTATTTTATTCTTCTTCCAATATCGTCGTCGTATTCATTATGCTCGTAATATAATTTGACGACCATATTTTTCATGATTTATTAACCAAAATTATCAGTAGGATATTCACTATTCAACAACCACAGTCATTACTACACTATTTATAAATTCTTTACATTTCTTATCCTCTTTTTTCTTGCTGTTAACGTATATATAAATATACATAAAACAAAGAAATGTAACTACTTTCTATTCAAATAGAATCATCGTGGATTTGAAAATTGATGAGCATCAATTTTCACATAAAAAAAACTAACAAATAAACGTAGTTTTACTCTTCCTTATAGGCTTTCATTTCATCATCATAAAAGGCACTGGCCTCTTCTATTAAAGCAGCTACTTCTACTGCTAATTCCTCTTCATCCGTTCTTTCAAAAGATTCCCACCACTCTATTTCATCATCTACCAAATTGATAAGAAAACGTGGGTATTCCGTATGAATTACAAAGATTGCGTCTAGATGATCTGTATTGTCTCCCAATAAAAATTTAGGTAGTTCCATGATTATTTTTGATTAATTTATTTGTCAAATAGTTAAAACGTAAATATAATAAAATAGCTGCAGCCGTCAATCCAGCCCACAAACCTATCCAAATTCCAAAACTACCGTACACCTCTTCCGCCCCCAAAAAGTAACTAACAGGAAACCCTATTAACCAATAAGATATAAAAGTAATTACTGTTGGAATCATTACATCTTGCAGTCCACGCAGCGCTCCTAAAACAACGACTTGAATACCATCAGAAATTTGAAATACGGCTACTACTAATAACAATTTAGCCGCTAAAAGTACCACTTCTGTATTATCAACAAGATTTGCAGTTTCACCCATATCAAGATATAATTTCGGCAGTTCCTTATGAAACAGTATAAAGAAAATTGCAAAAACAATTTCTAAAATCGCCGTCATATAAAATATTGATAAGGCAATTCTTCTTACCTCTTTAAAGTCTTTCAATCCTTTTTGGTTGCCAACCCGTATCATGGAAGCAACACTCAACCCTAGCGCTACCATAAAGGTAATTGCCGACATGTTTAATGCAATTTGATTCGCAGCCTGGGGGTTTTTACCTAACATTCCACTTAGCCAAATTGCTATTGTAAAAATAGAAGTTTCAAAAACCATTTGTAAAGCACTTGGAAAACCAAGCCTCAAAATTTTCTTAATCATTTGACTATCCAATACAAATAGCTCAATATTTGTTACCAATAATTTTGATTTTTCTTTACCTCTAAGCAGCCACCATAAATGAAACCACATTATAAAACGTGAAACCAAGGTTCCATAAGCGGCACCAACTATCCCCATTTCTGGAAAGCCAAACTTCCCGAAAATCAATACATAATTGAGTACTACATTAACGATGTTCCCTAATAATGTTGAATACATTGGATAACGCGTCATGGATAAACCATCCGAAAATTGTTTAAATCCTTGAAAAACGATAAGAGGAAATAATGATATTGCAACGAGCTGTAGATAAGGAATTGTCAGTTTTACTACTTCTTCCGGCTGCTCCATATAATGTAGTAATGGAGTCGCTGCATAGGTTAGTAAAAACATCCCTAAGCCCAATGCCGTGCACAAAACCAATCCATGTTTAAATGAAGACTTCGCTTTCTTAGCGTCTTTTTCTGCATCGGCCTCTGCAACTAATGGCGTAATTGCTGTAGAAAAACCAATACCAACAGACATGGCTACAAAAGCAAAACTGTTACCTAAAGAAGAAGCTGCTAATTCAGCAGTCCCTAATTGACCTACCATAATATTATCTACAAAGCCCACGAGCGCATGGCCCAGCATCCCTAAAATAACAGGAGCAGCCAATTTCCAATTGGTTTTAAATTCAGATGTATATTGCTGTAAAATCAAGTTACCTTTTTATGAAATGCGAAAATACAAATAAAGAAAGTATGAAATACGAAGGACGTGGGACGAATTAAGATTTAGGAAGTATGATGTACCAATTCTGAGTTCTAAGATTTAACAATTAGAATTTGAGAAAAATTCACCATAAACAACCTCTATTTTAATATAAAAATTAAAAATGCGTAGTTTCCTTTTTAGTTAGATTAATAAGTAAATTTGTAGTATAAAAAATTAATATTTAAACATAACATTATGGCATTAGTAGGAAAAAAATTTCCAAGTATTGAAGTTGACGCAATTTCAGAAATGGGTGACAACTTAAGAATTAATATATTCGAAGAGGCAGTAAATAAAAGCAGTAAAGTAATCCTTTTTTGGTATCCAAAAGATTTCACTTTTGTTTGTCCAACAGAATTACATGCATTTCAGGCGGCACTTCCAGAATTTAAAAAAAGAAACACAATTATAATTGGAGCATCTTGTGATACCAATGAAGTTCACTTTGCTTGGTTAAATACTCCAAAAGATAATGGTGGGATTGAAGGTGTTACATATCCTTTATTAGCTGATACAACGCGTAACTTATCGAATATTTTAGGGATTTTAGATATTGAAGAAGAAACCTTTAACGAAGAATATAATACTGTTCATATTAATGGATCTAATGTTACTTATAGAGCAACATATTTAATTGATGAAGATGGAAAAGTATTCCATGAAAGTATAAACGATATGCCATTAGGAAGAAATGTAAACGAATATTTACGTTTAATTGATGCGTATACACACGTACAAACTAAAGGTGAAGTTTGTCCTGCAAACTGGGAAGAAGGAAAAGATGCTATGGGTGCCGACAGAAACAGTACTGCAGATTATTTAGCAAGTCACTAATATTAAATATATCGTCTAAACGAGTATTCGCTTTAGCGAATATATTGAGAATGGAATCTCTGTTCGCTTTATTAAAATCAACCGATTTCCACTCGAACTGACCTTTAAATACTATAATTATGTTAACAGAATTATCAGAAGATACGTTAGAACAAATCATTGCAAGCAATGAAAAGGTAGTTGTTCAATACTCTGCCTCTTGGTGCGGTAACTGCAGGATTATGAAGCCAAAATTCAAGAAATTAGCCTTAGAAAATGAAAATATTCCTTTTGTTTTGGTAGACGCTGAAAAGTTTCCAAATTCTAGAAAACTAGCAAACGTTGATAATCTACCAACGTTTGCTAGTTTTAAGAATGGTACTATATTAAATCAAACACAAACAAATAAGTTTGATATATTGAAAGAACTAGTTACAGAAATTATTTAACCTATATACTTTGAATTCATGAAAATACCAATTATAAAGCAGTTAACAACCTTTATTGAAAATAACGATGAAGATTACGTTATAGAGGCATTAGAAGTTCTTGAAGATTTAACAGAAGTCTCTTCATTAAAAGATGAAGAACTAGATATTATTGGTGAACTCATTTCTAATATGTATGGTGCTTTAGAAGTGAATACTGAAATTAAAAAAGGCGTTGCTAAAAAGGACGCCATGAATGGTTTTATGAAACGCGTGTTGGGTTCTATAGATCAATAGACTCGTAATATTTTTACATATAAACTCCCGAATTATTTCGGGATTTTTTTATGATTTTATTTTAGATTTCAACCCTAGACTATGCTATGTGCTATTTACCCTTTGACACATGTTTTCCATTCACCTCTAATAATTCGTAATATCCGGTATCTTCTCAATTGGATAATTAAAATGTTATAAGAAATTGGACAATGTTTCATATTATCCTTATTTTTGAAAATAATCAAAAAATAACAATATGGCAACAATATATCTGAATGAACTCGAAATACACACTTCTGGAACTTTACCTGCAATTGGATCAAAGGCATCAAATTTTACACTTGTGGCGGAAGATCTATCTAAAAAAACTTTAGCAGATTTTATAGGTTCTAAATTAATTTTAAATATTTTTCCAAGCATCGATACTGGAACTTGTGCAACATCGGTGAGATCATTTAATAAGGCGGCTTCTAGTTTAAAAAACACCAAAGTTCTTTGCATTTCTAGAGATTTACCTTTTGCTCAAGGACGTTTTTGCGGTGCAGAAGGGATCGAAAATGTTGTGATGTTATCTGATTTTGATTCAGGAGATTTTGGAAAATCTTACGGTCTTAATATTATAGATGGTCCTCTTCAAGGATTAAATTCGAGAAGTATTGTCGTGGTAGATGAAAATGGTATTGTTATTTATACAGAACAAATACCTAATACTCCAGATGAACCTAATTATGAGGCTGCATTAAATGCATTGAAATAATTAATAAAAAAACCAAAATAAGTCAATTTATTGGCAGTAGAATAAAGAGTGTCCATTACGCTGCTAAAGGTGGTTGGATGCTTTTAACTAAAGAACATAGTATTATTGTACAATGTACGATCGCAATAATTATGACTATTATTGGTTTTATACTTGATTTAACCTCATTAGAATGGATGTTTTAATTATTAGTCGTTGGATTGGTATTAATGGCTGAAGCGGCCAATACTACTATTGAATACTTATGCTATTTTATACATTCTGAATGACATAAATAAATTGGTGTTATAAAGGATATGGCAGCAGACATTCCTTTTATAACAGCCATCTTTTGCGATTATTATTGGCCTTATCATTTATGTGCCAAAATTTATGAATTAATTATACTTAAATTTTCTATATTTCTATATTTTTGTAGGAATTACTTAACTGAATGGCTAATAAAAAAAAGGTACTAAAATCAGCTTCACCTAAGAAACCTCGCTTTCAAAAATTAAAGTTATTTTTGGGTAACAGACAGACGAAAACTGTTTTTGGTTTGTTTTTTGTTTTATTTTCGATTTTTCTTTTCGCAGCATTTTGCTCTTTTCTATTTAGTTGGCAAATAGATCAAAGTGAATTGTCTGAATTCACAAATCGAAATACAAACGTTCAAAACTTGTTAGGTAAAGTTGGTCATTTCTTAAGTGAATTCTTCATGTTTAAAGGATTTGGAGTCGCCGTTTTTATTTTTCCTATTTTATTGTTTTTGAGTGGGGTTTATATCCTATTACAATTAAATTTAAAAAAAATAAGAAAGCAATGGGGCTGGGGAACCCTGGGAATGATATGGTTTTCTAACTTGTTCGGGTTTCTCATAGAGGATGGATCTCTTTTGTCCGGTGTTGTTGGCTATGAAATGAATAATTACCTCAATCAGTTTTTAGGTAAAACCGGGGTATTATTAGTACTTGTCTTTACGCTGTTTACATACTTAGCGCTACGTTTTAAATTAAATGCCCATCACTTCTCAACTTTATTTAAGAAAAAAGAGAACTTAAGTAGTGAGAAGGATGATAAAATTGGTACCGTTCAAACTATCGATAAATCTGCGCTTGCAAAAGAGTTTAATGAAGGAAAAACTAATAATTACAACGCAAAGAATAAATCTGATTTCGAATTATCTGTAGAGAATTTACAACCTACAATTACAAATTACCTTGGCAAAGAAAAAAAGTCTAAAACACTGGAAGTTGAAATTGATGTAATTTCAGAAGAGCCACAATTAAAAATTGAAATTGCAGATACTACTGACGATGTTGTCATCGATGTTGAAGAAATAATAGAAGAGAAAAGTGAATCAGAAAACCTTGCTAATAAATTGGTAGAAGATTTTGGTGAGTTTGATCCAACCTTAGAACTTGGAACCTTTAAATTCCCTACACTCAATCTTTTACGCGAATTCAATGAAAGTATAGCTGTAGATCAAGAAGAGTTAGAAGCCAATAAAAATAGAATTGTTGAAACCCTAAACAACTACAAAATTGGTATTGCTAAAATTAAAGCTACGGTAGGGCCAACGGTTACACTTTACGAAATTGTACCTGATGCTGGAGTTCGAATTTCAAAAATTAAAAACTTAGAAGATGATATCGCCTTATCCTTATCAGCCTTAGGCATTCGTATTATTGCACCAATACCCGGAAAGGGTACCATTGGAATAGAAGTTCCAAACAAAAACGCAACCATGGTTTCTATGAAATCTATGATTGCTTCGAGTAAATTCCAAAAAGCACAAATGGAATTACCAATTGCACTCGGTAAGACCATATCAAATGAAAGTTTGATCGTAGATTTGGCAAAAATGCCGCACCTTTTAATGGCTGGCGCAACGGGACAAGGGAAATCCGTAGGATTAAACGTTGTTCTGACCTCCCTCCTATACAAAAAACACCCAGCAGAAGTGAAATTTGTATTAGTAGATCCAAAAAAAGTAGAACTTACTTTATTCAACAAAATTGAGCGCCATTACTTGGCCAAACTTCCAGATTCTGGGGAAGCTATTATTACAGACACAGCCAAAGTGGTCAATACTTTGAACTCCTTGTGTATTGAGATGGATGCGAGATATGATCTTTTAAAGGATGCCCTGGTACGGAATATTAAAGAGTACAACGTAAAATTCAAAGCGCGAAAATTAAATCCAGAAAATGGCCATAAATTTTTACCATATATTGTTTTGGTTATTGACGAATTTGCTGATTTAATTATGACTGCGGGTAAAGAAGTAGAAACGCCAATAGCAAGATTAGCACAGTTGGCTAGGGCAATTGGAATCCATTTAATTGTTGCGACTCAAAGACCCTCGGTAAATGTAATTACGGGTATTATAAAAGCTAATTTCCCTGCGAGAATTGCTTTTAGAGTAACTTCTAAAATAGATTCTAGAACTATTCTAGATAGTTCTGGAGCAGATCAATTAATTGGTAAGGGTGATATGCTGTATTCGAATGGAAATGATCTTATCCGTATTCAGTGCGCTTTTATAGACACGCCTGAAGTTGAAAAAATTACTGAGTTTATTGGTTCACAAAAAGCTTATCCCGAAGCATATATGTTACCAGAATATGTTGGAGAAGAAAGCGGCACTAATCTTGATATTGACATTAGTGATAGAGACACTTTATTTAGAGATGCAGCCCTGGTTATTATTATTGCACAACAAGGATCGGCTTCTTTATTACAAAGAAAATTAAAATTGGGTTATAACAGAGCTGGAAGAATTATAGACCAATTGGAAGTTGCGGGAATTGTAGGGCCTTTTGAAGGAAGTAAAGCCAGACAAGTGTTAGTTCCGGATGAAATGGGCTTAAATCAATTATTAGATAATGAAAAAAATACTTAATAAAAATATGAGAAATTTACTAGGTGTATGCTTATTTTTAGTAAGTCTCACGAGTCTTTCGCAAGATGCTAAGGCGCTCCTAGAAAAAGTTGGAAAAACTACCAATTCATATAAGAATGTTTATATTGAGTTTACGCATAAATTAGAAAATACGGTGGCGCAGTTACACCAACAAACTTCTGGCAAAGTAACCATGAAAGGTGACCTTTACAAATTCGAATATATGGGTTCTGAAAGGATTTTTGACGGCACAAAGATATATACTATCTTCCAGGAAGATGAAGAGGTTGTTATTACATTGCCTAAGCAAGATGATAATAGTGAAATTTTAACTCCTTCAAATATTCTGTCTTTTTATGAGAACGGATTTACTTATGAAATGGATATCGTTCAAAATGTAGAAAATCGCAAAATACAATTCGTAAAATTGACTCCAATTGATAGCGAAGCAGAATTAAAATATATTCATGTGGGTATAGACACCGCAACGAATCATATATACAAAGTTATTCAGACAGGAAAAGAGGCTACAATCACTACCATTACCGTATCAAAAATGGAAACAAACCAATCCATTTCAGATCAATTATTTACCTTTGACCAAAATAAATTTAAGGAGGGTGGTTACTACATCTCCGAACCTAAATAGTATTCATTGAAAAAACTTGATATTTATATCATTAAGAGCTTTTTAAAGCCCTTTCTAGCTACTTTTTTTGTCATACTTTTTGTGCTTATAATGCAGGCCATATGGGTTGGATTTGATGAAATTTCTGGTAAAGGAATAGACCTGAAATTCATTTTAAAATTTATTGGATACTTAGCGTTGACAGTTGTTCCAATGGCCATGCCGATTGGAATTTTACTTTCTTCCATCATGTCTTTAGGGAATTTAGCAGAGAATTATGAGTTTGCCGCAGTAAAATCTGCTGGTATCTCACTTAGGCGCTTTATCACGCCAGTTATGATGGTAACCCTATTTTTAAGTGGTGTTAATTTTTTATTCTTAAATTATGTATATCCAGACGCTACATTAAAACAAAAGAACATGTTTTTAAACATGAAAAAAAAACAACCAGCTTTAGCCTTGATCCCTGGAACTTTTAATAATGATATTCCTGGTTTTTCAATTAAGTTTGATGAAAAATATGGTGAAGAACAAAATCTATTAAAGAGTGTTCAAATTTATGATTTTACCAAAAAAAATGGTAAAACCATTGTGATTACAGCAAAAAATGGTAAAATATCATCCGAAGAAGGAAGCCGTTACATGAAGTTTATTCTAACTGATGGAAACTACTATGAGGATCATTCAACAAGAAGAGATAATAAAAATAAGAGAAATCGAATGCCTTTTTCAAGATCAACTTTCGAAAAGTATTCTATAAATATTGATATTTCTTCCTTTAGTAATAGTAAATTAGAAGATACCGTTTTTAGCAAGCAACATCAAATGCTGAGTCTAAAACAATTAGTTATTGAGTCCGATACTTCTAAAATAGGATATGACAAATCCATTGCTGCCAGAGTAAGAAACCTTTCAATATTGCTTAGAACATCAAAATTAGTTCCCTTCCCAGACTCTACTAAAGTACTTCAATTAAGCGATACCATATTGAGTAATTTTGAATTGGATGATCGGCCTGCCATCATTCAAAATGCTATTGAGAGTGTTAAAAATAATATTCGCACTTTTAGCAAATCGAAAGTAGATTTATTTAAACGACGAAGAAAGGCTTTAAATTTATATGATCACGAGTATCACAATAGGATTGCTTTCTCATTTGCTTGTTTAGTGCTGTTTTTTATTGGTGCACCTTTAGGTTCTATCATTAGAAAGGGGGGAATGGGCTTGCCCATGGTGCTAGCTATTGTTATTTTTGTAATCTATTTCTTTATTTCTTCTTTTGGAAGAAATTTGGCGGAAGAAAGTGCTATTTCAGCTTGGTTAGGTGGATGGCTATCAACGTTTATACTATTACCTTTTGGAATCTTTTTAACAAGAAGAGCTGCAAAGGATAAAGGAATTTTTAATCTAAATTCAATAATCGACTCAATAAAGAATCTATTTAATAGATTCAATTTTAAAAAGAAACCATAATGAATACTATAAAGAATTCGAGCACACAATTAAACTCCATCGAGGAAGCCATTGAAGACATCAAAAATGGTAAAATAGTAATTGTAGTGGATGATGAAGATCGAGAAAATGAAGGTGATTTTATAGCTGCTGCGGAAATGGTGACTCCAGAAATGATTAATTTCATGGCAACTCACGGAAGAGGTCTTATTTGTGCCCCTTTAACCGAAGATCGATGTAAAGAACTTGACTTAGAAATGATGGTTCAAAATAATACGGTAATGCACCATACTCCATTTACGGTATCGGTAGATTTAATTGGACATGGTTGTACAACTGGTATTTCTGTTCACGATAGAGCAAAAACTATACGATCACTAGTCAACAAAGAAACCAAAGGTTTTGATTTAGGAAGACCCGGACATATTTTTCCTTTAAAAGCTAAAAATGGTGGTGTTTTAAGAAGAACGGGGCACACAGAGGCGGCGGTAGATTTAGCTCGTTTGGCTGGTTTTGACCCTGCAGGAATATTAGTGGAAATTTTAAATGAGGACGGCACTATGGCGAGACTACCTCAATTATTTGACGTTGCCAAACAGTTTAATTTAAAACTTATTTCTATTGAAGACCTAGTTGCTTATCGAATGCAGCACGATTCTTTAATTGAAAAAATTGAAGATTTTAATACCTCTACTCGATTTGGAGATTTTAGATTGCGTGCCTATAAACAAACAAATAATAATCAAGTTCACGTTGCTTTAACTAAAGGAACATGGAAACCAACTGATGAAGTCGTGGTTAAAGTCAATTCGACTTTAATAAACAATGCTCTTGGAGTTTTAACACAAAATTCTGACGAAAAATTTCAACGAATTTTTAAAATTATAAATGAGGAAGGAGCAGGAGCTATTGTATTTATCAATCAAGATAACCAGCCCGCTAATTTCTTAAAACATTTATTAAAATTAAAGGAGGAAGATCTTACCAAACCAACATCTATGGACAAAAAAGATTATGGTATTGGTGCTCAGATACTGCACGATATTGGAATCAGTAAACTTCGTGTAATTACGAATGTAAATAGTACTTCACGACGTGTTGGAATGACAGGATATGGTTTGGAAGTTGTTGATTATATTCATTACTAAATAATTTATTTGAAATGCGTAAGAATCTACTATTACCCTTTGTAATTATATTTCTTACGGCTCTTTTTTCATGTAAAAATGAACGAGACGAAAAGACACTTCAAAATGAATTTGTTGTGTCTGTTTCAATAAGAAATCACAACAATCGAATAGTTTATTTACATAAATTTATTTCGGACAGACCACAGATTATAGACTCCTCAAAAATTACTCATAATTATGTAACTTTTAAGGGGTATACACCATATCCTGAAAGGTATTTAATTAGTATTGAAAATATTTTTGGATCAAAACTATTTGTTATAACTAATGATAGCATTCAATTAGAAGTTTCAAAAGAGGGTTTGGTAAATGCCACTATTTCAGGTTCAAAACTAAATGCCGAATTAAAAAACTATCAACGTAATTTAAAAGAGATTTACGACAAAATTGATATTCTTTTCCCGGAATTACAACGTGCCAGATTGGAGAATAATCCAATGAAACTATCCAACATTGCTAAAAAAATTAGTACTATTGAAAAAGAAGGTATTGAATACAATTTTTTATACGCTCAAAAAAATAAAAACTCCTTTATATCTTCCATGATCTTAAACGATTTATCTAAAAAAGACAGTGCTGATGTCACTAGAATTCGATCAATTTTCTCTCAATTTGATGACACTGTTAAAGAAAGTAACGATTCCAAGGAACTTTTAGAGTTTTTAAAAACCTATAAATAACTTACATCACTTTCTGGAGATAATTCTTTGGCTTCCTCATTTTGCTTAAATAGACGCGCATTCAATTTTCCTTTTAGAATTACTTGAGATCCATTTACTGCTAACCAACTCCCCTCTCTCAAACCAAGAACAGGAGTATCATTGTAAATATGAAATTCTTTAATTCTAATCTCTCTTGTTTCTCCCATATGGGTAGAAGTTAGGTCGAGATCTATATAATGTGGATTTAAGTTAAACCCAATCAATCGTAAGGCCTCAAAACTTGGTGGATATACAACGGGCATATCGTTCGTAGTTTTTATAGAGATTCCAGCAACATTGCTTCCCGCGCTCGTTCCAAAATAAGGAGTTCCGTTGTTAACACTTTCTCTTAAAACTTGCATGAGATCATTTTCATGAAGTTTTGAAATAAGTTCAAACGTATTTCCGCCTCCTATAAAAATTCCTTGAGCATGTTCTACTGCCAACTTTGGATCTTCAAATTCGTGAATTCCCTTTACATCAATATTTATCGAAGAAAAAGCCGTGTGCACATGCTTCGTATATCTGTTATAACTTATTCCACTAGGCCGAGCATACGGGATAAATAGTATTTCATGAACACCTTTAAAAAAAGACTTTAATTCCGTTGAAATATATTCTAAATATGGACTTCCATGAACAGTTGAAGTACTTGCTAAAAATAGTTTTCTCATACCCACTTTATTTTTTTCAAAAATAAAGAATACTTAGAATTAACCCGCTTTATGCAGTAGAAAATCTATTACAGCTTCTAACCACTTTAAAATATGAATTTAGTGTGTTTTTAAGTTTGACCATAAACATGCTGTGCTAAGACTGATAAAACACCCTATATTATTATGTTTGAAACCTTCATAACAAAGTTCTAATACATAAAGCGAGCTTAACAAAAATTTACACATATTTTGGCTTAATTTTAATAATCCCTCTGAGCACCTTTGAATTAACGAACTACCAACTAACTTTTTTAATATTGTTTTTCTTTATTTTTAATTCCTATGGTCAACAGGAAGAAGTTCTGCTTAAAGGTCAAATTATTGAATTTGATAACCCCATAACTGACGCTCATTTATACAATACAAATACGATCCAAGGAACTTCATCTACAAACGACGGTAACTTTAGTATACATGTTCGTTTAAACGATACGCTTATTATTTCTCATGTAAATTATTTCACGTTAAAAATTACTATAGACCAAAAGTTTTTAAATCAATACCCTTTGATTATTTACATGAAAGAAAAAACCAATCAATTAGATACGGTGATGATTCCAAACCACGACTTGACTAAAAACTTAAAAAAAGATTCCAATAGTAGGTCTAGAACTGCCAACCGAGATTCCATTATAGCGGACTTTCAGCGTTTAGCGAAATTGCCTACAATGAAAGTTTATAAAAATACAGAAGCGCCTCCAACGGTTAATGTAGATCCAACTCCTGGCGCTATAGGAGGTCCAATTACTGGTGGAGTTGGGGTTGGAGTGTTAATATTGATAAGAGACAAAGATGCAGAATTAAGACGTGAACATAAAACAAAAAGAAATTTCCCTAAAAGATTATTGCAGATTTTAGAGTCACCTATTTTACAGAAACCTTAAAAATTCCTAAGGATAGAGTGTACCACTTTATTACGTATTGTGAAGAACGAAATATTATGCAACTTTATAAAAAAAATGAACTCATAAAAATATTAACCATTTTAGAAGAAGAAAGTAACGTTTATTTAAAAATTGAAAAATAAGGACTAACTCGTTTGTGAAACTTTTCTAAACACAAAATAAATTCCTATAAGTACCATAGGAATACTTAATATCTGTCCTGTGTTCATTAGCCACTCACCTCTTTCGTCAACTTGCGCTTTTTTGAGAAATTCAACAACGAATCGAATTGACCAAAGTAAAATCATAAACATTCCGAATAGAAATCCTGGTTTGTTTTTTTTATCTGTTTTCCAATAAATAAACCATAGAATTAAAAAGACACCAATATAACTCATAGATTCAATTAATTGCGTAGGATATCTAAAAGGTATATTTTCCAAAACATTCTTATAGTTAGAACTATTGGCTAATAACTTATATCCCTTTTCAAAAGAGTCAGAACTAGTAATATTCATCACTTCTCTCTTTCCTATATCACTTCTAATAAATCTAAATCCAATTGCAGAATCCGTTACTTTACCTACAATTTCAGAATTCATTAAATTTCCTAATCGCACAAATACGGCACCTGAAGCAACCGATATTACCACTCTATCTAAAATCCATAATAAACTTTTATACTTGTACTTTCTTCTATAAAGTAGCATAGCAACCACGATTCCTATCGCTGCACCATGACTTGCTAAACCTGCAAATCCTACAAATTCATACCCTTTAATAAATCCAAACATGGATCCATTAGGTGACTTTGCAATTGGTAAAAACACCTCTAATAAGTTGTTTTTATAACTATCCCAACTATAAAAGAAAACTTCTCCCAGTCTTGCTCCCAACAATGTAGCAATTACGATGTACATAAATAAAGAATCCACATATTCTAAAGGAACCCCTTCGTCCTTATAGATTTTCTTCATTATTTGAATCCCCAATAAAAATGCCACAACAAACATTAACCCATAGTATCGTATTGATAATGCCCCTATTTTAAAAATTTCTGGAGATGGATTCCAATCGATGGTAAGTTGTAACATAAATAATTATTTTTTGCTAATATATACTTTTATACTGAATGATTCGTCTATTTTTAAGGTACTGGATCATAACCTCCTTTACTCCAGGGATGGCAGCTGAAAATTCGTTTTACACCCAACCATCCTCCTTTGAATAATCCATGCTTTTTCAGGGCTTCTAAGGTATAACTAGAACATGTAGGAGCATAACGACAACTGGCAGGTGTATACGGCGATATGGTTATTTGATAAAACCTTACCACTAAAATAAATGGAAATATAATTATTTTCTTTAAAATTTTTAACATCTTAATTTACAGAAAAGGTTGTTCCTTCTTTCCCATCTTTCAATTGAATTCCTAAGGTTAATAATTCATCCCTGATTTTATCCGACAGCGCCCATTCTTTATTCTCTCGTGCGATTTTACGCATATCAATAAGCATTTCCACAACCCCAGAAAGTTTATCTTCTCCGGCAGTATCATCGGAACTCATATGACTCTGCAATCCTAATACATCAAATACAAATGAATTCATAGTCGATGTTAATATTTCTAAATCACCTTCTGAAATAGTAATCTTTCCTTCTACCAATAAATTGATAAACTTCACTCCTTCAAATAAATGCGCAATTAAAATTGGCGTATTAAAGTCGTCATTCATTGCAGTGTAACATTTCTGTCTCCACAATGCGATATCTAGTTTTGATTCCTTTACGGGTGTTATCTTTTTTAAAGATAGAATGGCCTCCATTAACTTATTAAATCCTTTTTCAGACGCTTCTAAGGCATCACTCGAAAAGTCTAAAATACTTCTATAATGAGCTTGCATGCAAAAGAACCTCGTAACTCCCGCGCTAAATGGTTTGTTCAAAATACTGTTCTCACCAGATAAAATCTCTCCAGGCAAAATACTATTCCCAGTTGATTTAGACATTTTCTGTCCGTTTAAGGTCAACATATTTGTATGCATCCAATAATTCACCGGATTTTTATGATTACAGGCTTTTGCTTGCGCTATTTCACATTCGTGGTGCGGAAATTTTAAATCCAGCCCACCTCCATGAATGTCTAAAGTTTCACCCAGGTATTTTGTACTCATCACCGTACATTCTAAATGCCATCCTGGAAAACCAATTCCCCAAGGTGATGGCCATCTCATAATATGCTCTGGACTTGCTTTCTTCCATAAAGCAAAATCCTGTGGATTTTTCTTTTCTGATTGTCCATCGAGTTGACGCGTATTTGTTAACACATCTTCCATATTTCTTCCAGATAGAATTCCATAGTGCTCGTCTTCATTATACTTTAGCACATCAAAATAAACAGATCCATTTGATTCATAAGCCAATCCATTATCTAAAATTGTCTTAATTGCCTCAATTTGTTCTACAATATGTCCTGTAGCAGTAGGCTCGATACTTGGAGGTAAAAAGTTGAAACGATCTAATATTGTATGAAAATCAACCGTATACTTTTGTACAATTTCCATTGGCTCCAATTGCTCAATACGTGCCTTTGTAGCTATTTTATCTTCTGAATCATCATCCGTCAAATGACCTGCATCTGTAATATTACGTACATATCGTACTTTATACCCCAAATGTAAAAAATATCGGTAAATCATATCAAAAGACATGAAAGTACGAACATTTCCTAAATGTACATTGTTATAAACGGTAGGACCACAAACGTACATCCCTATAATACCATCGTTAATAGGTTTAAAAATTTCTTTTGATCTTGATAATGAGTTGTAAACTTTAATTGAATTTGTTTTGTACAATTTCATGCGTTTCTTTATTTTTTATTTTATGGTTGCATGCTGTTTGCTATTAATCATTCGCTTAAATGAGCAAAAATTCACATGCTCGTTTCATGGAATAAAAGACTGTTTTTTTCAGTTGTAAAAATACTAACATTTTTTCAAAGAAAAAGTTAAATATTCAAAGCATCTATTTATATAATCTTTTACTTGAAAAACGCATTTATTTATTGAGAATTATCTCCTATCTAAAACAAATCACATTTCATAAATTCTGCTAATAAATAAAAAAAATATTCACCAAAGTATTCTTTCAATTTATCTAATTGGTATTAGGTATTGATATAAAAGAATGATTATTTTTACGATGCAAGAGATACAGATTTTAATTTCATTCTATAATTACTTATATTGAAATTAAAATAAATAATTACACTGTACAAAAACTTTAATTTAAAGGATAATACAACGAGTTTTCAATACGTTATATTTTAATAGAATTCAAAAATAAATTAATTTAGAATTATGAAATCATTAACCAGAACAGAATTATTAGGATATAGCTTACTACTATTCGTCTATGCCCTAGGTATCTATTTTGCGAATAGCGATGTTGTTTTTTTTGACACGCATATTGTACAAGAAGATGGATTTGCCGAATACGGCACAGCATTCATGCTATTATGCGTTTTTATATTAACAGGAGGACGCTTATTAAATTTAGGAAGCAGCAAACCGTTACTCTGGAAAATTGGGCTAGCAGGAATGACATTGGTCTTTTTATTTGGTGCAGGTGAAGAAATTTCTTGGGGACAGCGATTGTTTGGTATTGAATCTTCTGAATATTTTTTAGAAAATAATGCGCAACAAGAAACCAACCTCCATAATATGATGGTAGGTGAAACCAAAATCAATAAATTAGTATTTAGTCAAATTTTAACTGTTGTTTTAGTTATCTATTTATTGATATTACCAATACTTTATAGAAAAAAAGAGTGGGCTAAAAACTTAGTAAACAGTTTTGGGGTTCCAGTTGCTCGTTGGAGTCATACAACTGCATTGGTTTTGGCTACTGGGATGCTAGAATTTATGAAAAGTTCAAGTAGGCGATGGGAACTCTACGAATTAGCGTTTGGAGTAATCTTCTTTATCATATTTTTAAATCCTTTAAATGATTCCATTTATAAAAAGGAAGGTTAATGGCAAATGTCTATTTTAAAAATAAAATATATAGCAATAAAGATTTCCCTAAGCAAAGATTACCAGTAGCAAAATATGATCAATGTATATTTAAAGACTGTACATTTGGGCAAGGTGACTTACCAAACTGTACTTTTATAGAACCTGAATTTATAAATTGTAATTTAAGTTCCGGCTTAATAAAACATACATGCTTTCAAGAAGTTGAATTTACTGAATGTAAAATTCTAGATATTAAATTTAATCAATGTAATCATTTTTTACTGTCAATACGTTTTAACTCTTGTCTGCTCAATCTCTCTTCTTTTCATCAATTGAAATTAGTTAGGACACTATTTTCTAATTGTAAACTTCATGAGGTTGACTTTACAGAAAGTAATTTAAAAAAAAGTGAACTTTGATAATTGTGGACGCAACAAAGCTGTTTTCGATCAATCCAATCTGGAATTATCAGATTTTAGCACTGCGGTTGGTTTTGAAATAAACCCGACTTTAAACAGACTTCAAAACGCGAAATTTTCTAAACATAACTTGGAAGGGTTATTGGCAACCTTTAAAATTAAAATAAAATAGCAATCTAGTTAGATACAAACCTATTCAAGAAAAGTATGAATAGTTTATACACCAATATTCCGATGATAGTTCCTATTAAGAATCCGAATAAGACGTCAAACGGAAAGTGAACTCCTATGTAAATACGGCTATATCCTACAAAAAGTGACCATACTATCAAAAACAAGGCGAAATATTTCACTTGCTTTCTAATCAATAAACTAAAAAATACCACGATTGCCATAGATGTTGAAGCATGTGCTGAAAAGAAAGAATATTTTCCTCCGCAGGTTGGCTTTACCAACCTTATTAGTCCTTGTACGGTTTCATCATGACAAGGTCTTAATCTACCAAATCCATATTTAAACAAATTTGCTAATTGATCTGAAAAGGTGATTAAAATTGCCAGAAAGAGTAATGAAAAGAGCATTTTCTTTACTCCGTAATTTTTATAAACTATAAAAGCCGCAATTACATAAACGGGCAAAGAAGTAATACTTGTGGTCATAAACATCCAGAAGCCATCCCAACCTTCACCCCCCAATCCATTTAAGAATATGAGTAATTCTGTATCAATTTCTATTATTCTTTCTAGCATTAATTTTTAATTAGGAGGAAACAACTCTAACTCAAATATTAAATCAGATTTTGGTGGTATTCCACTCATTCCCTGTTCTCCATAGCCCAAATGATAAGGAATAAACAATACTGCTTTATCTCCAAACTCCATTTCTTGTAATCCTTCTTTAAAACCTTGAATTAACTGTTCATTCATACTATATGTGCTTGGAAACGGATCGTAATACTTTTGTTGCTCTTTCATTGAATCATATATATCATATCGTTTTGCAGTCTCTTTATTATTTGTAGAAAAAAGTCTTCCATCAGTAAAATAAATGGCATAATCAATTCGAATAGCAGTTTCAAGTGCTGGTTTAGGCCCCTCACCCTTTTCCAATATATAAATTTTAAATTCCGGCGATAACTCTCGTGCTTTCTTTTTGATTTCCTCAAATTGAGCAACGGTATTGGCCTGAATCTTTTTTAGTTCCTCCGCTTTCTGCCTTGCTTGTTCAAAAGATGTATTCAAAGCCTTAAATGCGTTAAAATTTTTAGCTTCTCTTCCTATTCTTAGGATATTTAACTTTGAAATTACCGCACCTACTATTAAAGTATTGGCTATATCTTGTCCTTTTACTACGGAACCAAAAATAGCATGTTTCCCATCTAAATGTCCCTGTGGTGATAAGGTTATAAAAAATTGACTTCCGTTCGTTCCTGGCCCAGAATTCGCCATAGACAAAATACCTGGTTTATCATGCTTAAATAAAAAGTCTCCGTTTTCATCTTTTGGAAACTCATCGGCAAATTTATACCCTGGATTTCCTGTTCCTGTCCCTAAAGGACACCCACTTTGAATCATAAAATCATTTTGACCTCCGTTTGCTATACTTTTTACCCTATGAAAATTCAACCCATTATAAAAAGGTTTTCCTTTTATAGAATCTGGTACTTTCTCATTGGTACCTTCTGCCAAAGAAACGAAATTTCCTACCGTTGCTGGAACTTTTGTAAACTCCAACTTCAAAACGATAGCACCTTCAATGGTTTCGATGACAGCATAAAGGCCATCTCCCAAATCAGGATATTTAGATTCTCCACAAGAATACAGCACGAGTAAACAAATGAGTAAAAATGATTTTACAATTCTCATAACTCGATTTAATAAAGGCTTTATTTAATTTCTAAAAGTTCTACTTCAAAGATTAAGGGCATAAAAGGCTTAATTGCTCCTCCTGATCTCGGGTTAGCACCGTATGCCAATTCTTGAGGGATAAAAAATTTGAATTTTGAACCTACACTCATTAATTGCAATCCTTCAGTCCAACCTTTTATAACTTGTCCTACTCCAAACTCACTTGGTTCTCCTCTATCTACTGAACTGTCAAATACAGTTCCGTCCGTCAGAGTTCCATGATAATGAACTTTTACTCGCGATTGGAGTGTTGGTTTATCTCCACTTCCTTCAGTCATTACAATATATTGCAATCCACTAGCGGTTGATTGAACCCCTTTCTTTGTTTTGTTAGCAGCAATAAAAGCCTCTCCTTCTTTTTTTGCTTCACCAAAGTTCTCTGCTGCTGCACTAGCAGCATCTCTTTGCTGTTTCGCAGTGAAATATGCACTAATAATCGATTTGATTGCACTCTCTTCAATCATTGCTTCTTCTGATGACAACCCATTTTTAATACCTTGCACCAACAAATCTTGATCAACTTCCTCAAAACCAGTTTTCAAACTTGTAGCCATGTCCAATCCAATGGCATAACTAACTGAATCTAATTCTGTATCTAATGATTTTTTAGTTACTCCTTGTCCACTACATGAAAACAATACTGCGGCCACTACTACTATTACAGATAAATTTACTACTCTCATTCTTTTTTGTTTTTATTTTAAATTTATTAATTGAACCCTATAAATTAAAGGCTGGTTCATACCTATTTTATCTTTATCCCCTAAAATTCCTAATGCGCTATGCGAAGGAAATAAAAAGGAAACTTCTTCTCCTACTTTCATTATTTTAAGCCCACTTTGCAATCCTAATTCAATTTCCTCTTTGTCAATTTTATATTGAACTTCTCCGAGTGCATCATAGGAATACAAAATTTCATTTCTCAAATTTAATATTTCGTAATTAAATACAACCTCATCTCCCAATACAGGTCGCTTTCCTTCTTTTAATTTCCGCTTTGTATATGCATACCAAAACCCACTACTCGATGCTATATACGTTTTGCTAGAATCTTGCGCAATATAGTATTTTATTGCTGCTTCTTCAAGAGCATTTACATTCTTATTCCTTTCTACAGATTCCTCAAAAAAAGAATCTGTATGATGAGAGACAGGTCGTCTGGGATCTGGCTCTGAACATGAGAAAATGATCATCAACAATACTAACCAAACACCGTTAAACATCCGTTTTTTTTAATTCTAATTCATATTCGGGAAGTAGACTTTCAAATTTATGTGCTGTTCCTTCTAATGTTAATTCCGATCTACCTCCAGCAGCATTATCATGACCACCTCCGTTGAAGTGATTTCGAGAAAATTGATTCACAGAAAAACTCCCTTTCGATCTTAAAGAAATTTTTATAATCTTTTGTTCTACATCCTCAATAAAAATAGCCGCAAAAATAATTCCTTCTAAAGACAAGGCGTAATTCACAACACCCTCCGTATCTCCTTTTTGAAAATTGTTCTGATCTAATTCAGCCTGAGAAAGTAAAATGTATGCTGTTTTATAACTTTCCACTAATTTCAAATTTCTCAATGCACATCCAAGAAGTTGCAGTCTTCCATACGAATTTGTATCATACACCTGATTATGGATTTGAGCGTTATTTGCCCCCTTATCAATTAAACTCGCAATAATTCTATGCGTAGTGCTCGTAGTGGATGGAAATCGAAATGATCCAGTGTCTGTCATGATACCTGTATATAGACAACTAGCTATAGCTTCATCCACTTTATCTACCGCTCCTAATTTTTCTAAAAAATGATAAATCATTTGACTTGTTGAACATATGGAGGTATCAGAATAAATATAATCCGTTAAATCGGTATCTGGTTGCTGATGATGATCGATCATAACAAAAGTTCCCTTAAATTCTGCTACTGTTTTCGCCATGTCTTCACCTATACGATGTAATACATTAAAATCAAGTAAAAAGACAATAGAAGCCTTATTCAAAACTTTTTTAGATTGATTATTTTGTTTGTCAAAAAATTTAACTGTTTCATTACCTGGCAACCACTTCAGAAAACTTGGATAATCATTTGGAGCAACGACACATACATCATGTTTTACTTTTAAAAAATGATACAAGGCCAACGAAGACCCTATTGCATCTCCATCAGGATTTCTATGTGGTATGATGGATATACTTTGTGGTGTTGAAAGCAACTCCTTAATTTGTTCAAATTGAGTATTAGTCATAGGCTGCGAATATACAACTTTAATGCAATTTAATTATTTCGACTAACAGGTAAAATTCATTAAAAATAACATCTATTCAAGCATGTCATTTTAGAAAAGAAAACGGTACATTGGTGTCCTGAAATTTAAAACAAAATAAATGGCTACAAATAGAACATTTACAATGCTTAAACCTGATTCTATCGAAAAAGGAAACATAGGCGCAATATTAGAAAAAATAACGACCTCAGGATTCAGAATTGTAGCAATGAAAATGACACAACTTTCAACTGCTAACTGCGAAGAATTTTATGCAATTCACAGCGAACGTCCTTTCTTTGGAGAATTAATAACGTATATGACGCGTGGGGCTATTGTTGCTGCAATCTTAGAAAAAGAGAATGCAGTAGAAGATTTTAGAGCACTTATTGGTGCTACAAACCCGGCTGACGCAGCTGAAGGAACAATTCGTAAATTGTATGCAGACTCTATGGGAGAAAATGCAGTTCATGGCAGTGATAGCAATGAAAATGCTGAAATTGAAGGAAACTTTCATTTTTCTGGTAGAGAACAATTTTAAGAAATCCTCAAGTCAGGGTGCTATAAAAAACTAGTATCTAATCTTAAAAACTACGAACTTAGTTTAAAATGAACTGAAAAGGCTTTTGTGGCTATAGGAGAAAAACTGTAGTTTTAATATGGTGAAAATTAAAACGAAAAAAAGTCATCAAGGTTTTGTAAAAATTATTTCCGAAAATCTAAACAATGATCGGTAAATTTTAATTAAGGGAACATACACGCGAGGATACTATTAATAACTAATCACGTTATTCTATAAAAATCAAAAGTAAATAGGTTTCTTTAAAACTAGACCAACATCAATTTTGTAATCAACTCCTGCTTTAACTCCTCATTTAACATTTTAATTATTTTTTCTTTCCCGTAACTTAATTCTTCACGCAAAACGGAGGACTTTAATTTTACAATAAGGGTTTTATTTTGCAATTGAACACTATCGGTATAACTTTGAACGCCTTGTCCCATCAATTTGGACCAAACTTCTGTAACATTCATTTGATCCATCCCTTTTGTAAGATTGTTTTCTTTAATTACAACCTTCATTAGGTCCTCAATACTAGAATATTCGTTTTCTCTTTTTGCCATTACAAATTAAATATTTGATAGGTTTGATTTGTTTTTCTAACTACCTCTTTTGTACGTTTTTCGTGCGTGTCACTTATAAATAATTGTCCGAAATCTTCTTGATTTACCATCCCAACAATTTGCCCCACTCGTTCATCATCTAATTTATCAAAAATATCATCGAGCAACAAAATAGGGCTTTTTTGAACTAAATTCTTTATAAATTCAAATTGTGCCAGTTTTAACGCTATTAAAAAAGATTTCTGCTGACCCTGACTGCCAAATTTCTTCACAGGAAATTCATCAATATTAAAAATCAAATCATCCTTATGAACACCGATATTTGTATATTGAAGCATTCTATCCTTCTCTAATCCAGCATCCAACAAATCGGTTAAACAACCTTGATCCAACTGCGTTTTATATGATAACCTTACTTTTTCTTTTCCATTTGTAATAACCCCATAGCGCTCTTCAAATATAGGTGTAAAAATTTCTAAAAAAGCTTTTCTCTTATTATATATAATAGTACCATGTTGCTCTAATTGCTCATTATAAACCTGTAGGTTTAACTTATCAAATGTTCTGTTAGCAGCAAAATATTTTAACAATGCGTTTCGCTGCTGTAACACCTTATTGTAATTAATAAGCGATTTTAAATAACTTGAATCTGATTGAGATATAACGGTATCAACAAATTTTCTTCTTATATCACTCCCTTCAGTTATTAAATCCCTATCAGCTGGAGAAATAATAACTAACGGAATATGTCCAATATGATCAGAAAAACGTTCATATTCTTTGTCGTTTCGTTTTATTACTTTTTTTGATCCTCTCTTTAAACTGCAAACAATAGATTCATTTCTATCCATCACATTATAGTTACCTTCAATCATAAAAAAATCTTGATGATGCTTTATATTCTGACTTGCAACTGAATTGAAATAACTTTTCCCGAAAGATAAATAATAAATAGCATCTAAGACATTCGTCTTACCTACTCCATTATTCCCAACAAAACAATTTATTTTATCATGAAACTCAAAGGTTTTCGATTCGAAATTTTTAAAATTTAAGAGGGATAATTTTTTTAGATACATGGGTTTTTCTCGCTTCGAAATAGAATCCGAAAATTATTAAAAAAAATGACAAAAATGGACTTTTACTTTCCAATTAAAAATCATACTTTTGCGCTTACAAATTTAAGAATATAATGGCAACATATAAAAAAAGAGGAGACAAAGTTAAAGGAGAAAATTCAGAACGTATTTCTAAAGTAGAACAAGAAAGTACTACGGCGGAAGTTTTTAATACATTAGACGAAAGGGCTTCTAGATCTGAGGAATGGGTAATTAAAAATCAACAAAATATTTTTATTCTATTAGGAGTAGTTGTTGCTTGTATTTTAGGATATTTAGGATATCAAAAGTTTGTGAACGAACCAAATGAAAAAATTGCTGCAGATGAGTTGGCTTTCCCTAAACAATATTTTGACCAAGCACTTATTACTGCAGTTTCTGCCGATTCACTATATATTTTAGGATTAGAAGGTGGTGAAGGGAAATACGGATTCCTTGATATATCCGATCAATTTTCTGGAACTGCTTCTGGAAACTTGGCAAATTATTACGCAGGAATCTCTTACTTAAAAATGAAAAAGTATCCTGAGGCCATTCAATATTTAGAAAAATTCTCGTCTGATGATGATTTACTAGGACCTGTTGCAAAAGGTGCTATTGGAGATGCATTTGCAGATTTAAATCAATTGGAGGATGCCCTAAGTTATTATGAACAAGCGGCTAATCTAAAACAAAATAATTTCTCAACGCCTTTATTTTTGTTTAAGGCAGGAAATATTGCTTTGGATTTAGGAGATGCCTCAAAAGCATTAAAAATGTTCAATAAAATAAAGCAATCATATCCTTCATCAGAGGAAGCAAAAAATATTGAGGTATATATTAATAAGGCAAAATATACGAATTAGCAGAGTAATTATCTAAAACCTAATTATAATGGCCACAACAAATTTATCTGATTACGATAAAACAACAATCCCAAACTCTCATCATATGAGGTTTGGGATTGTTGTTTCTGAATGGAACCAAAGCATTACTGAAGGACTTTTTAACGGTGCAAAACAAACACTTTTAGATAATGGTGTATCGTTAGAAAATATCATTCGTTGGGATGTTCCTGGTAGTTTTGAATTAGTTTTTGGTTGCAAAAAAATGCTACAGACTCAAAAAGTTGATGCCGTTATTGCTATTGGATCTGTAATTCAAGGTGAAACAAAACATTTTGATTTTGTTTGTGAAGGCGTCGCTCAAGGTATCAAGGATTTAAACTTACACTATGATGTTCCAACAATCTTTTGTGTCTTGACTGATAATCATATACAACAATCTATAGATAGATCTGGAGGCAAATTTGGCAACAAAGGAATTGAAGCTGCAGTTACTGCTATTAAAATGTCCCATTTATAATCATTAGTTTTTGCAGGACCTCCTTTTTAATGAAATTTTAACTAGGTTTCTTATACACAAAACTTGACCACCTTTGAATATTTGTGTAATTTTGATTTTATAATAGTACTTATTTAAAAATTCATGTTCGGAAAGGCATTTAAACCCCGTAAATACTACGTTTTTGACTATAAGCCTCGCTATTATAGTGAGCGAAAAGAACGTCTCGATGCCCTTCAAAAAGAGCATGATTCTTGCGATACTCTGAAGGATGGAATTGGAATTAGATTGACTAAAAATAATTTAAGAACTAATTGGGTGAAGAATACAAAAATATCATCTAATAGGAGTACAAATCGAAGATTGGCCATTATCGTAACAATTTTAGTAGGTGTTGTTGCCTATTTATTCGAACTCCACAAACTCATTTAATGTCAGATATCATTCAACTTTTACCGGATCATGTAGCCAATCAAATCGCTGCTGGTGAGGTTGTACAACGACCTGCTTCTGTAGTGAAAGAGTTGTTAGAAAACGCCATAGATGCTGATGCTACATCCATAAAGTTGTTAATAAAAGATGCCGGTAAATCATTGATTCAAGTCATTGATAACGGTAAAGGCATGAGTGAAACCGATGCAAGACTGAGCTTTGAACGACATGCTACCTCCAAAATACGTTGTGCCGAAGACCTATTCCAATTAAATACAAAAGGGTTTAGAGGAGAGGCTTTAGCCTCAATTGCCGCTATTGCACATGTAGAATTAAAAACAAAACAAGAACAGCAAGAATTAGGATCACACTTAAAGATAGAAGGAAGTGAAATTATGCTACAAGATGTCATAAGTACCTCAAAAGGGACTTCCATTGCAGTGAAAAATTTATTTTACAACATTCCTGCGCGTCGTAATTTTTTAAAATCAAATCAGGTAGAAACCAGACATATCATTGATGAATTTCAAAGAGTGGTATTGGTACATCCTACTATTTCATTTTCTCTATACCATAACGAAAATGAAGTTTACCGTTTAAATAACTGTAATTTACGTCAACGTATTGTAGCCGTTCTTGGTAAAAAAACCAATGAGAAACTTATACCAATAAATGAAAAAACAGATGTATTGGAATTGACCGGTTTCGTTTCTAAACCTGAATATTCTAAGAAAAAAAGAGGAGAGCAATTCTTTTTTGTCAACCAACGATTTATAAAAAACCCATACTTACACCATGCCATAGTGAGTGCTTTTGACGGATTGCTCTCTAGTGGTTATCACCCCTCCTACTTTTTATATTTAACCGTTCCAACAAATACTATAGACATCAATATTCACCCTACAAAAACCGAAGTGAAGTTTGATAATGAGAAAATACTCTATGCTATTATAAGATCTACAGTAAAACATAGTTTGGGACAATATAGCGTTGCTCCTGCCATAGATTTTAATAGGGATGCAACTTTGGATACACCCTATAATTTTAAAAACAAAAAAATCTATTCAGAGCCTAAAATTGAAGTTAATCGCGATTTCAATCCTTTTAAAAATGATCATAAAGTAACGGCCTTCCCTTACAGTAAAAATCAAGATTGGGAAAGTTTGTATGTAGATATAAAAGCCCCTATATCTGAAATAAGAAATATTGAAGTTAAGCATGAAATAATTGAATCAAATCTATTTGATTCTGATAGAGTATCCTCCAAAACTTTTCAAATTCATGGAAAATATATCATTAGTACTATAAAATCTGGTGTTATATTTATTAATCAGAATTTAGCACATCAACGAATTTTATACGAAGAGTTTCTCGAGACAATCACTGTAAAAGAAGCAATGAGTCAACAGTTATTATTTCCGTTAGACATCCATTTTAGTAAGGATGATGTTCAAATGATTAGAGAAATACAAGGAGATCTCGAAAGTACAGGATTCTTATTTGACCGAATTGAAGATGAAACAATTATTGTAAAAGGAATTCCTACCACCATTAATGAAAGTCAGGTTACCATTATTATAGAGCAATTACTTGATGATATTAAAAATGAAATACCCGATGCAAGTTTCAGTCAATTAGATGTTATGGCAAAAAGTATGGCGAAAAGTTTAGCTATTAAAAATGGAGCCTACTTATCTAAAGAAGAACAAGAGAATATTGTTGAACATTTGTTCGCTTGCAAAGAATCCAACCACTCACCATTTGGGAAACCTACATTTATTTCTATGGAGACCAAAGATATTGATAAAAAGTTTGAATTATGATGAATAAAATTACTGAAGCCGTTAAGCATTTAATTATTATTAACGTTGTTGTTTTTGCCTTAACTTTTATACTTAAGGTTAATTTTAGCGATTCATTGGCTTTGTATTTTCCAGAAAATGATAATTTTGGAGTTTGGCAATATGTAACTCATATGTTTGTTCATGGAAGCCCGATGCATTTAATTTTTAATATGTATGGACTTTGGGCTTTTGGAACTCCCCTTGAACAAATGTGGGGACGAAATAAATTTATATTATTTTATTTCTCGGCAGGAATAGGAGCTGGGGTTATTTATACACTGGCCAATTATTACCAGTTCAATAGTATTGTAGATCAATTAGCTACTATCGGTTTATCTTCAGAAGAAATTAAAAATTTGCTAACTTCGGGTAGTTATAATTCTCAAATTCTAGAGAATATTTCAGAAACGAAGTTAACAGAACTTTATGGTACTTTTCATGCTCCAGCTGTTGGTGCTTCTGGTGCCGTATATGGCGTTTTGGTTGCCTTTGGAATGGCTTTCCCTAATTCAAAATTGGCATTAATATTTTTACCAATACCCATAGCTGCAAAATATTTTATTCCTGTAATTATCTTAGGAGATTTGTTCTTTGGGGTTACTAGTTATTCTGTTGGAAATATTGCCCATTTTGCCCATATTGGAGGTGCATTAATAGGTTTTATAATTGCTTGGTATTGGAAAAAAAATCAATTCACTCAGAATCGCTGGAATTAAATGAATATTTTAAATGACATAAAAGCGGCTTACAACCGTGCAAATACTGTTGAAAAAATTATCTACATTCAAGTAGCACTTTTTATAGTTGCCTTACTTTTTAGAAGTTTTGTCCAAAATTGGTTTGCTTTAAAACCTTCATTCGATGTGTTTTTAACGCAACCTTGGACAATAATTACCTATGGATTTTTTCATAACAATTTTATTCACTTAATTTTTAACCTCATTTTTTTATATTATATAGGAAACTTATTTGTTGGTTTTTTTACCGTAAAACAATTTTTAAATTATTTTATTCTAGGAATTATCACGGGTGGATTATCTTTTCTAATCTTAAGTCCAATAAATGCAGGTCTTATTGGTTCCTCCGCTGGAATCATGGCTGTTTTGGTTGGATTGGCTACAAAAACACCTCATTATGAACTTCGCTTTAATTTGATAGGGGGCGTTAAATTATGGATCATTGCGGCCCTATATGTCTTTATAAGCCTATTAGGCCTTAATGGAATGAATTCAGGAGGAAATATTGCACACTTGGGAGGTGCCTTAATTGGTTTTCTATATACTAAACAACTTTCTAATGGTAATGATATAGGACGCTTTGTAGTAATTTTTATAAACTTCATAAATAATTTGTTTCAATCAAAAAAACAAAAACCATTAAAAACTGTTTATAAAAAGAAAACAAACATAAAGCGCAAACCTACTTACAAAGAACAAAATATCAACCAACAAAAAATAGATGCTATTCTCGATAAAATTAGTAAGTCTGGCTATGAAACTTTGAATAAACAAGAAAAAGACTTTCTCTTTAAAGCGGGAAAAGATTGATATGAAAAAACTATCTTGGATTAATAAAATATTGTACGCATTAAATTCGCTAATAGCGACAATATTATTGCTATCCTATTTAGTACCCTATATCTCTCCACTCAAGTTTCCTGCTTTATCAATTTTAAGTTTAGCAGTGCCCCTTTTAATCGTATTCAATTTTATTTTCTTAATCTATTGGATTATCAAATTAAAAAGACAATTTCTTTTACCCCTTATAGTTTTGCTCATTGGATTTAATACTGTTGGAGCATTTTTTAGGTTTTTCGAAAAAGAAATTTTATTAAATGATGACCTCAAGGTAATGAGTTATAATGTGAGGCTTTTTAACCTTTATAATTGGAAACCTGAAAGTAAGGAAAGTATTAAAAGTAATATCAAAAAATTTGTGAAGGAAAAATCTCCTGATATTGTTTGTTTTCAAGAATTTGTCAACGAGTACTCACGAGAGTTTAAATACAAATATCGATTTGTAAACGATCGAAATGCTAAAAATAAGCGAACCAAATTTGGACAAGCCATCTTTTCTAATTACCCTATTATAAATTATGGATCGGTTAATTTTGAAAGTTCAACGAACAACGCAATCTATGCCGATATCGTTGTAAAAGAAGATACCCTTAGGGTATATAATGTTCACTTAGAGTCTCAAAAAATTGAATTAGACAAAGAGAATTTTGGTGATGAAAACAAAGAAAAATTAAAAATACGTATTCAAAACACGTTTAAAGCGCAGGCGAATCAAGCTCAGAAATTATTTAAAAATGAGCAAGAGTGTCCTTACAAAGTAATCCTTTGTGGTGACTTTAATAATACCGCTTTTTCGTGGGTTTACAGAAAACTCAAAGACTCCAAAAACGATACATTTATTGAGGCGGGAAGTGGGTTTGGAAAGTCTTATGATTATAAATTTCCTGCAAGAATTGACTTCATTTTTTCAGATAAAAATATAGACATCAGCAACTTCAAAACCTATAACGTAAAATATTCCGATCATTATCCTATCATGGCACGATTTAATCTTTTAAAAAAAAATTAAATTTTGTATCTTACCCAAAGAGTTTATTGAAAACTTGGAGATAAGCTAGTTTAAAATACCATCGGAAAAAGTTTATGACAGAATTAGCAGGAATAATAATATTAGGAATATTAGCACAATGGGTTGCCTGGAAAATTAAAATTCCAGCAATATTACCATTAATTCTAATAGGTCTTTTAGTAGGTCCCATCGCTGCTGAATACCTTTCAGAGGATGGAACAAAATGGATAGAACCTATATGGAACGGACGCGAAGGTCTTTTTCCTGGTGAAAGTTTATTTTACTTTGTTTCTCTCGCCATCAGTGTAATTTTATTTGAGGGAGGACTAACACTTAAAATAAGTGAAATAAAAAATGTAGCTCCATCCATTTCTAAATTAATTACCTTAGGTTCTTTAGTTACTTTTTTTGGCGCTGGTATTGCCTCCCACTACTTATTTTATTTGAGTTGGGAAATGTCATTTTTATTCTCTGCACTCATTATTGTTACTGGACCCACCGTAATCACACCTATTCTAAGAAATATTCCATTAAAAAAAGACGTTTCGGCGATTTTAAAATGGGAAGGAATATTAATTGATCCAATTGGTGCATTGGTATCTGTACTTGTATTTGAGTTTATTATAATAGAAGGTGGAGGAGAATTTACAAAAACAGCATTTATTGAATTTTCAAAAGTCGTTCTGTTCGGTTCATCTTTTGGTTTTACATTCGCCCATGCGCTTAATTTCGCTATGAATAAAAGATGGATTCCTCATTACTTATTAAATATTTTTGCGCTAGCCTCTGTCTTGGGAGTTTTTGTATTGTCAGATAATTTCGCTCATGAATCCGGTCTGTTAGCTGTTGTTGTGATGGGAATGGTTTTGGGAAATTCAAACCATCCGCACTTAAAAGATCTTTTATATTTTAAAGAATCTTTAAGTATTCTTTTAATTTCTATCCTCTTTATTTTACTTTCTGCAAATATAAATATGGAAGATCTATTACTTGTTCTTAATTGGAATACGGCCATTCTTTTTGCTATTGTCATTCTCGTTATAAGACCTCTTGGCGTTTTTCTAAGCACTTGGAAATCTAACTTGAAATTGAATGAAAAATTATTTATCAGTTGGGTTGGTCCTCGAGGAATTGTTGCCGCTGGAATTGCCTCTTTGTTTGGTCTAAAGTTGGCAAGTAAAGGTTATGAGGGCGCTGAATACATTACACCACTCGTGTTTACAATTGTATTGGGAACCGTACTCCTGAATGCAACGACAGCGAGGTTATTCGCTAAAATAGTAGGGGTGTTTTTAACAAAATCTGAAGGAATTTTAATCGTTGGGGCTTCAAAATTTTCAAGATTAATTGGATTATATCTTCTTAATAATGACAGAAATGTGGTAATGATTGATAATAATCAAGCAAACATAAACAAATGCACTAAGGTAGGTTTAGAAGCTATAAATACAGATATTTATTCAGATTCTCTTATAAACAATGTAGAATTAAGTGATATTGGATTTCTCATGGCATTGACAGAGAATGATGCTATTAATAATTATGTCGTTAAAAAATTTAGGAAACAATTTGGGGAAAATGGGTCATTCAGATTAGTTTCAGAAGAAGAAAAAAACAACTCCAACCACAATCCTGAAATTGGTTTGTTTTCTCATACATATGATTATATTACACTCACAGAGGTAGCCAGAAACTACCCTGATATTTATGAAATACCTCTTAATGATAAGCTTCATTACCACGATTTAATTCAGATTATAAATAATGACTCTGAGTGTATCCCAATTTTCTTAAAAGATTCGAATGGAGAATTAGAAATTATTTCACCCTACAACACTGACAATGATCGAATAGGTGAAGATTGGAAATTAGTAATATTGGGTAAAAAGATTTCAAAAAATAAATTGACTCCAAATTCGTAAAACACTTCTTTCATCCTATAGTAATTGCTACATTTGCACCAATGCAACCTAGAATTAACATACAAAATAAAAAAGCGAGATTCGAATACGAAATTCTCGATGAATACGTAGCCGGAATTAAACTGAGCGGAACAGAAATAAAAAGTATTCGACAAAGTAAGGCTAGAATTACTGAAAGTTTCTGTGAATTTAATGAGACCGGAGAACTTTTTGTAATCAACATGTTTATTGAAGAGTATTCACACGGTAATGTTTACAATCATAAAACAAAGAGTGCTCGAAAATTACTACTTAATAAAAGAGAACTTAAGAAGTTGCAAAAAGAAATTCAAAATGTAGGTTTGACAATTGTGCCGTTAAAGTTATTTATGACAACTAAAGGTTGGGCTAAACTGAATATTGCTTTATGTCGTGGTAAAAAATTATATGACAAACGTGAAACCATGAAAGATCGCGACAACAAGAGAGATTTGGCTAGAATCAAAAAAGATTTTTAATGAAAATATTAGCGTTTTTTCAATTGATTCGATGGAAAAACCTACTCATTATTTTTTTAATGCAACTGTTAGTTTCGGGTATTCTCTTACCTAAATTTGAATTGACAGACCCTTTTCTTCATCTTAATTTTTGGTTGATTTCCATGAGTACTATTTGTATAGCAGCATCTGGCTATATAATAAATGATATTTATGATATTCCGATCGACCTAATCAATAAAAAAGGAAAAACCATTGTCAGTAAAATAATTTCTAAAAAAACTGCTAAATTTCTTTATATTCTTACAACAATTGTAGGACTACTACTCGGAATTTTCGCTTCGATAAACATTAATAAACCACCGTTTATTTTAATTTTTATACTATTAAGTTTTCTATTATTCTTATACTCTTATACGTTTAAATCAACTCCGTTACTAGGCAATATTATCATCGCATTTCTGGTGAGCAGTAGCCTTCTAATTATTGGAATCTTTGAACTAGCAAACATTAGTTATCATTCCCTTACTATCCTATTTACTTACAGTCTATTTGCCTTTATCACAAATTTACTTCGAGAAATCATAAAAGATATTGAAGATATTGAAGGTGATATATGCCTAGACCTTAAAACACTTCCCATTCTTATCGGGAGACAAAGAACAAATAATATCGTATTGATAGTATGTATCGCTTTTACTATTGCTATCGTTATGGTGTTATTTAAGGTAAATGAATTGGAAATTCTTACTCGAATTTATGGAAGTTTATTTATTGTTTTACCAACAGTTTATTTTATTTCAAAATTATATACCTCAAAAACTAAAAAGGACTATACGAAGCTAAGTTCATTATTAAAAATAATTATGTTACTCGGTATAGGCTCCATATTCACCTTATAAATACAATTATGCTAAAAGAGCGCTTAAAAAAATACAATATTATATTAGCTTCAGGATCACCGAGAAGGCAACAATTATTGAAAGATTTAAATCTTGACTTTTCGATTCAATTGAAAGAAATCGAAGAGAATTTCCCCTCCAATTTAAAAGGATCGGAAATAACAGATTATTTAGCCAAACTCAAATCGACTCCTTTTCAGAAATTAAAAAAAAATGATATCCTAATAACTTCTGACACCATTGTTTGGTTGCACAATAAAGCTATTGGAAAACCTAAAAGCAAAATTGAAGCAATTGAGATATTCAACAAATTATCAGGAAATATGCATCAAGTAATTACTTCTGTTTGCATCAAAACAACTCAAAATATCAAAATTTTTAATGATACTACAAACGTGTTTTTCAAAACATTAACAGATGAAGAAATTAATTATTATATCGACAATTTTTCGCCATATGACAAGGCTGGAGGTTATGGCGTTCAAGATTGGATAGGATATATTGGTGTTGAAAAAATTGAAGGAAGTTTTTATAATGTAATGGGGTTCCCTATTCATAAATTCTATCAAGAAATGTTAAAGTTTTAATTTCTTTTTTAAACTCCAAACACTTACATTTGTGCCATTATTATTTTTAATAGACTCATGAAGAAATATACTTATACTGAAAAGAAAGATACGCGCTCTGGTTTTGGAGATGGACTTACAATATTAGGCAGAACAAATCCTAATGTAGTAGCACTTTGTGCAGACTTAATTGGTTCTCTCAAAATGCAACCTTTTATCAATGAAAACCCAGATCGTTTTTTTCAAATTGGTATTGCTGAAGCAAACATGATGGGGATTGCTGCTGGTTTAACTATTGGTGGTAAAATTCCATTTACTGGAACTTTTGCAAACTTCTCTACAGGTAGAGTCTATGATCAAATAAGACAATCTATCGCTTACTCTGGTAAAAACGTAAAGATTTGTGCATCTCATGCAGGCCTTACGCTTGGAGAAGATGGTGCAACGCATCAAATATTAGAAGATATTGGATTGATGAAAATGTTGCCTGGAATGACGGTTATTAACACCTGTGATTATAACCAAACAAAAGCCGCTACTATTGCAATTGCTGATTTTAAAGGGCCTGTTTACTTACGATTTGGTAGACCATCCGTTCCAATTTTTATGCCTGATTATCAAGAAGAAGAATTTGTAATTGGTAAAGCTATTCAACTTACAGAAGGTACTGACGTTACTATTGTGGCTACTGGTCACTTGGTTTGGGAAGCATTACAAGCATCTGAAGCATTAGAAGCAAAAGGTATCAGTGCTGAAGTAATTAATATTCATACTATCAAACCATTAGACGAACAAGCTATATTAAAATCTGTAGCTAAAACTGGTTGTATTGTTACTGCTGAAGAACATAATGTTTTGGGAGGATTGGGTGAAAGCGTAGCTAGAACATTGGCTTTAAATAATCCAACACCACAGGAATTTGTTGCTGTTGATGATAGCTTTGGTGAATCTGCAACTCCGGCACAATTAATGGAGAAATACGGATTGAATGCTAGTGCTGTTGTAAAAGCAGTTGAAAAAGTAATTAGCAGAAAATAATCCTGTCGCTAATTTTTTTTAATACTATAAATTGATTATTTCAACTATAAAAATGGATGTATCGATTCGATATTTTGTATTCTTATTTACCAATCTGTTATAGCACAATTAGATTGGAATATATAAGATCGACTAAGTTTTTTGGAAACGAATGATATTAAACTATAGGCCAAAGGCCCTGACCTAAAAATACATGGCAGTACTGCATGTACGCCCTACTTTCTCTTACCGTTAATTTTATGTAAGACGATCGGCATATTCTACTGCTAAAAGTTCTCATAGCCTATCAGATTTTAAGTTGCGGAAGATTGATTTATCTTCTCTATTTCTAGGTCTGTTATTTATATATATGCATTAAATGCTTATTTTTAGGTGTTTCTACTAGAAAAATTCGAGAAAGGTTTGAATTCTATACTCAAAATTGAACTGTTTTTAAATTTTTTTTTGCACTGATACTTGGCTTAAACGATTTTTTTTCAAATAATTTCGCTTATTTTTCAAAGATTGATACAGTTATAAGTAAAAATTTAGAACCCTTTATTTTAAGTGTTGTCCTAAAAATCTAAATGATGGATAGCTATCTATAGATATTGAGATTTTCACAAAAAAAATATATATTTAGAGCCTCGAAAAGAAGTATACTAGGAACAGCGCCCTACTACTTTTAGTGATTTTTATTTACTTATTAAATTCAATTTATTATCAAGATGTAACCTTTGGAGTTAAAGACGGTGTCAATTTTGGTACTGCTGGTGACGTTTATAATTATAGTCTAAATGGGTGCTAACTGCTACACCTGCCCAAGACGTTTATTATACTCCGGAAAGTATCATGGGTAAAAATTATGGTGCCACCTTTCGGACCTACATAGATTACTTCTATGTATAACCAGAAATAAACTTTTCTAGCATTGCCGGAAATTATCAATTTGCTCTTGAAACTGCTGAATGGATACAACCAAATATAAGGCGTCTAATTCTTTTTGGATATAGAGCCTTTGGTTCTGTTATCATATACGCAGGACCAATTATAGGTATAATCAGTCATCCCGATTTAGAAGGTGCTGAAGAAACATTATACGCTCGTTGACATATGAAAAAACAAATACGGCTTTAAGTATTGGACTCTCTGTTGAAGCTTGATATGTTTACGGATTCATAAAAGTAGAAACCTTAAAAATTGACATGGTACATGTCATACTAATTTAGGAGAAGTAGTAGAATAAAATCCGTCTCTATTCATAATTAATATGTACGTTGATTTATTTAGTTTTCGATGAGGTCGGAAACATAGCAAACGGACTAATTCTGATTGGAGAAATTATAAAAATTTAAGGTAAAAAGTGTCCCGTTAGCTTGCGGAACATTTTTTTATTTAACTGTCAGCATCTAAATAATTTGGAGTTCCATCTCCATCAATATCATCATTCGTTGGATCTTCATCCCCATCGGTATCTTCATTTTTTGTAAGCACACCATCACCGTCATCATCTGCATCAAAATAATTTGGAGTACCGTCATTGTCTGTATCATCATTAATATAATCGTCATCTCCATTCAAGTCTTCAGTTAGAGAACTCACATTATCATTATCATGATCGGCAGGAGAAGCATGGTGCAAAGCCACCGTAAAAACTAGTGGTGAACTTGCCGGAATACTCCCTTGTCCACGAGGACCATACGCCAATCCAGATGGAATAAATAAAAATCCACTTCCATAATCAATAAATTCAATTGGCCCTCCAGATTGAGAAATATTTGTTCCTCCTCGAAAATATGGAAAACCATAAGACCATCCCTTAATGACACTTTCTAAACTAAACCAAGGATTCCCAACGGTAATTGATTTTCTTGAATCAAACACAAAACCTTGTAATAATTCTCCTTTATAAGTAGTCAAGACATCATCCAATCTTCCAGGTTGATATCCCAAACCCACAGGATCGTTAGCAATATAATATAGGTTGTATTCTATTTCATTTTCCAGTACCTGCACAACATTCGCTTTACTATAAAAAGAAGATTGTCCTGCATCTATTACTAAAATTGAATCTAAATCTTCATTGTAATAGTGCGTATTCATATAATCAATAAGCGCTTCATCATCTAAAATTGCCTGACCTGCAGAATCAAATGGTACAAATGTTCTATCGTCGTCACAAGCCATTACACCTCCAACAAGCAAACAGCAAAGAATTAAATTTTTAATGTTCATTTCCTATTTTATTTTAAGGGCGCAAGATACAATTTTGTTACCTTTGTTTATAGTGTATTAAGAAAATTTAACTTTTTAAATGAGGATCGATAAATATTTGTGGTGTATCCGATATTTTAAGACACGAAGCATCGCTACAGAGGCATGCAAGAAGGGTCATATTAGGATAAATAGTCTTGTGGTAAAACCCTCTAAAGAGGTCTACAATTCTGAAAAAATTTCGATAAGAAAAAATCAAATCAAGTATGAAATAATTGTATTAGATTTACCTAAAAGTCGCGTTGGGGCTAAGTTAGTAGATATCTACAGAAAAGATATTACACTTAAAGATGTTTTTGAGCATCAAGATTTATTAAAATACTCTAAAGAGTACTATCGAAAAAAGGGAGCCGGAAGACCTACCAAAAAAGACAGAAGAGATATTGACGAATATAAAGACGAATAACTATGACGAATTCTATTATTCTTACAAACAAACAAATAATTCATAAAATAAAGAGAATTGCTTATCAAATACTGGAAGTAAATTCTTCTGAAAAGGAAATAATCATTGCAGGCATTACCAAAAATGGTTTTACTTTTGCAAAAAAAATAAAAGTAGAACTAAATCAAATAACGGATATCAATATCCTCTTATGCGAAGTTCTAGTGGATAAGAAAAATCCTCTGCGTCCTGTTAAAACCTCATTGCACATCTCTTCGTATACAAACAAATCGATTGTTTTAGTTGATGATGTATTAAATTCGGGGTCTACATTAATTTATGGCGTCAAGCATTTTTTAGAAGTTCCTCTAAAACGTTTCAAAACCGCCGTTTTGGTGAATAGAGATCATAAAAAATATCCTGTAAAGGCTGATTTTAAAGGGATCTCTTTATCCACTACACTACAAGATAACATCACTGTAGATTTCGATACTACAGAGGCAATTGCCTATATTGATTGATTTTCAACCAATTGACTAACAACTTCTGTAATTGTTAAATTATCTGTCGTGACTTGATAATTTGCGCGTTCATAAAATGAACGGCGTTCAAATAAGTGCTTTGCTATAAATTCTTGCAATCCATCTTTACTTATGGAAGCTACCAAAGGTCGTTTACTTTTTTCGTGCATCAATCTTGAATGGATTGTTTGTATCGAAGTTTTTAAATAATAAGAAATCGATTTTTCTAAAATTACATCTATATTACTTCCATAACAAGGTGTTCCTCCTCCCAGCGACAAGACTAAATCATCCTCATTCGACAATAATTCTAGTAAATAATTTGCTTCTATTGCTCTAAAATAAATTTCACCATCGTCTGCAAAAATAGCTGAAATAGATTTTCCTTCTTTTAATTCTATATAATCGTCTAAATCTAAAAATGGATACGCTAAAATTTGAGATAATTCCCTACCTACAGCAGATTTTCCACTCGCCATATACCCTATTAAAACTATTTTCATTATTTCGAGACATTAAAATACAAATATCGAATAAATTTTCATAAAATTGACTTGTCAAAATAAATAATTGATAGTATATTTGCACTCGCTTAAAGAAAGAAAAGGACGACTTGGTAGCTCAGTTGGTAGAGCACCTCCCTTTTAAGGAGGTGGTCCTGGGTTCGAGCCCCAGCCAAGTCACAAAAAAGGTCTATTTTTCACTTTACTTTTTTTATTTAGAATACTCTTAAAGCGCGTATGGCGGAATTGGTAGACGCGCAAGCTTGAGGGGTTTGTGTCCACTAGGATGTGCTGGTTCGACTCCAGTTACGCGCACAAAAATCTGTTAAAATACTTAGCAGGTTTTTTTTTCTTTTAGCACTACTTTAACTTATATCTATACTATTATTAGTATACTTGTATTATGAATAAAAATTTAATAGTTTTAATACTAATCCTCACTAGTATAAGTAGTTTTTCCCAAGAAAAAGAAAACGATAGCACTGCAACTGCCAGTACCGAGATCGTAAATATAAAGGGACAAATTGTAAATGGCTTTGACAAAAAACCGCTCGTTGGTGCTCACGTATTTAACATGAATTCTATAAGAGGCTCTACTAGTAATGATGAAGGTTTTTTTAGTATTCCTGCTAGGGCAAATGATACTATATTTTTATCTCATATTGGATTTCAATCTGTTAAAATTAAAATTACCTATGATTTAACAAAAGGAAACCCTTTAGAAATTTCTCTCTACGAACAAGCAGAACTCATAGAAGAGGTATACGTGAAAAATATTAAATTGGTTGGAGTTTTAGAAATAGATTCTAAAAATGTTCCAACCGATAAGTATACAAGAATACATATTAATGGTCTACCTCAAACTTATGAAGTAGGAAAACCAAGAAGTCGCTCCTATTCTTCTCCGGTTGACGCTGTTTTTCATCCTGTCGATTTTGTTTATAATATGTTTGGTAAAAAACCCAAACAACTCAAGAAGTTAAAGCAAATGCGAGATGAAGATGAAATAAGAAAAATGCTAGATTCCAATACGAACAGAGACTTAATGTTGGAATATTTAGAATTAACACGAGTAGAATTAGATGATTTACTTAATGAGTGCAATTACTCCGAGTATTTTGCTAAAACGGCAAGTGACATTCAAGTTATTGAAGCGATTCTAGAATGTTATGAAAATTATCGAGCCATTAAAAAAGGTTCGACAAAGAAAAAATAGCAAAACCTAGTAATGCTATAATTTCGTTGAAACTTTAAAGTTTACTGGTTAATTTTAGACCCGCTAAACTCCATGCTATGCATTATTTCAAAAGGCTTCTTCGGAGCCTAATTTCTCATATAACTGCCATGTCATATTGTCAAAGGCCAGACACCAACAAAAGAAATTTCAACCATTCATAAATTAACTCGCTGGGGTACAAAACGCGGTTCATCGGAAACTGTTTGCGCACCATCTGTTGAGATCAATTATTACAGTAATTCTACGAACGAACATATTATTAACATATTGGATTCCAATAATAACGAAATTAAAAAGATTAGCCATAGCAGCGATAAAGGGTTTCATACAGTCTCCCATGATTTGAGTTATTCTAAAAAGGCAATGAAATCACATCTAAAAAATAATAAGGAAACTATTCTCGACGAAGCCAAAAACGGAAGTTATTATCTTTTCAAAGAAAAACAAAAAGGTATCGTTCATTACGAAACTATTACGATTGATGTAGAATAATTGATTCATATTTTGAGATGTAAACCTTAATAGGACTAATGCTAAAAATATTTGGTGTAATTGGTTTTTTTGTCGAACTTTGAATATATTTTAGCTTTACAATAAATATACAGAAATTTTTACTTAATTCTTTTAAGCGGTTAAATTTTAAGTACTATAATAAACCTCCAAATATGAAATCTATAGGTTACTTTATTTCTTTTTTAATTCTAAATTTTAGTGCCCTTGGTTTGGGCATTATTTTAATGAATAATGGGCCCATGGACAGCTGGTATCAGACTTTAAACCAAGCACCTTGGACACCTCCAAATTGGGTGTTTGGAACTGCATGGTCCATTGTTATGATTTGCTTTAGTTTTTACATGACTTCATTGGCAAAGTTACGAATGGGTTCAAGTTTATGGGGATTGTACTTTTTGCAACTAGCATTTAATATTGCGTGGAATTATCTATTTTTTAATCAACATCTTGTTTTGTTAGGGAGTATAAATTTAATACTCCTATTAGGATTAATTTCTTTTTTCTTAGTTAAAAATAAGAAACTATTAGGCTATAAAACAATTTTAATTGCTCCCTATTTCCTATGGCTACTTATTGCAAATTCCTTAAATATTTATATTCTATTCAATAATTAATTTAAACTATACACAATAATTTTAACTTAAAATTATTGATAATTATATCTGTTTAATTTAGGTTAACAATTGCTAATTTTGCTTCTTGTTTTTCAAAATAGACTGATTTAAAAATTGCTTTAACAAAATGAAACTATCTACCCTATCACTATTATTTGCTATACTTTTTAGTACTAATCTATTTGCGCAAGAAAACTATACCATAAGCGGACTTGTGAAAGAGGCCAGTAACGGAGAAACCGTTTTTGGAGCTTCTATCTTTTTAGTAGGAACTAGTGTAGGAACCTTAAGTAACGAATATGGCTTTTTTTCCATCACAGTCCCAGAGGGAACCTACACTTTAGTAGTTTCTTTTATAGGGTATTCTGAACAGTCCCAAAAAATACTTTTAGATAAAAATCTCAATATTGATTTTGAAATTACCGAGACTTCTGAACAACTTGACGAAGTGGTTATTCAATCAAATGAATCTGAAAGAGTCAATATTCGATCACCTCAGATGAGTAGAACGAAAGTTCAGATTTCAACCATAAAAAAAGCCCCAGTTGTTTTAGGAGAAGTGGATCTAATAAAATCAATTCAATTATTGCCCGGGGTTACTAATAATGGTGAAGGTTCAAGTGGCTTTAATGTGCGGGGAGGTGCCGTTGATCAAAATCTTGTTTTATTAGATGAGGCAATTATCTATAATACCTCTCACCTACTTGGTTTCTTTTCTGTATTTAATGCAGACGCCATAAAGGACGTAACTTTATACAAAGGAAATATTCCAGCAAAATATGGTGGCCGGGTGTCATCTGTTCTCGATGTACGACAAAAAGATGGAAACAATCAAAATTTTTCCATGACCGGTGGCATTGGAACCGTCTCCAGTAGAATAGCAGCAGAAGGCCCTATTATAAAGGATAAAGGATCATTTTTAGTTGCTGGACGTGGGTCTTATGCCCACCTATTTTTAAAACTTACCGAAGAAGAAAATAGTGCTAGTTTTTATGATTTAAACTTAAAAGCAAATTATAGCCTTAATACCAATAACAAACTTTATTTATCGGGATATTTCGGAAGAGACGACTTCAACTTTTCGGGAGCTTTTGAAAATAGTTATGGAAATCTGTCGGGAAATATGAGGTGGAATCATATTTTTAGTAATCGCTTGTTTTCGAATGCTTCTCTCATATATAGTAAGTATGATTATGACTTAACCTTAAATATCTTCTTATTTGATTGGGTATCATCTATAGAAAATTTTAATGTAAAATATGACCTCAACTACTATGTAAGTGATCGATTTAAGCTAGATTTTGGTCTAAGTGGAATCTATTATCACTTCGATCCTGGTCAAATTAATCCAACTACAGAAGATTCTGCCATTAATTATATGCAACTAGATTTCAAAAAAGCATTTGAAAGCGGTTTATATGTCAACGCCGAGCATAAAATTACAGAAAAGTTAACTGCACAGTATGGATTGCGTTATAGCAATTTTTCTCGATTGGGAGGACAATCTATGACAACCTATGAAAATGATCTTCCTGTTGTTTACAATAGTGAATTAGGTATTTATGAAACTGGAACTCCAATAGGTGAGCGTACTTATGACAAGGGAGAAGCAATTGAAAAATTTGGAAATTTTGAACCTCGACTAGGAATGTCTTTACAATTAAATGATTGGACCTCGGTCAAAGCTGGATATTCGAGAGTGGCACAATATATTCACTTATTATCAAATACAACTTCTGTAACTCCTTTAGATGTTTGGACACCAAGTGGAACGTATGTAAAACCACAATTAGCAAATCAATATGCTTTAGGATACTTCAGAGAATTTAGTTCAAAAGAATTGTCGTTTGAAGTTGAGGGGTATTATAAAACTGTGGACAATAGAATCGATTATATCGATGGATCTAATTTAATTGGTCAGAACACCATAGAAACAGAAATATTAAACGGTGAATCTAGAGCATATGGGCTCGAATTCTTACTACGGAAAAGTGAAGGTGATTTCACAGGTTGGTTTGCGTATACCCTCTCTAAATCAGAACAGCATACTCCTGGAGGATTGGCAGGAGGTCTTGGAATAAATGGTGGAAAATGGTACAGTTCTGCTCACGACAGGACGCATGACCTATCCATTACGGGGAGTTATAAATACAATGCTAAATGGACATTTGGAACTAATTTTATATTTCAAACAGGAAGAGCCGTTACATATCCTAATGGACAGTATACTTATGAAAACTTACAAATTGCGAACTATGGCGATCGAAATACAGACAGACTTCCAGCATATCACAGAATAGATATATCTGCAACGTATAAACCAAATAGAAAACCAGACAAAAGATGGAAAGGAGAATGGGTCTTTGGGATTTACAATCTATACAATCGAAAAAATGCTGCGTCCATTTCTTTTGGTCAGAATCGAGAATCGGGTGCAAATGAAGCAACACGAACAGCCATCTTTGGAATCGTTCCGTCTGCTACTTATAATTTTAAATTTTAAAGGCATGAATACATTCAAAAAATATAGCGTATTAGTTACTGGGTTTTTTATAATATCCTGTACAGAAGTCATTGATTTAGAAGTAACAGAAGCGGCTCCTAGGCTTGTTATAGAGGCTTCATTAGATTGGAACAAAGGAACTATGGGAAATGAACAAAACATCCAGTTAAGTACCTCTACTCCATACTTCGATTCCAATTCTATAGAAATTGTAACTGGAGCAACAGTTGTGGTAACCAATATGAATAATGGAACAATTTTTAATTTTGTAGATCAAAATAATGGTAATTATTATACGGATAGTTTTATTCCTATACGCAATGATACTTATAAACTAGAGGTGTTATATAATAATGAAACATATCTTGCAGAAGAAATTATGACTCCAGTTGCAGACATTGAAGCCCTTTTTCAATCAACAGAAAATGGATTTGATGATGAAGTGTTAGAAGTTAATCTTAGGTATATAGATCCTGCTGGAATTGACAATTACTACCTATTTAGATTACAAAAAGAAGGAGCATTACTACCAGATCTGCGGGATATGTCTGATGAATTTACCGATGGAAATTCAACAACGTTGTTTTTTGAATTGATTGAAGATGAAGAGATAAATCAGGAAGCATTTGTTGCTGGAGATAAGGCTATTATACATTTTTATGGTATTTCTAAACGTTATTTTAACTATATACGTTTACTTATAGCACAAAATGAAAGTGGTGGGCCATTTAGTACAATCCCTGTTCCACTGAGGGGAAATTGCACTAATATGACCAATGAAGATAATTATGCCTTCGGATATTTTAGAGCAAGTCAAGTAGTGAAAACTACCTATACTTTTGAATAAGTTTATTTGATTGAGAATACTTAAAACAAAAAAGCCGCTCAATGAGCGGCTTTTTTGTTTTAAAATTTAATTTTAGTTGTTCCCTAGAATTAATGGTAATCCATCTTTACCTCCTACAACTACAACTTTCGTGTTTGGAGATTCAGCTAATTTCAACGTTGCTTCAATTCCTTTGTCACGTAAAATTTGATCATTCAAAGAGGCGCTTAAAATTTTATTAGCATCGGCTTTACCCCGTGCCTCAATTCTAACTTTCTCTGCTTCTTTTGACGCTGTTACTAATCTAAATTCGTATTCTAATGATTCTTGCTCTTGCTTTAATTTACGCTCAATTGCATCTTTAATAGTGGCAGGCAACGTAACGTCTCTTACCAATACATCATTTACAATAATATATTGATCATCTAATATTTTTTTAGTTTCATCATATATTTCTTTCTGAATAACGTCTCTTTTACTTGAATATAATTGTTCAGGGGTATAACGCCCAACAACACTTCTTGCCGCAGATCTAAGTGCAGGTTTAATAATTCTATCTAAATAGTTTTCCCCTTTCTCTTGGTGTAATTTTCCTAGATCACTTGGTCTTGGCATAAACCAAGTAGTTGTTTCCAAAATAATATCCAATCCGTTTGACGATAAAACTTTCATTTTCTCAAACAATTCTTGTTGACGAACTTCATAAATAAACACTCTATTCCAAGGTAATACTAAATGAAAACCTTCACCCATCGCTGGCTCACCGGTTACCACACCACCCCCAAAGGTTTTATAAAGCACTCCTGCTTGACCTGAATCAACTGTTATTGCTGATTTCGATACCAATATGAGTCCCGCTATTACTATTGCTACGATACCAATTAATCCTTTTGGTAAATTTAATTGTTGTTGTGCCATAATTTTAATTTTAAATTAATCCTTTATATTTTCGAATAAACCATTCGAGTGCCAAAGATAGCATAATTAACCCCAATAACCACTCCCATTCAATTAATGATTCGTTTTTTTTATAAATCTTTTGAATCGGTATAAAACCTTCGTTTTCTACTAATTTATCTACCAATACATCAGCACTACTTAGCGCATAAACTTCTCCTTTTGAATGCGCACTGAGCAATCTCAATTTGGCAATATTAGCATAAGAAAATTGCTGTTCTACATCAAAATAAACAAGTCTAAAATCTCCTTTTTTAATATCCATTTGATTCTCCACGGATACGGTGTACCTATAGTCTCCTTCATCCAAATCTGACAAAACGACTGAATAAGAATTCGTTTTTAAAGAAAACGGAAAGCGTTTTTTTACATTGGTATCCTTATGTACTATGTCTATCCATAAACTGGCATCAGACTCAAACTCATAATTTTTATTCAAATAACTTGCTTCAATCCGCAGTTCATTGTTAGAGTAATATATAGGCGCAGATTCTACAGTTAAGCGCTTTATTCGTTTAGAAACGGACAAATATTGCATCAATTTTGCTGTAAAATTATCATAATCAATAAAAGATTGACTTTTAACATATGACATCATTCGCCATTTCCAAAAATTTTCTCCAAACAAAACCACACTTCGTATTCCATTATTTTCATACGTACTTAGTAGTGGTGTCTCTAATTGAAAATTGCCTAGTTGCTGCCATAATAAAATGTTGTGCTTTACAGTAAAGGAAACTTCCCCAAACAAATCCTCTAAGGGAGGAAATGATTCAAAACCAATATCATCTTGAGAAAAGTCAGCGAAGGATGGATTAAATTTAGCTCTGTAACGTTCCGTCTGATCTATTGTTTTTTTAGAAAAATTAGGTTGAATTCTGTTTAAGAAATCCCACTCTGTTTTTGTACCCGTAATAATGAAATGATTTAATTTTTGATGCTGAATTTTATGAAACACCGTTTTAAACATATTCGTAGGCTGATATAAAATAACGAATTGAAAATCCTCTAAATTATAGGAGTCTCTGATGTTTTTAATGACAACTTTTCGTTGTTTATTACGCTCTATACTTTCTTTTAAACTTCCAATATCGGGATGCATAAGTGAAGTAAGTAGCAATATGCTAGACTCTTCATCAATTACTTCAACGACAAAGTCCTTTGAATTATTTACACTGTTTTGCTCTGCTTTTAAATTTTCTATACGAGCGTTGTACACCTGCGTTCCAACTTTATTTGCCAATAAACGCGTGTTGATTTGATGCGAATTTTTCTCCTCTGAAAACTTCAAGACTTCAGAATACACTTTTTGCTTGCCTTTATAAATAACGAAATTTGCTTTTACAGTATCCGAACCATTATAATTTACATACACTTCAATCGGAAATTTATTCATTAAATATGCATACCTATTCACATTAAGTTGAGAAATCTTTAAATCTATTGGTTTAATGGTATCCCCTACTACTAACGTATATATAGGTTGTAAACTCTTTATATATTCATAGTTAAATCCCTCTGTCTGATTTCCATCAGTAATTAATAATACAGGAGCACTTTTATCTTTGTATATGGATTTAAATTGCACAAAGGGCTTTGATATGTTCGTGCCACTTTCGTCAAAGCTTAATGAATCTAAGGCGTGTAATTGACTTCCAAATTGAAAAAACTGTAATTTAAACTTGTTATTTAATGCAACATTTACTTTTAATTTTTCAATCAAATCAGCGACGGCTACTTCCATACCCGTTTGTTTTATAGAACTAGAATTATCTACAGCGACTACTAATGACGATTTTTCAATTTCAATAATACTTTGTTCAATTGCTGGATTTATAAAAATTAAAAACAAGGAAAAGGTAGCAATAAAACGCAAAAAAGCCAGTAAATAACTGACTCTTTCTTTTTGTTTTAAACTATTGGAATAGTGGAATATGGCAATCAAAACTGCCACTATTCCTGCTAAAACGATATATATTATTTGCACTCTTTACTCGCTATTAATATTTGAATTCTGATTTTTAAACAGCCTAGGTTAACATACCACCGTCTACACTCAAGGTTTGTCCGGTAATATACGAACTCATATCAGACCCCAAAAACACACAGGCATTAGCAATATCTTCTGGAGATCCTCCTCTTTTTAATGGAATTCCTGCACGCCATCCTTCTACGGTTGCCGTATCTAATTTCGCTGTCATTTCTGTTTCAATAAATCCAGGAGCCACTACATTTGATCTAATATTTCTAGATCCTAGTTCTAGCGCTACTGATTTTGAGAAACCAATAATCCCAGATTTCGAAGCCGCATAATTGGCCTGACCTGCATTTCCTTTTAAGCCAACTACAGAACTCATATTTATGATAGATCCACTTCGTTGCTTCATCATTGGACGAATGACTGCTTTGGTTAAATTAAATACAGACTTTAAATTAATTTCTATAACATCATCAAAATCAGTTTCAGAAATACGCATTAACAAATTGTCTTTGGTAATTCCTGCATTGTTAATCAAAATATCAATGGTTCCAAATTCTTTTAAAACAGCTGCAGCTAATTCTTGCGCTGCATCAAATTTTGCCGCATTAGATTGATAGCCTTTCGCCTTTACGCCATACCCCTTTAATTCTTCTTCTAAAGCATTAGCGGCATCAACAGAAGAACTGTACGTAAATGCTACGTTAGCACCCTGCTTGGCATACATCTGCGCAATTCCTTTTCCTATTCCACGCGTAGCACCCGTAATTAATGCTGTTTTATTTTCTAATAATTTCATCTTAGTGTTCATTGATTTTTATAAATCAAAGATATAAAAAGATATGACTTGGTGTGATTGCGCTTCAAAAGATTTAAACCAGTTTTTGACATGAGTCCATTGGTTACAAATTCTAATTGAGAACTTGTTATACTTTAAATAGAAGTTGAACTAAGGCGCATTCTCAAGAACTATCTATGATGGTTCACTCCCTTTAAAAGAACCCAACGTGCTTATTTTAAAACTATTATTTTAACGATCTCCCTTTTTCTTGATAAACACTTCGACTCCGCTTAGCGACTACCGCTCAGGGCTCCAAAAATAAAGACTTATTATAGTTTCTTCGAATTTCAATATTTTTGATACTTTCACACGCATACCGTTATACTCTGTCGACGCTCATACGCTCCAAAACTTGCGTTCTACAGAAACTAAAAGCATATGGCCTGCTCAGGAACAAACTTAGTAGTTGGTTTTAAGATCCAGTTATTAGATGTATTCATTCCTGCTTTAAAGAAATAATTTATTGTCATTCTCGTGTACACAGAAATCCATACTGAGGTTTGCAGAGATTGCTCGAATAGTTCTGTTTTGGTCCTTGAAAGGAGTTAGCTGCTAAGCGGAATCGCAGTAAACGACTGTGACGAGTACAATTTATACCGATGAAATAATTAATCAAGTTTATTGATGTGGATTTTAATTTTTAGTTATCCCCGATTCCATAGCCCATTCTATAATTTTTATAACATCCAATGCTTGTTCTGGTGTAATAATTAATTCTTCATTCAATCGTAAAACTTTATACACGTTTTCATAGAATTGAACATAGCCTCCACTTTCTGTTTTGATGATCTCTGTTGTATTATTATCATGATTGGTTAACGTGCCGTAATTCTCTTCTATATCTTCTCCAATCCCATTCCAATTGATTGGGTTTTCGGCCAATCTACTTTCTTGTAAATCATTCCCATATTTAACAAAACTACCTTTTGATGTAGAGAGTAAAAATGTGGGCTTTGGTTCTTTGGTTAACATATCTGAAATAATAGTAGCCTTATAATTTTCATATAAAAAAGTGATCTTGAAATAATCGACCACTTTTCCATTTGTACGCTGAATTTGTAAATCTGCTTCAATGGTTAATGGCCAACCAAACAAAACCAATACTTGATCTATTAAATGAGCCCCGATATCGTACAATATTCCTGCTCCTGGATAGGACTCTTCTTTCCAAGCCTTTGGCCCTATGCCAGGTCTAAATCTATGTAGCGCTATCTTACATTCTTTGAGGTGACCCAATTGCTTATTAACTACTAACTTTTGTAAGGTTTTAAACCCACCTTCAAATCGCTTATTATGGTATACGGCAATGTGCAAACCTTTTTTCTTAGCGAGGGCTATCAATTCTTCTCCTTCCTTAAAAGTAGCCGTCATAGGCTTTTCTAATACTAGGTGCTTACCCGCTTCTAAGACCGCCTTAGCCATTTCAAAATGCAAATAAGTTGGCCCGTTTACAACAATCAAGGTTACTTCTTTATTGGCTATTAATGCTTCAAAACTTCGCACTATGGTAGCATTTGGATAGGTTGTTTTTGAATTTGATTTTGTTCGCTCCAGAATCAATTTTAATTCGAAATTGGGGTTTCGTTCAATAAACGGTGCATGAAAAATGCGACCACTCATTCCAAAGGATACCATTCCTACTTTAATTTTTGAAACAGACATACGTGTAGTTTTATTTTAAGTTTAAAAAGTTAAAAGTAACATAATAAACGCTAGTGACACTTTGCAACACGCTCCCTTTTTTTCCAATTTAGAACGAATTAAAAACCATACAAAAATTATTGAATCTCCAATTCGCATAGGTAAGTATTGAGAAGAAGTTACTCAGAGAAGTAGAAATGCGTTGAAGTCAAAGTAGCAATTCCAATTGGTATTGGATAAAAAATAGTGTATATTTGAAGTGCTATGAAACATAATAACCTACCCAATATTACCCTAAAGAGGGGTGCAATAAATAATATTGATTCCATTCAACTTTATTTCAAGTACAACGACCAACTCCTATCCATCATCAGAGGATTGCATACATTCACATGGAGCAAAAGCAAAAGATGCTGGCATGTAGCCTTCTCTCAAAGCACCCTGAAACTCATCCGACAATCGTTTGAAGGCATAACATCGCTGGTTGAAGATGAATCCTTATACAACGCGCCAGAGCTCAAAAGAATCAAGGTACCAAGGAAGTTGTCCAAAGAAAATGAGGGAGATTTAGATGCCTTTATTAAGTTTATGGAAGGCAAACGATATAGCCAGAGCACCATTGAATCCTATGCTATTTTTATTGGTGACTTTTTGCAATATCTCAAAGACAAATCACCCAACGATATAAGCCATAGAGATGTTGAATTATTTATTGAAGATGTTTTTGTACCCAAGGGATATAGCATCAGCACCCACAGACAATGTATAAGCGCAATAAAGTTATTTAAGGTATTTCATCCAGAATGTGGAATCCAAGAGTTGAATTTAACCAGACCCAGAAAATCAAGGTTTTTACCAGTGGTATTATCTCAACAAGAAGTCTTAGAAATACTCCGATGCACCAAAAATCTAAAGCACAGAGCCATCTTGGCATTGTTATATTCTTGCGGTCTCAGAGTTGGAGAGCTCATCAACTTGGAACTGAAGCATATTGATGTCCAAAGAAATCAGGTGGCAGTGAAGAATAGCAAGGGCAGAAAGGATAGATATGTGCAGATGGCAGATAGCCTTGTTCCACTCATTCGAAACTATGTACAGACCTATAAGCCGAAGGTGTATTTTGTAGAAGGAAAACCGAATGAGAAGTACACAGCAAGTAGTGTAAGAGCTTTTTTGAAGAGGTCATGTCAATTGGCTCACATCAGCAAGAAGGCAACGCCACACACGCTCAGGCATACTTATGCAACTCATTTATTGGAGGGAGGAACTGATATAAGATTGATACAAACACTATTGGGACATAATAAGCCTGAGACAACCATGATTTACACCCATGTTTCCACCAGCAGCTTGGAGCGGATAACAAATCCATTGGATGAGGCGGTGAAGAAATTCATGGTGAATGGAAATAATGAGGATTATCTAAAAATTGGTAGTGATATTAATAAATGACAAAATAATATAAATATGAATTTTACTTTTATATATTTGGAGGTAGTATCCTAAAATTCAATATTTTGCAGAGGTATAAAGAAATGCGTTATTCACCTTATACGGATAATTTGAGGGGGATAAGCGCATATAATGTAAACATATAACAGAGTTAGGTGCAATTAAAACCAACGACAATGACAAGAATTTATAGAAGTTTCTCAGAACCAGACAGAGAGAATCTAACTTGGGAAGAAACTTGGAGACGAGAGGACAAAACTACTTGAATAAAGTCCAGTTGAATATAGCCAAGTATTCCCATAATTAATCATCCTTTCTGCCAAAAAATCATATTCAAACTTAAAAAAAGAATTAGTCATTAAATTTTGAGTTTTCATTTTTTCGAACAAAAACAAACAACCATCTATCCTGTGTTTATAAACTTCTTGAAAATGTTTTTTTACTATATCACTAACGGCTAAAAGATTATATAAATCTGTCCAAAAATATTTATAATCAATCATTCTTCTCATACTTTGCTCAACATCGATTCTAATTTGGGCTATTGACACGTCAGTATTGGGCAAACCTTTTATTCTCTCATCAAATTCTGAAACCATTTCAAAATACAAAGTTTCAAAAATATCCTCTCGCTTTTTAAAATGATAGTTTAGATTTCCTGAACTCATATTCAGTTCTAAAGCAATCATTCTTATAGTTACTTGACTATAACCTCTTTCATTAAAAAGGATTTTTGCTGCTTCTAAAATCAATTTTTTCTTTTTACTCATTAGTAAACTTGTCCTAAATAAATATTATTAGTAAATTTGTCCTAAAATTACAAAATGCAATCATTATACAAATCAGAATTTGGAAAAAATGAAATATTAAATCTTTATAATCAAAAATTAAAAGAATTAGGAATAGAGTATACATACAGAATAATTGATACTGATTTTGGAAAAACCAACATTATTATAACTGGAGACTCTACAAAACCCCCATTAATAATAGTCCACGGGTCAAATGGGTGTGCTCCGATTGCTTTAGAGACGTACCCTACTCTTTCTGAAAAATTTCAAGTATTTGCTATAGATGTTTTAGCGCAACCGAATAAAAGCGCAGAAACCAGATTGAATATGAAAGACAATAGCTATGGTTTATGGATAAACGAGTTAATAAATAAATTAGAATTGAAAAATGTAACTATGGCTGGTTTCTCATTCGGTGGGTTAATAATTCTTAAAACTTTGATTCAGAATGAAAGTAATATCAAAGAGGTGTTTTTATCTGCTCCTGCATTTATAGTAAATGGAAACCCATTGATTGCGTTGTTTAAAATATTTATTCCTATGAAACAATACATAAGAACACAAAAAACTAAATATATTGAGAAATTCTTGGAGACTCTCTTTTCTGAAAAAGATGAATTTGCACTTAATTATTTATCAAAGGTATTTTTATATTTTGATATGGATTTCAGCCCTATTCCTATCATTAAAAAAAAAGAAGCACTATCTATTAAAACTCCAATCACTTTGATTGTCGCAAAAAATGATATTATATTTCCAGGAGTAAAAATGATGAAACGAGCAAACAAAATTTTTCCTTCTTTGAAAAACACTCTTTTACTTGAAAATTCAAAACACGTTCAAAATAGAAATGATAATACAAAAATTGAAAAGTTAATATTACAAGAATAACGTGTTACAACAATGGCTATAGTTAATACGGGTTTTGGTGTTTAAACCAAAGTTTAGAGTATTTTAACAAAGTCCGCCAAATCTTTTGATTTGGCTTTAAAATGAAAAAGATAAAACAAAATAAAAAGTTTTGGCTAAGTGCTTAATCGGAAATTCATTACTTTTAATTCCCGCACTAACCATAGCCGAGACGTTGTGTTTAATTAATAACCATCAATAATACTATGACGTTGTTTCTGTAACACCTCGCTTTAAAAAGCATCAAATCATTAAGCGAAAGGAAAAACAATGAAGAATCCATTATCAGATAAATATTCGGAAAAAGAAAACATAATTCTAGTGGACAGAGTACTTGAAGGAGATTCGAAAGCACTTAACCAGCTAGTAGACATTCACCAGGCTTTTATTTACAATGTAGCATGGAAAATGACCCACAGTAACGAGGATGCCCTGGACTTAACTCAAGACGTGCTCATTAAAGTAATTACCAAACTGTCAACTTTTAAAAAAGAAAGTGCTTTTAGAACATGGTTATATCGGATTGTGTTTAATGAGTTTTTACAATCAAAAAGAAAACAGAAAGAGAAAGCCTTCCCCAGTTTCGAAGAACATGACCGACGATTAAATGCCGTTCCTGATCCAGAACTGACCCCAGAAGAAGAACTGGAATTAAAAGATTATACTCGAGAGGTTAAATTCAGATGCACTTCCGCTATGCTTATTTGTCTTGATAGAGAACAAAGACTAATATATTTGTTAGGAGATTCCTTCAGTATCGATCACAATGTAGGTGCCGAAATTTTTGGAATTACACCACAAAACTTTAGGGTAAAATTGTCCAGAGCACGGAAAGAATTACACAATTACATGGAGTATAGATGTGGATTGATAAAAAAGTCTAATCCGTGTAGATGCTCTAAAAAAGCAAAGAGTGCTTTGAAAATGGGTGCATTGAATGAGAACAACCTAATCTTCAAAACTTCCTATACAAAGAAAATTGGTGATTTCGTTACAGAAAATCTGGATACCATCACAGATGTGATAGACCATAAATATGTGGAAATATTTAGAAATCATCCGACCAAAACGAAATTTGATGCAGAAACAGTTATTAGCAAAATAATTAATGACAAAACCATCAAAAATTTATTTAAAATTTAATTTTAACTGCTTGATAATGAGTGGTAAAACGCTGTCTTCCCTTTATTTAATTCGTTTTTTGTAACACATCCATTTTTGATGCATCTAAATGTTCAAACACCATAATGGGGTTGAAATTTAATATAAATCAAAATAAAAAATAAAGGTATGTTAGTTACAATTTTAGTTATAATTGGAGCGCTTATAATGCTCAACTTTACAGTAAAAAGAGATTTGCATTTTGAAGAAGAGGTGTTTATAAATAAAGGCATTGATGAATCTTGGGAAGTGCTTGGGAACCAATTTACGGAGGCTCATTTGTGGTCTACAAATTTTAAATCCTCTAAACCAGGAGGAAAACCTAAATTGAATGGTATTGATTATCTCCACCGTGAAACCATGACTGAAAAGGGTGAGAATTTTCAAGAGTTAGATGAATTCGACCCAGATAATTACAAATTGTCTTATCATGTATCAAAAGGAGTTCCAGGTATTGCGAAAAGTGCACTGGGTGATTGGAGTTTATGTAAAGTGAGTAATGAACAAACTAGATTGAATGTTCACTTTAAATTGGAAACAAAAGGTCTTTTAGGGTTTGTAATGAGTCCAATTATCTCCAGTAAGATTAGTAAAGCATCGACTGAAATTACAGAAGAACTTAAATACTATCTAGAAAATGGTAAACCACATCTAAGGAAATTGGAATCAAAACATAATAATAACTAAGAAAAAATGGAAAAGAATATATCAGCAGAATTCCCTTTCGAATCAAAGTATTTGAAGGTTAATGGAAGTAAAATACATTATATCGAAGAAGGTGAAGGAGATCCAATATTATTTCTACATGGCAATCCAGCATCAAACTATTTATGGCGGAATATTATCCCTTACGTAGGCAAACAAGCTAGATGTATCGCTCCTGACTTAATAGGAATGGGGAAATCTAGCAAGCCTGATATAAACTATGGTTTTCAAGATTCATATGACTATTTGGATTCATTTATTAAGCAACTCGGCTTAAAAAACGTTACACTTATACTACATGATTGGGGTTCAGGTTTAGGATTTCATTATGCAAATACACATCAGGAAAACATCAAAGCTATTGTCTTTATGGAGGCCATGTATGATGCACCTTCTATATCTGACATGCCATTTTCTCTAAAAATAGCACTGAAAATGATTCGTAATCCGATATTTGGAAAATTAATGGTTTTGAGGGCTAATATATTTATAAAAAAAATGTTGCCCGATACCATCTTACGGAAACTAAACAAGGATGAAAAGAAGTACTATTCAGCACCTTACCCTAATGCTAAGAGTAGAAAGCCATTATTAGCATGGGCAATGAATGTGCCATTTAAAGATGGCAAAACTACCAGCGCAACCGCAGCTATTAAATCTTGGGCAAAATGGTTATCAAAAAGTGATATCCCAAAACTATGCTTCTATGCTTCGCCAGGAATAATTATGAAACAAAAAGATATTGAGGTGATAAAAAACACATTTAAAAATACAGAGATAGTGTATTTGGGCCCCGGACTCCATTTTATACAAGAAGATTATCCGCATGAAATAGGAAATGCAATTTCTAAATGGTACAACAAAATTAAATAACATAATTTTCAAGAAACATAAAAACTAAACACAACAATGTATAAAAGTAATAGCGGTTTGGGTTTTAATCCAAATCGCTTTTGCGTTTAATTAAGTATATTGTCGTCAGAAAAGTAGGTGCATTTTAATCCGCTACTACTCTTATACTAACCGTTAGCCTCCATTAAATGAAATTATCACGACAACTAAAGATGAATCTCAGCAAGGTAGCCATAATTACTATCGGTTATGTTCTGCTAAATATTTTGATCTTTTTTTTCAATTATACGGTAATCAACTCCCCATATTCCCTTGGTCCATCACCTCAATTCAACGTTAGCGCATATTTTTTAACAACCATATTAATCGGGCTAATTGCTGGGGTGCTTGGTGGAGTCTTGCTTGTTTGGGTTAATAGCCAATTGTTCCGTAGGCGATCTTTCAAATTCGCTATGCTCACAACCCTCATAGCTTATGTCTTGATTTTTTTGCTCATCTCTTTGGTAGCCACATTAGCGATGTTGATAGGAGAATATGGACTACTGGGGATTTCGTTCGACTCCATGAAAACGACTTTGAGGTTCGTTCTTAATCCGACTTTAATCATCAATTTTATTTTGTGGGGTACTATCACACTTTTCACACTTTTTTTATTACAAGTCAATGATAAATTTGGCCCTGGTATATTATTAAAATTCCTAGCTGGAAATTATCACCAACCAAAAAAAGAAGAAAGAATTTTTATGTTTATGGATATGCGTTCTTCAACTACTATTGCTGAGAAAGTAGGCAATGAGAAATACTTTAATTTACTGAACGATGTATTTGCCGACATCACCAATACGATTCTTAACAATGAAGGCGAAATATATCAATATGTTGGAGATGAAATTGTAATCTCTTGGTCGATTAAGACGGGTACACGACAGGCAAATTGTCTTCATTGTTTCACACAGATTCAAGAAAAACTTGCTGATTTACGCCCCCTTTACGAAAAGAAATATGGAGTTATGCCAGAATTCAAGGCAGGTCTTCACTATGGCCCTGTAATGGCTGGCGAAGTTGGTGTCATCAAAAAAGACATCATCTATTCGGGAGATGTACTGAATACTACAGCTCGAATCCAAGAACAATGCAATCAATACAGCGTAAATTTCTTGATTTCTAAAGAGACCTTTGATCTTATTTCTGATTCTGACGGATTTAAATTAATACCTTTAGGAAGTATAGAATTAAGAGGGAAGAAAAGAAAAATAAACTTAAACACCATTAGCACAATCTGATTATTCCAAATAAAATACAGAGGCTAACACAGTGTATAATTAATTGCTTGGTCACTGTCTACTTACGAACATTCCTGCGGATTATTCTATCTGTGTGTTTTTGCTAAATTAGGTGCTAAACCACGCAACTAAACATACATGAACACGTTGGCAACTATAAAATCTGACTGTTAAAAATTTAATATTTAGACTTCATATATTTTGACAAAACACATTATTGGTGTAAATTTACATCAAATTAAAATCTTATGTCAAGACAAAGTATTTCATTCACACAGCCAAACGACGAATGGTTAAGAGCCCAAGTCGAAAATCAAGAATACTCTAGTAAGAGTGAACTTGTAAATGATTTAATCAGACAAGCAAGAAAACAACAACGACAAATTGATTGGATAAGTGCTAAACTAGAAAAAGCTGAACAAAGCGGATTTACTACAGATAGTAAAGAACAAATTTTAGCTCAATCAAAGTCTTTGCTTAATGGCTAAATACAAATTAAGTAATACTACAAAAGAAGATCTAATACGCATTCATCAATACGGAGTAAAGAGATTTGGAATGTCACAAGCTGACAAATATTTTGAATCATTTTTCGAGAATTTTGATATTATAGCGGACAGACCTTTCTCTTTTGAATCGGTAGATTTTATAAAGAAAGGATACCGACGTTGTCCTTGTGGAACAGATAGTATTTATTATAAAATTGAAAATGATATTGTAGAGATTATGACTATCATTGGTCGTCAGGATTTAAAGAATATAATTTAGGAAAGAAAAAACAGTAGCCAACACCGGCTATAATAAATAGCTTTGCTCCTATTCGCATTCAAAATTATTTTTCTAAATTACGGTCTTATAAAAGGTATGAAACTCTAGGTACGCAGTTTTAAAACACTCACTATGTTTTGACTCAAGCACTGGTGGGTTCGGTTCGCCAAAACAGGTCGTTTTAAAACCGCCAACCGCAACTTATCATAGCCAAAAACGTTGTATTTAATAAGTAGTACCATTTGGGTTCCAAAGAAGTTTTTTAGTGGCTCAAATAAGATTGGAATTTGGTACAATTTTAAAATAGTATGTAGTTGAAACTCGACAGATTTTTTGGCTTAAACTGTGTTCCGTAATTAATAGTTTTATTTAAATTAAGGAAGTCTCTGCAAACTTTCTTCGAATTATTTACTAGCTCTAGCTCTTAAAACATGCAACTATTACTAACTCAAAAAACATAACTATTTAAAAAAAATAAAGTGAAATAATTTTTAAAAAAATAAAACTAACTCAATTTTTGACAACTGAAATTGAAATTTAAAGAACAAGTAGATGAAGGAAGCACGAGAACATTTTCTAATCGGTTTGAGGTTTTTTCTTCTAGTAAATACGAGTGCAAAGGATCTGCCAAGTTTGATAGCTTCAACATCAAGAGAGGAAAAAGTTGTTTGACATGAATATAAATTTAGCCTTTGTTAGCGGAAATTAAAGGAAAAATAACGAGAAGCGTATCATCAAAACTGTAATAAGCGGGTTCAATGGCATGATAATCCCTGTTTTATTTCCAAGAAATTACGTTCATTAAAGTCCAAAAGTTAGTATCTTGTACTCCTTAAAAAAAGCCTTTTTTTGAATACAAATAATCTATATCCGATCTTTTTAAAAACCAAAAACCTAGAAATTTTAGTTGTTGGTGGTGGTAATGTTGCAGAAGAAAAACTCACCTTTCTTTTAAAATCGAGTCCCGATGCCAATGTAACGATGGTTTCGCCTTTTTTTAGAGAAAACACCATTGCGCTTGCAGCTACTGGTAACGTAACCATGGTCACTAAAAAATACAGAAAAAAATATTTAAAAGGAAAGCACATGGTGATTGCAACCACAGACAATGTGCCTGTAAATGTGCAGGTGTATAAAGATTGCAGAAAAAGAAATATCTTGGTAAATGTTGCTGATAATCCGCCGTATTGCGATTTTTATATGGGTGGTATTGTTACAAAAGGCAATGTGAAATTGGCCATTTCTACCAACGGACAATCGCCAACAACCGCAAAAAGATTAAGACAGTTTTTTGAAGAGGTAATTCCGGAAGATGTGAATGAATTTATCAATAATTTAAATACTTACAGAAAAACCATTAAAGGCGATTTCGAAGAAAAAGTAAAAGTGCTAAACGATATTACGAAGAATTTAGTAGAGAAAAAATCGGATTAAAATTCTACAATTACAAAAGATTCTTTAGGTGATTCGCAAACAGAACATTGGTAGGTGTTTTCTAAAGATTCAAAAAGAGTACCCGGTGCTATATTTGCTTTTTCATCTCCAAAAGAGGCATCGTATAAGGTTAAACAATCTGCACATTGATGGGCGGTCATCTTCTCTATTATTTTATTGTTTTTGCCGGCGTCATTGTTATCGGGTTCATTACCAAATGTATGTAGTCAAATAAAAATGAACTTTTTCGCTCAAAATTTAAGAGAGGTTTCTGCTAATTTAGTTAAAAATTTTGATACTGTTTTTTTCTAGCTTTCAAAGTGCTATTTTTTGTCATTTTGCGTTTTCTTAATTTTCTTTCGGCTGTTCCAAAATATACTTCTGCTGGAGTTACATTTTTCAAAGATTCATGATAGCGTTCATAATTGTAATACTGAACAAATTCTTTCATTTTTTCTTCTAATTGTCCAGGGCTAAAGTAATTATCAAGTTTTACAATGTTTTTCATTGATCTATGATAACGTTCAATTTTGCCCTGAGTTTGAGGATGTAATGGTCTTCCTCTGATATGTTTCATATTTTTCTCTCCGATATAGTCTGCTAACTCGTGTGAGATGTAACAAGACCCATTATCTGACAACAACCTAGGCATTGATTTTTCATTAACTCCAGAAAATGCAATAGCTGCATCGATTGTATTGGTGACATCTTCTGCTCTCATTGTTGAACAAAGCTTCCATGTAACAATGTAACGACTGTAATCATCCAAAATAGTTGATAAATAATACCAACCCCAACCAAATATTTTGAAATAAGTAAAATCAGTTTGCCACATTTGATTCACGGCAGTTGTTTTATCGTGAAAACTATCCGAAGCACTCATTATTCTAAATGAAGGCGATGATATGAATCCATTTTCCTTTAAAATCCGATAGACACTTGACTCGCTGATATAATAGTTGTAATTATCCGTAATATGCCAAGCAACCTCCCTAGAAGATAACTCAGGCTTTTCTAACGCAATTTCAACTACTTTGTCTCTATCGACGATATTTATCTTATTCCACGTCCCAACTCTCTCTGATTTCTTACGAGCTAGACCTTCAAAGCCTTTTTGGGTATATAAATTATACCAATTATAAAAGGTTGTCTTATTGATTTTAAGCTCTTTGAGTGTTCGGTTTATTCCAAGATCAGACTGCTCAACAAGTTGTATCATTTCGTACTTTTCTGATTGACTATAGTGCATATACTTCTCTCTTTTTACTCGTCTCCACGTAAGTTTTTTTTCAGAAACCGAACTTCTAGAGAAAGCTCTGCAACCAACTCTTTTAAAGTACCATTCTCACCTTTGAGTTCGTGAACCTCCGATGTGTTAGCTTCTCGCATCGTATCTCCATTTAGCCTGCGCTTTCCTGCTTCCATGAAATCTTTGGACCATTTGTAGTAATTAGCTTGATGGATGCTTTCTTTTCGACACAATTCTGCAATGGTCGTTTCACCACGCATTCCTTCAATAATAATCCTGATTTTGTCTTCTGAATTGTAAGCTTTTCTTGTCTTACGTTTTAAGTCGCTAATTAAAGCACTGGCACTTTTCTTGTTTTTCATCATTTAAGATTTAAAGGTTTGTAAAAATAATAAAACCTATCTCTTATATTAAAGTGATAATTAGTTCACTTTTTGCTGACGTTATACACTTAACCATACACAATAACGTTAGCCAATTTAAAAAGAAGAAATGAGGAATATTTTAAAACTTTTAATTTTTTGTATCGTTGCATTATTGGGATGTAATGAGAAAAAAGATAATTATAACCCTATTAAAGAAGGAATAAGCCAGAGCTTAGAAGAATGGTTGGCTAAACCAATTGAAGAACGAGAACCTTTAGAAAGCTTAGATTTCTCAAAAGAATCATTAACACAAAGCCAGGCAGAAAATGTTACGACACTTTTTTTTCAAGATAGGCAGGCAACTAGTCTAAATGAACATGGGCAACAGTGGAGCGATCGTGTACTCTATTATAATGGACATATCATGCCATTTTATTATCAAATATTTGGTAATAAACCACCTGAAGGAAGAAGTTTGTTTATCTCATTACATGGAGGTGGGGGAACAACAGCTGCCATCAATGACCAGCAATATGAAAATCAAAAGTATTTATATGATCAGGCTATGAACTCTATTGAAGGTGTATATTTAGCACCAAGAGCTCCAACTAATACATGGAATTTATGGCATCAAAATCATATTGACGATTTTTTAAATATCATTATCCAAATGGCTATAGCAGTAGAAAACGTAAACCCTAATAAAGTATATTTATTGGGTTATTCAGCCGGGGGTGATGGAGTGTATCAATTGGCTCCACGAATGGCAGATAGATGGGCAGCGGCATCAATGATGGCAGGTCACCCTAATGATGCATCTCCTTTAGGACTGAATAACACTCCTTTTGCAATACATGTAGGTGCTCTGGATAATGCTTATGATAGAAACCTTAAAGCACAAGAATGGAAAAGCCTGCTTGACGATTTGGAAAATAATACTATTGGATCCTATTTCCATGATGTACAACTTCATGATGAATTAGGACATTGGATGGATCTACAAGATGCCGTGGCTCTTCCTTGGATGAAAAATTACGAACGCAATCCTATTCCTGAAAAGGTTGTATGGCAGCAAGATAATAGACATCATAGTAGTTTTTATTGGATAGGAATACCTGAAAACTTGATTGAAACCGGAGGGAAAATTATAGCCGAATACAATACTCAACTAAATGAGATAAATATAATTTCTAATTATAGTAATATAATTCAACTATGTATCAATGATAAAATGTTGAATTTGAATGATCCTATAATTATTAAATATCAGGGCAAAGTTATATCTCAGAAAATTTTTAATAGGTCCGTTTTAAATATCCATGAAACCTTATCCACTAAAGGAGATTCTGAACTATCATTCCCCTGTGTATTAACAGTAATCAATAATGAAAATGTCCAAGAATAAATAAGATACTAATAATTCGCAGACATAGAAAATAACATTTGCTAACAATGGTAAACGTTGCACAAGCCTTTAAAAAGATATACAATCATACAAAAGTTCCCTTCTAAGGGGCTTTTTTTTTATAACAGTTCTACAATCGTAATTTTAAACGTTGGCTAATCTGCTAATAAAGCGTATAAGAATATGATTATTTAAGTTGGACTTTCACTACTCTTATCTTTTTTTTAAAATTATACTTGGAAGAGAAATCTGGAACATGGTAGATGTAATTGCCGAAATTGGACTTATTGCAAGCCTATTTATGAATAGAACAAAAAGCTAACGCTACTCCAAAAATTGCAAAAGCATATGTTTTGCCAACGCTAGCTGCATGGCAGAAATATTAAATGGAAAAATTCAAATTATAAAAACCCTTGGAAGTAGGTATAGGAAATTTGCAAATTTTAGAAGTACAATCTTCTTTTTTAATGGAGGATTAAATGTATACCCACGCACAGTTACGGGTAGAACCTTATCAATAAACAAAATCCGCAAAACATTATGAATTTAGGCTTGTAGATTTAAGATAATTGTATGGACTTGTGGATATAATTGTTTTTGTCAGTTTACTATACGTAGGATTTTTTTAACTATTGTTTTACCATTTTCCTGTTAAAAAAAACTAAATTTACATTTTTAATTTAATCAATAAAAATGACTAAAACCGTTGGTGTGATTGGAGCTGGGATAGGAGGTCTTGCATTATCAATTCGACTAGCAAATCAAGGATTTAAAGTAACTATTTTTGAGAAAAATAGTTGCCCAGGAGGTAAATTGAGTGAACTTAATATAAATGGATTTCGGTTTGACAAAGGTCCATCATTATTTACTATGCCAGCGCTAATAGATGAATTGACTAATTTGCAAGGGAGTTCGCATAAATTTGAATACCAGAAATTAAAAGTCATCACTAACTATTTTTATGCGGATGGAACGCAACTAAAAGCATCTGCTAATTTAGAAGAATTTGCAACGGAAGTACATTTAAAATTAGATGAAAACAAAGAAACTGTTTTAAAGCACATAAAGCGCAACGCTTTTTATTTTAAAACAACGGAAGATTTGTTTTTGAAACAATCACTACATCAGTTGAAAAATTTCATTAATCTGAGGACAGCAAAAGGTGTATTATTTTCCCCGTTCTTGGGTTTATGGAGTACTATGCATAAAAAAAACGAAAAAACTTTTTCGAATCCAAAAACGGTACAATTGTTTAATCGATTTGCAACCTATAACGGTTCTAATCCATATAAAGCACCTGCCTTAATGAATATGATTTCGCATTTAGAATTTAATCTTGGTGCTTACTTACCTAAAAAAGGGATGCATCAAATTACTACACATTTGGTCAAACTAGCAGAAGAAGCTCATGTGGAAATTAAATATAATTCAGCTGTTGAAACTTTAAATGTTGCATCTAACAATAGGATTGCCTCCATTAAAAGTAATGGTTTCAGCTATCCCTTTGATCTTGTGGCAAGCGATATAGATATTCATGCACTCTACAACTATTTATTGCCAAAATCTTTTACCCCTAAAAAGCTACTTCAACAAGAAAAATCTAGTAGTGCTTATGTTTTTTATTGGGGAATAAACAAAGAATTTGCCGAATTAGGACTGCATAATATTTTATTCAGTGATGATTATAAAAAGGAATTTGATTATTTGTTTTCCAAACAATTTCCAACAGAAGACCCTACCATTTATATCAATATTACCTCGAAATATTGCAAAGAAGATGCACCAGAGGGTTGCGAAAACTGGTTTGTAATGGTAAATGTGCCGCATAATAAAAGCGAGAGTATACATTATGCAGCAGCTATTAGAAAGAATGTTGTTGATAAAATCAATACAATGTTGAAAACAGATATCGAAAAATATATTATTAGCGAAAGTACTTTAAGTCCAATTGATATAGAAAACCAAACATCTTCTTTTGGCGGATCACTATATGGTAACTCTAGCAACAATAAATTTGCTGCATTTTTACGACATGCTAATTTTTCGTCAAGTATTAAAAATTTGTTCCTTGTAGGAGGAAGCGTGCATCCAGGAGGAGGTATTCCGCTATGCCTTTTTAGTGCAAAAATAGCCAGTCAACTGATAGTAGCACAAGAAATGAAATGAAAAAAACATACAAATCATATTTCTTATATTTTTTAATTTTGGTCTATATTTCTGGCTCGGTTGGTTTTGCAGTCAATCCTTCTTTTTTTAGTCCTTTTACACCTTATACATTATTAATTACTTCTTTCGTGTTTTTAATTCATAGTCCATTAGCAGATAAAAAATTTATTTTTGCTTTTTTTTCTATTGCGTTTTTGGGCTTTATTATTGAAGTAGTTGGCGTAAAAACTGGATTCATTTTTGGAAAATATTCCTACGGCGACGGATTAGGTTATAAATTTCTTAATGTTCCTCTGGTCATTTCGATCAATTGGGCAGTGCTTATTTGTGCTGGCATCATAGTAGTAAGTCGTATCTTTACAAACAAAATAACTGTTTTGTTTTTGGCTGCCGTGCTCGTAACGCTCATTGATATAGTTATTGAGCAAGTGGCACCGAAACTAGATTTTTGGCAATTTGAAGGCGGTCTACCTGATTTACAGAATTATTTGAGTTGGATTGGCGTTGCTTTTTTTACATCTTACTTTTTTTACCCTACAATTATAAAAGGTAATCTTACTGTTTCTTTAATAATTTTGATTTTACAAATTATATTCTTCACCTTTTTATGTATATTTATTTAATATGGAAATAATAATTAATTCTAGCATAGTTTTAGTCACTTTTATACTAACAGAATTTTCTGCTTGGGCAAATCACAAATACGTAATGCATGGTTTTATGTGGTACTTTCATGCTGATCATCATAAAAAAGATCATAAAAGTTGGTTTGAACGAAATGATTTGTTTTTTATGATTTATGCAGTGCCAAGTTGGTTACTCATCATGTTTGGAATGAAGAACCAATATGCCTGGTACACATGGGTGGGTTTTGGTATTTTATCTTATGGTATAGCATATTTTTTTGTACATGACCTGATAATTCATCAACGCTTCAAAGTATTTACTAAAACAAAAAATGTATTTGTTTTAGCGTTACGTCGTTCGCACAAAATGCATCACAAAAATACTGGAAAAGAAGGTGGCGAAAGTTTTGGAATGTTAATTATTAAGAAAAAATACATTCAAGCTGCCTCAAAACAGTCCAAAACCCTTTAAACATAACATAATACGCTTATAGATATATCTTAAGTTTTAGTTTAAATTTTGGCGCTTTAGCTTTTGTTTATCGTATACATTATTCATTGGCTTTACAGAACATTAAACAATCAAATGGAACATACAAATGCTGCAAATTACCCAATTTGTAAAAAAACCGATAGTGCCTGAAAGATTAGAGGACTAGTACACCGAAAACTTTTTACCCTACATAATTTCATTAGTTTGGGAAAAGTATTTTTCATTTGTAGATAATAGTCAAAAAAAGTTCGATTTTAAGCGCGTTAATTTTGTAAAAAGATATCTTAAAAAAACGCCCCTAATCTTAGTGTTTTAGTTGTAGGATAGGGTAACCCGAGTTTTTTTAGAATTTTTGCAACAAAACTCGAAAGTAAATTACACTGGAATTGATTTTTCAGATGCGGGTTGGAAGGGTAAAAATTACCCTAACTTAGAACTTAAAAAAAGTTTCTATTGAAGATTATGATATTAAGACAAAATTTGATATAATCACCCTATGGTATTATTTAGAGCATGATTACAACCAACATCAAACTATGGAAACACTCTATAATTGCCTAAAACACCGAGGAAAAATAATTATTGAAGTACCTGATTATAAAAGCATGAATACAAAAACACAAAAATCATATTGGCAAAGATCGCATAGTCCAAGGTATATGTCTTTATTAACTCATAAGGGTTTTGCGCTTTTGTTTCAAAAAGATAAATGGGAAATTAGAAAACATTTCCGATACGGAACCCTTAATGCGTTTACCATTTGGTGGCTGGGTAGAATGGAAAAAAAAGAATATATTGGTCAGACAATATATCTAATCATTTTTGGATGCTTGTTGTTTTAAAACTCGTTACATCCCCTATCTTTGTATTTGAAAAACTATTTCCGTTGGGCGTACAAATTTTAGTGGTTTAAAAAAATAGTCTAATTTATTATCACAAACCTATTCAAAATATAACACAAACGCATGAGCCAAATAACCACTTGTACTTTTTTTAAATTAGAAAGTTTTTCCAACAAACTTTGGGCGTTTTCGCAAATGCAATTAGGACGCGCTCATTTCAAAAATATTGAAGGATTGGTTTTCTATAAATTATTGGGCTCAGGCGCTGAAAATGGTTTTAGTTCAAAACCAAACTTTGGTACTTATGCATTATTATGTATTTGGGTATCAGAAATAGATGCAAATAGTTTTTTTGAAAAAAATTCATTTTTTAACAACTATAAGTCTAGAAGCTCCGAAACATTTACCGTGTTTGCAAATGCAGCAGAAGTACACGGAAAGTGGGACGGAAAGCAACCTTTTATTTCTTCTGCCTCTTTGGCTTTAGATAAGCCAGTTATGGTTTTAACACGAGCCAGTATTCGGCTTTCAAAATTGATTTCTTTTTGGAGAAAAGTTGGTGATGTGAGCAAAAGTTTAGAGGACTACGATGGATTAGCGCTATCTATTGGTGTTGGCGAATGGCCTTTAATACAGCAAGCTACACTGAGCGTATGGAAAACTCAAGCCGAAATGATTGATTATGCCTATAAAAATGAAAAGCACAAAGAAGTCGTTCGTCTTACGAGAAAACTAAAATGGTATAAAGAAGAGATGTTTGCAAGATTTATTCCCTATAAATTTTTAGGCCAGTGGAATGGTAAAAATATTGAAAAATTTTTAGATATTTAATCCTATTTTTTTCAATACTATGATTATGGCAATCAATGGTTTTTAAACAATCACTGTTTTCGCAAACTCTTTTTATTATCTATAGACAACTGGATGTGCAAATTAAAATTACAGAAAGAGTTAAGCGATATTTTTGTATTTTTTTATTTGATTGTTAAATTCCTCGATATTCATTTAATTAAGTGCCGAATGCCTTCTTTTTTTGTTGTACCAAATTTCTATGTATTCAAAGATTTCAAGTTTCATTTGTCCTTTAGAGATGAGTTTATTTCCATATACCAATGCTGTTTTCAGGGGTTTAAAAAAACTTTCTGCTACTGCGTTGTCCCAGCAATTTCCTTTTCTACTCATACTCCTTTTAATATTATATGATTCAATGGTATTTACAAATTTCTTACTTGCATATTGAACACCTCTGTCAGAATGAAAAATTAATCCTTTTTGAACAGGTCTGTTTTGAATAGCCATTCTCCAAGCAGCTAAACTTGTTTCTTCGGTACTCACTCCATGGCTTAAACTCCACCCAACCACTTTTCTATCATATAAATCAATGATGGTTGTAAGGTATAAAAAACCTGTTTTGGTTTGAATATAGCTGATGTCAGAAATCCAAACTTTTGATGGATGAGTAACAGTAAATACGCTGTTTAGGATATTTTCTATAACCAAATAATTGTGTTTCGAATTAGTTGTAACTTTAAATTTCTTACTAAGTTTACTTCTTAATCCAAATTCTCTCAGATATTTTGCAACTGTAATTCTAGATATTTGATACCCTAAAGAAGTCAATTCTATTGTAATTCTAGGGCTTCCATAACGCTGCTTTGATGAAAAATAAATAAATGTTATTTTTTCTTTTATAATATTCATTTTAAGCACTCTATTTGAAATAGGTTTAGTTTTCCATTTATAGTAACTACTGGAACTTACTTCTAAAACTTTACACATCTTTTCAATCGGAAATACTTGCTGGTGATTTTTAATAAAAATGTATTTCATCGACCGCTCTTGGAAAAAATGCCTATTGCTTTTTTTAACATATCACATTCTAAATCAACATCTTTCAGCTTTTTCTCCAACTGATGCATCTTTTCTTGTTCTGGAGATAATTTTAGATTTCCTTTTCCAGGAAAACTTCCTGCTCCAAATTCTTCTTGTTCTTTACGCCTTTTATATAGCAGGCTAACTCTAATTCCTAGTTCTCTAGCCAATTCTGAAATGTTTGACCTTTCCTGACTTAATTCAACAGCTTTTCGTTTAAAAACTGCATCATAAATTTTTCTTGATTGTTTCATAAATTAACATTAAGATTTTATTCTTAACTCTAACTGTAAACTAAATTAGTACATCCAGTTTTGACCATATCATGAAAAAGAAAACCATAAAGAGAGCCTCTGCAGATATTGGCTTTATTTTCATAGCCTATAATCTGAAAAGAATTATGAATATCATTGGGTTAGAAAAATTAATAGAGATAATGGCTCGTTTTTCTATTATTTTCAACCTCAAAAGAACTACTTATAAGGTTCTAAAGCCAAAAAAAATCTTGGTTTACACATATTTTCCGTCAAACCCAAAATATTGCTATTATTACATTAAATTTGAAATACAAAAAATTAAATGTCGATTTTTAGAAAAACTGACATTGTGATGCATTAAAAACAACTATTTTCTAAAGAACATGGATTTACGTAAAAAAATTATTGTTATTGGTGGGGGCTTTGCTGGATTAGAGCTTATCAAACGCCTAGGGAATTCAAAAAAATACGATATTATTTTAGTGGATAGCAACAACTATAATTTTTTTGCACCATTAATATATCAAGTTTCTAGTGGTTTCATGGAGCCATCAGCAATTAGCTATCCTTTTCGTAAAATTCTTCGTAATTTTAAAAACGTACGTTTCAGACTTGGTTCTCTTGAAAAAGTAGTGCCCGACGAGAACAAAATAATTCTAAATAATGGCGAGTTGTCATATGATTTTTTAATCATGGCAACAGGTACAGAAACAAATTACTTTGGTAATAAAAATATCGAAGAAAAATGTTTACCAATGAAAACAATAAGTGACGCCTTGTCACTACGAAATACCATTTTAACACGTTTAGACTTAGCAACAAGAATTGAGAATGCAGCCGAAAGAAAAAAATACCTAACCTTTGTAATTGCTGGCGCAGGACCAACAGGTGTAGAACTTTCTGGAATTATAGCAGAGTTGAGTGGCTCGGTAATTATGAAAGATTATCCAGAGTTAAAAGAAGAAGAACTTGGAGAAATTTATTTAGTCGACGGTCAAAAAGCGGTTTTGTCATCCATGTCACTGCATGCTCAGAAATACGCTACTAAAAAGTTGGCTACTTATGGTGTGCATCTTTTAATGGATACTTTTGTTGAAGATTTTGATGGTGAAAGTGTACAGTTATCTAACGGAAAGAGCATTGATACTAAAAATTTAATTTGGGCTGCTGGGGTGCAGGCCAAAGTATTTGAAGGTTTTCATCCAGATAGTTTTGGACAGGGTAAACGATTAAAAACAGATCAGTTTAATAGGGTTTATTTATCTGACAATATTCATGCTTTAGGAGATTGTGCTTTAATAGATGGAGATAAAAATTATCCTGACGGGCATCCACAGGTGGCGCAACCAGCAATACAACAGGCAAAAAACTTGGCAGATAATTTATTAAAAAATCAAGAAGTATGGAAAGCTTTTGGCTACAAAGACAAAGGTTCTTTGGCTATTATCGGAAGAAATAAAGCCGTATTAGATTTTCCAAACCAAAAATATGCTATGAGTGGCTTTTTATCTTGGCTCATCTGGATTTTTGTTCATATTATGGGACTTGTCAATTTTAAGAGTAAATTAAGAGCTCTATATAACTGGTTGGGATATTATATTTATAAAGACCAATCTTTTAGAATGATTATAAAACCTAATAGCAAAAAAAATAATTGAACGGAGAAAAAACGCACCACAACAAAGTATAAAAATCATAGCCTAGGGGGATAGCAACGCTGCTTATACAAACCCTCAAACTGTCTAAAAACTATTTAGAAATAGTCAATTACAATCCTCCATAAATTATCATATATCCTTGATATATTGTATCTTTAGTTATGACTTATATCAAAGGATTTAACAGAAATCAGGCAGTTTTAATTCCAGAAGCAATAGATTAATTAATTGATAAAAACAATAAAATCAGATTCATTGATTCTTTTGTTGATTCGTTAAATAGTGTAGCTTTTAGTTTTAAAGATATTCGGCTTAACAAAAATGGAAGACCGCCATATCACCCAAAAGATTTATAAAAAATTTATATGTACGGATACCTCAATAAAATTCGTTCTTCTAGAGTCTTAGAAAAAGAAGCAAGACGAAGTATAGAACTTATTTGGTTGATTAAAGGACCTGGTCCTGATCACAATACTATTTCTAACTTCAGAAGAGATAATCCTAAGGCTATCAAAAAAAAATTGGAGGAACTGTGAATATTGCTAAAAATTTAGATTTAATTGGTAGACTATTATTAGCAGGAGATGGCACTAAACTTAGAACTCAAAATTCCAAAAAAAATAATTACAACCAAAAAAAAATCGATAAACACGTTGCTTATACTAAAATAAATTAGCGAAGTATTGCCTAGCTCTTGAAAACGCAGATGACGAGAAAAAAAGGCTATTGAAACAAAAATAGCGAAACAAAAGAAACACAAAAAACACAAAAAACAATATCAAGCTCTTAAAAAGCAACTCAAAGAAACTCAAGAAAAACAAATAGCTAGTTCAGATCTTCAACTAAGACAGCTAGTCATTAGAGGTATTATTACCGAGGTTTGTTATAACATTCAATCTACCGTAGATCCTAAAAATAAATTACCGATAGATTATCAAGTTACCAATGAGAATGATAAAAAAGCATTGGTTGAAATTACTAAAAATGCAATCGATATTATTGGAAATAATACTTTTAATTTTGTTTTAGATAAAGGATATTACACTGCTGAACAAATTCATAAATCACAAAAAATGGGCCTTACAACTCATGCTTGTGTTCCAAACCCTGCTTCAAATGCTCCTGATAACACCTATAATGTAAGTGAGTTTAGATATAATAAAGAACTGGATTATTACACCTGTCCAGCAGGTGAAATATTAAAAAATAATGGAAATTGGTATAACAAAAGAGCGTATCGAGTAAAACAATACAAAACCAAAAATTGTAAAAACTACGCTGTAAAAGATTTGTGTACTAAAGCTAAGTATCAAAAAATAATTGAGCATCATGAGTTTTCAGAAGCACTCGTAATAAACAAAAGTAATATTGCCAAAAACCCTGAAATATACGCACAAAGACAAGCTCTTGTGGAGCATCTTTTTTGGCACTATGAAAAGAAAATGGGGTTTTGACCATATCATGAAAAAGAAAACCATAAAGAGAGCCTCTGCAGATATTGGCTTTATTTTTATAGCCTATAATCTGAAAAGAATTATGAATATCATTGGGTTAGAAAAATTAATAGAGATAATGACTCGTTTTTCTATTGTTTTCAACCTCAAAAGAACTACTTATAAGCTTCTAAAGTCAAAAAATATCTTGGCTTACACATATTTTCCGTCAAACCCAAAATATTGCTATTATTACATTAAATTTGAAATACAAAAAATTAAATGTCAGTTTTTAGACAAACTGACGTTTGCATCAATAAAATCTACTTTCTAATATATTTTTATATTCGTCTTAATACAAAATTTTAAAAGTCTTACTTAGACGACATGGGTCTATCTTAATCTCAAACATAAGAACTACTCTTACATAGTAATTATAAAACGTTACGTTTTTTAATAGATACTACTTTTAGTCTTTAAAAATGTTTTGCTCCTTCTACTAATCAGTTCAAGAAACTCTAATTCATGACCATAGTTTAACAAGTCAAAATCAAACGCTTCTGCTTCGACATATCTAATAAATTCTTCTACACGATGCTCTGGAATATTAAAATTCTCAACTAAAAAATTAGATCCAAGATAGTATTTAATACTTTTTGCTGGTACTTCAGGGATTCCAGCTGCTTTTTTATCCATTACTTCAGATCTAAAAAGCGGTATTAATAATTGATCTACAACATTTATAATATTTAAACCATCTACCAAATGAGCTTGTGAGGGCAAGGCAACATTTTCTGTATAGTTTCCGCCATCATCGCTAAGGTCATAGGCGGTATTGTCTTTTATTCCAAAATAAATAGCATCAAGTTTTGGGTTAAAAGTTTTTACGCTATGCATGTCTGTTTCAAGGTTTCCAGTAAGTTTTTCGCCTAGAACTACAACTTCGTCTAATCTATTAATTTCTTCAATTAAAAAAATGTGTATTTTTTTTGATTCTAAAATTGCTTTATTAATTCTAATATCAAAGTTTTGATATTCTAAGGCTCTAACTTCTATAATATCATCTGGGGTCACTGCTATTGTAAATTCACCATCTTTATTTGTCACAGCGCCTCTGTTTGATGAGGAGTTATAAATAGTTACACCATCAATATCACTACCTTCGACAATAATTTTTCCATTAACATATTCACGCTTAATGTCTTGAGAAACGGCAAAAAAGCCCATACAAAATATAAATAATGGTAGTAGTTTTTTCATGAGTGAAATTTATAATTTAAAATTAGTTCGCGCTCAATTTTAATGTTACTAGTAATTTTTAGTTTTAATACAGAATTAATAATATCTGAAACTATAAAAAAAAATTAAATCTATTTTGAGTTGTCTTTGAGAATTCAAATATTTCAAAAACACTTAACCGCTCTAGCATATCCTGAAAACAAAATTGCACATTAATTTTCATCTGTTTTTATTTATATATTTAATAAAAATCATTAATTTAATTTATGTAAGAACAAAATTTATTTACATACCTAAAATTCATTTTTATGAAATAATTAAAAGCATTGAAAACTCATTAGACTATTGCAAAAAACTATACAAAAAAAGATGTGAAAATAATAAGGCTATGAGCTAGAGTATAGCTCTTGAATATAAATGATGTCCTTGTATATTATGCGGAAAATTCCAGGATAAAAGTCAGCGCAAAGCCAATGCTAAAAATAAAAATCGTTAAAGAGTTTGTCTGTCTACCAACACTTTTTTTTCGATCTGAAAATAAAATCAGGATAGTGCAAAATTGAAAAATAAATGATAGAAATGATAGAAATGAAAAAAGCTCGGTAGTTTAGCCCCTAATAAGTTCGGAGTGATATTTTAAATTTCAAATAATATTGATTTCACATTAACATTAAATATTTTTTAAAGAAAATGAAAAGTATGATTCTCCCCTGACGACAGTTCTCGCTAACTTTCTATCTGTGATTTATTTATTAACTTTAGTCCTTAACCACAACAAAAAATCTTGTACAGACACATTGGGTGTAATTTGACGCAACCAAACGAAAAAAAACGCATCTAATCCTAAAACAAATCGTTATGAAAAAATTACGAATCTTTACTTTAATAGGATTTAGCATTTTAGGCTGTAGCACTGACAATGAAAAAATTTTAATTAATTCTAATTACGCCGAATATATAATAGAAAATGCTATTGACACAGAAATTAATTTTATGCCAGAAGAAATATATACAACTAACGAAACAGAAGAACCAGTTTTAAAACTAAAATTAGTTACTTCTGAAATCTTTCCTTGTATAAACTACGGAATATCAACTACTGAATTTATAAATGATAATGAACTAATTATAAGATTTGAGAAGATAATTGGACCCGAATTATGTCTAACCGCAATAGGACCTGCAACGTCATATATTGAATTGCCTCAAAGTACAAAGAAGGTAACTTTTTTAAATGGAAGTTTAATCGATGAGTATTCTATAGAAATTAATGAACAAAAAATATCTATAACGCTCATCGAAAATAATTTCACAACTTCATTGTATGATAAAACTTTTAGACTTCCGGAAAATTCATTTGCCTATGTTTGCGGAACTAATACAAATAACACTAACATTTATACTGATTTTTTAGCAATTATAAAGCAAAATCTTGATTTCATAGAATTTGAATTTGACGGAGAAGGAAGAATACCTTATCCTGAAACAACTGATGGGAATTGGGTCAATCACCCTTCAAAATATTATAAATATACAGATTCTGACGAATTTAATAATATGGCTGACACCATGAACGATTATTCTTCCCTAAACATTGAAGAAAATTCTGGGGTCACTATTTCAATTTACAGTTGGAATAATATTAAGTTTTATAGTTGGATTGAAAATTAAAAACGTTGCACAACAAATAACTGTGCTGAAAAACAAGTAAAACTTCATTAAATTTTAACTAAAGTACTTCTAAATTTTTTATTGTAAATAAGAGCAGACCTAAACGGACGACATGAACGTATGCGCCGTGATTTAAGCGTGGCTTGCACTTAAACCTTCAGCCTTTTTAAGGCACAACAGTGCGGTCTAAAACCGTTTGTAAAAGAATTTAATAACATTAGACCTCATGCATCTTTAGCAATGAAAACCTCTGCTGATTATTATAATTTTTACAATAGACCATGGACTAAAAAACTCTAAAATAGGGATATCCATCAACCATCAAAGTTATGAAAATATGCGAAAATGGAGCGATGCGCAGGAATTCATATTATTAGGCATATTGGACTACAGCAATTAAAAGAAAATACGGCGGTGATCAAGATGAAGGAAATGAAATTTGGTAAGTATTTTATAGCGACGTATTTTTGTGTTAGGTTAACGAAAAAAAAAGACAAATAGGTAATAATTAAGTTAAGTCAAAATCTAGTGTAAAGCAAGTCTCTTTAACTTTGTAAACTATGTATCTTTACGAACAGCAATAAAAAAAGTATGAATAGAATCCAACATATAGAAAATGAGATTTCCGATTTAAGAAGTCAATTGCAGAATCATAAAATTTATAAAAATCTAAAGAATTTAGATGACATTAAAGTTTTTATGGAGAATCACGTATTTGCTGTTTGGGACTTTATGTCACTTTTAAAATCCCTTCAAATAAAACTGACAAATGTTCAAACTCCTTGGGTGCCATCTAAAAACCCAACACTTTCGAGATTCATAAATGAAATCGTTCACGGGGAAGAAAGTGACATTAATGAATTAGGAGAACCTAAAAGTCATTTTGAAATGTATTTGGATGCAATGAGACAAGTAAAAGCAGATACAACCGAGATTAATAATTTCATAAGTCTTCTTAAATCTGATAATACAGTTGAATATTCATTGAATGAAATCAATATTGATAAAAGAGTGGCTAATTTTGTGAAATTTTCATTCGCAATTATTGAAACAAATAAACCTCACCTTGTTGCTTCTGCCTTTACATTTGGACGAGAAGATGTTATCCCTGACATGTTTATTGAGATTTTGAAAAATTCTGCTTCTGGAAACAAGTCCTATAACAAATTGACCTATTATCTTGAAAGACATATAGAATTAGATGGAGATGAACACGGACCACTGTCTCTTAAAATGATATCAGAACTTTGTGGAAATGACGACCAGAAATGGAATGAAATACTGACAGTAGCAAAGGAATCATTAGAGAAAAGAATTGGTCTTTGGGATTCAATTAATGACTTAATTCAAAATAAAAATCTCGCATATAGCAAAGATGCAAGAAATTAATGATGACTTTAAAGAAAAATTGTAAATAATAAACATTTATATTAGACCGAAAACCCTTCGAGTTTCAAGTCAAACCGCGCATAGTCAAAAACGTTGGCAACAATATGAAAAATCGAATCATCCTAAAACAAGTTCTCGATAATTTAATGCAATAGTCTAACCAAATGTTTTATAGAACCCAAATCGTTTACGCTATGGCTCTTAATCTTTGATTGCTGAAATGGATTTGGCTTTATGAGGACTAATTTCTTCTCCTTTCAGATAAGCAACTAATAACTGTCCAACATTTCTATAATGTTCCACAATTTTTTCTAATAAAACTGCATTTTCTAGATAAATTTCATAACAACTGTTGGACATAAAACATCCCTTATGATTCCTGTCACTAAGGAACTCTCTGAACATAAAATAGAATACACAGAAAATAAATCTTACCAATACAGTCTAAAGAAAACCTCGAAAAGAAAAAGTAAATTCTAGTAATTTACAACCATACCCTATTCTTTCGACACTAGGTTCAACCTAATGATATACGCCTAACACCTAAAACAAAAATCCACCTAAATGGTGGATTTTTTAATAGCATACGATCCTAAAACACTTCCTTCTAAGGCAGTTATGTTAAGATGATGTTTGTTTTACATTTTAAACAAGGGTCTATGACCCATCATTGCATTTACTTTTTCTGCAACAGCTTCTAAAATTTCTTGATTTTCAAAATTGTTGATAACCTCATCAATTAAAACTACAATTGCTTCCATTTCACTTTCTACAAGACCTCTTGTAGTAATCGCTCCAGATCCAATTCTAATTCCACTTGTTACAAATGGTGATTTATCATCAAATGGCACCATGTTTTTATTTACCGTGATATCAGCTTTAACCAACGCTTGTTCAGCATCTTTTCCTGAAAGGTTTTTATTTCTAAGGTCAATCAACATCATATGGTTGTCTGTACCTCCAGAAATTAATTTATATCCTCTTGCTACAAATGCTTCAGCCAAGGCTGCTGCATTTTTCTTCAATTGAATTTGGTAGTGTAAAAATTCATCTGTCAACGCTTCTCCAAATGCAATCGCCTTGGCAGCAATAACATGCTCTAAAGGTCCTCCTTGCATTCCTGGAAATACTGCAGAATTCATAATTGTCGACATCATTTTAGGTTTGCCACTTTTAAAAGTTTCTCCCCAAGGATTTGGAAAATCTTCCCCTAGCATAATCATCCCGCCTCTTGGCCCTCTTAAGGTCTTATGCGTTGTTGTTGTAACAATATGACAGTGAGGCATTGGATCATTTAAAACACCCTTAGAAATCAATCCTGCTGGATGTGAAATATCTGCTAGTAAAAGGGCTCCTACGCTATCAGCAATCTCTCTAAATCTTGCGAAATCTATATCTCTTGAATAAGAAGAAGCTCCTGCTATAATTAATTTTGGCTTTTCCGCAGTTGCTGTTTCCTGAATTTTATCATAGTTTAAAATGCCTGTCTCTTCTTCGACTCCATAAAAAGATGTTTGAAATAATTTTCCTGAAAAGTTTACTGGAGATCCATGTGTAAGGTGACCTCCATGAGACAAGTCAAATCCTAAGATTTTATCTCCAGGTTTTAAAACTGCATGAAATACAGCGGCATTTGCCTGACTTCCAGAATGTGGTTGTACGTTTACATACTCACAACCAAATAACTCTTTCGCTCTATCAATAGCAATTTGTTCTACGATATCTACAATTTCACAACCTCCATAATAACGTTTTCCCGGATATCCTTCAGCGTATTTGTTTGTTAATACCGACCCCGTCGCTTCCATTACTGATTCACTTACGAAGTTCTCTGAAGCAATTAATTCGATTCCGTTTAATTGTCTATTTTTTTCGTCTTCAATTAAGTCAAAAATAATTTGATCTCTTTGCATTTTCTATTGCTATTAAATAATTAAAAATTCTTTTACAAAAGTAATCATTTTGTTTTGCAAAAAATAAAAATAATAACGGTTTATCATACACAAAAAAAGGCGCTCACTAATCATTAATTTAATAATTATAAAACCTGTAAAATGCTGTTACATAGAAAAAAACGAATTCTTACTCACTATATAAACGATTTTAAATCTAAATAATTGACATCAGAATGAGATTCTGCCGTGATCAATTGATTCTTTTTAATAATCAATAATTGTGGCGATTGATGCATCACATTATATTGGGTTGCCAACGCTTCGGAAATTTCTCGGTAAGACAACAAATCTAAATAATATAAATCCATTTCCTCTGCATCTAAATCATAACTCGATTCAAACCTTCTCTTCACCATGATGCTAGTTCCACAGCGCGTTGAATGTTTAAAAATTCCAACTGTTTTCTTTGAATTAGAAACAGTATTTAATTGTTCCATTGAATTTAATTCAATCCAATTAATCTTTGATTTCTTTTGCTCTGGAGTTTCACCAAATATTTTTTTTAATAGTCCCATATGATAGTATTGGTCGCAAATGTACGGTTAACTTTCAATACAGACAACATGTCCTGAACCCCTTAAAAAACAAGACATTATGACGTCTTCACTGCCAATTATTTTTTCGGAATATCATTTGATTAGGGTAAATAGAACCCTTAAATATTACAATTATGAATTTTAATAATTTTACAATAAAGTCTCAAGAGGCTATTCAAAAAGGGCAACAAATTGCACAAAGAAATAGCCATCAACAAATTGAAAACGCACATATCTTAAAAGGGATTATTGAAAGTGATGAAAATGTGATTCCGTTTTTACTGAATAAATTAGGAGTACATCTTTCTAATTTTACAAAAGCCCTAGAAAGTATTATCTTAAGTTTCCCAAAAGTGGAAGGTGGAGAGCTCCTGATTTCGCGAAACGCGAATAAAACACTGGTAGATGCCGAGAATTTGGCACAAAAAATGAAAGATGAATTCGTTTCTATTGAGCATCTCTTATTGGCCATTTTAAGCGCTGGTGATACAACCTCACAACTACTAAAAGATAACGGCGTTAACAAAAAAGATTTAACTAGCGCAATTCAAGAATTGCGCAAAGGAGAAAATGTTACTTCTCAATCAGCTGAAGAAACTTATAACTCATTAAACAAATTCGCAAAAAACTTAAATCAACTTGCAAAAGATGGAAAATTAGATCCTGTTATTGGAAGAGATGAAGAAATCAGAAGAATACTACAAATTCTAACCAGGCGAACTAAAAACAACCCAATTCTTGTAGGTGAACCTGGTACAGGTAAAACGGCGATTGCCGAAGGGTTGGCACATCGAATTATAAGGGGTGATGTCCCAGAAAACTTGCAACGTAAGGTAGTGTATTCTCTAGATATGGGTGCACTAATTGCAGGAGCGAAATTCAAAGGAGAATTTGAAGAGCGTTTAAAATCGGTTGTGAAAGAAGTAATTTCTGCCGATGGCGATATTGTGTTGTTTATTGATGAAATTCACACTTTAGTGGGTGCTGGAGGAGGCCAAGGTGCCATGGATGCCGCTAATATTTTAAAACCAGCCTTGGCAAGAGGAGAACTAAGAGCCATAGGCGCAACTACCCTAGATGAGTATCAAAAATATTTTGAAACTGATAAGGCATTAGAGCGTCGTTTTCAAAAAGTAATGGTTAACGAGCCAGATACAGAAAGTGCGATTTCTATTTTAAGAGGAATTAAAGACAAGTACGAAGCCCATCATAAAGTTCAAATAAAAGATGATGCTATTATTGCGGCAGTTGAATTATCACAGCGATATATTACCAATCGTTTTTTACCAGACAAGGCTATTGATTTAATGGATGAAGCCGCGTCAAAATTACGTATGGAAATCAATTCAAAACCAGAAGAACTGGATGTATTGGATCGTAAAATTATGCAATTGGAGATTGAATTTGAAGCCATTAAACGCGAAAAAGACAAAAACAAGTTAAAATCTTTGAAAGAAAATTTAGCAAACTTAAAGGAAGAGCGTAACAGCATCAACGCAAAATGGGTGAGCGAAAAAGAAGTTGTAGATAACCTACAAGCCGCTAAAGAAGCTATAGAGTCGTATAAACTAGAAGCAGAAAAAGCCGAAAGAGATGGGAACTATGGTTTGGTTGCAGAAATCCGATATGGAAAGATAAAAGAAGAAGAAGAAAATCTGATAAAATTCCAAAAGGAAATGGATGAAAATCCGGGCGATGCCTTGATCAAAGAGGAAGTAACTAGTGAAAATATTGCTGAGGTAGTTGCAAAATGGACAGGGATTCCGGTTCAAAAAATGTTACAGGGCGAACGTCAAAAATTATTACAATTAGAAGACGAATTACACAAAACGGTTGTTGGTCAGGAAGAAGCTATAGAAGCGGTTGCCGACGCAATTAGAAGATCGCGTGCTGGATTGCAAGACAGTAAAAAACCCATTGGTTCTTTCCTATTCTTAGGAACTACCGGAGTTGGGAAAACGGAGTTAGCCAAATCTCTAGCCAGCTATTTGTTTGACGATGAAAATGCATTGACTCGAATTGATATGAGTGAGTATCAAGAACAACATGCAGTAAGTAGATTGGTGGGAGCACCTCCAGGATATGTAGGTTATGATGAAGGTGGACAACTAACAGAAGCCGTAAGAAGAAAACCTTATTCTATTGTTTTACTAGATGAAATCGAGAAAGCGCATCCTGATACCTTTAATATCTTACTCCAAGTTTTAGATGAAGGGCGATTGACAGATAACAAAGGGCGCATTGCTGATTTTAAAAATACGATAATCATTATGACTTCAAACATGGGAGCACATATTATTCAAGAGCGTTTTGAAAATATTGACATGTCGAAAAGAGATGAGATAACTGAACGCACCAAAGACGAAGTAGTTAATTTGCTTCGACAAACAGTCCGGCCAGAGTTTTTAAATAGAATTGATGAAATCATCATGTTTACACCATTAAACAAAAAGGAAATTGAACAAATAGTAAGATTACAATTAAACGGTGTAAGTAAAATGTTAGCCGAAAAGGCTATTCTTTTTGATGCTACTGATGAAGCTTTAGCAGTCTTGACGGATAAAGGATTCGATCCTCAATTTGGCGCAAGACCTGTAAAAAGAGTGATTCAAAGAGAAATATTAAATCAACTTTCAAAAGAGATTCTGTCAGGATCTATTACTGCTGAAAGTTCGATTTTATTAGATGCTTTTGACGGAAAGTTTGTATTTAGAAACAAGTAAATTAGTATGATATCTCCTGCAAGGTCTTTTAGACCTTGCAGGTTTTAATTGTTTTAAAGAACACCCCCTACTCTATTTTTGAAACCTTGTGGGTAATCGTTTTTTATTTAAAATTTTCGATATGTGTTTTTAACTTTTGTAAATTATATATTGATGTTTATTAATAGATTTTATGAAACATTCTTTCATCAATCACAAAGTAATTTGATTATACTACTACTTTATTAGTTATTATACTGATAAAAAAATTACACTTTTCTAAATTATTTTTAGTAACCTAAATTTAGGTGCTCAATTTCTAGGTATTTAAAATTAGTATCAACTGTTTGTATTAATCTGTTTTCCGAACGTTTTTTAAAGTCAGTAAATTAATAGGGCTCATTCCAAGACCTTCAATATTCTTTCTTGTAAACCGGACAGCCTCATCATAATACAAGGGTATAATTGGGGCTTTATTTATAATGATACTATCCATCTTCTGATACAATAAAACGCGCCTATCAACATTAGAAACCCTAATAGATTCTTCATACAGAGCGTCAAAATATTCATTCGAAAAATGCGTATAATTCGGTCCATTTGGCGCCTTATTCTTACTATAGAACAACGATAAATAATTTTCTGCATCGGGGTAGTCAGCCACCCAACTCGCTCTAAAAAATGGTAATTCCCCTCTCGCTTTGGACTGTCTTAAACTTGATGGAGGTATGACGTCTATAGCCACTTTTAAACCTAAGTTCTGTAACTCTCGCTGAATATATTCGCACAAATCGACATACTGACTATTTGTAGCGATAGAAAATGTAGGATTTTGATCTCCCGTTTCTTTAACATATTGCTGAATGAGTTCTTTTGCCAATTTAGGCTGATAGGTATACCCTTCCATCTCGTTGAAACTTGGCAAACCTTTAGGTATAAATCCATTTAAAGCAGGAGTTCCAATTCCATTGCGCAAATACAAAATCATTTTTTTTCGATCGAAACCATAATTAATCGCCTTTCGAAGTAATTCAGAACTTAAAACAGCCGTCGTATCTCCCATAAATACACCTAAATATTCTGTGTTTAAATAGGGTCCTTTGTCCATATTTATCTGAGATGCATATCGTTCTTGCAACTGACCATCAGCAGTTAAAATATCGTCCTTATAAGATGGGTCAATACTATTTAAAAAATCGATATTTCCTTGTACAAACTGTAAAAACTCACTCTGCTTATCTGGTAAGAAAGTAATGGAAACAGCCTCTAAATGGGGTAGCCTATTTCCAGAAGTATCCTTTTCAAAAAACAATGGATTTTTTCGAAATACTAGCTTTGTGTTTTCTACCCAAAGTTTGAATTGAAAAGGACCTGTACCTATAGGGTTTGACCTAAATTCTGAACCATAATATTCAACAATCTCTTTAGGAACCACCGAGCAATATTTCATTCCCAACAAGCCTAAAAAAGGCGGGAAAGAATTCTTTAAATCTATCTTAAACACGGTATCATTGACCGCTCGAAAGCTTGCTACATTTTGAAGGGTCCAACCTCCTGGAGATGCCACTTGAGGATTTAACAACCGCTGAAATGAATATTCAAAATCAAATGCCGTTACAACTCTTGTCGCCTCTTCTCCAAACAAGTTGTGTTGATGAAAATAAACATCATTTCTTAAATAAAACGTATACGTTTTTCCATCTTCAGAAATCTTCCATGATTTAGCAATATCGGGCTGTACATGTAAGTTGGCATCTAACTGAATTAATCCATTAAACAATTGATTTACCCCCCATATATTCGAGATATTCTTGGCAAATGCAGGATCTAAAGATGAAATATTTGAACTTTCATTATACCTAAAAACTTGTGAATCTTCAAATTTTGAAAAGGGCTTAGAACAAGAATTTAGAGAAATTCCAATAAGCAACAACAAACAACAAACAACCAAATTACTTCTCAAAACCATAATCTTTTTCAACGTTACAAATGCGAACTTTAAACTTCGTGTACCAATCACTTCTCCCCTTTTCTCTGGCTACAGAATGCTCCAGATGATGCTTCCAAGCCTTGATAGCTTCCAAACTTTCCCAATAGGAAACTGTAATTCCCAATTCATTTCTAGCCGATTCTACTCTTAAAAATACAGGTTGATCTTTTGCCAATTCAATCATACTCGATGACATTGCATCGTAGCCTTCAACTACATTGGTATGTAGTGAAGTGAAAATTATAGCATAATAAGGAGGTTTTGATGTATTAGCGATCATGGTTGGCTCATAATAATATTGTAAATTTGCATCGCATAAAAATACAGGAATGAGCGCACAAAAAAAAGTAGCCTTTTACACTTTAGGCTGTAAATTAAATTTTTCTGAAACATCTACCATTGCTCGAAACTTTCAGAGCGAAGGATTTGAACGCGTCAAATTCGAGGAAACCGCTGATATATATGTAATTAACACTTGCTCGGTGACGGATAATGCCGATAAAAGATTTAAAACAATTGTAAAAAATGCTTTAAAAAAAAATGAAAAAGCTTTTTTAATTGCTATTGGATGTTACGCCCAATTAAAACCTGAAGAATTAGCCCATGTAGATGGTGTGGATTTAGTTTTAGGCGCGACGGAAAAGTTTAAGGTTACAAATTATATCAATGACCTTTCCAAAAACGATATGGGAGAAGTGCATTCTTGTGAAATTGAAGCTGCAGATTTTTATGTAGGCTCCTATTCTATCGGTGATCGAACTAGAGCATTTTTAAAAGTTCAAGACGGTTGCGATTACAAGTGTACTTATTGTACTATTCCTCTTGCCAGAGGTATTTCTAGAAGTGACATATTGCAAAACGTATTAGACAATGCCAAAGAAATATCAAGTAAAGGAATCAAAGAAATTGTATTAACCGGAGTGAATATTGGTGATTATGGAAAGGGTGAATTCGGAAACAAAAAACACGAACATACTTTTTTTGAATTGGTGCAGGAATTAGATAAAGTCGAGGGTATCCATAGACTAAGAATCTCTTCTATAGAGCCTAATTTACTAACAAACGAAACGATCGATTTTGTTTCGAAGTCTAAAAGTTTCGTCCCACATTTTCATATTCCACTGCAATCAGGTAGTGATGTTTTATTAAAAAGAATGAAACGCCGATATATGAGTGGTATTTACACAGATCGCGTTGCTAAAATCAAATCATTAATGCCAAACGCATGTATTGGTGTTGATGTTATTGTTGGTTTTCCGGGTGAAACAGAGGAACTTTTTTTGGAAACTTATAATTATTTAAACGAACTTGATATTTCATACTTACACGTATTTACCTATTCTGAACGACCAAATACGGAAGCTTTTGATATGGATGGTGTAGTTGGCAAAAACGTTCGCTCAAAACGCAGTAAAATGCTCCGTGGACTCTCGGTTAAAAAGAGACGCTCTTTTTATGAAAGTCAGCTAGGCAATACACTAACCGTACTTTTTGAAAGTGAAAATAAGGAAGGGTATATTCACGGGTTTACTGAGAACTATGTAAAAGTAAGAACACCATGGAACCCTGAATTGGTAAACACTTTACATCCAATAACCCTTACGGAGATTGATGAAGATGGCGTTGTTCGTTTTGAATTTGCAACGGAAAAAGTAAGTACTTCATTAAATAGTACTATAATGTTATCCTGAGCAAAGTAACGGTTCTCAATTAATGTTCCATTAAACACCTCTTAAAATCTTATTTAAAGTGTATTTTTAAGCATTGTTTATTACAAATATATCTTGATTGAAAACTCATATCTACTTTATGCCTGGCTTAGCAGCCAATTCCAAAATATTTGAGTATACCTCCCTACCAGAGGACCTATTCGAATTACATTATTTAGCATGGATACTTCCCACTTCTATTGACGAGACTATAGAAAGTTACGCGAAAAGAATGTGTGAATTTATACAAGAAAAAAATCCGGTTTTAATCGGTGTTTCCTTTGGAGGTATTCTCGTGCAAGAGATGAGTAAAATTATTCATGTACAAAAAGTAATCATTATCTCTAGTATTAAAAACAATTCTGAACTTCCCAAAAGGTTACAACTGGCCAAAGTAACGAAAACATATAAATTATTTCCTGCCAACCATATTTCAAACATAGAAAGTTTCATTAGTCTTGTTTTTAGCACCATGGCACAAAAGAGAATTACCCAATATCGTATGTTTTTATCCGTGAGAGATCCTTTATATTTAAATTGGGCCATTCACCATGTATTGCATTGGAATCAAACTGAAACACTTTCAAATGTGATTCATATACACGGAACTAAAGATGAAATCTTTCCAATAAAAAATATTTTAAACTGTATTGAAATTGAAGATGGCTCTCATATTATGATTTTGAGTAAAGGGAAGAAAATAAGCACAATACTAATTAACAAACTAATGTAAAAATACTTAAAAATTACAAAAAGGCTTCTTTCTATATAGTTGAACCTTAATAAGTCTTTAAGGTTTGACGAGTTAGCATTGGGACAAGACGAAAGATGCTAGCATTGGGAAGATTCTTGCCGAAGTAAAGACTTGCATTTTAATTATTGGCTTTAACAATGTAAAAGCAGCCTGTCAAATTTGAAAATCGCAGAAAACCTAATGAGATTCTGATACAATACGGATACTTTTAAAACGACAAACAGTAAAAATCCAGCAACGAGTTCTTCTGGTCTCGTGGGTTGGGTAGAACGAGATAGTTAGTACGTTATTAGGAACATCTTAGATGATCGGTTTATTCAACTATTTTAAATCTGACTTCTAAGCTATTTTATGTTAAGCAAAAAATGAATAGGTAAGTTTCGACTATTTACATCAATTTGTAAATTCACACTCCTAATCCTTCTATAGAAATGGGTTGGGCGCTGAAAATTACTTTTAGTACTTGTGGTACTTTCTGTAAAACTATTCTATTTCCGTCATAACTCACTTCTATTTAATAATAAATGATTGGCCATCATGGAGTTTTCCACTAATAAAACATCATCATCAATCTGATTAATGAATTCTAATAATCTTTTGCAAATAGCATCTATCTTAAAATCTTCCTCTGGATCAAATCCTTCTAAATTAACTCCATGGCCGGGCAGATCAATGGTAATATTCGTTTGTTTAATTTCATTCGAATCTAGAACATTCCTAAAAACTTCATTCAAGGCAGAATTACCATCAATAAAATAATCGTTCCTTTTTTGCGCACTTTCCTAATAAAATTTTTTATATACGTTTTAGTACTAATTAATAAACACAACAATTTAGTAAAAATAAAAGCAATTAAACTATATTTTACTCATAGTAAAAAATCTTTACAAGTTTCGTGTAAAATATGACGTTTTTATTGCTTAAAATCTATAAGAATTGTAGATTTGGGCTGCTATGAACGTTTAGTTAAAATACTTTTATAGCCGTGATTGATGGATTCCTTCAATTTAAAATATAAAGATAATGAAAAAGCGTACGAAAATATTTACAGTACTTGGTATTGTCTTAGTGAGTGGCATACTTATCAATGTACAACAAAATGATTCTAAAATCGAAGAGAATATTTCGATTACAACCCCTGAAGACATTAAAGAACCGTATCAAATAAAGGCTTTAAAAATCCCTGAGGGAATAAACTTTGCAGGAGAATTGGTTCCTATTGAAAAAGCGGATATAAAGGAAAGGATGGACAGAGAGTTATTGGTAAACACCTACTGGCAATCGAACAGTTTATTACTTATAAAAAGAGCCCATAAATATTTTCCAATTATTGAACCAATCTTAGCCGAAAATGGGATTCCAGATGATTTTAAGTATTTAGCCCTTATTGAAAGTGGATTACTGAATGCTACATCACCTGCAGGTGCAAGGGGCTTTTGGCAATTAATGAAGGGTACTGCCAAAGAAAATGGACTAGAAGTAAACACGAATGTTGATGAACGATATCATATTGAAAAAGCAACGGAAGTAGCTTGTAAATATTTAAACAAATCATTTAAAAAATTTAATTCTTGGACAAATTCAGCGGCATCCTATAATGCAGGAGTTACTGGAATATCACGTCGTTTAAAAGCCCAAAGAGTTGATGACTACTACGATCTATTATTAGGTGAAGAAACCTCTAGATATGTTTTTAGAATAATTGCAGTAAAGGAAATTATGTCTAATCCAGCATTATACGGATTTAACTTTGAGAAAGAAGATTTGTACAATTTAGAAGAAACAAAAATTGTAAAAGTGGATACCGCAATTACGGATATCGCCTTATTTGCTCAAAACTTTGACACCAATTATAAGGAATTGAAAATCCACAATCCGTGGTTAAGAGAAAATAAATTGAACAATTCATCTAGAAAATTATACGAAATAAAATTACCTCAATAATTACGAATGAAACGAGCATGCTAAAATTTCTATTCCCACAGGAAAATTGCATGTGACCCTTAAAAAAACAATAGCTCTAAATACATGAAAATGACATTAATAACCTTTTTTATACTTGTTTTTATTGGATTAAGCGCAGGTGTTTTGAGCGGTTTGGTTGGAGTTGGAGGCGGCATATTAATGGTTCCAATGTATGTTTTGTTTTTGGGGTTATCACAGCACAATGCTCAAGGTTTAAGTCTCGCTGTTATGCTACCACCTGTAACATTTCTTGCCGTATACAACTATCACAAAGCTGGAGAAGTTGATTGGAAATTAGCGCTGGTCGTTTCAGCTTTTTTCGTTATTGGCGGTTTATTTGGTTCTAAAATTGCTCTTAAAATTGACCAACTAACACTGAAGAGAATATTTGGGGGGCTAATGCTCATTGCTGCCATTAAACTGATGTTTTTTAGCAAATAATTTTTACTGTTTTAGAATATTCGAGAAAAACCTCTTATTCTATCTTATTAGATTACTAACATTATTTTCCCTTAGTAAATTAGCAATAAATATGCTTGTGTTGTTTTTAAATCAGTTTTTTAGATTTTTTGACCTCAATATAAAAATTAAAACTGCCACTTACGTTACAGGAAATTCATAGTAAAACAACTAATTATTGAACAGAATTAATTTTGGAAAAATATAACGAATAGAGCATTCTTACTATAGAGACCCTTTTAAAAAAATATTATTTCATTTTTGTATATCCATAATTAGTCATATCCCTGTAATTATCTCTTTAGATGAAAAACCTTTCTTTGTTGCTGTTAATAAGAACATCGTTTTATACCAAATCAAAAATGATACATTTGAACTCTGCATAATCGTTCCACTGCGCAGAGAGGTTCGACTTCTACATTTTTTACATTCATAACTCCATTGACTTTTTATCCAATAATGCTCTGTATGGGAACACCTTTTGCAAATAACACCTATTTTGTTCCGTTCTTCTTTAAAGTGAGTACGACATGATTCTTACCTATCAAATTCTGATGTAAAACTAAAAATATTCATACTTTTATCTTTCCTTAATAATACTAAATAAATTGTCGTTAGTAGTGTTTACGGATATACAAACTTTTTTTAATGCTATTGTATTCAAAAATAATCTCTTGTACTATTTCTGCAGCTGGTTTTATTTTATAAATCAACCCTGCAATTTGACCAATTTCCAATTCACCTTTTTCTAGATCACCTTCGAACATTCCTTTTCTAACTCTTCCCTTTCCTAACAATACTTCCAAGTCTCCCTTTGTTGGGTTTTCACTGTATAATTCCTGTACTTCCTGAAAGAACTTATTTCGAATTAAACGAACTGGCGCTAGTTCTTTTAAAGTTAAGAATGTATCTCCATCCTTTGCACTTAGAACTTGTTTCTTAAATTTAATATGTGCAGAAGATTCTTCACTCGCAACAAATCGGCTTCCTATTTGAACTCCATCAGCACCTAGTATCATGGCGGCCAACATACCGCTACCTGTAGCAATTCCTCCAGCGGCTATTAGCGGAATACTTATATACTCTTTTACCATTGGAATCAGAGTAAAAGTGGTCGTCTCTTCCCTCCCATTATGTCCTCCTGCCTCAAATCCTTCTGCAACAATAGCATCTACCCCAGCCTCTTGTGCTTTTAAAGCAAATTTCACGCTACTCACCACGTGAACTACAATAATTCCTTTATTCTTTAAAAACGAGGTCCAAGTCTTTGGATTCCCTGCTGATGTAAAAACAATTTTCACACCTTCTTCAACAATCACCGCTATAATTTTTTCCATCTCTGGATAGAGCAGCGGAACATTGACTCCAAAAGGGTTTTTTGTCGATTTTTGGCATTTTCTAATATGTTCTCTCAACAACTCTGGACGCATACTACCTGCTCCAATCAAACCTAATCCACCTGAATTAGAAACCGAAGAAGCTAATTTATAGCCACTATTCCAAACCATTCCAGCCTGAATTAATGGATATCAAATATTGAACAGTGCACTAATTTTATTCTTCATTGATAGCCTTATATTTACAAAAATAACCAATTTTACAGAACTTTAAATATAGTGTGCTTTTACCCGTATGAAAATTTTTATTTTAACGTCATTGGCTTTAATAGCATTTGCTGCGAATTCAGTATTATGCCGATTGGCATTAGGAAATAATGTTATAGATGCCTCCAGTTTTACGATTATCCGATTATTAGCCGGAGCCATTGTTCTATTTTGCATAGTACTATTTAGCAAAGGAAAAACCTCAACAACGTCTAAAGGGAGTTTGCTCTCTAGTTTTATGCTCTTCTTATACGCAATCACTTTTTCATTTGCATACTTGAGTTTGGACACTGGAACTGGCGCACTTATTTTATTTGGTGCGGTTCAAATTACAATTATTATACACACCCTACTTTCAGGAAATAAATTACGCCCCTTAGAGTGGTTAGGAGTCATTATTTCTTTTTTAGGATTCATCTATTTAATTTCACCAGGAGTAAGTTCTCCTTCAATTATCGGTTTTATTTTAATGACTATAGCAGGCATTTCCTGGGGTATATACACCATAAAAGGTCAAACTTCAAAAAACCCTTTACGAGATACTACGTATAATTTTATAAAGACACTGCCTTTTATTACGATCCTATATATCGCTACGATGACTCAGAGTAATTATTCTACCGAAGGAATATTATTGGCAGTTATAGCTGGTGGAGTTACCTCTGGAATTGGTTATACAATTTGGTATATGGCCATTCGCGGACTCAGTTCAATTCAAAGTGCAGTACTCCAATTATTGGTTCCTGTTATTGCCGCTTTTAGTGGAGTAATTTTTATTTCCGAAATCATTACCGTGCGACTAACAGTTTCTTCAATCTTAATACTTGGAGGTGTATTAATTGTTACACTTTATAAGTATTCATTAAGAAATAACCCCGGAACCTAATACCGCATCATTCTGATACCAAGCTACGAATTGTCCTTCAGTGATCGCAGATTGTGGATTTTCGAACGAAACATATAACCCGTTCCCAGTTCTATAAAGAAAGGCTTTCTCTAATGGTTGACGGTAACGAATACGCACTAAAACATCCATAGAAGTTCCTGCTTTCAATTCTAAATCCTTACGAATCCAATGAATTTCTTCATTTGTTACAAACAAGGCTTTTCTATACAATCCAGGATGATTTTTTCCTTCTCCTACGTAGATTACATTTTCCTGAACATCTGTATCAATCACATACAATCCTTCTTTGGTTCCGCCAACGTTCAATCCTTTACGCTGCCCTTTTGTAAAATAATGCGCCCCTTGATGCTTACCTACAACCTTACCATCTCCTCGCTGATACCTATATTTAGTTGCCTTGAATTCTAATTCTTCTTCTAAGGAATTAAATACTGGTTTTTCTTTTTGATACTCAGAAAACGCGTAAGAAATCATTACAATTACTCCTTCTTTAGGTAGTAATTGTTGCTGTAAAAATTCTGGCAAACGAACTTTACCTATAAAACAAAGACCTTGAGAGTCTTTTTTATCAGCCGTAATTAAATCTATTTTTGTTGCAATCTCACGAACTACTGGTTTTGTCAATTCTCCTATTGGAAATAAGGATTTTGCTAATTGATTTTGAGATAATTGACATAAAAAATAAGATTGATCTTTATTAGTATCTACTCCAGATAATAATTGATAAACCATATCTCCATCCTTCTCAAATTCCGATTTCCTACAATAATGTCCAGTGGCAACGTAATCTGCACCGAGATCAAGAGCTATTTTCATAAAGACATCAAACTTTATCTCTCTATTGCACAATATATCTGGGTTCGGTGTGCGCCCCATCTCGTACTCGCGAAACATATAATTTACAATCTTCTCTTTGTATTGCTCACTTAAATCGACAACTTGAAAGGGTATCCCTAATTTTTCAGCAACCAACATGGCATCATTACTATCTTCGAGCCAAGGACATTCATTAGAAATAGTTACAGAATCATCGTGCCAATTCTTCATAAAAAGACCTATTACTTCATATCCTTGCTGCTGCAGTAAGTAAGCTGCTACACTGCTATCAACTCCTCCGGAAAGACCAACAATAACACGTTTCATTTTTATAAAAATTTAAAAATGCAAAGATACTGATAAGTTTTATGAAACGAGCACCGTAAAATTAATATCAGCCAGAAGACTAACTAATAACGAACAACATGCCCGTATTAAAAAAACAATAAATTCAGAGATATAAAAATAACACTGATGTTCGCCAGTTTATTATCCAAATACTTTTATTGAAGCATTCTTATACTACGCTGAAATAGTCGCATTTATTTGTAACGAAGATTACTCTTCTTTTTCTTTAAGTTGATCTATGTCTTTGGTCGTAACTAACTTTCCCTCTACATAATACTCCCAAATTCCTACTTTTAAATCTTTCTTATACTTCCCTCTTTGTTTTATCTTTCCATTAGGCTCATAAAACACAGCTTTTCCGTCTATATAACCCTCTTTATAAGTAAGATCGTCTGTAAGTATTCCCTTGTCTGAGTATTGCTTATAACTACCATGTAATTCTCCGGCTACATAATGAGCCAAACGTGTAAGTATGGTGTCTTTATAATAAAGTTTATATTCTCCAGAAAGCAATCCATCAACATAATTTTCTTCAATCATTATTGTTTTTCCGTCCTTATGAAAGTATAACCAATTACCAACTCGTAATTTACCTACCATCATCCCTTCGCTTTCCATAACACCCTTATTCGTAAAGAATTGAACTTTTGCTTTGTTCGGTTTTTCAGAAAATGTTTTAATTGCTACGGGATGTAATGAGGCATTCATAGAATAAAATTTAAAAACACCTATTTCTTTCCCATCCAAAAAAGTCCCCTCATAGCGTAATCGCTTATTGGGATAGTGTTTTTTCCAATCTCCCGTGCGCTCTCCATTCTCATTTACTTGGTTTATTTCTTGGGCTAACATCCCGAAAGACACCAAAAACAACACCAACATCGAAACTTTATTATATCTCATTCTCATATAAACTTATCATTCCAACAACTTAATCGTAAAAAACGTTATTTTATTGTTTCAATCCATTCTTTTAATTACACTAATTGCTCACTATTTACTCTTGCGCCACCATGCTCTAGCAAATAACTATCCAAAGGCATTTTTTCTTTTTCAATTTCTTCTACAATTTCTTTCAATACATATTTTTTCTGTTTATCTGAAAATCGTCCCATTGCGAAAAATTTAACCCTCCTTTGCCCTCATAAATATAAGCAGCCACCCACCAAGATATTGACGTTATTTTATCATACCAAGGATAATTGGGTCTTTTAGAGTGACAATCATAGCAAGAGGATTTAAAAAGAACCGCAATTTCTTCTGGCGGATTCGCACTCAAAATAAAATCTGAAGGAGGAATTTTTGTTGAATCATTCATCGAAATAGGTACAAATTGTATCACTATAAATAAAATAAGTATGAATATTAATAAGTCCTTGGCTATAATATAAATTTAAAAAAATGAAAGATACTTATTTTTTTACTTTTGAATTATGCATAACAAAGAATTAATAATACTCCTAGATTCTAAAGCAACCACTACCCAAGAAAATAGAAGTCGAATAGCAACGACCATTTTAAATAATAGGCACTTATTTTTCCCTCTTTCAAAAATCTCCCTAGTTACTGACAGTCCGATTTCCGTAAAAGCAGTATGGACGCTAAAATTTATTTTAAAACATACATTAATTTGGATTTCATCTCATCTCTACATTTCTTCTGCGCATCTTTCAAAAGAATATAATAGGGAGTGACGTTCGACCGTTGACGAAAATATGCGAATTTATTTTAAAAGACCATTGGGCAAAAGATTGCTACTTAAGAAAATATTTATCCACAAAACAGATTGATAGTTGCATAAAAGTGAGTTTTGATCGTCTTATTTTACAACGCAAAGTAGCGATAAAAGTTTATGCAATGGAAACCACTTTTTTATTTTAAAAAGACAAGAATTGGATTCATGAAGAGTTAAAAGGTATCATTCAGTAAGAAATAGTTCATCGGAGTGCTGCTTTTAAAGCCAGAGAAAAAAGAACGCTACATCGTATTCAAAAATTAGAAAAACAATAATTCAAATTTCCACATTGAAAATTCGCAACTATACATTATTTTTGCAATCTGAAATAACACACTATGACATTAAATTCATTAAACGCCATTTCTCCTATTGATGGACGTTACAGAGGTAAAGTCGAGAATTTTGCACCCTATTTTTCTGAAAAAGCATTGATTAAATACCGCGTGCAAGTAGAGATTGAATACTTTATTGCATTATGCGAAATTCCATTACCACAGTTGGCTAATTTTAATCCTTCTTTGTTTCCTCAATTAAGAGCTATTTATACTGATTTTACAGATGAGGATGCACAAAAAATTAAGGATATAGAAAAAGTAACCAATCATGATGTAAAGGCTGTTGAATACTTTATCAAAGAAAAATTTGATACTATTGATGGTTTGGATACTTCTAAAGAATTTATTCACTTTGGATTGACATCTCAAGATATTAATAATACGGCTATCCCTCTTTCTTTAAAAGAAGCTTTAGTTGATGTTTATTATCCGATGCTAGAGGAATTGAAGACAAAACTAGAAGATCTATCTGAAGATTGGAAGGATGTTTCTATGCTGGCTAGAACTCATGGTCAACCTGCATCACCTACTCGATTGGGGAAAGAATTATATGTCTTTGTTGAAAGAATTAACCAACAATTGGTAGGATTAAAAAAAATTCCACATGCCGCTAAATTTGGTGGAGCTACTGGAAACTATAACGCACATCACGTTGCATATCCAAGTTACGACTGGAAAGTATTTGGATCTAACTTTGTTCAAAATAAATTGGGATTACATCATTCGTTTCCAACTACGCAAATTGAACACTACGATCATATGGCGTCTTTGTTTGATGCTTTAAAGCGCATCAATACTATATTAATTGATTTAAACCGAGATATCTGGACGTATGTTTCTACGGATTATTTCAAGCAAAAAATTAAAGCAGGAGAAATTGGATCTTCTGCAATGCCACATAAAGTAAATCCGATAGATTTCGAAAATTCTGAAGGAAACTTAGGGCTTGCAAATGCTATTTTCGAACATTTATCTGCAAAATTACCTATATCAAGATTGCAACGTGATTTAACAGACTCAACGGTGTTAAGAAATATTGGAGTTCCATTAGCACATACCACTATTGGATTTTCTTCAACTTTAAAAGGTTTGAGTAAGTTATTAATTAACAAAGAGAAATTTGCCGAGGATTTAGAAAACAACTGGGCGGTGGTGGCGGAAGCCATTCAAACAATCTTAAGACGTGAAGCCTATCCGAATCCTTACGAGGCTTTAAAAGGATTGACACGTACCAATGAAAAAATCAATCAAAAGTCGATTGCAAATTTCATTGAAACTTTGGATGTTAGCGAAACTATTAAAGCGGAATTAAGAGTGATTACTCCATCAAACTTCACAGGTATTTAATGAAATAAGCATGTTGAATTTTTTATCTCACAATAAAATAATTAATCGCAAACACTATCTGACAAACCAAAAAAAAAATAGATGAAACAATTCATTTTTATAAGTTATTTTTTATTGTTATTTTCTTGTAAAAATGGCAAACCACTAAATGTAGAGAGCTTTAGAACGGGTACTTTTGAGATTCCCGCGGATGATAACAAATCCTTTGGAAAAACAAGCTTTACCAGGTTAGGCAATTTACAAATTGAACAATATGGTGAAAGAACAGACTCATTGTTCATTGAATGGAAAGACAATTTTAACTATACACTCAAAATGCTTCATCCTAAATCGGCTCTAGATAAAGAACCTATTCGCGTAAGAATTACCGGAGTTAAAGCGAATTCATATAATTTTGAGGCTATAGTTGGGCACTCTAATTTCAAACAAAAAGGAACTGTATATAAAATATCTGATTAAATTATGGATTTTTTTTTACGAGAAAGTACCTCAGGTAGCCTTATTAACACTAACGTTTTTAGAAATTATATTAGGAATTGACAATATTGTATTTATTTCGATAACTGCTGGAAAATTACCCGACGATCAAATTAAAAAAGTAACCCAATTGGTTTGCTCTTAGTTATGGTATTTAGAATCCTATTATTATTAGGGGTCTCATACTTAGTGGCGATGCAAGATCCATTCTTCACTCTTGATTTATCGTGGATTCATGCAGGGATGACAGGTCAAAGTTTAATCTTATTCTTAGGAGGCGTTTTTCTACTATATAAAAGTACTAAGGAGATTCATCATAAAATTGAAGATATTCAAGCAGTAGGAACAATATCAAGAAAATTAGCATCCTCTTTCCTCTTTAGGAATGGTCATTATGCAAATTGTGCTTATTGATCGTGTATTGTCTTTTGATTCAGTTCTCACCACCGTTGGAATGACAAACGGAGTAACAGGAACCCTGATTATTATGATTATTTCTGTGGTTATATCTATTTTAATTATGATGTTATTCGCAACACCCATCGGAAAATTTATAAATAATAATCCAATCATTCAAATGTTGGCATTATCATTTTTAATATGAATAGGGTTTATGCTAATTTCGGAAGGCGCTCACTTATCAAATGCCTCCATTTTCGGTCAGAATATTGGGGGATATTCCAAAAAGATATTTGTATTTTGCCATTGCCTTTTCATTAGATGTAGAAGCCTCAAATATGGGTATTCGTAAAAAGAAATAAATACGTGTATAATAATATCTTGCATAAAGTTTTTTCTCTATTGGTAGTAATTACTTTATTACTACCAATGAGTATGCAATTTGTACATGTATTTGAGTCTCATACCCATGAGACCTGCAAAGAAAAAAGTATTCAGCATTTACATTCCAATGAAGTTGAATGTGAATTCGATCACTACTTATTTAAAACAACGGCTTACTTTTCAATTAATTGGCAACATGTTCAAAATAAGCAAGTTAACACAAATCTTCCAAATCTCAACACAAGCAAAGCAAATCTAACTTCTTTATTTCCTACTTTTTTAAGAGGACCTCCTTTCGCTATTATTTAATCATAGACTATCAATGTCAAAAGAAAAATCGCATATATGCGATACTTCTACTTACAAATTAAATAATACATTTATGAAACTTTTTTTTCAAGCTTTTATTCTCATGGGGCTAAGTCACTTCTCTTATGGTCAAGTTACTATCTCGGGAAACATTGCAGATCAAAATAACAATCCACTCATTGGAGTAGAAATTTATATTCAAAAATTACATGTTGGAACTACGTCAAACTTAGATGGTAATTACACCCTCACTAAACTACCTCATGGTACAATACAAATTATATTTTCTTATTATGGGTTCGAAACAGTTTCAAAAAAACTAGACATTCATGAAAATATTTCTAATTTAAATATCGAATTAAAGTCGTCTATTTTTAATATTGATGAAATTATTGTTTCTACACCATTCAATCGATTACAGTCAGAAAATGTAATGAAAGTTGAACAAGCAACGATTGCTGAAATGAAAAAATTAGGAGCAACTTCACTCGTTAATGGTTTAGAATCTATTACTGGGGTATCTCAAATTTCTACCGGTACATCTATAGGAAAACCTGTAATTCGGGGACTAACAGGCAATCGGGTGTTAATTTATGTTCAAGGCGTAAGATTAGAAAATCAGCAATTCGGAGACGAACATGGATTAGGCCTGAGTCAAGCTGGTTTAGAAAGTGTGGAAGTCATCAAAGGACCTGCTTCTTTACTTTATGGTTCCGATGCTTTGGGTGGAGTCATTTATTTCAATCCAGAAAAGTTTGCAATGACAGATAAACTTTCAAGTGATTTTAACCAGCAATATTCAAGTAATACGAATGGTACAAATACCTCCTTTGGTATAAAGCAATCAAAGAATCAATGGAAATACTTGATTAGGGGATCCTATAATTCACACCAAGATTACAAAATCCCACATAGTGAGAGCGTTATGAATTCTAGATATAACGAATCGAGTTTCAATACAGGTATTGGATTTAGTAATCAATTGTTAACTAGTGAATTGAGATACAATTATACTATTTCTAATATTGGGATATCCGAAGGCGTTTCTAAACAATCAAACAGTAGAAATCTTAAACTTCCAAAACAAGAAATTTATAATCATATAGTAAGTTTACACAATCACATACACTTTGACACTTCGAAATTGGATATTAATCTTGGCTATATTCATAATGATCGAAACGAGTTTGAAGAAGAACACAGTTTGATTGATCCTGCGCTTAGAATGAAATTAAACACATTGAGTTACGATATAAAATACCACTTGCCAAAAATCAATAGGATAGAATTAATTTCTGGAATTCAAGGCCTCCATCAATCAAACAAAAATTTAGGAGAAGAATTATTAATTCCAGATGCCACTATAAAAGATTTCGGGCTTTTTTCAACGGCAAATATTGATTTTGAGAAAAGTAGCCTACTAGCAGGATTGCGTTTTGACACCCGACGTATTTCTTCAGAATATCACGAAGTTCAGCACGAAGATGAAATTCATATATTCGACCCAATTAATAAGTATTACACCAGTTTTACCGCCTCTTTAGGTTACAAATTTAACATTCTTTCAAATATTATTTCTAGAATAAACTTGGCTTCGGGATTTCGCGCACCAAATTTAGCAGAACTTACATCAAACGGCGTTCATCATGGAACGAATAGGTTTGAAACCGGAAATTCAAACTTAAGCAACGAACAGAATTTTCAAACTGATATTGCTTTAGAATACAAAAGCGAACATATTGAGTTCTTTGCAAACGGCTTTTATAATAGTCTAAACGCTTATATCTATTTAAACCCTGCTGGAGGAATTGAAGATAAAGCGCCTGTTTACGAATACACCCAAGAAAACGCAAAACTCTACGGTGGTGAATTTGGATTTCACTTACACCCCCATCCTCTAGATTGGATGCATATAGAAAGTTCTTTTGAACTCGTTATTGGGAAACAAAATAATGGGAATTACTTGCCTTTAATTCCTGCCAACAACTGGAATAATACCATAAGAGCAGAATTCAATATAAAAAATTGGTTGCAAAATGGGTTTTCAACCGTAAACATTGGAAGTTGGTTTGATCAGAATAATAATAGCGAATTCGAAACTAAAACAAGTGGCTACTCCCTACTTAATCTCGGAATAGGAGGACAATTTCGCTTATCTCAAAGAAAATTTGAACTTTCAATGAATTTGAACAATGCCCTGAATAAAGAATACATCTCTCATCTATCAAGATTGAAGGTTTATGATATTTCTAATATTGGAAGAAATTTAGTGATTAATCTTTCATTCAAACTTTAGAAGTTTATAGTTCATAAAAATATATCCTTATAACCTGTTTTCCTAAAACTTATAAATTAGGTACATTCGTCATGTAAATTTTAAATAACAAAATGTAGCTGTATGAAAACCTATTTTCTATCCCTCCTATTTTTACTAAACCTTTCCTATTCAGTATTTTCCCAACATACAAACTGGGAAAGACATACTATAGACAATTCTTTAAGCGGAGCAGATGGAGTGAGACTTGCAGACCTCAATAGCGATGGTTTATTAGATATCTCAACTGGATGGGAAGAAGATGGCGTTACAAAAGTTTACCTACATCCTGGATATCGATATGCAAAACAAAAATGGCCATCTGTAATAGTGGGTAAAACCCCATCTGTTGAAGATGCTGTTTTCGCAGATTTAGATAATGATGGTAATCTCGATGTAATTAGTAGCACAGAAGGTAACAATAGTAAGATGTATATTAATTGGGGACCTAAAAGTCCATCTGATTATTTAAATACCACCAAATGGAAAACCAACGTCATTCCAACTTTTATTGATTCATTGCATTGGATGTATGCTGTTCCCGCACAAATTGACAAAAAAAATGGTATTGATATTATAGCTGGTTCAAAAGGATATAATGCTAAAATTGGCTGGTTCCAATCACCTAAGAACCCTAGAAATATTGACGACTGGAGATGGATTCCAATTAGCGATGCAACTTGGACAATGTCACTTTTTGTAAAAGACATGGATAATGATGGTGATGTAGATATCATAACTTCCGATCGCAAACCAGGTGACACCAATGGCGTTCGTTGGCTTGAAAATCCGGGTAAATTTCAAGACAAAGAATGGTTAAATCATTTTATTGGCTGTACAGGTTTAGAAGTGATGTTTATGGATATAGTTGATCTAGACAAGGATGGGCTTGAAGATGTCGTTGTAACAGAATATACCAATCAAAAAATTGTATTTTTAAAAAGAATGGATCATTCAGGATTACATTGGAAAAGTTATCCTATAGCTATTCCAAAGATTGCAGGTCGCGCTAAAGCTGTAAGAATTGGTGATTTCAACCAAGATGGAAATCTTGATATTGCCTTATCTACAAATACCTTGAAAAGAAATAGTGCAGAAGGAATTATATGGCTTTCGTATAAAAACGCTCCTACTGATGCTGTTTGGGATTCTCACGCTGTAAGTGGAACTAAAGGTTATAAATTTGACCGTATGGAGTTACTAGATATCGACGGAGATGGAGACGTAGACATTCTTACATGTGAGGAGAATTTCGGAAAAGATAGTGAAGGCCTTGGAGTGATTTGGTATGAAAACCCATATTTTGATTAATAATTATTTGTTCATCCCTAAAAAGTTATAGATATTTAAAGTGTGTCATTCTGAACTTGTTTCAGAATCACATAATTCTGTAAATGAGTAAATAAGATGAGGCCCTGAAATGAATTCTAAGGTGACGTGATAATTATCCGACAAGAAACGGATATATATAATAATTATTAATTCATCATAAACTTTACTCTAATTTTTCCTAATATGCAATAAAGTTGAGTTGTTGTAAAAATTTACTCCTCTTTCCTATATCACTTTTTTTAAATCTTTTATATTTACCAACTTTAGAATTTATCAATCAAAACCATGACACATTCCTATAAAAATAGTAAGAACAGATATGGAGTTAGAAATGCCTCTTGTAGATAAGACACTTATAGAAAACGGTCATGATTTAATTTTACTTCCCGATGGAATCGCTGAAGATAAATTATGTGAAGAAATCATAGATTGTAAATATTATTGATGTTCTGTAGGCCAATCTTACAAAAGGTTCCTGATACTGCAAACAAACTTAAAGCAATTGTAAAATATGGCGTTGGAATCGATGCTATAGATATACCCGCAGCAAAAGAAAAAGGTATTACAGTCGTAAACATTCCAGAATATGCAGAAGAAACTGTTGCCGAAGGGGCTTTTGCAATACTTATTGCATTGGCAAAAAAATTACCTTCAATACAACATCAAATGAATACAAAAGAATGGGCATGGCCTAGTCAAAAATGGTTAGGTGTTGATATCGCTAAAAAAACAGGAACGAGCATGGCAAGAATGGCTGGGGCAGGATTTAAAGCCAAATTTATTGGTTATGATCCCAATAAATCTAAAGAAGAGTTAGCAGAAAATGGTATTGAGAAATATGATGACCTTAAAAAAATGATACCACAATGTGATTTCATTACGCTACACTCAGATTTAAATAATGAGATCAAACATATTATAGGAAAAGACGAATTGGCGGTAATGAAGGAAACTGCCTTTATAATTAATTCTGCGCATGGTGCGCTCATAGATGAATTAGCATTGCTCGATGCATTAGAAAACAAACAAATTGTAGGCGCAGGAATTGATGTTTTTAGCATAGAGCTAGGAAACCAATCCAACCATCCTTTAAAAAGGCTGTATCAAATGGAGAATGTAATTCTCTTCCCTCATCTTACGTTTTACACGAAAGAGGCCATGGAACGTCTTGAAATCGAAACGCTGGAAAAAATTATTGAAGTTATAGAAAACAAGCGGCTTATTTTTAAATCAAAAGATCCAAGACTTCAAGACCAATATGTATAGGTCGTCTTAAATCTACAGTATCACATAGTAAAATAATTGTTTCAAGGTTTTGTATATTGGTAATGAAAACCTTTTATTTTAATTAGTTGTTTTGGAAGAAATCCGTATGAATTTTTTAATTTTTAAAGGAAATTATATCGCCTTCACAATTATGTCATTTCAAAGTCATTACTATTTAAAAGCATTTGTTAACTTATGCCTCAAATTAATTACAAGTACAAAATCATGAAACAAGAAACTACTTCTATAAATCGACGAAATTTTGTTAGAGGAGTTTCTGCTTCCTTTCTTCTATCCTCGTTAGGCTCTTACGGCTTCAATTATACTAACGGATCTGATCCTATTAAAGTTGGATTGATCGGAGCAGGATGGTATGGTAAGAGCGATGTATTAAGGTTAATTCAAGTAGCAAACATTGAAGTTATATCTGTTTGTGATGTAGATCAAAACATGCTAAGTGAGGCCATTGAATTGATTAGTAAAAGACAAAAATCTGGTAATAAACCAAAAGCATACGAAGATTACAGAAAATTACTTTCAGAAAACAAGTATGATATTGTGCTTATCGGCTCACCTGACCATTGGCATTGCTTACAAGGTATCGAAGCCCTTAAATCTGGAGCACATGTCTATTTACAAAAACCGATAAGTGTTGATGTAATGGAAGGTGAAGCGCTAGTTGCAGCGGCAAAAAAATACAATAGAATTGTTCAAGTAGGAATGCAACGAAGAAGCACCGCGCATCTAATAGATGCGAAAAAAAATATTGTAGAGGCTGGGTTACTTGGAAAAGTTTCGCATGTTGAAATGTGTTGTTATTATCACATGCGAGCAAACGGAAATCCACCAGAACAACCAGTGCCAGATTATTTTAATTATGATTTGTGGACGGGTCCTGCTCCACTCCGCCCTTTTGACAAAATACCGCATCGAGGCTGGTGGCGCACCTTTATGGAGTATAGTAATGGAATTATGGGTGATATGTGCATACATATGTTCGATGCTGTGCGCTGGACTTTAGATCTTGATTGGCCAAAAAAGATTAGTTCAACCGGAGGAATTTACGTCAACAAAGAAGGAAAATCCAATACTGCTGATACACAAACTGCTATTTTCGAGTTTGAAGAATTAAATTGTATTTGGCAACATCGAGCTTGGGGTGCTCCAGCGGATCCAGAATATCCTTGGTCTTATATTATTTATGGAGATAAAGGAACCCTAAAATGTAGTGTTCATAAATATGAGTTCATTCCTAGAAACAAAAAAGAAAAAAGAATTAAAAAAGACGTGGTCTTCGAAAAAGAAAAATACCCCGAGGATTTAACAGAAAAAGATATGGAACTTCATACAGCTCCAGCCACGCGTGCACATATGCGCAATTTTCTAGCAGCCATTGAAAACAACGCTCAACCAGTCGCAAACATTAGACAAGCGCATATCTCCACAGCCAGTTGTATTTTGGCAAATATCTCTATGAAATTAGGAAGACCCCTCGTGTATGATCCTGATAACAGAATTGTAGTTGATGACCCAGAAGCAACTAAATTATTACATCGAGATTATAGATCACCTTGGGAACATCCTCAAACAGAGTATCTCTAAGTTTTACTAGATCTAGTATAAATTAGAAAAAAATATTCACTAAAAAATTAATAAATGAATCTTCAAAAACAATCAATCAAACACCAAATAGTACTCGTTTTTCTAATTTTCACTTCTTCACTGTTTTATGCACAAAAACCGGCACATAGCATTTCAGACATGTATGTAGTCAAATAAAAATGAACTTTTTCGCTCAAAATTTAAGAGAGGTTTCTGCTAATTTAGTTAAAAATTTTGATACTGTTTTTTTCTAGCTTTCAAAGTGCTATTTTTTGTCATTTTGCGTTTTCTTAATTTTCTTTCGGCTGTTCCAAAATATACTTCTGCTGGAGTTACATTTTTCAAAGATTCATGATAGCGTTCATAATTGTAATACTGAACAAATTCTTTCATTTTTTCTTCTAATTGTCCAGGGCTAAAGTAATTATCAAGTTTTACAATGTTTTTCATTGATCTATGATAACGTTCAATTTTGCCCTGAGTTTGAGGATGTAATGGTCTTCCTCTGATATGTTTCATATTTTTCTCTCCGATATAGTCTGCTAACTCGTGTGAGATGTAACAAGACCCATTATCTGACAACAACCTAGGCATTGATTTTTCATTAACTCCAGAAAATGCAATAGCTGCATCGATTGTATTGGTGACATCTTCTGCTCTCATTGTTGAACAAAGCTTCCATGTAACAATGTAACGACTGTAATCATCCAAAATAGTTGATAAATAATACCAACCCCAACCAAATATTTTGAAATAAGTAAAATCAGTTTGCCACATTTGATTCACGGCAGTTGTTTTATCGTGAAAACTATCCGAAGCACTCATTATTCTAAATGAAGGCGATGATATGAATCCATTTTCCTTTAAAATCCGATAGACACTTGACTCGCTGATATAATAGTTGTAATTATCCGTAATATGCCAAGCAACCTCCCTAGAAGATAACTCAGGCTTTTCTAACGCAATTTCAACTACTTTGTCTCTATCGACGATATTTATCTTATTCCACGTCCCAACTCTCTCTGATTTCTTACGAGCTAGACCTTCAAAGCCTTTTTGGGTATATAAATTATACCAATTATAAAAGGTTGTCTTATTGATTTTAAGCTCTTTGAGTGTTCGGTTTATTCCAAGATCAGACTGCTCAACAAGTTGTATCATTTCGTACTTTTCTGATTGACTATAGTGCATATACTTCTCTCTTTTTACTCGTCTCCACGTAAGTTTTTTTTCAGAAACCGAACTTCTAGAGAAAGCTCTGCAACCAACTCTTTTAAAGTACCATTCTCACCTTTGAGTTCGTGAACCTCCGATGTGTTAGCTTCTCGCATCGTATCTCCATTTAGCCTGCGCTTTCCTGCTTCCATGAAATCTTTGGACCATTTGTAGTAATTAGCTTGATGGATGCTTTCTTTTCGACACAATTCTGCAATGGTCGTTTCACCACGCATTCCTTCAATAATAATCCTGATTTTGTCTTCTGAATTGTAAGCTTTTCTTGTCTTACGTTTTAAGTCGCTAATTAAAGCACTGGCACTTTTCTTGTTTTTCATCATTTAAGATTTAAAGGTTTGTAAAAATAATAAAACCTATCTCTTATATTAAAGTGATAATTAGTTCACTTTTTGCTGACGTTATACAATCATAAACAAACCCCCTGGCATACTGGTGTCTGGAAACAAATTTAAAACTATAGACAACGCCCTTGTCCAAAACCTTCTTCCAAGTAATCAATTAGATGCGGCGAGACCTAGGCCAGTACATCGGTTAGACTACCCAACTACTGGACTCTTACTTATTGGTAAAACGGTGACAAGTATCATAGCATTGAATAGAATGTTTGAAGAAAAAGAGATTTCTAAAACATATTATGCGATTACTATTAGGAAAATGAATCCTTCGGGAACTATAGTCAACCCAATCGATAGCAAAGAAGCAAGTACCTATTATGAGTTAGAATCATCCGTCAATTCACAGCGATTTGAATCCCTTAATCTTGTGAAATTATACCCTAGAACAGGGCGAAAACATCAACTAAGAATTCACGCAGCTTCTTTAGGGAATCCAATTTTAGGTGATCCAGTTTACGGTATTGAAAATTTAATTTTAAAAGGCAAAGGACTCTTTCTTCATGCACACTCATTAGAGTTTATACATCCATTCACAAAGAGAAAACTTTTTATCACAAAAGAATGTCCCAATAAATTTCAAAATATTTTTCCGAATGACTCGTGTTTTTAATGAAACCAAGCTACTATTCCCAATAGTAAAAAAAGAATGCTCAATAAATAATTAATATTCTTGGCTATAAAACTTACTTTTTTCTTAACAATTTTGGACAAAGATATATACGAAAAGAAAAGTAAAAATGCACCTAACACAATTCCTACAACAAATAAAATAGTATACTCCTCTCCCATTAATAAAAACCCCTTTGCTCCTAAATAGGTGCTAACTCCTAAATAAAATGGTATTGCCAACATATTCATTAAGGACATTCCTACCCCCCATAAAAAGTACCTGCCTTTATGTCTTCTTCTCTTTCTATATGTAAACTTTAACCGTGTTTTAACAAAAAAGGCAATGGCTAAAGCAAAAAAAACAAACACAGCAATCGTTTCTAACCTCCTTATAATTTGAGGATTTCCGTGTAAGTAACTTGTAAAAACTAGGGCGATCCCTGCTTGAAATAAGATTACAACAGAAGCACCTGTAGAAAACAAATAGGCTCGTTTTCTACCTTTGTCAATAGCAATTTGTACTGCTGTCATATTGAGCATTCCTGGCGCCAATAATCCAATGTATGCCGTTAAAACCCCAATAATCAAATGTGATAAATACTCCATGTCTACTTAATAATTATCTACGTCAACAATAAACTTTATTGGCCTAAAATCTTTTACTGCCTGAAAAATATTTTTAATTCTTGTGATGTTTTCTTTAGTTGTCTTCAACGATTGTTTTGGTGGAATTTTCAACACCAACGTTCTAATATACTCATTTCTAACCCTTGATACAGAGGGCACACTTGGTCCTAAAATATTTTCCTTAAAAATATTTACAAGTGATTTTCCTAACCAAATCGCTCCAGCATCTACTTTTTGATAATCTCTATGTTTCAAAGTGATTTTTATAATTCTATAGTATGGAGGATAGTGATATTGCCAGCGTTCTTGTAGTTGCTCCGAAAACATTTCCTCATAACTATTTGTTGATACTTGCTGTAATATTTGATGATAAGGGTTAAAACTTTGAATGGCAACTCTTCCTTGTTTTTTAGATCTTCCCGACCTACCAGAAACTTGAACCATCATATGAAAAGTTCGTTCATGCGCTCTAAAATCAGGAAAATTTAACATATTATCTGCATTTAACACACCAACCAACGTAACATTAGAAAAATCTAGACCTTTAGATAACATTTGAGTTCCTACTAATACATCAATTTCTTGTGATTGAAATTTACTGATAATTTTTTGATAACCATATTTCCCTCGAGTAGTGTCCAAATCCATTCTTCCCACAGCAATATTTGGGAACAACTCTTTCAATTCCAATTCAATTTGTTCTGTACCAAAACCTTTATTACTCAAATTCTCACTACCGCAAGCACCACAAGTATTAATCATAGCCTTATGATAGCCGCAATAATGACATCGCAATTCATTTTTGAATTTATGGTAGGTTAAACTAACATCACAATTTGGACATTCTGGTGCAATTCCACAGGTACCACATTCAACAATGGGGGAAAAACCACGTCTATTTTGAAATAAAATAACTTGTTCTTTCGCATCTAAAGTTTCTCGAATCAGTTGAAGTAACCTGTCAGAAAAATGACCCGTCATTCTTTTTTTTCGGTGTTTCTCTTTAATATCTACCAATTCGATTTCCGGCAATAGCACATTACCATGCCTCCTATTTATATTTACGAGACCGTACTTTGCTTCCTTAGCATTCTGATAACTTTCAATAGAGGGTGTAGCAGAACCCAATAAAACCTTTGCTTGATGAATATTTCCCAAAACTATGGCAGAATCTCGAGCGTGGTACCTGGGAGCCGGATCAAATTGCTTGTATGAAGTTTCATGTTCTTCATCAACGACAATGAGTCCTAAATTTGAAAAAGGAAGAAATAAAGAAGATCTAGCTCCCAAAACAATTTGCGCTTTTGGCTTATTTTCTAATACATTATTCCACACCTCTACTCTTTCATTCATGGAATACTTTGAATGAAAAACAGCAACGCTTCCACCAAAATAGGTTTCCAGTCGTTCTACGAGTTGCGTGGTTAAAGCAATCTCTGGTAGTAAATATAAAACCTGCTTTCCTGCGCCCAATGTTTTCTTAATCAATTCTGCATAAACCTCTGTCTTTCCACTACTTGTAATTCCGTGTAATAGTGTTACACTTTTATGCTGAAATGATTCTTCGATCTCTGAAAGAGCCTTTAATTGAAATTCATTTAATCTTTTTAAATTTGATACGGCTCCGTCAAAATTTATTCTATCAGTTTGAATAAAATAATATTCAAAAACCCCCTTTTCAACGAGTGCTTTTATCACTGCAGATGAAGTCCCTGAATGCTTTTCTAATTCTGTTACTTTAATAGGTTTTTTTGAGCTTACGTCTAGTTGAAAGTAAGCAAGCAGCGCTTCTCGTTGCTTTTTAGCTTTATTCAAAGATTCTAATAAATCTTGTAATTTATCAGAATTATACTTAGTCTCTAAGCGTATATATTTTATTAATTTCGGTTTGTATTGTTCGTAGATTCTTTCCTTTATTAAAATCACTTCTTTTTCAAGCATAGACTTTAACAACGGTAAAACCGTTTTTTTTCCAACAATGTCAATCACCTGATTTACATTCAATTCAGATTGATAACCTAAGGCTTCAAACACCAAAAACTCATCGTTGGTTAAAACTGTTTCATCTGTAAATAACTCATTTTTTAATATGGCCGTCTCACTTTCCAATAAAAATGCAGAAGGCAAGGCTGCTCTGTAAATATCACCAAGCGTACACATATAGTAATCAGACATCCATTGCCATAAACTCAATTGTTTGGAATTTACAATAGGTTTTTCATCTAAAATTTGATGTATTTCTTTTGCTTCATAGCCATTTGGAGCAGTTGTGTGAATTTCAAAAACGAGGGCAGTATATATCTTACTTTTTCCAAATTCAACCGCAACACGCATTCCTTTTTGTAAAAATTCCGCTTCAGCCTCCGTTATACTGTAGGTAAATAACTTTGGAAGTGGAATCGGTAATATTACGTTGACGTAATGTATAGAGCTTATTATTGAAGGCAAGGCTTATTTTTTTTATTTCTATTCAAATTTACAATTTATTGCCAATCCTAAAATTTTTTTTGAATGATTTAATCGTAAGATTATCATCTCTTTACCTTTTTTTTGTTCAGTTCACAAAAAGATTATTTCGTTTTTGGCACGTAGTTTGTATTTTAAGAAGCAAAGGCTACCCGTTTATGAACCCTTTAAATTCAAAGAATATGAAAAATAAAATCTTATTTATTGTCGCAATTACTTGCTTTACAATATCCGTCCTAAATTTTAAAATGAATGCCAGTAATTTTACAACTGTAAATTACGCTTCAGAAAACGCCATAAACTTTGTGGAAAATGGAATTACTTTTTCTATTTTTAAAAATGGAGAATTTGATTTTTATCTTAATAGCCGCACAAAAGGAGTCACTTTAAATTACAATGGTCCAAATGCGAGTATTAGTTTTAACGCTGGATACAATTATGAGGCATATGTACAATATGATCAATTTGGTGCTGTAATTCAAATCGAAAATACGCCTGTTTACTATGATCAATTTGGCCGAATTTCACAAGTTGGAATTATAAATATCAATTACAATCATGGTAGATTAATGCGCGTTGGAGGCTTGTACTTACATTATAATTTCTATGGAAATTATGCATACAATACAGGATATATCAATCATTACAATAGAAATTATATATACCATGCATATCATAATTGGTTTATAAGACCTTATGCAACCTATTCAATTGTTAGAATGGCACCGTATAGACATCATTATAAGCCACATAGATACCAATATTACAATGATCATAGATATGCTTACAAGCACAAGACTTATCATAATGGTCGTGATGCAGACAAAAGAAGAACATATCACAAGAAATATAATAATGATAGACAACACAAGAAGAATTATGTCTCGAATGATTATAGGAGAAAAGAAAGTTCTGCGCGTAGATTGACATCTTCCTCTGGCAATAGGTATTCAGCAAAAAATAAATCAAAACATGGATCCTATAATAAGATGAATTCAAATACAAATACTAATAAACGTACCACTGGACTTCGACCAAATAGTAATTCTACATCACAACAAGGCCGTAAATCAGCAGTTTCTATGTCAAATTATAAGCCGAGGAGTAGGGCATCGTCTCAATACAGGCAAGCCCCTAAAAGAGCTGCCGTAAAACAGAATGAACGCAGTCGTACTAATAAGGTTACACCAAAATCAAATTATAAAAGGTCTACAAATCAAGGAACTAGCAAAAGATCGGTGGGTACATCAAATTTAAATCAAAGACCTAAAAACGTACACCTTAAGAATATGAAACGACGCAAAGTAGTTAACAAAGGGTCATAAGCAAGAAGAGCCCGACCATAACCCCCATTATTTTTTTAATTAGAAATCCCGTTAAATTAACGGGATTTCTTTATTCTTCTATGGCTATCTTTTTCTCTTTCCTACTACCTTCATACATATCGTATCGCACAAACCTACAATCTAAGTCCCCATTTTTTAGAGGAATACGTTTAGAAGTTCGCAATCCTACATGTTTTAATGCTTCCATATCAGAAGTAATAAACCACACTTTTGAATCTGGATAGCCATGTTTTAAGGTGTCTCCTATTTTTTTATAAAATTCTGCCACATCAATATTCAAACGTTCACCATAAGGTGGATTAAATAAAATAGTAGTAGATCCAAATACTTCCTTAACCGAATTAAAAAAGTTAACATGATGCACTCCTATAAACTCACTTAAGTTAGCACTTTCAATATTTTCATTCGCTTTTCTAATTGCTGAAGGCGCTTTATCAAATCCCATTATTTTAAATTGTGGATTTACAATTTTCTTTATCAACGAATCTTGAATTGTAAAATACAAGTCTTCACTGTAGTCATTCCACTTTTCAAAAGCAAATTCAGGTCTGTTAATATTCGCAGGAATATTACAAGCAATCATGGTCGCCTCTATTAAAATAGTGCCAGATCCGCACATAGGATCAATAAAATTAGTATGACCATCATAACCAGACAATAATACTAATCCTGCTGCTAAAACTTCATTAATAGGCGCAATATTAGTAGATGTTCTATACCCTCTTTTATGCAAAGAGTCTCCAGATGAATCTAGTGAAACGGTACATTGCTCTTTTTGAATATGTACATGAATTTTCACATCTGGATGCTTTATATCTACATTTGGACGCTTGTGGTATTTATGTCTGAAATAATCAGCAATAGCATCTTTAGATTTTAAGGCTATATAATGCGAATTAGAGGTAAAAAATTTAGAATTTACTACAGCCCCAATAGAAAAAGTACTGTCTGCTGATAAATAATTTTCCCAGTTTAACTTCTGTAAACCATCATACAAATCATCTTCATCAAAAACCTTAAAACTCTTGATTGGCTTTAATATTCTAATCGCGGTACGAAGTGCTATATTGGCTTTGTACATAAATCCAATATCCCCGAAAAAAGATACATTTCTAACCCCAACTTTTACATCTTGTCCTCCTAAGTTTTTAAGTTCATTGGCTAGAACTTCTTCTAGTCCAAACATGGTGGTAGCAACCATTTTGAAGTTTTTATTCATCTACTAAAATTTATGGCAAAGATAGTGTATTTTTGCTTGAAGAAATTATTACGAATGAATACTTCCAAAGATTGGTTCGCGTCTTGGTTCGACACCAGTTACTATCATATATTATACAAATATCGCGATCAAAAAGAAGCCCGATTATTCATGGCAAATCTTGTCGTTTTTTTGGGCTTAAAATATCATGATAAAATTCTAGATTTGGCTTGTGGAAAAGGTCGTCATTCACTGTTTTTGAATTCTTTAGGATTTGATGTTGTCGGTGCTGATTTATCACAAAATAGCATTGATCATGCCAATGAATTTAGTAACGAAACATTGCGTTTTGTACAACGAGATATGCGTCATCCATTAAATTTGAAATACGATGCTATTTTTAACCTTTTTACCAGTTTCGGATATTTTGAAAATGATAGTGAAGACCTTCAAGTTTTAGAAAATATTAAAAATGCCTTAAAATCGGATGATAGTGTTGCTGTTATAGATTTTTTAAATGTTGAGAAAGCGGTTAAAAATATGACAACCGAAGAAAGGATTCTTAGAAATAATCTTAAATTCAATATTTCTAGATCTTTTAAAAACGGGTTTATCATCAAAAAAATTGAGGTCGTAACACCTACAGAAACGCTTAACTATTTTGAAAGGATCAAATATTTAGACCTTAAAAAGATTCAATCTTATTTAGATGCTAAAGGATTAAAACTAACACACACCTTCGGTGATTATGATCTACAAGAATTTGATGTAGAGAATTCGAATAGATTAATCTTAATTATCACTAAATGAGTTTAATCATTTTATTCTTGTCTGTAATTGCTGGAATTGGGATTGTTTATACCCTAAGACCAAATGCGAAATTCACACAACTATTGTTGTCTTTCAGCGGGGCCTATTTACTCGCCATCACGGTCACTAATTTACTCCCTGAAGTTTTTCAACATGCGGAAAAGAATGTTGGATTATTTATCATTTTAGGATTATTAATCCAGTTAATCATGGATTATTTCTCTAAAGGTGCTGAACACGGTCATATCCATTCACATGATAACGGTAAACTTCCTACCTTTTTATTTATCAGTTTGTGCCTACATGCTTTTATGGAAGGAGTTCCCATAAACGATCATCAACATCAAGAATTATTATGGGCAATTATAGTTCATAAAATTCCGATTACTATTGTTTTAGGAAGTTTCTTGGTGCACTCAAAACGACCACTAGTACAATGCCTTAGCCTTCTTTTAATCTTTTCTTTAATGTCTCCATTAGGCAGTTTAATTGGTTCCAACGTACCCCTAGCCTTAATCTATAAAACCGAAATTACGGCAATTATTATAGGTGTTTTTTTGCATATTTCGACTATCATTATTTTTGAAAGTAGTGAAAACCACAAATTTAATATCGTAAAATTTATTGCTATTATCTTGGGATTTGGGGTAGCGCTAATAATTTAATATTATTTCTTGTATTTAAATGCAGTCGTATATTTTACAATTAATTAGCCACTTCACTCATAAACTTTATACGCATTAAACGCAATTCGTCTTCATCGTAATCTCCGTCAAATTCTTCCAATGCATCCTCTATAAGATCTGTTTTAGCTTCCATAAAATAATCAAAGATTTCTTCTTGCTGATCTTCATCTAATATATCATCTATATAGTACGATATATTCAATTTAGTCCCCATAAAAACAATCCGCTGCATCTCTTTAATTAAATCAACAAATTCGAGTCCTTTTGATTTTGCAATATCATCCAATGGTAATTTTCTATCCGTATTTTGAATAATATATAATTTTAAAGAAGAATTCTCACCTGTACTTTTCACAACTAAATCATCCGGACGAAGAATCTCGTTTTCCGCAACATATTCAGCAATCATTTTTACAAAATCCTTTCCGAATTTTTTAGCTTTCCCTTCACCTACACCATGCACATTCCCCAATTCCTCAATAGAAATTGGATATTTCAAGGTCATATCATTCAAAGAAGGATCTTGAAAGACAGCGAATGGAGGCACGCCAATACTCTTGGCGACGCGCTTTCTCAAATCTTTCAGCATTTGCATCAGTTTATCATCAGTACCGCGGTTACCCATTGAATTGGTAATAATATTACTATCTGCTTTCGCACTATACGTATGATCTTCTGTCATCATAAAAGAAACGGGGGTTTCAATAAATATATTTCCCGCTTCCGTAATCTTTACGACCCCATATTCTTCAATCTCTTTGCGAATTAAATTCGCTACTAATACTTGCCTTAATAACGCCGTCCAAAATAAATCTGGCTTGTACTTTCCTTTTCCAAAAAATGGTTGCTCCGTCGTTCTATGCGATTTGAGCATCGCATTTTCATTACCAGCCAAAGTATTTACAATTTCTTTCGGCTTATATTTTTCTTTAGTATATAAAACAGTTTCAAGCAATAACTTTACTTCGTCTTTTGCTTCAACCTTATTTTTCGGGTTTTTAACATTATCATCCATATCGCCGCCCAGACCAGTAGTTTCATCAAACTGTTCTCCAAAATAATGCAATAAATATTTACGGCGACTCATAGAAGTTTCAGCATACCCTACTACTTCTTGCAATAAAGCGTGTCCGACTTCCTGCTCTGCCACAGGTTTACCAGCCATAAATTTCTCTAATTTCTCTATATCCTTATACGAGTAATACGCCAAGCAATAGCCCTCACCATCATCTCTTCCGGCTCTACCTGTTTCTTGGTAATAACTCTCTAAACTCTTTGGAATATCGTGATGAATCACAAACCGCACATCAGGTTTGTCAATTCCCATTCCAAAAGCTATCGTAGCAACCACTATATCTGCATCTTCCATCAAAAACATATCTTGATGTCGCGCTCGTGTTTTAGCGTCCAATCCAGCATGATAAGGAATAGCATTTATGCCATTTACCTGTAATACTTGCGCAACCTCCTCTACTTTCTTCCTACTCAAACAATAAATAATACCTGACTTCCCCACAAATTGACGAACAAAACGAATGATATCAGAGTTCACTGCGTTCGTCTTTGACCTCACCTCATAATATAAATTAGGTCTATTGAAAGACGCTTTAAAGGTTACCGCATCGACCATACCTAAGGTCTTTAAAATATCTTCTTGTACTTTGGGGGTAGCAGTCGCTGTCAATCCAATGATAGGAACATCATCAATTTTACTTATAATATTTCTTAAATTTCTATATTCTGGTCGGAAATCATGCCCCCATTCTGAGATACAATGTGCTTCATCTATGGCAACAAACGAAATTGTTTGCTTTTTTAAGAAGTCTATATACTCTTCCTTCGTTAAGGATTCAGGCGCCACATAAAGTAATTTAGTAACCCCTCTTTCAATATCTTCCTTTACCACAGCCACATCCCCCCTATTTAAGGAAGAATTCAATACATGGGCAACACCGTATTCAGAGGATATTCCTCTGATAGCATCTACCTGGTTTTTCATTAGCGCAATTAATGGAGAAACAACAATGGCTGTTCCTTCCTTCATTAACGCGGGCAACTGATAGCAGATTGATTTACCTCCACCGGTTGGCATGATAGCAAAAGTATTATTTCCTGCTAAAAGACTCGTTATAACTTGTTCCTGTAAACCTTTGAATTTTGAAAATCCAAAATATTTTTTAAGGGCTACATGTAAATTATTTTCCTTCACAAACTGACTATTATTAATCTATTTTTAAATATATTTGCAACTAAAGATATAACTTTTTTTCCGAATTCAAATATCTCATTATTGAAAACAAATAATTCAATTATTTCACTTGCTAAGCAAACAATTTCTATAGAAAGTGCAGCTATTGCGAATTTAATCAATTTTCTCGATGAGTCCTTTGAAAATACAGTTAAACTTATTCACAATTCTAAGGGGCGCGTAATTATTACTGGAATAGGGAAAAGTGCTATTGTAGCGACCAAAATTGTGGCCACAATGAATTCTACAGGTACCCCTTCTATATTTATGCATGCGGCAGATGCCATTCATGGAGATTTAGGGAATATCCAACAAGATGATGTTGTAATTTGCATATCGAATAGTGGAAATACTCCAGAAATAAAAGTATTGGTTCCTCTTATAAAAAATTACGGCAATAAAGTCATTGCCTTAACAGGAAATCCAGCTTCTTATTTGGGAGTTCAAGCAAACTTTGTACTAAATTCTAGTGTTGAAAAAGAAGCCTGTCCAAATAATTTGGCACCCACTTCTAGCACAACAGCTCAAATGGTGATAGGAGATGCGTTGGCAGTTTGCTTGTTAGATTTAAATGATTTTGGCACCAAAGATTTTGCAAAATATCATCCAGGAGGCGCATTGGGTAAAAAAATATATTTGCGCGTAAGTGAATTGGTAGAACGAAATGAAAAACCACAGGTTTCTCCAAGCACTGATATCAAAAAAGTATTATTAGAAATTTCAGAAAAAAGATTAGGCGCTACGGCTGTTTTAAATAACAATACTATAATAGGTGTTATTACAGATGGTGATATTAGAAGAATGTTAAATGGAAAAGAAGATTTCCTAACGCTTTCTGCCAAAGATATTATGGGTTCCAACCCAAAAACAATAAACTATGATGCCATGGCAGTTGCTGCCTTGGAAACCATGGAGCGTAACAATATAACACAATTATTAGTAGAAAAAAATAATGAATATGCTGGTATTATTCACTTACATGATTTAATAAAAGAAGGAATTTTTTAAAATGAGCGAAGAACAAAAAGAAATGTCTTTTTTAGACCATTTAGAACAATTACGTTGGCACTTAATACGTTCAACCTTAGCAATATTTATAGTGGGTATTGCCATATTTTCATTTAAAACAATTGTTTATGAGCGTTTTTTATTAGCCCATTTAGATGCAGATTTCCCCACCTATCAGTGGCTTTGTAAAGGGGCACAATATATAGGTATCGAAAGTGACTTTTGTAGCATGAATTTAAGTTCAAGTTTACAAAGTTTGTCACCTACAGGTCAATTAATGAATGCGATATGGACATCTTTAATTTTAGGATTACTCGTTTCTTTCCCTTATGTTTTATGGGAAATATGGAAGTTTATTAGTCCAGGACTGCATGAAAAAGAACAAAAAAAATCGAGAGCATTTATGTTTTATGCGTCCTGCTTGTTTTTTATTGGCGTACTCTTCAGTTATTATGTAATTGCACCGTTGTCAGTTTCATTTTTCTATAACTTCAATATTACGGATATGATTGAAAATAAATTCGACTTCAAAACACATATCAACCTAATTACCAATACATTATTAGGGGTTTCACTCATGTTTGAATTACCCGTACTTATCTTTTTCTTAACAAAGATGGGATTAGTTACCCCTCCATTTTTAAAGAAACATCGAAAAATAGCACTCGTTTTAGTCTTAACGCTATCAGCCATAATTACCCCTCCGGATATTGCAAGTCAAGTAATTGTTACGTTGCCCATTATGCTTTTATATGAAATCAGTATACTAATTTCAAAAAGAGTCGTGAAACAAGAATCTAAAGCATTGCGAAAACTTTAATAAAATTATCTGAACAACAAAGTTGAAAATCGTTGTTAATAGCGTTGTAATACATTAATAAACTATGATACTAAGGGCAGACAACATCGTAAAAAAATACGGAAGTAGAACCGTTGTTAAAGGGATTTCTTTGCAAGTAGCACAAGGAGAAATCGTGGGTTTATTAGGCCCAAATGGCGCTGGAAAAACAACTTCTTTTTATATGATTGTTGGGATGATACAGCCCAATGCAGGTAATATTTATCTAGATGATGAAAATATTACAGCTGCACCGATGTATAAAAGAGCTCAAAAAGGAATCGGGTATTTAGCACAGGAAGCCTCTGTATTTAGAAAATTAAGTGTTGAAGATAATATTCTTTCTGTCCTTCAATTTACAAAATTATCAAAAATTGAACAGCGAAAAAAAATGGAATCTTTGATAGAAGAGTTTAGTTTAGGCCACGTTCGTAAGAACCGAGGGGATCTACTCTCTGGTGGTGAACGAAGAAGAACTGAAATTGCACGTTGTTTGGCCTCTGACCCCAAATTCATCTTATTAGATGAACCTTTTGCAGGTGTTGATCCAATTGCCGTTGAAGACATTCAAGGAATTGTAGCGCAACTTAAAAACAGAAATATTGGCATTTTAATAACAGATCACGATGTTCAGGCTACTCTGTCTATTACAGATAAAACTTTTTTAATGTTTGAGGGTGGAATTTTAAAAGAAGGAACTCCAGAAGATTTAGCTGCCGACGAAACAGTACGTCGTGTATATCTTGGAAAAGATTTTGAATTAAAGCGTAAGAAGTTCGATTAAAATATTAATAGTATAATTACCGTCTATTCTTAACTTGCTCAGTGGTCACCGGTCGAAGTGAAGGTAGAAATCTATACCTAACTATTAGGTTTCTTATTTCTTGCTAACTTTACTCACCCTCCTTTTCTATTCGTTTTAGTGTTCGTGATCGTGATCTGCTTCGCAGTTTTCTTAATAAAAAGTTACAATACTTCGGCTCCGCTCAGTACAAGAAGCAAGACTTATTTTAATTTACTCGAATTCTAATGTTTTATACGCTTTCAAATCCAGACCGAAATTTCTTTGGATTCTCATACGCTCCTAAAACTTGAATTCTACGGAAACTAAAAGTAGGGCCTTTGCTAAACGATAAACTCGGTAGTTGACTTAAAGTTATAATTTTTTAAATATCTTCATTACGGGTGGAATGCTAATGGAGAGTTGTAATTGGGTTATTTTACTTCTTTTGTCAGTACTGGATGGATCAATGAGCAGTGGTCACTGAGCGGAGTCCAAGTGAGTCGAAGTAACCAATTCACACATATTCAAAAACCCAAACTAAGCCTACAAAATAAAATTTCCAAAGTACCATCAACTCTCAACCATCAACCAACCCTACTTCTTTAAAAACATATTCTCCACAACGGAAGTTAATATGTATAATAAGATAATCAAGGGGAAAGCAACAAAATGCAATCCGATTAAAAGTGAAATTGAAGCAACTATAAATACATATTTAACTGCATTATTTCTAAAGGAGTACTCCGTAAATTTCAATGAAAAAAGTAGAATATTCGCATTCATCATAATACTTCCAGCAACTGTTATTACAAGTAAAAATGAAGTATTCTGAATCAAATAAATGGCAAAATCATTCGTACTATAATTCAAAATCAACGGTAAAGACAAAATAAATAAGGCATTTGCTGGCGTTGGGATTCCTATAAAAGAAGAAGATTGTTTCTTATCAATATTAAAATTGGCCAGTCGATAGGCTGAAGCAAGTGCAATTAAAAAACCGAAAAAAGGAACATAAGAATACCCTTCTTCAAAAAACATCCGTGGAATTAAATAATCTCCATTCCAATTTCCCAATGAATTCCGTAAGAGTTGAAACATCACTACAGCAGGAACTAAGCCACTTGTAACCATATCTGCTAAAGAGTCCAATTGTTTTCCGAGTTCTCCCTGCACCTTTAATAAACGTGCTAAAAAACCATCAAAAAAATCGAAAAAGATACCAAGAATCATAAAAAAACCCGCTTCAACAAGATGATTCTCCACGGCAAGTACCATGGCGATGATTCCCGATAACAAATTGAAAAGAGTTATTAAGTTTGGTATATGTTTTTTCATATGTTTATTCTATTTGTTAATTCGGTCACATACTGTTCGCTATCGATCATTCCTTGCGCAATAAAAATTTGAACATGCTCGGCTCATATGGCTCTATTTACTGTTTTTTAAAAGCCACATGCTGTTCGCTATTGCTCTTTACCTAGGGTGATGAAATTTTGAACAAGTTCGTTTTAGCCCTTGACATATTGACAATCAACTATCAATCTCATGTAATTTTAAGAGCAGTTTCAAACCATGTTCATTTCTGTTTTCTACTTAAATTCAAGTAAATATATGTAATTTTGAACGAAGAAAACACCTATAGACCCACTAATTTATGCCGCTAATAAAATCTACGTACCACCCAAAATTTCCGTTTACCAATACCCATGTAAATACCATATTTCGGACTTTTGTTAAGCCAAATTCAATAACTTATACGAGAGAACGATTGGAATTAGAAGATGGTGATTTTATGGATTTAGACAATTCAAAAGTAGGCTCTAAAGAAGTGGTTATTATCCTACATGGATTAGAAGGCAGTTCAACTTCCAATTATATAATGGCTGCGGCCAACGTACTAAACGCCAATAAATTTGATATCATGGTCGTAAATCTAAGAGGATGCAGTGGCACGGACAATAGAAAATTCGCTTCTTACCACAGCGGTAAAACAGAAGACCTTGAAAGTGTTCTAAATCATGTTGAAAAAAACCATCACTATGAAACTATAATACTCTTAGGATACAGCTTGGGTGGTAATATACTCTTGAAATACCTTGGAGAATATGCCAATCATATTAATTCAAAAGTTTGCTGTGCTATTGGTGTTTCTGTTCCCTGTGATTTGAAAGGGTCCTCGAAGAAGTTAGCCAAATGGTACAACACACCCTATATGAGACTCTTTTTAAAAAGTTTAAAAATTAAGTCTCTTAAAAAAGCGTCCTTATTTCCAAAATATAACATAGACACCCAAGCCATTGCAAAAGCCAAAAACTTCAAGGACTATGATGAAGCTTTTACCGCACCAGCCAATGGATTCTTGAGTGCTGAAGATTATTGGAAACAGGCCAGTTCAAAGCCTTACTTAAAAAATATACAAATACCCACACTCCTTATTAATGCCCAAGATGACACTTTTTTAGCTGAATCATGTTTCCCCATTGAAATAGCCAAAGATCATGCACACCTTATACTAGAAACCCCTAAATATGGTGGGCATGTAGGTTTCAATCAATATTTAATGTATAAAAGTGGATATTGGCTAGAAAAGCGCATACTCTCTTTCATTAAAAACAGCAATCTATTATAAACTTTAGTAGATTTCTATAAATTACGGTATCTTCGGAACTGTTTTCTAAACCTGATTTAATTTATTCTTCCTATGAGACAACTACTATTTCTATGTCTGCTTATACTGTCTGCTAATTTGTATTCTCAAATCCTTGGTACTAGTGATAAAATAGGATTCCCACAATTAAGTGAACAAGCAGAAATAAGTGTTATTACTTGTGGCCCCGGAGAGGCTGTTTATGAAGCTTTTGGACATTCTGCCTTTAGAATACGTGATCCTAAATTAGGAATCGATCGCGTTTATAATTATGGGATTTTTGATTTTAATACGCCTAATTATTACTTAAAATTTGCGCAAGGAAATTTACTATACTTATTAGGCTCCGGAGATTTTTTCTTCTTTATAAAAAGTTACCAATATCAAAATAGATGGGTTAAAGCCCAAGTATTAGACATTTCTAGTAGAGAAGTTCAGGCTTGTTTTGACTACTTAGAAAATAATGCTTTACCAAAAAACAGGGCGTATTTATATGATTATTTTTTCGACAATTGTTCTACCCGATTATACGATGTAATCAATGCAATACTAGGAGAACAATTGCAATTACCAGCACTTTTTGAAGAAAATCCCAAAACACATCGCCAGTTAATACAACCTTATTTAACAGATCAATCCTGGGGAGATTTCGGAATTGACATTGCCTTAGGCTCTGTAATTGATCGTGGGGTAACTATGAAAGAATTTCTATTTCTTCCCGAAAATGTATTGACCTTTTTTGACGATTTAAAAATCAAAAAAGACGGTATTACAAAAAACATTGTCAAACGAACAGAAGTTATTTTAAAAGATACGAATAGAAAAACCACAGATACGTATCTAACACCTTTTATGCTATTTGCTATAATAGGATTAATCGTTGTTGTCATAACCCGTAAAAATATAAAATCACACCTTCGAACCAAATGGTTAGATTTTACTCTCTTTTTCTCATTTGGTCTGATGGGGCTTGTGTTAACATTTATTTCTTTTGCTACGAATCATGCTTCGGCCGCCAACAATTTTAATATTTTATGGGCTTTTACTCCAAATTTGGTAGTAAGTTTTGTTTTGCTTAAAAGTAAACTTCCCAAATGGTTCAGTTACTACCTACTCTTCCTTTTAATTTTGATTGGCGTAGTTTGTATCCTCTGGATTTTTAAAGTTCAAATCTTCTCTAATGCATTGTTGCCTATTTTGATATTCTTGTCTGTGCGCTACGTTTATCTCTATAAATTGGGAAGAACCGTTGAAAGTTGAACGTCTTTGTGAAAAGTAATTTTTATAGAAAAAATTGAAAAAGTGTACTAAAATGTTTTTGTACGCATCGAAAGTTTTAATCCAATAATCCAACATTGTAACACACAATTCTTATTGAGATATATTTACTAAGCAATAGTTGCTAAGCAATGGTAACTGATGGGCGATCACTGAGCGGAGTCGAAGTGAGTTGAAGGAGGTCAAAGTGAATCCAATAAAAACCATCATTTACAGTAATTCTATTAACTTCGGCTCCCCATGAATTATGCGGTTTATAATAAGGCCCTAAAATATTTTCATTATTTAATTCTATAAGACTCAAAAAGGGATACAACACCATTTCTTCATTAATCGTTAATTTGAATTCTTTATAAACTTGAAGAGACAAACCATTAACTAGATCTATTAATGTCATTTCTTCTTCAATAAAATTTTCTTGAATCTTTGCTACTGTATTTTCATGAAAGCAATCATCGTTGTCTATTCTTGTTGTTATTACAAATTTAGAGTTACTTTCTTGAAGATCCTGAATGTCTTTTCTACATGCCACCTTCAGTTCATCTATATTATCAATGTATAATGGATAAAAATTAGCAAACTGCTCCTTAAGATCTTCATTTTTATGCTTATACATTAAGGGGGTATTCGTATCAAAATATACCAACCATTTAAAATTCAAATTTACTTGAGCTTCTAACGAAGGAAAACAATAGGTTATAAATAAAGAATACCGATCCTTTAACCAAATATCATCATTTACTTGACTTCCAAATTTATCTTTATTCCAAACATTTTGTTTTAGATTAAACCGAGTAATTATAAAGTGTTGAAAAAAATTTTCTTCCATTTTTATTCAATTAATTACCCAATAGGACTAAATCCTTTGAAAGCATTTTAGTAAACTTTTCGGCACCCAACTTGTTAAGGTGAGAAGCATTGTAAAAATACTTTTTCTCTAAACATATATCATCCTTTGAATAATCTAAATAAACAACATTGTGTTTCAATGCAAATGAATCAATCAACGATACTATTTCATTCCTTTTACCCATAAATTTTTGTCCTTCAATATATTCTGGAGTATACACCAATACAACGCGTATATCATCTCGTTTACAGTCCAAAAGAAAACCATCAAACAAGACTAACAATTCTTTATCTAATTCTATCTCTATTGAATTTGCATTTGCTTTGGCCTTTTTAAAATCATCATTCCATACCTTATCCTGTCCTTCATATCCATTTCTTCTTTTTAAATAGCTATTTTTTAATAGAGCAGCTTTAATAGCTTGAAATCTCCCAAAGTACCTGATGAAAGGGAGGTGATAATCATAAACAGTGAACCCCTTATACGACTCGGTATAGTATTTAATTTCTTTATTAAAAAAGATATAAGGTAAGAATTGATCTGAATTGTACAACTCCTTTTGCTTTATAAAACTGCGAACATCAACAGATAAGATTATTGTTTTTGGTTTTTTGTTATGCTTCATCAAAATTGTATGGCGCAAATGCTGCAACCAAAAGTTATGCCCATCAATTCCTAAATTGTAGGCTTTTCGCCCTGTGCTTGTTTCAATAATTTCTGGATCTATATGCACCAATGCTCTTGAAGAACCATAAATCACAATTTCAGAATCAATAGTACCATCGTATAATGCATTCCAAACAGATAGTTCACCATGTGCAAAGGATCCATTCTTTTTCAATAAATTGGAAACGATCAAATCTAATGGATACGCCAATAATACCATTGGAAATAAAAATAATATAACTTGTCTCGTAAACTTTTTCATTTAAAACTGAAAATAAATAAATTCTTCTCCTTCGCTTCCCATTAAAAAAATACTAATTACTATGATGTAGTAAAAACCCCACCTTAATGACTCATGCCAATTTTTTCCTAACTTCTCAATTGCGTATTCACTATCTCTCCCTACCCATTCAATGAACATAAAAATCAGTACCCAAATAATTATAGGCTTTTTAAAAGAAGGCATACCAAATAAACTCATCGAAAATATTTCACTCAATATTTGAATCGCTTGTGACACAGTATCCGATCTAAAAAAGATCCATGCCACTAAGGTAAATCCAAATGTCATCGCCATTTGAATCAATTCCTTGAATGAGGGTAAATTACTATTGATAGCAACTACATCCATATATTTCCTGTTCTTTGAACGAAATAGAAGCGGTAAAAAATATAGTGCATTTAAGGCTCCCCAAATAATAAAGTTCCAATTGGCACCATGCCAAAAACCACTCACAATAAATATTACAAAAATATTTCGAACTACCCTTACTTTACCAACTTTACTTCCTCCTAAAGGAATATACAAATAATCACGAAACCAAGTTGACAAAGAAATATGCCAACGCCTCCAAAATTCGCCTATATTTCTTGAAAAATAAGGGAATGCAAAATTCTTTTGAAGATTAAATCCAAAAAGCCTTGACGTACCAATGGCTATATCTGAATACCCCGAATAGTCACCATAGATTTGAAATGCGAAAAACAACGATCCTAATACCAAGGTACTCCCCGAATACACTTCTGAATTATTAAAAATTATGTTCGCATATTTTGCACAATTGTCAGCGATTACAATTTTTTTAAACAGCCCCCATAAAATTTGACGTAAACCATCACACGCTTTATTATAATCAAACTCTCGTTTTTTAACAAACTGTGGTAATAAATTAGTAGCTCGCTCAATAGGCCCAGCAACCAACTGAGGAAAAAAGGATACAAAAGCAGCAAAAGCAACAAAATCTTTGGTTGGTTTCATTTTTTTTCTATAAACATCAATGGTATAACTCAAAGTTTGGAAAGTATAAAAACTAATCCCAACTGGTAAAATTATGCTTAGAGAGCTTGCATCAATCTTATGACCAAAAAACGAAAACACATTCGTGAAATTATCTAAAAAAAAATTATAGTACTTAAAGAAGCCTAGGAAACCTAAATTAACAAAAATACTTATCCAAAGCAATAGCCTTCTTTTCTTCAAGGTTTCCTCTTTCTCTAAAGCAATGCCAACTAAATAATCTACAAATGTGCTAAACAAAATTAAAAGTAAAAATCGCCAATCCCACGAGCCATAAAACACATAACTCGCAATTACAATTAATAAATTTTGTAATTTAATATTTCTATTAAATACAAACCAATAGAGTATAAAAACTATTGGTAAAAACAGGGCGAAATCTATAGAATTAAATAACACAATTATTTATAAATACTTTTTAATTACTCTTATAAGAATTGGAGGTGCAAAATCTTTCAATAATATTTTCCATTTATTTTTTATAGGTTTAACACTAGGTTCCTCATCATCGGAAGGCCTATCCTTAAATAGTGTGCCGTGATCAACTAATTTTTGATCAATTTCATCATGCGGTCTTCCATTGGTATAGTAATATAATGCCAGGGATTTTCGGCTTCTGTCTTCTGGACAATTCAATGCATCTGGATGACCATGATAAGACGTACTCGTAGTAGAGAAAATCGCCATTCTATTAAACAACGGCAAAATTTTATTTTCGCATTGTGTCATTTCTTTGTTCCACAATTCGAAATGCCCTCCAAAATTTTCTTGCCAATCCTTATTTAAATAAACTAATACGTTCAACCGACGATCTAGGCCTGTTTTTCGATGTTTATTAAAATCGGCATGCACCTTTAGCAAACCACCTTGTTTGATTTCATGAAGTCCACCTCCTGCATAAAAAGGATCTGGAATTAAGGTTTCTTCAATACCCGTTAATTCTTGCAAAAATTCTAAAAATGGTTGTGAATTCAAAAAATGCATTAACTTTTTTGTTTTTTCTCCAAACAGCTCTTCTCCTTTACCCGCGAATTTTTTCTCTTTTGAGCTCTTATATTGCAACGACTTGCCTTCCGCCAAATCTGGAAATTCATCTAAGACTGCACTTAATATCGTTTCGTCAAAGAATGCATCAAAATAAATATTAGGAAAAGGCATTGCATTCGCATATGCACCTTTAAATTCTTGTGAGACATCAGTCAAATTCTGAAATTTATTCGATACTATTTTTCCCATTTCAATCTTTTTATATGCTCTAATACCTAAATAGTATCGATAAAACTTTTTTCTGTTTTGTTAAATAACAAAATCCCAAAAAACAAAACAATCAATGTCACAATTGTTGTAAATAACAGACCATTCCAGGAAAAAGTCCCATCACTCAACAACATATAACGCGCCGATTCTATAACGTAAGCCATCGGATTGTATTCTACCAACCATGCAAAACGCGGTAGTTTTTCACGCATTAGGGCAATGGGGTACATCACAGCCGAGATATACATTAATAATTGCACACCAAAATTTAATAAAAATTTTAAATCTCTATATTTTGTTACCATTGAAGAAATAATCATTCCCAATCCCAAACCTAACAGACCCATTAAAACTATAAGTAGCGGAAAAAAAAATGTCAATTTGTTTAATCCAATTGCCGCTCCATTACTATAGTAATACACATAAAATCCTGCAAGGATAAATAATTGAATTCCGAATCGAACCAAATTTGTAATGACAGAGACTAAAGGCATAATCAAACGTGGAAAATACACCTTACTAAAAATACCAGCATTACCCTTAAAAGTATCTGACGTACCTGTAAAACAACTTTTAAAATAATTCCAAGTGGTAATCCCTACTAAATTAAACATGAATGGCGGAATACTACCGGTATCGATATTAGCGACCTTATTAAAAATCAATGTAAATGTTAAGGCTGTGAAAATCGGTTGAATCAAATACCACAACGGTCCTAAAATGGTTTGTTTATATACCGTTATTATATTCCGTTTCACAAACAATTCTAGTAAATCACGATAGTCCCAAACCTCTCTTAAATTAAAACTAAAAAGATTATTCTTAGACGTAATTTCGTGAAGCCATTCTTCTTGTGAATATTGAGGGGTTTTCATACTTTGATAATGTCCAAAATTAATGCATTGTTAATACGTCCTCTTATGAGTATTCAAAGCCATTTTTACAAATATAGTTGATATTATCACATTTCAATAAATTGAATAAAAACAAGTTTTCAACAAAGTTTATTGACAATTAAAACTGATTATTGCGATCTGTCAACATTCTTCTCGAAATATAGATTGTAGATTTCAAACATTCTTTTCATAAAAGTATTTCTAAGTAATATAGAAGTGATTAATACCTATTTAGCATGATACTCCTTATAAAACGCTACAAACGCTTCAATCCCTTCTTCCACCGTCGTTTCTGGCTTAAAGCCAATATAGTCAAACAAACTGCTCACATTGGCATAGGTTGATGGTACATCACCGGGTTTCATAGGTTTATATATAATTTTTCCTTTTTTATGTAACGCTTTTTCAATGGCATGCACAAATTCCATCAAACCTACTGGATTGTTATTTCCTATATTAAAAAGTTGATAAGGAGCCGTACTTTTTGAAGGAACAGGATGCTTTGCGTTAAATACAGGATTGTTCTTTTGAGGAGGTTTTGGCAATAAGCGTTTGATACTTTCTACAATATCATCTATATAGGTGAAATCACGACTCATCTCGCCATTGTTATAGACATCAAACTCTTTATCCTCAAGAATTGCCTTTGTAAAGATATATAAGGCCATGTCTGGTCTTCCCCAGGGTCCATAGACGGTAAAGAAACGCAAACCCGTACACGGAATATTGAATAAGTGTGCGTACGAATGTGCCATCATTTCGTTGGCTTTTTTACTCGCCGCATATAGCGCCATCGGATGATCTGCAGAATCATCTTCTTTAAATGGAATGGCTTCACTCAATCCATAGACAGAACTCGATGAAGCAAATACTAAATGCTCGATGGGAAAAGATCGACAACATTCTAATACATTTAAAAAACCAGTAATATTATTATCTATATAGGATTGTGGGTTTTCTAGAGAATAGCCAACTCCGGCTTGTGCAGCCAAATTAACAACATAATCGAATTGATGTTTGGAGAACAACTTTTTCAAATTGTCTAGATCTTGTAAATTTAATTTGATAAAAGTAATGGTCCCTTTTATTTCGGTATTGCCGACTATCTGATCTGTTGCAACACCAAGTTCTTGTAATCTCGCCAATTTTAGCGCAGGATCGTAATAGTCATTAATGCTATCCAATCCATAGACATCCAATCCTTCTTTTTGCAACTTCTTGGCTAAATGAAACCCAATGAACCCAGCTATTCCGGTCACTAAAACTTTTTTCTTTTCTTCAATCATTTTTGGTATCTAACTTTATTTTTTTCCTGACTTATGAAATACGATTTGAGCCTTTTAGCCAAAAACATTTTCCCGTAAAATGTTTTTAAATACTTTTCTCTTTTCAAAGCATCTCGTTGTGACAAGGATACCTCATAATAAATTAATGCAAAAAGTCTTCTATATTTCGTCGATATAACCTATCTTTTTTGATGTTGCTCAAATCGTACATTCAGATTTTTGGTATAGCCAACGTAGTAATTACCATCTTTTTCACTTTGAAATACATACGTAAAATAAAAAGTCATTTGATTTTAATGTATTTCACTGGTTGAAAATCGCTGCTCCAGTAATTAATACTTTCTTCATTTTCTAAAAAACATTCTTAAATTTATAAGACAAATATAATTTTTTAATAGCACTAAACGCAGTATCGACTCGAATTAAACAATGCGCAAAACCATTTTACAATTCAACAATTTGCTCTTTCTAATTTTAGCCCATCGCTTGGACTCAATTCGACTGACTTCGACTCACTTCGACTCCGCTCAGTGACCACTCAACTACTATGCGACAACTACTATGTGACCATTACAACCACTATGCGACAAGCGCTCAGTGACCACCGCTCTATGACCGCAGAAAGTAAAGGATTCAGAGAATTCAAACACTAAAACTTAGTATATTTGAACTTCAATAAAAAAACAAATGCAACAACTCATTGAATGTGTTCCAAACATTAGTGAAGGTAGAGATATAGATAAAATAAACGAAATCGCACACATAGTTTCAACTGTTGAAGGTGTTCAACTCTTATATGTAGATTCTGGATATGCAACAAATAGAACCGTTATTACCTTTGTTGGAGAACCCAATAACGTCGTAAAAGCCGCTTTTAGACTCATTAAAAAAGCCGCTGAACTAATTGATATGACTCAGCAAAAGGGGACGCATCCTCGCTTTGGCGCTACGGATGTTTGTCCTTTAATTCCGATTGCGAATATCACCCTAGATGAAACAGTACACTATGCACATCTATTGGGAGAACGTGTAGGGAAAGAGTTAGGGATCTCTGGATACTATTACGAATATGCGGCTACTTCAACAAAGCGAAAAAACCTAGCGAATTGTAGAAGTGGAGAATATGAAGGTTTACAAACTAAAATTACAGATCCTTCTTGGAAACTCGATTTTGGTCCTACGGTTTATAATGATCAAATTGTTAGATCAGGAGTCACTGCTATTTCAGCACGTAATTTTTTGATCGCCTATAATGTTAATTTGGATAGTACGTCCGCGACCATTGCCAGCGAGATCTCTTTTGATATTCGAGAATCGGGTAGAAAAATAATTGATAAAAATGGCACATCCCTTCGAACTCCGGGAAAACTAAAAGCGGTCAAAGGTTTTGGTTGGTATATTGATGAATACAACATCGCTCAGGTTTCATATAATTTAACGAATATCAACGTAACGCCTATTCACGTTGCTTATGAAGAAACGATAAAGGCTGCTACCAAACGAGGCGTTAAAGTGACAGGGTCAGAACTCATTGGACTGATTCCTCTTGCTGCAATACTTGAAGCTGCTGATTATTTCTTACAAAAAGAAAACCGAGCACTAACAATTTCAGAAACAGAAAAAGTAGTACTTGCTATCAAAAAACTGGGATTGGATGATTTAAAACCCTTTGACCCAAAAGAAAGGATACTCGAATATAACTATAAAAAACTTTGAATCGCTAAGTCGTAACTTTGCATTCCAAATCCTGCAATAATCCCTCTTACATTCGGCGCTAAAAATGAGGTATGTCTGAATTCTTCTCTGGCATGTACATTAGAAATATGCACTTCAATCACCGGAGTTTCAATACCTTTTATGGCATCCCCCAACCCCACTGAAGTATGTGTATAGGCTCCCGCATTAAATACAATACCATCGTAACTAAATCCAACCTCATGCAACTTATCAATTAATTCTCCCTCTATATTAGATTGATAGTAGGTTAAATTTAGAGTTGAGAATTTTTCTTGTAATTCCTTAAAATAATCTTCAAACGTAGCGGTTCCATATATGGCAGGTTCTCTTTTTCCTAAAAGGTTTAAATTGGGTCCGTTTATTATCAATATGTTCATATGTTCCTGTTTATGTATGCTTGTTGTTTCATGCTGTTCGCTTTAAATCATTTTTTCGTTAATGACAAAAATGTAACAGGCTCGTTTGACAAATCAAAAATAAAATAATTTATTCGATTTGCTTCGTATTGCTTCACAATTATATGATATTAAATTACCTTTACTTCAATGAACTGGAATACTGCTATTAAAGATTATCTTTTATATCTTAAAATTGAACGTGGACTGTCAAAGAATTCTCTGGATAGTTATGCGTCAGACATTCGAAAGTTATGTGTTTATTTAGAAGCACATGAAATCACTATTTCCCCAGCAAAAATAGATACTGATACCATACAGCAATTTATTTATGAGGCATCTAAATCTATCAATCCTAGATCCCAATCTCGCTTAATATCTGGACTTCGAAGTTTTTTTGATTATCTACTCTTTGAAAAATATCGAGAAATCAACCCTACAGACCTTCTTGAATCTCCAAAAATTGGAAGAAAACTTCCTGATACGATGTCTATTGAAGACATTGATTTTATTATTGGCGCCATAGATCTAAGCAAACCCCAAGGAGAACGGAACAGGACTTTATTAGAAACTCTCTATAGTTGTGGACTGCGTGTTTCAGAATTGATTACACTACAAATTTCTGATTTATTTTTTGAAGAAGGATTTATTCGGGTACTTGGAAAGGGCAACAAACAACGCTTTGTACCTATCAATCTACAAACCGAAAAGTATATTACCTTTTATAAAGATACGATTAGAAACCATATTCCTGTTCAAAAGGGATTCGAAGATACCCTATTTTTAAATCGGAGAGGAAAACAACTTACACGGGTCATGATTTTCACTATTATTAAAGACTTGTGTATAAAAACAGGCTTTAAAAAGAAAATTAGTCCGCATACTTTTAGACACTCTTTTGCGACTCATTTATTAGAAAATGGTGCCGATTTACGTGCAATTCAGCAAATGCTAGGACACGAAAGTATTACCACAACCGAGATTTATATGCATTTGGATAAAAGTCATTTACAGAAAGTGATGGAACAATTTCATCCCCGAAAATAAAAAAAGCACCCAAATTTAGGTGCTCTATAATTATATATGCATTCAATTCTTATTTGGCTATATTAACGGCTCTGGTTTCACGAATTACCGTTACTCTCACTTGCCCAGGATATGTCATATCGTTTTGTATTTTTTGAGAAATACTAAAAGACAATTCAGCCGCTTTTAAATCGTTTACTTTTTCACTTTCAACAATTACACGCAACTCTCTTCCTGCTTGAATAGCATAGGCCTTTTGTACTCCTGCGAATCCGAATGCAACATCTTCTAAATCCTTTAAACGCTGAATGTAAGAATCTAATACTTGTCTTCTTGCTCCTGGTCTCGCTCCAGAAATAGCATCACATACCTGAACAATTGGTGCAATTAATGTTTTCATTTCTATCTCGTCGTGATGCGCTCCAATAGCATTACATACGTCTGGCTTTTCACCATACTTCTGCGCCCACTCCATACCCAATATGGCATGTGGTAATTCACTTTCTGTATCTGGCACTTTTCCTATATCGTGCAATAAACCTGCTCTCTTTGCAACTTTTGCATTTAAACCAAGTTCAGCTGCCATTATTCCACATAGATTCGCAACCTCACGTGAATGCTGTAATAAATTCTGACCATAAGAAGATCTAAATTTCATACGACCAATTGTTTTAATCAATTCCGGGTGTAATCCATGAATTCCTAAGTCAACTACCGTACGCTTGCCAACTTCAATAATTTCTTGATTGATTTTATTTTCCGTTTTCTTCACCACCTCTTCGATACGTGCTGGATGAATTCTTCCATCGGTAACTAAATTGTGAAGCGATAAGCGCGCTACCTCTCTACGCACTGGATCAAAACAAGAAAGTATAATTGCTTCTGGGGTATCATCTACTATAATCTCCACACCGGTAGCCGCTTCTAATGCTCTAATATTACGACCTTCACGACCGATAATACGTCCTTTTACATCATCAGACTCCAAATTAAATACAGAGACACAATTCTCTACTGTTTGTTCAACACCTACACGCTGAATGGTACTCAATATCACCTTTCTAGCATCTTGATCTGCTGTTAATTTTGCCTCTTCTAAAGTTTCTTGAATAAAAGCCATAGCATCAGATTTGGCCTCCTCTTTTAAAGAGGTAACTAATTCTTTCTTTGCGTCTTCAGCAGACAACCCAGATATAACTTCTAAATTTTCTACTTGCTTTTTATGAATTTTTTCCAGTTCATTTTCTTTGCGCTCGATGAATTCGAATTTATGGTCGTAATCTGCAGTTTTCTTCTCCAGTTCTTGACTTAACTTTTTAGTATTACTTAGTTCTTGAGAAATCTGAGATTCTTTATCTCTTACTCTTTTTTCGGTCTCATTCATTTTTTTATCTCTCGATAAAATAACTTTCTCATGTTCCGATTTTAATTCTATAAATCTTTCTTTTGCTTGTAATATTTTCTCTTTTTTAATTCCATCTGCATCCATCTTTGCTTCTTTTAAAATTGAAGCGGCATTTTTATGTGCTCTTTTTATGGTTCCCGATGCTTTCCTTTTTTCTGCGGATTTGGCAATTACATAGCCCACCGCCAACCCTATAACTACACCAATAACTATTGGTCCTATCATTTCTTCCATTTGGTTAATTTTAAGTAAAAAAAAAGCCTATATTAGAGAAGTTTCTGCAAACTCCAATTTAAACATTTTATAGAACTAACAAATTGATCAAGGATCCGCTCTAGACGGCTTACTTTAACAATTATGACTCATCCTTCAGAATTAATTCCTGTTGAGTTTGACGAACAATGACTAATATAGGCAGTATTATTGTTTATTTTAAAGAACTTACTGTAAGTGCGTATCTAGTAATTTTGATAGCGCCTCTATTTTTTTTATTGCTTCTTCTGTATCTGATGCACTCGTAATGTTTTTTATCTCCGTTTGTGAAGCAAATTGTAATGCACACATCGCCAATACATCTTGCTTATCACTAACTGCATAATTTTGTTCAAACTTCGATACCAGTTCATTAATATTCTTTGCGGCTTTACGCATCCCTTCTTCTTCACTAGCGTTATTCACACTTAAGGGATATACACGTCCACCTATGGTGATCTTAATTTTGAGCTTTTCCATTACTTAAAGAACATATTATTCGCTTAATTTAACTATACACTTGTCAACCTCACGAATCAAAGCATTTATTTTGAGTTTTGTTTCTCTTGTACTTTCATTGCTGCCTTCGATAGTTTTGGCAATCTTCAACAATTGATAAGAACTCTCTTTCTCATTCAATTGTTCCGTTTTCTCTGTCAATTGATTTTCTAAACCGACTACTCTTTGATGTAAAAACTGGTTTTCTTCCTTCAAAAAAACGTAAACTTCCAAAATTTTTTCGAACTTATCTTCCAGTAAACTAGCAGCTTCTATTATTTTTCGCATCTATTATCAGAGATATCAAAACTATGTATCAAATGTACCAATCTTATCTCAATATAACAACTGTTTTGCTCATTTTTGCACAAAAAAAATTAATATCCTTACGTACAAATGCTTAGAATTTTTAGTGCCAATTACATATTAATTTTGTTATTTTAGCATAAAATAGCACCATTGAATAAGTTTATATTTACACTTTGTTTTTCCTTTATTTTAAACTCCTTTTCGCAGGATAAATATCCGCAGTCCTACTTTCAAAATCCATTGGATGTACCGCTGTATCTCTCTGGAACTTTTGGTGAACTAAGATCCAATCACTTTCATTCTGGCTTAGATCTAAAAACGCAACAACGAGAAGGATTGAAAGTTTTTGCAGCCGCCCAAGGATACGTTTCTAGAATTCGTGTATCTCATTATGGATTTGGGAAAGCGCTGTATATTACACATCCGAACGGCTACACAACAGTTTATGCACATTTAAAAAAATTCAACCCTGCCATTGAAAGTTATCTTAAAAAAGCGCAGTATAAAAAAGAAAGTTTCGAAATTCAACTATTCCCTTCCAAAGATGCCTTAACAGTAACTCAGGGAGAGATTGTTGCTTTTTCTGGAAGTACTGGAGGTTTTATTGGACCTCATCTGCATTATGAAATTAGAGATGGAAATTCAAAACCCATCAATCCATTATTATTTGGAATTAAAGTAAAAGATACCAAAGAGCCACGTATCAACACTTTAATGGTATATCCTGTAGATAGTACTTCTCATGTCAATCAATCCAATATTCCATTGCAAATTAACTTTAGAACACAAAATGATGGTTCTTTACTTGCTAGTAAAATTTCCGCTTTTGGGAAAATAGGATTTGGGGTTAATGTTTATGATCAACTGAACGGTGCTTTAAATAAAAACGGTATTTACAGCTTGGAATTGTCTGTAAATGGACAGAAAAAATATTTTCACGATGTTGAAACATTTTCTTTTGCTGAAACCAAACACCTCAATCAACTCATAGACTATAAAAGATACGCAGACTTAAATCAAAGAATACAGCGCTGTTTTGTAACAGAACACAACCCATTAAGTATCTATAAAAATGTAAAAGATCGTGGCTATGTTTTAGTTAAGGATCAATTATCTTACAATGTCAAGATTGTTGCGAAAGACCTGAAAGGAAATACGAGTACGTTGCTAATTCCTGTACTTGGTAAAAAAGACACAATCCTTGTTTTCGAAAAAGAAAAAACTACTAATTATAGGATTAAGGCTGCCGAATTTAATACATTTTCTAAAGATGGAGTTAGTATTTCTTTCCCTAAAAACACTTTTTATGACGATTTTTACTTAGATTTTAAAACCGATAATGGTGAAGCAACTGTCCATAAAAGTAATGTACTTGTGCATAAAAATTATACTTTGACTTTTGATGTTAGTTCTTATTCTAAAGTAGCAAAAGAAAAACTTTTTATTGCAAGTTATAATAGTAACGGATATCCTGGATTTCTGAATACCACTAAAAAAGAAAACTCCTTTTATACCAGTACAAAAAATTTAGGTAAATTTGCCTTGCTGTCGGACATAAAAAAACCATCTTTAGAATTATCGAATTTTAAACACAAACAATGGGTAACAAATTTTAGTAAAATTAGTTTAAAAGTAACGGATGATCTCTCTGGGTTAAAAACATATAGAGGTGAAATTGACGGAGATTGGATATTGCTAGAATACTCTCCGAAGCACCGTACGCTTACGTATGATTTTTCAGACAAAAAATTTACAACTGCCAAGCACCTTCTAAAGGTCATCGCAGTTGATAACGTAGGAAATACGAATACCCTTAAAGCCACGTTTTTTAGAAAAAAATAATTCCTAGAATAAATAATTTGAAAACGATTTTAAAATTTTCTTTTTTTCTTTACTTAATTTCGTACCACGCATATTGTCAAAATATTACCGTAGAAGGGTTTATAAAAGATACAGACGGAAATCCAATAGAAAATATATCTGTTTCATTTGGCTCTAGGGGTACGAATAGTAAAATAAACGGGGAATATAAACTTACAATTCCTTCAGGGAAAGAAATCAAACTTGAATTTAGTCATATTTCATATAGTACCTTAACTATAAAAATTAATACTCTGAATAAAAACACCATTCAGTACTCACCAATTCTACAATTAAAAACTGAAAGTCTTGACGAAATAAACCTTAAAAACAAGAATAAAAAAATTAAAATTATTACTATCGACATTACAAATAAAACTCCCGGTGCAAACGCTGGAGTAGAAAATGTATTGATGACTTTACCAGGGGTCAACAACAACAATGAATTAAGTTCACAATACAATGTGAGGGGTGGTAATTTTGATGAAAACCTTGTATATATAAACGGTATAGAAGTATATCGTCCTTTTTTAATTCGTTCTGGACAACAAGAAGGCTTAAGTTTTGTAAACTCGAATATGACGGAAAAAGTTAATTTTTCGGCTGGTGGGTTTCAATCAAAATATGGCGATAAGCTCTCGTCTGTATTAGATATTACATATCGTAAACCAACTAAGTTCGCTGCAAGTGCGGAAGCAAGTTTACTTGGTGGAAGTGCTACAGTAGAAAGTAGTGCCTTTCATAATAAATTATCCTTCATTATAGGGGCACGATATAGAGACAACAGTTTATTGGTAAATAATAAAGATATTGAAACCGACTATTCTCCTAAATTCATAGATATTCAGACCTTTGTTCGTTATGATTTTGGAAAACGATTCAAATTGGATTTCTTAGGTAATTATTCTAAAAATAACTATAACTATACGCCAATTACACGAAGAACTAAATTTGGAACACTGACAGAACCTTTAGAACTGATTGTTTTTTATAACGGACAAGAAAAAGATCAATATACCACCATATTCGGATCCTTTAAGGGACACTACATTGTAAACAACAACTTTGAGATGAGTCTCACTGCGAGTGCATATAATACTACTGAAGTTGAAAATTATGATATTTTGGCATCTTATAATTTAGAGGACGTTGAATCTAACTTTTCTTCAGAAGATTTTGGGGAAGTTCAGTTTTCTAAAGGAATTGGAAATCAACTAAATCATGCTCGAAATAATTTAGATGCATTCATTACCAATGTTCAATTAAAAAGTTCTTATAAGCAACATGGACACCATTTTGAATTTGGAGTTAAATACCAAAAGGAAGCTATTAAAGATCGATTGATTGAATGGGAAGTAATCGATTCGGCTGGCTTTAACATTAGACCGCCCAATCATAGTATAAAAGAGGAACCTTATGCAGTGTATGAAGGAGAAATTCTTCCATATCAAAATGTTCGCGCATTCAATAATATTACTTTAGACCGAATTTCCGGATTTATTCAATGGACTAAACTTGATCTTTGGGGAGACCATAATGTATCCTATAACTTAGGAGTTAGAGCACAGACTTGGAAGGTTTCAGGTGAGAATATAACCACAACAAACAATCAAACAATTGTAAGTCCGAGAGGTCAAATTACGATTAGCCCAAATTGGGAAAGAGACATGCTGTTTCGTCTTTCAACAGGGTTTTATCACCAACCACCATTCTATAGAGAATTTAGAGATTCAACTGGTAAGGTACAACCCATGGTTAAAGCCCAAAAATCGTATCATATCGTATTGAGTAATGATTATAATTTTAACCTTTGGGAAAGACCGTTTAAACTTGTTTCCGAAATTTACTACAAACACCTTACAGATGTTAATCCATATACTATAAACAATGTAAGAATTAGATATTCTGCCAAGAATAATGCTGTTGCTTATGCTACGGGACTTGAAGTGCGCTTAAATGGTGAATTTGTTCCCGGAACAGAAAGTTGGATAAGTATGGGTATCATGACCACAAAAGAGAATATTGAAAACAAGGGCTACATTCCAAGACCAACAGATCAGCGGTTTAAAATGGCGATACTATTTCAAGATTATGTGCCGACCATTCCAGCCTTTAGAATGTATCTTAATCTCGTTTTTAACTCAGGACTTCCAGGTGGCTCTCCATCCTATGTAGATCCTTATAAATATCAAAATAGATTAAATTCATATAAAAGAGCAGACGTAGGACTGATTTATGCTATAATTGACCAAAACAAAGAAATCAATTCCAAATTTTTAAAGAGTTTTAAAGAACTTAATTTTGGAATTGAAATCTATAATCTATTTGATATTCAAAATTCTATTACCAACACATGGGTACGTGATGTGTATTCAAAACGTTCTTACGGGATTCCAAATTATATGACGGGTCGCGTCTTTAATCTAAAACTTACCATGACGTTTTAATCTGTCTTTAAATCAAGAACCATTATTTTAGTATCTGACTTGTATGTTCCTTGGTCTTAACTTTAGAAATCACTTCTTCGATAATACCTTTTTCGTCTATCACAAAGGTGGTGCGATGGATGCCGTCATATTCTTTACCCATAAATTTCTTTGGACCCCAAACACCGTAGGCATTAATTACTTCTTTCTCCTCATCAGCCAAGAGTGGAAAAGGAAATTCATGCTTGTTTATAAAGTTTTGTTGTCTCTTTTGAGAATCGGCACTAGCGCCTAAAACATCATATCCACTTGAAAGAAACATTTTATAATTATCTCTTAAGTTACATGCCTCAACCGTACAGCCAGGTGTACTTGCCTTTGGATAAAAGAATAAAACTAACTTTTTACCCTTATAATCAGCTAATTGTATCAATTCTCCATTTTGGTCTTGGCAACTAAAATTTGGTGCCTTATCTCCTATTTTTAATGTAGTCATATTTCTTATTTTTGTACTGTAAACATACTCAAAAATGACCAAACAAGAAAAAGTTCAATTTGTAATTAATACCTTGGAAGAATTATACACGGAAACCCCAATTCCTTTAGAACATAAAGATCCGTATACGCTGTTAATTGCAGTTTTACTTTCTGCACAATGCACGGATGCCAGAGTTAATACCATAACACCATTACTTTTTGCAAAAGCAGATAATCCTTATGATATGGTGAAACTTACCGTTGAAGAAATTAAATCTATTATAAGGCCTTGTGGATTATCTCCTATGAAATCAAAGGGAATATATGGGTTGTCTACTATATTAATTGACAAGCACAGTGGATTGGTACCGCAAAGTTTTGAAGCGTTGGAAGAATTGCCCGCTGTTGGGCATAAAACTGCGAGCGTTGTTATGAGTCAAGCTTTTAATGTAGCTGCGTTTCCCGTAGACACACATATTCATCGATTGATGTATCGATGGGGATTAACGAATGGGAAAAATGTAACTCAGACAGAAAAAGATGCCAAGCGCTTATTCCCAAAAGAATTATGGAATAAATTACACCTACAAATTATCTACTACGGTAGAGAATATTCTCAAGCACGAGGATGGAATGTAGAAAATGATGTCATTTTTAAAACAATAGGAAGAAAATCAATTATTCTAAATTAATATTAAAAATGATTGATGCTACCTTTGAATTATGCCTTCTTTAGTTGAGCTATAAAAAAGTAGCATATCTTAAATAAGGTTCTATTTTAGATTGAAATATCGAGAAAACAAATTTAATCGATTCTTTTAAATTTTATTTGACTTTACAACTAAATAAAGCCCGATTTATATACTAAACAAGGCCTTTGACTAATTCAAATATAATTCAAAATTTCTCTTACTATCCCTATTTATAATTTTTAACGATTTCGAATAATTAAGCAAAAATTGAATTGTTTCTTCTTTTGGTTGCTTCTTAAAAGAAGGCTTTTCAGTGTATTGTTTTATCATAAACCCCAAGTTATTATATGTTATCTATAGGGTTAACGATACAATTTAAATAATATTGCTAGTTCACTAGAACAATATTATGCTTTTCTATTAATTTTCTCATATTTATTAAAGAATATCTCATTCTACCTAATGCCGTATTAATACTTACACCCGTACTTTCAGCTATTTCTTTAAAACTCATATCCTTGTACATGCGCATTATCAATACCTCTTTTTGATCTTCTGGAAGTTCCTCTACCAACCTTCTCAAATCGCTAAGTATCTGCTCTTTTATCAATTGCTTCTCCACATTTAATTCACCATCACCCAAAACCGAAAATATATCAAATTCATCGGTATTCTTAAAGGTTGGCATCCTATTAGATCTTCTAAAATGATCTATGACTAAATTATGTGCAATTCGCATTACCCATGGAAGGAATTTACCTTCCTCATTATAACTCCCTTTTTTCAAAGTTTTAATAACCTTAATAAAAGTATCCTGAAAGACGTCTTCCGTAATATCTCTCTCTAAAACTTTTGAAAAAATAAAATTATAAATTCTTTGTTTATGTCGCTTGATAAGAATTTCAATCGACTTTTCATCACCATTAATGTAATCCGAAACAAGTTTGCTATCTAATACTTTAAATTGATCCATACCTTATATTTCTTTAAATTTTTCAGAATTGAAAGAAAAACACCTCTCAATTCATTTATTTTTTTCTTTAAAGTAATAGTATGTTATACGCAGTATTTTTTATAAGTGAGCCACAAATATTAACTATTTTTCATTAACTTCCAAATAGATTCTGTTTTTTTTAATCGTAATAATTTAAAAGGTATCGTAACGGACGAAATAACGCTAACTTCTTATCGAATGACAAATCTTTGCTTTACCTTTGTAATTATTCGTTTTTTTTTACAGAGATGACCAAAAATATAGCTTCGCTAAGCCCTAAAGAAAATATCTTAATAAAAGGTGCAAAATTGCACAATCTTAAAAATATCGATGTTGCTATCCCTAGAAATAAACTTGTTGTAATCACAGGACTTTCAGGATCTGGAAAGTCTAGTTTGGCATTTGACACGTTATATGCAGAAGGACAAAGACGTTATGTAGAAAGTCTATCTTCCTACGCCAGACAATTTTTAGGAAGGTTAAACAAACCCAACGTAGATTATATAAAAGGTATATCGCCAGCCATTGCCATTGAACAAAAGGTTAATAGTACAAATCCGAGATCTACAGTGGGCACCTCTACTGAAATTTATGATTATTTAAAATTACTGTTTGCGCGGATTGGAAGAACAATTTCCCCTATTTCAAATAGAGAAGTAAAAAAAGATACGGTTTCAGATGTAATTAATTATGTTAAAAAACTAGAAGAAAAAACAAAATTATTACTCTTAGCCCAAGTTCATATTCCAGAGGAAAGAAGTGTTGAAAAATCTCTTGCTATATTAGCACAGCAAGGATATGCTAGAATTAAACGCAAAGGTGAAATAATACGAATTGAAGATTTTTCAAAAACTGTAAAATCCTCTAAAGATCCCATGGGACATGACTTTGAATTGGTGGTTGATCGTGTTGTAGTTCAGCAAAATGAAGATTTTTACAATAGATTGGCAGACGCCGTCCAAATTGCCTTTTTTGAAGGAAAAGGTAGTTGTAGTTTGGAAAACTTAAAGACCAATACCATCACTCAATTTAGTAATTCATTTGAATTAGATGGTATGCAATTTTTGGAACCAAATACTCATTTATTTAGTTTCAATAACCCTTATGGAGCCTGTCCAACCTGTGAAGGGTATGGAGATATTATTGGAATTGATAGGGAACTTGTAATTCCAAATACTGGAATATCTATTTTTGAAGATGCCATTCTGCCTTGGAAGTCAGAATCTTTTAGTGAGTACAAGAATAATTTAATAGACAACGCATATAAATTTGATTTCCCTGTGCATCGCTCCTATTTTGAACTTTCAAAAGAACAAAAAGAAATACTTTGGAATGGAAATGAATATTTTAAAGGATTACATGCTTTTTTTAAGTTTTTAGAAGCCAAAAGTTATAAAATACAATACCGTGTAATGCTTTCAAGGTATAGAGGAAAAACAAAGTGTTCTTCCTGTAATGGAAGAAGACTTAGAAAAGAAACTGACTATATTAAGGTGAGTGAAATGACCATCTCGCAAATGGTTGAACTTCCTTTAGATGAATTGCAATCCTTCTTTTTAAAGTTACACCTCGCTGAAAGTGAATTTGAAATTTCTAAGCGACTACTGACGGAAATAAACAATAGAATATCATATTTGATCAATGTAGGTTTAGGATACTTGACTTTAAACAGAACATCAAATACCTTATCTGGAGGTGAAAGTCAACGAATTAACCTCGCTACTTCATTGGGTAGTAGTTTAGTTGGTTCTATGTATATATTAGACGAACCCAGTATTGGACTGCACCCAAAAGATACTGAACGTTTAATTGAGGTACTCAAACATTTACGCGATCTAGGAAATACCGTAATTGTGGTGGAACATGATGAAGACATCATGAAAGCAGCCGATAAAATAATTGATATTGGACCAGAAGCAGGCACCTATGGAGGTCATATTGTTGCTGAAGGAAATTATGATGAAATATTAAAATCTGATTCCCTTACTGCCAACTATTTAAATGGTTCTGAAAAAATAGAAATTCCTAAAATAAGAAGAACTCCTACTAACTTTATAGAGATTATTGGAGCGCGACAAAACAATCTAAAAAATATAAATGTAAAGTTTCCATTAAATGCATTGACTGTAATTACAGGAGTTTCAGGAAGTGGAAAAAGTACCTTGGTACGTAAAATTATTTACCCAGCGTTGCAGAAAAAAATTGCTGGTTTTGGAGAGAAAGCAGGACAATTTACTTCTATCAAAGGAGACTTTAGTAAAATTGAACATATTGAATTTATAGATCAAAACCCTATTGGTAGGTCCAGTAGATCCAATCCTGTTACCTATGTAAAAGTCTATGATGACATAAGAAGTTTATTTTCTAATCATAAGATTTCAGTCATACGGAATTATAAACCCAAACATTTTTCATTTAATGTAGAAGGAGGTCGCTGCGAAACCTGTAAAGGAGATGGTGAAGTGACGATTGAAATGCAGTTTATGGCAGATGTTCATTTAGAATGTGATGTTTGCAAGGGTAAACGTTTTAAAAAAGAAATACTGGAAGTCAAAGTAAATGGCAAATCGATTAATGATATCCTAAATATGACTATTGATGATGCAATTCACTTTTTCAAAAACGAAAACCAGTCAAAAATATCAAGGAAACTAAAACCACTTCAAGATGTAGGATTAGGCTATGTAACTTTAGGGCAGTCTTCTTCTACCCTATCTGGTGGGGAGGCGCAAAGAATTAAATTGGCCTCATTTTTAGTAAAAGGAACAAGACAAAGCAAGTCGTTATTCATTTTTGATGAACCTACAACAGGCTTGCACTTTCACGATATTAAAAAATTATTAAAATCCTTCAATGCACTCATTAAAAATGGACACTCCATTATGGTCATTGAACACAATATTGAATTAATCAAATGCGCCGATTACATTATAGATCTCGGTAAAGAAGGTGGTAAAAATGGTGGTGAATTAATGTTTCAAGGGACTCCCGAAAAATTAGTGAGCACTAAAAAAAGTTTTACTGCTCACTATTTAAAGGAAAAGTTAGCGTAACTTTATATACCTACTAATCATCATTCGGTATTATTCTTTTGCTGCCGCTTCCTCTAAAGAAGAAAGCTGTGTTTTTGCTAATACAAATTCTGGATACAATTGAACAGCGCGCTTAAATGCAATGATAGCCTCAGCATTTTTCTTTAATTGCACTGCTATAATTCCTTCTAAATAGGCAATCGCTGGTTTTAGTTTAACATCCTGATTGTAACTAGCATTCACTTTAAATGAAATACTTATATTTTCTTCAATCGCTAAAGTGTTTGCTTTTTTTACTCCTGCATAAGCCTCTTCGAGTTTATTTGTTTCCAAATAAAGCCCTGCCAACTTATATGCGTGATATGCTCTATTTGATTTTGATAATAATTTATCATACCCTTCAGCAGCTTTTGCCTTCGCACCAATAGACTCTAATGAAACTGTGTTCATTTCAAGTATTTCAATATTAGCTGGTTTTCTTTCCAATACATCATTGGTAACCAAAAAACAAGAAAGGTATTCTCTATTATTAAAATATAGATATGCTAGACTATCCTTATAAACACTGGTAACGCCTTGCAATGCAATAATATCATACATTTTTGAAATAGCAACATTTTTATCTCCGTATGCTAACGCTTGCGTAATTTTTACTTTTTCTAACGCCACGCCATTCTGTGACTGTGTACTTCCTAATATTGCAACAAAAAATACTAGGGCTAATAATCGTTTATTCATTTTATGTTTTTTAAAATTTAATATTATACAATTAAAAACTAGTATGAAATTCTAATTTTTAACGTGCGCTAATGTATTAATTTGTACCCATATAACTTACTAAAACTCTCATAAAATTGAGCACAAAAAAAGCTTCCTTACTTAAGGAAGCTTTATGGGTGGAAGACCGGATTCGAACCGGCGACCCTCGGTACCACAAACCGATGCTCTAACCAACTGAGCTACAACCACCATGTAACTTGCGGGTGCAAATTTAGTTTTTTTTATACTTTCTGCAACACTTTTTTAATTAATTTTTAAAATAAATCACTCAAACTATTTATAGCGACTATTCGTTCTACATTGAATCCTTCAGCATGCTCAACACCAATCAATCTCCCTAAGTCTTGTGCTCTGTATTTAACACTCTCTATAAAATTTTGACTAGAAATAGGAGAACTAGGTTCTTTACTGTTTGCATCGTAAAATTGAGAGCTATAGGCTAACACTGCTTCCATTTTAACGTCAATAAACCCAGATACATCGACTACAAAGTCTGGCTCTAAATTTTTCCATTGTATATAATGATACACATATTTTGGCCTCCAATGCTCTTGTAGTGCTCCATCAACCGCTGTTTCAATCTTTCGTAATCCCGATAAAAAACAAGCATCAGAAACTAGTTTACTTCCTGTACCATGATCTATATGCCGGTCGTGTATTGCATTACACAATACTATTTCAGGTCTATATTTTCTGATACTTTTAATAATCTCTAATTGGTGTACTTTATCGTTAATAAAGAATCCGTCAGAAAAATTCAAGTTGTCTCTCACTACTATTCCAAGGGTTTTGGCAGCACTTGAAGCCTCTACATCTCTAATCTCAGCAGAACCGCGTGTCCCTAACTCACCTCTTGTCAAATCAACAATTCCAACCTTTTTACCCAAGGAAACTTCCTTCGCTATTGTTGCACCACAACCTAATTCAACATCATCTGGATGCGCTCCAAAAGCTAGAATATCTAATTTCATATTTTTCTGTTTACGACAAAGGTACTAAAATTACACATTAATCTTAATTACTCATTTTTTATAATGAATGGTACTAAAAACACAATAAATGGTAGATTACCTATCAATTTGTTTGTTTGATTAAATTATTTAATATACATTTACTGCGTAATTAAGTATAATATTAACATCAACCCCTGCAGAAGATGAAAACCAAAATCCTACTATCGCTACTTTTATTAGTTTGTTCAAGCACAATTTTCGCAACAGTTTCTGAGATCGAAAAAAACGTCTTGGTTGACTTATATAATTTAACTGAAGGAAAGAACTGGAATACTTCTTGGGATTTAAATCAACCTGTAGAAAACTGGTATGGTGTTACTGTTGAAAACGACAAAGTAGTCCGTCTCGATTTAAGTATTAATAATTTAAAAGGAAATTTGCCTATTAATTTGGGAGATCTTACTTTCCTTGAATCTATTAATTTACACATGAACAACTTAACAGGTGCGATACCTTCTAGTTTAGGGAGTATTTTAACACTTAAGGAATTAAACATGTCTTTCAATCAATTGAATGGTGAAATTCCTAGTACTATTGGAGATGCTCATTCATTGGAAATTATTTCTTTATTCATGAATCGTCTTGAAGGGGCTATTCCGAATGAAATAGGAGGATTAACACAACTTCAAAAATTAGTTCTTTACAACAACAACTTAAGTGGTTCTATTCCTAATGAAATTGGTGCATTAGAGAAACTAGTAGAATTACATTTAAGCAGTAATAGATTTAGCGGAATCTTGCCATTAGAAATTACAAACCTAAAAGAGTTAAAAATATTAAGTGTCTTTGATAATTACATGATTGGTATTATTCCAAATGAAATTGGTCAAATGACAAATTTACAAGAGTTATCATTAGCGAACAATTCTTTTGAAGGACCGGTTCCTTCGGAAATCGCACAACTATCAAGACTTGAAACTCTTATGTTAAATAATAACTTTTTTGATCCAGGATTCGATCAAAATATTGGGTTGATTCCTACATTAAAGAATTTTAATTTCATCTCCACTCCAAGAGATGCTAAAGTTATTCAAAATGCACTTGCATTTGATTAAATTAGAATCCTTTTTTGATATAAAAACTATAGGTATTTACCCTTTTATCCAATCTATAATTGAAGCATCAGCTAGTAAAGTAGTCAACTAAATTAATACTTTAACGAATGGATCCTTTATGCCAATCAAGTATTTCTGAAAGTTACAATCTTTTTACCCAAGGAAACTTCCTTCGCTATTGTTGCACCAAAACCTAATTTAACATCATCTGGATACGCTCCAAAAGCTAGAATATCTAATTTCATATTTTTCTATTTATGACAAAGGTACCAAAATCACACATTACTATTAATACCTTGTTTTTTACAATGAATGGTTATAAAAATATAATAAATGGTAAATTATATATAAATTTGTTTGGTTGATTAAATTATTTCACATATATTTGTTACGTAATTAAGTATAATATTAATCCCTACAAAAGATGAAAACTAGAATCCTACTATCGCTACTTTTATTAGTTTGTTCAAACGCAATTTTCGCAATAGTTTCTGAGATTGAAAAAAAAGTTTTGGTTGACTTATATAATTCAACTGAAGGAAATAACTGGAATACCTCATGGGATTTAAATGAACCTGTAGAAAGTTGGTATGGTGTTACTGTTGAAAACGACAAAGTAGTCCGTCTTGATTTAAGTATTAATAATTTAAAAGGAAATTTGCCTATTAATTTAGGAGATCTTACTTCCCTTCAATCTATTAATTTACATAAGAATAACTTAACAGGTAAGATCCCTTCTAGTTTAGGGAGTATTTTAACACTTAAGGAATTAAATATGTCTTTCAATCAATTGAATGGTGAAATTCCTCGTACTATTGGAAATGCGCATTCATTGGAAATTATTTCTTTATTCATGAATCGTCTTGAAGGGGCTATTCCAATTGAAATAGGAGGATTAACACAACTTAAAAAATTAGTTCTTTACAATAATAACTTAAGTGGCTCTATTCCTAATGAAATTGGTGCATTAGAGAACCTAATAGAATTACATTTAAGTCGTAATAGATTTAGTGGAATCGTGCCATTGGAAATTACAAACCTAAAAGGGTTAAAAATATTAAGTGTATTTGACAATTATATGATTGGTATTAATTAAACTAGAATCCTTTGTTATAGTAATCAAAAAAAGAGAACCATACACAGTATGGTTCTCTTTTTTGATATAAAGACTATAGGTATTTACCCTTTTATCCAATCTATAATTGAAGTATCATCTGGTAAAGTCTTCGGAGAAATTACTTTGACTAATTGACCCTTTGCGTCAATCAAGTATTTCTGAAAGTTCCAACCTACTTCTGAATCTTGTAAACCATTTCTATTCTTAGACGTTAGAAATTGATACATATCATGCATGTCATCTCCTTTTACAGATATTTTTGACATCATAGGAAACGAAACATCGTAATTTTCTTTACAAAAAGAAGCTATTTCTTGGTTTGTTCCTGGTTCTTGTCCCCCAAAATTATTTGCAGGAAAACCAACAATTACAAAATCATCATTCTTATATAATTCATATAAGGCTTGTAATCGCTTATATTGTGGAGTAAGTCCGCATTTAGATGCCGTATTTACTACCATAATTTTTTTACCTTGCAATGATGAGAAATCAAATTCATCTCCATATAAATCATTTACTTTAAACTGATAAATATTTTCTGAATTTATGCCTACTTCAGATTCAGGTGTTTTTATTTCTTTCTTCGAATTATTACAACTTGTCATAATAATTGATAGACACATTATACCGAGTATTTTTTTCATATTAAATTGATTTTATAAATGATTTTAAACCGCAATTTACAAAAAAGAAAAATCAAGTCATGAAATTATTTATATTCACTATTTTCGCTCTATGATCAGAGTGATAATAATTGGTAGTGGTAATGTGGGAATTCATCTGGCACGTGTTTTTCTAAATACTCGAGAAATTAAATTAGTTCAAGTTTATAATAGAACTCTTGAACCCCTAAAAAAAATTGAGGGTAAAGTATCTACTACAACTAATTTAAATGAACTAAAAGATGCAGATATTTACATTATTTCTGTATCAGACAATTCTATAGAAAATATTTCAAAGAGTTTAAATTTTACTGCTAAATTAGTAGTCCATACATCGGGAAGTACCCACTTAAACACTTTAAACAGTTCCAATAGAAAAGGGGTTTTTTATCCTTTGCAGACTTTTTCTAAAAATAAAGAACTCTCTTTTAAAGGCATTCCAATCTGTATAGAATCAGAAAACAATAATGACCTTATGCTCCTAAAATCATTAGCTTCGCTGATTTCAAATAATGTCTATATTTTGGATTCTAAACAAAGATTTAACATGCATATAAGTGCTGTATTTGTAAATAATTTTGTGAATAACTTGTATTATATAGGAAATGAAATTTGCGAAAAAAATAATATCCCTGTTGAAATTTTACATCCGTTAATTAAAGAAACAGCAGAGAAAGTACAAACACTTGCGCCCAAAGATGCTCAAACAGGACCTGCTAGAAGAAAAGATACTGCTACTATTGAAAGTCAACTTAAGCAACTTACAGAGCATCATGCAGCTATTTATAAGATTTTAACAGACTCTATTATTAAAACATATTCTTAAAATGGAAAAAAGTTACAAAGAAATTATGCCTGCAATAAAAACGTTTATTTTTGATGTAGATGGTGTTTTAACAGATGGAAATGTTCATGTTTTTGAAAATGGACAATTGGTAAGGCAAATGAATATTAGGGATGGATACGCACTAAAAACTGCTGTTGATGCAGGATATAGAGTCTGTATAATTTCAGGTGGCAGCAATGAAGGAGTCCGTAAAAGATTGAAAGGATTAGGTTTGACAGATATATATTTAGGTGCGCATTATAAAATAGATCAATTCACCCAAATAGTGGACAAATACCAATTAAATGCAAGCGAAATATTATATATGGGAGATGATATCCCTGATTATCCTGTAATGGAACTTGTTGGATTACCCTGTTGTCCTAACAATGCAGCTCAAGAAATTCAGAACATCTCAAAATACATATCACACAAAAATGGGGGTGATGGTTGCGCAAGAGATGTCATTGAACAAGTATTAAAAGTTCAAGGGAAATGGAACGATACATTCAATGCTAAATATGACTAAGACCCGGCTAATTCGCCGTTTGACTATTCCAAAAATTAAAGACACATTAAATTAAAGTGTCTTAGTATCTTTCCAAATCATGCACATTTCCGTCAGCCAATAAACCAAATAGAACTTTTGGGCATCGTAGTTCTGCATTATAAAAATGAAGTAGCTCCTAATTAAATTTATCTTTGTTAAACAAGCCAAAATATATGAGTCTTCAAACCTATAGTATTTTCACCGGAACTGGAAGTTATATTCCTACACGTTGCATTAAAAATCAAGATTTTTTGAATCATACGTTTTATGAAAAGAACGGTGAACCAATAAGAAAATCAAATCAAGAAATTATTGAAAAATTTGAGGAGATTACAACGATAAAGGAACGTCGATATGTTACAGATGATCTAAATACTTCTGACATCGCTTATTTATCTGCTGAAAAAGCCATTAAATCCGCCAACATTAGTAAGGAATCATTAGATTATATTATAGTAGCTCATAATTTTGGGGATACCACTCCTTCAAATAAACAAGTTGATCTTATGCCAAGTTTGGCATCTCGTGTTAAGTATAAACTAAAGATCAAAAATCCTAACACGGTTGCATATGATCTACCATTCGGATGTCCAGGTTGGGTTCAAGCTATAATTCAAGCAGATTATTATATAAAATCTGGTGATGCAAAAAAAATTCTAGTTATTGGTTCAGATGTTTTATCTAGAGTAACAGATCCTCATGATCGTGACAGTATGATTTATGCTGATGGTGCTGGAGCAGTTATATTAGAAGCTAAAGAAAGTACTACTCCGGTTGGAATTCTAGGGCACAAGACAAGGTCTGATACTTATTTTCATTCCCAACTACTCGTTATGGGTGATTCTTACAAAAAAGATGATCTTACAGAAAATGAATTATATTTGAAAATGAATGGAAGAAGACTATACCAATACGCTCTAGAAACGGTGCCACAGAGTGTAAAGGAGTGTTTGGACAAAATTGGAATTAATCCAAAGGATATTAAGAAGTTACTAATTCATCAAGCAAATGGTAAAATGGATGATGCTATTTTACAGCGACTCTTTGATCTTTATGGTGAAAAAAATATCCCAAAAGATATTATGCCAATGACTATTTCTACACTTGGAAATTCTTCTGTGGCGACCATACCTACATTATTAGATCTTATTTTAAAAGGTGAATTACCTAAACACTCTATAAATAAGAGTGATCTCATTATTTTTGCTTCTGTAGGAGCTGGTATGAATATTAGTACTTTTATTTATAAATCTTAATTTTTATTTTCGAGCATAGGTACAAATCGAAAATCACCAAATTCATGCTTTTCGAACTCTTTTTCTGATTTACGAATAAACAAGGTCATAATTTGAGTGCTATCACCTATGGGTATTACTAACCGACCTCCTACTTTTAACTGACTTAATAATGGTTTTGGAACAAAAGGAGCACCGGCAGTAACAATAATACCGTCAAAAGGAGCTTCATCTGGTAATCCTTTATACCCATCTCCAAATATCAATACCTTTGGTTTATAGCGTGTTTTTGATAAAAATAGTTTCGTTTTCTTATATAATTCTCGCTGACGTTCTATCGAATATACCTTGGCTTTCAATTCTAACAAAACGGCTGTTTGATATCCCGACCCTGTACCTATTTCAAGCACTTTTGCTCCCAGTTTTAACTGTAATAATTCTGATTGAAAAGCAACCGTATAAGGTTGTGAAATCGTTTGTTCCGCAGCAATAGGAAAGGCCTTGTCTTGATACGCAAAATCTCCAAAACTCGAATCCATAAATAAATGCCGCGGGATTTTCCGAATACTATCCAAAACTTTTTCGTCTTGTATACCTTTATCTATCAGGGTTTTAACCAACTTATTTCGAAGCCCTTGATGCTTTAATGTATCTTTCAATTTCGTAAAATTTGGAAGGCTAAAAATAGGCATTTACGCATAAAAAATTATTATTTTTGGAGAAAACAAATATTATGTTGAGAGTGGGCGTATTAGGTGCTGGACATCTAGGAAAAATACATTTAAAATTATTAAATCAATCTTCTAAATATGAACTCATAGGCTTTTATGATCCATGTAAAGAAAATGCACTATCCGTTGAAAAAGAATTTGGTTACACAAGTTTTGACACCATTTCTGAATTAATTTCTAAAGCAGATGTTATAGATATAGTCACTCCTACTCTTTCACATTTTGATTGTGCTAAAGAATCCATTCAAGCTGGTAAACATGTTTTTATTGAAAAACCAATTGCGAAAACTATTGAGGAAGCACAGGCGATTCGAGTATTGGCCAGTCAAAACCATGTTATTGGGCAAGTAGGACATGTAGAACGCTTTAACCCAGCATTTACCGCCGTAAAGGATATGATTGCTGACCCAATGTTTATTGAGTGCCATCGATTGGCTGAATTTAACCCGAGAGGAACCGATGTTCCTGTAGTTTTGGATTTAATGATTCATGACATCGATATTATTCTAAGTGTTGTAAATTCTAAAGTTAAGAGCGTACATGCGAGTGGTGTTTCCGTAATCTCAGATACTCCGGATATTGCAAATGCTCGTATTGAATTTAAAAATGGATGTGTAGCGAATTTAACCGCAAGTCGTATTTCTATGAAGAATATGCGTAAAACCAGATTTTTCCAAAAAGATGCTTATATCTCCGTGGATTTCTTAGAAAAGAAAAGTGAGGTTGTAAAAATGAAGGATGTTCCAGAAAATCCTGATGAATTTGCAATGATTTTACAAAATGCAGAAGGAGTTAAAAAGCAAATTTATTTTGAAAATCCGAAAGTTGAAAACAACAATGCTATTCTCGATGAACTAGAAACGTTTGCTGATGCCATTGTAAATGAAACTAGGCCTGTTGTTTCCTTAAATGACGGGACCAAAGCCTTAAAAGTAGCGCAACAAATTATCGCTAGTTTTAAGTAATTTTATATTAATTAAAATAGTCTAAAACTAATCTCATGAAAACAATTGCTACAATTGGTGCTGGTATCATGGGAAATGGTATTGCTCATACTTTTGCTCAATATAACTATCGCGTTCATTTAATTGATCTTTCTGAGAAAGTTTTAGAACAGAGTATCCATAAAATTAGTGATAATCTCGATCGAATGATTTCCAAAGGGGTTATTGCTACAGGTGCTAAATAAAAAAATTTGGATAACATTCAAACACATACAAACCTTCAAGAAGGAGTTTGCGATGTAGATTTAGTTGTTGTGGCTGCTTCTGAGAATAAAGAAACCAAAAGTGCTATTTTTAAGCAATTAGATACCTATTGTAAACCTCATACTATTTTAGCAACAAATACCTCTTCCATTTCTATATCAGAAATAGCCGACTCCACTCACAGAGCAAGTAAAGTAATTGGCATGCACTTTATGAATCCTGTTCCGTTGATGAAATTGGTAGAAGTAATAAAAGGAAATAAAACATCCCCTGAGGTTACTAAAATGATTATGGATTTGGCCCTTCAACTTGAAAAAATTCCATTAGAAGTAAACGGTTATCCTGGTTTTGTAGCAAATAGAATTTTAATACCAATGCTTAACGAAGCGATAGGAATACTTCAAAATGGTGTTGCAGGGGTCAAAGAAATAGATACAATAATGAAACTTGGAATGGTACATCCTATGGGCACTTTACAACTAGCAGATTTTATTGGTTTGGATGTATGACTTTCCATACTTAACGTCTTATATAAAGGATTGAACGACGTAAAATATGCCCCTTGTGATCTACTCTGTTGAAATAGTTGCGTCAGGTAACTTAGGAATAAAATCTGATAAAGGGTTTTATGATTATTCAAGAAACAAAAGAGCAGCAATAGTAGCACAACAATTTTTATAAAACAAACTACATAAAAAAATGCCTAAATTTAAAATTTAGGCATTTTTTTATGTGTGTGACTATTTTTCTTTCGGCTTTAATTACTAGTTCTCCGAATCTTCTTTTTCCGAAGTTTTGTTCCAAATTTTTATATCATCGTCCATGGTTACTCCACTAATCAACTCTGTATTTATTCCATCAGACAATCCAATTTCTATATCTTTTCTTTCAAATTGACCGTCAGCAATCTTCACGTCTACATATGGTTTTTCTGTCTTTTTATCAAATTGTAACAATGACTCTTTTATAGCCAATACACTATCTTTCTGTTCTAAAACAATTTCAGCATTGGCACTGTAGCCTGCTCTTACAAAATAATTATCATCTAGTACAATATCAGCCTTAATTTTAAACTGTACAGCCCCATTCTCTTCAGTCCCCTTAGGAGCAATAAATGTAAGTTTTGCTTGAAATTTTTTCTCATCAATGGCTCCCAAACCAATTTCAATTTCAATTCCTTCCTTTAATTTACCAACTTCAGATTCATCAACTTGCCCTTCAAAAATCATTTTGCTCATATCTGCAATTAAAGCAATTGTAGTACCTGCATTAAAATTATTCGATTGAATTACTTGATATCCTTCTTTTACAGGAATCTCCAATATCATCCCAGAAGTAGTTGCTCTAATGTTCGTATTTGCAACACCTCCTGGTCCTCCAGCAGATCCTTTTTTAATTATCTCGTAATCCGTCTGCGCATTACTTAAATCTTGTTTAGTTCTATCATAGGCCAATTCCACACTTTCATATTCTCTTCTAGCGATTACACCTTTATCAAACAGCGCTTTATTTCTATCAAAAGAAATTTTTGCATTATCCACTTGAATCTGAATACTACTAATTCTTCCTTTCGCAGCATTCAATGATTGCTCATTTGGAACTACACGAACAGTAGCAATAAGATCTCCTTTCTTCACTATTGTTCCTTCAACAAGATATACTATGTCAATAATTCCAGAAATTTGAGGTTTAATTTCAACCTCTTCTAATGGCAAAACTTTACCCGTAGCTACGGTTTTATTCACAATAGTAGCTTTTAATAATTTTGAAGTTTCAAATGTAATTGGAGAGGCACTGTTTTTTTTGCCAAACCAAACTAAAACAGCAGCTAAGGCGACTACAATTGAACCAAATATTAATATTTTTTTCATTCGATTTTTATTTATTCTTTTTGATTAGTATATCTATTCTTTATTCATCACTTAAAGCTTCAATAGGTCTCATTTTTACGGCTACTTGAGCAGGTATTAATCCTATTAACGTGCCAAGCACAACCAACGCACCATATGCAATTAAAATCACAGGAATATTAACCGTAGGATTCACGAGAAAAGGAGTCTCTGCATTACTTATAAAATGATCTACAACCATTAGCACAAATCCACCCAAAATAATTCCCAATGACCCTGCTAAGGTTGTTAAAAATACAGATTCTAAAACTATCTGCTTTCTGATTTCTGAAGGTTTGGCTCCCAAGGCTCTTCTTATTCCTATTTCTTGCGTTCTTTCCTTTACTGTAATTAACAGAATATTTCCAATGGCAAAAACACCGGCAATTAGCGTTGCGATACCTACAAACCAAGTTAAAAATTGCATTCCAGTTAAAAAACCAGTTATCTTCTTAAATTCACTCCCCATATTGGCACTGCCAAAAGCTCGTTCATCTTCTGGATGTACACCGTGTAAATTTTTCAGTAATAATTTCACATCCAATTCTAATTGTTCAATATCCGTATCTTGTTTTCCTGTAATAGCAAGCCATCCTATATTATCACCTTTATTATAGACTTGCTGAAAGGTTGAAAATGGAATATGAAGTCCTCCACTAGGTCCGCCCACTCTCATTCCATTCTTATAATGTCCAATCACTTTAAAATTAACATTATTAATTTTAATATACTGACCAACTGCTCGCTCTCCTATATCGAACAACTGTTTATAAGTTTCGTCTTCAATAACGCAAACTTTCTTTTTGTATTCAATATCATTCTCATTAATAAACCTTCCATATTCCAAGTTTTTTTTCTGAATCTCATCCAAAGAAGGAAAATCACCAAAAACACCAATATTCACTGATTTCATCTTATTTATGACTAAACTATTGGAATTAAACCTTGGCACTATATATTCAATACCTTCCAGCTCTCGCTCTATCGCTTTAGCATCAGACATTTTAAGTTGCATCCTTCTTCCTTCTTGAAATCCTTGAAATGGCTTACTCGTATTTTGTCCCCACATAAATACTGTATTGGTGGCAAAATCTCCAAACAATTTATTAAAACTATTTTCAACTCCACGAGCTGAACCTAGCAAAACAATCAGTAAGAATATACCCCACATCACTCCTAATATGGTAATACCTGTGCGCAACTTATTTTTACGGATACTTCCGTAAATTTCTTGCCAAGTGTCTATGTCAAAAATAAATATTTTCATGCTAATTAATCTCCTCTTAAGGCATCTATAGGTTTTATTCTAGCGGCTCTTTGTGCAGGTATAAATCCTGCGATTGTGCCTGCCAATATTAGTACAATAGTTGCTCCAACAACTACATAATTTTCTACGCTAGGATTTACAATAAAATATTTTTCCAATCCATCACCAATCATCCTTAACACGGTTGTTCCAACTAGCAAACCAACATATCCTGATATTGTTGTAATAAATATTGATTCTAACATGATCATCCCAATAATTGATTTAGGAGTTGCTCCTAATGCTTTTCTTACTCCTAACTCAACGGTTCTTTCCTTTACGATATAAACCATTATGTTACTGATTCCAATAACCCCGGCCAATAAAGTCCCAATACCAATTATTAATATCCCAATATTTAGCCCAAACATCATACTAGAAACCTGCCGATTCCCTTCAGCATAATTTTGAACTCTAATGGCTCTTTGATCGTTTGGAGCTACGTTATGTTTTTCCTTTAAATCCCGTTCTAATGTATTTCCAAATGCAATAGCCTCATCTACACTCATTTTTGGATTATACGTCAGGCCAAAACCTTCAACATTATCAGAATTTCCATATATTTTTTGAAAACCTGTAAAAGGTGTATAAATTACGCGCTCTTCCCGATCTCCTCCAATATCTGAGAAAGTTCCAATAATTTTATAAGAAATACCGCCCAGAAAAATATCTTTTCCTAGTCCACTTCTTTCGCCGAATAAATCTTTTTCTACCAATCTACCAATACAAATAACTTTTGATCTATTATGTACATCTCTTGTATTGATATATCTACCCGACTCTATCTCTGCCGACTGTAACACTTGATAACTTGGATAAACGGCTCTAACACTATAGCTGTTCTGTTTTCCTTTATAAACGCCTTGAAGTTGTCTTGTCATCGTTGGACTAATCCCCAGCATTTTATCTTCATAGTTCTTAGTCAGATACGATAAGTCATCATTTTTTAATCTTATCCTTCTCCCACTTTGCAAGCCTTTATAAGGTTTGGTAGTTTTCCCTCCATAGATATAGATGGATAACATAGAATTCCTTGCAAACTCTCTTTCGAACGTATGTAACAATCCATTCCCAACGCCAAATAGTAAGGTGAATAATAATATTGCAAACGCAATCGTAAACCCAGACAGAACAGTTCTTAACTTATTCTTTCTAATGGTTTCAAAGATTTCTATCCAACGATCTAAATCAAACATATATTTATATGGTTACCGCTTTTTTTGTTTTCTCATCACTAATAATGACGCCATCTTTTAATCGAACTATTCTTTCTGATTGCTCTGCAATTTCTTCCTCATGCGTAATCACAAAAACTGTCATTCCTTCCCTATTAATTTCCTTTAGCAATTCCATTACAGAATCGGAAGTTACCGAGTCAAGTGCTCCTGTAGGCTCATCTGCTAAAACCACTTTCGGTTCTGTCACCAGCGCTCTAGCAATTGCTACTCGTTGTTTTTGTCCACCTGAAAGTTCATTAGGAAGATGATTTGCCCAATCCTTTAAACCAACTTTATCCAAATATTCCATCGCTGTAACTAATCTTTCCTTGCGCCCTACTCCTTTATAATACAAGGGCAACGCAACATTTTCTACTGCTGTTTTATACGAAATCAAATTAAACGATTGAAAAACAAAACCTAAAAATTTATTTCTTAAATTCGCGGCCTTTGTCTCATCCAATTCTTTGATTTCTTGACCATTTAAAATATAAACTCCTTCATCATGCGTATCCAATAATCCAACAATGTTAAGCAACGTCGACTTCCCAGAACCCGAAGAGCCCATAATAGAAACAAATTCTCCTTCTTTAATATGTAAATTTAATCCTTTTAATACGTGTAATGAATCCTTACCCATAGGGTAAGACTTATGTAAGTTCTTAATTTGAATCATTTAACTAGAATTTTTAGTCAAAATAGCAATTACATAAATGTAAATTACTAAGATTATGTTAAAAGACAAATTGAATTTGATTGTGTAACTTTGTACCGTGAAAAACTATGTACAAGAACCATTAATTTTATTTGATGGCGTATGCAACTTATGCAATTCGTCAGTCCATTTTATTATCAAATATGATACCAATTCTCAATTTAAATTTGCTTCTTTACAATCAGACGCTGCAAAAGAAATTTTGTTACAAAAAAAAGAACGAAATAATCAATTAAATTCTATCATACTGATATACAACGGTATTTTTTTTTATAAATCGTCCGCAATACTTGAAATATGCTCAATTTTGGGAGGAGTATTCAACATAGCCAAAATATTTTATATTATTCCAAGAGTGGTAAGAGATCAACTGTATGATCTTATTGCAAAGAGAAGATATCGTTGGTTCGGTAAAAGAAAACATTGTTTGATACCGACAGCTGCATTAAAAAGTAGATTTATTAGTTAGCCAAGTGCAACCGGTAGTTCTTCCAAACTCCCCCCACTCTGTCCAAGAACCGTCGTAGATTGCCTTAGAATTAATTCCGGCAACCTCCGCATCCAATACTAAAATACACGCTGTTATTCCCGAACCACATGAGAAAAATAAAATTATTTTCGGAGTATTTCGGAAAAATTTCTTTTAATACTTCTCTAGATTTCATTTGCACACCATTTAATAAAGTAGTATAAGGCAAACTTTTAGAATTCTGTATATGTCCACTTCGCAATCCTTCTGTGGGCTCTGAAATAGTGCCTAAATACCTGTGATATGATCTTGCATCCAAAATAACCTTCTTACTATCTTTAATAGCATTTAAAATACTGGTATAATCATAAATTAATCCCGAAGTATAATTTGCGGTAAAACTTCCTTTTTTAAAAGCAATAGCAAAAGAATTTTGAACCGGATAGCCTAATTCTAGCCAAAGAGGCAATCCTCCATCCAATATTGCTACATTATGAAAACCCATCGTTTTGAACATCCATCAAACTCTGGGAGTAGAATAATATCCATATTGATCGTACACAACAATCGCACTGTTATTATTCACGCCTAATTCCCTCGCTTTTTCTTCAAATTCTTCAATATTCAACATTGTATTGGGAAATGGAGCCTCTATTTTTGAAAACACCTTTTTTATATCAAGAAATCGTGCGTTCTTTATAGATAAATTCTGATCGACTTTATTCTCATCATCAACGGCTCTTTTTATGGTAGCATGAATCACAATAAGATTCTTGCAAGATCCATTATCATTTAACCACGTTACTGAGACTATTGGATGTGTCAATTTTATCATCATTCAATTCTTAAGGCATTTCATAATTGTCATCCCAACTCTTAGCATAAGGGTCTCCTAATTTCCCAACAGATTTCGCCACTAACATAGCAACTGCTGCATCACCTGTTACGTTCACCATGGTTCTGCACATATCTAAAGGTCTATCAACGGCAAAAATTAGTGCCAATCCTGCTTCGGGTATTCCAGCATATCCCAGAACACCAACCAACATAACCATTCCGGCCCCTGGAACTGCCGCCGAACCGATCGAAGCCAATGTAGCAGTTGCTATAATTCCTAATTGAGTAGAAAAATCTAAATCCATACCAAATGCCTGAGCAATAAATACAGCTGCTACCGCTTGATACAAACTTGTTCCGTCCATATTAATAGTCGCGCCTATTGGTAGCACAAAACTGGCTACTTCTTCTTCTACACCTAAATGCTCTGTTACTCTTTCCATAGTAACTGGTAGGGTTGCAGCACTAGAACTCGTAGAAAACGCTAACAATTGGGCAGGTGAAATACCTCTCATAAAAAACATAGGTTTCTTTTTGGTAAATACTGCTACAATTAGAACATATATACTTATCATGAGCAGAAGTCCAAACACTACCGTTATTGCATACCATCCTAAAGCCTTAAAGAGATCTAAACTTGGAGATTCAACAATGAGTGCTGCTAACAATGCGAAAACTCCATAAGGCGCGGCCAACATTATTAAATCAACCATTTTTAATATCACTTCATTAAACCCATCAAAAAAGTTTTTTACTGTTTTTCCCTTTTCCTCAGGGATCAATATCAATGCGATACCAAAAAAAACTGCAAAAAATATAATTTGCAACATATTTCTATTACTTGTTGCCGCACTAAAAATATTCTCTGGAACTATATCTTCCAATGCTTGTAGAGGCCCCGTATCTTTTTGAATTTTAGCCTCTGCTTTATATTTTTCTGTATTTCCGCTATAATTCTCTACCATTTCTAATCGTGTAGATTCATTTATAGATTGACCTGGGTTCACAAAATTAACAAGGGTTAAACCTATAGTAACTGCAATTATTGTCGTGCCAATATAAATACCAATTGTTTTACCACCCATTTGGGAGAGTTTAGATATATCCTTTAAATCGGATACACCCTTTATCAAAGCCGCTAATATTAATGGAATGGCAATCAGCTTTAATGAATTGATAAATATTTTTCCAAAAGGTTTTATCCAATCTTGAATAATCTCTTTTCCTCCTTCAAAATATGTAAACAAGAGCCCTATTAAAACTCCGAATACCATTCCTAATAATATTTTCCAGTATAAGGCTAATTTTTTCATATAAATAAAGTTAAATTTAAAAATTGAAAGTTAGCAAAATTATCAATCTTATAAGTCAAAAAAAAGGATTCTAAAAAAGTTTAATCAATTGGGCAGTAAATTTAATTGAAATTGTATTTTTGCGCCACAACTTTTTAAAATGGAAAAATTAAAACAACGTTGGGGGTTATCTTCTAACTGGCAAATTATAGCAATTATCATTGTATTCTCAATAAATGGTTCTTTTGCTGCTAAAGTCGCTGGGCCAGTGACCAATTTCTTTGGCTTAAATGCTCAGACCACAGAACCTTACGCTCTTTACTTAGTTTTAAGAATTTTACTTATGTTTCCTATTTACCAACTCACACTTCCGCTGGTAGGATGGGTTTTTGGTCAATTTAATTTTTTCTGGAATTTTGAAAAGAAAATGTTAAGAAGAATGGGGCTTAAGCGTTTTTTTCCTGAAGACTAATAGTTTCTTTCAAAATAGCCGCTCGTAAATCCAACAGAATTTAAAAGTTGGCAATATTTCTGTTCCTAAAAAACCTACTTCTTCTGGAAAAAATAGTACACTAGTTACTTTTGAAAAATTCCCTTTGTATATCTTTAAACTAAACCACTATGGACTAAAGTACCATAGGTTTCTAAATCTGACTAAAGTAAGCTGTAGGTTATTACTGAAATATAAAAGCGTCTGTATCATTATTTAACTTTCGATGATGTTCCAAATAATCATGTACCATCTTATCAGCACTATTTCCTGGACGCCAACAACCAAAGCATATTACCCAAAAATGTCACCCTCAATATCTATTTGGGATTTTGGGAAATTATGCTGTAATCTCCAAGAACTTCTTCCTCTTAATTTCTTCACTATACTGCTTATATCCTGTGATGGTACATACTCCAAATACATATGAACATGATCTTTACTAACAATACCTTCTAATATATTAATCCCTTCTACATCATATATTTGTATAAGAATTACTCTAAATACTTTCTCAATACCCCCTTCTAATACTAAATATCAGTATTTTGTACTCCACACTATATGGACGGTCAACCTCGATAAGGTATGACCTTTTACTCTTTGATCTAACATAGCCCAAAGATGAAAATTTTTATAAACTAAAGCGATATCCACTAAAGCACGCAGTTTCAACTACTTTTGAGACCAATAAAATATGCAATTAAAGGCGCACAAATCCCATCCCCCCTATACTAGAAAAAATAAAAAATAACATACCAACAGCATCTAGTAAAACGCTAGTAACTAATTTTTTATATGTAGAGCACATTTAAAAGAAACCTTTGAATGACACTATTCTTTCTTCAACTTATCTTTATATTGTTTCAAAAATTTTTCTAGTTTAGGATTTATTACAACCCTACAATAACCTTGATTTCTATTATTTACAAAATAGTTCTGATGATAATCTTCGGCAGGATAGTAATTACTGAATTTTGTAACCTCAGTTACAATTTTATTTTCAAAAACGTTTGCCTCGTTTAAAGCGTCAATCATCTTATTCGCAGTCGACTGTTGTTTGACATTGTGAAAAAAGACAGCTGAACGATATTGCGTTCCAACATCAGCGCCTTGACGATTTAATGTAGTCGGGTCATGCGTATTAAAAAATACGTCTAATAATGTGCTAAAATCAATTATTTTTGCATCAAAACCAATATGAATAACTTCGGCGTGCCCAGTATTTCCTGTAGTTACTTCTTTGTAAGTTGGATTCTTAACATGACCACCAGAATATCCTGATTCCACACTCACTATTCCTTCTAATTGATCAAAAATCACCTCAGTACACCAAAAACATCCATTTCCAAATGTTATATACTCTATACTTGTATTTGTCTTTTTAGTATCCATTTTAACTAAATTTTGTTTTTTTTGGGCCTGTGAATTACACGATACTATAACTAAGCCTAATATAATTAATTCTTTAATCCTCATTTTCTAATATTTATTCATAAAGTCGAAAATATTTCGAAATAATTACAAATCTAAAAAATAATCATTGGTACAACTACTTGTTGTAATAAAATAAATTCCACTTCATTTTTTTTATAAAAAAAACTAGAAGTAACAATGCAATTAAAATCTTCTTTTTTCGGGTATATACTCTCTATTTAGAGCCTTCTCTCTTTTTCTCAAAAAAAAATCCTCAACATTTTTTTGATTATGCCTGATGATATTAGCGGGATCAGAGCAACTTGGGCTAATTTAAAAACAGTCCTTACAGCCAGTTTAAACAAAGTGGACATGAAGTTGGAAGTAATACACTGTTTATTGCGCATTGATCACATGTTATTGAACGAAATTCAATTAAGCAACATCCGGAACATGTCGCTCATCTTATTCTCACTTTTTTAAAAATATTAAATAGTGATTATACAGAACCCATATGGGCTATATATCACTTCCGTTGAATGGATCATCTCTCTTTCGTATTTTCATAGCTAGGGAAAAAGCCAGATTATTTTATCTCAGTATTGGATACGTTGAGAATGTTTAGATCTGGAGATTATAAAATAGTTTGGCGTTTAAAAATTACAAAGTGGTATCACATTTCAATCGGAAAAATAAACTTATTTTTGTTTTATGATTACAGCGGAACAGTTAAAAAATATTACTAAAAGAATTGATAAACTAAGAGGATACTTAGCTATTGATAAAAAATTAATGGAAATTGTAAATGAAGAAGAAAAGACTATAAGTCCTAATTTTTGGAATAATCCAAAAGAGGCTGAAGCCTTTATGAAGGTGCTTAGAGGGAAAAAAAAATGGGTAGATGAGTACAGCAATGTTTCCACTTACAGAGATGATTTAGAAGTTCTTTTAGAATTCTATAAAGATGAACTTGCTACTTCGAAAGAAGTTATTGAGCAACATGACAAGACCGTTATATTATTAGAGAACATTGAGTTTAGAAATATGCTTTCCGAAGAAGGTGACAATTTAAGTGCCGTTCTTCAAATTACGGCAGGAGCAGGTGGAACCGAAAGTTGTGATTGGGCTGAAATGCTACTTAGAATGTATATAATGTGGAGTGAAAAACAAGGTTTTAAAGTTAGAGAACTTAACTATCAGTCTGGCGATGTGGCCGGAATTAAAACTGCAACGATAGAAATTGAGGGTGATTTTGCATTTGGTTATTTAAAAGGCGAGAATGGTGTTCACAGACTAGTTCGAATTTCTCCATTTGATAGCAACGCCAAAAGACATACTAGTTTTGCTTCAGTATATGTTTACCCTTTGGTTGATGACAGTATAGAAATTAAAATAAACCCAGCCGATATTGAAATAGTAACCTCGAGGTCTAGTGGTGCTGGAGGGCAAAATGTGAATAAAGTGGAGACAAAAGTACAACTTACTCATAAACCTTCTGGGATTAAAATTCAATGTTCAGAAACTAGGTCACAACACGAAAACAGGGAGAGAGCCATGCAAATGTTAAAGTCTCAACTATATGAAATTGAATTGAAAAAGCGTCAGGAAGCCAGAAGTGACATTGAGGATGGGAAAATGAAAATTGAATGGGGAAGTCAAATCAGAAATTACGTTATGCACCCCTATAAATTAGTTAAAGATGTGCGAACAAGTCATGAAACTGGTAACGTAGAATCCGTAATGAATGGTGAAATTGATGGTTTTCTAAAGGCCTTTTTAATGCTAAACGGACAAAAACAAGAAGAAAATGAACTCTAAAATAAAAACAATCATATTTGATCTAGGCGGGGTACTTGTAGATTGGGATCCTCAAAATTTGTATAAAAAAATATTTGAAAGCCAAGAAGAAATGAATTGGTTTCTAAACAATGTTTGCACTTCCGAATGGAATATAGAACAAGATGGTGGACGCACTATAAAAAAAGCTGTTCAATTAAAAACTCTCGAATTTCCTGACTTTAAAGAATATATTGAACTTTTTTATGAACGCTGGGAAGAAATGTTCGCTGGAATAATTGAAGAAAATGTAGTTATTCAACAAAAACTAATTGCAAATAAAAATTACAGAGTTTATGCACTTACCAACTGGAGTGGAGAAAAATGGAATAAGGCGTTAGAATTATTTCCTTTTTTTAATGATTTTGAAGGTGTGGTAGTTTCAGGAATTGAAAACACAAGAAAACCTTTCGATATAATTTATACGTTAATTTTAGATAGGTATCAAATTGATGCTGAAACGGCATTATTTATTGATGATAATCTTAATAACGTGAATGCAGCTAAAAAAAATGGGATACAAGCCATTCATTTTTCTGGAGAAAAAAAATTACACTTATTACTAAAAGATATTGGAATAATTTTATAAATTTAGCCTAGATAAGAAAATAACTATTTCACAATGAATGGTGTTTTATTTTCCCTAAAAGGTATTTTTTTTTGTATAAATAGTATTTTAGTGTTAATTAAGCTGTATTTTAATTATATTTGTCATCTATCTTCGAATTAACATTCGAAAAATAGTTAAGAAAATCTGCTATATTAAATGAAAAAAGTATTATGCTCAATATTTTTGTCAACTTTTATTATTATAAATAGTTTTGCTCAAGACACCGAAACTTATGCTATTTCAGGAAAAATAATTGATTCTTTATCCAATCAACCTTTAGAATATTCAACAATATCTTTAACGAATAACAGCACCAAAGAACTTACTGGAACTATTTCCGATAAAAATGGTTATTTTAAAATTAATACCAATCCCGGAGAATATACTTTGATTATTAAATTTTTTTCCTACAATGATATTATTAAACCGAACTTGAATATAGATAAGAATATAAATATTGGTGATATTATATTATCTCCGAAGGCGGAATCGCTCAACACTATCGAGGTTTCTGGAAAAACTAAAATTACATCAATAAAATTGGGGAAAACTGTTTATAATATAGAACTCGATATTTCAGCACAAGGAGGAACTATAAATGATATTCTCAGCAGTACCCCCTCAGTTTCTGTAATAAATGGAGTGCCAACAATTAGAGGGTCTACAGCTACTGTTTTGATTAACGGACGGGTAACATCGATGTCAAAAACAGAGGCTTTAGAGAATTTACAAGCCTCTCTTATTAAAAAGATAGAAATAATTACTGTACCAACTTCAAAAAACAGAGCCGATAGTAGCGGTGGTATTATAAACATAATATTAAAAAAGGGTTTAGACAAGGGCTGGAATGGCTCTGTTACTGCGACAGCCGGAATAAAAAATGTTTATGGAGGAGCTGCAACATTAAATTACCGTAAACATAAGTTTAATTTTTACTCAAACACTAGTTATTTTCAACGCGAAAGAATAGGTTCAAGTACCATTAAAAATGAATACTTTTTAAATGGGATTACAGATGAATATTTAACAGAGAATCTCATCAATAAAAGAAAGACTGATGTCGTCAACACTATAGTAGGAATTGATTATTACATGAATGATAACTCTTCTCTTCATGTTCAAGGAGAACTTGCTGCTTTTGATGGCACTATTGATAGAAAAAATAAGTATAATTTCTCAAATTCATTTAACAATCTAACGAATTCAATCGATCAATTTACATATACAGATCATCTAAATGATATCTACGAATTCTCTACTTCTTACAACAACTATTTTGATGGAGAAGGTAAAAATCTAACCTTACACCTAAGATATCAAGTCGATAAAGAATATAATGATGGCGACGTATTTTTTTATGAATTATATCCCAATCAAGGGTCATTATCAGAAGAGGATGAATTATTCTATGACAATTTGGATTTTAAAAAAGTAACTTTTACGGCGTCCTATGCTTTTCCTTTTGCTAAAAATTCTAGTTTAGAAATAGGGACCGCTATAGATCATGGCCAACTAATATACGATTACGGAAATAAAGTTATCCTTAATGGAGACTTTGTTACCAACCCTTTAAATACAGATAAAATAACCTACGATGAAGATGTAGTTGGATTTTATGCTGAATACGAATCTGGAAATGATACATTCTCTTACAAATTGGGGTTGAGAAGTGAAAGCACAAATTTGACAATAAATTTTTTAACTTCTCAAATTATAAAGACAAAAAATTACACCGATTTGTTTCCAAGTGCTATTTTTGAATATACCTTTAACGAAAATAAAAGACTCGAATTATATTATGGTCGAGGAATTGAACGTGCTAGTTATGGATATTTATACCCTTTCGAACAAAGAGTAAGTGAAACTACATCCGAAAAAGGAAACATAGAATTACTACCCTATTATTCTAATTCTGTTGAGTTAAGTTTACTCAAATCAAATGAGGATCATAAATTCACTATAAAACCATCTTTTTATTTCAGAAACTATGATGAAATCTGGCAATTAATCACTATTGAAACTGGCGAAATAATAAATAACGTTCCAAAATTAATGACAACGCCTATAAATTTAGGGTATCTAAATTTTACTGGGATCGAATTAATAGCTAGTTATGATCCTACAGAAAAAATAAACTTAACGGGTAGTCTAGATGGTACTTATGTTCGTCAATCTGGATCCTATAAATACATAGATTCAAACAACGAAACTGTAATTTTAGATTATGGAAATAATTCGTTTGGAGGATCTGCAACGTTTAAGGCTAATTTCAATATTGGTAATGACTACCATTTTCAAACTAATTTTAATTCCTTCTTTTCAACTCAAGGTTCATATTCTAAAAGGTATAGTTATGGATTTATGAATGCTTCTTTTAGTAAAGATATTCTACGTAATGCAGGTTCCTTAACCATCTCGGCAAATGACATATTCAATTTAAACAAAACAAAACGTTTGCGCTGGACAGATAACGTAAATTCGTTAAGGACTTCCCAGTGGAAAGAACCTTCAATATTAGTTACCTTTACCTATAGGTTCAATCAAAGTAAAAAAGATAATGTAATAGATATTAATAAAAAAGATTCCAAAAAATATAACTAGAAATGATACAAATTTTTCATAACCCTAGATGCAGTAAAAGTAGACAAGGTCTTCAAATCCTTAAAGAATCTAATATTGATTTTGAGATAGTAAAATATTTGGATACAACACTCAATACTAAAGAATTAAAGAACATTATTGATAAACTAAATATTTCTCCACTTGAATTAGTTAGAAAAGGCGAATCTATTTGGAAAGAAAACTTTAAAGGAAAAGCACTCACTGACGCTGAAATAATACAAGCAATGTGCGATTACCCTAAACTTATTGAAAGACCAATTGTAATTGTAAATGAAAAAGCTGTTGTAGGAAGACCTCCAAATTTAATTAAAGAACTAATTCAATAATCTTCTTTCAACTAAATTTTAATGCATAAAAAAAGGCAACCAATTGGTTGCCTAAAATTCTATATCAAAAAAAGTTATTCTTCAATAACCGCTTTTTCTTTTTTCTTATACTTCCACTCTTCTCTCAAATACCCTACAATCCAATATGGAATTACAAAAGTCAATAAAAAAATCATCAACCAAAATCCCATGGTGAAAATACTTAAAAAAAGTAAAAATCCTGAATACTGTGAAAAGTCCATACGCTATGTTTTTATTCTAGCACAAAATTAACATTTATTTTTTATTTAATCCAATAGTTTTTGCATTTTTTAACCTAATATTTCTTCAAAATAGAAAAAAGTTATTCGATCCAATAATGTTCATAAAACCTATTAAAAATACTTTCCTTATGCTTAAATTTGCATTTCAATTATTTAGCAATTAATTATGGAATTCAGAAAAGAAAAAGATACGATGGGAACGGTAAATGTTCCCGCTGATAAATATTGGGGGGCTCAAACTGAGCGTTCTAGAAATAATTTTAAAATTGGTGCTCCAGCCTCTATGCCGTTAGAAGTGATTTATGGATTTGCCTACTTAAAAAAGGCCGCGGCATATACAAATTGCGAATTAGGCGTTTTACCAACTGAAAAGAGAGATTTAATAGCACAGGTTTGTGATGAAATCTTAGAAGGTAAGCATGACGACCAATTTCCATTAGTTATTTGGCAAACCGGTTCTGGAACCCAAAGCAATATGAATGTTAATGAAGTAGTTGCAAATAGAGCGCATGAAATAGCGGGTAAAGTTATAGGCGAAGGTGAAAAAACAATTCAACCCAATGATGATGTAAATAAATCACAATCTTCCAATGATACTTTCCCTACGGGAATGCATATAGCTTCTTATATTATGGTAATGAATACGACCATTCCAGGAGTTGAAAAATTAAGAGATACCTTTTTTAAAAAATCGCAAGATTATAAAGATGTAGTTAAAATTGGAAGAACACACCTTATGGATGCTACTCCTCTTACTATTGGTCAAGAGTTCTCTGGATATGTATCACAATTAAACCATGGCCTTAAGGCACTTAAAAACACGTTGGCCCATCTTTCAGAAATGGCTTTGGGCGGAACTGCAGTGGGAACTGGATTAAACACTCCAAAGGGTTATGATGTTTTGGTGGCCACGTACATTGCTAAATTTACTAATCAGCCATTTATAACAGCTGAAAATAAATTTGAAGCATTGGCTGCTCATGATGCCATTGTAGAAACCCATGGAGCTTTAAAACAAATGGCTGTTTCTTTGAATAAAATTGCTAATGATATTAGAATGATGGCCTCTGGACCACGATCCGGAATTGGAGAATTAATCATTCCAGCTAACGAACCAGGATCTTCGATTATGCCTGGTAAAGTAAATCCAACACAATGCGAAGCCTTGACAATGGTAGCAGCCCAAGTTATGGGTAACGATGTTGCCGTAACTATTGGTGGAACACAAGGTCATTATGAATTAAATGTCTTTAAACCAATGATGGCCGCTAATCTTTTACAGTCAGCTCGATTAATAGGTGATGCTTGTGTATCATTTAACGATAATTGTGCTATTGGAATAGAACCAAATCATTCCGTCATTAAACAATTATTAAACAATTCTTTGATGCTGGTAACTGCTTTAAATACTAAAATAGGCTATTATAAAGCCGCTGAAATTGCAAATACAGCGCACGAAAATGGGACAACCTTAAAAGAAGAGGCTGTGCGCTTAGGGTATGTTACTCCCGAGGAATATGATGCGTGGGTAGTTCCTGCAGATATGATAGGCGGTCTTTAAGTAGTACTATTTTCGAAATTAAAAAAAGGTGGAATTAATTTTTTCAAATTGAGTCTGCCTTTTTCTATATTAAAATAAATGCCTCAAGGTTTTAAGTAAACATCTAAAATCTGTTAGCATTTTCCACTCTTGAACATAACACTTATTTATCTCAATCTTCTGCGGCCACAAAAACTTATCGTTAAATTCTAATGGATTTTCTTGTTCAGAAAGCAATTCTTCTTCATTTGAAAATTTTAGTGTAGCCGGTCCCGTAATTCCAGGTTTTACAGAAAGAATAATTCTATCAGCCTCTTTTAATTTATCTGCATAACCTTGAATGTCTGGTCTTGGTCCAACCATACTCATATTTCCAAATAAAACATTAAACAATTGAGGTAACTCATCAAATTTTGATTTCCGTAAAAATTTACCGAACCAAGTCAAGAAAATTTCTCCATTCCTTAAAGCGCCAAAGGTTTTAATTTTATAAAGGATAAAAAACTCAGCATCCTTACCTACTCTCTCTTGAAAAAATATTCCAAAAGATCTTGTTGAAATAGACGACAACAGCACAAGAATTATTAAAGGAATACTACTGATAACAATTCCAATTAATGAAATAATTAAGTCAAAAAGGCGTTTTGTTTTTTGCTGTTTAGAAGATAACATTTATTCAGCACTTTTATATATGCGCTCAATAATATCAACTATTTTCATTCCTTCCAAAGCATTGGTTGAAATTGATTTATTTTTTTGCAACACATCAATTACATTTTGAAGAACAAAATGATGATTTTGAGCAGACCCTTTATATGCGCCATAATCATTACCTGGATTTGTAGGTTCCAAAATTGGCATTTCATAATTTTTAATATGACAATATTCTACTTTATCCATATACTGACCTCCAATTTTTACCGCCCCTTTTTCTCCAATTATAGTCATTGAACTCTCCATGTTTTTATTCCAAACAGCTGTTGAAAAGTTAAAATTTCCAATTCCACCGCTTACAAACTCAAAGTGAACAATACCAGCATCCTCAAAATCTGTTAAACTTTGATGCTTAAAATCTTTCATCACAGATTTAATATTAGTAATATCACCAAAAAGCCAATACATAATATCAATAAAGTGTGAGAATTGAGTAAATAACGTTCCTCCATCTAATTCTTTATCCCCATGCCACGATTCTTGCGTATAATAACGCTCATCTCTATTCCAAAAACTATTGATATGAACGGAATAAATAGCTCCTAGTAAATCACTATCAATAACATTTTTTATCCAAACTGATGGAGGTGAATATCTATTCTGCATCACAGCAAAAACTTGCCTAGAAACGTTCAGTGAATTAAATATAATATCTTCAGCATCTTTTTTAGAAAGTGCCAACGGCTTCTCAACTACTACATGGTTTTTCGCTTTCAAAGCTTTTATAGCCTGAGGAGCATGAAATCCATTCGGTGTTGATATTGTTATGACATCTGTGTCAATGTCACTTTCTAAAAAACTCTCCAAACTATTGAAAAAAGGAACTGTATACTGATCCAAATTTAATGACTCTCTAGCTTTAACATCAATTAAAGCGACCAAGGATGCATCATTATTTCTCGAAATCATTTCTGCATGCCTCTTTCCTATATGTCCGCAGCCTACAACTGCAAATTTTATCTTTTCCTTCAAATTCTATGAGCGTTTAAAAATTCTTTTATAAAATGGAATATTATCATTATCGTGATATCCATGACCATATCCATAACCATAGCCATAACCGTAGCCATAACCGTAACTTGTCTTCACTTTGAAATTATTCAAAATGGTACTTATCTTAGGAACCTCACCTTTATCGTACTTTTCATTAATCATTTTCAACATTCCCTTTTGAGTATATCCTTGTCTTACAACATATAAATTTGCATCTGTATATTTAATCAATTCAAAAGCATCTGCTACCAACCCGACTGGCGGTGTGTCCAATATTATATAGTCATACTGAGTCCTAAGATATTCCAATAATTCACCGCAAGCATCATTCATGATCAGTTCAGATGGATTAGGAGGCACGGGACCTGCATTTATAATATCTAAATTTTCAATTTGAGTGGGTCGAATTATATCGCTTATAGTGTTTTGACCTATTAAATAATTTACCACCCCCGCTTCATTTGGTAAATCAAAATATTTAGCGATTTTTGGTTTTCTTAAATCTAGTCCAACTATCACTGTTTTCTTCCCACTTAAAGCAAAGACTGTGGCCATATTTATGGCTACAAATGTTTTTCCCTCGCCACTTATTGAAGAAGTTACCAAAACTATTTTTGATTGATTGATTTTATCTCTATCAAATAAAAAGTGGATATTAGACCGCAATGCTCTAAATGATTCTGCTACCGAAGATTTTGGTTTTGAAAATACTGCTAAATTATCAGTAATTGTGTTTCTACCTACCACACCCAAAATAGGAATTGGTGAGATTCTTTCAATATCTTCAACTGTTTGAACCTTTGTATCCAAGATCTCAACAGCAATAATTATGAATAATGGAATTAATGTTCCTAATAAAATCCCAACCATATAGTTGAAAGGTTTTCGCGGCATTGTTGAAACCTGCCCTGTATCTTTCGCTAAATCTAAAACAGAAATATCTGGAACACTTGCAGCTATTGCGATCCCTGCTTCATATTTTTTTTGCATTAAATGCATGTAATTAGCCTCTGTCATCGCATATTTACGACTGTATTTAAGCAATTTTTGTTCTTTTTCCGGTAATTTCTGCATTTCAGCCTTATAAGCATTCATTCTTTTTTGACCATTATCAATCGTTAATTGAAGTACTTTTTTAAGAGATGCAATATTTGCTAATGTTATATTTTTGGTTGTTAAAATCTCTTGATTTTTCGATATTAATGAAGGATGATTATCGGTAACTTGCTCCTGCATTTTCTCGCGTTCTGTTACCAGTTGAGTAAGCGTTGAAATATTCTGACTTATAGCTGCATCTTCAACATCAATAATTGCTGGGGTAGGAATATTTCGAAATCCTTGGCTTGTATTTATATACGCTTCTAAGTTTGTATAATACTCGAGTCGGTCTGTTAAATCCACCTGAGCCTGATCCAACCCTGTAGTTTTAGAAAACATTTGAGAACCTTCTGCCGACAAATCATATATTCCTTTTAACTCTTTATAATCCCCTATATTTTCTTCTATTAAATCCAAACTATCCTGAGTATTTTGAAATTGTTCTTCAATAAACAACAATGTTTGCCGGGCATAATTCGTTTTTTCTTCCAATTGATCTTTTGACAGTATCTCCGTTGACTTATTCAAATAATCAACAATTCTACTTTTATTAGGCCCCGTTAAAACCACATTTAACAAAGAAGTACCTGAAATAGGACTAGCTCTTATCTTTTGGTATCTGCTTACAACAGCATCTACGGATTTAAATCGAATCATAAAGGATTTACCAGTAATGTTGCCCATACCTTCAAGACCATCAATACTTAGATTTAAAAATGGCATTTTAATAGGTTGATCTAATCTAAAATCTTTTGAAAATTGGCTAGATACCACTTCATGCACATAGGTGAGATTCTCCTCATAATTTATAATTCTAGTAGATTTCTGATCTTTAAAATCAATAGATAATTTAAAATTTTCATTATCTATAAAATCTATATAGATGAGGCTATTTAATAATTGAAATTGCCCTGGTTCTAAACTTACTTTAAAGGGAACCGCTCCATATGCATCTTCAATTCGAAATCGACCTTCTTTTAAATATTGAATATAAAATTTTAATTCTCTTACAACCTTCTCATTATGAGATCGAGATGATAAGGTTCGCCTTATCCCTTCTACTTTATCACTAGTGCCGCCCCAATTAAAAGCAATGTTCGTTCCTGTTGCAAATAGCGAGTTTTGTTTTTCTTTTACATTTATCGTAGAACCTAATCCATAAATTCTTTGTGTCGATATATTCACATAGTATGCAATAACCAATCCTATAGGAATAGTTAACAAAAACCATTTCCAATTAGATAATACTCTAAAAACATATCCCTTAATATCAGATAGATTCTCTCTTATATTCTCAGTTTGTGTATTTAGAATTTTAAATTCTTGACTCATAAAATTTAAAGATTGTCAATTAATAAAATAGTACTCGTCAAAACTGCAAAAATAGAAGCGACGGTCGTAAATGTCCCTAATCCAGTGATTCCTAGACCCCAATTCTTTCGTTTTAAAGGTGGGACATAGATAATATCATTGGGCTGAATATAATAATATTCTGAATCAAAAATAGTGACATTGGTAAGATCTACCGTAAATCTTTCTACTCCACCTAATGATTTCCTGTAAATCTGAACTTCTTGACGATTTCCAAACTCCGCTATTTCTCCTGCACTAGCGACTGCTTCTAAAATAGATACCTGAGTCTGTTGTAATATTATCGTGCCTGGAGACCCTACCTCTCCATTCACTAAAAACTGAATTCCCGACAGTTTAACTTTAACAAAAAATGTTTCCTCTATTTTTATAAATTTTTTCAGTTCTTCTTCAATCTTTAGTCGAACTTCTTTTTCTGTATACCCTAATACATTAATTTCATTGATATACGGAATTCTAATATTTCCATGCCTGTCAACAGTATATCCTCCAAAATAAAGATCTCCTCCTCCGCCTTCACGAATACCAAATAACGCAATTAATTCTGGCTTTTCCGATATTATTTCTACCGATAGAACATCATTTACTTGTAACCTATATGGCGCATTATTAAACTTATACATTTCTGGCTTTTCACTAGGATCACCTTGAAAATAAGTAGTCTTTTTCAAAGAGAGACAAGAAGATAAACTTGCAATTATCAAGAGGTAAACAGCAATTTTCTTCATAAAAATTCGACTTATTTGAGGGTTGACGTTGAGTAAATAAAGTTAAACAAATCTCAACTATTGGCAAATATAATTTTTAATCGCACAATAAATTGAATTTTCCAGTATTTTCGTGTTGAAATAATTGACATGTATTCTCAAATAAAATCTTACTTCAAATTCTTATTAAACGCTACAAATCAACATGGCGTTCACTCCCCGTTTGTTTTTAATTTAATAACAAAATGTTTCTATAAAAAAACACCCTTAAATAAAAGAAAAAGAATCAATTCATACAGGAATGATCTTATGCGTAACAAAGGTTTTATTGAAGTTACCGATTTTGGTAAAGGATCTAGAGTTTTTAAATCAAAAAATAGAGCTATTTCGAAAATTGCTAAAATTGCTGGAATTTCCAAAAAAAGAGCTGAACTTTTGGCTAGGGTTGTAGCCTATTTAAATCTCAATGAGATTCTTGAAACTGGAACTTCTTTAGGAATAGGAACTGCAAGTATGGCAATAGGTAACCCTCAGGCTCATATAACTACGCTAGAAGGTTGTAAAAACACTTCAAATTTTGCCATAGGGCAGTTTGAAAAATTTAATTTAAAAAATATCAACGTTGTTATTGGTGAGTTTTCAACAACACTGCCTATTTCTCTAAAAAATAAAAAATTCGATTTGATTTATTTTGATGGAAATCATAAAAAAGAACCAACGTTAGATTACTTCCATGCATGTCTTAAAAATATTCACAACGAATCTGTTTTTGTCTTTGACGATATTCACTGGTCTGGAGATATGGAGGACGCGTGGAGTATTATAAAGAAACATCCATTGGCTAGCGTTACCATTGACACTTATTATTGGGGATTTGTTTTTTTTAGAAAAGAACAAATTAAAGAACATTTTACCATAAGAATTTAATAAATTTAGAACATGAAACGAGCATGCTAAATCTTTTATGATCCAAGGGAATAAGTAATGGCAAACTACATGTAACCGTTAAAAAAAAACATATAAAAACATGAAAATCTATACAAAAACTGGAGACAATGGCACCACAGGACTCTATGGTGGCACTCGCGTACCAAAATACCATTTACGCGTTGAAACGTATGGCACCGTAGATGAACTAAATTCTCATATAGGATTAATCAGAGATCAAGAAATTTCAAAAAAGATCAAAATTGATTTATTAAAAATCCAAAATGATTTATTCACGTTAGGATCCATGTTAGCAACACCTGAGGAAAAAGAAATTTTAAAAAATGGTGAGAAGCGACTCAATATTGTAACAATAGATAAAGACTCTATTGAACTCTTAGAACAATCTATTGACTTGATGAACCTAGATCTTCCAGCGATGACTCACTTCACGTTACCAGGTGGACACAGCACCGTGTCATATTGTCATATAGCGCGGTGCGTTTGTAGAAGAACTGAGCGATTAGCTGTGCAGTTAGCTGAAACATCATCCATAGAATCAACTATTATTATGTATCTCAACAGACTATCTGACTACCTTTTTACATTGGCACGGAAGTTGACTTACGACTTAAATGTAGAAGAAATTCAATGGATTCCATCTAAAAATAAATAAGTTCATTATTTTATTGAAAAAACACCATAAAAAACTTGACTTATTAAGTAATAATTTTATTTTTGCAAAAAAAAATAATACCTTTTTAATTATGTATTGGACTTTAGAATTAGCCTCTTATTTAGCAGATGCGCCATGGCCAGCAACAAAAGACGAACTTATTGATTACGCGATACGTACAGGTGCTCCTCTTGAAGTAGCTGAGAATTTACAGGATATTGAAGATGAAGGAGATGCTTACGATTCTATAATTGAAATATGGCCAGATTACCCAACCGAAGATGATTATCTTTGGAACGAAGACGAATATTAAACACATTAAAATAACATATAAAAAGTCTCTTTAGAGGCTTTTTTTTTGTTTAAATTTGAACGCATAAAACACCTAAATAAATTATGAGTATATTAAACTCCGTTTTAAAAATTTTTGTTGGAGACAAGAACAAAAAAGATCTTAAAACATTACTCCCTATTGTAGAGAATGTAATCTCATTTGAAAATAACCTAAAGGCACTTTCAGATGATGGATTGCGCTCAAAAACGCTAGAATTTAGAGAAAAAATAAATATTGCAACACAACCGTTCCACGATAAAATAGCGTCGCTGGAAGACGAAGTAACTGCAGTAAATATCGATCGAAAAGAAGAAATTTATTCTGAAATTGATGCTTTAAAAGACGAGGCTTACGAAGCGTCAGAAAAAGTGCTTCTAGAATTAATGCCCGAGGCTTTTGGACTCATTAAAGAAACAGCACGAAGATTTACTCAGAACAAGACAATCACTGTGGAGGCAAATGCTTTTGATCGAGAATTGTCGGCATTAAAGGACAATGTGGAATTAGATGGAGATAAAGCTATTTATCATAATTCTTGGGATGCAACGGGGAAACAAATTACGTGGGACATGATTCACTATGATGTTCAATTAATAGGTGGTTCTGTTTTGCATCAAGGTAAAATTGCAGAGATGATGACAGGAGAAGGTAAAACCTTGGTTGCAACCTTACCTATTTATTTAAATGCAATTACCGGAAATGGCGTACATGTTGTAACCGTTAATGATTACTTAGCAAAACGTGATGCAGCATGGATGGCTCCAATTTTTGAGTTTCATGGATTATCAATTGATTGTATTGATTACCATCAACCTAATTCTGATGCAAGAAGAAAAGCATACAATGCCGATATCACTTATGGAACTAATAATGAATTTGGCTTTGATTATCTAAGAGATAATATGGCAAATTCGCCAAAGGATTTGGTTCAACGTCCGCATAACTATGCAATTGTTGATGAGGTAGATTCTGTTTTAATTGATGATGCTAGAACTCCTTTAATTATTTCTGGAGCTACCCCACAAGGAGATCTTCATGAATTTAACGAATTAAAACCAAGTGTTCATCAAATTGTTGAATTACAACGTAAATATTTAGTCGGCGTTCTTTCTGAAGCTAAAAAATTAATTGCCGACGGAGATACCAAAGAAGGTGGATTCCAATTATTAAGAGTTTACAGAGGTTTACCTAAAAATAAAGCCCTAATCAAGTATTTAAGTCAAGAAGGAATTAAACAAATCGTTCAAAAGACAGAAAATACGTATATGGCAGACAATAATCGTGAAATGCCAAAGGTTGACGAAGCCTTATATTTCACCATTGATGAAAAAAATAATTCGATTGAATTGACTGATAAGGGGATTGCACACCTGTCTAAAGATCACAATGATGATGATTTCTTTATTATGCCAGATGTTGGTATGGAAATAGGAAAATTGGATGCTGAAAATCTTTCACCGGAGGAGTTAACTAAGAAGAAAGAAATTCTTTATAAGGATTTTGGCGTTAAAAGTGAGCGTATTCACACCATGAATCAATTATTAAAAGCCTATACACTATTCGAAAATGATGTGGAATATGTGGTGATGAATGATAAAATTATGATCGTTGATGAGCAAACAGGTCGTATCATGGATGGCCGTCGTTATTCTGACGGATTACACCAAGCGCTTGAAGCCAAAGAAAATGTAAAAATTGAGGCGGCTACACAAACATTTGCAACGGTTACCCTTCAAAATTACTTTAGAATGTATCGTAAATTATCCGGAATGACAGGTACCGCGATTACAGAAGCAGGTGAATTTTGGGAAATCTATAAATTAGATGTTATTGAAATTCCTACGAATAGACCTTTAGCAAGAGATGATAGAGACGACAAAGTTTATAAAACTGCTCGTGAAAAATACAACGCTGTAATTGATGAAATTACTAATTTAGTTGCGCAAGGTCGACCCGTATTAGTAGGTACTACTTCTGTAGAGATTTCTGAATTATTGGGTAGAATGCTTGCAATGCGTAAAATTAAACATAATGTATTGAATGCAAAATTGCACAAGAAAGAGGCAGACATTGTTGAAGAAGCTGGGAATCCTGGAGTTGTTACTATTGCAACAAATATGGCCGGTCGTGGTACCGATATTAAGTTGAGTAAAGAAGTTTTAGCTTCTGGTGGATTGGCAATTATTGGAACAGAGCGCCATGATTCTCGACGTGTTGACAGACAGTTAAGAGGTCGTGCAGGTCGTCAAGGAGATGTTGGGTCTTCTCAATTCTATGTTTCTTTAGAAGATAACTTAATGCGTTTATTTAATAGTGAACGTGTTGCTAAGATGATGGATAGAATGGGATTAGGAGAAGGCGAAGTAATTCAGCATTCTATGATTTCTAAATCTATTGAAAGAGCACAAAAGAAAGTTGAAGAGAATAACTTTGGAGTTCGTAAGAACCTATTGGAATATGATGATGTAATGAACTCTCAACGTGAAGTTATATATAAGAGACGTCGTCATGCCTTGTACGGAGAACGTTTACAGGTTGATATTGTAAATATGGTGTATGACACTTGTTCTAATTTAGTTCAGGAAAATAAAATCAATGAAGATTATAACAATTTTGAATTTGAATTAATTCGATTCTCTTCTACTTCATCTCCATTTAGCGAAATAGAGTTCAAAGAAAAATCTGTAGAAGAATTAACAGATACCCTGTTTGATGTTGTTTACAAACACTATCAAAATAAAATCGAACGCAATGCGGCAGCAACATACCCTGTTATTAAGGATGTATTCGAAAAGCAGGCAACGCAATACGAGCGCATCGTGGTACCATTTACAGATGGTGTAAAAACTATTCAGGTTGTTACCAACTTAAAAAATGCGTACGAATCTAAAGGAAAAGTATTGGTGCAAGATTTTGAAAAGAACGTGTCTTTAGCGATTATCGACGATACGTGGAAAGATCACTTACGCCAGATGGATGAGTTAAAGCAATCTGTTCGAAATGCACAATATGAGCAAAAGGATCCTTTATTGATTTACAAATTCGAATCCTTTGAATTGTTTAATAAAATGTTGAACAAGGTAAATAAAGAGGTGTTGTCTTTCTTATTTAAAGGAGATTTACCAACACGTAATCCTAGTGAAGTATCACAGGCAAGAGAACGTAAAAGAGAAAATGTTCAATTGACAAAAGAGGATTATGCTGATGGCGCTCAAACGAATACGAATCAACTACAAGAGCGAAAACCTGTTGAAACATTTGTTCGTACTGAACGAAAAATAGGTAGAAACGATCGTGTTACTATTAAAAATGTAATGAGCGGTGAAAACAAAGAGGTTAAGTACAAGCAAGCTATTCCTTTAATTGACAAGGGAGAATGGGTTTTGACAGAAAACTAAAACTTCTATTTTATAAAGTCACAAAATCCCAATATTTTCATGTTGGGATTTTTTAGTATGTATCATACTTATTCTTCCGCTACTTTATTAATTTCTCTATTTCCCAAAAACCGTAACAGGATGTTTTCCTTCTGTCAATTTTATCATAGCCAATCCAATATTTTCAGAATTTGTAGCAAGCGATAGAAAATGCTTTAATACTAGGTATATAGGACTAAAAAATGTAAAGATTAACGAATACCAAGTTTTTGATTTCACTCCTTTCATAGGTTGAATGTAATTAGGACGAAACATATAGGCCGCTTTAAAGCCCATATTCAAAATAGTATTTTCTGTTTTTCCTTTTACCCGAGCCCACATGCCTTTTCCTTTTTCTGTGCTATCAGTTCCTTGTCCTGTTACATAACAAAACACACTATTTGGGCTATGAGAAATAAATACCTCGGCGAAATTAACCGTAAGTTCATAGGTGATCCTACTATACACTTCTTCGGTCTTCCCTAATACAGATGTTCCAATACAGAAGTAGCAAGCATCATAGCCTTGTAAATCCGTTTGTGCAGTATCCAGTTCAAAGAAATTCTCAACCAACACTTCTTTAATTTTTGGATTGCTTAATTTTATCGAAATTCTGTTAACCAATAAGATCTCTTTTACCGCATCGCTTTCTATGCATTCTTGTAAAACTCCCTGACCTACCATGCCACTGGAACCTGTGATTACTACTTTCATAAATAATGTTTGAATAAATTGTGTATGATTTCAGTATTTAAGTTGGCAATTGATACTCCTTCAGAAAAATCAAGCGCATAAATTTATTGATATTTTCAGCAATAAAAAAAATAAGTATTAATCAAGTCGCAGTGCTTTAAGTAGTTTATTATCGTTCCTGTTACGCAATCAATTCCAACCTTTTCACGACTGAGTTTTTCTTCAAAATAGTCACAGGAGAGAGAACTCCATTTGCACCAATTCTCGAATTATCGCCGACCAAAGCTCCGAATTTTTCAACTGCTGTATCTAGTATTGTGTTATTGTATTTAATTCTAATTTTTTTATTCTCTCTTTCATTGTAATGCTTGGCTGCAACTGAATCAGCCTCAAAGTTCACATTGCTACCAATAATGCTATTTCCAATATAGTTTAAGTGCACAATTGCTGTTTCTGAACAAATTATACTACTTTTATTTCCGAACAGGAACCAACTTTTACCGACTTGTCTAAGAATACACCTTCTCGAAAATATGTATTCGCTCCAATATGACAATTTTTCATTGCTACAAAAGATCTCTTAGTCGTTACTCCATTTTCTACAATGGTCGATTTATGTATTGCTGCACTATCCGTAATTTTGAAGTCCTCACCAAGACAAGGTATTATTCCTTCAACAATCTCTTTTAAGTTGGTTGTCAATTCCCATGGCAACGAATTTTATTCTATTTTAAAATATTTCGAAATAATCGAAATAAAATCATTAATGTCTATGTTGTACTTCATTTTAAACTAAGTTTTATCTTCTATAAATTAAATCTTGGTTACGTTATCTATAACTTACTAAACTCTATAAAAATATATTTTATCCCATTTAGCCAAAAGAGATATCATCCATCTTTATTTACCCTTGTTTACCACAAAATCAAACAAACTATTCACTGCTTTCTCTACATTTATTTGAAAGGTCTTTTTAACTAAAAACTGTAACATTATTTTCTTAATCCATGATGTTGCTTCCATATAGATTTCTACTTCCAATCGGCAGGTATTTTTCTTCAAAGGCGTAATAATATAAAATTGATAAGCCGTATCAATCAGTTTAGGAGTTTCTGTTAATTCGCCATATACTAGTTGAATGAGATCAACATCTTTGGTAATTGTTCTGAAATTTATATGTTCTCCATTCACCACACAAACATGTTCAGTTCCCAATCTATTTATTTCACCGGGGTTAAATACAAAATCATCAACACCTTCAACCCATTTAGATCTATAGGAAAAATTAGAAATAATCTCTAGTAAGTCTTTAGCTCCTATTGGAAAATCTCTTTGAAGTTGTACATCCGGAGCATGTTCAAAATTGAATTTTGACACTTGTTCAAATGGTTTTAATTTTAATTTTTTCTTATCAATAAGTGCGTAAGAATACGGAATATCTTTTCCATCATAAGAATCTTTACCGCTGGATAATTGAAATAATTTACTTTGGTAAGTAGCGGCTAAAGCTATTTCCTTTTTCAACATATCCGTTAACAAAACATATTGATTACTTTCTATAGCGTTTTTCATCAATCGATGTACTTCAATGACTTCTACTCCAAATGGTTTACGCTTATTCTGAACCGAAATAAACTCAATTTCTCCGCAATGTGCGATAATTTTTAATTGTAAATTTGGAGCATTAGAGCACGCCATACATGGACAAATACGATGCTTCTCAAACAATTTTAGATGACTATAAAAGGCGGTGAAAATAGTTTCAATTTGTGCTAGTAACTTTTCAGAAGACGGGATATCTTCTTTATAAAAAAATAAGGCATCTCCTTCAATTTCTGCTAATTGTAGTTTTTCCGTATTAGCTTCAATCATCACCTCTAACAATTCTGCAATTACATGCTGACTATGACTAATTTCTGTAGTTTGAACAAATGCGGTATAGCCAGAAATATCAGGTAAAAAGAGGAGGGTCTTATTCATTAGTTAAAAATACGAAATAGTATTTAGAGTCTATTTAACTCTTTATCCACATTTCCTGCAAAGTCTGTACAATCTTGCAGGTATCCAATAAAAAAAACCTATAAGATTATTGAAGTTTTTAGGATATATAAAGTTATAATTCCCTGACTTAAATATCGTTTTTGACTTAGTTGAAACAAACAGTATTACTTTTCTAACCATAAAAAAGGCCCGAAAATACGAGCCTTCAATTTTATTTATACATCATATTACTCAAAATTAGTCTCTAAATTGATATAATTCAAAAACTCTGATTTAGTATCTTTACTCTTAAATTTACCCCCAAACTCAGCCGTAACAGTGCTACTTTCAATATCACGTACTCCACGAGAATTCACACATAAATGCTTCGCGTCAATAACGCAAGCAACATCCTCCGTACCCAATGATTCTTGCAAAGCTTGCACCACTTGCATAGTTAAACGTTCTTGTACCTGCGGACGTTTCGCAAAATAATCTACAATTCTATTCATTTTAGACAATCCAATTACTTGTCCTTTAGAGATGTAGGCGACATGAGCCCTACCAATTATTGGTAATAAATGATGCTCACAAGTTGAGTACACCACAATGTTTTTCTCTACAAGCATTTCTCCATACTTATAGTTATTGTCAAAAGTTGATAAACGTGGTTTATTGTCAGGGTTTAATCCTGCAAACAATTCATTTACAAATGATTTGGCTACTCTTTTTGCAGTACCTTTCAAACTATCGTCTGTAAGATCCATTCCTAAAGTTAGTAGTATTTCACGCACATTCTCTTGAATTTTTTCAATTTTATCAGCATCAGAAATATCAAAAGCATCGGCTCTCAAAGGAGTCGTAGCACACGATCCAACGTGATCCTCTCCTCTGTCTTCTAAATTTTCTTTACTCATTCCGTTTTTAATTTCAAACATGGTCTCGTTTATTAAGGCGCAAATTTACAAATTATTTAAGTCTTTCAATCATTTCACTCAAATTACATGTGCACTGCTCACCATTATTCATATTCTTTACTATAAATAGTTCGTTTTCTACCTTCGACACAACAAATGGGATCTCTCTATTTGAAATATATTTCCACTGTTTTTTTTGTTGTTTTCCACTTTTTCCTACATCAGGATAAAGTTCACATTTTATATTATTCTTTCTAAGTTCTTTGATGGCCTTTAATTGAGATAATCTAATAGATTCATCAAAATTCATAAAAACTACTTTTGGCTTTGGAAGCAAAACTTCATTAAACAAATCTAACTCTTCCAAAACTAAATAAATGCGATCTAAACCAAATGAAATCCCTACGCCACTCACATCTTTTAATCCAAATATTCCTGTTAAATCGTCATAACGGCCTCCACCACCTATAGAACCCATCTTTACTCCTTCTGGAGCAGCAACTTCAAAAATAGCCCCGGTATAATAATTTAATCCGCGCGCCAACGTTACATCAATATTCAAATTTGCAGATTGAAGACCCAATTCTGAAATATTTTTAATGATAAATTCTAAATCTTCTATACCACTCAAGCCTTCGTCGGAAGCGCTAAGCATTCCTTTCAACTGGTCTAATTTCTCCTGATTGGAACCATTAAAACTAAACAATGGCTGAACTTTTTCTATAGCTTTGGCTGTAATTCCTTTAGAAAGCAATTCTTTTGTAACGCCCTCTACTCCTATTTTATCTAACTTATCCAAAGCTATCGTAAAATCAATCAATTTATCTGAAGCACCAATAATCTCAGCAATTCCAGTTAAAATTTTACGATTGTTCATTTTAATCGTTGCTCCTTCCAATTTTAATTTGGTAAAAACATCATCATACAATTGAACAAATTCAATCTCTTGCATTAAACTTTTACTACCTACAACATCTGCATCACACTGATAAAACTCTCTAAACCTTCCTTTTTGAGGTCTGTCTGCTCTCCAAACAGGTTGCATTTGATACCGTTTAAACGGAAAGTTAATTTCATTTTGATGTTGCACCACGTATCTTGCAAACGGCACTGTTAAGTCATAACGCAATGCTTTTTCTGAGATTGATTTAGTAATTGTATTAATATTATATGATAAACTTTTTAGATCTTTACGAATAGAGTTATCTACAAAAGATTCGAATCCTTCCTTAACTTTAGCTAAATAATCACCCGAATTCAAAATCTTAAAAATCAAACGATCTCCTTCCTCTCCATATTTTCCCATTAAAGTTGATGAATTCTCAAAACTTGGTGTTTCAATAGGTTGAAAACCAAAATTTTCAAATGATGACTTTATAATGCTAAAAATGTAATTACGTTTCGCCACTTCAGTTGGCGAAAAATCTCTCGTTCCTTTTGGGATACTTGGCTTCATGTGTTTTTCTTATTTTCTAAACAACGGTCACATGTAGTTCGCCATTAATCATTCCCTTGAGTGATAAATTTTGATCTGCTCGTTTCATGCGATTTCAATCGTTTAATAGGCTGTAAATATGCGAAAAAAAACAATGAATTATTGTGGTTTTACTTTCGATTTTCACAACCTAATAATTAATGCCTATATTGTACCAATATCATACTAACTAATGAGAACAGTAATTTTACTATTAATATTTACAAGTCAAATTACTTTTAGTCAATCTATTGATTCTATCATTTATAATGGATCTTGGATTTCTATGGAGCATTTATTACAAAAATATGTTCAAATACCTTCGATAAGTGGTAACGAAAAAAAGGCAGGGGAATTCATAAAATCAATTGCTCGAGAAAATGGTCTTTCGATTTCCGATTTTGGATCAGAAAATGGCAATTACAATTTTGCAGCATCTCTTTTCCCTTTAAGTGAAAAAAAGCCAAATATCATTTTTTTAAACCATATCGATGTAGTTCCTGAGATTCGTTTGGATGGCACCGATCCTTATTCTGGAGAAATAAAAAAAGATAGAGTTCTGGGCAGAGGTTCCATAGATAATAAGGGATCAGCATTAATGCAATTATATGGCATAATACAATATTTAAAGTCTGAGAGTGCTTCTAATGATCAATACAATATTACATTTCTGGCAGTATCCTGTGAAGAAACTCAGTGTGCAGGCGGTATTAATTATGTATTAGAAAATCATTTGGAGGAGTTGAACGCTGTCGCAGTTATTGGAGAAGGACCCTCAGAATTAACAAATTTGCTAGAAGGAAAATTCAAGAATCCCATTTTCGGAATATCTGTTACTCACAAACGTTCATTATGGTTAAATTTAGAGTTGGAAATTAAAACCAACGGACATAGTTCCGTAACGCCTATTCATTATTCGAACCAAGAAATGGTGTGCGCCTTAAATAATTTAACTTCAAAGAAAAATGAAATTATTTACAATGCTTTAAATATAAATATTTTAAAAACTTTAGGTTCCCAAAAAAAAGGTCTAGAAAAATTAATTTTAAAGCATCCTCGATTATTTAAATTTCTACTAGTTCCTCAATTGCGAAAACAACCAGAACTATTATCTTTATACACAAACACCATAACGTTGACAGAAATATCTTCCAATAATGATTCTTACAACATATTGCCTTCAAAAACGATTGCGCATCTCGATTGTCGCTTACTCCCAGAAACAGATGAAAAAGAATTTTTATCATTGATTAAGAGTAGATTGAAAAATGATAACGTTAAAGTTATGGTTGTGGAAAGTATGCAGGAATCTGACCCAACATCTATAGAAACTATATATTTTAAAAATTTAGCAAAATCAATCAAATCATACTATCCAACTTCTGAAATTTTACCGTTGTTATTACCTAATATTAATGATTTAGGCGCATTTAGAGCAAAAGGGATTTTAGCATATGCATCAACTCCAGTTAGTTTTAGCAGAAAAGAAGTTCAAAGTATTCATAACCAGCACGAATCTATTTCTATACAATTGTTATATGACGGTGCACAGATTCATTTTAATTATATAAAAAAAATGCAAAATAATTAATACCAATTACACTCCACATTGATCGATATAATTGGTGTTAACCTAAAATTGTTTCCTTGCTTCTTCTAAATCTTCCGGCGTATCAATACCAATCGGTTGGTGTTTTGTCTTCACCATTTTAATACGCATACCATTTCCTAAAAAGCGTAGTTGTTCTAGTTTTTCAGCCTGCTCCAACTCATACATTGGCAAATTAGTACATTTTAATAATATGTTTTTTCTAAATGCGTATATACCAATATGCTTATAAAAAGTACCGAATGATACGTCCCTTTGAAACGGAATGGAAGAACGACTAAAATACAATGCAAAATCATTAATATCAGTAACCACCTTCACGTTATTCGGATTCTGAATTTCTTGAGAATCTTTGATTTCAAACATTACAGAAGCAATATCTATTTGTTCGTTGTCATCCTTTTTAAAAACAGCAATTAATTTATTTAAAGTTTCTTTATTTGTAAATGGCTCATCTCCTTGAACATTTATAACAACATCTGCGTCTACATCCTCTATAACCTCGGCGATTCGATCACTACCAGACTCATGCGCTTTTTTACTTATAATGGCCTTCCCTCCATTACTAATAATTTCATTATAAATAACATCACTATCAGTCACAACATATACAGCATCAAACAAACCCGTTTCAAACGTAGTCCTATAGGTTCGCAATATCACAGACATTCCTTCCAAATCTTGCATTAATTTATTTGGAAATCGAGTTGCTTCCAATCGCGCAGGAATCATTGCTACTATCTTCATTTTTAAATTTTTAGTTGTTTACTTTTTAATCTATTTATAGAGGCATTTAATTCAAATCCAAGTAATAACACTACTGAATTCAACCAAATAAAAAGCATAAGTATTAATAAGGTTCCTATAGAGCCATACAACTTGTTATACTGTTCAAACTGCTCTACGTAAATTGCAAATAAATAGAATAACAAAAGGGTGAGTAAAGTTGTTAGAATTGCTCCGGCAGAAAAAATTGAGTTATGCTGGATATTTTTAATTCCATAATTATAAAGAATTGAAACCGCCATGTAAATCATAATCGTAAAAAACAAGGCTCTTCCTATTTTAATCAATAAAACAGTATCTCCAACAAGTCCGTTTACTTGTAAATCCTGAATTCCAATTTCAAAATAAATAACAATGGCTACTGTTAAAAGAAATAGCAAAGACAATATTATAGATACACCCAAGGCAATAAAATACTGTTTAATAATATTTCTTGAAATTTTTACATGGTATGAATATTCAAAACCTCCAAAAATTGCATTTACTCCATTTGTCATTAGGAATATAGAAGTCAAAAAACCAAATGATAATAAACCACTATATTGATTGTTGGTAATATCTACTGCAATATCCTTAATCACTTCATCTACGGCATCTGAAGTTGTAGGCGGTAATAATTGTTCTAGGGCAAACATAAAACCTTCTTGAAAACCTTCAATCTGAGCCGCAAAAATTGGAATAAGTGTTAAAACAAAAAGTAAAAACGGAAATAATGCCATAAAGAAACTAAAGGCAATTGCACCTGCTCTCGCCGTTAATGCACCTTTTACAATGCCTATAATATACATTTCTAATAAGTCGTATAAAGACATACCTTGGAGTCCTGGGATCTTTATTTTTTTACCAAGTTGCACCAACCAATTAAGGATTGGCACTTTTGCTAGTTTGTCTTCAATCTTTTTTGTCATTCTTTTAAATACGTTTAAGAGTTATAAACCCCTCTTCAATCACTAAACAGCTTTCAAACTTAAATCCATATTATAAATTGAATGCGTCAATGCCCCAGAAGATATAAAATCAACCCCACAATCTGCATATACTCTTAAGGTTTCTTCGGTGATACCACCGCTCGATTCTGTTTGACAAGAATCACCAATCATAGCAATCGCTTTTTTGGTGTCTTCAAAAGTAAAATTATCAATTAAAATTCTATGAATTCCTTTTGATTCAAGAATTTCCTCGATTTCTTCTAAACTTCTTGCTTCAACAATAATTTTTAAATCTCTATGCGTCTTTTTTAGGTAATCTTGTGCATTCTTAATTGCTTTTGTAACTCCACCGGCAAAATCAATATGATTGTCTTTTAACATAATCATATCATAAAGAGCAAACCTATGATTCTCTCCACCACCAATTTTAACTGCCCATTTTTCAATTGCCCGAACTCCAGGTGTTGTTTTGCGCGTATCTAAAATTTTTGTTTTAGTTCCAGATAGCAAATCCATATAATGCTTGGTTTTTGTAGCTATGGCACTCATTCGTTGCATCGCATTCAACACCAATCTTTCTGCTTTTAAAATGGATTGAGATGATCCTGAAACAGTTAAAACAACATCGCCATGATGAACGATTGTTCCATCTTTAATAAAAACTTCTACGATTAAATTTGAATCAACATATTTAAAAATCATTTTCGCAAATTCAACTCCCGCAATAATACCATTATCCTTCACTAATAATTCTGCTTTTCCAAGCGATTCAACAGGGATACAGGCTAAAGAACTATGATCTCCATCTCCAACATCCTCTCTAATTGCATTTGAAATTATAAGATTTAACTCATTTATATATTGATCTTCGCTAATCATGGTATATATTTTGTTAAACAAAAATATTAAATAATTACTCATCTAAAGAATGTTTAAAAAATATTTCTATATTTGAAAATATTGCCTTGCAAATGAAACAAACCATACCTTACTTCTTATTCTTTTTTTGCATGAACTCTGTGATTCTCGCCCAAGTCCAAGTTAAAATTGATAGTGTCGCAAATGACTCAACTAAAGTTGTGAAAGAGATAAAAAAGAAGCCTGCATTACCTAAAGTTTTTTTAAATGAAAAATCTGAAGTTATATCAGAAATTGAATTTAATGTTAAATGTGGCTCTGCTGCTTTTTATTGCAAACAATTTGACAAACCAGACATATCTGTTTTAAAGGTGTATCACAAAATGTTTTTTGGAAAATTGAAGCCAAAAGAATACAACCAAGTACGAATCTATTTAAACAGCAGATCGAATAAAAAAGTCCCTAAAAAGCATAAAATTTTGATGCATTATGAGGAATCCTTATTTGGATTTGACGAAAGAAACGAAAATTGTAATCTAGTAAATTCTTACACCTTGGAAGAAAATTATGAGGCTTACAATATAGAAGCAGAAAGACTTGGCGAATATGCATTCGCCACTATTCAAAATTTCCAAAAATATGTAAGAAATCACGAGCGCGAATTTCATGATGAAGAAAAATTTAACAGAGAGATCGAGGATTATGCCGACCAGCAAAATGACTGTGTTAAAAAAATAGAGAGAAAGCATAATACTCCAGTTTTCTATGTAGTGAGTCAAAATTTTAATTACCCCATAAAAAACAACTATTTTAATTGGGTAATAGACACCGGAGTCATTAGAAGCGGATTTTTAAAAAACCAACCAGATGCAGATTTTATATTACTCAAACCCAATGGCGAATACTTTATAAAAACAGGTGCATTGCCAGATTTTGTTTTAAATAAATTACTAAAAAAAGAGGATTGGCTACCATTTCAAAAGGAATGGTTTAGTTCAATGAATACGAATGATCCTGTTGGATATGGAATTGTAAGAGATATGACTCAGGAATATGAATTCTTCACCCCTAGTTGTTATTAAATGAAACAAGTATGTTTAAAATAGTATCACTCAAAAGAATGGTTCATGGCGAACTGTATGTGACCTAATTAACAAATAGTATAGACACATGAAAATCAAACTTATTGCTATAGGTAAAACAGATAACCAATATCTAATTAAACTAATTGATACCTATAAAAATAGACTTCAACATTACGTTACATTTGAATTATTTGTCATTCCCGATTTAAAAAACGTCAAAAATATTTCAGAAAATCAACAAAAAGAAAAAGAAGGAGAATTAATTTTAAAGCACTTACTACCAACAGATCAATTGATATTACTTGACGAGAAAGGAAAAGAATTCCGTTCTATTGAATTCTCTCAATTTCTACAAAAAAAGATGAATTCTGGAATTAAACAATTGGTTTTTGTAATTGGAGGGCCATATGGGTTTTCTAAAAATGTATATTTAACGGCTCAGGGAGAGGTATCACTTTCAAAAATGACATTTTCTCATCAAATGATTCGCCTCTTTATGGTAGAGCAAATCTATCGAGGTTTTACCATCTTAAAAAATGAACCTTACCATCACGAGTAGTGGTATCATTCTAAAAAAAAGATTGATTATCTCTCGTGTTAAGTTTCCAATTACTTAAAATAAATTCTAAATTTGGCACAAGTAAAGTATTTGACTTTATTTCAAAAAAGAATGAATTTATATCTTGCTTAATTATTTAATTGCTATGCCTATGAAAATTATTTTCGCAACAAACAATGAACACAAACTAAAGGAAGTACGCGCTTTATTACCTGATTTCGAAATCATTAGTCTGAAAGATATTGGATGTTTTGAGGACATTGCAGAAACGGGAAAAACTTTGATTGAAAATGCAAAAATTAAGGCAGACTTTATATCTAAAAATTTTGGGTTAGATTGTTTTGCAGATGATACTGGATTAGAAATTACTTCGCTAAACATGCATCCTGGTGTTTATTCAGCTAGATACGCTGGTGAACCTTCCAATTCTGAAAAAAATATGGACAAAGTTCTGTTAGAAATGAAAAGCCTGAAGAATAGGCATGCACAATTTAAAACGGTAATTGCTCTAAATATCCACCAAAAAACCCATTTATTCGAAGGAATTTGTGAAGGAAAAATATTGTCAGCAAGAAAGGGAGCAAAAGGTTTTGGATATGACCCTATCTTTCAACCTAGTGGATTTACAAAATCATTTGCCGAAATGAGTATGGTAGAAAAAAGTGAGATTTCGCACCGAGGAAAATCCATTAACAAACTCGTTTCTTATTTAAGTACCTTAAATATTGAATAATCTAAAATCATACAATTTAATTTTCTTCCTTTTAATAGTATTATTAATTGGTGTTCTTATTTTCAATTTAAGTTTTGGATCAGTTTCCATTCCTTTCAGCAAAATAGTAGCCATACTTTTTAGCGAAGAAGAAGTTAAAGATTCTTGGAAAACAATCATTCTAGACTATAGAATTCCAAAATCTATTACCGCTATTTTAGTTGGTTCAGGATTGTCTATTTCTGGCTTGTTAATGCAAACATTATTTAGAAATCCACTCGCTGGTCCCTTTGTTCTCGGTATAAGTTCTGGGGCAAGTTTAGGAGTTGCCTTATTGATTTTAGGAACCTCCTTGTTTGGTGGACTCGGATTTATTTCTAGTTCCAGTTTTGGAATAGCTATTGCCGCAAGTATTGGTTCTTTGGTGATTATGTCTACAGTCATGATTGTAGCCAATAGCGTACGAAACACGATGTCCATTTTAATTATTGGCTTGATGTTTGGAAGTATAACTTCAGCTGTAATAAGTATTCTTGCATATTTTAGCGAACCTGAACAACTTCAAAAATTTATTTTTTGGGGGTTTGGAAGTTTAGGGAATTTAAGTTGGAATGAGTTATCCATTTTTAGCAGCTTTTATTTACTATCCATGTCATTGTTAGCATTCATATTAAAACCTCTCAACAGCCTACTTATAGGAGAAAGTTATGCCATGAGTATGGGCGTAAACATTCGATTTGTTAGGAACATAATGCTCTTAATTACAAGTGTTTTAACGGGGGTAATTACAGCCTTTTCTGGTCCAATCGCATTTGTAGGCTTAGCCGTACCTCATATAGCCCGTTTGATTTTTAATACATCGAATCATACTATATTATTGCCGGCTTCTGCCATACTTGGCGCCATGTTAATGCTTATTGCTGATACCTTTGCCCAACTTCCTACAAGTCAATATACGCTTCCAATAAATGCTATAACTTCACTTTTTGGAGCACCCATTGTAATATGGCTTTTAGTTCGAAAAAAAAACTTATATCTCTAGTTTGAATATAGACAACAAACATATCACTATTGAAGTTCAAGATTTGGCTATAGGATACACCTCTAGAAAAAAGGAAAATATCATTGTATCTAATTTAAACTTTAAAATAAAAAGAGGTTCATTTGTCTGTATTCTAGGGAAAAATGGTATTGGAAAATCTACCTTATTAAAAACACTTTCTAGAGTCCAAAACCCTATTGATGGTCACGTAAAATTAGAAAACAAAAACATTAATACATATAGTAACCTTCAATTGGCCAAAAATTTAAGTCTCATATTAACAGAGAAATTACCTGAAAGTAATTTAACCGTGTATGAACTTATTGCCTTAGGAAGACAGCCCTACACCAATTGGATAGGAGCTTTAAAGGAAAAAGATATTGAGGCTATTGAGAAATCAATAAAGTTGACTAACATAGCACATTTAGTTTCCAAAAAATATTTCGAACTGAGTGATGGACAATTTCAACGCGTTTTAATTTCTAGAGCCCTAGCCCAAGATACGAATACCATAATCTTAGATGAACCGACAGTTCATTTAGACATTGAGCACACCTTAGAAACTTTTCAATTACTTCAAAAACTGGCCATTCAAGAAAACAAAACCATTATAGCTTCTACACATCAAATTCAACTAGCACTTCAAACTGCTTCGGAAATCTTTCTTATGACTGAGAAAGAATTTCTAATTGGAACCCCTAAAGAACTTATCTCAAAGAATCATATGGACAAACTATTCGATAATGAATCTATAATTTTCGATCCAATAAAGGAACAATTTTTGTTAAAAAAAACACCTTAAACAAAATATTTAAATAATAGATCAACCCAACAGTTCTTATTAATTTCTTATTTTTGGTACAATATTATTTTATATGAAAAAATACATCCTCCTCATAGCAGGTCTTGCATTTCTGTGGTCTTGTAAATCAAATAAGACGCTCTCGTCTGCAGAATTAACGTCCAATTCTAAATTAATCACTTCGTATGCGAATACTATTAACGAAGCCGATATAAAAAAACATGTATTTACGTTAGCATCTGATGAATTTGAAGGTAGAAGAACAGGTGAAAAAGGTCAGAAAATGGCTGCAGAATATTTGGCAAATGAATACAAAAGTTATGGCTTGAAAGGAAATCATTTAACTGGAGATTATTTTCAAAATGTTCCCTTAGAAGCGTTAAAGAACAAATCTGAGCATCCATCTGAAAATGTAATAGGATTTATAGAAGGAATTGAAAAACCTGAGGAAATTGTTGTTATTTCGTCTCATTACGATCATGAGGGAATTAAAAATGGAGAAATTTATAACGGTGCTGACGATAATGCTTCTGGTACATCCGCAGTAATTGAAATCGCTCAAGCTTTTTCTGAAGCAAAAAAAGCAGGATATGGTCCAAAAAGGTCTCTACTATTCATTAACTTCACTGGAGAGGAAAAAGGGTTATTAGGTTCTGCATATTATGTGAGTAATTCAACGTATCCATTAGAAAATATAACGGCTGCCTTAAACATAGATATGATTGGTAGAATTGGCAAAGACAAACCGGGTGATACCAATTATTTATATATAATTGGAGCAGACAGATTAAGTTCTGAATTACATCTTATTAATGAGGATGCCAATCAGAAATATTCAAAATTAGATTTAGATTACACCTACAATGCCATAGATGATAAGAATCGATTCTATTATAGATCTGATCATTATAATTTTGCGAAACACAATATCCCCATTATATTTTATTTTAATGGTGTCCATGAAGACTATCATAAGCCTACGGATACTCCAGATAAAATTAACATAGAACTTCTTACGAGACGTGCTAGATTAATTTTTTATACTGCGTGGAAATTGGCAAATCGTGAAAATCGCATCATGGTTGATAAAGCGGATAAATAGATGTTAATGCAATATTTTAAAAAGTAATTCTTTAAGAATATCTATTGGCTGCAGAGCGCTCGCTCCTACCCCTTTACTTTTTAAATCAGCTTCCCGTAATAATCCTATTACTTGAGATACCTTCCGCATCGGGTAGTTCTTAGCCGCTGTTTGATAATCTTGAATAAAAAACGAGCTTATTTTTAATGCTTTTTCGACACTATCTCTGGTTTTATTCGATAAGCCATGGTATACTAACAATTTAGTGAAAAAACTATTTAAAATAGATATGGTCATAATAATTGAATGGCTTTTCTGATTCTGTCCAAAATAATTAATAATCTGATTTGCCTTCACAACTTTCTTTTCTCCAATCATTTTTTGCAATTCAAAGTTATTGAAGTCTTTACTTATCCCAATATTATCTTCAATAAGTTTTGGGGTAATTTCACTTCCTTGCGGCGCAACAAGCATTAACTTATCAAGTTCATTACTGATTTTGCTCAAATCATTACCTAAGAACTCCACAAGCATCTGAGTAGCTTTAGGATTAATCTCATATTTCTTTCCAGACAATACTCTACGAATCCAATCTCCAACTTGGTTCTCATATAACTTTTTACTTTCAAATAATTGACCATGCTTAGAAATTGCTTTTACCAATTTCTTGCGTTTGTCTAACGTTTTATATTTATAGCAGAAAACGAGTACAGTGGTTGGTTGCGGATTCTCAACATAACTTAGTAAATTCTCAATAGATCGAGACAATTCCTGTGCTTCCCGAACAATAATCACTTGCTTATCCGCCATCATTGGATACCGTTTAGCATTAGAAATAACTTCTTCTATAGATACATTTCTACCATACATTACCATTTGGTTAAACCCCTTTTCGGATTCTGTGAGTATTGATTTTTCAATATATTCAGAAATCTTATCAATATAATAAGGTTCTTCTCCCATTAAAAAATAAATAGGCTTCACCAAACCTGCTTCAATATCACCAACTATTTCAGTTACCTTCGACATTAATAAATAATATTTATACTTTTACCCAATGCAAAAATTAAATTTACCTTCTTTTCAGTTCAAACTCAAAAGTAGTGAAAATAAGCAACTTATATTTGATATCATTCGAAAAAAATATGTGGTTTTAACCCCTGAAGAATGGGTCAGACAAAACCTCATTCATTTCTTAATTAAGGAAAAAAATTACCCTATTTCATTAATATCCTGTGAAAAACAACTCCTTGTAAATAAATTAAAAAAGCGATTTGATCTATTAATATATGGTCCAAATGGCACGCCTATCTTAATTATAGAATGCAAATCTCCTAAGGTTAAAATTTCACAAGATACATTTGATCAAATTGCCCGATACAATATGGAATTGAAATCAGAATTTTTGGTTGTAAGCAATGGTATAATACATTATTCATGTAAAGTGAACCATGAAGACCAATCGTACATATTTCTGGAAGAGATTCCAAAATATGAAGACATCTATCGTAACTAAATTGGGCTAATTCATCATCAATTTCCTTAAATTGGTTAAAATCGTACTAGCATAATATTTGAGTGATTATTGAATTTTCTTTAACTCATCCTTACTTTAATCATTGATTATTAGGCTTACATATAAAATTAATGAAAAAAAATAAGGCTAATAAAATTAATAAACTTTACATTTGTACTTTAATAATACAATTTTTTAATGAAAAACGGAACAGTAAAATTTTTTAATGAATCTAAAGGCTTTGGGTTTATTATAGAAGACGATTCAAAAGAAGAATACTTCGTGCACATTTCAGGTCTAGTTGATAAGGTAAATGAAGGTGACGCAGTAGAATTTGAATTAAAAGAAGGTAAAAAAGGACTAAATGCAGTTAACGTTAGAGGGATCTAATATTATTCAACTTTTTTTGTACAAAGCTTGTAGCCACTACAGGCTTTTTTTGTGCCATATTTTAGAGTAAATTAATACTTCCATTTGTGAAAATTGCCATTGTCATATTAAATTGGAACGGGAAAAATTTATTAAAAAAATTTATACCTTCAATAATTCAATATACTGATTCGAAATACGCTGAAATATATGTTGCCGACAACGCATCTACAGACGATTCTATTTCGTATCTAAAAGAACACTTCCCAACAATTAAAATTATTCAAAACAATGTAAATGAGGGGTTTGCTAAAGGATATAACGAAGCGCTTAAAAATATTGATGCACCCTATTTTGCACTTCTAAACTCTGATATTGAAGTTACCGAAAACTGGCTCGACCCCATACTTAGCCATTTTGAAAATAATCCGGAAACGGCAATTGTCCAGCCCAAAATATTGGATTTCAATAACAAACAATTCTTTGAATATGCTGGAGCAGCCGGTGGTTTTATTGACAAATATGGCTTTGCATATTGTAGGGGTAGAATCTTTAATAAAATAGAAAAAGACAAAGGACAATATCATAAAAATACAGAAATATTTTGGGCATCTGGCGCTTGTTTTTGTATACGCTCAAAAATTTTCAAGGAGTTAAATGGATTTGACGAACGTTATTTTGCTCATTTCGAAGAAATTGATCTTTGTTGGCGTGCTAAAAATCTAAATTATTCTATAAAATATAATAGTGAATCTGTTGTATACCATGTTGGTGGAGCTACTCTTAAAGTTTCAAATCCAAAAAAGACCTATCTGAATTTTCGTAACAACCTTTATACACTTGTAAAAAATTTACCAAAAAAGAATTTATTTTCTATACTATTTATTCGATTAGTATTAGATGGAATCGCTGGAGTGATATATTTATTTCAATTAAAACCTAAACATACTTTTGCAATTGTAAAGGCACATTTTAGTTTTTACAGAAAATTATCGGAAAATTTAAAAATCAGAAAAGAAAATAACTTGAAAAAAGAAAAATATTACGCAACCAAAAGTATCATTTGGTCTTATTTTGTCAGTGGAAAGAAACATTATTCTGACCTCGATTAAAAAATATTTATTGAGCCTTTTCCTTCTCTTATGACTTCTGGAATATCAGTCGTTAAATCTATCACTGTTGAAGCTATATTATCTCCATAACCACTATCAATAACTATATCTACCAAATTTGACCACTTTTCAAAAATCAATTCTGGATCCGTTGTATACTCCAATAACTCATCCTCATCATGAATAGAAGTGGAAACTATAGGATTTCCTAAAGCCTTAACAATCGCTCTAGTAATATTATTATCTGGCACCCTAATCCCTACGGTTTTCTTTTTCTTAAAAGCCTTTGGAAGGTTATTGTTTCCAGGTAATATAAAAGTATAAGGTCCTGGCAAAGCACGTTTTAATATTTTAAATGTTGAAGATTGAATTTGTCGAACGTAATCAGATAAATGACTTAAGTCATTGCAGATAAAAGACAAATTAGCTTTCTCCAATTTCACTCCTTTTATCTTCGCTATTTTAGCAAGTGCTTTCGTGTTTGAAATATCGCAACCCAATCCATATACAGTGTCGGTTGGGTAAATAACCAATCCTCCTTTTTTAAGAATCTTTACAATCTTCTCAATTTCATTCGGATTTGGATTCTCTTCGTAAATTTTGATTAATTGTGCCATTTTAATTTAATTTTGTAAAAAAGGTTTTTATGGAATACTTGAAAAACAAATGTAACAAAATCTTTATATGCTTTTTATTTATTCTAGGATTATATTCTTGTAGTGAAGATGCCGAAATTCAACTAAATAAAAATCTCCAAAAGCAGGAAAAAATCAATGTTTCTTATGGCACAGATACGGCACAAAAATATGATTTATATTTACCTGCTGATCGATCAAAATCCTTTACTAAGTTTTTTGTTTTAATTCATGGAGGCTCTTGGATTAGTGGCGATAAAAGTGATTTAAATTATTTAGTCCAATCACTTCAAAATAACTTTTCAGAATATGCTATTGTAAATTTAAATTACCGATTGGCATCTCTAACTAGAAATGCCTTTCCTATGCAACTTAACGATATAGAAAGTGCTATATCACATTTAAAATCAAATGCAGAAACGAATCAAATTAGCGAGAATAGTGCCTTTATAGGAATAAGTGCTGGAGCACATCTTTCGATGTTATATAGTTACCAGAACCCAATTAACGTTGAGATGATTTGTAGCATTGTGGGACCCACTAATTTTACAGATCCCAATTATTTAGATAATCCTGATTTCAACAATTTTGTCTTAGGCTTGCAATTAATTACAGGAGAGAATTTTGAAACCAACCCTCGCTACTTCGAAAATTTAAGCCCCTACCATATAGTAACAGAAAGTGCTCCTCCAACTATTTTGTTTTATGGAGGAAAAGATGAACTTGTACCTACTTCACAAGGTATCGATTTGGATATTAAACTATCTGAACTCAATATCGACCATGAGTTTACATTGTATGAAAATGAAGGTCATGGCTGGCAAGGACAAAGTGCTATAGACACTAATAACAAATTAATTAGTTTTATAAAAAAGCATTTTTAATTTTCTATGAGACGGAATCCTTCTCCATGAATATTTAAGATTTCAACAGAGTCATCTACTCTCAAATACTTTCTTAATTTGGCTATATATACATCCATACTTCGAGATGTAAAATAATTATCATCTCTCCAAATTTTTGTCAATGCCAATTCTCTAGGCATCAAATCATTTTTATGTACAGCTAGCATTTTTAAAAGTTTATTCTCCTTTGGCGATAATTTAATAGATTCTTTGCCTTCAAGAGTTAAATGCCTCAGTTTAGAGTTTAAATGAAATTTACCGATTTTAAATTCAAAGACTTCATCTTCTAGGGCCTTTTCATTTTCCTTTCGCTGTAAAATCACCTTAATTTTATATAATAAAACCTCAGAGTCAAAAGGTTTATTCAAATAATCATCAGCCCCAGCTTGATACCCTCTTAAAACGTCCTCCTTCATTGTCTTGGCCGTTAAAAAAATTATTGGTATTTCAGAATTTGATGATCTTACATCTTTTGCCAATGAAAACCCATCCTTTCTTGGCATCATTACGTCAAAGATACATAAGTCAAACTCATGATTCTTAAACATAATAAGCCCTTCTAATCCATCTTTAGCATGTGTCACATCATAATCATTTAACATTAAATAATCTTTTAGAACCTTTCCAAAGTTTGGATCGTCTTCTACTAATAAAATTCTTGCATTTCCCATAATCTACTATTTATATCAAAGGTAACTTCACTATAAAAGTACTTCCTTTTCCTTTTTCACTTTCAACGTGAATCGTTCCTTGATGATGATCTACTATTTTTTTTACATATGCTAAACCGAGCCCATGTCCTTTAACATCGTGTACATTCCCTTTTTCTTCTCTATAAAACTTTTTAAAAATATTCTTCTGCACACTTTTAGTCATTCCCATTCCCTGATCTTTCACCATCAATACAACATGTTTTGAAGTACTTTCTGTGATTACTTCTATTTTTGGTGATTCCGGTGAATATTTAATAGCATTATCAATTACATTAATAATAACATTTGTTAAATGAAAATTATTTGCCAATATAGCAGATGATGTAGCTTTCAAATTTGTTTTAATCGTTCCTCCCTTACTCTTCACTAATAAGTCTAAGTGACTCATAGCGACTTCCAGTAAGTCGTGTAAGTTTTGCTTATCTTTACTAACATCCAATTGATTCTTTTCTAATTGAGAAATTCTCAATACGTTTTCTACTTGAGCATGCATTCTTTTGTTCTCTTCTCTAATCATATTAGAATATCTCAGCACCTTTTCTTGGTCATTAATAATTTTAGGATTCTTAATGGCATCTAGTGCAAGATTAATTGTAGCTATCGGAGTCTTAAACTCATGGGTCATGTTATTGATAAAATCCGTCTTTATATCCGCTATTTTCTTTTGTTTGATCATTTGATGTAAGGAACTAACAAATACAAATATTAAAACAACGATTAGCAAGGCTGAAATTCCTAGAATTTTTCCAATTGATCTAATCAAATAGTTATTTTTATCTGGAAAACTTACATGAAGTTGATAACTACTATTTCCCTCATTATCTGCAAATAACGATACTGTATAGGTTTTTTTCGCAGATTTTCTAAAATAACCCGACTTTAATTTAGTCGCAAGTTCGTTATCATATACACCATATTTAAATTTCAAATCAATTCCACGTTGAACCAATTCATTCGATAAATTTAATTGTAACTCATTATTACTAACTCTTGAGAGTATTGGAATACGACTAGCCATAAGTTCAGTTTGAGCCTTTATAACGCCCCTTTCTATTTCATCTAACCTAGTAAAGCGGGTAAATTGTTCTACGGGTGTATATCCAACTATAGCACCTTCACTCGATACTATATTCTTTTTTCTAGTAATTTTCTCTTTACTAAATAGGTTAGGAAAATCAATAGAATCATTTTCAAAAAAATCTGAAGGCACTCTATAATTTTCGCTCAGTATAATTTGGGCATATTCAAACGTTTCATTTCTACCTGTATCAATTTGTTGGTATAAATATGTTTTTAATTCAGACTCTACAATCTGTTCCCTACTAGAGGCAAACTGCGCAATATTTTCATACATATCGTCTAACTCACGTTCGCTAATATTATTAGCAACCTCATTCAAGGCAGATTTCACATCAATCGTAAATTGATTTTCTGTTATTTCAATGTAACTCTTGGTCCAGTATATTTGAACGGAGATAATTCCAATTAATGAAACACTCATTAAAATTACAATAAGTACAAAAACCCTTTTATTCATATTGCTAAATTAACTTTAAAATGTTAAAAAATTAAGGTATATTGTAATAATTAACACAACAAGTAAACTTTTAAGAATAAATTAAGAGTTGAGTGATTTTTTTTACGAATTTAATTTTTACTTAAAATATAATTATGAATTTGTAGAACTTGGTCTTGGGTATTTTTTAGGGTTGAATTCTCTATAAAAAAAGTTGCTTTCCGTAAAGATTCATTTGGAATTTTTTGATGTTTTAATCTGCTTTTTATTTCATCTTCACGAGTAGCATCTCTCTTTAATATTCGAGAAACTCTAATGTCGAAGGGAGCGCTAACTAGAATTATATAATCGCATAAACTTGCAGTATCACTTTGAAGTAATAGCGCACTTTCGTACAAAACGTATTTTCCTTTTGCATTTCGTATAAATTTCTCAAAATCAAAACGAACCGCTGGATGAACCAAAGAGTTGATAATTTTTAATTTAGTTGCATCTTTAAATATAAGTTTTGCCAAATAAGAACGATTCAATTCTCCATCAATATAGGATTCTGAACCAAACTCTTCGATTATTTTTGATTTTAGTATTATTGAATTTTTCATCAATCTCTTCGCCTCCACATCGGCAATATATGTCGATACCCCTAATGTTTTAAACATTTTGAGAACAGTGGTTTTACCACTTCCCATACTTCCAGTAATACCGACTACTTTCACTATTTTTCTATTAAATATTCTATTTTACTTGGAACAAACCTTACAGAAGATATTAAAGGGGATTGCTGCTTTAACTTGGGTATTAAATAATTTAACTTATTGTCTCTAGACTTTTTAAAATCACATAACACCCGCATATTTTCTTTATTTATTTTGCTAAAATTAGAAAGTCCTACTATATAAATAACCTCTACCTCCTTAGGAAAAGTCGTAATCGAATATTTCACTGGCAAGTTCAAAATTTCAAATGGAACCGTTAACGATCCCTCTGTGAATTTATCTACATCAGCAACTAAATTAATTTCTGAGGAGGAATACGTAAGACCCAAATTTTTAAACTTTATCAAATCAACTGTACTATTTATAGTATTGGAAACCTCTAACAACTCTATTGGCGAAGTCAAAATTTTATAAATGGTATCCAATACCACATCTGGCCCCATAATATCAACAGAATCTGGAACTATTTTGATAGCATCAACAAAATTATAACCTAATTTAAATTCGATATTTACATCCAATTCCACAGGTACTCTTTTCACCATCTTCAATCCTAAATTTAAAAAAATAGTATCCTGAGCAATTCTTTCAATATGCGTTTCATCGTCTAATTGTAATTTTAATTCAGTTAAATGATTATTGGGTAAATAATAGTACTTACGCCCAGATTTAAAGGCCAAATTACTTACATCAAATTTTAATTTCTTCACGTTAAACTTATGCTTTATAATACTAAATCCGTTAGATCGTACGGAAGCATTCACAGTTGAAATCAGGCTCGATTGAAAAACTTTACCACTTGGAAGGTTTATATATTCAATATCAAAAGTGACTTCAGATGAATATATCTTAGATAATTTTATAAGCATCCAGAATAAAAAAGAGAACACTAAAAACACCACAAACATACGTAGTCTTAAATTTGACTTAATCTTTTTGCTATTTCTTCCTATCATTATTAAATTTAAAAAAATAAATATACAAAAAAAGTGAGCCATAAAGACTCACTTTTTAATGTATGCTTTCAAAAGTATATTTTGAATTACTTCGTAACTGGATTTAATTTCTTAGATAATTCCATAGAAATAGAAGACCTTTCAAATCTAATTTTCCCAGCACTTGTTTCAATGACTACGGTTCCATCATTGTCATTCAATTCCACAATTTTCCCATGAATTCCACTTGAAGTAATCACTTTTGACCCTTTCGATATCTCTGATTGAAATTTCTTTTCATTTTTTTGACGCTTCATTTGCGGACGAATCATAAACAAATAAATGACTGCGAACATCGCTACAAAGGGCAACATAGACATCAATCCTCCTCCTTCTTGTAATAATATATTTAAACTCATCTTAATTTATGATTTTTTTTTAGGGTTAACAAATGCTTTAATTCTAACAACCTCATTTCCTTTTTCAGTATTTGTTGTTAGTGTAACTGTATTTGTTGTTTTATTTTTCTTATTTGTAGAATTAAATGCAACTTTAATCTTTGCTGTATTACCCGGCTTAACCGGTGTTTTTGGCCAATCAGGCACGGTACATCCGCAACTTCCTCGCGCTCCTGTAATTACCAAATCCCCTTCACCCGTATTTGTTAAGGTAAAAACAGTCTCCACTTTTTCGCCATTATCCAAGGTGCCGAAATCATGTTCTGTCTTATCCCATTCAATAAAAGGTACTCCTTTACTAATTTCAGCATCTCTCGCCACTGCTGCCTCAATGTTTTCAGATTTTACTTTAGAACTTGCTTTCTCTTTTTTACAAGAAGTAAGAGCAAAAGTTGCCATAATAGCAACAATACATACTATATTTTTCATGATTAATATTTTATAAATTCAATATTGGGTAAAAGTAAAAAATTATAACAACCCCCTACCCATCTTTTTTATTTTTTTTGCTTCTGTAAACTCTTTTAATATCTTGTCTAAAACCCCATTAATAAAAAAACTGCTTTTTTGAGAAGAATAATCCTTAGACAATTCGATATATTCATTTATAGATACTTTTGTCGGAATAGATGGGAAATGCAAGAATTCGCTAATAGCCATTTTTATCAATATCAAATCAATATCTGCTATTCTTTCTGAATCCCAATTTGGCGTTTTTTTATTGATAATCTCATCATACTTTTCGTGATTCAAAATTACTTTTCTAAATAATTCTAACACAAACTTCTCATCACTTTCATCCTTATACAAATCTCCTAGAATAAATACCTTAGAAGCACTCATTCTATTCAAGGTTTTTACAACCCATGTATTGACAAAAGGAATATCATCAACCCAACTAATATTTTTATCTTCAAAATAATCCGCCAATTTTTCATTTGGGGCTATAATATCTTTAAAAACATCTAAAACAAATTTCTTATCATCTTCAAAACTTGATGTTCTCGTTTCAATGTATTTTGAATAAATAGCACTCTCTTGGATCAAATCCCAAATTATACGAACAAATTCAGAATCTATTTTCCAATTATCTAATTTCTTATCCTCAATATAATCTTTTAAAGAAGTACTTTCCTCCAAAACGGCAATGAATCTATTGTCTGTAAATTTTGTGTTTGGGTTTTTATCTTCAGAAGAAGCTAAATGTTTTTTCTTCGCTATTTCAAGATGTTTAGAGGCCATCTCCTTTACGTCTACAATTATACTTAAACTAAGAACATAAAGATCATACATTTTGTCTATACTATCTCGTAAAAAGCGTTCTTCTTTATTAAGGTTTTCACTATTCGATTGAAGAATAGCATAAACCGATTGCATAATTTTAATTCTAATGTGCCTTCTATTTATCATGACAAAGAACGTTTCAAATATTAATATTTCTGAATGGCAAAAGTACTACTTATTTATATATTTATTGAAAAGTTAAATTGATTATTTTATATTTATTCACCCTATCCTCTTCATTAAATCTATTCATTAGAAGTTAAAATTATTCATCTATAGCTTATTCAAGGTTTAATTAATTAGAGTATCTTCGCTTTTAGAAATTTATTACGCTGAATGAAAGCTTTAAAGCATTTAAACAAATACCTCTTAAAATATAAATATCGCCTATTTACTGGAATTCTAATTTGTATTTTTTCAAATGTTTTAAAACTGCAAATACCAGATTTAATTAAAGATTCTATAAACTCAGCTGATGATTTTAGTAAGGGTATCATTACAGATAAATCGATTGTAAAGGAAGCACTACTAGATAGTATTTTATTGATCATTGGTGTCGCAATTCTTGCTGGGGTTTTTACCTTTTTTACGCGTCAAATGATTATTGTTACGTCGCGATTAATTGAATTTGATTTGAAAAATGAAATATATCAGCAGTACCAAAAACTATCGCTTAATTTTTATAAAAAGAATAGAACTGGTGATTTAATGAACCGAATAAGTGAAGATGTCAGTAAGGTAAGAATGTATGTTGGTCCAGCCATTATGTACAGTATGAATACGATGGTTTCCATTATAGTTACCTTTTTTTTAATGATTCAGACAGACGTAACCTTAACCATTTACACCCTTACACCACTACCCATATTATCGATATCTATTTATTTTTTAAGCAAACTCATTCATAAAAAAACTACGATTGTTCAAGAACAACTATCTGTTTTAACAGCTTCTGCTCAAGAAACATTTTCTGGAATACGAATTATTAAATCGTATGCTACTGAAATTGCAACCATAAATAACTTTGAAAATATTGCCGAAAGTAGCAAGCAGAAAAATATTGATTTATTTAAAGTAAATGCCTTATTCTTTCCTTTGATGATCTTACTAATTGGTCTCAGTAATCTTATTGTTATTTATGTAGGTGGATTACGATACATTGATGGATTTATTACATTGGGAGATGTTGCTAAATTTATTATGTATGTGAATATTTTAACGTGGCCTGTGGCCGTAATTGGTTGGGTAACGTCAATAATTCAACAGGCAGAAGCTTCCCAAGCAAGAATTAATGAATTTTTAAACGTGGAACCTGAGATTAGAAACACAAATCAAAATAACACAAAGATTGAGGGAAGCATAGAATTTAAGAATGTATCCTTTACGTATGATGACACTAATATAACGGCACTTCAAAACGTATCTTTTAAAGTTATAAAAGGGGAAACATTAGCAATTTTAGGAAAAACTGGCTCAGGAAAATCTACCATCATTAGTATTCTTGCTAGGCTATATGATTGTGATAAAGGAGTTGTAAATATTGATAATCAGAACATAGAAAATTTAAACTTAGACAACCTTAGACAAAGTATTGGATTTGTACCCCAAGATGCCTTTCTTTTTTCAGATACTATTGAAAATAATATAAAATTTGGTGATAAATGTGCAAATATAGATATGATTACCCAAGCTGCAAAAAATGCTTATATAGATCATAACATTGCAGCTTTTGCAGACGGGTATAAAACACTTGTAGGAGAGCGCGGTGTAACACTTTCTGGAGGGCAAAAACAAAGAGTCTCTATTGCTCGCGCCATCATTAAAAACCCTAAAATACTAATTTTAGATGATTGCCTCTCGGCCGTAGACACAGAAACTGAAGAAATAATTCTAAAAAATCTTGAACGAATAACTAAAAATAGAACCACTTTAATTGTAAGTCATCGGATTTCATCTATTAAACATGCTGATAAAATAATAGTTTTAAAAGAGGGACAAATTATACAAGAAGGAACTCATGAAGACCTCTCTTTGAAAAAAGGATTTTATAAAGAACTTTATGAACAACAACTTTTAGAAGAATCGTAAAAATATCGATGTTATTTTTAAGGTTTGTGCATTGTATAAATGATTTATTTTTTTAGATTTGTAAATACAATAAATCATTAACTATTAAAAATTTAGTGCAATATTATGGGAGGAAATAACTTTAATGAGCAAGAGGAAATCTTCTCACAAGTTTTAAGAGCAGGAAGAAGGACATATTTTTTCGATGTTAGAGCGACCAAAGCAGACGATTACTATTTAACGGTTACGGAGAGTAAAAAATTTACACATGACGATGGATCTTTTAATTACAAAAAGCATAAAATATACTTATATAAAGAGGACTTTACAGAATTCAACGAAATGTTAAAAGCTGCCACTGATTATATTTTAAATGAAAAAGGTGAAGAAGTAATAAGTGAAAGACATCAATCCGATTATGTTAAAGAAGAGAATACTGCCGAAGAATCTGTTGTTTCTCCAGAAAAATTTACTGACATAAGTTTTGAAGATATTTAACTACTAAAAAAAACGTTTAAAAAGTCGATACATGAGTATCGACTTTTTTTACACCTAAATCTCTTAAAAAATTTAAAAATAATTTTATCACATTTAATTTCTAAATATGAAACTGACCAAATACATTTTTCTATATTTTCTGTTTTCATTGATTTCTGTGAGCGCAGAGGAAAATACTCAAAATGCCGTTAAAAAACCTAGTAAAAATAGGGCTATTGATGAAGGAACAATTAATGATCAATTCGACTACATTATTAAAAAATCATATTCTTATAAGGATTTTAAAAATGTAAAATTAACATGGATTTATAGACTAAAAAAAGCGGTAAATGATTCTTTAAACGTGAATGGAAGAGCGTTATCAAGTGCTAAAAAAACGCTATCTATAAGGGAAACTGAAATCACTGAATTAACCAGTTCTTTAGTGGCCTCGAAAAACGAGATTTCATCATTGAATAGCGAAAAAGACACGATTAAAATTTTGGGGCTTTCCACCTCAAAACTTTTTTATAATATTATTTTGTGGGCTATAATAATTGGGCTAATGGTATTTCTAGTTATTTATATTATTCGCTTTAACCATAGCAATATTATTACCAAAGACTCCAAAAAAAAGGTTAGTGAACTTGAAATTGAATTTGATAGTTTTCGTCAAAAATCATTAGAACGAGAACAGCAATTACGTCGTAAAATTCAAGATGAAATTAACAAACAGCGCAAAGAGAAATAAGATCTAATTATGACTTGTTTATAAGTAGTATATTTCTTTTTTTACATATTAATTTTTGAGTTAACTAGTCCGTTACCGCTGTTTAATTCATTGAAATTAAAAAAGTTAATTTGTGTTTTAGGCTAAAAAATGAGTTATGATATTGATTGATCCCTCTACTATTTAATAGCCTTTTTTATAACTAACTTAAAATCAATTAGAAGAAAAAAAACTATGTTTCTTTCGTGTATAACTCAAATTAATTTTATACCAGCCAAAATGAAAACGACGCTATTTTTATCGTTTTTAACTCTCCTAAATTTGGATATTTACAGTTCTTCCAACTTCGAAAAAAGGGAACAACCAAATATCATATTAATTCTAGTAGACGATCTAGGAAAGGAATGGATAAGTTGTTATGGCGCAGAAGATATTAAAACACCAAACATTGATAAACTTGCTGATAATGGTGTGTTATTCAATAATGTATATGCTATGCCGCAGTGCACCCCTACTAGGTTGGCGCTATTAACGGGTCAATATCCTTATAGAAATGGATGGATAAATCACTGGGATGTTCCTCGTTGGGGAGGAGGAGCGCATTTTGATGAAACCCAAAACCCTTCCTTTATTTCAAAAATAAAAGAAACTGGATACAAAACTTGTATCGCAGGAAAATGGCAAATAGACGATTTTAGAGTTGAACCGGATGCTTTAACTAAAATTGGATTTGATTCTTATTGTATGTGGACTGGTTATGAAACTGGTATCCCTGAAAGTGCTGAAAGGTATCAAAACCCATATATCTACTCGAATGGGTTTAGTAAAACCTATTCCAATCAATTTGGTTCAGATATTTTTACAAAACACATCACATCTTTTATAACGGAAAATAATGAATCTCCTTTTTTTGTTTATTTTCCAATGGTTTTAACACATCCTCCCTTCGTTAACACTCCTGATGAAACATCAGACACCAAAATAGGAAAACACAAAGCAATGGTTCGATACACCGATAAGATTGTTGGACAACTTATAAACACTTTAGAAGCATTAAATATAAGAGAGGAAACTATCATCATTTTTACAACAGATAATGGGACTTCTCGAGGTATAAAAGGAAATTACAAAAACGAGTTCATAAATGGTGGAAAGACCCAAACTACCGAAAACGGAATTTGTATACCGTTTATAATTAGTTGGACAGGTCGAATTAAGAACAATCTTCTTTCAAATGCTTTAATTGATTTTACAGATATCCTTCCAACTTGTTTAGATATCGCTGGGGGTAACCCTAAACCAAAAATGACGTTTTTGGATAAATCCTATGTCATTGACGGAATTTCATTTAAAGATGTTTTAACTAAAAACCGGACTTCCTCAAAAAGATCGTGGATACTATCTATGGGTGGGCAAAACAATGCTCGTTTAACTGAAAATGGCGTAGAAAACATGTATGCATTTAGAGATCGAGTTCTTCGCAATGAACGCTACAAATTATATGTCAATACCGCTGGTTTACCCGAAAAATTCTTTGATTTAGAGCAAGACCCTTTTGAAAACCAAAATTTGATAAATAATCTAAATTCAAAGGAAAGAAAAAGAAATTTTGAACTGCTTTTAAAACCTGTCAAAACCTTTCCTAAAAAAGATAATGATCCTGTATACTTGAATAACAAACCTCAAGATTGGGATGTTAAGATTACCGCTAAAAGTCAGGTATGGAAATCGAAAAAATAGTATAAAAAAAGACCAACTGAAAAGTTGGTCTTTTTTTATATAACCAGAAACTTAATCTTAAGCTAACATCTCTTGAACCTTATCTGCCGCCTCTTGAAATTCTACAACAGAATGAACTGGCAATCCAGAATCATCAATTAATTGTTTTGCTTCAATGGCATTCGTTCCTTGTAAACGAACAATAATAGGCACTTTAATATCATCTCCCATATTTTTATAAGCATCCACAATTCCTTGTGCAACTCTATCACAACGCACAATTCCACCGAAGATATTTACCAAAATTGCTTTTACCGCCGGATCTTTTAAAATAATTCTAAATCCTTTTTCTACACGCTCAGCATTTGCAGTACCTCCAACATCCAAAAAGTTTGCAGGTTCACCTCCAGATTGCTTAATCAAATCCATCGTTCCCATTGCCAATCCGGCACCATTAACCATACAGCCTACATTACCCTCTAAATCAACATAATTTAAACCTGCAGCATTTGCTTCAACTTCAATTGGGCTCTCTTCTCTTAAATCACGCATTTCAGCATAATCCTTGTGTCGATACAAAGCACTATCATCTAAAGATACTTTTGCATCTACAGCCAGTATTTTATCGTCAGAAGTTTTTAACACTGGATTAATTTCAAACATTGAAGAATCCGATTTAATATAAGCCGTATAAAGAGCAGATACAAATTTTACCATCTCTTTTAACGCTCCACCAGACAATCCTAAATTAAAAGCAATTTTACGTGCTTGAAAAGGTAGCAATCCTAAACAAGGATCAATATCTTCCGTAAAAATTAAATGAGGTGTTTCATCTGCAACGGTTTCAATATCCATTCCACCTTCAGTAGAATACATAATCATATTACGTCCAGTCTCTCTATTTAACAAAACAGAGATATAATACTCTTCTGTTTCCGACTCACCAGGATAATAAACATCCTCACAAATCAATACCTGATTTACTTTTTTCCCTTCTGCCGAAGTTTGAGGTGTCACCAACATCATTCCAATAATATCACTAGCAATTGATTCAACTTCTTGCAAGTTTTTAGCCAATTTTACTCCACCACCTTTTCCACGACCACCAGCATGAACTTGCGCTTTCACAACATACCAACTTGTCCCTGTTTCACTTGTTAATTGCTTTGCAGCATCAACAGCCTCTTTATGATTATGAGCAACAATTCCTCGCTGTATTCTTACTCCAAAACTATTTAAAATTTCTTTCCCTTGATATTCGTGTAAGTTCATTACTAAAATTTATTTTAATTGCCGTACAAATATAGTGTTATCCCATTTTAAACCATAGGTATTATATAAAAAAATGAAACAATTTAAAGGTGATTTAATTGATATATTCGTAAATAATTATTCATTTATTTATACAAAATAAAGTATAAATACATCAAACATCCTAAGTTTAACTTCATAATCTAGAATTCAAAACTATCAAATGATACTTTACAATTTTCGATAATAGTAAAAATTTGATTTAATAGATCATAAGAAATCGTTTAATTGAATCTACCTAAACGTATTTTTAACTACTTTTGATTTTATGATTATAGCTAAAAACATTCATAAATTTTACGGGAAGTTAGAAGTTTTAAAAGGTGTTGATTTACACATTAAAAAAGGCGAGGTTGTCGCTATTACGGGACCTTCAGGGGCTGGAAAAACAACCCTCCTTCACATTTTGGGCACCTTAGACAAACCCAGTAAAAATAGCCACAATACACTTAGTATTAGTTCTAACAATATTCTAAACCTATCAGACAAAAAACTATCTAAGTTTAGAAATCAGCATATTGGATTTATTTTTCAATTTCATCAATTACTACCAGAATTTAGTGCGATAGAAAATGTTTGTATTCCCGCTTTTATTGCGAATAAACCTGTAGATGAAGTAAAAAAAGAAGCTTTGATATTACTAAACTTTCTTGGTTTATCAGAAAGAATTGATCACAAACCTAGTGAACTATCTGGAGGGGAGCAGCAAAGAGTTGCCGTAGCCAGAGCTTTAATTAACAATCCTGATGTTATTTTTGCAGATGAACCAAGTGGCAATTTAGATTCTGAATCTGCAAAAAGTCTTCATGAACTCTTTTTTAAACTAAGAGATAAATACAGCCAAACTTTTGTAATTGTTACACATAATAAAGAGTTGGCAAATATGTCTGATCGCAAACTAGAAATGAAAGATGGTAAAATAATTACAATTGCACAAGAATAATGATAGGTATCATGAGTGCTATGCAGGAAGAAGTGCGAAGCCTACTTCAATCGCTTAAAAATCCTAAGGAAATAACGAAGGGAATGCGAACGTATTATACAGGCGTTCTTTTTGATAAAAAATGCGTAATCGTATTTTCTAGATGGGGAAAAGTAGCGGCTGCCTCAACGGCAACTCAGCTCATAAACGATTACAACTTGAATGAAATTATTTTTACAGGTGTTGCCGGAGCCATGGATCCCTCTCTAAATATAGGAGATGTCGTTATTGGAAAAGAGTTATTTCAACATGATTTAAACGCAACTCCTTTTTATCAAAAATTCCACATTCCCATTTTAGATTTAAAATCTATTACCATAAAAACTAATGATCGGTTACTAAAATCGACCCACTTGTTTTTTGATAATTACAATGCATACATTGATAAAACAGAAAGTGCTGTTTTTAAAATTTACAGTCCAAAAGTTATTATTGGAGATATAGCCACCGGTGATCAATTTATTTCAAGTAAACAAAAGATGAATGATTTAAAAAATGAGCTGCCATCTGCAATGTGTGTAGAAATGGAAGGTGCGGCAGTAGCGCAGGTTTGTTTAGAATATGAAGTTCCTTTTTCAATATTTCGAATTATTTCAGACAAAGCAAATGATAATGCCCATATAGACTTTTCCAGATTTGCCAATTCTATCGCAAGTAATTATGCACTGGGTATTTTAAAAGAGTATTTTTCTTATACTCTATTTTTTTATCTATTTTTGAGCAATTCTATGAACAATGCAATTTAAGCATCCTGAAATCCTATACGGTTTACTACTTCTTATCATTCCGATAATTATTCACTTATTTCATTTTCAAAAGTTTACAAAAGTTGCATTTACGAATGTGAAATTTCTAAAAAGAATAGAACTGCAATCTCGAAAAAGTTCTAAACTTAAAAAATGGTTGATTTTATGTACTCGGCTATTTGCCTTTGCCTCAATTATTTTTGCATTTGCGCAACCATATATAGCACAAATTACGAAAAATCAAAAACAAAATACTATTATTTATATTGATAATTCAATGAGTATGAGTGCCAAAGTTGGTTCCTATGAATTGTTAAAAAACGTGTCTCAAAAAATCATTGAAAATTTAAAAGAAGGTGACAACATATCGCTTTTAACAAACGATAATTTTTTTAAAAATTTAGATCTAAAATCTGTAAAAAGTAAAATTCTAAATCTTGACTATACATCAAAAGACCTCGATTTTGAAACTATTTCACTTACTTTAAAACAAGAATTACTTAAAAATAGAAATAACTTACATAAAATTATTTTAGTTTCTGACTTTCAAGAAAATAAGAATATTGGAAAAATAGACTTTTCAAACACATCCTCGAAAATAACTCTCGTAAAAATTAGTCCTACAACAGTATCAAATACTGCTGTAGATAGCATGTGCATTTCAGACAAAAGTAATGACCAGATCTCCATTAATGTATTCGTAAAGAATACGATTAAAACAACAGATAATGTTTCAATCTCTCTTTTAAACGATTTGGAATTAGTAGGAAAAGGGACGGCCTCTTTTAATGAAAGTCTCCGTAGTGAAGTAGTATTTAAAATTCCTTTTCAACAAAGTTTTAATGGAAAAATAATTATAGACGATGCGCAGTTACCCTTCGACAATACTTTGTTTTTTAGCATTTCAAAGCCTCCGAAAATAAAGGTTTTATCTATTGGAAAGTCTAATTCTTTTCTGCCAAAAATATTTACCCCTCAAGAATTTGATTTACAATATCAAACTGCAAACCAAATCGATTATAATCAATTAAAAGAACAACATCTTGTCATATTAAATGAATTAGATATTATTTCTAACGGATTAATAACTTCATTAAAAGAGTTTGAAAACAATGGAGGGTCCTTAGTAATAATCCCCGCTATTGATAGTGATATTTCAACATATAATTTATTCCTAAAAACATTAAATGGTGGTTTTATGGGAAAATTAATTCCTACAGAATTAAATATTACAACCATCCATTTTGAACATCCAATCTTCAAAGATGTTTTTGAAAAAAAGATTCAAAACTTTGAGTATCCAAATATTCATCAATATTTCGAATTAAAATTAAATAATGTAACCCCAATACTTTCCCTAGAAAATGAATTGCCTTTTTTTAGTAAAATAGGGAATTCAAATAGTACTATTTATGTATTTAATTCTCCGCTCGATTTAAAATTTTCAAACTTTTACAATTCACCTATAGTAGTTCCTCTTTTATATAATATTGGAATAAACAGTTATAAATTTCCAAAACTCTATTACACCATTGGGAATGACAATATCATAGCTGTTGATGTTTCCCTCAAGAAAGATCAGATTTTGAAATTACAAAATGAAATAGAAGAAATAATACCCTTGCAACAAGTTTATAAGAACACGGTAGAACTTTCTACCTCAGATATTCCTGCAACAAGTGGTTTTTATAATATTATGAGCAACAACGAATTACTAAAAACTATTGCATTCAATTACGACAGCAATGAAAGTTTATTAAAATATTCGAATCTTACAGAATTATTTAAAGAGTCAAAAAATATTACAATTTCTAATTCCTTAGAAGAAACCTTCACCGAATTGAATAAGCAACAAGAAATGAATTCACTTTTTAGATGGTTTTTGACAGTAGCTATCTTATTTTTGTTGTTAGAAATAATTATTCTAAAATTTTTCAAAACATGAATTTACTTATTAAATCAGCCATAATAATTGAATCCAATAATTTGCTCCACAACAAACAGCAAGATCTTTTGATTGAAAATGGGATTATTACTAAAATTGATACCACCATAAAAAATGACCAAGGCTATGACGAGGTTTCCCTAGAGAATCTTCATGTTTCTTGTGGATGGTTTGATACGAGCGTTTCCTTTGGCGAACCAGGATACGAAGAGCGAGAAACAATCATTAATGGATTAAGTACTGCAGCAAAAAGCGGATTTACAGCAGTAGCAGTCAACCCGAATACCACTCCAAAAATTGATAATAAGGCTGCGGTAGAATTTCTTATTAACAAAGGGACTTCTTCGGCTACTAGCCTATATCCTATTGGAAATATAACTAAAAATGCTGAAGGCGCAGACATGGCAGAAATGTATGACATGCAAAATTCTGGAGCAATTGCTTTTTCAGATTATAATTCACCAATTGCAAATGCAAATCTTACCAAAGTAGCTTTACTCTATGCGCAAAATTTTGATGGACTGGTCTTAAGTTTTCCTCAAGACAATTCAATTGCAAGAGATGGGTTGGTAAATGAAGGTGAAACGAGTACGTTACTAGGTCTAAAGGGGGTGCCTTCGCTCGCCGAAGAATTACAAATTTCTAGAGACTTATTCCTTTTAGAATATACGGGTGGAAAATTACATATCCCAACTATTAGCACGGCGAAATCAGTTCAATTAATTGCTCAAGCGAAAGTAAAAGGCTTAGATGTTAGTTGTAGCGTATCTGCCCATCACTTAACTCTTACAGATGAGGAACTACATGGCTTCAACACCAATGCAAGAGTTACACCTCCACTGAGGACTTTAAGCGATTTAAAAGCATTGTTAAAAGGAGTTAATGAGGGTGTTATAGATATGATTACAAGTGATCACAATCCCATCGATATTGAGCATAAAAAAGTAGAATTTGACAATGCAAAACCAGGAACTATTGGATTGGAAAGTCTTTTTGGAGCCCTCAATCAAAAATTAGACTTGGAAATTTTAATTAGAACTCTTACAACCAATCCTAGAAACAGATTTGGCCTTAAAAAGAGAACAATTAATTTGGGAGAAATAGCAGACTTAACCTTTTTTAATCCAAACAGTAAATATATTTTCAACAAAAGCCATATAATTTCAACCTCTAAAAACTCCATTTTTTTAAACAAAAAAATGAAAGGCACTGTTTATGGCATTTTTTCAAACAATCAACTGATATTAAATACTTAAATTATAACACATGAACGATAGCATACAAGAAGGAAAAACTGCAGCCATTATTAGTTATTTATGGTGGCCAGGATTAATCATTGCCTTTGTAATGAATAATAAAGCACAAAACTCTTTTACCTCATTCCATATACGCCAATCTATAGGATTGTCAATCCTTAGTTTTGGAATTGGTCTTCTAACAAAATTTGGCATTCCGACAATTGCTGATATTCTATTTTTAGGATTTTTTGTATTTTGGATTATTGGCATTTTAGGAGCGATAAAAGGAATAGAGAAACCCATTCCATATATAGGCGAATTATTTCAAGACTGGTTCAAAAATATCTAATTTTTTATGTCAAAAAAATTATCTCTCGAATATATTATTCGACAACCCAATGCACCTATAAAGAATCCTCCGTTGCTAATATTACTTCATGGATATGGAAGTAATGAGCAAGATCTGTTTTCCTTTGCTTCAGAATTACCTGATGACTTGCTAATTATTAGCGCGAGAGCACCCCTAACTTTAGGGCCAGATTCTTATTCTTGGTATACCATAAATTTTGACATGAATAATGGAAAATTTTCTGATACAGACGAGGCAATAATATCAAGAGATAAAATTGCTCATTTTATAGACGAAATTACGAGTACATACGATGTGAATAAAGATAATGTCTTTTTATTAGGATTTAGTCAAGGAACTATATTAAGTTATTCTGTCGCCTTAAATTATCCCGAAAAAGTAAAACATGTAATTGCATTAAGTGGTTATATAAATCAAGATTTATTAAAACCAAATTATCGAATAAATAACTTTAATCAGTTGGATTTTTTCATTTCTCATGGATCAGTAGATCAAGTAATACCAGTAGAATGGGCTCAAAATGCCGCGCCTTTTTTGAACGACCTCAATTTAAAAAATAGTTATAAAGAATATATGGTAGGGCATGGTGTCGCACCACAAAACTTTCATGATTTCAAAAAATGGATTACAGAACGGATCTAACGTTTACTGCCATCATATAAGTACTATTTAAACCTCCAAGCACCACTTGGAGTTACACCTTTACTAGGACATAAAAGTTAAGACTGTTTTAAATAAAAACTAACGTACCATTATGAAACGAGTGAAAAGAAATTACAGTAACGAATTTAAGCAAGAAGCAGTCAAGTTGAGTTCTCAGCGAGATAATATCAAAGAGTTAGCCATTGAACTAGGAATTGATGTAGCAAGAATAGATAAGTGGAGGGCATCAGGTAGATCAAATACTACTGATGTCATATCCATTAAAAAAGATAATGAAGATATTAAACGATTCTAATCACAAGTTTTTTATTTCTAAGAATCATTTAAATAGAGAGTTTACACCTGCAACATTAAATGAAGTTTGGGTATCAGATATTACATATGTGAGAACTGCATAGGGGCGGCTGTATTTAACTACAATTATTGATTTATATGATCGTCAGGTAATCGGTTGGGCTTTAAGTAGCCATTTATCAACAAAAAAAACTATTATACCTGCTTGGAGAACGGCATTATCGAAAAGAAATATCACAAAACCATTGATTTTTCATTCAGACAGAGGTGTTCAATATACCAGTAATTTATTCAGAAAACATTTAAAAAACAATGAATTAATTACTCAGAGTATGAGTAGAAAAGGAAACTGTTGGGATAATGCTGTAGCAGAATCTTTCTTCAAAACTCTTAAAACTAAATTAATTTACCATAAAAAGTATGAAAGTGTTTTACAAGCCAAAACTTCCATATTTGAATATATAGAAATTTGGTACAAGAAAAAACGATTACATTCTTCATTGGGCTATAAAACTCGCCTTGAAGTGGAATTAGAATTTAATAAATTAAAAGATGTAGCATAGGTCTTTGAAAAAATGTCCTCCTTTTTATTGTAAGTCCAGTTCTTAGAAAATTGACCATTACAGATTTAAATTTAGCACAAGAATTAAAGAATAAATCAGTTTTAAATTATCTTAATTTTGGCTTGCCTATTACACCTTAAAACAATTGACTTTGTATAACTTCTTAAAAGATAAAAAAATAGAAGTAGAAGATATTCTTTACGAATAGTTAGCGCAAACGATTACACTTCAATCACTAATTCATCATACGCTAAAAATACGTTTTTGGGTAATTTATTTTGAACTTCTTCATGAAAACCTAGTTTATGGCTTATGTGGGTTATATAGGTCTTTTCAGGCTTTAATTCTTCAATCAGTTGCAAAGCCTCTTCCAAATTTAAATGTGCATGATGCGGCTCTAATCGAAGTACACCGACCACTAAAACCTTTAAATTCAATAATTTCTCTTTTTGAACAGAATCAATTGTTTTTACATCGGTTAAATAAGCAAAGTCATTAAAACGATATCCAAATACAGGAAGTTTTCCATGCATCAATTCAATTGGCTTGACATAAATTTTCGCTAACTTAAAAGGTGTCCCGTTTAATTCATTCTCAATAACACTTGGAGCTCCAGGATATTTATTTTTACTTCTAAAGATATAATTAAATCGAATTCTTAAATCATTTAGTACCCGAAGATGGGCAAAAACGGACATAGGACCCGCTTGAAATACAAAGGGTCTTATATCATCCAATCCAGCAACATGATCTGCGTGCTCATGCGTAAACAATATACCATCCAATTTTGAAACTCTGGCTCGCAGCATTTGATATCTAAAATCAGGACCACAGTCAATCACATAACTCCAATTATTCCATTGTATCAAAACCGAAACTCTCAGTCGCTTATCTTTTTTGTCAGACGATAAACATACAGGATGATCGCTATTAATTACAGGGATTCCCTGCGAGGTTCCAGTACCTAAAAAAGTGATTTTCAAATTTATTCTTTTTTTTCAAATTTAACTTTTAAAAGCGATTTCAACAATAGGAAATTACTATTTTTGTGCACGTTTAAAATATATTCATAATGTCTTCGGTTACTAAAGGTGATAAAAATATAGTAAGTGCTCCTTCATCTAAAGGAAAAGCACTAAGAATTAACTTAAACAATAATATTTACGGAACATTTGCAGAAATTGGAGCAGGTCAAGAGACTGTTCGACATTTCTTTAGAGCCGGTGGAGGATCTGGAACTATTGCCAAAGCCATGAGTGCCTATGACAAAACCTTTTCGGATGCCATTTATGGTATAGAGGAGGATAAAAGATATGTGACCGAATCTAGATTAAAAAAGATGGTTACCCATGAAATTCACCTCATGGAAGATCGATTGAGTAGAGAAAAGCACAAAAACACCCTGTTTTTCTCCTATGCGAATACAGTCGCAACTATTGATTTTGCTAAAAATTTTAAAGGCCATGGCTGGATTGGAATAAAATTTCAATTGGATCCCTTAGAGGATTATAATGAAATAATTATGCACGTTCGATTTAAAGAGAATGATGCCAGATTACAGCAGGAAACACTGGGAGTATTGGGTGTAAATCTAATATACGGTGCCTTTTACATACATGACAGCCCAAAAGATTTACTTAAATCTTTTTACGATAATTTAGATAAAGATCAAATTGAAATTGACATGATCAATTTCTCAGGACCTCGCTTTGCTTATGTAGATAATCGTTTGATGAGTTTACAATTGGTAAAAAATGGCATGACCAATGCTGTGATGTTCGGGCCTGATGGAAATAACTTATTGCCTGCAAAACAATTATACAAAAAGAATATCTTAACTTTTAGAGGAAGTTTTAGACCGGTAACCAAGGTCAATATGGATATTTATCATAAAGCAACGAAGCTTTTTTATGCTGAAAAAAAGGTAGATAAAGAGAAAACAAAAATTATTTTTGAAATAACTTTATCAAATCTATCTGCAGAAGGCGAAATAAACGAACGAGATTTTTTAGATAGGGCAGAATTACTTTGTTCCTTGGGTCAACATGTAATGATTACAGATTTCTCGGAATATTATAAATTAGTTGAATTCTACTCTGAGTTTACCAAAAAGAGAATGGGATTAGGCATGGGAGTATATAACCTAATTCAAATTTTTGACGAAAAATACTATCGCAACTTAAGTGGAGGTATATTGGAAGCCTTTGGAAAACTCTTTTTCAAAGATTTAAAAATATATTTATATCCATTAAAAGATGTGAAAACTGGGGAGATCATTAATAGTAGGACGTTGAAAGTTCATCCTAGAATGAAGGAGCTTTACAAGTTTTTCAAATACAATGGAAAAGTTATTGATATTGAAAATTATGATCCAGAAACTTTAGAAATATTTTCTAGAAAGGTGTTCCAAATGATTCAAAATGGTGAAGTTGGTTGGGAAGAAATGTTACCCGAAGGAGTTTCTGAAATTATTAAAGATCAACGGCTTTTTGGGTATTCAAAAAGAAAATTCAGAAAAAAATAGTTTGACACTGTTAAACCTATTCTACATTTAGGTGTCTTACTCCAAAAGTAATCATTTTGATTAAAGAGGAAGAACTTGTAAAACAGCTTAAAAACAAACGAACGCAGGAAAAGGCGTTTCTAATTTTGATGTCTGAGTACAAGGAGCGTCTGTATTGGCATATTCGAAAAATAGTAATCTCCCATGACGATGCCGATGATGTTCTTCAAAACACTTTTGTGAAAATATTTCGGAATATTGCAAATTTCAAAGAGAATAGTAAATTATATTCCTGGATGTATAGAATTGCGACAAATGAATCGATTACTTTCATAAATAAAAGAGCAAAACAAAAAGTTTTAGATATTTCTGAGCATCAACATCATCTCGCAGAATCGCTGCAAGATGATGTTTTATACACCGGTTCAGATATTCAATTAATATTACAAAAGGCCATTGCAACCTTGCCACAAAAACAGCAACTAGTTTTTAAAATGAAATATTTTGATGAAATAAAATATAGTGATATGTCTGAAATTTTAGGGACAAGTGTTGGCGCACTGAAGTCTTCTTATTTTCATGCAGTTAAAAAAATTGAAAAAATAATCACATCAAATTAAACTATTTATATTTTAAAAAGTCCTAGAAGGATATGACACCAGAAAAATTTAAAAATATTGCACCTAAACTTTTTGAGTTAAAAAAACTCAAAAATGGTTTTGATATTCCAAAGAATTATTTAGATTCTGTTGAGGAAAATATAATTTCTTCTCTGTTCTTAGATTCCATTGAGAATAAAAATTCTTTTGATATTCCTGAAAACTATTTTGATCTAGTTGAACCCTCCGTTCTTGAAAAAATTAAAAATGAAGACCAATCAATCCCAGAAAGTTATTTTAGCACTGTAGAAAATCGAGTATTTGAAAAAATTAGAAAGAAACCTCTTATTATTTCTTTCCATGCAAGAGTTATTAAAAAATTAGTTCCTCTCGCCATTGCTGCTTCTATATTGCTAATTTTTATCTTTCAATTTTTTACTGATCATGAAAATAATGATTTTGCATCTATAAATGTTAATGATATAGAATTTTGGATCAACAATGGCAACATAAACTTAAATGATACTGAATTAGCCTTTCTATATGAAGATACGCAAATAGAAAGCGTAAGTATTTTTGACTTTTATGAAGAAGAGGAGGTGTATAATTATTTAAACGAGTTAGATGTAGAATCTTTAATTTTAACTAATTAACATGAAAAATAGTAAACATACAATTGTATTACTTATTATTACTTTAGTATTTTTTGGATTGAATTCCAATGCACAATCTAGTGACAAACGAGAACAATTAAAATCCCTGAAAATTGGATTTATCAGTGAAGCGCTTGACCTAAGTCCAAAAGAAGCTACTGATTTCTGGCCTATTTATAATTTTTATCAAGATAAAATCCATAAGTTCTATTACCAAAACCGAAGTATTAGACGTGAATTAAAGTCTGAAAATTTTGAAGGAATGAGCGATTCAAAAGCTTCTGATTTATTAGATAGACTGTTAAAAACAGATAAGGATATTTATACTGAAAAAGAAGTGATGTTTGAAAAGTTACAATCTATTTTACCTTCCAAAAAAATATTAAAACTACACAAATCCGAGGATGGGTTTAATCGCAAAATGCTAGAACATTATAGAAAAAGAAAAGAAGGTCAAAAGAGATAAAAAAGGAAGTAATTTACTCCCTTTTTTATCTCTCTATATATTGTTTATTCTTTTAAGAATACATTTTTTGTCTTAACTCTTTTATCTTAGAATCTCTCAAATAATCATCAAATGTTGACAAACGATCAATAACGCCATTTGGGGTCAATTCAATTATTCGTGTACCCACAGTTTGTGCAAATTCATGATCATGCGTAGAAAGTAGCACTGTTCCTTTAAAATTCTTTAAAGAATTATTAATTGCCTGAATAGATTCCAAATCAAGATGATTCGTAGGTTCATCCAATATCAACACATTTGCTCGAACCATCATCATTCGAGAAAGCATACAACGCACTTTTTCTCCTCCAGAAAGTACATTACACTTTTTTAACGCTTCCTCTCCGCTAAAAATCATTTTCCCTAAGAACCCTCTTAAAAACACTTCTTCACGTTCCTCTTCGGTTGTTGCATATTGTCGTAACCAGTCAACTAAATCCAATTCGGCATCCTGGAAAAATTCTGAGTTCTCTAGTGGTAAATAAGATTGAGTTGTTGTTACCCCCCAGCCAAACTTTCCTGAATCTGCCTTCGCATTATCATTTATAATTTCATAGAATGCTGTAACGGCTCTTGAATCCTTAGATAATACAATTACTTTATCACCCTTACTTAAACTGAAATGAATGTCCTTAAAAAGGATTTCACCATCTAAACTCTTTGACAAGCCTTCTACATTTAACAATTGATCACCAGCCTCTCTATCTCTCTCGAAAATAATAGCTGGATACCTTCTACTCGATGGTTTAATATCAGCAACATCTAATTTGTCAATCATCTTTTTTCTACTTGTCGCTTGTTTTGACTTTGCCATATTTGCCGAAAAACGTCTAATAAACTCTTCGAGTTCCTTTTTTTTATCCACAGCTTTCTTATTCTGCTGAGCACGCTGTTTGGCCGCTAATTGACTGCTTTCATACCAAAATGTATAGTTCCCAGAATAGTGATTTATTTTTCCAAAATCAATATCAGAAATATGAGTACAAACTGCATCTAAAAAGTGTCTATCATGCGATACTACAATTACGGTATTATCATAATTCGCTAAGAAATTTTCTAACCAAGCTATAGTTTCAAAATCCAAATCATTGGTAGGCTCATCCATAATCAATACATCTGGAGAACCAAACAAGGCCTGCGACAATAGAACCCTAACTTTAAATTTACCATCTAAATCAGACATTAAAGTATCATGCATGTCATCCTTAATTCCTAAAGAAGAAAGCATTGTAGCGGCATCACTTTCTGCAGTCCAACCACCCATTTCGTCAAATTGCTCCCCTAATTCACCTGCCCTGATTCCATCTGCATCAGAAAAATCAGGTTTTGCATAAACAGTATCCAATTCTTTTTTCAGTTCGAACAATGGTTTATTTCCCATCATGACAGTTTCTAATACTGGAAATTCATCAAAAGAATAGTGGTCTTGAGTTAGCACTGACATTCTCTTTCCTACATCTAAGTGCACATGACCAGAAGTTGGATCCATTAATCCAGAAATGATCTTTAAAAAAGTGGATTTACCCGACCCATTTGCGCCTATTACACCGTAACAATTTCCTTGAATAAACTTTGTATTAACATCGTCAAACAAGATTCTTTTCCCAAATTGCACTGATAAATTCGATACTGATAGCATACATTAATTTTTTGCGAAAGTACAAAAATAACATCTTTAAAACCCCTTTAAATTCAAGTAATTCAGAGCAAAGGCGTTAAACTTTCATTATCATTAAATTAAATACTTTAATCAGTTAATCATTCTGCTACTCCCAATTTTTCAAACGGTTAAATTTATAAGTTAATTTTTATGCTGGCAATTTATATTGATTAAATTTAGGATTAGGAGTTTTATTTTCCAATTCTGTATGTCTTCTTTCATTAGTATAAAACTGGATATAATTCTGTATGGCATTTATTCTAATTTGGAAACTTTCTATTTCGAAAAGATAATATTGGCCTTTCAAAATAGCGATATACAAACTCCGACAACACTATTGTCGCGCATAAATATAAAGTAAAGATTCCTAATTTCTCTAAGAATTGCAATTCCGAAACAGTAACAAAACGTTCAATTGACAATAGCACTATAGAGTAATTTATCAAATAATATGCATATGATCTTGTACTGATAAATAATACCATCTTTTTAAAACTACCATTCATTTTTAATGACACAAAAAAGGGAAATAACAAACCTAAACTAATGGCCACTCCTTGTAAATATATAAACACAAAAAAGACTACATGCGTTTGAGGTGCTAAATTAAATTTAAATATTGAGAAGTGGAGAAAGACAAATAATAACAGTCCAAGAAGTCCAATACTCACTTTATATTTTTTCGTAAACTCGCCATAAGTTCTTATGAGGTAAATCAAAAGAAAACCAACATAGATTGAATCTATTCTATAAATAATCACTTTTCTAAAGGTAGTACTCCAAATTTTAAAAGATTCAACATTAGTGTTGAGATAATAATCAAACTTTATATATGTTAATCCCAGAATAGCCGTAATTGTAACACCCAAAAAAAGTTGTTTTTTGTATTTCGATTTAAATACATACATAGCTAAATAAACAAACAAGGGAACTAGTAAGTATGCGTACTCTTCAATAGACAAACTCCATGCTTCGGCAAAAAAACTTGGGTGAGGAGTATTGAAATTTTGTAAAAAAACAAAATAAGGCCATATATCAACCGCCGACCTTTGGTTAAAAAAGAAGATTAGCAAAATATTTAAAACTAATATTAAAAAGTAATTTGGTAAAGTTCTTAACCATCTTCGTTTCCAAAAAATAATTAACTCCGAAAATCTACTTTTTCCTTGTTGAATGTTTTTTAATAAAATAGTACCAATTAAAAAGCCACTTAGTACAAAAAATAAATCGACTCCTATTGCACCAAACCCTCTAATTATACTTAATAATAAGTTTTTTGAAGTAGGAAATAGCAAATAAGTAGAATGCGATGAAATAACCAATATTATAGCTATTGCTCTAAGCAAATCCAAACCAACAATTCTACTCTTTTGCATTTCTTTTTATTATTCTTTCGTTTTAAACTTTTAAGTACACAAACTATTCAACTATTTAAAATTTCTATATTTTTCTGTATTTTCAAATACACAGGTAAGTATACTATTCTCTATTTTATCATATTGAATATCTTTTCTAGACATAACGGATGTTGCAACTTCGACAACAGTATTCATTTGATAGGTTTTAAATCCACCTGTTCCTCCAATAGCGAATGAGGGAATAAAATTCCGCTGATAACCCGAACCATAAATATTAGCACTTACCCCGACTACAGTTCCCGTATTAAACATTGTATTGATTCCGCACTTCGAGTGATCTGCCATAATCAAGCCGCAAAATTGTAACCCTGTTTTTGCAAATCTTCCTGATTCATAATTCCACAGTTTAACCTCTGAATAATTATTCTTAAGATTTGAACTATTTGTATCTGCTCCTAAATTACACCATTCTCCAATTACAGAATTTCCTAAATAGCCTTCATGACCTTTGTTTGAATACCCAAATATCACAGCATTTTTTACTTCTCCACCAACTGTAGAATGAGGTCCGATGGTCGTAGCTCCATAAATTTTAGCCCCCATTTTAAGAACAGCATTTTCGCACAGCGCAAATGGACCTCGAATAGCGCATGCTTCCATGATTAACGAATCTTTACCAATATAAATAGGCCCAGTACTTGCATTTAATGATGAAAAATTGACCACTGCACCTTCCTCAATAAATATATTTTTTCTATCTACACAATTTACAGAATCTGAAATCGTTGCCGACTTCCTACCCTTTGTTAAAAAATCAAAATCCTGTTTAATTGCAGCGTCATTCAAAGAGAAAATATCATAGGTGTTTTTAACCTGAACTAATTCTTCGTTAAAAGTAATATGCTCATAGTCGTCTAAATTTTTAACTTCTTGAGAGTTTGTTGCAAAGAAGGCTACTACCTTATCACCAAAAAAAACAGCTTGATTAATTCTTAATTTTTTAATCAATAGAACTAATGGATCTGTTGGTAAAAAAGAAGCGTTTATCATAATGTTTACTTCCATTTCTACCATTGGATATTTTTCCTCCAAATATTCTTCGGTTAATGTAGTTGTAGTCAAACCCAATCTTTTCTCCCACTTTTCACGAATGGTTAAAATCCCTATCCGAATATCCGCAACTGGACGTGTATAAGTGAAAGGAAGCAAAGCATCACGTACATCACCATCAAACAAAATATAATTCATACTATTTCTTTTAAAACAAATATAAAACAATAGGATGTTGAAAATATATTCTTCGAAAAAAAGAAATATATTTTTCTCTTTTTTCTATAAAAACAGAACGACAATTGTTAACACGCTATTAAAGTGAATTAATCTTATAAGAATTTGTAATTTAATTGATATCTTTAAACTCAAAAATACATAAATAATGTTCTTATGAGAAATTTTAATTTATTCTTAATTTGTTTACTTACGACAGCGACAATCGCTTCTTGCTCTTCTAGCAGCGATGATGATATGGAGCCTATTCCAACTCCATCAAACATTACATATACAAATACCGTAAAAACAATTATAGATAAAAACTGTACTACAAGTTCTTGTCATGATAACAACGCACCAGCTGCTGGCCTCTCCTTTACCACGTATGCTGATGTTAAGATTGGTTTTCAAAGTAAAGGAGCTCTTTCTCAAATTGAATCTGGAGCCATGCCAAAAGACAAAGCCAAATTACCGCAAGCTACGATCACTAAAATTAAGGGTTGGATAACAAACAATTACAAGGAGTAAAAGAATACGTTGTCACAAGTCTCATATAAAAGAGAAATGCCTCAACGTATCTAGTTGAGGCGTTTCTTAGAATTTATGTAGTATTACTTATTCAAATACATTTTTCTTCTTGAATACAATTCATAAAATTGATCGTCTTTCAAATCATCAATAAATAAGATAGACTCACCAGTAGATTTCATCTCAGGTCCTAATTTTTTATCAACGTTTGGAAATTTATTGAAAGAAAACACAGGTTGTTTAATTGCAAAGCCTTCTAACTTAGGATTAAAAGTAAAGTCTGTTACCTTATTAACTCCTAGCATCACTTTAGTTGCATAATTCACATACGGCTCTCCGTAAGCTTTTGCTATAAAAGGTACGGTACGAGACGCCCTTGGGTTTGCTTCAATAATATAAACCATGTCATCTTTAACAGCAAATTGAACATTTATCAATCCAACTGTTTTTAATGCAATCGCTATTTTCTTTGTGTGATCTTTAATTTGCTGCATTACAAACTCTCCTAAATTAAAGGGAGGCAATGTCGCATTTGAATCCCCTGAATGAACTCCACAAGGCTCTATATGTTCCATAATTCCAATGATATATACATTACCATCAGCATCACAAATAGCATCTGCTTCCGCTTCTATTGCTCCTTCTAAATAATGATCTAGCAATAATTTATTTCCAGGAATAGAGCGCAATAGACTAACTACATGCTTCTCAAGTTCTTCTTTATTTATCACAATTTTCATTCCCTGACCTCCTAACACATAGGATGGACGAACTAAAATTGGAAAATCTAAAGTATCTGCTATTACTAAAGCTTCATCAGCATTGGTAGCGATACCAAATTTAGGAAATGGAATATCTAAAGATGACAACATATCAGAAAAACGACCTCTATCTTCAGCTAAATCAAGTGCTTTAAAACTCGTACCCATAATTTTTATACCATATGCATCTAGTTTTTCAGCCAATTTCAAAGCTGTTTGGCCTCCTAATTGAACAATCACTCCTTCAGGTTTTTCATGACGAATAATATCATATAAATGTTCCCAGAAAACAGGTTCAAAATACAATTTATCGGCTGTATCAAAATCTGTAGAAACCGTTTCAGGATTACAATTGATCATTATTGTCTCATAACCTGCCTCTTTCGCAGCCAATACTCCATGAACACAGCAATAATCAAATTCAATTCCTTGACCAATTCTATTTGGCCCAGAACCTAAAACAACTACTTTCTTTTTATCTGAAACTATAGACTCGTTATCCGTATATGCCGCTCCAACTTCAATAGACATCCTGTTTTCAAAAGTGGAATAATAATATGGAGTTTGTGCATCAAATTCTGCAGCACACGTATCTACCAACTTATAAACACGATTAACATGTAATTCTTCACGTTTTTTACAAACTTCAGATTCTAAACAACCCAACATATGTGCTATTTGTCTATCACCGTAACCTTTTTGTTTTGCTTCTAGCAACAACTCTTTAGATAAAGTATCTAATTTATAGGTCGAAATTTCTTTTTCTAATGTATATAACTCTTCGTATTGCCTTAAGTACCACATATCAATCTTAGTGATATCGTATATTTTACTTAAAGAAATTCCAGCTTTGATAGCATCATAAATAATGAATACTCTATCCCAAGAAGCATGCGTTAACTTAGAGATAATTGTATCATAGTCCCTTTCCTCTTTGCCATCTGCACCTAATCCATTTCTTCTGATTTCCAAAGATTGTGTGGCCTTATGCAATGCCTCTTGAAATGAACGTCCAATTCCCATTACTTCGCCTACAGATTTCATTTGCAATCCTAGAGTTCTATCTGAGCCTTCGAACTTATCAAAATTCCATCGAGGAATTTTTACAATTACATAATCCAAGGTAGGCTCGAACAATGCAGACGTAGACCCAGTTATTTGGTTGTTCAATTCATCTAAATGATACCCTAATGCCAATTTAGTGGCAATTTTTGCTATTGGATAACCTGTTGCTTTTGATGCTAAAGCCGAAGAACGAGATACACGAGGATTAATTTCAATTGCTATAATATCTTCTTTTTCATCTGGCGAAACTGCGAACTGTACGTTACATCCTCCCTCAAAATCCCCAATAGAACGCATCATATGAATCGCCATATCACGCATTTTTTGAAAAGTAGAATCACTTAAAGTCATTGCTGGTGCTACTGTAATAGAATCACCAGTATGAATTCCCATTGGATCCATATTCTCTATAGAACAAACAATTACCACATTGTCATTTGCATCACGTAGCAACTCCAATTCGTATTCTTTCCAGCCCATCATTGCCTGATCAATCATTACCTCGTGAATAGGAGAAATCTCTAAACCTCTAGATAGTAATGCATCAAAATATTCTTCTTCGTATACAATAGCTGCTCCTGCTCCACCCAGGGTAAAAGATGAACGGATACATAATGGGAACCCAAATTCTTGAGCGATTTTCTTACCTTCCAAGAAAGAAGTAGCTGTTGCTTGGGGTGCCATTGCAACGCCTATTTCCCCCATCAATTCACGAAATTTTTCTCGATCTTCAGTAACATTAATGGCGTCGATATCAACACCTATCATTTGTACATTATAATCTTCCCAAATTCCTTTTTCATCTGCCTCTATACATAAATTTAAGGCTGTTTGACCTCCCATTGTAGGTAACACCGAATCAATATTTGGATGTTTTTTTAAGATATCACGAATAGAATTCGTTGTTAAAGGTTTTAGATAAACATTATCTGCTAGTGACGGATCCGTCATAATTGTAGCAGGATTTGAATTAATTAAAGTAACCTCAATTCCTTCTTCTTTTAAGGACCTAATAGACTGAGAACCTGCATAATCAAACTCACATGCTTGACCGATAACGATTGGACCTGAACCTATAATTAAAACCGATTTTATGCTACTGTTTTTTGGCATTTGTAATTTTTATTTTTCTTAGATTGCTAATATCGTACTATTCCTTTTTTATATAAACTTTAGTTATTAAAACTTATTAATAGGCTAAAAAAAAGGTGTTACTGAAAAACAGTAACACCTAATATATAAATTATATTAATTCATTATTTCTTTGGTCTTGGATCAGAAGATACACTTAATCTTTTTCTTCCTTTAGCTCTTCTCCTAGCTAACACCTTTCTACCATTAGCAGATGCCATTCTTTCCCGGAAACCGTGTTTGTTTCTTTTTTTTCTTTTTGATGGCTGATATGTTCTTTTTGGCATTACTTATAAGTTTTAAAATCGTCTGAAATTAGTTTCTTAGCGTTAATCGTGAAATCCTCTGCTAAAAGTGGGGCAAATATACAAATCCTTTTATTTCTAACAAGCACTATTTTGTAAAAAAAATTAAAATATTTCTATTGGCTCAATATGGGTCAAATTAGATATATTTGTTAGAACACAAAATTAAAAAATATGTATCACAAACCAATGTTAAAGGAGGGTAGTTTAAAGGATAAAGTATTTGTTGTAACGGGTGGTGGAAGTGGATTAGGAAAATCGATGACTACTTATTTCCTTGAACTTGGTGCTAAGGTCGCCATAACGTCAAGAAATATAGACAAATTAAAAGCAGTAAAAATCGAACTCGAAGAAAAAACAGGAGGAACTGTATTACCTGTTCAGTGTGACGTAAGACATTATGATCAGGTCGAGGCTATGTTAAAAACGACTCTTGACACTTTCGGGAAAGTTGATGGTCTGTTAAATAATGCCGCAGGAAATTTTATTTCACCTACAGAACGTCTGTCTTCTAATGCTTTTGATACCATTATTGATATTGTTCTAAAAGGAACTAAGAATTGCACATTAGCTTTCGGAAAACATTGGATTCATTCAAAGCAAGAAAAAGCAACCGTATTAAATATTGTTACTACATATGCTTGGACAGGTTCTGCTTATGTAGTTCCTTCCGCAACTGCGAAGGCAGGTGTTCTTGCTTTAACAAGATCATTAGCCGTTGAGTGGGCAAAATATGGTATGCGTTTCAATGCAATTGCACCAGGACCTTTTCCTACTGAAGGAGCTTGGGATCGACTGCTACCTGGAAACCTAAGAGAAAAATTCGATATGGCGAAAAAAGTTCCAATTGGAAGAGTTGGTGAACATCAAGAATTAGCTAATTTGGCTGCCTATTTAATGTCTGACTATTCGGCTTACGTTAATGGTGAAGTTATAACTATTGATGGAGGAGAATGGCTTAAAGGAGCCGGAGAATTTAATATGCTCGAAGAGATTCCCGAAGAAATGTGGGATATGCTTGAAGCTATGATTCGAAGCAAAAAGAAAAAATAATTTCTTTTTGCTTCAATAACAATCAACTTTTTTAGCGTGAGACTTACATTTGAAAGTTAGCGTTCAATCCTTCCTTTGGTATCGAAAGAAGTGAATTTTACGGTAACCGTTTTCGACTATTCTTATAAAATATTTATTGCCGTAAATTATTCCGCATTTCACCCAATTTATTCTTAGTTTTATCGCTTCAAATAAGTTTTCTCAATTATGAAATCATCAACTCTAAAAGAAATAAAACAAGAGTTACAACATCGTTCACATGCTGAATTACTCGCACTCTGCTTAAGTTTGGGACGATTTAAAAAAGAGAATAAAGAACTCCTTACCTATTTGTTGTTCGAATCAAATGATGAAAATAATTACATTAATAGTGTAAAAGAATATATAGATAAAGAATTCGTTAATATCAATACCAAAAGTTATTTCTTTATCCGAAAGAGTATGCGGAAGATCTTAACCAATACTAAAAAATTCATACGCTATTCAAAAAAAAAGGAAACAGAGGTTGAACTCTTACTCTATTATTGCACTAAAATGAAGTCGTTCAAACCTTTCATTTCAAGAAGTGCACGATTAATAAATATTTATAATCGTCAATTAATTCTTATAAAAAAAACAGTTTCTACTTTGCACGAAGATTTACAATTTGATTACTATCAAGAAATTGAAGATTTAAATCAATAAACAATAAGATTGTCAACCCAAGTTTCTAATTAGTATCTTTGCAGAAACAAAAGAATATGCACTTTAGCGAATTAGCGTTAGACAAAACTATATTAAAAGCCATTAAAGAAATAGGATATGATACTCCTACTCCAATCCAAGAAAAAACAATTCCTTTAGTGCTAGAAAATAAGGATGTCATTGGGTCGGCTCAAACAGGTACTGGTAAAACTGCTGCGTATGCACTTCCAATTATTGAAAAATTAATTTGGAATCAAAACGTTGCCAAAAAATCAAAAAAGATTAGAGCGTTAATTATAAGCCCAACGAGAGAACTGGCCGTTCAAATTCAAGATGATTTTAAAGCATATGGTCAATTCACTAATTTAAGAACAGCTGTTGTTTTTGGAGGAACCTCTATAGAGCCACAAAAAGATAAAATAAATAAAGGGGTAGATATCTTAATTGCTACGCCTGGTAGACTGTTAGACTTAAGAAAACAAGAAATCATTAATTTAAGCCATATTCAAACCTTAGTTCTTGATGAAGCAGATTTAATGTTGGACATGGGCTTTATTGATGATGTAAAAAAGATTGTAAAAGTATGTCCAAGGAATAGACAGATTTTATTATTCTCTGCCACCATGCCTAAAAAAGTTTCTCAACTGGCCTCAGAAATTTTGAATAACCCAGAAAAAGTAGCCATTTCGACAACTTCATCGGCGGCTGAAAATGTAAATCAAAAATTGTATTATGTTCCTAAACCAAAAAAAATGGAACTTTGTTTACACCTTTTGCGCAACACTATAAAGGGGAGTATTCTAATTTTTAGACGAACCAAATTTGGTGTGGACAAACTAGAAACGTCACTTACCAAAAACGGCTACAAAGTAACCTCTTTGCATGGAGATAAAACCCAAAGTGCTCGACAAGAAGCATTAAATAAGTTCAAAAATGGTGATATCAATATTTTAATTGCAACAGACGTTGCAGCGAGAGGTATTGATATAAATAGCCTAGATGCCGTTATAAATTTCGATTTACCAAATATCCCTGAAACGTATGTTCACCGCATAGGAAGGACAGCCAGAGCAGGAGAGTCTGGGAATTCTTATTCGTTCTGTGCTGCTGACGAAATCAATTATGTAAAAAGTATTCAACATCTAATTCAGCACAAAATTGAATTGGTCGAAGATCATCCCTATTCTTTAGATAAAAACACAAAACCAATTGTCCATAAAAACAAAGAACAGAAATCTACGAATACTTATTTTGGCAAAAAGAAAAGTAGAAAGTCTGCTAATTCTAAAAAGAATAAGAAACGCTGGTATTAATACGAATTTAATAATAGCGTAACATGTTGGTTTTGAATCTCCTAATAGAACCTCTAATCAATATACATTTTAAAGGTTTCTTTTTTGTAAACTAACATAGAGTTAGTACTTTTGCCCAAACCTAATCACAATGAAAAAAACCAAATACGTTTTTGTTACAGGAGGCGTAACTTCATCCCTTGGAAAAGGAATTATTGCAGCATCTCTCGCTAAGTTATTACAGAAAAGAGGCTATTCCGTTACCATTCAAAAATTAGATCCATACATAAACATTGATCCAGGGACATTAAATCCTTACGAACATGGCGAATGCTTTGTAACTGATGATGGGGCAGAAACGGATTTAGATTTAGGTCATTACGAACGTTTTTTAAATATCCCTACTTCGCAAGCGAACAATGTGACAACGGGTCGTATTTATCAATCTGTCATTAACAAGGAAAGACGCGGTAAGTTTTTAGGTAAAACCGTTCAGATTATTCCACACATTACTGATGAAATTAAAAACAGAATTCAACTACTCGGAAAAACAGGAGAATTTGATATTGTAATCACAGAAATTGGAGGAACTATTGGAGATATTGAATCCTTACCATATGTTGAGTCTGTAAGGCAATTATTGTGGGAGTTGGGTCATGAAAATGCTATATCTATTCATTTAACTTTAATTCCATATTTAGCCGCGGCTGGCGAGTTAAAAACAAAGCCAACACAGCATTCAGTAAAAATGTTGATGCAAAGTGGTGTGAGTCCTGATATTTTGGTTTGTAGAAGTGAACATAAATTAAATGATAGTATTAAGAATAAATTAGCGCTATTTTGCAATGTTAAAAAAGAAGCTATTATAGAATCTTTAGACGTTGAAACTATCTATGATGTTCCAAATTTAATGTTGGAACAAAAGTTAGACGAAGTCGTTTTAAACAAGATGAAACTTCCAATGGATGGTACACCTCATCTAAAAGAATGGAATGAATTTTTAACAAAGCATAGGAATCCAAAAAACACTATTGAAATTGGACTTGTAGGGAAGTATGTCGAATTACACGATGCCTACAAATCCATTGTTGAATCATTTATCCATGCAGGTGCGCATAATGAGGTTAAAGTAATAATAAGATGGATTCATTCTGAAAAATTAACGGAAGAGAATGTTCCAAGTCGACTAATGGGATTGAATGGAATTTTGGTTGCACCAGGATTTGGTGATAGAGGAATTGAAGGAAAAATAGATGCCGTTAAATATGCAAGAGAAAATAAAATCCCATTCTTTGGGATTTGTTTAGGAATGCAAATGGCTGTGATTGAATTCTCAAGAAATGTACTAGGACTAAAAGATGTGTTTTCAATAGAAATGAAACCAACTGCAGAAAATCCTGTAATCAATTTAATGGAAGAACAGAAATCTGTCGTTGATAAAGGAGGCACCATGCGATTAGGTTCTTGGAAATGCGTTTTAAAAGAAGGTTCAAAAGTAAAAGAAATATATGGGAAAGAAATTATTGAGGAGCGTCATAGACATCGTTATGAATTTAATAATGACTACTTAAAGCAAATTGAAAATGCTGGAATGATTGCTACTGGTAAAAATCCAGATACTAATTTAGTTGAGATTATTGAAATCCCAAGCCACCCTTGGTTTGTTGGAACGCAATATCATCCAGAATATAAAAGTACTGTATTGAACCCACACCCACTATTTGTTTCTTTTATCAAAGCGGCTTTGGAACATTATTTGAAGTAATAGGAACACATAGTTAATTAACTAATAAACAATAAGAATACACAAATTTTGTCGCTGTATTCGAGCATTGTCATGAATTAATAATGACAAGATGACATTTAAAAAATATGGAACAAAAAAAAACAGACATAAATTCGATTATCGGATTTATCTTGCTTGGTGCAATTGCTTTATGGTGGGTTTATTCCACCCAACCTACTCCAGAAGAACTTGAAAAACAAAAAACAGAACGCATTCAAGATTCTATCAATAAAGTACAACAACAAAAGAAATCAATTCGTACGAATCAAGCTGCGCCTATTCAAGTAGTTTCAGATTCTATTGCTCAATTAGCGGCAAAAAATGAATTAGGTCTATTTGCAAACTCCTCGTTCGTAAATTCTAATGAAACTACTGTTATAGAAAATAACTTGTTAAAGTTAACTATTCTTAATAAAGGTGGTCAAATTAAAGAAGCTTTGCTTAAAAACTTCAATACATATGACTCCTTACCTGTTAGAATAATTAAAGATAATAACGCTTCTTTCAATATCAATTTTGGTACTACAGATAATCGTATTTTAAACACGAAGGATCTAAACTTTACTCCTACTTTGTCTCAAAACGGAGAGAATCAAGTGCTTTCTATGAAGTTGATGGCAGGTTCAGGGAAGTTCTTAGAATATCGATATGAAATCAAGCCCAACGATCACATGATTGATTTTTCTATTCGTTCTCAAGGATTAAGCAATGTATTCAATACATCTCATCCTGTTAATTTAGAATGGGATTTAACTGCTTTTAGAAATGAAAAGAGTATCAAGTCTGAAAACATGTACACGGAGTTGTATTACAAAACGGAAGGTAAAGTTGAATATTTAAGTCAAGATGATAATGAAACTGAAAAAGGTGTAAACTGGGTCGCTTTTAAGCAACACTTTTTCTCTTCTATTTTATTATCTGATGATGCATTTAAGTCGGCCAACATGGTCTCTGAAACACTGTTTGAAGATGTCGAAACGGATTCTGTTTACACCAAAAATTTTAAATTGAATGCGCCATTAGAATTAAAAAGTGGCGAATTAAACTATACCATGAAATGGTATTATGGACCCACAGATTATAAATTATTAAAAACCTACAAAGAGACAGATATTGAAGAAGTGGCCGATATGGGTTGGGGTATCTTTGGTTGGATCAACAAATTTGCTTTTGTATATATTTTTGCATTCTTATCTACACTAACGACAAACTACGGTTTAATCATAATATTAATGACCATTGCTGTACGAATTTTAATGTCTCCTTTGGTATATAAATCATATGTGTCTAGTGCTAAGATGAAAGTGATTCGTCCCGAAATGGAAGAAATCAATAAAAAATATCCTGGAAAAGACAACGCTATGAAGCGCCAGCAAGAAACCATGGCTATTCAAAGAAAAGCAGGAGTAAGTATGCTATCTGGTTGTATACCGGCAGTATTACAAATGCCAGTTTTCTTTGCTTTATTCCGTTTCTTCCCGTCAAACATAGATTTGCGTCAGCAGAGTTTCTTATGGGCAGATGATTTGTCATCTTATGATAATGTTATTAACTTAGGATTTAATATTCCATTTTATGGCAGTCACATTTCATTATTTCCTATTTTGGCCTCGATTGCAATTTTCTTTTACATGAAAATGAATCAAAGTCAGCAAGCAAATATGCAAGCACCTCAGCAAGAGGGAATGCCTGATATGCAGAAAATGATGAAGATGATGATTTATTTATCCCCGGTTATGATGCTAATTTTCTTTAATCAATATGCGAGTAGCTTAAGTTTGTATTATTTCGTATCCAACTTATTAACGATTGTTATTATGCTAGTTATTAAAAACTATGTAATCGACGAAGAAAAAATCCATGCACTAATCGAAGAAAATAAGAAGAAGCCAGAGAAAAAGAAAAGTGGTTTCCGTCAACGATTAGATAGTGCTATGAAACAAGCACAAACACAGCAAGAAACACAAAAAAAAGGTAAGAAGAAATAGTTGACTTCGTAGAGCGTAGACAAAATTAAAAATCCCGAAGTAAGAACTTCGGGATTTTTTTTAAATATTTGTTTCGACCTAAAATAGCATTACTCGAAAAAGTAGTATAATGAGAATAACTTATTTAAAGCGTACCAAAAAGACTATCCGTTACGTTTAAAACTTCAAATAGTTCAATCTATTGAGCAGGGTAATTTATCTACAACCCAAGTAACAAAAAAGTATGGTATTCAAAGTCGAAAGACCATAGTGAACTGGCTTAGAAAATATGGTACATTTCATTGGGAAAATCAAACACCATCAAATATGCCAAAAATACCAGAGCAAGAAGTTCGTTTATTAAAAAAGCAAAAAGTCTTTTTAGAGAAACAGGCCAAACAATCTGATAAGAAAGTAATATTCCTATCAGAAAAAACTCCAAACCCGAGTAATTGATTTATCTAAAGAACAATGCAATCAAAGTATTAGTTCTTCCTGTAAATTAGGTGGGGTAAGCGAACAGGTGTATTATCGTTCTATCCAAAAGCACTAGGGAACGCAAGCCTATCGCTAAAGAAGTTATCGATTTAGTGTGCCAAATACGTTTATATATGACCCCGATAAGAACACGGAAAATTTATTATCTACTTTAAGGTTCCTTTAAAGAATTAGGAGTTGGTAGAAATAAATTATGTAGCCATTGAAAAGCCAATCAAATATTTTTTATAGCAATAAGGACTCTACCCCGAATTTATTGGAAGATATTGACTAAAGCATTTTTTCCTAAGAAATTATCCTGATCTTAGTTTTATAAACACTTTAAAACCTGATTTCGAATTATGATTTCTTGAACATTAAGACCGTTTTTTACTCAATTCGAAAGTGAATTTTGAAGGAGCAACGGGTTCATTTGAAAAATTCGTTTCGAATTTACAGTAATAACGAGGCTATCTTCTTAAAAAAGATTTTAAAAACCCCAAGCCGTATCCCAAAAACTGAGTATATGTAGTTATAACACTCAAGAATGCAACTCTTAAATTCTTATTCTGAATAAATGAATCTAAGAAAATCAACAAAAAGTAAATTCCGAAAATTAAAAGAAAACTAGCATTACAAATAAGTGCACTAATTATGGATATATCAAATCCAATAATAAAAAGGCTCGGAAACCAATATGTCAATGTAGCCGTATCAGGATACCTTTTATTCAATGTAGGTCTTGCCGTACCAAAGTTGAAGGTTTGATTGTAGAATTGTCTTATCGTACTGCGTCGTTTATGATAAACAAAGGCTTTTTCTATGAATTGCGTTTCAAAATCATTGTGCCACAAACGAAATGTTAAATCGATATCTTCCCCATACTTTAACTCAGAGAACCCTTGAGTCCTATCAAATGCCGTCTTTGACAGCCCCATATTAAAACTTCGAGGTTGAAATTTTCCAACAGCGTTTTTTTTACCACGAATTCCACCAGTAGTTAACACTGAAGTCATAGAATAATTTATGGCTTTTTGCATACTCGTAAACGAATCGTGGGCTGCATCTGCCCCTCCAAAAGCATCTGTATAGTTATTGCGCAAGCCATCACTGACCTCGATAAGATAATTCTTTGGCAATAGAACATCAGAATCTAATATAATGAAGTAAGTTCCTTTGGCATGTTGCATGCCAAAATTACGACTCTGTCCAGCGCCAGTATTCTCTTTTATAAAATATTGAATAGCTAATTTATCTCTGAACTTTTCAACAATAGCCTCACAATTTTGTAAAGACCCATCTTCTATAATTACAACTTCAAAAGGTTGGTTATACGTTTGAGTAGTTAAACTTTGGAGTAATTCCTCAATCTCTTGAGGCCGATTATAGACGGGAATAATAATAGAAAAATATAAATCCATACAAGAGCAAATATAAAAAAAGCGACTCAATAGAGTCGCTTTCATATTACTTAAAATTTTTCTTATTCCGTATCTCCAAAATTACGCATCACTTTGGTACTGATTCCCATATTCGAAAACCCACCATCATGAAATAAGTTTTGAAGTGTTACTTTCTTAGTTAAATCTGAAAAAAGAGAAATGGTATAATCCGCACATTCTATAGCAGATGCATTGCCAAGAGGTGACATTTCCTCTGCATAATTAATAAATGCATCGAACCCTTTAACTCCACTACCAGCAGTAGTCATGGTTGGTGATTGAGAAATGGTATTGACACGTACTTTGTGATCTCTCCCAAAGAAATATCCAAAGCTACGTGCAATAGACTCTAAATACGCTTTATTATCTGCCATGTCATTATAATCTGGAAATACACGCTGTGCCGCCATATAAGTTAAAGCAACAACAGAGCCCCATTCATTCATCGCTTTCTTATTATACAATACATTCATTACTTTGTGAAAAGAAACTGCAGAAATATCCCAACCCTTTGTAGTGAAATCGTAATTAGGATCCGTATAATGTTTCCCTTTACGCACATTTACAGACATACCTATTGAATGTAAAACAAAGTCTATTTTTCCTCCCAAAATTTCCATAGACTGGTCTATTAAATTCGTGATATCATCCATAGAAGTTGCATCTGCGGGTATTACCGTAGCACCTGTTTTTTTAGCCAATTCATTAATGGTTCCCATACGCAAAGCAATTGGGGCATTTGTCAATGTAAAAATTGCACCTTCTTCATGAGCACGTTCAGCAACTTTCCAAGCAATTGAATCCTCATTCAACGCTCCAAAAATAATTCCCTTTTTACCCTTTAATAAATTATACATAATATCTTTTTAGTTTAGTCTAATATTCAAAATTACGCTGCAAATATAAACATTTTTACATCGTATTCTTTCTTTAAATCTTTTCTCCTTTGTGCTAATTTAACAACGCTTTTGCATGTGCTAAAGCGGAAGGAGTTAATTCCTTTCCTCCCAACATTTCAGCGATTTCTATAATGCGTTCATCATCATTTAGTAATCTTAACTGCGTTTTTATTTTACCAGAAACTTCTTCTTTGTAAACTTTATAATGTTGGTCCCCTATTCCAGCAATTTGGGGTAAATGAGTGATACTCATCACTTGCATATTTGAACTCATTTGAAGCATTACATCCCCCATTCTATTAGATATTTCTCCAGAAACTCCTGTGTCTATTTCGTCAAAAATAATGGTAGGTAATTTAATATAATTTGAAAGTATCGCTTTTACTGCCAACATTATTCTTGACATTTCTCCACCTGACGCAGCCTTTTTTAGGCTACTATAGTTTTCACCTTTATTGGCTGAGAACAACAACTCTAATTCATCTTTACCATTACTTAAAAACAGATCTGTTTCAATCAACTTAAAAACAAATCGTGTGTTTTTCATTCCTAAATTTGACAATTTATTTTCCAATCTCTTGGTCAATTTTGGAATTGCTTTTTTCCTTTTCTCATGGATTACTAGCGCTAAAGAATTAAGCGCGTCTGAAACTTTTTTAATCTCTTTTTCTTTATCGTTTATAACGCTAGCCGAATTCTTAACTGCATCTACTTTTACCGCCAATTCTTCGTGCACTATTAATAAGTCTGCTATCGTACTTACTGAATTCTTTTTAAGCAAATCATATATACGTTGTAATCGGTCATTCAAACGTTCAATTTCAACTGGATTGTATTCTACTCGTTCATTTTCACTTTCAATTTCCTGAAGAATGTCTTTTGCCTCAATTGAAATACTTTCGATACGTGAAGCCAACAATTCGTAAGTTTCTGAAAGGTTTGAAATACCTTCCAATTTAGATTTAAACAACTGAATTAAATTTATAATCCCGTATTCTTCATTTTCTACAATTTGCAAAGCTTCCGTTAAATTCAACTTTATGAACTCTACATTATTCATTAAAACCAAAGATGACTCAATTTCTTCTTGTTCGCCTACTTTCAATGCTGCGTCATTCAATTCATTAAATAAAAACAAATTGTACTCATATTTATCAGTATCCGCTTTTTGAACTGTTAGTAAATCTTCTAATTCTTTTGTTAACTTCTTAAATAACTGCAATCCTCGTTGGTAAGATTCTATTTCTTTAACATTTGAAGCTAAGGCATCAATCATATTAAATTGAAATTTTTTGTCAGATAACGCTAAGGTTTTGTGCTGAGAATGAACATCAATTAGTCTTGCACTTAAGGTATTCAGCACATTTAGCGTCGTTGGCGTATCATTAATAAATGCTCTTGATTTGCCACTTGGCATGATTTCACGACGAATAATTGTAATGGGTTCAAAATCTAAATCTTCTTCAGCAAAAAACTTTTCTAGTCCATATTGATTCAATAAGAATTCCGCTTCTACAATACATTTTAATTCCTTCTGCTTTAAAAATGAAACATCTGCACGTTTTCCAAGTACCAAACCTAAAGCTCCTAAAAGAATAGACTTTCCAGCACCAGTCTCTCCGGTAATAATTGAAAACCCTTTATCAAACTTGACGTTCAATTCTTCTATTAGGGCATAATTTTTTATTGAAAGTGATTTTAACAATATATAATTTCTTTAAAAAACACTATTTGATAGTATTCCATTTCGATAAATTAATTGGAGATATTCTTGATAAATATTCTGTTAATTGACTCGCATCAAATCTGGGTCCATCGGAAAAAACAGCAACTATTTCATCTGATTTTGCATCCATAAAAATACGAAGCAATAATGCATTGGGCCTACGATCATAAATGGACTTCAAAGACCGAATAGATTTCTCTAAATTTCTTTTTGCTTTCGCTTTGTCCAACGTCATGATATCCAACCCTTGCATATGATATGAATATAAAACATCTCGATAAACATCGTAGGTTCCTGATAATATATCTGAAACTAACGTAAACCTGTTCACCTTATTACCAGCACTATCCCAACCAACAAATCCACTTTGTTGCGCTTGATTGACGGTGTTTTCTGCAGAACTATAATATTGACCACCTCCATTGGTAGAAAATGTATCTGCATCTAAACCCAATATCATGTAAACATAGTAAGCAAATACGGATACTAAATTTGAATCAAATGAATTTGGATTGTATTGAAAATTTTCGAATTCCGTATAAGAAAATGCAACTTCATTATCTTTAAAGTTTAAGACTGGACTTGAATACGTTGATCCATAAATTGGTCTAGAAGATTGAATTTGCAGTGTCCCTTTAAATTGATTATTAGATGGCTGTTCCAAAATAGTTAACAAAAAAGAACAATCTATTAGTTCTTGCTGCTTAAATTTTTTGTTTGTCCATTGCTTTTGGTTTACAAACTCACTTAAAGAACGTTGCATCGTTTCAAAAACTTGCCTGTTAGAACCTGGTACCTTATCTGAATTAATGGAAATAGTTGCCCTTATTTCCTGCGCATTACTTTGCAAAGCAAGAAACAAAATAATTATAAAATTGGTAATTCTATTCATATATTCTTTCCAAAATTTCATTAAAAATATCTTCAGCAACCAATGCTTTAGATTTTAGACCAAATTCGGAAATATTTTCGGATTTATCAATTATTGAGACCTTATTTGTAGTATTTTGAAATCCGGCGCCTTTATCTTGTAATGAATTTAACACTATTAAATCAAGATTTTTTCGTCTTAACTTACCAATAGCATTTTCTATTTCATTGTCCGTCTCTAATGCAAAACCAACTAAAAATTGTTGCTGCTTAATGGCTCCGAGAGACATCAATATGTCCTTTGTTTTTTCTAATTGAATACTAAATGCTACCTCTTTCTTTTTTATCTTTTTATCAGAAACATTCTTAGGAGCATAATCTGCCACGGCAGCCGATAAAATTACTATATGTGAATCTTTAAAAAATTGATGCGCGGCGTCATACATTTCTTGAGCACTCATAACATTAATTCTATGAATTAATGTATGTGTTACTTTTTCATTGGACATGCCAGAAATCAACGTCACGCTGGCTCCTAAAGCCGCAGCTCTTTTTGCCAATTCAAACCCCATTTTTCCAGAAGAATGATTTCCTATAAATCTGACTGGGTCAATGGCTTCATAAGTTGGTCCTGCCGTTATAAGAACTTTCTTATTTCTAAGGGGTAACTGACTTAATACATCTTTTTCAATAAATGAGACAATATTCTCAGGTTCTGCCATTCTACCTTCTCCCACCAAACCACTTGCCAATTCTCCACTTTCTGCTGGAACACAAAGATTTCCATAACTTTCAAGTGTAGCAATAGTCTCTTTAGTAGCAGGGTGTTTATACATATCAAGATCCATTGCTGGAGCAAAATAGACCTTGCACTTTGCAGATAAATAAGTTGCCAATAGAAGATTGTCACTTTGTCCGTGCGCCATCTTAGCTATAGTATTTGCTGTGGCCGGCGCTACAATAAAAAAATCGGCCCAAAGCCCTAAATCTACATGGTTATTCCATAATTCGTTCTCATTTTCTTTATCAAAAAACGCAGAATAAACAGGATTTTTGGAGAGTGTTGATAACGTTAGTGGGGTTACAAAATCCTTCGAAGCAGGCGTCATAATCACTTGGACATGAGCACCTGCTTTGATGAGTAAACGTACTAAATGTGCAGTCTTATAAGCGGCAATTCCAGCAGTAACGCCAATGAGAATATTTTTTCCGCTTAGTACAGACATTTAATTATTTTGAATCTGCTCTTCTATGGTAAGTACGGTTTTCCAACCATTCCTCAATAGCCATAGCCGTTGGCTTAGGTAAGCGCTCATAAAATTTTGAAACTTCTATTTGCTCCTTGTTTTCAAAGACTTCTTCTAAACTGTCATTGTGCGTAGCAAATTCTTCCAATTTATCAACGAGTTCTCTTTTAAGATCTCCATTGATTTGATTGGCTCTATTTGCCATTACTACAATTGCCTCATATAAGTTTTGAGTCGAAGATTCAATATCTTCTCTGTTATAGGTAATTGTTGATAAAGGTGCTTTTGAATTTTTATAATTCATCTTAGTCTAATTTTCTAAATGAGGCAGCCATTTTTTCATAGACTGCTAATTGTTTATTTAAATCTTCCATTTTATTCTCTGAATCTTCCATAAATTCAGAATCTGGATAACTCTTTTTAAATTTTTCAAAATACGTGATGGCATCTTTAATACGTATACCTTGTTTCTGCGGAATACTTTGTAAACCTAACTCACTCGCAGATGCATATTTCATATACATCGCTTCTTCTCTGTATTTCGTACCTAAATAGTCTCCTATTAAATTATCAAAAGAAGTAATCGCTGCTGTATAATCTTCAATATGATAATACTGTTGTGCTGTCTTAAATGCTTTTGTCTCTAGTTTAAATCGTAATTCTTGAATACACGTATTCGCTTCTTCAATTCTATCAGACTCTGGATATTTATCCATAAATTTTTGCATCGCACTCAACGCTTCGTTTGTTGCTGATTGATCTAAGGTGACTACTGGAGAATCCAAGTAATAACTGTGTGCTGAATAAAATGCTGCTTCTTCGCTTTTGGTACTCTTAGGATAATTATTAGCAAAACGCTCATAGTAATAAGACGCTAAGCTGTACTGTTTTGTATTGTAATACGCAGTACTTATCATATATTGAATACGCTCCATTTGAGGCTTCCCTCTATAGCCAGGAGTAATCTTTTCGAATAACTGAATCGCTTTACTAAAGTTTTCAGTTTCATACATCTCTGTTGCCAACTTATATTGCTCTTCAATCGTTCCTTTATTAAGTACCTTATGATACTCGCCACAAGATACAACTAACAAAGCAACAAACAATAAAGTAACGCTATTTTTCATTTTAGACATTTGGCAAAATTAGTTATTTAATATGGATTAATAAAATGAATTCATATATCATTCAATCCAGACAAAAGTAACATGGAAATACCTTAAGTATAACGTGCGTCATCTTAATTGTTTGTTAATTAATTTATCGCTTACAATTATAATATTCATCTATAAATTTCGCAATTTTCCTTTCTAAAACAGTAGTTGCTTTTACCAAGGGTAATCTTACTTGATCTCCACAGATATTGATTTTTTTAAGCAAGGATTTTATTCCTGCCGGATTGCCTTCTTCAAATATTAACGCAACACCTGCTTTAATGCTATCCAGCATAGCAAGAGCTTCCTCTGACTTCCCTTTTAAACCCAAATCAGTAAGATCCGAAAAATCTTTAGGCAATCCTTGACCAATGACACTTATCACTCCAGCACCTCCTTCTAATATCATTGGCAATGCAATCATATCGTCTCCAGAAATAACAAGAAATTTTTCGGGCTTATTTGCTAGAATTTCTTTTGCCTGCGCTAAATCTCCTGCTGCTTCTTTAATTCCAATAATATTCTCAAAATTATTTGCAAGCCTAAGGACCGTTTTAGGTGTCATATTTTGTGCAGTCCTTCCCGGAACATTATATAAAATAACGGGTAAAGGGCTTGCTGCTGCAATTGCTTTAAAATGCTGGAATATACCTTCTTGCGTCGGTCTGTTATAATATGGAGAAACTGATAAAATAGCATCATAAGCCGACAAATCTAAGGATTTAACCGCTTCAACTACTCCCATCGTATTGTTACCTCCTAATCCTAGAACTAAGGGTACTCTCTTCCTAGTAACGGCAACAATTGTTTCCTTTACTTTCTCTTGCTCTTCAATGGTCAACGTAGCTGGTTCTCCAGTAGTGCCAAGTACAACTAAGTAATCTACGCCATTTTTGATCTGAAATTCTACCAGTTTTCCCAAAGCATCATAATCAACTGAAGTGTCTTCCTTAAAAGGTGTAATTAAAGCAATACCAGTTCCTACAAATTTCTCCATTATATTTTATTTAAAATCTTCAAATATTTTATTATTTCACTCGTGTACCCTTGAAAATCTAACGGATCAACATCGATCATTAAATGGTACAAAAAATTATTTTTACGAACATTCCCAATTTTAAAATTGGCATTACTATCTAAAACTAATTTATTTACATAAGCATTCTCTTGAACATAATTGACTAATAAATCAACTGGAATGCTCAATAAAGCCTGAATCCTTTTATTCTTAAAAGTCCCAAATACCCCAAAGTCTTTACTTGATATTTCATTCTCTAATACGAATTCTTTATCAATACGATCCTTAAATACAATTACTTTAAGATGTTCTTGATCAACATTCAATTCGTTCGCCAGAATTTGAAAATTTTTCTTATCAATATAATCACCTGCCAAAATCAAAATAGATCCAACTTTTAGATCAGACCGAACCCTTTCCTTTTTCGAGGTAGAAAGACCTTTCGCTATTTTTCTTTCTACGATTTTACGCTTAATGTTGTCCCAAATCATTTCAAACTATTAAAACGCAAAAATAAATAATTCATCCTAAAAAGTTCTATACTTTCTCTAGTTTGTAATAACTAAAAAAAATAACGTCTAAAGGGCACATATATTAAAGCATGCTTGGTAAAAAACTATTACTACTTAGAATAATTATAGCGATACTATTGATTCAAACATTGTACTTCAAATTTAGTGCGCATCCAGACAGTGTTTCTATTTTTTCTCAAGTTGGATTAGAGCCGTTTGGTATAATTACAATTGGAATTCTAGAACTTATTACTGCCGCTCTTATATTGTTTCCAAAAACTCTTTGGACTGGAGCACTACTCTCAACGGGACTCATTAGTGTGGCTGTTATAATGCATCTTACAACCCTTGGAATAGAGATACATAATGATGGTGGTACGCTCTTCTTTATGGCCTTAGTAGTATTGATTTTAAGTATTATTATCTTTTTAAAGGAGTGGGAAAATATTTCAACAATCGAAGTAAAAATTTAACTTGTTATTAACATTATTTTTAATACATTTAGACCTTTTAAAACACGAAATTTACATATGGGAAGACCACCTACGAGACCGGCCAAATTAAGAGACGGATTTTACATTGAGGTTAGAAATAAAGGCGCAAAAAGCGGAATTAAAATTAGAAGAGACAACAAATCTGATATGATGGAGGCTGTAGATGAGTATCGCCTTGTCAAAGAAATAATGATCTTAGGCGAATCTAAGAATGATAAATGGGTAGAGAAACCAAAACAAGCATTTTAGATAATATTCAACGGCTTTTAAATTGTATTAAACGTATATACTGCAATTTTTAAAACTAAAAAATACTTTAAAAGAGGAATTACTTTTAATAATTTCTCTTTTATGTATCATACATCCTTCTTTTTTTGCCACTATTGCTGAGGTACAAAATATCATACAAGCTATCGAGTAATACTATAGGCGACCCATATAAATAAAGCCTAAATCGCTTTAGATCCGTGACATTTATTGATTGCCAAAATACTATCAGAAGCAATAAAAAATAAAGACATAAATAACAATGTTACGGTGCCTTTTGATGTACTATTAAAATAATTTATAAGAGAAATTGTTCTAAACAAGTAAATTACAATGGCATAGATTGTAACTCGAATCATTAAACTTTATAAGGTATCTTTTAAAAAATACAAAAGTCCAAAAGAAATAATGGTAAAAGAAATAATGGTAAAAGGAATAATTGATAGAATTTTAATCCGTAAACTACTTTTTTTCAATACCCTAAACACTAGAAAGATATATAAAATAGAGTTATCAAGAAAGATGCTAAACCGACTATAAAATTATTTTCACTTTCAAAAATTAAGATGATATTGCCAATTAAGGAAAAAACTACGGCTCCTATATACCAAGGTAAATTATTTTTAAGCCTGCGTATAACTCAATAAAGAAGCGAGTAAGAAAGGCTTTGTATAAACTGACAACACTTTAAATTCAGAGCACGCACCAAAATATGCGCTATTGAAATTGCGATAAAAATAATTTAGATTTCTATCCCACAACTTATTGTATCAAATTAATGTAATCGGCTTCTGAAATTATATCAATTCCTAAATCTTCTGCTTTTGTTCTTTTACTAGGCCCCATATTAGCACCGGCAATAATATAATTTGTTTTTTTAGATAGTGAACTAGAAAATTTTCCGCCGTTATCTTCTATAGATTTTTTCAATTCATTTCTACTCATAATCTCAAAGACGCCAGATACTACAAAGATATTTCCTGTTAACTTCTCGGTCTTACCTCGTAAAGACGTCTCACTAACTTCTAATTGTACACCGTAGGCGGTTAACCTATCTATCAATAAAATAGTACCAAGATCATTTGAAAACTCAACAATACTTTGTGCAATTCTTTCTCCTATTTCATCTACTAAAATCAATTCCTCATAAGTTGCAGCCATAAGACTTCGCATCGATTTAAAGTGTTTTGCTAATTTTTTAGCAACTGTTTCACCTACAAATCGAATTCCCAATCCAAAAAGCACTTTTTCAAAAGGAATCTCTTTTGATTTCTCTATACCAGCAATCATATTTTTTGCCGATTTTTCCGCCATCCTTTCTAAAGGAATAATTTGGGCAGTTCTCAAATCATATAAATCGGCATAATTCGAAATTAACCCTTCCTTACATAGCAACGTAACAGATTCCGCACCCAACCCATCAATATCTAGTGCTTTGCGACTGATATAATGCTGGATTCTACCAGTAATCTGAGTTGGACAACCAAACTGATTGGGACAATAATGTTTCGCATCACCTTCTTCTCTTACCAAAAGCGTTTGACAATCTGGGCAATGTGAAATATAATTTGTTGGTATTGAATCCTCACTTCTTTTTGCAAAATCAACGCGAACAACCTTTGGAATAATCTCACCCCCTTTTTCAACAAATACAGTATCATTTATTCGAATGTCCAATTTCTGAATTTGAGTTGCATTGTGCAAGGATGCTCTTTTTACAATGGTTCCTGCCAATAGAACAGGGGCTAAGTTTGCAACTGGTGTAATAGCGCCGGTCCTTCCAACTTGATAGGTAATTTCATTTAAAATCGTGCTTTGTTGCGCTGCTTTAAACTTATAAGCAATAGCCCATCTTGGCGACTTGGCCGTATATCCAAGTTCGTCCTGGAAATGTAGCTTATTAACCTTCACTACAATCCCGTCTGTTTCATAAGGTAAATCATTTCTTTTCTCACCCCAAAACTCGATGTACTCAAAAACTTCGTCTATAGAATTACACTCCTTCATCTCAACAGGCACTTTAAATCCTGCTTTTCTAGCACTATTCAGCGCTTCCATATGCGTACTAAATGGTAACGAATCTCCCACTACATGATATAGCAAACAATCTAGCGGTCGTTTCGCAACCTCCCCACTATCTTGTAATTTCAAACTTCCACTCGCTGTGTTTCTTGGGTTTCGATAGGCTTCTTCTCCATTTTCAATCCGTTCTTCATTCATTTTATGAAACCCATCCAAAGGAAGGATAATCTCTCCTCTAATTTCAAAATTAGACACAAAGCCGTCGTCTAGCACCAATGGAATTGATTTTATTGTTTTTATATTTGCAGAAACATCATCCCCCTGAAACCCATCTCCTCTGGTTACTGCATTCTGTAACTTTCCGTTTTTATAACTAAGATTAATGGAAGCGCCATCATATTTCAATTCACATGTATAAGTTAATTTCTCTACACCTGTATTTTTTTGCAAACGTTTCTCCCAATCTAATAAATCTTCTTTCGAATAAGAATTATCTAAAGAATACATCCTATTTTTATGAACAACGGTCTTAAAGTTTTTAGTAATATCACCTCCAACACGCTGGGTTGGAGAGTTCGCATCAAAAAATTCTGGATAAGATTGTTCCAGCAACTGAAGATCTTCTAATTTTTTATCAAAATCAAAATCTGAAATAGACGTCGTATCCAACACATAATACGTATGATTGTGCTTCCGTAATTCCTTTCGTAACAATTGAATTTTATCTTTTATAGATTGCGTCATTTCAAAATTTTAGCTCCTACAAAAATAAAAAATATAATGTACATTACGATGCACTTACTGCCATTATAACGGTCCTTTTGATAAAAATTTGGTGGCACACCACTTCTTAAACCACTATTAAATAGTTGTCTTAATGGATATTACTATAATTTCAATGAGTACTAACTCCATTTTCTTATTAGACATTGAGTCTGTTCCTGTTTTAAGAATTAAAATACGTAGCTTGTTTCATCATTGCTACATACAAACACCTGCTTTTATTTATACTTTAATAGCTTATTATTGTTACTCATAAAAATATTATGGGACTGCATGGTTAAAGATTAAGTAATTTTACAACGCAATTAAATTGCTGAAAAAGGTAAAAAGATAAAGGTATTTGAAGTTATTGGCTAGTAATAGCCTAGCGATGAATCTATTGGATATCACGCCAAGAGATTACTTTTGATTGCCTTATAAGAAAGGCGTTCTTTTTTCTTTTTAAATAGTAACGCGTGTAGCATTATACCTTTGATATTATCATTGCTTCTTTATTGTACCCGTCATAAAATTAACCCCAACTGGTAGCGGGTTTCCAGCAGCACGTCTCATGGCTACAATTTGTCCTGCATGCCATACAGCGTCTTCGATAGGGCCATTGATAGCATTCCAAAAAGGAAACTCTTTGGAGCCAAAGAGTATATTGAATTCGTTTAAGTTTGTTGCTTTTTGAAGGATACTACTCGCCTTTTCCATATTTACAAGCGCCTCTTTTCTCTTGTCTCTATAAGTCAACTCTGTAAGATCTCTATCGCCTCCATTTTGTTTTTTTAATGCTGCATTCACTAGGACTCTGGAGAGCCCTAAAATATGATCGATCGTTTGCTCAATAGTTCTGCCTTCTTCACTTAGTTTATAAACTAAATCTTCCGTTTTTAAATCTTCTGTTGCCCAACGAAATCGAAAACCTAAGCCGTCTACCATTCTCGCTGCAACAGTTCCTGCGGTATATTCACTATACTCTGTTGGAATCTGATAATATGGAAGTACTTCCGTGTTTTGTGACATTGCCGTAAGGTTTGTTATAAGTACTAAAGATAAAAATAATTTCATATGCCTATATGTATTTTTTAATTCGGTCACATGGTGCATCCATAATAGCCATTTCTTTGGATATCGCCTTTTAGTTATGGATGGTTCATATGCCTATATGTATTTTTTAATTCGGTCACATGGTGCATCCATAATAGCCATTTCTTTGGATAGCGCCTTTTAGTTATGGATGGTTCATATGCCTATATGTATTTTTTAATTCGGTCACATGGTGCATCCATAATAGCCATTTCTTTGGATAGCGCCTTTTAGTTATGGATGGTTCATATGCCTATATGTATTTTTTAATTCGGTCACATGGTGCATCCATAATAGCCATTTCTTTGGATAGCGCCTTTTAGTTATGGATGGTTCATATGCCTATATGTATTTTTTAATTCGGTCACATGGTGCATCCATAATAGCCATTTCTTTGGATAGCGCCTTTTAGTTATGGATGGTTCATATGCCTATATGTATTTTTTAATTCGGTCACATGGTGCATCCATAATAGCCATTTCTTTGGATAGCGCCTTTTAGTTATGGATGGTTCATATTCTGTATTTTATATATACCCATCATCATAGAACGTAGGATTTTAATGTGCACTCCATTTTGCTACCTATACGTACCAAAGAATTCGATGTAACATCGGTAACGAATGGATAGAAAGCAACAATAAGACCGATGTAATTACATCGGTCTTAGCACTATTTAATTCCAAAAAAAAAATTAATTAAATATATAACGTTCCGTAACACCCTTATCTGTAAGTACTTCTAATGCTATTCTTCCTTCTGTAGCCGCCTTTCGCATCGCTTTATCTGCATCGTCAATGTCATTAATTTCTACGCCATTAATTCTTCTAATTACCTGACCTTCTTTTAAACCCAGTTCTGCCAATCTATCGTTTGTTATTCTTTCAATTTTTACCCCTTGACTCAAATCAAATTCTTTGGCCTCGGATTTGTTCAATGCTTTTAGATTCAATCCAAGTTGACTTAAGGCCGTTCTTTCGTTTTTATAAAGTTTTACCTCTATTATACTTTCAGACCCTTCTCTAATAATCGTGAAATCAACAATATCTTCGGGTCTTTTGGTCTTTAAAAAACCGCTTAAATCTGCAAATGTTGCTATTTCTACATTATCTGCTTTGATGATAATATCGTTAGGCTTAATTCCAGCTGTCCAAGCACCACTTTCTTCCAATACATTAGTAATGATTACGCCTTCGGTATTTTCTACTTGAAATTCCTTGTTATTTTCCCCATTCAATTCCTTATAATTGATTCCAATAAAAGCTTTTTGCACATTGCCAAACTCCATAATGTCTTCAATCACCTTTTTGGCAATATTCGAAGGAACCGCAAATGAATATCCAATATACGATCCCGTATTTGAGGTGATCATGGTATTAATTCCAATTAATTCACCCCGTGTATTCACCAAGGCTCCGCCACTGTTTCCAGAGTTCACAACGGCATCGGTTTGAATGTAAGAATCTGTTTGTCCGCTGCCTAGTAAATCTCTTCCCTTAGCGCTTATAATACCAGCGGTTACTGTTGCAGATAAATTATAAGGGTTTCCTACTGCCAATACCCATTCCCCCACTTCTACATGATCTGAATCTCCAAATACAACATACGGCAAATCAGTAGCACCCACTTTAATCAAAGCAATATCATTCGATACGTCTGTTCCTATTAGTTCTGCTGTATACGATTTCTTATCATTTAATGTAATTTCAATTTCGGAAGCACCTTCAATTACATGATTATTCGTAATAATATACCCATCTGAAGAAACAATAACACCACTACCTATGCCTATTTGGACTCTTTCTTTACCGCTTCTTCTTCCATAGAGAAACGCCTCCATTGCATTGCTACTTTTATAGCTCGATTTATTTTTTACATGTACTACCGCACTTAGCGTTTGCTTTGCAGCTTCTCTAAAATCTACCGGAGCGACACTAAAACTAGCAGGCGTAGTAAAATTTGTAGAAACGGATGCTACATTTAATTGTGGAGTTTCTTCTACAACCAATGCTGTTTCTTCCAAAAAAGTTGTATACACCATCAATGAAAACAAGCCACCTAAGGCTGCAACCAATACTAAACCAACAACTTTTTTCATATGCATCTATTTTTTGTTTTTAAACGATCATACTTCGACTACGCTCAGCACAGGCACTGCAGTTCGCTATGCAGCATTCTTAAAGTGATTATACATATTGCATGCTCGTTCATAAGTATAAAATATTTATAGTAACAACACTCAAAATTATGCATTTATTACGTAATTCGAAAACTGATTAACGCTATTTTAACAAAACATAATGTTAATACTTACAGGATACTCATTACGCAACACACCACGAAAAAAAATAAGGAAATATAAGGCACAAAAAAAACCATCAATTAAATTGATGGTTTTTCAACATTTATCTAAGTTAGTCTCTAAAGACTAATTATTTTGCAGTAATAACAAGAACTCTTCTGTTATTCTTTCTACCTTCACGTGTAGTATTGTCAAATTCTGGACTTAATTCACCTCTTCCTTCAGAAACTAATCTATCAGAAGATACATTTCCAGTAGAAGTAAGATACATTAAAACAGCATTTGCTCTTTGTTCAGATAACACTTGATTTCTAGAAACACTTCCAGTATTGTCGGTATGACCTTCAATAAGGAAAGCTGCTTTCGGATAATCATTCATGATAACTGCAATTTCATTCAACTTCGCTGCAATTCCATCTTGGAACGTTGCTTTACCTGTTTGAAATAAAATCTCTTTCGCATACGCGTCAATCAATTCTGCAGCACCCGCATCAATTGCTGGACAACCATCATTATCTAACAGCCCAGGAACATCAATACACTTATCATCTTTATCTAAAACACCATCGCCATCTGTATCTGGCCAAGGGCATCCATTATTTTCTGCAGGTCCGTCAATACCAGGACATAAATCATCTTCATCAAGATCTAACACGCCGTCTCCGTCATAATCAGGACATCCCCAAGTTTCACTTGAACCAGCAGTATAAGGACAACGATCTATAGTATCAGCAACACCGTCACCGTCTGTATCGATTATTTCCTCTTCTGGACAACCATTTAAGGCTTCAACACCTGCATGCTCCGGACAAGCATCATACTTATCTGCAACACCATCACCATCACGATCTCTTGCTTTTCCAAAGTTAAAACCTAGACTAATTGAAGGTTGTACAAAGAATGAAGCATTAGAATTATCAGACTCTAAAACTGGTAAACCAGGCCCAGGTAATTGACTCTTGAAAGCATAATTAAATGCCATAGGAACAATTCTTGCGCCCACAAATATTTCATCAGTAAAGTAATAATCTACTCCAGCTACTGCCTGAATACCTATAGAATTCACTTCAGCATGTCCAGTACCCAAGTTTACAATATCAACATTACCCTGCCAATCCAACACTGTAGGGTTATACGTAGATCTTCTTGCGTAGTTATATGGTACAGCAACACCTATATAAGGAAATAATTTCCTACTATTTGTTTTGAACAAATATTGTGTTCCTACCGTTACATTCACAGACATGGATTCATTAGCAATCACTGCTCCATACGCTGGTAAATTACCAGCGGCAGGAATTGCTAACTGCGAAGGTGTATTACTCAAAATAGTACCTCCAGATAGGGTTAATGCCCATCTATTGCCTATATAGTAACCTAATTCAATACCAACCATATTACCCGAATCATTATGATTACCTTCAACTAACGCACTAGGCGGCTCGTGATTAACCATACCTCCACTTCCTACGGCGGCATTATAGGGCACAGCTAAATAAGCTCCCCTTCCAAAAAGTAATTCCATCGTGAAATCCCCTTTTTTCGGCCCATATGGGTTAGCATCAGAACCTTCACTTTGGTTTGTATCTTGTCCGTACACACTTACTAGTGAAAGAGATACGAAGAAAATAAAACTTAAAATTATATTTTTTTTCATTTTGTTTGGTTCTTTAAGGTTTAAAATTTGTTTTTAAAAGAACTTGGAAACAAAAGTTGTTTCCAAGCTCTTTTATATTTTCTTAAAGAATCACTTATGATTGTAAAGCAGCTTGCATTAGTGCTAAATAAACAGCAGCTTGTGCAAGAGCATTTTCAATTTGTTGAGACAACATCGCTGACTTTTCTACATAAAACGCATGTAGTGCATCGTTAGCCTGTCCGGTAGCATGAGCAGCCTCTAAAGCATCCTCAGCTGTACCCAAAGCAACTATAGTACCTGTAGTACCTGAGATATGATCCACATAATATGTTTGCGCTTTACTAGCAAGACCCTCTAAATTATCGAACTGTACGAAATTCCCATTAATGTCATTAGCGCCTAGATAACCCAACACATATTCTATGTGATCTATCTGATTCTCCACAACATACATTTGATTTATCTTTAATTGAGCATCATGCATTAATCGATTGTATTGAGCTTGTAAATCTGCATCCAAATTAACACCTCTATAAGTTACCATGATTTCGTCATATTCTAAGGTCATCTCAGCAAGGATTTCTAATGCAACATCTAATTTTGGTTGGATTAGGGTAATCGCATGTTGAGCAGCATCGATAGCCAATTGAAGACAAACTACGTCACAATTTTCAAGATTTGTTACATTAGTCCCCGCAGTCACTACAGCAGCCTCAGCATTTAGTTTTGCCAATAAAGCATTATAATGATCTCCCATCAATGTGCTTGAAGTAGGTAATGTACCTGCCACAGTTGGTGCCGTAATGTCTGCACCTAAGTCAGTCCAAGCGATATCAACTAATCCCTTCTCCGTTCCAACAGCACTATCTGCACTATTCTTTTCGATCAATGCAGCAGCTATCATAGCGATACCATCGTCAAACAAATCTTTTTGATAATCAAAAGCAGTTTGTGCGGCTGCTAAGATCGAAGCGATGTTATCAACTTGCATAATTAGCTTGAGCCTCTGCTAATTGCATATTCCAAACTTTTGCATAAGCAGTGAGAGTATTAGACCCACCCATAACACCAGTACCATCCCAAGTAGATAAATAACCAGCGTCAGCAGTGCCAGGGGCAAGTACAGTAGACCAATTAGCGCCAGTTGCAGCAGCTCCATTAATAGTCAAAGGCATATCAGTGAAGTCATTAAGACCTAATGCATTTGTAGCCTTGTTAAATTCCGCTAAGTTACTCGTACTTGTATCATCTGCTTCAATCTCTATAAAATAAACAGTATTAAGATTCCAATTAGATCCTCCACCCTCATTGAACTCTGTTGAAATCGCATCCTGTGCTTCACCAGCCGATAAAAAATTAACCCCAGCTGGTAAGCCGTGTCCTTGTGCAGCACCAATCCCATTTTGACTAGCACCCGACTGATTCAATATAACCACATCATCATCATCATGTATATTATTAAAACCAGCGGTACCCACATTAGAGGCATCACTTGCTATAAGTTCATTTTTATAAACCTGAAAATCAGCTGAACCGTACTTTGTAGGGAACAAAGTTGCAGGAATATATTGATTAGAACCTAAGGTAGTTTCTTTCCAAGTATCAACTCGCATATAAGTTGCAGAAGAACCGTCACCATGAATTCCAATCTCATCTAGATCGTCAAAATTATTGTTGGTATCGAATGCAGCATCTTCCGTTTGATTACCATTTTCATCACCTACGTAAATACCTTTAGCAGCTTCATAAGCGTCATCTGCAGTTCCTAAAGCAGTTTCAGCATCAGTTGTATTCGTCTGAGCAGTTACTAAAGCAGCATCTTGTCCTTGATCAACCTGTGCAGCAGTCTAAAGCAGCAGCAGCAGCATTGTAAGTTGCTACTAGATTTCCATGGTTAGTTACTAATAAACCATGAGCAGCAGTTTTAACTGCAGCATCAATTTTAGCATTAACCAATACTTGTTGTAAATTTGCTGGATTAGCATATTTTACGCCAACTGCATCAATTGCACCCCCGTTAGAATCAACAGTGTAGTAATCTGGAAAAGTAATACCTATAACTCCTAATGCTAATTGAGCAGTACTAACAGCAGTTGAGGCAGTAGTAATGTCTAAACCAGACTGTAAAACCGCCGCATTTGCATCTGTCACCAGACCTTGTAAAACTAATAGTGCACCAGCATAGTTAGTAATAGCCGCTCCGTTATTCGTAATAATAGTTAACTCAGCAGTAATATCTCCATTCCACGTTATTGTATCATTTTGATGATCTTCATAAATCTGTACAAAATCTTTTCTAGCTTCATCAATACCATCTTGTCCGTCAATTAATTCGTCTGCTTCAGAGTATAAAGTTTCTGCTTCTATTTCAAGTGAGATAGCAAGCGCTTCCGCTGTATCCATTTTATCTTGCCATTCACTCACCTGTGCGGCTATTGACGTCGGATCCTCTATTACTGCCAATAAAGCAGCATAAGCCGCTTGCGCGGATGCAATTTCACTAGTAGCTGCAGCAACATTCATTTCCAATTGAGTCATTGCATAGTCCTCATACAAACTATTTATCATTAGTGATAATTCGTTCATAAGATTATCATTAGTTTGTTTAGTACCCATCAAAGTTAAAACATTACTCATGAGTCCATCATAACTAGATGCGTGCTCCGCAGCTATTATCGCACCTGCTTCGTTCAAATCATCCATCAATCCTAAAAGTTCAGCCTGGAATAATGCTTGTTGCCTAGCCAATTGATCTTCAATGGAATCAACAGCAGTTGCTGTTTGCGCAACTAGCAACAGCAATTCTTGCTCTTGCTCTTTAACCCACCATGCAGTTTCAGCAATTAAGTCTGCTGTTTCTGCATCAATATTGTCTGCATTTGCACTTATCAACTCTGCATTTGCAAGTGACAAAGCAGCTTTGGCCTGTTCGGCTGCTGCCTGAGCTACTAACAATGTAGCCTGCGCATTTTGAACTCCTGCACTTGCAGCAAGCAGTGCTGCTTGATTCTGATAGATCGCAGCGACCGCCGGATCTATATCTTCATCTATACAAGACACTAATCCTGTACTAGACATAATTACTGCTAAGAACAGTAATGCTAAAGTTTTCATTTTTTTCATTTTTTTCATTTTTTGGAATTAATAAAGTATTTAAAGTTTAAATTATAAATAAAACGTTCCGACAAACTTACAATATAATTCTTATTTCGCAAGAATTATATTAAATTTATTACAATATACGAGTAATTTGTGGTTTTACTGTAAATCTTACAGCACTTAACCTACTGATTGTGTAATTGTTATTGCCTTTTTATTTGCTGCGCCCTAGCACGGTAATTAGCGTTAAAATTTAATATATATGATTTATATATACCCCTGTTGATACCTTATAGGTCAGATAATGTTCAGCGCTAACGCGTTGTAACCTCTATTATTTATGTAATCGTTGTATTTATGCCGATATGCGGATATATAAACATATTTTCCTTTTACGCTAATCCGAAAAATGCACTAAAATAGGTAGACCTCTATATAGGACTGCATTTTTGAAATGATTATCTATTTGATCGTATACTGCTTTATCTTATACGATACGTGCGCAGGATGCAATGGCTATCACTACTTCTACAAAAATAAAACAACTCAAATACAGGCTGCGCATTCAAGTACCCCTCAAAACGAGAGTAAGGCAAGCCATTCTGACCTTTTATACGCTAAGGATTCTAATCGTGAAACTCTAGAACTTTTGAAAAATTTTACACCAAGGTATTCCAACGAATACTGTATCTTTGCAACCATGAGCCATCTATTACTCAAATTTTATTATACTAGAAAATGACCATTATGGATGCACCATGTGACCGAATTAAAAAATATATATAGACACATGAACCATCCATTACTAAAAGGCGCTATCCAAAGAAATGGCTATTATGGATGCACCATGTGACCGAATTAAAAAATACATATAGGCATATGAACCATCCATAACTAAAAGGCGCTATCCAAAGAAATGGCTATTATGGATGCACCATGTGACCGAATTAAAAAATACATATAGGCATATGAACCATCCATAACGAAAAGGCGCTATCCAAAGAAATGGCTATTATGGATGCACCATGTGACCGAATTAAAAAATACATATAGGCATATGAACCATCCATAACTAAAATTTTAATTATACTAGAAAATGACCATTATGGATGCACCATGTGACCGAATTAAAAAATATATATAGACACATGAACCATCCATTACTAAAATTTTAATTATACTAGAAAATGACCATTATGGATGCACCATGTGACCGAATTAAAAAATATATATAGACACATGAACCATCCATTACTAAAATTTTAATTATACCAAAAAATGACCATTATGGATGCACCATGTGACCGAATTAAAAAATATATATAGACACATGACTCTACACTTTTACAAATACCAGGGAACAGGGAATGATTTTGTGATGCTAGACAATCGCACTGGAACATTTCCAAAAGAAGACACTACTTTAGTGAACAAACTTTGCGATAGAAGGTTTGGCATTGGCGCAGATGGCTTAATACTACTAGAAAAAAGCGATACGGTAGACTTTACGATGGTGTACTATAATGCCGACGGAAATGAAAGTAGCATGTGCGGCAATGGTGGTAGATGCCTGGTTGCATTTGCCAAACAATTGAAGGTTATTAAACACAAGGCTACCTTTACTGCGATAGATGGTCTGCACCATGCCACTATTAAAGATGGCGTTGTTAGTCTGCAAATGATTGATGTAACGCGTATTGAATCGTATAAGTCGCATACGTTTTTAAATACAGGATCTCCACATCATATTGAATTTGTAGCAAATGTTGATGCTATTGATATACAAAAGAGTGGTAAAGAGATACGATATGGCGCTCCTTATTATGATGAAGGCACGAATGTTAATTTTGTGGAAGTTATAGATTCTAGTACACTTAAGGTCCGTACATATGAAAGAGGTGTTGAAGACGAAACATTGAGTTGTGGTACCGGAGTAACTGCTGCTGCCATCGCGGCATACTTTGAAGGGAAAACAACGCTACCAAACACGCGCATCTTAGCGCAAGGTGGTGCCTTGTCTGTTAGTTTTGATGAAAAAAATAAGGGTTTCTATACGGTTGTTTTAACAGGGCCTGCAACATTTGTATTTGAAGGTACTTTTAAAATATGAAAACACTGCAAGGCAAACATATCCGTTTAAGAGCTATCGAACTCACCGATCTTGATTTTCTGTACCAAATTGAAAATGACGAATCGTTTTGGTCTATAAGCAATACACAAAAACCATTTTCTAAATTTTTATTACAGCAATATCTAGAAAATAGCCATTTAGATATTTACGAGGCAAAGCAACTTAGATTGATTATTTTTCAAAACAAAACGAATACTCCGGTGGGAATGATCGACTTATTTGATTTTGAACCAAAGCATAAAAGAGCAGGTCTAGGACTGTTAATTCATCCTACTTTTGAAAATAGGGGCTATGCTACTGAAGCGATTCAGCTTATAACGGCCTATGCTTTTACACATCTCGACATGCATCAAATTTTTGCAAATATTACGACAGACAACAAAAAAAGCATTGCCCTTTTTAAAAAATTGAATTTCCAACGAGCGGGAGAGAAAAAAGATTGGATTTATGCAAATGGTACGTACAAAAATGAAGTTTTATACCAATTGATTCATGAAACGAGCATGCTAAATCTTTATCCCCTAAGAGAAATCGAAGATTCAACGCCTCCTTTAAAAACAATAAACAAGGAGAGTTAATGATTGATAGCGAACCGCATTCCTGTGCTGAGCGTAGTCGAAGTATGACCGAATTAAAAATCGATAAATAAAAATACATGAAAAATAAAAAACGTACGCTTCGTTTTATGCTTATTGCCTGTATACTATGCATTGCTGCCATTGGATTTAATCTCTACAGCAAAATATATTCATCGAATGTAACGCAAGATTCCGAAATCTTTATTGCTTCTAATTCAGATTTTGACGCGGTAGTTATAGCGCTCCATTCAATCATTGCCAATAAAAATTCATTTATATGGGTTGCTACAAAGAAAAAGTACCCAAATTTGATCAAGGCTGGAAAGTACTTGCTAAAAAAAGGAATGAACAACAATGACTTGGTTAACTTACTGCGAAGCGGAAATCAAACCGCCGTTACACTTTCTTTTAACAACCAAGACTCATTAGAAAAACTTGCTGGCAGAATCGCTACTCAAATAGAACCTGACTCCGTAACTATATTAAAAGCGCTCACCAATCAAAATTTCTTAAAGAACAACAATTTTACGTTACAATCTGCCCTTAGTATGTATATTCCAAATAGCTACCAAGTCTATTGGAATACACCTGCTGAAAACTTTAGAGATAGAATGCTTACAGAATATACTAAATTTTGGTCTTCGGATAAAAGAAAAAAAGCCGCGTACCAAAACTTAACACCCAAAGAAGTTAGCGTACTTGCCTCTATTGTGCAAAAAGAGACACAAACCATTGCAGAAAGACCAAAAGTTGCTAGACTCTACCTTAATAGACTAAGAAATAACTGGCCCCTTCAGGCAGATCCTACAATAATTTATGCTATTAAAGAGAAAAATGGGCAAGATTTTGTTGTAAAAAGAGTACTGTACGCAGACCTTACGATACGCTCTACATATAATACGTACCGAAACAAAGGGCTGCCTCCTGGTCCAATTGGTATGCCAGATATTTCGGCGATCAATGCCGTCTTACATCCAGACAACCATCAATTCTTTTACATGTGCGCCGACACTCAAAATTTTGGACAGCACGTTTTTGCGAAATCCTTACGCCAGCATAATAGAAACGCCGCTGTTTATCAAAAATGGTTGTCAAACCAAGGAATCAGAAGGTAGGTAATGTGCTTATTTATAGTGTTTTGATACTTATAACGGTGCAACTCTCCATGTACATGAAGAACCTCGCCATGGGCCCTTTTGTCAATTCAGAAACTTCCATACGATTACTTCGGGTATCTTTACACCAATACGTTATCCTTACAACGATGTATACATGTAAAATACAGTATAGATTATAGTTGGTTTTTTACAGCATTATAAGGGTGGGGTTCCGTTTATTTATGCGAGAGCATAAAATAAATAAGTACAATGAAACGTTCTAAGAACCAACATATAATAATTACAAGGCCATTTTTATAAACAAGTTGATCTAACGAATAAAAAATAAATCATAAAACCTTGCTAAATTAAAATAAATCAGTATTTTTGCACCGCGAAATATTAAACGGTTCTTTGTATGAAAGATATAAAAAGACTAGGTAGAAGAAGTACAAATTTAATACTAGGATTATTTGGATTAACTGTTTTGTTTTCAGCGTATAAAGAAGTTTCAAGCAGCACAGAGATTACAAACCAAAATTGCCTTCGCCCTGAATCTGAAGCGACGGTTTTAACTTTAGAAGAATCACTACAACTGAACGAAGTCGCTCCCTTTACTGGTAAATCTTACATTGGGTTTAGAGAAGCGGTTGGTTTTAAAGAATCTAGAAGTAGGTATTATATTGTTAATAAATTTGGCTACTTAGGGAAATACCAATTTGGAAAGACGACGTTAAAGCGGTTAAAAATTTACAATGTTGAGAATTTCTTAAAAAATCCTGAGCAACAAGAAAAGGCTTTTAAGGCTTTGTGCTCATTAAACAAACATATTTTAAGAAAAGACATAAGAAGAAGTGTTGGGAAAACCATAAATGGTATTCAAATCACTGAATCTGGCATACTTGCTGCGGCGCATTTAGGTGGGGCTGGTAGCGTAAAAAGATATTTACGAAGTAATGGCGTGCTCAATCCAAGTGATGCCTTAGGATCTTCTGTACAATATTACATGAAAAAGTTTTCTGGTTTTGACACCTCTACTGTAGCTGCTATTAAAAACGCAACCATATAGCGCAAATTACATACGTACTAAAAAAAAAACGCAACATAGAATGTTGCGTTTTTTTTAGGACTTATGAATAATAAATATAGCGGGTCGTTTATGCAAATCTGGATGTTCGCTCCCCCACTCTTTTACAGACAATGTTCTTATATATTCTGACGGCAACGTGAGATCAACGGCAATACAGATTGCTGTATTGGATGAAAGAGCTGCTTTTAAGTCCTCCAACATTTTACCATTTCTATAAGGCGTCTCAATAAATATTTGAGATTGATTTTTTTCAAAAGAAATTTTCTCCAATTGTTTTAGGGCTCTTTTTCGATCCGAACTGTCTATCGGTAAATATCCGTTAAAAGTAAAACTTTGACCATTCATACCTGATGCCATCATCGCCAAAATAATAGAAGACGGTCCAACCAGCGGTACAACTTGAATGTTCTTCTGATGCGCCAACTTCACCACTTCAGCCCCTGGGTCTGCTATGGCCGGCACCCCTGCTTCTGAGAGTAAACCTATAGAAACCCCTTCATCACATACATCTAAATATGCATTCACTTCAAAAGCATCAGCATATTTATCAATAGATTTTAATACCAAGGACGGCTGAGGTTTGTTTGGAACAATCCGCTTAATAAAGCGTCTTGCTGTTTTTTCGTTTTCAACTATAAAGTGCGCTAATTTTTCAATGACCATCTTTACGGAATACGGCAAAACCTCCAACGGTTCATTCGCTCCCAACGTTGTAGGAATTAGATATAATTTTCCTTTTTCTGTCATTTGAATTAACTTAATTTAGTCGCAATAACTTCGCACGCCTGTTCTAACATATCATACACCATCTTAAAACCATGTTCTCCTCCATTATACGGATCTGGCACATCTAAATCCTCGTTAGGAAACAACTCATTCAAAATTAAGTGCACCTTTGCTGTATCCAAATCGTTTCTGGCTTTTCTAACAATATTTCTATAATTAGAACTATCCATCGCGTATATCAGATCAAATTCATCAAAATCAGCCGTTTTAAACTGCCTCGCTTTCTGATTCGATATATCGAGTCCGTTTTTCTTTGCGATCTCTATAGACCTACTGTCAGGAGGTCCGCCAATATGGTAATTTCCAGTTCCGGCAGATTCAACCACCATACCACTCAAAAAAGATTTTGATTTTAAGATACCCTCCGCCAATGGCGAACGACAGATATTCCCTAGACAGACCATTAATACTTTAGCCATCTTCAATAAAGATTAGTAGGTCAACTTTTTGGTTAGATCTTCAACATACTTTCGAAACTGTTTATCCGTTTCTGTCAAATTCCCCACTGTTTTACACGCATGAAGCACCGTTGCATGATCGCGTTTCCCAATTTGAGAACCAATACTCGCTAAAGAAGCTTTTGTCATGCGCTTCGCAAAAAACATTGCCAATTGTCTCGCTTGTACAATATGTCGTTTTCTCGTTTTGGATTGCAACGTAGCCACATCTAAATCAAAATAACTCGAAACTACTTTTTGAATTTGATCTATAGAAACCTCTCTTTTTGTATTTTTTACAAATTTATCTACAATTTGTTTTGTCAAAGAAAGTGTAAATTCTTTTCTATTAAAAGAAGCCTGAGCAATCATGGAAACTAATACCCCTTCCAACTCTCTCACATTAGATTTGATATACTTTGCAATATAATCTACTATTTCATCTGGCATTTCTACACCGTCGCGAAATAATTTATTCTGTAATATAGAAACACGCGTTTCATAATCTGGTGGTTGCAATTCCGCAGACAATCCCCATTTAAACCTAGACAACAATCGCTGCTCAATATCCTGCATATCCACAGGTGCCTTATCGGATGTTAAAATTACCTGTTTTCCATTTTGATGTAAATGATTGAAAATATGAAAAAACACATCTTGAGTGCCTGTTTTTCCTGATAAGAATTGAACATCATCAATAATCAACACATCAATCATTTGATAGAAATGAATAAAATCATTTCTAGAGTTCGATTTTACAGAATCTATAAATTGTTGTGTAAACCGTTCTGACGAAATATATAAAACCGTTTTATCTGGATACTTATCTTTTATTTCTACGCCAATTGCATGAGACAAATGCGTCTTACCCAATCCTACACCACCATAAATCAATAAAGGATTAAAAGAAGTCCCTCCTGGTTTATTCGCTACAGCTCTACTTGCTGAACGCGCTAATCTATTCGAATCGCCTTCAATAAAACTATCGAAATTATAATTCGGATTTAATTGAGATTCTATCTTTACCTTTTGAAGACCCGGAATTACAAACGGATTCTTTAATTCTCTTCGATTAATATCCATTGGAACTGTGACTCCCTGAGAGTTCATTGGTCTTCTATTTGAACTAGGAATTTTAACAGTATGGGGCTTCGAACTACTATACGCGTTTTCCATACGTACATCGTAAATAAGTTTGGCATCACTTCCCAATTCTCGAACTAGCGCGACTCGCAACAACTTAATATAATGCTCTTCTAACCATTCATAAAAAAATTTACTCGGCACTTGAATAGTTAAAGAATCTCCCGAAATTTTTATTGGTTTTATAGGCTCAAACCATGTTTTATATGCTTGTGGTTTTATATTGTCTTTGATAAAAGATAAACATTCATTCCAAACTGAAGTAGCAGTTTTAGTCATTGTTAGCGTTAGGTTTTGATTTAGATTTGTTGATACACCAAAAATAGAGAAAACTCATATAATTTTCAGGTTCACAAATATGTGAATAATTATTAGTATAAAAAAATTAATTTACTATTGATTTATAACTTTTTTATGCTTATTATAGGGTTTTTATTTTTTTGAATTATGTTAACAAACGAACTTAAAACCCGCGTGAGATATGGAGAAACCGATCAAATGGGTTATGTCTACTACGGAAACTATGCTCAATTTTTTGAAATGGGTCGTGTGGAGTGGTTACGCAACCTAAACACATCTTATAAGAGCATGGAAAATAGGGGTGTTATGCTCCCTGTTTTAAACTTACATGTAAACTACATTAAACCTGCAAAATACGACGACTTACTTACGATAAAAACAACGTTAATTAAAGTTCCTTCCGTAAAAATTGAATTTGAATTCGAAATTTTTAATGAGGAAAATATTTTACTAACGACTGGTTATACCTCCTTGGTTTTTATTGACATAAAAAAAAATAAACCTATTCGCTGTCCAGCGTATTTATTAGAAATAATAGTACCTCTATTTAATCAATAAGCAACGAAGATTTTCGAAAGCAGCCTTTGTAAAAAGTGCCTCATTTTTTCTCACAGAAATTGTATAAACACAATTCAGTTCCATTTTTTGGCTCACTATTTTCAATTTTCTGTCTTTAATAATACGCATAACTCTGTCCATGTGCTCATATTCAAAAGTTAGTGTGAGTTCCACATCAACTGTTTTTTTAATAATATCAGAAGTTTCTAGCGTGAATTTTGCCGCTGTTCTATAGGCACTTATCAAACCTCCAACACCCAGTTTTACGCCTCCAAAATAACGAACAACTACCACTAAAACATTCGTCACATCAAAAGATAGCAATTGACCAAGAATAGGCTGACCCGCACTATTACTAGGCTCTCCATCGTCATTTGACCTATATTTTATTTCTTCCGTTCCAATTCTCCAAGCATAACACCAATGCCTAGCCTTATGATGTAACGATTTTAAATGAACTAGGTGCGCTCTTACCTGATCTTCATCTTGTACGGGAAACGCAAACCCTAAAAACTTACTTCCCTTGTCCTTAAATAATTCACCTTCAAATGGCTTCTCAATGGTCCTATAAATATCGGTTTCATAATTCATTTTGGAATCACTATATTCAATACATCTGATGAAATATTTATTGATTCAGCAACAACTCCCGCAATTGTAGGTGCTTTTATTCCGGTTCCAAAAGTTACAGCACCCGTAAAAATTCTTGCCTCATCCCACAATCCTTGATCTATAAAACTTTGAATGGTTTGTGCTCCACCTTCAATAAGCACAGATTGTATTTTTCGCTGATACAACCAATCACATATCTGATTCGGAATCTTTTTTGTATAATCGATATAAACCAATTCAACAGTGTTTTTTTCCTCTTTAAAAGATACTTTAGAACTTGTGAATACTAGGGTCATCACAGTTCCATCAAACACCTGTAAATCATATGGAATCCGCAACGAATTATCTAAAATCAATCTTACTGGATTTTTTCCACTCCAACTTCTAACATTTAATTTTGGATTATCCTTGATCACTGTATTTGTTCCAACCAAAATAGCATGCTCTTCACTTCGCCACTTATGGACTAATTGCTGAGAATATCCATTCGAAATCCATGTAGGCGCCTTCTCTGCACCTGCACTTCTGTCTACATCCATAAAACGATCTAGCGTCTCTGCCCATTTTAAAACAATATAGGGTCTTTTTGCTCTTTGAAATGTGAAAAATCGTTTATTAGACGCAATACATTCCTGTTCCAACACTCCCACAATAACCTCTACTCCATGCGCTCTCAAATACGCTATTCCCTTTCCAGAGACAAGACTATTATCATCCACAACCCCTACGACAACTTTCGGGATTTTACGCGCTACAATTAAATGTGAACAAGGTGGTGTTTTTCCAAAATGAGAACAAGGCTCTAAACTCACATACAAAACAGCGCTAGATAACAATGATGTATCTTTCACAGAATTAATTGCATTTACTTCGGCATGAGCACCTCCATACTCGCTTGTATAACCCTCTCCTATAATTTTATCATTAAAAACAATGACACTTCCTACCATTGGATTTGGTCGTGTACTACCCAATCCATTTTTCGATATTTGTATACAGCGTCTTATATATTTTTGATGTATCTTCACCCTACAAAAATAAGATTTTAAATTGAGTAAAAACGCGTATCACATTCGAGAAATTATTCCATCAGACAACCTCAAAATTGCGCAAGTTATTCGAACTGTTTTAACCGAACTTGGCGTTCCAAAAGTAGGTATTACCTATAAAGATGCAGCAGTAGATAAAATGTTTGAAACCTACAATATACAGAAAGCTACTTATTTTGTTCTTGTAAGAGGTACTGCTATCTTGGGCGGTGCAGGAATTTTGCCTTTACAAAAGGCAAAAGATATTATTTGCGAATTGCAAAAGATGTATTTTCTGCCAGAAGTACGAGGAAAAAAACTTGGATTTAACATGATAAATACCTGTTTAGAAGCCGTAAAAAAATTCAGTTTTGAAAAATGCTATTTAGAAACATTATCGTGGATGAAAGGTGCCGAAAAACTGTACACTAAAGTTGGTTTCAAAACTTTAAATAATCCAATTGGAAACACGGAACATCATCGTTGCATTTTATGGATACTTAAACGCTTATAATGACATTAAAACAACTCAGGCTATTATGTAAGGAGGAACTTTCTCCACTTTATCCGCCAGAAGAAATTGAAAGCTTTTATTTTCTATTGCTAGAAGAACGACTCCAATTAAAAAGGGTAACTATTGCACTCAATCCCGAACAAAATATTTCTAAAGAAAATAGTAGTTACTTTAGCGATTGTATTGCACAATTGAAAAACGAAATTCCGCTACAGTATATTCTTGGGGTTACAGAATTCTTTGGGCTTCCCTTTAAAGTAACACCCGACACCTTAATTCCCAGACCTGAAACTGAAGAATTAGTAGCATGGATTATCGACGCAACAGCATCCAATAATCCAATTAGCATTTTAGATATTGGAACTGGAAGTGGATGTATTGCCATTTCACTAGCCAAGCACATTCCAAACTCAAAAGTCTCTGCTATAGATATTTCAGAAAAAGCCTTAGAAATTGCGCATTACAATGCGAACTTACATAAAGTTTCAATCTCATTTAAAAAAATAGATATTCTAAAAGCAACAACTTTACATGCCAAATTTGATATTATAGTTAGCAATCCTCCCTATGTTCGACATTTAGAAAAGAAAGAAATAAAAAATAATGTTCTCGAAAACGAACCACATACAGCATTATTCGTATTAGACGATGATCCCTTAATTTTTTATGATAAAATTGGGGAACTAGCCAAACAATATTTAAAACCTACCGGACAATTATTCTTTGAAATCAACCAATATCTAGGTCAGGAAACGCTAAGTCTATTAGGTCAAAAAGGCTTTTTGAAAACGAAATTACGAAAGGATATATTTGGAAATGATAGAATGATTTCGGCAAACATATAATGAAGGTTCACACTTGAATTAAAAAATATAGTATAGATTTGTTTCCTCCAATTTACAAAGAAAAGTTATGGATATAAAAACGGTAGAGATGTTAATAGGTCATGGGAAAAACCTTTTATTTGAATATACTCCTAAGGTAATTGGAGCAATTGTAGTTTATTTTGTTGGGAGTTATGTTATTAAAATCATCATGAATCAACTAGTAAAGATTCTAGACAATCGAAGTACAGAAGACTCGCTCAAACCATTTTTAAAAGGAATCATTAGCGCGATACTAAAAATAATACTAGCCATTAGTGTCCTTAGTATGATTGGTGTTGAAATGACCTCTTTCATTGCAATATTGGGTGCCGCAGGATTGGCAGTCGGATTGGCATTATCTGGTACTTTGCAAAATTTTGCCGGCGGCATTGTTATCCTTATGTTCAAACCTTTTAAAGCTGGAGATTTTATAGATGCTCAAGGATATTCGGGAACCGTAAGTGAAATTCAAATTTTCAATACTATCTTAAAAACGCCTGACAACAAAACAATCATTATCCCGAATGGAGGATTATCTACAGGCGCTATGACTAATTATTCTTCTGAACCCTTAAGAAGAGTGGATTGGACAGTCGGTATAGGATATGGAGATGACGTTGACCAAGCAAGATCTGTTCTCTTAAAAATGTGTGAAACTGACCCTAGAATATTAAAAGACCCAGCGTTATTTATTGGTATTTCTGCTTTGGCTGATAGTTCTGTTAATTTTGCAGTTAGAGCATGGGTTAAAGCCGAAGACTACTGGGGAGTGTTTTTTGATTTAAATGAAAATATATACAAAACATTCAACAAAGAAGGCTTACATATACCTTTCCCACAAATGGATGTTCACGTACATAATTCCAAATAGGAATAAATGACAACGATCCCTATCAAAACTAATAAACAAACGTATATCTTTGTGGCATGCGTATAGATATTATTACAGTTTCGCCAGATCTAATTAAGAGTCCGTTTGAACATTCCATCATAAAACGAGCGATAGACAAAGGCTTGGTAGAAGTTCACTTTCATGACTTAAGGACGTACGCCCTTAATAAATATGGGAAAATTGACGATTATCAATTTGGTGGTGGAGCGGGAATGGTGCTTATGATAGAACCGATACATACATGCATTTCAGCATTACAAGCACAACGCGCGTATGATGAAATACTTTATATGACACCAGATGCCAAGACGTTAAATCAACGAACTGCCAACACCCTTTCAATGGCTAAAAATATTATTGTTTTAACCGGTCATTATAAAGGAGTAGATCAACGCGTAAGAGATAAGTTTGTAACCCAGGAAATCTCTATTGGAGATTACGTATTAAGCGGAGGAGAGTTAGCAGCAGCCATAGTTTGCGATGCCGTAATTCGGTTAATTCCTGGAGTTTTAGGCGACGAGACTTCTGCGCTCACTGATTCTTTTCAAGATAATTTATTGTCACCACCTGTATACACTCGCCCTTCAGAATATGACGGTATGAAAGTTCCGGAAATTCTTCTTTCCGGTAACTTTCCGAAGATTGATGAATGGCGCGCAGAAAAAGCATTAGAACACACTAAAAATAGAAGACCTGATTTACTTGAGGACTAAATGGATGGTTGAAAACTCACAATTATTTTCCAAATCTACTCTAAACATCCTTAAAATCAGCCTTTAAAATATTTAAAATATTTTTTTGTAAAAGAAAACTAAATCCCTACATTTGCACACTTAAAAATCAACCGCTGACGAGAATCGTGGATGTTGGTTTTAATAAACCATTAAAATAATTAAAATGGCAGATTTAGTAAAATTCGTTCAAGACGAATTTGTATCGAAAAAAGATTTTCCAGAATTTTCATCTGGAGATACAATCACTGTATACTACGAAATTAAAGAAGGTGAAAAAACAAGAACACAGTTCTTTAGAGGTACTGTAATTCAGCGAAAAGGCTCTGGATCTTCAGAAACTTTTACGATCAGAAAAATATCTGGTACTGTTGGTGTTGAACGTATTTTCCCTATAAACCTACCTGCACTTCAAAAAATTGAAGTAAACAAACAAGGTAAAGTAAGAAGAGCACGTATCTATTACTTTAGAGAATTGACTGGTAAAAAAGCAAGAATCAAAGAAGTTAGACGTAAATAATTAGACACTAAACTCAACTACTATAATCCCGATTTGTGCTTCAAATCGGGATTTTTTATTTTCAATAAATATCAATAAGAATAGTTCGCATACTGTTTATAATTAGACAGTTAAACACTTCTAAACTTCGCCTATCTTTGTAAGAGAGACTACGGTAAAACTTGTTTTCAAGTCGTTTCTAAATGTTCTTGAACAACGTCTTTTAAATTCTGATAAAACGGAATCTATATAAAGTATTTAGTATACAGTGAGAATATATGAATTGGAAAAGCAGTCGTCGGTTGATTCATTGTGCGTAAATTTTGAAAAGCGTTTACAATAAAGCGACTTATAACTTTATCGGAAAAACGAAGAAATGAAAGAACATAGGACTCCGTAAAACAATACTAGGTTGCGCAACAATTCATGTAAGTTTGACTTTACGTATGCGAAATGATTCCTAAAGAATAATTGAAGATAATCGAGAAGAGTTCATGTATAAAAAATTAGTTGAACGAGATATAAAATGTACCTCTTGTTCTACATGACTCCAGCAACAGAGGATCGTAAACGAGCATTCCCTGAGTATGGTTTTTTTATATATTCATTAAAATAAACCCCTATTTATTTAAAATTCCGTAATAAAAAGACGAATAAATACTGAATTACACGTCAAAATTCCCTGATTAATTATTAAATTTGCTCGCCACTAAAATAATCAAAATATGACGCGCAATACATCAATCATACATTACACGATTACAGACGAAGCACCCGCTTTAGCAACGTATTCTTGGTTACCCATTGTAAAAGCTTTTACACGTGCTGCGAATATTGAAATTGAAACTAAAAATATTTCATTAGCATCTAGAATTTTAACGAATTTTCCTGAAAAATTAACGGATGGCCAGATACAAAAAGATGCCTTAATAGAATTAAGTTTGTTGGTTGAAAATCCTGAAGCGAACATTATTAAGTTGCCAAACATTAGTGCTTCACTGCCTCAATTGAAAGCTTCGATTGCCGAATTGCAAGCCAAAGGATTTGATATCCCAAGTTATCCAGATGACGTTAAAAATAGTGAAGATGAAGCGGTAAGATCTCAATATTCAAAGGTATTGGGAAGTGCTGTAAATCCAGTTTTGAGAGAAGGGAACTCTGATCGTAGAGCTCCAAAACCAGTAAAAGAATTTGCTCGTAAAAATCCGCATTCAATGGGTGCTTGGTCAAAGGAATCGAGAACACATGTTACCACAATGAATGGTGGTGATTTTGCAGCGAACGAAAAATCTGTAACCGTAAAAGAAGCTACTTCTGTCACTATCGAGCATACGTCGGCGCATGGAGAAATTACGGTATTAAAATCGGCGTTTCCATTGCTAGAAAAGGAAATTATTGATGGTACAGTGATGAGTAAAAAAGCGTTAGTTGCTTTTATAGAAAAAGAAATTACCGCTGCAAAAGAAAATAATATATTGTTTTCATTACATATGAAAGCAACGATGATGAAGGTTTCTGACCCTATCATCTTTGGCCATGTAGTAAAGATTTTCTTCAAAGATGTCTTTGATAAATTTAGCGCTGAATTTGAAAAAATTGGTGTAAACGCAAATAATGGATTAGGATTTATCCTAAAACAACTAAAAGGTTTGCCTGCTGATACGCAAGTTGAAATTGAAGCAGCATTTAAGAATTCAATCGCTAATGGACCTGATTTAGCCATGGTAAACTCCGACAACGGAATTACAAACTTACATGTTCCTAGTGATATAATTATTGATGCTTCAATGCCTGCAATGATTCGTAATTCAGGTCAAATGTGGAATGCTAAAGGAAAGTCCATAGATACAAAGGCAATGATCCCCGATAGTAGTTATGCTGGGATTTATCAAGCTACTATTGATTTTTGTAGAGAGCATGGAGCATTTAACCCAACTACGATGGGTTCTGTTTCGAATGTAGGACTGATGGCGCAAAAAGCCGAAGAATACGGGTCTCATGATAAAACTTTTGAAATTAGTAGAGATGGAATCGTTCGTATTATCGATGCAAGCGGAACAACGCTGATAGCGCATAATGTTGAAAAAGGTGATATTTGGAGAGCTTGTCAAACCAAAGACTTACCAATTCAAGACTGGATTAAATTAGCCGTTAATCGCGCAAAGGCTACCGATACACCCGCTATTTTCTGGCTCGACAAAAATAGAGCGCATGATGCTCAAATTATAGAAAAAGTTGCTACGTATGTACCAAACCATGATACGGCTGGTTTAGATATCCAAATTATGTCACCTAATGAGGCTACTAAATTTTCTTTAGCCAGAATTAAAGAAGGATTAGATACTATCTCTGTAACTGGAAATGTCTTGCGTGATTACAATACTGATTTGTTTCCAATATTAGAAGTTGGAACTAGTGCCAAAATGTTATCTATTGTACCGTTAATGAATGGCGGTGGATTGTTTGAAACTGGTGCCGGTGGATCTGCTCCCAAACATGTACAACAATTTGTACAAGAGAATCACTTACGTTGGGATTCATTAGGAGAATTTTTAGCATTGGCTGCCTCTTTAGAGCATCTCGCCGAAAAAAATAACAACAACAAAGCGCAGATTTTAGCAAATACATTGGATAAAGCCACCATTAAATTATTAGATACCAATAAATCCCCATCGCGTAAAGTGGATAAAATTGACAATAGAGGAAGTCACTTTTATTTAGGATTGTATTGGGCTGAAGCATTAGCGAGTCAGGATGAAGACCCTGAATTAAAAGCACAATTTAGTAAGTTAGCTTCTGAACTAAGAAGTAATGAATCTAAAATTGCTACTGAATTAATTGATATCCAAGGCTCTCAAAATGATTTAGGCGGCTACTTTTTTCCAAATGAAGAAAGTACTTCTGAAGCGATGAGACCCTGTAACACTTTAAATAGTTTGATAGACAATTTCTAATCCAGAAATTATTCTAAATATTTAACGAAAGCCTCAACTCTGTTGAGGCTTTTTTAGTACTTTTGATTTTATGAATTTTATAAAAATTACAGAGCAATCTTCACACTATGATCATTTAGAAAAAATGTCAACTTCTGAATTGCTACAGCATATAAATCAAGAAGATCAAACAGTCCCAATAGCGATCCAAAAAGTAATTCCACAAATTGAATCTTTGACCAATCACATTGTGAGCAAATTAAAAAAAGGGGGGCGATTGTTTTATATGGGAGCAGGTACAAGTGGTCGCCTCGGTGTTTTAGATGCTTCAGAATGCCCGCCTACTTTTGGCGTAAACTCGAATGTTGTAATTGGCATAATTGCCGGTGGAGACTACGCTTTGCGCAATTCTATTGAAAATGCCGAAGATTCAACTGAGCAAGGCTGGGAAGATTTAACAGCATATAACATCTCCAACAAAGATGTTGTGGTTGGTATTGCAGCTTCAGGAACCACTCCTTATGTTATTGGTGCGTTGGAAAGATGCAACCAAAACGAGATCGCTACAGGATGCATTACAATGAATGAAGGAAGTCCGCTCGAACTAACGGCGCTATTCCCTGTTGCTTGTGTTGTTGGCCCTGAATTTTTAACAGGTAGTTCTAGAATGAAAGCCGGAACTGCTCAAAAGTTAATTCTAAATATGATTTCTACTTCTGCCATGATACAACTTGGAAAGGTAAAAGGCAATAAAATGATTGATATGAAATTATCAAATGATAAATTGGTGAATCGTGGAACAAGAATGGTTATGGAAGAATTAAACATACATGAAAAAATAGCAAATGAACTACTTTTAAAACATGGAAGTGTTCGAAACGCTGTAAATGCATATCATGAGCGATCCTAACAATGAAATTGTAAAAGGAATTAAGTTAATGGCTCTAAGCCTGCCATTAATGGTTGCAGGCCCTATAATACTGTCCATTGGATTCAGAGCGCTTAATAATGGTGTTTATATATGGGCCGTTCTTGGAATAATTCTTATAATAGTAGCTATTATTGTCGCATTTTTGGGTGTAAAACATATTCTGAATGGATTATTTGAAAAATAATGAAGAACAACCACTTCTTCTATAAACTATTTCATTGGGAATATTGGCCGTCTTTTCTGTTTTACCTGCCCAATATTCCGTTAGCGCTATATCTTGCCATTAAAGCAAAAAGTCCTGTTTTTTTTTCTGCCACAAATCCCGCAATCAAGAACTCCGGAAATGGAATGGAGTCAAAATTTGACACTTTACAATTAATTCCTGAAGCACTTAGACCTAAATCTATTTTAGTAAAACCTACTGAAAGTTATGTCTCCATCAAAAAAAGAATAAAAGATTCATACATTGAATACCCACTTATTGCAAAACCAGATATTGGGTTTAGAGGCTTGCTAGTAAAAAAAATAAATACTTCTGAAGACTTAAAAAATTACCTTGCAAAATATCCTATCAACATTATCATACAGGAATTTATTTCCCTAGAAAATGAATGTGGTATCTTTTACCATCGAATCCCGGGTAAAAATTCTGGAGTAATTACTTCTATGACGTTGAAAAAATATTTGACAGTTACTGGTGATGGAAAATCATCTATTTCAGAATTAATTCAACATGATAATAGGGCACGAATTTATCATGAAATTTTAATTCCTATCCTAAACTCTAAAATAGACACCGTACCTAAATTGGAAGAAAATGTTGTTTTAAATGTCATAGGAAATCATTCTAAAGGAACAAGGTTTATTGATGGAAATCATCTCATATCAAAACAACTAATTCAGACAATTGACACCATTAAAGATCAAATATTAGGATGGAATTATGGCCGAATTGATTTGAAATTTAAATCTTTAAAGTCTTTAGAAAAAGGTGAAGAGTTTAAAATATTAGAAATTAATGGAATTATCTCTGAGCCCACTCATATTTATGATACTTCAAAAAACTCGTATTTAGATGCAATAAAATCAATTGCCGACCATTGGAAAATTCTTTATAGAATAGCGACGAAAAATCATTTTAGATATCAAATTTCTTATTCTAATACATGGGAGTTCATTAAAGAAATGAAAGCACTTATATTATACACTCGTATAATTAAAAGATTAAACCTTTAATATTTCATTCTTGGGAGTAGTTGGATTAAAACCAAAATCGGCATCTGGAATATCAATTCCCAATTGAGATATAATATAACCTACACTTGCAAAATGATGAATAGCATGACTGTGAGTTTGTATTAACAACCCCCCCAAAGTATATTTTTGCTCAACTTTACCCATTCCTAAATCATCCACAACCACTATAACTTTCTCAAAATCGAAGGAGTTTAGCACCTCTAATTCCATTTTTATCTTTTCAAAATATGAAAGTCCTTCTACAATCTTCAATTCAACTTCTTCGTTTCGCTTTCGAGCAGTCAAGTCGACTTTTGATTCTGAAAGTCCTTCAAAAATACAATCAAATACATCTAATATATGCCTCATATGTATTCCTATACTTGAATGATACGGTGCTATTGAGGTATTACTATATTGTTTGTCTGAAATCGAATTGAGTAATTTAACCCCTCTATCCAAGTTTGCCGTAATCGCTGAAATCATAAATTATCGCATTAGTTTAGAAAGTGTGTCGTAAAGATAAAAAATATTAACTTTAATAATTACCATTATTAAAGTTAATATTTACCATTATTTGAACACTCTATTTTAAAATCTTTAATTTCTTTTAATCTATAGAACATTTTAATACTAAAATTCGATTTTATTAAAAGATTTATAAACTATTAGTTTTCCTAAATTTATTACTTTTATATCTTATTTTTTCAAATCTATGGATTTTAAAAATCACTCATTAATAATCATTTTCAGTCTACTTGTTTTTATATCAAAATCGGTGAAAGCTGATACAAATATTCCTCCAACAATTAACGCTGAAGGAAATCAGGTGTATTGCCCCGGTGAGATTATTAATATTTGTAGTGATATATCCATTGTTGACCCAGATGACACAGGTATTGAAGCCATATATATCCAAATAGCTGCTGGTTATCAAAAAAATGAAGATACCCTCTCCCTCAATGGATCACATCCAACTATTTCAACTGAATGGAACAGCACCGCAGGAAAATTAAAGTTAAGCAGTTCAACTACCGGAGATGTATTGTATACTGATTTTATTGCTGCTATTTTAGATATTGAATTTAGTAGTTCAAATCAAGCGGGAACTGCGTCACGAGAATTCTCTATAACTATTGGAGACGCTAACTATTTGCCCTCTACACAACATTTTTACGAGTATGTTTTTGATTTAGGAGTTACTTGGTCCTCAGCCAAAACAAAGGCTGCTGCTAGAACCTATTTCGGATTAAAGGGATATTTAATCACCATAACATCTTTTGAAGAAAAACAACTCTCTGGAGAACAAACAGAAGGTACTGGTTGGATTGGTGGAAGTGATTCTCAAACAGAAGGTGTCTGGAAATGGATGACTGGTCCAGAGGCTGGCACAACATTCTGGAATGGATTAGGGACTGGATCTTCTCCTAACTATGCTTTTTGGAATACAGAAGAACCTAACAATTCTCGAGATGAAGATTATGCACATATCACCGACCCAAGTCTTGGAATTCTAGGATCATGGAACGATTTATCCAATACAGGAGCATCAACAGGTGTTTATCAACCAAAGGGGTATATTGTAGAATATGGCGGTATGCCTGGAGATCCAGTATTGCATATTTCTGCAAGCACAAGAATTCAAATTCCAGAAATTATTGAAACAATTTCAAATGCGAGATGTGGAGAAGGAATCGTTCAATTAGAGGCTAAGGCAGATTTTGGAAGTATTGACTGGTATGATGCTGCTGGAAATTTTCTAGGTACAGGCAGTACCTTCAATACACCCATAATAAGTGAGCACACAACATACTTTGTAAAACCAGCCTTAAACAATTGTTTAACGATTACTGCTCTTCCTATAACTGCCTATGTGTACTCATTTCCTGTTTTAAATTCGCCCCCCTATACTTTAGAACAATGTGATGATGATTTCGACGGCTTTAACCTTTTTAACTTAACAGAAATTAATAATGAAATTATTTCTGTAATTTCTTCCATAACATTTACTTATTTTAAAAATGAAAATGATGCCGTAAATAACCATCATCAAATAGATAACTATTTGGCTTATAAAAATAATACCGTAAATACAGATACCATTTGGGTAAAAGTTGAAAATGAATTTGGATGTTTTTTGGTCATGCCTGTAACTTTGATCGTAAAGCCATCTGCCATTCCAATAAGTTTTTTAGAAACTTATTATAGTTGTGATGATGGCCAGAATATAAATGATGGTATTGCAACATTTAATTTTGACGATATGACTTCTAAAATTGAGGCAATTTTCCCTATTAATATCGATGTATTTTATTACAAAACTGAAGAAGATGCCATCAGCGAAATTAATAAAATCTCTAACCCTTCAGAATATCAAAATTCTGAGAGTCCAGAAATACAAAAGATTTGGGTGAGAGCTGATAGTGCATTCGAAAATGATTGTTTAGGCTACGGACACCATATAACCTTAATAGTAGAACCCGTGCCTCAGTTTGAGGTCAATCCTGAAACTATTATATGCTTAAATTCACCATTACTAATATTAAGTACTTTTAATCCAAGTGCAACATATAATTACGAATGGACTAATGAACAAGGAATCATTATAGGAAACGAAACTGAATTACAGGTTTCATCCGCTGGCACCTATTCAGTGATAGCAAACTATATTGCGGCATCTGGGAAAAATTGCATTTCTAATCCTAGATATATTAATGTTCAAGAATCTATTATTGCTTCTGTAAGTATTGATGATATACAAATTACTGATGACTCTGCAAATAATACAGTTACTATTAATAATGAAAACAATAATTTAGGAATCGGAGATTATGAGTTTTCTTTAGATACTGAATTTGGTTCCTATCAGGACAACCCATATTTTGAGAGCGTTTTACCTGGTATACATACGATCTACATTAGAGACAAAAACAATTGCGGATTAGCACTAATAGAAATATCGGTCTTAGGTTTTCCTAAATTTTTCACCCCTAACAATGATGGTTATAATGATTCATGGCAAGTTCTTGGAGTTAACGCTGATTTCTATACAAAATCTGTTATCTACATCTATGATCGATTCGGCAAAATATTAGCTAAAGTAAATTCTCTAGAGCAGGGATGGAACGGAGTATATAATGGCACAGTTCTTCCCGCAGATGATTATTGGTTTAGTTCGATGCTTACCGATAAAAATGGAATTCAAAAAGTTAGAAAAGGGCATTTTAGCATTATAAGAAGATGATAAAACTAATCTTTTAAATTAAACCCTAATAAATTTAATTTATTATATGTATTTATTACTTAATTTTACATAAATTGATAAGGATTTTATTCTCTTATACGAGAGATAGATTATCTATGTAATATTAAAAATTATTATTACAAATATGAAGTTAGATGCAAAAAGAAGATAAAAGTATAAATTTTCGGATACTTTTAATTCTGTTATTATTTCCAATAATAGTTTTATCTCAGTTGAGTAAGACGCATTATATTCCACCATTAACCAGCGCTGAATTTGGGAATGCAAATCCAGAAGAACAATATATTTATATATCTACGCCTAGCACAAGTAACATTTCTTATACTATTAAGCCTGCTGGACAGACCATATCCAGTTATTTAACGGGTATTGTTTCAAACACAAATCCTGCTGAACGATATATAGGGACAGGGAATTCTCAATTATTTGCTGCGTCAAGTCAAACAAGTGTAATAACAAGTAACAAGGGTTATATTGTTGAGGCTGAAGGCCCTATATATGTATCATTTAGAATGAATGCTGGAGGCGGTGCCCAAGCAGGCGCGTTAGTTAGTAAAGGACTTTCCGCCCTAGGAAAAACTTTTAGGGTTGGTAGTTTTACCAATGAAAATCCCCAAAATAATTATTTGAATTTTGTTTCAGTAATGGCCACTCAAGACAATACCAAAGTAACTTTTAGTGAACTTACTCCAGGAATAATCATTAAAAATTACAGTGGTACAACACCAATAGTAGTAACTTTAAACAAAGAACAGAGTTATACCATTGCAACAAACAGTTCTGATAATTCAACAAGCAGAGATGGTCTCATTGGAACACTTATTAAATCTGATAAATACATTGTTGTGAATTGTGGCTCTGCCAATGGAAGTTTTCATAACGGTGGTAGCAGAGATTATGGAATTGATCAAATTGTTGGTTTATCAAAAGTTGGAAAAGAATATATTTTTGTTCGGGGAGGTGGATCAAATGGTTGGGAAAATATATTGATCGTTGCTCACTCCAACAATACCAACCTAAGTATTAATGGTGCTTCAATTGGGGTAACAATTAATGCAGGAGACTATTACCTTATTGAAGGAGATAAATATAATAATGCAGGAAACATGTATGTAGAAACGACCGAACCTGTATTTGCATATCAAGGTGTTGGCGCAACTACAAGTGAGGCAAATCAAGGAATGTACTTTGTACCTCCTTTAAGTTGCGAAACAAGAGGTAATTTAGATAATATTGCACATATTGAGGACATAGGAAATACCACCTACTCTGGAGGCATCTCAATAGTTACAAAAAAAGGTGCTACAATTACCATTAATAACCAATCTACAACGAATTTTAATACTGCTGGACCAAGCAATGTAACTGGCAATCCAGACTATGTTACCTATAAAGTAACAGGGCTCTCAAATAATGTTTCTGTACAAAGCGATGCGGAATTGTATTGTGCCTATTTTAACTATAACGGAGCGGCAACATCTGGGAGTTTCTATTCTGGATTTCCTTCTCCTCCAGAAATAGATTTTGATGCAAAATTTGAAACCTTAGGGATTTGCATTCCAAACATTACTTTATCCGCATCCAATGGTGATAACTTTGATAGTTTTGAGTGGCACTATGATGATGGAAACGGATTTTCTGGAACAGGAATGAAGGATGTCGACTTTACACCAATAGACCCTGGAACTTATAAATTGATTGGTATTTTAAACTGCTCAGGTCTTGAACTTGAATCTCAAGAAGTACTCGTAAGTATTTGTCCAGATGATTTTGATAATGATGGTATTATAGATAATATTGACGTAGATAATGACAACGATGGCATTTTGAATTGTGCTGAATCTAACGGCGATCAAGCTATTAATCTAACAAACATTAATGGAGGCGTAATCCCTGTTGGCGGCTATTCTTTCACAGGCGTTTTAACACCCGTAGGTAATCTTGGAAGTACTATTAACGGAGCCTCAAATGGAACGTTTATGAGTGAGGTTCCAAATAAAAATGGGACCCCCGTTACCCATATTCAATATCGTCTTAACTTTAATAAAAATGTAAACCTTAGATTAGCATATCCAACGTCGTCAAACTTAGGCAATGGATTCTTAACTCATGACGCAGCGTTTACCATTCAAGTACCAAATACGAGAACGATTACCTTATATGATCCTGATGATCAATTATTGGTCGACACTAATTATGACGGAATTTTCGAGGCCGGTGTAACTCTAATTTCCTCTTTTGAAATACGATTCAAACTTACATCTAGTTCATTAGCATTTGGAGCAGGTACATTTAGTTTCTATGCAAACAATGTTGATGGGTTCACATATACTCATAGTAACAATTCAACTACGAATGCAAATCAGGCTACTTTTGAAATTTCGGCTACTTGTGTTGCCTTGGATTCAGATAACGATGGAATTGAAGACAGTATAGACGCTGATAGTGATAACGACGCTATACCGGATATCATAGAAAATAAAGGAGCGATTTTGACTCTTAGCAATAGTGATATGGACAATGATGGATTGGACGATATTTTTAATACTAGTGACCTACCGCTAGATTCAGATGGAGATGGAATTTTTGATTATTTAGATTTGGACAGTGATAACGATGGCATATTTGATTTAGAAGAGTCAAATAGTTTATTTCCTGATTTAGATTTTGACGGACACGTTGATAATGCCGCTACTACCATAGGATTAAATGGTTGGATAGATGCCGCAGAAACAGCGCCTGATACTGGTTTAATAGGTTATACCATTCGCAATACGGATACAGATATAACTCTGAACTACATTGATAACGATAGCGACGGCGACAATTGTTTTGATGTTTTTGAAGCAGGATTTTCTGATGCTAACAATGATGGCTATTTGGGTGATTCGACAATTACTGTAAATTCAAATGGAATTGTGACTACTGCTGCAGATGGATATACAACTCCAAATAGTAATTATTTAAATGGTGCCCCAATATTAATTGAAATCCAACCATTTGATACAACCCCATGTGCTCTTACAAATGCATCTATTTCTATAGAATCTTCAACTGCTGAAACATATCAATGGGAGGTTAGTACAGACGGCATCAATTGGAATATCCTAATTAATGATACTATCTATAGTAATTCTCAAACCAACACATTGAATATTAATAGTATATCGTCAAGTTATGCATCTCATATATACCGGGTATATTTAAATAGAATTGGAAATTCTTGTGGGCTTTACTCAGATGAAGTGTCTTTAACTGTATTCGATTTACCTGTATTAAATGCACCTACCATTTATTCGCAATGTGATGATGCATCAAATGATGGAATAGCACAATTTAATTTGACCTTAGAGCAAATCAAAGAAGAAATTTCTCCGAATTATATAGCCGAAAATCTTGTCTTCACTTACTTCAACAGTTCCATTGACGCCCAAAATGCTTCTAACCTAATTGCATTTCCTTCTACCTATAAGAACCTTACGCCTTTTGTCACAGAAACAGTTTGGATCCGTGCTGAAAATTCGAATGGGTGTTTTAGTTTAGTTTCTATTGACTTAGAGGTCAATCCATCAAGCGCAGCATTATCGCAATACAATCCAGCACCGATGTATCAATGTGATGATGGTGCAGCTGTCAGAGATGGAATATCTACATTTGATTTAACACCTGTTCATGATTATATCTCAAATGTGATTTTTTCAACGTTTAGCACTTCCGTTCATTTTTACGAAAACTTAACAGATGCCGAATTAGAAACAAATGAAATTCTAAATATTTCAACGCATCAAAACATAAATTTTCCAAGCATTCAAACTATATGGGTCCGTATAAAAAGTGATCTAGGAAACAATTGTTTGGGTCTAGAAGGTTTTCCCAATTTATTAAATGTCGAATCGCTCCCTCTTGCCAATACTGTTGCAACTTATATAGAATGTGATGACGATCAAGATGGTACTTTTCCTTTTAACACTTCTAACTTAGAAAGTAATATCTTACATGGCCAAAGTTTAACAAATGTTTCTATAACCTATTTCGATATACAAGGAAATGCCTTAACAGATGAAAACGGAACCCAGATTTCTAGTCCGTTTCCGCCAACTTTTAATTCCAAATCACAAATTATAAGTTATACACTTACAAATAAGAATACAAACGATCCAAAAGGTGCTTGTACAGATAGTAATACACTTGAATTTATTGTAGATCAGCTTCCCATAAATACTGCAGTAACCATCCCGCCACTTTGTGATCCTAAGCCAGATGACGGGCTATTAATTGCAGATTTTGACACCGCTAATTTAGAAACTGATATTGGCGCACAACCTGGAATGGACATCACTTATTTCGACACCAATATGAATCCCCTGCAAGATGCTTTTGGCACTATAATAACGAGTCCATTTCCTAGCTCCTTCACAACTAAAAGTCAAACGATCAATGTTGTTGTAACAAATCCAATCAATACCAAATGTTCCACAACGAATACCATCGATTTTACGGTATATGAATTACCTGATTTTTCGGTAGAATCTTTCAGAATCATTTGTGAATCTGGCCCAAATTCAACGATTACCTTAGAGGTTTATCAAGATAATCCTTCAGAAGTTTTGGACTATCAGTGGACAAACGAAATTGGCGACTTCAATTCCTCAGATAAGAGCATAGAAGTTGCTAGTTCTGGTATATACACAGTTACATTAATAAAAACAGATGGAACCTTATGCTCTCGGTCAAAAGTTATAGATATAGTCTATTCTGAAACAGCCAAAATAACGTATCAAGATGTTACCATTCTAGATGATTCTGACAACAACACTATAGCTATTGATGCTACTAATTTAGGCAAAGGTATTTATGAATATGCGTTGGATGATGCGTTTGGTATATACCAAGATGAATCGTTTTTCGAGAGGGTAATGCCTGGAATTCATCTTGTTTTTGTTCGTGATAAAAATGGTTGTGGAATAGCGTCTTTAGAGGTCTCTGTTGTTGGGTTTCCAAGATTCCTTACACCAAATAATGATGGTCAAAATGACACTTGGAAAATTCTTGGGGTCAATGAAAATTTTTATTCGACTTCTGTAATTTACATCTATGATCGATTTGGAAAGATGTTGGCAAAAGTAAACCCAATGGGATCAGGCTGGGACGGATACTACCATGGTGTATTGCTTCCTTCTGGTGATTATTGGTTTAATTCAGTCATTGTAGACAGCAATGGAAACCAACGCATACGAAAAGGTCACTTTAGCCTTATTAGAAGGTAACGTTACTTTCTATTCAAGAATTGATTTACAAGTAAATTTAAATCTTCCGATATTTTTAATATATAAATTAAGAATCCGTAAACTAGAGAGATTAAAATACTTTTTGCCATAATATTAGCCATTGGAATTACCGTTATTTCCAACGTATACCATAGCAAATATAAACTTAAAATAACACCAAGAACTAGTAAAGACTTTTTAGTGAATGGCTGCATATCCATTTTCTTTTTTACGTACCAAATTTTTACCGTATTAAAAATCAAAATAGTTAAAAGTGTTGCCAGTGCCGCCCCATTAATACCTATTAAGTTAATCAAATAGTGATTGAGAATTATAACTGTTCCTGCCATCCCTAAAGAAATATAAAAAAATACTTTATAATACTTTGAATTTGTTAATATCGTTCCATTAGTGCCCAAAGCCAGTTTATACAATTCTGAGATCGAAATAAATAAAACAATCCAAACACCCACTGAATATTGAGGCTTATTAATAATCCGATATATATCTCCTATATTCAAATTAATCAGCAAAAATAATAGGCCACCTACAATTAGTAGATTTATAGAACTTTGCTTGTATAACTTAAAAACAGCGTTCAAATCATTATTATTCAAACCTTTTGCTGTTATGGGGCTTGTAATTTGCTGCATGGCTCTATTGGGAATACCAATTGTTGATGCTATAAAAACACCCACTGCATAATACGCTAATTCAGGTAATTGCTCAGCTTGAGGGATCATAAATTTGTCTATTTCTAACAAAATAGAGCCTGCAGATCCTGCCAATATTAAATATACGGCATACCCTAAAACCTCTTTAAAATTAGGTAACTTCTTTACTGTAAATTTTGGCGTATATACTGAAAAAGCATAGACGATCATGACCAACATTCTAAGAAAATAAATAAGTACAATTCCAGCTACAAACTCATGAGGAGTCAACCAATTATTATAAACTAACACTAACAATATGGTGGTGCCAACTCTTGCGAAAATTTCTTTTATAAAATTTCCAAAAACAGAATTGAAATGCACCTTGGTCCATGAATAAAACACTTCAAAATACCCCATAAATAAAGCCACTAAAAATATAATATATGTATAATTTTTAATCAAAATGTTTTCTCGAGAGATCCAATTAGAAATACCTTCATACCAAATAACTCCCACAATTACCGTGGGTATTATTATAAGTAGTGGTGCTATCAATGACCAAGTTAAAAGACTGTCTTTCTCTATTTTTGTCTGATAAGAAGAGAAATATTTAACTACTGCATGCTGCATTCCATAGACTAACAATGGAAGGAGCAATGCAGAAGTTGACAACAAAAAAACTATCAAACCGTAATATTTATCTTCTAAAAAGGCTGTATATAAAAACAAGACATTCGCTCCACCAATGGTAAATCCAAGAATTAGGATTAAGGTGTTTCGAAACGATTGTTTTAATACAATTCCCAAAATACTTAAGAATTTAAAAGTTTAACGATTTCTGAATGCATTTTTTCGCCGACATTGTTTCCGTATAAATCTATTGAAAAATCTGCCGTGCTATTTTGAAAGTCTTCAAAGGCGTCCATCATATCTTTTGAATTACTGCCTACTATTCTCGCAAATCCATTGTCTAACAACTCAACCCATTCTGTTTCTTCACGAGCAATAATGCAATTCTTTTTATTAAAAAACGCCTCTTTTTGCAACCCTCCACTATCGGTAATCACCAAATTACAATTCTTCAACAATTCAAGCATATCAAAATATCCAATAGGATCTATAAATTTCAAATTATACGTCAACGCATTATCAATCAAAATTTTCTTCGTTCGCGGATGCAACGGCAATACGACTTGTTTTGTTTTAGAAATACGCTCTAAACCTTCAAAAACGGCCTTTAACTTAGTAATATCCTCTGTGTTTTCCTGACGGTGAATGGTCGCTAATACAAATTCATTTGAAACCAAATTTAAATCTGAAATTATTGATGATTTCTCCTCAGATGTATGACTGTAATACACAACAGCATCTTTCATAATATCACCACAATTTACTACTAGATTGGACAGCTCATCAAATCCTTCATTCTTCAAATTATCGATTGAAGAAGATGTAGGGCACAATAGCAAATCTGATATTCTATCTGTTAATATCCTATTTACTTCCTCTGGCATTTTCATATTAAAAGAACGCAATCCAGCTTCTATATGAATAACTTTGATGTGTAATTTTTTCGCAGTTAAAGCACCTGCGATCGTAGAATTGGTATCTCCATAAATTACGACTGCTTCTGGCTTTTCAATTAAAAGAATTTCCTCAATTTTCTCCATCATCTGTCCGGTCATAGCGCCATGACCGAGTCCGTTTACTTTTAAATTATACTTTGGGTTCGGGATTTGCATTTCTTCAAAAAAGACGGCACTCATATTTGAATCGTAGTGCTGACCTGTATGTACAATAATTTCTTCCAAATCTTGATGGTTTGAAATTACTCTACTCAATACAGCGGCTTTTACAAACTGTGGTCTCGCACCCAAAATGGTAACTATTTTTTTCATGTATTAATTCTATTGTTTTTTAGCGATCACATGCAGTCGCTATCATTCATTCCCGCAAGTGATACCAATTTTAACATGCTCGTTTTTATGAAACGCTCTTAATAATTTGACTCATTCTTTCTGTTAAACTTCTTCTATGATATTGTTCTATTTGGTGAGAATCTACATATAATTTACCCTCCTTATATAATTTATAATACTCTAAAATAGTAGCTTTCATCGAAACTTTATCTTTAAAATCAATAATAACTCCAGAATTCGTCTGCTTAATAATTTCTGATAAATCGCCATCTACAGGGCCAATGGCAAAAATAGGTCGTTTCGCAATTAAATACTCAAATATTTTACCTGTAATAATTCCTTTGGCACTCGGTACATCATTAATAGCCAAAATTAAAACTTGAGACGACTGTTGATACTCTTGAACCTTGTTATGCGAAACATAATCTATCTTTTTAAGATTTGATGCTAATTTATTCATATGAATATCATTCAGACATTTTTCGGAAACGCGTCCTATTAATTTTATTTGCAAATCAGTAGAAAAATTTTTTACTTCTTTCGATAATTCTCGTAAACTTTCCCAAAGTATTAAAGGGTTTCGATCGTCGTTCATCAAACCAATATGTGTCATGGTAAACTTTAAATCTAACTTTTTATTCTCGGTCAAAATATCAGAATCAAAACCATTCGTAACCACATGAATATTTGAATTCAAGGCCAAATAATTCTGTTTCATAGTTTCTCCAACGACAATGACAGCGTCAGATGTTTTCAAAACTTCTCTTTCCAAGTCTTGATGTTTTTTTTGTGATTTAGCACGCAACGGCAACTGATGAAAATAATCAATGTCCGTCCAAGGATCTCTAAAATCCGAAATCCATTTAATTCCTGTTTGTTGCTTTAATTGATTCGCAATAAGGTGCAAACTATGAGGAGGTCCTGTAGAAATAACAATATCTATATCGCTCGAATTCAAATATTTTGTTAAAAACTTAACGGATGGCTTTATCCAAAATTTTCGAGCGTCAGGAATAAAATAATTGGCTCGAATGTACTGCAATACTTTACCCATCAAACTAGGTTTCGAACTTAAAAAACCAGCACTCGTATTTTTATTTTTACCTCGTATATTATTTGGTTCCCATATGGGTTCACGTAAAACTTCTACTCCTTCAGGAATATCTTTTAATAAACTTTTATCCATAATTGGATAATTAGGATTCTTAACAGTATAAATAACAGGCTCTATACCAAAATCTCTAAAATATTTCACGAACTTCAACCAGCGTTGAACACCACTCCCACCTGCAGGTGGCCAATAATATGTGAGAATTAAAACTTTCACGCAGTCATCGATTCATATAGTTCAACTAATTTCTCTGACGTTTTTTCCCAGCAAAACTCTTCTTCAATAAATCGCTTACCATTTTCACCAAAACGCAAGCGCATTTCTTCATCATTATAATACTCCATTACTTTATCAGTAAAATCTTCAACGTTGCGCTCCTCATGCACCAATCCGGAATTGGTTCTTTCAATCAAATTTTTCTGAGCAATAGCATTACTTACTAAAACTGGTTTTGAAAAACTCATATACTGAAATAACTTATTTGCATAAGCCACATCGTGCTGAATATTTCTATGCAAGGGTGAAATACAAATTGAACTTACCACAATATACGAAGGAAATAAACTTACATTCTGCCATCCTTCAAGATCCACAAATTTTTCAAGCTTTAATTCCTTTATCTGTGCTTTCAAAACGTTATCAGTAGTGTTTTTACCTACGATGACTAATTTAATAGTTGGAATCTTATCTTTTAATTGAAAAATTGCACGTATAGCCGTTTGTAAACCTCTTCTCAAACCTGTATCACCAAGATATAAAACCACAAAATTATTTTGATATCTCTTCACAATATCATTTGATATCACAGCATCTTCATAAAACGATTTTTGAACGGTATTTGGAACCAGTACCATTTTATCTCTAGAAATAGTAGTCCGATCCAAAACCTCTTCGATAAACTCTTGAGAAACAGTTATAACTTTATCCGATTTTTTAATAAACAATTCTTCTTTCTGTTTCCACTTTGCAGGAGAGATCAATTGTTTCCCAGGAAATTTTTGAAGATGGGGATACAACTTCATGATTTCAGGTATATTATCATGAAGATCTAAAACAACGGGTAACTTTAGTTTTTTGTTTGCCGTAAATACGGCCTCTGCAATTCGCATATCATGAATATGAATAGCCTCTATATCATTCTTGATCAAAAAATCATGAATTTTTGAATGCATCAAATAGGTATAAAAAGGAAAGGTATACGCAAGTGCAGACAATTTATATTCCAATTTATTAGATAGATATCGCTTTACCTTAATTTCATTTACGACAACATCCTCATTTTTATCGTAGGACAAACAAAATAAGTAGACCTCATTTCCAGATTTAATCAATGAAATAGCCTCGTTTTCAACCCTCGGATCGGGAGGAAACGTTTTGTCTAATATCATACCTATTTTCATAGACTCTTTTTTTCCGCATATATAGCGTAATATCTAGGCGTAAATTTTCGTAAAATTGGACGAAACCCTATTTTGTGAATTGGGCTTGTCCATTTTTGCGTTTTTTTAATCTCCCAGTCCGATTTTTGAAATAACCAATCAAACTGCCAATCTTCGAACTCGTGATAATGACGATCCCATTCTTCCGTTTTTGATCTATACGCTTTTGCAAACCATAAACTTAAAGGAATAGTAGCTATAATTTTTGTTGACTCGATAGCACGCAGTACATTAAATGGCGCTAACAGGTGTTCAAATATTTCAAAGGCAGTAACAGCGTCTACCTGATGCTTTTGAACGACTTCTGGTAGCACATCTAAATCCTCTCCTTCCGTATTAATTACGGTATAGCCATGTTGCTCCATTATTTCACTAAAAGCATTCCTAGTTCCTAAATCTAAAATAGTTGCGGGTGCTGGAAGCACCTCCTTTAAAAATGCAATAGTGTGATTATAACGCTTATTATGATGGCTCATTCCCCTTTATCTTTTTAGTATATAATATCCAACCAATCGGAATCAGTAGCAAAAATGCATATGAAATTAATGTAATTGTATTTCCTTTTTTAATTATTGTTGGCTCAAATCTAAAGACTATAGTATGTTTACCTGCAGGGATTTTAAGACCGCGCAACACATAATCTACTTGATAGATTTCAGTTAATTGTCCGTCGATGTAAGCATTCCATCCATCTTTGTAATAGATCTCCGAAAAAACAGCAAACTGATCTGAACTTGAAGAACTTTCGTATTTCAATTCATTTGCCTGATAGTTTGTTAAATAAATACTGGCTAAACTATCCATTAGATAGCTGTTTTGGATTTCAGAAGTAAATGAACTACTAATCGTGACTGCTGTTTTGGTATTTAAACGGTTTAAAGCAATGATCTCTTCATTTGCTGAATTCACAAATTTTACATCCTGAATAAACCAAGCATTTCCATTGGCATTATCATTTACCTCTAAGACTTCTTTTCCTGCTTCATCAGCTCCAATAATATACTTTGTATTGAGCATATTTAATACTTCCAAATTACGCTTAGATAAATGAAAATCATATAACTCCTGATAACGTCTTAATTTCGCCGCATGATAACCACCAATTGAATTATGAAAATAGGACGTTGAACCATCACTAAAAAAGTTCTTACTAAAATTCGCCACTCTGTAATAACTTGCGTCTTTTAATATTTCTTTATCTATTGCAGATGCCGTAAAGGGCCTTGATACGTTTCGTGCTGAAGTAAAATTCTGATTGTTTACATATCGTTTATCCACATTAACCAAGTCAAACAAGACTAAAACAGCACATCCTATTAACGCTATCGAATAGTTGATCTTCTCTTTTAAATACAACCATAATACTCCAGCAACTATCAATACAAGAACTAATGAACGAATACTGTCTCCCATAAACAAGGATTGTCTATCAGCAACAATAGCATTCAAATATCCACCTACTTGTTCATCAATTTGTTCTTCAACGCCTGTCTGCGATAAAAATGAAAATAAATTTGTTCCCAACGCTACAAAAACCAATGCAATTCCTCCTACAATTCCAACCGCTAATTTTAAAGCTCTCATTTTTTCAACTTTAGAAATAGTTCCAAAAAAGAACTCCTTTAAGCCTAAAATCCCTATTAATGGAATACACAACTCAGCAATTACTTGTATGGAAGCTACCGCTCTAAATTTATCATATAATGGAACATAGTTGATAAAGAAATCTGTTAAACCCGCGAAGTTCTTTCCCCAACTCAATAAAATTGAAAATACAGTTGCCGAAACTAACCAATATTTATACTTCCCTTTCACAACAAACAATGCCAATACAAAAAGAAAAATAAAAATTGCACCTATATAATAAGGTGCTGCTACAAAGGGCATATCACCCCAATACATTGGTGATAACTGCATCAAATAATGAGCGTCACTTGGACTCATACCTTTATTAACAGCCTTTTGCAAGAAACCTCGCAATTTACTGTTCTCAACTTGTTCAATACTCGTTCCTCCTACAAAACGCGGAATAAACAAACTAAAAGTTTCGCCAATTCCATAACTATAGTCTGTTATGTAATCCCTAGATAAACCAGCGCTAATTTCTTTCTCAGAACCATCAGGTGAAACAGTCAATTCACTCTTACTTCTTGTACTTTGACTCGCATATTCTTGCGTTGCTAGTAAACTCGTTGCATTGGTTCCTATCGCAATAAGAACAGCTCCTAATAAAATTCCAATATTTTTAGAAAACCGTACTAATTCTTTATTTTTATAACTCTCAATAAATTGAACAATTCCAAAAATAAGTACTAAGAACATTAAATAATACGTCATTTGAATATGACTTGCCATTAATTCCAAGGACATAGCCAATGCAGTAACAATAAATCCTAAAATATATTTACGTTGAAAAACAAGTAAAATTCCAGATAATACGAGTGGCATATAACCAATTGCATGTGCTTTTGCATTATGCCCAGCTCCATAGAGACTTATAAAATACGTTGAGAAACCAAACCCTAATGCTCCAACAATTGCAAGTCGCCATTCTACTTTTAAAACAATCAATAGAACAAAAAAACCTATAAAACACAAAAACAAATAATCGGCAGGTCTTGGCAAAAAACGAATTACGCTATCTATTTTCTTTATATAATCATGGGGATAATAAGTACTCACAGCATATGAAGGCATTCCTCCAAAAGAGGTATTTGTCCAATAAGGTTCTTCTTGATGTTGCTCTCTAAAATCTATAATTTCCTTTGAAGACCCTATAAATTGTGTAATGTCTCCTTGTTTAATTTTCTTTCCTTCTAATACGGGAGAGAAATAGGCCAAAGACGCAACAACAAATACAAGAATTGCTGCCACGTAAGGAATAACTTTTTTAAAATTCATTTACTTTTTTTTAGCAATTATTCAACCTCTTCATAATCTACATATTCACCAAAATCATTCCCTGAATCTTTCTTTGATCCTGGCTTTTTCTCTACTATAGTTTCTCCTACATCTCCTCTTGGTTCCGCTGGCTGCTGCTGGTTTTTTACACGTTCTTCAAATTTGGTTGCCGCTCTTTTCAATAAAATGGGAGCTACATATTTACTAAACAATTTTAAGCCATAATATATAATAAAAATAATGGCTAATGTTCTAAATAAACTCGTAATATCTGCCTCTTGCATGTCTGTTTGAATATTTATTTCAAAAATAACAATTTGAGCACAACTTAAAACGTTTACATAGATAAAATCTTATATTTGGCCTGAAATAACCCTCGATTATGAAAAAGTTTTGGTTCTTTACAATCTTCTTTATTTTAAAATCCAATTTATACGCACAATACACCGATATTATTAACTCTAATCGACCGGGGAAATCTGAAAGTCCATATTCGGTAGGCACAGATGTTTTTCAAGTGGAATCTGGATTTTTCTATGGACAAGGTGACTCTCAAAACATGTTTTCAATTATTAATCCTGTTGGGGGAAATCTCTTTTTAAGATATGGAAAGTTTAATGAGAAATTAGAAATAAATTCACAAATTATATATCAAGAAAATGACCTTCAATTTAAAAATATTTTCACGTCATCGACTCAAATTGGTGGCATTAGTGCGTTTAATGTCGGAGTTAAATATTTAATTTATGAAAGAAAATATACGGATAAGTCTAAGGAAATTAAAAGTTGGAAAAAAAGAATGGCCTTTGACAAAAATAGATGGATTCCCTCTGTAGGAGTTTATATTGGAGTTCATACAAACTTTGTAAGTGATGATTATAAATCTGACGGGATTACGCCCAGAGTAGCACTTCTCTTACAAAATAATTTTAGCGATAGATTAAATCTTATAACAAACATTGGAACCTCTAATATCTCCTCTGATTATGCTGTTTACACCTATATTGTTACCATGACCTATGCTATAAATCAATTAGTATCCTTTTTTGTAGAACACCAAGGAGATTTAAGCAAGTATGATAACGATTTTCAATTTGGAGGAGGACTCGCCTATCTCTATTCTAAAAATTTTCAATTGGATTTAGCGGTCAGAGCAAGTCTAGGTCCGGTAAAAAGTGGTTATGTTGCAGGGGTCGGAGCTTCTTGGAGATTAGACATGCACCAAGATGAATTAATAAAAGCAAATCAGGGAGGAAAAAAACATAAAAACGATGGGTTTTTCTCGCGCTTATTTAAACGAAAAAATAAATGATCCTCATAAAAGAAGCCATTACAAAAAAAGAAATGAAAGCGTATGTTACGTTTCCATTTTCGCTATACAAGAATAACCCTTACTGGGTGCCGCCAATTATTAGCGATGAAATTGATAGCTTTGATAAAACGTTGAATCCTGTATTTAAACATGCAGAGGCACGCTATTTTTTAGCATATAAGAACAATAAAATTGTAGGTCGGGTTGCGGCCATTATGAATTGGACTGAAATAAAAGAACAAGGTATCCGTAAAATGAGATTTGGCTGGTTCGATACTATTGACGATATTCAAGTTACAAAAGCGTTGCTTGAAAAAGTAAAAGATATAGGTAAAAAGAATTCTCTTGAATTTATTGAGGGTCCTGTAGGTTTTTCTAATTTAGACAAAGTAGGTGTTCTTATTGAAGGTTTTGATCATATTGGAACCATGATAACGTGGTACAATCATCCATATTATAAAACCCATCTTGAAGAACTTGGATATCTAAAGGCAAAAGAGTGGCATGAAAACATCATTCAGTTTGCAAATATAAACCCGAAAGATTTTCATAAAATTTCCAAAATAGTTGCAAAACGCTATAGATTAACATCACTCGATATAAAAAAGGTAGATCAAGTATTACCTTATGTAGACAAAATGTTTGATTTATTCAATAAGTCATATTCTAAATTAGCATCCTTTGTACCAATTTCTAATAACCAAATAGCATATTTTAAGAACAAATATATTAAATTAATAGACCCAGAATTTATCAAATTTGTAGTTGATGAAAATGATGAATTAGTTGCCTTTGCTGTTACCATGCCATCCTTTTCAAAAGCACTTCAAAAGGCGAATGGAAAACTTTTCCCGTTTGGAATATTTCACTTGCTGAAAGCAAAAAGGCAAAACACAGAGGCTATTTTATATCTTATTGGTGTGAGGCCGGACTATCAAAAAAAGGGCGCCGTGTCAATGATTATGGATTCCTATTATAACACATATCAAGAAAAAGGAATCACAAAGTTAATTCGCACACCCGAACTTGAAGACAATGTTTCAGCAAGACAATTGTGGAAAAACTTTAAGCCGGAAATACATAAAAGACGTAGAACGTATTACAAAAATATTGATTAATGCAATTGTTTTATAACCAATATATTAATGCTAGTTCCGATCAATTTACTTTTGACAAAATTGAGAGTCGGCATATTGTTAAAGTTCTTCGTAAAAATGAAGGTGACATATTATTTATTACAAATGGAAACAGTATTTTGTTCAAGGCCGAAATATTAATTGCAAATGACAAAAAATGCTTAGTTAAAATAATCTCAGAAGAAATTAAGAAAAAATCATGGGATTATAATTTACATATTGCAATAGCTCCGACTAAGAACAATGATCGGTTAGAATGGTTTTTAGAAAAAGCTACCGAAATAGGCATTGATGAAATAACTCCAATTATCTGCGATCACTCTGAAAGGAAAGTTATAAAAAAAGAAAGATTAGAAAAGGTATTGATTTCTGCGATGAAACAATCTTTAAAATTTCAATTGCCTAAATTCAATGATCCTATGAACGTTTCTACCTTTATTCAAGGAAAAAATCATGGAGATCTTTTCATTGCGCATTGCGAAGGAGATTCTAAAGAATCACTCAAGTCACGACTAAAACAACGTCAAAGTTTAACCATATTAATAGGCCCAGAAGGCGACTTTTCATGGAAAGAAATTGAACTGGCCTTTAAAAATAATTTTACCCCTGTTACACTAGGATCAAGTCGATTGCGAACTGAAACTGCAGGAGTTGCCGTTGCACAAAGTGTCGCTTTTTTTAATCAATAACTACATGAAGAAAAGAGTCTTATATCTAATCATATGCCTATTAAGTTCAACAATTTCTGTTGCACAAGAAATTGCCATATTAAAGTATGATGGTGGCGGAGACTGGTACGCCAACCCTACTGCTCTACCCAACTTAATCAAGTTTTGTAATGAACAAATTCATACGGAAATTATTGACAGGCCAGCAATTGTAGAGGTGGCAAGTACAGATCTCTTTAAGTACCCGATCGTCTTTATGACGGGACATGGTAATATTTTTTTTAATGATAACGCAGTTGAAAACCTTCGAAACTACTTAACTTCTGGTGGGTTTCTGCATATATCAGATAATTATGGCATTGATAAATATGTGAGACGAGAATTCAAAAAAGTTTTTCCGAATTTGGAGTTTAGAGAAATACCGATTGAGCATTCAATTTACAACCAATCCTATCACTTTAAAAATGGTATTCCAAAAATTCATGAGCATGACAATAAACCAGCACAAGGATTCGGAATTTTTATTGACAGTAGATTGGTTTGTTTTTATGATTATGAAACTGACTTAAGTGACGGATGGGAAGATGGGGTGATTCACAATAATTCGGAAAGTGTTAGAGAAAAAGCCTTAAAAATGGGTGCTAATATTTTACAATTTTCTTTTTCAAATTAAATTAAATTAACGATACCACGATAATTATGAACGACCCACTTAATTCAATTGAAATAAACTTTGATTCAAATGGACTATGGGTCTTAAATATTGCGCTGGCCATCATAATGTTTGGAGTATCTCTTGGAATTAGGACCGAAGATTTTAAAAGGCTTTTTAAAAACCCAAAAATTCTAGCAACAGGTATATTCTCTCAGTTTATTTTATTTCCAGCCCTCACATTTTTACTCGTAAAAGCAATAAATCCTACTCCGAGTATTGCATTGGGTCTGTTTCTCGTTGCGGCTTGCCCAGGAGGAAATATTTCAAACTTCATGACACAATTGGCTAAAGGTAATACTGCGTTATCCGTAAGTATGACTGCTTTTGCTACGTTAGTTTCTATAGTAATGACACCCCTAAACTTTCAAATATGGAGTAATTTACATGAGCCTACCGCAAGTATTTTAAGAAGTGTTGAGTTGGATCCTTTCACACTGGTAAGGTTAGTGTCCTTGATATTAGGAATTCCCTTAATTCTCGGAATGTTATTTAGATACTACAAGCCAACCACAAGTATTAAAATTATGACTATTCTAAAACCTTTTTCATTACTGGTATTTATTATACTAATCATTCTTGCTTTTGGAAAGAATTTAGATATATTTCTAAACCATATACACTACGTTTTGGCTATCGTAATAATTCATAATTTAGTTGGATACTTTTCTGGTTTTTATTTTGCCAAATCAATGAAATTAAATTTTAGAGATCAAAAAACGTTGTCGATAGAAACCGGAATTCAAAATTCGGGCTTAGGACTATTGCTATATTTTGATTTCTTTTATGGTATAAGTGGCTTAAATTTAGGAGGTATGGCCCTTCTCGTTGCCTTTTGGGCTGTTTGGGATATTTTTTCCGGGTTACTTCTTGCGTCGTTTTGGGCTAAAAAAAAATAAAGGAAGTATGCATAAATTTTGGTTAGGACTCGTAAGAAACTATATCCGACTAGGTCTATTCTTTTATTATAAAAAAATAAAAGTAATTGGCAGAGAAAATATTCCTAAAAAAGGTGCCGTTCTATTCGTATCCAACCATCAAAATGCTCTAATAGATCCCTTAGTTATAGGAACAACAAATAGAAGGAATACTCATTTTCTGACAAGAGCTGGAGTTTTTAAAAAGAAAGTCATTATCAAATTTTTTCATAGTGTCCAAATGATTCCTATTTATCGTGTTCGAGATGGGTGGCAGACATTATCAAAGAATAAAGCTATATTTAATACATGCTTCCAATTATTAAATGAAAATAAAGCGCTTGTCATATTTCCTGAAGGTGGTCATAATTTAAAACGAAGTATTCGTTCATTAAGTAAAGGTTTTACTCGAATTATTTTCGGGGCTTTGGAAAAACACCCTCATCTTGATATTCAAATTATACCTGTAGGGCTAAACTACAACTCAATATTAGAGTATCCAGGTTCAGTCAGTATTTATTATGGGAAACCGATTTCTTCTAAGAAATATTGGAATAAAAATAATTTTTCATCGTCGGTGGTTGCTATAAAAACTGAAGTAGGAAATCAAATGAAATTATTAACGACTCATATTGACTGTACAACGAGTTACGATAAAGTTCTTGAGCAATTAACTCATTCAAATGCCGATTTTTTGGATCCATTTGCTACTAATAAACAGATAGAAGCTCTAAAATTAACCGAAGAAGTTCCTGTAAACCTAAAAAATAAAAAAAGTTTTCTCTACTATATTTTTGTCATAAACAGTGTTTTTCCTTGGTTGCTTTGGAAAAATTTAAAATCAAGAATAAACCAGAAAGAGTTCATTAGTACGTTCCGATTTGGAATTGGAATCTCGCTGTTTCCTGCATTCTATATGGTGCAAAGCATATTAATATGTTCATATTTTAATCTTAAATTTGGAATATCTTATTTTAGTGCTAGTATATTAATTGGTTTAATTCTAACAAAAACATCGAAAAACCCAAAAGATATATTACCGAAATAAACCTGAAAAACCAAATAAAAATAGATGCTGTAATAGAAAAGTAAGGTGTAAAAATTATGGATTTACCCTTTAAGAATTGCAGAAAATATAGCAGAAGAAATTATAATTTTTCTTTTTTAGCCCTTTAAAATTGAGAGATTATATTAAAGTTCAAAGTGAAAAAGTTTTGTTGAAGGCATCCATTTTTTTCAATCGGCACCAGAACTTTTGAAAATAAAACAATATATACCAAGTACTAAAATTAACAACGTCGTCAAAAATATTTTAATAGAATTGAAATTCCATTCCCACATCAATTTAATATCACAAAGCGCACACAACTACAAATAAAAAAATAATGTGGTTTTCTTAAAAAAGAGGCACATCTATTATTCTATAATCGCATCAACAATAAGTTGTTGAACATCGGTTCGAATATTCTCCCTACCCAATGCATTGTTATCCATTGTTGGATACACTCTGTTTGATAAAAACACATATACAATCTGTGTTTTAGGATCAGCCCAAGCAAAAGTACCTGTAAATCCACTATGACCAAAACTTTCATCGGACATACAACCGCACGTAGACTTGCTCTTGGGATCTAACTGGGGTTTGTCAAAACCTAACCCCCGTCGCACTTCTTCATCTAAAAAATATCTCTTGTTAAATTTATCTATGGTTTGTGTACTTAAAAATCGTTCTCCGCCATAAAATCCTTTCTGTAAGTACATTTGCATCATTTTGGCCACATCATTCGAATTTGAAAATAACCCAGCATTTCCACTTACACCATCAAACATTGCTGCTCCCATATCATGGACATGACCTATTAACGTGTCATGTCTGAAATAAGTATCAATTTCCGACGGTACAATTCTGTTTTTAGAATATTTATTCAAAGGATTATAGGTCAATGTATTCGCTCCCAATTTCTCATAAAAAAAGGCGTCATTTAATTGATCCATTTCCTTGCCATACGTATCTTTCAAATATTTCTTAAATAGATAGAAAACGAGTCCACTATAATTGTATCCTGGCTTCTCTAGCAATTCAGAATCCGCTATTCGCTGGTAAATAGTATCTATATAGGATTTTTTTAAGTATAATTTTTCAGAAACTTGGAAAGGGAAATCTTCAGATCTATTAGATGAATATAAAGAAGAAGATAACTTATTTGTATCAACATCTAATGTTTCTTTATAGAAAGGAATCCAAGTAAGCATTCTACTAGTATGAGACAATGCTTTTCTAACAGTAATAGATTCTTTGTTTGTCCCTTTTAAATAAGGTAACAGTTCTCCCAATTGAGTGTCTAAAGTAAATAATCCATCCTCTTCACTTTTCATTATATATGGAAGTCCTCCTAAAATTTTAGTCAATGAAGCCAAGTCATATAGATCTGTAAGACTAACTTTATGTTTTTTCTCATAAGTATGATGTCCAAAACTTTTATGATAAACAACCTTTCCGTAACGAGATACTAATACTTGTCCTCCTGGCGCCATTTTTTTATCAATTACAACTTGAAAAACGGAATCAATTTTATTTAATTTGTTAGAATCCAAACCAACATATTCAGGTATAGAATACCCCAAACGTAGTAAATTTGATGAAAATAACCCATGCCCAACTTTAAAGTCTTTATTTATAGAAACTGGTAATTTTCCCTTTGGCTGTAACGCACCAAATATCATTTGAGCAGAAATTTCTTGTGAGACTTCACTATTTTGATACGATACTATAACACTTTCGATATTGTCAAAACTTTCTACTTGTAACAAACTATATGGGTTAGCAAAAACATCTAAAATAACCGTTTTTTCTTTTGAAATATTTTCTAATTTTTCCAAATCAACCTTTGAAAATTTAAAACTTTTCCAAGGATTTACATTTGATTTATGAAAACCTACAATAACCGTATTATATGATTTAAGTTCATGTATCAAATTGATATCGTCACTGTTTGAAATAACATCAACTTGGGTATATTTATTCAAAGTCTCTACAAAAACTGAATTATCACTATCTCCCAGTTTTACATAGGCAATCTTATTATTTTTTAATTGTTTCACAGGAAAAACAGTTCCTTCATTTTTAACTAAAGTGATTGAGTTTTTTACCAAATCTCTCATAAGGATTTCGTTTTCCTTTGTATTTAATCTTTCTATTAAATTATACGTTTCTAACGGTTTATAATAATGTAATCCTGCCCAATACTTTGTTTTTAAAATTTTTCTAACAGAATGTTCCAAACGGCCAATAGTTAGTTCTCCAACTGTCAGCGCCTTTTTAAATCGCTTAAAAGTGGCTGGAATTTCTAACGGATAATCCAATATATCATTTCCCGCCAAAATAGCCGCCAAATTTACGTCAGCAGAGGTAGCGAAATTAGCAGATGCTTTCATATTTAACGCGTCAGTAATTACCAATCCATTAAAGCCTAATTCATCTTGTAACAGACCAGTAACAATATTTTTAGATAAAGAGGATGGAACTCCTTTTTCGGACTCTAAAGATGGAATACTTAAATGCGCCACCATTACACTCGTTATACCTGTCTCAATAATTTTTCTATATGGATACAACTCAATAGAGTCAAGTCTTTTTCTATCAAAATCAAGTAATGGTAATGTATGATGAGAATCTGTAGCAGTATCTCCATGTCCAGGAAAATGTTTTGCACTGGCAACTACATTATTACTTTGCAATCCTTTTGCAAAGGCAATAGATTTATTTGCTACATTCTCTTGATTTTCACCAAAGGATCTGTTTCCAATAATCGGATTCTTAGGGTTCGTATTAACATCAATAACAGGAGCAAAATTCATATGAATTCCCATAATTTTACACTGTGCTCCTACTTGTCTTCCAAATTCCTTGATTAATTCGTTATTTTGAATAGCACCTAAAGTCATATTCCAAGGATAGCGAAAGGTATTTTTTAAACGCATGTTTAACCCCCATTCTGCATCAATACCTATCAACAATGGCACTTTAGAAATCTTTTGATACTTATTTGTTAATTGAGCTTGTTTAACCGGTAAATCTTGAAAAAATATAAGTGACCCTATATGATAATTATTAATCAAATCAATAATCTCTTTTTCATGTACTTCATCCTTATTTGAAAAGGTAGCTACCATAAATAATTGGCCTATTTTCTCCTCTAAAGTCATTCCAGACAAAATACTATCCACCCACTTATTTTGTGATTCTAAATCCTTAGTAAGTAACGGATCAATACCTTGAGAATTCGCATGTGTCAAACATATAAAAAACAGGGTAATTAAAAATATTTTTTTCATGAGTCCCTTTTAAAATTAAATTATTGCCAATAATTGTTTATGCCAACTTTGTTTAACAGGCACTTCCCAATTAGACACTAATTCATCTTTTGATTGAATCATATTATTAAATACAATGGTATCTTCGTTTACTTTCTCTAGTTTTAGATACTCCTGAAATTCTGCCAATGTAACAGTATTTAGGTTCTCACCCACTTTAAAAGCAATGTTCAGTTTATTCATCAAATCCAAATCAAACTCATCTTCTAACTCTTTAATTACTCGAACTGAAGAATCAATAGAGCAACCAGAAACATTATTGAAATTTTCATCAACCCCCAAAACGATGAATTGATTATATAATATATGAAATGAACCCTTTATTTGTTCCCCATGCCTTAGCCAATTATCTGCAAATTTGCGCAACTTTAATTTCACGCCCTCAGCTTCTTTTTTTGCTAATTCCCTTTTAGATTGGTATATCCAAATACGTGCATTTCCTGGTAATTTATTAAACTCTACAAACATCTCTTCTCTAATTTAATTTCTTTAATAACTATAGTCGAAAAATCAATCAACTTCAAACACTATTATTAAAATAATTTATTATTGAAACTTCTTAATTTTATGGCAGTCAGTACTTTCTTAGTATACAATGGGAAATCTGATTTTTGAATCCAGCCATAATATCCTTGATCTTTTTCTAAAACTTCAGTAACTTTTTTACCCTTATATTTACCAAAGGTGAAAATTTCATCTTCTTCATCATCAAACACTAAAAATCCAGCAAAATCGGCTCTTTTTTGATGCGTAGAGTATTCGCTCAATGATTTTATATCATTCTCTAAATCATCGTACTTATCTAACTGCGCTAATAAAATTTCATACGTTGCATCTGTATCTGCTTGTGCCGAATGCGCTTTTTCAAGATCCTTCCCGCAATAAAATTTATATCCCGCACCTAAAGTTCGCTGTTCTTTTTTATGAAAAATTACTTGTACATCAACAGCAACTCTATTTCTCATATCAAAATCAACTCCGGCTCTTAACATTTCTTCTGCCAACAAAGGGATATCAAATCGATTTGAATTAAATCCTGCCAAATCACAATTTTTAGTCAAATCACTTACCTCATTAGCCAATTCTTTAAATGTTGGCTCTGTTACAACTTTTTCATTGGTAATACCGTGAATATCGGACGCTTCTTTCGGAATTTCAATTTCTGGGTTCACCAACCAAGTTCTACTTTCCTTATTACCATTTGGGTGAACTTTTAATATTGCAATTTCCACTATTCGGTCATTTGCAATATTGATTCCAGTTGTTTCAAGGTCGAAAAATACAACTGGCTTTTTTAGATTTAATGATGCCATTCTAACAATTAATTTTTTGTAAAATTAAGGAATTAAATCTTCCAAATTGATCGCGCTCGTGCTTTATTGGAGAATTAAATCAAACATGTTTTATTTACTTGCGAACAATTGAACATCGTTTTCAGAAACTTGATTTTCGCCTAATATAATTAAGCGCTCTATTACGTTTCTTAGTTCCCGAATATTACCTGTCCAATCATAGGTTTTTAACAATTGAACAGCTTCTTTCGTGAAGTTTTTCACTGCAATACCCTGCTCTTCAGCAATCTTTTGAGAAAAGAAATCAATCAGTAAAGGAATATCATTTCTTCTATTATTTAATGAAGGTACTTTTATTAAAATCACCGCCAATCGATGATACAAATCTTCTCTAAAACGCCCTTCCTTTATTTCTTCCGTTAGATTCTTATTGGTTGCAGCGACAACCCGAACATCAACTTTAATATCTCTATCGCTACCTACCCTACTAATTTTACTTTCTTGTAGTGCTCTCAATACTTTCGCCTGAGCAGATAAACTCATATCACCAATTTCATCTAAAAAAATAGTGCCTCCAGAAGCAACTTCAAACTTTCCTGCTCTGTCTTTATTTGCACCCGTAAAAGATCCCTTAACATGACCAAATAATTCACTTTCTATCAGTTCAGAAGGAATCGCCGCACAATTTACTTCAATCATTGGCCCTTTCGTTCTATTGCTTTTTTCATGTAACCAATGCGCCACTAGTTCCTTACCTGTTCCATTTGGCCCTGTAATAAGTACCCTTGCATCTGTAATAGCAACTTTTTCAATCATCTCTTTGATATACATAATTTCAGAACTCTCTCCAATCATGTCATACTTCTTACTAACCTTCTTTTTTAACCGTTTGTTCTCTAAAACTAATTCCTTTCGATCTAGGGCATTGCGAACCGTATTCAACAATCTATTTAAATCTGGCGGTTTAGATATGTAGTCAAAAGCTCCTAACTTCATAGTATTTACGGCTAAATCTAAATCACCATGACCAGAGATCATTACTATTGGAATTTCTGACTTTATTTTCTTTATTTTTTCTAAGACCTCAACACCATCCATCTTGGGCATTTTTACATCACATAAAATGAGATCAAAATCTTCCTTTAAAACCTTTTCGATACCTTCTAATCCATCCTCTGCCTCAAAAACTTCATAAGAATCGTTCTCCTCAGAAATAATTTTTTTCAAAACTCTTCTAATAGCCGACTCATCTTCTATTATTAATATTTTAGACATGTAAAAATTTTTTATTGCTTATTTATAATATGTATATCTCTTTGAGGAAAAGGAATTTGAATTCCTTCTTCTCTAAACCTTTTGTCCAATTCAAAACGAATATCACTTTTTGGTTCACCAGCTTCAAAACTATTGTTCAGCGTAAAAATTAATCGAAACATCAAAGCACTATCTCCAAAATCGGTAAACCTAACTAGTGGTTCTGGGTCTTTAACAACTTTAGAATGCGCTAACGCCACTTCCAATAATATTTTCTTAACTAATTTAGTATCAGATCCATAAGCCACCCCTAAGTCGACATATTCTCTCGTATCCACACCGTTTTGGGTCCAGTTATATAAACTATTAGTTAAGTACAAATGATTAGGAATTATTAAAACTTTATTGTCTATCGTCACGGCACTTGTTGTACGCAAATTTATCTGATCTATTCGTCCAACTTTACCGTCTAACTCAATAATATCTCCAACATGTACCGTTTGATCTATAAGAATAAAAACTCCAGATATGATGTCTTGAAATAAGGTTTGCAACGCCAAACCAATACCAATCAATAATGCTGCCGAAGCTGCTAAAACGGCAGTAAGGTCTACACCCGAGCTATTTAATGTAACTAAAAATATAGCGGTGTACATAAACCACTTTAAATAACTAAATATAGGTATGAATTTAATTTTGTCTTCTTGGGGAAGTTTTTTTGTAATTAATTTGCGACTTATTCTTAAAATAAAAGATGCTATAAAAAGAGCCAATATCATCAGTAATACGCCTTTTAGTGAAATTGTGAATGACTCTTTAACTCCAAAACTATAATTTAATATTTCTAAAATATTCTCCATACGATTAATACTTAATCCATTTAAAAATCTCTTTGTAGGATGGTTTCTTGCCATACATTAAAATTCCAATACGGTAAATTTTAGCAGCAAACCAAACTGTTATCAAAAACGTTGCCAACAATAATATAAATGAAATTAAAATTTGCCACCATGGAACACCAAACGGAATTCGCATTAGCATAACGATCGGAGATGTCAATGGAATCATTGAAAAGACGATTGAAATAGGCCCATGAGGATCACTTATAACAGAGGCAAAACCAACATAAACAGCTAACATAAGAGGTATTATAACAGGAATAACAAACTGTTGTGTATCCGTTTCATTATCAACGGCAGAACCAATAGCCGCATAGATAGAACTATACAGCAAATAGCCACCTAGAAAATAAGCGATAAATAAAATAAACATTCTAAACAATGGCAATCGAGAGATTTCTACAAATATCATTTGAGCATCATTTAAGGCAACCTCTTTCATCCCCTCTGCCTGTTCTAAAGGAACATTTATATTTTTAAAATCCATCGCTTCTATTCCCAAAACTGAAGGTAAAACAAGTACAATCACAAGTAATAATAAACCCCATACAGTAAATTGTAACAGACCAGCCAATGCAGTTCCAATAATTTTACCCATCATTAATTGAAATGGTTTAACGGATGAAATAATGACTTCAATTATTCTGCTTGTTTTTTCTTCAATGACACTTCGCATTACCATGGCCCCATAAATGATAATAAACATCATAATTAAATACCCAGCTGCTAGTCCAATTCCAATCTTCATACTATTGATTATCTTCGATGATTTTTCACCAATGAAATTTGATAATTGAATAGAAGCCTTAATTTTAGTAAGATTTAAGCGCTCAATATCAATATTCAATTGTTTCATTTTAGTTTCTTCCAACCGATGCTCAATTTTTTGTTCTAAAGAAGATACTAAGATAATATTTGGAGATTTTTTAGAATAAAATTCTACACTACTGGCTATAGTTGACACACTATCTTTTTTAGGAATAACTAACAAGCCATAAAAATCTGATGTGGTAACTTTAGACTTTGCCACTTCAATAGCATCTGAAGATAAATCAATATAATGGACAGATTCAGAATCTTGAAAATCTTTTTTTTCAAAAAAACCAGAGTTATCAACATAGGCAATTATTTTTATATTCTCCTGATTCAACTTTGCTAAATAAGCAATTAAGACACCCATTGCAATAACAATTAAGGGGCTTAAAATAGTCATCACTAAGAAAGTCTTGTTCCGAACCTTTGAGATAAATTCTCTTTTTATTATTAGTTTTAATTTACTCATTCTTATTATTCTGATGTATCGCTTTTATAAATATTTCATTTGCATCAGGAATCATTTCAACAAAATGTGAAATAGATCCTTTAGTTGATAGATAACTTAACAAATTGTTTGACGTATCATTATTTGGTAATTCAATTTTAATAGCCAATTCTCCTTCTTTAAAGGGTACGTTAGATGAGGCAGTCATAAATTTACCCATAAGATCCGTTTTTACCAAATTTACGTTGTCACTTTTAATGACAACTTCAAATAAATTTGATTTAAATTGCTGCTTGATATCACTTAATTTTCCATCAAGAATCTTATTCGATTTATCAATTAAAGCAATGTACTCACATAGTTCTTCAACAGATTCCATTCTGTGCGTAGAGAAAATTACAGTGGCACCTTCATCTCTCAATTGTAAAATTTCATCTTTAATTAAATTTGCATTGATTGGATCAAATCCGCTAAATGGCTCATCAAAAATGAGTAACTTAGGCTGATGCATAACAGTCACAATAAATTGTAATTTCTGAGCCATTCCCTTAGAAAGTTCTTGCACTTTTTTGTTCCACCAATCTCCAATCTCAAATTTATCAAACCAATATTTCAACTTTTTCAAAGCTTCAGATTTTGACAAGCCTTTTAGTTGTGCTAAATATAAAGCCTGTTCTCCAACCTTCATACTTTTATATAAACCTCTCTCTTCAGGTAAATAACCAATATGTTGAATATCCTTTGGCAAAAGTAATTTTCCATCCAATTTAATAAGACCACTATCGGGCATAATAATTTGATTAATAATTCTAATAAGTGAGGTTTTACCAGCCCCATTAGGACCTAACAACCCAAAAACAGAACCTTCTGGAACATCAATAGACATATTATTTAAGGCAGTATATGTACCATATTTTTTAATAACATTTTGGACTTCTAATAAGTTGCTCATTTAAAAATATTAGTTTTTCCAAATATAATCAATTAGCATGTTTCTGCTATTTAAAAATATTTTTTAAACATACTATGCACGCATAGTATGTTTTATGTATATTTGACGAATGCTTAAAGAAAAATCAATAGACCACCAATTACGCGCAACTTGGCAATCAGTAGCCAAGATGTACAACGAACAAGCATCTAAACTCGAAACCACTATGGCTGCCGCCTTCGTATTATTAAATATAGATTATGATAATGGCACTCCTTCAACTTCATTAGGACCAAAAATGGGAATGGAAGCGACGAGTCTTTCACGTATTTTAAAAAGTATGGAAGAAAGAGGCGTGATATTTAGGGAGAGAAATCCAAGTGACGGAAGAAGTGTTCTTATAAAGTTAACCGATTTAGGCATAATTAAAAGGGAGGAATCTAAAATTTCTGTACTTAAATTCAATGAAGTGGTTAGACAAAATATTTCTGAAGAAAAAATCAATCATTTCTTTGAAGTAACTGAAACTATAAATAGATTGATAACGAATGGTGCTATATTCTAGAAATAGAATTAGCCACATCTATACATTTTTAACATGAAAAGAAGTATTAAAAAGATTGCAATTATTGGATCTGGAATTATGGGGTCTGGTATTGCATGCCATTTTGCCAATATTGGCATTGAAGTATTACTACTTGATATCTTACCTCGTGAATTAAGCGATAAGGAAGAAGCCCAGGGGCTAACTTTGGAGACTGAATCCGTTCGAAATAGAATTGTGAATGACTCATTAAAAGCTTCATTACTATCTAAACCATCACCTATTTATGATCAAAAATTTTCGAGTAGAATTTCTACTGGTACTATTGATGATGATCTGCATAAGATAAAAGGTGTTGATTGGATTATGGAGGTAGTTGTTGAAAGATTAGATATCAAACAGCAAGTATTTGAAAAAATTGAAAAACACCGAACACCGGGTACATTAATAACTTCAAATACCTCTGGAATTCCTATTCAATTTATGAATAAAGGTAGAAGTGAAGATTTCCAAAAACACTTTGCAGTTACTCATTTTTTTAATCCCCCTCGATATTTAAAATTATTTGAAGTGGTTCCTGGTCCAAATTGCAAGCAAGAAGTCACTGATTTCTTAATGCTATATGGAGAAAAGTTTTTAGGAAAAACAAGTGTCTTAGCTAAAGACACTCCCGCTTTTATAGGTAATAGAATTGGGATTTTTGGAATCATGAGTTTATTTCATCAAGTAAAAGAAATGGGTCTTACGGTTGAAGAAGTAGACAAACTTACCGGGCCATTAATTGGCCGTCCAAAATCTGCAACTTTCAGAACGGTAGATGTTGTAGGATTAGACACGTTGGTACACGTTGCAAACGGCTTGTATAAAAATTGTCCTAATGACGAAGCACACGACTTGTTCAAACTACCAGAGTTCATTAACACCATGATGAACAATAACTGGTTGGGAAGTAAATCCAAACAAGGCTTTTACAAAAAGGAAATAAATGCTGGTAAAAAAGAAATATTTACGCTTGATTTAGATACGCTAGAATATCGTTCAAAGAAAAGCGCCAATTTTGCCACTTTAGAGTTGACCAAAAAAGTTGATAAAGTTATTGACCGTTTTCCCATTTTGGTTAACGGAAAAGACAAGGCAGGTAGATTTTTTCGCAAGAACTTTGCAGCTATGTTTGCATATGTTCAAAACAGAATTCCTGAAATATCAGATGAAACGTATAGGATTGATGATGCTATGAAAGCTGGTTTTGGATGGGAACATGGCCCCTTTCAAATTTGGGATGCTATTGGTATTGAAAAAGGAATTCAACTGATGAAAGAGGAGGGTTATGAAGTTAATCCTTGGGTTAATGAAATGTTATCACAAGGAAACTCAAGTTTTTATTCTATTAATAACGGGGCGAAACATTACTACGATATCCCCTCAAAATCTCAAGTAAAAGTACCAGGTCAAGAAGCCTTTATCATATTAGAAAATGTTCGAGAAACAAAAACAATCTGGCGTAATTCTGGAGCTTCAATTCAACATTTAGGAGACGGCGTTTTAAACGTGGAATTCCAATCTAAAATGAATACACTTGGTGGAGAGGTACTTCAAGCAATAAACAAGGGAATTGATCTTGCGGAAAGCGAGTATGATGCCCTAATTTTAGGAAATCAAGGAGCTAACTTTTCAGTAGGTGCAAATCTTGCAATGGCCTTTATGATGGCAATTGAGCAAGAATATGATGAATTGAATTTTTCAGTTAAATATTTTCAGGATACCGTAATGAGAATGCGTTATTCTTCGTGCCCAACTCTTATAACTCCCCATGGATATACTTTCGGAGGTGCCTGTGAATTAACTATGCATGCTGACAAAGTTATAGCCGCTGCAGAAACTTATATTGGTTTAGTAGAATTTGGAGTTGGAATTATCCCAGGAGGTGCTGGATCAAAAGAAATGGCAGTAAGAGCTTCAGAAGGATTACTAAAAGACGATGTAAAGTTAAATAAACTACGTGATTATTTTATTACCGTTGCAATGGCAAAAGTGGCAACATCTGCCCATGAGGCATATGATTTAGGCTTTCTAAAAGAACATAAGGATATTGTGATTGTTAATAAAAATAGACAATTAGCAACCGCAAAAAGACATGCAGTTCTCATGTTAGAAGATGGATATACACAACCCGTACCAAAACAAGTAAAAGTACTTGGGCAACAGGCTTTAGGGATGTTCTTAGTTGGAACAGATAGTCTAGAAAAAGGTCATTATGCTTCAGAGCATGATAAAAAAATGGCAAACAAATTGGGTTATGTAATGGCTGGTGGAGATTTATCAGAACCAACTATTGTTTCGGAGCAATATTTATTAGATCTCGAGCGTGAAGCTTTTATGAGTTTAATGACTGAAAGAAAAACTTTAGAAAGAATTGAACACATGCTAAAAACGGGCAAACCATTGCGTAATTAGATGTGTAGAGTATTAGAAATTCAGATGCATAGACTTCCAAATTTCTAATAATAGAACAATCAAAAAATCAAAAGATGAAAACAGCATATATAGTAACAGGTTACAGAACAGCGGTGGGAAAAGCCCCAAAAGGTGTGTTTAGATTCAAAAGACCGGATGAATTGGCGGCAGATACAATCGAAAGATTGTTGGAAGATGTTCCTCAATTGGATAAAACTAGAATTGATGATGTAATAGTAGGGAATGCAATGCCAGAAGCGGAACAAGGGTTAAACATTGGCCGATTAATTTCATTAATGGGATTAAAAATTGATGACGTTCCAGGAATGACAGTCAATAGATATTGTGCTTCAGGATTAGAAACGATTAGCATTGCTGCTGCAAAAATCCAGTCTGGAATGGCTGACTGCATTATTGCTGGTGGAGCCGAAAGCATGAGTTACATTCCAATGGGTGGCTATCGACCAGTACCCAACTACAAAACAGCTAAAAATGGAAACGAAGATTACTATTGGGGAATGGGACTAACCGCAGAAGCCGTGGCTCAGCAATACAATGTTTCTAGAGAAGATCAAGATATATTTGCCTATAATTCACACAAAAAAGCTTTAGAAGCTTTAGATAATGGGATATTCGAAAGAGATATTGCTCCAATTAATATTGAGCAAATCTTCATAGATGGAGCGGATAAGAAACAAACAAAAAATTATACTATATCAAATGATGAGGGGCCGAGAAGAGGAACTTCAGTTGAAGCCCTAGCAAAATTGCGCCCTGTATTTGCACAAGGGGGAAGTGTCACCGCAGGGAATTCTTCACAAATGAGTGATGGAGCTTCTTTTGTTTTGGTTATGAGTGAAGAAATGGTAAAGGAATTAAAACTCGAACCTGTTGCTAGAATGGTTTCTTATGCCGCGATGGGAGTAGAACCGAGAATTATGGGAATAGGGCCTGTAGCTGCTGTTCCAAAAGCATTAAAACAAGCAGGTTTATCGATACATGATATTGATTTATTCGAATTAAATGAAGCTTTTGCATCTCAATCTCTCGCTGTTATTAGAGAATTAGGATTAAATGAAGACATTGTAAATGTAAATGGAGGAGCTATAGCCTTAGGGCATCCGCTCGGCTGTACAGGAGCCAAACTGTCCGTTCAATTAATAAATGAAATGAGAAGAAGAAAAAATAAATATGGAGTTGTAACGATGTGTGTAGGTACAGGTCAAGGTGCAGCCGGAGTCTATGAATTTTTAAAATAACAATTAAATATGGGAACTATAAAAGGAGGTGAATTCTTAGTAAAAGAAATTAAATCAGAAGATATTTTTATATCAGAAGAATTTACGGAAGAACAAAGAATGATGAAAGAAGCGGTGGTAGAATTTATAGATCGCGAAGTATGGCCTCATAAAGAACGTTTTGAGAAAAAAGACTATGCGCTTACCGAAGAAATTATGCGTAAGGCTGGTGAAATGGGATTCTTAGGTGTTTCTATTCCAGAACAATACGGTGGTATTGGAATGGGATTTATTTCTACCATGTTAGTAACTGATTATATCTCTGCCGCCACAGGTTCATTAGCAACCGCTTATGGAGCACATACCGGAATTGGAACAATGCCAATATTTTTATATGGTACCGAAGAACAAAAAAATAAATACCTTCCTGCATTGGCTACTGGCGAAAAATTTGGAGCCTATTGTTTAACCGAACCAGGAGCAGGTAGTGATGCGAATTCTGGTAAAACAACGGCTGATTTAACCGAAGATGGGAAACATTACAAAGTTAACGGACAAAAAATGTGGATTTCGAACGCAGGGTTTGCAGAAGTATTCATTGTTTTTGCCAGAATTGAAGACGATAAAAATATTTCCGCTTTTATATTAGATTATGATAAAAACAACCCAAATGGAGTAACCCTTGGCGAAGAAGAAGACAAACTAGGAATCGCCTCTTCGTCCACCAGACAAGTGTTTTTTAACGACACGTTAATTCCAATTGAGAATATACTATCTGAAAGAGGGAAAGGGTTTAAAATTGCGCTCAACTCCCTAAATGTAGGTCGTATAAAACTTGGAGCAGCCGTTTTAGATGCGGGAAGACGAATTATCACTGAATCCGTTCAATATGCTACTGAGCGAAAGCAATTTCAAACTCCTATTGCTAATTTCGGAGCGATTCAAAAGAAACTCGCCGACATGAGTACACGGGTTTTTGCAAGTGATGCTTCGTGCTATAGAGCTGGAAAAAATATTCAAAATAGGATTGATGATAATTTAGCAAACGGTAAATCTCATGTAGAATCTGAACTTGATGCTTTTCAAGAATATGCTATTGAATGTGCCATACTAAAAGTATTTGGATCAGAAATGTCACAAATGGTTTCCGATGAAGGAATACAAATATTTGGCGGTATGGGGTTCTCGAAAGATACACCTATGGAAAGCGCCTGGAGAGATGCACGCATTACAAGAATCTATGAAGGAACCAATGAAATTAATAGATTATTGACAGTTGGTATGCTTCTTAAAAAAGCAATGAAAGGTGAAATAGATGTGTTAACGCCAGCTATGGAAGTAGGTAAAAGTTTAATGAGTATCCCTTCATTTGATATTCCAGATTATTCGACATTGTTATCAGAAGAAAAAGCTATGATATCCAAGCTTAAAAAAATATTTCTAATGATTGCGGGGAAAGCTGTTCAAACCTATGGGATGGATTTAGAAGAACATCAACAATTGGTATTATGTGCCGCGGAAATCATGATTGAAGTTTATGTTGCTGAAAGTGCTATTTTAAAAGCAGAAAAAATAGCCAAGTTAACTTCTGAAAAAGAAGTAGAAAGTCAGATAGCGATGGCTAAACTAAATTTATTTTATGCGATCGAAAAAATTACTATGGTAGGAAAAGAAGGTATTGTATACTTTTCTAAAGGTGATGAGCAACGCATGCTACTAATGGGGTTGAAACGTTTTACAAAATATATAAACATGCCAAATGTTATAGAATTACGTAAGACAATAGCCACAAAGGTTATTGACGAAAATAAATATTGTTTTTAGATCCGATGTAAATCGATTTTGGTTAGTTAATTAAAGTCCCGCCTGTAAAGATGGGACTTTTCATTTAAAATTAAATTCTATTCTCCTAATTATTCACTGTAATCAGAGCAACTATTTTATTAATTTTACATTATGAAAAATAGATCACTTTTATTAATACTTCTAATAACTATTTCTGCCTGCAGTCCAAAATTATTCAAAGAAAAATGGACTAAGGAAAAAGCTCCTGCAAGTTTTAAGGCTCGTTTTGAAACTACCCAAGGTAATTTTGACATTGCAGCACAGCGATCATTATCTCCAAAAGCTGTTGATAGATTATATCAATTGATAAAAAATGACTTCTATACGGATATTGCCTTATACCGCGTTATTACAAATTTTGTAGTTCAATTTGGAATTCACAACGATTCTGTAATCAACAATGAATGGGAAAAATATAAAATTCCCGATGAGCTCGTTCTTAGTTCTAATGATTCGATGACAATTTCATTTGCTCGTGCTGGTATTGAATCTCGAACTACCCAAATTTTTATCAATTTAAAAGACAATGAAAGATTGGATAAATTGACCTATTCTGGCGTCGCAGGATTTCCTGTAGTCGCAAAAATTACAAGTGGAATGGAAACTATTCATAAATTCTATGCTAGTTATGGTCCAGAACCCGCAAAAAAGCAAGCGTATATTTTAAGAGAAGGAAATGAATATTTAAGAAAAGAATTTCCGAAATTGGATTATATAAACAGTGCTTATATTATTAAGTAAATTATTATTTCAAGTGCCGATGCCACTCAACTCGTCATTCCTTCGAAAGCAGGTATGAAATAAAGTATATGAAACTATTCTCTTATACTCCAAATCTCATATAAAGGATCTCCTTTACTACTAAATCCTGCGTGATGCCATTCGTTTTGCAGTAGGCTAAAATCGAATGATAACTCAGCGCCAACGCGGGTTTTATCTTTTGAAAAAAATTCAATATTCTCCGTGTATTTACTACCAATAGTTGTGTAAGATCCGCCTCCTGTGGCCATAAATTGTTTGGTTTCTGTATTATAAGCAATCCACTGAAATCGGGTTTCAGATAAAATTTTTAGGGTCTTTCTGGGCTGATCTGTATTGCGAGTTTCAATCTTTCCATCTCGTTTTCTACCAGACATTAACCAAGCACCACATAAATCTCCAGGAGTTCCATTATCCAATTTTTTCCAAACAATATCTACACCATCAACTTTTAATTCAGATTCTGAAATGATCAGATCAAAAATCATTTGACTCCCTACCTTATCTGAGTTCCTTGAATCAAATTCAATATTTCCTTCTAGTGTATTTCCATTCAATTTCCATGAACCACCATTCACGCTCCTAAACTCACCATCTTTAGTATTAAACCAAGTGGAAGCCATATAATTTTCAGAAAAAATTACAACATTTTTAATATCAACTCCTTCTGACGTTGTAATTGTAGCTTCCCAAGCGCCTACTAGATTTTGTGAAAATATTGATATGGATACTAAAACACCTACTAAGGTGATCCCTATTTTTCTCATGACATATAGTGTTTCGTTAATACTGTCTAATATAAAAAAATAATATTACTTTATTTTATATCTCTATAAATCCTTAAACTTACCTAGAAAAATTGATTAATTCTTTACTGTAAAAACTTAGTTGTAAACAAAAAACGCCCACCAAAAGGTGAGCGTTTTCTAATTATTTAAGAATTCAATACTCAAATTTTGATTATTTTTCTTCTTCTACTTCTTCAAAGTCAACATCTTGTACGTCATCTTCAGTCGCTGCACCTTCAGCACTTTCTGCTCCTGCTGCTCCAGTTGCTCCTGCTCCATCAGCTTGCGCTTCTTGTTCCGCTTTGTACATTTCTTCAGATGCATTTTTCCAAGCCTCATTTATTTTCTCCATTGCAGCATCAATTTGTGCAATATCTTGAGAAATATGAGCCGCTTTTAGCTCAGTCAATGCCGCTTCAATCGGAGCCTTCTTATCATCAGATAATTTTTCTCCAAATTCTTTCAATTGCTTTTCTGTTTGGAAAACCATTGAATCTGCACCATTGATTTTTTCAGCAGTTTCTTTCGCTGCTTTATCTGCATCAGCATTTGCTTCTGCTTCTTGCTTCATTTTTTTGATTTCTTCTTCTGTTAATCCAGAAGATGCTTCAATACGTATATTGTGCTCTTTTCCTGTCCCTTTATCCTTAGCCATAACGTGAATAATTCCGTTTGCATCAATATCAAAAGTTACTTCAATTTGCGGAATTCCTCTTCCTGCTGGTGGAATACCATCTAAATGAAAACGACCAATTGTATTATTATCTGCTGCCATTGCACGCTCACCTTGCAATACGTGAATTTCTACAGAAGGCTGACTATCTACTGCTGTTGAGAATACTTGAGATTTCTTAGTAGGAATCGTAGTATTGGCTTCAATCAACTTTGTAAATACATTACCCATCGTTTCGATACCTAATGATAACGGAGTAACATCTAATAACAATACATCTTTAACATCACCCGTTAAAACTCCACCTTGAATCGCTGCACCAACTGCAACAACCTCATCTGGATTTACACCTTTAGAAGGCTTCATTCCGAAGAATTTCTCTACAGCTGCCTGTACTGCTGGAATACGGGTAGAACCACCTACCAAAATTACCTCATCAAGATCACTTTTTGACAAACCTGCAGCTTTCATTGCAGTCTCACATGGCTTGATTGTTCTTTTTACTAAATCATCGATTAATTGCTCAAATTTTGCTTTTGTCAAAGAACGTACCAAGTGCTTTGGCCCGCTTGCAGTAGCAGTAATATAAGGTAAGTTAATTTCTGTTTGAGCAGAAGAAGACAATTCAATTTTTGCTTTTTCAGCAGCTTCTTTTAAACGTTGAAGTGCCATTGGATCTTTTGTCAAATCCATGTTCTCTTCTAACATAAATTCTGAAGCCAACCAGTTAATGATTTTCTCATCAACATCATCACCACCTAAATGTGTATCTCCATCTGTAGCCAATACTTCAAATACTCCGTCTCCTAATTCTAGGATAGAAACATCATGCGTACCACCACCAAAATCAAATACAACAATTTTTTGATCTTCATTTTTCTTGTCCATACCATAAGCCAACGCTGCTGCAGTAGGCTCATTGATAATACGACTTACTTTTAATCCTGCAATCTCACCAGCCTCTTTTGTAGCCTGACGTTGTGCATCGTTAAAATATGCTGGAACTGTTACTACAGCCTCCGTTACTTCATGACCTAAATAGTCTTCAGCAGTTTTTTTCATTTTTTGCAATACCATTGCAGAAATTTCTTGAGGTGTATATAAACGCCCGTCGATATCAACACGCGGTGTATCGTTATCTCCTTTTACAACTTTATAAGGCACACGCTTAATTTCTTTTGCACATTCAGAGAATTTATTTCCCATAAAACGTTTTATAGAATAAACCGTATTAACAGGGTTCGTTACTGCTTGACGCTTTGCTGGATCTCCTACTTTTCTATCGCCACCTTCAATAAATGCAACAATAGAAGGTGTTGTTCTTTTACCCTCTGCATTAGGAATTACTACTGGCTCATTTCCTTCCATTACGGATACACAAGAGTTCGTTGTTCCTAAATCGATTCCAATTATTTTACTCATAATATTTAATTTATATTTTTATTCTGTGTTTTCAACTTCACCTATACAAGTCAATCATTATGCCAACAGAATTTTTATGTCATGTTGTCATAAACTATAGAGAACTTTTAAATCAATATGCCAGTAATTCTTCATAATTTGACATTTCTCGTTTTACAAGAATATATATTTGTTATACCAAATGAATTTCAAAATGATCGTTATTGGTTTGAATTATTTTTTATTCAAATAAAACAGAAAGCCTAATCATAGCTTTCGTTATATTTCTATTTTATTTGTCGGAGTAACTTCTGAGTCACTTTCTTTAACAGTAAAAGGATACGCCGCTGATTTGGCAATACTTTCTAGGATTGTCTTGTGAAGGTCCAAAAAAAATACCCATTACTAACATTGAAACGATTATTACAAGTATTAAAGGCAACAAATCTTTAAATTTTAATAGTGAAAAGAGTATCCTATTCAACGCAGAAATTGATATTATTTTTAAGCGTAAATTTTATCCTTTTATGCAAATGGGATAGAAATCATCTGATTCAATGTTGACAAAATAATTTCAACTGAAAAATAGTATTTTATTAGTGGCGGATTTGTAGTTCAAGAGAAAGATAACACATATTTCAAAGTGACTGCTTTCAATGCGTTTCTATATCCAACTCAGAATGGCAAAGAACTCGAAGTCTATTGTAAAAATAAAAATCTTAAAGTTTCTGAAATTATTTTAAAAAATGAACAATCTCAAAAAAAGAACGAAGATATAGATATAGAATTAAGTCGGATTTGGGATACAATGTTAGAATAGATATATAGGTTGTCATAGCGAAGGAAGACTGCCTGGCGGACTGAATGTCCGTCGTCGTACCTTTACATATACAAAAAAATAAAAGGAACTGCGCCTTATACAAATAAGGAAGAATGGATTGATTCTATTAGAAATACGGACGTTAAATTTAGATAAATCTCAAAATGGGTAAGTCGTTTTGCCTTGAGTACACTTCGTTAGCAAGAGTCGTTATAGGACCAACTAATAGCAGTGGAGGAGTAATCTCCAAAGTTTTGATGTACTTTTTAGTTATTTAAAATCATCTAGCCAATTTTGAATATATCAGACAATTTTTATTGGTCGCTAATGAAATAGGAAGCATGTCAAAAAAGGGTGTAACGATAGTTGCTGCTAAGGATGGCTGTTAGACCGAAATTGGAGTTTCTTCAGCTATGGCAACTGAACATCGACAGAATTATTAGGCGGAACACCGGAACAAGTTTTAATGGTAAGTGAAATTACAATGGAACATCATTTAGGTTTAACCTGAGACCCTATTGATGGGTGGGTATAAATACCATTTAGAAAAAAAATTGAAAACATGAATTCTAAATACAAAGAGACCTCTGAAGGAGGTTTAACTGTAGTGTAAACATTGCTTATTGCTACTTGTATAACGTCTAATACTGATTTTTAATCCTTTCTATTTCTAGTTAAATAATTGGCAGACAGTGGCTATCATCATCTTTCTTATTTTTCTAAGGTAATTAAATACGCCTCCATAGAGTCTTCTAATTCAGAACTTATTTTTACCAAAAAAATAGTGTCCTCACTTCGAACCTCTACTGCCCTTACTTCTTTTTTCTTTACATTTTTAAAACTTATCACATCGTCATAATCATATCCATCTGGAAATTTCTTTATCAACAGATCTAAAATTTGATTCGTCAATTTATTATTATCAACAATTACTCTTTTCATACTATGCCTAATCTTTAGTTATGGATCTATCCGTATATATTTTTGTTTTAAAAATTGAATAGGACAAAACAAACATAAATAAAAAAATCCTATAATTTAAAAAAGATTCAATCTAGCGGGTAAAAATTAATTCTGCTCCGGAAGACAAACTCTCATCAAAGACGTAACCACTTGAATTAAAACCCTTTAAATCTTTAATAGTTTCTATGTTGTGCTCTAAAATATATCGCACCATCATACCCCTTGCTTTTTTTGCAAAAAAACTAATAACTTTTAATTTTCCGTTTTTATAATCCTTAAAGACAGGGGTAATCACAGGAACTTTTAACAATTTAGTTTTGAACACTTTAAAATATTCATTACTTGCTAAATTAATAAATAATTCATCTTCTGATAATTCTTCATTCAAAGCTTTTGTAATAGATTCTCCCCAATATTGATATAAATTATCTTTACGACCAACTTTTAACTTAGTTCCCATTTCTAGCCGATAAGGCTGAATCAAATCTAATGGCTTCAATATTCCATATTGCCCTGACAGGATACGCAATTTATCTTGTAAAGAATCTATTCTATTCTCAGGAAGAGATGCAACATCTAAACCAATATAGACATCTCCTTTAAAAGCGAATACAGCTTGTTTTGCATTCTCTAAAGTAAATGGTACTGCCCAATTTTGATTTCTTTCAAAATTCAGTTGACCCAAATTCTCGGAAATATCCATTAATTTGGACAAGACTTTGGCAGATTTTTTTTTTAAAATGGAACTTAACTTTTCCGCTTCATTTAAAAACAATCCTTGTGTAAAAGTTGTTAATGGTGCTTTTTCTTCAAATGACAAAGACTTTGCCGGAGATATAACTATTTTCATTTCTACAAGGTACTAATTTTAATGCACTAAAATACAATCCAAAAAACAAACTATGAAGATATCTTTAGCAAAGTTTATACATTTTTTTAAACAAAACATATCTTAGCAATTCACAATTCTTATTAATGTGATTTTTAAACAAAGTATACATGGCCAAACTAATATTCCGTTCACTTCTAATTCCTTTTATTTTAGGGTGTAATCCCAAAGAAAGTTCTTCGATTTCTAACAAATCAACACTTTCAGAAAAAACTATAAATTTAGCTTCTACATCAATCAAAAGAGAAGGCGAATGGTAGATTTTCTACACCCAAATGCAAATGGACATATGATTGTGTTTGATTCTTTAGAGAATAAAATTTCTAATCTTATGAAGGAATAAATAAATACTCCCAAGAAAAATAAACTATAGTTAATTGTTTTGTGCCAACTAACCGAAACAACTCGAAGCTACAAAACATGAAATCAATTTTTACCGTTCAATTTTATTTACTACTTTCTTAAGGATGTCTTTTAACAACTTCTCTCTATTCCCAAAAAAAGAGTACTAATTCTTTGGCTATAATGGCCTATTATGTGCCATCTAACAGTTATCCTTTAGAAAGCATCCCCTTTGAAAAATTAACTCATATTATCTTTTCATTTACAGAAGTTATTGATAATAAAATGAAATTTAAAAATGAAGCCTCCTCAAAACAACTAATGGATTTAGTAGCCTATAAAAAACAATATCCTCATCTAAAGGTGATGATTGCCTTTGGAGGCTGTGGAGGTTGCGCTGGTTTTTCTGATATGGCCCATGATCCAGAATTGCGGAAGGGCTTTGTAAGCAGTACTATCGATTTTATAGAAAAATACAATTTGGACGGGACTGATATGGGTTGGGAATATCCTGAAATGCCTGCAGCTGGTAATACGTTTAGAAAAGAAGACACCCAAAACTTCACCGCTTTAATGAAAGAGTTAAGAGAAGGTCTAGATTCCTGCGGGAAAGACATGACCCTAACATTTGCATCGGCTGGATGGGAGCATTATTACGAACACATTGAAACTATAGAAGTGATGAAGTATGTAAATTATATGAACATCATGACCTATGATTTAGCAGGAGGAAGTACTCCTTTTACGGCATATCATACAAACTTAGGAAATATAAATATTGCGAATTTGAAAGGAACTCCAGCCTATTCAATTATGAAAGAAAGTAAAAGGAAACCAAGATCTACTCAGCATATTGTTAATTTTTGTTTGAATTTAGGGGTTAAACCAGTGCAAATGATTATTGGCGGAGCATTTTATGGAAGAGGTTGGAAAGGTGTTGGACCAAATAATAATGGATTGTACCAAAAAAATAAGGGTGTTTGGAAAGGTTGGACTCAATATGCTAGCATTAGAGATAAATATGAAAATAAAGGAGGGTTTGTAAGACATTGGGACAAAACAGCGCAAGCTCCCTATTTATATAATGCAAAAGATAGTTTATTTATTTCTTATGACGATTCAGAATCAGTAACTTTAACGACCAAATACGTAAAAAAAAAGGGGCTTGGTGGAATTATGTTCTGGCAACTAAAAAATGATAGTATTGAGAATGGATTGTAAGAAGCCATTCACAAAGAAGCCCTAAAACCTTAATAATCAATTTAATTAATACAATATGAAAAAAATAATTTTAGTAATTTTACTATGTCTAACTTCAATGATGACTCAAAGTCAAACTAAGATAATTGCACACCGTGGATTTTCGGGAATCGCTCCTGAAAATACGCTAATTGCCTTTCAAAAAGCAATAGATGTTGGCGCGGACTATTTTGAACTAGACGTTCATAAATCTAAAGATAATGAATTAATAGTAATTCATGACCAATCGGTTGACAGAACGAGTTCTAATGGTACAACTGGAATTGTAGCCGATTTAAACTATGACGAATTAAAGGATATTAAAGTTGGTTATTCTAGTAAATTCAAGGATACCTTTAAAGATGAAAAAATACCGACGCTAAAGGAAGCCTTGGAAATGGCCAAGGGAAAAATAAAGGTATGTATAGAAATTAAAGTTTTAGGAATAGCGGAAGAAGTATTAAAAACGATACGTAAAGTTGGAGTTAAAGATGAAGTTATTATTTTTTGTTTCGCCTACGAGGTCTTGGAAAAAATAAGGGAAATGAATAAAACCATTCCAATTTTATATTTAGAAGGTGAATCTAATACTGAAACGATTAAAAAAGCACTCGCCATTAATGCAAATGCTATAGGATTAGGCTCTAAAAGTACGCTGTCTAAAAAATATATTGAAGAAGCCAACAAACAAGGAATCGAAGTTTGGAGATGGACTGTTGACGACGTAGATGAAATGAAACAATTAATTGAAATTGGTATTAATGGACTCATAACAAATTATCCTAACAAAGCCTTAAAAATTAGAAAATCTCTAACGAATTAATCTTACATCTAGACCTTATTCAAGGATAAAATATGAAAAACCTAACTAGACTAATCATTGTACTACTTTTATCATCCTGTAATGGAAAAGATAATTCTTTATGGATTATTTCATCACCAAGTGGGGACCAAATAACCAAAATTGATAAAAAAGGAACGACAGTCATACCAAACGGAAGGCTGCTTTCACCTATAGGAAAAAGCATTATAACGGCACCCCATCCTTATGGGTTGACTTTAAGTCCAGATGGAAATGTTGCCGTTACTGCGAATTCAGGAACGAACCCATTATCAATTACGATTGTTCGAAAAATACTATCAGAATATCCAGAAGTACAGCAAGTACCTCCTGGCCCATCAACTGATGAAGGAGTGCTCGCTTCTGTATTTATGGGACTGGCCATATCGCCAGACAACCAAACCATATATGTGGCTGGCGGACAAGAAAATAAAATATATCTTTTCGATGTAAATTCTGGTGCACAAAAAGGATTTATTGACTGTTCTTCAACAAGTGAAACTTTAGATTATTCTCATGGATATATCGGTGATTTAAAACTATCAAAAGATGGTAAAACCTTGTATGCCGTGGATCAAATTGGATTTAGAATGGTGATTATTAATACAGAAACAAAAATTGTTTCACACTCGGTTCCTGTTGGTCGATACCCTTTTGGAATCTGCTTATCACCTGATGAAAAAAAGATTTATGTTGCCAATGTAGGAATGTTTGAATACTCGTTTATCAGAGAAGGAATAGAAAAAAATGCTAAAGTAAAACCGATTAATTATCCAGCATTTGCCTATGGATCGCAAGAAATGAAAACTGGAATAGAAAATGATACCATCTCAATTAAAGGATTGGGAGATTTAAATGCTATTGACGCATTTTCCGTATTTGCGATAAATTTAGAAAACCCAAAAGAACCGAAGGTTATTAAAAAAATTAAAACGGGTCACCTAGTAGGTGCTCTTGTCGATGGTATCCCAGCAGTAGGGGGTTCTAGTCCGAATTCTATAGTTGCAACGGATGAATTTGTTTTTGTAAGTAATGGCACCAATGATAATATTTCAGTGATTTCTATTGAGCAAGATTCTATTGTTCATACAATATCTTTAAAACCCGATGAAAGGATCCAACAGTTTAGAGGAGTTATACCCTTTGGTTTAGCTATTAGCCCTGATCAAAAAAGACTCTATGTTGCTGAATCTGGAATTAATGCACTTGCTGTTATTGACATAAATAGCATGAAGGTATTAGGACATATTCCAACAGGATGGTTTCCATCTAAAGTAGAAGTAAGTAAAGATGGCTTCAAATTAATCGTGGCAAATGCAAAAGGTTTTGGAAGTGGTCCCAACGGTGGTGAAATTTTTAATAAGGGTGCCGAAGGAAGTTATATTGGTTCACTCATGAAAGGTACTGTCCAAGTCTTTGATATTCCAAAAGATGAGGAATTATTAAATCTAACACAACAAGTTATTTCTAATAATTTCAAATTCACCAAAGCAACAGATCCTATTTTCGAAAAAAGGAGGAATAACCCCTTACCATTATACCCCGGTGAAAAAGAAAGCCCTATAAAACACATCGTATTTATTTCAAAAGAAAATAGAACTTATGATGAAATTTTTGGTCAAATAAGAAAAGGAAATGGAGATCCAACCATTGCTCGTTTTGGAATGAATGCGACGTTCAAAAACAGAAAGAAAACAGATTCAGTAGTAAATACAACGGTAATGCCAAACCATTTGGCATTGGCAAGACAATTTGGAATTTCAGACAACTTTTATGTAGATGCCGATGTCTCTGCAGACGGACATAGGTGGTTAGTTAATACTTATCCAAATGAATGGTGTGAAACTAGTACCGCCGCCAGTTATGGCGGTAATAGAAGTTTTAAAGAAGACTCCAAAGCACCTGGCGTTTTTGCTATGAATGGAGCGGCTGGAGCGATTTACCCAGAAGACTATAACGAAGCAGGATCTATGTGGGATCATTTAGAACGCAATAAGATTGACTTTTTCAATTTTGGATTCAGCATCATGTTTGAACCTGCTCTATACAAGGCGGAGTATAAGTATTCTGGTATTCATCAATATGTGAACTACCCGATGCCGAAACCTTTATTTGAAAGAACTTCCAAAATGTATCCGACTTATAATATGGCGATTCCAGATCAATTTAGAATTGATCAATTTATAAAAGAATTTGATATGAAATGGATGCAAGGCAATGAAAAAATGCCAGCATTTTCTACTGTTATTATTCCGAACGATCATGGAGCGGGAGATCGACCAGAAGCTGGATTTCCATTTAGAGAAAGTTATATGGCTGATAACGATTTAGCTGTTGGTCGGATTGTAGAATACCTCTCTCATACTCCTTACTGGGAAAATATGCTTATTGTAATTACAGAAGACGACGCCCAAAATGGAGTAGATCATATCGATGCGCACCGTAGTGTCTTAATGCTGATTTCTCCCTGGATAAAAAAGGATTATGTAAGTCACACTCATACTAGTTTTGGAAGTATTTTTAAAACCTTTTGGAATATATTGGGTCTCCCTTATCTAAATCAATATGATGCTGGAGCCTCAGACTTACATGATTTTTTCACAGATACTCCAAACCTAAAACCTTATAATGCTCTGGGAGTAAATCCTGCTATGTTTGAACCTCAAAAAGCATTAGATCCCTTTGATGAAACTTTTGATTGGAAAGCGCTAGAAGAATCACCCGAGATTGACAATCCAGAAGATATGTTGCGTGAAAGCAAAGAGCAAGACAAGGATCGATTGGAAGGAAGAGAGCGCGAAAATTAATGTAATTATATCAACGCACCATAGAGCACTGCTGCAAGCACTGCTCCAATAATTGGTCCTACAATTGGAATCCAAGAATACCCCCAATCACTACTTCCTTTTACAGGAAGAATAGTATGCATTATTCTAGGTCCAAGATCTCGAGCTGGATTAATAGCATAACCAGTAGTACCCCCTAAAGAAAGTCCAATAACCCATACTAAAAAGGCAACAGGCAATGCTCCCATGGAGCCTAATCCAATTACTGCACCCGAATCTGATGCTAATTCCAATTCAGGTCCCGCTATATAAAATATCACAAACACTAAGGCAAAGGTTCCTATTATTTCACTTATTAAATTGGAGGTTGTATTTCTAATAGCGGGCCCAGTTGCAAAACAGGCTAGTTTACCTCCCTCATCCTCTGTAATCTTGAAATGATCCTTATACATCAGCCAAACTAAAAATGCCCCTAACATTGCACCAGTCATTTCACCTATTAAATATTGAGGCACAAGACTCCAAGAAAGTTTCCCTGCGACAGCTAAGCCTATAGTTACTGCTGGATTTAAATGTGCCCCACTATGTGGTCCTGCAATAACAACTCCAACAAAAACGGCCAAAGCCCAACCTGTGGTTATAACAATCCATCCAGAACCATTACCCTTTGTTCCTTTTAATACAACATTGGCTACAACTCCATTTCCTAACAATATTAAAAACATGGTCCCTAAAATCTCTGCTACTATAATTGATGACATATTTTATTCTTATTTTTTATTCAACTTATTCTTCTATCCAACTCTGAGCACATTTCACGGCCTTGTGCCAATAATGAAGCATATCTTTTACTTTTTCCTCATTAGAAACGGGATGAAATTCCTTATCAATAACCCATTGAGATTGAATATCTTCAATACTATCCCAATACCCAACTGCTAAACCAGCCAAATATGCAGCCCCCAATGCCGTTGTTTCCAATGTTTTTGGTCTTAATATTTTAAACCCAAATAAATCTGATTGGATTTGCAATAATAAATCGCTCGCAGCAGCTCCTCCATCAACCCGTAACTCCACACTTTTCTCCTTAGAATCTGCTTCCATTGCTTTTACAATATCATATACTTGAAAAGCAATTCCTTCAATTGTAGCTCGAGCAATATGAGCATCTGTTGTTCCTCTTGTTATTCCCATTAAAGCACCTCGCGCATAAGGATCCCAATAAGGTGCACCTAATCCTGTTAAAGCTGGAACAAAATAGACCCCACCATTGTCCTCAACAGTTTCTGCCAAATGATTTATACCTGGAGCTGTTTTTACCATTTTAGCGCCATCACGTAACCACTGAATCGCTGCTCCACCAACAAAGACACTTCCTTCCAAGGCATATGTTGTTTTACCATTAATTTTCCAACCTATAGTTGTCAATAAATTATTCTCTGAATACACTGCTTTCTCACCAGTATTCATTAACAAAAAACAACCTGTACCATACGTGTTTTTAACCATCCCTGGTTTCGTACACATTTGTCCAAACAGAGCCGCTTGTTGATCTCCTGCAATTCCCGCAATTGGTATTTGACTTGAAAAGATACTCGTATTGCCATATACTTCACTGCTCTCTTTTACAGTTGGCAACATTGCTATTGGAATATCAAATAATTCTAATAATTCTTTATCCCATTCTAAATTATGAATATTGTAAAGCATGGTTCTACTCGCATTAGAAACATCTGTGATAAATAATTCGCCCTTTGTTAATTTCCATATCAACCAGGTATCAACAGTCCCAAAACACAACTTACCAGCTTCTGCTTTTTCTCTGGCTCCTTCAACATTGTCTAAAATCCATTTTAGTTTTGTTGCAGAAAAATAGGCATCCAATACCAATCCTGTTTTTTTCTTAATCGTATCTATATGACCTAGTTCTTTTAATTCATCACAATATTTTGCAGTTCTTCTATCTTGCCATACAATAGCGTTGTAAATTGGCTCACTTGTTTCTCGATCCCATACTACCGTAGTTTCTCTTTGATTTGTGATTCCTATGGCAGCAACATTCTCAGTATCTATACTTTGCTTAGCCAAAACCTCTGTAACTACAGAAATTTGAGAAGACCAAATTTCTTTAGCATTATGCTCTACCCATCCAGGTTTTGGGAAAATTTGTTCAAACGGCTTCTGTGAAACGCGCACCATTTCTCCTAAATGATTAAATAGAATCGCTCTGGAACTTGTTGTACCTTGATCTATGGATAAAATAAATTTTTGTTTCATGTATTTATATTTATTGTTTTTTAATGGTCACATGGTTCATCCATAACCCTTATTTCCTTAGGTGTATACATCTTTATATATGGATGTTTCATGTGTTTATATGCTATTGTTTTTTAATGGTCACATGGTTCATCCATAACCCTCATTTCCTTAGGTGTATACATCTTTATATATGGATGTTTCATGTGTTTATATGTATTGTTTTTTAATGGTCACATGGTTCATCCATAACCCTCATTTCCTTAGGTGTATACATCTTTATATATGGATGTTTCATGTGTTTATATGTATTGTTTTTTAATGGTCACATGGTTCATCCATAACCCTCATTTCCTTAGGTGTATACATCTTTATATATGGATGTTTCATATTTGTCTATTTAGTTAGTTCTATAGTATATAATTTGAAGTGACTTTAATATAACTTGTTACTTGTTCAACTTCCCACTTTTTTGAATACCCCATTTCATTCGCCATAATACTCGCAACTTTAGGTGCCATTTTTACACTTTCTTCTGCATTTAGTATTTGACAGCGTGTCCTTCTTGCTAAAAAATCTTCAACCGTACGAGCCATTTCATGCCGAACCGCCCAAACAACTTGCGCTTTAATAATATTCAATGGCGTACTTAGTAATTCATGCATTTCTTCTTGATCAGCTAAATTTAATATTTTCTCGGCATCCGATCCATAATACTCAAGCGAATTTTCTAAATTTAAATCATTGGTATAACCGTGAATTTTTAAATGCTTTGTTTTGGTCGCAATAGAATTCCATTTCAACCTGTTTTCTGCTGCATCCACTAATTCTTCACCCATTTTTCTAAAAGTGGTCCATTTACCGCCAATCATAGTCAATAATCCGGATTTGGAAGTAATAACTTTGTGACTTCTAGATATTTCCTTTGTTTTGTTATTATCACTACTAGAAGCGGCTAATGGTCTCAACCCTGCAAACGCACCCAATACGTCACTCCGTTTTGGAATCTTGGATAAGTATCTACCCGCTGTTTCCAAAATAAATTTTATTTCACTTTCTAGGGCAATAGGCTCTAATGATTCCTTCTCAATGGGTGTGTCTGTTGTTCCTACAAGCACTTTATTGCACCAAGGAACAAGAAATAATACTCTACCATCATCCGTCTTAGGAATCATAATGGCATCCTGTCCGGGCAAAAATGATTTGTCTAAGACGAGATGTATTCCTTGACTGGGAGCAATCGTTTTTTTAGAATTTGGAAGATCCATTTTTAATATATCGTCCGTAAAAACTCCTGTTGCATTTACAACTTGCTTTCCTTTTACTTCAAATATTTTATCAGTCTCTTCATCTGTAAATCGAATTCCATTAATCATTCCAATGTTATCCTTTAGCAATCCATTTACCGAACAATAATTTAAGGCAACCGCACCATTTTCTATAGCTGTTTGAATAACATTGATAGCAAGTCTAGAATCATTAAATTGACCATCATAATATAAAATCCCTGCAGTAATTTTAGTTGGATTTAACGTGGTTAATCTTTTTAAAACATTCTTTTTTCTAAGTAATCTTGACCTCCCTAAACTTAATGATCCCGCTAGTAGATCATATAACTTTAGTCCAATCAAATATTTAATCTCTTCAAAAAAGCCATCTGCTGGAATTATAAAAGACTGCCTTTTAACTATATGAGGTGCGTTCTTTATCAACAATCCTCTTTCAACAACAGCCTCTCTAACTAAACTAATATTTCCTTGTGCAAGATAGCGTACACCGCCATGAACCAATTTGGTACTCTTACTTGATGTCGATTTTGTAAAATCAGATTTCTCAAGCAAGAGTATTGAATATCCTCTTGTTGAAGCCTCTAAGGCAATTCCAATTCCTGTTGCGCCACCCCCAATTATGATAAAATCATATACTTTTGAAGTACTCGCAACCTTTGCGATCATCTCCTCTCTCTTCATAAAAAATCATTTTATTTATTTAATCCACTAAACCGAAATACAAATATAATAAAACGAAATAAAACGAAAGTTAATTTTAGAGAAGTTTTATATTAAAAAAATTTATTAGTTCCTAAATAACCTATATTTGTTTTATAAATTTCATATCAAATGACGTTAAATATCGCTGAGAGGCATGCAGAAATTCTAAAACAACTAGAATTAATTGGCTCTGTAAATGTAAATGAATTGAGTAAAGAATTCAATGTTTCACAAGTAACCATTCGAAAGGATTTGAAGCTACTTGAAGAAAGAAAACTTCTTTATAGGTCACACGGTAAAGCCATCCCTTCAAATCCATACATTACGGAATACCATGTAAATATTAAAGAAAAACTTCAAACAAAGGAAAAAACAAGAATTGCGACAGCCGCTAGTAGCATGCTACAGCCCGGAGATAGCATCATAATAGCATCAGGAACTTCTCTAACTGAGTTTGCACGTCATATTAAAAATATTGATGAACTTACTGTGCTTACAGCTTCATTAAATACCGCCTTAATTTTATCAGAGATCCCTAATATAGATGTAATCCAACTAGGAGGAAATGTTAGAAAAAGTTCTTCTTCAGTAATTGGGCCAATTAGTGAAAAAATGCTCGAAGAATTCACCTTTACAAAATTATTTTTGGGTGTGGATGGAATAGATATAGAATATGGCTTAACCACAACCAATTCAATGGAAGCATCTCTAAACAAACAAATGATTAAAGCGGCTCAAAAGATTATCATACTTGCTGATTCATCCAAATTCGGTAAAAAAGGATTTGGTAGAATTTGCGGACTAGAAGACATAGATCAAATCATTACTGATAAGGGCATCGACCCGCAAACTAAAAGTAATTTACACAAATTAGGAATTGATGTTACCGCAGTGTAGCAAAATACTCCCTTATAAATAAAAAAACACCTACTCATGATGATTTAACGTATAATTTCGCCATTTATTTAATGCACCAACAATATCCTCTGGAAGCTCGGAATTAAATTGCATGAACTCTCCCGTTTTTGGATGTGTAAACCCTAATGTTTTGGCATGTAAGGCTTGTCTTGGCAATACTTTAAAACAATTATCTACAAATTGCTTATATTTGGTGAAAGTAGTTCCTTTTAATATTCGATCACCTCCGTAACGTTCATCATTAAAGAGCGTATGACCTATATATTTCATGTGTGCTCTAATTTGATGTGTGCGTCCAGTTTCTAATTTACATTCCACCAACGTAACATAACTAAATCTTTCTAGTACTTTAAAATGAGTAACGGCATGCTTTCCAAAATCTCCTTCTGGAAACACATCCATTTGCAATCTATTCTTTAAACTTCTTCCAACATTACCTTCTATGGTTCCTTCATCCTCTTCAACATTCCCCCAAACCAAGGCTATATATCTGCGCTCCGTAGTGCGATCATAAAACTGCTTAGACAAATGCGCCATTGCATATTCAGTTTTTGCAACCACCAATAAACCACTAGTATCCTTATCAATTCTATGCACGAGACCAGGTCGTTCATTACTATTTACGGGCAAGTTTTCTATATGATGGATCAATCCATTCACCAAGGTTCCTGAATAATTACCATGTCCAGGATGCACCACCATTCCTGAAGATTTATTAACTACTATTACATCAGAATCTTCGTATATAATATCTATAGGAATATCTTCTGCAACTAATAAATTTTCATGTGGTGGATGTGTTAAAACAACACGAACCACGTCATTTGGTTTTACTTTATAATTAGATTTTACCGATTTTTCGTTTACAAGAACATTTCCGGCCTTGGCTGCTTGTTGAATTTTATTTCTCGTGGCATTTTCAATAAAATTCATTAAAAATTTATCCACTCGAAGTGGCTCTTGTCCTTCATGAGCAACATAACGAAAATGCTCATACAAGTCCTCATTCTCAATTCCCTGATCTTCTACCATTCTTATTTCGCTTTACCGTTACCATCACCCAACTTCAACTCGACCAATGAGTTTTTCGGTAATTTATCTCCTACACGTATTTCCTTATCCTTATAAAATATGCCTCTCACCACATCTTTAGCAATATCCTCGATATAGACAGGGTTCTCACCTACTCTAAAACCAACAGCTTTCAAAGTTACTTCAGCGTTTCTTCTTGTTTTCTGCAATATATCAGGCATATTTAGATCCTTATAGGTCGTCCTATTTATTTTTAAATAAATGCGTCTTTTCTCTTTCACAAATTCGCCATATTCCGGTGTTTGCTCAATAATTGATGATGGCGGAAAGTCCGGATTATAATTTGATGAATCAATTACCTCTAATCGTAAATCTAGTTCCTTCAAAATTGAAACTGCTTCTGTTACCGATAACTTAGACAAATCTGGTACTTGAATTTTTTGATCATGATTGGTTGAATGATCTAGTGACTTTGCCAATAAAAAAATAAGAACTATGACTAGCACAAATGCATACGCCAACTGTTTTAAAAAGGACTTTGAAATAACAAATTTTAATAAACTCATAGGTTATTTTAATTTCAACAAATATATAAAACGTAAATACTAAGTTTTAATTATATTTAACAAAAATAAATTATCACTATAATGGAAACAATTCTGATAACAGGAATAGGATTAATCGCTAAAGCGACAGGAAAACTACTTAGTTTAAAAGGGTATAATGTCCATTATTTGACTAGGAATCCGAATAGACATCCAGCATTAAAAACTTTTAAATGGAATCTATCTTCCAAAGAAATTGATGTAAGCGCTTTTAAAGATGTGACTACCATCATTCACTTAGCTGGCGCAAACATTGGTGAATCACGCTGGACTAAAAAAAGAAAAGAGGAAATACTGAAAAGTCGAACCGTAAGTACTCAACTTCTTTACGATACTGTAAAGGCAAACAACATTGCATTAGACGCATTCGTTGCTGCATCGGCCATTGGGTATTATGGTGCCATCACTACGGGCAAAATATTTGAGGAAAATGATACTCCTGGGTCAGACTTTCTTGGAAAAACTTGCCAATCATGGGAACAAACGTTAAATCAATTTACATTATTGAATACAAGAACTGTAATCCTCAGAACAGGCGTAGTTTTAGCTAAAAACGAAAGTGCTTTTCAAAAATTAATCAAGCCGTTCCAAAACAATGTTGGCGCTTCCCTAGGAAGCGGAAAACAATATATGCCTTGGATTCATATAAATGACATTGCTAATCTTTATTTGTTTTGTATTCAAAACAAATCAATTAGCGGTATATTTAATGCCGTAGCCCCAAGTTATATGGATAATAGAGAAATTACAGAAGCAATCTCTCGTAAACTTAATAAAAAAAATTGGCTTCCAAATATTCCTTCAACTTTACTTTATTTATTATTTGGTGAAATGTCAAAAATTTTAACCGCTGGAAGTAGGATCTGTCCAAAGAAAATAATAAAAGAAGGTTTTAAATTTAAGTACAAGAATTTTGACCGTGTATTAGATAACCTACTAGAAAATAATTAAGAATCTCTTAATTTCTTAAGCTCTTCAAAAAGAATCTCTGGAGTAGCGATATGTTTAAAATTATCTGGACTTTCTGAAACATCGTACATACCAGCTACAAACAAGGGCGTATCAAAATTTCCCAGAACACCCTCAAAGGAGGATTTAAATTTATTTCCAATTGGAGTCATAAACATAGTAAGAAACAAGTCCGCTTTTACAATTTTGTTAACATCTACAATGTTCTCTACAGGAACATTTTGACCTAAATACATCACTTTAAATCCTAAATCTTTTGCTATATAATTTGCCAAAAGCAAAGCTATTTCATGACTTTCATTTTCTGGCAAAAACATGATAATATTCTTAGCATCAATTTTTACTAAAGGAATCATATCTATGGCAGAAACAATTTTCTGCCTAATTAAATTTGACATAAAATGTTCTTGTGCAGGTATTGTCTTATTAGCAATCCACAAAATCCCGGCATGGCCCAAAAAAGGATAAATCAAATTCATAACAGTGGATAAAAGACCATGCCTGTTAACGTGTCTCTGAAATATAGCACTAAAACTATCCTCATTCATTTCAATCATGCAGAGAGAAAGTCTATTTATATCATCATCAAATTTGGAAGATGAGTGAGAATTTAACTCAATAACTATAGTATGCAATTCATGCTCACTTAATTTATCAATTTTTGAAATCTTATATCCATTGTTAATCAATATTGATATATTTATCAATCGTCGAAGCTCAGCATCTGAATAATAACGAATATTGGTCTGGGTTCTCTGAGGCTTTAAAAAACTATATCGTCTTTCCCACATTCGTAACGTATGTGATTTTATCCCAGTCAGGACTTCAACCTGAGACATTGAAAAGGTATTCATGTTTAAGTTATTTACAGCAAATATAGACAAAATAAAAATATATTTAATTTAACTAAACTGGAAATATAGGGGTGTTACTTATTTTGTATAACTTTTTTATACAAAAACTTACACATCAAATTTTTTATTTTGTATATTTGTACAAGATTTAAACCTCAATAGTTATACAATGAAAATAAAAATTGCTTTTATTAGAAAACATCTACGTATCTTTTTTACCGTAGTAACTTTAACTTCATTATTCGTATTCGTTAGTTGTGATGACGACGATGACAATAAAGTGCCACAACCAACTGCTAATATTGTTGAATACATCAGTTCTCAACCTATTTTCGACACACTCGAAACTGCAATTTTAACTGCAGGTTTAGAAACTGTATTATCGGGAGATGGTCCCTTTACTGTTTTTGCTCCTTCGAATGAAGCCTTTAATAATTTAGACCCAACTACTGTGAACACTATTTTATCAACCCCGGAGCTCCTTACATCTCTGTTACAATATCATGTAGTATCTGGAAGTGTCTCTTCAAGTGATTTATCTAATGGAGACGTACCTACTATATTGGCTGGACAAACTGTTAATGTAGATTTAAGCAACGGTGTTACTTTAAATGGCACATCTAAGGTATTTCAAGCAGATATAAAGGCTACAAATGGCTATGTACACATAATAGATCAAGTGCTAATACCTGAAGGCTTTATAACGCAAACAATTACAGATTTAGCCGTTGCAAATTCAAACTTTACAATTCTAGTGGACATTTTGTTAATGCCAGAGTTTTCAGATATTCTAGCCGCAGCTAGTGATATTGGATCAGATTTAACAGTGTTTGCTCCAACAAATGATGCCTTTGTCAATCTATTGGAAGCCTTAAAGAAAACGAGTCTGGATGAAATTCCGGTTGGAATTCTTAAAGAAATTGTAAGTTACCATATACTTGGAACATCTGTTATGTCAACAGAACTATCAAATGGAATGATGGCTCCGACCTTACTAACAGGAGAATCCGTTACTGTAGATCTTTCTAGCGGAGTAAAGATTGATAATGCATCCGTAGTGGCACCAGATGTGAAGGCTGTAAACGGAGTAATACATGGTATTGATACTGTTCTGCTACCTTCTTATGTAATTGAAGCTCTTGGAACAGTTTCTGAAGTATACCTCTTCAACACTGATTATACAATTTTAGCAGCGGCTATTAGAAAAGCAGAATTACTAGAAACAATTTCAACTATTGATGCCATAACTATTTTTGTACCAAATAATGATGCGTTCGCAGCCGCAGGAATCACTTCTTTAGATGATTTGACGGCGGAACAACTTGCTCCAATCATACTTTATCATGCTGTTGCCGGCAATGTTAAAGCAGCTGATTTACCAGCAGATGGAATGGTTCAAACAGTTAACGGAGAAAAAATATTTTTAGGATATTTAACGAACAGTGTTTTAATAAATGGTTTAACAACAATCACAGGAACCGATATTGAAATGTCTAATGGAGTTATACATACAATAGATAGAATATTAACACCTCCAGCTATTGATGTTGTAGATATTGCAGTTGCATTATCGCAGATGGAAACTGGTGCAGAATTTACAGTACTTGTAAGTTTATTAACAGATCCTCGATTTGCCGCAATTACACAAATAATTAGAGAGGCTGGTGACATTACAATATTTGCTCCAACCGACGCAGCATTTGCAGAAATAAGTGCGACTATTGAAACGCTTTCAGACGATCAAATTACAAAAGTATTAACATACCATGCTTTTATGGGAAGAGCATTTAGGACTGCTATAACTGATCAACTTTCTATAGAAATGGTTAATCAAGAAAATATAACTTTCAATTTAGGTGCAAACGGCGTAAGTATTTCGGACATGTCTAATGGAGAAGATGCAAATATTCTTGAAGTAAATATTCAAGGTAGCAACGGAGTTATACATGTAATAGACAAAGTATTAATTCCAGCATTCGAAGAATAACATAAAAATATAATCAAAAGTGGTTTTTTGATTGGTTTAGTTAGTCAATTCGGCGTTCATCACATTGATAGGACGTCGAATTTAACATTTAATCTTTATATTTGTAAACTTGAGAAAGAAAAATATCATAATAATAGGAGCAGGATTTGCATCGATGTCAGCTGCATCATATTTGGCCAAATCAGGCTACGAAGTAACTATACTTGAAAAAAACAACGATGTAGGTGGAAGAGCTAGGCAATTTAAAAAAGACGGATTCACATTTGATATTGGCCCATCATTTTATTGGATGCCTGATGTTTTTGAAAGTTTTTTCAATGATTTCGAAAAAAAAGTTAGTGACTATTACGAGTTAATCAGACTAAATCCGGGGTATAAAGTATTTTTTAAAGATCAAAAAAAAATAGAAATAGAAGACGATTTTGATAAAATCAAAACCACCTTTGAAAATTATGAAAAAGGCAGTGGAAAGCATTTAGAAAAATTTATAAAAAATGCTAAAGCTAATTATGAAATTGCAATTAAAGATTTAGTCTACAAGCCAGGGGAGAATTTATTAGAAATAATAAACTTTAAAACTTTTCTTAAATTAAAATTATTCTTCGTCACCATCAAAAAACAAATTTCCAAAGGGTTTAAAAACGATAATCTTCAAAAAATACTTGAATTTCCTGTCCTGTTTTTAGGAGCAAAACCTTCTAATACTCCTGCTTTCTATAACTTCATGAATTATGCAGATTTAAAATTAGGAACTTGGCACCCTATTGGAGGCATGTACGAAGTTGTCAAAGCAATGCATTCGTTAGCGGAAGAACAAGGAGTTAAAATAATAAGAAACTGTGCCGTTCAAAAAATTAATTTAAACAGCAACACCGTAACTTCTGTCTCTACGGAAAAAGGGGAATTTAAATGCGACATTCTTTTAAGCGGAGCTGATTATCATTTCACCGAAACTTTGTTGCCAAAAAAATTTAAACAATATTCAGAAAGTTACTGGGATTCAAAAGTTTTTGCACCTTCATCATTATTATTTTATATTGGTTTTAATACGAAATTAAAAAATATTACGCATCATTCTTTGTTTTTTGATACAGATTTCGATGAACACTCTAAAACTATCTACGATAGTAAAACTTGGCCTAAAGACCCATTATTCTATGCTAGTTTTCCTAGTGTGTCTGATGATAGTGCCGCTCCTAAAACCTGTGACGCTGGAGTTTTTTTAATACCGATTGCTCCTGGAATTAAAGACACCCAAAAAATAAGAGAAAAATATTTTAATATTATTATTGATCGCTTTGAAAAACGAACAAATCAGGAAGTTCGAAGTCATATTTTATTTAAAAAATCATACTGTGTAAATGATTTTATCAAAGACTACAACTCATACAAAGGCAATGCATATGGATTAGCCAATACCCTACTCCAAACACATATTTTAAGACCAAAATTGAAAAGCAAAAAAGTAAGTAACCTATATTTTACCGGACAATTAACAGTTCCAGGGCCTGGAGTTCCTCCAAGTATTATATCTGGAAAAATTGTAAGTGAATTAATAAAAAAATACCATTTATTATGAAACAATTATTTGATACATCAAGTGTTGACTGCAGTGAAATTATTACAAAAACCTATAGTACTTCGTTTTCCTTGGGCATTAAATTAATTCATCCAAAAATTAGAAAATCAATTTATGCTATCTATGGATTTGTAAGATACGCTGATGAAATCGTAGATAGTTTTCACGACTTCAATCAAGAAGAATTATTTTTAGAGTTTGAAAAAAATTATTACAAATCTTTGGATCGAAAAATTAGTCTAAACCCAATTCTAAATTCCTTTCAATTTATAGTTAGAAAATACAAACTTGAAAAGTTAGTAGAAAAATTTATGAAAAGCATGAAAGCCGATCTCTATAAGAATGATTATAGTGTAACAGAGGATTACGAAGACTATATACATGGGTCTGCAAATGTAGTTGGATTAATGTGTCTAAAAGTTTTTGTGAATGGGGATTTAAAAAAATACAATGATCTTAAATTCTACGCCATGAGTTTAGGGTCAGCATTTCAAAAAGTGAATTTTTTGAGAGACTTAAAAGATGATTACGAAATCCTTGGAAGATCCTATTTTCCAAATTTAGGACATGGAAAATTAGATATCGAAGGAAAGCAAATTATAATTCTTGATATTGAAGAAGATTTTAAAAATGCATATAAAGGAATTCTTTTACTGCCTTCTGAATGTAAACTTGGTGTTTACGTGGCCTATGTATACTACTCTAAATTATTACAAAAATTAAAGAAAAAAAATATTGACTCTTTATTATCTGAAAGAACTCGAATTTCAAACCCAGCAAAAATATCATTACTTTTAAAATCTTACATTTCATACAAACTCAATTTTATATAATTTGAATATTTTTAGTATCTTTCTATTCTTACTCATTCCCTTTACAAATTGTACGGAAATTGAAAAGGTAAGAATTGAATTCCATAAAATTGATTCTAAGGAATCTTTGTACTTATTTTTAAATTACTTCGAAGGTGTCAAGTGTGATGAATTAGAGCCATATATTGCATCTGCCATAATGTCTAAAGCCAAACATACCTATTTACCCTTAAAAAAAATGCGTTATTTTGATGAAGGCAAAAAACGTCTAGAAGTTTTTATTAAAAAACACCCTGATCATATAGAAGCTAGATATGTAAGAGTTCTAATACAATCTGAAATTCCGAAATTTTTAAATTACCACGAAAATTTAAAAAAAGATATCACATTTATAGTAAATAATATATCGCAATCAGGACTACCTATTGATTATCAAAACGTACTTTTAAATAAAATTAAAGAAATAAATTTATGATATCATTATTGTATACATTTATTACTATTGGAACTTTTGGCTTAATGGAACTTATCACTTGGTGTACTCATAAGTACATTATGCATGAATTTCTTTGGTTTCTTCATAACGACCATCATCAACCGAAATATCAAAATGTTTTCGAAAAAAATGATTTTTTCTTTTTAATTTTTGCATTACCCAGTCTTCTACTACTATATTTTGGAACTTTTTATAAAGTTCACTATTTACTTTTTATAGGACTCGGAATTTTATTTTACGGTATTGCCTATTTTTTAATTCATGATATTTTAATTCATCAAAGATTTAAGTTATTCAAAAATGTAAAAAATAAATTTTTAGTTGGACTCAGAAAAGCTCACAAAATACATCATAAACATTTATACAAGGAAGACGGTGAATGTTTTGGAATGTTAAACGTTCCAAAAAAGTATTTCAACGTATAATGCTATCATGAAACAATACACCTACTTATTAATTGATCTGGGCTGTTTGTTAATTCCTTTCATTTTTAGTTTTTACCATAAAAAACCCTTCTTTAAAGAATGGAAGTACTTTTTACCTGCAAATATTTTTATCTCGGTTCTATTTATAATTTGGGATGTCCTATTTACGTATTTGAAAATTTGGGGCTTTAATCCAGAATACCTCATTGGAATAACCATTTTAAACCTTCCAATTGAAGAAATTTTGTTTTTCATCAGTATACCCTATGCTTGCGTATTCACTTATTATGCCATTTCACACCTAATAAAATTTAAGAAACCCTCCAAAGTCCATAGAAAAATTAGTCTCTTAGCTATCATTATATTATTGGTTTTTGGAAGTATGCACCTTCCTCTTTTATATACTTCTATCACCTTTCTATCTACAGCAATTTTTCTGATTTTTTTAATGATTTTACGAATTAACTTATCCTATATATACTTTACATACGCTTTAATCATTCCATTCTTTTTAATAAGCAATGGACTTTTAACGGGTTCATTTTTAGACAATCCTATTGTTTGGTATGATGGCATTAACAATACCGAATTACGTGTTTTTACAATTCCCATAGAAGATTTTATTTATGGCTTTCTTCTTATTTCTTCTAATATTTTGCTTTATGAATACATCAAAAATAAATTTCAAAAAGCTTCTAATTAAATTTGAAATCTAAACAGCTAATTTTTTTGATTACTTTTGCTCTTCAAGTACAGTTCTATGAAAAAAAATATTGCCGTAATTATGGGCGGCTTTACTTCAGAATATAAAATATCATTAAAAAGTGGTAGCATAGTTTGTAAAAATATCGATAAGAAAATTTACAATGTTTATGCTGTTCATATTTTTAAAGACAAATGGGTTTTAGTTCAAAATAATAAAGAATTTTCAATTAGAAAAGATAATTTTTCTGCTAAGATTAATGGTGAATCGATTTTTTTCGACTGTGTTTTTAACGCAATTCACGGTGCTCCTGGAGAAGATGGTCAAATCGTTTCCTATTTTGAATTACTTGGAATACCGCACACCTCTGCCCCATCCTATCAAATGGCTATTACATACAACAAAAGAGATTGCTTAAGCATTATAAAACCATACGGAATAAAAACTGCCACCTCCTATTATTTGAATTTGGGTGATACAATAAATCAAAATGAAATCGTTAATAAGGTTGGGTTACCTTGTTTTGTTAAAGCAAATAAAGCTGGCAGTAGTTTTGGAATCTCTAAAGTTTTTAAAATAGAAGAATTGAATAAAGCTATTGAATTTGCATTTAAAGAGGATGATGAGATTATTATAGAGTCATTTTTGGACGGAACAGAAGTGTCAGTTGGAGTTATCAATTATAAAAATAAAACAACGGTTCTACCAATTACAGAAATTATTTCAGAAAACAATTTCTTCGATTATGACGCTAAATACGGAGGAAAGTCAAAAGAAATTACCCCCGCTAGAATTTCTAAAAAAGAACAAATACGCGTTGAAGAAGTTGCTAAGAAAACATATGAAATCTTAAAAATGAATGGTTTTTCGCGAAGTGAATATATTTTAATTAATGACGAACCCTATTTATTAGAAATCAATACCGTACCTGGAATGACAGAAGAAAGCATTTTACCCCAACAGGCTGCTTCTGCAGGTATATCATTACCTGAACTTTTTGGAAATGCTATTGAAATGGCCCTGACCAACGAACAACAAAAAATGAAATAATTATGAAAAAAGCAATTTTTCCAGGCTCCTTCGACCCTATTACGCTTGGGCATGTTGATATTATAGAAAGAGCTATTCCTCTATTTGACGAAATCGTCATTGCGATTGGAATAAATGCTGATAAAAATTATATGTATGAAACTGAAAAACGTAAAAATTTTATAGAAGAAACTTTTTCTAATCAACCAAAAGTAACAACAGCCACTTACTCAGGATTAACCGTTGAATACTGCAAAAGAATTAATGCTGAGTTTATTTTAAGAGGCCTTCGAAACCCAGCAGATTTTGAATTCGAAAAAGCAATTGCACAAACAAATAGAAAATTATCTGGAATAGAAACGATATTTCTGCTCACAAGTGCTGAAACTTCATTTATAAGTTCAAGTATTGTCAGAGATATTATAAGAAATAATGGCGATGTTTCAGTATTAGTGCCAACCTCAGTTATAAAATAAAATGAATAAACTATTTTCATCATTCATGCTATTCATCGGAATAGCGATTCCAATTATAGGATTTTCTCAAGAAACCACAACCAGTAAAGATTCCATTTCAAAAAGTCAATTTGAAACCGTTTTTGAAAAAAGTAAGGGAACCAAAACGGCTACATACGAGCAAACAATTTTATATTATCAAAATTTGGCAAAAGTATTTCCCGAAATTAAGGTGGAAAAAATGGGAACTACGGATTCAGGTCATCCACTACATCTCGTAATTTTTGATGCAAAGAAAATTTTTATTCTTAAGGACATCTCAAGAAGTAAATTACTCATTAATAATGGAATTCACCCAGGAGAATCAGATGGTATTGATGCATCTATGCAATTACTAAGAGATATTGCTTTTGATAAAAATTTAAAAGAAAAATACAAAAATATTCTTATTTGTATAATTCCCATTTACAATGTTGGTGGTAGTTTAAATAGAAATTCTAACTCTAGAGTTAATCAAAACGGCCCCATATCTTATGGCTTTAGAGGGAATTCACTAAACTATGATCTCAACAGAGACTTTATTAAGAACGACTCCCAAAATGCCAAATCTTTTGCAAAAATATTTCATGAAGTTAATCCAATTGTTTTTGTAGATACGCATGTAAGTAATGGTGCCGATTACCAATATACCGTGACGCAATTATTTACCCAACACAACAAATTAAATGGGAAAATTTCAGATTACCTCTACTACAAAATGATTCCAGAATTAGAAGAAAAGTTAACAAAGAAAGGTATTATTAATGCGCCATATGTGAACGTTTTCAACAAAGATCCTAAAAATGGATTTACGCAATTTTTTGACTCTCCTAGGTATTCTACTGGATACACAAGCCTGTTTAACACTCTAGGTCTAACGGTAGAAACCCACATGCTAAAACCTTATAAAGAGAGAGTTAAAGCCACTTATGCTATCTTGGAAGAAGTTATAGATTTTACTTCGGCTTATGGTAGATCTCTTGATAATATAAGAAAAGGAAGTGCAGATGAAACTTTATCAAAAAAAACATATCCTATTCATTGGAAAATTGATAGTACTAGAATAAAAACCATTGATTTCAAAGGTTTTGAACGCGAAATTATTACAAGTAAAGTTACTGGACAACAAAGAGTAAAATACAATAGAGAGAAACCTTATACCCAAGAAGTTGATTTTTATGATCATTACAAACCTACCAAAGAAATTGTTATTCCAAACTTTTACATTGTTCCTAAGCATTTAACAAATGTCATTGAACTCTTAAAACTGAATACTATTAAAATGCACCCTTTAAAAAAGGATATTTCCATACTTGTGGAATCTTATGAAATAAAAAAATATGAAACAGTAAAAATGCCCTATGAAGGTCATTATTTACATATGAATACTGAGGTAATTGCTACACATAGACAGCAAAAATTTGAGGCGGGAGATTTCTTAATTTCAACGCAGCAACCCGGCATAAAATATATAATAGAAACGCTAGAACCTGAGGCAAAAGATTCTTTTTTTAACTGGAATTTTTTCGATATTATTTTACAACAAAAAGAACATTTTTCACCCTATATATTTGAAGATTTAGCCAAAACAATTTTAGATGATAATAAAGATCTAAGGTCGAAATTTGAACAAAAAAAAGCACAGGACTCTCTCTTTTCTAAAAATTCTTATGAGCAATTAAATTTTATCTATATGAATTCTAAGTATGCAGAAAAGGAATTTTTACAATACCCAATTTATCGTATCTTAAAATAAACACTTACTGTTGTGTTGTCAAAATCGAAAAATATAGTTTTTTTGAGCTAATAATCCCTAATTTAGTGAATTAATTTTTCAAAACTAGTTCACTTCGGTATGGTTGCACTACAAATTAATGGAAAAAAGCACGCGGTCGAGGCTGATCTAGATATGCCTTTATTATGGGCTATTAGAGATTTTATAGGCTTTACTGGAACCAAATATGGTTGTGGTAAAGGATTGTGTGGAGCCTGTATGGTACTTATGGATGGTATTGCAGTAAATTCTTGTCAACTACCTATTTCAGTTGCCGAAGGGAAGGAAATTATTACCATTGAAGGCGAAAATAAAAACTTACAATTACTACAAAAATCTTGGGCAGATTTAAATGTTCCACAATGTGGGTTTTGCCAACCCGGTCAGTTAATAACCGCTACTGCCTTATTGGACTCAAATGATAATCCCAGTGATGACGATATCGAAACCGCCATGTCTAGAAACATTTGTAGATGCGGTACCTATCAGCGCATTAAAAATGCTATCAATCAAACCGTAGAACTTAAAAAAGGTTAATTATGGGAATTGTAAAAAATATTAGCCGAAGAAATTTTATTAAAGGAATAGGATTAGCCTCAGGAGGTTTAATCCTAGCGTGTAATACAGATTCACTTGGTCATATGCCGACTGAAGCACTGATAAAATTCAATCCTAATTTATTTGTACAACTAAACTCTGATGGAAGTTTGGTGCTAATCGCCGCTCGATCAGAAATGGGTAACGGAGTTAGGACCTCTTTAACTTCTGTAATTGCGGATGAGATGGAAGCAGATTGGAATCGGGTTACTGTAAAGCAAGGAACTGGAGATTCTAAATATGGCAATCAAAATACAGATGGATCTCAAAGTGTGCGAACATTTTTTAAATCGATGCGAAAAATGGGTGCTACCACAAAGGCCATTTTAATTACTGCTGCTTCTCAAAAATGGAAAGTACCTGCCTCTGAGTGCAATGCGGAAAATCATTTTATCATTCACAAAAGTGGTAAAAAAATCGGCTTTGGAGGTTTAGTAGAAATTGCAAAAACCATTGAAGTTCCGAAAGATATTCAACTAAAATCTCCTAAGGATTTTAAATATATTGGAAAAAAACTACCTAGTATTGATGTCGATGACTATTCTAATGGTTCCGCTATTTTTGGTCTGGACCAAAGAGTTCCAAATATGAAATTTGCTGCAATTCAGCGCTGCCCTGTTACTTTTGGGAAAGTAATATCCTTTGATAAAACAGCTGCCATGAAAGTTTATGGAGTACTAGATGTTATTGAAATCCCTAGAATTGAAAGACCTTTTGGGCCACTTGGAGGTGTCGTAGTTATAGCAACTAATACTTGGGCCGCTTTTAAAGGAAAGGAAGCCTTAAAAATAGAATGGGATAAAGGGGTTAATACTTCCTATAATTCGGAAGATTATATGAAACAATTGACGGAAAATGTTCATAAAAAAGGAAAAGAATTAAAGAACAAAGGAGATATTGATGCTGCTTTTCAAAATGCTCATAAAATTTTAGAAACAACGATTCAATTACCACATTTGGTTCACACCCCTATGGAAGTTCCAAATGCCGTAGCCTGGGTACAAAATGACACATGTGAAGTTTGGGCGCCGAGCCAAGCGCCACAGAGAGCTAGAGCAGAGGTCGCAGATTTTTTAAAAATACCTATTGAAAATGTCACCATGAATGTAACTTTCTTAGGTGGAGGATTTGGACGAAAGTCTAAACCAGATTACGTTGTTGAAGCTGCCATGGTATCAAAAGCTATTAATGGCCCTGTTCAAGTTGTGTGGTCTAGAGAAGATGATATACAGCATAGTTATTTTCATGCCGTTTCAGCGCAAAAGATGAAAGCTTCATTAGATAAGAATGGAAAAGTTACTGGTTGGCAGCATAGAGTGGCATTACCTTCTATAAGTTCTACTTTTCAACCTGGAGTAGAATATGCTGGAGGTGGCGAGACAGCGGCAGCCGTGAAGGCTCCGTTTGAAATTGAAAACTTTAATGTTGAAGTTGGAAAAGCGAATGCTCATGTTAGAATTGGGTGGTTAAGATCGGTTATAAATATACCTCTCGGTTTCTCTATAAATGTATTTACAGATCAATTAGCATATGAAGCAGGAATGGATCCTTTAGATTTTAGAATGAAATTGATTGGTAGCGATCGTATTGAAGAAACTAACAGTGAACATAAAATGAATACTGCAAGATTGAAACATGTCTTAAAGCAAGCAGCAAAAAATGCCAACTGGGGTAAAAAACTACCAGAAAGACATGCACAAGGAATTGCAGTTCATTACAGCTTTTTATCTTATGTTGCTTCCGTTGTTGAAGTATCTGTAAAGGATAATAATGTAAAAGTGCACAAAATACATACTGTTATTGATTGTGGCACTGCTATAAATAAAGATACAATTACTGCACAAATGGAAGGTGCTGCTGTTTTTGGAATGACCTTAACTTTTTATGGTAAAATCACGGCTAAAGATGGTGCTATAGAGCAAAGCAACTTTCACAACTATAATATGCTTCGAATGCCAGCAGCACCAAAAACTCATGTTGAAATTATAGATAACTACGAACTTCCGACCGGAGTTGGGGAGCCAGGGGTTCCTGTAATTGCTCCCGCCATCGTAAATGCCATTTTTAAAGTAACTGGAAAGCGATATAATTCATTACCATTATCGGATTATAATCTAGTATAAACTGTACTTTTACATAATAATAGATCTAATCTTTTAATTAAAAAACATTAGTATATTTTGTTCGAGAGAAAGTAAGAATTTTTCCTTTTAACTTTTTAAGAAGTCCACCTCAAAACTATCATGAAAACTAATAGAAGACAGAGAATAATTCTGATTATTTCAATAATTTCCCTAACAATTTGCTCTGATCAAGTTTCAAAAACTATTATTCGAAATAATTTAACCAATCATGAATATATATTTTTACTAAATAATAGTCTTGTTTTAATAAAAGCGGAAAATTTTGGTGCTGCTTTAGGATTAGGTGGCAATTTTCCATCAATATTAAAAACGATATATTTTCAAATATTACCAATGTCAGTTCTTTTATTCTTCTTTAGGATGATACTTACTAAAACCGCTATTTCTAAGCAAACCGCTATAGGACTTTCCGCTGCTATTGGAGGTGCTGTTACAAATATATTTGATAGAGTCTTTTTTGGGTCTGTTACTGATTTCATCCAAATTCAAATGGGTACGATCCAAACTGGTATATTTAATATCGCAGATATTTTCATTGTAACCGGAACCATTCTAGTTGTTCTTGACTTAATTTTCAATAAAAAAAACAACCTATTAGATAGTTTATAGTAAAAAGAGGAACAATACAAAATCGCTCCTCTTTACACACTAATTTCTAGTACTAATTTTCTTATAAGTTATACTCGCCCAAACCTTTTGTAAAGTTCTCTGGGTTTTCAGCTAAATGATAGCGTGGATCATCAATATCTTCTATTATAATTTGATGGAATTTTTCATCGGCCTTATAAAGTAAGACCTTACAGTCTGCACTTAAATGTTTCAAATAAATAATTTTACCGACAGCCTCATATTTTTTAACTAAATTCAATATCGCTTCAAAGGCTGAATGATCACTTATTCTGGCTTCAATAAAATCTATCTCAATACTTTTAGGATCATTATTTACATCAAATTTTTCGTTAAAGGCAGTAATAGAACCAAAGAATAATGGACCCCAAATTTCATAAACCTTTGTTCCATCCTCTTTCATTCTTTTTCGAGCTCTAATCCGTTTTGCATTTTCCCAAGAAAATACCAGCGCACTTACAATTACCCCAGAAATTACAGCAATTGCCAAATCAAAAATTACTGTTAAAGATGATACAAGAATCAATACAAAAAGGTCAGTTAGTGGTATTTTATTTATGATTCTAAAACTAGACCAGGCAAACGTACCAATAACAACCATAAACATTACACCCACCAATGCTGCAATTGGAACTTGTTCTATCATTCCTGAAGCAAACAAAATAAATCCAAGTAATGTTAACGCCGCTACAATTCCTGAAAGTCTTGTTCTTCCTCCACCTTTAATATTGATTATAGATTGTCCAATCATAGCACATCCTCCCATACCTCCGAAAAATCCAGTAACGATATTTGCACCGCCTTGAGCCATACATTCACGGTTTCCATTACCACGAGTTTCCGTTAAATCGTCAATCAAATTTAAGGTCATTAAAGATTCTATTAACCCAATAGCAGCCAAAATAAAGGCATAAGGACCAATAAACCAAAGTGTCTCTATGGTCATTGGAATTTTAGAAAACGTTCCTAACTCGGGAACAGGAAAACCGCCTTTCAAGCCTTCTCCTCCTCCAGCTCTAATAAATGATCCCACAGTTGCAACATCTAATCCTCCAAATATTGCAATTGCTGATACAACTAAAATTCCTATCAATGCCTCAGGAAGTTTTGAAAGCACCTTTATTTTAGGTAGTCCCCACATTATTAACATCGTTAACCCTATCAAAGCGATCATCATCCAAAACCCTAAATTATACTCTTTAGGAAACATTCCTAATTGCGATGTGAATATTACAATTGCTAAACCATTTACAAAACCCATCATTACAGGATGTGGAATTAATCTTACAAACTTTCCTAACTTTAAAACACCCGCCAAAACTTGTATAAAGCCCATTAATATAACGGTTGCAAATAAATAGTATAATCCCAAATCATCACCTTCAACTCCCATTGCATTTCCTTCGGAAACCAGACTTACCATGACCACTGCCAAAGCGCCGGTTGCCCCAGAAATCATTCCAGGTCTTCCACCAAAAATAGAAGTAATCAAACCTACCATAAATGCTGCATACAAACCAACTAACGGATCTACTCCTGCCACAAAGGCAAAAGCAACTGCCTCTGGAACCAATGCCAAAGCAACAGTAATTCCTGAGAAAATTTCATTTCCTGCATTGGTTACTCTCTTTCTAATAAATTTTTCCATCGATAAAAAATTGATTTTGCAAAGGTAATCTTTTTATTGAAAAAATCGAATGAATAGTACTTCTTAAAAAAGAGAAGAATTTGGTTATTTCCTAGCTAAATTATAAAGAACAACTTAATATTTCCATACGTATTTTTCAATGCTTCTTTAATTCCTTCCTCACCTCTGAAACCTACCATAGTAATCCCTTCTTCCTCTTGTGGGACTAACTCACCTTTGAAATTAGACTCCATCGCATACCAATAAGTAATCTTTAAAGTCTGTCGTTCATTCCTTTGAAATATATGGAAAGTCCTTGGCAACTTATTTATAATCTTTAATCCTGAAATACCACACTCCTCCTCAACCTCTCTAATCGCAGCATGCTTCTTTTTTTCTCCTTTTTCAATTTTTCCTTTGGGTAAGTCCCACTTATCAAATCGATAAATAAAGAGTACCTGATCACGTTTATTCTTTACAAGACCTCCCGCAGCCTTTTCTATTTTAAAAAACCCTTTGAATTCCTTCCATAAAACAACTAAATCCTCATGATACAAATAAATAGCATTGTATTTGCCTGATATAGCAATACTTAATAATTTCTTAATCGTGATTTCATCTTTATAATAAAAGCCCTGACACGAAGAAAATTCTAAATTTCCAACCAAATAAATTGGAACATCGCGAATAAAAATTGTGTATATTTGTGTCATGATTGAAAACAAAGATACTGCAAAAAAAACTGCCGAATTATTACTCCAAATAAAAGCAATTAAATTAGAACCAAACAAATCATTTAATTGGGCATCTGGATGGAAATCTCCGATATATTGTGATAATAGAACTACACTTTCGTTTCCAAAAATAAGAACTTTTTTACGTCAAGAAATTGCAAAATTGGTCATTGAAAAATATGGAAAACCTGATGTAATTGCTGGGGTAGCAACTGGAGCTATTGCTATAGGCGTGCTTGTCGCTGAAGAACTTGGCGTTCCATTTATTTATGTAAGGCCGAAAGCGAAGAAACACGGAAGACAAAATCAGATTGAAGGCTTTTTAGAAAGTGGATCTAATGTAGTTGTTATTGAAGATTTAATTAGTACCGGAAAAAGTAGTTTAAATGCTGTAAAAGTTCTAAACGAAACAAGTGCTACCGTTAAAGGAATAATTGCCATTTTTACATATGGATTTGATATTGCAGATGAAAATTTTGAAAAAGCAAATGTTGAATTGACAACATTGAGCAATTACGATGCTTTATTAGAGCAGGCCAGCGATACTAATTATATTTCTAAAAAGGATTTGGCCACATTAAATAGTTGGAGAAAAAATCCAAGTGAATGGAACCAATAAACTAATTTAGTTATGAATTTAGAGTCACCAAAAGTAAGTGTAGATAAATCTCAAGAAGGAATCTTTTCGTTTATTACGAATTTGAAAAATTTTGAAGGTCTTATGCCTGATAGTATTGAAAAATTTGAAGTTGACGGGGATTCATTTATTTTCGGACTGAAAGGAATGCCGGAAATCAGGTTGGTACTTCAAGAAAAAAATGAATTTGATAAAGTAATACTTGGTGCTGCAAGTAGTAAGTTATCCTTTACATTAACTATTGATATTATTAAAATTACAGGAAGTCGTTCTGAAGTTCAATTATTTTTTAACGGAGACTTCAACCCGATGATGGCAATGATGGTCAAAAAACCATTGCAAAAATTTATAGATACACTTTCTGGTAATATTTTAAAATTGAAAAATTAGTCTTTTTTATACTCATTAGACAAGAATTAGAAGTACGAACAAAACACCACGTTTGAGGCACCTCTTTACAGATATAGGATAAAATGTAAATGGCTGTTACTCTTTATTAATTTGAGCGAAACTTACTTGCTTCAAGTCGAATTCATTAACTGTTTCATTTTCTAATTGTATCCTTAATTTACCTACTTGTGACACTCCAATTATTTTTCCGATGAATAATTCTCCTAAGGAATCTTTAAACATAACTGGTTGCTGTATCTTATACAGATGATTAATATACATGGTATCAATCAATTTAAACTCCTGATTATTTAATAGTTCAACAAAAAAATTCAGTTTTTCAATTAACTTTGTTAAAATAACTTCTACATCAAATTCTTTATTAGAAATTATTTTCATGGAAGTTGCTCCCGGCAAATCTTTAAACTTAATTTGATTTACATTTAAACCAATTCCAATTACACTTTGTACAACTTTTGTCTTTTTGACGGAATTTTCAATTAATATACCCGCTAATTTGCGCCCTGCTGCCATAATGTCGTTTGGCCATTTAATAGCTAAATTCGCTTCAAATATAATATCCAAACAATGAACAATTGATAATGAAACAATTTTACTTATATAAAAATTTCGAGAAATATTTAAACGCTCCCACTTTATTAATATGCTACATGTCAGGTTTTTACCCGCTTCTGACTCCCAAACCGTAGCCATTTGACCTCGCCCCTTATGCTGTTTATACGCAAGCACTACCGTAAAATTCTCTAAGACTGTTTTTCTGCTTAAATCTTTTAAATAAGAATTAGATGATTCAGTGGCATTAATTTTGATTAAATTCATTCTATGTTATACTACAATCTATTATTTTTATATGGAAAGAACCACAAAAAAACTATAACTTTGTAGCAAAACTAAACAATTTTTAATGACGAAAATAAAAGTTAATAACGATCTACTTATCACTTTAATAATCAAAGGATTAGAAGATGTAAAAGGAGAAGATATCCAATTATTTGATCTCAGAGAAATTGAAAACACTGTTACCGATTACTTTATAATTTGTACAGGAAATTCAAATACTCAAGTTAATGCTTTATCGCAATCTATTCAAAAATTGGTAAGTAAAGAATTAAAAGACAAACCATGGCATATTGAAGGAGAAGCAAATGCCGAATGGATTTTAATGGATTATGTGAATGTAGTTGTACATATATTCCAAAAAAAAACCCGAGAATTCTATGATATTGAAGGACTTTGGGGTGATGCAAAAATTACACCAATAACAACTGCCTAAAAAATTTATTCACTGTATTAACTTATTTAAATGAGTAACAACAAAGAGAAGAAAGACGTGAAGGAACAAACTAAATTACCGAAATTTAATTCTTATTGGATTTATGCGATTGTATTCGCTCTAATTCTAGGATATCAATTAATGAGAGGTGTAAGTAATGTTTCTAGTGATTTATCAAAGAATGATTTCAAAGTTTTACTTGCTGAAAATGACATTGAAAAAATAACCATTGTTAATAAAGATATTGCACAAATTATTTTAACTGCTGAGGCACTAAACAAAGAAAAACATAAGGGACTTTCTGAACCTTCTTTGCTAAAAGATGCTAATGCGCCTCATTACACATATGATTTCGGAGACTTACAAAATTTCGAAAATGAATTAAACAGTAAAAAGTCCGATTTAGATTTAGGTTTTGATACTGTATATGACAGTCAAGGCGATTTTATGTCGCAGTTAATTGGATGGTTGCCATTAATATTATTAGTTGGAATCTGGATTTTCTTTATGAAACGTATGTCAGGTGGTGCCGGAGGAGGAGGTGGCGGACAAATTTTCAATATTGGAAAATCAAAAGCAAAACTATTTGATAAAGATCAAAAAGTAAAGGCCACTTTTAAGGATGTAGCAGGATTGGTTGGCGCAAAAGAAGAAGTTCAAGAAATTGTTGACTTTTTAAAAAACCCAGAAAAATATACCAATTTAGGAGGTAAAATTCCTAAAGGCGCTTTATTAGTAGGACCTCCAGGAACTGGAAAAACATTGCTAGCAAAAGCGGTTGCTGGAGAAGCAGATGTTCCTTTTTTCTCATTATCAGGTTCTGATTTTGTTGAAATGTTTGTGGGTGTTGGTGCATCTCGTGTACGTGATTTATTTAAGCAAGCCGCTCAAAAAGCACCTTCAATAATCTTTATTGATGAAATTGATGCTATAGGTAGAGCTCGTGGAAAAAGTAATATGACTGGTGGAAATGATGAACGTGAAAACACCTTAAATCAGTTGCTTACAGAAATGGATGGGTTTGGTACTGACGTAAATGTTATCGTAATTGGAGCTACAAATAGAGCCGATGTATTGGACAAAGCCTTAATGCGTGCAGGAAGGTTTGACCGCCAAATATATGTTGATTTACCAGATCTTAACGAACGAAAAGAAATTTTTGAGGTACACATCAAACCGCTTAAATTAGGTAAAGACGTAAACATTGACTTTTTAGCCCAACAAACCCCTGGATTCTCTGGAGCGGACATTGCAAATATGTGTAATGAATCTGCCTTAATTGCGGCAAGACAAGAGAAAAAATTTGTAGAGCATCAAGACTTTTTAGATGCCGTTGATAGAATTATTGGAGGGTTAGAGAAAAAGAACAAAATAATTACTGTTGGAGAAAAAGAAACAATTGCATACCATGAAGCCGGTCATGCTACGGCAAGTTGGTTTTTAGAGCATGCTGCTCCGTTGGTAAAAGTGACAATTGTTCCTCGAGGTCAATCACTAGGAGCTGCTTGGTACTTACCAGAAGAAAGAATGATTGTAAGAACCGAACAAATGTTAGACGAAATGTGCGCAACATTGGCAGGTAGAGCCGCAGAAAAACTTATATTTAATAAAATTTCTACAGGAGCTTTAAACGATCTAGAAAAAATCACGCGTCAAGCGCGTGCAATGGTTACGGTTTATGGCCTGAATGATAAATTAGGAAATATTACGTATTACGATTCATCTGGGCAAAATGAATACGGCTTTACTAAACCATATAGTGAAGAAACTGCTAAATTAATTGATCAAGAAATTTCAAAAATCATAGAAGAGCAATACAAAAGGGCTATATCAATATTATCAAAGCACAAAGATCAACTTATTGAATTAGCTAAATTATTATTGGAAAAAGAGGTGATATTTAAAGAGAACCTTCAAACTATTTTTGGTGCGAGACCATTTAAAAAGGAAGAAATTACTCCTAAAGTAAAGCCTTTAGAAGTTCCAGCGCTGCTAAAGGAAGAAGATACTGATCTAAGCGAGGAAAATTAATTTGAGGTCATTTCAAAAATGAGTTATTTTAAGAAATTATTTACATCTAAAAAGGTGTTAGCCTCAAAACAAAATAAGAAACAGAATGTTTCTCTTGCACTTGATGATTCATTTGTCCATAATTTTATTAAACATGGTGGAAAATTTCTCTACTGTCCGAAAAAAGAAGATGTAACGAAGAATATTATGCATATCGCTGACGAAAATAATTGGGCTACTTTATCTTATATCAATAAAGATTTAAATGTATTTCTGACTTCTTTGAAAGTCAATACAAATTTTAGTCTAAGCAATAAATATCCATTATTTACGACTTGTGAATTTTTAATTGCTGAAAATGGAAGTATATTATTTTCTGAAAATCAGTTTAAAGATCAAAAAGTTCCCGCTCTTACTCATGACCTTATTGTGCTAGCTACTACGAGTCAAATTGTAAAGAACAAAGGCGAAAGTTTAACCGGAATAAAATTAAAATATAAAAAAAATATTCCATCAAACATAAGCCCTATAAAATATTACGGTGGTTTTATTGATGATGATAATTTTTTAAATTATGCCACTAATAACTCAAAAAACTTATATTTGCTTTTATTAGAAGATTTATAAGAATGAAGAACCTTACCAAACGTATTTTATCAGGAATAGTTTATATTTCTGTATTAACTTTTGCAATTCTATTTAGTAAAATCACTTTCTTAAGCCTTTTCTTTATCTTGATGATGCTTTGCTTGTATGAATTTACTAAAATGATTCAATTAAAAAGTGTATTCCCTTTTTTCATTGGGTTTTTAGCATATGTTTTTGGGAATATTTTAAATGTTGAAGATGTTCCATCGAATTCTATTTTTGTATATGTAGGAGTGCTTTTATTCTTATGCATATTCTCTTCTTTTGTATGGATTTTATTTGCAAAAAAAGAAGAAATAATTAACCATCTCGGCAAAATATTCTTAACCGTTATTTACATTATCATACCCTTTATTTTAATGGCTCAAATACCGTTTTTAGATAATGATTTTAAATACGCGAGTTCAGCTATCTTAGGTGTTTTTATATTAATTTGGACAAACGATACCTTTGCTTTCTTGGTGGGAAAAAATATTGGAAGAACCAAATTATTAAAACATATTTCTCCCAACAAAACAGTTGAAGGCTTTATAGGTGGCATGGTCGCTTGTTTTGGAACTGGATATATAATTGCACTATATTTCACAGAGTTATCTATTATTCAATGGATTGTTATATCTGGACTTGTAAGTGTTTTTGGCGTTTTAGGAGACTTAATTGAATCTATGTTTAAACGGCAAGCAGGTCTCAAAGACAGTAGTAATTTAATTCCTGGTCACGGAGGTTTTCTAGATCGTTTTGATAGTGTTATCTTTGCAGCACCATTTATTTTTATTTATTTACAAATCGTATAATATGTTCCATAAAGAAGGCCTTAAAATCATTCAAATATCTACCCTATTATTACTAGTAATAGTATTTGCAGCAGATAAATTTATAGACATTATTTGGCTAGCAAAACTTATTCAATCGCTATTTTTGGGACTTTATATAATCATTCTTCAGTTCTTTAGAAATCCCAAAAGAAATACCGTCTTAAACATACAACAAATCATTGCCCCAGTAGATGGAAAAGTAGTCGTAATTGAAGAAGTAGAGGAACCTGAATTTTTTAAAGACAAGCGACTTCAAGTTTCCATATTCATGTCTCCCCTTAACGTTCACGTAACAAGATACCCAATAAGCGGAACAGTAAAGTACAGTAAGTATCATCCTGGAAAATACTTAGTTGCATGGCATCCAAAGTCTTCAACTGAAAATGAAAGAACCACCATTGTTATTGAAAATAACAGTGGTGGTCAAATATTATATAGACAAATTGCCGGAGCACTGGCAAAGCGAATTATGAATTATGCGGTAGAAGGTGAATCGATACTTCAAGGAACAGATGCTGGGTTTATAAAATTTGGATCCAGGGTTGATTTATTCTTGCCTTTAGGTACAAAAATCAATGTAACATTAAATCAAAAGGTTAAAGGTGGAGAACAAGTAATTGCCACTTTGTAAATTCTTTTTCGTAAATTGCCTCTCAACATTCCTGAATGAAAGAAGATCTCGATACTAAGTTCAAAGAAGCTCTTGAAATAGCAAACAACACTTCAATAAAACTTCCTCCTGATGTCATGCTGCAATTTTACGCTCACTTTAAGCAAGCGACTAAAGGAAATAATTACGAACAACCCTCTGGATCGGTTGAATTAAGAAATGCCTTTAAAACGCATGCATGGTTTCAATTAAATCAATTAACAGAAGAAGAAGCACAAAAAGAATATATAAAACTTGTAAATAAATATTTAAAATGAAAAAAAACACTCTTATCACCTGTATTGTCCTATTATTGTCAATAAGCATTGTATCTTGTAAGAACAATCCTAAAAAAGAAATTAAAGAAACTCCACAAATTAGTTACACGCTAGATCAGTCAACTTCAAAAGTTGGTTGGACGGGCTACAAAACGACTGATAAAGTTCCAGTCAAAGGAGAATTTAAAAAAATAACCATTTCAAATCCTAAGTCTTCTGGAAATGCATCCAAATTATTAGACGGCGTTGAATTTTCAATTCCCGTAAGTAGCATATTTTCAAATAACGAAGACAGAGATGGTAAGTTACAAAAGTTCTTTTTTGGCATTATGGATCAAACCGAATTATTGAGCGGAAAGATTACCCTTAAAAATGAATCAACTGGAAGTTTAACTGTTAAGATGAATGCAATGAGTAAATCACTTCCTATTAACTACACGTTTAAAGATAGCAAATTTACTTTCTCCGGGACTATGAATTTAGATGAATGGGGTGGACAGGCTGCCATAGCAAGTATTAATAAAGTCTGTGAAAATCTTCACAAAGGAGCAGATGGCATTAGTAAAACATGGAATGAAGTTGAAATAAACGCTAGTATTTCAGTAATAAAGAATTAAAAAAAAATTAGATCAAACAGAAAAATCTCGATAATTCGAGGTTTTTCTGTTTGATTTATATACTTCTAAGTCTTAAACTAATAATCCAGTTGACTTAAATAACTTAACTTTTCCCTAAATCCAGTCAATTTATTCTCAATTTCTAAAATATTATTTTGAACATTTTTTAATAAAGGATTATCAGATTTTGCATTTGCGAAGAAACTAATATTATTTTCTAACTGTTGTTTTTCTCGTATTAATTCATCAATCTTCTTTCTAATAAACAATTGTTCACTATCCAATTTTCTATAATTGTTTTGCCCTATCAAACTATCCATTTGATTTTTAAACTTAAAGAGTTCTAATTCTTTTGGATCAATCGACAACCTAGAGTACAACTTATCAATTAATTTAGAAAATTTAGTCTCAATATGCCGCATACCATGAGGTACTTTGCCATAAGAACTCCAATCAGCAATAAATCCGTTTATCATCTCCAGATCAACATTCAGTTCCTCGGTTAAACTAGTTTTTATCGTGTCTAATAAATTCTTTTTATTATCGAATACAAGTTGCTCTTCTCTACTTCCAGAATTTTTATATTCATGGAAACGATCAAAATAATGATTACATGTATTTCTAAAGTCATTCCAAATCTTATCGGAATATTTACGGGGAACATGTCCTATTTTTTTCCAATCAGTTTGAATTTGTTTCATTAAATTCGTTGTATTTTCCCAATCTTCACTCTCCTTCATAGTTGCTGCTAGCGCAATCAACTTTAGTTTCTTCTCTAAGTTTTCTTGCTGTTCACTTTTAATATTCTTATAAAATTTGTTTTTATTTTTATTGAATTTTCTTGTAGTATCCTTAAATTTATTCCAAATTTTATCACTATCATATTTTGGAACCTTTCCTATTTTAAAAAACTCTTCTCTTAATTTTTCAATCAATTTAATACTTGATTGCCAATCACTATGATTCGTGTTCTTAGACGTATCTACAGCTTCAATTTCTGCAATTACGATCAACTTTTTCTCAACATTTCCCTCATAATGATCCTTCATTACTCGATAGAATTCATGTCGTTTATCATGAATTATTTTAGTTGCCGCACTAAACCTATCCCATATTTCATCTCTTTGATCACGAGCAACAGGACCTATATCTTCTTTCCACATTTTATGGATTAGTTGCAATTCTTTGAAAGCAGCATTTACGTCTGTTATAGTGGTTAACATCTCAACTTGCTCAACTAATTTCGTTTTTTCTTCCAGGTTCTGCTTAAAATCTAAATCTCTATAATCATTGCTTAAATGTAATAAATCATAAAATCGTTCGACATGATGATGATATGTCCGCCATGTATCATTATATTTCTCTCTAGGAACAGGCCCTATTTTTTTCCACCGATCTTGCAATCCTTTAAACTGAGAATACATAGTTTTAGAATCAGCATTTTCAATTAATTCCTTCAATTGCTCAATTACACTAAATCTAGTTTCCAGATTATTACTAAATTCTTTTTCTAAATCCTTATAGTACTTGGTCCTGCTATCTTTAAAATCATTCATTAAAGAATTAAATTTAACTTTAAACGGGTTCGTATAACTAAAATCTATACTTTCTCCTCCTTCTTCTAAAAAAATAGCCTTCTTTTTAGCCAATATTTCAGCAAATTTTGAACTAAAAACAGTCTTAATTGAGTTTACTTGAGAATTGATTTTTTGAATCTTATTACCATTCAATAAACTTTCCAATTCCAATACCAGTCCTTCGAGGCTCATGCTCTCTAGATCAACGGCTACTACTTCTTCATGTTCTTCTTCCTTCTCCGAAGATTCTGCTATTTGATGATCTATTTCATCGACAACTTGCTCTTTCGTCTTAACATCTTCAACCTCTCCTTCCATCTTTTCATCTACAACTTGCTCTTCCGGCTCTTCATCTAAAATTTGCTCTTCCGACTTTTCATCTGAACTCTCTACTGAAAGATTCTTTTCTTCTACCTTTACTTGATTTTCAGAAATATTCTCTGATTGAATCTTCTTTACATCATCTTCTAGATGATTTTCATTTTTAGTGTCTAACATTATTACGAATGTTTAAGGATCAATAATTATAATATCTTGGATCTTTCAAAAACCAGCAATTGGGATTATCCAGACAAAGACTTTCATTCACAAAAATACTCAAAAGTTACCTTAAATAAAAGTATGATCAACTATTCCAAATTTCCCATGATTTTTCAGCCTGTAATTCTAGCATCTCTAAACCATTTTTTATAGCCGCACCCGCATTTTTACCTTTCTGCAAAAACATAGTTACTTCTGGATTGTATATCAAATCAAACAAATAATGAGTGTCTGATATATATTCATATGGAATTTTTGGACATTCCTTTATATTAGGATGTGTTCCTACCGGTGAAGAATTGATTATTAATTTATGGCTTGTCATGATTTCTTCTGACAAGTCAACATACGATATTTCATTTTCGCTGGACGGATTCCTAGACACAATTTTATACGATATATTTAATTTATTCAACACAAAGACTACTGCTTTAGATGCGCCGCCCGTTCCAAGTATAAGTGCCTTAGAATGATATTCTTTCAATAATGGTTTTAAAGAATTCTCAAACCCATAAATATCTGTATTATAACCAATCAACTCATTTTTTTCTGTAACCTTAATCGTGTTTACAGCTCCTATTTTAGCGGCATCTGCATCTAACTCTGATAAGTATTTAATAATCGATTGCTTATAGGGAATAGTAACATTGAAACCTTTGAATTCTTCTTCGCGATGATATACTAAAAACGGAAACTCTTCCACTGCGGGAATATCAAAATTTTTGTATGTCAATTCCGTAATATTCATTTTCTTAAATTTATCTAAAAAATATCCGCTAGAAAATGAATACGAAATATTCTTACCTATCAAACCTAATTTTGTTCTCTTAGCCATTTTTTTCTTTTTTTATCATCTTTATTTGCATAGCAGTCTAATGCTAAAATTATCGTTAAACCCGTTAGTATAAAAAATATTGCAATCCAAGTTTCCATATTTTCAATATCAGGCATATAGCGCTGATAATTTTCAATAACCTTGTCACCATGTATATCATGCAACAACCTTCCCTTTTCAAACTTATATAGCTCTTTTTTCCAAGGCCATACAATCCCCAGTGATCCCGTTATAAAGCCAATTATGACTGCTGTTACAATTCTATTCCATCTTTTTAATACAAAACCCAATATATGTGATGTCACTACCAATCCAAAAGCAGACCCACCCGTAAATACGACTACAACTTTTAAGTATCGCAATCTAACTTGATCATTGATAAATTCCCAGTTACCTGTTGATATTTCAGAAATAGTCTTGTATAACATGGTCACGGAATCAACTAACAACAAAACATAGTTACCCATTAATATTAAAATAAAAGAACCTGAAAGACCTGGTAAGGTCATTCCGGACACCCCAATAATACCACATAAAAACACAAACCATAAATTGTCATTTTCTTTAGCTGGGCTCATTAAACTGATAAGTACTCCAATAGAAATACCTATAATAATTGAAATAATATTTTTTGGAGACCAATCATTAAAATCTTTCACTATATAATAAATAGACCCCAATATCATTCCAAAAAATGCGCTCCAAACATACAGTTCATAATTTCGGATGAGATAATCCATTAGTATCGAAACAGTGAAGAAACTAAACATACTCCCACCCATTATAAGTAATAGAAACTGCGCATTGATATATCGCCACAATGATCTAAAACGGCCACTAAACAACAATTTTAACGCCTTCCCATTAATTTTTTGAAAAGAGTAAATTAATTCATTATAGAAATCGAGCACAAATGCCACTGTCCCTCCAGATACTCCAGGAATCTTGTTGGCTGCACCCATAGATAATCCTTTTAAAAAAAGGAGAATCTTATCTATAAAATTCCGTTCTCTACTCATTTTTAATGGCAATTCTTTCTAACAATACTATTGTCAAAAAACCTATAATCGCTAAGATCACTGCATATACTAATTGACTTTCTCCTTCAAAGTTATATGGCAAAATACTTTCTTCTTTCAAAACAATTAACTTTTCACCTATTATTTTTGATTCAAGCACTTTTTTCCAAGGCCAAATTTTATTCAATGAGCCAAAAACAAACCCTGTTAAAACCGATAATGTTATATCCTTATAATTGCTAAACAGCCATTTTAAAATTCTGGAAAAAAATAACAAGCCTATCACTGCTCCTGCTCCTACAATTGCAATAATTTTAATATCCCTAGAATGAATTGCTTCTAAAACAGGCTTATAAGCACCCAGTAATACAAGAATAAACGCGCCCGATATACCCGGTAAAATCATTGCACATATTGCCAGAGCACCCGCAAAAAAGAACTGAATACCTGAAGGGTTTTCAGTAACTAATGGCTGTAATGTTGTTATATAAAATGCACTTACTGCTCCAATTACGAAAAAGAGTATTGTCAAAACCTTCCAATTGGAAATTTGCTTTGCTATAAATAAAACACTTGCCAAAACTAACCCGAAGAAAAATGACCATAATAAAACGGGCTCATTTTTTAAAAGCCATGAAAGCAACTTTGCTAAAGAAACTACGCTAATTCCAATCCCGAAAAGCAACGAAAATAAAAATTTTCCATTTATACGTTTCCATACAACTTTAATCCCCTCAGTTCTTAACAAACCAATCAATGAAAAATTGATGGAATTAATAGATTGAAGTAACTCTTCATAAATCCCCGATATAAAGGCTATTGTTCCACCTGAAACCCCGGGAACAACATCTGCAGCTCCCATTGCAATTCCTTTTAGGGTAATGAAAATGTAGTCTTTAAATTGTCTATTTTCCATTTTTATTTTTTTTTCAAGCACAAATGTACCTTTTCTTAGTTAGAAAAAGATCGTAATATCCAATAAATGAAACCTGAAAACGCCTTGCTAAAAGCGGAAAAATTACGAATATTTCTTGTACTTCGTAATTAATTTATTTACTTCGTCTAAATCAAATACCGCTGGAAAAAGTTCTTTAAAAATAACATGGTATTCAAAATCTGATTTAAGTCCATTTTTTAAACTTTTTCTTCCCTTATCATCTTCTCCGAGTATATAATATATACAGCCCAACCTATATTCAACTTCAGCATGCTTCGGAAATATTCTCAATGCTTTTATCAAAATGATTTTGGCGTCCTCAAAGTCTCCAATAAAATTTAAAACATCTGCTAAACCAACAAAAATATCTAAATTCTCGTCACCATAATCTATACAGGCATAAAATGCTCTTGTAACCTCTTCAAAAAAGTCTAATTTTAAATTAATTTCTGCATATTTCCTCCAATACAATGTATTCGATTCATCTATTGCCAATGCCTTATTGATATAGTATAAAGCTTTTTGAAATTGCTTTTCCTCACAATATAAGTTACTCAAGGCGATCCAACCTTTATCCAATAATGGATCCTCCTTTACTGTTTTTTTAAAGTACTTAAGCGCAAATGCTTTGTTTTCTAATTTATGGTAACATTCACCTATTCTATAATACGCGAATGCCGTTGGATCTTCTAATTCCAAAGTTGCTAAGTAATTCTCTATAGCATCCCTATATTGCTCCAATTGCTCCAAAGTTTTCGCCTTTTCTAGTAAGGCTCCCACAAAAGAATCATCAATGATTACTGCGTAATCAAATGCTCTTAAAGCACTATTATAATCTTCCAAAATAAAATACTGTCTCCCCAATTGATGCCAAGCCACTTCTGAAAAAGGATCCTTTTCAATAAAATTAATTAAATATTCAATTGCCGCTACATTTTGATTTTCCATATCAAAACAATAAATCACATTATAAAGGGAAGAATAATCCTCATAATCAACCTCCAAGCATTTTGCGAAATTTTCTCTTGCGTTTTGAAAATTATCCAAATACAAGTATTCAGTACCAATCATTGCCAATATATCCGCCTTATCGTCTGTATATACTAGTGCTATTTTTAAAGAATCTATTGCCTTTTGATGCTCACAACTTTTAGAAAATATCGTTGCTTTTTGAACATATATCTCTTCATTATTCGGTTCTATAGCGTGCAATTCAGTTAAAATCTTATCTGCTGCATCCAATTTATCTTCATAAATTAACAATTCGGCATTCAAAAGTTTTAAATTAATGGAAGATGGATGTTGTTCTAATCCTAATTTAATAGCCTTATACGCTAAAGACTGGCGACCTACGTCCAAATAATACTGTATGATCCCCTCAAATTCAGTTGAATCGAAAAAATAAACATTGTTCGTCTTCAACATAGATTCGAATTTCGAAAGAGACACTTTTTTATTTTGATTATAGTTTGATGACATAAACGTTTAATTCATTTATATTTTAAATGTACTCTAAGAAGCCTTCCATTCAAGAAAATTATCTAATTGTTTTTAACAATTTAATTAACAATATGTATATTTGTACTCCAAACTACGTTTGGAAAACCCATCTTATGAGTAGCAAACTTTTACTAAACTCAACGGAAATTCACATTATATTGCATCGATTAGCTTGCCAGTTAATCGAAAACCATAACGATTTTTCAGAAACTGTACTTATTGGTTTACAGCCGCGTGGTGTTTATCTTGCAGATAGATTATCTCAAATATTAAAAGATGATTACAACATACAAGGAATAAATTCAGGCCATTTAGATATTACGTTTTACCGTGATGATTTTAGAAGGCGTGATGCTCCCTTGGAAGCTAATAAAACAAGTTTAAATTGCGATATAGAAAACAAGAATATTGTTTTTATTGACGATGTTTTATACTCCGGAAGAAGTATTAGTGCTGCGCTATCTGCTATTCAATCCTTTGGCCGTCCAAATATCATTGAACTCCTAGTTTTAATAGATAGGCGATTTAGCAGGCATTTACCTATTCAACCTAATTATATAGGACGACAAATAGATGTAATAAATAATGAGAGAGTGATTGTCCATTGGAAGGAAAAAGATGGGAAAGACGCTATACACCTAATACCAAACGATTAAAATGAGTCAGTTAAGCGTAGAACATTTACTCGGAATAAAATACTTGAACAAACAAGATATCGATCTTATTTTTCAAACTGCTGACCATTTCAAAGAAGTCATCAATAGACCCATTAAGAAAGTTCCCTCCTTAAGAGATATAACTATAGCCAATCTTTTCTTTGAAAACAGTACACGGACAAAATTATCTTTTGAATTAGCTGAAAAACGACTTTCTGCAGATATCATAAACTTCTCAGCGGGTCAATCCTCAGTTAAGAAGGGAGAGACCTTAATAGATACGGTGAATAATATTTTATCAATGAAAGTTGATATTGTTGTCATGAGACATCCAAACGTAGGTGCTGGTGTGTTTTTATCTCAGCACGTAGACGCTAAAATAATTAATGCTGGAGACGGAACACACGAACACCCGACGCAAGCACTTTTAGATTCTTATTCTATACGAGAGAAACTGGGAAGCGTAACAGGAAAAAAGGTTGTAATTATTGGAGATATACTCCATTCAAGAGTCGCTTTATCAAATATCTTTGCCTTAAAAATGCAAGGAGCTCAAGTAAAAGTTTGTGGTCCTACCACTTTAATTCCAAAACATGTTAAAAGCTTGGGTATTGAAGTGGAAATCAATTTGAAAAAAGCATTGGCATGGTGTGATGTTGCCAATGTACTTAGAGTTCAACATGAACGTATGGATATCAAATATTTTCCGACTACACGAGAATACAAACAACTATTTGGTATCAATAAAGAAATTTTAGATTCTCTCGATAAGAAAATTGTAATTATGCATCCTGGCCCTATTAATAGAGGTGTTGAAATAACAAGTGATGTTGCAGATGCAGATCAATCCATTATATTAAATCAAGTTGAAAATGGAGTGGCCGTTAGAATGGCGGTTATTTATTTATTGGCTCAACAAATAAAAAGGTAAAATGCAACTAACAACAAAAAATAATTATACACTCATTACTACTGACCAGAATTCAGTTGAAGATTTTTACAATTCTTTGATGGAAAAAGAGAATGATCTGTTAAATATGCACCTGATTGTTATTTTTTCTGAAAATTTTAACATAACATCACAAGAAATCTTATTATTTTTGGGTGTTGCAAATAAATTTCGCCAAGTTAGCATGTCATTTGTAATTGTTTGCTCCGAAATTGACATGGATGATGTCCCTGATGAAATAGTAGTGGCACCAACATTATCGGAAGCAGAAGATGTTTTAGAAATGGAAGCAATGGAAAGAGATTTAATGAATTTATAAAGAAAGAAGCGTATTGATGAAAAAAATAATTTTTATAATTTTTCTTAGTATTTCAACAATTGGTTTTGCCCAGCAGGACCAACTAAACAATGCATCAAAATTTCATCAACAGAAAACAATCTCTAACTTAAATGCCTCCCCCAATCCTTTAACTATAGAAAGTAAAATTTCTTTCACTTGTAGTGAGCGTGAAAAAGTAACATTACGTATTAAAAATTTATTAGGTAAGACTGTTTTTCTAAAAACAATAAGTGCTAAAAAGGGTAAAAATAAAATATTTTTTCAACGCGGTAATTTAGAATCTGGTATGTACATCTATTCGCTACAGGCTAAATCTGAAGTAACATCTAAAAGGCTCGTTATAAGATGAGTATAAAACTGTGTATTTTAGGATGTCACAGTGCAACTCCGAGAATTTCGTCCCATCCAACATCTCAATATCTTGAAATTAAAAACCACGCTTTCTTAATAGACTGTGGCGAAGGAACTCAAGTACAATTACGCAAATACAAAATTAAATTTTCTAACATAAAACATATTTTTATTTCACATTTACATGGAGATCATGTTTTCGGATTAATTGGTCTAATTTCGACGTTTCGATTATTAAATAGAGCAACCGAAATTAATGTTTATGGGCCAAAAGGAATTAAAAAGTTTATAGTCACTCAACTGCAATTGAGTGAATCTTATACTGGATATCCCATAAGATTTCATGAATTACAATCCAAAGAAAGCGAACTCGTCTTTGAAGATAAAACGGTTGCAGTGTTCACCATTCCTTTAAAACATAGAATTTATACGAATGGGTTTCTATTTTGTGAAAAACTTGGAGAACGAAAATTAAATATTCCTGAAATACAAAAGTATCCTGAAATTGAAGTTTGTGATTATCAAAAGTTGAAAAATGGCAAGGACTTCAAATTAAGAACTGGTGAAAAACTTCCAAATAAATTATTAACCACAAACCCCAACAGACCTTTAAGTTATGCATTTTGCAGTGACACTGCCTACAATGAAGCAATAATTCCAATTATTGAAAACTGCGATTTGCTATATCACGAATCTACATTTCTTAATGACAAAATAGACTTAGCAAAAATCACAAAACACAGCACTGCAGAACAAGCCGCTATAATTGCAAAAAAAGGAAAAGTTAAGCAACTTATCCTGGGTCATTATTCTAGCAGGTATAAGTCGATTTTAGATTTTAAAGCAGAAGCTCAAAGTGTTTTTCCAAACACTATCTTAAGTGAAGAAGGAAAAATAATTGAGATTAAATAACCTTACCTATCTCTCGTATCTCCCGCACAACATCTATTTCAAGTCAACCATTAATATTTGTTAAACACTTTTTAGAAGTGTAACAAGCAATAGAACATATCGTCATATTCACTTAACTGAATGCTAATCAAAAACGAAATATATTTTTACTTCTTTGCTTATTAACTTTAAATATTGCTGTTAATGTAGCATCTCAAAAATTTAACGTTACAAACCAGGACAAAACAGGTGTTAAAAGCAGTAAAATTAGAGATGCCAATACAAATGAATTATTATCCCTATGTAAATATAATTGTTAAAGACAAAAACATTGAAATTTTAACTGGAGGAGTTACCGATGATAAAAGTCCTATTAAAATAATAAAAATACCTTTAGGTAAAATATAGTTGAGATTCAATTTATTGGAAATTCAAGAAAGAAAAGTAAATTTTACAGCAACCATTGCCAGGTATGACATTGGTAACGTTAGATTAAGCATCGATGCGAGCGAGTTAAACGAAGTAACCGAGGTTGTAGAGATTTCTGCAATAATTCAGAAAATTAATTAATGTTGGAAAAGATTTAACTATAGCGAGTATAACGGCCTCCGAATTGCTAAACAATGTATAAGTGTAGGTTCTCAAACTGGTAGCATAAATTTAAGAGAAAATAAAAAATATTCGAATTTTAGTAGATGGAAAACCAACCAATATTAGCGCAGCGGAGTTGCTAAAGAAAATTCTATCATCATCAATTAAGCCATTACACTAATAACAAATCCCTCTACTAAATAAAGCTCTGAAGGAATGAGCAGTATTATTAATATTATACTGTACAAAATTTTAAATCAAGGATTTAATGGAAGTGTATATGGATAGATTCTTATGAATATAATTATACCAAGCAAATTGAAAAAGGCTCTTTTACATTTAGAACCTTCTAAAGAGGTATTCATGACAATATTACCTATATATTAAATCTAGACCCTTATGGGCGACAATAAAGTATTATTATCTTTCATTAATACTGACAGCAGTGACAGATATGGATTTGACGGTTCATTCCATTATGCCATCACAAAACTAGTGGAAAACAAATACTAATGTTCAAAATGAATCTGATACCGCAAATGGTAACGAACACTTAGTAACTAATAATGCATTCAATACACGTGTAAGTAATAACTTTAAAATTTCTAAGAAAATGCGCACAAACGTTCGCTATGTACACAAGAGATGGTGCACTATTCAGTTTGAAACAGATCGAATATGAATGATTAGTCTTGGAGCAAACTATAACGTACTTAAGGATAAAGACACTATTCCATTTAGCGTAAATACTATTTTTGAAAGTATACAATTTCCTTTACTACTACCCCTATCCTTCTGTTCGTCAATTTTAGTGAGAAAGCAGTACTCATACCTAGGATTTAACTATCAATTTGGCAGAGGAAAAAACAAGGCCAAATTGCGAAAAAAATAAAGAAAACAACGAAACGTAAGGCGGAGGTGGATTTATATAACCTCTAAAATTTCTTCCCAAGCTCACTGAAAACCGTTAATTAAAAATATTTCGATTTTCAGTGAGTTCAAAGTGCGACCATGGTAACTATCTTTGAAGTAGTGAGTTATTATTTGATTTGAAATATTTGGAGTATTTAATCAATTAATAAAAGCATCTAAGTCCTATCGATTTGGATTCTTTTATTTTATATCTATTTGACACCTGCTGTTACCAGCGCATTATAACACTCCCCCAAGTAAACCCACTTCCAAAAGCTGCCAAAACGACGAGATCTCCCTCTTTTATTTTCCCTTCGCTAAAAGCTTCCGTTAACGCAATAATGACAGATGCCGCCGTAGTATTGCCATATTTCATAATATTATTAAATACTTGATCATCACTTAATTTAAACTTCTTTTGAATAAACTGTGCTATCCTCAAATTAGCCTGATGTGGAATTAGCATATCAATATCTGTGGTTTGTAAATTATTCTTTTCTAAACCTTCTAAAATCACTTCAGAAAATCGTGAAATTGCATGTTTAAACACAAACGTTCCGTTCATATATGGATAATACGATTCATCATCTGGATCGTTGTCTTCCATAATCTGCGGAACCCAATGGGCTATACTCGGCGCTTCGACGGTTAATTCTCTAGCATGCTTCCCTTCCGAATGCAAATGAGAAGAGAGAATTCCTCGATTTTCATCTTCGCTTCTACTCAAAATTGCTGCTCCTGCTCCATCACCAAAAATAACAGTAACTCCTCTACCCCTAGTTGTTTTATCTAATCCTCCTGAATGAAACTCAGAACCAATAACCAAAATATTCTTATACATTCCAGTCTTAATAAACTGATCTGCAACTGATAAGGCATATACAAATCCAGAACATTGGTTACGTACATCTAAAGCACCAATAGTTGGCATATCCAACATATCTTGAATCTGTACTCCACAACCTGGAAAAAACATATCTGGACTTAAGGTTGCAAAAACAATAAAATCAATATCATCTTTGGTCAAACCTGCTTTATTAATAGCTATTCTGGCAGCCTTTGCTCCCATAGTTGCCGCTGTTTCTCCGCTCCCCTCAACAATCCATCTACGTTCCTTAATCCCGGTGCGCTCTTGAATCCAAGCGTCGCTCGTATCCATCATTTTAGACAAATTCTCATTCGTTACAATATTATCAGGAACAAAATGTCCCATTCCTGTTATTCTCGAAGTATACATAATAAATAAATTATGAAGTTGAATAATTCAAAGTTAGTAAAATAAATTTCAAAAAAAGGCTGTCATCTTGTCACAAATATAGAATTGGTATTTTTTTTGACTATAGGCTTTATATAAAATTATAAATCATAAAATAATATGGCAACTGGAAACATTAATGTAACAGCAGAAAATATTTTCCCGATAATTAAAAAATTCTTGTATTCAGATCATGAAATCTTTTTACGTGAATTAATTTCAAATGCAACCGATGCAACTTTAAAATTAAAGCACTTATCAACTTTAGGAGAAGTTAAAGGTGATATTGGTGCACCTCGATTAGAAGTAATTGTAGACAAGGATAAAAAACAAATCCGAATCATCGATCAAGGAATTGGAATGACAGGTGAAGAGGTTGAAAAATATATCAACCAAGTCGCTTTTTCTGGTGCAGAAGAATTTGTAGAAAAATATAAAGATAAAGTTCCAGATAGCGGAATTATTGGTCATTTTGGTCTTGGCTTTTACTCTGCCTTTATGGTCGCTGAAAAAGTAGAAATTTACACAAAATCATTTAAAGATGATTCTCAAGCGGTAAGATGGGAATGTGATGGAAGCCCAGAATATACTTTAGAGGATACTGATAGAACAGCGCATGGAACAGAGATTGTTTTACATATTGCTGAAGAATCTGAAGAGTTTTTAGAAGACGGTAAAATTGGAGGACTTTTAACGAAGTACAATAAGTTTATGCCTATTCCAATTAAGTTTGGAACTAAAGAAGTTGATGATCTAGATCATACTCCAAAAACTACAAAAGATAAAGACGGAAAGGAGACTACTGAACCTCAAAAAAAGATTACTGTAGATAACATCATCAACAATCCAAATCCAGCTTGGACAAAACAACCAAGTGAATTAGAGGAAGAGGATTATAAGTCATTCTACCGTGAATTATACCCGATGCAATTTGAAGAGCCGTTATTCAACATTCATTTAAATGTTGATTACCCTTTTAACTTGACTGGAATTTTATATTTCCCAAAGATTTCTAAAAACATAGATCCCCAAAAGGATAAAATTCAATTATATCAAAATCAAGTTTTTGTAACTGATAATGTAGAGGGAATTGTACCTGACTTTTTACAAATGTTAAGAGGTGTTATTGATTCTCCAGATATTCCTCTGAACGTTTCTCGTAGTTATTTACAAGCAGATGGAGCGGTTAAGAAGATCTCTAGTTACATTACCAGAAAAGTAGCTGACAAACTAGTAAGTCTTTTCAAAAATGATCGTAAGGCTTTTGAAGAAAAGTGGAAAGATATAAAAATTATTATTGAGTATGGAATGCTTTCTGAAGACAAATTCTTTGACAAAGCAAACAAATTTGCTTTATATCCAGCAGTAGGCGGAGCACATTATATTTGGGATGAATTGATTGAAAAAATCAAAGACAACCAAACCGACAAAGATGGGAAAACGGTAATCTTGTATGCTTCTGATGCAAATGCACAGCATAGTTTTATTCAAGATGCGAAAGAAAAAGGGTATGAAGTTTTATTATTAGATTCCCCTATCATTTCTCACTTGATTCAGAAATTAGAAACAAGCAAAGAAAATATTTCTTTTGTTCGTGTAGATGGTGATCATATTGATAATTTAATCAATAAAGATGATACTAAGATTTCTAAGTTAAGTGAAGATGAGCAAGCAAGTTTAAAAACTGTTTTAGAGGCTAATATTCCAAAAGAAACTTATACGATCCAATTAGAACCAATGGATTCTAACGCAAATCCATTTATTATTACGCAACCAGAATTTATGCGTCGTATGAAAGAAATGCAAGCCTCTGGTGGTGGCGGAATGATGGGCATGGGTAATTTTCCAGATATGTACAATTTGGTCGTAAACACCAACAACGAATTGGTTGGTGAAATTTTAAATACCAAAACTGCTAAAAAGCAAGAGCGTTTGATCAAACAAACATTTGATTTGGCCAAGTTATCTCAAAACCTATTGCATGGTGAAGAGTTGACCAACTTTATTAAACGTAGTTACGAGTTAATAAAATAAGGAAATTTCTATTCAGCAATTAAAAAGTACTTACACAATCAATCAGCAAAACTAATTGATTAAATAAGTCCCTTAACATAAATTTAAAAACCACTTCAAGAAATTGGAGCGGTTTTTTATTTGTTGCGTATGAGTAAAAGTTAACAACCTTCGATTATCATTGAATATAGTTAACTATTAACCAACCATACCCTTACGGCACCTTTAGTTTAGTTTCAGTTAACCTGAAGCAATGAGAGTTATTCTTGTCATTGCTTCTTTATCAATTGCTCTCCAGTATTTTATCAAGTCCAAGTTGAAAAATCGTACCTTTTATTAAATCTTGTACCTCTTTTAACTCAATATAGTTCATAACGAAACTGATTTGTCGTCCTGGAGTTTCTAAAAGCAATGATTTACAAGAACTATTTTCCTTACAATCTTTACAAAGCAAAGGATAATCTAATGCCTTTTCTATATTTTCGGAAAACTCTATCAACTCATTAGTAGTTAAGTATAAACCCGTATCTCTAAAAACTAATTGAATCTTTTTAAAATCCTTAGTAGCACACCTTTTCCATTGAAACGTAATTCCAAATGAATTACAATATAATTTATGAATATCACTCATTCTATTTTAATTTAAAATTAAAGTATAATCTATCTCATCAACATTTAAACACGCTTCAAAAATATCTTTTCCTGTATCGTTAAAAAGCACTTTAAGTTCATTAATTTCTTGTCCGTTAAACATTAAAATAAGATTAGATTGCATCGACGGAATGGGTATTTTCCGTTTAACTTTGGCACTAGCATATTTATGTTCCCAATAGTCAGTTTCAATATTAAGTACAAAATCCTTAAAATACTGAAACTCATCTTTATTTAATTCAAGATATATATTATTGAATTCTAAAAGATATATTTTACTCTCAAGGCACAACGATAATTCGCCACTCTTTACTTTCGATAAAATTTTTATACGGTCTTTACACATAATATTATAAGATTAATAACAATCTGTTTTAATTTGATTTTTGTCTTGGTAAGTATTTATAGGCTCGTTTAATTTTGAAATTGTAATACCATTTAAAATTTCAAAAACATCTCTCTGCATTGCTAAAGAGCCACAAATCATGATAACACCTCCTTCTTTTAAAACCCGGCATATTAAATCATCTTTTTCCTGGATTCTATTTTGAACATATTTCTTTTTACTTTCTTCATTTGAAAAAATCAGATATAGACTCGAAAGTGTTTTATTATCAAAAGCATTATCTATTAATGGGGCATACATTTGAAAAGAATCAGTCGTGCGACCACCCCAAAATAAATGGGTTTTTACCTGCTTCTTATCTTTATTACTAATCATTCCTAAAAAAGGAGCGATTCCTGTTCCGTTGGCGATCAATACCACTTCTTTAGCAGAAGTAGGAATATGAAAACCACTATTTTGTTTTATATTAGCGAATAACATATCGTTTTCTTTAAGGTTGCTTAAATAGTTTGAGCATAAACCAAATTCATGTTTCTTTACACTTAAGATTATATTTTTATCTATTTTTCCTATGGAATACTTACGCGCCATTGAATTTTTTTTTGGATATATAGAAAGGATATCGCCAGAGGTAAATTTTGTTTTTTTAGTAGGTTCTAATTCAAGCAAAAAAGATTGATCAGAATTAATTATAGAACGACGAATAATTTTAAATGGCTTTAAGTTTTTAGAAATTGTATTTTTATGGGGTTCTTCAATTTTAAGGTTCAGTCTTTTACTTTCTGCCCAAGACTTTACCCAAACTTCAAACGCATCAAACGATTGATTATTTATTTTATGAAGTAATCCATCTGGGATAAAACTTGTATGTAACTGCAATATAGCATCGACCACGATAGCATATTTACAAAACTCTTGATAGGCTAAAGAACCAAAACCAACAACCGAATATTGAAGTGGGCTTTGTGGATTAATTTTTGAAAGTGATTTCTGGAAATTTTTTGCGTTTTCTGGAGGTTCTCCATCACCATAAGTAGAAGTAAAGACCACTAAATGTTTTGCTCTTTTATAACTTGAATAGTTGTTTAAATCTGAGACAAAAACTTGTTTTCCTTGAGTAATTAATGCTTCATATAAAATATTAGCAAACACCGAAGTACTTCCTGTTTCTGAGCCGATAAGAATAATATACTCTGCAACATCTTTACTAAATTCATTACTAATCTTACTGCTGTTTCTTCTGCGTTTTAGTGTTATGGCAAATCCTGAATAGATAAAAAATAAGATAGAAAGACAAGTTAGTAATAAAACAATAGACCATAATGTAGAACCTTGACCTGTATGCAATAACAAACTCCAACGTGAAATTAAAGCAATTAAACCTTGCTCTTTTTCGCTCACTACCTTACCGTTATATTGATTAATAAGCAACTCGCTATCTTTCAATTTTAAAACAAAGTAATCTTCAGCAGCACCAGAAAAAGGAAACTCAAGATGTCTCATATCTTTTAAAGAAGTGCTCTTAAAAATATTAAAATCTGTAACGGCTACTTTTGGTGTTTCAGCAATACTTTCATTATTTAATTTAACTAATTCTTTGTGCGATGTAAAAAATAAAGATTTTTCTAAGGATAAATAAATACCTGTTATAGTAATAATAATCATAGGAATTAAAACATAACGCCCGATTATAATATGGTAATACTGTTTAAAGTTTTCTTTAACTATTTTTGAAAAAAATCGACTTATTCCACCTTGTCGCTTTACAATTAAAACAACACCTGAAACGGCTATGAAAAATAGTAATAATGTGACAACACCAACAATAACTCTTCCTGTAGATTTTAAAAATAAAGAGCGATGTAAATTGGTTGCAAACTTAAAAATAGATTTTTTTTCAATAATATCTCCTATTTTTCTAGCCGTAAACGGATTTATATAAAACCTTTCGTTTTTCCCTTCTTTTGTAAAAACTGAAACTAAAATAAAATCGTTTTCATCTATTTCTAAACTAATTACTTCATCATATTCTACTTTTAAAGTTTCTATAGTTTTAGAAATAGAAAGCGTATCTGTATTTTTAATAGCATATGGTTTTAACTGATTTGAAATAGGTTCTAATGCTAAAACAATACCTGTTAAAGTTGCTATTAATATGAATATAGAAGAAGATATAGCTAATATTAGGTGGCTATATCTCCATATAGAAATGGTCATTTTTGTTATATATTATTGAGGTATCATGCGCACATAACGTATAAAACCATTTCCTCCAACTTTACTTTTTATAGATTCTGAAGTAAGTTCAAATTCAACATCATCTTTATAGTACTCTTGATCTTCAACAGCAGATTCGAACCGGATTTTATACCCTCTATCTATTTTTTCATCATCGATTTGAATCACACTTATCGCACGTTCGCCACCACTTATAGTCGCGCCTGTAATGGCATCAATAGTAGTTCGTTTTCTTCCTTGAAAACCCCACCATTCTTTAATATCAAAATACCACTCATCATCATCTCCTTGTACGTACAAAGTTGCCTCATATTCGTCTTTTGAATTTATTAATGAAATTGCGATGTATGCACCTTCTCCTAAATAATTGGTCATTTGAATCATGCATTTATAAGATGATGGTTTTGCATCGTTCGTTTTAAATCCAAGTAAAACAAACGCAACTATTGCAAATATTGAAATTACTCTTAAACTTAATAAAGGTCTCATACTCTTATTTTAAAAAATTAATATCAATATTGTTTTTGCTTAGTAACTCGTTTTCCTTGGCTAAATCGTAAACTGTTTCTCCAAAACTTGTTTTTGCCAATCTATTTGCGCCGATAGAAATTAAATATTTTAAAACCACGTCATTTTCTGCTTTCATAACAGCTTTATGTAGCGGAGACATCCCCTCTTTATTTTTAGCGTTCACGTTAATTTTCATTGTATATAAACGCTTTAACAAGTCCATATTATTAGCATCTTCTAAAGCAATATGAAATAAGTTATTTTCTTTATTTTGCGCTTCCTGCACGTTTAAACCTTTGTGCGTTAACAACGTTATTTTTTCATTAAATTCTTTAGGGTTTTCGCTATTAAAGTTCTTCAAGACATAATACATTAAACTATTCCCATCTTTGTCTTTTAGCGTAACATCTGCCCCCTTTTCAACTAAGAATTTAGCAACTTCAATACTGTTTTTATACATGGCATTTGTCAATGCAGATTTTCCGTCTTTATTTACAGCATTTATATCATTTACATGTTCCTGAAGCTGCTTTATAATGTCAATATTATTTGAGTAAGCCGCATTTAAAAGCGCCGTATTTCCTTCTTGATTCGCTTGGTTTATATTTACTCCTTTTGATATAAAGTAGTCAAACAAAGCTAAATCATTACTCGAAAAAGCCAAACTATGCAGAGGTGTGATGCCTTTTGTAGTCGTAATATTCGGGTTAATCCCTATAGATTCTAAGTATTTAAAAACTTCGATGGTATTTACATGATTTCTTGCCCCTATGCTTGCCAAAATCATGGCATTCCCTTTATTAGCATTTAATGTTTTATAGTCAATTTCTAAATCGACTAGTTGCTTAAGCAGCGCTACGTTCCCTTTTTTTACAGCATAATTAAAAAGACCATTACCATTATTATCGGTACTTTTTATATCAATCCCTTTTGAAACAAAATAATCTATAAGTTTGATATCTTTTAAATGAGGTACCAATAGCAATAAAGAATTGGCACCATCATAATTCTTCTCTTCTTTAATTTTTGATCCATTAGCAATACAGAAATCATACAAATAGGTATTTAACTGACCTGTTGTTGCTGCAAAATTTAAGAGCGAATACCCGTGGCTATCTATAATATCTGTTTTAGCGCCCTGATGTACCAGATATTGCATGACTTCTAAATTACCTCTATAGGCAGCCCAAAAAATATAGGTTCTGCTATCATGTGTTAACTTATTCACACCATTTCCTTTTTTCGATAAAAGGTGTTTTACCGTTTTGTTGTCAACTTTTTCTATAAGTGCATACGATACAGCATCAAAAGCATGGCTATTTAATTGAGCGATATCATTTCCTTCTGCTATTTTTTGTGCTATCTTTTCAATTGTTGGGTTCGTTTTCCAAAAATCGATTTCTAAGAATATGTTAGCTTTTTGAGAAAACAGTGCCCCTGAAAACAAAAAAAATAATAGACACGCAATATGTTTTGAAATTTTCATGCTATTATTTTTTAACAAAAGACTCTATTGTTTTATTTATTTCGTTTTCCGCTGTCATTTCGTCCGAAAACAAATACTTGTAAAGCAATTTATTATCTACCTTCTCTTCTAAGGCCAAATTTTGATTTCTGCCATACACATCTTTCCATTTGTTTCTAACTAATTGCCATTTACTTTGGTGACTTTTCCACCAATCGATAGATGCTTGACATTTGCTGTTAGCAACTTTTATATACGTATTATACCCTTTTTCTTTAGCTAATAAAACATCTGCTTTTCCTACTTCGCGAATTACTTTGCTATTATTTTGATCATGTATCCAACCTTGACTCGTAATTTCATGTCTATTACCTCGTTTTGTTATGTTGTAATCACTTCTTTTGGTATATTCTCGTCTTGGTAAAGGTGCATCGGTTGTATTCTCCCAATAACTTTTTCCATCTACATGTACCCACGTTCCTGAACCTTCATAACGTGGACTATCATCTACTTGATATACCTTTTGAGTCCATTGTTTTTTAATTTGAGATTTTTGTTTTGTTACAAAATTCCATGTATTATCCCCATTAAACATATAAAAATTTGAATTTTCATATAACCAATCTTGTCTCCAATGTTTAATTATATAGGAATTAGAAGGTGTTCCCACTTGTAATAAATGTTGAATTGAGATCTTATTTTTTTTATCCTCAACCAATTGAGCCCATTCTAAGCCTTGGGCTATTTTTATTTTAGAAGGTTTGTAAAGTGAATCTTTGCTATAATTAAAAGTTTCTGCAAAATTGAAGGTTATTTCAAAGCAACCACACATATTTTTAATAGCTTCTGTATCTTTTTTTTTCTTGTTTTGAGCATTTACACTAAGTGAAAATGTTAAAATTAATAATGATAAAAGTGTTAATCGGTTCATTTTTAATGTTTTGTTTGTAACGGTTAAAATAAATTTAAAATAAATCTATTCTTATTTAGACTGAATTAAAATAACTTATATATTTGTAGCAAATTTAATCAAGAATGGTTCTAAATAAAAAATATTTCTATGTTTATTTTTTACTTTTTTTTACGAGTTACATATTTTCTCAAGAACTAGAGGTTATTGCTAAGGATTCTATACAAGTAAAAAGTTTAGATGAAGTTATTATTACTGCAACAAGAACGATACGACAATTATCGTCTTTACCGCTACCCGCGCAAATAATTACTAAAAAAGATATAAAACGCTCAAATTCAATTCGCTTAAACGATATTCTTAACGAACAAACCGGTTTAATTACAGTTCCAGACTTTGGTGGTGGAGAAGGTATTCAACTACAAGGTTTAGACTCGCAATACACCTTGATTCTTTTAGATGGTGTGCCTCTTGTTGGACGTTCTGCAGGTACCTTAGACCTTAGTAGAATTACTGTTGGCAATATAAAACAAATAGAAGTAGTCAAAGGTGCTTCTTCAAGTCTATATGGCAGCGAAGCGCTTGCAGGTGTTATTAATATAATAACCGAAACTCCTAAAAATGGTTTTCATGGAAACGTAAATTATAGAATAGGCACTTTTAATACCAACGATATTAGTACCACTATTAATTATAAGAAGCAGAAACTTGGCGTTAGTACTTTTTTTAATAGATATAGCAGTAATGGTTATGATTTGAACAAAACTGATACTCTAAAAACAGTAGATCCTTTTCGTAATTTCACAGTAAACACAAAAGTTACTTATGATTTTAACGACGCAACCAATCTATTTATTTCTGGCAAGTACTACACTCAAAATCAAGATTATATTGCTTCGACTACTTTAGAAGGCGAAAGTGATATCAATGAATGGAATACACATTTAAAATTAAGCCATACACACTCCAAAAGATGGAGTAGTTATTTTGAATTTTATGCTACGCGATATAAAGCAAAAAGTTATTTAGATAACCAAGATGGCAGTCGATCTAGCGATAGTTTTTATAATCAATTACTGATTCGTCCAGAATTTAGAGTCACTTTTAATCCTAATGATAAAAATGCTTTTATAGGAGGCGTTGGGTTTAATCATGAAACGCTAGATAGAACCTCTTTTTCACTCCAGCCAAAATTTAATTCACCCTATTTATATCTTCAATATGACGGTAATTTAACAGAAAAATTGAATGTAATTGCAGGAGCACGCTTTGATAGTCATAACAAATACGAATCACAATTCAGCCCTAAAGCAGCTATTAGATACGAGATAAACGATAAAATAGCCGTAAAAGGCTCTTTGGGATATGGTTTTAAAGCGCCCGATTTTAGACAATTATATTTTGCTTTTACCAATGCAACCGTTGGTTATACGGTTTTAGGATATAACGCGGTTTCTACTGCTATTCCTGAATTAGAAGCCCAAGGACAAATAGCCAATATTATAGTTGCTATTTCAGAATTTGAAGACGCGTTAAAGCCGGAAAACTCTGTTAGCACTAATATCGGCGTAGATTTTAAAATATCTTCAGAATTAAAATTCGGTTTAAATCTATTTAAAAATAACATTAACGACTTAATAGACACAAGAATTGTAGCTAATAAAACCAATGGTCAAAATGTATTTAGTTATTACAATGTTAATAAAGTTTATACACAAGGTTTAGAATTTAATACCCGTTGGAAACCTACAAATCAACTTAAAATATCTGGAGGTTATCAACTGCTTTTTGCAAAAGATACAGATACCGAAAACGCTTTTGAAGATGGAGATGTATTTGCCAGAGAGAATCCTAGTTCACCATCATTTCAACTTAAAAAAAGCGATTACTTCGGTTTATACAATAGATCTCGACACATGGCAAATTTAAAACTATTCTACGCCATACCTAAATGGCATATGGATACTAATATTAGAGGAACCTACAGAAGTAAATATGGCATATTAGATAGTAATGGAAATAGTTATTTAGATGCCTACGATGATTTTGTTGATGGCTATACGATCATAGATTTTGCCCTTAATAAAACATTTTATAATAACTATCAATTAGGTTATGGAATTGATAATCTATTCGATTTTACAGACACACAAAACATCAGCAATATTGCTGGACGCATTATATATGCAAAACTTAATATTCAATTTTAATACTTAAATAAACAGACAAAATGAAATCGCAGAATAACAAAAACAATTCAAAAAAAATTAACAAAATGAGCAAAAAAATTCAATTATTGGCTTTAGTAGCCTTATTTATCGGCTTTACATCTTGTGATGATAAGGAAGATATAGTACCCTTATTAGAAGTAGCATCTGAAACAGTATCAAATCTATATGCACCACAAGGAGGCGGTCAAGGTCAACCTGTTACTGGAGAATTTGTAAAGTTTAATTTTGAAACAGGATTAACTACAACAAGTGATACCGATTGGGATATTGCTTTTAGAGGATCATCTATTATTATAAATGGCGGAGTCACATTAGGAACAGGTGATGAGCCAAATCGTACAGGGGAAGCTGCCGTTTACATTGCAAGTGGAACCATGGAAACGGTTACTACAATTGATACTTCTTTATTTACACAAGATTCAGATACAGGGTATGCAATTACAACTGGAAGTGGAAACGGATGGTATACTTATGCAGGATCTCCAACTCATTTAATTACACCAATTCCAGGAAAAATATTGATCATTAAAACACATAATGGCCTTTATGCTAAAGTCGAAATCTTAAGTTATTACGAAGGTGCTCCTGATGTACCAGATGCATTTATAGACGCCACTCCTTATTACACGTTCAATTATGTGTATCAACCGAATAAAGACGTAACTACATTTTAAAATAACTTAAGAAATAGAAGATATCTTTTTTGTATTGAGATAATTTGAACTAAACCCTTACTAATTAGTGAGGGTTTAATTAGTAAAAAAATATATAATTTTTAACTCAGAAATATTTAATTGTAAGAAAGAAGTAAACCCCTTAATTATTCCGAGTCAAACGAAGCGCGTTTATTAAAGAGTGGCAACTGAGCGCAGTCAAAATGAGTCGAAACGAATTAAAGTTAAAGTGTATTACTTTGAACTCTTATAAACTTTCACGATAACAGATAATTCAAACCGACTTAAGAAATTGGACCGCCTTTATTATACTTCATTAAAAAGAACAAATCGAACTCTGAATGATAAGTAAAATTGCTTTATTACTTTCGCAAAACATTTTAATTAATATTTTTGAAAACCTATAATAAAAAAAACTTTTTTAAACATACTTTTTGCGAATTCCAACAAGTTGACAACTTTGAATTTACTGGAGAGACTAATTATAGAAGTAAATCTGAAAGCACTTATTTTTATACCGATAAAGGTGTTTATAGAAATTCGAATCATTGGGGAAGAGTTGCCAATTGCAGATGGAAATTAATTACACATGGGAATTATAAGAATCAACAAGAAGTTACTGGTTTTGCAAAATGGATTGACTTTTTCCCTACGAATTCAGTTGAAAAAAACTTTTCTATCACTATAGACTATTCTGAAAAAACGGCTACTCTTAAACCCGTAAAAGGAACCGCTACTACATACTTATTTACATTCGCGGAAGCACAGCAAAGAATTAAACAAATAACGCATTTATTTAAAGAGGATAAATGGGCTGCTTATTTCGACAAAGACATTGATAATTTAAGAAAGGAGTTCATCTCCTGTTTTATCAATTCTGATACTACTTTACAACAAATAAAAGAGAAATTGAAAAGTGGTCACTGAGCGATTCTTATAATTACCGGAACGACTTAAAGCAACTCGATTGCTTTTAAACACTTTTAATATTCACAAATGACAAATATTTTAAGCTACTTTAAGAAATTTGAGTGGTTTTTACATTTGCATTGTCATTCCAAAAAGGAAAGGTTCCCAATTCATTTTTTAGTATGGCTAACTGCCAACAAAGGAATGAAAAAAAATATATAATGAAGAGTTTACTTGCTTTTTCAAATGCAAGTATCAATTGATTTTTTCATAAAGATCTACTACCTTCGTTTATTATTGGATATCATATATTACTAATGCGAATCAAGAGTTAAATATTAGCATTATAAATGCGGCAGCTAGTCGCACATGAATATGTAAATTTAGACCTTTTAAAGACCTTACTTTGCTGACTTTTTGTATTTCCTATTTTTCAATAAGCCAACTAAATAATCCTTCAATGGGTTGTCTAACTATAGAGACTGCTCTTAAATATAAATCGTTTGCGGCTCTATCAAATTTTCTTAAAACATTAGGCATTCCTTTAACAACCTGAGTTCGATTAATATTTAGGCTTCATTTTTTGGGTAAAAGATAGATTTTTAGTAAATTAAGGTTCTGAATATCAATTCATTAATCTAAAAAGCTATCTATGTTAATCTATCCTAAAATTACAGAAATATTTTGTATTGTTGACAAATTCTGCAAAGAATATGATAAAGTCGTTGATGTATCTCTTTTAGGAAATCCATCAAAACGACCGTCTATAATGAGTAAAAGTGAGATGATTACACGCTGTATTATATTTCAGTTAAGTGGTTTTAGAACGTTCAAACATTTCTGTATTTTTTATGTTCAAAAATAGATAAAAGGTGATTTTCTTTCAATGGTTTCTTACAACAGATTTACAGAACTCGTTGGTCAAAATTTAATGGCGATGACTTTGTTTTTAAAAACCTGCTGTTTGGGGATTCTATAGGTATTTCTTTTGTAGATTCTACACCTATTAAAGTTTGTAAACCCAAACGAATTAGAAATAATAAAGTATGTAAAGGTATTGCTACTACTGGAAATCTACAATAGGGTGGTTTCACGGATTCAAACTTCATAGTATTATAAATGACAACGTAGAAATCTTGAATTTTAATATTACTCAAGCCAATATTGACGACAGAACACCATTAGAAAAGAAAAGTTTTAGATAAAATCTACGGAAAATTATATGCTGACAAAGGATATATTGGTAAGGATTTGATACAACTTCTTTTTGCTGACGGATTACATTTGATTACTCATATTAAAAATAATATGAAGAATTCTTTAATGACTATGAGCGATAAAATATTACTTAGAAAACGTTCTATTATGGAAACGGTAAAATGATGAACTTAAAAATAGTTGTCAAATTGAATATTCTAGACATAGACGTTTTACTAACTTCATGTCAAATATAGTTGCAGGGCTTATTGCATATAGTTTTCTGCCTGAAAAACCTTCCATTAAATATAAAAAAGTACCGTCTAATCAGTTAAGTTTTTATGAATCGAACTCAGGTTAACAGCCTTTATAGGTGTCAATATTTCTGAATTAAATATATCTTTCATATTGAGAAAAAAACTTATAGCGTTATATATTTTATCTCCAAAAAATATTCGATTTTCTTTTTCGAACCAAACTTCTTTAAATACTGTAAGGTCATTTACCGATGCAGGTACAAATATAATTTGCGCTGGATGTGGTAATTTAGTTGGATTACAAAACTCTAAAGCATGAAGTTTCACTCCGCAATGATACATGCTCTTTGTAGCGCAATACCCTTTGTCTGTAATTTCATATGCAACTTTACCCGAACGTTTTCCTGAACAAGTAATAATAGGCATTGAATCTAGTACACTAAATTTTGTTGAATATTCCTTTGGAGTAAATTCGGTTAAAAGCATACCTAAAAAGTATTTATAACATTAGAAAGTTTATTAATTATTTGGTTAAAAGCTTGATAACTTCCTAAATCTGGAAACCAACTTAATAAATATTCACTTGCGAATTGATGAATTTTATTCATTTTAAAAATTCCATGATGACTCATTACAAATAGATAAATGGTTATAATTTCTTGATCTATAAGTTTTGGCTCATTATTATTGCTAAAACGTTCACATTCGAATTATAAGTCTTCTTCAAGTTTTCTAGAGGCATAATCATATATATTTACTAACTTGTAATCCTTATTATTGCTATTTATATTCAAAATAATATTGTTAAAATTTATTATTAAGATTTTTGAAATCAATAATTTAAATAAGTTTAAGCTGTTTTTTTCAACTAATTAAACTTGTTTTTTAGTGTTATTTCAAACCTTGATTCGCATTAATAACTAATCGTATCCTTACATTGTGATTAATTAAAATGAAAATACTACTAACAGGTTCAACAGGATATATTGGTAAGCGACTGCTCCCTGTTCTCATTGAATCAGGCCATGAAGTCGTTTGTTGTGTCAGAGATATTAAAAGATTTAATCCTCCTGCATCTTTAAGAAAAAGTATCACCGTGCTTAAATTAGACTTGCTAGATGAAAAGTCTTTAGAAAGTATTCCAAAAGATATTGATGGTGCTTATTATTTAGTGCACTCGATGTCATCATCTGGTGACTATCAATCTTTGGAAGAAACTTCTGCAATCAATTTTAGAAATGCACTTAAAAAAACCAATGTAAATCATGTTGTCTATTTAAGTGGTATTGTTAATGATATGGAACTCTCGAAGCATTTGACCTCTAGAAAGAATGTGGAAATAGAACTGAGCAAAGGCGACTATAATTTCACCGCGCTAAGAGCAGGAATTATTATTGGTTCTGGTAGTGCTTCTTTTGAAATTATTAGAGATTTAGTTGAAAAGTTACCAATTATGGTTACCCCAAAATGGCTGCATACGAAGTGTCAACCTATTGGAATTTCAGATGTTATTGCATTTCTTTCCAAATCATTATTCAATCCTAAGACGTTTAATCAAAATTTTGATATAGGCGGTCCAGATATATTGTCTTACAAAAATATGCTATTGGATTTTGGAAAAATGCGAAATTTAAAACGTAAAATTTTCGTTGTTCCCATCATGACTCCCAAAATTTCTTCCTACTGGCTGTACTTCGTTACATCGACATCATATAAACTCGCTACATCTTTAGTACACAGTATGAAAATAAAAGTGATTTGTCGTGATAATCAGTTGAATACTATTCTTGGCGTAAACCCCTTGCGTTATAAAGAATCTTTAAAAAAGGCTTTTAAAAAAATTGAAAGTAACGAAATTATTTCAAGTTGGAAAGATGCATATTCTAGTAGCGGTTTAAATTTTAACATATCTGAATTTATCCGAGTACCCTCTTTTGGATGTTTCAAAGATAGCAGAACGAGGTCTATTAAAAACCGAGAAGATTGTATAGCTAAAATCTGGGAGATCGGTGGAAACATCGGATGGTATTATGGAAACTGGTTATGGCAAGCTAGAGGCTTTACAGATAAATTGGTTGGAGGTGTTGGACTTAGACGTGGCCGAACTAATCCATCCACTATTAATGTTGGAGATTCAATCGATTTTTGGCGCGTATTATATGCTAGTAAAGAAGAAGGGCGTTTACTCTTATTTGCTGAAATGAAACTTCCTGGAGAAGCTTGGTTAGAATTTAAGGTTGTTGACAATAAACTTATTCAAACTGCAACATTCAGACCTTTAGGCCTCGCAGGTAGATTATATTGGTATGCCGTATTTCCCTTTCATGGATTCATCTTCAAGGGAATGATACAACAAATCACAAAACCTAAACTACATTGAAATACAGTTTACCCAAACCTATAAACCACCCCCACCCTTCAATTATTTGTTTCAACATCAAACTTTAAGTAAGTATATTTATGCCAACTCAATTATACTCAAATGAAAAAAAAACTATTACTAAGTTTCCTACTCACCTTTGCATTAAATTCCTGTAAGCAAGAAATAACTGTGGTTACAACAAATGAAACAAGTAGTGCTTTTGCAGAAATGTTAGCCAATTATAACGAAGAAGGATTTGTTCTAAACCCGATAAATGCCACGTATGCCGGAGATAATAGATTTAATGATTCTTACCCAAATTTTTTAAGTGAATCGTATAATAATAGAGTAAAGGCATATTACACAAAATATAAAAATGCGCTTAGCAATATATCCGATTCCGAATTAACAGAAACAGAACAAATGAGTAAGGCGGTTCTCTTATGGGATTGTGCCATTAACTTGGAAGAATTTAATTTTCAAAAAGATTTAATGCCCATTGACCAAATGTGGTCACGGAATTTAGACTTCAACCAATTAGCCGGGGGCACCAACGCACAACCATTTAATACAATGACGGATTACCAAAATTGGTTAAAACGTGTTGACGCGTATTTAGTTTGGCTTAATTCGGCGCAAGAAAAAATGAAAGAGGGATTAAAGTCCGGATATGTTTTACCAAAATCTTTAATAATAAAGGTTATTCCTCAGTTTGAAGAAATGGCACAAGGCAATGCAGAAGATCATTTATTTTATGATCCTGCTCAAATCATTCCCGATTCTTTTAGTAACCAAGAACGTTCTGAAATTGAAGAGACCTATTTAAATATGGTAACTGCTAAAATAATGCCTGCCTATCAAAGCATGGCTGACTTCTTAAAAAATGAATACTTCGCTGCAGGAAGAGAATCAAGTGGCATAAGCGATACTCCACTAGGAACTTCATACTACAACCATCAAATAAAAAAATATACCACCACGGCAATGACCGCTAGTGAAATCCATCAACTAGGATTGAGTGAAGTAGCTCGTATTAAGACTGAAATGGAAGCCGTTAAAAGAGAAGTAGGATTTAAAGGAAGCATCAATATGTTTTTTGATCATGTTCGTAACAATACAGATTTAATGCCCTTTACAGATCGCACTCAAGTAATTGCCTATTATGACAGTATTTACGCCGTAATGAAACCTCAAATCACAAAATTGTTTGATAAAATTCCCCAAACACCCTTTGAAGTAAGACGAACGGAACCCTTTAGAGAGAAGTCTGCTGCTGCAAATTACAATTCCGGTTCACTAGATGGAACTCGACCCGGAATATTTTATACCCCAATTCCAGTCGTTAAAGAATACAATATTTTTGATAAAGAAGATCTATTTCTACATGAAGCAATTCCAGGCCATCATTTCCAAATTTCATTGGCTCAAGAAAGCACAAACTTGCCAGACTTTAGAAAAACCTTGTGGTATAGTGCTTATGGTGAAGGTTGGGCATTGTATACCGAGTCAATGGGTAAAGAATTAGGACTGTACAAAGATCCTTACCAATATTTTGGAATGTTGAGCGCTGAAATGCATCGCGCTATTCGTTTGGTTGTTGACACCGGAATACACACCAAGGGATGGACAAGAGAAAAATCGATTCAGTATTCATTAGATAATGAAGCCGAATCTGAGGAAAGTATTACCAGTGAAATAGAGCGTTATATGGCAAATCCAGGTCAGGCATTATCCTATAAAATAGGACAATTAAAAATTAGAGAACTGCGTGTAAAAGCAACAAAATTTTTAGGTGACAAATTTGATATACGAGAGTTTCACAACCAAGTATTGGAAACTGGTTGTATTCCATTAAAACTACTCGAAAATAAAATTAATACTTGGATTACAATAAACAAAGAGATTGATTAAAATAATTTCAAAGCCTCCCTTTTCTAAAGGATATTTTTTTTATTTAGTACAGAGAGGTCTGTTTATGGCACTAATTTTGTATCGTGTCTTCTGCAGATAGCAAAAATTTAAAAAACACAACTTATGTACACACAAAAATTTATAATCACTCTATTATTTGTTACTACCCTTTTTCAAGGGTTTTCTCAATCTAAAAATTTCATTGATCAGCCATATCTCGAGACTTCCGTTAAAACAGACACCCTGGTATCACCAAATCAAATCTACCTTTCTATCTTAATTTCTGAAAAGGATACCAGAGGAAAAATCTCGGTAGAAAAATTAGAGAATAAAATGGCAGTAAAATTGAAGTCTCTGGGTATTGACCTAAATAAACAATTATCGCTCCTAGACCTTTCTAGCAATTTCAAAAAGTATTTTTTAAAGGCTGATGATATTCAAAAAAAAAAATCATATTCACTACTCGTTTACGACGGTTATACGGCAGGAAAAGTAATCCAGGCAATGGAAAGAATAAATATTTCTAATATTAGTATTGAAAAGTTAACGTATTCGGGTATTGAAAACTTAAAACTTGCTCTAACGAAAAAAGCAGTTTTAAAAGCAAAACAAAATGCAACTGTGATGATCGAATCCCTTGGACAAAAAGTTGGAAAAGCGTTATATATTGCTGATATTTCGGGATACTCGAACTACAGATTCCAAGATGAATCAAAACAAATTAGAATTAGGGGTGCGTCAATCGATAACACCGAACCTCTTACTGTCAGTTTTGAAAAAATTAAGGTAGAAAGTAGTATCACTATTCGGTTTAGTATTGAATAATAGAATTTTACATTCATCTGCCTAAGTTATTTTTTTTAGTCTAATTCATTTTCTAAACAATCGTATCAAGAAACAGACCTTATCCTTCGTTATTAGTAGTACACATACTAGATCCAGTGAAGAAAATGAAGAAGGAAACGATTAGATCACTACTGCTACCATGCATTTTAACTATAATTATTCTTTAGGTAAAAAATGGATTATTGAACTTCACAATGATATAATTATTGAAGAACTCGCTATCAATAGTTTCACCCCTCATAATAGTAGCACTTCATAATCGGAACCTCAAAAGTATTTGAGAGAGCGATGCCTATTTCTGGTTCATTAATATACATCTAAAAGCTTTTTAAAGATGTTCTCTTTGTAGAAGGTGGAGAAATACAATTTTCTAAACAGGAGGGTTTTTGTTTAATTAGAATAGAAATAGAAAGACTTTTTCATTTACCTAATAATTGGGAATTGAAGAGTGCATTAAACTATAACTTCAATTATAGAGAGTTTTAATAGTATTATATTTGGCCTAAGTATTGTCAAACTTTTTAAACGCGTTCCATTTCATATCAAATAGTATAAACTACATGAATCAAACTCCAATATTTACAACGGACACCAGTGTTTTTGGATTATTAATGCTCACGCTTGCCTTTGTCTTTTACACTTCTTCAAAGAAAACAGGATTTTGGTCAAAATTTTATGCTTTTATCCCAGCATTATTGATGTGTTATTTGTTACCAGCAATTTTAACATCTTTAAATTTAATCAGTCCTGAATTAACCAATACATACGCTATTGCAAAAAATTATTTATTACCAGCTGCACTTGTTCTAATGACCTTAAGTTTAGATTTAAAAGCTGTTTTTAATCTTGGTCCAAAAGCATTAATCATGTTTATTACTGGAACCATTGGGATAGTAATTGGAGGGCCCATCGCTATACTTTTAGTTTCAATTTTTAGTCCAGAAACAATTGGAGGAGCTGGGTTTGATGCCGTTTGGAGAGGATTATCCACCCTTGCGGGAAGTTGGATTGGAGGCGGTGCCAATCAAACAGCCATGTTTGAGATTTTTAATTACAATCCGGAAAAGTATGGTGCTATGGTGTTGGTAGATATTGTTGTTGCACAACTATGGATGGCACTCCTTCTATTAGGAATTGGCCAAAAAGAAAGAATTGATAGATGGTTAAAAGCAGATAATTCAGCCATTGAAGAACTGAAAAACAAAGTAAGTGTTTATGAAAAGAGTGTTGCCAAAATCCCAACCCTCACAGATTATATGATCTTATTTGGTATAGCCTTCACATCAGTAGGCATTGCACATTTTGGAGCCGCTAATATTTCCTTATTCTTAAGTAAGAACTTCGAAATTTTTAATGATAAAACTTCTGCACTATCATCCTTTACATCTATATTTTTTTGGATGATATCACTTGCTACTATTATTGGTATTGTACTTTCCTTTACCAAGATGAAAAAATATGAAGGCGCCGGAGCGAGTAAATTAGGAAGTGTTTTTATCTATATTTTAGTTGCAACTATTGGAATGAAAATGGATCTAGCATCCATACTTGAAAATCCTGGATTGCTAATTATTGGACTCATTTGGATGCTTGTACATGTTGTTCTTCTTATTATTATTGCCAAAATTATTAAAGCACCTTATTTCTTTTTAGCTGTTGGTAGTAAAGCCAATGTTGGCGGTGCTGCGTCAGCTCCAGTTATTGCAGCTGCGTTTCATCCTTCTTTAGCTACAGTAGGCGTGCTATTGGCTGTTGTAGGGTATGCAATAGGCACATTCGCTGCATTATTCTGTGCAAATTTGATGGAAATGGTTTCCCCATAATTTATTAGATTATGGTAGAGAGATTTCATAAAATAATCGATATTTGTAGCCATTAAAATTTGAACTTATAATAATGAGAAATAATATTCTATCCACTACAATAATCACTTTGCTCTTTTTTGCGTGTTCAACCGAAAAACAAGGGAACATGATTGTTCAAGGTACTATTATAGGGATGCAAAAAGGAATGCTTTATTTACAAAAAGTACAAGATACCATTTTAGTTTCCGTAGATTCTACTTTCTTAAATGGTACTAGTAATTTTAGATTAGTGGATAATTTAGAAAGCCCAGAATTATATTATCTAACTTTAAATCAATTGGAAGTTGAAAAGATTGATTTCTTTGGAGAAAAAGGAACTGTAACGATCAATACAAAATTGGAAAAGTTTCATTCGGCTGCAGAAATAACTGGTTCAGAATCACATAATAAATTAAATGAATTTCGTGATATGTCCAAACAGTTTACTGGAAGAAGACTTGAAATTATAAAAGAAACCTTCGAAGCACAAATAGTAAAAGATACCGCAACAATTAATAAACTAAATAGAGAGTTAGGACGACTAATTCTAAATAAAAGACGTTATACTGCAAATTTCGCGCTAAGAAATATAAATAGTGAAGTATCACCCTTTTTAGTATTAACAGAGTTATTTGATTCTCATATCACTTTGCTTGACACTGTTAATAATTCTTTAGCAGATCCTATTAAAGGATCTAAATATGGGGTTGAATTAGAAAAATATATTAAGAACATTAAAAAAAATGGAGCCAACTAATTATTCTCATTCCTTTTTATTTAGGTTAGGTTTCTTCTTTTAATAGCATGCCCTAGAATACTTTTTGCTTGCGCTAGCATGCCGTTCTATGTTGATTTTTCTTTTTAATTTTCGCATATTTATTCTGAAATCACAACTCTATTGTTTGGTTAAAATTACCTAATGATAAACTAGTCTTTGACTGTAATCTTGTTTTTTCATTAAATGATAAATCAATTATTAATCTTATACTATCTAACTATAGAGTAATACTCCTTTGTCAATCATACTTACAATAAAATTAATACTTTATTGCCTCCTATTTACTTTTGTGGGATTTTGGGGAATTTTTAAAATAATCATATTCTACTTTCCTCAATATTCTCTCGTAAACTATTTTTTTATTACTCTCTCAAGACAATTAATTACTTCACTTCGAATTCATATACTAATCTAATTATATAATTCACACACATTAGTATGAAATTAACAAAGAACTTCTTTCTCACTATTATTATAGTCACTTCCATGCACCTTGAAGCTCTTGGCTAATAGTCTCCAGATCAATTAACCTTTGTGAGAAAGCAGTAAGAAGGATGATTTTTGACGAAGATCCATCCATTCCATTGGCCAGTCTTAATCCAAATAAAATTATTAGATTTTCTGCCATGTATCCCACAACTCATTATTCCGAAGAAAAGGCAGAAGTCAACATAATCGATAAAAAATTAGTTATTATGGAGTCTACCTTTATTGAGACGACTTTTTTACGCCTACAAATATTATATATTTGAATTATGGCAAAACATAGGTATGACAATGAATTCAAGGTAATGATAGTTAACTATTAAAGTCTGGCATTAAGACACGTCAAATTAGTGAAGAATATGATTTAGATGTCAATATGATCAATCGTTGGCGAAGAGAGTATGAATCTAAAATGGGTGATTTTTTAAAAAGGAGGGAATTATGCATAGAAGAACAGGAACTTAAGGCCTTAAAAAAAGAACTGCGAGATGTTAAAATGGAACGGGAGGTCTTAAAAAAGGCGGTAAGCATCTTTTCCAAGAGCGACAATTAAGATATACATTCATTTTAGGGAATGTAAATATTTATTCTATTGAGAAGATGTGTAAATGCGTGAGTGTAAGCAAAAACGCTTACTATAACTGGCTTAAAAGCAAAGATAAGGTAAGAGTCAAAACTTCTAAAACAGTTTTCAAAGAGAGGATTAGAGTTCTTTTTAAAGAAAGTAGAGAAATCTATGGGAGTTACCGCATTCAAAAAATGTTGGAACGAGAGAATTTGAATTATTCTCGTTCATACATTGGAATACTAATGAAAGAAATGGGTTTAAAAAGTATATTAAAGAGGAAATTTGTGGTAACAACAGACTCAAAACATACCTTTCCAATATTCGAAAATGTATTAAATAGAGACTTTAAGAGTTTGAAATTGGGAGAAAAATGGGTGTCAGATATTACGTATATTCGAGTTAATAATGATTGGAATTATCTCACAACAGTATTGGATCTGGCAGATAGAAAAATAGTGGGTTGGAGTTTGAGCCAAGATATGACTACTGAAAACACAATAGTTAAAGCCTGGTATGCCGCTTGTAAAACAAGAGCGATGAATCCCGGATTTGTTTTTCATTCAGATAGAGGAGTACAATATGCTTCTAATAGCATGACTAATCTTTTCGCTTATAACAGAAAAATAACCCAAAGTATGAGTCGCAAAGGAAATTGTTGGGATAATGCCGTTGCAGAAAGGTTTTTTAAAACAATCAAACATGAGTAGCTATAAAGGTTCAAGTTTACCTCTTATCTTAAATTACATGAATCTATTAAAGATTATATTGACTGGTATAACACCAAAAGATTGCATTCTAGTTTAGGGTATCTTACTCCCCTTGAAATGGAATTAAAATTAAAAGGAGTAACTAAAAAAGTGGCTTAAAAAATAGTCCCAAATTTACTAGGTAGTCCATTCTTGCTTTTTTTAGTAACCAAAAAAATCGCCTTCATTTAAAAATAAGTATACACATTTTACTATTTTCCAACTCAAGATTTTTTTTTAAGAATAAATACGTATTGTGTATTCAGTTTTCATACTAGTATCAATATATTTGCGAAGCTATTTGATGCAAGGCTCTCTGGAGATACAATAGGAAGTGTTTAGGGTGTACGTAACATTTTTTAGAGCTAAAATCTATTTAAAGCATTCAAAACAACCCTACAAAAAGTATGAAAATCACTTTTTACGAGTTCATATTTGGCGCAAAGAGCGTGAAATTTCATACTGCTTGCAGGTAGTTCTAAAAATTAGATTTTATTAAAATAAATTAATATTGGATTACACAGCACTGATTTTACAAATTTCGCTTTTAGTAGATGCAGGTTTGGTGACACTTATTTGGTTGGTGCAACTTATCATATATCCAAGTTTTACCTATTACAAACCTGAGAACTTATTTAAATGGCATCAGAAATATACCACCCGTCTCGCATTTGTAGTAATCCCTTTGATGCTGAGTCAATTAGTGTTGGCAATTGTTGCTGTTTTTTATGAATTAAATATGGTAAATAGCTGCTCCGTGCTTATTGTACTATTTTTATGGATGTTTACATTTCTTTCTTTTGCACCACTCCACCATAAAATTTCTGAAGGAAATACAAATCAAACCCTTTTACCACTGTTAATTCGTAGAAATTGGATTCGGACTTTCTTCTGGTCCTTTTTATTCATTATTCATCTCATAGGATACATCTCTATATCATAGAGAAAAGTTTTTATAACGCTATATAAAAAGTGTAACCCTCCAATTTTAAATAAAATGGAATCTTTGGTAGGGAAATAAACATACTATTAAGGATCCTGCTATGGTCTAAATTGAAATCAATCGCTTTATTTATTAAACCACATGCAGCACAAAAAAAATCATAAAAGTTAATTTTACTGCCTTTTGGTTAGAATTGTGATTCTCTAAGAAGAGTAAGAGGGATTTACTGCGTGCGTCCCAAAAAAGAAATCCGGAACAAGTATAGAAACCGAAATTCTTTGCAAGAATTTTGTCTTTTTTATGTTCTCAAAAAAACACAAACGAATTTGGTTTTTTTCGGAAATAAAAAACCCACAACATTAGTTATGGGTTTCCTCTTGCGGAGAAAGAGGGATTCGAACCCCCGGACCTGTAACAGTCAACAGTTTTCAAGACTGCCGCATTCGACCACTCTGCCATTTCTCCAAGAGTCTCATCAGGTATTCCCTGAATGCGGGTGCAAATATATGATGCTTTTTCCTTTTGCTCAAACTTTTTCAAAGAATTTTTTATTTTTTTTAATTAGGCTCATTTTAAATTAAAATTACAAATAAGATTACCATTTTGCGTCGTGTTTGTTACTTTTGTTAAAAATATATTTTTATGTCTAACAATACTTTTGGGAAACTGTTAACATTAACAACTTTTGGTGAATCACATGGAGTTACTATTGGTGGAATCATTGATGGTTTTCCTGCTGGAATAGCATTGGATCTTGACGCAATTCAAAGTGAATTGAACAGAAGACGACCTGGCCAATCTGCCATTGTAACAGCGAGAAAGGAACCAGATGAAGTACAGTTTCTATCAGGAATCTTTGAAGGGAAGACTACAGGTACGTCCATCGGTTTTGTAATTCATAACACAAATCAGAAAAGCAAAGATTACACCCATAATGTAAATGTATTTAGACCTTCACATGCAGATTATACCTATGACAAAAAATATGGCGTAAGAGATCATCGCGGTGGTGGTAGAACTTCTGCTCGTGAGACTGCCAATTGGGTTGTTGCTGGGGCTTTGGCCAAGCAATTGGTTGCTTCGATAAAAATCAATGCATTTACTTCTTCGGTTGGTACCATATCAATTAACAAACCATATCAAGAATTAGATTTTTCTTTGATTGAATCAAATATTATTCGTTGTCCAGAACCTGAAGTTGCGGAACAAATGATTGAACACATCAAGGAAGTTAAAAAAGATGGAGATACCATTGGAGGTACAATCACGTGTGTGATTCAGAATGTACCAAACAGTTTAGGAGAGCCTATTTTTAACAAACTACATGCACAATTAGGAAAGGCAATGCTGTCTATAAATGCTGTAAAAGGTTTTGAATACGGAAGCGGATTTTGTGGTACCAAAATGAGAGGTAGTGAACATAATGATGCCTTTAATCAAGATGGATCTACCAAAACTAATTTATCTGGTGGAATTCAAGGGGGGGTTAGCAATGGTATGGATATCTATTTTAGAGTAGCCTTTAAACCAGTTGCTACATTAATTCAAAAACAAGAAACCATCGATAGTGAAGGGAATGTAGTAGAAATGCAAGGACGCGGAAGACATGACCCCTGTGTTGTGCCAAGAGCGGTGCCTATTGTTGAAGCAATGGCTGCTTTGGTACTTGCAGATTTTTACTTATTAAATAAAGTAACTAGAATTTAATACATTCTAATCATTAACAAAAAAGGGGTATTGATTTCATCAATACCCCTTTTTTGTTTTTAGTTTATTCTATAAACCTTTTAATTCGGTCGATACTGCTGATGCGACCCATTCATTTACCAAATCTTCCAAAACATTCAATGGAAGTGCTCCGTTTAGCAGCAAAACTTCATGAAACTTCCTAATATCAAATTCAGCACCTAACTTTTCTTTTGCTGCAGCCCTTAATTCTAATATTTTAAGCATTCCAATTTTATAGGCCGTAGCTTGACCAGGCATAACAATATGACGTTCTACCATTTTTACAGCATCGCTCTCTACATTTGGTGTATTGTCTGTATAATACTTTATTCCTTCTTTACGAGTCCATTTTTCAGCATGAATCCCTGTATCAACGACCAATCTACAGGCACGCCATAACTCCATCGCTAAACGACCAAAATCAGAATAAGGGTCACTATAAAAACCTAATTCCTTCGGTAAGTATTCCGAATACAATCCCCATCCTTCTATATAAGCGCTATATCCTCCAAACTTTCTGAAATTTGGTATTCCTTCCAATTCTTGTTGAATAGCCAATTGCATATGATGCCCTGGAATCCCCTCATGATAAGCCAAGGCTTCCATTTGATAGGTAGGCATCGCTTCCATATCATATAGATTTGCGTAATAAATTCCCGGTCGAGAACCATCTGCCGCTGGTTGTTGATAAAAGGCTTTTCCAGCAGATTTTTCTCTAAATGCTTCTACTGCCTTTACAAATATATCTGCCTTAGGTTTTACGATAAATAATTCATCTAAACGCGTTTTCATACTATCTATGATAGCAACGGCTTTAGCTAAATAAGCATCCCGTCCTTTTTGTGAAGCTGGATAATAAAATTGTTTGTCGGTCTTCATAAATTCAAAGAAATCTTGTAAAGTTCCTTCAAAACCAACGTTACCTTTTATAACATTCATTTCTTTATGAATACGGGCAACCTCATTCAATCCTATTTGATGTATTTCCTCTGAAGTCAGATCAGTAGTGGTCGTTCGCTTTAATTTCATACTATAGTAAGCCTTGGCATTCGGAAATTTCCAGATACCAGCATCACTGGTCGCCACTTTTTGTTGCTCTTTTAAAGTTTCTATTAAAAGTTCATACGCAGGAAGAACGCCATCCAACATGGCATCCACGGCAGCTCCATATAATTCATCTTTTTTTCTATCTCCGATTTTCAAATTTTCTATTTTATCTGAAATATCAGATAGCAAGGCGCTATGCTCTTTAGAATCATCAAAGGGCTGTCCCTTAAGGATATTGGAACAATCGCTCAACACGTGCTCAAAAACAAACTTTGGAGGTACTATTCCAGCGACTTGTCTTTCTTTTAAATTTTTAACCAATTGCTCAAACAAACTTTTCATTCCAGTTAATCTTGCAATATAATCTTCCGCATCCTTCACTGTTTTTACCTGATGCGAATTGATTAAAAGTGCTGGAAGTTCAGACTGTATTCCAAACATTTGATTTATGGGATAATCATATAACCTAAATTTATAATCATCAATACTGTTTTCTAACTTCTGTTTGTATAAATCAAAACTCAATTTTGTTGGGGTATCCAATGCCTCTGGAATAATAGAATCTATCATCCAATTCAATGCAATTCTATTTCCTTCCAGTACGGCATTTTCATGCTCAGGTGATATATCGCTCCACTTATCGGCATCATCTTTTATACCTAAATGGGTTTGAAACTCTGGTGATCTTTCTACTTCTGCTTGAAATCGAGCTTCTAAAAATTCACGGACGCGTGTCGATTCTTTTTTAATTAATTCTGGTGTGATTTCAATGTCCTTTGAACAGGCATTAAATAGTAAAATTGTTAGCGCTATAACGCCTATTTTAAGGGTGGTTCTCATCTGAAATAGTTTTGTGTTAGTAAATATTATGGTCTTTTGAATCGTCCAAAGCAATTTTTCCTGAAAGCACATCATAGTACATTCTAAAATCTGACTTCAAACTCCATAATGGATATTTTAATGTTACCGATTTATTTTGTTCAAAAAAGAAATGTCCCACCCAAGCGAATCCATAACCTGCCAATGGCAAATACACTAACAAATAGGGTTGCTTATGAATTAAGGCTGTAAACACCAATGCTAATACTAAGGTTGTTCCAACAACATGTAGTAGTCTACATATTTTGTTCTTATGCTGGGTTAGATGAAATTTGTAAAATTCATCGAATGATTGAATGCGCTCGTCTGACATTATTGTATGGCTTTTTTTAAAAATTCACGCATAGGTTTCGCGGTCATATTTATCCTCAAAATAGTATCCAGCAAAGTTTCACTTTCTATAACTTCTGGGTCTATATGTGTAAAATAATACCACTGTTTATTATAAATTAATGGCTCACGATCTCCAACTTCTTTAAGTTGTTTTGGAATTCGCTTCCCTTTATCCCCGCGCATCTCTACAAAGGTTTCTATAAATTTTTTATGCGTTATAATCGCTTGAAATTCTCTTACATTATTGGAAATGTAATTTCTTATTCTTAAGGTTTGAGAAGTGTCTGGTCTAAAAATACCACCATACACCCCTAATTTTTCGGGCCCTAATTCTACATACAAACCGGGATACGATTTATCCCTTCTTCCTTTTTTTGAAATGATCGCCGAATTATTTAGTTTATACGGAGTCTTATCTTTCGAAAATCGAATATCTCTATTTATCCTAAATATAGCTTCCTTTTGTGTAATTTGAATTTCTGGATCTTCTTTAGAAATTTCATCAATTAAAGTTGTCACAAACTTTTTAAAGGGTTCTCTTACCGAATTTTCATACCGCTTTCTATGGAGGTCAAACCAGTCTTTATTGTTGTTTGGCGCCAATTCTTTGAAAAATTGTAAATAGTCTAAAGAAAAATGTTTCATAGGTAGTTCTAAAGACGTAAAGTTAAAAAATTAAATGAACGTACCCATAAAATAAGGATTGAGAACTAAAAAAAAGCACTCATTTTTCAATGAGTGCTTTTAGATGTATTATGCTTCGCCTGTTGGACCAAAATTAATTGGAATTGGAGGTTGTTCATAATCTTTAATTTCGCCATGAGCTTTCTCAAACCTCTTAACATTATCAGCCAACGCCTTGGTTAACCTCTTTGCATGTTGTGGTGTCAAAATAATTCTTGACTTCACTTTTGCCTTCGGTATTCCTGGCATTATATTGATAAAATCAACAATAAATTCTGATACTGAATGATTGATAATTGCTAAGTTAGAATACGTTCCTTCCGCAACTTTTTCATCCAATTCAATATTTAACTTGCCGTCTTTCTTCGGTTTTTGATCTGCCATGAATTAAAAATTTGAATTTTCCATCTCATCCTTAGAACCAACAATCATTTTTTCATATTCTCTAAGACCTGTACCTGCTGGAATTCTCTTACCAACAATTACATTCTCTTTCAATCCTTCTAAATAGTCAATTTTACCATTAACAGCAGCTTCATTCAATACTTTCGTAGTTTCCTGGAACGACGCAGCAGATATAAACGATTTCGTTTGTAGCGATGCTCTTGTAATTCCTTGTAAAATTTGCTCTGCCGTTGCTGGCTCCGCATCTCTTGCAGTCGCTAGTTCTTTATCTTCTCTGCGTAAAATAGAGTTTTCATCTCTTAAATCACGCGGGGAAATAATCTGCCCTGCTTTCAAGTTTTCTGACCCACCAGCCTCTTCTACAACCTTCATTCCATAAATTTTATCATTGTCTATAATGAAATCATTTTTATGAACTAAGTCATTTTCTAGGAATAATGTATCTCCAGAATCAATAATCTTAACCTTACGCATCATTTGACGCACTACAACCTCAAAGTGCTTATCGTTAATTTTTACCCCTTGCAAACGATACACTTCTTGAATCTCATTTACTAAGAATTCTTGAACTGCTGTTGGGCCTAATATACTTAAGATATCTGCTGGTGTAGTAGCACCATCTGATAAAGGCATACCTGCTTTTACAAAATCGTTCTCTTGAACCAAGATTTGATTCGATAACTTCACTAGATATTTCTTAATATCTCCGTATTTAGATTCTATAATAATCTCTCTATTACCTCTTTTTATTTTCCCAAAAGAAACAACACCATCAATTGCAGAAACAACTGCTGGGTTAGAAGGGTTACGCGCTTCGAATAACTCAGTTACACGCGGTAAACCTCCAGTAATATCACCTGCTTTACCAGATTTACGAGGAATTTTAACTAACGTCTGACCTGGTTTAATTTTTTCGCCATCGTCTACGGTTAAGTTAGCACCAACAGGCAAACTGTAAGATCTTAAAATTTCACCATCTTTACCTTCAATTAATAAAGTTGGAATTGTTTTCTTATTTTTAGATTCTGTAATTACTCTTTCTTGGAAACCAGTTTGCTCATCAATCTCTACAGAGAAATTAATATCTTTTTCAAGGTTTTCATAAGTAACTTTTCCACCAAATTCTGAAACAATCACACCGTTAAATGGATCCCATTGACAGATAACTTCACCTTTCTTAATAGTTTTTGCATCTTTATTAAAGATATAAGAACCATAAGGAATGTTCTGTGTACTTAGGTTAATTCCAGTTTTCTTATCCGTAATTTTAATTTCTGATGTTCTAGAAATTACGATATCTACTTCTTTTCCTTGTCCGTCATCTCCTGTAACAGTTCTTAGATCTTCAATTGTAACGTTACCGCCAAATTTACTTTCTAATTTATTATCCTCAGAAATATTTCCTGCAACCCCACCTACGTGGAATGTTCTCAAGGTTAACTGTGTACCTGGTTCTCCAATAGACTGTGCAGCAATAACTCCAACAGCCTCTCCTTTTTGAACCATTTTTCTTGTTGATAAACTATATCCGTAACACTTTGCACAAATTCCTCGAGTTGCTTCACACGTTAATGCAGAGCGTACTTGAACAGAATCAATTGGAGACGCTTCAATATTATCAGCAATTATTTCATTAATTTCTTCGCCTGCTTCAACATAAACGTCATTACTTAACGGGTCAATCACATCATGCAAAGAAACACGGCCGATAATTCTTTCGCTTAATTTCTCAACAACTTCTTCATTCTTCTTCAAAGCAGAAACATCCAATCCTCTTAACGTACCACAATCAACTTGATTTACAATTACATCTTGGGATACATCAACCAAACGACGTGTTAAATAACCTGCATCTGCTGTTTTTAACGCCGTATCTGCAAGACCTTTACGCGCACCGTGCGTAGATATAAAATATTCAAGAATAGATAATCCTTCCTTAAAGTTAGAAAGAATTGGGTTTTCAATAATTTCTCCCCCACCGGCAGTAGATTTTTTAGGCTTCGCCATCAATCCACGCATACCCGTCAACTGACGAATTTGTTCCTTAGAACCCCTCGCACCAGAATCAAGCATCATATAAACCGAGTTAAATCCTTGTTGATCTTCACGCAAACGTTTCATTGACAATTCTGTCAAACGGTTGTTTGTAGATCCCCAAATATCAATCACCTGATTGTAACGCTCTTTGTTCGTTAACATACCCATGTTATAATTCGAACGAATCACGTCAACTTGTTCATTGGCATCGGAAATCATTTTAGTTTTCTCTGCTGGAATAATAATATCTCCTAAACTAAATGAAAGACCTCCTTGGAATGCAAACTTGTATCCCATATCTTTAATTTCGTCCAAGAAACTACCAATTACGGGTATACTTGTTACTTTCAAAATATCACCAATAATATCTCTTAAAGATTTTTTAGTCAATACTTCGTTAATATAACCAGCTTCTACTGGAACTACTTCGTTGAATAATACTCTACCAACTGTAGTTTTTATAATTCTTTTTACATGTTCACCATTTTCATCAACATCCATTGTTCTAACTCGAATAGACGCATTCAAATCAACTCTCTTTTCGTTAAAAGCAATGGTAACTTCTTCTGGCGAATAAAAAGTAAGACCTTCTCCTTTAATCTTATGATCTGGAGTAGACAATCTTTCTTTCGTCATATAATACAATCCAAGTACCATATCCTGAGATGGCACCGTAATTGGAGCTCCATTAGCAGGATTCAAGATACTAAGAGAACCTAACAATAATAATTGCGCTTCTAATATTGCTTCTGGCCCTAACGGCAAGTGAACCGCCATTTGATCCCCATCAAAATCGGCATTAAAGGCCGTACATACTAATGGGTGTAATTGAATCGCTTTACCTTCAATCAACTTAGGTTGAAATGCTTGGATTCCCAAACGGTGAAGTGTAGGAGCACGGTTTAATAGTACTGGATGTCCTTTTAAAACATTCTCTAAAATATCCCATACAACTGGCTCTCTCTTATCTATAATTTTCTTTGCAGATTTTACAGTTTTTACAATGCCTCTCTCAATCAATTTACGGATAATAAAAGGCTTGTATAATTCTGCTGCCATTCCTTTTGGCAATCCACATTCGTACAACTTTAATGTTGGTCCAACAACAATTACAGAACGTGCAGAATAATCAACACGCTTCCCTAACAAGTTTTGACGAAAACGTCCTTGCTTACCTTTTAATGAATCAGATAAAGATTTTAAAGGTCTGTTAGATTCTGTTTTTACCGCTGATGATTTACGTGTGTTGTCAAACAATGAATCTACAGATTCTTGTAACATACGTTTCTCATTACGCAAAATAACTTCAGGTGCTTTGATTTCAACTAAACGCTTTAAACGATTGTTACGAATAATCACTCTTCGATATAAATCATTTAAATCTGAAGTTGCAAAACGACCTCCATCAAGTGGCACTAAAGGACGTAATTCTGGTGGAATCACCGGAACCGCCTTCATGATCATCCACTCAGGTTTATTCTCTCTATTCTTATTTGAATCACGGAAAGCTTCTACAACATTCAAACGCTTTAAAGCCTCTGTTTTACGTTGTTTAGAAGTTTCTGTATTTGCTTTATGACGTAATTCATAAGATAATGCATCTAAATCGATGCGCGCCAATAAATCAATTAAACACTCAGCACCCATCTTAGCTATGAACTTATCTGGGTCATTATCATCTAAATATTGATTTTCAATTGGGAATGACTCTTGAATATCTAAGTATTCTTCTTCTGTTAAGAAGTCCATCTTTTGCAATGGTTCTCCTTCAGCATTCTTTGCTCCAGCAGGTTGAATTACTACGTAACGCTCGTAGTAAATAATCATATCCAACTTTTTAGATGGCAAGCCTAAAAGGTATCCCATTTTGTTAGGCAATGACCTAAAGTACCAAATATGGGCAACAGGAACTACCAAATTAATGTGTCCAACTCTATCTCTACGTACTTTTTTCTCTGTTACTTCAACACCACAACGGTCACAGACAATACCTCGGTAACGAATTCTCTTGTACTTTCCACAAGCACATTCGAAATCTTTTATAGGGCCGAAAATTCGTTCACAAAACAAACCATCTCTTTCTGGTTTGTGTGTACGATAATTAATGGTTTCTGGCTTTAAAACTTCTCCTTTAGATTCTCCTAAAATCTTTTCTGGTGAAGCTAAGCCAATAGATATTTTATTAAATTTTTTTACAGTGTACTTATCGTTTCTTTTTGCCATGGTAATGGATTCGGAATTTTAATGTAAAAATTATATAAGAAGTTAGAACTTTTTCAACTCCTAACTTCTCGTTTTTATTATTCTTCTAACCTAACGTCTAATCCCAAACCTTTTAGTTCGTGCATTAAAACATTAAATGATTCAGGTAAACCTGGCTCTGGCATTGCATCTCCTTTTACGATTGCTTCGTACGTTTTTGCTCTACCTAAAACATCATCAGATTTTACTGTTAAGATTTCTCTTAAGATACTTGATGCTCCATAAGCCTCAAGCGCCCAAACTTCCATCTCTCCAAAACGCTGACCACCAAACTGTGCTTTACCACCCAATGGCTGCTGTGTAATTAATGAATACGGTCCAATAGAACGCGCGTGCATTTTATCATCAATCATGTGTCCTAACTTAATCATATAAATGATCCCAACAGTTGCAGGTTGATCGAAACGCTCTCCGGTTCCACCATCGTATAAATAGGTATGACCATATCTTGGTACTCCTGCCTTGTCTGTTAATGCATTAATCTGATCGATATTTGCACCATCAAAAATTGGCGTCGCATACTTCGTATCTAACTTTTCACCAGCCCAACCTAGAACTGTTTCATAAATCTGACCAATGTTCATACGAGAAGGCACCCCAAGCGGATTCAACACAATATCTACCGGTGTTCCATCTTCTAAGAACGGCATATCTTCTGCTCTTACAATCCGTGCAACAATACCCTTGTTACCGTGTCGACCTGCCATTTTATCTCCTACTTTAAGTTTCCGTTTTTTAGCAACATATACTTTCGCTAATTTCACGATTCCAGCAGGTAATTCATCTCCTACAGATACAGTAAACTTCTCACGACGTAATGATCCTTGAAGGTCATTCAATCGAATTTTATAGTTGTGAATTAATTCAGAAACTTGAGCATTTAATTTCTTATCAGTAGTCCAAGATCCTTTCGTTAAGTGAGCGTAGTCCTCTACAGAATTTAACATCTTTTGAGTATACTTCTTACCTTTTGGTAACACTTCTTCACCCAAGTCATTTTTAACACCTTGTGAAGTTTTTCCGTTTACTAAAACAAATAATTTTTCAACTAATTGTGACTTTAACTCATCAAATTTTGTAGCAAATTTAGTTTCTAAACGAGTGATATCTTCTTTATCTTTTGCTCTCTTAGTCTTATCCTTTACGGCTCTTTTGAATAATTTTTTATCAATTACAACACCGTGTAAAGAAGGTGACGCTTTTAAAGACGCATCTTTAACATCTCCGGCTTTATCTCCAAATATTGCTCTTAATAATTTTTCTTCTGGCGTTGGATCAGATTCTCCTTTTGGTGTAATCTTACCGATCAAAATATCTCCCGGCTTCACTTCTGCACCAATACGGATCATTCCGTTTTCATCTAAATCTTTCGTTGCTTCTTCAGAAACATTCGGAATATCATTTGTCAATTCCTCAGCTCCTAACTTCGTATCTCTTACATCCAATGAATACTCATCGATATGAATAGAAGTAAAGATATCTTCTTTTACTACTTTCTCAGAAATTACAATCGCATCCTCAAAGTTATACCCTTTCCAAGGCATAAAGGCAACTTTCATATTTCTCCCCAAGGCTAATTCCCCTTTTTGTGTAGCATATCCTTCACAAAGAACTTGTCCTTCTTCTACTCTATCCCCTTTTTTTACAATTGGCTTTAGATTAATAGATGTTCCCTGATTGGTTTTTCTAAATTTAATTAGTTTGTATGTTTTCTCATCAACATCAAAACTTACCGATCGCTCTTCTTCAGTCCTATCATACTTGATAGTAATGATTTGCGAATCTACATACTCAACAACTCCTGTCCCTTCAGCATTAATTAAAATACGTGAATCTTTTGCAACTCTGCGCTCTAACCCTGTTCCAACAATTGGAGATTCTGGACGTAATAACGGCACAGCCTGACGCATCATGTTTGACCCCATCAAAGCACGATTCGCATCATCATGTTCCAAGAAAGGAATTAGCGATGCTGAAATTGAAGCAATTTGATTTGGCGCAACATCCATATAGTTCACCTCACTTGGTGCTACTACAGGGTAATCGGCCTCAACACGAGAAATAATTCTTTCTTCTGTAAATTTACCTTGATCATCCATCGGTAAATTCGACTGAGCGAATTTCATTCCTTCTTCTTCTTCCGCACTTAAATAGATAGGTTCTTCATTGACATCAACTCCTCCATCTATAACTTTTCTATAAGCCGTTTCAATAAATCCAAGGTTATTAACTTTCGCAAATACCGCTAATGAGGAAATCAAACCAATATTTGGTCCTTCTGGAGTTTCAATCGGACATAAACGTCCATAATGTGTATAATGAACATCACGAACCTCAAATCCTGCTCTTTCACGAGAAAGACCTCCTGGTCCTAATGCCGATAAACGACGCTTATGAGTGATCTCTGCCAATGGATTCGTTTGATCCATAAATTGAGATAACTGATTCGTACCAAAAAAAGAATTAATTACAGACGACAACGTCTTAGCATTAATCAAATCTATAGGTGTAAACACCTCATTGTCACGAACATTCATACGTTCACGAATAGTACGTGCCATACGAGAAAGTCCTACTCCAAATTGAGAAGCTAATTGTTCACCCACTGTACGAACACGACGATTAGAAAGGTGGTCAATATCATCAACTTCTGCTTTTGAGTTTACCAAGTTTATCAAGTTTTTGATAATGGTAATAATATCTTCTTTTGTTAAAACTTTAATGTCCATATCAACATTAAGTTCTAATTTCTTATTCATTCGAAAACGACCAACTTCACCTAAGTTATAACGTTGTTCTGAGAAGAATAATTTATCAATAATACCTTTTGCCGTCTCATAATCTGGCGGCTCAGCATTACGTAATTGTCTGTAAATATGTTCAACAGCCTCTTTCTCAGAGTTTGTTGGATCTTTTTGCAATGTGTTATGGATGATTGCATAATCAGCCATTTGATTATCCTCTTTATGCAAAAGGATCGTTTTAGAACCAGATTCTACGATCTCATCAATATGATCTTTTTCTAAAATAGTATCACGATCAAATACAATTTCGTTTCTTTCAATAGAAACTACCTCTCCCGTATCTTCATCAACAAAGTCTTCAAACCAAGTTTTTAATACCCGAGCGGCTAATTTACGTCCTAATATTCTCTTTAATCCACTTTTAGAAACTTTTACTTCTTCAGCTAAATCAAAAATTTCTAATATATCTTTATCTCTTTCAAATCCAATGGCACGGAAAAGTGTGGTCACTGGTAATTTTTTCTTTCTATCAATATAAGCGTACATCACTTGATTGATATCTGTTGCAAACTCTATCCAAGATCCTTTAAATGGAATAACTCTGGCAGAGTATAACTTTGTTCCGTTAGCATGAAACGATTGACCAAAGAATACCCCGGGAGATCTGTGTAATTGAGAAACAACAACACGCTCCGCTCCATTAATAACAAACGTACCGCTGTCTGTCATATAAGGAATGGTACCTAAATAAACATCTTGAACTATTGTTTCAAAATCTTCGTGCTCCGGATCTGTACAATACAATTTAAGACGCGCTTTTAAAGGCACACTGTGAGTCAATCCTCTCTCAATACATTCTCTAATCGAATATCTAGGTGGATCAACAAAGTAGTCTAAAAACTCTAGAACAAACTGGTTCCTAGTATCAGTAATTGGGAAATTGTCAGTGAAAGTCTTGTATAAACCTTCGGCTCCTCTTTCTTCAGCTTTCGTTTTTAATTGAAAGAAATCTTGAAACGATTTTATCTGAATATCCAAAAAATCAGGATAATCAGTAACTAATTTTGCTGATGAGAAGTTTAGTCTTTGTGTATTAATTTTCGTTGCCAATGGACATATTATTTAATTAAAAGTAAATTATAACTATAAAGAACGAATATATACACAAAATGGTTTAGGTCAATTTGGTAACCCAAAGACCTAAACCCTTTTTTGTGCAATGAGGGGGAGATTTACTTAAGCTCTACCTCAGCTCCAGCTTCTTCTAAAGATGCTTTAAGCCCTTCAGCTTCGTCTTTAGAGATACCTTCTTTGATTGGCGCTGGCGCGCTATCTACAATTCCTTTAGCTTCTTTCAATCCTAAACCAGTTAATTCCTTAACCAATTTTACAACTGCTAATTTAGAAGCTCCTGCTGCTTTTAAAATCACGTCGAATTCAGTTTGCTCTTCTGCTGCATCTGCTCCACCTGCTGCTGGACCTGCTGCTGCTGCTGCAGCTGCTGCTGGCTCAATACCGTATTCGTCTTTTAAAATAGCTGCTAATTCATTAACTTCTTTTACTGTTAAGCTAACTAATTGTTCTGCGAAATCTTTTAATTCTGCCATTTTCTTTTGTTTTAATTTTTATTATTTAGTTTATTTAGTGCGTATTATTTATCTGATAATGTTTTCAAAATCCCTGTCAATGTTTGACCTCCAGATTGTAATGCTGAAATAACATTCTTCGCTGGTGATTGTAACAATCCAATAACTTCTCCAATCATCTCTTCTTTAGATTTTATGCTTACTAGAGCATCTAGTTGGTCATCTCCAACATAAATAGCTTCTGCAACATATGCTCCTTTTAAGATAGGTCTGTCTGAAGTTCTACGGAATTCCTTGATAACTTTTGCCGGTGCATTACCTATTTCAGAAATCATGATTGAAGTATTCCCCTTCAAAACTTCTGGTAATTCACCAAATTCTTTATCAGACTTTTCCATTGCCTTTGCAAGCAATGTATTCTTAACAACTTCTAATTTAACGTCTGCTTTAAAACAAGCTCTACGTAAATTTGAGGTTTGTCCTGCATCCAATCCTGAAATATCTGCCAAATAAATGATCCCTCCTTCAGTTAATTGAGTTGTTAAATCGTCTATTACTTTTGATTTTTCTTCTCTAGTCATAATTTATAATTTATGAAACTGATTTAGCATCAATTGCAACTGAAGGACTCATTGTACTCGACATAAAAATGCTCTTTACATAGGTTCCCTTAGAAGCTGTTGGCTTCAATTTGTTAATTGTTTGTATCAATTCATTTGCGTTCTCTGCAAGTTTATCTGCATCAAAGGAAACTTTTCCAATTGCAGCATGTATGATACCCGTCTTATCTACTTTAAAGTCGATTTTACCAGCTTTCACATCCTTTACTGCTTTTGCAACATCCATTGTTACTGTACCCGTTTTTGGATTTGGCATTAATCCTCTTGGTCCTAATATACGTCCCAAGGGTCCTAATTTACCCATTACACTAGGCATCGTAATAATTACGTCTACATCAGTCCAACCACCTTTAATTTTCTGAAGGTAATCGTCTAATCCAACATAATCAGCTCCTGCAGCTTCTGCATCCGCTTGTTTATCTGGAGTAACTAATGCTAAGACCTTTACATCTTTACCGGTACCATGAGGTAATGTTACAACCCCTCTTACCATTTGATTTGCCTTACGTGGATCAACTCCTAAACGTATTGCTAAATCAACAGATGCATCAAATTTTACATTTGTCATATCCTTAATCAAAGTAGAAGCATCTGACAAGTTTAACGCTTGCGATTTATCCACTTTTGCTTCAGCCTCTTTTCTATTTTTAGTTAATTTTGCCATCTCTTAAAAATTTTTAAAGTTTAACTGGTGCTTTTCCTTTAATCTTGATTCCCATAGATCTAGCAGTACCTGCCATCATTAGCATAGCTGATTCAACTGTAAATGCATTTAAATCTACCATTTTATCTTCTGCTATCACTTTTAATTGATCCCAAGAAACCGTAGCTACCTTGTTTCTGTTAGGCTCTCCTGAACCTTTTTTTATTTTTGCTGCTTCTAAAATTTGCACTGCAGCTGGAGGAGTTTTAACAACAAAATCAAAGGATTTGTCTTTATACACAGTAATTGCTACTGGTAAAACCTTCCCTTGTTTATCTTGAGTCCGAGCATTAAACTGCTTACAGAACTCCATGATATTAACTCCGGCAGCACCTAAAGCTGGTCCAACTGGTGGCGAAGGGTTTGCAGCTCCTCCACGCACTTGTAATTTTACAACCTTGCTTATTTCTTTTGCCATTTTTTAATCTTAATTTAGTTAGATACTACAATTTAATTGGAAGCTAAACTGCAATACCACATTTATTCATGTAACATTATGAAATTTTTTCTACTTGCATATAGCTCAGTTCTAATGGTGTTTTTCTTCCGAAAATCTTCACCATCACTTCTAGTTTCCTTTTTTCTTCATTAATCTTTTCAATAGTACCATCAAATCCATTAAATGGACCATCTACTACTTTTACAGTTTCTCCGATCACATAAGGAATAACAACATTCTCATTCTGAATTGCCAATTCGTCAACTTTTCCAAGCATTCTATTTACTTCAGACTTTCTTAAAGGAACAGGATCTCCTCCCTTAACTTCACCTAAAAATCCAATAACACCTGGAACCGATTTTATCGTATGTGGGATCTCACCACTCAAGTTAGCTTTGACCATAATATAACCAGGAAAGTAAACTCTTTCCTTGTTTATCTTTTTACCATCGCGTACTTGAATAACTTTTTCTGTTGGAACCAAGACCTCATCAATATAATCTCCTAGGTTCAAACGAGAAATTTCATTCTCAATATAATTTTTGACCTTATTCTCTTGGCCTCCAATAGCTCTAACTACATACCATTTCTTTACAGATTCAGCCATAATAAAATCTAATTAAAATAGTTTTAAAAATTCTCCAAGAACATTTTGAAATACCTTATCAACAACAAATACTGCTAAAGCAAAAATAATTGTAAAAATAGCTACAACAACTGTAGACTTTTGAGCTTCTGCCCAAGGAATCCAAGTCATCTTCGTTCTTAACTCATCAAATGAGTCTGTAATATATTTTATAATATTCATCTTCTTATCCTATTTTGCACGGGCGGAGAGACTCGAACTCCCGACACCTGGTTTTGGAGACCAGTGCTCTACCAACTGAGCTACGCCCGTAAATACAAGATGCTTGCTCTTAATAATAAGAGAAAGCACCTTGTGTTAACATTAATAATGTTGGCTCCATTAAAGGATTTCAGTAACCTGTCCAGCACCTACTGTTCTTCCTCCTTCACGAATTGCAAAACGCAAACCTACGTTCATTGCAATTGCTTGATGTAATTCAACAATAATCGTTAAGTTATCACCTGGCATTACCATTTCAACTCCATCAGGCAAGTTAATCGTACCTGTTACATCTGTAGTTCTAACGTAGAACTGTGGACGGTAGTTGTTATGGAATGGTGTGTGACGACCACCTTCTTCTTTTTTAAGTACGTATACCTCCGCTTTAAACTTAGCATGTGGAGTTACAGAACCTGGCTTACAGATTACCATACCTCTTTTAATATCTTCTTTTGCAATACCTCTCAATAAGATACCAACATTGTCTCCTGCTTCACCTCTATCTAAGATCTTACGGAACATCTCAACTCCAGTAACCGTAGAAGTTAATTTTTCAGCACCCATACCGATAATCTCAACATTATCTCCAGTATTAGCAATACCAGTTTCGATACGACCTGTAGCAACCGTTCCACGACCTGTAATTGTAAATACGTCTTCAATTGGCATTAAGAAATCTTTTTCGATATCACGTTTTGGCAATTCAATCCATGCATCAACAGCATCCATTAATTCCATAATAGAAGCAGACCATTTATCATCTCCATTCAATCCACCTAAAGCAGAACCCGCAATCACGGGAGTGTTATCTCCGTCATACTCGTAGAAGTCTAATAACTCTCTAACTTCCATTTCTACTAATTCTAATAATTCCTCATCATCAACCATATCCACTTTATTCATGAATACAACCATTCTTGGAATACCTACTTGGCGACCCAATAAGATGTGCTCTCTCGTCTGTGGCATTGGACCATCAGTAGCAGCAACAACCAAAATAGCACCGTCCATTTGAGCAGCACCAGTTACCATGTTCTTTACGTAATCCGCGTGACCTGGACAGTCAACATGCGCGTAGTGACGATTAGCTGTAGCATATTCAACATGAGACGTGTTAATAGTAATACCTCTTTCCTTTTCTTCAGGAGCATTATCGATTTGATCGAAATCCTTTAATTCACATAAACCAGCTTTAGCTAATACAGTTGTAATTGCAGCTGTTAAAGTAGTTTTACCGTGATCTACGTGTCCGATTGTACCAATGTTTAAGTGTGGTTTCGAACGGTCAAATGTTTCCTTTGCCATGATTATTAATTTTTAATTCTTAGTTATATATATATATTATTTTAGTGTTCAAACTTAACATATTTGAGCCAATGACGGGAATTGAACCCGTGACCTCTTCCTTACCAAGGAAACGCTCTACCTCTGAGCTACATCGGCCGAAAAAAAATTGAGCGAAAGACCGGGTTCGAACCGGCGACATTCAGCTTGGAAGGCTGACGCTCTACCAACTGAGCTACTTTCGCATTTTTCCTATCGTACCATGCAACAGGTACTTACTTAATATGGTGGTGAGAGAAGGATTCGAACCTTCGAAGCTTGCGCAGCAGATTTACAGTCTGCCCTCGTTGGCCACTTGAGTATCTCACCATGTTTCAAAGAACAGAAATTAAATTTCTTTAATTTCAAAATTAAAAACACTTTAGATCTTTAATTTTTTAAATTTTAGAGCCGATGGAGGGACTCGAACCCACGACCTGCTGATTACAAATCAGCTGCTCTAGCCAGCTGAGCTACATCGGCTTTTCTACTAAAAAAAAAGCCCGCTATTTCTAACGGACTGCAAATGTACAAAGTTTTACAGTTTACACAAACTTTTTTTTATTTTTTTTTATTTTTTTTACACGTGATGTGCTCTTTGTTTTTCCTTGCGTTTATTCAACTGCCTTTTCAACGCATCAACACAAAGCGATGTTCCTTCCTCAAAGGTTTTACAAACCTTTTTTACTATGAATTCATCTCCCGGCACATGCATCTTAACCTCAACCGCTTTATTCTCTTTTTCACTCGATTGCTGCACTTTTAAAAAGACCTCCGAATCTAATACCTTATCATAATATTTCTCTAAAGTTGCCACTTTACTCTCTACAAATAAAATCAACTCTTTGTCTGCATTAAAATTTACTGATTGAACAAATACTTTCATAAATCATCATTTTTTTTTACTCCTGGGGTGAGCTTGATTATACACTTCCTTTAATTTTCTCAAACTACTATGCGTATACACTTGTGTCGACGCTAAAGAAGAATGCCCTAACAATTCTTTTACAGAATTTAAGTCTGCCCCCCCATTAAGAAGGTGTGTTGCAAACGAATGTCTCAATACGTGAGGACTTTTCTTAACCTTAGTAGTTACCGTACTAAAGTACTCATTTATTATTCTATAAACAAGGGCAGGATATAATTTATTTTTCTTTTCTGTAAAAAATAAATATTCGAAATCCAAAACTTCCTTCGACCTTTGCTGTAAATAAATTTTTAGCGACTCCTTTACACTTCCTAGTAACGGAATATATCGCTCTTTATTTCTTTTACCCAATACTTTAATAGTCCCATTAGACAAATCTACATCCTTTAATGAAAGTTGGATTAATTCGTTTCGTCGCATACCTGTTGCGTACAATAATTCCACCACCATCTTATTTCTATTAGACCAAAATCCATCTTGACTTTTCAATTGACCAATGACCTCATTTATTTCTCTTTCAGAAAAAGGAACTTGAACTCTCTTTGCAACTTTAAGCGCTTGATGTTTTGACAAGGGATTCTTGTCTATTTGTTTTATCTTTTGAAGGTACTTGTAAAAAGTCTTTAAACTACTTACTTTTCTATTAACTGTTCTATTGGTAATTCCCTTATTTACCAACAATACAATCCATGATCTAATTTGAGAATAATTTATATATTCAATATCTTGACTATAGGTAACAAGACAAAATAATTGAAAAGAAACTAAGTCATTCTTATAAGCAGTAATCGTATGAATTGAATACTTTTTTTCAAAGGATAGATATTCTAAAAATAATTTTATAGGCATAAAGAAATCCGTTAGAAAACAAATTTACGAATTCTAACGGATTAAATTTTATATAAAAGCGATATTAACCTTGCTCTTCTTGTGTTCTTAATTTCTGAACGTAAGCAGCTTTAATATTACCAGCTCTTTTTACGACTGACGGTTTGTCAAATTGCTTGCGTGAACGCAAATTTTTCATCGTTTTCGTACGGTCAAATTTTCTCTTAAAACGTTTTAACGCTCTATCGATATTTTCTCCTTCTTTAATTGGTATAATCAACATAATTTGGTTCCTCCTTCCTTAATTCTCCTAACTTATTTTAGGGTGGCGCAAATATATAAACTAATTAGTAATTAACTATCATAAGCTGTAAATTATTTAAGAATCAAGTTTGTCTACTTCCTTAGTAATTACTGGAGGGCGTTTTATAAAATTTTAAATTAAAAACTACGTGACAGGTTTGTACTCTTTTTTATCAATTATAATTTTGGCAATTACTTCTTTTAGTATTTCCGAAGTTCCACCTCCAATTGGACCTAATCTGCTATCTCTCATCAACCTCGCCATTGGATAGTCTTCCATATAGCCATAACCACCTAACAACTGAAGACATTTATATATAACTTCATCAGCCATTTTTGTTGAAATTAATTTCGACATACTTGCTTCTTTTACCAAATATTGCCCATCATTTAATCGCTTAGCCACAGAGTAATTAAATTCCTTACACACCTCTATCTCCGAAGCCATTTCTGCGACCTGATGTCTTAACGCCTGAAATTTGTCTATTGACTTACCAAAAGCAAATCTCTCTGACATATAAGTAATAGCGTAGTCCAGTGCGAATTCAGCCCGAGCATGAGCATTCACTCCCATCACTAAACGCTCCAAAGCAAAGTGCTGCATGATATAACTAAATCCTTTATTCTCTTCCCCTAATAAATTACCTACCGGAACAACCACATCATCAAAAGCAATTTGTCCTGTATCTGACGCTTTCCAACCTAACTTATCCATTTTAGTTGCAGACAGCCCTGAAGTTTCTCTATCAACCACAAAAACACTTATTCCTTTACCTCCAAGCTGTGTAACTGTTTTCGCTGCAACAACTAAATAATCAGAATATACACCATTGGTTATAAAACACTTTGAACCATTAATTATGTAGGAATCTCCTTTCTTTACCGCTGTAGTCCGTATTCCTGAAACATCAGACCCTGCAAATGGTTCAGAAATACATAAACAACCTATTTTAAGACCTTTTATACTCGGTATCAAATAGTTGCTCTTTATACTTTCATCACCCTCATTCACCAAATGAGTCATGGACAAATAAACATGTGCCCACATGGCCGCAGCAAACCCCCCAGAATTTATTTTTTGTAATTCTTCTAAGAAAATAACGGTGTAGAATAAATCTAAATTCAAACCTCCATATTCCTCTGGATAATTCAAACCAAAATAACCCATATCACCAAATTTTTTCCATATGAAACGATCAATTGTTCCCGTTTTTTCCCAAGAATCTATATATGGACTCACTTCTTTCTGAAGAAACTCTTTAAAACTCTGTCTAAATGCTTCATGTTCTTCAGTAAAATACATACTACCCATGCACAATTTTAAATTAACGTGGTTTATTGGTTTATTGGTTTATTTAGCATCCAAATATACGACGATTTTATCGAACAAATCCAAAGGAAATCCCTCAATATTTTTTAGTTCTTCCAAAGACTGAATTTCAGCGACTTCATCTCGATAATTAAAAATACGCTTGGCAAGTTCATAATCTATATATGGTAGGTGCAGTACTTCTTTAAAAGTGGCTATATTCACATTCACTTTTTTAATTGTAGGTTTTACTAATACTGTATATTTCAATAAAACCCTCTCAATAACTTCTGGCTTTAAACCATATACATCAGCCAATTGATCGTTGAACATAAATCCTTTAATAGAAGCTCGATATTTAACAATTCGATTGGCCAACACTTTCCCTACTCCATATATCGAAATTAATGTATCTGCAGAAACTTGATTTAGATTTCCTTTTATTATAACTCCTTTTGATTTAGTTTGCTTCTTACCAATAAGTACTTTATTTATAGCATCCTTTTTCTGTAAGACCCAATCAGGAAATTTAAAATACGGTGAAATAATAGTAAGTAAACTATCCGGTACTTTTGAAATTTCTTGAAATTCAGTATCCGAATTGATATATTTACCAGCAGCACGATGTTGTAAAACACGATCGATTTCTTGGGTAGACATTCCCAACTGAACTCCTTTAAAATCTGTTAAAAAACTAGGATTAAACGGAAAAATCTTCGGATGTTTACTTTCTAATTTCGCTACATATAAAGAGTCTAATTGCTTTTTAAAAAAAGCAATTTCAGCAGTGTTAATTTTCTCCTCTTCCAAAGAAAAATCTCCATATACATATATAATTTGAAGCCCAACAATAACTAGCAACAAAAAGAAAACCCCATTTCGTTGGCGTTTATTATACCAAAAATAGGGTTTAAAAAATCTCATTATTTCTTATGCTTTTATTTGCTTTTTTTATATCCTATAGCTATTAAATACCTATCTAATTCAACCCGTACTTTAGGAGCTAACAATAACAATCCTATAACATTTGGAAAGACCATAGCGAAAATCATCGCATCGGAGAAATCTATCACAGAATTTAAACTGGAAGATGCTCCCACTACCACAAAAAACAAAAACAATAATTTATAAGTTAAATCAGCTGCTTTGCCCTTTCCAAAGAGGTATTTCCATCCTTGAATACCATAATACGACCAAGAAAGCATCGATGAGAAAGCAAATAATATAACCGCTATCGTTAATATAATAGAAAAATTAGGAATCGCAGAATCAAATGCTATAGAGGTTAAGTCAACCCCACCTAATCGTTCTCCAGTTCCATTCATAATTACATTACTTCCTTCCAAATTCGCATAATTAAATAGGTTCCCTTTAATATTCATAATAATAATCACTAATGCAGTCATCGTACAAATAATTACCGTATCAACAAAAGGCCCTATAGAAGCAACTATACCTTCACTTGCCGGAAATCTAGTTTTTACTGCCGCATGCGCAATGGAGGCAGATCCAACCCCTGCTTCATTAGAGAATGCAGCGCGTTGAAAACCTACTATCATAACACCAATAAATCCTCCTAATAAAGAATTATCTCCAAATGCTCCTGTCCATATTTGCCCAATTGCTGTCGGAATAATAGTAATATTCATAAAAATTATGACCAAGGCTGCTCCCACATAGATGATTGCCATAAATGGCACTATTTTTTCGGTAACCCGTCCTATTCTTTTTATACCACCAATAATTACTATAGCGACTAAAACAGCCATTACAATTCCAAATACAAACCCTGATTCCAATCCAAATAGTAATTTAAATTGTGCTGCTGCTTGATTGGCTTGAAACATATTTCCACCTCCAAAGGATCCCCCCACAACAAAAACGGCAAACATAAAGGCTAGTACTTTTCCCAAACCTCCAAGATTTTTTTCTTTTAATCCCTTTCTTAAATAATACATCGGTCCACCATATATTTTACCATCCTCGCCCACCTCTCTATATTTAACTCCTAGAGTCGCTTCTACCAATTTTGTCGACATTCCTAAAAAACCGGCTAGAATCATCCAGATTGTAGCTCCTGGTCCTCCAATTGCAATTGCAACTGCAACCCCAGCAATATTACCCAGTCCTACAGTTGCCGATAATGCAGCTGTTAAGGCTTGAAAATGTGTTACTTCTCCAACGACTCCTTCTGCTTTAACAGTCTCAAAAACATCACCTCCTGGAGTTGAATCACCAACCATTTCATCAACTGAATTATGATCAACCTCATCATATTTTCCATTAGTAGCTCTTGTGGCAACACCCATTAAAGTTATATTGGCAAACTTAAAATATAGGGTGAAAAACAACGCTCCCAATAAAAGAACAATGAGTACAATTGGCACCTCTTTCCCAGCAAGTTGAATTGGATAAAATACAACATTGCTAACAGCGGTTGCAAAAGGTCTAAACTTAGCCTCTATCACCTCGTCCATAGAAGTTTCTTGAGCAAAGGAAATAAACGGTACGATCATTACTAGTAGACTAATAAGTTTTTTATGCATCTAATATGGTTTTGGAAAATTAAAATTCAATTAGTTAATGTCTGCAATATCATAAAAAATTAAGGTTTCATCAAATTTTTAGTGAAATACTTAACAGATTACTTGCAATATAGCAACTTGTTCTGGTCTTCCCAAAACTATTAATTTAGATCCTTTAAGAAGCCTTATCTCTGCTTCTGGATTGATAACATATTTAGTATCTATCGCCTTATAACCAATCACAGTAGATCCTGTTTTTTTTTAAAGCTAAATTATGAATAGATTTAGACAAATAGTTGTCAGGTAAATCATCCACTAAAATCTCTTAAAAATTTACTTAATATTCTCCTTCTAAAGACAGTATATTCACAAATTCAATAATATCTGATGTGACTACCAAAGAAGCCATGTGCTCTACTCCCAATTTATCTGACATAATTACATTATCAACTCCTGTAATTTTTTATAGGATGATTCATCTGACGCTCTACTCATAATAGTCGAAATTTTATTCTTCGAAAAATATACCCATTGCACTATTTTCAGATAGTACTTTAAGCACGTATCCGCGTAAAATACACTTAAAAATAGAAGAAATATTATAAATAACTCTGCTTCAATACTGAACGGAAGAATCAAACCAAATCCAACAGAAGAAACTGTTATGACCGTCATATAAAATGTATCTACAATAATCAAATAGCCAAACATACCAATAATTATTACAACTAAAAGAAGCAACACCGCGATACATAGTTTCTTTTTTACATGCATAAACTACAGATCAAATACCGAACTCCTTTTGGTATAAATCATATCTTTTAATTTTAATAAAAAAGCCACGGTTAAATACAAACCAAATGACAGCCCAACGGTTGCAAATGATATGTAAATAAAAAACAAACGTACATTAGATGCTCTCATTCCAAGTCTATCGGCAAATCTTGCGGATACGTCGAATCCATGTCTTTCAAAAAAATGGCGAATAGAATGTATGACGTTCAAATGAATATTATTTGAATGCAAGATACCTTATTTAAAGGCAACTTTCAAAAAAATAAATTTCAAAATTTCATATAAAATTTGATACGTAAATTCTATAAGAAAAGTTGTCATTCATTTAAACTTTATATGCAATCTATACTATAAAAAAGACGATTAAATAGCCATAATTTATCGTGTTTTACCTTCCTAATTTATCGATAGATTTAAATGCCGCCAAAGGACATGTTACCGTTGTCATATAGAGTCCGTTTTGTTTATGTCCAGAAGGATGAAAACATTCATATGGACCCGTATTCTCTGCTCCTAATCTAAAATCTGTTTTGCGTAAGTCATCAATATATTCTTTTGCCAATGTCTGTGCAAGTCCAAAATCAGTTTTTGCAATGGCATAGCAAACCCATCCCGTCGGTGTTCCCCAATAAGCTCCATTCTGATAAGTGTCTTTTTTAGCCAGTGAAAATTCCCATGCTGTTGTTTCATTAAAATCGTCACTTGTTACTATATGCCGAATATTTCCATGATACGCCAATGTCCCTTTCTTATATGATTCTGCTAATGCCTTGCTCGCTTTATTACTGTCTTTTTCATTTAGCACTTTTAAATATACTGCCAATGCAGTAGCCCAAACATCCGGCTGATTTCCCTTTTCTGTTGAAGCGCGAAGCATTCCGTTGGAATTCATAAATAATAAAGGAATCGCACTTTTAATTTTTTTAGCAATCTTTCTATACTTAGCAGCCTTTACCTTATTGTTACGTTTATCAAACAATTCAGCAAGCTGATTTGAAGCTCTAAATTTAAGAATTGAAGGATAACACAAATCACCTGTAATCGTAATTACATCTCTAAATCCAAAATCGATTCCTCTAAAACCGTCTGTTGTAAATACGATTTCATTATCTAATCTAGAAGGAGGCACGTTAAAGGCTATTTCTAGCCTATCCATCAATTCAATACCATTTATTTTAGCTGTTAATATAGTATTACTAGAAAAGGTCTTTACAAAATAGTGAGCCATCTGAATAAAGAAATATTGGTCGCCATAAGGTGGGTAAACACCAAATATTTTATTACCCTGTTCTATAAAATCAAATGTTCCAGGGAAATATATAGGAAGACTATCATCTATCCGCACGTGATCTGCAATAGCGCCGAAGGGAACGATACTTCCATTTTTAGTAATCCATGTTTTATCAGATTGAGTAGACGCTGTTAACAACAGCATGTGTTTTTGCTCTTCTTCAGAAATAAATCCCGACGCTAACGACATAGCATAATCACGAATCCAAAATGAAGGGTAACTTCCACCTCCTCCTGGTTTAATAAGGACTCCGCCCGTATTATTTGGTCCAAAATAATCTACAACACTTTGCCCAGGTGCAATACGAGAACTATCGATAATAACGTTGGTTAGTAATTCTAAATATTCGTAATCACTCTTATTCAAAATTTTGCCACGCGTTTTATTTTCAGACTGCGCCAATATGCCAATACTAAAAATCATTACAAAATGAAAAAATACTATACTTTTATATATCATATTAACTTTCGTAGAGTAAATCTGTGAAATAACAAATTAATTATTCCTTAAGATAGCAAAGTAAAGATATAAATAAATTTATCTCCCCTTCATTTTATTAAAAAAGAATATCTAACCGTGTTATAAAGAAGTTCAAACACAAACAATATTACTTCATCGATTTGATTATATTTCTAAACGTATTTATAGCAACGAACTGAAATGAAATAAAAAGTTATCATTATATTTATTCTGGCGTCTCTAACGAGTATTATTTACGCTACAAAAAAGGGTATTTTTAATTCGGACAATAGTGACTATGCAAATATATCATTGCCAGATGTTATTGATTATAATTTTCATATCAAACCAATTATTTCCGACAATTGTTATACTTGTCATGGTCCAGACACCAACAAACGTAAAGCAGGTCTCAGATTAGATTTAGCAGAAAATGCCTTTGCTGAATTACCCGAAAATCCTGGTGAATTTGCTATAGTTGCTGAAAATCCTAAAAAGAGTTTGATTTATAAGCAATGGGTAATCGATAAAAAAAACCTTTAACGGCCAGAGTATTTGTGAACCGCATATGGGCATTATTGTTTGGAGATGGATTAGTACTTACTACTGAAGATTTTGGAATTCAAGGTAGCCTGCCATTACATCCAGAACTTCTAGATTGGCTGGCCAAAGATTTTATGGAACACGATTGGGATATTCAATATCTCCTAAAAAAAATCATGCTCTCTGCGACCTATCAACAAAGTTCTGAGATCACTCCTGAATTAAAATCTGCCGATCCAGAAAATAAATTATTAGCAAGAGCGTCTCGTTTTAGAATGACTGGTGAAATGATACGAGACTATATGCTTACTACCAGTGGATTATTAAATCCCGAAATTGGTGGCCCAAGTGTAAAACCCTACCAACCAGAAGACTTATGGGCAGAAACGACTTCTGGTGTAAACCGAAGGGTATCAACTAAATATGTACAAGATACTGGCGACAAATTGTACCGTCGTTCGTTATACACCCTTTGGAAGCGAACCTTACCCCCTCCAAGTATGACTATATTTGATGCTCCTACACGAGATTTTTGTGAAGTACGTAGACAAAAAACGAATACCCCATTACAAGCATTGGCATTGCAAAATGATGAGCAAATACTTGAAGCTGCGCGCGTTTTAGCACAAAAAATGGTTACAGAGAATCAAGATGAAGCACAACTAATTCAAAATGTGTTTCAAAGAATTATAGTATGCCAACCCAAAGAAAAGGAACTTAAAGTATTGACGCAATATTTTACAGATGCTACCCGTACTTTTAAAAATAATAAAGAAAATGCCATAAAATTATTGAAGCAACGCGCTTACAAAAATGCAAATACAGACCCATAAAAACCGCGGCGCTTATGTTAACCGTACAAGTCATTTATAATTTAGATGAAACCATCACAAAAGAGTAACCACATTTCTAACCAAATTTATTCGTTCAAATCATTTCAACCCAACAATTATAGAAAATTTTAAATATTAAACACTCTAAATCAATCCTATAAACTCAAATAATCGCGGGAGTTTTATAACTCTGTTTTAGTTTCTTTTTTATTTAAGTGTCCATACATTTTAATGATTTTATAAATTAAAGGCTAACTTTTAAAATTAGCGAAAAACATTTTTTTTTACTAACTTTCGCTTTCTTAATTTTTCTGCTAAAATGAAACAAAAAGCCTTAATCATAATTATTCTCGCATCTCTAATGAGTATTATTTACGCTACAAAAAAGGGTGTTTTTAATTCAGAAAAAAGTGATTATGTGAATTTAAAGTTACCAGACGTCATTGATTATAATTTTCATATTAAATCAATAATTTCTGATAATTGCTATACCTGTCACGGCCCGGATGCCAACAAGAGAAAAGCGGGGTTGCAACTCGATATTAAGGAAGGATTGTTTGGAGAACTTCCTGAAAACCCTGGTGAATTCTCAGTAGTACCTGCAAACGTATCCAAAAGTTCCGTATACAAGCATATCATGTCTGATGATCCAGATGAAGTTATGCCACCTGTAGATTCTAACCTAAGTTTGAATTCATATGAAAAAAAACTCATTAAAAAATGGATTGAACAAGGCGCTCCATTTTCCAAACATTGGGCTTTTATTTCTCCTAAAAAAGCGCTCTTACCAGAAAACACAAATAAAGATTGGGAACAAAATGAGATTGATGCCTTTGTGTTAAAAAAAATTGAAGACAACGATTTAAATCCTTCAGCAAAAGCAAATAGAGAAACTTTAATAAGACGTATCAGTTTAGATCTTACTGGATTGCCTCCAAAGCCTGAACATATTAAAAAGTTAACCGAGGATCTATCAAAGGATAGTTTGGAAAAGATCATAGACGAATTTTTTGCGCTGCCAAGTTATGGGGAGAGAATGGCACAAAGTTGGTTGGACATCGCTCGATACGCGGATTCTCATGGATATCAAGATGATAGTTATAGAACTATGTGGCCATGGAGAGATTGGGTGATTTACGCCTTTAATAAAAATCTACCCTATGACGTGTTTTTGACGTATCAATTGGCTGGTGATTTACTTCCTGATGCTTCCAAAGAGCAAGTTCTAGCCACAGGGTTTAATCGGAACCATCCAATTACACAAGAAGGTGGTGTGATTCAAGAAGAATATCGTTCGTCCTATGTTGTTGATAGAACAAACACCTTAGGTAAAGGAATCTTAGGTCTGACTTTAGAATGTGCTAAATGTCACGACCACAAGTACGATCCGCTCTCTCAAAAAAATTATTATGAACTGTATTCTTTTTTTAATCAAGTTGATGAGAAGGGGTTACAAATGAATGCGGTTCAAGCGGCAAACAAAAAGCACTTTGCAGATTCCCCTTATTTAAAACTCTCGGATAAACTTATTAAGGAAGAACTTCCTTTTGTAAATAAAAAATTAGGGGATACGATTAATGTGATGATCATGAATGATTCAGCACCAAAATCAACCTATGTACTAAACAGAGGGAACTACGACGCTCCAAGTACTGAGGTAAAACCAAATACGCCAGCTGTTATCTATCCTTTTTCAGAAGATTTACCAAAAAACAGATTAGGGCTCGCCAATTGGGTAACTGATAAAAATAATCCTCTTACAGCACGGGTTTTTGTAAATAGAATTTGGGGATTAATATTTGGGGACGGATTGGTCGTAACTGCCGAAGATTTTGGAGCTCAAGGAAGCTTGCCCTCACATCCAGAGTTATTAGATTGGCTCGCACGTGATTTTATGGAACATGATTGGGATGTTCAATACCTTCTGAAGAAAATTATATTATCGGCTACCTATCAGCAACGGTCAGAAATTACAGCTGAATTAAAAAAATCAGATCCCGAAAATAAATTATTGGCGCGTGCTTCTCGCGTTAGAATGAGTGGCGAAATGATTCGGGATTATATGCTCACCACAAGTGGTTTATTAAATACAAAAATTGGAGGGCCTAGTGTAAAACCGTATCAACCACCCGGACTTTGGGAAGAAACCAATGCAGGTGGAAACAGGGGTGTATTAACTAAATATGTACAGGATGAAGGCGATAAATTATATCGTCGTTCATTATATACGTTGTGGAAGCGCACGCTGCCTCCACCAAACATGACCATTTTTGATGCGCCCAATCGAGATTTTTGTGAAGTACGGAGGCAAAAAACAAATACGCCATTGCAAGCCTTAGTATTACAAAATGACGAACAAATGCTGGAAGCTGCACGCGTACTTGCACAACAAATGGTTGCTAAAAATCAGAATGATACAGAAATGCTCGGTGAAGTATTTCAAAGAATTTTAATACGTCAGCCAGACGCGCATGAATTAAAAGTAATACAGCAATATTATGCAGATGCTACAAGCACTTTTAAAGAAAATAAAGAAAATGCGGAAAAATTATTGACACAAGGAAATTTTAAAAGATCGGATACAGATCCTATTAGAACAGCAGCTCTAATGTTAACTGCGCAAGTTATATACAATTTAGATGAGACCATTACCAAAGAATAAGTGATATGGAAAACAAAAAAGAAAATTCAGAAAATCCCTTAAAAATAAATAGACGTCATTTCTTTTCGCAATTAAGTGTAGGGATTGGCTCATTAGCTTTAGGTTCTTTACTCATCCCCGACTTATTGAAGGGAGGGCAACAATCACTGGGTAGTCAGCCTTTGGGAATTCCACATTTCGCTCCAAAAGCGAAACGCGTTATTTATTTATTTCAAGCGGGCGCACCATCACAGTTAGAATCATTTGATTATAAGCCAACACTTATTAAGCGGATGGGCGAAGATCTACCAGATTCTATTCGAAACGGACAACGTTTAACAGGAATGACCTCTGGACAAGATAAATTCCCTTTAATGCCATCAGCAGCGAAATTTAAGCAACATGGACAAAGTGGCGCATGGATTAGTGATTTCTTTCCACATATGGGAAAAATTGCAGATGAACTGTGTATTATCAATAGTATGAATACAGATGCTATTAACCATGATCCTGCGATTACATTTTTCCAAACTGGAACGCAACAATCTGGAAGACCTAGTATGGGTTCTTGGCTGAGTTACGGTTTAGGGAATGAAAATCAAAATCTACCTTCTTTTGTAGTCTTAACCTCAAGAGGAAAAGGAAACAGCCAAGGTTTATATTCCAAATTATGGTCGAGTGGATTTTTAGATTCTAAACATCAAGGTGTTTTAATGCGCTCTGGAAATGAACCTGTTTTGTATTTAAATGACCCTGATGGGATTTCTCGTTCAGATAAAAGACATTTATTAGACCATGTATCATCCCTTAACAAAATGCACCATGTAGAAACAGGTGATGACGAAATTGAATCTAGAATTGCACAATATGAAATGGCGTATCGTATGCAAATGTCGGTACCAGATGTAATGGATATTACAAAAGAACCAGAATCTATCACTAAATTATATGGCGAAGACGTACAAGTAGCAGGAACCTTTGCGGCAAATGCTTTACGTGCTAGACGATTGGCCGAAGGCGGTGTTCGATTTATACAATTGTACCACCAAGGATGGGATCAACACGGAAACTTGCCTACAGAAATGGCAGGACAAGCCAAGGATGTAGACCAGGCTTCGGCGGCGCTAATCTTAGACCTAAAACAACGCGGAATGTTAGACGACACGCTGGTAATTTGGGGTGGAGAATTTGGACGAACCAATTTTTGCCAGGGTAAGTTTGATGAAAAAACATTTGGTCGTGACCATCACCCTAGAGCCTTTAGTATTTGGATGGCCGGTGGTGGTATAAAACCAGGAATCACCTACGGAGAAACGGATGAATTTGGATATAATGTTGTTAAAAACCCTGTACACATGCATGATTTCCACGCAACACTTATGCATACCATGGGAATAGATCACGAACAATTAACCTATAAATATCAAGGGCGTCGCTTTAGACTAACAGATATTGCAGGAAATGTAATTAATGATATCTTAACGTAAACTATGACATTTACTCTTAAAAAAAGTTGGTCCGATGCACTAGTATTAGGACTTTCTGTATTTCTTGTTTTCTGTCTTATTTTTGAACCATATATTGAACTACCGGAACTCGTTGGATGGCTTGGAAATTGGCATCCGTTGATACTCCACTTCCCAATTGTGCTGCTAGTGGTGGCAGTTTATGTAAATTTAGTTCATAAAAAAATTTCATCTTTATTATTAACAATTGCGACCCTCACAGTTTTAATTACAGCCATCACTGGTTTCTTTTTAAGTTTAGGATCGAGTGAGAAAGGAGACATTTTATTTTGGCATCAATGGTTGGGTGCAGGACTCGCTTTACTTACCGCGCTATGGTATTGGTTAGACAATCAAAAATTAGGGCAACACAAAGTAACCAAAGGACTTCAATTATCTATTGTTCTTACTACAGTATTAGCAGGACATTTTGGTGGGATGGTCACACACGGAGAAGATTTTTTAGCATTACCTAGTAGTAATAGTTTTGAGGAAATACCAGAAAATCCTTTGATTTATAAACATATCGTTGCTAGCATTATAGACGATAAATGTGCATCATGTCATAACCCTAATAAACAAAAAGGGGAATATTCAATGAGCTCTTTAAAAAATTTAATTAAGGGAGGGAAAACAGGAAAAGCAATAGATAAAGAACATCCGAAAGAAAGCGAATTATTAAAGCGTTTACATCTTCCTAATGCCGATGAAGAACATATGCCTCCACAAGAAAAAAAGCAATTGACAAGTATCGAAATTCAACTGATTGAAGAGTGGGTTCGCTTAGGTGCATCTGATACGCTTCAATTAAATCAATTGAAAAATGATCAGCCATTGGTGGCATTGGTTAACAATTTAATGCGACCTGATGCTAAAGAAAAATGGACCAAATTACCTAAAGTAGATAAAACTATACTATCAGGTTTAAATTCTGATTATTTAACTATTAAAAAATTAGCCAGTACTTCTGAAGCTTTAAGTATCAATTTATTTACGTCTCCAAAATACGAAGCGACTTTAATCACCAATCTTGCCCCTATCGCTCAAAATATTATTACCCTAGATTTAAGTGGTATTCCCATTGGTGCAAAAGAAATGGAATTTATTGCGAAATGTATCAATTTAGAAATCTTAGAGATTGACAAAACACCTGTCACTGATCGAGACATCATACCTATAAAAAGTCTCTCCAAATTACGATCCCTAAAAGTGTACGATACCAAAGTTAGTGATGAAAGTATTGACCTCTTTAAAGGGTTGAGTAGTTTGGAAAAATTGTATGTAAAGGGCTCCGCTATTTCGGCAGAGGGTATTAGTTCACTGCAAAAAGAAAGACCTTCTTTAGTCGTAATAGGTGATATAGATGCTGAAATAAAAACTTACTTTATAGAAAAAGATACCGTGGAAATTACCACAAAAAAAGAGGCTATTTCTCCAAAGTAGAATAGGTACGCAATCACAATTTGATATAAAACATTTCAACGCGCAAAATAAAAAAATAGATTACAAACCTATCGTAACCTATCTATTAGAGTATTTAAAAGATTCTCTGTTAAGTTTTTAGAAAATCTTGAATTTATCCACGACCAGATTAGTTTACCAGCCGGCGATGCGTCCTTAGAGGATTTACTACTCCAACAAAAGCAAATAGCCACCGACTTCGAATTAGGACTCTCTTTAGGTGTCACCTACACCTTTGGTTACAAGTTTAACAACATTATAAACAAGAGGTTATAGTTGTTTCATTTTTTTTCGATACAACAAAGGTTGCCCTTACTCCTAAAAGAATAACTAACTGGACTTTTAGTACTTAAAAATTTCAAACTATCCGTCTCATTAAAATCTATTGTCTCCATCTAACATATCACCAATACCTCTGAACAAACTATCTTCCCCTTTACTCTTTCCTCCTTGTCTTGAGATTGATTGAATAATCTTAGATGCTAAACGACTAAAAAGCAATGACTGAATACAAATCGCATCCAGCCCTTTCAATCTTACAAAAAATAATCATTCACCACCAAAAATAGTGTTTTTAATATCTCCTATAAATTATATATCACACTCCACTTCTTACGAAAAACCTATCAAACAACCCATATCAATTTTTAATATCTCTCCCCTTTTTAGTTCTTTTTTAGTAACTGTTCCAACTACATGTAGAAAAGACAATCCATCTCGTTCTAATTTCTATATCATAAAGTATTCATCTCCAAACATAACTCTACCCCCCCAATTTTTTAGAAAACTTAATCCCAACAAAAACTCCTTTGGCTACGCATAAAAAAACATCTTTCTGACAAATAAATTTACCACTATTTCCTGATATATCAATGGCTATAATTTTTCCTGGATATGGAGTAGCAAAAGAAATGCGTTATTTTCTAATTCATAAATTAGAATATACAGCAATAAACAAACTTTCACCAGTCAACAGTCTTTTCCTTGCCGAAAAAAAATTCTCATCATCCCCTCTGATTGACCCGACACGTCAATAAAATTGTTTCCATAGTAGACCCTTCCTCCATCATCATAAAGCTTCCAGATTCTGCAACCACAACTTCTTGCAGATCTAACTCCACTTCTACATATTGCATTTCTTCACCGTATATCTCTTATCCTATTTCGTGTGCATTCATTTTTTTAGTTATTAGTCGATTTAGATCTCACTTTAACGCTCCATTCGTATTCAAAAGACGAAACACAATCTCCCGCTTCATCAAACCCGTTAGACTTTAGCAATACGATTTGACCTTCACCCGTTTTAATTGATGTAGTTAATGCATCATTAATCTTCGAACTATCTTTGCAAGAGAATACAATATTACCAGTCGCTTTTTTTGTAAAAGCACCTTTCTGTTGGGTAACCAAAGTCGAAAATTTTTCTTTACACTCTTCTACTGCCTGCATAACCAAAATTCCAGTTGCCAATTCAGATGCCATTCCTTGGGTAGCCCAATACAACGATTTAAACGGATTTTGATTGATCCAACAATGACGAACTCTTACTACAACTTCATCAGCACTGATAGATTTAACTCGAACCCCTGAAAAAAAAGCTGAAGGCAATTTAAACAGCAAAAACAGTTTTATTTTTCTGGGTGTTAACTTCATTTTTAATTAATTTAGGTTCACAAGTTACTGAATTTTACAACATTCATATTTTTATCTAATTTTTTTTATATTAATTTCATTTAATAAATTCTTTAAAACCATCTTGAAGTTGCTGTAAACATTGTATAATAATTGACAAAAAATGCTATAACTCTTTGAATTTTAAAATTAAATTAAATATTTTTAGTACTATGCCTTGCATACTACTATCTTTTATTCATATCTTTGCATAGTAAATTAAAAGGTTATACCATCATGTCATCCAAAAAAGAACATAATAATGCATTTCTAATTCACATTTCAGCCTTAGTAGGGTACTTCTTTCCATTCGGAGGAGTTTTAGCTCCATTACTTCTATGGCAGGTAAAAAAAGTAACTACTTAGACGAGCAAGGAAAAGCAGCCGTAAACTTCAACTTAAGTTTTTTCCTGTATCGTTTTTTATTAGGGCTTACATTTATTCCTTTTTTTATAAAGGGGATTTTTAATATGTTTTCTCATATAGATCAAATATATGATAATTTTCATTTTAATTTCCCTGGAATGTTTGGCCTTTTAGGTGGTATATCCATCATTGGAATTTTAAGTTTAATTCGATTTACATTCATCATATTGGTAGCAATAAAAGCAAATAATGGTGAACAGTTTAACTACCCGATCACTATAAAATTTATAAAATAATTCAGCATTTATGAAGATTGAAAACACAAAAGCACAAATGCGAAAAGGAGTTCTGGAGTTTTGCATTCTATCCATTCTTCAAGATGGAGATGCCTATACGTCAGAAATTATAAGCCATTTGAAAAGCGCCAAACTACTAGTGGTTGAAGGAACTGTTTACCCACTATTAACCAGACTGAAAAACGCAGGTCTACTCAGTTATAGATGGGAAGAATCAACCTCTGGCCCACCTCGGAAATATTACGGTCTTACGGAGACAGGTAAATTATTTTTAAAAGAACTAACAACAACATGGGGCGATTTAGTAGAAGCCGTAAACCTCGTAACAACTAAAAAATCAACAAAAAAATGAACAAGACAATAAATATTAATCTCGGTGGACTGTTTTTTCATATCGATGAATCTGCATATCAAAAACTAAATAAGTATTTGAACTCCATTCGTAAGTCCTTGAGTGATGATCCACAGGGAAGAGACGAAATAATAAAAGATATTGAAGCTCGAATTAGTGAGTTACTATCCGAGAAAGTTGTTGATGAACGCCAAGTTGTTTGCGATTCTGATATTGATGCCATTGTAAAAATTATGGGGCAACCAGAAGACTACAATGTAGATGATGAAATCTATAACGAATCAACGTATACACACAAAAGAAAAACTTCTAAAAAATTATTTAGAGATGGTGACGATAAATTTCTTGGAGGTGTTGCTTCTGGAACCGCACACTATATTGGTATAGAGCCCATATGGTCTAGAATTATATGGCTAATTCTCGCCTTCGCTACCGGCTTTGGATTCATTGCATACCCATTATTATGGATCTTGCTTCCTGAAGCAAAAAGCACTTCTGACAAACTTGAAATGGAAGGTGAATCTGTAAATATTGATAATATTGAGAAGAAAATTAGAGAAGAGTTTCAGGCAGCATCTTCTAAAATAAAAGAAGGAGCAAGCGAAATATCTGATACGTTAAAAAAAAAATCAAAAAAGGCTAAATCAGGATTACAAGATTTTCTAGACACTATTGGGACTATTATTCTATCAATTTTAAAGATTTTCGCAAAGTTTGTAGGTGCCGTAATTATATTTTTTTCCTCTTTAGCCATAATTGCACTAGTCATTACTTTATTTTCTTGGGGAAGTTTGGAAGCTTTAGGTATTAGTGGAGGTTTGTTCGATTTCTCTCCTCACTTTATAAATACATCACTTCCTCATTGGCTAATTGCTATATTTGGATTTATCGTAATCACAATCCCTTTTGTAGTATTATTCATGCTCGGGCTTAAAATAATTTCTAACAATACAAATTCCTTTGGTAAAGTTACCAAATTGACATTGTTAGCCATCTGGATCTTAGCTATTCTTGGATCTATATTTTCAGGAATTGATATTGGAAGTCGATACAGTCAAAGAGGAACTTACAAAATAACAGAAGATATTGCACTTAGCATCAATGATACACTTTCAGTGTCCTTATCGGAAAACGCTAAGTATCCAACATTAAATCATTACGGCTATAGCAGTAAATTAAGCGTTGTAGAAGATAAGAATACCAAAAAATTATTTTCTACCGATGTAGATCTTCTATTACGTAAAAGTGAAACAAACGATGCTTATCTTGAAATTAACAAAGAAGCGCAAGGTCGAAACTATTCTGATTCTAATCTAAATGCTGAAAAAATAGAATATAAATTCAATCTTAACAACACCGAATTAGATTTAAGTGGCTATTTTTTGACTGACCTATCAACTGGTATATTTGAAAAAGAAATAGATTTGATTATACATCTTCCCGAAGGCTATATTATATATCTCGACAACTCTACAAGACGTCTTTTATATAGATCACGTGAATACAAAACAAAGCATTATTATATTATGGGTGAGGACAAATTAGAATGTTTAGACTGTCCGATTAAGTAAAAGAAGGTGAAAAGTAAAAAAAACATGAACTTAAAAATTGATGATAAGAGCGTCGAAATTAATATAAAAATAGAAAAAGGAGCTGTTGAAATGAAAGTGGATAGTTCTGGAGTAAGGATTAAGTAATAGTGAAACAATTACAATTCGTCTATTTGAATCAACAATTCAGCGAATCAAATTTTAAAACCAACCGCAAACAAAATACTTTTGAACAAAGAAACCAATAAATAAAAAGACATGAAACATCCATGTATAAAGATCTATACACCCAAGGAAATAATTATTATGGATGAACCATGTGACAAATGGAAAACAATAAATATAGACACATGAAAACAACGAAACGAGTACTATTATTTTTTATCCTGATCACCACTACATCTTGTATGTTTGATGGGTTCGGAATTCAAGGAAATCAAAATGTTGTTCGAGAAGACCGAACACTTCAAAGTGATTTTACCAAAATAAAGGTAAGTCAGGGCATCAACCTATTTTTAACACAAGGAAATGAAATTGACATGAACGTAGAAGCAGATGAAAATATCATCGCCTTATTAAAAACAGAAGTCGTTAGAGATGAACTTAGAATCTATTTTGAAAAAGATGTATCGCGAACAACAGCTAGAAACGTATATCTAGTCGCGGCTCGTATCGAAGGAATTAAAACTTCGAGTGGCGCTCATGTAAAAAATATGGGAACTATTGTGACTGATAGGCTAGATTTAAATTCATCAAGCGGAAGTGGTCTTACATTAAACGATATAGTGGCCAAAGCTATTGTCTGCTCATCTTCAAGTGGTTCAAACATAGAATTATCGGGCGAAACAAAAGTATTTAAGAGCAATGCCAGTAGCGGAAGTCATATAAATGCAAAGGATTTAACGACTGAAATTTCCCAAGCAGCTGTTTCGAGCGGTGCAGGAATTTCTACCCGTGTTACAGACGAGCTAAATGCACATGCCAGTAGTGGAGGTAGCGTTTCTTATGTTGGAAACCCTGCTGTTTTAAATAAATCAAAATCTTCTGGAGGTAGCATCTCAAAAAACTAATCAAATTTAAATAATATGACGTATATGGCATTATTCGGATTTGGAAGAGCCTTTATAGGCTTGCTACTAATATTTGTAGTTGTCTTACCCATTGCCGCAATTATAGACATTGCCAAAAGAGAATTTAAAGAGAACGGAAAATTAATTTGGATGCTTATTGTACTATTTTTAAATCCAATTGGCGCTGTATTATATGTTGCCAAAGGTAAAAATAAAAAAATTATTCATGACTTAAACACTAACTAACCGCAGTGTTTAAATGGTTGTAAATAAGTTAACTGAATTACTATTTTAAAAAACATAATTCTTTGCCTCGAAACAGTAACCTTTGGGTTGTCAGTTTGACAATACCACCTATTTTAGGCCTATTTCAATATTTATCCTCCAAGATAGTATTCGATAGCGTATAAACTGAATAATCAAATTATTTAGTCAAAAACACTAAAAGTATTAGGTAAAAATACTCTTAAATGAAAGTGTTTTGGAATTGAGTCTCTCATTTCTTTAAACAGCAATTTTGTTTTAAAAACCATAGTCTAAACCTTATTAAAGTAATACATTTACTTTTTCTATGTACTATATGGTTACCTTGGGCAGGTCTAGCTAGATAATATGATTTTCTTGGATGGTTTAAACAGCGTATGTTTTGGTAGACGTTATGCTTTTCTCATGTAGGCTAAAAAAGGTAAGATAAATTTAGTGTTAGGGAAGCCAATCATACTAATTGGGGCAAGGAAGATTTAAAACCATACATCGATCATATACTCTACAGTTTTAGTTTTGACAGAATGCTTGTTTGTTGGAGACTGGCAAGTTGTTTTACAGGCCTCTGATTAAAGAAGATGGACGGAAACTTTTGAATTGAGCACTCTTAGGGCACCGAAGATTTATTCAGAAGCTTATCGGAGATAATGCGTTGTCGTTTTATAAACTATAAAGAAAAAATGAAAAGTATCAAATTAGTGAAAATCATTTTCCTTCTATTTTCAATATGCTATTTCTCATGTGCAGAAGAGAACTCTGAAATAGAACTCTTAGAATTAAAATGCGAATATTTAGAGAATCCAATAGGGATTGATGTGCTTTCGCCTCGGTTAAGTTGGAAAATTAAAACCACTTCGGATCATATTATCAACCAAGAACAAGTAGCCTATCAAATTTTAGTTGCCACCTCTCGCGAAAAATTATCGGAAGTTGATGCGGATCTATGGAATACTGGTAAAATAATTTCTGACTCCAACAAACAAATTACCTATCAAGGAACGAAATTAAACAGTAAACAAAAATGTTATTGGAAAGTAAAAATCTGGAATACCGAAAGTAATTATACTACTTGGAGTGCAGCGGCAAAATGGAGTATGGGTCTTCTCGAAGATTCTGATTGGAGTGCGGAATGGATAGGTGATAGCCCGGATTTGGCCCAAAAAGGGTACAGAGATTACCTTGCCGACTATCGTTCCAAAAATGCGGTACCTAAAAATATTCTTCCTGTACCTCCATCTTCCCCAATGCTGAGGAAGCGCTTCAATCTGACTAAAGAAATTAGTGACGCCATGTTATATGTTAGTGCGTTGGGCTACTATGAAATTGGGCTTAATGGCAACAAGGTTGGAAATCATGTGCTGTCTCCTGAATGGACCGATTATAACAAGCGGGTACAATATCAGACCTATGATGTAACCCAAAATCTGGAAAATGGAGCAAACGTACTATTTGCAATTTTAGGGGATGGCTGGTATTTGGGGATGTTGGGTCCAACAAAATGGCATACAGATTATCCTAGGAGAGGGGTCTATGGAAATGATCGGAGATTGATAGCGCAATTAGTCATCAATTATATGGATGGGACCAAAGAGGTTATTGACACTGATGAGTCTTGGAAAATAAATAGTGATGGGTATATAATTTCTGCCGATAACTTTTTGGGACAGAAAATAGATGCCAGAAAAATTCCGGCTGGTTGGAGGAATATTGAATTTGATGATGTTTCATGGACAAATGCCTTTGTTGATAAAGGTTTTCAGAAAAATCTGGAGGCACAGAAAAATGAGCCAATACGTGTTTATAAAGAATTTAAGCCAGTTGAGATAATGGAAATAGGGGGTGATTTTATTGTAGATTTTGGCCAGAATCTGACCGGTTGGACAACGCTTAAAATTCAAGGTAAGAGGGGGATATCCATAAAGATAAGACATGGCGAAATGCTGAATGAAGATGGTACCCTTTATACTGCAAATTTAGCAGCTGCCATACAAGAGGATGCTTATATCCTCTCGGGGAAACAGGATGTGTTCGAGCCTACTTTTACGTATCATGGATTTAGATTTATAGAGGTGTCAGGTTTAGATCAGGCACTTGATAAAAAAATGATTTCGGCATTGGCAGTTGCGTCAGACTCTGAAATTACAGGTAAATTTGAGTGTTCGAACTCTAAATTGAATCAATTATGGCAGAATATAGTATGGACACAGCGCAATAATATGACCAGTGTACCAACTGATTGTCCGCAACGTGATGAAAGAATGGGGTGGATGGGGGATGCACAGGTGTTTTGCCAAACCAGTATGTTCAGTATGGATATGGCCGCTTTTTATACAAAGTGGATAAAAGATATTCGTGATGCCCAATCTGAAAGGGGCACATTTCCTGATATTGCCCCACATGCCAACAAACCGGATATTCGTTTCAGTAATGCTCCTGCTTGGGCCGATGCTGGGGTCATCATTCCTTGGAGAATGTACCAGAATTATGGTGATAAAGAGATTTTAATTGGTCATTACGATGCCATGAAAAGATATTTGGAAAACATTAAGGGTCAAAACCCTGATCATATATGGCTGAATGATGTAGGTAACAATTACGGAGATTGGTTAAATGCGAATACAATAGTCGCGGAAGGATATTCCAATGAGAGAGGAGAAGTTCCGAAAGATGTATTTGCAACCGCATTTTATGCAAATTCCGTAAAACTTTTTGCCAAGATAGCGGTAGTTTTGGACAAAAAAGAGGATGCTAAAACCTATCAAGTGTTATATGAAAATATTCGTAAAAAATTCAATGAGGCATTTGTAGATGAGAACGTTAGGATAAAGGGAAATACCCAATCTGCCTATGCCTTGGCACTTAATTTTGATCTACTGCCCAAGGAGAATCAAATAGTCGCTTTTGAACATCTTATTGAATGCATTGAAGAATATGATTATCGAATTTCTACTGGCTTTGTAACAACCATTATGTTGATGAAGGAATTGGTAAGGCACGGAAGAGTTGATATTGCATACAATCTTATTGAGTCGGAGAGGTTCCCTTCTTGGATTTATTCTATTGATCAAGGTGCCACAACGATATGGGAAAGGTGGGATGGCTATGTAAAAGGAAGAGGATTTCAGAATCCCGGTATGAATTCGTTCAATCACTATTCTATTGGTGCGGTCGGAGAGTGGATGTATCGGATTATTTTAGGAATAAATCCAAGTGAAGAACATCCAGGATTTAAACATTTTACCATTAAGCCTCAGCCAGGGGGAACCTTAAACTGGGCCAAGGGAAGTTATAAATCAATAAACGGATTGATTTCATCTGAATGGAGAAAAGATAAAAAAAAATTTAAACTTGATGTAGAAATACCAGTAAATACCTCAGCAACTATAATTCTTCCTGTAAATCGAAACGCCCTAATCAAATTAAATTCAAAATCGTTAGCTGTTGAAATGGTTAATAGCGATCACAATATGAAAAATGAAACAGCAATAGATTTAGGCTCTGGAAAATACAGTTTCGAAGTATCATATTAGGAATATATTTTAAAATAATTCAAAAAGGGAATTGGATATAAAATAAATTTTTGTGGTTTAAGGTAGGAGATATATTGGTGGTGCGGAAGTTCTATATTTATCTCTTAGGATTACAGAAGTTAAGTACGGTTGCGTTTATAACTTAGGTGTTTTATCATTGAGGAATACGCTTTTAATTCTAAATTACTGATTTTCAATTTTTTTACAAACAATTTGACGCCGTTTTTTAGTAATGAAGTTCATCCCACCCGCAATATCAACTGTAACTTCCATTATGATATTTCGTCTCTCTAGAGGAATTTTATAAAGTATATCAATCACATCATCCGCCTTAGTTCCTTTTACAATCTTTATTTTACCAACAAGTGTCTAGCGTCGACGCTTTATATGAAGTCATACTGATTTACCTCTTAATGGAAAGGCTTCAATTGTTATTTCTGGGGAGAAACCTTTGGATTGTCCTTTTTCTGATTCGTGTTCTTTAGGGAGTATGTTTTTCTCTTCTAAATAAAAATATACCCGATTATCTTGAATTTTATCATCTAAATATCAAAAAAAACGCCCTTCCGATAATAAATACTTGCCTAAATCTATATTCTAAAAGTGCTTTTTAGGTTTTCAAAAACAACTCTTTTACAAATATCCCCTAGAATATTAATTGATCCCGCATTAAATCAAACCATTTCATATGATAAACTTAAAATAAAAATCTTGCTAATCATAAGATTAGCAAGATTTTGGTCTCGGACGGTCTCCGGTTTTTGTGACTTGGCTGGGGCTCGAACCCAGGACCACCTCCTTAAAAGGGAGGTGCTCTACCAACTGAGCTACCAAGTCTTCCTTTTTTGTATTAGCGGCTGCAAATATGATGTTAGTTTTTTATAAAAACAAATCATTTATAATTTACTTTCATTTAAATAAATCTCTCTTACTTTTTTAAATAAATTGGAAGAATACACAAAGTTTATGACTACCTCATTATCAGTAATAAAGATCTCTTTATTACTTCCTTCCCATGCTTTTTTTCCATCCTTTAAAAACACAATTTTTTTTCCAATTTCCATAACGGAATTCATGTCATGAGAATTTACAATCGTCACAATATTATATTCCTCCGTTATTTCTTGAATCAAATTATCAATGACAGTTGCTGTTTGAGGATCCAATCCAGAGTTCGGCTCATCACAAAACAAATATTTAGGATTCATTACAATTGCCCTCGCTATTCCGACTCTCTTTTGCATTCCACCCGATAATTCCGCAGGAAATTTATGATTTGAATTTGAAAGATTTACGCGATCTAACACAAAATTAACGCGTGCTAACATTTCTTTTTTTGATTGACTTGCAAACATTTTTAAAGGGAACATAATATTCTCTTCCACAGTCAATGAATCAAACAGTGCACTTCCTTGAAATAACATTCCTATTTCTGTACGCAATTCCCTTTTTTTATCAATATCTAGTTTTGAATAAATACGTCCATCAAATGCAATAGATCCCTCCTCTGGAACATGTAATCCTAGTAAACATTTTAAAAAAACTGTCTTACCAGAACCGCTTTGCCCAATAATCATATTCACTTTACCCTTCTCAAATTCGGTTGATACTCCTTTTAGAATATGGGCAGTTCCAAAACTTTTATGCAATTCCTTTACTTCTATCATTATCCAAGTAGCATTTGAGTTAAAAAATAATTTAGTGTAATGATCGAAACGCTCGTCCAAACAACGGCTTCTGTACTAGCTCGGCCGACCTCAAGAGAACCTCCTTTTACATAGTAACCATGATATGCCGGCACCGTAGCAATAACAAAAGCAAACAACACCGTCTTAACCAAAGCATATTTCACAAAATATGGGTTAAAATCTAATTGAAGACCGTCAATATAATCAACGGTATGAAATAAATCTGTTAGCACTCCTGCAGCCCATCCTCCAAAAATTCCTAAAAACATCGCTATCAATACTAATAATGGGTAAAAAAATAGCGCAGCAATAACCTTTGGTAAAACTAAGTAATTCAATGAATTCACACCCATTACCTCTAAGGCATCAATTTGCTCTGTTACTCTCATCGTACCAATACTCGATGCTATATAAGAACCTACTTTCCCTGCAAGTATTACAGATGTAAACGTTGGGCCAAACTCTAATATCATAGAACGCTTCGTTGCAAACCCTATCAAATACTTAGGAATAAATGGACTGTCTACATTTAAGGCTGTTTGAATGGCGACAACACCTCCAATAAAAAATGAAATAAACATAATTATCCCAAGCGATTTTAGACCTAAATCTTCAATTTCACGAAATAACATTTCACGAAAAACGTTCCACTTTTGAGGTCGCTTAAACACCTGACCTAGCATTAAAAAATATTTACCTATATGTTCTAAATAATTCATTTCACTTCTTTTTAGCTAAAGTATTAAAATTATATTCTCAGGGTACTAATGTAACCATGATTTATCATCAAAATTACCTCTATTTTTTATAATTGAAAAAAAGTGAAATAAAAGTGTCTATGTTTCCCCTTTTATTCCCTTTAACATATAACTACAACATAATAATGTACACTAAGGAACATGTACTTGTCCATTAATGTGAAAGTTCTAATTTGATTAACAAAACTATATGCATTTATCGAACATTGAGAAAAGTCAGTTAAAAAGCAGAATTGATACATCTGTTTCTAACCATATTAAAAAAATAAAACGTCTAAAATATGGTCTAAGTTTAGCGGCCTCTTTAGCGCTATTAATAACTCTAGGATACTATAACATACCGCACGAAACAACTCCATCCATTGAAAATTTTGTAAACACAATGGAAGAACCAAAGAATTATAAAAATGTAAAGTTAATTTTAAGCAAGGATCAGAACATTGAAATAAATGATGAGGATTCAAAAATAGCGTATTCGAAGACAGGTGAAGAAGTTAAAATTGGAAATTCAAAATCTATTAATCAACATACTCCTAAAGATAAAATAGTTGTTTTTAATACGTTGGTTGTACCCTATGGTAAAAGATCTGAAATTACACTGTCTGATGGTACAAAAATTTGGTTAAATTCTGGATCCAAATTAGTTTTTCCAGCTACTTTTATGGGTAAAACCAGGGAAGTATACATTGAAGGAGAAGCGATTTTTGAAGTAACACACGATAAAAAGCATCCATTTATTGTAAAAACGGACAATCATGAAATAGAAGTTCTAGGAACTATATTTAATGTTAGTAGTTATCGTGATTGTATAACGTCAGCAAAAAGTGAACTAATTATCACTTTAATATAAGAGATAGGTTTTATTATTTTTACAAACCTTTAAATCTTAAATGATGAAAAACAAGAAAAGTGCCAGTGCTTTAATTAGCGACTTAAAACGTAAGACAAGAAAAGCTTACAATTCAGAAGACAAAATCAGGATTATTATTGAAGGAATGCGTGGTGAAACGACCATTGCAGAATTGTGTCGAAAAGAAAGCATCCATCAAGCTAATTACTACAAATGGTCCAAAGATTTCATGGAAGCAGGAAAGCGCAGGCTAAATGGAGATACGATGCGAGAAGCTAACACATCGGAGGTTCACGAACTCAAAGGTGAGAATGGTACTTTAAAAGAGTTGGTTGCAGAGCTTTCTCTAGAAGTTCGGTTTCTGAAAAAAAACTTACGTGGAGACGAGTAAAAAGAGAGAAGTATATGCACTATAGTCAATCAGAAAAGTACGAAATGATACAACTTGTTGAGCAGTCTGATCTTGGAATAAACCGAACACTCAAAGAGCTTAAAATCAATAAGACAACCTTTTATAATTGGTATAATTTATATACCCAAAAAGGCTTTGAAGGTCTAGCTCGTAAGAAATCAGAGAGAGTTGGGACGTGGAATAAGATAAATATCGTCGATAGAGACAAAGTAGTTGAAATTGCGTTAGAAAAGCCTGAGTTATCTTCTAGGGAGGTTGCTTGGCATATTACGGATAATTACAACTATTATATCAGCGAGTCAAGTGTCTATCGGATTTTAAAGGAAAATGGATTCATATCATCGCCTTCATTTAGAATAATGAGTGCTTCGGATAGTTTTCACGATAAAACAACTGCCGTGAATCAAATGTGGCAAACTGATTTTACTTATTTCAAAATATTTGGTTGGGGTTGGTATTATTTATCAACTATTTTGGATGATTACAGTCGTTACATTGTTACATGGAAGCTTTGTTCAACAATGAGAGCAGAAGATGTCACCAATACAATCGATGCAGCTATTGCATTTTCTGGAGTTAATGAAAAATCAATGCCTAGGTTGTTGTCAGATAATGGGTCTTGTTACATCTCACACGAGTTAGCAGACTATATCGGAGAGAAAAATATGAAACATATCAGAGGAAGACCATTACATCCTCAAAATCAGGGCAAAATTGAACGTTATCATAGATCAATGAAAAACATTGTAAAACTTGATAATTACTTTAGCCCTGGACAATTAGAAGAAAAAATGAAAGAATTTGTTCAGTATTACAATTATGAACGCTATCATGAATCTTTGAAAAATGTAACTCCAGCAGAAGTATATTTTGGAACAGCCGAAAGAAAATTAAGAAAACGCAAAATGACAAAAAATAGCACTTTGAAAGCTAGAAAAAAACAGTATCAAAATTTTTAACTAAATTAGCAGAAACCTCTCTTAAATTTTGAGCGAAAAAGTTCATTTTTATTTGACTACATACAATACCCAAAGCATTGCAAGAAAAGGGTATTGCTATCATTGGAGTAAATTATCGTTTGTACCCTAAAATTAAGGCACCCGTATATATTGATGATTCTGCTGCAGCTGTTGCATGGGTATTTAAAAATATTGAAAAATACGGTGGAGACCCTACTAAAATTTTCGTTTCTGGTCATTCAGCGGGTGGTTACCTAACAAGCATGGTTGGATTGGATACGTCCTATCTAAAAGTACATGATATAGATGCCAATGACATTGCTGGGCTGATTCCGTTTAGTGGTCATGCTATAACACATTTTACGGTTCGTAAGGAACGCGGTATAGGCGGTACACAACCAATTATTGATGATCTAGCCCCTTTATTTCACGTTAGAAGTGATGCGCCTCCATATCTAATGATTACTGGTGATCGTGAATTAGAAATGTTAGGACGCTATGAGGAAAGCGCTTATATGATGCGTATGATGAAAATTATAGGCCACAAAGAAACGCACTTGCTAGAATTGGAAGGTTATGGGCATAACATGGTCTACCCAGCATTTCCTCTATTGTTAAAAGAAGTGCAGCGTATTCTTAAACCTACAAAAATAATTTCAAATCCTAAAATTCAGGTAGAATAAATAATTGAATTTTAACTTACAGCAATTTTATTGCTTGTATTTCAATTTTATACAAATGCTCAAGAAAATGTAGTATGGAAAATTAGAACTTCTGATAGCGTTTATTCTTCTCCAATTAGCGATGAAAACTATATTTATTCCGAAGGTTCAGGAAGGTATCACTATGCAATTAAATGACCTTAATCAATTAATTTAGAAACCTCATCAAAACTTAATCCCCCATAATTTCCAGAACTCATTAAAAGTAGTGCTGAGTTGTCTAGGTTTTGAGCAAACAAAAATTCTTTAAATTTACTTGGATTGGTATAAACGATTAGATTGTCGCGTTGAAAAGCATTTTTAATCTGATCAACACTCACTTCTTCTAATTGTTTGATTTTTACGGCATCAGGTGAATAAAATACTACTGCAATATCAGCAGGATCCAAAGTACCCTTATACTCCTGTAAAAATTCTGCATTCAAACTACTATAGGTATGTAATTCTAAGCAGGCAATTACAGTACGACTTTCATATTGATCCTTTACGGCCTTAGTGGTTGCTTCTACCTTAGATGGTGAATGCGCAAAATCCTTAAAAATTACGCTCGAATTATTTTGGGCAATTTTCTCTAAACGCTTACTAGCTCCTTTAAAAGAAGTGATCGCTTCATAAAAATCTTCCTCATCCACTCCCATGTGCTGACAAATCCATTTCGCTCCCGCTAAATTTTGCAGATTATGATTTCCAAATATTTCTAGTGGTATATCTCCATCTGGAGTGTCGATATAGGTTATCCCGTTCTTAATATAAAATTCTAGTGTTCCATACGGGTACTTTTTTACAGGTCTTTCATTATTCTCTACGATTGTTTTCACTTCCATATCCTCCTCATTGTATACCAATATCCCTCCATTTGTTATGGTATCTAAGAAAATACGAAACTGTTCTACATAGTTATCAAAAGTTGGAAATACGTTTATATGATCCCAAGCGATGCCACTTATCAATGCAATATTAGGTTTATACAAATGAATTTTAGGTCTTCTATCAATCGGAGACGACAAGTACTCATCCCCTTCCAAGATCATAAACTCATTCTCTTCTGTTAAATGAACCATCGTGTCAAAGCCCTCTAATTGAGCTCCAACCATATAATCTACTGAAATTCCGCGATAATGCAATACATGCAATATCATAGAAGTAATTGAAGTTTTACCATGTGAACCTGCAATAACGACTCTTGTTTTTAGTTTGGATTGTTCATACAAAAACTCCGGATATGAGTACATCGTAACTCCTAATTCTATGGCTCTCTTTAACTCTAAGTTATCTGGCTTTGCGTGCATACCCAAAATAACGGCATCTAAATCAGTTGTAATATTAGATTCAAACCACCCAAACTCCTTTGGGAGTAATCCCTTTGCTTCCAATCTCGATTTTGAGGGCTCAAAAATCGTATCATCACTTCCTGTAATCGTATATCCTTTTTGATATAGCGCCAAGGCTAAGTTATGCATGGCACTTCCTCCTATAGCAATAAAATGTATTCTCATCGATTCTTTTAAAAAATATAAAAATCAAATGTAATCAATACCTTTTGACAAAAGACCCATGGAACTCTAGTTTTTTTTTAAAACACTTAACTATTATTTACGTAAGACTTCAAAGAAAAAAATTAGGTTATACCGTCATAGTAAACGCCAACGCCTCAATTTCAATAGTTTCATTTCTTCCGCTTCTTGCTGACTTTTGCTGATGGATTAAAATCTAAGGCTAACTGAATCCAGTATTCCAAATCTGATTCTAAATCGGTGACGTCATCCTTTAAAAAAACAGATCCCTTCATAGGCCGTCCCGTAAAATTCATTGTATGCCATTATCTTACTTTTTTTTCTTTTTCCGACCATTCATCTCGGCTTCCGTGAGTTGAATACGCTTTGGTGCGTCAGTACCATCAATCATTGAAATTATCCCTAAAGCAATGGCCTTAATCGTTTCTGTAATTGTAGCTATATCTAATTTTTCAGGATTATCCGTCAATTTATGATAATCTGGGTCTGTATCTATTTGAGTTGTAGAAAAAGTATGGGCAGGAACTCCTAATTTTGCTAAAGAAGCGTTATCCGATCTAAAAAACAACCTAAAATTAACATAAGGATCTGGATATAATTGATATCCACTACCTTTTAAATTTTTCTGAATAATCTTCCCAAAATTAGAACGATCATATCCCGTCAACCAAGCTGTTTTCGGACCAAAACTAGCCTCTTTGCCAATCATTTCAATATTTATTCCAGCAATGATCTTCGTTGCATCAACGGTGGTTCCAAAATAATTTGAACCAATCAATCCCATCTCTTCCGCTGTAAAGGCGATAAATAAAATACTTCTTTCATTCACATCCTTTTCTTTAAAGTACTTGGCCAAGGCTAATACGGCTGTGACGCCAGAAGCATCATCATTGGCACCGTTATAAATAGAATCACCTATTACCTCTTTAGTAGATACACCAAGATGATCGTAATGTGCGGAAATTACAATATACTCATCTTTTTTACTTTTTCCTTCTAAAACACCAATGACGTTAAAGAGGTCTAAACCTATTTTATTAAACTCTTGACGGTAACATTTAGATCCATCAAATGTTTTCAAACCAATTTTTTTAAATTCAGATTCAATATATACTGCGGCCTTCTCAATACCGGGTGTACCTGCTTTCCTTCCTTCCATTTCATCAGATGCTAATGTAAACAGATGTTTCTTTACTAATTCTTTATAAATTTTTTGAGCGTTCATCTGGAAAGAAGCACACAAGAAAAGGAAAACTAACATTGAAATTTTATTCATATTAAAAGTTTTTGTTTGAATTCAAAGATATAATTATTTCATATTTTTACAGAAAATTATTTTCATGGATTTATCCGTTATTCCACGTATCAAACATACCCAATCAAACAACTTTTTTTTACTAGCTGGACCTTGTGCTATTGAAGGAGAAGATATGGCGATGCGCATTGCTGAAAAAGTAATAACCATCACCGACAAACTAGAAATCCCTTACGTTTTCAAGGGTAGTTTTAAAAAAGCAAATCGCAGTCGTATAGACAGTTTTACTGGAATTGGCGATGAAAAAGCTTTGAAAATTTTACGCAAGGTTTCTGAAACGTTTAACATTCCAACAGTTACTGATATTCACGAGATTTCTGATGCCGCAAAAGTTGCAGAATATGTTGATATTTTACAAATTCCGGCATTCCTTGTACGTCAAACTGATTTGATCGTTGCTGCTGTAAATACTGGTAAAGTTGTAAATTTAAAAAAAGGGCAATTTATGAGTCCCGCTGCAATGCAACACGCCGTGCAAAAAGTAAAAGATAGCGGTAGCGATAAAGTGTGGATTACAGATAGAGGAACTATGTTTGGCTATCAAGATATGATTGTAGATTTTAGAGGAATTCCAGAAATGAAAACCTACGCACCCGTTGTATTGGATGTAACACATTCCCTACAACAACCAAATCAAAACAGTGGTGTTACAGGGGGCAGACCAGACATGATTGAAACTATTGCGCGTGCAGGTATCGTGAACAATGTAGATGGATTATTTATTGAAACGCATTTCGACCCAGTCAATGCTAAAAGTGACGGCGCTAATATGCTCAATTTGAAACATCTAGAAAAACTACTCACCAATCTAGTTGCAATTCGCAAAACAATAAACGCACTTTAAACGCTTCTTATTTTATGAAAAAATTATGCTCTGTCAGTTTATTTTGTTTGGCCCTTTTGTGTTCTATTAATTTGCTTTCACAAGATGATCAACAGAACGATACCGATAGATATACGGCTTCCAATAAAGGAAAATTCTTTGTAAGTTGGGGAGGAAACAGAGAAACGTTTACAGACTCTGATATTACATTTAAAGGTGATGCGTACGACTTTACATTGAGTGATGTGACTGCCCATGATAAACCAAAAGGCTGGCATATTGATTATATCAATCCTGCGAATATGACTATTCCTCAGACTAATTTTAAAATGGGTTATTTCGTGTCAGACAAATACACCATATCTCTCGGTTTGGATCATATGAAATATGTGATGACACAAAACCAATCCGTAAAAATAGATGGTACAATTAATTTAGCGCCAAGTGAAGAGGGATCTCTATACAATGGTACTTATCAAAATGAGAGCATTGTATTAACTGAAGATTTTTTAACCTTTGAACATACGGATGGATTAAATTATATCTATACTGAATTTTCTAGATATGACGATATTTCTTCCATCTTTAAAATTAATAACACCGATAAATTTCAAACAAACCTTACAGAAGGTATTGCCGCCGGCGTCTTATATCCAAAAACAAATACATCCCTATTGCAAAAGGAACGCAATGACGAATTTCACTTAGCCGGATTCGGAATCTCTCTACATGCTGGACTTAATTTAACCTTTTTCAAACACTTCTTTATTCAGGGAGATTTAAAGGGTGGTTATATTAATATGTCAGATATTAGAACAACTAATAGCAGTATAGACAGCGCTTCTCAGCATTTCTTTTATTTCCAAAAAGTAATTGCTTTTGGTGGAATATTTAGAATTTAGAAGCCGTTATGTACTTAACACTAATAACAATACAAGTCGTACCTGAATAATAAATTATCTTTTATTTAACGTTCATTGGTCATTCTTTATTTACCTTTATCCTATTAAATTAATAGGAATTAAAAAATAAATATAATGGCAACAATTAGATTAGGAGACGTAGCTCCAAACTTTACAGCACAAACAACAGAAGGCGAGATTAATTTTCATGAGTATTTAGAAGGAAGTTGGGGAATCTTATTTTCTCACCCTGCAGATTATACGCCGGTATGTACTACAGAGTTAGGCACCGTAGCAAAATATACGGACGAGTTCAAGAAGAGAAATGTAAAAGTGATGGCTTTGAGTGTTGATGGAATAGAATCACACCATGGATGGATTAAAGACATTAACGAAACACAAAACACTTCAGTAAACTTTCCAATTATTGCAGATGAAGATCGTAAAGTATCTGAATTATACGATATGATACATCCAAATGCTGATAGCAAATTAACAGTAAGATCTGTATTTATAGTTGGTGATGATAAGAAAGTAAAACTGATTATCACCTACCCTGCTTCTACCGGAAGAAATTTTGAAGAATTATTACGCGTTATAGATTCATTACAATTAACAGCATATCACCAAGTAGCGACACCTGCAAATTGGAAACCTGGAGAAGACGTTGTGGTAAGTCCTGCAATTCCAACAGCCAAAGCCAAAGAAATCTTTACAAAAGGTGTAACAGAAGTAAAGCCTTATTTAAGAATGACACCGCAACCAAATTTGTAAACAATCATAAAACACTAAATAAAGGCTATTTTTATAAAATAGCCTTTATTCTTTTACGGTTTCCATGCAGTCTTATTGCTTATAATTAATACTGAAGCAGCCTTTAGCAATTCAACAAACCCCAATTCATCAAAATCTTCCATATCACCAATTTGAAGAGAACGTACTTTCTTTCTATTCTTATAATCGCTTAATTCTAGGAATCTATTTTCCAACAAAACTCCTTGCATAAAAGCAACATCTAAAAAATTAGTTTCTTTCAAAACATTCAAATATATCATGGGGTTTTTGGCATAGTAATAAAACGGAATTCCATAACTAAACTTCTCCTCTATTTCTGGAATTGTTCGTTGAATAATACTTCTTACATAAAGCATCAAAGATTGATACGGTTCTTTTTGATTGAGAATATAGTGTTCAGCAGGGTTCATTCAAGTCTCTTCTTAATTCCATGAATCAGATACTCCAAACCATTTAACTTCAATTCATATACTAAACCCAATTGTTTCCCAAGTTTACCCGCCGGAAACCCCTTTGCGTGATACCAAACCACATAATGTTCTGGCAAATCAATTAATTCTGTGCCCTTGTATTTTCCAAAAGGCATTTTGGCTTTTGCCAAATCTAATAAAAACTGCTTATCTTGTAACATACTTATAATTCTACGACCTATTCATTACTAAATAAAAAGTTTAAAGGTATTTGAATTTATAATAATCAACAAGCAAAAATTAGTGATTAATTTTTCATAAATTTGCACACTTAATTTATAAAAGATCATTGAAATATTGGGGACGACTTGGTTTTGACTGCAAGGTCGGTTGAACTGTAAGCATGTCGAGCAATGAAATAGTACTCGTAAAAATCACTTTCAACTTTTTAAACGGCGAGAATAACTACGCTTTAGCTGCATAATCTGAATTAATAGTAAGATTAGCCTAGTCTGACAAGGTCAGAAAGCTTTATGCCTCTCGAAAGCCTTGGTTAACGGCGTTCGAATTTTTGGCATCGTAAAAGTCAACATAGGAATAAAAAGGTCATGGTTTTATTCCGAAACTAAAATGAATAAGTTTTAAGTGGGCGGTTTTTGGTCAGCTTATTATCGAAAAACAATCAAAAACTACACATGTAGAAAGCTCTTTTATCGCTTGTTTGGACGAGGGTTCGAGTCCCTCCGTCTCCACTATTAAATTTAACAAACGTAGTGTTTATAGCATATTAATAGATACTACGTTTTTTTGTGCCGACATAGTGCCGACAACAAATTTTAATTAAATAAGAATATGATATCAATACCCCCCCTACCTTATTTTTTACTTCGAATAAAACCCTCACTTACAGGCGATGTACACACTAAAAAACAGTTATCGATTAAGGGGTATACCCCCTATTTTTAGGCAAATCTACTAGATACTACACTTCAAATCCTTTTAGATAAGATGGTTTCCTCTCTATTTTTAATTTAAATGTATTCAAATACTTATTTAGATTATCATTCTTTAATAAATACTCTGGAGTTGCAAACTTAAAATTACTCTTCTTATGAAAAAAGTTTCTATCATCACTTGAAAACAAATTATCAATAGCGGTTTTCATTTCACCTCCTGTAAAACCATTATTCAATTGAACAACAAATAACTCTTTTACTTTTTTAGTACCCTTAAAACTCCCCTTACATCGTTGATTGAACTGTTTAATAAACCAATTCAAGTTTATGGTAACTTCGGATTCATTCACAATATCAAAACTTCTTTTTTTAATCGAGTATTTAAAATGACTAAATAGATCAGAATCATTTACCCATATTTTATTTATACTAAAATTATGTAATACAAATCCTTCTATTTTAGATTGAACATCTTCAACACTTACATTCATATCCTTAGCCATACTTTCTAATAATTTAAAATTATTCTTTATCTTCTCAATAACAGTAGAAGTAGTAGATATATTTCTTTCTTTCTTTCCTTTCTTTAGTTGTGGTTGATCTTTGGTTATCCCTTGGTTATTTCTTGGTTGATCTTCACTATTAGTAGTCTGGTATTTGTCATAATTTATGAGTGTTAATAGGGTGTAACCGTTAGTTTTTACCTTGGTTACTTCTTTTGTAATTATAAGTTTCTCTAGCGCTGTTCTTATTTGCTGTTCAGAAAGACCCGTTTGTGATGATAATACTTTTCTGCCAGTAATGAGTTGACCTCTATTAATCTTTATATTCCGCCATGTTTTATCCTTAAAATTGCAAACTAACAACAAATGAATAAATAAGGTCTTAGTATTTATATCCGTATACCATTCCCAATCCAATATGCTACGGTATAACTTTACCCAACTATCGTTTTTTTTCATTATATTTACCTAGTATTTTATATTGCCTATATAACAATACATTGAACAATTAAGGGAGTTAACGCTCCCTTTTTTTTATACTATTATTATGTTACTTTGTTCGTAAAAGAGTATTGATGTTCATCTATAATAATCTCTATCAATTCCTTTTTATGTGGGTAGAAGTCTTTAAATAGATCAACAACTAATGTTTGACAGTCTTTTGAAAATTGGACTATTAAAAAGTGTTTCGGATTCTCCCAATTCTTACCTTTTGACGTTTTACCAACTAAAAACAATTCTTCTGAAATATTGCCCTCAAAAACAAACTCTCTCGATGTTTTCACCAATCCAGTTTTAAGACATCTTTTCCAGTTCGTATCATTCCTAAATAATAACCAATAATTAAAAAACCTACTTCTATCATGATACCCGTTATCTTTTTCAATTCGAATTTTCTTAGTGAAGAACTCATCTAAGCGTTTATGATCTAATAATTCAAAATCAATCAATGTTTTATCAATGTTCGAAGATTTCAAATAATACACCGCTCTCACATACTCTATATTGCCCGTTTTCATAATTAAGGAGTATTTGAGTTAAACATCTTACTTACTATTTCCTTTCGACTAAAATAAGTTCGATTACCAAATTTATAAGGTTTCAATATCTTCTTATTGCTCCAATCATGTACAGTCGACAAACTTATTTTTAGCAGTTTAGCAACCTCCATTCTGCTAATAAAGTCTTCTGGCTCCTTAAGTGTAAAAGTTTCTTTTAATGAATCTATTTGAGTTTTCACACCCATTAAAATAGATTCAGTTAGTTTCTCTGGTGTAGTGTTGTTTAATAGTGTTACATTCTCCATAATACAAATGATTTATTGTTTATGGGTGCAATTTATTTAAGGTTCCCTAGTGATTATGCGTGGAAAACAAGGGAAAAACGTCATTCTACTTTGACGTAATTATTTATAACATTACATTCTTTAATTAACCGTTCTATTTCGTCATGTTCGGCACTATCCCAACTCATCGGATCTATTCCCGCACTTTTAACATTGATTTTAATCTTATGCCCTTTATCTACCTTATTCCAATATTCAGCAAACTCAAGTTGGTGTATGTAGTCAAATAAAAATGAACTTTTTGTATAACGTCAGCAAAAAGTGAACTAATTATCACTTTAATATAAGAGATAGGTTTTATTATTTTTACAAACCTTTAAATCTTAAATGATGAAAAACAAGAAAAGTGCCAGTGCTTTAATTAGCGACTTAAAACGTAAGACAAGAAAAGCTTACAATTCAGAAGACAAAATCAGGATTATTATTGAAGGAATGCGTGGTGAAACGACCATTGCAGAATTGTGTCGAAAAGAAAGCATCCATCAAGCTAATTACTACAAATGGTCCAAAGATTTCATGGAAGCAGGAAAGCGCAGGCTAAATGGAGATACGATGCGAGAAGCTAACACATCGGAGGTTCACGAACTCAAAGGTGAGAATGGTACTTTAAAAGAGTTGGTTGCAGAGCTTTCTCTAGAAGTTCGGTTTCTGAAAAAAAACTTACGTGGAGACGAGTAAAAAGAGAGAAGTATATGCACTATAGTCAATCAGAAAAGTACGAAATGATACAACTTGTTGAGCAGTCTGATCTTGGAATAAACCGAACACTCAAAGAGCTTAAAATCAATAAGACAACCTTTTATAATTGGTATAATTTATATACCCAAAAAGGCTTTGAAGGTCTAGCTCGTAAGAAATCAGAGAGAGTTGGGACGTGGAATAAGATAAATATCGTCGATAGAGACAAAGTAGTTGAAATTGCGTTAGAAAAGCCTGAGTTATCTTCTAGGGAGGTTGCTTGGCATATTACGGATAATTACAACTATTATATCAGCGAGTCAAGTGTCTATCGGATTTTAAAGGAAAATGGATTCATATCATCGCCTTCATTTAGAATAATGAGTGCTTCGGATAGTTTTCACGATAAAACAACTGCCGTGAATCAAATGTGGCAAACTGATTTTACTTATTTCAAAATATTTGGTTGGGGTTGGTATTATTTATCAACTATTTTGGATGATTACAGTCGTTACATTGTTACATGGAAGCTTTGTTCAACAATGAGAGCAGAAGATGTCACCAATACAATCGATGCAGCTATTGCATTTTCTGGAGTTAATGAAAAATCAATGCCTAGGTTGTTGTCAGATAATGGGTCTTGTTACATCTCACACGAGTTAGCAGACTATATCGGAGAGAAAAATATGAAACATATCAGAGGAAGACCATTACATCCTCAAAATCAGGGCAAAATTGAACGTTATCATAGATCAATGAAAAACATTGTAAAACTTGATAATTACTTTAGCCCTGGACAATTAGAAGAAAAAATGAAAGAATTTGTTCAGTATTACAATTATGAACGCTATCATGAATCTTTGAAAAATGTAACTCCAGCAGAAGTATATTTTGGAACAGCCGAAAGAAAATTAAGAAAACGCAAAATGACAAAAAATAGCACTTTGAAAGCTAGAAAAAAACAGTATCAAAATTTTTAACTAAATTAGCAGAAACCTCTCTTAAATTTTGAGCGAAAAAGTTCATTTTTATTTGACTACATACAGGAGAAAATAAATTGGAAATAAAAGTGGTAAATGTGTGGCGGAATAGATTAACAGGAGACAAGACTTTGCCATTAGAAGAACGTACAACTTCGGTGTTGGTTGATAATATTACACCAGATGAGGCAATGATTTCATCGGGTTTGATAGGGCCTGTGACCATTCAAATTAAAAAATGAAAAAAATGAAAAGTAAATTATTGGTATTATTGAGTTTTGCTCTGGTTTTAATAAGTTGCCAGCAATCGAAAAAAACAAAAGTTAAAAATTCTGAAATAGAAAAACCAAATGTGTTACTCATTGCGGTAGATGACCTTAATGATTGGATAGGTGTCTTAGGTGGACATCCGCAAGCAAAGACACCCAATATGGATCGATTGGCCTCCCGTGGTGTACTTTTTAGCAATGCCCAATGTCAGTCTCCGGTGTGCAATCCGTCTCGTGCCAGTTTAATGACATCACTGTATCCCAGTACTTCGGGTATTTATTTTTTAAATCCAGACCTAAAAGAATCACCTGTAGCCAGTAAGAGCAAACTTATGCCACAACGTTTCGAAGAGGAAGGTTATAACGTATTTGGTGCAGGTAAACTCTTTCACAATGGAGGAGGTCAAAATGAAACCTATATCCCCAATTATGGAGGACAATTTGGTGGATTTGGCCCCATGCCTAAAGAAAAAATTAGCGATTACCCCGGACATCCACTATGGGATTGGGGTGTTTATCCTGAGCGCGACGATCAAATGCCCGATTATCAAATTGCAAGTTGGGCCGAAGAACGGTTGGCCGAAAATCAGGAAGAACCCTTTTGGATGGGGGTAGGTTTTTACCGTCCGCATGTTCCTCAGTTTGCGCCGCAAAAGTGGTTTGATATGTACCCTATAGATAGTATTCAACTACCCAAAGTGATCTCTGATGACCTGTCCGACATTTCTTCCTATGGCGTGGACATTACCCGACTGAATCACGTATCGCCAACGCATGAATGGGTGATGGAAAATGATGAATGGAAACCCATGGTACAGTCCTATTTGGCCTGTGTCAGTTTTGTAGACGCACAAGTGGGCAGGGTACTCGACGCCTTTGACAAAGGGGCTTATGGAAATAACACCTATATCGTGCTCTTTAGTGATCACGGTTTTCATATTGGCGAAAAGGAACGGCATGCCAAACGAAGTTTATGGGAAGACGGTGCCCGGGTTCCGATGATCATTGCCGGACCCAATATACCAAAGGGAAAGGTCTGTAATAAGCCCGTTCAATTGCTGGATATCTATCCTACCTTGCTGGAATTAACAAATTTAAAAGCCGACCCGATGCATGAGGGACATTCTTTGGTGCCGTTATTAAAAGAGGATGAAGGCAATTGGCCCTATTTGGCGCGTACCAGTTTTGGCCCAGGAAACTATGCCCTAACCTCAGAACGCTTTCGATTTATTCAGTACAGCGATGGATCAGAAGAATTTTACGACCATTCGAACGATTCGCAAGAATGGTACAATGTGATTGATAGTCCTACGTATAAAGCCGTCATCCAACAACATCGAAATCAGATCCCCCAAGAGCGATATGAAATATTAGGAAAAGGCTCAACGGGACATAAATCATATTCGGCATCCGAAACGAAATAGAACACAAAATGAAAAATAAATTAATTGTATTAGTAAGTTTTGCTCTGGCTTTATTTAGTTGCCAGCAACCGATTAAAACGAAAGTTATCAGTTCGGTCGCTAAAAAACCAAACATTGTATTGATTCTTTCTGATGACCAAGCATGGAATGATTATGGTTTTATGGGGCACGATATTGTAGAAACACCAAATTTAGATAAATTGGCTTCACAAAGTGTGGTGTTTAAAAGAGGGTATGTTCCTACGCCTATTTGTAGACCTTCCCTTATGACCTTGTCAACCGGACTCTATCCGCATCAACACAAGATCACAGGGAATGACCCCAAAGGAGGTTTTAGAAATGCGGAATTTCCTCGTGAAGAATTGTTAGATAATATTGATACGATTCCAACTTTGCAAAAGTTACTTTCTGCAAACGGTTATCTCACACATCAGTCAGGAAAATGGTGGGAAGGTGATTATAAAAGAGGTGGCTTTACCCATGGTATGACAGAAGGTAAACGTCATGGAGACAAGGGACTAGATATTGGTCGCAAAGGCATGGATTCGATATTTAATTTTATAAAAGATGCCCAGTCAAAAGACAATCCTTTTTATGTATGGTATGCTCCATTCCTACCCCATATGCCTCATAACCCACCAGATAGTTTGTTTCAAAAATATGCCGCTAAAGTAGATTCAGATCACCTTGCGCGCTATTATGCCATGGTAGAATGGTTTGACCAGACCTGTGGTGAATTGATTGATTACCTCGATAAAAATGGACTTAGAGAAAATACCTTAATCTATTATGTTTGCGACAATGGCTGGATTCAAAACCCGGATAAACCAAAATTTGACACACAAAGTAAACAAACACCTATGGAAGGCGGAGTAAGAACTCCTATCCTATTTTCTATGCCCGGGACTTTAAAACCATCCTCAAGAAAAGAACTGATTTCCAGTATTGATATATTGCCAACTATTTTGGATGCTGTCAATATGGAGGTTCCACAAAATTTGCCTGGATTGAATTTATGGGACAATTTAAAAAGTGAAAAAGAAATTGATAGAAACATCGTCTTTGGTGAAGCTTATGGCCATGACATTATAGACAAAGACAATCCTGAAGCTTCGCTGGGATACCTTTGGTGTATTGAAGATGATTGGAAATTAATCCTGTCTTACGATGGAGCCCTTGAAGGAGGAAATGGCGGATATGATTTTACACATGATGAAGTGAGAAGTGAACCAATAAGACTTTACAAGATTAATGAAGATCCTTTTGAAAAGAAGAATTTAGCGAGCGAATACCCTGATAAAGTTCAGCAAATAAAAGAAAAAATTGAGGCATGGTATCCTTTGAGAGAACGCAGATTGTTAATTGTAAATAACTAAAAGATGCACCAATTAAAAAGTATAAGTAAACAACTATTATCACTTGGTGTAATGCTACTTTTAACTACGAATTGATTGCATGTTGAGGCGTAAACCCTCCAGTATTTGACCTTTTAAAAACAATAAATATATAGACATGAAAACAATTACACTATTACTACCCGTTGTGCATTTAAACAATATGGACTTTTAGATTATTTATATTCCTGTTAAAAACAAACTTGTTAATGTATTGAATGATTGTTAATGCTGTTAATTTTGAGAGAACCCTTGTCTTGAAACCTTCAAAAGTTTTCGCATAATCATTCCATATTTTAAACTGGTCACAAAGTTGAGAAAACAAGGTCTCAATTCGTTTTCTTTTCTTTCTAAAAATGTACGTTTGTTTTTTGTGATTCTGTTGATTTTTACGCATCGGAACTTCTAATTTAATTTGTTTACTCTCAAATAAATCTAACTGATAGTCAGCACTTAGATATCCTTTGTCCCCTAAAATCACACAGTTATTAAACTGATTTCTAAATATTTCCACATATTTATGGTCTATCACATCTGTGATGGTATCCAGATTTTCTGTAACGAAATTACCAATTTTCTTTGTAAAGCAAGTTTTGAAGATCAGGTTGTTCTCATTCAATGCACCCATTTTCAAAGCGCTCTTTGCTTTTTTAGAGCATCTACACGGATTAGACTTTTTTATCAATCCACATCTATACTCCATGTAATTGTGTAATTCTTTCCGTGCTCTGGACAATTTTACCCTAAAGTTTTGTGGTGTAATTCCAAAAATTTCGGCACCTACATTGCGATCGATACTGAAGGAATCTCCTAACAAATATATTAGTCTTTGTTCTCTATCAAGACAAATAAGCTTAGCGGAAGTGCATCTGAATTTGACCTCTCGAGTATAATCTTTTAATTCTAGTTCTTCTTTTGGGGTCAGTTCTGGATCAGGAACGGCATTTAATCGTCGGTCATGTTCTTCGAAACTGGGGAAGGCTTTCTCTTTCTGTTTTCTTTTTGATTGTAAAAACTCATTAAACACAATCCGATATAACCATATTCTAAAAGCACTTTCTTTTTTAAAAGTTGACAGTTTGGTCATTACTTTAATAAGTACGTCTTGAGTTAAGTTTAGGGCATCCTCGTTACTGTGGGTCATTTTCCATGCTATATTGTAAATAAAAGCCTGGTGAATGTCTACTAGCTGGTTAAGTGCTTTCGAAGCTCCTTCAAGTACTCTGTCCACTAGGATTATGTTTTATTTTTCCGAATATTTATCTGATAATGGATTCTTCATTGCTTTTCCTTTCGCTTACTGATTTGATGCTTTTTAAAGCGAGGTGTTACAGAAAAGACGTAATAGTATTATTGATGGTCATAATTAACCGCAACGGTTTGTGAAGGGTTAGTTGCGTTGGAAAGCAACTAAATTAGAAAAAATTGAACGAACCAGCTGAAATACCAAAGAAATTTCCAATTAGGCGAGAACTAAGCAATTAATTTTATACGGTGTTGGCAATAGTTAATTATCATACAAAGCTAAAAGTGAAACTATTTTTGGTTTCTTAATGTTTCATAATTCAGAATCAGTTTTTCAATGCTATTTGCTTTTAGATCCTACGAACGTTTATAAATACTTTGTGATTACTGTCTAACTATTTACATTAAAGGTTATACAAAAATAAATATTTATTGTATATTTATAAAAAATTTGAAATTTTAAAGCTAAAAATCATGAAATATTTAAGAAAAAACTTACCGTCACTTTTAATAATGCTTCCTTTCATTTTTGTTAGTTGTAGTAGTGACGATGACGGCTACAGAATTCCACCCTCAACAGAACTAAACTCTAAAACCTATAATATAGGTACTGAAGGAAATTTTGGAGTTTCTGGTACAGCTACATTTATCGAAAATAGCGATGCCACTTTATCAATTGAATTAGATTTACAAAATACGCCTGCAGGTGGCATTCACCCGGCGCACATTCATATTAATACTGCCGCTGAAGTTGGTGGTATAGCTTTGACACTTGAAGCAGTAAACGGAGATACAGGAAAAAGTAAAACGACATTTACAAACCTTGATAATGGTACTGCCATCACATATCAAGGTCTACTTGATTTTAATGGCTATATAAATGTACATTTAAGCGCGGCTGAATTATCTGTACTAGTCGCTCAAGGAGATATAGGTCAGAATGAGCTAACAGGCGAAACAATCAGCTATGACATAAACGAAAGAGACGTTGCGGGTATTAATGGTAATATTGAATTTGCTGAACGTGTTAATCAAACGACCTTGGTAACTATCAATCTCACAGGTACACCTGCTAGTGGTAGTCATCCAGCGCATATACATGAAAATGATATTGCTACTACAGGAAATATTATTGTAGGTTTAAGTCCAGTTATTGGAGATACTGGTATTAGTAAAACGCAAGTAACAGCTTTAGTTGGCGGTGCTGCAGTAACTTATACCGAGTTATTGACTATTAACGCATATGTAAATGTTCATTTTAGTGATGCTGATTTAGCTACAATCGTTGCTCAACGAAATATTGGTTCTAATGCAGATACTAATTCAGGAGTTGTAGAGTCAAAGACTTATGATGTAACCAATAGCGGATCTTCAGCTTATATTTTCAACGGAGATGGACTTTCAAACTCAAGTAATCCAGACTTTACGTTTAGAAGAGGAGGTACGTATACTTTTAACGTGAGTACTTCAGGGCACCCTTTCTATATAAATACAGCACAAGGAACTGGTACAGCTAACTCATACAATTCAGGTGTTGCAAATAATGGTGCTGTATCTGGATCAATCACATTTACTGTTCCTTCGGATGCACCGAACACATTGTATTACAATTGTGAATTCCATGGTTCTATGACTGGAATGATTAATGTTACAGATTAATTGGTAGTTGATTAGAAATAACATTGTTTAAAAAGTGGGGTGTTTAAACATCCCACTTTTTAAATTAAACATTAATTATTTTTCACTATTTGATTTAAAGAAGCTAAATCAAATGAACCCTTTATTCCTTTTTTTGTATATGCTGTATTGATTTTTTTTAAATAGTTAATACATAATTAAGTGAATTTTCTAACATTCTATTTTTTTTATCAATTCTATATCTTTTAGGATTTTGTGTCATTTGAATGTTGGTTTATTAATTATTGCTAACGTTTTGGCTAAACCGCGTCCCGATAGCCATCGTGGATGCAGTTTAGGTTTTGTTAGGTAAAGTTTTATTAGCCAATATATTTTGCTTTTATTCTAATGTCATTTTCTTTGAATGAACCGGAACCAAAATCTTCAAAACAAATTGCGGTTAAGCTGTTATTAGGTAGCATCTTTTTAGCTTCTCTAAAATCCTGATTAATTTTTGATAAATTTTCAAAAAAGGCTATTTGAGTTTTATCAAGATCTAGTAACTCGGCTGTTTCTCCTTTCTGAACCTCTAATGAAATAATTAACTTTTTATTTCCTTCGTTATCTTCATTTACAGCAAGGTTGCAAGAGTTAACAATTTTAGATAATTCAGGTAATGAGTAAATAACTTCTTGAATATCAGTAGGGCTTATGTTTGATCCAAAAAACGATACAGTCATATCAGCTCGTCCATAGTGTAATAATAATGGTAGATCTGTTTGAGGTTTTGTTAATTCTTCTTGGTTTATATTTAAATCTTTTAAAATTAAGTATAATTCTTTAAGAGCTAATGTATGACCTCTATCGTGTATATTGTACCTAATTTTTGGAGAAACATAATCGGGGCGACCAATTGTAACAATTAATTCTCCATCATTAGACGACTCAAGCAAAAAATCTGTTGGGTTATATTGAAAAATCATTGGAAGTGCACCAGTGTGTTTTAAGATTTTTGATCGTAATGGTTGATTTGAACGCAATAATCTTCTAAGGCTGATTGTAAAATCATTTTCTGCCGAAATATTTAATTCTAAATCCGAAGCTCCTAAAGAGCTATAGGCTTTTTTAATTCCTTTTTGAAATAGATAATCCCTCATGCCTTCGGACATTGATTCGCCTCCAAAAATGAAGGTAACGTTAAACTTTTCCCATTCTATTTCTGAATTATCTACCAAAAATTTTAAAAAGGGAGGATAACCCATTATTACATAATTATGATCTTTACCAAATTGTTTAAGTGTGTTTTCAATTTTTTCTTTTTCAGGTCCTAAAGATTTTAGTTTTGAAAAGGAGACACAACTCATGGTTACATTGACTCCAGTAGCCCAAGGTCCCAATGCAAAAGCATTAATGACAAATATTGGATCTTTTCCTAATAAGGTTTTCATTCCAAACTCAATCATTTTGGCATTACGTTTCCTTTCTTTTAATCCTCGAACCCAGTTGGTTGCCGTGCCACTGCTCCCTGAGGATTCATCAATAATTATATTTTTAGTTGGAATTTTCCCTCCTACACATCTATCATCCATAGAATATTGCTTAATATAGTTTTCTTTATCAATTTCTGGAATCTCATGGATGTTGGGTACCAGGCCACTAAACGAAGGTTTCGAAAAATGATGGGTTTTTAAAAATGCTTTGTAAGCTGGCACCCTTCTTTTTGCCTTAATAAATTCTGAATAGGCTCGGGCTTTACTATTAAAAGACCTAATTTTATTAACTCCTGGGATATATATAAGCTTTATAGTAGAATTCGATAGCATTAGTGGTTTTCGATATAGTTCTACTAACCAAGCGTAAAATAATATTATTATGTGTCTCATATTTTATTTAATTAATATTTCATTTGTACTTAACCTATAACTTCTTGTTGGTGTTTTGCTGTATCCAGCACGAAAAATCATCCAAATCTTTTTAGGTTTATCCGGCTGATTCAATTTTGCTTTAATTTTACTGTAAGCATTTTTATTTGTAATCAACGATCCAAACGGTTGAATATAAGCATTTTCATCGGTCATTATCAACCAATTTCTAGCCAACATTCTTCCACACTGAATCCAGTCATCTGTCTGGTTAAAAACGCCTCCAAACCAACATATAGTATTCGTGCCTTTGAATGTTGACATGTAATGTTTCTTCAATAATTTTTTGTAGAAGCCTTTGGTCCATTTCGCATGGTTTTTAAAAATTGATCTGGTCAAATGGCCAGAAAACCCCATGCACTTTGTCCAGAGGCCATCTTTATGAAATTCAGCTTCTTTTTTATTGTATCGAAACAATCGGTCAAGTTCATCTCTAGTTGGCTTTGAACCTAAATCTTCAAACAAGGTTTCTTCATTTAAGGTAATTACAAAGTCTACAATATCTTTTTCGGACGAGTGAAAAAAATCATGTCCAAATTTTTCAGATTCTTTTTTTATTCGTTGAATTGTATTTTCATTCAGTCTTTTGCCATCATAATGAACACGAGAAGTTCTTCTTTTAACAATTAATTTTTCGTTTAACACCTCTTTTTCTGAGTTTGAAACAAGTTTAAGCTTTGCAAAAAGTGTTGGTTTCAATGATTTAATTGAAATAGAATCATATAGATGATCTATTATTACTTTATAGCCGAATGGAGCTGCAGCAATTGATAGGTTTTCTATAAACACTCCTATCGCTATTGTTGTAAATATGGAATCTGGATCTTCTACCGGCAGGAGTCTTTCAGGGTTGTAAAAAAGTTCTGCTTCTGTTTCTGAAATTATTTTCACTTGGTGTGGCTGTAAGTTGTGAACGGTAGGACACCAACGGGCTATTTCTACTAATTCTTTCCAACTAGGAGGAATGGAAGGAGTGTTTTTAGTTAACGCCCACAACTGTTTGAATGGGTTTGATAATACAATGAATGATGCTCCAAGAAAGGTTCTTTTTATAAATATTCGTCTAGAACTTTTCATTATTTAATTATTTTACCTAACGGCTAGTATAAGGGTTCTTTCGTATCTACCAAATATAATTATAAAAGTTTGATTTAAATCTTGATTTACGAAGTTAATGATATAAATGATTTATAGGTTGAATTTTCAGGATTCAACAGTTGATTTTTCTTTATCATTCTAATCACTTCTATGCCTGATATGGTTCTCTTTGCAGATTCAAATTCTTTAAAGTCTAAACCAAGCATTATACGCCACTTTCTCATTCGATGATCTTGTTCTACAATATTATTCAAGTACTTACATTGCCTTATTTTTATATTTGAATAGTTTCTCCGATTGTATAGTTTTATCGCAGCTGTGTTCGCCCCACTCTTATCAATGTTTAGCAGTTCTGGCTTAGAATTACTTTCTATCGCTTTTATTAAAAATCTTTGAGCGGATATGCGCTGTCTTCTCTTTGTTAAAAGGAAATTCACGGTATTTCCTTCTTTATCAATTGCTCTATACAAATAACTCCATTACCCTTTTACTTTAACATAAGTTTCATCCATTCTCCATCTTTTACCAACTATTTTCTTCCTTTTTCTAAATTGTTGTTCAACAAGCGGAGTAAACTTAAATACCTACCTTTTGAATAGTAGCATGATCCACTTTTACACCTCTAATTGACATTAATTCTTCTACATCTCGGTAGCTAAGACTGAATCTTAATTTGAAGTAAACTGCTTGAAGAATAATTGATTTGGAGAAGCAGTGACCTTTGAACATCTTTTTGGAGTAAATATAGATCTTTATTTTTTTGCTTACCTTAGATGCGACAGAACCAGCCAGTAATCTGGTTCACCAATCCTTTGACCTTGACTATAGACATCTAATTTCTGTTCGGGGGAATCACCATATGATAGTTCCGTAGTTAGAGCATATCTCATTCCCAAAAAGGATGATACTTCTGTTAAGTTTATTTTATTATTTCCAATATTTGAACAACCCATAAAAAAGAGCATTCCGATCAAATAAATTATTTTTAAGTCTTTCATAATATTCAAGGTAACGGTTTGGCTAAACTGCGTTTTAATGCAGTTTAGGTTTTGTTAGGCACTTTATTTAATTTCTTGAACTTCAATGTAATCTGGTCCACCATCGACTGGATATCCATCAATCTTGTAACCAACAACAGTTACATTTTGATTAACATAATCATCTAAGTTCACAGCGCTACTTCTTAAAGCATATCCCGATACAGTATGTGTTCCATATTGATAAGTAGTTAGACCTTGTTCTTGAATTGTTCCTGTTATTTCAATATTATCTGGATTGCCATCTTCTTTATCACATGAAATGACTGATAGACATATTAATATTCCGACAAATAGAAATTTGAATAATTTCATAATTTTATTTTAATTTAACGTTCTAATTAATTTTTATATTCTGACCAATGTTTTTGCAAGTGTTTAATTGTCTACCTATTACAATTTAATATTTTCTCTCGAAAATCAACTTCATTAACGTTAGCTTGGGAAGTCAGTTTCTCTCGGGAGACAGGATGAATGTTCGTTAAGGGATATAGTTTGGTATAAGAATAGTAGCGGATTTCAAGGCACTTGCCTTTCAGTTTTTCACTAACTTTTATAGTGTCAGCAAAAAGCGAACTTTTAAAGGGATTTATCTAAGAGATAGATTTAATATATTTATTAACCTTTAAAAGCAAATGATATGTCTAAAAAGAAGAATACTAGTTCATTAATTAGTGAACTAAAAAAAACAAGAAGAAACTACGCTTCAGAAGAAAAAATCAGAATAGTTATTGATGGAATGCTTGGTGAAAGCACCATTGCAGAGTTATGTCGTAAAAAAGGAATAGCCCAGGCCTTATAGTACAAATGGAGTAAAGACTTCATGGAAGCTGGTAAAAAAAGGTTATCAGGTGATACTATGCGGGAAGCAAACACTTCTGAAGTAAAAGGATTAAAAGATGAGAACCGCCCATTGAAAGAACTTAAAGTAAATAAAACTACATTTTACAAGTGGTATAAATCTTACTTGGATAATGGGTATGCTGGTTTAGTAAGAAAACAGTCTAGTCAAAAATATAGTTGGAATAGAATTAATGATGCCGACCGAGATAAAGTCGTTGGAATAGCCTTGGAGAAATCTGAATTATCATCCAGAGAACTTGCTTGGCATATCACCGACGCCTATCGTTATTACGTTAGTGAATCTAGTGTTTATCGCATTTTAAAATCTAATGGACTTATTACAACTCCTACATTTAGAGTGATGAGTGCCTCTGATAGCTTCTATGACAAAACCACTTCTGTAAATCAAATGTGGCAAACTGATTTTACTTATTTTAAAATCTACGGTTGGGATTGGTATTATTTATCAACGATTTTAGATGATTACAGTCGTTTCATTGTTCGTTGGGAGTTATGTTCAACAATGAAAGCGATAGATGTAAAAAACACCATAGATAAGGTTTTATTTACAGTAGAATTACCTGAGAACAGACCTCCCAAACTACTGTCAGATAATGGCTCTTGTTATATCTCGAATGAACTTGCAGCATATTTACAAGAAAAAAATATTCATCATGTAAGAGGGAGGCCATTACATCCACAGACACAAGGAAAGATTGAAAGATATCATCGTTCCATGAAAAATGTGGTTACATTGGATAATTACTTTAGTCCAGGTCAACTTGCAGTTAAAATGGAAGAGTTCGTGAAGTATTATAATTTTCAGCGGTATCATGAATCTTTAGAAAACCTAACTCCTTCAGATGTCTATTTTGGAAATGGACAGAAGAAATTAAAACAACGCAAATTGATTAAAAACAGAACGTTACAAGCAAGAAAAAACAGTTCCAAAAAAATTAATTAAATTTGTGAAATTACTCTCTTAAATTTTAACCCAAAAAGCTCAATTTTATTTGACTACAAACAGAACTAAAAATTCTTCCATTTTTATGAAAATATTATTAAGTAAAAATAACTTGTATTGGGCTTGTATGATGTTGCTTTTTACAATGCATCCAAAAGCTCAAGAACTTTTCTATTCAGCATTCGAAAAAACAGCTACACCCCATTTTAAAACTGTAGAGCCTTTAAGTGTTTTAACAAAAAAATTTAATTATGGAGTTACGGAAACTTCGTATTCAGCATTAGATAATACTATTTCCTCAAGCGAGCTTAAACCAGCGATTGGATTATTTGCAACAATGAAGGTAAAAGTAAATTCAAATTTACCGTCACAAACAGCTTGTGAAGGAGCTTCAGGAAATCAATTAATTAATCCCTCTTTTGAAATACCTGCACAAACTGATATTGGAAATAATATTCTGACATGGCCGATAAATGGTTGGAATGGAGGGGGAGATGATCCAAATATTGTAAAAGCGAATGGCGTTACAAGCACTGGTGGCCCAACAAGTGCAAAGGAGGGCGTTCAATATTTAGATATTGCCAATGGAGAAGCGGATTTTTATCAGGAATTTGACTTTGAGTGCAATACACAAGTGTTCTTTTCTGGTTATTTTTCCGTTCGTGATGGACAGTCTTCTTCAGGAAAAATTGATATAAGACGCGTTAATAGCGATAATACAACTGACATCGTTGCTAGTTCAAACCAATTAAACATGCCATCTACTGCTAATATATGGTATTTAGCTTCTGGGAGTGCTTCATTATCGACAGGTAAGTATAGATTTCAAATCAGTATGGGAAACCACGCTAATTTTGATAGTGCTTGTTTTTCTTATGATAATGCAAATATTGATACTGGTTCATATGAACCAGTATGTGAAAGTAGTAGTAGCATTACTCTTACAGGTACTCCAACCGATAATCTTGGTACTTGGACTGGCAGTGGTATCGTTGACAATGGTGACGGAACAGCTAGTTTCAATCCGTCAGGGTTAGGCGGAACTATTGTCCCCGTAACTTATACTCATTCCAATACTTCAGGCTTCAGTTGTTCTGAAAGCACTAATATTACCGTGAATCAAAATACTCCGCCCACGTTCACGCAAGTTCCAGAGATTTGTAGTGGAGACACTTTACCTAATTTACCCTCCACCTCTAGCAATGGTGTCACAGGAACTTGGTCGCCCTCTTTGGATAACACCACAACCACCACTTATACTTTTACCCCAGATGCAGGCCAATGTGCAGTAACATCGAGCATCGACATTGTGGTGAACCCGATTATAACGCCCTTTTTTAATGCGGTAAATCCGATTTGCAGTGGAGACACTTTGTCCAATTTACCCTCCACCTCTAGCAATGGTGTCACAGGAACTTGGTCGCCAGCAATGAACAATACAGTAACTACGAACTATACTTTTACTCCAGATGCAGGTCAATGTGCAGTAACATCGAGCATCGACATTGTGGTGAACCCGATTATAACGCCCTTTTTTAGTGCGGTAAATCCGATTTGCAGTGGAGACACTTTGTCCAATTTACCCTCCACCTCTAGCAATGGTGTCACAGGAACTTGGTCGCCAGCAATGAACAATACAGTAACTACGAACTATACTTTTACTCCAGATGCAGGTCAATGTGCAGTAACATCGAGCATCGACATTGTGGTGAACCCGATTATAACGCCTTCTTTTAGTGTGGTGAATCCAATTTGCAGTGGAGACACTTTACCTAATTTACCCTCCACCTCTAGCAATAGTATCACAGGAACTTGGACGCCAGCAATGAACAATACAGCAACTACGAACTATACTTTTACTCCAGATGCAGGTCAATGTGCAGTAACATCGAGCATCGACATTGTGGTGAACCCGATTATAACGCCCTTTTTTAGTGCGGTAAATCCGATTTGCAGTGGAGACACTTTGTCCAATTTACCCTCCACCTCTAGCAATGGTGTCACAGGAACTTGGTCGCCAGCAATGAACAATACAGTAACTACGAACTATACTTTTACTCCAGATGCAGGTCAATGTGCAGTAACATCGAGCATCGACATTGTGGTGAACCCGATTATAACGCCCTTTTTTAATGCGGTAAATCCGATTTGCAGTGGAGACACTTTATCCAATTTACCCTCCACCTCTAGCAATGGTGTCAAAGGAACTTGGTCGCCAGCAATGAACAATACAGCAACTACGACCTATACTTTTACTCCAGATGCAGGTCAATGTGCAGTAACATCGAGCATCGACATTGTGGTCAATCCGATTATAACGCCCTTTTTTAATGCGGTAAATCCGATTTGCAGTGGAGACACTTTGTCCAATTTACCCTCCACCTCTAGCAATGGTGTCACAGGAACTTGGTCGCCAGCAATGAACAATACAGCAACTACGACCTATACTTTTACTCCAGATGCAGGTCAATGTGCAGTAACATCGAGCATCGACATTGTGGTCAATCCGATTATAACGCCTTCTTTTAGTGTGGTGAATCCAATTTGCAGTGGAGACACTTTACCTAATTTACCCTCCACCTCTAGCAATAGTATCACAGGAACTTGGTCGCCAGCAATGAATAATACAGCAACTACGAACTATACTTTTACTCCAGATGCAGGTCAATGTGCTGAGAATGCAAATATGACTATTGAGGTGAATTCAGATACAGCACCAACGTTCACGCAAATTCCAGCTATTTGTTCCGGAGACGCTTTAAGTGAACTACTTACCACATCGAATAATGGCATTCATGGAACTTGGTCGCCCTCTTTGGATAACACCACAACAACCACTTATACTTTTACTCCAGATGCAGGCCAATGTGCAGTAACATCGAGCATCGACATTGTGGTGAACCCGATTATAACGCCCTTTTTTAGTGCGGTAAATCCTATTTGTAGTGGAGACACTTTACCTAATTTACCCTCCACCTCTAGCAATAGTATCACAGGAACTTGGTCGCCCTCTTTGGATAACACCACAACAACCACTTATACTTTTACCCCAGATGCAGGCCAATGTGCAGTAACATCGAGCATCGACATTGTGGTAAACCCGATTATAACGCCCTTTTTTAATGCGGTAAATCCGATTTGCAGTGGAGACACTTTACCTAATTTACCCTCCACCTCTAGCAATGGTGTCACAGGAACTTGGTCGCCCTCTTTGGATAACACCACAACAACCACTTATACTTTTACTCCAGATGCCGGTCAATGTGCAGTAACATCGAGCATCGATATTGTGGTCAATCCGATTATAACGCCCTTTTTTAATGCGGTAAATCCGATTTGCAGTGGAGACACTTTACCTAATTTACCCTCCACCTCTAGCAATGATGTCACAGGAACTTGGTCGCCCTCTTTGGATAACACCACAACAACCACTTATACTTTTACTCCAGATACAGGCCAATGTGCAGTAACATCGAGCATCGACATTGTGGTGAACCCGATTATAACGCCCTTTTTTAGTGCGGTAAATCCGATTTGTAGTGGAGACACTTTACCTAATTTACCCTCCACCTCTAGCAATGGTGTCACAGGAACTTGGTCGCCCTCTTTGGATAACACCACAACAACCACTTATACTTTTACTCCAGATACAGGCCAATGTGCAGTAACATCGAGCATCGACATTGTGGTGAACCCGATTATAACGCCCTTTTTTAGTGCGGTAAATCCGATTTGTAGTGGAGACACTTTACCTAATTTACCCTCCACCTCTAGCAATGATGTCACAGGAACTTGGTCGCCCTCTTTGGATAACACCACAACAACCACTTATACTTTTACCCCAGATTTAGGCCAATGTGCAGTAACATCGAGCATCGACATTGTGGTGAACCCGATTATAACGCCCTTTTTTAGTGCGGTAAATCCGATTTGCAGTGGAGACACTTTACCTAATTTACCCTCCACCTCTAGCAATGGTGTCACAGGAACTTGGTCGCCCTCTTTGGATAACACCACAACAACCACTTATACTTTTACTCCAGATACAGGCCAATGTGCAGTAACATCGAGCATCGACATTGTGGTGAACCCGATTATAACGCCCTTTTTTAGTGCGGTTAATCCGATTTGTAGTGGAGACACTTTACCTAATTTACCCTCCACCTCTAGCAATGGTGTCACAGGAACTTGGTCGCCCTCTTTGGATAACACCACAACAACCACTTATACTTTTACCCCAGACGCAGACCAATGTGCAGTAACATCGAGTATCGACATTGTGGTGAACCCGATTATAACGCCCTTTTTTAGTGCGGTAAATCCGATTCGCGGTGGAGACACTTTGTCCAATTTACCCTCCACCTCTAACAATGGTATCAAAGGAACTTGGTCGCCAGCAATGAACAATACAGCAACTACGAACTATACTTTTACTCCAGATGCAGGTCAATGTGCAGTAACATCTAATATAGAGATTGTTGTAAGTAATATTAACAACGCATTCTCGCCAAATGGAGACGGTGTGAATGATATATTTATAATACCAATACTGTTAAATTATCTAGACTTTGAGATAGAAGTTTTTAATAGATGGGGTACTAAAGTTTACTATTATAATAACAACGGTAGCACAAGTCCCTCATGGTGGGACGGTTATGCAACGGTTGGACTCTTGCAGGGTAACAGCAAACCGTTAACCGTAGGAACGTATTATTATATTATTTATCTTAACAATAAGGTAAAAGAGAAAATTACCGGTTGGATATATTTAAATAGATAAAACATAAACAAGAAAAGTAATGAAAATAAAAATAATATTACTTATAATTATCTTATTTACTACTTTGGTAAAAGCACAACAGGATGCACAATACACTCAATACATGTATAATATGAGTGTTATAAACCCAGCATATGCTGGGTCATTTGGTACTTTAAGTATAAATATGTTGGGGAGATCGCAATGGGTTGGCATCCCGGGTGCACCAAGAACTTTAACCCTATCGATTAATTCACCCGTTGGTAAAAATGTTGGTTTAGGGCTCTCTGTTATTGCAGATGAAATAGGTCCAATACAAGAACAAAACCTATATGGTGACTTTTCTTATACTTTAAAAGTTGGTGAAAAAGCAAACCTAGCATTAGGATTAAAAGCAGGTTTTACCTTTTTAAATTTTAATAATTTGAACTATAACAGTACTGAACCGACCTCAAGTAATCAAAACCCGAATAAAGTTTCTCCAAATTTTGGTATAGGTACTTTTTACTACACAGATAAGTTTTATGCTGGCATGTCAATTCCTAATTTGTTACAAACATCTTATTTTAAAAAAAATAAGGAAGAAGCAAAAGTAGCAAAGAGGAATATGCATTTTTTTCTTACCTCTGGTTATATCTTTGAGTTGTCACGCAATATAAAGTTAAAACCTTCCATTATGGCAAAAATAGTGCAGGGTGCTCCAGTATCTATAGATTTTTCGGGGAACGTTTTAGTTTTTAATATGTTAGAATTTGGGCTTTCTCATAGGTTAAAAGAATCTATTTCAGCATTAATAAACGTAAGAACTTCAAGAAGCCTGAGAGTAGGCTATGCTTATGATCACACTTTAACAGGTCTTGGTGAATTTAACTCAGGATCACATGAGGTTTTAGTACTCTTTAATTTTGATTTTGAAAGGTATAAAATTAGATCTCCAAGATATTTCTAACTTTAAAAATACAATTATGAAAAAATATAACCAAATTATATTCTTATTTCTTTTTAGTTTCTCAGTCATACAAGCTCAGACTAAAGAAACAAAAGATGCTAAACCCATATATGAAGTAACTAATTTACGAGGTGTAAATTCGGTAAATTCAGATTTTGGCGTTACCGAGTTCGGCAATTCAATTCTTTTTTCTTCAGTAGCAGAAAAAAAAGTATTTATGAAGAGAATTGATACGAGAAGCAAAAAGAATTTTTTGGACATTTATCAAGTTAAAAAGGAAAATATTTCTCCCAGAAAAAGTGATATTTCTAATGGTAAACTGCTATTTTCTGAGGATATAAAATCGAAGTTAAATGAGTCTTCTGTAACTTTTTCTCCAGACTATAAAACAATATATTTTACAAGAAATAATTATGTGAATAAGAAATTTATAGTTGATAAAAAAGGGTATAATAACTTAAAAATTTTAAAGGCAGAATGGATTGGAGAAAAATGGGGTAATATTGTAGAACTCCCATTTTGCAGTACTCATTATTCAGTAGGCCACCCCTCTTTAAGTAAAGATGGCAAACAGTTGTATTTTATTTCTGATATGCCAGGAGGTATAGGAAAAACAGATATTTACACGGTCGCTATTAATAATGACGGTACTTATGGTGCGATCCAAAATTTAGGAACTCCGGTAAATACAGCAGGAAAAGAGATGTTTCCTTTTATTTCAGCTGATAATATGTTGTATTTTTCTTCTGATGGTCATTTTGGAATGGGAGCTTTGGATGTTTTTTCAACTAAAAAAATAGCTGGCACCTTCACAAAACCCATTAATTTAAAAGCTCCTGTCAACACAAAGCAGGATGATTTTTCATTTTCTATAAATACAGTTACTAGAAAAGGATATTTATCTTCAAATAGAGACGGAGGAGTTGGACAGGATGATATATACGCGGTACAACAATTACCTCCGAAGAAAGCTTGTGCTGTAACAGTTACTGGTATTGTAAAAGAATCAAAATTTAAACAGCATTTATCGTTTTCAAAAATTATTATAAAGAACAATTTCGGTGCTACTATTAAAGATACAATAACAGATGAAGAAGGACGATTCTCTTTTAAATTACCTTGCAATCAACAGTTTGTAATTATTGGGTCTAAGGAATATTATACCTCAGAGGTAAAGTCGTTTAAAACCTCGGAAAAAAATTTGAAGGTAGATTTATTATTGGAGATAGTAGCTGACTTCGGTTATAATATGGATACTGAGTTAGTGATAAAAACAAATCCTATTTATTTTAATTTTAATAAATGGAATATTAGAGTAGACGCTGAAATTGAATTGGATTATATTGTGAATATAATGACAAAATATCCTAAAATAATTTTAGTAGGAGTATCAGGCACAGATGCAAGGGGTAGTAGTTTTGACAATAAAATATTATCTCAAAAAAGAACTAAATCTGTTGTAAATTATCTTATTGATAAGGGAATATCTTCGGACAGAATTTATGGAAAAGGGGATGGAGAATCTAAATTAACCAACAAATGTGTAGATAATGATTCTCATTCAAATAGGGTGAAATGTCTAGAAGTCGAGCATCAGGCCAACAGAAGAACTTATTTTATTGTTTTAAATATTGAGGGGAAAATAATTAATTCTGAAGCCAAAAAAATAGTACCTGCTATAGAAATAATTAAAAATAACTCTAATATAAAGAGGTTCTAAAAGCACATAATAGGTTACTAGATATGCAAACAAAAATTACAGAAAGAGTTAAGCTACATTTTTATATTTTTTTATTTGATTGTTAAATTCCTCGATATTCATATAATTAAGTGCCAAATGCCTTCTTTTTTTGTTGTACCAAATTTCTATGTATTCAAAGGTTTCAAGTTTCATTTGTTCTTTAGAAATGAGTTTATTTCCATATATCAATACTGTTTTCAGGGATTTAAAAAAACTTTCTGCTACTGCGTTGTACCAGCAATTTCCTTTTCTACTCATACTCCTTTTAATATTATATGATTCAATGGTATTTACAAATTTCTTACTTGCATATTGAACACCTCTGTCAGAATGAAAAATTAATCCTTTTTGAACAGGTCTGTTTTTAATAGCCATTCTCCAAGCAGCCAAACTTGTTTCTTCGGTGCTCATACCCTGGCTTAAACTCCACCCAACCACTTTTCTATCATATAAATCAATGATGGTTGTGAGGTGTAAAAAACCTGTTTTGGTTTGAATATAGGTGATGTCAGAAGCCCAAAATTTTGATGGATGAGTAATAGTAAATACGCTATTTAGGATATTTTCTACAACCAAATAATTGTGTTTCGAATTAGTTGTAACTTTAAATTTCTTACTAAGCTTACTTCTTAATCCAAGTTCTCTCAGATATTTTGCAACTGTAATTCTAGATATTTGATACCCTAAAGAAGTCAATTCTATTGTAATTCTAGGGCTTCCATAACGCTGCTTTGATGAAAAATAAATAAATATTATTTTTTCTTTTATAATATTCATTTTAAGCACTCTATTTGAGATAGGTTTGGTTTTCCATTTGTAGTAACTACTGGAACTTACTTCTAAAACTTTATACATCTTTTCAATCGGAAATACTTGCTGGTGATTTTTAATAAAAATGTATTTCATCGACCGCTCTTGGAAAAAATACCTATTGCTTTTTTTAATATATCACGTTCTAACTCAATATCTTTTAGCTTTTTCTCCAACTGATGCATCTTTTCTTGTTCTGGAGATAATTTTAGATTTCCTTTTCCAAGAAAACTTCCTGCTCCAAACTCTTCTTGTTCTTTACGCCTTTTATATAGCAGGCTAACTCTAATTCCTAGTTCTCTAGCCAATTCTGAAATGTTTGGCCTTTCCTGACTTAATTCAACAGCTTTTCGTTTAAAAAGATCCTCATCAATTTTTTTTGATTGTTTCATAAATTAAGATTTTATTCTTAACTCTAACTGTAAACTAAATTAGTACATCCAATGATGATATAGATGGCGATGGCGTAGATAATGAAGAAGATAACAGTCCTAGAACTCCTAATCCAGATCAAGCCGATTTGGATAGAGATGGTGTAGGAGATGTAAGTGATAACAAACCATTGACCATTCCAAAAGGATTCTCTCCAAATGGAGATGGTGTTAACGATGAGTTTATCATTGCCGGACTTCATAAATTCAAGAATAACGCTTTAGAAGTCTTCAACAGATATGGACATAGCGTGCATCAACAAAGTAATTACCAAAACTATTGGGATGGTATTGCTAATAAAAAGGAGAAGATACTCCCCGCAGGTCCTTATTACTATGCGCTTACCACAGGCAATTTGCAACAAGTTGTTAAAGGTTGGGTTTACATTAATTACTAAGACAAAAAAAGATGAAAAATACGATATAAATAATAGTGCTTCTTGCTGTTGTGCTTACAACACTGAAAGGATTTTCACAGCAAGATCTATTATACTCAAATCTTATAATAACTTTAGTTTAATAAACCCTGCTTATTTAGGTAATCACGGTCTTTTTACAGCCATTGGAAATATACGAAGTCAATGGGGAGGTGTTCCAAATGGTCCAAAACACAAACCCTTTCTATTCACGGCCCGGCTGGTAATAATGTAAGGTTTGGTTTCTCTGTGGTTCATAACAAAGTTTATGTTCTTGGTCAAACACATCTATATGCAGCTTTTTCATATAGCATAGAGGTTTCAAAAAATCCTTCTTATCATTTGGAATTAAAGGTGGTGGTAGTTTTTTAAATGTTGATTTACTAGCTCTCAATATGAGTAACGATCTCTTATTTAGTAAAAATATTAACACATTCAATCCAAATATTGGTGCTGGTGCTTTCTATTTTACTGATAAATTTTATGCAAGTGCTTCGACTCTAAATATTCTTAAAACAGAATATTTTAAAAATAGTGACAATATGGTATCTTCGGCCTCTGACGAAGTAGTTTTTTATCTGACCTCTGGACATGTTTTTGACTTAAGCCAAACACTATAATTAAAACTACCTGTGTTAGTTAGATGGGTAAATAACAGTCCTGTTTCAACAGATATATCCTCTCGTATATTATGGAATCAAAAAGCAGATACTAAGACTCCAATAGTAGGAAATATCAATATTGGATATCGCTGTACTTTTAGTTGAGTACAGTTGGTATGCAAAGCACCTGCAAAGAGCAAGAAACTAAGCAGCGCATCAAGCAGCATTTCCTTAAAATCTATTGAGCTGATCATACTAACAGTATTATTTAGTATGGCATGCTTACATAGCGATGAAATGTAAATAATTAAGGTATAAATCATTACGATGATCATTAAAATAGTGGTGGACAATTTTAAAAAGTATACATTTATACAAATGGATAGTGCAGAAATGACGGTTAGTAAAGTTATTGTACCACTCGTTGTTCGCTCCATACATTAAAGGGCATCTTCCTTTTATGGATTCGCTCATGCTCTTTCGTTTAAATTAGTATTTTCTTTTTCTTGCAGCCAACGTCCCACAATATGCTATTACTTATAGGTTTGCGAAATTTTTTATTATCTGATCAATTCCTTTTGCCAATTGGAAATCCTTTTTTGTGAGTCCATCGACATCATGAGTATTAAGAGCAATTGTAACTTTGTTGTACACATTTTTCCAATTTGGATGATGGTCTGACTTTTCAGCTATAATTGCAACTGCTGTCATAAAAGAAAATGCTTCGACAAAATCCTTAAAAATAATTTCTCTATGAATGAATTTACCTCTTAGAACCCACAAAATATCAATTTGTTTCATTTTGACCTTAATCTCCTGTTTATTTAAATTTGTCATTTTTATGATACCTTTATTTTAAACTATTACTATTTGTTATTTATTTATTTTCAAAATGATTTCTTACAAATGCATTTTTTTTCATTATCTGTCCACATATCAGCTGATTAAACATCACTTTTTATATTCTTAAAATGTAACTATTTATTCAAATAATTGTGTAATTTTTCTTTTATACTTATAGGTCCAAATAAAAGCACATAGTTATATTTTATAATCTCATCTGCTATTTCTTTGCAATAGGTTCTATGCATTTGCTGTCTTTTGTTATACATAAGACCTTCGCTTCTGCTCAAAACTTCTTCTTTTGAATTAAAAGTGAATTCTGTTTTTATAGAATTATTACTAGAACTCTCTGTGCATGATGATTTCAAAGAAAAAAATTCCTCATATCACTGATAATCAGTAAATTTATTCAGTAATAAAACATTAACTATGAACAACTTAAATGCAAATTACGAAAGAATATTGGAAGTGTTACAAAAAATATCAAAAGAACAACTTTTGGCTTATAAAGACGTCAACCAAAACTGAGTAATTTAGAATTGATTAATTTAAGCCTAACAGCTGAATTTATGGGAATAGATAATGAGAAGGTATTTATCAGCAGAGATAGAATCCAATTTCTTTAAAACCTGTAGCATAAAACTAAATACACCCATGAGAAGCAATCAAAAAAACTACAAATAACAACCTTATCTTTTTAGAAAAAGAATAGAGACATTGTTCTCTCAACTTTATGACCAATTTGTGACCAATTTGTAATAAGACTTAATTATGCTGCGTCTTTTAAGGGGTTAAAGACTCGAATTCTATCTAAAATAGTTGCTCTTACAACGATTCAGTAGATTAATAAGTTCGTCTTTGAAAGAAATATCAATATTTAAAATACACAACGGGTTCAAAAAAGTAAAACAATCATACAATTAAATTTACTTTTAACTTCTTTGCTGAACGACTTCAAATAAATCGTCACCCTCACATTTCAATGTTTTATGTGGATATTTTAAAATCAGGGCATAATCATGCGTAGCCATTAATATGGTTTTTCCACTTTTATGAATTTCTTCCAGAACTGTCATTACTTCTATCGAAGTTCTTGGATCTAAATTTCCTGTAGGCTCATCTGCCAAAATCAATTCAGGATCATTTAACAAAGCCCGAGCAATCGCTATTCTTTGTTGCTCGCCACCAGACAATTCAAAAGGCATTTTGAATCCTTTCGTATGCATTCCAACTTTTTCTAAAACTTCTGCAATCTTAGCTTTTATTAGTACTTCTTCCGTCCAACCTGTTGCTTTCAAAACAAAAACCAAATTAGCCTCTACATCTCTATCATTCAATAACTTAAAATCTTGAAACACAATACCAATTTTCCTTCTCAAAAAAGGAATCTGATTTTCTTTTAATTTTTTCAAATCAAAACCAACAACCTCTCCTTCACCATTTTGCAATTCTAAATCACCATAAAGCGTTTTCATCAAACTACTTTTCCCACTGCCTGTTTTCCCAATTAAATAAACAAAGTCACCCTCATTAACTTCAAGATTTACATCAGACAGCACTAAATTATCACGCTGAAAAATTGAAGAGTCCTTAAGATAAAGAATAGGGTTTGACATGATTCGATTTATTATTCACAAACTTAGGGTTTCTATGAAATTATTCAAAGTAATTAACGACAATAATACCGGTTAATAAAAATACCTATCTTTGAACAACTTGAAACTAAAGTATCCCATGAAAATTTCAACCGTCTTTCTAGTTACAATTATCATTTCATTTTTAGCAATCTCTTGTAATGAAAAAGAGTTAATTCAAGAATTTAAAACCGGATTTTGGCGTGGTGAAATTACAATGCAAGAGCAACAATTGCCTTTTGTTTTTGAAGTTTTGAAATCAAATGATCAATTTAGTATCAATTTACATGACGGAGCCAGTAGGATGGAAATGGATAAAATAAGGGTGGAAAATGATTCTGTTTTTTTTACTATTGGTATTTTTGATATTGATGTAAAGGCCAAAATTGAAAACAATTCACTCTATGGAATTTACACTAAAAATTTCGCCGAAAATTATGAACTCCCTTTTAAGGCTACTTTTGCAAAGAAAAATCGTTTAGATAATGCCAAATCGGATCCTGTTTTTAACGGAAAATGGGATATTGATATCCTTAAAAAGAATGGGGATACTATACGGACCATTGGTATGTTTAACACTGATGATGCTCTTTTTAAAGGAACAATCATTTCCAAATCAGGTGATTTCAGGTTTTTAGAAGGAACTTCCGAAAATGGTGATTTTACATTATACTCCTTTGATGGAGATAATTTAAAAATTTTTAAAGCGCATGCTGAAGGTGATCAATTAGTAGGAGAGTATTGGTCTGGAAAAACTTTACATCGAACTTTTATTGGTAAACGAAATAAAAATGCTACGTTACCAGATCCAAGTACATTAACTTATTTAAAAGAAGGCTTTGATAAGATTGAATTTTCTTTTCCTGATTTGGATGGCAATCAAGTTACCTTAAATAACGCTAAATATCAAGATAAAGTGGTCATACTGCAAATTTTTGGAACCTGGTGTCCCAACTGTATGGACGAGACAATATTCTTCAAAGAATGGCTTGACAATCATAAAAAAAGCAACGTTGAAATCATTGGTTTGGCGTATGAGAACAAACCCGACTTTGAATATGCCAAAAAGCGTGTTGAAAAAATGAAAGAAAAATTAGAAGTTAGTTACGATTTTGTTATTGCGGGAACATCCTCAAGTATGGCTGCTGGTAAAACACTTCCTATGTTAAATCATGTGATGTCCTTCCCTACCTCAATTATTATAGATAAAATGGGTAAAGTGCGAAAAATTCATACTGGGTTTTCGGGTCCAGCTACTGGTGATTATTATCTAGAATACACCAAAGAATTCAATTCGTTAATGAGTGAACTCATAGCGGAATAATGAAAAATCGCCTTTTTCATCTTTAATTCTATAAAAGAATTAATTATTGTAAATATCTTTTCATAAAATTTATCCTATTCGTGTGCAATTTAGATAAGATTAAGCGTTATTGTATTATATAATATAAGACCTCATTGCTTAAAAACGTTGAAATGAATTTTATAAAAAAAACTTTAACTTTCTGTTTATCGTTACTATTCACTGTCACTTTTTCCCAAAAGACAAAGACTTACACCACCTTTTTAAAAGATTATAATCATGCTTTAGAAATGTACCATGACAAATCGTACGTTGCTTCAAAACAATTGTTCAAGGCTATAAAAACAGATTTTGACAATAGTTCTGAACTTAGAGCGAATTGTGAATTTTATATTGCGAATTGTGCTATAAGATCAGGGGAACGAAATGGCGATGACTTAATGCTCTCATTTGTTAAAAAACACCCAACTAGTAAAAAGCAACATAGTGCGTTTATCGATACTGCCGATTATTATTTTAGAGTAGGAAAATATGCTTATGCTTTAAAATGGTATGGAAAAGTTGAAACCTATAACTTGACAAATTATCAGAAAGAAACTTATAATTTCAATTATGGATATTCCCTATTTGCCTCTAAAAATTATACCAAATCTAAAAATTATTTCAGTAAACTATTAGACTCTCCAAAATATGGGTCACAAGCAAAATATTATTATGGATATATAGCCTATAGTAGTGATGATTATGAAACGGCAGACCAATATTTTGGACAAGTAGTAACGGATAAAAAATATGCAAATAAGGTTTCGTATTATCTGGCAGAAATGAATTTCAAATTAGGAGAGTTTAAAAAAGCCATTGAATTAGGAGAACCACTATTAGGAAATACTAAAAGGGAGGAACATTCTCAATTATCTAAAATTATTGGTGAAAGTAATTTCAATTTAGAGGACTATTCAGAGGCCATTCTTCATTTAAAAAATTACAAAGGAACTCGTGGAAAATGGAATAATACAGACTACTATCTCCTTGGTTATGCGTATTACAAACTAAATGATTTTGAAAATGCTATTGCGCATTTTAATAAAATAATTGGCGGTAAAAATGCCGTCGCTCAAAATGCTTATTATCACTTGGGGCAATGCTATTTAAATCAAAATAAAAAATCGGAAGCGCTCAATGCTTTTAGAAATTCTTCACAAATGGATTTCGATCTTAAATTGCAAGAAGATGCATATTTGAACTATGCCAAATTAAGTTACGAAATTGGAAATCCATATAAAAATGTTCCAGAAGTGTTGCAAGATTTTCTAAATCAATTTCCTAAAACGAAAAGTAAGACTGAAATTGAAGGTCTCATTGTAAGTGCGTTTTTAACTTCTCAAGATTATATAGGAGCCTTGGCCTACTTAGAAAATAATAAAGATACAAACGGCCAACTTTTATATCAAAAAGCAGCATTTTATCAGGCGATTTCTAAATTTAATGAAAGTGAGTACCAAGAAGCTATTTTGTTTTTTGAAAAAGCACTCTCAAAAAGCATAAACCTGGCAATCACTGCAAAAAGTTTTTTTTGGAATGGAGAAGCTAATTTCCGACTACATAATTTTGAGGAAGCTCTTATAGGATATTCTAAATTCTTAAGCAATCCAACTGCTAAAGATCACAAAGAATTTCTAGCTATACATTATAATATTGCCTATGCTCATTTTAACAGAAAGGAGTATCAGAGCGCTGCGAATTCATTTCAAGCGTATATTGACCAAAATCCGATTGATACTTTTAAATTAAATGACAGTTACTCGAGAATGGCAGATACCTATTTTGTTTCTAGCGACTACCAAAATGCCATAAATACGTATGCTAAGATTGTGAAAAACAAAGCCTCTGATGCTGACTATGCTCAATTTCAAAAGGCCATTAGCTATGGATTTATTAGACAGGATAAAAGAAAAATTGAGGAATTAGTAATATTCATTCAGAACTACCCGAAGTCAACATATCAAGATGATGCATACTATATGCTTGGCAATGAATATGTGGATGCAAATAATTTCAGCAAGGCCATAGAAAAATATAATTATTTAATTGGAAACTTTCGTCATAGCCCCTTAGTTTCAAAAGCAATGTTAAAGAAAAGTGTTATTTATTATAATACAGAAAGAAATGAAGAGGCCTTAAGAACATATAAAAGTGTGGTAAAACAATTTCCAAATACACTAGAAGCGAAGCAAGCAGTTGCCAGCGCACGTCAGATTTATGTCGATTTAGGGCGTGTTGATGAATATGCCGATTGGGTAAAAAAAATAGATTTTATTGAAGTGACAGATGCCGAGTTGGATAATGATACTTTTGAATCTGCTGAGAAACAATATATTTTAAGTAATCATAAAAGAGCCATATCAGGGTTTAATAAATACATTAAGAGTTTCCCTAAGGGGCTGCATTCAGTAGAAGCTAATTTTTACTTAGCTGAATCGTTACATTCTGAAAATGAATTTCCAGAAACAATCCCGCACTACACATTTGTAGTTGAACAAGGTCAAAATGAATTTACTGAACAATCATTGTACAAACTGTCCTTAGTTTATTTAAAAAATGTTGACTACACCAATGCATTGCCAATTTTAGTTCGTTTAGAATTAGAATCGAGCAATCCGCAGAATAAGCTTTTTGCACAATCTAATCTAATGAAAACGTATTACGAAAAAGAGAACTACACAAAAGCCGCTGCATATGCCGAGCAGATTTTAGATCAACCAAAAATCGACAACAACATAGAATCAGACGCTCAAGTTATAATTGCAAGATCCGCTATAAAAATAGACGATCTTGAAAAAGCGAAAAAAGCATATGAAGTTGTTGAAGAAATCGCCACGGGAAAATTAAAAGCAGAATCTCTTTACTACAAGGCATATTTTATTCATCTCGATGGAAAACATAACCAATCAAATGACATTATTCAAAAAATTGCTTCCAACTTTTCCAAGTTTAAGTTTTGGGGAGCCAAGGCGCTGATTCTTATGGCTAAAAACCACTACAAATTAAAGGATGCCTTTCAAGCGTCTTATATATTAGAAAGCGTTATAAAAAACTTCCCTCAATATGAATATATTGTTGAAGAAGCTACTAAAGAATTGAATCTTATAAAAACGCAAGAAGCAAAAACGAACGATTCTGTTAAACCTGGAAACTAATTAATATACGAGTCGAAACTGACGTATTATGCAATGAAACGAGCATATTAAAAATAGTAACACACACTAAAATGAATAATAGTAAACAGCATCTGAAAAAATAAAAAAATAAATAAAAACAGATGAAAAAAACCCTTTTAATATATATCACTCTTTCAATTTCTTCTAGTGCATTTTGTCAAGAGAAAGCAATAGACACCTTAAAAACTAATGAAGTTATTGTTGTAAAACCGTATACTCCAACAATTTCAGATGCGTTTAAAATTAAAGATAATCCTGAGACAGAAAACATTGCAGTAAATAAGGAAATTATCTCTTATTCTGATTTTTCCGCGCCTGTCGCATCTACCTTTACTCCTACTAAGGGAACTGCTAAAAGTATAGTGCGAGAACCGTTAAGTAAAATTTATGAAAATTTTATTGCTGCTGGTATTGGCAATTATGGAACGCCATATATCGAAGCTTTTTTGCATTCTAGCGCGTCAAAGAGTAATAACTTTGGAGCAAAGTTAAAGCATCATTCCTCCTCTGGCGGCATTGATGATATATTGATAGAAGATGGTTATTCTGACTCAAAATTAAATTTATTTTACCAACACTTTGAACGCGATTACAATTGGGAAGTAAATGGAGGTAGTGAATTACAATCTTATAATTGGTATGGACTTTCATCATCAAACAATTATGATGAAAATTTTATCACCCGTTTAGATGTAAAACAAAAATATCTCAATCTATTTGCTGGAGGTAAAATAGCCTTTGAAGATTTGTTCTTTGAAGGTGGTACATTAGAATTTAATCGTTTTTCTGATGACTACGGTTCTACTGAGACTCACGGGTTCGCTAATAGTAATATTACATTTCCTCTTTCTGATGAAAAACTGAATACAGAAGTAACTATTGAATATTTAAATGGTACTTTTGAGAAAGGTTATAATGCTGCCAACGAATTAAATCATTCCTTTGCCAATGCAGGTGTTCATCCAAATTTAGAAATTTTAAGAGAAAGCTTAGCCATAAATTTAGGTGTAAAACTATATTATAGTTTTGACTTAGAGCATAATAACAGTAAATTCTATTACTACCCAAATATTACGACATCCTTCAAACTAGTAGATGAAATGCTTATCGCAATTGCAGGAGTCACAGGAGATCTAGAACAAAATAGTTATAAGAACTATGTCGATCAAAACCCTTTTGTGTCACCAACCCTTACTATTCTTCAAACCGACCAACAATACAATGCATATCTAGGCGCTAAAGGAAAATTATCGTCGACGGTACATTATAACATTACGGGTTCCTATATGAATGAGAAAAACAAACCCTTATTTAGAAGTAATTCTTCTCTAACAGACGGAACAGCGCCAGTGTCAAATGGTTTTGAAGCTGGCAATTCATTTACAGTTGTATATGATGATATAGAAACGATAAGGGTTGCTGCAGAACTCAATATTGATTTAACAAAAGAATTAAGCATTGGAGGAACTTTAGAATTCAATGATTATACTACTACCAATGAATTAGAAACTTGGAATTTACCAAGCATTACATCAACTATATTTTCGGATTATCAAGTAAATAAATGGTATATAGGTTCTGATGTATACTTTGTAGGAGATCGTAAAGAATTATCGCAACCATTTATTGGTGTTCCAACTGTTAAAACGTTAAAATCATATATTGACTTAAACTTTAATGGGGGGTATGCTTTTTCTGATAGACTTACTGCATTTGCTAAATTAAATAATGTTTTAAGCACCAATTATAACAGCTACAACCATTTCGAAGTGCAAGGATTTCAAGTTTTAACAGGGGTCATTTATAAGTTTAATCTCTAATTTACTATTATCCGTTATGTGAACTATCACAAAAGGGACTATTACCAGTTTGTTACCTTACATGCATACAAATATTTAATCTCTGTGCTTTCTACAGCAAACACATTTAGTTTCATGCCAGAACCTGTATATTTTCCATCACGCAAGGATTGTGTTCCATATAGGCCACAAGAACACCATGCATATATTTCTTACCCTCTTCTAATTCAATTGGTACAGATGTTTTTCCTACTCTATCTGGCAAACTCATTCTTTGATTCTTTTAGATTGAGATTAAATAAAAATATCTGTCTTTACCTTTCCGTATTTTTGCAACATGACCTTTAAATTTATTTTACATTATGGATTGCATTTTATTGCGCCTGCATTTATAGCATATTTCTTTTTTAGAAAACAATGGTTAATAGTCTATGCCATTTTAATATTAACGATGCTCGTAGATCTGGACCATTTGCTCGCCAATCCCATTTTTGACCCGAATAGATGTAGTGTTGGATTTCATCCTTTGCATTCCTATTGGGCTATTGCAATTTACTTTATAGGGCTGTTCTTTAAAAAGACAAGAGTAATCTCAATTGGACTACTCTTGCATATGATAGCTGATTGGGTGGATTGCTTTATATAGTTTCTACCTTCTTTTGATTCATTGAATTTGAAATAAAATAACTGTTTAATTTCACCCCTAAAAAGACGCTTTTAGTCACAAAACTTTATTTTCATTAGTATAAAGAGTAATCACTTCTTTTATTTGCCAATAAATAAAATCATTTAAATTTATACATTATGCAAAAATTAGTAGTAACATTATTATTAGTAGTAACGTCAAGTTTTTTTTCAAACATTTATGCGCAATCTTCTAAACTCGAAGGGTCTTATTCATATGTAGCAGAAGATGAATACGAAAATGACAGAACTGGGAAAATTGAAATTACCAAAACTAATACTGAATTCAAAGTAGTAGTTTCTCCAGATGCTGGTGGAACAATGAATTTAACTAACGTTAAAGTAAAAGATAACGTTTTAACCGGCTCTATGTACATGGAAGGGAATAAAATAGCTCTTTCAATGAAAGTTGAAAAAGAGAAAATAATGGGTATCGCTGTATTACCTGATGGATCTGAAGTTGATTTCACCGCAAAAAGAGAATAACTTATTTATTTTTAAAATTATTAGATAAATATTTTTTTAATTAAATTTATTTATCTAAAAATTTTAATAACTGTAAGAAATAGTATCTTGTGCTCGATGATTAATTGGACTAAAAAAAGTATTTACTTTTTAGAAAACATGAAAGATAAATGGCTATTTATAGCCATCTTTTTTATTTTTGGGACTTTATTTATCAATCTTTTTGAGCCATTTAACCTGTATACATGGACAAAATTTAAAGAAACTCCAAAAATTCTAATTTCTCTGTTTCACATGCTACCGTTTTGTGCTGGAATTATTTTTACGCAATTTTTTATTCGTAGGCTTTTCTTAAATTTTTATTTTACAATACTTAGATTAGGGTTTTGGATAATATTTGAAGTCATATTAGTATCCCTAGTAAATATTTTAATTTTCGGATTTTCTGATTTATTATTTACATCAATGCTTTTTGACTCCTTTTATCGAACAAGTTTGGTAATGTTTCTATGCTATTTTATTAGTTTTACTTTGTTACTATCTATCCTAAAAAAAGACTTTTACATTAAAAAAAACAAATCCTTAATTCCTTTAAGAGATTATAAAAATAAGGTAAAAATTACACTTGATTTTAATCTCATTTTATACGTGAAGTCCACAGAAAATTATGTTCAAACATTCTATTTTCAAAATAATAAATTAAAAAATATCCTCATAAGAAATACCATAAAAACTATTGAGACTGAATTAAAGCCATATGGTATTATGAGATCTCAACGTTCTTTTTTAGTTAATAAGAGTCAGATTTTGTCTATTGAAAAAATTAATAACAAACAAGTCATCAACCTTTATAGTACAGATATCAAGATTCCTTTATCTACAAGTTTTAAAGATAATTTTCTAGATGTATTATCATAAAAAAGAGTATCCATTTTTTGAATACTCTCATCTGTTTTAATATTAGCAGTAACTTTTAATTCAAAATCTCTCCTACAAATTCATCAATTTTATCAACTCCTTTTTGATCTAAAAACTTAACAAAAGCGGAACCAATGATTGCTCCGTTTACATATTTACAAACCGTATTAAAGGTTGACTTATTCGATATTCCAAAACCAACGATCAAAGTACTTTTTAAATTCATCGCTTTGATTCTCTCAAAATAATCGATTTGTGCCTGAGAAATCTCACCTTTTGCTCCAGTAATAGATGCCGAAGCAACTACATAAATAAAAGTATCTGTGTAGCTATCAATTTTCCGAATACGCTCTTCTGATGTTTGCGGTGTAACCAAAAATACATTCGAAATACCATATTTAGCAAATAAGGCCTTATAGTGTGTTTCGTATTCTATCATTGGTAAATCTGGAAGTATGACCGTTTCAATTCCGCTAGCAGCACATTGCTCACAAAATTTATGTTCTCCATACCTTAACATCTGGTTCAAATACCCCATCAAAACTAAAGGTGTATTATTTGAATTTTTAATAGACTTTAACTGATCAAAAATAATATCCAAATTAATTCCTTTGGCTAAGGCCCTTGAACTACTTTCTTGAATCGTTAGCCCGTCTGCTAATGGATCTGAATATGGCATTCCGACTTCAATAAAATCAACTCCGTTTTTAGATAGACCTTCAATTATTTTAGTTGTATCACTTAACTCAGGAAAACCTGAAGTAAAAAATACAGAGCATAAATCCGTTGATTTATTTTTAAATAATTCTTTTAATTTACTCATTATTTATTCTTTCAAATTCTTAATATAAATTTCCAAATCTTTATCCCCTCTACCCGATAAATTCACCACAATAACTTGGTCTTTTGAGATTTTCATCTTTCCTAAAACCGCCAAAGCATGTGCAGTTTCAAGTGCTGGAATAATTCCTTCTAACCTTGTTAATTCAAATGCCGCGTCTAATGCTTCTTGATCTGTTGCATTCATAAAAATAGCACGATCACTTTCATTTAAAAAAGCATGTAACGGTCCAATACCTGGGTAATCTAATCCTGCAGAAATTGAATAAGGCTCAATTACTTGACCGTATTCATCTTGCATTAAAATAGTTTTACTCCCATGCAACACACCTACTTCTCCTAGTCTAGAAGTCGCAGCACTTTCGCCACTATCCACACCTAATCCTGCTGCTTCAACCGCAATTAACTCAACGTTTTCTTCATCTAAATAATGATAAAAAGCTCCGGCTGCATTAGAACCTCCACCAACACACGCAATAACTGTATCTGGATTTTCTTTACCCGTATGCTCTTTTAATTGCCATTTGATCTCTTCGCTAATAATGGCCTGTAATCGTGCAACCATATCTGGATAAGGATGCGGACCCACTACAGAACCTATTAAATAATAGGTGTCTTTAGGATTCCCAATCCAATTACGCATCGCTTCATTAGTTGCATCCTTTAAGGTTTTAGAACCACTCTTCGCAGGAACCACCTTCGCGCCTAACATTTTCATACGAGCTACATTTGGCGCCTGACGCTTAATATCTACTTCTCCCATAAAAATAATACACTCCAAATCCATCAAAGCACAAACGGTTGCTGTGGCAACACCATGCTGGCCTGCACCTGTTTCTGCTATAATTCGTTTTTTACCCAATTGCTTTGCAATTAAGATTTGTCCTATTGTATTATTTACTTTATGTGCCCCTGTGTGATTTAAATCTTCACGTTTTAAGTAAATATGTCCGCCATATTTTTCCGACAATCGAGGTGCTAAGTACAACGGAGTTGGACGTCCTACATAATCTTTCAATAAATACTTATACTCCTTTTGAAAAGCTTCTGATTCGATAATTTTTAAATAATTATCTTCTAATTCTTTAACATTTGAATATAATAATTCAGGAATAAACGCTCCCCCAAATTGACCATAATATCCGTTTTTGTCTGCTTGAAATTTTGATTTCATATTTTCTTAATGTTATTCCTGCTTTCGCAGTATTGTATTTATTTAATTATTCTATACAATTATGACATTCCTACTTTCAAAGGAATGACAATATTACTTTACTTCTTTAAAAAAAGTCTTTAACTTCCCAATATTTTTAACTCCTGGCACATCTTCAAATCCGCTATTAAGATCTAATCCTATACATTTATTATGACCAAATTCTTTAATGGCATCTGCGTCTGCAGCAGAAATACCGCCACTTAATAAAAATAGAATTTCACCTTTGTAATTTTCTAATATACGCCAATCGTATTTTACGCCATTACCACCGTATTCTTTTCCTTTTGTATCAAACAAAAACAAATCACAAAATGGCTCGTAGGCTTTCGTAACTGAGAAATCAAAATGCTCATTTACTGAAAATGCTTTGATTATCTCTAATTGGTGATTGAGCGGAGTCACAATCACATTACTTTCGCTTCGACTCGTTTCGACTCCGCTCAACGACCTCTTCCCAGCAACAATCCTCTTTAACTCCTCACAATATCCAACAGACTCGTCGCCATGCAATTGAACTGCATTTAACTGATGCTTTTTTACAATGCCTATAACAGTTTCAATTGTTTCATTTACAAAAACCCCTACTTTTTGAATGGATTTATCAATGCACACTTGCGGAAATTCCGCAACAAAACGCTTCGATTTATCATAAAAAATAAATCCTATATAATCCGGATTCAATGCTGTCAAATCCTTCAAATTTTGCGCCTGGCGCATTCCACAAACTTTTATTTTCATGTTACTCGTCATTCCTACGAAAGCAGGAATCTATTTATTAATTCTTAGTTTTTATTGTAAGATTCCTGACTTCGCAGGAATAATATTTACCTCAATTTCTTTATAAACTCCGTACAAGAAAATCCTGGATTCTCAGTTTTCATAAAATTTTCTCCTATTAAAAAGCCTTGAAAACCGTATTCTTTCAACCCAATAATCGTTCTAGGATCGCTAATTCCGCTTTCTGACACTTTTATACAGGTATCAGGAATTTGTGCCGCTAATGCAATAGAATGTTCTAAATCAACTTCAAAATTTTTCAAATTTCGATTATTGATTCCGATTATTTTATTGTCTAAATCTATCTTATCTAATTCTTCTTGACTATGTACCTCATACAAAACATCCAATCCTAAATCTTCGGCCAAATTACCAAATTGCTTTAACTCTTGCTTTGATAAATAAGCCGCGATTAACAAAATTACATCCGCACCAATAGCTTTGGCTTCTACAATTTGAAACCCATCTACAATAAAATCCTTTCTTAAAATTGGTTTTGAATTGTTGATTTCTCTTGCTTGAACTAAATCTAATAAAGTACCTCCAAAAAATTCTTTGTCTGTTAAAATTGATTGAGCAGAAACTCCTGCTCCCAAGTAACCTTCTGTAACTTCTTGAATGGTCGCGGTATCATTAATAATTCCTTTAGATGGAGATTGACGCTTAAATTCAGCAATAATTCCGGATCCTTTCGGATCTAATAATTCTCTCTTTAAAGAAATCGGAGTCCTCTTAAAACCTGGACTTTTAACCAAAGTGCTTACTTCAATCTCTGTTTTCAACTGAGCAACCTCTTGCTTTTTGTGTGCAACTATTTTCTCTAAAATATTCATTCTTTCAATCTAATTTCGTCAAACTGAACTTATTTCAGTTTCTCATTATAATTATGATGCCATGCTGAAATAAATTCAGAATGACGCTTTAATTTGTTAATCTATTCAAACACGCTTTCGCTTTCAATCCAAATAATGAATTCTTCGCAGATTCAAATGCACCTTCAAATGATATTGATTCATCAACTATCTGGAGTGCAATGGCGGCATTTGTCAACACTATATTATTCTGAGCATCCGTTCCTTTTCCGTTAATTATGGTTTCAAATATTTTAGCGGCTTCCTCGACAGAACTTCCTCCATAGACTTCATTTTGTTGCACTGTTTTTTGTCCTAAATCTTCTGGCATGATTAATTGTTCACCATTTCTTGTAAACAACTTAAAGCCTCCAGTCAATGAAATCTCGTCATATCCATCTAAGGCATGAACCACACCATAATTTGTATCCTCTTCTTGTAAAATATAATTATACAATCGCGCTATTTCTAAATTAAACGTTCCTAACAATTGATTTTTAGGTGAACTTGGATTTACCAAAGGTCCCAACATATTAAAGAACGTTTTTAATGCCAACGCTTTTCGCGTTGGTCCAACAGCTTTCATTGCTGGATGAAAAAATGGCGCATGTAAAAAACAAATATTCGCTTTGTCTAAATGTCTTTTTAAAGTGGCTTCATCATTTGTAAATTCATATCCAAAATGTTGCAACATATCAGAAGAACCTGATTGAGAAGAAACACTGTAGTTTCCATGTTTCGCAACTTTCTGCCCTGTGCCGGCAACAACAAAAGATGTCATTGTTGAAATGTTAAACGTATCTTTTCCATCACCACCAGTCCCAACAATATCAACCGTATTAAAGTCCGATAAATCAACTTTTAAAGACAATTCATTCAGTGCATTTCTAAAGCCGCCTAATTCATCTGCCGTAATGGGACGCATCATAAAAACAGTCATAAAGGATGCTAAATGCACATCATTATACTGTTCTTTTGAGATATTTATTAAAATCTCTTTAGCCTCCGATCGACTTAATCGTTTGTGCTGATATAATTCGTTTAATATTTGTTTCATTAATCCAGTATTACCGTCATATAAACTTCAGAAGTATCTTAAAGATTCTTTGCTCCGTTCAGAATGACACTTTTTTAATATTTACTTCTACTCACTTCGACTCTACGCATTGAACACCGCACAGAATGAAACTATTCATTCTTAATTTATTGATTCGCTTCAATAAAATTACGAACCATATCTTCACCTAGATCCGTTAAAATCGATTCTGGATGGAATTGAACCGCACTAATATTGAATGCTGTATGCTGAATTGCCATAATCCCACCATCTTCATCCTCTGCTGTTATTTTTAGCACACTTGGGAAATCTTCTTTCGAAGCAATCCAAGAATGATATCTTGCTGCAGGAAATTTAGATGGCAAGTTTTGAAACAATACATTTTCTTGATCGATAACAGTCATTTCTGTTGCTACACCATGAAATACCTCGTCCATATTAATAATGCTTCCTCCGAACACTTCAGTAATAGCTTGCAACCCTAAACAAACTCCAAAAATTGGTTTCTTACCAGCATATTCCTTAACGACTGCTTTTAAAATTCCTGCTTCATCTGGAATACCAGGTCCAGGAGACAACATGATGATATCATAGTTTCCAACATCGGCAATCGAAATTTCGTCATTTCTAAATACAGTTGGAAAAATACCTGTGATTTTCTCAACCATGTGTACCAAATTGTAAGTAAACGAATCGTAATTATCTAAAATTAATATCTTCATCTTTATATGTTTTCAGCTAAAAGCAATGCTTTTTTCAAGGCTGCTAGTTTATTATTTACTTCCTGTAATTCCTTTTGTTCCTCACTATGAAAAACAATTCCTGCTCCTGCTTGATAATACAAGGTATTATTTTTACTTACAAATGATCGGATCGCAATGGCCAAATTTATAGAACCATCTAGTCCTATAATTCCAACAGCTCCTCCGTAAAACCCCCGAGATTGATTCTCATATTTATCGATTAACTGCATGGCTTTGTATTTTGGAGCACCACTCAAAGTTCCTGCTGGAAATGTATCCCCAACAATGGAGATTGGATTTCCTTTTATGGTTCCTTTTACGGTGGAAACCAAATGAATAACATGACTAAAATATTGTACTTCTTTAAACACCTCTACATTCACATGATCGGCGTGTTTACTCAAATCATTTCTAGCCAAATCAACCAACATTACATGCTCCGCCGTTTCTTTTTTATCTTCAGATAATTTCTTACCCAGTTTGATGTCTTCAGCCATATCACCCGTTCTTCTAAAAGTACCCGCAATAGGATTTATGGTTGCTTTTCCTGCTGAAATTTTAATTTGTGCCTCTGGAGAAGACCCCATCAACTTAAAACTTCCATAGTCGAAATAAAACAAATATGGCGAAGGATTGATTGATCGTAACGCTCTATACACGTTAAATTCATCTCCTTTAAATGATTGCTGAAATTGTCTTGACAACACCAATTGAAATACATCTCCACGCTTACAGTGCGCTTTTGCTTTTCGAACATACTCCACAAAATCTTCATTTGTACAGTTAGAAGTTTCATCTCCATCTATTTCAAAATCTTGTGTATTGAAGGCCTGAGCATCAATAATTGTCTCGATTTCATTAATTCTTGCTTCAGTTCCTTCTTCAATATTTTCAAGCAATGTCATTTCATCATTAAAATGATTGATGGCAATAATGAAACGATAAAAACTATATTGTAATAACGGAATAGATGAAGGTGACGTGGTGTTTTCAAAAACTATATTTTCAAAATACTGCACACTATCATAGGTCGAATAACCATATAATCCATTAAACGACTTAAGAGCAGGATCACACTCTAAATCTATAGAACTTGAATATTTTTGAAACAATTTATTAAAATCCTTATCGATCTTTTGCTCATCAACCTTCACTCCTTTTTGGTGTAAAGATAATTTATGATCTTGAGTTTTAATGGTCACAACAGGCTCCATACATATAAAAGAGAAGCTCTCTTCCTTACTATGATAATTTGAACTCTCCAGTAAAAGCGTATTTGCATATTTATCACGCAGCCTTAAATATAATCCGACTGGTGTAACAGTATCTGCAATTTTCTTTTTAGAGGCAGTATTAAATGTTAGTTTTTTCATATCTTTTAATAAAAAAAGGCTTATCGTGAGATAAGCCTTTTTGATTTTATGTTTTAAATATCATATAGTCGTTATTCCCCACTTATTGTTTAAGAGAATTCCACCAATTGATATTTTGAGTCGTTGCCATTTTTTGTTCTAATATGATACAAATGTATGATAGTTTTTAAATATATCAAATAAATAAGCTCTTATTTATTAAATAATATTTATTTAAAACCTACGCATAAGATTTAGCACAAACTATCTCATAATTCTCACATTCATCTCTTCCACTTTTTTATCAGATAATTGAGATGGTGATCCAAATAATAAATCTTCACTTGTTCCTGTTTTTGGGAAAGCCATCACTTCTCTAATTGAGGCTTTTTTCTCCAAAATCATCATTAAACGATCTACACCCCAAGCTATCCCTCCGTGTGGCGGTGCTCCATAATGGAATGCTTTGTACATGGTTCCCACACTTTTCATCATTGCCTCTTTATCGTAACCCATATTTTTATAGGTCGCCTCCAATATTTCCGGCTTATGGGCTCTCACAGATCCACCACCAATTTCATAACCATTCAATATCAAATCATATTGCTGGGCAGTGATAGTGCCTATTTCATCCTCCTTACCATTCATATGTTTGTCCAAATCGTAAATCGCAGGCATAGAAAACGGATTGTGCGTAAACGTCCATCTACCCTCATCTGTTTTTTCAAACATTGGAAAATCTACCACCCAAGCAGGATGTAGTTCCTTTGGATTTATCAATTTCAACATCGCTCCCATTTCCTGACGAACAGCGTCCAACGCTTTATTTGCAGTCGCATAATTTGCCGCTGAGAAGAATACAATATCTCCAACCTCAGCATTCGCAGCTGCTATTATTCCAGCAGCGATTTCTTCACCCAAGAATTTAATAATTGGAGACTGTAAATCATTTTCATTTACAATAATATATGCTAATCCACCTAAGCCATGATCCTGTGCAATTGATGTCAATTTCTCAATCTGACCTTTTGACATTCTCTTTTTTCCTTGTTCTTCAGAAGACACTTTAATGCACTTCACAATACCTCCGTCTTCAATAGGTTTACTAAAAACCTGGAAGGTTGTATCTTTTACAATTTCTGTAATGTCTTGCATTTGTAATCCAAAGCGCAAATCTGGACGGTCACATCCATACTTATCCATCGCTTCTTTGTAGGTAATTACTTCGAATGGTTTTAAGATCCATTTCTTACCATATATTTTTCGAACAATTTCATTGAACATATTCGTGTTCAAATCAATAATCTGTTGCATACTTGCGTATGCCATTTCGATATCTAACTGTGTGAATTCTGGCTGACGATCTCCACGAGAATCTTCATCTCTAAAACAGCGTGCAATCTGAAAATACTTTTCAAAACCACCTACCATCAACATTTGTTTAAATTGCTGCGGTGCCTGTGGTAACGTATAAAATGAACCCGCTTGTTTGCGTGTTGGAACAATAAACTCTCTTGCTCCTTCATCTGTTCCTGCAGTTAAAATTGGCGTTTCAATCTCTAGAAATTCTTGTGTGTCTAAAATATCTCGCATCAACTTAATTACCTTATGACGATTTACAACTGCTCTGCGCACATCATCATTTCTGTGATCTAAATATTTGTATTGAAAACGTATATTCTCATTGGTTCTCGTCGCTCTTTTAATTTCAAAAGGCAGTGTTTTAGACAAGTTTAAAATCTCTAATTCTGAAGTTTCTAACTCAATTTTTCCAGAACGTAATCCTGAATTGTAATCATCTTTTTTACGTTGGACAACCACTCCTGTTACAGAAATTACAGATTCTGGCTTTAACTTCACTAATTCATCTAAATTCGGAAATGACTCGCGACTTAACCGTACCTGAAAAATTTCATTGCTGGAATCACGTAAATCAATAAAAATTAATTCTCCATGATCTCGAACACTCGACACCCAACCCGATAAACTTACTGTTTCAGCTATAGTATCTTCACGTAATTGAGAAATTACATGGGTTCTATATTCATCTTTTATAATGATAGGAATTTCAGGTAGCGTTTCCTCCTCATTAATTGCTGGTTGTTTACTGTTCGTTGTTTGTTGTCCTTCAACTTTTATTGAACTTTCAACTTTTAACTCAGAACTTTGAACCCCACTTAAAATTCCTTCTCTAATCACTTTTCCTGAAGCACCTTTACCAATAATAGCAATAACTTTACCTACGAGAATTCCTGCTTTCCCTTGATTTCCCGCCTTGATTTCGTTTGCTACAACTTCATTCTCTAAAATCACCTTTTGAATAGCGTCCTTAATCTGATCTTCAGAAATCGTATGATCTGCAAAGTATTTTTTATAATCGAAAGTAGGATCAGTTAGTAACGATTTGATTCCATTTTGAACCAATACTACTGTTACCTTTTCTTCTTTAAACATTGAAAATATTTCAACAAAATCATCAATATTCACAATACGGCTATAGTCTTCTGGCTTTATATTATTCGATAAAGCTTTGGCAACAAACAAGGGATCTTTTACAACTTTATTAATGGCCGTAAATGTAGTAGAGCGCAATGAATCTGCTGTAAAGAATTTTGCGTCTTGTGGCAAAACACCTCCATTAATTAAAATAGATTCAACTGCATAAGGAAGTAAACTCACATCTACTTTTATAGTATCTACTACTTCTTTAATATTTACAAAAGGTAAATCTGGTTCAGAAATAAAACGATAATCTGCTTCGAATTCCTTTTTACGCATGGTTTTGGTTTGCTTTAAATCAGCATCCCAAAGCACGGTCGTTTGATCTGGTCTAAACTCTTTGTGTTCTATATAATAATTGAACTGTTTCTCTATTTCTTCTTTTAAAGCCTCTACCATAAACTTGAATGAGTTCAAGTTTTTAATCTCTGTACGAGGATTTAATTCGCATGTGTTTTTTTTACGCAGTGACACCGAAACATCTGACTTGAACTCACCCTTTTCTAGGTTCGCCTCTGATATTTTTAGATTCTGAACAATACGTTGAATATACTGCGCATACGTTGAAGCATCTTCTATATGACGAATACAAGGTTCTGTAACAATTTCAATCAACGGAACACCTGCCTTATTAAAATCAACCAATGAAACTTTCTTTTCATGCATCAATTTTGCAGCATCTTCTTCAATATGAACTTGTGTCAAGTTCACTGTAAATTGCGAACCATCATTGCGATAACAAGATACTTGTCCGTCTGGAATTATCGGATTATGAAATTGTGTGATCTGAATATTCTTTGGATTGTCAGGATATTCATAATGTTTTCTATCCCAAGAGATTAACTCGTTTTTAAAAGTAGATGCTACCGCTTTTCCAAAATAAATTGCCTTGATAATCGCCTCTTTATTAAGAGATGGCAATACGCCCATTTGTCCTGTACATACAGAACATATATTCTCATTCGGTTTTTCTATTTCTTGATTTGGACAAGAACAAAACAACTTGGTTTTAGTATTTAATCGAACATGTGTTTCTAGTCCAATAACCAATTCTAATTCGTGGGCTTTTAAGGCCGCGTCTAATTGTTCCAGTTCCATTATATCGTATCTTTTAAGAAGTTAGCAAACTTCAAAACGAGTTCCTCATTGTTTTTTGCTGCAGTAACCTGCAATCCTGTAACGGTTCCTTGAGGAACTGTCAAGGTTGGTAATTGTCCTAAACTAAATCCTACAGTATAGGCATCAGACAAATACATGGCATGCGGATCTTTTAAACTCTCTCCTATTTTTGGAGGAGGACTTGGTGTAACAGGTGATAAAATAATATCTACCTCCTTAAAATCTGTATCAAAATTTGTAGAAATTTGATCTCTTAGTGTTAAGCCCTTCAAATAAATATCATCAGAAAAACCTTGAGATAACACTTGATTTCCACCAACTATTCTGCGCTTTGACTCTTCTGAAAAACTTTCAGATCGCGTGGTCGCATAGGTATCAATTAAATTCTCCCCTTCAATACGATTTCCATAGTTTGAACCATCTAACCTAGATAAGTTGGATGCTGTTTCTGCCATTGCCAAGGTGTAATAAGTAGAAACTAACGTATCTCCTTTAAAAAAATCCAATTCCTTTACTTCTATTCCTTGTGCCTTTATCTTTTCTATCGACGCAAAGAAATCAGCCTTAACTGCAGCATCAATTGCATCCCCTTCTATAAAATTTTTAAAATACCCTACCTTCGTTCCACTTGCGTCCTTTGCAATTTCTTGCTCACTAATTTCTGTAGATAAAATAGTTGTTTGATCTTTACTATCTTTTCCACTCATCGCATTCAACACAATGCGAATATCTTCAACAGACTTCGCCAATGGTCCTACACAATCTGTAGAAGAAGCGTATGCCATTAATCCGAAACGTGAAATACGTCCGTACGTTGGTTTAAATCCGTAAATTTTATTGTATCCTGCTGGCTGACGAATAGATCCTCCTGTATCACCTCCAATAGAAAACACCGTATAATCTTTGGCTACATTCACCGCTGATCCTCCACTAGAACCGCCACTAACGAATGCTGGATTGATTGCATTTTTAACAGGGCCAAAAATAGTATTCTCACTAGACGAACCATGTCCAAAACTATCACAATTTTCTTTTACTAAGGGAATAGCACCTACATCCAATAATTTTTGAATGGCCGTTGCGGTATAAGGCGACTTGTAATTTTTTAACATATCAGAAGAGGCAGTCGTATACGTGCCTTGCACCATATACACATCTTTAATTCCAAATGGAATTCCTTCTAATAATCCGATTTTCTCACCATTGTTTATTTTGGCATCTACCTTTGCCGCTAAATCTATTGCTGTTTCCTCTAATAAAGAGTTTACAGAATTATAGGCATTCGCTTTTAGTAATTCTAATCGTTCTTGCACTAGTGAAGTACAAGTAATTTGTTTAGACACGAGTTGCTCGTGTATCTTTTTTATCTGTGACTCCATCTTAGTTTTCTATAACTTTAGCAACTACTAAATACCCCTCTTTCTCTATTGGAAAGTTTTCTTTGATGATTTGCCTTTCAACAACAGAACTTTCAACAACAACATCTTCTCTCAAATCATTAATTGACACCGCATTATGATTGACATTATTTAAAGAATTATTAGTTGTTGGATTTGCATTTTTAATTTCCTCGAACAATTTGTTCACAGCCTCAGAAGGTTGCGCTCCTTTAATACTCGACAATATGTCGACAGTCATTATCTTACTCATGTCTTTTTATTTAATTAATGATCCCAATTAAGCATCCTTTTTTTATTTGATATATGCCAAACTTTTCAGCCTGCAAAATTACGAAAGTTTATGGCGAATGTAACTAAATATACCGATTTTCGGCTTCTTTAAAGCCCCTTAAACAAAACTTCAAACTACTAAAAACACAAAAACCCGCAATATGCGAGTTTTTATAATAGTAAAAAGACACTATTCTAGAGCAGTCCCCCCAAATACCTTTCGGCATCTAACGCCGCCATACATCCAGTTCCAGCAGCAGTAACCGCTTGTCGATACTCATGATCCTGCACATCACCTGCAGCAAATACACCTGGTAAATTTGTTTTTGTAGATTTTCCTTTTGTGATTAGATATCCAATTTCATTCATATCTAATATTCCCGTAAACAAATCAGTATTAGGCTTATGCCCAATAGCTATAAATACTCCAGTAACAGGAATAGTTGTTTTTTCTTGCGTCTGATTGTTCACAGCAATAACACCTTCCACAACGCTTTCGCCTAAAACTTCCTCCATTTCAGTATTATACAACACTTTTATATTCTCCGTTTTATCAACTCTGTGCTGCATTGCTTTTGAAGCTCTCATATAATCTTTACGAACCAACAAAGTAACTGTCTTACATATATTTGATAAATACGTTGCTTCTTCAGCAGCAGTATCACCCGCTCCAATGACTACAACATCTTGTCCTTTATAAAAGAATCCGTCGCATGTAGCACAGGCAGAAACTCCACCACCAATTAAGCGTTGTTCACTTTCTAAACCTAAATATTTAGCTGTTGCTCCCGTAGAGATAATAATTGTCTCCGCTTCTATCTCTTTATCCTCGTCTACAACTACCTTGTGAATACCTCCAACTTCTTTACTTAATTCAACCTTTGAAACATATCCAAAACGAATTTCTGTTCCAAAACGCTCCGCTTGATTCTTAAAATCTTCCATCATCTTAGTTCCATCGGTACCTTTTGGATATCCTGGGTAATTATCAACTTCCGTCGTTGTGGTTAATTGTCCACCCATTTGCATACCTGTATACATGATTGGTTTTAAATCAGCACGTGCTGCATAGATCGCAGCAGCATAGCCCGCAGGACCCGATCCAATTATTAAACACTTTATTCTTTCAATAGTATCTGACATAAGTTTATTTTTTAAAAGAGGAACAAAAGTAAAATAATTAGCATTTTATACTTCCAAATGTTTATAAGTTTTTACAATGCTCTTATTTAGATATTCAATAGCTTTATCAGTCTTAAAAATGCCGTTTTAATTACATGTTGTCTTTTTATTATTTTAATCTTGTTGAATTGATAATATATTCTATATTTGCAACCCAAAATTCGATGGAAGTTCCATCATAATTTTTGGTAAGAATCAAATAGAATTTAGATGTCAAACAAATTCTTTTTTTCTCTTAATTCGGGGTGTAGCGTAGCCCGGTTATCGCGCCTCGTTTGGGACGAGGAGGTCGCAGGTTCGAATCCTGCCACCCCGACAAATTATAGTATCAATCTATACTAAAAACCTGTTAATCGTATGATTAACAGGTTTTCTGTTTTTATGAATATCATATGAATTGATATCATCTAAATAAAAAAGATTGGCAAACGCATTTACCAAAAATATATACATTTTGAATACCCGCATATTTGCAAAGAAATCGTATTTTTGTTACTCGTTTAAAGCAAATATTCCTTTCCCTGTAAATAAAGAACATTTTGATAGATGGATTGCGCTGTTTGAAAAAAACATTGACTATTTATTTTAAAGGGAAATAGCCGAACATACTAAAATCAGGGCTAGGTCAATAGTTCACACGTTTCAAATAAAATTAGAACATATTAAAAATTAAACTATAAAACACAAATAAATGAAAAAAGTAATATTATTAGTATCCGTAGCGTTAATTGCAATAAGTTGTGGCAACGATAAAAAAATAAAACAAGAAGCCAAACCGGCAGTAAAACAAGAAGTTGTAGAGGAACCGAAAAAAGAAACTTCCTTGAAAGAAGTAACAATTTTATTGTCTTCAAGCGACCAAATGCAATACGACAAAAATGAGCTAAAGGTAGAAGCAGGACAAAAGGTAACCCTTACCTTAAAACATACAGGTAAAATGGCAAAAAGCGCAATGGGGCATAATTTTGTACTGCTTAAAAAAGGGGTAGATATTCCCAAATTTGCTGAAAAAGCAATGGTTGCAGCAGATACTGAATACATTCCTAAAGGAGATGACATTATTGTAAATACAAAACTTATTGGAGGAGGAGAAAGTATTACCATAACCTTTAATGCACCTGCCAAAGGTAGTTATGACTACATCTGTACCTTCCCTGGTCATTATACAATTATGAAAGGAAAATTTATAGTAGAATAAAAACAGTGAAAATGAGCAATAAAAACTAAATACGGCACAAGGGCATTGGCTATTAGTTAAAATGGGGGAGAAAGTCTTACGCCCTAGAGGAAAAGAACTGACCTTGTAATTAATTGACGGACTTCATATTGGCAATATGGATAAGGCATTAGAGTTTGCCCCGGGCTTGGGTTTTACCGCTTCAATTGCCTTAAAAAACAACCAAAAAAATTATACGGGTGTTGAATTAAATGAAGAAGTTGCCCAGATTTTACGAAAAAACATCCATGGCGAAGATAGAGAAATTATAATTGGAAATGCTTCAAAATCGACCTTACCAGATCGTTTGTCAGATAAAGTTTATGGAGAAGCCATGTTAACGATGTAGGCGGATCATAAAAAATCTGAAATTATAAAAGAGGCCAGTAGAATTTTAAAAAAAGGAGGTCTTTACGGTATTCATAAACTGGGCTTAACTCCAAATGAATTGGAGAAGATAACCAAAGCCAAGATTCAGCAAGAACTGGCAGAAATGATTAAGGTCAACGCCCGCCCCTTAACCGAGAAAAAATGGAAAAATCTATTGGAAAAAGAGGGCTTTAAAATTATTGAAGTATATAAAAACCCCATGCATTTGTTAGAACCGAAAAGAGTTATACAAGACGAAGGTTTTAATGTTACTAAATAAAACTTTCTTGAGCTGATACACCAGTCTGACACGGGCTTAGGAATTCTTAGTTTATTGAATTATTTTAAAACATACACTGTAAAAAATATAATTCCTAACGAACGCTATAAAGTTAATTTTACACGACAAGAAATGGCAAACCTAACTGGTTTGGGATCAAGTAATATTCTAGGGGGATATTTGTAAAAGCGTTATTTTTGCAAATCTAAAAAGCATGTTTTTTGAATATAGATTTAGCCAAGTATTTATTACCAGAAGGGGTTTTAGATTATTTTGATATTGTAGATGATAACACTCAAGATGATCGGATACATTTTTATTTAGAAGAGAAAAATATACGACTGAAAGAACACCGATCACAAATAGCACAATCCAGAGGTTTCTCCCCAGAAATGACAATTGAAGACTTCCCATTAAGAGGTAAACCAGTATTACTTTACATAAAGCGCAGACGCTGGACACTTCTTAGTTCCGGGAGGATTGTAAAAAGAGATTGGAAATTAGTGGCAAAAGGTATTCGTATAACTAGCGAGTTTGCCTCTTTTTTAAAAGGTACCACTTGACACCCATGCTTTGAGTGCCAAACGTTTTTGAGATCATTACAAAACCAATGGTAACTCTCTTCAATATCAATACAAAAACCATCTTAGCCGTTTTAAAGATTGGACACAAAAGAACATACTCAGGATTGGTTGCTCTATCAAAAAAATATCGGTAAGTATTTAAGTTTAGATGAAACTTCTTTATCTAATCGTGACCTTTACACAATCTTAACCAACAAGAATGCTGAACACCAATAAATTAGTAAATTGTGTGAAATACAATCGCCTATTTGTCAAATCCAATAATGAAATTTTTGTTTTTGTATTAGGTAAATATGGTTTTATGAAAAAATTAGTGATTGAGGAGGTAGACTAGCAGGTACCATGAAACTTTAAACCGCTTTATAAAAAGGCGTTTTTTTAAATCATAATCGCCCTCTTTTTTTTGTAAATTTGCTGTGATAAAAATTGAAGTATGCTTATTATAGGAATTGCTGGAGGGACTGGAAGTGGTAAAACTACGATAGTTGAAAATATTTTAAAGGTAGTACCTCAAAAGAATATAAGTGTGATTACGCAAGACTCTTATTATAACGACACAAGCCATCTAAATTCGAAAGAAAGGACTCAGATAAACTTTGACCATCCTAATTCTATTAATTTTTCACTACTAGTTGATCATATTAATCAATTAAAAAGTGGCCAATCGATAGCGCAACCTATTTACTCATTTACAAGTCATAATAGAACGAATCAAACTAAAACAATCATACCTCCAAAAGTTTTAATTATAGAAGGTATTTTAATATTTAACCATAAACACCTACGAGATTTGTGTACTATTAAAATATTTGTACAGGCAGAAGCTGATGAAAGATTAATACGTAGAGTAAAAAGAGATATTCAAGAACGAGGACGCGATTTAAATGAAGTATTTAGCAGATACCAAAACACGCTAAAACCAATGCACAATCAATTTATTGAACCTACAAAAGAATTTGCTGATATCATTATACCTAACGATCGTTTAAATACCGTAGCCATTGACATACTCAAAACCATAATTAATGATAAACTTACTTAAATGAAATTTAATAAAATTAAGGATAATAAAGTATTTAAAATTGTAAGCAATCGCTATTTTATCATATTTATTAGTTTTGTAATTTGGATGGTGTTCTTTGATGAGAATTCTTTTTTTGTGGATAGAAAATTTAACAAAACAATCGATAAATTAGAAGCAGATAAGGACTACTATCTTAAAGAAATTGAAAAAGATACTAACAAAATTAATGAATTAGAAGATCCTGACAAATTAGATGAATTCGCAAGGCAGAAATACAATATGAAGAAAGAAAATGAGGATATATTTATCATTGAGTATGATACGCTAAAATAATCCACATAATAAATAGGCTCGAGTCATAAATTGTATAACTCGACCCTATATTTTTTTAAGTTAATCTGGCAAACCGAAAATGTCTAATACATAATCAAAGTCTTTATACCCAAGTCCTCTTAAATTTATCAAAATAGATTTTTTTTAGTGTTTTTTAGCCGATTTTAAGGCATATACAATGGCATGCGCACTCTCCAACGCTGGAATAATTCCCTCCAATCTACTCAGTTCAAAAAAAGCATCTATACACTCTGTATCAGTTATACTATCATACTTGACTTTTTCTAAATCCTTTAGAATACTGTGCTCTGGACCTATACAAGGATAATCTAAACCACTGGCAACAGAATGTACCGGTGCAGAATTCCCTCCCCTATCTTGAGACATATAATATTTAAAACCATGAATAATACCTGAAGATCTAAGCTTCATTGTAGCAGCATGTTCATCAATTTCAAAGGATTTACCTGCAGGCCCAACGCCGTATAATTTACACTCCTCATCTCCTAAGAAAGCCGAAAAAATTCCCATGGCATTACTTCCTCACCCTATACACGCGACTACAAGATCTGGTAATTCACTGGTCATAACCATAAATTGATCTTTCGCTTCTATTCGCATTACTTGCTAAAATCACGAACCATCATAGGAAATGGATATTGCCCAACAACAGAGCCAATAGAGTAAATTGTATTTATTGGATCTTTTAAATAGGCCTGAAAAGCACTATCAATTAACTCCTTAGTATTTTTAATCCATGAGTAACTGGAATCACAGTAGCACCCAATTTTTTCATTCACTGAATATTTGGATGTTCCTTGTCCATATCAAGTTCACCTGTCTGAATTTCACATTCGAAACCAAAATAGGCTGCCGCTATAGTCAAGGCCACACCATCCTTTCTTGCACTAGTTTCAGCAATTAATTTCTTTTTGCCTAAATATTTTGCCATCAAAGTTTCACCCATACGGTGATTCAGTTTATGCGCACTGGTATGATTTAAATCTTCCCTCTTCAAATAAATCTGCCCACCATACTTACTAGAGAGTCGGTTCTAATCATAAATAGGAGTAGGCCTTCCTTGGTACTATTTTCGAATGCTTCTCAATTCAGAAATAAACTTATGAGATGTAATGATAGCAAAATACGCATCATTTATTTTACTCATTTCAGACTCCAATTGTAGCGGTATAAAGGCACCACCATATTCATTAAAGAAACCTTCGCAATTCGGATATTTTTTAAAATAATTTTCAGAAATCAAATTTATATATTTTTTGAATTATTCAGCTACTTGCTAGAGAGTTATTACCTGCCGAGTAAAATTAAGATTAATATCAAATTCATCTAATAAAAATTCTCATGTCTGACTTAAAAATGGTGAAATAACTTATAAATTTTTTCATGTTAATAGCCTCAAAATTCAAAGAATACATATCTTTGATAAAATCAAGAATTGACAAAAATGAGTGATAATTTGTTTGATGGTTTTCCAGAAGTTTCCGAAAAACAGTGGAAGCAAAAACTTCAATATGAATTGAATGGAGCATCTTATAGTGACATAATGCTTACGCACTCCAGCGATGATATTATTGTAAAACCCTTTTACCATTTAGATTCTTACAAACAAATACCTCATTCAAATAAAGAAATAATATATAACATTTGTCAAGCTGTTTTTATTGATCAATCTAACATTGCCAATAAAATTGCACTCACGGCTATAACCAATGGAGCAGACAGTATTCTCTTCAAAGCCTCTAAACCATTCGATATTAATGCCGTATTAAAGAATATTAAAAATGATATTCAGTTGCATTTTGAACTTCAATTTTTATCCGAAAATTTCATTTCCGACCTACAACAACAGACAAGAAACTATAGAACTTTTTTAAATATCGATATTATTGGAAACCTTTGCAAAAATGGAAACTGGTACCATTCACTCCAAAAGGATATTAATATTTTTACTAGGCTGCATGTAAGTTCCTCACCAAGCGCAACTTTTTCAGGGGTTCATGCAGCTCTTTATCAAAACGCTGGTGCCACAATTGTTCAACAAGTCGCATTTGCTCTTGCTCATGCCAACGAATATTTAAATTTTAATTCAGATGTATTAAATTTAAATGTACAATTTTCAATAGGTAGTAATTATTTCTTTGAAATAGCCAAATTAAGAGCATTTCGCTATTTGTGGAAACTCATAACCGATGACGCTAAAGTCAAAAGCGACTTACATATTATAGCAACACCGAGCAATCGAAACAAAACGTTGTACGATTTTAACACAAATTTGGTTCGTACTACTTCAGAATGCATGAGTGCTATCGCTGGCGGTGCAGATACAATATGTAATATTTCGCACGACTCAATATTTCGAAAAAGAAATGAAACTGGAGAGCGACTCGCGAGAAATCAAAACCTTATTTTAAAATACGAAAGTAATTTTAATACCAGTAATCAAGCAGTAAATGGCAGTTACTACATTGAAGCACTCACCAAAGAAATTAGTACGAAGTCGCTAGAACTATTTAAAGATATTGAGAAAAATGGTGGTTTCTTAGCTCAATTAACACAAGGTACTATTCAAAAAAGAATTCGAGATGCTGCACAAAAAGAACAGCAGTTATTTGATTTAAAAAAAATAACGCTAACAGGAATAAACAAGCATCAAAATAGTAATGACGTCATAAAAGGAAAAATAGAAATTTATCCTTTTATGAAAACCGACCCTCGAAAAACTTTAATTCAACCAATCATACCAAAAAGATTAGCAGAAAAATTGGAACAACAACGATTGAAAAATGAAACGTAGAAGTGTACAACATCTAAAATTAGATTTTCAAGGTTCGAAGGAAAGAGAAATGCACTTTGAACATGAAAATTTTGCAGCAGGTATCTCTCCATTTCTTAGAGGCCCCTATTCTTCTATGTACGTTCAAAAACCTTGGACTATTAGACAATATGCTGGATTTTCTACTGCTGAAGAAAGTAATGACTTCTATCTAAAAAATCTAAAAGCGGGTCAAAAAGGATTATCAGTTGCCTTTGATTTGGCCACACATAGAGGATATGATTCCGATCACGAACGAGTTCAAGGAGACGTAGGAAAAGCGGGTGTTGCTATTGATTCAGTTGAAGATATGACATTACTTTTTGAGAATATTCCTCTCGATAAAATATCAGTTTCTATGACCATGAATGGTGCTGTTTTACCCATTATGGCCTTTTATATACTTGCTGCGGAAGAGCAAGGCGTCAACCTTCAAGACCTTTCTGGAACTATCCAAAATGATATTTTAAAGGAGTTTATGGTAAGAAACACGTATATCTATCCTCCAACAAAATCTATGAAAATCGTTTCAGATATTATTGAGTACACCACTAAAAAAATGCCAAAATATAATAGTATATCTATTTCTGGCTATCATATGCATGAGGCAGGAGCCACTCCAGAAATTGAATTAGCCTATACGCTCGCAGATGGATTAGAATATATAAGAACAGGGCTTAGGGCCGGGCTAAATATTGACGACTTTGCTCCTCGCCTTTCTTTTTTCTGGGGTATTGGAATGGATCATTATAAAGAAATTGCCAAATTAAGAGCTGCACGCATTTTATGGTCCAAAATTGTAAAGCAATTCAATCCGAAAAATTCAAATTCATTGAGATTAAGAACACATTGTCAGACAAGTGGTTGGAGTCTAACGGCTCAAGCCCCCTTTAATAATGTTGCCAGAACAACTATTGAAGCCATGTCTGCGATTTTTGGTGGCACTCAAAGTTTACACACAAATGCGTTGGATGAGGCTTTGTCCTTACCTACAGATTTTTCTGCAAGAATAGCGCGCAATACACAAATATATTTGCAAGATGAAACGCAGATTACGAATACAGTAGATCCATGGGCAGGAAGTTACCACGTAGAGACCTTAACCGAGGATATGGCAAAAAATGCTTGGAAATTGATTCAAGAAATTGAAAATTTAGGCGGAATGACGAAGGCGCTAGAAATGGGGATTCCAAAATTAAAAATTGAAGAAGCCGCATTAAAAAAGCAAGCTAGAATTGACGGTAATCAAGATTTAATAATTGGAATGAACGCTTTTAAACAAAAAAATACTCGTGGAATAGATTCTTTGGAGGTTGATAACAGTTTTGTTAGAAAAACACAAATCGAAAGATTACAAAAACTGAAAAAATATCGCAATAAACAACGCGTTCAACAATCTTTATTAGAACTAACTAATTGTGCGATTTCTGGCAAAGGAAACTTATTGGAATTTGCCATAAATGCGGGAAGACATCAAGCAACCTTAGGAGAAATATCCCTAGCTTTAGAAAAAAAATTCGATAGATATGAAGCGATTCCAAACGTTCTAAAAGGAATCTATCACAAAGAAATTAGTGATGACCCAAACTATCAATCTGCCTCAGCATTGGTAACTGAATATAGAAATTCACAAGGAGAACCTCCAAAAATATTTCTTTCAAAATTAGGACAAGATGGACATGATCGTGGGCTCAAAATTATAGCTTCCAGCTTTGCGGATCTTGGATTTGAAGTACACCTTGGTACCTTATTTAAAACTCCGAAAGAAGTTGTACAAGAATCCCTTCAAAAAAACGTTGCTCTGATAGGATTATCTTCTTTGGCTGCTGGACATAAAACGCTAATCCCTGAAATAATTAAGGAACTTAAGCTTTTTAATCGTGAAGATATTCTTATTATTGTAGGAGGAATACTGCCTCGTAAAGATCAATTAATCCTATTAGAAATAGGGGTTTCGTGCATTTTTGGTCCAGGAACCAAAATTTCGCAAGCTGCTAAAGAAATTTTATTGAAATTAATTCAAAAAAAAGATCGACTATAAATTAATAGTCGACCTTATTTTATTAAACGTTTAACACGCCGTTGTCTGATGATGCATAATCATTCCATTTGAAAGCATCAGCTTGTTCATCGTTGAAATAAACGCCATCTGCCAAGTATTTAAACTCGTACGATTCATCAACTGCTAAATCAACTGTAGTTTTAAATTTTCCGTTTTTAAATTTTTTCAAAGGAGTTGCCGCTGTATTCCAATTGTTAAAGTCTCCCACTGCAACAACAGTTTCCGCTTCAACACCTTCCAATTCAAAAGTTACTTTACAAACTGGTTTTGATTTTAAAAATTTTTTAGAAATTGCCATAATTTACAAGTTTTGTGGTACTAATTTTAACTGTAAAATTACTAGGTAACTTCTATAAAAAACCGTAGCATATTAGTAAATTTATATGCTATATTAACCTTAAACCCAGATCCAACTCTTATTTTAAGATAATTTCTATTTTCTCAAGTTCCTCTGTTGAAAACTCAAGAACTTCCAATGCTTTAATATTATCTAATAACTGAGATGTCTTACTCACACCCACCAAAACAGTCGTGATTTCTGGATTTCTTAGCAACCAAACAATGGCCATTTGCGCCAAACTTTGCCCCCTATTTTGTGCTATTTCATTAAGAAGGCGAACTTTACCCAATACTTTTGGTGTTATCTGAGCTGCTTTTAAATATCTATCATCTTTAACTGCTCGAGAATCCTCTGGTAGTCCATTTAAATATTTGTTTGTCAGCACTCCCTGTTGTAAGGGTGAAAAAGCTATCGAACCAATTCCTTCAGAACCCAAAACACTTAGTAAACCATCTTCTACCCATCTATCAAACATATTATATCTAGGTTGATGAATTAAGCAAGGTGTACCCAAGTCTTTTAAAATATTAGCCGCCTTCGCCGTATCTTCAGCATTGTACTGCGAGATTCCAACGTATAATGCCTTTCCTTGTCTTACCAAATGATCCAGTGCTCCCATTGTTTCTTCCAACGGTGTATCCGGATCTGGCCTGTGATGGTAAAATATATCGACATAATCTAAACCCATTCTTTTCAAACTTTGATCACAACTAGCGATTAAATATTTTCTAGAGCCAAAATTACCGTAAGGACCATTCCACATATCCCAACCTGCCTTCGAAGAAATAATTAATTCATCTCTGTAGGATTTCAAATCCCTATTAAATATCTCACCAAAAGTTTCTTCTGACGCACCATAAGGTGGACCGTAATTATTTGCCAAATCAAAATGAGTAATTCCATTATCGAAAGCCGTTCTAACAATTTCACTTGCAGTATTAAAATTATCAGATCGCCCAAAATTATGCCATAAGCCCAAGGAAATCAAAGGTAACATAATACCACTCTTACCACATCTTCTATATTTCATCGTATCATATCTATCGGGTGCTGCCACATAGTTTGGCAACCTCATGTTGACACTTACATTCATATATTTTTATTTAATTTGAATTATTTTATCAAAGTTACTTTATTCTTTATGATATAAAATGGAAATCTCTAAAAAGGTAAAGAGGCTATTAATAGTACAATCCGTTTTCAACAATAGTCTGAACTGCCTTTTTTTCATGCGCCACTCTATTGTTAAATTCCTCTAAAGGCAAGGAACTCTTTACACTGATAAATTTTATGTTATATCCTTTTAAAACTTCCTTAAAAATTAACTTAACTCTTTCTAAATGAAAATCAGAGCTAAGAACTAAGAGTTCAAATTCATTTATAACCCCGAAAAACTCTTTAATTTTAAACGCATCCTCAACCGTATGTCCCGATAAAAGAGGCCTAAATATTACCTCTTCTGAGATCCCCTTTTCTTTTAAATATTCAATAGCATAATGCGCATGAGATTTTGTAGTAGTATTAAAATGTTTTCCAAAACCGCCAGTACAGGCAATAACATAACTATCAGAAAAAATATCCAAACATTTATTTAACCGATCCTTTGCGATCCTTCCCAGTTCTCCACTCGGTGAGTTTTCAGAACCCAACACAACTATTACTTTTTGCATTTATATGTAATTCATTTAGAGATAAAAAGAACAAATAATTGCACTTTCTTTGAGATTTTTGGTTGTTTTTTTATCAAAAATAAAGATAATTATTACAATAGTCAAGAAGAAGAAGAAGAAGAATAGTATCAAAAATAGAACCTTATTAAGGAAAACTAACGAGCCTAAATAATTTTTATATTTAACATTATATATCGTAATTATTAACAAATTCAAAAAGGTTTTAAGGTCAATTATCCGTATTTTTGTGAAAACTTTTCGACACTTTCAAAATGAATAAATTATTATCGCTTTTATATTCAACCAGACTTACGGGAATTTTATTTTTATCATTCGCCGCATCTATGGGGATTGCAACTTTTATAGAAAATGATTACGGTACCCAAACTGCAAAGGCTCTCGTTTATAATGCCTGGTGGTTTGAGGCTATTATGGTCTTTTTTATGATCAATTTTTTTGGTAATATTTTCAAATATCGTTTATACAAAAAAGAAAAGTGGCCTGTTTTATTTTTCCACCTAGCCTTTGTGTTTATTATTATTGGCGCAGGAATTACAAGATACGTCAGCTTCGAAGGGATTATGCCAATCATTGAGGGAGAATCTAACAACATCATGTATTCTGAGGCTATTTACTTTGAAGTAACAACTCATGACAATGAGCAACAACGGATATCAGATCCAAAAAAAGTTTTATTATCTGCCAAAGGAAGTCCAAACTTTATCTTTAAGGGAGATTTTAAGGATCAAGACTTTGAATTTGACCTCGTAGAATATATTCCGAACGCCAAAGAGGTGTTTGATGAAAACGAAAATGGAACTGAATATTTGCATTTTGTAGAATCAACTTCAGGTTCGAGACATGATCATTATATAAAAAAAGGTACCAGTGAATTAATCCATAATGTATTGGTTGGTTTTGACAATGTAGCCAATAATTCTATAGACGTTATAAGTAGTAATGGCGAATTAAAATTAAAATCGGCTTATGATGGAACTTACCTCAGAATGGCTGATCAATTCAACGGAACTATTAAAAAAGATTCTGTTCAAGAATTAACATTTTTAGCACTGCACCAATTGGCAGGTTTAAGTTTTGTAATTCCAACCCCTGGGGTTAAAGGCACTTATAAAACAGTAAAAGGTGTCCGCGAAGAAAACCCATTAGATCGATTGGTTTTTGATGTTACCGTGGGTGATGAGACAAAGCAGGTAATCATTAATGGCGGTCAATACAATATTGAAAACCCTACAAAAATTAAGGTTGGTGGGTTAAACTTTCGCGTGAGTTATGGATCAAAAGAGATTACAATTCCCTTTCATATAAAATTGCGTGATTTTCAATTGGAAAATTATCCTGGATCTGAAAATCCAATGTCCTACGCTAGTGAAGTAACTGTAATTGATCCCAAAGAAACCTATGATTTCAGAATTTATATGAATCACATATTATATCATGGTGGTTATAAATTCTTTCAATCTAGTTACAATATAACTCCAGATTATGAAGAAACACGCCTTTCGGTAAATTATGATTTCTGGGGTACTACAATCACCTATATTGGATATACTATGCTATTTATAGGACTTCTCCTCATATTATTTGTTAGAAACACGCGTTTTGATGCCTTAAGAAAAAATTTAGAGAAAATTAAAAATAAAAAAGCAGCCCTCAGTGTTGCGCTATTACTGAGTTGTACTATTGGTTTTTCTCAGCATAATTTACATGAATTAAATGAAACGCAAATCGATTCTATCCTACAGGCCGATGCTGTTAGCATAGAACATGCGGATAAGTTCAGTAAAATAATTATTCAAGATGCTGGAGGTCGAATGAAACCTGTTCATACTTTCTCTTCTCAATTACTGAGAAAAGTAAGTAAGGGTGATAGTTTTATGGGATTGAATTCAAGTCAGGCTCTAATTTCAATGCTACAAAACCCTCGCTTATGGTTTAATACCCCAATCATTTATATCAAAAAGGACAATACCAAATTGCGCGATATCATTGGAATTCCACATGATCAAAAATACGCACGTTTATCTGATTTTTTTACAACAGACAAGGGGGATTATAAAATTGGTGATATTCAAGAAAAAGCCTTTAAAAAGAAAAAGAAAAATAAATTTGAGCAGAGTGTACTTAGCGTTGGAATGCGCGTAAACCTGCTATATGATGGTATTTTTGGAAATCTATTAGCAATGTTTCCAAGACCTAATGACCCTACAAATAAATGGGTTTCACAAAATCAATTGGCTACAGTAAAATATGCAGGAGTAGATTCTGTATTTGTAAAGCAAATTTTACCGGCATACCTTCAGACGCTAGCAGAAGCTAAACAAAAAAACGACTATACCAAGGCTGATGAAATTTTAGTTGGGATTCAAAAATTTCAACAAAAATTTGGATCAGAAGTATATCCAGCTCAAAAGAAAATAGACTTAGAGGTATTCTATAATAAAAATGATATTTTCAAAAACTTATTTTGGCAGTATATGCTGGGGGGTGTTTTACTTTTTATTTTAATCATTGTAAATATTTTCAATGATTCTAAACCAATTAAAGTTCTTGTTAAGATTAGTACATATATTATTGCGGGGCTCTTTATATACCATACCGTTGGTCTAGGAATACGTTGGTATATTTCTGGACACGTACCATGGAGTAATGGCTATGAATCTATGATTTATATTGCTTGGGCAACGATGCTCTTCGGGTTAATCTTTGGAAGAAAATCTACTTTAACAGTTGCGGCTACAGCTTTCGTAACTTCTATGATTTTGATGTTTGCACATATGAACTGGATGGATCCAGAAATAGCAAATTTAGTACCCGTACTCGATTCTTACTGGGTAATGATTCACGTATCCATTATTGTAGCCAGTTATGGTCCCTTTACTCTTAGTATGATATTAGGATTGATTGCTTTATTTCTGATAGTCATTACTACAAAGAAAAACAAGAAAAAAATTAAACTAATCGTAAATGAAATAACCACGATAAGTGAAATGTCTATGACCCTAGGGCTCATATTACTTTCCATCGGAAACTTTTTAGGTGCGATTTGGGCCAACGAGAGTTGGGGACGTTATTGGGGTTGGGATCCAAAGGAAACTTGGGCCTTAATAAGTATCATGATATATGCTTTTGTATTACATACCCGTTTAATTCCTGGTTTAAGAGGACGTTATGTCTTTAACCTATTAGGCGTATTTTCTTTTACTTCTATATTAATGACATATTTAGGGGTGAATCACTTATTATCAGGCTTGCACTCCTACGCCCAAGGTGAATCTGCAGAAGTACCTATTCAAATATGGTCGTGGCTTCTTTTTTCTGCAGTACTGAGTGTCGCAGCATTCTTTAAATACAAAAAACATTATAAATAATAGTTGCATTTAAGTACATTTGCAAATTCTAAAAATTAATTATGTTTAATAAATATATCAAATTAGTTATCGCAATAGGAATCGTTGTTTGGGCCATTTTTCAATTTGTTGATAGCAATATTATGAACGGGATTTCACTTGTTCTTTTAAGTGGAATTTTTGTTCTGTTCTATTTTAAAAATGAATTTATTCTATTGGCTTTTTTACAATTACGTAAACAAAACTTTGAAGGGTGTAAAAAATGGTTGAGATATATAAAAAATCCGAGTTCTGCACTGATAACAAAACAAGAAGGTTATTACAACTTTCTACAAGGAATTCTCGTTTCTCAAACGAATCTAACACAAGCAGAGAAGTTTTTTAAAAAAGCCTTGAGTCTTGGTTTATCCATGAGTCATGATATCGCTATGGCTAAGTTACAATTAGCTGGAATTGCCATGTCTAAGAATCGTAAAAATGAGGCTGTTGCACTGATGGCAGAAGCTAAAAAATTAGACAAACAAGGCATGTTAAAAGATCAGATTAAAATGATGAAAGATCAAATGAAAAAGGCTCCGGGAATGAATCATCATCAAATGAGAGGTCGCACAAGATAATAAGAATTTACTCCTATAATTTTCGAAACTCTCGATATATAAGCAGCGATGGTTTTTTTATGCCTTTAAACAAAATTATCCCATGATCAAAATAAGTGAGGATTTACCTTACTTATTGTATGGTAAATCCTCACCTATTTACTTAAAACCCATTCTATATTTGTAGTCAGTTCTTAATGACTTCGAATATTATATGTAACTAGGAGGTTACTGATTATCCTATAATATTCGTTTTTGGGGAATTTGCCTATGAAAAAAATGTTTCAAAAACTACTGTAATGCACTAGGGTTGCTATCCAACAACCCTTTTGCCTTACAAGTATTCTTCCGCTTCTTGAAGAACAAATACATTAAAACACTACTATATTTGCTGCGATTCTAAAGGAACTAACATTTGATTTAATTTTCTTGCAGAATTATGTGAAAAGAACTCAACAAGCTATAAGTTTTACTTGTCTCTTTTTAATTTATTATGGCAAAAATAATTCCTACAACACAGAATATAGTAATTAAATACTGACACACATCAATAAAGTAAGGTCTCTACTTTTAAAAATTTCTTTTCACTTTTAGTGGTGATTTGTAAACCGATTATCAATCAATAGCCAGCAATTCTAAACTATCTTGATATTGAATTATAAATACTCCTTTATTCTCAGAACTTCCAAAAGGCCGTTTTTCATAGTCAAACTTTCTTATAATTCGTTGAGAAACCCCTTGTGAAGCTCCTTCATTAAAATCGGAAGCATTTGAAAGCCTTAGTAAAGTATCATACATCACATCAAATCCTCTTATTGCATATTCAGAAGGACGCACATAGTTCTTTACCTTGTATCTTTTTTGAAAATATTGCGATTCTAAACTACTAATATCTGTAAACTCAGACGCAGCAAATGTGAATTTTAATCGCGCTAATTGATTACTACTCACATCTCTAAAATTATCACCCTTATTAAATGCAAATAGTCGAATAGCTCTTTTTTCTAGTGGCATTACTCCCAAGTTATTTACAACAGTGGTAGTTACAATATTATCGTCACTAGCTAAAATAACCCAATTCCTCTTATGAATGGTATCTATTACCTCCATAAATCGATCGTTTGCAATGTATCCACTACTAGGTTTTAATACCGTAATATCACCTATTGAATTTTTTCTAAATATGGATGATAATCTACCTATAGCTGCAGCAGAATTAGCACTATTGTCTCCAATTATAATTACTTTTTCATCCTCATAATTATCCAATAAATAATTCGCCATTTTCTCATATAATAAACTTTTATCCGGTGCCGTCTTAATGAGATTATTTACTGAAATTTTATTCTGAGTATTAGAAAATATAGGAGCGACTACAGGCACATTGGATACCCCTCTAGAAACTTGTTTTGCCAAATTCATAAACAATGGGCCAACAATTACATCCACTTTCTCAAAGTTATAATTTTCAATTATCTTACTTGTTTTACTCGAACTTTCTTCAGTATCTATCACATCTAATTTAATCTGCATTCCCTGCTGCCGCAATGAATCAATAGCTATTAAAGCTCCCGCATGAAAATCAGACGTAATATTTAGCAGTTTATTATTCCAAATAAACGCTTCATTGTCAACGTCTATTGAATTTAGTTTGTAAGGCAGCATCAAAACAACATTCAACAATTTATTTGTAATACTATCTCTAAAAAGATTTAACTCACTCTCAACTTCAATTGACTTCTCCCCTATTTTAATATGCATCCCCAATTTAAGTCCATCTTTCAATGTTGGATTCATAGCATAGAGTTCATCTTCGGTAATCTCATACTTTTTTGTTAAGTTGTATACCGTATCATCCTTTACAACTTCATGCATGATTGCATTTGAGTCTACGACCTCTTCAATCACCTCTGGTCCTTCTTTTTTTACAGGTATCTGAATGACTCTACCAATACTTAAAGCATCTCCAAACAAATTATTAATTTGCTTGATACCATCGACAGTTACCCCATATTTTTGCGCAATACTAAATAATGTCTCTTTCTTTAATACTGTATGAAAACCTTCATTTACAATAACTTTTGAAGTGTTTATATTTTTATTTGGCACAATTATAACAGCATTCTCTCCTGGATTTCTGGAAACATCTGGGTTTAACTGCATCAATTCTTTCGACTTAATGCCATAATCTTTGGCAATACTTTTAATAGTTTCACCTTGTTTTACCGTATGAGAAATATATCTTCGCTGCTGTCCACAGGCCGATAATATTATTAAAAATAAAAAATACAGTTTTAATCCTTTCATAAACTTCAAATGTTATTGTCGATTACACTTTTTAAAATATAGGCCTTACTTCCTATTCCCACTCAATAGTTGCCGGGGGCTTAGAACTAATGTCGTACACTACTCTATTAACGCCTTTTACTCCGTTTATTATCTTATTCGATGTTTCTTGTAAAAATTTATATGGTAAATCTACCCAATCCGCTGTCATTCCATCAACAGACTCTACAGCTCTTAGTGCAACGCATTTTTCATACGTGCGCTCATCTCCCATTACTCCAACAGAGTTTACGGGTAGTAACATAGCACCCGCTTGCCACACCTTATCATATAAACCCCATTTTTTTAGGCCATTTATAAAAATAGCATCTACTTCCTGTAACATTCTAACTTTATCAGCAGTAATATCTCCTAATATTCTTATTCCCAAACCTGGTCCTGGAAAAGGGTGTCTTCCTAACAATTCTGGATCTATTCCCATTGATTTTCCAACTCTACGAACTTCATCTTTAAAAATCATTCGCAATGGTTCTACCACTTTTAATTTCATAAAATCTGGCAGACCTCCAACATTATGGTGACTTTTTATAGTGGCACTTGGCCCTCCAGTTGCAGAAACAGACTCTATAACATCTGGATAAATAGTTCCTTGTGCTAAAAACTTCACATCTTCTAACAAATGTGATTCATCATCAAACACTTCAATAAACACACGACCTATAATTTTACGCTTTCCTTCAGGATCGCTTTCTCCAGTAAGTTCAGACAAAAATCGTTCCGAAGCATCTACTCCTTTTACATTCAACCCCATTCCTTCATACTGCTCCAAAACACTTTCAAATTCACCTTTCCGCAATAAACCGTTATTCACAAAAATACAATAGAGTTGATCACCGATAGCTCTGTCTAACAAAACAGCTGCAACCGTAGAATCTACTCCTCCAGAAAGTCCTAAAACAACTTTATCCTTCCCTATTTTTTCTTTTAATGCGGCTACTGTAGTTTCAACAAATGAATCTGGCGTCCAATCTTGGTTTAATCCTGCAATTTTCACTAAAAAATTCTCTAATAATTGAGCACCATCGGTGGAATGATATACTTCTGGATGAAATTGTATTGCATATGTATCCTCTCCTTCAATCTTAAAGGCAGCATTGCTAACATCTTCTGTACTGGCAATCATCTTATAATTTGACGGTAGAGAACTAATAGTATCACTATGACTCATCCAAACCTGGCTACCTTCGTTTATTCCTTCGAACAATAATTCCTTATGATTTAAATAAGTTAAATGAGCCCTGCCATATTCACGTGAATTAGAAGCACCTACTTCACCTCCAAAATTATATGCTAAATATTGCGCTCCATAACAAACACCTAATAAAGGTATCTTCCCTTTTATTTCTGATAAATCAGGATGTGGTGCATCTTTACTTCTTACAGAATGAGGGCTACCCGATAAAATAACCGCTTTGTAATCTGAAACGTTAAACTTTTTACTGTTGTATGGGTGTATTTCGCTGTATATGTTGAGCTCTCGAACTCTACGTGCAATTAATTGCGTGAACTGCGAACCGAAATCTAAAATAAGTACTTTATGTTGCATGTGCAAAAATAGTATTAAAATCAAAAACACCCTACGAGGGTGCCTATAATTTTTCTAAAATTACTAATTGCTGTTTATATCAAATTTTAAAACAATATTACCTTCGATTTAGCGCAAAAAACAAAGCACACAGACAGGTCATAAACCATTATCAAAAATACAATGAATAGCGTACGCTAAAAAAGCAATAGTTTCGCATTTAAAGTGGTTTTACGCCCTTTTAAGACACTTTGCCCTTTTCACAATTTGTTAACAACTTCAACTTTCGCCTCCAAATCAGCCCCTATATTCGGTTTATAAAAATCTTACATTTGATTGAATTGTTTTGTATAAAAAACCATAAACAAATTATGAGCAAAGAAGCAAAGAAAAATAGTTATTCAGCCGATAGTATTCAGGCTTTAGAAGGAATGGAGCATGTACGTATGCGTCCATCTATGTATATTGGAGATGTTGGAGTTAGAGGTTTACACCATTTAGTATATGAAGTTGTAGACAACTCTATTGATGAAGCAATGGGAGGCCATTGTGATAAAATTGATGTGTGGATTAACAAAGATAATTCTATTTCAGTTTTAGATAATGGTCGTGGAATTCCTATAGGAATTCACAAAAAAGAAGGAGTATCAGCTTTAGAAGTTGTTATGACAAAAATTGGTGCTGGTGGTAAGTTCGACAAGGACTCTTATAAAGTTTCAGGTGGACTGCACGGTGTTGGAGTTTCGGTAGTAAATGCCCTTTCAAATCATTTAAGAGCTACTGTATATAAAGACGGAAAAGTTTGGGAGCAAGAATATGAAAAAGGAAAAACTTTATATCCAGTAAAACCAATTGGTGAAACAACTAAAGAAGGTACTCTAGTAACTTTCACTCCAGATGATACTATTTTTAACATCACTACAGAATTCAATTATGATACGTTAGCTGCAAGATTACGAGAGTTATCATACCTTAACAAAGGTCTTACAATTTCTCTTACTGACAAACGCAGTCAAGATGATGAAGGAAATGATATTTCGGAATTATTCTATAGTGAAATAGGTTTACCAGAATTTATTGAATATTTAGATGCTACCAGAGAGCGATTGACTTCTGGAGTAATTTCTATGGAAGGGGAAAAAAACGGAGTTCCTGTGGAAGTCGCGATGGTCTATAACAATTCCTTCGCTGAGAATCTACATTCTTATGTAAATAATATAAACACACATGAAGGAGGAACGCATCTTGCTGGTTTTAGACGTGGATTAACGGCAACATTGAAAAAATATGCTGACAATTCTGGATTGCTGAAAAATGTAAAATTCGAAATTGCTGGTGATGACTTTAGAGAAGGATTAACAGCTATTATTTCTGTAAAAGTGGCCGAACCTCAATTTGAAGGTCAGACGAAAACGAAATTAGGAAATAGAGATGTTACTGGTGCCGTGAGTCAAGCGGTATCTGAAATGTTGACAAATTACTTGGAAGAAAATCCTAATGACGCCAAGATCATTGTCCAAAAAGTAATCTTAGCTGCTCAAGCCAGACATGCTGCACGTAAAGCACGTGAAATGGTACAACGTAAAACGGTGATGTCCATTGGTGGCTTACCCGGTAAATTAAGTGACTGTTCTGAAACAGATCCTGATAAATGTGAAATCTTCTTAGTCGAGGGAGATTCGGCAGGTGGAACTGCAAAACAAGGTCGTGATAGAATGTTTCAAGCGATTTTACCCTTGAGAGGTAAAATTTTGAATGTTGAAAAAGCGATGCAACATAAAGTTTTTGAAAACGAAGAAATCAAAAACATGTTTACAGCATTGGGAGTATCTATAGGAACGGAAGATGATCCACGCGCTTTAAATCTTACGAAATTACGTTATAAGAAAGTGGTGATTATGTGTGATGCCGATGTTGATGGTAGCCACATTGCGACCTTAATATTAACATTCTTCTTTCGCTTTATGCGCGAATTAATTGAAGAGGGGTGTGTTTATATTGCCGCTCCGCCGCTTTATTTAGTAAAAAAAGGACAAAAAAGAGAATACGCTTGGAACGACGATCAACGTGATTTAATCGTTAAACGCATGGGAGGTAGTGCAGGAATCCAAAGATATAAAGGTCTTGGAGAGATGAACGCCGAGCAATTATGGGACACAACTATGAATCCAGAATTCAGAACTATGAGAAGGATTGTAATTGAAAGCGGGACAGAAGCTGATAGAGTATTCTCAATGTTAATGGGAGATGATGTACCGCCGCGTAGAGAGTTTATAGAGAATAATGCAAAATATGCAAATATTGATGTGTAATACTCTAAGGTTTATATAAAAAAACACACTTCTAAATAGGAGTGTGTTTTTTTTATATATGAACTTCAATAGAATCGCTAAAATCAACCAAATACTAAGTTTATTAAAAATGAAAATATATATTTTAATTTTTATCGGGGTATTCACCTTAATACTTAATGCAAAAGCTCAAGATGGCTTTGAAGGATACCTTCTAGCAGACAAAAATGATCGAGATCAGTTAATTGATGCTTATACTAACCCTGCAATGAAAGGTTTAATTTATAGCATGAATAACGGTTGGTATCATACCGCAAAAGTGCATCACCCTTTTGGCTTTGATATTTCAATTGGCTTAAATGTATCTTCAGTGCCAGGAGAAGATGAAATGTTTAATCTTTCAGGTTTAACGTCTATAAACACAGGTTCAATCGCAGCTGCCACTATTGCTGGTTCAGAAGATGCTACGCCACTTACAACTATTAATTTTACAGAGAATAATATTACTTATGCTGCCACCTTTAATGCTCCAGGTGGTATAAAAGAGAGTTTGCCATTAAACGCGGTACCTGCCCCTGCAGTTCAATTAAATTTAGGGTTACCTGCGAAATTTGAAGTAAGCTTGCGCTTAGTTCCAAAAGTTGGTTCTGATAATGTAAAAGGAAATTTATTTGGTTTTGGCGCAAAGAAAGAAATAACAGATTGGTTTGGACCTGTAGGTAAAACACCTCTTCACGTTTCTTTACTTGCAGCATATACAACTATGAATGTAGACTATACTATTACAAACAGTGGAGCCATAAATGTTATCAATGGTATTGCTAAATTTAGTTTAAACTCATACACAATTCAAGCGATCACTTCTTTAAATTTCCCTATAATAAACGTATATGGAGGTGTAGGATATGGTGCTGGAAATTCAACGCTTAAAATGTTAGGAGATTATACGTTAACATACGTAACTCAATCTAGAACTATCTCAAATCCGATAGATTCAAAGTTTGATGCAAGCGGGTTTAGAACGACCCTTGGAGCGCGACTAAGTTTAGGTGTTTTTAAGGTTTTTGGAAGCTATACATTAAAAGAATACAACGCTGCAAATTTAGGTGTAGCAATTAGTATTAGATAATACTATCAAAATATAACAAAAAACGACCGCTAGTTTAGGTGCTTTTTTTTGCTTTAAATTAACTAAAACCTTGGCTAAGAATTGTATTTTAGCGCCGTAAATATTCAAAAATAATTAAAAAATAAAAATATGAAAGTTACAGTTGTTGGTGCAGGTGCAGTAGGTGCGAGTTGTGCTGAGTATATTGCAATAAAAGATTTCGCTTCTGAAGTCGTAATATTAGATATCAAAGAAGGATTTGCAGAAGGGAAAGCAATGGATTTAATGCAAACGGCCTCTTTAAATGGATTTGATTCTAAAATCATTGGAACAACAGGTGATTATTCTAAAACAGCAGGAAGTGACGTTGCTGTTATTACAAGTGGTATTCCACGTAAGCCAGGAATGACACGTGAAGAGTTGATCGGAATTAATGCAGGAATTGTAAAGACTGTTGCTACTAGTTTAATTGAGCATTCACCAAACGTGATTATCATTGTAGTTAGTAATCCAATGGACACCATGACTTACTTAGCTCATAAAGCAACGGGATTACCTAGAAACCAAATTATTGGAATGGGTGGTGCACTAGACTCTGCACGTTTTAAATATAGATTGGCTGAAGCACTAGAAGCTCCTATTTCTGATGTTGACGGAATGGTTATTGGTGGCCACAGTGATACCGGAATGATTCCTTTAATAAGATTAGCGGTACGAAATAGCGTAAATGTCTCTGAATTTTTATCAGAAGAAAGATTAGAGCAAGTTGCTGCTGACACGAAAGTTGGTGGTGCTACTTTAACTGGATTATTAGGAACAAGTGCTTGGTATGCTCCTGGAGCTGCTGTCTCTGAAATGGTAAAAGCAATTGCCTTAGATACTAAAAAAATATTTCCATGTTCTACCCTACTTGAAGGAGAATATGGAATGAGCGATATCTGTATCGGAGTTCCTGTTGTATTAGGGAAAAACGGAATTGAAAAAATTATTTCTATCGAATTAAACGACGCTGAAAAAGAAAAACTTACTGAAAGTGCCGAAGGTGTTAGAAAAACAAATGGATTATTAGGGTAATTAACCATTTAAAACAATGCTAAAAACCTCATCAAATCAATTTGTTGAGGTTTTTTATTTCAACAAAAACGTCACCTCTTTATTTACCGTTCAATTTATCTCAAAATATAGTAGCAATTCCTAATGGAAATTATATATTTGCTCGTTTATTAAAAAATAGAAGATTTAAATCAATTAACAATGCAAAACAAAGGACTTATTAAGTTATTTGCTATCCTTTTCGGATTAGTAAGTTTGTACCAACTATCATTTACTTGGTTCGCAAAAAATGTAACAGATGATGCAAAAGAATTTGCCATTGTAAAGGCTGACGGTGATGTTTCCAAAATAGCACAGTTTGAGAGAACTTATTTGGATTCTGTCTCAAATGACACTATTCTTTTAGGTAAATTCACCTACAACGATATTAAAGATAAGGCTATGAATTTAGGCTTAGATTTAAAAGGTGGAATCAATGCCATTTTAGAAATATCCGTAAAAGATATTCTTGTTGGCTTATCAAACAACTCTAAAAACGCGGTATTTAATGAAGCTTTAGCGGCTGCATCGATTACTCAAAAAAATAGTAACGACACGTTTTTAAGTATTTTCTTTGACGAATTTGAAAAAGCAAGTAACGGAACAGTTAACTTAAGTGATCCAAGTATCTTTGGAAACAAATCTTTAAGTGATAAAATTAATTTCAAATTGAACAATGATGAGGTTAAGCCTATTATTGAAGATGAAATTAATGCATCTATCTCTACTGCTTTTCAAGTATTAAGAAATAGAATTGACAAGTTTGGTGTTACACAACCAAACATTCAACGTATTGGTTCTTCTGGTAGAATCTTAATTGAATTGCCTGGAGCAAAAGATATTGATCGTGTTGAAAAATTATTACAGAGTACGGCTGAATTACAATTTTGGGAAGTTTACCCAAATACTGAAATTCAAAGTTTCTTATATGCTGCTGATACTAAGACTGGAGAATTATTTGCAAATACTTCAGAAGAAGTAAAAGATTCTACAGCAACTGACAATCTTGATGATTTATTGGGAGAAGTTTCTGATTCTATTACAGCACCAAAAAAAGAAAATAGATTATTTGCATATTTATATCCAAACGTTGCTCAAAGTGCCAATCAAGCAAGTTCATTAATCGGACAATCTGCTATTATTGACACCGCTCGTGTAAATTCTTTCTTAGGGATGAAAGAGGTACGTGCTTTATTACCGTCAGAATTGCGTTATGTGAAATTCTTATGGGATTCTAAAGCAAACGGAGAAGTTTTAGGATTGTATGCTATTAAATCTAACCGTGAAGATATCGCTCCTATTGAAGGTGACGTAATCGATGATGCACGTCAAGAATTTGACCCTTATACTTCTGAACCACAAGTGAGCATGTCTATGAACTCTATTGGTACAAAATTGTGGGCTACAATGACAACTAAAAATGCTAACGGAGGATTCGTAGCAGTTGTCTTAGATAACGAAGTTCATTCTGCACCTAGAGTAAATGATCCAATTTTAGCAGGAAATACTTCTATTTCTGGCGGTACAATGAGTATTATAGAAGCAGAGGATTTAGCAAACGTATTAAAGGCGGGTAAACTTCCTGCAGCAGCACATATTGTGCAAAAAGCAGTGGTTGGTCCATCTTTAGGTAAAGAAGCAATTGATAGTAGTTTTAGATCTTTCGGTTTAGCGCTTATCCTTGTTTTACTTTGGATGGTATTCTATTATGGTAAAGCAGGTTTATTTGCAAATATTGCCTTGGCTGTAAATATCTTATTCTTGTTTGGTTGGTTGGCTTCATTCGGAGCGGTATTGACCTTACCTGGAATTGCAGGTATTATCTTAACCATTGGTATGTCTGTTGATGCGAACGTAATTATATTTGAGCGGATCAAAGAAGAATTATCGGGAGGCAAAGGATTGAAAGAAGCCATTGCTGGTGGGTTCAGTTTTAAAGGAGCCTTGTCTGCAATCTTAGATGCGAACGTAACTACATTCTTAACGGGTGTAATCTTATTTATATTCGGTACAGGTCCAATTAAAGGATTTGCTTACACATTAATGCTAGGTATTGTTACTTCTTTCTTTACTGCGGTATTTATTACTAGAATCATCTTAAACTGGTACACAAACAAAAACAGTGCACTAACATTCAATACAACAACTACCAAATCTTGGTTCCAAAATATCAATGTTGACTTCTTAAAAAAACGTAAACTAGCATACGTTATATCAGCAGCCGTTATTTTAATTGGTTTAGGTTCTTTGTTTACTAATAGTTTAAATTACGGTGTTGATTTTGTCGGAGGACGTTCTTATGAGGTTCAATTCGACAAACCTTTAAGTCCTACTGAAGTTAGAGAAACGTTAAAAGGAGTATTTAAAGATCCGCCAGAAGTCAAAACATATGGTAACGACTCTAAGTTAAAAATTACTACAAAATACAGAATCGAAGAAGAAGGAAATGAAGTTGATGATGAAGTAACTGCTTTATTATTTGGTGGATTACAGTCATTCTTGCCAGACGGAACTTCTTTAGAAACGTTTAAAGGTGGTTTTGAAGGTCAAACAATTGGTATCTTCAGTGAAATCAAAGTAGAGCCAACTATTGCCGATGATATTAAAACCGCAGCGAAATGGGCGATCTTCGGATCTCTATTAGTGGTGTTCTTATATATCTTAGTAAGATTTAGAAAATGGCAATATAGTTTAGGTGCAGTTGTAGCCGTTTTCCATGATGTATTAATTGTATTAGCTATCTTCTCATTGTTATACAAATACCTACCATTTGATATGGAAATTGGACAATCATTTATTGCTGCAATCCTGACAGTAGTTGGATATTCCTTGAATGATACGGTGGTAATTTTTGATAGAATTAGAGAATATACAAGCCAACACAGTTCTTGGAAATATTCAAAAATTGTAAACAGTGCCTTAAGTAATACATTAGGAAGAACCATTAATACTTCAATTACAACATTAGTCGTATTATTATCAATCTTCTTATTTGGTGGAGACTCTATTAGAGGGTTTATGTTTGCCTTGATTGTTGGGGTGATTGTGGGTACATACTCATCGTTATTCATTGCATCACCAATTATGTATGATACATCTAAAAAATTAGATAGTAAGAACAAATAATCTCTTCTTACAAATAACCTATAGAACCGTCTCACTTTGAGGCGGTTTTTTGTTATTTTTGCATTCTCTTAATCAAAATAATATGAGTACCGTTAAATTACACAACAAGTATTTCGCGCCCTATTTATCTAAAGAAAAGATTGACAATATTACACAAACTTTGGTAAATCAAATTGCAAAAGATTGTGGTAATGAAATACCAATTTTTATTGGAATCCTTAATGGTTCATTCATGTTTGCAGCAGACTTCATTCGAAAATACCCGCGAGCTTGTGAAATATCGTTTGTAAAGTTAGCGTCTTATGTGGGTACAAGTTCAACCGGTACAGTTTCTCAACTTGTTGGAATTAATGAAGATTTAACAGGTCGTACAGTCATCATTCTTGAAGACATCATTGACACGGGGAGCACATTGCAAAAAATCTATGAAATTTTTAAAGACAAAAATGTAGGAACACTAAAAATAGCAACCTTATTTTTTAAACCCACTGTTTTCAAAAAGGAATTACCTATTGATTATATTGGCCTCTCTATTCCTGATGAATTTATTGTCGGATACGGCTTAGACTACAATAATTTAGGAAGAAACATCGATAGTATTTATAAAATAACTACACCAAAAATGACAAACATCGTATTATTCGGTCCTCCAGGAGCAGGGAAAGGAACTCAGGCAGATTTATTAAAAGACAACTATAATTTAGTTCATATCTCTACAGGGGATGTTTTTAGATACAATATCAAAAACGAAACTGAACTCGGGTTATTGGCAAAGTCTTATATCAACGCTGGTAATTTAGTGCCAGATGAAGTAACTATAAACATGTTACAAGCAGAAGTTGAAAAAAATGCGGATGTTAAAGGATTTATTTTTGATGGATTTCCAAGAACCTCTTCTCAAGCTGAAGCGTTAGATGCTTTTTTAGCGACTAAAGGAGAAACAATAAACGGTATGATTGCTTTAGAAGTTTCTGAAGATTTATTGGTAGATCGTTTATTAGAAAGAGGTAAAACAAGTGGACGCCCAGACGACCAAGACGAATCTAAAATTCGCAATCGTTTTAACGAATACAATACTAAAACTGCCATACTTAAAGATTACTACGCGAAACAAAATAAATATTTTGGCGTTGACGGCGTGGGATCTATTGAAGATATTACTGATAGATTGAGTACTATTATTGATACTTTATAGCATGTAATGCTTGCTTTAATGTAAGAATTACATACTATTATTTATTTGCAAAATAAAGATTCTTGCCAAGGCAGGAATGACATAAAGGTTTAAAAGCATGACTGAAGGAAATTTTGTTGACTACGTAAAAATTCACGCTGCTTCTGGTAAAGGAGGTAAAGGTTCAGTGCATTTACATCGTGAAAAGTTTATAACCAAAGGAGGTCCCGACGGCGGTGATGGTGGTCGTGGAGGGCATATCATTATAAGAGCAAATAAAGGAATGTGGACACTCATTCACTTAAAGTATAGAAAACACTTTAAAGCAGATCATGGTGGGCATGGCAGTAAGAGCAGAAGTACTGGTAAAGATGGTGGCGACGTTTATATAGATGTACCCTTAGGAACTATTGTTCGTGATACAGAAACCGATGAAATATTGTTCGAAATCACCTACGACGGTGAAGAACGAATCATGGTTGAAGGCGGAATGGGAGGTCGCGGAAACTGGCATTTTAAATCTTCTACCAATCAAACGCCACGTTATGCGCAACCTGGTGTTGACGGACAAGAACATTGGTTTCAATTGGAACTAAAAGTATTGGCAGATGTAGGACTCGTAGGTTTCCCTAATGCGGGAAAATCTACGCTACTATCTGTATTAACTTCTGCGAAACCTAAAATTGCTGACTACGCGTTTACAACGTTAAAACCAAATTTAGGAATTGTAGAATACAGAGATTACAAATCATTTGTAATGGCAGATATTCCAGGAATTATCGAAGGCGCACATGAAGGAAAAGGACTAGGACATCGATTTTTAAGACATATAGAAAGAAATTCTACGTTGTTATTTTTAATCCCTGCAGATAGTGATGATATTGAGAGGGAATACGGTATTTTGTTAAATGAACTGAAACAACATAATCCGGATTTATTGGATAAAGAACGACTTTTAGTAATTTCAAAATCAGATATGCTCGATGAAGAATTACAAGAAGAAATTGAAAAATCTTTGCCTGCAGAAATTCCACATCTCTTTATTTCATCAATTGCTCAAAAAGGATTGGTAGCATTGAAAGATACGCTTTGGGAAATGTTAAATGTATAACGTCTATATTTCCTCGAAAGATCACTGAGCCGTGGTCACTGAGCGGAGTCGAAGTGAGTCTTAGTGAGTCTTAGTGCGTCGAAATACAGACTAGAATCTCTTGAATAAAAATTGAAAGCAATTCCTGTTTTCTCAGAAATAACCGCTAATTCATAATAATTATTGGTAAAATAAATGCAGTCGTAACTGGGATCCCTCTTTTTATGGCTGGTCTTAACTTGGGTAAGTTTAACACTCCATTCTGCAACAAACTATCCAATTCAGGAATCTGTTTATGCAGATAATCCGACGCTTTAAAGTTTGTTAGGATAACTTCGCCTTTACTGTCAATCTTCAAATTCAAATACAGGGTATCATTTAGTTTACGCAGTGTCGTAATCTCAGCAGAAGCCAAAGATGCGTAGATACTTTCAGACAATTTTATTTGAGAACAAATCTGCTGTTTTTTTAGAGAAGGAATACTCTTACAAGCGGGAAATAAGGGAAAACGATCAACCGATTTATAATCTATAATAGTATCCATAACTTCATCTGAATTCAATTCTTTCTTTTGAAAAAATTCACAGGAAACCAACACTAGACTCGTAAAAATAAAAAATATAATTCGTTGCGACATTGACTAAAAATAGTACGTGAAAATACAATTTTAATTTGAAATAAAACAGCCAATAGATTGGTTCCAATTCTTGCTCGTTTTCTTCTACGATTTCTCCTTGTAAAAATAATTTTTTACAATCACGTTGCTTCTACTTTGAGCAAATGCCGACATTTCTGAATCTTTGATTTTATATTTATTTATATAATTCTGATAGTGATTTAGCGCAATACATATCTCTTTATACTACGCATCTGAAGCCATTGCCAATTGAAAAAGGGCTTCGTAATTTGTATGATTACTTTTGTATGCGGTATCAAAAATATGTATGGCCTTTTTACATTCGCCATTTTCCTTTTGAATAATCTCCTTGTAACAACAAACTATCTACAACGCTAAAAACCGAAGTCTGAGTTTCGGTTTTTAAGGCAACAATAATTAGGAGTAGTATAACTACATTCTTCCTCATAGCAATTATTTTTATTAATCTTTCCTTTTCATTTATTATAGTTTTGTAATTGTTCTACTGTGATTCCCGCGAAGGCAGGAATCCAATATAATCTGTGGTTTAGATTCCTGCGTTCGCAGGAATGACAATTCATTAATTGATTTTTTTAGTAGTAATCGTTGGAGTTTCCTTTTCTTTCGTATATGTTTCGGATTTAGTTAGTTACTTCACCTTCCACATTAAATGAAAGAGGGAGCATATAGGTTAAATTCACTGACTTACCTCCTTGTTTTCCGGGAGTCATCTTTGGTATCAAATTTACTACACGCCTAGCCTCCGTTTCCAAATCAGGATGCGGAGCTCGTGCTCCAACAATTTTAACAGTTCCATCGTTTAAAATTTTGAATTGGATATAGATTTTCTTTTTGCCTGGCTCCAGACCTAACGTACCTGCTAAATCAGCGTTGAACTTTCTTACAATATGTATTTGTAAACTTTTATTCAAACAAGCTTTCAACTCTTCTTTTGAACCTGCGCAACCTGGGTAAACTGGTGGCTCCTCAATTAATCTAAATGGTATATCTTCTTTCCCATTAAATTGCTCTCTATCTGAAATTTCTTTAATTTCTGGTTTTAAATTAATAAATGCAATCTTTCGGCCTCCTTTAATTTGAAATAAAGAAATTTTACTTCTTGACATATATAATATTTTATCATATTCTGCTTTTTCTTTTGGTAATAAAACATCTTCACTAATAAGTTCTGCTTCTAACTTAATTTCAGTTTGATCAAAAGATCTGTAACGATCTAGATAAGATTCTGAGCCATCTTTTTCTGAAGTTAGTTTACCTTCTTTAAATGTGTACCACGTCTGTTTTTCCAATCTTGCATCATTCTCGTTTACTTGTTTATTCGTTTCACAAGAAGAATACAACAACATACTTCCCAAAAGAGGTATCAGCACTAAATACTTTAACTTTTTTAACTTTTTCGATTTGTTTTTGGTAATCATAGCAATACGTTTTTTAAGTAATGACGGTTTATAAAATTGATTTACGAAAGAAATATCTTCTACGTTAAAGGTTTGTGAAAGCAACTTGTTGAAATACGCTTTTTTATCTGTTCCTTGCACTACTTTTTCGTCAGAAATATATTCATGTAACAAAGTAATTCTATTTTGATAGAGGTATACCAGCGGATTGAACCACATCACTATTTTAAGTAATTCAAAAAATAGCAAGTCCAGCGTATGGTATTGTTTACAATGCACCAACTCATGCTGAATGATGTGTAATTCTTCTTTTTTAGATACTGTTTTATCTAAAAAAATAAAATTGAAAAACGAAAAGGCAGCTTGTTTATTCTCTAGCAGAACCAAATAGTAATCTTTCTTCTCAATCCTTTTACTAGACATAATGAGTCTAATAATACTGTTCAGTTTAAAAAGGAATAATAGAAATATCAAACCAGCGACTATATAAAAAAACAGACTTACATAATTGAAGGTCTCAACTACATGCATCGCAGCAGCTTCACGGTTTAACATCACCTCTGGTAACAGTAATATATATTCTTCTGGCACAGCATTTTTAAAACTTTCAAATTTTAATAGCGGCACTATAAAGGAAATTATTGGCGTTGCGAGTAAATACAATCGATTCCATTTAAAGAACGTTTCTTTTTGCAAAAACAAATCATAAACGGCCAAAAACACCACTTGAAATAAAACTACTTGTACAATATAATGTATCATTTCTCTTCTTCTTTTTCATTAATATTTTTCAAAATAGCTTCTAAATCTTTAATATCCACATCGTTCTTTTTCATAAAAAACGACACCATACTTTTAAACGAACCCTCAAAATACCCGTCAACCAATTTGTGTAAACTCTGATTGGTATACTCTGGTTTTTCAATAATCGGATAATAAATATACCCCCTACCTTGCGGTTTATGAGATACAAAACCTTTCGTCTCCAAAATTCGAATAATGGTAGATACCGTATTATATGCAGGTTTTGGTATGGGTAATTGCGCTATAATCTCTTTTACAGATGCCTCCTCTAGCGTCCATAAGACTTGCATCAATTGTTCTTCTGCTTTTGTTAATTGTTTTGCCATCATGCTACTTTTATTAATCACTTTTTAACTAAACTGTTAGTTCAACATGACAAATATAACTAAAAAATTAGTTTAAACTAATTTTTTAGGTGAAAGTTTTATAAAAGACGAATGCTTATATTGCACATACATTATAATCGCGATCATTATGGGTGTCCATTGCGCGGAGTCGAAATGAAAACAAAGAAGTCGCTTAATTACAGCACGAGTGTTCATTGAGCGGAGTCGAAATGAAAACAAAGAAATCACAAAGACAAAAAATAAAATCAAATGGACATCTTTTTACTCATACTCGGATTCTTACTTACACTCCTCGGAATTATTGGTTCTTTTTTACCTGTATTACCCGGTCCCGTTACAGGTTGGGCTGGATTACTGCTACTACACCTCACAACTATTGTACCGAAAGACTGGACGTTTTTAGGAATTACGTTGGCGGTTTCAATCTTTATTTGGGGTATCGATTATATCATTCCCGCTTGGGGAACAAAAAAATTTGGCGGAAGTAAAGCTGGAGTACGTGGATCGGTACTCGGTTTAATCATAGGGATACTATTCTTAGGTCCCTTGGGACTCATCATTGGCCCTTTCTTAGGTGCCTTTGTTGGAGAACTTATTAACGATCACAAAAATACGCGCAAAGCACTTAAAGCCGCGGTTGGTTCTTTTATTGGCTTTTTGCTTTCTACAGGTTTAAAATTAGGTGTAAGTATTTTTTTTGTAGGGCTCTTTCTAGATCTATTTTGGAAATACAAGGATTCTTTCTTTTAAATCTCAGTGATTTCGGCAGCAGGAGCAATCGCATTCCTAAAGTCCGCTCATATCAAGTACATACCAGATCTATTAAATAGAGAAAATGTTAAAAAGATACCTGCCTACACAGGCATGAAAATTCCCATAGAAACACCCACAAACAAAAAAAGCGTCCCGAAGTACGGGAAGCTTTCCATTGGTTTTAATAAACCTATTGACGCTTTTCAACATCAATCAACACAACATCCGTATCTTTCAATACAGATCACAAATATAATTTAATTTTGGTCACGCGATCCTTTTATGAATCATATTTTACAAAATCTATTATTTGTAATTACTTAATAGGTTGTATCTTTGCAAATCGAATATTTGAATCACACTATAAACACACTCACAATGCAATTATCAGAGTTAGAAATTGTAAGAAGACAATCACTACAACAACTTCGAGAATTAGGGATAAATCCATATCCTGCTGCAGAATTTAAGACCACTGCTACTATTGATCAAATAGTTACAGATTTTGATGGCTATAACGACAAAGAGGTTGTATTGGCAGGTAGAATTATGAGTCGTAGGATTATGGGGAAAGCCTCGTTTGCTGAATTAAAAGACAGCAGCGGACGTATGCAAATTTATATTAACAGAGATGAAATTGCCCCAGGTGAAGACAAAACGATCTACAACACTGTATTCAAAAAGTTATTGGATATGGGTGATATTATCGGAATTAAAGGAACGGTATTTAAGACTCAAGTTGGTGAGACTTCTATAAAAGTAAAAGAGTTAACGGTATTATCTAAATCGTTAAAACCACTTCCTATTGTTAAGACAGATGCCGATGGAAATGTTCATGATGCGTTTAACGACCCTGAAGCTAGATATCGACAGCGTTATGTAGATTTAATCGTAAACGATCATGTGAAGGATACTTTTATAAAGCGCACAAAAATTACAAATTCTATGCGTCAGTTTTTTAATGAACGTGATTATTTAGAAGTTGAAACACCCATATTACAACCTATTCCGGGTGGCGCTGCAGCAAGACCTTTTATAACACATCATAATGCGTTAGATATTCCAATATACTTGCGTATTGCAAATGAATTGTATTTAAAAAGATTGATTGTAGGAGGCTTTGATGCCGTGTATGAATTTGCCAAAGATTTCAGAAATGAAGGCATGGACAGAACGCACAATCCTGAGTTTACGGTAATGGAATTGTATGTTGCCTACAAAGACTACAATTGGATGATGAAGATGACGGAGCAATTGCTAGAAAAAGTGGCCTTAGATTCTAACGGAACCTCAACGGTGCCCGTTGGAGAACATCAAATCAACTTTAAAGCGCCGTATGCGCGTGTTCCTATTTTAGAAGCGATTAAAATCCATACAGGTTTTGATGTTGCTGGAATGAGTGAAAACGAATTACGTAAAGTTTGTCAGCAGCTTCATATTCCTGTAGATGAAACCATGGGTGTTGGTAAAATGATCGATGAACTATTTGGAGAAAAATGTGAGCACCACTATATTCAACCAACATTTATAACAGATTACCCAAAAGAAATGAGTCCGTTAACAAAGGAGCATAGAGATAATCCTGCGTTAACAGAACGTTTTGAGTTGTTGGTTAACGGAAAAGAATTGGCCAATGCCTATTCTGAGTTAAACGATCCAATAGAGCAACGTGCACGTTTTGAAGATCAATTAACCCTGTCTGAAAAGGGAGATGATGAAGCCATGTTTATTGACCAAGACTTTTTACGCGCATTAGAATACGGAATGCCACCAACTTCTGGTATCGGAATTGGTATTGACCGTTTGGTGATGTTTATGACGAATAATAGTTCGATACAAGAAGTGTTATTTTTCCCTCAAATGAAACCAGAACGCACTGCTACAACTGTTGCATTAAACGATGAAGAAAAAGCAGTTTTAGCAATCATTCAAAAAGTTGAAAAAATTGAATTAAATGCGTTAAAAACGCAGAGTGGATTGAGCAATAAAAAATGGGACAAAACCATTAAGGGCTTGACAAAACATAATATTGCAAAAGTTGACAAAACCGATGATGGTTTGTTTGTAGAATTAGTGTAAATCACACTTGTTATTGCGATAAGACGCTTACTGAGCCCTGGTTGTTGAGCAGAGTCGAAACAAGTCGAAGTATTCGACGAAGCCTTCTGCTCAAATAATATAGAAAAGGAATTACACAATCGTAATTCCTTTTTTTCGTTACAAATTATAACAGATACACGTGTATTCTTGGTCACGAAATGGTCATTTCACAAAACCCTATTTATAGAACTCAATCCTCACTCTAATAAAAAAAGTATATATTTGAACAAAGAAGAATTGCTATCCTCTCTTATCTACTTTACAAAACTGATAAAATAGCTTACATGTTGGTTTATCGCGGAACTGAGTCCAGATAACCCTACTATATGTTTTGATATAACCAGTTGGCCCAAATTGAAAAAAAATGAGCGAAAAAAAAACTGAAGTACAAAAAGATGAAATTGTTAAGTTTACGCCAACTTAAAGATAAACATCTTGGAGAAGTTGAAATAATTGAAAGAGATAAATATGAGTTTGATTTAAAAATTGAGATTCTTGGAGATATGATAAAATATTTACGAAAGGAAAGAAAATTAACTCAACAATAATTAGGAGCATTAAAAGGAGTTCAACAATCTCAAATATCAAAACTTGAAAGAAATACAAGAAATATTAAAATTGAAACAATTTTGAAAGTATTTAATGATTTGAAAGCTAATGTAAAATTTAGTAGAGAAATGAAAGAAGGAGAATTTAAAATGGCATAAAAGTAGTGCAGGTAAAAAGGCATAACCAAAATTGTTGCATTTAGTAAAATAGAATGTTTCTTAATTCTAATTTTAAAAAATGAAAATTACTAAAACTAAATCACGACTTTCGTTATACAAATCCGCTATGCTTCATAAAATATACTTAAAAATTGAATGGATAATTAAGTTAATTAAGAAACAAGAACAGGGCAAAAAAAATCGCACTTGGGAAGTAGATGTTGAATAGTACATGCTCCCAGAAAGAACTATATTTAATGTAAACTTTACAATTTGGGTATTTAAATTCAAGTAACTTACTAAAGATAAAACGTATGAAAAAATATTTTTTACTCACATTGACAGCCTTATTTTTAGTGCATTCACTGGCAGTATCGCAAAACAAGGAAAAAAAAGTTCTCACTCTTATTGAACCAAACAAGGATATTCCCAAAGAAGTGATAAAATCAAGCCGGGAACACAGAGAACGTCTTTTAGCGGATCCATATCGGCCAGCATATCATTTTTGTGTTCCGGAAGACAACGGAAATCCTGCTGACCCAAATGGTGCATTTTACCACAACGGACGATACCATTTGATGTATCTATATAAACGTACCGGGTCAGGATTCTCCTGGGGGCATGTTTCCAGTAAGGATTTGTTACACTGGAGGCATCATCCTGATACTTTGGTTCCGGGCAATGGTGATGAAGGTGTTTTTAGTGGAGGAGCCTTTGTTGATGATGACGGATCTGCTTTTTTATCCTATTGGATGCTTTGGGGAGCAAAAGGTATTGGCCTTGCAAAAAATAGAGATAACAATTATGACCAATGGGAAAAAATTGGAAGTAATCCGGTTATAAAATCCACTGAATGGGGGATAACAGAAACGAAAGATGTATCGGGCAATAATCTTTATTATGGCTCGGCAGACCCTTCCAATATCTGGAAAAAGGACGGGAAATACTATATGCTTACCGGTAATTTATTGGTATTAAGAAAATACGGCTCGCGTGGAAAGGGATTGCCGGCAAACAGGGACAAACCCGAACTACCTAAAGATTCTATTAATTACCAGGGAGATTGGCTTGATTTGTTTGTTTCGAAAGATTTAGAAAAATGGGATTATATGCATCGGTTTTATGAGTCTGACAGAAAATGGACTAGTAAAACGGAAGATAACATGTGCCCAAGTTTTTTCCCATTACCGCTTACCCCGGATGGAGGAAAACCAAGCGATAAGCACCTAATGCTTTTTATAAGCCATAATATGGGTTGTCAGTATTATATAGGCGACTACAAAAGTGATACGTTTATTCCTGAAGTACATGGACGCATGACATGGAATGATAAATCCTATTTTGCTCCTGAAGCTCTTGTTGATGACAAAGGCAGACAAATTATGTGGTCGTGGATTTTTGATGATCGTCCCGACGAACTTAAAGAATATAATGGGTGGACCGGAACATACGGGCTTCCCCGGTCATTATGGCTTGGAGAGGACGGTACTCTAAGAATGAGACCGGTGAAGGAGTTGGAAGCACTGAGAATGAATAAAAAAGTAGTGTCTAATGTAAAGATTACTGCAGGGGAAGAAGTTAAACTGAATGCACTGGGCAATGAATTGATGGAACTGGAGATTACCGTGCAACCCAATGAATCGGATCAGTTTGGGGTAAAAGTATGTGCGTCGGAAGATGGACGAGAAGAAACGGTAATTTATTATGATCGGAAGGATAAAAAATTAAAGGTGGACACTCGGAAATCGGGCTTAGAATTTGGTAAAAAAATTATTGAAGAAGCACCATTCGAACTTAAAAAAGGTGAACCTCTGGTATTAAGGGTTTATGTAGACAAATCAATTGTTGAGGTCTATGCAAATAACAGGCAGGCAATAGCCCGAAGAATTTATCCTACGCTTGGAGGAAAGGGTATATCTGTATTTTCGAATGGTGGTAATGTGGAAATTAAAACCATAAAGGGATGGGAAATAATGCCTTCGAACCCTTACTAGAAAAAATCAAGTATGAGTCACTAATGCGCCTCTCACACCAACCTATGTAAGGGTCTGGTATATGGCGGTTCACCAAATTGAAATTTGTATATTCTGAATTTAATCTACCAAAGGTTTGTTCCCTTTTTACTAATTTAGTTGCTTAACCACGCAACTAATCCTATACCAATCGCTGTGTGAAAAAACATAAAAAAATGTAGTATGAAGTTATTGAAATGGATTACAATAGGAAGTGTTTTATTGATTGGAATATATGCAATCGCTGTCTTTATTGTCCCTGATAAAATAGAAGAGGCAGAAAATAGCACATTGGCTCTTCCTCCTTATACTGTTTCGGAGGAAGCTCAAAGTCTGTATAATTCTTTAGATTTCATAGGTGATCTTCATTGTGATGCCTTGCTTTGGAGCCGTGACTTGACAAAAAAGAGTGATGTTGGGCATGTTGATTTCCCAAGAATGCAAGAGGCGAATATGGCGTTGCAAGCATTCACAATTGTCACAAAATCACCAACCGGGCAAAATTTCTCCAAGAACAGTGGCGAGTCATTTGATAATATCACTATGTTAAGCATCGTTCAAGGCAGACCAATATCAAATTGGTTTAACTTAGTAGATCGAGCAGTTTATCAAAGCAGAAAATTGCACAAGCAGGCTTCCATGTTCAATGATAAATTTATTGTTGTAAAGTCAAAATCAGATTTTGAATTATTATTGAGTAAAAGAAAAAAAGATAAGCAAATTGTTGGAGGGTTTTTAGGGATTGAAGGAGCACATTGCCTGGAAGGTGATATTAAAAACCTCGATAGATTGTATGAAGAAGGTGTTCGCATGCTAGGGCCTATGCATTTTTTTGATAATGAATTAGGAGGTTCTGCACATGGTGAGTCTGATGAAGGATTAACCGAATTCGGGAAGCAAGTTATCAAAAGAATGAATCAACTTGGAATCATTATTGATATCTCCCATGCTTCTCCCCAGCTGGTCGATGATATTCTAGAAATCTCAACATATCCGATTTTAACTTCTCATACTGGTGTGAAAGGAACCATGGATAATGCACGAAATCTATCGAACAATCATATTATTAGCATCGCAGAAGGCGGGGGCTTGATTGGTGTAGCTTATTTTAAAGGTGCGGTGTCAGTTCCAATAATTCCCGGTATTGTTGAAGCAATGAAGTACATTAAAGCGATAGTTGGAGTGCAATATATTGCTCTGGGTTCTGACTATGATGGGAGTATAAAAGCTCCGTTTGATATAACAGGTTTACCTCTCTTGGTTGAAGAAATGATAAAGCAAGGGTTTTCAAAATTTGAAATCGAAGCAATCATGGGAGGAAATATGAAACGATTTATGCTGAAAAATTTAAGGTGATAATTTAATTTCCTTAACTAATGTGCATGACAAAGAGGGAATGCAGATACTTAGAGTTGGCAATTAGCCAATAGTATATTCTTATAATTATTGGATTGTACTGTTTTAAAGAATATCAAGACTTTATTAGAAAGTGATTTTTTTTAGTTACATATATATTTGAAATCCAATAGTATATCTACTAATATTTAGAAATATACGAAGCTAGATGGATGGAAAACTTAGTACAAAAGTAGGAAGGCTATTTCTTTAACACGGCCTTTCCAATTTTAACAGAATTATTTGAAAAAAGTTGTAATACGAACTGAAATAAAACCCTTTGACTATGGATAACTTAGAAATTATCAAAAGGATATTAGCGCTCTTAAAACCTCAAAAGTATACAGAAAAGAAGAAGTATATTGGCATTTAGAGTGGGAAAAAGAGCTTAAATCTATTTATGAATTGATTAATAAAGAATTAGAAAAGTAATAAATAACAAAAGACTAATAGGCGTATATAATTAATTGCTTGTTCTTTGCATACATGAAAAATCTTGCATATTTTGCTCTGATTTGTTTCCTTTTACTAATGTAATTACTCAACCACGTAACGAACTATGCACAGCAACTTACCCGTAATTATGAAACGTCCTGAAATATATAGACAAATACTTGTAATTCACACTTCCTATAAATCCTTATAAGCTTGCCTTTCTGATTCCTATGATTTAAAGATTATTTGGGATGAAATTATAATGATTTAGGTCGTGAAATTTCAACACCAGAGAAACGCGTCCATACAACTTTTTTGATGACCCTAAGAATAAGATGCAAAGACTCACCTAAACCCAACCCAATACTTAATAAAAAATTACGCATGACAGGTGTTTATAAAAGCAATATTAACCTTATAAGTATCTCATTTTCGATCTTTCACAGTTTTGAAAAAGTGTATCTTTTAGTAAGAGCCTTTAGTTTTTTATAATATTCCAGAAACTATAATAAAAAATTATTGCATCTAAAAAAAAACAAGTTCAACACCTTCTTATAGTTAATGCGGGTTTAGTTCTTACTCAAAGTTTTTCCTATATTTACTGGGGCACCAAATCTTGTTGATTTGGCTTAGTCACAAACAAAGAAATAAAACCAAACAAAAGCTCTGGCTTAGTCCGTGGCCGAAAATCTATCGATTTCCAAAACCCGTACTAATCATAGTAAAATACGCTGTGAGTATTCCAAGAAAGCCAGTACCGATGAAAAAAAATCACTAATTCTCAAATAATATGTTTCAGAAAATTATACAGACAAACAATTCCAAAACTACAATCATCATCCGCCTAATCGTTGGCAGCGTGTTTCTCTCAGAAGGCATTCAAAAATTCTTACTTCCTGCTATACGGGGCGCAGGCAGATTTGAAAAAATCGGATTACCTTCTCCTGAATTTTTAGGCTTTTTTGTAGGTTCTTTTGAAATCCTCTGCGGAGTTTTAATCTTAATCGGACTTCTCACGCGCTTGGCAAGTATTCCGACTTTAGTAATAATGCTTATTGCCATAGCTACTACAAAAATGGAGGTTTTAGCGTATGACGGATTTTGGCAAATGATGCATGGAATCAGAACGGATTGGGCAATGCTTCTCGGTAGTTTGTTCTTGATTTTAAAAGGTGGTGGGAAATGGTCTATTGATACAATGTTCATGAAGAATAAATAAAGTAGTCATACTGTTCTTCAAATTAAGAAGTATATCGTTTATTATAAGATATAGCCTCCTTTCAAAAATTCCGATGGCATCTTCTAGCTGTAATTTGTTCGCTACATTAATTGCTTAAAACACGCTACAAACCATAAGGGAATGCGCTAAATTTAATAGTAGATTTTATTCTGAAGTCCACCACAATAATTTAATTCTATTCAACAAATATTGAAACTATTGAGTTATTAGATTTTAAGAAAAAATTAAAGGAACAATCGAAGCTAACATTAAAAACCAATGCTGACACACCAGCTATTCTAAATCATTCTTAGCTTGTGTAACGTCATGAAATGAGGGCGAATTCTCGGTAATTCTGCCCGCACCCTTTTTATTAATTTTGAATATAACATCCTTTGTTGTGGTAAATAACAGCACAGATGAAAAAGACGTTCTGAGATGTGATTTCAAGAACACAAAAGCCTCTTCTAATGTAAGCTCGTCTTCCTTATCCTCAGTCTCTCTAGATTTGTAGCGCAACTTCACTAAGACCAGAAAGCCATCTTCGGAATATACGGGTCTGACAAATATATTTTTCAAGTTAGGCTTACCAATGGTCTTTGCCATAGTTAATTTGGCAAAGCGGCCTTCTTGGACACTTTCTTTTACTTGCTTCCAGAAAAGAACAAACACATCTTGGTACGGCATGAACTAAAGATTGATGATGAGGTATTTTGATGTTTCAAAAGTAACACTAATAATTTAACAAATCTAAACAAAATTGAGCCATGAAACGGAAGGATATAAGTATAACAGCGGAGAAATAAGTAGCACGAAAACCTAAAAACATAAATTCTAACTAGATCGAGAAATATTTCAGACGTCTCCAATGAATAAGGATTGAGAGTTGAAACAGTCAGATTTTAGCACCAATATGAAAAGTTATTAAAATACAACGCCTCATAAAATTTATGCTTAAATTTGAACTAGAACGAACAGACAAATATTCTAACAAATCGATTTGCTATAACCGAAAAATCCCCGATTTTCCAATCTCAAATCGTATAAAACACCTTAAAGTACAATTGTATTTTCAGAAGGTAAGTAATCTGTAAAAATATTTAAAAATTAAACCATATGAGTTGGATGCGTTGTAAATTCGATCAAAGCCAACTTCAAAATAAATAAAGCAATGAATAGACAATTTAATAAGACTAGTAGGCGAGTGAATTTAGAAACAGTGCTGCTACTTTGTCTGTCTCTTTTTCCTTTCTTGGGCATGGCCCAAAGACCCGCTCAGCCGCCAATATCAACTGAAATATATTCACCCGAGAAACTTGGCTATAAGCTGGTTTGGGAAGATAATTTTGACGGTAATGCACTGGATACTACCAAATGGAAAGTTCGTGGAATAGGCCCCAGGGCTATTGCTTATGTATCTGAGGAAGCGGTGAAAGTTGAAGATGGATACCTTAAACTATTTGCCTTGAAGCAAGGAGATTCATTGCTTGGAAGTGCCGTAGGCACGCAGGATCGTTTTATGCCAAAATATGGCTATTTTGAATGTCATGCGCAACTGCAGAAATCGCAAGGTGTTTGGGCTGCATTTTGGCTACAGTCAAAAAAAATTACTCAAGGTGAAGACCCCGCGATATATGGAGCAGAAATTGACGTCATGGAGTTTTTTAAAAAGCTAGGGGACGATATTATATCGCACAATGTTCATTGGGCTTATGGACCAAATCAGCAAACGACACGAGGTATGCAAAGCTATCTGGAGGGAGTAAGCGAAGGCTTTCACACTTTCAGTATGGAATGGATGCCAAACAAATATATCTTTTATATTGATGGATATAAGTTTTATGAAGTAACTGATGGTATATCAAATATTAAAGAATACATGATTCTGAGTATGGAATACCCAGGCAATAAAAAAGATATTAAAAAGGCCGTGTTTCCAGCTGTGTTTATAGTGGATTATATAAAGGTTTATCAGAAATAGGATCCGTATTGCTACTTGATGGAATGCCACGAGGTGATAATCTTTTCTGAAATTGCATATGTGCCTTTTTAAATTGCACATGGGCTTTTGGAAAACGTAAAGGCAACTACAAAAATAGTAGTAAAATTATATCTTGAAATAAGATTACATTTTTCTTTATACTTCAAAACGCCTCATGTGGTATATGAAAATACCACTAAATTTAATTTTAACCTGTAGCCATATTTTAGGATGAGACATGCTGATTTGAGCTGTATGTTGCGCCAAAAACCATAAATTGCATACAGTAACTTTCCATATACAAAACCATTTTAAACCATTAAACTGATCACTATCAATCGTTTAATCAATGAGAATAAATTAACTAATATTCATCATAATTAATTAGAAATAGATACGCTCTAATTACATTTAACTCATTCCATTTGTTAAAATTAGTTAAATACCATAAAACTTTTTTAAAAAAAGTTTTATGTTCAAAACAAGTTCCTAGCAAACACAGTTAACCATGCACGAACACGCAGTAAGCAATTTAAAACGAACCCGAAATAACTTACTTTGAAAATGCTCTAATCATAAATGCAACATAATATTATTTCTGTTTATTTTCTTATTAAAATAGACTATCTTTATAGAAATTGCAGAAAATAATATTATTCTTGAAAATAAATCCCGCACATTTTAATGTTATTATTATTGGTGGTGGTTTAGCGGGTTTATCATCGGCCATCCACTTGTCAAAGGAAAATATTAGGGTATTGGTTATTGAAAAGAATGTCTACCCAAAACATAAAGTTTGTGGGGAATATATTTCTAATGAGGTGTTACCTTATTTACATTATTTAGAAATAGATGTGTTTAAGTTAGGGGCACAAAAAATTAATAAATTTGAACTTTCTACACCTAAAAACAAACTTATAAAAGCACCTTTACCATTGGGTGGTTTTGGAATTAGCCGTTATACATTAGATAATGCCTTAGTAAAAAAAGCTATGCAAAATGGTGCTGAAATTATTCAAGATTCGGTAATCGATATTCAATTTTTAAATGATGCTTTTTCTGTTCAAACAAAAAATAAAACATTCCATGCGAAGATTGTAATTGGTGCTTACGGTAAGCGCTCTTCACTAGATGTAAAACTTGATAGAAATTTTATAAAACAGAAGTCACCTTTTTTGGCTGTAAAAATGCATGCAAAAGGAGATTTCCCTAAGGATTTAGTAGCGCTGCATAACTTTAAAGGAGGTTATTGTGGTGTTTCAAAAGTTGAAAATGACATTATTAATCTTTGCTACATAACAAATTTTGAAGCTTTTAAGAAATTTAAAGATATAGATGAGTTTCAAGAAAAAGTCGTCTTTCAAAACAATTATTTAAAAACAATATTTAAAAATAGCCAACCTGTTTTTGAAACACCTTTAACGATAAGTCAGATTTCATTTTCTACTAAAAGTCCCGTTAAAAATCATATCATTATGTGTGGCGATACCGCTGGTATGATTCACCCATTATGCGGAAATGGGATGAGTATGGCAATAAGGGGCGCACAAATAGCTTCTCAACTAATTATTAACTTTTTTCAAGGAAAAATTGAATCACGCTTCGCATTAGAAAAGGCATATCAAAAATCTTGGAACCAAGAATTTAGAAATCGATTAAGAGTTGGTCATTTTGCAGCAAACATATTTAGCAAAAATCAATTGTCTGAAATACTAATTACTATTGCTAAGCAGATTCCAAGACTATTGACTAAAATTATAAAACGAACACATGGTAAAACTATGGTTGTAAAATGAGTATGTTAATTAACACAAAACATAGAACAAATGCAGTCGAAATTATGGATGATTTTTCCATTAAGGGTGACATTTTGCATAATACTTTAGACACATTAGCAAGTATTAATAAATGGCTGGGAGGTAATAATATAACCATGAACAGTTTAAGAAAAATACTTAAAGGTTATTCTAAAACAGCGCCTATAATTATTATAGATTTGGGTTGTGGAGGTGGAGACATCCTTAGAAGAATATCCAGTTATGGTAAAAAAGAAGGCTATACTTTTAAACTAATTGGGGTAGATGCTAATAAAGACGCAATAACATACGCGAGGCATTTATCAAAAAAATATAATGACATTAGTTTTATAGATTGTGATATTTTTTCAGAAGAATTTGAAACATTGGAATACGATCTTGTTTTATCAACTCTTTTTTTACATCATTTTAAAGAAGAACAGATTACAAATGTTTTACATACGTTGAAAAATAAAGCCAAACTTGGTATTATTGTAAATGATTTACACAGGCATTCCATGGCTTATTATCTATTTAAACTAGTTTGCCTAACTATAAAAAATAGAATGATTATTGACGATGGCTTAACATCCATATTGCGAGGGTTTAAGCGTGAGGAGCTAACATCATTTTCAAATAAATTACAAGTAAAGCCCCAAATTAAATGGAAATGGGCATTTCGTTACCAATGGATAATTCAAAAATAATGAGTGTAAAAATAATATCGGTAGCAAAACAACTACCTAAATACAATAGATTAACCGCTGATATTTTACCATATTTAGAAATATGGTTATCGGATCAAGAGGATCGTTTTAAACGTAAAGTCTTCAAGATTTTTGAAAATGCTGGGGTTGATAGGCGTTATTCCATTATGGATCCAGAAGAAGTTTTTTTAAACACTTCTTTTGAAGAAAAAAATAACATTTATGTTAGAGAAGTGATTGGCCTTGCTGAGAGTGCTCTTTTAAAATCTTTGGAAAAAGCAACCCTTAAGCCAGAAGACATTGACTACATTATCACGGTGAGTTGTACCGGTATTATGATTCCGTCTTTAGATGCCTATTTGATAAATCGCTTAAAAATGAAACAGGATATTGTCCGTTTACCAGTCACTGAAATGGGCTGTGCAGCAGGTGTATCGGGTATTATTTATGCGAAAAATTTCTTGAAAGCAAATCCAAATAAAAGAGCGGTCGTTGTTTCTGTGGAGGCACCAACAGCCACCTTTCAGTTAGATGATTTTTCGATGGCAAATATTGTAAGTGCTGCTATTTTTGGTGATGGCGCTGCCAGTGTTATTTTATCTTCCTATGAAAATGAAGAAGGTCCTGAAATTAAGGACGAAGCCATGTATCATTTTTATGACACCGAACATATGATGGGTTTTAAATTGGCTAATACAGGTTTGCAAATGATTTTGGATATTACAGTACCCGATACAATTGCCGATCATTTTCCAAATATTGTACACCCCTTTTTAGAACAAAATGGAATAACTATTCACGAAATAGACCATCTTATTTTTCATCCAGGAGGAAAAAAAATTGTGCAAACAGTTGAAGATTTATTTGGTTCATTAGGAAAAAATATTGATGACACCAAAGAAGTTCTTAAATTGTATGGAAATATGAGTAGTGCCACGGTGCTGTATGTTTTAGAGCGTTTTATGGACAAGAAACTCCCTAAAGGAAACAAGGGACTAATGCTTAGTTTTGGACCAGGGTTTTCAGCGCAACGTATTTTATTAGAATGGTAAAAGAGTTTGAAAATAAAAATTATTGGGCCCTTATTTTAGGAGGCTCTAGCGGATTGGGATTAGCCACTGCCAAAAAACTGGCTGCACATGGTATGAATATTTGTATCGTTCATAGAGATTCAAGATTTCAAGAAACTGAAATCGGAATTGAATTTAACAAAATAAAAGCGGAAGGTATTCAGTTCATATCTTTTAATATGGATGCAATAAATCCTGAAAAGCGACAGAAAATAATTAATGATTTACCGCTATATTTAGGAAAAAAAGGAAAAATTAGAACATTAGTACATAGCATAGCGAAAGGTAATTTAAAACCAATGATTGGAGACAATGAATCTACTTTAAAAAATGACGATTTCATTTTAACCATAAACGCTATGGCAATTAGCTTGTACGATTGGACTAAAGCCTTATTTGAGGCTAATCTATTTGCTGAAGATACTAGAATCATTAGTTTTACTAGTGAAGGCAATACCAAACCATGGAAAAACTATGCTGCGGTCTCTGCTGCAAAAGTGGCACTAGAAGCACTTAGCAGAAATATAGCTTTAGAATTTGCTCCTTGCGGCATTAGAGCCAATTGTATCCAGGCAGGTGTTACCAATACGGCATCTTTACAAATGATTCCGGGAAATGAAAAAATCAAAAAATATTCTTTATTTCGAAATCCGTTTAAGCGGTTAACAATCCCTGAAGATGTTGCCAATGTGGTTTATTTATTATGTAAAGATGAAGCTAGTTGGATTAATGGAAGTATTATTCCGGTTGATGGCGGTGAGCATATTTCTTAAATTTAAATTAGTAGGGTCTCTTTAGCACACTCGACAGGTCATATTAAAAGCAAAAACAATACATGACATCAAATCAAATAATAAAGTCATTACCTTATCAGCAACCTTTTCTATTTGTTGATAAATTAACCGAGATTTCTAGCGAAGGCATCACAGGAAATTATACTTTTAAAGCAATAGAATATTTCTATAAAGGACATTTTAAAAACAACCCCATAACGCCAGGTGTTATACTAACGGAATGTATGGCGCAAATTGGTGTTGTGTGTTTAGGAATTTATATTTTAAACGAAGAAAATTCTAATAGAAAGAACCTTCAAATTGCTTTAACATCAAGTCAAATTGATTTCTTTTTAACCGTATTTCCCAATGAAAAAGTAACCGTTATTTCAGAAAAAGAATTCTATCGATTCAATAAATTAAAGTGCCACGTAAAGATGTTAAACGAAAAAAATGAATTGGTCTGTAGAGGGGTTATTTCAGGAATGATAAAACCAACAGTAAATGAAACATAGAGTTGTTATTACAGGTATGGGAGTTGTTGCACCAAATGGTGTGGGATTGAGCGAATTTACAAACGCCATAAAAAAAGGAGTCTCTGGAATAACCTATCATCAAAATTTGAAAGATCTGGATTTTTCATGTTGTATTGGTGGAGTTCCCCAGGTTTCAGAGGAAAAAAGACTACACTATTTTACACCTTTACAACTCCGTGGTTTCAATAGTTCAGGTATTTTATATGGCTGTATAGCAGGCATTGATGCTTGGAAAGACGCTGGTTTTCCTTTTGATTCTGAAAGTGAATTAGATTACAATAGCGGTACCATTTTTGGGACAGGAACCTCAGGGATTGAAAAATTTAGAGAAGCTATTTATAAAATAGATACGAAACAAGTAAAGCGTTTAGGCAGTACCGCTGTACTGCAAACCATGGCAAGCGGAGTGAGTGCCTTTTTGGGAGGAATGCTAGGTTTAGGGAATCAAGTAACTACAAATTCATCTGCTTGTACTACAGGAACGGAGGCTATTATTTTAGGTTTCGATCGCATACAGTCTGGCAAAGCAAAACGGATGCTAGTAGGCAGTTGTAGTGATGATGGCCCTTATATTTGGGGTGGTTTTGACGCCATGCGAGTGATGACTTATAAACATAATGAGACCCCAAAACAAGGTTCGAGACCAATGAGTGCTACTGCCGATGGCTTTGTCCCTGGAAGTGGTGCCGGAGCATTGGTTCTAGAGTCATTGGAAAGTGCCTTAGAAAGAAAAGCAACCATCTATGCGGAAGTTTTAGGCGGTGCATTAAATTCCGGAGGACAACGTGGAGAAGGTACCATGACAGCACCCAATGAAGAAGCTGTAGTGGGTTGTATAAAAAAAGCTATTGAAAATTCTGGTATATCCGCAGATGCTATTGATACCATTAACGGCCACTTAACAGCCACATCAAAAGATAGTTTGGAAATTAAAAATTGGACCAAAGCATTGCATAGAAAAGGAGTAGATTTTCCGTATATAAATTCATTAAAAGGGATGGTTGGACATTGTTTAACTGCTGCTGGAAGTATTGAAAGTGTTGCTACTGTTTTACAGTTGAAAGAGCAATTTATTTTTCCAAACATTAATTGTGAAGATGTACTCCCTGAGATTTCAAGTTTAATTTCCGAAGAAAAAATACCTAAAAAATTAGTAGAAACAAAAGTTACTATTGCTATAAAAGCAAGTTTTGGTTTTGGTGATGTGAACGGATGTGTTATATTTAAAACTTATTTAGCTTAATATTTATATGGAAAAACAAGCATTAATTGCCAAACTAAAAACGATCGTTGAACCTTACATTCAAGATGAAGATGCTTTCAAAAGCTTATCTGAAAATACTGACTTTGTTAAAGATTTAAAAATTAATTCTGCCAATTTGGTGGATGTTATTTTAGACGTCGAAGATGTATTCGATATTAGAATTGAAAATGTAGACATGGAAAAAATGCTGTCTGTAAAAGCGGCAATGGATATTGTTAACGAGAAATTAGCAGCAAAATGATTGGCAACGATATTGTTGATCTGAAAATAGCTGCTTTAGAATCTAACTGGAAAAGACCTCGCTTTTTAGATAAAGTATTTTCAAAACAAGAACAGTCGCTTATCATAAATTCTGAAATCCAATCGCAAATGGTTTGGTTACTTTGGAGTATGAAAGAGGCTGCATATAAAATTTATGTCCAGCAATATGGAGAGCGAATTTTTAATCCTAAAAAATTAACATGTGAATTAATTTCTACACGTGAAGGTTCGGTTAATTTTAATGGAAATCAATATGTAACGAAGTCTGAAATAGGCGACGATTTTGTAAATACCATGGCATATTCAGAAGAACCTAATACAACAATAATCCATCGTTTTAAAATTGAAGACACCTCTTATAAAACCCAATCTAACGCAGTAAAACAAAAGCTTCTAAAATCCTTCTCGGAATTAAAAAAAATACCTCTTAAAAACTTAGAAATCAAGAACGATAAAAATAGTGTGCCCAGGTTATTTCATAATGGTATTAAGCAAAGTTTTTCGTTTTCAATAGCGCACCACGGATTTTATGGTGCTTACGCTATCTCTATTAACTCCAGCTTTCAATCTTAGTAACGCCCTTTCTTATTCTATCCTATAATCTATTTACTCAAACAGATAAAGTAAAAGAAATTGAATCTTTTGGCGTAATGCAAGATAGAAGAATAGAACTTGAGATTGGTTTTCAAAAATGAGACAATTCAGTATTAACTGATGTCAAATATTTTAGCCAAGAAGTATTCTGTTCAAAATACTATAAAAAGAAATATCTTTAATCTACTTCTTAGTAGATTTACCAAGATCACTGCTTTCAGTAAATCTTTTGGAGTCATTGCAACTCTAAAGTCATAATTAGCCACAAAATTTAAATGCCAAGGTTCGGCAACAGTCGGAACAGCATAAGCATCATCTAAATCCATCACAATAACAACGCTTCGATGTCCATCAATCTCAGTAAAATAAATACTCTCTAGTTTAATTTCTTCAACTATTTGTCGGATTTCTTGACCAACGGTTATACTTTTCACCCTTGAATTAAATGGTTCAAAAGACAAAATTACATTAACTAACATTCTCATAATTATTCAATTTTAAATGAATAACTCCTCAAATATTTTTAAATGACTTAAAAAGGCGCTATACCATTATTAAAAACATAGTTGAGATTGGAATTGGGGGTTTGATAGTAGTAATGAGTTATTGGAATTACAATTTATTCATCATGATTTTTCACGATGTATAAATTCATCTATACATAATGATGTCTCATAGCAGAAAGGAACTATATCTTATATTTTAGGTTCTTACATATTGGTATTAATATTTGAAGTATCTTTATGTTGAACTTTTAACCAATCTTATGAAAATTTTAAAACACACTTTTATTGCAATCATGACACTTAGTTTTTTAAGTTTTACCCAGATTTCGAACACCCTCGACAATAATAAAAACTCAAACACTGCCAGTCATCAATTTTACCAATTAAAAATATATTCCTTTATTACTTTGGAACAAGTTCAAGGAGCAGATGACTATTTTAAACAGGCATTTATCCCATCTTTAAATAGTATGGGAATTACGAACGTAGGGGTCTTTAAACCTACCTCTAATGCTTCATGATTCTATAAAAAAAATATATATTTTAATTCCTTTTTCATCTATCAAAGAATTTATGGGATTGGCGGAGAATTTAGAGAACAGTCAATCTCATAATTCAAAAGGAAGTTCTTTTTTAAATGCGCCACATAATAACCCAGCATTTTCTCGCTACGAATCTATCCTAATGAAATCATTCGATCAATTTCCAATTTTAAAAACGCCAAATCTAAATGGAGACAGATCGAATCATATATACGAACTAAGAAGTTACGAATCGTCATCTGACAAGTATTACAAAACAAAGGTTGACATGTTTAATGTTGGCGGAGAAGTTAAATTATTTAATCGATTGGAGTTCAATGCTGTTTTTTATGGTGAAGTTATCTCTGGCTCTAAAATGCCAAATTTAATGTATATGACTACTTTCTCTGATATGAAGAGTAGAGATGCCCATTGGGATGCTTTTTCTGCCTCTTCTGAATGGACAAAATTAAAGGCAGTAACAAAATATAAAAATAGTGTTTCGCATGCCGATATCATTTTGATGTCTCCTACAGACTATTCTAATTACTAAAATTATTAGTACCTCAACCCCTCTATTAAATAACTTGACTATGCTAAAAAATTTACTTGTAGGCTTTTGAAGACGCAGGATTCAAAAATGCTATAATTGCCAAAGATCCTCCAACTGGGGAAGAAGAAGAAGAAGAAGAAGAATACCCAGATTAGAGTCCAGAGGATATTCGTTATTCCGCAGTTTGCTCGTTAGCATCTCCAATACCAAATGCCAGTAGACCACACGTAAGTAATCCTAGGTCTGGTGAAATTTTAGAGTCGAACATTAACTGGTATCACAATGTAATGAGTCTATTATAAGGTTGGTTTTTTGCACAAACTACTGCCATTAATCCAGCAGCACAAAACGTAGGTTTTAAAGACGAAGTAATGGATGAATTAATCAAGTTTGTTTCCTCTCATGAAGTTTTGCATACCCTAGGATTACCTCATAATATGTGAAGCAGCTCTGCGTATCATGCAGATTCTTTGCCCTCTGTAACTTTTTACTCATAAATATGGAACAGTACCTTCCATAATGAATTGTGCTCGATTTAATTACATTCCTCAGCCAGAAAAAAAAGGGGTTGCCTTGATGCCTAATATTGCGATCTATAACAAGTATGCCATTAATTGGGGGTATCGATCAATCCTTGAGACTAAAACTCCCGAAGATGAAAAATAAACTTTAGATACCTGGATATTAGCTCTAGAAAAACTATAGAAACAAATTACAAAGAGCGTATATAGAACGTTTGCCACGCTTTTAAATTCTAATGAAACTAGTAAAACTATAAATGCAGGTTATCTAAAGTCTATAGGAGTAACGACAAAATATGCTGATATTATACCTGTGGCTCAAGGTGAATTAAACAGAATTAAAAAGTGATGCTTCTAAAGCTATTAATCCTTAGCCCACTATAATTACACGGTATCATCTAGAAAATATTTTGGCTTGAATAACTCATATTTTAAATCCAAATTAAAAATTCGAACCACGTATCAAGTAAAACGTAGTATGATAATTTGTAATAGTGCTGAAAGACTCTCCAAAATGAATGTCTTTTATTAGTACAAAATTAAAAATTATCAATTCCCTGTGCTATCCCTATTTTTATCATAACCAAAAGGACAATGCTTACAGCCGCTTTTACAACAATAACCGCGCTTTAGATGGTACTTTTCCGTAAAAACACGATACCCTTGCTCATTAAAGTAGAAGTCATCTGGTTCGAGTTCTGGTAATTGATTATATATCATGACGCAAAAATAAAAAAGCACATTGACAAACAAGATGTTATTTTGATTTTATAAATTGTGCATAGTACAATATATCAAGTCGTTTGGGTATCTTAAGATTGTTCATTAGATTTGCAACTGTTTTTACCAAAAGAGTGAAGGTTAGATATGAGTAAATATTTAAAGTATTTTATAGTTATTTCAATAGTATTGCTAAGTGGGTTCATTGTTTCTACATCAAAAGTTACTAAAAACCCCAACCCCACGGTTAAAGATTTAATTGTCGAAAAGGAAAAAAAAGAAATTTTCAATTTAGTCTCATACCCAAAAGAGCAAATTGAAAAAGTTACTTATAAATTAGATTCCTTATTTACTAGAATTCATAAAAGACAAGATTTTAACGGTAGTATTTTAATTGCTAAAAACGGAAAATTACTTTTTTCTAATGAGTATGGTTATGCAAATTTCGGAAAGAAAACTAAAATTGATCAAAAATCTGTATTTCAATTAGCCTCTGTAAGCAAGCAATTTACGGCTACCGCTATTATGATCTTAAAGGAGAAGAATCTTTTGAAACTAGAAGACTCTGTGACTAATTATTTTCCAAAATTCCCTTATAAAGATGTAACCATAAAGCATTTATTAAATCATACCGCTGGATTACCAAATTATTTTTGGGTTGCAGAACATAAATGGAACGAGGAGAAAGCACCTACCAATTCTGAAATGATGGAATTACTGGCAGATACAAATGCCAATCGATTCTTTAAACCTGGTAGAAATTTTGACTATTCAAATACGGGGTACTTTGTCTTAGCTTCAATCATTGAAGAAATTACAAACGTTAGTTACAGTGAATTTATAGCAGAAAATATTTTTAAACCATTACAAATGAATGACTCCTTCGTTTATAGTTATGAAAATGATTCTATTAAAAACAATCAATTGGTTGGATACAGACCCTATAAAGGTTGGCGACATTTAAAAATTAACGGTACTGTAAATGATGCAGTAGTAGGAGACAAAAATGTATATGCTACTAGTGAAGATCTTTATAAATGGATTACTGGCTTAAATAGTGAAAAACTGATTTCAAGCGAATCACTAGATCAAATGTATTCAAAGGGTGAAACAAAATATGGACGGAAAATACCTTATGGTTTTGGTTTTAGACTGAATACAAAGGATGGCGAAAAAGTCATTTATCACTATGGGAGATGGAATGGTTTTAGTACCGCCGTATCTCAATTTACCGATTCTGACTTATTAATTATTGCGTTAGATCATTCTAGTTTTAGATCTATGACTTACCTCAATAAGACTGCAAAGCAAATTATTGAAGATAATCTTGATTTTGAAAATTCAGATTTTACAGACGAACAAACTTCATTCATACAAAATTACTAGTCAAAATATTCATGTATACTACCAATATTTAGAACAAAAAAAACTCTGAAATAAATCAGAGTGTTTAAAATTTTTCTTTTTATTATCCTTTTTTGATAAATGGTGGATATTTTTCCAAAATTTTTGCTATAAATTCTTTAATTCTAGCTTCTTTTTTTTCTGCATTATCCATAACTAGGGCGCCTTTACCAATTCCCTGCCACACTAATTCTTTCTTCTCATTATCTACAAAATCTACAAATAGCGTTCCTTCTTGGTACACGCTCACTTGTGAACCATAATTTGGTCCATAATACCAAGGACTCCAATAACCCTGATAAAAGTTATTATTACCACTATATACATCAACCTTTTTGGTGGATTTTGCAAATATACTTACAATCAAATCTGGGTTTTCAGATTTAACCATACCCTTTGCAGTGAATTCAGCTTCGAGTGCTCTTAAAATTCTCCGTTTATCTATATCTGAAATATCAACTTTATCAATTCCTCTTTTATAAAAAGCATAGGTTTTGTATTGCGTAAAATTTGCGGTTGTGTCATAATCTGCGGCGACTCTTATTGAAGAGCATGAAGCCATTACAAACAACAGCACCAATATTGAAATATTTATAAGTCTCATAATTATACGATCTAAAATGAATTAAATTTTAATGTTACAAATTTTAAAAATATAAATCAATAATCGTACCATTATAACCTTTTATTAAATACCAAAGTAATTCAAGTTTATATTTGTACAAAAATAAATTGCTTTTAAAACACATCATAAAAAAAGACCTTCAAATCAAATTTGATCTGAAGGCCTTAAAATGTATTCCCTTTTTTATATTATTTAAGCACTTTAATTTTAATATTTTTCCATTTCACCTTAATACCTCCTCCGTCATGAATTTGTAAAGCAACAGAACCAACTCCTTTTCCAATTTTTTCATCTACAATATGTACCATTTCTGTCCCATTCAACCAAGAGGTCAACGCATCTCCATCAACTTTAATTTTTAGAGTATTCCATGCTCCTGTTTTTAAAACCTTTTCTTTCTCCGGCTCAGGTTTTATCAACCATCCTCTTCCGTACGACTCATAAACACCTCCCGTATGATTTCCTTTTGGAGCAACCTCTACTTGCCATCCAGCAACTTTTGTTCCATCTATAGTAGAACGAATAAATACACCACTATTTCCATTTGCTTCTTGCTTAAACTTTAAAGTCAAAATAAAGTTTTTATAATGATCAACAGTTCCTAAATACCCATATTTTTTGTCTGGGCCACTTTCACACACCAACAAGCCATCTTCAACATACCATTTTTCGGTACCGTAGTTTGTCCATCCATCTAAATTTTTACCATTAAACAATGATTTACTTTGAGCATTTACTGCCGCTGTTGCCATTAACATAACTACTATACTTACAATAATTTTTTTCATATTTTTATTTACTTAAATTTTTAATCCTAATATTTCTGAATTCTAAAGAAGCCCCATGCCCCAAAAATCCAATGTGTCCATTATTTCTTTTTAACCCTGGATGGCTTTTACCATCTTTCGGCCCATTCTTGGCTGCTTCTTTCATATTACCGTCAACAATTACAGTCCCGTTCAAAATGATTTTTATATTATCTCCATTAACAATAACCTCTTGAGAGTTCCAATCCCCTACAGGATTTAAATAGCCTCTTTTAGCCGCAATAATTCCATAAACCGAACCATGATACTGATATGGTTTTAAATTTGCATAAATGGCTGCGGTGTTATCTAAAATTTGTAATTCTTTACCTTCATATGCAGCATCTCCATGTAAAGGCATATGAATTCCTAATCCGTTGTTCGCACCGGGTGTTAATTTGAATTCAAATCTAAAATTAAAATCTGAATATTCCGCGGCTGTTAACAAATTTCCGTATCCTCCATTTTTTGGACGAACCTTCAATTCATTACTCTCAAAAATATAATCTGTTTTATTTCCAATCCAATGATCTAAATCCTTACCGTTTAATAATGATTTAAAACCCTCTTTTTGTTCTTCCTCTGTTAACTGATTATCCCCTGAACTAATTTCGCGAACATAAATATTCTTAAATCCTAAGTCCTCACCATGTGCTTGCAATTCGATTGCTTCTTTAGCAAATATTCCAGATTTTCTATCCCAGTAATTTTCTAAGGCGACGTTATCTGTAACCAACACACCATTTAACCAAACAGTAACGCGCTCTCCAACCATTTTAATTCTGAAGTTATTCCATTCATTCACAGGATTGTCTGCAACTTCTATAGGAATTCTTTCATTTTTTTGATTGTTATAAAGTCCCCCACTTCCTACTTGAGCACCGGCATCTAAACGAGCAATATCCCAAATTTGAACCTGAGGGGTTCCTCTCAAATAAATGCCACTATCACCACCATTGGTAATTTTCCAATCAACGATCATTTCGAAATCTGCATAGTCCTTAATCGTACAAATATTATTATATCCTTCTCCTTTAAATCCAAATACACCCTCGTTTACATACCAATCTCTCATCATTTGCTCATTAGCTGCTATTTGCGCTTTAATCAATTCTTTTTCAGACATTTTACCACGGGCTATTGGGTTTTTAACCAATCCTTCCCAACCGGTAAAATCTTTTCCGTTAAAAATAGAAACAAATCCTTCCTCATCAGACATATTGTCTAAAAACTCTTGAACGTCAATCTTAGTATATTGACTATCTGGTCCTGTTAAATTGCTTACACTCTTCGAAACAATTTTTCTAACCAATTCACCACTTAACCCATTTTTCTTCCCTGGAGTTGGCAACGCAATTCTAATGGCTGTATTTGACGCCGTAGTTGTTAATCCTTCAACATTTAAATATTCCGAAACAAATATTAAAGACAAGAACGTTTTAATTCCTCTTGCACTTCCAATGATTTTCTTTTGCTCATCTAAAGAAGTACTTAACGGCATCAATTTTTGAATTAACAATAACTTCTGCTCATTCGGGAACTTTGCTCTAGTAACTTGAGACAAATAATAACCAAATGCTTTTGCTCTTAATTCCTTGTTTTTAGAAGATTTTACAGCCCCATACAAATGAATTAAAGCATCATTATTTCTCCATTTTGATAACGTTACTAAAGCAACCATTTGCTCTTTTTCATTTTTTGAATTCAATGAATTCAAGACAAGGTCAAGAGCTGTTGATCCAAGTGCAGATAATACGGGTAAAACATGCTCCTTAGACTCAATATTTCTATAAGCGTCCAAAATTAATTGCGAATTATCTTTCTTAGAAGTATCAAGAATTCTAACAATTGCATTCTGAACTGAATTGATATTCTCTGCGTCATCTGTGACACTTAAAAGACCGATAACTTTAGAAAGGTGGGAAGTACTCACAACAGCAGGCAGCGCAGCATATGCAGCCGATTTCAATCCTTTATCATCACTTTTTACTAAAGCAACTATTTGTTCAAATTGGTCAGATGCCTTTCGCGCAGCCAACACATTTACTACTACTACCTTTCCATTATTACTCAATTTTGTTAAGTAATTCGCCAATACTATATTATCCTCCGCACTACAGATTCGTAATAAAGTTCCCTCAATAGCAGAAAACTCATCTTGTGTGTTTGCTGTGGCTAACGTCTGCAGTGCTAAAGGTAATACTACTTCCTTATTTACATATACCAATGCTTTAACCCCTGCTATTCTAACGTTTACATCTTCATCTAGAACTGAAGTCGCAATTACCTTTTCAAAAACAACAGGCTCGTCTCTTGTTTGTAACATCGAAACAATTTGAGATTTTACAGTTCCTTTTGCTTTTTTATATGCTTTTACCCAGGCAGCTACTTCTTCGCTCGTTTGTCCATTGGTTGCTGCAACTAGTACCGCTCCTCTATAGTTTTTATTAGAATTTTTTATTTCTTTTAATAACGTTTTATTAAAGGATCCACCCAAATTAGATCTCAATAAATCAATGCCTGCACTTCTAAAATGAAGTTGTTCCTCTTCTTTACAATTTTTTAATAATAACGCTCCGATACTTGTACTCAATTCTAATTGACCTTCCTCTTTCAATCGCTTTCCATAATGAATCAACGAAATAATAGCGCCACTCTTGTCTAATTTATAGTCTGCTTTTTCTGCCGCTGTAATTAAAACTTTTGAAGAACTTACAGCTGCTATTTCTGCCAAGGCCGCTAATGATTTTTCTTGTACGAATACTGATTCAGAATTCGCCCATTGTTGTAAATAACTTACTGCTAATTCATACCTTAAACTTCCTAAAGCAACTATTAAAGATGCTTTTATAGCATTACCCGCTCCTTTTGTAGCACTGAATATTGCATCCGCCGCTTTGGTTGAACCAATAAATGATAACGCTGATAATGCTGGCTTATACATTTTGGCGTCACTTAAAAACCCCCTTAATGTTTCAACGCTTGTATCGCTTCCGCAATGTGTTAATCTTTCTATATAAAAAGTTTTAACTTCATTGTTTGTAGCATTTTGTATTGCTTGTAAAAGCGCATCTTCAACAGCACTATTTTCAATAACAGTATTTAACCCACCGCTATAAATTGCAACACTTTCAATGGCAAATCTTGCTTTCGTATCATCACCTGTTCCTAAAGGAACTATCATATCACAAAATTTAAGAACACCCTCTACTTTTAAATCAACAATCTCTTGCATCAACTTGTCTGAGTGATGCAAATTTTCTACGGGTAACTGAGCCAATATATCAGCCACTTTTGTAGCTAAGGTTCTATTAATTTGAGCACCAACACTTATTGAAGCGCACATCAATAATAGCACGAATCCTAATTTTATCTTTATTCTATTCATTTTACTTTTCTCTTAAAATTATTAGTAAGCCCATGAAGTTCTTGCTGGCTGATCAATTAATCTATTTGCTTCTTCATCGTTGATAAACTCTTGCTTAACTGGATCAAACTCTAATGTTCTCCCCAATCGCAAAGCAATAATCCCCATATTCACAATGGTAGCTGAACGATGGCCGTTTTCTTCATTCAATGCAAACTTTTGACGAGTTCGTACAGATTCTGAAAAAACAGAAATCTGTTCTTCTGGGTCCGGAAGACTATCAATTAATCCCTCTAAATTTGGAATCGTTGATTTAAATCCATTATATATTTTACCGTTTGGCCCCTCTATATAAGCAGCATTTTTATCCTTATTTTCACCATCTAAAATGATTTGACAACCATCTGCATAAGTGTATGTTATTTTTCTCCAAGTTCCGATAGCATCATAATGTTGTTGCGGTGCATCCACTTCAACTTTAACCGGACTGTCCGTATCTTTTCCAAGAAAATACTGAACTGGATCTATATAATGTTGGCCCATATCGCCTAATCCACCGCCATCATAATCCCAATACCCCCGGAAGGTGCCATGCACTCTATGCGGATGATACGGTTTTTCTGGTGCTGGACCCAACCACATATTGTAATCTAATTGTGCTGGAACTACTTGAGGTGCTAAATTTTCTTTTCCTACCCAGTAGAATTTCCAGTTAAATCCAGTAACTCCGCTAATAGTTACTTTTAATGGCCATCCTAGTACTCCACTATCCACAACTTTTTTCAATTTTTTAACAGGTGTTCCCATTCCGTAAAAATTACTCTTAAATCTAAACCAAGTATTTAAACGAAATATTTTACCATGAACCTTCATTGCCTCAACAACGCGTTTCCCTTCTCCAATAGTTCTTGTCATCGGCTTTTCACACCAAACATCCTTACCTGCCTCAGCAGCCATAACCGACATAATTCCATGCCAGTGTGGTGGAGTTGCAATATGTACAATATCAATATCCGGCCTTTCTAAAACCTCTCTAAAGTCTCTATATCCCTTAACATCATTTCCTACCTTATTAACGGTATTCGATAAATGTTTTCCATCTGCATCGCAAATAGCTAATAATTTTGTCCCTTCATAAGTTAAATGACCTTGTCCCATTCCGCCTACACCTATAACTGCTTTTGTTAATTGGTCACTTGGAGGAATAAAATTTGGACCTCCAAGAACATGTCTTGGAATAATCGAAAAGGCTGCTGAAGCCAACAATGATTTCTTCACAAAGTCTCTACGACTATTTGAATGTTCACTCATATTATTACTATTTTAAATTAATACTTATTTCTTTTGAAACAAAGAAACTATTGCCTGCGTAAAAATAGGGGTAATAAATGGGGTAATAAAAAAGAAAATTTCTATTTTATTGATTTTTTAACTAGAAATTGTGCAAAATTAAGAGGATATACTTCTTTATATATCTTCTGATACAAATTAACAAAGTTGTTAAAAACCCCACTGGCCAAACTTAATTTACCTTGATATACAAGAACATTCAATTTTATCTCTAATGCCTTTTCATTTAAATCGTCATACAAATATATTGCTTCTGAAATTGAAAACAACAACTCATAATGCTCCGCCAATATTAGTTTTTCTGTATACTCAAAACATTGTTCAATCAATTCAATACTAAATTTTTCCACAAATGTGTCTAACCAAGGTTCACTAGAATTGGAAAAAAATCGACCCATTGTCAGTAGATTTAAAAGTCTAGGTAATTCTGTTTCTAAAATTTGAACGCTATGGCTATTTTCTACAATTAAATCAAGAATTCCTTTAGCCTCTAAAAAATCACAATAAACAGCATCTCCTAATTCTATAGACCATAATTTATCTTTAAATACCAATTCTATTTCATTGCAACCTGCTAAAATTAACCGTAGATTTTGAACGGTAGTTCCACGCGTATTTTTTGCCCTTCTAACATCCATTCCAGGCCAAATGTATTCGGTTAGGTTTTTAGTAGAAATACCCTGCTCTCGCTTTTGACTATGCAAGAATATAACAACAAATATTTTCTTCAACATAGGGGAGAATTTACTTGCAATATTCTCCCCTTGCTCATTCTCAACCCTCAGTTGCCCAAAGCACAAAATTTGCTCTCTAAAATTTTTAACATCAATTCTCTTAAATTGTCTTGAACACTTTATTGGAAGAAACTTCTTTCTTCCTTTTAATCTGTTTTTAAAAACCCAATACAAAATTAAAAGCACTAAAAAAACACCTAGAATCACTTTAAGAATAGTCCTTTTAGTACCTAGCTCTAAATTTTTATTTTCAAATTCACCTAAAATTTCATTTGCGTTTAATTCGCGCTCCCATATTTTAATGGAGGTTAAATAACCAACAAAAAACTCCTCCCAAATATTATTTCCTACCAACAAATTATATTCAGAATTCTTATATTCCGAAATCATTTCAATTTTATCAGTCTGAATGCCATTTATGTAAAAAGTCAGATTGTTATTAATACTAGAATGAACCAGCCCAATATGCGTCCATTCATTTATTGGAATAGGAGAGGATAACGATTTGTAGTCTTTAATACCCGCAGAAGTAAAGGTTAAATAACCTTCATGAATTTTCACGACAAAATTAAAACCTTTACTCAATATTCCATTTGCAGCGTTTAATTCTGTGGGCTTAACCCAAGCAGTTATTGAAAAGTTAGATTTCAATGCCGATTTACCAGCAATTCCAGTATCAATATAAGCTCTTTCCGAAAAATAACCCACATTACCATGAATACGGTCCTTTCTAGCAACTACCGCATTGGACAAAAATTTATTATTTCCTTTCTCTACAATATTTTTCACCTCCGTACTAAAAGTAAAATGATACGTGAGACGATAATCCGACTTTAATGGATATCCAATAAACTCCTTTAAATTATCTCTATTTTCTAAAGTGGGGCTAATGATATCTGGCGAAAAATAATAGCCAGCCATATGAGGAATTATCGCTTCACCTTCAAAAGGAAAAGTAAAAAAACCATTGACTGTTCTATTATCGAAATTTTCAAATGACACATCATATAACATAGCCTCCTCTGTGCGCACTACACCAAATATTTTTGGTGTTCCGTTCAGCATGTTAACAACGTGTACAACCGCATTCAAATTATCTTTATTGACGTAAATAAAATTTGGTAATTTTCCAGAAATATTCCATAAGTTCACAAACATGCTGTCGGATACCATCAAACCGGATTCGATCGTGAGAAGACCAAAATCAGTAATCTTATCAAACATCAAATCATTATTTTCTATTGACTTCTTAGTGATGTGTAAACTGTCGAGATTCTTTCGAAATAAATAAACAATTGATTGTTGCGAAGCAATGACATTGGTTGAATCACTATCGTTTAAAATCAATACAATGTCTTTTCTCGCTTTAATACGATTTAAAAACATATTGTTTTTATCATGAGATTTTGATAAATACAAACCTAAGGGAACGTTCAAAGATAACGTGTTATTTAACCCTTCTGCATTTAACGAGTCCAAATGAACCAGCATATGCGAGCGCATTTTAATTTCTCTTTTCTCTTTTAAAGAAAGTACATCGTACTTTTGAGACGTAGCGTAAAATCCAAAAAAAAGGTAAAAAATCCAAAAATTATTTAAAAAATACTTACTCAAATTATTATTGATAGAATAAAACAAATTTAGTTAAATATAAATCCGAATTCATATCTCATAAGAAATTTTAAAATTAAATACATCTTTTTTTGTAAATCAATCGTCTACTCTATGAACAATAAAACAATCATTATGAAAAACACATAATGTACCTGTAATTGCGAACCATATAAAAACGGGCAATGTACTAATTGCACTTGCGAAAACTGCTCATGCTCAAATTGTAATTGTTAATCATTAATAGGTCAATTGGAAATAATACAATTTCCACTTGATACAATATTTTCAACATATGACTACACAAAAGATATGGGAATTATATGCAGATGATATAAATCACTTCATATTAGGTAAAGTCAAAAACAGTACTATTTCAGATGATCTCGTTCAAGAAACTTTTCTAAAAGTACACACAAAACTTCAAACGTTAAAAGACCCAAACAAATTAAAATCATAGGTGTTTTCTATTGCTAGAAACACCGTTTTAGATTATTTCAGAACCAATAATACATTAAATGGTCTTACGATGTTAAATACTGAAGAGGAAGAAGATTTTCTTAAACATACAGAAAAAGATTGTTTATTAAGTCCTATTTTAAATTTAGATAAAATGTACCGACCCCCTCTTTTCTTGGCAGATGTTAAAGATATCAAACACCGAGATATTTCTACCCAGCTTGGCATCCCACTTTCTACGTTTAAATCGCGTATTCAACGTGCTCGCAAAAAAATAGCAAAAGGCTATATGGACTGTTGCGGATATACCTTAAACGAAAAAGTTGTTCTTGTTGGTGAAATGCAAAATCGGGAAGATTGCAAAATATGTCGCTAATTTAGAATTTCTCGAACGCACTATTTTTGAACTTGACCGTTTGACGCATAGTACTCGTTTCATTTTGACCTTTTAATTTAAAAAATCGATTATTTAGATTTTCTCCTTCTCGAGAATGACATCTTCACTTAGTAAGTATATATAATTTTCCATTTGACACTGCAGGAAAAACTCCAAAAAATCATCAAAAATTTTATATATAAAATGATAAAACAATATCTTTACACCCTAATATTTCTATATGAAAAGAATCTCTTTTATTCTTCTTGTTGCAATTACCCCTTTTGGCTGCAATCAATCAAACAAAAACAATTATAACGATGAAATCTCACAGTTTCAATATGCATTGAATGTAGAATTTTCTGACAAAAAAACAAGTCCACTTAAAAGTGAAGACTTTAATAATTTTAAGCAATTATCTTTTTTCCCCATTAACGAATCCCTTAAAATAACTGCGAATTTCGAACGAACTCCAAATGAACCTATATTTCAAATGCAAACAACTACAGAGCGTAAACCTCTCTACACACAATATGGAATTGCTTCTTTTAATATCGACGGGAAGGCGTGTTCACTTCGTATTTATCAAAACCAAGAATTAGTAGTAGACCCAGAATATACTAATCACTTATTTATTCCTTTTAACGACCTAACAAATGGAGAAGAAACCTATGACGCTGGACGATATATTGATCTAAAAACACCAAAAGGAGCGACTATAATAATCGATTTTAATACGGCTTACAATCCATATTGCGCGTACAACGACAAATATTCTTGTCCACTTCCTCCTAGAGAAAATGACCTAGCAGTAAAAATAAAAGCTGGGATCTTAAATTTCAACAAACACTAGGCTACAATTTTTACCAAATACATACCTAAAAACACGGCTAAGAATCCAACGACAAAACTCGCAATAGTATAGAGTCCAAAATTCATAAAATCTCCTGCTTTTAAGAAAGCATGATTCTCATAGGCAAAGCTAGAAAAGGTTGTAAATCCACCACAAAATCCAGTGGCGAGCAACAGCGTGTGATTTTGAGATAACGCTTCACTTTTTAGCGCCCAACCCAAAATAAATCCGATTAATAAACTACCTAAGACATTCGCTATAAAAGTACCATATGGAAATTGATGCGTTGAATTATTTAACATTTTCCCAATCAAAAATCGAGCGACACTCCCAAAACCTCCACCGATAAAAACTAATAGCACTTGTTTCATAAAACTATGAATTATATACGTGGCTTCGATTCCGCTCAGCCACCATTTTTCAAATCATAAATATATTTTGATCATTTATACGCATACACTTTGACGATTCAGTGCAACCAAACTTGGCAATGTCTACGGTTTAAATTTATCGGCATCAATCCAATTCCATTTACCTGTAACCGTGCCTTTATGCAGCGTTATAAAACCTGGATTTGCCCTTATAATTGTCTTTAATACTGTACCGTCAACAAAAAGCCATTCAAACTTAAAATCCTCTTTTTCGCTTAAAGAGATAAGATCGTCAATATAAGAAGATGACAAACCATATACGCTATAGCCATTCTCCTTAGCCAAATCCGTACTCTTTTTAACTTGTTCATACCCGTTAACATCTGCAATATCTATATCATACAGTACCACGAGCATTACTTTTTCAGTATTTAATATTTCATCCGTTAAATCAGTTCCATCATTGGTTTCTAGATAGAAGTCATGCACTTTTGGTAATCCATCCACGGCAATTTCTGTCATCCCTTGTTGAATATTTTTACCCACTGCATATGGTCTGAAATCTATCAAAGGTAAATGCACTAATACGTGATAAATTATATACATAAATACCATTAAGGAAGTTAATGAAATCCACCTTAATCCATTTACAGCAAACAATGGCTTCATATATTTCTTTGCAACTATCAACAATCCAATAAGTACAATTAAAAGTACATTCTTATTAAACGTCTCCCAAGGGGTCAACTTAATAGCATCTCCAAAGCAGCCGCAATCGGTTACCTTGTTGTAATAAGCAGAATACCATGTAAGAAATAAAAATATAAGTGTAATAATGAATAAACTCCACGTTGTAAATTTCGGTTTAAACCCGATCAACAAAAAAACACCTAGCATTATCTCTGCCAATATTAATAAGATAGAAAATGGTAAGGCATAAGGAATTAAAAATTCAATATCCAATACATTGGCACTAAAATATTCCTTGAATTTATAAGCGGATCCAATGGGATCTACCAATTTAACAAAACCAGAAAAAAGAAATGTTGCTGCGACAAATAGACGCGCGATAAGAATAAGTGTTTTCATTTTTTTTTGTCAGTTCGAGCGCAGTCTAAACCTTTTTTAATTTCACCTTCCGACTGCACTCGAGGTGGCACAATGTGCCCATTTATTATAGGACAATTATTCCATATGAATCAAAGCAAAAATGGCATAATTTATCATATCTTGATAGTTTGCATCCAAGCCTTCAGAAACAATGGTCTTCCCTTTATTATCTTCTATTTGCTTCACTCTCAATAACTTTTGCAATATCAAATCTGTCAATGAACTTATGCGCATATCTCTCCATGCCTCACCGTAATCATGATTCTTATTCTCCATCAATGATTTTGTGATTCTAACATGATTGTCATATAGTTCCGTAGCTTCTTCTGTCTTTAAATCCGGTTGTTCCACAACCCCCTTTTCTAATTGAATTAACGCCATTATTGAATAATTAACAATTCCAATAAATTCTGAATATTCGCCTTCATCGACTTTGCGCGTGGCATTTTCTTGAAGTTGACGAATTCGTTGTGCTTTTATAAAAATTTGATCTGTTAATGATGGTAATCTCAGTATCCTCCATGCACTCCCATAGTCAATCATTTTATTGATAAACAATGATTGACATTTCCCAATTACATCGTCATATTGTTTCGAAGTATTATGCATAAACATTATTTATTTTGCGTAAATTTCGGTTAAATTTAACGAATTAAAAAATTTAGTTTTAGCCATTGAAAAAAATAGCAGTGTTTTGTGGAGCGAGTATTGGATTTAATTCAATTTACCAAGAAGACGCTAAAAAAGTTGGAACTTTTTTAGCTGAAAATAATATTTGGTTGGTATATGGCGGTGGTAAAATAGGGATGATGGGAGCGCTTGCAAATGAACTCTTAGCGCATGATGGTAAAGTGATTGGAATTATCCCTCATTTGTTAAAAAATGAAGAAGTAGTCCATTCAGAATTGACTGAACTCATAGAAACAAAAACCATGAGTCACCGCAAAGTAGCAATGAGTAAATTAGTAGATGGATATATTGCACTGGCAGGTGGATTTGGAACACTTGATGAAATTTTTGAAGCCCTTACTTTGGGGCAACTTGGAATTGAAAACAAACCAATTGGTCTCTTAAATACCAACGCTTTTTTTAACCCCATCTTACAACAATTAGATGTAATGGTGCAGGAAGGGTTTCTAAAACAAGTAAATAGAGATATGGTCTTGGTGAGTACTTCCATTAAAGACTTAATTCAACAAATGCACACATATAAAGCACCCACTATGAGTAAAGTTGTAAATACCGTAGTAAAAAAATAAGTTCAGTATGACAATAAATTGTAAAGGCCAATTAATCGACTTAAGCACACCAAGGATTATGGGAATATTAAACATTACTCCAGATTCTTTTTATGATGGTGGCGTATATAAAGACGATCGATCTATTTTAAAGCAAACAGAAAAGATGCTTTTTGAAGGTGCTACTTTTATTGATATCGGCGCCTATTCATCGCGCCCAAATGCCAATCACATTTCGGAAAGTGAAGAACTTGCGCGTCTCATTCCTGCATTGGAAATTATTCTTAAAAATTTTCCTGATAGTTATATTTCAGTAGATACCTTTAGAAGTAATGTTGCAAAAATAGGTATTGAAACTGGAGCCTGTATAATCAACGATATTTCTGGCGGAAATATGGATAGTAACATGTTTGATACTGTTGCCTTTTTACAAGTGCCCTATATTTTAATGCACATGAAAGGAACGCCACAAAACATGGAAACCAATTCCAAGTATAACAATGTTACGCAGGAAGTTTTAAGTTTTTTCGCAGAAAAGACGACTCTTTTAAAAGAAAAAAAAGTGAATGACATCATTTTAGATCTTGGTTTTGGCTTTGGAAAAACATTAGAACACAACTATGAATTACTTAAAAAAATGGAACTTTTTAAAAATATGAATCTTCCCATTTTAACAGGTATTTCAAGAAAATCGATGCTGTATAAACTACTAGATACGGATCCATCACAAGCGTTGAACGCTACTTCCATTACAAATACGATTGCTCTTCAAAAAGGAAGTTCTATATTAAGGGTTCATGACGTAAAAGAGGCTCTCGAAGCGATTATAATTCTCCAGCAAATTTCCTAAACATCTAATTCTATATTTTAGTACATTTACAAAAAAAAACATGCTAGACTTCCTAGACTTCTCCTTTTTAAACATTCTTGATATTTTATTAGTTGCAACGCTCATGTATTATACATACAAACTATTAAGAGGCACTGCGGCAATAAATATTTTTATTGGAATTGCTATCATATTTTTAATCTGGAAAATTACGCAAGCATTAGAAATGGAAATGCTGAGTGGAATTTTGGGAACCTTGACGAGTGGCGGAGTTATTGCTTTAATTGTTGTTTTTCAACAGGAAATAAGGAAGTTTTTATTGATGTTAGGTACTACGAAATTTAGTTCTAAACGAAATTTTCTAAAACAATTAAACTTCTTGAAATCTGAAGTTCACATTGAAACAGACGTTCAAACCATTGTTGATTCCTGTGAATCTATGGGCACGTCGAATACAGGTGTATTAATTGTAATCGAACGTTCTCAAAGTTTAGATTTTCTAAAAACCACTGGTGATTCCATGAATGCCGAGGTAAACAAACCTATTTTAGAAAGTATTTTCTACAAAAATAGTCCTTTACACGATGGTGCTATTATTGTAAAAGAGAACATGATTGTTGCCACTCGAATTATCTTACCGCTATCGGATAAAGATATCCCTATTCGATTTGGGTTGAGACATAGAGCCGCTATTGGAATTACAGAAAAATCAGATGCTGTTTGTATCGTTGTTTCTGAGGAAACAGGAAAAACTTCCTATATTAAAGATGGTGAATTTGTACTATTTGAAAACCAATTTGGTTTGATAGAAACTATAAAAAACGACCTGGCTTAATCAAGTTAACCTGCGATAGCCGTTTTTTTAAATTGCATTTCGTACAAATTATTGTAATAGCCTTTGCTTTTTAGCAGTTCTTTATGCGTGCCTTGCTCTACTATTAATCCGTTATCCATCACAATTATTTTATCAGCTCTTTTAATGGTTGTTAAACGATGTGCAATTATGATAGAAGTCTGATTTTGGGTGATTCTATCAGTAGCCTTTTGTATTAACTGTTCTGAGTAAGAATCTATTGATGATGTGGCCTCATCTAAAATTAAAATACTCGGTCGACTAACATACGCTCTTAAAAATGCAATTAATTGACGCTGCCCTGAAGATAGCATGACTCCCCGTTCCTTCACATTATAATTATAATCATTTGGAAGGGTCATAATAAAGTCGTGAATCCCGATTTTATTCGCTGCTAATTTCACTTCTTCTAAAGGGATTTCTTTATCCAAAATAATGTTCTTATAAATAGTATCTGAAAACAAAAACACATCTTGTAAAACTACTGCTACATTTGTTCTTAAACTAGGCAACGTATAATCACCAACATTTTTATTGTCAATAGAAATTTTCCCAGAATCAATTTCGTAAAATCGATTAATTAAATTAATAATGGTTGATTTACCTGCTCCGGTTGCTCCTACAATAGCAACCGTCTCCCCTGCTTTTACATTGAACGAAACTCCTTTTAACACTTCTTCCTTTTTAATATAACTAAAGTGAATATCTTTAAAAGATATTTCTCCTTTTAAGGATGTTGAAGACAGGGTTCCACTAGCATCAATATGACTCTCTGTATCAAAAATTTCAAACACGCGATTACCAGCAACCATACCCATTTGAAGTGTGTTAAATTTATCTGCAATTTGGCGAAGCGGTCTAAAAAGCATTTCAGACATCATAATAAATGAGAATATCATTCCAGCTGTAATGCCACTTCCTTCCACCATAATTTGTACCCCACCGAACCAAACAATAAAACCCATCGTAATAGAAGTGAACACCTCTGCTATAGGAAAGAATATGGAATAATACATCACTGTCTTTACCCAAGCTTTTTTATGCTTATTATTAATTTCTTTAAACTTATCATATTCAATCTTCTCACGATTGAATAACTGAACAATTTTCATTCCGGTTACACGCTCTTGAATAAATCCATTTAAATTTGCCGCTTGTTCGCGAATCTCCTTAAATGATGCTTTCATGTGTATCTGAAATAACTTCGTAGCATAAAGAATAATGGGAAGTACTATCAGTGTAATAAAGGCCAACTTCCAACTTAGAATCAGCATTGCAATAATAACCGCAATCATGGTAAGTAAATCTCCTACTATCATAAAAAATCCTTGTCCAAAAAAGTTTGCTATTTGTTCAATATCTGTAACGGATCTTGTAACTAATTTCCCTACTGAAGAAGTATCAAAATACGACATTTTAAAATGAAGCATGTGCTTAAACAACTTCATACGAATATCTTTAATAATACTATATCCTAATTTATTAGACACAAAAATAAAAACAAATCTACCCATCACCTCGGCGAGTAATACTGTCGCCATAATTAATACAAAATTCAAAAGACCCGATCTATCTTTAGATTCGAAAAAATCATCAATAATATACTGTAGTAACAACGGACGTACGACAGCCAAAAATGCTAAAAGTACCGCCGAAAAAGCAGCCACAAGAAATTGCACTTTGTATTCTTTTACAAAGCCCATTAATCTTTTAAAAATCTTTACATCAAATGCCTTTCCCGTTGAACTACTCATGGCTTAAAACTGATTCTGGATATTTTACTTGGGTTAAAAATAAGGCTTTTGCTGGAACTGAAGCCCCTGCTTTTGTTCTATCTCTACCTTCAATTATTTCTTTAAATTCTTGCAAACTAGTTTTACCCAAACCTACGTTCACCAAAGTACCTACTATAGCCCTCACCATATTTCGTAAAAAACGATCCGCAGAAATTTTAAATATTAAAATAGTATCATCAAATACCCATTGAGCCTCACTAATTACACAATTATAGGTGTTTACAGCTGTTTTTGATCTTGAAAAGCTCTTGAAATTCTGATAATTTAGTAATTCTGAAGCTGCTTCGTTCATTTTCTCTACATTTAGTGTTCGTATATAAAATTGCCAGGTTGTATCCAATAAAAACGGATTTCTACCCAAAAAAATTCTATACTCATAGGATCTGCTAATGGCATCAAAACGTGTGTGCGCCTTATCAGCTACTTTAAAAATTCTATGGACAACGATATCACTTGGTAAATATGAATTTAATTTAAATAAAATTACATTCTCATCAAAGGCAACAGAAATATCAAAATGTGCAAACATCTGAGAAGCATGTACTCCAGCATCTGTTCTACCAGCCCCCATGATATTAATCTCTTCCTTCAATAACTTTGAAAGACCATCATTCATTTTCTCTTGAACTGAGATCGCATTTGGTTGATATTGCCAACCATGATAGTTTGTACCCTTATATGAAAGTTCTAAAAAATATCTCAACAGATTCGCTTATTTTTGCACAAACAAATATACTCATAGTAATTAAGTTGTGTTCTATTTAAAACCGAATTAATCCTAAATGAATCTTAAACTGATCTAAATTAATTTGAATGGTTTATATAAAATAGAATACCTAAACGTCGCTGTAGTTAAGATTTTATTTAAAATTGAAAATATGAGCGAAAAAGAAACGAATTAAACAGATTATTATCATCTTTATTTGGCATAACAGTTACCATTCTATTTTATGAAAAAAATTCTTTTACTTTCTGATACTCATAATTATATAGATGCTAAAATCCTTAAATATGTAAAACTTGCAGATGAAGTTTGGCATGCTGGTGATATTGGCACCATAGAGATCTCTGACACCCTTAAAGTTTACAAACCTTTCCGCGCTGTTTATGGAAATATCGATGGGACTCCTATACGCCAAGAGTTCCCATTAAACAATCGTTTTTTTTGTGAAAAAGTGGACGTTTGGATGACTCATATAGGCGGATATCCAAATAGGTATGATGTTAAAATAAGAGAAGAAATTAAACAAAACCCTCCCCAACTATTTATCAGTGGACATTCTCATATTTTAAAAGTCCAATACGACAAAAAGTTGAATTTATTACACATGAATCCTGGAGCTGCAGGAAAACATGGATTCCATCAAGTAAGGACCATGTTACGATTTGAAATTGATACTACAGAAATTAAAAATCTTGAAATTATTGAATTGGGTAAAAGAGTTTAACCATCTATAGGAATTGGAACATGAATAAATACTTAAATTCCCTCTTTTTTTGAAGACACCACCTTTAAACGCCCTCCATCATTTTAATTGTATCCTTATTAATTTGATAAATATTTAAGGATTTAAAACAATATTTTTCAGCTATTTCATGATTCTCTTCATAAAAATTATATACCACCAAATTTGCATAAACATCTGCCAAATATTTTTGCCCTAATTTTCCATTTGGTGAAATTAAAATTGCCTTGTCATAATAATAAATTGAACTATCTCCGTGTATTTTCAAACTTACCGAATCAGATTCTATAAGTACCCTATTCATACCGTTATATTGATGAAGGTGAGCGCTCTCTAACCCCAAATATCCCTTACTAATCCCTAAGGAATCATTTCTTTCTAGAGAATTTGAAAGCACTAATCTAAAATACTTAAAAGCATTCGAATAACCCTTAATTCTAGAAAAACCACTACCTAGTTCATACGCATAATCTGCTGTGAATTTTGAAGAAGCATCACCATTTATTATGGTAAGTCCATTAAGTAATATCTTTAGAGCCTTTTCATGTTCGTTTTGAGTATTATACAGTCTTGCTAATATAAAATCGACCTTTAATTTTTCAGAAACAAATGCATACTCTGGTATCATTTTAATTGAATCGATCAATACTATTGCCAATTGATTGTCTTCTTGCTCAATTCTTAATTCTATAATATTTAATAGAGAATCTATATTAGAAGAATTTTGAGAAAAGGAAAAAGTAGCATTGAAAACTATCAATACTACTTTTATTTACTTTATATAGAAGCATTTCATACTATAAAAATACATTGTTTTAGGGCTCAATCACTATTTCCGGAACTGGTTTTGGTGGTCTCGGCTCCCTATATTTGTCTGTTCCAGTTGCAGATTGTTGATGAAACTTTATTCTCAACGTTACTTTCGCTGTGAAGTTTTTATCATAATTTTCTTCAGACGCTAATTCGTCATATTGCAAATCAACTATATTGTCTTCTCCACTTTGAGTAAACGTAACTTTGACCCCTTTCTCTTCTTTAAACTTTAATTTGTATTCTTTTACGTCTCCTTTCTTTTTACAAGAAAGAAAATAAGTCTTTAACATTTCTTATATAAATTCTAATTACTATTTAAATTAGTTGATTTCTATGAGCATACAATGCCAAACCTACAGCATTTTTGACTTTCAATTTTTTTATCAAATTCTTACGATGAGTTTCAACAGTATTTATACTTATAAATAGTTTCGTTGCAATTTCTTTGGTACTATACTCTTGAGCAATTAATTTTAAAACTTCTGTTTCTCTTTCGGTTATTGGGTTAAATTTGTTTCATCTTGAGAGTTACTATTTTTTTTCTTTTCATTTGAAAACATCGAAACGATTTTTTTTGAATACGTTCACTAAAATATTGTTCCCACCTTTATAAGGTCTTAATTGCTTCTAAAATTTGTTCACCAGCACATTTTTCAACTAAAAAACTATCAGCACCCATTTTCAAAACCTACTTAACTGATTATTTTTCATCATAGCTAGATCAAACAACTATAAGAGGTTTTGCATCCCATTTACTAAATTCTTACAAGATATTTATTCCATCTATTTTAGACATATTAATGTCAAGAATTAAGACATCAGATGAATTAGAAGCTTACCAGTCCAAAACTTCTTCTCCGTTTTGAGAACTTCCTACAACTTCAAGTATTTCTTCCCTCTTTAATACCGCTTTAATTCCATCAATAAGCACTTTATGGTCATCTGCAATATGAACTTTTATCTTTTTCAATTTTCCCCATTTCAAATGTATTTCATATCTACTTAAACTACAATACCGATAAGCAGTGATTTTACTTACTAACGGTTTTCCGTGAAGAAGAAAAATAGTTTTGACTATAAGTAAATCTACAATAAAAAACCCATCCTAAATAAATAGCATGGGTTTTTCTCACTAAATATACTAAGATACCAGTGCTACCTCAGTCGGTCTACAGATTTTACAAGATCCTCATCTTTCTTAATCGCTCGATTTGCCATGACTAACAAAATAATAGTGATTAATGGAAGAATTGATCCAATACCTTTCTCTGAAACCGAGGTTTCTCCAGATAAACTTTGTAAATGAACTACAAGTAACCCCAATATAATAAGGTTAATCAAAATATTTAAACGCCCTAGAACAAACTGTGTTTGCCTATTCTTAAATTTAAAAATAGTTACCAATGACAAAATGCTAGAAACCAAAAACAATATAGGAATTCCTTTAAGTGAAACCCCTTTGTTTTTAATTAAATCAAATGCAAAAACCTCAACTCCGTCAATATTTATCCATAAATTTAGTATATAAACAACCCCACTCGAGATAAGCAAGGCTACTAATAAATAAACAGATTGAATTCTTTGAATCATTTTAGTTTCTAAGGACGACAAATGTAAACTAATCTTTTTTTCTATAAAAATATTAATATTAGTTTTATTTGTTATATTTGTCATCTATTCTATAATAAATTGCATCATAGCATTTTAATCTCGATATACAATTATAACAATTTTATACTATTTCCGAATCGGAAAAATAATTAATCATAATCTTACATAATGTTTGAAATTTCACAACTCAAGGAAAAATCCCTTGTAGATTTGCAGAAGATTGCTAAAGAAATTGGACTCCCAAAATTTAGCCAATTAAACAAATTGGATCTCGTCTATCAAATTCTTGATCACCAAGCTGCAAACCCATCTCCTGCTACAAAAAGCACTGAAAAACCAAAGCGAAGACGTATTGCTAAACCAAAAGTTATAGCAAAAAAAGAAACCCTTTCGGAAGAAGTTAAAGTAGTAAAAAAAGCACCTCTGCCAAAAAGAGATGCTGTTTCAAAGGAAAATCCAGTTACTGCTAAAAAACCAACAATTGCTGAAAAACGAATTATTGGTGAAAAACAAATACAAATGGCTATTGAAGAAGTAATTGAGCATGTTGATACGAAAGTAGCACTTACACAAGAAGAGGAAGAAGTTAAAGAAGTTATTACAACAGAAGGAGAAACTAAAAAAGTTCATCCAAAGCAAAATCAACCAAAAGCGAAACAGGAAAATCCCAATCAAAAAAGAGAGAATCAACATCAAAAACCTGATCATACCAAGAATAAGAAACCACAACATAAAGATCAAAATCAGCCGAAGAAGAGCGGCAATAGATATCGTGACCCTGACTATGAATTTGACGGAATAATTTTAAGTGAAGGTGTATTAGAAATTATGCCCGACGGATACGGTTTTTTAAGATCGTCGGATTATAATTATTTATCGTCTCCAGATGATATTTATGTGTCTCAATCTCAAATAAAGTTATTTGGCTTAAAAACAGGAGATACTGTTTTAGGTAATGTTCGCCCACCGAAAGAAGGTGAAAAATATTTCCCTTTAATTAGAGTCTCAAAAATAAATGGATTAAATCCAAATGTAGTTCGTGATCGTGTTGCATTTGAACACTTAAAGCCATTATTTCCAGATGAAAAACTGAACCTTGAGGGCAAAAATATTTCAACCCGTATTATTGATTTATTTTCTCCTATTGGTAAAGGACAGCGTGGTATGATTGTTTCTCAACCAAAAACAGGGAAAACCATATTACTAAAAGATATTGCCAATGCAATCTCGACCAACCACCCTGAAGTTTATCAAATTATACTGTTAATTGATGAACGTCCGGAGGAGGTAACCGATATGCAGCGAAATGTGAAAGGTGAAGTTGTTGCTTCTACCTTTGACGAACCAGCTGACAAACATGTACGTGTTGCCAATATTGTTCTTGAAAAGGCAAAAAGACTCGTAGAGTGCGGACATGATGTAGTAATCCTTTTAGATTCTATTACACGTTTAGCAAGAGCTTATAATACAGTAGCTCCTGCATCTGGAAAAATATTATCTGGAGGTATTGACGCGAATGCCTTACATAAACCTAAACGATTCTTTGGAGCTGCACGAAATATTGAAGGAGGAGGATCTCTTTCTATAATTGCAACCGCCTTGACTGATACTGGTTCTAAAATGGATGAAGTTATCTTCGAAGAATTTAAAGGTACTGGAAACATGGAATTACAATTAGATAGAAATATTTCTAATAGAAGAATATTCCCTGCTGTAGATTTAGTAAAATCAAGTACCCGTAGAGACGACTTATTACTTGATGATAAAACAATGCAACGTATGTGGGTTTTACGCAAGTACCTTGCAGACATGAATCCTATTGAGGCCATGGAATTCCTTAGTGATCGAATGAAATCGACTCATAATAACGATGAATTCTTAATGTCTATGAATAGATAGTAAGAAAAATATTTTAACTAAAAAAAGCCGGAGAATTTGAATTCTCTGGCTTTTTTTTATAATGACTTATTTCATCTGAACCAAGAAGAATCGCGTTTTGAAAGAATAAAATTAATTACAACTCCTATATATTTGTCTTCATGGTTCTTATCCCCTAATTCAATCGTATTTATAATTACACAAGCTACCCCTTTATAGATTTCATAATGCGATCTGTAACTATTTAGTTAAATCAAGCCTAAGATCTGTCTATTCATTAATAGCGGTAGAGTTTTGATGCCTTTAACCATTGTTTTAATAATAGCTTCCTTCTATACTACAATTTTAAACGAACACAATAGACAAAATCCTTGGATACAAAAAAAAAGGAACGCTTTAAACGTTCCCTTTTTGATTTTATATAGAAATTCTATCCTTAGTACATATTTCCTCTATAATCTTCTATTTCATAAGAAGACTTTAAAGAAGTAAATATTTGATTTTTTCTTAATTTAAGCGAATTCACCAACTTTAAACGAGCAATGTCATAATTTGGTAATTTCGGCGCTTTTTCTAAAGAGCTCACTTCAATTGCAAATACACCTTTAACTCCTTTCAAATTATTATGAACTTCACCAACTTTAGATCCCATCATTGCTCCAACGATACCAGGTTCTGCACCTACACCTGAAATAGTAGGACTCGCTAATGTCACCGAAGAGGCTGTTCTAAGACTCGTACCGCTACTTTTAGCTATTTCCTCTAACGTATTGGAATCTTTCATTGATTCAGCAATCATTACTGCCTTTTTTTCATTCAATAATATAGGTCTAATTTTATTTATTACTTTAGAAATTGGAGATAACCCTTTTGACGTTTTACTAGAAAGTACAGCCACAACATATCCACTTTCAACATCAAACCTTTTGACACCACCAATAGCAGTTTCTTTATTAAAAGACCAATTTACAATTTGTCTTTGGTTTCCAAGAATTCCTGGCACAAATTCGTCCAATACTTGTAATCCAATAGCAGGTGCTGCTAAATATGACCTCTCTTTTGCTAGTGCATAGATTTCACCTCCATTAGAAATTAAATCTTGTGCAAAAGTCTCAGCATCTTGATAAAATTTGTTCTCTGTATCTATTGAAGGTATAATTTGTCTTGATAGAGTAGTTAATTGAACCGCTTTCTTATAGGCTGTTTGGTCATCTATTTTTATAACATGATATCCAAACTTAGTTTCAACAACTTGAACTGTACCTTTTTTATTAGTAAACAAATATTCAGCAAAATCAACATCAAAATTAGGAGAAAAAGCTTGCGCCTTTGAAATCCAACCAATATCTCCACCTTTTCCTTTGGTACCATCAGTGTTTACTTTATCAGCAATCTCAATAAACTTCTTAGAACTATTTCTAACTAATTTATAAATACTATCGGCTGTTTTCTTAGCAGCCTCTTTGGTTACCGCAGATGCAGATCTTGTAGTTCCTGCAAAAGGAACAAGAATATGACGAGACTGAACAGAGTCTGGCATTTGTCTAAACTCATTAACCTTAGAAATTTTAAAATAACCATTGCTCTCATATGGCCCTACCACATTACCTTGAGTTACACTAAAAATTTCTTTTGAAATTACTGACGCTACGTTATTTTCAAACAAAAATCGATCATCCTTTGGTAAATCAGATTTAGCTTCTTCTAGAAACAGGTTAATATCTGTAGCATTTTTTAAACCTCGAATAGTAATTGTTGCTTTAGCCGCATTACTATATTCTTCCCGATCAGTAATGTATTGCGCAACATCTTTCTTAATTGCTTCCTTATCTTCATCTGAAGCAACAATATTAAATTTCACATAGTTAAGGTCTCTTGACTTTTCTACTTGAAATTCCTTCGAATTCTTACTTATATAAGCTTTGTAATCTACATTTGTAATTGTTACTAAACTATCTGCAATTGAAGAATAAGGAACATACACAAATTTTGAAGTTACCTTATTATTGGCATAAGTATATTCTCTTTCTCCTTCTTTCAAAGAAGCGCCTAATCCAGCTGCTACTAAATTGTTATATACAGTTCTTTTTAAATTCTGTCTTAAACTAGCCTCTGTACTTAACCAACTTCGCCACATATTATATTCTTGAGATCCAGCAGTACTTCCAACAGCCTCATCCTTAATATTAGCAATATATTCTTTTACTTTTTCTGGATCTAACAAACCACCTTCATTTTGAAATGCAGGGTTTGACTTAAAAAAAGACATACTTACAATAGATTGCCAAACATCTTCCTCTCCTACTAAAACGCCAGCTTTATCAAGTTGGTCGTTATAAATCTCATCCCCAACCAATTTATCCCAAGCGTACGTCATCGCCTGTTTATTAGAACTGCTTCTACTATTATTTTTATACGTTTCCATTAAATCAGCAAAATCATCTCTACTAATTGTTTCTCCATTAACTTCTCCAACTACGTTAACCTTATTTGCTTGAAAAAAACTTTGTATAGATGACGGATCTAATACAAACGCTAATAAAGCCATACCTATAATTAGAATCAAAAAGACTGAACGCTCTCTAATTTTTGATAAAATTGCCATTATGTGATATATTTAATTTAGTGTGCGAAAGTACAATTTACTATTGAAATATAAAAGTGATTATTTCAATAAAAATATTGGTAAAACATTAATTTTTCTGAAATAGAATGAAGGTCTTAAGATGATTCTTTATTCTCTGAAATTTTTAAATAAATTTCATCAATTTTTGTTGATGAGGCTGTCAAAATAATAAATTCATAATTCCCAATTAGAATGACTTCTTTTTCGGTAGGAATATTTTCAGAATGATAGACAACTAAACCTCCTAAGGTCTCATATGCTTCATCTTCTGGCAACTTTAAACTATAAGTTTCATTCAAATAATCTACCTCTAATCTTGCTGAAAACTTATATTCATTTTCATTAATCATAACTTCCTTCAACTCCAAAGTATCATGCTCATCTTCAATTTCGCCAAACAATTCTTCTACAATATCCTCTACTGTGAGCAAACCAGAAGTTCCTCCATATTCATCTAACACCACCGCTAAACTTTTCTTCTTTTTGGTCAACACATTCAAAATATCATTAATCATCATACTCTCCGGTATAAACTCCACAGGCAGTATAATAGATCTTAAACTTTTAGGTTTTTTAAACATATCAAATGCGTGCACATAACCTAGAATCTCATCCAATGAATTTTTATAAACTATAATTTTCGTATAGCCCGTTTCTATAAATAGGTTCTTTGCCGCACTTAATGTTTCACCAATGTCCAATGCCAATATTTCTATTCGAGGAATCATTACTTCTCGGGCCTTTACATCGTTAAAAACCAATGCATTTTGAAATATTTGAATTTCTGAATCCAACTCTTCATTTCCATTCGTTTTTTTAATTTGCTCGGTAATATACATTTCTAATTCAGCTTTACTAAATTCAGTTTGTTCAACATCATCACTGGTATTAAATAATACCCATAAACAAAAATCTGAAATAGCCGTCATAAACTCTGATATAAAATGGAATAGTAAGAAAAAGAAATAGGCCGGTACCGCAAATATTTTTAAAAAATCGTCAGCATAAATTCTAAAAATAGCTTTTGGAATAAATTCAGCGGTTACCAAAATAAGAATTGTAGAAATAAACGTTTGAATAAGTAATAATGTAAATTCATTGAAAAAATCTATTGGAAAAAGTTCTACTAAAAACTCTCCCATAAAAAAACTATAGACAACCAAAGCAATATTATTCCCTACCAACATAGTAGTAATAAATTTTGAAGATTTCTGTGTTAGCCTTGTTAGGATTTTGGCTATAAAACCCTCGCGCTTCTTTTCGAGTTCTATATGCATTTTATTTGCAGAAACAAATGCAATTTCCATCCCTGAAAAAAAAGCGGACAATAAAATAGATATGACAATTACGATAAGTTGTAATTCCATAAAAATAATTAATTCTGATTAAACCTATCTTCCCTTTTCTTTCTGAATTTTCGTCTGAAAAAAAACATAAACACGGCAAGTGCCATCAATATTAAATACACATAAGACTTATCCTCTCCCCATACCTGGTAGGCTTCGTAACCAAAAATTACTCCTACAAATAAATATCCTATTTCAAAAATTCTTCCTACTTTATTCATTTTTCCTAATTTTCTTTCAACTCCAAATTCCCTCGATTATTACTTGAAGTAAACTGACTCAAATCTTCACTTGTATCAAATCCAACTCCATAAATAGTATCCGTTTCTGTATACAATGTAAACGGCTCTTCTGTAAAATAATATTTTGTTCTCTGATCCCAATACAATTGTTCGGTAATCAATTTTTTCCGCTCATTAATGTTTTCTATCTGAACCTTCCCTCTAATCTCTAATATACTAATATTTGTTTTTCTAGTACCAGCATACGATATTGCATAGTTCCCAACAATAACTAAAGAATCTTTATTTTTATCAATACTAACGATTCTTACACCTTCAGGAAACTCTGAATAAGGGTGCTCTTTTCGGTTGCTGTAATCGTGTAATAAAGGAGCCGTAAATCGCAAGTCAACACGTCCAGAGTCCGTATGAACATTAAATACGTTTTCAGCAACGCCAACAGGTAAATTTTTATCTGCTAAAAAATCACGCACCTCCTGAATATCATTACCACATGAAAAAAGCATTGCTGATGTACACACAACAGCAATGCTTTTTATAATATGTTTTAAATATTTCGTCATTAAACAAATATACTAAATATTTATACCATTTTTATCTTAAACGAACCTTCACCGTTTCTCCAATCCAACAACCTACTTTAAAAGAATCACCGTCTTTAATTCCATCAGCAAACCCCATTGCTTTTGTAGGAATATTTGATTTATAACTCTTGATATACTTTCTTGCTGAAGAACCAATACTTGGATCTACTGCTACCGCTCTTTCCGCCTTATTCAGAGCAGCTACATACACCATTCGCTTTGCAAATTCATTATCACCACAAGAATTTGCACTACTAGCATATAATGAAGATATTAATATGTATGCCTTCCCATAACTAGGGTTACTCGCTATGGCATCTGTCGCATATTTTCTTGCACTACTATAGCGCTTTTTCTTGGCCTCATCGGCACCGATCTGCAATAAATAGCGCGCCTTTCTAATTGGGTCGACCTCTAACTCAATTGCCTTTTTACGCATTGCTAATGCCTCTTCAGTTTTACCTTTCCTTTCTAATATTCCAGATAAGAAAATATAAGAATTAGATGACGGATCTGCAGCGGCATATGCTTCTGCTAATTCTTCATATAAAGCATCCTCCGTGCACTCCTTCGCATTCATTTTAGATACTGCACGTCTCAACCATGTAGCATTATTTCTATTGGCTCCAAAATCTCTTCTATATAAAGGAATAATTCTATCGCACGTTAAAAACTCTTCTATTCTGTTTTCGAGTCCAGACACAACAATACCTATATTATTTAATCTTCCTGCTGCAACTCTTTTTGATCTGGCCTCTTTACTACTTAAGGTTTCACCACCTTCTTCTTTGGCAATTAAAGCACTCAATCTCTTTTGATATTCACCTGTTTTATTATCTTGAATATCAAGAATTTCATCATAAGTATCTAATATTTTCTGCGCATTAATTTCTTTATTTCTTTCTAATATAACTTCAAAGAATAAGAATATATTTTTTGGCGATATATCTTCTGGATTCGCTTTATAAGCTTTATCTAAAACCTGAAATATCTGTTCTCTAGAAATATCGTTTTCTGATAAAAAAGAGGCGAAATCATTATAAACTTTTCCCGCGTCATCAGCGAAATGTAAAAGCCTTTGATCCACTAATGTATTCATAAACTTCATACCTTCCACTTTTTGCCCTTGAGCGATCATATTATCTACAATCTTATAACCAAATTTATAAATGTTCACTGAAAGTGTAGGACAATTCTCCAATAAATTTAATAAACGAACTTTTGCTTCCTTAAAATTCTTAGCTGTAACATCTCCCTTGAACAAATTGTACTCTACAGTACATGCCTGTTTGTCTAACTCCTGTGGAAACGCAATTGCATTAAAACTAATTAGCATCAAAAACAATCCCATGATTAATTTTGTAATTTGTTTCATTCTATTGATTTATTAATTATTAATATATTTTTTTCGGCTTAAACCATTTATTCCCTAATGTTAGTCCAAGTCTGAAATTAAAGAATTTTTCCTTCACCAAGCCATTATCGCTAGCTCCGCGCTGTCCGAATTCAAATCCTAGGTTCATTGTAGACAACTGCGCTCCTATTGGAATACCAACTCCAAAAGACATGCCAAACTGATCAATCGCTGTAAATTCATTTCCAGTTCCTGTGCCGTCAACCATCATCCCTGTGTTTTCAAAATTAAAACCCCAACGATAAATTACGCGATCCCAATAACTTGAAATAGAGTTATACCTTGGAATATAATATCCTCCAACAGCTATGCTACTTGCCGCTTGATATCTTAACTGAGGATTGTATGTTTTCAGATTACCTGTTAATTCAATAGCCTCTCTAAAACTATAATCAATACCCGCAGACCATTTATTATTCTTACCAATAGAAATCCCAATACTCGTTTTTAATGGCGTTTTATAAGTTCCTCTGGCCGTTTCATTCAAAATGGTGTCTTTGGGGATACTTATGGATCCTGTACTTACTGTATATAAATACTCACTTCCTTTTGAATCTAAACTTGACTCAAGTCCAATGTTTGCCCCAAAATTAGCAAACATATTTTTCTTTAATTTTTTCTCGTAAATAAAACCAACTTCATAAGACAAACCTTCTACATCAGATATCACTTCATATTTTGTACCGAATTGAATATCCTTTTTCCGATTTGTAATACTTTTTTCAACGGTTCCAAATAAATACTCAGCTTCAACCCCAATACTAAATCCTGAAATCACTTCATAACCACCTCCAAGAAACACGCGATTTGTACCTCCATCTCCATTATAAATAGAGGCTTCAATAGGTTCTTCTGCGCTATCATACACAATACTTTCGATACCATAACCGATGGTTGTCTTAGGCTGAAACCCAAATGCTATACCTCCCTTAGGCTCCGAAAACCCCTTTGGACCAATAGGAATCCCTAGTGCTAAATAAGATAAATATGCATTTGAGGATGTTTCTTTTCCTTTAGTATCTTCAAACGACATTGCTCTGTTTTCAACGGCTAGCGTATATGTTGTTAATCTTAACGAAGACAACGAAGCAGGATTATTGAAATTTAAATTATATAGGTTACTACTTGAAGTACCAACACCACCCATACTCATTTCCTCAACAGTCCTTTCAGCTAATTCATCACCGATTCCTAAACCAGAATATGGAGACGAATTTGTTTGCTGAGCAAAGTTATGTATGCCTACTAATACTAAAACTAGTACCGATATCTTTTTAATCATTCTTGCTATTATAAGTCAAAATAGTATTCAAACCTTCCAATAAAAAATTTGGAGTGGCAAATATGCCATTTTTTAATCGCTTAGCCAAGAAATATGTGTCTCCACCTGTTAAAATAGGTGTTAATTTTTCATATTCTAATTTATAAGCATCTATTATTCCTATTATTTCAGCAATTACACCATTTACAACACCAGAATGCATAGAGTCTTCTGTAGAATTACCAATCAACCCGTTCGTCTTCTTGGGTGACAATAATGGTAATTTTTCTGTAAAGGTATGCATAGCCTTATATCGCATAGTCAAACCCGGAGAGATAGCGCCTCCTCTATAAATTTTATCTGCTCCTATAAAATCATACGTAATACATGTTCCTGCATCAATAACTAAAACATTTTGGTTCGGATACTTATGAACTGCAGAAGCAATTACTGCCAATCTATCTACACCCAGCGTATTGGACGTTGAATACTCGTTTTGAAACGGTAACTTAGTTGTAGAGTTTAACTGTAAAATTGGAAATAATTGTGCGATTTCTAAGAGTTCATTTTCAGAAATTACTCTGACCGACGCTATAATACCCTGATCAATTTTATGTCTTTTCGCTATTTTTTCTAATCCAATCAAAATCTCTTTTGGCGCTAAAAAACCATTCCAATAAATGCTATCTCCTTTAAAAAGAGCTACTTTAATTTTTGTGTTTCCTATATCAATTATTAAATTCATCTTGAAATATAATTAAAGATCAAATTTACAAATGATTTTTTAGATTTTGTTTTGATTAAACTAAAAAATACTATTATATTTGCACCCGCAATTAAGCAATGGTACCTTAGCTCAGTTGGTAGAGCAAAGGACTGAAAATCCTTGTGTCCCTGGTTCGATTCCTGGAGGTACCACAAAATTATCCCGTAACTCATTTATAAACAATGATTTACGGGTTTTTTGGTTTTTAGGGTTGCTCCAAAGGTTGCTCGGGAGGTATAAAAAGATAACTGAAAACTGGTTATATTAGACTCCTAAAGTTAAGTTTCTGGTTACTTAGTCCGCTTTTTATTCATACCATCATTATCTCCAATAAATGAATTAATTAACCCAAATACTGAGTTGGTATTTAAGTTTCGATATGTTCTGTCTTCAGGGTCTATGACTATCCCCTCTAGTATGTACATTTGTATTAAGTTAAAACTCAAATAGTAATTAATTTAATATTTGTATGTTTGAAAAGTATAATAAGTAATATTGATGAAAGTATAGAAGAGATTAAGGAATCTGATTACAGCATTGAAGATTATTCTCAAAGCAAAACCTGCTATATCGATATCCCGGTAAAGAATGGCAGTGATTACGACCCTTTTATCACCCTGAGGGTAACAAATGCTGATGACAAGAAAGCGGCTATTCCTTATCTCGGATTTTTTAAAGGAGATGTGATTTACAGCAACGTGGTTTGGAAAACCAAACATGATATTGCTACACCGCCTTTTCGGGGTGGTTTTGATTACGGATACAATCCACCGCTCTTGTCGGGACAAAATGTGATTTTGATTCAGCTAGAAATGGATAAGGAACTGCCAACCGAATGGGATTTCTCTGTTGTGGGTGGCATTGAGAAATTAAAATTTTTGTAAATCGAATCATTTAAAATAGTGAAGCAAAAAATGAAACAGAATCGAAAGATTATTTTAATATTGATACATATATTCCTTTGCGGAAATATTTTTTCACAATCAGATCATAAGGAATCGTCCAAACCAAATATCATTTTTATCCTATCGGATGATATTTCACCCAGAGACTATGCCTTATATGGAGGAAAAACAATATCTCCAGTATTGGATAAGATGGGCAATGAGGGTTTATATTTTAAGACCGCTTGGGCAACACCAAGGTGCATTCCAACCCGTGCTATGTTATTGACTGGAAAGTATGCTTTTCGTACCAAAGTGTATGAAAATCAGATTAACCCTCGAGGAGATGATGGTTTTATCAAACCGCTAGGTGAACGCTTTCCAAATACACTAGGTTCACTAATGACAGCGAACGGATACCGCACGGCTATGATCGGCAAAATTCAGACCGGAACCGTGCAGAGCTATGGCTTTGAGCGCTGGTGTCTGGTGAATCACCCGGAAGGGAATAAATCTTTTGATATGAGACATTCGGATAATGATGTAGATGGCATTCGGGTGGTGAAACAAAATGTACACAGTACCGATTTTCTCTTTGACTACTTACATGATTTTACGGCAGAAAAATCTGAAGATCCGTGGTTTGTTTACATGCCCTTAAACCTGCCTCACTCCGTGCGCAATCCCGACAACCCAGATAAATGGGGTCCTCCATGGGTACCAGTGTTAGATGAAAATTGGCAGAAAACCGGCGAAATGGTGCAAAATGATTTCGAGGCATGCATCCGCTATATGGACTATAAGATTGGAAAATTTATAGATCACCTAAAGACAACAGGGCAACTTGAAAACACCATCATTATGTATGCTGGAGACAATGGCACCAACAGCTATGGAAAATCCAATCCCGACACCGAAAAAGGGCCGAGGGTTCCCTTTGTGGTGTATGCACCGGGCTATGTGAAACCTATGGGAGCCAGTGATGAACTTATAGATCTAACCGATGTTATACCCACCTGTGTTGAACTCGCTGGAGGAACCTTGCCAGCAGGAGATGTCTTTGACGGACACAGTTTTGCTCCCTTAATCATGGGGCAGCCATTTACTGGTCGAGACTGGATATTTACCCAATGGTATGGATGCCGTTGGTTACGAACAAAACAGTGGTTGATTGATGGACGTGGAAAGTTTTACGATTGTGGTAATGAGCGTAATGAATGGGTAAAAGGAGCCTTTAAGGATGTAACCCTATCTACAGATAGCAATATAATTGAAGTACGAAAAGACCTGGAAGAAATTTTGAAAACAATGCCGGCTCCAGATTATAACGATCCTGAACTGAAAGCCCAATGGGAGAAGCAATGGCTAAACAGCAAGAAGTTTGTTGAACCCTATGTGCCAACATATTTGAATAATTAATATGTCTAATACAAATTAAAGTAATATGAAAAGCATAACAAAGAAAAGTATATTAATATGCCTATGTACTATGGGCCTGATAACAAGTGTCAGGTGCCAGGAAGCAAATATTAAAAAAACCGAAAATACTGTTTCACCTAATATCATTTTAATTTTAGCAGATGATATGGGCTGGGCAGATAGCGAATTATATGGTTCAACTTATTACGAAACGCCTAACTTAATCCGTTTGGCCAAAGAAGGCATGCATTTTACAAATGCTTATGCTGCAAGTCCACTTTGTTCTCCTACTCGTGCCAGTATTATGTCTGGACAACATCCAGCACGTTTAAAAATAACGGTGGCCATTACACCCAAAAATGTATTTGAGCCAAAAGCTTTGCCTCCGGAACCCAATCAATATGTTGGCAAAGTGCAGAATAAAAACCACATGCCACTTGAAATATTTACCCTGGCAGAAGCCTTAAAAGAATCTGGGTATAACACCGCTCATATTGGTAAATGGCATCTGTCAACAAGCCATCCTGGCTGGAAAACAGGAGATACAATTTACAATGCAGAAAATCAAGGCTTTGATTTTGTGATTGGAGGAGGTCATCTTCCTGGCCCGCCCGACTATTATTCCCCTTATGGAAATCGAATTCCCAATTTATCACCGGGACCTGAAGGAGAATATTTAAATGAACGATTGGCAGAAGAATCCATCAAATGGATCAATTCTGTTAAAGATTCAAAATCGCCTTTCTATTTAAATTTCTGGCAATATGCGGTACACGGACCCTGGATTGGAAAAAAAGGCCTAATGCCAAAATACCTTGCCAAGACGGATCCTCAGGGCTTACAGGATTGTCCGGAAATGGGAACGATGATCGAAAGTTTAGATAACAGTGTTGGTCTTTTATTGGACTGGTTAGATCTTCCAGAAAACAAAAAAGTGAAAGATAATACCATTATCATTTTTGCTTCAGACAACGGTGGTGTTGCGCATCTTGTAAACGTAGGCGGAACAAAGAAACAAGTGACTTCCAACCGTCCATTACGTGGAGGAAAAGCAAACACCTATGAAGGAGGCACTCGGATTCCATGGATTGTTCGTTGGCCGAATAAAGTAAAAGCAGGATCTATTTCTGATACCCCAATATCTACCGTAGATCTTTACCCTACGCTACTAGAAATTTCGGGAACAAAACCCAAACCAGATATCGTCTTAGACGGTAAAAATATTACACCAATTTTTAAAGGAGAATCTATGGACGACCGTCCGCTCTTTTTTGATTTTCCCCATGTATTTGGAATTTTGTCTGCATCGTCTACCACAGTGAGATTGGGAGATTATAAATTGCTTCGTTTTTATTGGGCTGGTAAAAAACCTAAAACTCATTATTACGAATTGTACAATCTAAAAGAAGACCCTTCAGAAGCCATAAACCTGGCAACATACATGCCTGAGAAAGTAAATGAACTAGATGCGCTAATCAGTCAACATTTAGAAGAAACAAAAGCGTTGATTCCGATTCCGAATGAAAACTTTTCTGGAGATCCGCTTAAACTTAGATCAAGTCCAAATAGTGCTCCAAGCCGTCCAATATCCCTTCATTTGTCTAAAACAAAATTAGTCGTACAGAAAGATAAAGGGACACATAAATTCCAGTTATTGGATGAAAAAGGAAAGTTGCGAAAATCTACCGCTTTGTTGCTCAAGGGTTCTGAATGGATACAAATTAAAAACTTGTCAGACGGCCAAGTGGAAGTCTCATGGGATCGTACTCTTAAAAAAGAGGATGCCAAAGTGTTATTTGGTTGGAACGGTGGTAAAACCATATTTGAAATGAATGATTGGACACTCAAT
>CAJIZG010000002.1 GCA_905181865.1 Urechidicola croceus
TGACATTAATTTTAGGTCCTGTAAAGCAATTGTTAGAAAGCAATAGCAATTCTCATGAAAGAAGCAGAATTAATTTGATTAATCAGAATGCAAATAGATTGTTGCGTTTGGTCAATCAAATACTAGATTTTAGAAGAGCCGAAACTGGGGTGATAAAATTGAAAGTGGTAAAAGCAGAATTAGTAATACCTACAGAAAATATATTTTATTCATTCAGCGAATTGGCTGAATCAAAGAATATAAATTTTAATTTAGACATTGAAAACGAAGTCGAAGACTGTTGGATTGATTTAGAGAAGTACAATAAGATATTATATAACTTACTTTCTAATGCGATGAAATTTACCCAAAATGATGGGAATGTAAATTTATTTGTAGGTATTGAGGAAGGGATTGATCGCTTTTTGATTATTGAAGTGAGTGATAACGGTATTGGAATTCCAAAAGAGAGTCAGGAGAAAATATTTTCTCGATTTTATCAAGCTTCGAATAGCAAAGAGATTACCACTGGAACAGGGATCGGATTGTCATTAGTAAAAGCACTGGTCGAAATTCATAAAGGAGAAATTATAGTGGAAAGCACCCCTAAATTCGGAAGCATTTTTAAGGTTCGATTACCAATTTATAAGGAGTGTTTTCAAAAAAGTGAAATTTTTGAATTTGAACCAGAACCAACCGAAGAAGTTAGAGAGGTTTGGATAAAGAAAGGAAAGAATAATCTAGATATAAAGTATAAAATATTAATTATAGAAGACAATCAGGAACTTAGAAAATACCTTGTCGATTTTTTATCAGATTATTACAAAGTATATGAAGCTGAAAACGGAAAAGAGGGATTGGTAATTTGTAGAAAAGTAAAGCCAATTTTATGTGTGGTTGATGTGATGATGCCTATAATGGATGGATTTGAATATGTAGAAGAAGTCAAAAAAGATGAGAATTTAAGTCATACGGCAATTGTATTATTAACGGCACTAGCGGAAAATGAAAATAGAATAAAAGGATACAGTCTTGGAGTTGATGGTTATTTAGTAAAACCATTTGACCCGTTTTTATTGAAAACAAGAATAGAGAATATAATAAAAACGCATTCTGAATTGAAACAGCGATTTTCGGGCGAAGTAGAAAGTGAGGTAAGTTCTTTGGCGCATTCCCAAATTGATATTGATTTTATCTCAAAGGTAAAAGATGTGATAGAGGCTTCTGTGAGTAATCCTGATTTAACTGATAAATATTTATGTGATGAAATGGGAATGAGTTCCTCTAAACTATATCGCAAAATAAAACAGTTGACCGATCTTACTCCAAAGGAATTTGGCCGAACCTTACGATTAAAGAAATCTGTACAGTTGTTAAAAACAAAAGAATACAACGTCTCTGAAGTAGCGCATATGGTTGGATTTAATGATCCTTTGTATTTTAGTAAATGTTTTAAAACCCAATTTGGAGACTCGCCAAGTAAGTATCTTAAATAGTCACATTGCTTTAAAAAGCATTATATTTTTATAATTAATACTAATATCTTTTAGTATGATTATTCTTATTAGTTATTTGCAAAGGATATAATTTCAAGGCATATCAAGGTCTTAATAATAAATGTTGAGTGTATTGTTGCTTTATTTTGTAAATGCCATATTCTTCTAAGGTTTCTCTATGATATAGTAGGGGTTTCCCATGGTTTTAGTGGATTTTTCCATACCAAGATTAAACTTTTCAAGTAGTTTTGTCGAAAATATATTGATCAATTCTGAATATAAAGGGGATAATCAGTAAATGTTTTAAAATTCAATTTGAAGACTCTTCTAGTAAGTATCTTAAATAGTTGAAATTTCCTTTTCCAGGAAAACTTCCTTCTCCAAACTCTTCTTGTTCTCTACGCCATTTATATAGCAGGCTAACTCTAATTCCTAGTTCTCTAGCCAATTCTGAAATGTTTGACCTTTCCTGACTTAATTCAACAGCTTTTCGTTTAAAAAGGGCATCATAAATTTTTCTTGATTGTTTCATAAATTAAAATTTTACTCTTAACTCTAACTGTAAACTAAATTAGTACATCCACTCACCAAGTAAGTTCATTAAATAGTTCGTGTTTGAGAATCCATAATCTAAATTCTTACTTGTACTAAATAAATACTAAAAAGTTCATTCTTCGGTATTATTTTACATTTCAAATTCTTTCGCCCAAGTATCATACAGAGCTTTGAGTTCATTAAATTTTTCGGGATTAGAAATGGCGAAATCCTGAGTTTCTACCGGGTCAATTTTTAAATTATATAAACTCCACTTGTTTTTATGGGCAACTAATTTCCAGTCACCATCACGTACTGCTTTTCCATGTTGCCATTGCCAAAATAAAGGTTTTGTTCTCTGTACTTCTTCACCCTGTAATATTGGTAAAAAACTAATTCCGTCTAATGGATGAATTATTTCGTTATTATAGGTCGATGGATAGTCAACTTCTGTTACATCTACAAAAGTAGACATCAGATCTATGAGATGTAAGGGAGTATTAGAAATTTTATTTTTTTCTTTAATTACTTTAGGCCAATAAGCGATCATTGGCGTTTTAATACCACCTTCGCTACTGTAATTTTTGAAAAAGCGAAGGGGCGTGTTTGATACATTTGCCCAATGCTTATCTAGAGATGTCCATCTACCCAGTGTTCCTATTTCTCCAGTCGCTATTATATTATTTACAACTTCTCCAGAAGCTCCATTATCCGATAAAAATAAAACCAAGGTATTGTCGGCCACACCCATTTCATCCAATTTTACGAGTAATCTCCCTATGTTTTGATCCAAACGATCTATCATGGCTCCATATACTGCCATCTTTAGGTCTTCTTCTTTCTTTTCATCATCAGATAAACGATCCCAATCCTGGTATGTTGCTTTAGACAAAGGATAATCAGCGGCAATGAGTCCCATTGCTTTTTGCTTTTCGAACCTCGCCTTTCTAGTTGCTTCATAACCGTCCATGTATTTACCTTGATATTTGGCAATATCTTCTGGCCATGCCATTAATGGATCATGGGGTGCGGTATAGGACATATACAAGAAAAAAGGTTTATCGACTTCTTGTTTATCCATCCAAGTTAATGCGTAATCTGTAAAAGTATCGGTGGTGTAAAAATCTTTGGGAGGTGTATAAGGCTGAATTACTTTTCCATCTAGTACCCAAGGTCTGTCCGGTCTTTTTTGTGCAGGTTGCATTTCACCGTCTCTTTGCAACCCTGGATTAAAATGGTTACTTGCACCGTGAAATAAGCCACTATAATGATCAAAACCTCTCTCTGTTGGCATTTCTGTACTATGGTGTTTCCCAGACCACATAGTGGTGTATCCTGCCGTTTTGAATAGCTCTCCCAAAGTAATGGCATTGTTCATAGGTTTTTCAAAACTTTTGTGATAGCCAGTTCTTTGAGAATACAATCCTGTAAGCAAACTAGCCCTTGAAGGAAAGCACTTAGAAGTATTATACATTTGTGTAAATCGAATTCCTTGTGATGCAAGTCGATCTAAATTTGGAGTTTTAACTTCACTACCATAACAACCGATATCAGACCAACCCATATCATCAGCAAAAATGAGGACGACATTTGGTGATTCATTTTCAGGTTTTTGTGCCGCACATGACAGTAGAAAAAATATAGAAATTAGGCTAAATACCTGCGTAATTGATCTTGATTGGTTCATTGATTTATATTTTAAAATTATAAAGATATACTGCATTTAAATATTTTAGTATTACTTCTTACTTAATTTTTACTTGACCTTCTTGTAAAAAGGCAGGGTTATATTCCCCACGTTCATGGAAACCAGAAAAATCACGCATGGATGAAATGCGAGGATAACTATCAAAAACAGCTCCGGAACCCAATACTCTCGGATCTCCTTGAATTTTCAGTTGCTCGGTAAGTTTTGTACTCAATTTATTCTTAATCGATGCGTAGGATACATCGTCTGCAATATTATATATACAGCCTGGATCATTTTTAATATCGTATAGCTGCTCAGCCGGTCTTTTACTATAGGCTAGATTATAGGCTTCGTTATATTTCTTTTGCTCATCGAGCAAAAAGGATTTCGAAGGTGAACCATCAACATCATTGAATCCGGGTGCTATAGCCTTCAATCCCTTAGGGATTACATATCCTTTCGGCCTTTCGGGAGCAGGATCTCCTGCCGGCCATAGTGAAGGCTTAAAATTACGAACATATAAATAATCCTCTGTTCTAATTGCTCGTGCGGGATAGCCAAGATTATCTGGTCGCGCATGGGTATGTCTTTCTCTCCCAGTAAGCACATATTCTCGGTGTTTATAATTTTTATCTTCAGAAAAAAATAATTTGGTAAGGCTTTTACCTGACATTTCAGGTTTGTTTTCAACTGCTGCAATTTCTAAAAATGTTGGAGCCATATCTATTAAAGCAACCAAGTCTTTAACCACTCTATTTCCTTTCATTTTTGCAGGCCAACAGACTGCCAAGGGCACATGCGTTCCGTATTCCTGTAAATTTGCTTTTGCTGATGGAAACGGCATGCCATTATCTGCTGTTACTACTATAATAGTATTTTCTAATTCTCCCTTTTCTTCTAGGAATTGAATCATTTTTCCCAAGTGTTTATCAAACCATTCTATTTCTAAGGTATAATCGGCAATGTCACTTTTAACCAATTCATGGTTTGGAAGAAATGAAGGGACTACAGCATTATCTAATGATTTACCAGAACTTACGCCAGAACCATCTTCATAATTCCGATGTGGTTCGTGACAGCCATACCAGAAAAAGAAAGGTTGCTCCTTTTCTTTTTGCGAATAGAAATCTACAAAGTTTCCAAAGTAATCTGTTAAGTGAATACCATTCGCAGGTACTGTTTTCAAATGTTTGCTATTGTATTCTTTACCCACCGGATTTTGCTTCCAGCCCGCATCTTTCCAATTTCCAGGCCCCCAAGGCTTTCCAGTAAAACCGGTTGTGTAACCAATATCAGCCAACAAGTCTGTGTAAACAGAAAATTTTTTAGGAAAATAGCTTGCGTGTGTACCAGCTTCTTCTATTTCCCAAATATTTTTACCCGTGAGCATAGCGGCTCTTGAAGGACTACATTGTGGCGCTCCTACAAAAGCATTTTCAAACAAAATACCTGCCTTTGCAACTTTGTCAAAGGCTGGTGTATTTAAACCCGTAGTTCCATATCCGGAGGCATAGGGGTAAGATTGATCGTCGGCAATGGCAAAAAGGATGTTAGGTTTACTTTTTTTAGGTGCTGCATTTTTTGTTTTACAACTATTCAGTAAAAATGCTCCAATTGTCAAGAATAAAATTGTGGCTACTATATGTTTATTAAGTTTTTGCATGGGTAAATCATTGGTTTTTTAATTATTAGACTACTGGTATACTATATTTTTTGAATTGAAAATCCTCTCATTATTATTTTACTTGAAATGAATAATTACCTGACCCAACAGTCAGGACAACGTACTCCTTACCATTCATTCCTTCAGTTATGCCTTTATTACCTTTATTAAATTTATTGTTAGACCAAACGGTTTTACCCCCCTCGTATATGGCAATACTTTTCTTTCCTAATTTAGGGATGCTGACTTGGGCTTTTGTATTGACTGGGATTTGAACATCAAGTTTGAAAATGCCTTCAGTCAATTTCCACGAAGAGCTAATCTCTCCTCTTACAGTTTTTACAGATGCTCTAGCAGATGTCAATTCCCCAAGCAGATACGGTTTGATTCTAAATTCCCTGTACCCTGGCTTCATATTTTCGGAGCCATAGAAATTAGGCCCCTGTATTCCGGCAATGTATCGGTAGAAAAACTCGTTTACTCCGGCCAGCATTGTCATATTATCGGACCTCCTCCGTCCACCTTCTTCGGCAAAATCCCGTCCCCAGCATTCCCAAATGGTGGTAGCTCCCTGTTCAACCATATATCCCCAGCCGGGATAATCGGTTGTATTTACGATATTGTACATTTCATTCCCCATGTTGTTAGCCGTTAAACTTTCAACAAGAGCAGTAATACCAGCGTGTCCTACCCGAAGATGCCCGTTGTCATTTTGGGTGATGTTTTGAGCGATGTTGGTGATGAGTTTTTCCTGATATTCTTCCGGCACAAGTCCCAAGGAAAGGGGAAGCATTTCTGCCGTTTGCGATTTGGAGGCATAATGCCCTGTTGTTTTGTCAAGCCACTTTTCGTTGAATGCCTTTTTTACTTCTTGAGCTAATAGTGAGTAGTTATATGCATCTTCTTTTTGTCCAATTATTTTGGCCATTTCTGCGACCAAAAAAATATTTCGATAGTACAAGGCCGTCCATGATAGACTTTGTGGCGTTTCATCTGATCTCCATTTTTCATAACCCGGTGCTTTTCCTGGTACCATGTGATCACCAAGCCATCCTATTGTAACAATAGGTCCTTCAGACATATTATCTTTAATATAGTCAACCCAGTCTTTTATGGTTTCATAATGCTCGTCTAAAAGGGATCTGTCATCATAAGCCTGATAGAGATACCAAATTAACATGGCATATGCAGAACCTTGTGAAACATCTGGAGCGCGTAGTTTTCCTGGAAATGCGGGAACCACATCCCCTACACTGCCATCTTCACGAGCGGCCAACCTTATATCTGTGGCATATTTCCTCCAAAATAAAGGCATATGTTTTCTGGTAAACAGGCTTGCTGCTATACTGGCAGGTTCATTATATCCATATGGTTCACGATGCAAGCAATCCAATAGAAACCCTTTCAAACTATTGCTCAGCGTTCTATTTACATTATCATGAATGGTATTGAACAGTTCATTAGAGCAACTGAAATCACCTTTCAAATTTTCGTCGGTGTGAACGATACGACCTTGAACATCACCCAGAGATGGTTTATTAGAGAACCCTTTTATCTGTACATATTGTACAGGGTGATACACAAATCGTGGCTCATAGGACTCACCATTGGAATCGCCTTTTAGTATATAATAATCTCGCTCTTGCTCACCTGGCCAAGGCTCTTCATCGATCATTCCATTTTTTAACAAGCGTGTTGAATAATCGATCTCTATTTGATCTCCCCGTTTTCCTTTGATGTTCAATTTGACCCATCCCCCAAACAATTGATCAAAATGATAGATAAATACACCTGGTTTTGGCTCGGTTATTTTAATGGGTTTAATCGTTTCGATAACTTTCATAGCGGGCATTAACTGAGATGAAAGTATTCCCGAGGGTCCTTTGTTTTCTTCAGCCTCAAGCCATGAGCTTTCATCGAACCCTGTCGCGTTCCAGCCATCTTGTTCTTTCCTCGCATCATACTTTTCTCCAAAATCAAGATCATTCTCACCTATAGGAGCATAAGAATATTTCCAAGACTTGTCGCTTGATATCCGTTCTATTGAGCCATCTTCAAATTCTATATTTAGTTGTACCAATAATTGGGGTTTATCACTCCAATTGTTCTGAGAATAGTCAAGGACTTTGGCACTATACCAACCGTTGCCTAGAAAAACTCCAATCGCATTGTTGCCTTGCTTTAATTCTTCCGTAACGTCATAAGTTATGTATTTAATTAATTTGTTATAATCTGTAAATGCTGGAGATAGTACATCGTTTCCAATTTTTTCTCCGTTCATATAAAATTCGCTTAAGCCTAGACCCGAAAAGTAAACACGGGCTCTTTTTATCTTTTTTACAATTTTAAATTCCTTTCGGAGCAATTGGGCATTACCTGATGGATCAGAGCGATGCTTGTAATCATTATCTAAACTGTCGTCAAACCTCCACCAACCAGCAAGGTCTTTCGTTAAAAAAGTGTTGTGCATTACTTCAACAATGGTCTCAATTGGTAGGGCATTTCGGTATATGTTTAGTTCGTCAATGTTGCCCTTGAAAAAGTGTTTTTTATTGGAATGTGACCCTATAAATGCAGTCGCATATCCTCGTGGGTAAATTAAGCCGGGATTGGTAAAAGACTTAAATTCCTTTCCATCAATATAGACCCTTTTAGCGATACCATCGTAGGTAACGGATATATGATGCCATGCCCCATTATCAAAAAAATCATCTCGAAGTACGGCACAATCTTCTTCATATACACCACTTATGCCCAACCCAAACCAGATTCCTTTTTTGCCTAACTTTTCTCCTATTGCCAATACCTGTGAAGCATCACCATCATCTTTTCGATAAATGGTCTGCCATTCGTTCGTAAATTCTTCAGGTTTAACCCACGCATTTATTGTAATACCATCATACAATTTTGCATTTCTATGAAACCTTGCTTTGATGGGCTGATCCGCTCCCTTCAATAAAACCGCTTGACCTACTTTTCCTTCTGCATATGAAAGGTCATTAAATAGTCGAGTACCAATCCACCTTCCTTCCCAGTCATCTTTTTCTAACAACCCCATCTCGAAATTCGCAGGCTCGCTCCAATCTGACACTTTGCCTTTCACATTCCAAACCCGAACCTTCCAAAAACACTTTTCTCCGCTAGTTAATAAATCACCTTGGTACGGAATGTTTACAGAATTGCTCAACTTGACTTTTTTACTATCCCATTTATTACCAATATCATTATTGAGATTGTTGAGGCTTGTTGCAACCAAAACCTGATAGGCGCTTTGTAATTCCCCACGTCCGTCGGTCTCAAGTATCCAACTGAATTTTGGAATTTTGGTATCAATTCCTAATGGGTTAATGGCATATTCACAGCGTAATTTATTCGGATTGATATTTCCCTTTATTGAATTTCCTCCACCAAAAGAACTGAAGGAAAATGCTAAGAGTAAACAAAACCCTAAAAAAATTGATCTAAGAATTTGTGTCATAATTTTCACATTTGTTTTTAATCTTACTATTCCTCATTTAATTCTTTACTCGTTAATAATAGTTTTAAACTTTTATCCTCATTTAGTAACCCGCACAGATCAACAAGGATTTGGTAAATATCTAGTATTTCAACTGCTTCATTGCGTTTTATTAGGTTGTTTTGTATATTTTTTTATAAAATAAGGGTTTACACCTTTATTTTTAGTGTTTTTTGACCGAATGGTGTTGATGTCTGGGAGCGCCAATTTAAGTTTATTTATTTTTTTTAAATAAAAAGGATCATCAACTTTATTGATCCATTCATTTTTATCTATTTCATGATCGTAAAACTCCTCGGTTTTATCTTCGTATTGAATATACCTGAATTGATCGGAAACGACAGCATGGTTATTTCTTCCGTACGAGGTAATTGCAAAATAGTCTTTTTTCTTTTGTTTGTTTTCTATCAAGGGTCTTAAACTTTTCCCTTCATTAAAATCATTCGCAGGTAATCCACATAAATCGAGTAGGGTAGGGTATATATCTAGCATTTCAACGGCTTCCATCCGTTTCATAGGTTTTCCTCCATTTGGAACCGAAATAATAAGCGGCGCATTTGTGGCTTCTTGCCATAAACCATGTTTTGCAAATCTTCCTTTTTCTCCAAGATGATATCCATGGTCAGACCACAAAATCACGATAGTATTATTTTTATATTTACTGTTTTCTAGTGCAGTGAGCACTTCACCAATATAATGATCTACAAAAGTGACAGATGCTAGATAACTCTGAACGATACTTTTCCATTCCCCAGATTCTATCGCCCAATCAGTTGATGGCATCATTGGCATTTCATGCACAGCAGAAGCGATGGCGGGTACATCATCAAGGTCATCTTTTTTATATGGAGGCGTCTTTATCTCTGAAATTGGGTGCATGTCGAACCATTTTTGAGGCACGTGCCATGGCACATGTGGACGTAAAAAACCGGCTGTTAGAAAGAATGGTTTGTCATAGTCATCTTGTAATTTTTCAACGGCCCAATTCGCTGTTCTGTAATCGGGCATTTCAGCATCTGTTTCTGGAAATGCCCCCCAATCAGTACTTGTTCCTTTTCTATCCCACTTCATTCTTTTAGTAGGTTTTGGACCAAATCCTTTTTCTCGCCCTGCGGCCTCATCAAATACGCCTTCTGGAGCAAATTCATGAAATATTTTCCCTTTACCCATGGTGTGATAACCATTATTCTTAAAATACTCAGGTAGAAAAACAATATCATTTGTGATCTCAGAAGCCCCTCTTATGTTAGCATCAGCAATTTGTCCGTAAATACCAGTAGTTGATGGCCGAAGGCCAGTCATAATAGATGCGCGTGAAGGACCACAAATTGGAGCCTGACAATGAGCATTTGTGAACAAGACACCCCTTGATGCGAGTTTATCCATATTGGGAGTGATTGCATTTGGATGTCCACCCATAACCCCAATCCAGTCATTTAAATCATCTACACAAATCATTAATACGTTCGGTGGTTGGGCTACTTTTTCTTCATTTTTACAAGAGAATAAAAGGGCAAAAAGCAAAACTAGGTGTAGGTTTTTTATGATATTCATATGTCTTATTTCTTTTTAAATTTAATTTTCCATTAGGAATTTAATTGCTTCTGGAATCCATCCACTGTCCCAACGATGTTTTCTTTTGGGTTCATAAAGATAACGGTGAGGAATTTCCAATTCAACCATCAACTGATGTATTTTGGCACCACCTGGCCCCCGTTTTCCTTCAGTATTGTAATAGAACAGTCTTTCTTTGGCTCCTAAATCACTAAAGTTTTCTCTAAGTAAATTAGAAATTCTATAGTTTTCGAAATTCTCCTTAGTTCCAAAATTACGTCTTATTTTTTCTTCTAATTTAGCAGCCTCCAGATCTCCAGTGTCTACCCGTATGCCAATGTCCCAACCAACAGCTTTTTCAAAAATTTCAGGATTTCTTAGCAGCAAAGTAAAAGCACCCCAACCCGATTTGCTAAACCCAATCAATAATCTTCCATCTTTTGATTTTAAAGTAGGCAATATCCCATCAATATATGGAATTACCGTTTTCAACAAATGACTTTCATCTTGCTTTTCATGATTGGTCGCATGATCTGCATACCAGGGCATAGATGTAAATTCTGGAGCAACACAAATCAGTTGATACTTATTATGATAATTGTATTTCAAGATTTCTAAAAGACCATCTCCAAATCTTCGGTTGTCATTTTCTATTACAGGAAGAATATATAAGACTTTGTATTCCTTGTTTGAGTCGAAATTATCTGGAGTTAGAACACGTACTTTAGTATAATCAGCTTGAAATCTATTGTTAACGCGATAACGCACAATTTTATTACTGTTCTCTTGAGACAACAAGATGGGAGTAGTCAAAATGATTACTAAAAATAATACGATGTAAACCTTAATTTTTTTCATCTTAAAATCGTTTAGAAACTTTTTTAATCGCATCTGGGACTTCGTCTGTATAACGTCAGCAAAAAGTGAACTAATTATCACTTTAATATAAGAGATAGGTTTTATTATTTTTACAAACCTTTAAATCTTAAATGATGAAAAACAAGAAAAGTGCCAGTGCTTTAATTAGCGACTTAAAACGTAAGACAAGAAAAGCTTACAATTCAGAAGACAAAATCAGGATTATTATTGAAGGAATGCGTGGTGAAACGACCATTGCAGAATTGTGTCGAAAAGAAAGCATCCATCAAGCTAATTACTACAAATGGTCCAAAGATTTCATGGAAGCAGGAAAGCGCAGGCTAAATGGAGATACGATGCGAGAAGCTAACACATCGGAGGTTCACGAACTCAAAGGTGAGAATGGTACTTTAAAAGAGTTGGTTGCAGAGCTTTCTCTAGAAGTTCGGTTTCTGAAAAAAAACTTACGTGGAGACGAGTAAAAAGAGAGAAGTATATGCACTATAGTCAATCAGAAAAGTACGAAATGATACAACTTGTTGAGCAGTCTGATCTTGGAATAAACCGAACACTCAAAGAGCTTAAAATCAATAAGACAACCTTTTATAATTGGTATAATTTATATACCCAAAAAGGCTTTGAAGGTCTAGCTCGTAAGAAATCAGAGAGAGTTGGGACGTGGAATAAGATAAATATCGTCGATAGAGACAAAGTAGTTGAAATTGCGTTAGAAAAGCCTGAGTTATCTTCTAGGGAGGTTGCTTGGCATATTACGGATAATTACAACTATTATATCAGCGAGTCAAGTGTCTATCGGATTTTAAAGGAAAATGGATTCATATCATCGCCTTCATTTAGAATAATGAGTGCTTCGGATAGTTTTCACGATAAAACAACTGCCGTGAATCAAATGTGGCAAACTGATTTTACTTATTTCAAAATATTTGGTTGGGGTTGGTATTATTTATCAACTATTTTGGATGATTACAGTCGTTACATTGTTACATGGAAGCTTTGTTCAACAATGAGAGCAGAAGATGTCACCAATACAATCGATGCAGCTATTGCATTTTCTGGAGTTAATGAAAAATCAATGCCTAGGTTGTTGTCAGATAATGGGTCTTGTTACATCTCACACGAGTTAGCAGACTATATCGGAGAGAAAAATATGAAACATATCAGAGGAAGACCATTACATCCTCAAACTCAGGGCAAAATTGAACGTTATCATAGATCAATGAAAAACATTGTAAAACTTGATAATTACTTTAGCCCTGGACAATTAGAAGAAAAAATGAAAGAATTTGTTCAGTATTACAATTATGAACGCTATCATGAATCTTTGAAAAATGTAACTCCAGCAGAAGTATATTTTGGAACAGCCGAAAGAAAATTAAGAAAACGCAAAATGACAAAAAATAGCACTTTGAAAGCTAGAAAAAAACAGTATCAAAATTTTTAACTAAATTAGCAGAAACCTCTCTTAAATTTTGAGCGAAAAAGTTCATTTTTATTTGACTACATACAGTCAAGAAAAAGTAATGGTACATGAAGCAACGGTTGCTGCTGATGGATTGTCAGTAAAACTATTAATTCATGGGATGAAATTAGGATTTATTCATCAATTAAAAGTAATGGATATAACGACTACAGCTGGCGAGTCACTTTTGCATAATACAGGTTATTATACCTTAAATGAAGTGCCAGGAGGTGTATTGAAATCCCCACAAATGCATAAGATGTCGAAGACTGGCAATATTATTGATCAACCGAAAAGAACAAATGAAATGCCCTTAAATTGGTCGAATGGGCCAAAGTTAAAATTTGATATTGGGACGGTTCCCGGATTGAAGTTTGATTTTAAAGAAATTAAGGTAAAACGCAGACAAAGAATTCAATTTACGTTGAATAATAATGATGATATGTTACACAATCTGGTGATCATAAAACCAGGTGCAGAAAATGCAGATAAAGTTGGACAAATGGCATTAGAACTAGGTTTGGATGGTCCTGATATGAATTTTGTTCCAGCTTCTGATTTAGTACTTTTCCATACAGGCATTGTACAGCCAGAAACTTCTGAAACTATTTATTTTAGTGCACCAAAAGAGCCAGGAGAATATTGGGTTTTATGTACGTTTCCAGGCCACTCGTATACCATGAGAGCAAAGTTAATTGTGGAATAACATAAAACGGATAAAACAACTTAAATGTTGGTTTATTCCGGAACTGAGTCCAGATAAACCGGCTATATGTTCAGATATAACACGTTGTATACCATTATAAATACCTTGAAAATTGTAATATTATTAAAAAATACAATATGAAAATATTCAAAATGGAATCAAGTAAACATGTTATTCTATGTACGATTTTTTTGTCTGCGCTAACTCTTTTTTCGTGTTCCACTGAAGAGCCTTCGCGTCCTAATATTTTATTCATCGCAGCGGATGATTTAAATACGGATATTGGATGCTATGGAAATAATCAGGTAAAAACACCTAATCTTGACCGACTTGCAAAAATGGGTGTTCGTTTTGATAATGCCTATGCCCAACAAGCACTTTGTGGTCCCAGTAGAGCCAGTATCATGAGTGGGTTAAGGCCAAATACAACGGGATTTGTAAGGCTTAATGATAACTTGCGAAAGCTAAAGCCTGATATTATAACTCTCGGACAATTTTTTCAAAACAAGGGGTATTATTCAGGACGAGTAGGTAAAATATATCATTATGGAAATCCAAGTGAAATAGGTACTGATGGACACGATGATCCCCTTACATGGCAAGAAAGATATAATCCAGTTGGTATCGATAAAATCCATGAAGACAGCATCATTCGTTTTCCCGGTGGAAAAACCGGAATAAAAGGAAATTTAGGAATATCTATGTCCTACTGGGATCCGATTAGTGATGACAGTGATCATACGGATGGAATGGTTACTGATAGAGCAATTGAAATGATGAAAAGAAATAAAGAGAAACCCTTTTTCATTGCAGCCGGATTTTTTAACCCTCATTGCCCTTATGTAGCTCCCAAGAAATATTTCGATTTGTATCCTTTGGAAGAAATAACCATGCCGGATCTTGATGAAGCCAAACGTGATTTGGAGGATGTACCAGCAATGGCTGTGCAAAGAGATACGAAAAACTACCCCTATTATTTCGATGGAATAACCGTAGATGAAGCTAGAAAATGCAAACAAGCTTATTATGCCAGTGTCTCATTTGTAGATGCTCAAGTGGGTAAACTATTAGATGCACTGGAAGAAAACAAGCTTCTTGAGAATACAATTGTAATGTTCTGGTCTGATCATGGGTACTTTTTAGGAGAAAAAGGCTTATGGTACAAACGAAAAAACTTTGAACGATCGGTGAGAGTCCCACTAATAATAGCTGGCCACGGAGTGAGTGAACGTAATAAGATTGTTAATCAGCCTGTTGAATTGGTGGATTTATATCCCACATTGGTAGATTTGTCAGGAAATCAAGTTCCTAAAGAATTAGATGGGAAAAGTTTACTTCCATTCCTGAAAAATTTAGACTACAATTGGGATAAACCAGCTATATCCCAGGTGCATCACGCTACAAATGCGCAAGGATATACCATTCGCACCAAACGATGGAGGTATACAGAATGGAACGGTGGAGAGGCTGGTTATGAATTATATGATCATGAAAATGACCCAGATGAAATAGTTAATCTAGCCAATAATCCTGCTTATGTAAGCATTGAAAAGAAGTTGAGAGCAGAACTCCGACCGTATACAAAATATGATTAATTGTAACTGATAAACGCATTCATATATTTCTTGATTTTGACTATTGTCATTTTTAGTAGAAAAGGGTTTGAACGTAAAAAACGTTTTGATAAAATCAGTGAATTATCTAAAATAAATTGATGGCACACAACATTTTGTATAAGTAATGGCAGGGAAATTGCTTAATATCAAGATTAACACCCACTCAAATGGCGTAGCGGTTCGATAGGAAAATACTACTCAATCTGCCACTACTCATACAATTTTCCGTTGTAAACAGGCATGACCCGTCCTGAAATAGGCATGCACTAAACCACAAGTATATGTATAAAAATGACAGAGTAACTTTACTATTATTTATGTCAACTTTAGGATTTTCTCAAAAAAAAATGGGTGGAAATGTTCCAACATCAGAAAATGAAATAAAATTAATTGATAGTAATTTTATGTTAGCAAATATTCAACTGAAACTAAAAACTATAAATAATAGAGAAAATTCAAGTGACTCTATAAAAAACACTAAAAACAATCCTTTAATTGACCAAATAAATAAGTTGGAACTTAAATATTTGAATTTAAAAGCGAAGGAATTATAAAATAGTTTTACAAAAAAAAATTTGGCTAAACTGAAAACTAAAGAGCAAGTTTTTAAGGCGTATATCAAATATTTTAAATGAAAGATTACGTATAGCTCAAGAATTGCAGACTTCTAGGTCTAATTAAAAGGGGAGTTCTGACTATCGAAGAGACAACTAAATCAAGAGTAAAACATTTAATGTCTGAAAAATTTAAAAATTCGGCTCGTGCATAATCCGAAAGTAATTTTATAATTTGCACGCTACTATTTATATACAGAGACGTTAATTGTAATTAGAGAAAAAAATGAAAATAGAATTAATAACTAAAAAGAGTGATTTATTAAAAAAAGGAGTTAGCTACATATGGAAACACTGGGGAAGTGATTCGAATTTTAACTTTTATAAAGATTGTATTGAAAATTCAATTTCTGGTACAGAATCTCTACCGAAATTTTATTTAATGCTGGATGAAGATAAAATTATTGGATGTTACGCCTTATTAACGAATGACATAATCAGCAGACAAGATTTAATGCCTTGGTTTGCCTGCCTATATGTCGAAGAAAATTACAGGAATCAGGGATTAGCGGAAGAATTGATAAGCCACGGACTTAAGGAATCTCAAAAAAAAGGATTTAATACGTTATATCTTTCCACGGATTTAAACGGTTTCTATGAAAAAAAAGGCTGGAACTATTATTCAAAAGGATATGGAGTTTTTGGAGATGAAATAAAAATATATTCTACAAAAACGAATTAAAAATTACAGCTAATACCATATAAAATTAATTACTGGCTTTTAACTTATTTATGAAAGTCGAAACGGACTTTCTTGATTCGTATGTTATATAGTAAATTAGTCGCTTAAAACACGCGCCGAACCTTATCAGTCACGTATGATAAAGTTGATATTCAAAAAAAATCTTTGGAGTTTTTAAAATATTTCGGTCCTCTTACTTCGTATTTATAAAATTGTATCTTGACAATGCTAACAAATACTAATAACAGCAGTGCATATAAAAAACGACTCGAAAAGCAACTTTCTACATACGCAAAGGTTATATACAAACTGAAAACCGAACTTAGTATTAAAATTAAATATAATATTATTAAAAAAAGTAACTTTACTATTAGTACTATTATTTATTTCAACTTTAGGGTTTTCTCAGAATAAATAAGGTGGAAGTGACCCAATATCTGGAATTGATATAATAATTAAAAGGAATCCAGGCAGTAAACTGATAATAACCTTTTGCTTCCATAAACACCAAACACGTCTTTACGTATGTCAACTCCAAAATTTGCTTATATGTATTTATAAGAACTGATTTATGAAAGTATAACCTACTTATACTCACAACAACACTTCGACTTTGCAGAGTGCATCGTTTAAAACGTGATCTAGGTCTCACAGAACTGAATGTGATTTTTAGTAGAAAAGAGAGCCAATTATCAATGTTGTCGAAGTCAATGCTTCACCGTGTATAGTAACCTTAATTCTCTCTTTTATTCTTTCTGATTAGATATCAAATTTATTAAAATATAAACTTAAGGGGTATATGGAAAATTGCCCAAAAGGCTAACTTTCCATATACGCATATGTTGTGCGAAATTTTGAGCAACATTATTCTTCCATTTAATGTTTTTAGAAATTTATTAATTATTTTTTAGACGTAATCGTTTAATAAATACTACATTTGCTTGATAAACGATAACGTCTAATAGTATGCCGAAAATAGTTGCACAAAAAAAAGATTGGATTGAACTTGGTTATAAACTATTCTCTGAAACAGGAATTTCAGGGATAGTGATTGAAAAGATGTCAAAAATTTTGAACTGTAATAAGTCAAGTTTTTATTGGCATTTTAAAGCAAAAAAAGAGTTTATTCAACAACTGACAAATTTTTGGGTAGATAATGAAACAGAAAAAATAATTAAACTGACAAGTTTTGAAAAAAGCGCTTCTAAAAAATTAAAATTGCTACTAGAGGTTAGTTACAAAAAGATGCCTTATTTAGATTTCGTGTTTTATTTAAAAAGGTATGCTCTTAAAGAGAATAAAATATCTAAAATTATTGATAATATTGATAATCACAGAATTGAATATGTTAACTGCTTATTGAAAGAAATTGGTTATTCAAACAGAGATGCCAAAATCAAAGCATCTTTATTATACAAACACTTAATCGGATATCACGAAATGATGAGATATAAAGAACAAAATGAAAATTATTTGATGGAAGTAAAAAAGGAAATCAACCAATTTATTAATTATTAAAATATGAAAAAGAAAGTTGTAGCCTTCATTTCCAAAATAGCGCCTAATGCTGTGGTAAATTATGTATACAGGCAACTTATAAACCCACAAATTAGAAAGCTTCGTGAATCTGAATTAGGAATACTTAATAAATCTAAAAAAAAGATATTTGAATTTAGAGACTTTAAAATTCAAACTTATAAATGGGAAGGCGGAAAAGAGAAAATATTACTAATACACGGTTGGGAAGGTCAAGCAGCGAATTTTTCTAAAATTATTGAAGAACTTATCAAGCGTAACTTTTCAGTTTACGCATTCGATGGACCATCTCACGGATTTAGCAGTAGAGGAAAAACAAGTTTATTTGAGTTTACTGAATTAGTAGGTGTATTAATAGAAAAGTATGAGGTTTCCCAATTAATTAGTCACTCATTTGGCGGAGTAGTAACTACATATTCACTTTTCAATAATGATTTAAGCATTGACAAATATGCATTATTAACCACACCTGATAAATTTTCAGAAAGGATTAATGATGTCTGTGAAAGTAATGGAATAACAAATAAAGTAAAATATAAATTAATTAATCACATAGAAAAAGAACTTAATATTAAAGTATCAAGTATTAATGTTAGTGACTTTGTGAAAAAGATTGATGTTAACAAAGCAATAATCATTCACGATAGATATGATAAAGTAATTCCAATAGAGCAGTCTAAAAACGTTTATGCAAATTGGAAAGCTTGCAAGTTTATTGAAGTTGAAAAGACAGGTCATTTTGGAATTTTAAAAAACGATTCAGTTATTAACTTGGTTATAGAATTTTTTCAAAAACAGTAATTATGAGTGCCAAATATATTTGGGAATTTGGTTCATTAATTTTTATTTTTTTATTACTTAAAAAGTTTTGAATCGTCTCAAAGTTAGTGAACATTGGCCGTATGGAATTTTATACCAACCATTTTGTCTATTACAGCTAGAATTACCAAAGGAATCTTTAGAATTCTTAATTGAAAACAATAGCAATACTTCACTTTATGGTACATTGGCTCTGAGGTAAAACAAAAAACATAAAAGAGTACTTCGACTAAATGATGCTTCGGATAATAGATTTCGAGAACGTTACAATCGACTTAGGATAAAAATACTATTTCATCGTATAAATCTTGTTTTGGTATGCTTGGTTGTATCGAAGAATTGTTCTTTTTATAGCGGAATATTAGTCTTAGCATTTTTCAATAAAAAGGCAATAAGAACTCCAGAGATGGCTCCAAAAAGATGTCCTTCCCAGGAGATATAACTTTTTATAGATGGGAATATTCCCCAAATTAATCCACCATACACAATACCAACAGCTATTGATATGCCTATTGGAATGTATTTTTTCTCTAATATTCCATGAACAATTAGAAAAGCTACAAGACCGTATATTAGGCCACTAGCGCCAATGTGATTTGCATCTCGTCCAAAGATCCAAACAAGTAGCCCGCCTGCGATGGTAACAAATAAAAAGACAGCCACTGTTTTCGTGGGGTAGATGGTATTTAGCACTATTAGCAGTGTAATTAAAGGAACTGTGTTGGATAGTAAGTGTCTAATTCCACCATGTAAAAAAGGTGCAGTAAAAACGCCAATAAGTCCACTTGTAGTTCGCGGTACAATTCCAAATTTTGTGATAGGAATAAAAAGGCCGATAAAATAAACAGCATAAAGCAATGCTGCGAATTGAAGGATATTTTTAGTTGAAATCATGATTTAAATGTTTTTCCCGCAGGTTGGACAACAGTCTTTATTTTTTGCTTTTTTACCTTTTTTTGATTTCTTTTCATCCTGAATTTTTTCAATGAAAGCTGAACTAATGATTCCCGTTGGAAGTGCTACAAAGCCAATTCCTATCAAAGCAATAATACCACTTAAAATTTTACCTAAAGCGGTAACGGGATATACATCTCCGTAACCTACTGTAGTTAAGGTTGCAACTGCCCACCAAACGGCATCGCCAATACTTGCAAATTTTTCTGGTTGTGCATCATGTTCTATATAATACATAAGTGTAGAGGACAAAATCATCAATACAAAAGTTACAAAGACGGTGATGGAAAGCTCTGCTTTTGTTTCTTTAAAAATATATTGTATTGTTTTCAGTGATTTCGAATACCGACTAAGTTTGAAAATTCGGAGCAGTCTAAATAAACGAAGAATACGAACAATTCTTAAATCGAAAGGAAAAATAAAAGGCAGATAAAAAGGAATAATTGCGATTAAATCAATAATTCCTAAGGTAGAAAACGCAAAATTAATTCGTTCTTTTTTGTCTTCTTTCGTTTTGTCAGAAACCCAAATTCGAATTAAATATTCTAAAGTGAAGATCGCAACCGAAAAGATTTCAAAAGCATAAAAGAAGGGACCATAATTATCATTTAATTCTTTATAAGACTCAAGAATTAAAGTCACTACATTTAAAACAATAAGGACATAAATGAATTTTATAAAGTACTTGTTATAATTTATAAAATCTCTTACTTTTTTTTTCATCTTATTTATTTTATTCTGTGCTTATATTCGTTTGTGCAGCTATTTTAAGAATAAACAAGTCTCGTTTTATTTTATTACAGCTGCTAAGTTCTACATAACTTTTGCCACTTTCAGGAAACGTATGGATCGCTAAATGACTTTCACCTAAAAGCCAAAAGCAGGTATAGCCTTGTGCTGTAAAATGGTGCTCATTAAAAAGCACAATGGTAAAGTCAGCGTTTTGTAATGCACGCTCAAAAGTATTTCGCAGCACTTCTGGTTCCGTGCAAACAGTCCAAAATTTATGACTGTATATGTGTGCTTCTGTATGTTTATACATTGTGCTCATAGTTAATATAAATCCCAATTTCCGTCTAAATAATACTGGTAAAGAACAGGGTTGTGAATTTTGTTTATTTCAAGGCTATCGGTTGGTTTATAGAACTCTTTTCCAAAGGAGGTCATCAATTGCATTGCCTCCGTATTGATCCATTTGGTTTCAATGTTTTTGAAGTCGATCTTTTGTAATTTATCTTTTAGCTGCGGTGCATTTATATCCTTGCTTTTGGTGCCAATAATCCATCCCCATTCGCCCATAGATAATACTTGGTTGTGAAGCTTTACTGTTTTGAAACCGGCAGATTGTATGGTCTTATTGATGCAATTATAGGCTTTAGTTGCGAAGTATGGGCTTCCTGCTTGCGTAATAATCAATCCATTAGGTCTTAATTTTCTCTTACAAAGAGAATAGAATTCGTGGGAATAAAGTCTACCTAACTCAATGCTTCTAGGATCGGGCAAATCTGCAATTATGATGTCATAAAAATCACTGTTATTCTGCTCGAGGTGAATGTATGCATCTTTATTAAAAATTTCTAGTTTGTTGCTGCGCATACTCCCTTTGTTGATGTCAATTAAAACAGGATGGTTGCGTCCTAAATCTGTCATTTTAGGATCTAAGTCTACCATGTCTATTTTTTCAACACTGGGGTACTTTAAGAGTTCTCTTACGCCACAGCCGTCGCCACCACCAAGAATTAGTATGCGTTGTGGTTTTGGATGCAACTGCATTATTGGATGCACCAGCGGTTCGTGATACATTTTCTCATCAATAGAGCAAAATTGCAAGTTTCCGTTCAAGTAAAGCCAGTGTTCGTCTTTCCATTCGGTCAATACAATTTTTTGATATTCTGTTTGTTCCGAATAGACAACTTTATCCTTATATTTCTTTTGTTCTCCCCATTGAATAATTGGTTCTGTAAAAGAGATACCCGTAATTAAAATGGCAAAAACAACTAACAAAATAGTTTGTAATCGAACGGTACTGCGTTTATTGATTTTATCTTTAAAGCGATAAAATACAATTAAGGCTACTAAAAAGTTAATAATACCTAATACAAAGGGCGTGTAGGCCAAGCCTAACATGGGTAATCCAATAAAAGCGAAAAAGATGCCGCCAATAAGGCTGCCGTAATAATCTTTTTCTAAAATAGAAGAAATATTACTTTTCAGATCTTCGTATTCCTTATTTATCCTGACTACTAAGGGGATTTCGAGCCCTATTAACAATCCAATAAGCATGCTTAAAGAATAAATGACAATTCCGTAGTATTCACTTATAGACGCTAAGGTATATACTAATACGGAAGAAAAGGCAACAATTAGAGAAAGTGAGGTTTCTAAAATTAGAAAATTTTGAATTAAATTTTTTGTAATTAATTTACTCAATCTACTTCCTAATCCCATGCAAAATAGCATCAAGGAAACAATCATAGTCCATTGAAAAATTGAATTTCCAATAAAATAGGTTGCTAATGTAGATAAGGTATATTCAGCCACAATTCCTGCAAAGCCTGTGGCAAAAATAGCTGATTTTAAAATAAATGAATTTCTTTTTAAATACTCCATGTAATCAAAATTGCAGAAGCAATGTAGGCAAAAGCCTCGATCAATCCAGCACCAATATTTGGTTTCTCTTGGTTGACAATTTCATCTGTAAGTTTTCTTCCTGGCAATAATATTTTATCTGCAAAAAGGCGTATTATAGGCAGTAATATACAGCCTAATACCGTTTGTAGGCTGATGTCTACAAGTGTAGTAGTCCAGTTTACAAAAGGGTCTAAAATGGCATTCATCGTAATAATACCGATGGCGAGTACTGCGCCTGAAAAACTAATTCCGGCTGCTACATTGTCATTTTCTATCTCTGTATGAATATCATAACTCATCCAAGAAGTAAAGATTTTAGAAGCGATAATAAGCACGAAATTTCCGATGATCCAATAGATCAAGAAAGTTGTTATCCCATTTAAAAGTGTTTCGGATTCACCGATTAAAGCACCATATAAAATAAGACCATTTGTAATATAGATGGCAGCTTCTATGATACCTGATCCTTCATTTTTATCTGTAATAATTTCTTTTTTTAAATCGAATTTTGTTAGAATTAGCTTATTGCTAATCCATGCTGCGATGAGCAGTAAGGCAATCCCAAGGATTCCATACACGAAAATAAGTAATATATCTGTGGCAAAATCGTAACTTTCCCCCACAATTGTGCCTCCAATAACAATGATTAAAGCGGTAAAGTATCCAACATAAGAAAGGATGAATGCAAAATTATCTTTATCAACTAACTCCTGTTGAATATTGATCTTTGGATGCAGTAGTTTATAGGCAATTTTTCCAATAATAAAAATAATCAAGCCACTTACGGTATATCCTAGAGAATGAGATAAATCTATAATATTTATATATTTTTCCATATTTTATGAGTGTTTACTGTATGTTATTTGCCAAATCCTCCACTGCGTGAGCGAGAAGAGCCTGAGTTACTGTATCTATTGCTATTTCTTGAAGTTTGTCCTGAATTGCTATAGCTTCTGCTGCTCTGATACCCTCTAGATTTTAATGCGGAAGAACTTCTTTTCACATTACTTCTTACGTTGTTTTTAAAGGTTTGTGATTTCGAATTCCAGCTAGCATTCGTATTTTTATATGTAGAAGTCCCAAAGTTATTAGTCCTTCCATAATAATTGCTTCTTCCGTAGTGGTTTGTTCTATAGTAGTTGTAATCATTTCTATAGTATCGATGGCTAGAACCATAGAAAAGAGAACTCATAAAACGATACTGAACGTAGTACACCCAAAAAGAAGAACCGTTACTTTGTTGCTGCCAATTACCGTACTTTGAGTTTCCAACGTGACTATTATAACCAGCGGGCATAGATTTTTTATCAAGAACACCATTTTTCTTTGACAAAACGGTCATTCCTAGATCTTTTTGATACTCTTCAAAAGTAATTGCAGAAACTTCTTCCCAGTCGGTCAGTTTTACGGTGAAATCATCTTCTAAAGATGTAGTTGTGTTTACTTTTTCTTCAAGGATGATTTTATATTTATGTAAATATTTGTTGGTGTCTTTATTAAAATCCATGTCTTTAAGAATAACACTGTAATTTTGTGTATTCACATAGGTAGTAACGATCTTATCTAAGGGAGTCTTTATGTATTTTTTAGGCGCTTCTCTGCAAGAGTTCAGCAGCAGGAGTACACTTAAAATAATGAGTGTTTTGTATATTTTCATAACTATGAATTTAAGACCAAATTTAAAGTTTTTAAGACTAATAATCGTCTCCTTTAGGTAAAATATTAGAAATAGCAAGTGCATCAATAATAATTCCCTGAGTCACTTCGAACTCTTCTTCTCCGTATTGCTCGATACAGAGTGTTTTTTCTTCCTCTTCATCTAGATAATCATAGGAAATCAACTCTTCCCAGTTATCGGCATCTATTTCTTTACAATAGCCCGGCGATTTTTCATCCAAGTAATATTTTACGCCTTCATATTTTATTTTTTTAGGAGGTTTTTGATGCGCATCCATATAGTCACAGGTTACTTCACCAAGTTTTCTTAGTTTTACCTTTTCAGATAAAGTTACAACCAAGCCACCGTCATCTTCAATGTTTAAAAATTTTTCAGTTGCACCATTTTTGATAACAAATTCTCTGGTAAAATAATTCTCTCCCCAATCATACTCGAACAATGCCGAAACGGTCCATGTTTCAATTGCATATTCAAAAATATATCCTTTACCTAAATCTCTAATGGTAATATTAGTGGGGTCGAAGTGTCTTTCCTTTTCCTTTTTTTTAAAAATATCAAATATGCCCATGTGTGGTTTTATCTTTTTGTTTGTTGAAAAATATTCTTACTGAATTCGTTGCCTTGACTTTTACGTAATAGGAAAGCGCTACTTTGATAAAAGAAGCGCTTTTTACTATTGAAAGGATGCTGGGATGCACACGAATTACATGCCCATTTGTTTTTTAAGTGCGTCAAGATCATTTTCTGCACTTGCTGAGGTATTGTCTAAAACGCGGTCAAGCTCATCATCAACACTTTTTGATTCGTTGGCAATATCTCCATAAGCGTCTGCTAAAGCTTCTTCTTCACTCACTTTTTCTCTCATTTTTTCTAGCATATTAACAGTGCTAGAGCTATCAATTGCTGCCATTTGCTTGTTCAAGTTCTTAGTAGCATTAGACACTTTTACACGCGCTTTTAGGGTTTTTAGTTCATTTTCCCATTTACCAACATTATTCTTTAAACTGTTTACATTGGTTTCCAATTGAGAAACCGATTTAGAGAATTTTTCTATTTCAATACCGCAACGTTTTGAGTGCTCTGTATTTTCTTCTTTCTTTACCAAAGCCTCTCTTGCTAAGCGATCTCCATCTTCAGCAGAGATACTTTCTTTTTGGGTTTTTTGTAAGATAAGCATCGCCTTGTTTTGGTAGTCTTTTGCTTTGTTGTCAAACTGAGTTTTATCATTTTGTGAACGGATCAACATAGCTTTCACTTGCGCAAGCCCCTCTAATGCATTTGTCAAGTCATTTTTCATGTCTCTTATGCCTTGTTCGGTCATCTTTATTGGGTCTTCCATTTTATCGATTGCAGAATGCGCTTCAGATTTCCCCACGTTAAATAATCTTCTAAATATACTCATGATGTTTTGTTTTTGTTTTATTGTTATGATTTTGAAAATTGGATAATATTTTCAGAATACTCACTTAGTAATAAACTTAAAGAATTTATAGATCCCTCTAGCTCGTTTAAATCAATGTTTTCCATTTGTAAAGTATCTCTAAAGATTACTTTTTCTCCAGATTCGTCTAGTACAAAAGCACCGTGAACAATGTCTCTATTTTTTTGTAATAGCTGCTGAAGGATGGCTTTATTGGGATTTGAAATTTTAAAAATATATTGCTCCATAATTAAAATGGGACTTGCAATTCCTAATATTAAATTATTGATACCCTTGTCATGATCCTGAATTATGAGCACGCCTTCTTCTTCGTCTTCGTGCGTGATGTTATAGTTTAATTCAATCAGGTAATTTTTAATAGTTTTAAATTGTTCTCTCATGTATTTTTATTTTTTATTCTGAAATATTTTTAGCGAATAGACGGTGTTTTTTTTTCTTTTTACGATGTTGACACTTCAAATATAGTTAATATTTACTATATTGCAAATAAAATTAGCAAATTATGTCTTTTTTTGGGAAAAATATTAAAAAAATAAGAGCAATTAAAGGGCTTAGTCAGCAGGCTTTTGCAGAGCTTTTTTCTCTAAAAAGAGCAACATTAGGGGCCTATGAGGAGGGTAGGAGTGAGCCAAAGATTGACACCATTATAAAGGTTGCTAATTATTTTAGCATCTCTATTGATGATTTCTTGACAAAAGAGGTTACTGTAAACCAATTGTTGCGTTTTAATGGAGGAATAACAACAGATATAAATCAAATAGTGAAGGCGTCTTTCAAAGAGATTCCTTTTGTAAATTCATTGAATAGCAAACTATTTGCAGATAATTTTAAGATGTCTCAGAGTTACAGTTCATTACCAACAATTAGAGTTCCTATGGAAGGGAATTTAGATTTTTTAGCTTTTATGGTAAAGGATTTATTTATGGTGTCTGATGAAGAAGGTTTGTTTCCTAACGATGTGGTTATAGGAGAAAGTAGAGCTTCTGATGCTCTTGTTGAGGGTGATGTTGTAATTGCTTTGGTTGATGATGCCTTGTTGATTAGAAGGTATGCTGTTTCTAATACAGGGTGTGAATTGTTAAAAGACCATACTCATATTCCATCAATTCACATTCCGTTTGAGGCTGCTACTCATTTCTGGAAAGTATCTTTTGTGTTTTTAAAACGATATCCGAAATTTACATCAAAGCTAGCCGTCAAAATAAATGAACTAGATACAAAGTTAACGCAGCTCCTGTCAAAATAGCTTTTATAAAGGATTTTTTAGGAGTATTAATCTCGTTTGAAATTCTCGTAAGAAGCATGCTGAGACCAATTCACACTCAAAAAAAAGCTGTAAATATCATTACTTTAAATAAGGATGTTGTTATTTATAAGTAGTTGCTGTTCCTTTAGTTTTTTAATTTTTTACATTTTAAAAGTGATGCTCTTTTTGTGAAGTGCTTCAGAAATGAAATTACCCCGATCACCCCTCTCTGTCTAAACTTCTGTATTGTATTGCTTCTCCAATATGATCTGGAGAAATAGCTGTTTTATTTGCCAAGTCTGCAATTGTCCTAGAAACTTTTAAAAGTCTATTATAGGCCCTTACAGATAGATTCAGTTTTTCTCCACCCCCCAAAGCCTTATAAGGAGTTCGAAGCCCTTAAATGGTATGCATAAAAAACTTTCTGAATGGGTTTGTGTAGACTTTGATAATGGTAAAGGTAGTCGTTTATCTGTTCAGTGCTCAAATGCTCTAGGCAGCGTAGATAATTTCTTAAGGTACTGATTTATGTGCTGTTGATGGTCAAACTTCTTTCTAATGTAAGGGATAGTGCTTTAAATTCGAGTACTTGGTCTACGACCGTTTCTAAAATCGTTTTTGCTTTTTTTTAAATACATAATAGTAAGGTTTTTGTGAAGTCATCAAGTTAATGTATTTTTATCAGGAACTAAAAGGCTTCCGAGGAACGAGGATTAGCTCAACACTGTATATAAAAAATAGCGGTTTAAGCGCTTAAACGAAGTTAAATAATAAAATTAAGATCAATTATAAAACGAAAAGGTAGTACGTGAAAACCCGCTACTTTTCATATAAATAACTAAGTATAAAATTACAAAAGCAACTCTTTTAATTTATATAAAAGCACTCAAACATGAACTCGAAGAGCACTCTCAAATTTATACTCTTTTTAAGTATCCTTTTTTCTTTCAATAGCAATGCTCAGATTAAAGATCTGAAAGAATGGATACATACTCCCGATAATGAAAGATCTTCCATAGAAGAACTACCGTTTTCAACAAAAAACTTGTCTAAAAAAGAAGCCAATGAAGCGATACAATTTCTTGCCAGAGACAAACAAAATGTAATGTTGAAAAATTACGAAGACCAATGGAAAGCACGTGAATTGAAATTCGAGAAATTTAAAATGCCATTTTACTACCAAACTTTTGGAGAGCAGCCTTCAACTGGGCGTAGTTTAATTATTTCATTGCACGGAGGTGGAGGAGCGCCTGCCAGCGTAAATGATCAACAATATAAAAATCAACAACATTTGTATGATGCTACTATGAAAAACCTAGAAGGTATTTATTTAGCAGCTAGAGCTCCTACAGATTCTTGGGATTTATGGCACCAAAGTCATATCGATAATTTTTTAAATATCATCATTCAAATGGCGGTAATTAAAGAAAATGTCAACCCAAATAAAGTTTATATCATTGGTTACTCGGCAGGAGGTGACGGGTTGTACCAACTTGCCCCGCGAATGGCAGATAGATGGGCAGCGACGTCTATGATGGCTGGACATCCTGGAGATGCTTCTGCACAAAACTTAAGAAATACTCCTTTTGGAATACATGTTGGAAGTTTAGACGAAGCATACAACAGAAATAACTTGGCTAAAAAATGGAAAACAGATCTTGATAAACTAGAAGCTGAAAACCCTGGATATTACAAACATGATGTTCACACACCCAACACAGGGCATTGGATGAAATTAAAAGATGCGATTGCACTGCCTTGGATGCAACAATTCAAGCGAAATCCAGTTCCTAATAAAATAACTTGGCAACAAGATGACAGATATCATTCAAGTTTTTCTTGGCTTCAAACGCCAAAAAAACTAATTAAAAAATTAGGAAAAATTGAAGCTGTATACAATACAAAATCTAACGAAATTAATATTCTTGATAATTATAGCAGTATCATTCAATTGTCTATGAATGACACTATGTTGAACTTGAACAAACCTGTAACAATCAAATACCAAGGGGAAAAAATTTACAAAGGAAAATTGAAAAGATCGATTTTAAATATTTACAATACACTTAAAGACAAAGGAGATATAAATCTTGCTTTTCCAACCGTAATATCTGTTGTAAACAATCAAAGTATAAAAGAATAAACAGATACAAATACTATTTTCTGGGAGGAGTTCGCATGAAGCAACTAATTTAGCCCTACTGCGGAAGCATTTGATATTTGGAGTAGCTACCTTATACTAGTACATAAAAGTTAAGACAGTTTTAAATAAAAAATAACAGACCATTATGAAATGAGTAAAGGGAAATTACACTAACGAATTTAAGCAAGCAGCAGGAGGAAGAAGTACAAATGATGAATTGATTGTTAAGTAAAAAAAAAGTATACGTGAGAAAAATTAAATGCACCCTATCGTTAATAGGAGTCACCATCGTGTTTTTAAACAGCACCCAAACTTTAGGTCAATCCAAAGAATGGGGTACAGAAGTTATTTATAGCGAATTGCAAGTACCAAAATTTGATTTGCCCGATCTTTTGGTTACGGTAGAAGGAAATAAAGTTACGAGTGAAGAGGAATGGATGAATGTTCGTAGGCCGCAAATTATGGCATTGTTAGCAACAACCATATATGGACGCGTACCAACTCCAGAGGCACCTGTAAAAACAAGATTCGAAGAATTGGAAGTCGACGAAAACTTTTTTGATGGACGTTGCACACGAAAGTTAGTCAAAGCGACCTTTAGCAATGAGCGAGGGAGTGTGGCAATGAACATGGCTATTTTTTTACCAAATAATAGTGAGAAACCAGTACCTGTTTTATTGAGAATGGGTTTTTCCGATGTTACTGGAAAGAATATCGAAATGAAAAATATTCAGGAATATGGGCAATTAGGAAACGGAACACCGTTAGTTGATTTCTTGGATAAGGGATTTGGAGTGGTCTGTATTAAAGGAGGTGAAATTGTGAAAGATGAGGTTTCTTTTAAAAATTCAATTCACAAATTGTTTTATACAGGAACACAAAGTTTAACCAAAGCAGATGAGTGGGGCGTAATTGCCGGAATTTCATATCAGTTTTCTAGAACAATGGATTATATAGAAACCGATGCCGCTATAGATAATGATCGTGTTGCCATTGTAGGTTTTTCAAAATTAGGAAAGTCAACGCTATGGGCAGGCGCCCAAGATACGCGTTTCGCCATAGTGTTATCACAAAATTCAGGGGCAGCAGGCGCTGCACTTTGGCGACGAAAGTTTGGAGAGAATTTAGAATACATCACTCGTTTTCCAAGATGGTTATGTGGAAACGCCAATAAATATGTTGGAAAGGAAAACGATTTACCGATAGATCAGCATATGCTTTTGGCATGTATTGCACCACGACCTTTATATGTAGTAAGCGGCATTAACGATTTATGGGCAGACAATATGGGCGAGTATTTATCGGCCTATCATGCGACTCCTGTATATAATTTATTTGGGTTAGAAGGTCAATCTACTGCTGAAAGACCTAGAATAAATGAACCCGCAGCCAACAGGGCGCTGAGTTATCATGTTCGTTCTGGAGCGCACGGATATCAGCAATTTGATTGGGATCAATACATCAAGTTTATGGACTTTCATTTTAACAAAAATAAATAAGCGATATGAAAAATTTTATTCTTGTAGTACTCGTATTATTTTTTCAGCAATTTTCGATGTATTCGCAAAGTGATGCAGCAAAATATCTGGATGCTATTTATCAAGAAAAGGATGTTCCAGAATATGTGTTGCCCGAACTATTGACTTCTTTTAACGGACAAAAAATTGATTCAAAAGAAGTTTGGGAGAATGTACGAAGACCAGAATTGATGAAATTCTTTGGAGAGAACATCTATGGTAAGGTACCTATTCCATCAGATCCTATAGTTACCAAATCTGAAGTGATTTCTGAAGATAAAAGTTTTATGGAAGGGCTCTGTACTCGACGTGAAATTCAAATTACACTTTCAAATAAGTTTGGAAAAGTATCTATGCCATTACTATTATTTATTCCCAATAATAAGGAGGGATCTTATCCAGCAATTTATTGGATCAACGGAAAAGATATTTCTAATAATCGCTTTGATTTGGAAAATCCGCAGCGATATGGAGAAACCAGAAATGGAGCCCCATTAAAACAATTAATGCTGCGCGGTATTGCTCTGATAAGTGCAGACTATGAAACTTTTGGCGATCGCGGAAAGAGTACTCATAAAGTATTGGATGGTAATGTGTTGGATTTGTATTTTAAGCCAGGGCAAAAAAACACCAAGAAAAATGAATGGGGCCTGATGGCGGTTTGGGCGCATGCGGCAGTGACTGGGATGGATTATATCGTAACCGATACAGATATCAATCCAGATCAAGTGGCAATTATGGGAACTTCTATTGGAGGTAAAATTGCGCTTTGGGCTGCAGCTTTAGATCAAAGAATTGGAATGATATTGTCAGCTACTTCTGGTCATGGAGGAGATGCTTTATGGAAACGAGAAGTAGGTGAAACCTTGGACAATATGCTCGAGTGGTTACCGAGATGGGCCGTTAGAAACGCATTTAAATATAAAAACAAGATTGATAAATTACCGGTAGATCAGCATATGTTATTGGCGTGTTTAGCGCCAAGACCCTTGTATGTTAGTACCGCTATTCACGATTTATGGGCAGATCAAAAAGGGCAATGGTTAGGAACCTATCATGCGGCACCTGCGTATAAACTTTATGGGAAAAAAGTGGATTTTGTTTCTGTAGAGCAACCTCAAATAAATAAACCTATTGTTAAAAGCCATATCGGATTTCATGTGAGATCAGGGTTTCATGGATTAACACAATATGATTGGGAGCGTTATATGAAATTTATAGAATATCATTTTATCAAAATTCCTATGCGAAGCGTGCATGATATTTATTATCCGAACGGGAAATTAGTAGATCATTATCCGAATAAGAGCAGGTAATCGAAAGTACCTTTATCAAAAATTAGATCCTATAATGAAATTTCATTGAAGGCAGTAAAATTAGAAATATGAAAAGAAGAATTTTAATTTTTGCAGTATGTATTGCATGGAGTATTCAGAATGCCCAAGGGCAAATTGCTGATGTGGGTTATTATTTGGATAGTTTGAAAGTAGAACTTCAAAAAGAGTGGCCAAAAAACAGAACGATCAATATCGTATTTCATGGACATAGTGTTCCGGCAGGATATTTCAGAACTCCAGTGGTAAATACCTTTGCAGCGTATCCGAATCTGGTGATGCAAAAAATTAAAGCGATATATCCGTTGGCTGTAGTCAATACAATTGTTACCAGTATTGGAGGAGAAAATTCGGTTCGAGGTGCAGCTAGATTCGATGATGAAGTATTAACCCATAATCCGGACGTACTTTTTATAGACTATGCTTTGAATGATCGAGGCGTTGGTTTGGAAAAGTCTTATGCTGCTTGGGATGAAATGATTAAAAAAGCGAAAAATAAAAATATAGAAGTACTATTATTAAGTCCGTCACCAGATCAAAGAGAGGAATATGAAAATCCTGATAATCAACTAAAGCAACATACCAATCAAATCATACAATTGGCGAAAGAAAATGAAGTCGGATTTGTAGATAGCTATAAAGCCTTTGAATTTTTGTATTCAGCGCGCGCGCAATTGGTCAAGTACATGTCTCAGGTAAATCATCCGAATGAAAAAGGACATGAATTAATCGCTTCAGAAATTATAAAATGGTTTGTAGATGTTGAATAATAACATGGTTCCAAAGTTTATAGACTTAAATAATCATAAAAAACGTATTCTAAAATTTGTATTGTTGTGGGTTCGTAAATCTGCTTCGCTCGAGCGCGTTAGTGAATTGCCGAGGCGTACTTGCCAGAAATGAAGATAAAAATATATTGCTAGTTAGGTTAACTCTTTTTCAAAATAAGAAGGAAAAAAATTAATTCCCCTTCAAGGTAAAAATAAACATCGTTAAGTTTTCTAAATACAATTACCTACAAAAAAGTATACGATTGAAAGTTTAATTAATTCTAGTAAATCAGAAATTAACCAGGGCAATAATGTTTAGTTGATCCCTATTTCCATTCTCAAAAAACTGATTCATATATCCGGCTTCTAGCCTAATATTTTTATTAAAATGATATCCGATTCCGCCATAAAGTCTGTTTCTGTCAAATACTACTGATTTGGTGTTTAAAAATATTTCATTATACGCTGAAAGATAATAGTTGTTTTTTTCTTTATTACTTAATGGAATATTCAAACCAAAAAAATACCGAATGCGCATTTTAAAATCACTTTCGACAAAACGTTGCTCAAATCTATATCGGTGATTTAACTGTACCTGGCCTATTTTTTGCTTTGATGTGAATTGTTGAAAAATTCTATGTTCACTTATAGAATTTTTTTCATCTGTATTACCAATATAATTATCAGATAGAATATAACCATACCCAAGCAATATATTCTTTTTACGATCATTAAAGGTACACCCTAATCCTGTGCGCAATAGCAATTGTTCAAGGTCTCCGATTATATCATAATTTCGGTATTGAATTTCGTGATGTAAATTCCATTTTTGATTTAATTTTTTATTTCCAATATATATTAACCAATTTCCAAAATCACTGTCTTGACTGAGAACTAAATTAGGCAACATTAACCCTGCGATTAATGCTGCCATACCTAGTCTTTTTTTTAATTTAATTTTCTTCATAAAATGCAACTACTCCAGTTTGGATATCATACATTCCTCCAATAATTTTGATCTCTCCTTTATGTTGCATTTCTGCTAAAACTTCGCTATCCGCTAAAATTTTATCAATAGTGAGTTGTACATTCTTTGCGGCAACGGCGTTTACAAACTCTATATTCGAGGAATTTCTCAAACTAGCATCTGTTGGCAAGGTTATGGCTCTGACAGCTGGCTTTATTTTATCCAGCATCCCAGTGAGTTTTCCTAATTTAGCATCATCGCAGGCCCCTTTTATTGCTCCACATGCGGTGTGTCCTAAAACTATAATAAGTTTAGTTCCTGCCAGTTTACATGCAAATTCCATGCTTCCTAAAATATCATCATTTACAAAGTTTCCAGCGATACGAGCGCTAAAAACATCTCCTAACCCTTGATCGAAAACTAATTCCGCTGATACTCGAGAATCGATACAGCTTAAAATTGTTGCAAAAGGAAATTGTCCTTCACTAGTATCATTTACTTGTTCGAGTAAATTTCTATTAGCTTTTAAATTATTTTGAAATCTTAAATTACCTTCTTTTAAGTATTGCAATGACTTTTGTGGTGTCATTGTTGTTTGAGTTTCTTTTGTGTGTGCTTTCATAATATGTTGTTTTATGTTGTTAAAATAAGAGAACAATCAAGATTATTAATCATATCATTAATACTAATTTTTGTTGAATCGGAGATGCTCCTTTCTCTATTAACACAAAGTAAATTGATATTTGTCTTTGATAAATAATTAGAGATGTTTTCTATGACATTATCTCCTTTTTCAAAGGCATATTCAATTGTTTTTTTACTTAAAGTCTGTTCTTTCTTTGATGTTGTTAAACGGTCTACAACTTTAAACGACTTTAGCGGTTGTTGCGTAGAATCAATAATTTTTTTTATAAACTTATCATCTGTAATTGTATTGTTAAACAAGCCCAAAGATAATTCTTGAGATGGGTCTAATGCTTTTTTCTGATCCGTAATTACAACAGTTCCTTTATACTTTTTTAGAATAAATTGTGTAATATTATCACCCATAAAGCTTATTGACTTAGACTTTCTTTTTCCTAAAACAATAATGTCGGGTTTGTTTTTATCAATGTATTTTTCTATTTCATTTTTTACGTTTCCAATAGTAAATGTGTGATTTATACTTACATTATAAGTATCAGAAATAGGATTTATTAAATCTTTAATTTTTTTATCTGTTGAGCGATAATCCTTATTAATAGTTCTCATCGCAGCTAGTTGGTTGTCTTTTTCAACTACCTCTGTTGGCTTTTTTACATATAAAAAGTTAATATCTGCATTCACTATTTTAGATATACTTACGCAACTTTTTAAAGTATTACTTGTAGATTTATTTAAATCGAACAAAACTAATATTTTATTTTTTTCCCCCATAATTTAAACTTTAGGCTACTTTTTTTCTTAATTTAAAAAACTCAATAAAACTGTCTGGATTTTCTATAATTCCTCGTTCAGAAATTAGTTTAATATCAATATTTCTTTCTTTTGCTTTAAATGCAAAATCATCTAATATTTCTATAATATCATTATCTAAATACCTGGTTTTTCTAACATCTATTTCTAAAAAAGTATCTATTGGCAAACTATCCAACTCTTTTAAAATTGCACCTTTGTTAAAGAAAGTTACCTCTTCTGCAAACGTCATTTTTATTTTATGTTTACCGTTACTTTTATCTTCAATATGCAGGAAGTGTGAGTTTTGGTAACTTTTAATTAGTATCACCACAATACCTACTAACAACCCGAGACCGATACCATATAGTAAATCGATAAATATAATTCCTAAAACCGTTACTGTAAATGGTATAAATTGTTTCCATCCTAAATCATACATTTGCTTGAATAATGCAGGTTTTGCTAGTTTGTACCCTACAATTAACAGAATAGCGGCTAGTACTGATAAAGGAATTTTATTTAATAATGTAGGAATGAGAATCACTGAAATGAGTAAAAAGAAACCGTGAATAATCGCTGACATTTTGCTTCTTCCACCTGATTGGATATTTGCTGAACTCCTAACAATTACTTGTGTTATGGGCAAACCACCAATCAATCCAGAAAGAATATTACCTATTCCTTGAGCAAGTAACTCTCTGTTTGTGGGTGTTACATTCTTGTTTGGGTCTATTTTATCTGTAGCTTCAACACATAGTAGGGTTTCTAAACTAGCAACCAAAGCAATTGTGAATGCAACAATCCAAACATCTGGGTTTGTTATAATACTGAAATTCGGAAAACTAAATTGTCCTAAAAAGGAATTAAAATTATCTGGAACGGGAACACTTACTAAATGCGAAGCGCTTATACCGTATGTAGGATTCAACTCCGTTAGAAAAAAGTAAACAATACCAGCAACAACGGCTACTAATGGACCTTGCACTAATTGAAAAAACCTTCCTTTTTTTGACAGTATATTACTCCAAAGTAATAAAATTCCTAAGCCTATTACTCCAATAATCGTAGGTCCTAAGCTAATATTATGTACGGTTTTAAGGATTTGAGAAAATGTATTCTCTCCGTCTGCTTGAAAGAATGAAAAGTCACCCTCAGGATCGGCATCATAACCAAAAAAGTGTGGAATTTGTTTTAGAATAATGATAAGCCCTATTCCTGTTAACATTCCTTTTATTACAGATGATGGAAAATAATATCCAATAATTCCAGCTTTTAATAAGCCGAAAATCAATTGGATAATTCCTCCTAAAACCACAGCAACCAAGAAGTTCTCATAACCTCCTAAAGTTCCAATTGCCGTTAATACAATTGCTGCTAAACCAGCAGCTGGACCACTTACTCCAATTTTAGATCCACTCAAAGAACCTACAATAATACCACCAATTATTCCTGCAATTAAACCCGAAAAAAGAGGAGCACCACTTGCCAATGCAATACCTAAGCATAATGGCAAGGCAACAAAAAATACGACTATACTCGCGGGTAAGTCACTTTTAATACTTTTAAACATAATATGATAATTTTACTTTTAGATACTTAAAACTAAAAGTTGTTGAAATTGATATATACCTTAGATAAAGGTAAAAACTAAACTATACTAGTGATAATTCAGGAGGCGGAGAGATAATATTTAATTCGGGTTTTGCGTACTTTTTATAGAAGTATGATAAATTATTTTCTATAGTTATAAAAATAAAATAGGAGTGTTTAAATTTTACTTTTGAAAGATAAATTTCAATTTCTAACTGTTTTTCATGGTCTTTTTCTATATCAGTAAAAAGTATAGAGGTGTCAAAAGAATCATCAACTATTTCAAGGATAGTAGGTGCCACTAGAAACAGTAAAAAGATTACTGAAAAGCATATAGAAATTATCTTTTTTGACATTTTACATTAGATTTTAACACCACAAAGGTAATAATACTATTTTAAATAATAGTATTACTATCACATAAAATTATTAAACTTTTATATCTTTGAAAAAACGTCAATTTTTTTTATCGATCATTTACGACATTTAATCATCATAGAATATGAGTATAGAAATAAAAATATCTCCGAATGAAGGATTATATCTTAAAGAACCTCAAGATTCAAAACTTGGTATAAATATTATAAAATATAGTATTTTAATGATTGATGAATACGGTTTTGAGTCCTTCACATTCAAGAAACTAGCAAAAGAAATAAACTCAACTGAAGCATCTATCTATAGGTATTTTGAAAACAAACATTTATTACTACTATTCTTGGTTAATTGGTATTGGGAATGGGTGAGCTACCTTATCGAAATCAATACAAGGAATATAAATGATCCTAGAAATAAACTTCGAATAATTATACATTCATTTGTTTCTGCTTCGAAAGATAACCCAGGTATTGTGTATGTAAACGAAAGTAAACTGCACAACATTGTCATTTCTGAAGGAATGAAGGCTTACCATACAAAAGAGGTGGATAAAGAAAACTCTAAAGGTTTTTTTAAAAGTTATAAAGACTTGGCGCGATCTGTATCTGATGTTATAAGTGAGATAAACCCTAACTTTAAATATCCCTTTACTTTAGCTACTAATTTGTTTGAAATGTCTAATAACCAAATTTTCTTTGCGAAGCATCTACCAAGATTAACGGATATATCTGGAGATACAGGTGAAGTAAATGAAGTGGAAGAGATGTTAAATTATTTTGTTGAAAAATTACTTGAGTGAGGTTTATAATATTTTCTTTATAGTTAAGGTTAGAAGATATTTCCCCCTATATTTATAAGACGTTTTTGAGAACGTAAGAAAAGTGTCAAAAACAATAATTCCGAGTAAACAAAGCGGTTGTTCCGATATAACAAGTTAAAACCTATTGAAATCAAAATGACAGAGAAAATTGACTAAATTGTGGGTTCATGAGAAACAAAAGCGGGTTTGTATTTCGATTGCGTAATCCAGTTTCTAATCTTATTATCTTTACTTGCATTTACAATTGAAACAATTCCGAATTTAGAAGAGAAAACAATAAGTATTCTAAAACAACCTTGAATCAGCTTCTCTTTCTTCTATCTTCTCAAGTCTTTGGTGGTCTATTGTAACTTTAACAACCATTGGTTATGGTGATGTTATTCCAATTACAATCGGGGGAAGAATTTTTACCTTTTTAATTCTAATGATAGGTCTTAGAATTATTGCAATTCCTTCTGGAATGATTTCATCTGCATTGGCGGAAGCCAGAAACATAGAAAAAAAGAACAAAAATTAGAATAATAACATGAATTCATAAAATAAGCATACTAAAAAAATGTATCCTTATCACAATAGAATACAGCAACGAATAAAAAACAAGGAATTAGTTAATTATAAAGATATTTCTCCATGTTTATTACTTTATTTTTCTACCGAACCTGTATAACGTCAGCAAAAAGTGAACTAATTATCACTTTAATATAAGAGATAGGTTTTATTATTTTTACAAACCTTTAAATCTTAAATGATGAAAAACAAGAAAAGTGCCAGTGCTTTAATTAGCGACTTAAAACGTAAGACAAGAAAAGCTTACAATTCAGAAGACAAAATCAGGATTATTATTGAAGGAATGCGTGGTGAAACGACCATTGCAGAATTGTGTCGAAAAGAAAGCATCCATCAAGCTAATTACTACAAATGGTCCAAAGATTTCATGGAAGCAGGAAAGCGCAGGCTAAATGGAGATACGATGCGAGAAGCTAACACATCGGAGGTTCACGAACTCAAAGGTGAGAATGGTACTTTAAAAGAGTTGGTTGCAGAGCTTTCTCTAGAAGTTCGGTTTCTGAAAAAAAACTTACGTGGAGACGAGTAAAAAGAGAGAAGTATATGCACTATAGTCAATCAGAAAAGTACGAAATGATACAACTTGTTGAGCAGTCTGATCTTGGAATAAACCGAACACTCAAAGAGCTTAAAATCAATAAGACAACCTTTTATAATTGGTATAATTTATATACCCAAAAAGGCTTTGAAGGTCTAGCTCGTAAGAAATCAGAGAGAGTTGGGACGTGGAATAAGATAAATATCGTCGATAGAGACAAAGTAGTTGAAATTGCGTTAGAAAAGCCTGAGTTATCTTCTAGGGAGGTTGCTTGGCATATTACGGATAATTACAACTATTATATCAGCGAGTCAAGTGTCTATCGGATTTTAAAGGAAAATGGATTCATATCATCGCCTTCATTTAGAATAATGAGTGCTTCGGATAGTTTTCACGATAAAACAACTGCCGTGAATCAAATGTGGCAAACTGATTTTACTTATTTCAAAATATTTGGTTGGGGTTGGTATTATTTATCAACTATTTTGGATGATTACAGTCGTTACATTGTTACATGGAAGCTTTGTTCAACAATGAGAGCAGAAGATGTCACCAATACAATCGATGCAGCTATTGCATTTTCTGGAGTTAATGAAAAATCAATGCCTAGGTTGTTGTCAGATAATGGGTCTTGTTACATCTCACACGAGTTAGCAGACTATATCGGAGAGAAAAATATGAAACATATCAGAGGAAGACCATTACATCCTCAAACTCAGGGCAAAATTGAACGTTATCATAGATCAATGAAAAACATTGTAAAACTTGATAATTACTTTAGCCCTGGACAATTAGAAGAAAAAATGAAAGAATTTGTTCAGTATTACAATTATGAACGCTATCATGAATCTTTGAAAAATGTAACTCCAGCAGAAGTATATTTTGGAACAGCCGAAAGAAAATTAAGAAAACGCAAAATGACAAAAAATAGCACTTTGAAAGCTAGAAAAAAACAGTATCAAAATTTTTAACTAAATTAGCAGAAACCTCTCTTAAATTTTGAGCGAAAAAGTTCATTTTTATTTGACTACATACAAATTTTCATACAAGATAGTACTAGGATGTAAATTGAGAAATATATGAAATACAATTATGGTAAAAATGCGATTACATGTCTTTGTTGTATTTTGTTGCTGTATGGTTGTGCGCCTAAACCATCAAATAAATACCTAGGTGTTTTACCCGAAGTAATCGATTTTAACTTTCATATTAAACCCATTCTTTCTGATCGTTGTTTTGCTTGTCATGGCCCTGATGAAGGCAGTCAAAAGGCAGAATTGCGGTTAGATATTCCTGAGGGTGCTTATGCTTCTTTAGGAGAAAACCAAGATCACAAGGCCATAGTTCCTGGAAGTTTAAGAAAGAGTCATGCTTATTTAAGAATGATTTCGGAAGATCCAGCATTTTTGATGCCTCCACCTGATTCTAACTTAGCATTAAGTTCTAAAGAAATAGCGATGATTTCTAAATGGATTGAACAGGGAGCTGCATATAAACCACATTGGGCATTTATTCAACCTGAAAAAAGAGGACTACCAAAGGTTGAAAATACAGATTGGTCACAAAATGGGATTGACAACTTCATCTTAGATAAATTAGAAACGCTGGAAGTAAAAACAGCAAGTAAATCAAGTAAAGAAAAACTACTCCGCAGGTTGAGTTTTGACTTAACAGGCTTACCTCCAAGTCCGGCGGCTATAGATGCTTTTTTGGATGATCAGTCAAATCAATCTTATGAAAAAATAGTAGACCAACTCTTGGACTCTGACGCTTATGGAGAAAGAATGGCGACTGAATGGATGGATCTTGCTCGATATGCCGAGACCAATGGGTATCATCACGATTTTGAACGGAATATGTGGCCTTGGAGAGACTGGGTGATTAAAAGTTTTAATGAAAACATGGGATATGATCAATTTGTTACTTGGCAATTAGCGGGTGATTTATTGCCGGACCCCAATTATGAACAGTTACTTGCTACGGCTTTTAATAGAAACAATCGTACTACCCAAGAATGTGGTTCTTTGGATGAGGAATTTAGGGTTTCTTATGTAATTGATAGAACCAATACTTTTGGTAAAGCTTTTTTGGGATTGACAGTTGAATGCGCTCAATGTCACGATCATAAATATGATCCGATTTCTCAAAAAGAATATTATCAATTGTCGGCATTTTTTAATCAGGTTCCCGAAAAAGGGGTAACCAAATCATTTGAGGGGCAGCCAGAACCGTATCTCGAACTTCCGGAAGAGCAAATGACAAAAATTCAGGACTATGTAAATAATCAAATAACATCAGAATATAAAGGTGGGAGTGAGCAAGATATAGCAGGAAAATATAAAAGTAATTGGAAAGATGAAATGGGCGCATTGTATGAGCCCGTTATGATTATGAAGGATTTGGACACGGTGCGCCCTACGTATATTTTAGATAGAGGAATATACGATTCGCACGGAGAAAAAGTTTCTCAAGGAACTCCAGAAAGTATTTTGGCTTTTGAAAATGAGTATGAAAGAAATAGATTGGGATTGGCAAAGTGGTTGTTCAATCCAGAGAATCCATTAACGGCTCGTGTTGCAGTAAATAGATACTGGCAACTAATTTTTGGTCGCGGATTGGTAGATACACCAGATGATTTTGGTAATCAAGGTGCATTTCCCTCGCATCCTGAATTACTTGATTGGTTGGCTGTGGAATTTATGGAATCGGGTTGGGATATGAAAAACTTGATAAAACTGATGGTAACTTCTGCCACCTATCAACAAGTTTCAAAAACAGATACTCATGAATTGGAGTTTGATCCGGAAAATCGTTGGTTGGGTAGAGGAACGCAGCAACGGTTAACCGCTGAAATGATTCGTGATCAGTCACTTGAAATAAGTGGATTACTGAATAACAAAATAGGCGGTCCGAGTGTGAAACCGTTTCAACCAGAAGGCCTGTGGACACAGGTATCTTCTGGAGGACGCTACAAAAGGAAGTATATGAATGCACATGGCGAAGATTTATATCGACGTAGTTTATACACGTATTGGAAACGAATTCAACCTCCTCCAGCCATGGTTATTTTTGATGCCGGAAGACGGAATCTTTGTACCGTAAAAAGACAGAGTACCAACACCCCGTTGCAGGCTTTGGTGCTATTAAATGACCCTCAGTATCTGTCGGCGTCACAAGCGTTAGCTCAGAGAATGATTGAAAAAGGAGGTGACAATTCCAAAGATCGAATAACGTATGCATTTCGCTGGGCTACTTCTCGCAAACCAGCAATAGACGAAATTTCTATTCTAGAAAATTTGCTTCAAAAAGAGGAAGCCGAATTTGAAGCGTTTCCAGAGCGTGCTAAATCATTTGTTGACAGTAAGAATGCACAAGGGATGAATACCTTGGAATTGGCTTCTTATACCGTGGTTGCAAATGCCATTATCAATTTGAGTGAAAGTTTACAAAAAAATTAATGCTATGAGTGATCTTTTAAATTTAACACGTCGACATTTTTTAGAAAAAGCAGCCTTAGGTTTGGGAGGTTTGGCATTGTCATCATTTGATCTCGGCGCTGGTTCAAAGAGTTTGTCTGAAATAAAAACTCATTTTGCACCACGTGCAAAAAGAGTCATATACTTGTGTCAATCTGGAGGCCCCTCTCAATTAGAAATGTTTGATTATAAACCTGCCTTACAAAAATATCATACCCAAGAATTACCCGATTCTGTGAGAAAAGGAAAAAGAGTCACAGATTTTACAGCAAAGGCATCCAAACCGATGACAAAATCATTTGTAGATTTTAAACAATATGGGCAAAGTGGTACCTGGATTAGTGATTTACTTCCGCATATTTCAGGAATTGTAGACGATATTTGCGTTGTAAAATCGATGCATACAGATGCGATCAATCACGATCCGGCATTAACTTTTTTTCAAACAGGCTCCCAATTAACAGGTAGACCAAGCATTGGGTCTTGGTTATCTTATGGCTTGGGAAGTTTGAACGATAATCTACCTACTTTTTCTGTGTTACTCTCTAAAGGAAGCGGCAGAACAGATGGTGCTCAGCCATTGCAATCTCGACTTTGGGGCAATGGGTTTTTAGAATCGCTGCATCAAGGCGTACAATATAGAAGTGGTAAAGATCCTGTTTTGTATTTGAATAATCCAGATGGGATTACACATTCAAACCGCAGGGAGGTATTAGATCATTTACAATTACTCAATCAAAAATATTTAGAAAAAGAAGGCAATGCAGAAGTGTATTCAAGAATGGCGCAATATGAAATGGCCTATCGCATGCAAACATCAGTCCCAGAGACGATGGATTTAAGCAAGGAGCCTGATTATATTTTTGATATGTATGGACCAGAATCTCGAATTCCTGGTACCTATGCCGCCAATTGTTTGATGGCAAGAAGACTGGCAGAGCGTGATGTTCGATTTATTCAATTGTATCATCAAGGTTGGGATCAGCACAATGACCTGCCAGATCATCTTTCAAAACAGTGTAAAGACATTGATCAACCATCAGCAGCATTGATTAAAGATTTAAAAATGCGTGGTCTGTTAGAAGACACCTTGGTGATATGGGGTGGCGAATTTGGACGCACCAACTATTGTCAAGGAAAATTAACAGATACGAATTATGGTCGCGATCACCATCCGTATTGTTTTAGCATGTGGATGGCTGGAGGAGGTATAAAGCCCGGATTGAGTTATGGAGAAACGGATGAGGTAGGATATAATGTGGTGAACAACCCAGTGCATGTTCACGATTTTCAAGCAACGTTGCTTCATTTATTAGGAATGGATCACGAACGGTTTACCTTTAAACATCAAGGTAGAAGATTTAGATTGACCGATGTTCATGGACATGTGATTAAAGATATCGTTAGTTGAAATAAAATTGAAATCCAAAATAAGAACATGAGAAAAAGTTCTCTTTAAAGGGGGTGCTGTAGTTTCTGTTCTTGATTCAAATGATAAACGTATGAACACAAAACTTAAATTTCTGATCCTATTTCTAGTTGGATCACAGTTGTTATTTGCTCAAGAGAAAGATCAAGAACTTCCCAAACTCGACAATCCAATGTCGGTACAATACCTCAAAAAGAACCTTCGGAAATCGCAGCCACGGTTGGTGATAAATTCAAAAATTGAGAGGAACTTAAAAAAGAAATTAAAGACGGATTCGGTTGTTCAGAATATGTATAGAGCGATACGATTGAATGCCGAAAGTGTTTTTGATAAGCCCTTGCTGAAAAGAGAATTGGAAGGGAAACGTTTGTTGGGTGTTTCTCGGGAAATGCTTTGGCGGATAAACATGCTTGGAATGGTGTATCGAATTGAGAAAGACCGTAAAATATTAAATCGAATTAATGACGAGGTGGTAGCGGTTTGTAATTTCTCTGACTGGAACCCCAAGCATTATTTAGATGTGGCTGAAATGGCAATGGCGGTGGCATTTGCTTTGGATTGGACCGCTGGAAAATTACCGAAATCAACCATAAAACTTGCAAAAATGGCTTTGATCGAAAAGGGTATTAAATCCAGTTATGCCAATGATGGAAATGCAAGATGGGTAACAGGAACCAACAACTGGAATCAGGTTTGTAATGGAGGAATGATTGCGGCATCGATTGCAATTGCCGAAGTTGATCCAGAATTGGCTGCAAAAACCATTCATCGTGCCTTGGATGGCTTGCCTCACTCATTGGTTGAATACGGGCCGGATGGTGTTTATCCGGAAGGTTCGACGTATTGGAGTTATGGAACACGTTTTTCGGTGGTAACAGCAGCGATGTGCGAGAGTGCTTTTGGGACTGACTTTGGGCATTTTGAATATCCCGCTTTTAAAGAAAGTGCAACCTTTCGTTTAATGATGAATACACCCTCAGGATGGTATTTCAATTTTGCTGATTGCGGAGATAAGCGCAACGAGTCCGGTGATTTGGCATTGGCTTGGTTTGCTGTAAAAACAGGAAATAAAGCGTTTTTTGAAAGAGATCGTTTTTTAATGCCAGCCGAGAAGATGGGAAAGGTTTCTAGATTGGCAGGAGCGGGCTTGGTGTGGCTTTCGCAATACGAAGAAAAAGGAGAAGTAAAATCCCCTGCTGTGTGGAAAGGTGAAGGGTCAAATCCAGTTGTGGTTTTTACCAATGGCGAAAACGACCCTCATAACTATTATTTTGGAGGAAAAGGTGGACGTGGAATGGTAAACCATGGAAATATGGATGGTGGTTCATTTATTTTTGAATTAAATGATGTGCGATGGGTGGTCGATCCTGGAAACCAGAATTATTACGATCTGGAGAAAGTGGGATTCGACCTCTGGAATCGAGATCAGGACTCAGATAGATGGACTTTATTGACCAAAAATAATTTTGGTCACAGTACGATTACTATAAATGACGAATTGCACAGAACGGAAGGGTTGGTTACGTTGTCTGATTTTAAATCTGGAGATATGCCCGAAGCAACATTTGATATGTCTGCCACATTGGGTGAGTTAGTTGCAAATGCCACCTCCAGAATTTGGTCTTAAAATGGCCAAAGAGGAGATTGCCATTATAGGGAAATGGAAAGATATACTTTCTTAAATCAAGTTCATCTGCGCAGATTTAAAATCAATTTTAGATAAATTTTAAATAAGATTTTATTAGAAGTCAGATAAAACAAAGTATTTCATGTGGCTTTACTATTTTTTAATTCGGTCAATTGATTCATCCACATTAGTCATTCCCTTTCCTGCCTGCCGCTAGGTGAGTGTATAAGTCTTTATACATGGATGTTTCACGTTGTCCTTTCACGATACAATGCAGGTGTTATTCCTGTTTCTCGCTTGAAAAGATAACTCATATAAGAAACATACTCAAACCCCGATCGATAGGCAATTTCAAACAAAGGTAAATCTGTTTCTTTCAATAATTCCTTGATGCGATTCACTCTAATTCGTTGCATTTCCTTATAAGGAGTTCTGCCTATTATATCTGTGAACTTTTTTTCAAACACCCTCCTTGACATGGGAACGAATGCAAGAATATCATCTATGTTAAACGTACCGCTGTTTGCATTTTCAAATATATAATGCATAGCCTTCGAAATGTGTGGATTATCAATTGCAACAGTATCAGTCGACCTTCTTTTTTTTATGCCCAAGGGCTTTATTCTGTAGGCCAATTTACCAATCTCTTTTTTAGCAATTACTGATTCCAATAAGGATGCCGCTACATACCCAGTTTTGTAGGTGTCCGGAATGACACTAGAAAGAGGAGGTGAGCAAAGTTCACATATTAAAGGATCATTGTCTACCCCAATTACAGCCACTTCTTCTGGGACCATAATTCCTAATTTATTACAGGAGTCTATGATTAGACGACCCATTAAGTCATATCCTGCAAAAATTCCTATTGGTTTTGGAAGTGTTTTGAGCCAGTTTTTAATTTGCTCCTGTTGTTCTAGCCAATTCAATTTCAAATAGTTTGCAGATGAAAAAGTATGGCACTGTAACCCCTGTTGATTTAAATCCTCTTCAAAATGGCTTCTTCTCCATTTTGACCAATTAAAACCAGTACCTGCAAATCCAAAATTCATAAACCCACATTCCTTTAAATGTTTTATAGCTAAAGTTGCAATTGATTTGTCGTCAGTTTCCACCCAGGGTATTCCCGGTATTAGGTTAGCCGCGCTGAGGTCGATGGTTGGTAAATTACATTTTGCTACTAATTCGGCCATAGACCTATTTTCAATCCGTGCGATTATACCATCACCTTTCCAGGACAATATCCATTCTGGATTTGGTTCACCTCTGCTATATTCACCGAGAAACACATCCCAATTACCATGTTCCTTTATATAACCATAAATACCCTTGATGATACCCCGCGAATACTCATTTGAAGTTTCCATAAGCAAGGCCACTTTCAGGTTTTTATTATATGCGTTATTTCTAAAGTGTTGTTTCATTTTTTTAATTATGGAGTATTCTAAAAATTGATTCAGCAGCTTTTTTGTATTGATAATAGGTTGTTAATCGTATTATTTAAGACTTTAGTAATTGGTAATATATCTAAATCGAATATACAAATATCTTATTTCATCTATCAAATTTATAGTTTACTTTTGACAAGTTATCTTTTATTTAAGATAATTATGAACTATATTGATAATGAAAAAAAATAAAGCCAAAAGCCTTCTTTTTTTTACAAGTTGCTTATCCTTAGAGTTTTGAAAGAATAAATATATGATAATTATGAAACCATTTACATTCAGATTTTGCGCATGCCTATTAATAATCGTTTTCCTAACAAGTTGTAATTCTTTACCGAAACAGAAGGTAGATGATCAACCACGAAGAATTGAACTATTATTCTTGGGGCATGCCAGTGAGCATCATCATTCAAGAAAGTATGTACCTATATTAATGTCGGCCTTGTCAAAAGATGGGATGAACATTACGTATACTGAGGATGTAAATGACTTGAATTCAGAAAAGTTGTCTTTGTATGACGGCCTTGTTTTATATGCAAATCACGAAAAAATAACAGGGCCACACGTTCAGTCATTGTTGGATTATGTAGCCGATGGTCACGCTTTTTTACCAATACATTGTGCGAGTTTTTGTTTTAATGAATCTGAGGATTATGTGAGATTTAGTGGGTGGTCAATTTAAAACTCATGGCACTGGAGTTTTTACCGGTGCGATTGTGAATAAGGAGCATCCTATTATGGAATCCTTTTCAGCAGTTTTCGACTTGGGATGAAACCTATGTTCATGATAAAATAGCCGATGATATAACTGTTTTAATGGAGCGCGTCGAAGGAAATCACCGCGAACCTTGGACTTGGGTAAAGGAATATGGAAAAGGGAAAGTATTTTATACGGCTTATGGACATGATGAAAGAACTTGGACAAATCCAGGATTTCTAGATTTGATTGAAAGAGGTATTTTATGGTCTGTTGCTGATAATGTGAAAAAGAATTGGGAAGCCTTTTCTGTCGATATTCCAACTCTAAAATATAAAGAGGCTGACAATATTCCAAATTATGAAAAAAGAGACCCTGCACCAAAATATCAATTGCCATTAACACCAGAAGAATCGAAGAAGTTAATTCAAGTTCCGGCTGGATTTGATATTGAACTTTTTGCAGCAGAACCAGATATTATCAATCCAATCGCTATGAACTGGGATGAGAGAGGTCGTCTTTGGGTTATAGAAACGGTAGATTATCCAAATACCGTAAGAAATGATAAAGGAATGGGAGATGATCGTATTAAAATTTGTGAAGACACGAATGGAGATGGCAAGGCAGATACCTTTACCATTTTTGCTGATAAGTTAAATATCCCTACAAGTTTTGTCTTTTCAAATGGAGGAATCATTGTTGCTCAAGCACCACATTTTCTGTTTTTAAAAGATACAGACGGTGATGATAAGGCCGATGTAAAGGAAGTATTAATTGATGGTTGGGGTACTTTCGATACACATGCGGGGCCTTCTAATTTACAATATGGGATTGATAATAAGGTATATGGAGTCGTAGGGTATTCTGGATTTAATGGTAACATTTTAGGAACTCAGCACAAATTTGGACAAGGGATATACAGGTTTAACCATGATCTATCTGACTTTGAATTTGTAACCAGCACAAGCAATAATACTTGGGGTCTTGGTATTACAGAAGATAATTCCATTTTTGCATCTACGGCAAATAATACACACAGTGTATTTATGGGAATTCCAAACCAGCGTTTTGAAGGTGTAAAAGGAATTGAGGTGCAGGGGAGTGCTAAAATTGATGGGCATTATGATATAAAGCCTATAACTAATAATATTAGACAAGTAGATGTTTTTGGAGGGTTCACAGCTGCAGCGGGTCATCATTTTTATACGGCTCGAAACTACCCAAAGGAATATTGGAACAAGGTATCATTTGTGTGTGAACCAACCGGAAACCTGGTTCATATAGCAAAAATTAATGAAGACGGATCTGGCTATACAGAACAAGATGGCGGTAATTTAATGGCAAGTGCCGATGAATGGGTTTCTCCAGTAGAGGCCAAAGTGGGTCCCGATGGAAACGTATGGGTCTTGGATTGGTACAATTTCATCATACAACACAATCCAACTCCAAGAGCAGAAAGAGGTGGCTATGATGCTGTAAATGGAGATGGTAATGCATATATTAATCCGTTAAGAGATAAATCGAGAGGGCGTATTTGGAAGATTTTTCCAAAGAATACGAAAAATAAAGAGATCAAATCTTTGGATAGAAATAATTCAAAGGAGTTAATAAAAGCGCTTTCAGATGATAATTTGTTTTGGCGATTAACAGCCCAACGGTTATTGATTGAAAATGGAGATAAAAGTGTTTTGCCAGATTTATATGCCTTGGCTGAAAACGCTAAGGTTGATGGTCAAGGATTTAACTCGGCTGCACTCCATGCCTTATGGACGATTGAGGGACTTGGTGTCCTGATTGATGATGAAAATGCTGTTGAAGTTGCTATTGGAGCGTTGTCTCATCCTTCAAACGCGGTTAGAAAAGCAGCCATTGAAGTGTTGCCAAAATCAAAGAGAGTTGATGCCGTATTGATTGATGCTAAAATTTTATATGACAAGGATCCAAAGGTAGTTTTGGCGGCCTTGCTTTATTTTTCGGAAAGAGAATCAATAGAATCATTGGGTGAGGAACTATATAAATTAAGTTTGGAGGAGCAAGTTATAAACGATGAATGGCTTACAAAGGCAACTTATATTGCTGCTTCGAAACATAAAAAAGGGTTTTTAAAAGCATTCGAAAAAGCCAATCCAACTTATAATACTAAGGGAAAACAAGCAACTCCACGACAGGAAAGTGGATTTGACGATAGTACATGGAAGCAGATGAAACTGCCTCAGTTTATAGAAACGGCTGGATTGGATATAGACGGAATTATTTGGTTTCGGAAAAGTTTTAGAATTTCAAAAAAAGATATAAGGAAATCAGCAAAGATTTCTCTAGGTCCAATTGACGATTCTGATGTGGTGTATATCAATGGTAAGAAAGTTGGCGGACTGAAGGGTCATAAGGTGAATCGTCTTTATACGATTCCTTCGGGAGTTTTAATTGACGGTGATAATATTGTTGCTGTGAGGGTTGAAGATACTGGTGGCGGAGGTGGAATTTATGGTTCTAAAGATCTGCTTTTCGTGAAAATAGGTGAGCGTAAAATACCGTTATTTGGTACTTGGAAATATGAAGTTGAATTTTCAAATTCTTTAAAAGAAATGTTTAAGGCTATTTCGATTGCAGAATTACTTATTAAAAATTCTGGAGGTTCAGAAGTGCTATTTGAGGAGACTTCAGATTCTAATGATAACATTTCAAGAATCCATATCAAGACGATTAAAAACGAGATGAAATATGATATTACAGAATTTGTTGTTGAGACAGGAGTAGAAGTGGAGTTGGTTTTTGAAAACACCGATTTTATGCAACATAATTTAGTAATCATAAAACGAGGAACTAAGGAGAAGGTAGGTTTGGCTGCAGACAAATTGGCGAGTGATCCAAAAGGAGCAGAGAAGAATTACGTCCCAGAAATGGATGAAGTAATAATTGCTACGGCAATTATAAATCCAGAAGAGAAAACGATACTAAAGTTCACCGCTCCTACAGAACCAGGAATATATCCATATATCTGTACGTTTCCAGGACATTGGCGAATTATGCAAGGAGTTATGAAAGTTGTAGCAAACAAATAAATATGGAGAATAAAATTAGATATGGTGTAAGCACTTGGTTATGGCAATCACCTTTTACAACTAAATCAGTAGCTCTATTTCCAAAAATCAAGGCAATGGGTTTTGATCTAGTTGAAATCCCGGTTGAAGACCCTGAATTGATAGATGGGGCATTGGTGAAAGAGGCGTTGTTTGCAAATGGATTGGAAGCAATCGTTTGCGGTGCATTTGGACCGACCAAAGATTTTACACATGAAGATGGAGCTATTCATGAAAATTGCTTCCGGTACATAGAAAAGTGTTTTCAACTATGCAATCAATGGGGAACCAATTTTTTAGCGGGTCCTATGTATTCGGCAGTTGGTAAGGCAAGACTTGTATCAATGGAGCAACGAAAAATTGAATGGGATAGGGCTGTAATGAATCTTAACAAGGTATGTACTATTGCAAAGAATTATGGACTTTCCATTGCAATTGAACCACTCAATCGTTTTGAATCCGATTTAGTAAATACATCTGAAGACGTGATGCGTTTGATAAACGATATCAATCAGAGCAATGCGAAAGTTATGTTGGATGGATTTCATATGACCATTGAAGAAATAAATATCAAAGAAGCAATAAAAAAGGTAGGGGATAAATTGATTCATGTACAAGTTTCCGAAAATCATAGAGGAGTTCCTGGTACTGGGTTAACTCCTTGGCCCGATTTTAAAATGGGGCTCTCCGATATCAATTATCAAGGAGCAATTGTTATAGAAAGTTTTACACCCGAAATAAAGGAATTGGCAGCAGCTGTCTGCATTTGGAAAAAATTAGCAACGAATCAAGACGAATTTGCCTCTGAAGGCCTTCAGTTTTTAAAAAAATTATTTAACACTTAAATTATGAGTAACGAGAAAATCAATATAGCAATAGTAGGATTAGGATTCGGAGCGGAATTCATACCTATTTATCAAAAATACAATAGTGCCAATCTTGTAGCCATCTGCCAACGGAACAAGGAAAAGATGGATGAAATTGGTGATGCCTTTGGTATTGAGAAAAGATATACTTCTTTCGATGAATTGCTATTGGATCCGGATATTGATGCGGTTCATATCAATACGCCAATTCCTGAGCATGGTGCACAATCCATCAAGGCATTAAAGGCAGGAAAACATGTGGCATGCACGGTTCCCATGGCCACTACTGTAGCCGAGTGTGAGGAGATAGTTAGACTAACAAAGGAGACAGGGCTTACGTATATGATGATGGAAACCGTAGTGTATGCGCGGGAATTTCTCTTTATGAAAGAACTATATGATAATGGGGATTTGGGCAAAGTTCAGTTCTTAAAAGCGAGTCATCAACAGGATATGGAGGGTTGGCCAGGATATTGGCCAGGACTACCTCCTATGCATTATGCAACACATTGTGTAGGACCTGTTTTGGCATTGACACGAGCAGAAGCAGAATATGTATCTTGTTTTGGATCTGGAACCATCCGTGAGGAGATGCATGCACATTACAATAGTCCATTTGCTGTGCAAACAACACATATTAAGTTCAAGGATTCTGATGTGAGTGCTCAGGTATATCGATCATTATTCGATGTGGCACGTCAGTACCGAGAGAGTTTTGAAGTTTATGGGTCTAAGAAATCAGTAGAATGGCCACTCATAGAGCATAAACCACTGATCGTACACACAGGAAAGAAGCCTGAAGCTGAAATACCTGAAGAAGTAAACTGTCCAGATTTTGCCAAATTGCTGCCTGAAGAAATACAAGCGTTTACCACCGGTGGCGTATATGATTCAGATGATAACCAGCATCTATCTTTTACGCAAGGTGCAGGTCATGGTGGATCACATCCACATTTGGTGCATGAATTTGTAGGCTCTTTACGAAACAATCGCCAACCCTATCCAAATGCGATTCAATCAGCGAACATTACCTGCGTAGGAATTTTGGCTCATGAATCGGCATTAAAAGGAGGAGAGATCATCCAATTACCAGCGTTTACATTTTTGTAAACGGAACTAAAAAGCAAATACTATACATCATGTATTCAACTGCTACGAAACGATCATTTTACACCCGTCAAAAGTACCATCAATTATTCAGAAATCTCTTGGTATTGCTATTCATTGGAATGCTGGTAGCTTGTAATAAGCAACCTGAAAAGGTAATTAGTGATAAATTTTATGCTGTTAAGGAAGAAGGGACGATCAAAGTTTATCGGGAAGGACAAAAATCAGCTCTTGTGACGCAGCAAGCAAAATCGGACCATCGACCTTTTATTCATCCCATCTTAGCTCCGGATTCAGAAGCCGAGTTAACACAATATAGCCCTGGGCATCATAAGCACCAGACTGGATTGTATTGGGGGTTTACTAGAGTAAATGGAACTGAAATAGCCCCAGACACATTGAAAAAGTGGTTTTACAAAAAGGATAAACCAGATCGGATCAAAAAGCAAACAGGTCTAGATTATTTTCATCATCCAGAAGATGGCTATTGGAAAAGGGTGTCCTTGGATTTATTGGTTTCAGAAGGGAAAAAAATCAAATGGCAAACGGTGTATCATATGATGAACGAAGAGCAAGAACCCATCCTAAAAGAAACCCAAACCTGGGTATTTGAAGAAAAGGATGGTAAGTTTCTGATGTCATTAGAATGGGGTGGAGAGGCCTTAATAGATATTACTATAAATGAGTTCAATTATGGAGGTATGTTTTTGAGAATGCCCTGGAATAAAGAGATTGAAGGTGAGGTCGTGAATGCTGCTCGTCAGCGAAATGAAAAAGCAGAAGGCCAGAGAGCGATGTGGGTAGATGTTGGTATGGAAATAGAAGGGCTAGAGAATTGGGGACATATTGCCATCTTTGATCATCCTGAGAATGATGGGTTTCCACAACCCTGGAGAGTAGACGGCCAATTAGGTATAGGTCCGGTAAGGGCAAGATTAGGAGATTGGCATATTAAGAAAGGAGAAACGGCTACTTTTTTACACCAAGTGGTGGCGTATTCGGGTGAGCACAACGATGTAGAAATAAATGCCCTCTGGGCTGATTATGTTGAAGATGATGGCATGTACAATAAAGCTGTTCTTTGGGGAATAGCGCAGAAAGAAGGGAGAGAAGCCAAACTTTTGTCCCCTCAGGAAGCCGTTGATGAAATGACGATTAAGGAAGGTTATGTGGTTAATGCTTTTGCATCAGAACCGATGATCACTCAACCCATGGCTTTTTGTTGGGACGACAAGGGCAGAATGTGGATTGCCGAAAATAGAGACTATGAGTCTAGAGGTGATGGTTTCTCAAATTCAGGAGATAGTCGAATATTGATTTTAGAAGATACGGATAGAGATGGCGTGGCAGATAAACGAACGGTATTTTTAGAAGGCATTCCATTTCCTTCGGCCATCGCTGTAGGTTTTGATGGACTCTATTTGGGTGCTCCTCCCAACTTATTATTTGTTCCAGATACGAATGGAGATGACAAAGGAGATAAAGAAGATATAAAAGTTCTTTTGACAGGATGGGGTATTCGGGACAGGCACGAAACAATCAATAGTCTACACTGGGGGCCAGATGGTTGGCTCTATGGATTGGAGGGCTTTGCAACGCCATCTAAAATAAGAAAGCCAAAAGGTAAGGGACGAATTTATGGACACAATGAGGCTTTCCCGGAAGATTTGTTGGAAGCCGATGGTGTTGATATCAATGGAGGCGTCTGGCGCTATCATCCAACAAAGGATCGTTTCGAGGCCGTAGCTCATGGATTTAGCAACCCATGGGGAATAGATTATGACGCCAAGGGTCAGTTATTTATTTCGGCATGCGTGATCCCACATATGTTTCATGTGATCCCCGGTGGTATCTACCACCGTCAGGGTGGACAACATTTTAATCCTTACGTGTATCGTGATATCAGGACAATCGTTGATCATTCGCATAGTTCTGCGCATGGTGGGGCCAGAATCTATCAGTCTGATGCGTTTCCAGAGGAGCAACAGGGTCGACTTTTCATGGCGAATATCCATGAGCACGCGATTCTCTCGGATATATTATCAATAAATGGGTCTGGATTTACGGCAAGTCATGGCGAGGATTTTATGTTGGCCAATAATGCACAATGGATCGGATTTAGTATGGAAGTTGGTCCTGAGGGTGGCGTATACGTCTTGGATTGGCATGATGCCGATATCTGCGGAAAAGAGGTGCTAAACAAAGAGACAGGAAGAGTTTTTAGAATTGTGCCTGAAAATTCTTTGGCAAAAGACTGGCCTGGTAGATATGAAGATTTAAATCTTTCTTCAGATGAAGAACTCGTCGAATTGCAGTTACAAACGAGTGACTGGCACGCGCGTAGGGCAAGAGTGATATTACAATATAGAGCAAGCAAAAACGGTATCAGCGAAAAGGCTATTAATCGTCTTATGGAACTTTTGAAAAACGAATCAAATCAAGATTACAGATTAAGAGCCTTATGGACAATACATGTTTCAAATGCAATTGGCACCCAAGGTTTAACCAAATTGCTGAATGATACCGATGAATATATCCGCGCTTGGGCCATCCAACTATTATGTGAAGACAAAGATGTGTCAAATAAAACCTTGAGTCGTTTTGCTGAAATGGCTAATTCGGAGAAATCATCCGTTGTAAGAATGTATTTGGCAGCAGCTTTACAAAGGATAGATGAAGACAGTCGATGGAAGATCGCAGAAGCACTGGTGCAATACGCCGATGATGCTGATGATCCAAACATCCCATTTATGCTTTGGTTTGGGTTGGAACCGCTAGTTTCAAAAGATCCTGCTAAGGCTTTGGTCATTGCTTCCAAAAGTAAAATTCCTATGGTTACCAATCATATTTCCAGACGACTGGTAGATGCTGATCTTTTGGAGGAGTTAACCGCTTCTCTGGGAAGTTCAACAGGTAATAAGTTAGATTTACTGAAAGGAATGCTGGATGGCATGGAAGGCAGGGTAGATATTAAAGAGCCATCGAATTGGGCTAAGGTCTATAGCCAATTGAAACCTGACAAACAACTTGCTACAATTTCGCTTTCAATTGCTCAGTATTATGGAAATGCTGCAGCCGCTACAGAAATGTTGGTCCTGTTAAAAAATGATACTGCAACTATTGAAGATCGAAAAAACGCGATCAATAGTTTGGCTGCGCAACAGCGAAAAGAATTGATGAATTTGCTACCCGGTTTATTGGAGAATAAAAATTTACGCATTGAAGCGATTAGAGCGGTGGCAAGTTTTAATCAAAGAGACTTAGGGCAACTATTGCTGAAAATGTATGATGGTTTTAATTCTCAGGAAAAACAAGAAGCAATTCAGACGTTATCATCCAGAACGGTTTATGGTCGTTTGCTAGCGAGTGCCATAAAAGGAGAAACGATGCTTCGTAAAGACATTCCAGCTTATATCGCCATACAATTGAGAAGGGTGGTTGGAAACGGCTTTGTGGAAATTTGGGGACCTATTGATCAACTGTCTGGAAATATAAAAACGGAATATCAAAAATATCAACGATTGATCACAGACAAGTCCGTTCGTGAAGCTAGCCCAGAAAAAGGTAAAAATGTATTTCAACACACATGTGCTGCTTGCCACAGAATGTATGGAGAAGGTGGGGACATTGGTCCAGACTTAACTGGATCCAATCGTACTAATACAGCTTATTTGTTAGGAAACATTATAGAGCCAAGTGGAGTGATTCAAGACGATTATAAGTTGGTGGTATTGACTTCAAGAGACGGACGAATATACAGTGGAAACATCATCGAGGAAAATGATCGACAGGTTACCATGAGAATAGTTGGTCAGGATCAAGTTAAAATAAGTAAGTCTGATATTCAATCCAGAGAAGTCATGGAGAAATCGATGATGCCTGAAGGATTATTGAACAACCTTAGCGAAGAGGAAATACTAGATTTAGTGGCATTTCTTAAAACGAATGAGGATTAGGAAATAACACGTTAAGAGCTCAAAAAGGATGGTTCTATTTAGCAAATACTTTTATTAAATAGATGCTTAGTATGTGCACGTAAACTGGAAATAGTAAGAAAAATAAATTTAAATCAATGAGAATTCAGGTATATTTATATTTTTTAGATGATAAAAAAATTTAAATCAGAAATTATTTTTTACTGGATTATAGTGTTGGTGTTCAGCCAAAATATTTTTGCACAAAACACACCAGTAAGTGAGAAACCGAACGTACTATTTATAGCTGTTGACGATTTGAATGATTGGACAGGATATTTAGGAGGTCACCCTCAGGCTAAGACACCAAACATAGATCGTTTGGCAAGTGAGGGAGTTGGGTTTACACGTGCTTATTGTTCTGCTCCATTGTGTAACCCCTCTCGTATTAGTCTATTAACGGGTATACTCCCTTCAAATTCGGGGGTGTACGGTAATGGAGAGCGTTTAAGAGAAAAATTACCAACCGCTACGATATTGATGCAGTATCTGAAGCAATATGGATATAATACACAAGGTGGTGGAAAAATCTTTCATGCTGCTAATAATCCAGGAGATGTAGCTTCCTGGGATTTTTATTTTAAAGCAAATGATGTTACCCGTGCCAGTGGTAGAGATATAGATTTACCTAAAGATGCATGGGCACCATGGGGAGCTATTGATGTTGAAGATGAAGAAATGCTTGATGTGAAAGTTGTTAATTGGGCAATTTCTGAATTGGAGAAATCACATGACAAACCTTTTTTCCTGGCTTGTGGTTTTACAAAACCTCATTTGCCTTGGTATGTACCTCAAAAATATTTTGATATGCACCCCTTGGATGATATCATATTACCTAAAACAAAGGATGATGATCGCAATGACCTACCTGAATATGGGAAAAAACTTGCCCGAGAGGTACATACTATATCTACTGGTCAGAATCATATTAAGAGCGGAAAAGAAGATCACGAACTGGTGTTGAAATACGATCAGTGGCATAAAGGGGTGCAAGCCTATTTAGCCACAATCAGTTTTGTAGATGCTTATGTGGGTAAACTTTTAGATGCTTTGGAGAATAGTGAATATGCAGATAATACTATTGTGGTATTGTGGGGAGATCATGGATGGCATCTTGGTGAGAAACAACACTGGCGCAAACATGCCTTATGGGAAAATACAACTCGTACACCACTGATAATCTCTGCTCCTAAAAGCATTGAGAAAAATCGTCTTTGTGAGTCACCTGTTAGTTTTATTGACATTTACCCGACATTAATAGAACTTTGCGGACTACCTGAACGAGAGGAATTAGATGGAAAGAGTTTTGTGCCTTTATTGCATAACCCCGATGCAAAATGGGATAAGCCAGTACTAACAACGTATGGAAAAGGAAATCACGCTATTCGTACAGAAAGATGGAGATACATACATTATTTTGATGGAACAGACGAGTTATATGATCACCAAAAGGATCCTGAAGAGTGGAAAAATATAGCGGATGTACCAAAATACAGAAGTGTTATTGAAGAATTGAAGAACAGTTTACCTAAAACAGAGAGGGACTAATGGAAAGAAAATATTACACAATCATATTGAGTAAATTATTTTTATTGCTGTCAATTTTTGTCTTGGGATGTGATGAGGTAGCCGATTCCAAAAAACCAAATATTCTAATCTGTATTGCCGATGATGCTGGACACATGGGTGAAAAATACTCTTGGGTAAATACCCCAGCTTTTGATCGTGTGGCAAACGAGGGAATCAGTTTCTCAAAAGCCTATACTCCTAATGCCAAATGTGCTCCCTCAAGGGCTTGTTTGCTAACAGCACGTAATTCGTGGCAATTAAAAGAAGCGGCAAATCATTGGAATAACTTTGATGCAGAATTTAAAACATTTCCTGAAGCTTTAAAAGATTTAGGATTTTTTACCGGGTTTACAGGCAAAGGATGGGGGCCAGGAAATCCAGGAGAAATTGACGGAAAAACGCGTGAACTTTGCGGAAGCCAGTGGAGTAAAATCAAAACGGAGACACCCACAAATTCAATGGCAAATATCGATTATTCGGCTAATTTTGTGAATTTCTATAATAACAAGCAAGAGGATCAGCCATTCTGCTTTTGGTATGGTGGTTACGAACCTCATCGTCGTTACGAGTATGGTTCTTCCCTTAAAGCAGGAAAAAAACTATCGGATATAAAAACGGTTCCACCCTTTTTTCCCGATAATGACATTGTTCGTACAGACATGTTAGACTATGCGCTGGAAATTGAGTATTTCGATTCGCATGTGTATGTAGTCAAATAAAAATGAACTTTTTCGCTCAAAATTTAAGAGAGGTTTCTGCTAATTTAGTTAAAAATTTTGATACTGTTTTTTTCTAGCTTTCAAAGTGCTATTTTTTGTCATTTTGCGTTTTCTTAATTTTCTTTCGGCTGTTCCAAAATATACTTCTGCTGGAGTTACATTTTTCAAAGATTCATGATAGCGTTCATAATTGTAATACTGAACAAATTCTTTCATTTTTTCTTCTAATTGTCCAGGGCTAAAGTAATTATCAAGTTTTACAATGTTTTTCATTGATCTATGATAACGTTCAATTTTGCCCTGATTTTGAGGATGTAATGGTCTTCCTCTGATATGTTTCATATTTTTCTCTCCGATATAGTCTGCTAACTCGTGTGAGATGTAACAAGACCCATTATCTGACAACAACCTAGGCATTGATTTTTCATTAACTCCAGAAAATGCAATAGCTGCATCGATTGTATTGGTGACATCTTCTGCTCTCATTGTTGAACAAAGCTTCCATGTAACAATGTAACGACTGTAATCATCCAAAATAGTTGATAAATAATACCAACCCCAACCAAATATTTTGAAATAAGTAAAATCAGTTTGCCACATTTGATTCACGGCAGTTGTTTTATCGTGAAAACTATCCGAAGCACTCATTATTCTAAATGAAGGCGATGATATGAATCCATTTTCCTTTAAAATCCGATAGACACTTGACTCGCTGATATAATAGTTGTAATTATCCGTAATATGCCAAGCAACCTCCCTAGAAGATAACTCAGGCTTTTCTAACGCAATTTCAACTACTTTGTCTCTATCGACGATATTTATCTTATTCCACGTCCCAACTCTCTCTGATTTCTTACGAGCTAGACCTTCAAAGCCTTTTTGGGTATATAAATTATACCAATTATAAAAGGTTGTCTTATTGATTTTAAGCTCTTTGAGTGTTCGGTTTATTCCAAGATCAGACTGCTCAACAAGTTGTATCATTTCGTACTTTTCTGATTGACTATAGTGCATATACTTCTCTCTTTTTACTCGTCTCCACGTAAGTTTTTTTTCAGAAACCGAACTTCTAGAGAAAGCTCTGCAACCAACTCTTTTAAAGTACCATTCTCACCTTTGAGTTCGTGAACCTCCGATGTGTTAGCTTCTCGCATCGTATCTCCATTTAGCCTGCGCTTTCCTGCTTCCATGAAATCTTTGGACCATTTGTAGTAATTAGCTTGATGGATGCTTTCTTTTCGACACAATTCTGCAATGGTCGTTTCACCACGCATTCCTTCAATAATAATCCTGATTTTGTCTTCTGAATTGTAAGCTTTTCTTGTCTTACGTTTTAAGTCGCTAATTAAAGCACTGGCACTTTTCTTGTTTTTCATCATTTAAGATTTAAAGGTTTGTAAAAATAATAAAACCTATCTCTTATATTAAAGTGATAATTAGTTCACTTTTTGCTGACGTTATACAACGTATCAATTATTTTTTTCCTATCGAAATGGAAGATTACTTCAAAAAAGATATTGATGATCGTGAAATATTAGATAGTTTCAACCTATCTCTAATAGCAAGGATATTAAATAATATAGTTCTATTTACAGAAGAAGAAATGCGACACTTAGACCAATTGTAAAAAAAAGTACAGCGATAATATCTTAAAATTATCACCAACGGAATATAACAAAGAATTAGAGCGGTTAGCGATTGACTTAAGTGGAAATCATCTCAAATAGAAGGAAACATCAACTCGTTTCTATAGACTGAAAGACTTTTAAAAGAAAAAGAAACGGTTACTGGAAAGTCAAAAGGTGAAGCCGTAATGCTTCTCAATCACAAGGATGCATTAGATTTTATTATTGAAAATCCAGCGGATAGATCCCTTAACAATTTCAAGTATCGAAGGTGTTTATAGTCTTTTGGTGAAAGAATTGGATATTGATATGAATATTAGAAAAAGAAGAGTTGGGCTTTCTGGCACAAATTATAAGTCTTTAGATAATGAATTTCAAATTAAAGAGGTGCTAAGAGATTTGTGAGAATTGGTGAACAGTCGGGAAAATGTATTTGAAAAAGTGTTCCTTCTTTTAGTTTTATTATCATACATTCATGCTTTGGCTGATGGAAATAAAAGAATGGTAAGAATCATTAGTAATGCAATACTTATAAATAATAAGTATTGTCCTATTTCATTTAGAACTATTAATTCTCTTGAATATAAAAAAGGGATGTTGTTATTTTATGAACAAAACAATATTAACGCATTTAAAAAGATATTTATAAATCAATTTGAATTTGCCGTAAATACCTATTTCTAATTGAGTAGATCAATAAAATGGAAAGATATATGAACCGAGCATGATAGTGCAGGTTAGTTATTTGAATCTTATTATTTACGTTTGTGTTACATTGAACAAAGCAATACATGAAACGAGCATGTTAAGGCTTTTGTCACTATAGGGAATGACTGAACGCACACCAATATGCACTTAATGGTGGGGAGTGGATGAAGATTCCTCATTACTAATTATAGTCTAATGATGTATAAATAAGAAAAAGATGAAACAAAGAGATTCTAATTTAGGGCATTTAATAACCGTTGTAATAGCAGCACTTTTTTTAATTGTTGGATGTACCCCAAAAGAGGTAAAACCGCCAAACATAATGGTAATAATGGCCGATGATCTAGGGTTTTCTGATTTAGGTTGTTATGGAGGAGAAATAGAAACTCCAAATTTGGATAAATTGGCACTCGCTGGTTTACGGTTTACTCAATTTAATAATACGGGGCGATGTTGGCCATCAAGAGCATCTCTTCTAACAGGATATTACCCACAGCAAATAGGTCGAGATAATGCGCCAGGAATTGATGGTGGGGGAGGAAAAGATCGTGCTGACTGGGCGGTAATGGTTCCTGAATATTTAGAAGGTGTTGGCTATCGCTCCTATCATTCAGGGAAGTGGCACATGGATGGAATGCCTGTGGAAAGTGGTTTTGACCGATCTTATTTTTTGGGAGATCAAGGGCGTTTTTTTAGTCCTCAAACCCATTATGAAAACGATAAAAAATTACCGCCAGTGGAAAGAGGTACGGGGTATTATAGTACTGTTGAAATAGCAAATAAAACGATTGAATATTTAAAAGAACACGATATAGATTTCACCGATAAACCTTTCTTTTCTTATGTGGCATTTTCAGCACCCCATTTTCCGTTGCATGCGCTACCGGAAGATATAAAGGCAATTGGTGACCGTTATGCACCCGGTTGGGAACAACTGCGCAATAAAAGATGGGAACGGATCAAGGAATTGGGTATTGTGAATGGGGAATTATCAGATGTAGAACCTCAGATTGGACCTCCCTATAATTTCCCTGAAGCGATGGAAATACTTGGAGAGGGAGAGGTGAACCGTCCTGTTTCATGGGAGACTCTGAGTCCTGAGCAGAAACAATTTCAACAAGATAAAATGACCATACATGCAGCAATGGTGGAGCGTATGGATAAGGAAATAGGCCGTATTATATCGCAACTCAAGGAGATGGATGCCCTAGAGAATACCCTTATTGTATTTCTTTCAGACAATGGTGCAAGTGCTGAGATTATGGTGAGAGATGATAGTCACGATCCGAAAGCGGTGCGTGGTTCAGCCTCTTCTTACCTTACGCTAGGCCCTGGTTGGTCAACCATGTGTAATGCGCCTTTCAGACGTCATAAAACTTGGTCACATGAAGGTGGCACATGCACCCCTTTTATAGCGCATTGGCCAAAGGGGATTAATGCAAGGGGAGAGTTACGCCAATCTCATGGACATATAACGGACATTGTTCCAACCATATTAGATTTGGCCGGTATACCATCAGACAAGAAGCAACAGGTTGCATTTCCTGGACAGTCGTTAAGTCCAGTGTTTGAGCAAGAAACAAATTGGGAACATCCAATTTGGTATTATCATGAGGGTAATCGCGCGATACGAGTTGGGGATTGGAAATTAGTTGCTGCTAAAAATGACCCGTGGGAACTCTATAATCTTGAGAAAGACCGCACAGAATCTAATAACTTAGCAGACAGTGATCCGAATAAAGTGATAGCGATGGAAAAACAATGGACGAGCATGTTAGATGAATTTAGAAAAGTTACACCATATAAAAATACAGGGAAAGAGAAAGTTTCAGTAACCATTAAGAACTTGGAATAATAGAGAACTTTGTTAGTAGTATAATTTATGTAACGGTTCTATTTTCGAGTTAAATTTTAAATGAAAAAGATTATATAAATTATTATTAAAAGCAGTATACTAGAGGATAGATATTTGAATCTCATTATTTACGTTTGTATTATCATAAAATGAATTATTATATAAAATATTTAGGACAATAAATGTAGTCACGCACGGTGATGACTTTTATGGATGTACCGTATGGCAGAATTAACAAATTAGAAAGAGAAATGAAAAGAAGATCAATGTTAAAGTCCATGGGAGCAGTTTCTCTTGGAATGGTAACACCAGCCTTTGCAAAAGGAGAATCCTTGGTGGCGCCATATAAAGTAAAAGAGGAAAGTATCACTGCGGAGATATTAGTAGTTGGCGGAGGTACGGCAGGAGCCATTGCCGCGATTCAGGCTGGTAGAGCAGGAGCAGAAACGATCTTGATTGAAAGTGGAAGTCAGTTAGGAGGAACCACCACTACAGGGGGTGTCGCCTTTCCGGGGATTTTTCATGCTTGGGGGAAACAGATTATCGGTGGTATTGGTTGGGAACTGGTGATGGACTGTGTGGAGTTGAATGGAGATAAATTACCGAATTTTTCTAAGATACCAGATAGTCATTGGAAACATCAGGTAACCATAAATGCTCCGTTATATACCTTACTTGCCGAGGAAAAATGTTTGGAGGCAGGAGTATATATTCGTTATTATGAAACCCCAACGCACATTGAATTTAAAAAAGGAAAATGGATTGTGGAGACGGTTGGAAAAGGAACAAAAACAACCATTGTCTGTAACCAAATAATTGATTGTACTGGGAATGCCTTAATTGCCTCTATGGCCGGTTATGATGTGCTTAGAGAAGAAGACACACAACCAGGTTCCTTGATCTTTAGATTGGGAGGCTATACCTATGATACACTAGATTTAGCAAAAATTCCGAAAAAACACCACCGTATTTTGAGACAGAATATGCTCGAAAATTCGAAAAGAGAAAGTCGCGAGCATACCTACGTACCCTATAGTTATGTATATGTTCCGGGTGCGGATTCTACCACGTCAGAAGCACATACCATTGCCAATAATGAAGGAAGAAATACCTTGCTAAATTTAGTGCGAACGCTGAAGACTTTTCCGGGTTGTGAGAATTTGAAAATCGCAGATTTAAAAACAGAAACAGCGGTACGCGAAACCTATCGAATAGATGGTTTGTATAAAATGAATAAAGAAGATTATACCTCTGGGAAAGTGTTTGAGGATGGCATTTCTCATTCTTTTTATCCTATAGATTTGCATAGAAATGGTAAATCTATTTATCAAGAGTTTTTAAAACCAGATGTGGTCGCCAGTATTCCATTGCGGTCATTAATACCAAAAGGAAGTCAGAACTTTTTGGTGGCAGGTCGCTGTGTGAGCAGTGATCGCTTGGCAAATTCTGCCTTACGCGTACAAGCGTCTTGTATGGGTATGGGGCAAGCAGCAGCGATAGCAGCGGTTTTGGCAAGTAAACAGGGGATTTCTCCCCAGGAAGTTGATATCAACGAAATCAAAGCATTGTTGAAAAAGCATGGAGCCATTGTCCCAACTAAAGTTTAGAATACTGTAAATATGGAGAATTTGCGTCCTTTTATAGTTTTGAAATTTTTGGTTGTAGGACTTGTTTTAACCTCCTTTCTGCAGGAAAAGCCACCATTGAAATACATGCAAGTGGCTACGATTAAGAGTAGTATTGCTGAGGAAAAATCATTGGTTACAACCTATAAAGACACGCTAACAAATGACTCTATTTATTTACGTGCATCCAAGAATGACATTCCGCTATATTACTACAAAAAAGTAATAGGCGAGGTGTGCCTTGATAAAGAATGCCGATTGCTAGACATTATTGTTTATTGGAATATTACAGGTCGGTATTTGGGTTTTGAATTGCCAAAAGGAGAATTTTTGAGTAAAAACGATCATGAACCATTTTCTGAAAGTGAATACCAACGATTACACACATTATTGGCTGATTCATCCATACCGTTAGATGCGGTATCCTTTGAAAAGTTAGTAGAACAACCTAAAAATGAGCAGGGAACTGTTGATGCCGTTTCTGGAGCGACCTCAAAAAGTGTGGCCGAGATGGTCGTAAAAGGTGCTGCTTATACCACCTATACATTGTGGAATATCGTAAACGGCCCTACAATGGATTTCGTTTCAGAACTCACAGAAAAACAGTTAACGCCAGCATTGATAGATCGTATTTTACACAGTCCAGATAATAACGATAAGCTTTGGGCCTTGGATAGAATTGACAGTGCCACAAAATTGACGCCAGATTTAGCGAGGTCACTTTTAGAAATTATAGCTTCTGACGATTTTTACTTGGGCTATAGTGCCATTCATGCTATAGACTCAGTTCATTTAAATGCTACCGAATTGCAAGCGTATTTATTTTCGATGTACACGAATGCCAATCACAGTATCCAAAAGGAACTCGTAAAAAAGTTGATGCAGGCTCCTTTACTGAGTTCAAAGGTTGTAGTTGCATCTGTAGATTTATTGAATCAATTAAATGGGCAGCAATTAGATGACCTGTTAAAACTGTATGTAAAACACGGCATAAATGATCTTGAAACATGTAAAGCCATAGCAAGAATTCTAGAAAATGAAAACAAGTATATTTCAAAAAAGGCTTCTAATTTTTTAATCAATGTCCAAACGGATGATGAATTTATCATGGAGCGTTTGAATGCCTATAAAAAAGAAAAATTGTAAATTGAGGTTAGTAGGGAAATTTATAAATATAGAGTAGAGAGTTAATTTTTCAATGGAAAGGGTAAGTAATTGAATCTAGCGAAGAATCTTATAGTTTTTATGAAGTATTTAAGTTAATGTGTTTTTATCAGGAACTAAAAAGGCTTCCGAGAGACGAGGATTAGTTCAACATCGTCTAATAATTAATCATGACTGAATTTAGCCCCTACCTCCTCCGATTCGGCAATAACGGTGGGGGCTCCCCATTAAAAGGATTCGAGCGACTGATACTTTTAGCATCCATACCCGCGGCACGTATTACTTTTCGGTCACCATAACGCTCACGCATTTTATCTATGGCTTGGTACAGACTCATAATTTTATCATTATCTTCAAATAAATTAATTTGATGTCCGCCGCTCACCAAATGGCTAAACTTTACGCCAATCAAGCGCACCAGTAATCTCCGCTGGTAGAGGCTTTCATACAAGTCCATCACAATGGGTAAAATGGTATGATCAGAAGAGCTATACGAAATTCGTTTTTGTTTGGTATAGGTTTGAAAATCGGAATAGCGAATTTTAAAGGTTACACAAGCGGTGAGTTTATTACCTCTGCGTAATTGATATATCAAATTTTCGGCCATCGCTATAATAATACTTTTTAGTTTTACCACATCGGTCGTGTCTTTGTCAAATGTACGCTCGGTAGAAATTGATTTGCGCTCGTGGTACTTAATCACAGGCGTATTGTCTATCCCATTCGCTTTTTTCCAAATATTCCCACCCGATTTCCCAAATACTTTGATCATCATTTGGATGGGCATTTCTTGTACGGTTTTAATTCGCTTAATTCCCAAATCACATAATATGGTATAGGTTTTTTCTCCCACCATCGGTATTTTTCTTACCGACAAAGGCGCTAAAAAAGGTTTTTCGGCACCCAATTCTATTTTAAGTTCGTTGTTGGGTTTGGCTTCACCCGTAGCAATCTTAGAAACTGTTTTATTGGCCGATAATCCGAATGAGATTGGCAAACCCGTTTCGGTCATAATCTTAGTTCGTAATTCAGATGCCAATTGATGGCATCCAAAAAATCGATCCACTCCAGTAAGGTCTATATAAAACTCATCAATCGATGATTTTTCATATAGTGGCACCGATTCATTAATCACATCAGTCACCAGTTTGGAGTATTTGGTATAGATCCCCGAATTACCCCGCAATACAATGGCTTCAGGGCATAATTGCCTTGCCATTCGCATAGGCATAGCAGAATGTACGCCGTATTTACGGGCTTCATAACTGCACGAAGCCACTACGCCACGGTCGGATGTACCACCAATCAGCACAGGTTTATTTTCGAGTTTGCTATCCATCAGGCGTTCGCAAGACACAAAAAAAGTATCGAGATCCATGTGTACAATGGCGCGTTTTAAGTGTGTCATAATGCTAAAGGTTTTGTATCGTTGGTATAGCGGGGATCTTGAATAATGCCTAATTTCTCGCAGTGGGTTACTTCGATATTTACACAGTCGAATTCGGAAATAACTTTCCCCGTAATTTCATAAACGCCACGTCCTTTTAGTGGATATTTTTTGGCAATAGACGGAAAGTGTACCGTGTCTATATGATCGCCTTTGATATCTATAAAATTTCCGAAATACATCAAGTCTCCTTTTGAAGTTATCGTTTTTTTGGCAGTTACATAATAGCCGTATACTGTAATTTTTTTGTTGAGATACTGAGGAAAATCATTGGCATAGATAGTGTTTTCAACAGGGGCCTTCAGCAATAAAAACGGACTGCATAATGGAAACCCGAGATATTGAATTTCGTCAAAGGCATCTTCGTATTGTGCCGCGCTTAATTCGGGCGTATTGAATGTGATTTTCTCTGATTTAAACAGCGTAATCACATATTCTTCGGTTGGTACTTTGTTCACTTTCATATAGGCTTCCCACAGGAGTTCTCGTTTGTTGCGTTGCACAAAGGCAAAGGCATTTACTTTTATTAAAATGGTGAGTTGCTGTAAGGAGATTGATATGCGATCTATAAAATCATTCAGACTTTCAAAAGTCCCATTCGTGTTGCGTTCATTGATAATGTTTTTAGCATTACTAGACTCAAAAGCATGTAAATTCATAAAACCCAAATAGATATTTTTTTCTTCAATGCTATTGTGATACTTCGATTTGTTAATGTTTACGGAATGAATTGTGCCACCATTCATACGTGCCTCGTGTATATAATATTCTGCGCGGTAAAACCCGCCACCATTATTAAGCGTTGCCACCATATATTCTAGCGGATAGTAAGCCTTTAAAAACAGACTTTGATAACTCTCTACCGCATACGATGCCGAATGTCCTTTGGCGAAAGCATAACCAGCAAAGCTTTCTATCTGTCGCCAGATTTCGGTAGTTAATTCATTTTTATGCCCTTTGTTTTTACAGTTTTCAAAAAACTGATTTTTTACTTTTAAAAATTCTCCTCTAGATCTAAACTTCCCACTCATGCCGCGGCGTAGCATATCGGCTTCTCCTAAGTTGAGCCCGCCAAAATGATGCGCTACTTTAATCACATCTTCTTGGTAGACCATCACCCCAAAAGTTTCGGGCATAATGTTTAATAAAATAGGATGCGCATCTTTGCGCCGCTCCGGATCTCGATAGCGTTGAATGTATTCACGCATCATCCCAGATTTTGCCACTCCAGGACGAATTACAGAACTGGCTGCAACCAAGCCCAAATAATTATCAACTTCTAATTTTTTAAGCAGCATGCGCATGGCAGGAGATTCTATATAAAAACACCCAATGGCTTTGGCATTTCTAAGAATATGTTTGATTTTTTGATCCTGCTTAAAGCGCCTGATATCATGAATATCGATGGGCTTATGTTTGGGATTGTTGTGTTTTACGATATCAACGGCTTCTCTAATTTTCCCCAATCCACGCTGACTGAGAATATCGAATTTATACAAGCCAATATCTTCAGCGACCACCATATCAAACATGACGGTAGAAAATCCTTTTGGCGGAAAAAAAGTTGTGACATATGAATGAATTGGTTTTTCTGAAATTAAAATTCCCCCTGCATGAATGCCTAAGTAATTCGGAAACCCCTGAATGTACTTGCTATAAATCAACACTAATTTTGAGAGTTTATCGAGTTGTTGTACTTGAAATGCACCACTTGATAATTTATCAATTTCCGATTTTGGCAACCCGAATACTTTGCCCAATTCTCGTACCGAAGCCTTGTACTTAAATGTATTATAAACGGCAATCAAAGCGGTATGCTTAAAACGATTGAAAATAAAGTGAGTAATATCATCACGATCGCGCCAAGAAAAATCGATATCGAAGTCCGGCGGATTGGTACGGTAGAGATTGATAAATCGCTCAAAATACAAATCGAGTTCTATGGGGTCTACATCGGTAATTCGCAACAAATACGCTACTACGCTATTGGCACCACTACCACGTCCTACATAAAAATAGCCTTTACTACGCGCGTATTTGAGTATTCTCCAGTTGATGAGAAAGTAGGAGACAAACTGTTTTTCTTGAATGATATTTAGTTCTTTTTCCAATCGCTCAAAAACACGGCGACCTATTTTTTTATAACGGTAATGTAAACCTCCGTAGGCTAATTTTTTTAAGAGTTTAAAATCTAAGTCCGCACTTTTGGTATAAGTACGTTGATTTTTAGGCTGTTCAGAAGTTATGTTAATCGTAATCTCACAAGTATCGAGAATGTACTGGGTGTTTTTAATGAGTTGTGGAAACTCAGCATACCTATTTTTAAGAATGGTTATTGGAAGCATAATATCGCTTTCATCACCTTGTTCTGATGTTGGGAGTTTACTTAGTAAGGTATTGTTATCAATAGCTCGTAACAAGCGATGTGTATTGAATCCTTTTTTATCTTGAAAAGAAACCGTTTTTAAAATCACCAATTTATGTAAATATTGATTCCAATCAGAAAATTTGAGTGTGTTTAAATCTGATGGTTTTACGCCAACATATTCATGTGATTTCAATTCGAAAACATCGTTTTGAAAAGGGTAAATGATATAGGTACTTGGCAAAAATTTCGCACGTTTTGGAATCTCAAAATTAGCTGTATGTAAGAACTCAGACAGGTAATTATTGATATGAAAATAACCGGTGTCATTTTGAGCAATGGCAATGAACTGTTGACTAACTTTATTTCTAAAATCAACACCTAAAATGGGTTTTACTTCACTTTTTTTAGCCAAACGCACAAAATCTAAGCAGGCAGTTGTACTATTAATATCTGTAAGTACAAGTGAGTCATATCCACTCTCAACCGCTTGTTCTATCAAGGATTTCTGGTCGATCGTTCCATAGCGTAAGCTATAATATGTGTGTATATTCAAATACATTTTTATAGAAATTGTAGTAGGAGAATTATTTCCTGCTAATTTAGCCAAATATATAAGCAATAGCTGCTCATAATATTAGCATTATCGATTATTTAGCAAAAAACATAAAACATATAAGAAGCCTTAAAAATTTAACATAAGCGTAATTAGGGGAAGCCTTAAAAGTATAGTGATCACACGAATTAGTTTGTATGAAGAAAATAGGGCAATGCTACCTGTAGGCTTTTTGGTTTCACTGTCTGATTTTTTTATTAAAAATAGGAGTACATCACGCTTTGTTTCCAATTACGATAGATGGGACCAATGAAGATTTGATTGAAATTATTCTTGTAGAAGTTTAGAAAGCAGATAAATTAGATTTTAAATTTACAGCTCTAATTGAAGCAGTATAATCAGCAATTATTTTTGCTCCCAAAGATGATTCATAGATAGATTCACCTTTGCTAAAAATAAAACTATAATTTAAAGGATAGATTACAACAACCAATTTGTTAATCGGTGTTTAAGTAGTTCCCACTCCTAAATCTAAATATTCAGGATCGTTAAAATTATCTAAAATTGTAGTTTTGTACTCACCTAAAGCTGATACAGCACATTTGTTGTTTAATTTATTCCATATAAAAAAGTAATACTAAAAACATCTGTAGCGGATTCAAAATTATCATTATCCGTTTCTATATTCTTATTCAACCTAAATTTATTACAAGAAAAATTTCTCCAGAAAAACTTTTCTTGTAATAAATTGGCATAAGCGTTTACTATTATTCCAATATTTCCAGTTGAAGAATTTGGGATTCCTTTTGAATACTAATTGTTAAAACCATTGAGATTTACACCTATTAGTTCCAAAAGTTCTTTTTTCCATCTAGTAAGAGCATTAATTTGTCCTTGTAATGTGTCAACTTCGATTTGAATGTTATGATAGAATCTTTTTTAGATCCTTGTAATACTTTAAAGAGTTACAATTATTTACTCCTAAATAGAGGGACCGTTGAGCATGCTTCACCATACATAATTGACTTCACAACAGGAACTAATTTGGTGATTAATTGAGTGTAGGCAGTTTCAGGAATCGGTTTTTCAGAACACCCTTTAATAATAATAGGTTTGTCTTTATAAGAATCTGTCGGTAATTGAGAGATAATATCTTGAAAAATAGAAGTTTCTAATTCTTTCAAGTTTCCAATAATTATTTTTTTTGCAAATGGTACTAATTCAGTTGTGACAAGCATAAATGCCCAAGAGGGAATAATCGCATCAGTAGAACAAGTCAAAGCCACATAACAGTTATTATACTGTGTCCAATCATGATTTTTTACGGATGCTCTAAAATCTTTTTCTTTGAGAATAATTCCTTCAAACAACCATTCTTTAATATCAAAAATAATGCGATCTCCCAAAGGATAATAATCCTCCAAATCGATCGTAATGAGTACACTGTTTGCAACCCTGTTTTTAATTGCTTCCATATAAATTACTATAAAAATCCTAGTTCAAGTTTTGCTTCTTCACTCATCATATCCTGTGTCCAAGCTGGATCAAAAGTAATTTCAACTTCAGCACCTTTTACTTCTTCTAATGTTTTTACCTTTTCCTCAACTTCCAAAGGTAAAGTTTCTGCAACTGGACAATTAGGAGAAGTCAATGTCATTAAAATTTTAACATCGTTTTCATCATTCACCATGACGTCATATATCAATCCTAATTCATAAATATCCACTGGAATTTCTGGATCGTAAATAGTTTTTAATACTTCAACAATTTTATCTCCTAAATTTTCAATTATTTCTTCAGTCATTTTGAATAAATTTTAAGTAAGTTATGCTAATTTTGATTGGAAAGCTAATGCGTATAATTTAATTTTTTTTATCATAGAAACAAGCCCGTTTGCTCTAGTTGGAGAAAGATGTTCTTTCAATCCTATTTCATTAATGAAATCCATTTCAGCATTCAAAACTTCTTTTGGTTGTTGGTCGTTAAAAACACGTAACAATAACGCAACAATTCCTTTTGTTAATATAGCATCGCTATCTGCTGTATAAGTGATTTTATCATCTACATATTCCGCATGTAGCCAAACTTTAGATTGGCATCCTTTTATTAAGTTTACTTCTAATTTATTACGATCATCAATTATTGGTAGTGATTTTCCCAAATCTATGATGTATTCATAGCGTTGCATCCAATCATCAAACATCCCAAACTCATCAATAATTTCTTCTTGTATTTCTTTGATAGTCATTTTTTAAACTTATTTTTGCAAATGTAATTACATAGGTACAAATTACGACTATTTGAAGCGTAATAATGTGGTAATTAATGTATAATATAGGAGTATATGAGTAAGCTTGTAATTGTAGGAACTGTCGCTTTTGATGCTATCGAAACTCCTTTTGGGAAGACCGATAAAATATTGGGTGGTGCCGCAACTTATATAGGGTTATCGTCTGCAACTTTTGGTGTTGATTCTGGAATTGTTTCAATAGTTGGTGGAGATTTTCCAGATGATTATTTGCAAATGTTGAATGATAGAAATATAAACACTGAAGGCATAGAAATTGTTAAAGAAGGTAAAACTTTTTTTTGGAGTGGTATATATCACAACGATTTAAATACACGTGACACCTTGGTTACCGAATTAAATACACTAGCAGATTTTAACCCAATCGTTCCTGATAATTTTAAAAACGCAGAATTTTTGATGTTAGGTAACTTGCATCCAAGTGTTCAATTAGGCGTTATAGAACAAATGGCTCAAAGGCCAAAGTTGATTGTTTTAGATACTATGAATTTTTGGATGGACAATGCTTTGTCAGAATTATTGGAAGTGATAAAACGTGTTGATGTCATTGCTATTAACGATGAAGAAGCAAGACAATTAACTGGAGAATACTCTTTGGTAAAAGCAGCCCGCAAAATTTTTGCAATGGGACCAAAATCGGTTATTATAAAGAAAGGAGAACACGGAGCACTATTGTTTCAAAACGATGATATATTCTTTGCCCCTGCATTACCCTTGGAAGAAGTATTTGATCCAACAGGAGCAGGAGATACTTTTGCAGGAGGATTTATTGGATACTTGGCAAAAACCAGGGATATCTCATTTGATAATATGAAACGTGCCGTTATTTGTGGTTCCAACTTAGCCTCGTTTTGCGTAGAAAAATTTGGAACAGAGCGCTTGCAATCGATGACAAAAAAAGAAATTTTTGAACGATTACAACAATTTAAAGAACTGACGCAGTTTGAAATAGAATCAAATTAATAAAATTCCGCCTTGTTGCGGAATTTTTTATTTTATAGATAAGAAACTAAATAATAAAGAAAATGAGTGACGCTATTAAACATGAATGCGGTATTGCACTTTTACGATTATTAAAACCTCTTGATTATTACAAGAAGAAGTATGGAACTTCTTTTTATGGAATCAATAAAATGTATTTATTGATGGAAAAACAGCATAACCGTGGTCAGGATGGTGCTGGATTTGCAAGTGTAAAATTTGATATGGAACCAGGTCAACGCTATATTAGTAGGGTTCGTTCGAACAAGGCACAACCAATACAAGATATTTTTGCTCAAATTAATGAGCGTCTAAATAATGTTATGCTAGAACACCCCGATAAGCGGGATGACGCTCAATGGCAAAAAGAAAACATGCCTTATTTGGGAGAACTACATTTAGGACATGTTCGTTATGGAACTTTTGGTAAAAATAGTATAGAAAGTGTACATCCTTTCTTACGTCAAAATAACTGGAAGCATAAAAATTTAATAGTTGCGGGTAATTTTAACTTAACAAATTCTGGCCAAATTATGGAAGAATTAATTGAGTTGGGACAGCATCCAAAGGAGTATACAGATACCGCTACTGTAATGGAAAAAATTGGTCACTTTTTAGATGATCAAGTTGAAAGAGCTTATCAAAAATGCAAACAGGACGGGATTAGTAAAAGAGATGCATCACGCGTAATTGCAGATAGATTAAATATTCAAAAAGTATTGCGTCGTGCAGCAAAAAGTTGGGATGGGGGTTATGCTATGGCTGGAATGTTGGGGCATGGTGATGCATTTGTACTTAGGGATCCTGCCGGTATTAGACCCGCGTTTTATTACAAGGATGATGAGATTGTTGTAGTAGCATCTGAAAGACCTGTGATTCAAACCGTATTCAATGTTGATATCGATGATGTCAAAGAATTAGATCGTGGTCATGCTTTGATCGTGAAAAAAAATGGAGAAACAAATATTGAACCTGTATTAGACCAATTGCCTAAAAAGTCTTGTTCATTTGAACGTATTTATTTCTCTAGAGGAAGTGACGCAGATATTTATAAGGAGCGCAAAGAACTTGGAAAAAATGTGTTTCCTCAGATATTAAAAACGATTGATGATGACATTGCAAATACAGTGTTCTCATATATTCCTAATACTGCAGAAACTTCATTTTACGGAATGTTTGAAGCAGCGGAAAACTTTTTGAATAAACAAAAAACGGCAACCATACTTAGTGGAAATTACAACTTATCTGCTTCTGAAGTAACAGATATTTTATCAGTAAGACCAAGAATGGAAAAGATTGCTGTAAAAGATGTGAAATTAAGAACTTTTATTGCCGATGATAATTCTAGAGATGATTTAGTAGCTCACGTTTATGATGTAACCTACGGAGTTGTTAAGCAAACCGATAATTTGGTGATTATTGACGATAGTATTGTAAGAGGTACAACTTTAAAGAAAAGTATCATTAAAATTCTTGATCGTTTGAAACCGAAGAAAATTATAATTGTTTCTTCTGCACCTCAGATTCGTTTCCCTGATTGTTATGGAATAGATATGGCAAAAATTGGTGATTTCATTGCTTTTAAAGCAACGGTTGAATTACTAAAAGAAACAAATCAAATGTCAATTATTGATGCGGTTTATGCAAAGTGTAAAAAACAAAAAGAATTAGCAGATGATCAAATTCAAAATTTTGTAAAAGAAATTTACGCACCATTTACAGATCAGCAGGTTTCTGATAAGATCGCTGAATTAATTCAATCACCTGATGTAACAACAAAAGTGGAGGTTATTTATCAAACTGTTGAGAATCTGCATAAAGCATGTCCAGATCATACGGGAGATTGGTACTTCACAGGAGATTATCCTACTCCAGGGGGGAATAGAGTTGTGAACTTAGCCTTTATTAACTATTATGAAGGTTCTGATGCGAGAGCTTATTAAAAGGAAATTTTAGAACTGAAAATACTAAAAATAAAAAACCCGAAGCAACTGCTTCGGGTTTTTTATTTTTAGTAAACGCACCTTTTTCAAGGCAACTAAATTTTTATTTATTTGCAGCGTAATTTGCTGAAACTTTTTCCCAGTTAATTACATTAAAAAATGCATTGATATAATCTGGTCTTCTATTTTGATAGTTTAAGTAGTAAGCATGTTCCCAAACATCCAATCCTAAAATTGGTTGATTTCCACAAGTCACACCCGGCATAGTTGGGTTATCTTGATTAGGAGTAGAACAAACATTTACCGCACCACCTTTAGCAACACATAACCAAGCCCAACCTGAACCAAATTGAGTTGCAGCAGCTTTAGAAAAAGCATCTTGAAAAGCATCAAATGAACCAAAAGCCGTATCGATTGCGGCGGCTAATTCTCCAGTTGGCTTTCCTCCAGCATTTGGTGAAAGTACTTCCCAAAATAATCTGTGGTTGTAAAACCCACCTCCATTATTTCTTACAGCACCATTACTCATATCTAAGTTAGAAAGAATGTCTTCAATAGATTTCCCTTCCAAATCAGTACCTGCAATTGCATTGTTTAAATTGTTTGTGTATCCTTGGTGATGTTTACTATGGTGTATTTCCATAGTTCTTGCATCAATATGCGGTTCTAAAGCGTCATAAGCATAACTTAGCGCTGGTAATTTAAAAGCCATAATATATAATTTTTAGTTGTTCAACATTTATTTATTGCCCAAAGGTACACAACTAAAACCAATCTTGGAAATTGATTGTTTTTATATTAGTATTGGGAAATGTTATACCAATTGAAATTAATACATTGCATATATAAATGTAAGTAATATGAACATAACTATTAGAAAAGCCGAAATGGAGGATACTCCAGCAATACGAGCATTAATCCAAGAACTCGCCAATTTTGAGAATGAACCTAATGCTGTTGAAGTCTCGATAGAAGACATTGAACGAGATGGGTTTGGTGCGAATCCAATGTTTCAAGTACTGGTTGCAGAAACTGAAAATGAGGTGGCAGGAATGGCATTTTACTATTACCGTTATTCTACCTGGAAAGGAAAAACAATCCATTTGGAGGATTTGATTGTTAAAGAAACGATGCGAAAAAAAAATATTGGCAATTTACTGTATACTGCCGTTATGAAGCAGGCACACAAAGAAAACGTAAAACGCGTGGAATGGGTAGTTTTAGATTGGAATACGCCGGCAAGAGATTTCTATATTAATTCTGGAGCAAATATTTTGAAGGGCTGGGAAACTGTTCAAATGGATGAAGATGGGTTAAAGACGTTTGTTCTTAGCCACTAATATCAAATCTCCTTGCGTAAAAAATATCTGATAGTAATGGATTCTGAATCCTATTCTAATTATGAGATTAAACTTTATATTTGCCATACGCCACAAAATATAATTTTGAATGAGTATAGTTACTTCAAAAGAAGTTTCAAAAGCAATAAATGCTGACAAATACGGATTTTTAGGAACCTTTTTCGGATGGTTATTGATGAAAGTTACCAGAATCTCTGCCGTAAACAATCTCTACGACAGGCATAAACATTTATCGGATCTCGCATTTTTTGATGCTCTTTTAAGCGATCTTCAAATACAATTCGATATTCCAGATGGAGATTTAAATAGAATTCCTAAAGAGGGTGCTTTTATTACTATATCAAATCATCCTTTAGGAGGACTAGACGGCATTTTACTCTTGAAACTTTTAGTGAATAAACGGCCCGACTATAAAATTATAGCCAATTTTATACTGCATAGAATTACCCCGATGAAACCTTATATAATGCCGGTAAATCCTTTTGAAAACAGGAAAGATGCTCAATCAAGCATAAAAGGAATTAAAGAGGCATTGATTCATTTAAAAGAGAATAAACCTCTTGGAATTTTTCCTGCAGGAGAAGTGTCTACTCATAGAGAAGGAAAATTATTAGTAGATAAACCGTGGGAAAAAGGGGCTATAAAATTTATTAAAAAAGCGAATGTTCCTATCATTCCTATCTATTTTCATGCTAAGAACAGCCCCTTATTTTATGGGCTATCAAAAATAAGTGATACGCTCCGTACTGCTAAGTTACCTTCAGAAGTTTTTTCACAAAAAAAACGAAAAATTAAAGTTAGAATTGGAAAACCAATTTCGGTAAAAGATCAAAAAAAATTTTCTGATATTGATGATTTTCATGAGTTTATTCGAAAGAAAACGTACATGTTAGCCAATCCGTTCGAAGCTGTTTCAAAAACAATTTCTAGGGCTATATCCACAGCCTCCTTAAAATTCCCTAAAGAGCCAAAAATAATTATATCGCAAAGGAATGTAGATGATATGATTGTTGAAATTGAGCAATTGAGATTGAACGGAAGTAGAATGATGGAAAGCAAAAATTATGAAGTTTTCTTTTCTAGCGCCGAAAAAATCCCAAATTTATTGTTTGAAATAGGACGCTTAAGAGAGATTACATTTCGAGCCGTAGGTGAAGGAACAAATAAAGAAATTGATTTGGATCGATTTGATCAACATTATCATCATTTATTTTTATGGGATAGTTCAACAAATATATTGGTTGGAGCTTATAGAATGGGACTTGGAGATGATATTTACAGGAAATATGGTATGGATGGATTTTATGTTCAAACCTTGTTTAAGTTTGAACCTGAATTGTATACTATGATGAGTGAAACTATTGATATAGGTAGAGCATTTGTCATTAAAGAATATCAGCAAAAACCGATGCCGTTATTTTTTTTATGGAAAGGTATTATTCATGTAACCTTACGATATTCTAAGCATAAATATTTAACTGGAGGAGTAAGTATTTCGAATCAGTTTTCGAATTTTTCAAAATCGTTGATGATTGAATTTATGAAATCTCATTATTATGATCCGTATATTGCGCAATACATCCAACCTAAAAAAGAGTACAAAGTAAAGTTGAAAGATGCTGATAGAGACTTTGTTTTCGACGCGACTCAAGCAGATTTAAATAAGTTTGATCGATTAATTGATGAACTGGAACCAGGAAACTTACGAGTCCCCGTTTTAATCAAAAAGTACATCAAACAAAACGCCAAGTTGGTTGCTTTTAATGTAGATCCAAAGTTTAACGATGCTATTGACGGACTCATTTTTTTAAAAATTTCCGACATTCCAGAAAGCACTGTGCGCCCTGTGATCGAAGAATTTCAAGCAGAATTAGAACGTAAAATGACGAATGAAAATTCTACAAAAGAGACTATTTAAAGAGTGCTATTTTACCAATAAACAGCCGTTTTACGTTTAGCAACAACCAGATGAAGGGTCGCAACAAGTAGTCGCTGCTTCTAACTCCTTTACTGGAATTCCGCATAGTTCAATTGCTTTGCAACGGACCTCATCTACTGTTAATTGCATAATTAACAAATTCTCTTTAACAACGATGGTATCAATACACTGTTGCGTTGCATGAAATGTTGCATTTCCATATTCAATTTTCACGATTGCATTTGAATTATAGGCTCTCAACGTACCTACTTCTATCAATATTTGCAACGCTTTTCCCGCTTTCATATAATTAGTTTTTCCTAATTCTTTGGGGCTTTCCCAGAGTTGCACGATAGTTTCTTTCCAAGAATCGGTTTGCGCACCACAGTCAACTGAATCAATTATAGCATGTTTTACTTCCGTAATGTGGTAATTTGTTCCTACAAATAAATTCGGAGCATATTGAAATAATAATTCCTTGTTTTTGTGTTTTTCTAACGTGTTTAGAAATAATTGCGTATTCATAGTTTTTATTTTAATCGTAATATCACGATGTGATTATTTAATTTTTTTTAACAGGCACTATAGCACGAATTTATCTTTGAAAAAAACGGATTTATTTCACCCTGAACTTCATGCCATCTAATAGTATCTATACAATAGCATACTTTCTTTCCTTCGATTGAACCCTTTATAAGACCTATACTTTTTAATTCTTTTAAATGTTGTGAAATAGTGGCTTGCGCCAATCCAATTTCAGTTATCAGGTCAGTACAAATACAACCATTAATTTCACCAATATATTCAAGTATTGCTATCCTTGCAGGATGACCTAGCACTTTTAAAATATGTGCTAATCTATTTTGACGGTTTGTAAATATTTGTGATTTGGTAGTCCCCATAGTTTCTTTTAACATTGTAATATTACGATGTTATTTTAAAACAAAAAAATGATTTTTACGAAATGATTATTCTGATAAATTTCAACAAACTCATTATCACTTTTAGTTAGATAAATAATCCCTTCTGTAAATCCAATAACACTTAAAATCTCATAGCTAATTACAGACAACCCTAATTAGATCTGACCATCCTTAGTATATCCAAGTACGAATTTGTGAATCCTTAACGAACCAAATAAAATTGCAAGAATTCCTGTTACTAAGCGTTTACTCTTCTCGTTGCTACAATAGGATGCTTTTTTGTTTCCGCTATGGTCTACTATTTCATAAATTTTTTTAAACACTAATATCGTAAAAATTCCTTAAAATTAGTTCGATTTAATACTGAGAATCAAGTTCGAAAATATGAGTAGAAATTGTATTTTTGTTTATTAATAAAAATATTAATAAATATGTACTGGTACAAAAGAGTAATTCTTTATTATTTTCAATTCACTGGAAGATCGAGAAGGAAGGAATTCTGGATGTTTACATTGTTTAACATCCCTTTTTTATTAACTGCTATTTTATTAGATAATTTACTTGGAACAACTTCTCCAAACCTAGAACTCCCAATAGGCTTTCTAACGATTTCTTATTATTGCTTTATTTTTATTCCCAGTATGTCAGTTTCTATTCGAAGACTGCATGACATTGGAAAAAGCGGTTGGTATTACATAATTTCATTCATTCCTTTTGTAGGAGGTATATTAATGATTGTTGCAATGTGCATTGAAGGGCAACCACATACAAATCAGTGGGGAACAAACCCAAAAGAAGAGGAAGATTAATTTGATTTCAATGTACTTTTTTATCTTTTTTTCATACAATTTGATCCATTCTTTAGCAGGTATTTTTGAGACCAATTCTCCAATGAGTTCGAAGGGAATATCTTGTATGTTTTTAAATCGAATACAACTTTTCATATCTAGTATCCTTTTACTATACTGAGGAAATTCAGAGATAAACCATTCAAATAAGTTTTTATTCGCATAAATTCCCATGCGGTACAACCCAATAACGTTTTTTTGTGAAGCCAGATTGAAGACGGTAATGGTAGTTTTGGGTTGTAATGATATCCATTTGGATAAATCTGATGCAATACATGATCGCTAAGTATTCCATAACCCATAACAGTTTCAAAGGCTAGAGGAATATTCTATTGAATTATCTTTCTGCGATCTTCAAGCAATTCTTTTATATAATCTTTCGGAGTATTCGCTTTAGAATTCATAAATAATTGTTAGTAGCTAAAGTTCTTAAAAATTACGTTTTATCTTCGTTACAATTGTTTGTGCCAATTTAATTTTAGATGTTACCGTCCATCCCGCAACGTGCGGTGAAAGAAGCACATTTTGAGCCTTAATTAAGTATTTAAAGGCTGGAGGAAATGAATCGTCCTCAAAGAGATTTTCGAACGAGGTTTTTTCATATTCAAGAACATCCAATCCAGCACCTATTATTTTTCCTGATTTCAATGCCTGAACTAAATCTTCGGTTTTTATGGCTGTTCCTCTTGCAGTATTTAGAATCCAAAATGGTTTAGCGAAATTATTTATAAATTTAGAATCAACCATGTAATGAGACAACTTATTAAAAGGAGTATGCAAACTTAAAACATCCGTTTTTTCTTGTAATTCGTTTAATGAAACTTGTTTGCAATGATCATCTGAAACACTATTTTTTATATCGTAACAAATAACTTCAACGTCAAAGCCATATAATTTTTTAGCGAAAGATTTCCCCATATTCCCATAGCCAATTAAGCCTATCGTAAGCCCTTCCAACTCAATACCTCTATTATCTTCACGCAACCATTTCCCCTGTCGAATTTCTCTATCAGCCTTATTCATTTTATTAAATAATGATAAAAGCATCCCAAGTGTATGCTCTCCTACGGCGTTTCTATTGCCTTCTGGAGCTGCAATCAATTTGATTCCCTTTGTTTCGGCATAATCACAATCAATACTTTCTAGTCCAGCGCCAACTCTTGCAATAAATTTTAGATGGGCGGCAGCATCAATAAATTGCTTGTCAATTTTAAATCGACTTCGAATTACAATACCGTCATACGCTGAAATTTTTTGTTCGACTTGAACTTTTGATGACAAATAGTCCTCATCATTTTGGTGTCCCAAATCGTTTAATTGATCAATGAGTGATGAATGATTAGTGTCGAGGTGTAGAATTCTCATTTCATATATATTAGATTATTGGATAAAAGGGCAACACTAATACTGCTCTTTATCGTTTGGAAAATCTACACTTTTAACATCTTTAATATAACTTTTAAAGGCATTGGACATATCATCGTAAAGATTTAAATAGCGACGTAAAAAACGAGGATTGAATTCATGTGTCATTCCAATCATATCATGCGTCACTAAAACTTGCCCATCAACACCAGCTCCAGCTCCAATTCCAATTACTGGAATCGTTAAACTCTCTGCAATTTCTTTCGCCAATTTCGCCGGAACTTTTTCAAGTACTATTGCGAAACACCCCAATTTTTCCAATAACTTTGAGTCGTGCCTTAATTTATCGGCTTCCTCCTCTTCCTTTGCTCTAACCGTATAGGTCCCAAATTTATAAATAGATTGAGGCGTCAATCCAAGGTGACCCATCACCGGAATACCCGCATTTAAAATTCTTTTTATAGATTCTTTAATTTCTTTTCCTCCTTCCATTTTAACAGAATGACCGCGACTTTCTTTCAAAATTCTAATTGCAGAACGCAGCGCTTCTTTAGGGTCAGATTGATAACTTCCAAAAGGTAAATCTACCACTACCAAACTTCTATTTGCAGCACGTACAACGGAACTTGCGTGATAAATCATTTGATCTAAAGTAATTGGAACCGTCGTTTCATGCCCAGCCATAACATTTGAAGCTGAATCACCTACAAGAATCACGTCTACCCCAGCACTATCAACAATTTTGGCCATAGTATAGTCGTAAGCAGTTAACATAGAGATTTTCTCATTGTTACTTTTCATATCTATCAAAGATTTAACCGTAACTCGCCTATACTCGTTTTTTGCTACTGACATTTTCAGAATATTTTAGAATGTAAAAATAGTAAAAATTAAAAGAGTTCATTAAATATTCCATCTAGTAAAAAAGAGCTTATCTATAGTACTATAAATCTTAATTATTGAAAATTTATTCTTTACAAAATGTTATTGACTAATTTCATACATTGTTAAACTAGTAAAAAAAAATGTCCACAGAAATTGAACATACTTTAAACTCGGAAAAATGGGTCCAATTATATTCCGATTATTTATATAATTATACGATTACTCGTGTAAATAATAAGGACCTCGCTAAAGATTTGGTTCAAGAAACATTTTTCGCCGGATTAAAGTCCATGAAAAATTTTCAAGGAAGGGCTAGTGAACGTACTTGGTTAGTTTCCATACTCAAACGTAAAATCATAGATTATTATCGTAAAATAAATTCGAGAAAAGGAAAAGCAGAAGTTCGCATGAATTTTTACAAGGAAGGGGATAATAATGGCGAATGGCTCGAAGAAAGAGTTCCAAACACTTGGTCTGATGATGCTGATAAAGACATTGAAAATGACGAATTAAAAGCGGCGTTGAAGCAATGTATAGATAAACTTCCTGAAAAATATCGAATGGTTTTTACAATGAAAACAATACAAGGTTTTGAAACTGAAGAAATTTGTAAGGAACTAGAAATAACATCGTCAAATCTATGGGTTATAATTCATAGAGCTAGAACTCAATTGAGGAGATGTATGGAGGATAATTGGTTTAATAATTAATAGCGAGTATGGGTAAGAATTTTATTTCTTGTGAAAAGGCTACCACTATTTGTGATAAAAGCCAATATGGAGAAGCAAGTTTTCGCGAAATCCTTAAGTTAAAAATTCATTTTATTTTCTGTAAAATTTGTAAGTGTTATAGCAGCCAAAATAGTTTATTGACTAAATTATTTGGAAACTATTGCAAAGGACTTTGCAAAAAAGAAAAAGTTCTCTGTAGCGAAGACAAAGAAATAATGAAAACTTATTTGAAAGAAAAAATGGAAGAGTAAACGCAATGCTTTGCTTTCTATAGAATTTAAAAATTAATATGGATTTTTTGTCTGAAAAACTGGATGAGTACGTTTTGAATCATTCACAAAAAGAACCTCAAATTTTACAAGAACTTAATCAAGAAACCTGGCAAAAAGTACTAGTTCCACGTATGTTAAGTGGACACTTTCAAGGTAGGGTTTTATCTATGATTTCAAAATTAATTCAGCCAACCTCGATTTTAGAAATTGGAACTTATACGGGATATTCTGCCTTGTGTTTAGCTGAAGGAATGAAACAGGATGGATCTTTACATACCATAGATAGAAATGAAGAATTATATGATTTACAAAAGAAATATTTTGACAAGTCCGACTTCAAGAGTCAAATACACCAATATGTAGGAAATGCTTTAGAAGTTATTCCGAAAATTAAAGTACAGTTTGATTTAGTATTTATTGATGCGGATAAAAGCAACTATGCAAACTACTTCCATTTAATTATGGAAAAAATGAATAAAGGAGGCGTTATTTTATCAGATAATGTACTATGGAGCGGTAAAATTATTGAGAAATTTGATCCCAAGGATACCGACACTGCAGCACTCCTAAAATATAACAAATTGTTAAGTACAGATACTAGAATTGAAACCGTTTTATTGCCAATTCGTGATGGACTAACAATAAGTAGAGTGATTTAGGAATGATTAAAGTCTTTTAATAGGCCCAGTCATATCGTCGATATTGTCCTTAACTTTGTCTATTCCTTTTTTAATATCTTTAGTGAAATCAGTATCTATCCCCTGTTTATCGGCACTCTTTTTTATTTCAGTTTTAATATCATTCGTCGCATCCTTAACTTGACGCATCGTCTTTCCCAAACCTCGAGCAATCTCAGGTATTTTATCTGCGCCAAATAACATCACCACAATAAGAATGATAATAAAAATTTCGGGACCGCTTATAAATAAAAACATAATAAAATATTAGGCAGTAAATATAAAAAAATTAAATCAATTTTACTTGCCGATTGTACATAACAATGCGCCCTGCAATAGAAATATTTAAACTTAAAACAGATTTGAATTTTACCGAAAAGAGAGATGTTTAAATGACGGAGCTTGTCCGACCATCATCTTTAACTTCTAAAGGAGAAACAGGATCTCTAGGATGCATAAATGTTTCTAGTGGCACTCCTCTTATCAGCGAATTGAACTCTTACTAAAAGAGTTCCTTTAGGTAGCTTTTTACAAAAATTATCGAAGTTTTCATACTGAGAATAAGGCATAGTCCCAACTGACTTATGTGTACCGCAAACGTGCTTAGCATAACGACTACCAATTGTATAAATAAAACGTGCGTTTAAGTTTTGAAGAACGCCATAACCTTCCTGAATTTTCGAGTATTGTATCATTTTCAATCCCAATACCAAAAAAATCTTATTCTAAATTATGAATCATTCTCCTTGGGGTAAATTGACGGAAGTGATATGTTAAACATTACAGCAAGAATTCGAGAAACAATAATAAATATTATTGGTATTATTTGTAGATAAGGATTGCTTACATTGAAATGAATTAAAACTAAATATATTCCTCCACCTCCGATACTTGCCGTTGCATAAATCTCTTTTCTGAAAATCACGGGTATTTCATTAACAACAACATCTCTAATAACACCACCAAAAATACCTGTAATAGTTCCCAATAAAACACAAACTATGGGGATCAAATTTGCGTCCAAACCTATCTGAACTCCAGTAATAGTGAACAAGCCAAGTCCAACGGAGTCATAAAAAAACAGGGGTTTGTTAAAGAAATTTAATCTTTCTTTTAAAATAATTGCAATCGTTATTCCAGCAATAACTGCATAAATAATAGTGATGTCATATAGCCAAAAAACATCTCTTTCGGCAAGTAACATATCTCGAATGGTTCCACCACCAACGGCAGTTATAAACCCTACGATCAGAACCCCAAAAGGATCTAATTTTTTCCTAATAGCAACCAAAGCTCCTGAAATTGCAAATACAAAGGAGCCAACGAAATTGATATGTTCTATAATTATTTCCATAAATGATACTTTGTTTAAAGAGGTTCAAAATACTAAAATTACTTCGTCGTCAACATGCGTTTGATTTCATTCAATTTCATCAAAGCCTCAATGGGAGTTAATGTATCAATATTGGTTGATAAAATTTCATCTTTAATGTTCTCCAACAACGGATCGTCTAATTTAAAGAAACTTAATTGCACATCTTCCTCTTCTTGAGCCTGCTTTAGTTTGTCCTTAATTTCATCTGATGAATGACTGTGCTCCAATTTTCTCAACATTTTATTCGCTCTATGAATAACAGGGCTTGGCATCCCTGCCAATTTTGCTACATGAATTCCAAAACTATGCTCAGAACCTCCCGCCACTAATTTTCGTAGGAAAATCACGTTATCCTTTAATTCTTTTACAGAAACATTAAAATTTTTGACGCGATTAAAAGTTTCACTCATATCGTTCAATTCATGATAATGCGTAGCAAATAATGTTTTTGCTTTTGTAGGGTGCTCATGCAGATATTCTGCAATTGCCCATGCGATTGAAATCCCATCATAAGTACTCGTTCCTCTACCAATTTCATCTAATAGGATTAAACTTCGTTCAGAAAGATTATTCAAAATACTCGAAGTCTCATTCATCTCGACCATAAAAGTAGATTCTCCCATTGAAATATTATCACTGGCTCCAACCCGCGTAAAAATCTTATCTACAACGCCAATTGTCGCATTTTGTGCGGGTACATAACTTCCCATTTGCGCCAATAAAACAATCAATGCAGTCTGACGTAAAATAGCAGATTTACCACTCATATTTGGCCCGGTAATCATAATAATTTGTTGCAGCGTTCTATTCAATACCACATCGTTTGCAATATATTCTTCACCCAGTGGCAATTGCTTTTCAATGACTGGATGACGTCCATTCTTAATGGTAATATCCGTGCTTTCGTCAATCGTAGGACACACATAATTGCTTTCCTTGGCCGTTTGAACAAAGGAGCACAAACAATCTAACTGCGCCACAAGTTGTGCATTTCGCTGAACAGGTTGAATAAACTTGATTAAAAATTGCACCAATTGATCGAACAACTCATGTTCCAATTGCCCAATTTTCTCTTCTGCACTTAATATTTTTGATTCATACTCTTTAAGTTCTTCGGTTATGTAGCGTTCAGCATTTACCAAGGTTTGCTTACGAATCCACTCTTCGGGAACTTTATCTTTATGCGTATTTCTAACTTCTATGTAGTAGCCAAATACATTATTAAACGCAATCTTCAAAGATGAAATACCAGTGCGTTCTATTTCGCGCTGTAACATTTTATCCAAATATGATTTTCCAGATGTCGAAATGTCTCGCAACTCATCCAGTTCTTTAGATATTCCTGATGCGATTGTATTTCCCTTATTGATATTTACAGGCGCATCTTCGTTCAACATTTGCAAGACCCTCTCAATCAATAAAGTACAATCATCAAGTTCTGTACCTATATTTTTTAATGCATCATTTGTAGTTTCAGTTGCACCCTGTTTTATGGGTAAAATAGCTTTCAATGAATTCTTAAGTAATACGACTTCCTTCGGGCTTATTTTACCAGTAGCAACTTTTGAAATCAATCGTTCTATATCACTAATCTGTTTGATTTGATAGGTGAATATCTCAAACAAATCATCGTCATTGATTAGGTGTTTTACCACTTCTTGGCGCTGCTTTATTTCTACAGCATTTTTTAAGGGTAAAGCCAACCAACGTTTTAATAAGCGGCCACCCATGGGTGAAATGGTTTGATCGATAATATCTAACAATGTAACGGCATCAAGAGAATTAGGAACATACAATTCTAAATTCCGAATTGTAAACCGGTCCATCCACACATAATTATCTTCTGATATTCGCTGAATATTGGTAATATGTGCTAGTTTGTTGTGTTGGGTTTCTGAAAGGTAATACAGCACGGCTCCCGCAGCAATTACTCCTTCTTCTAAACGATCAATTCCGAACCCTTTTAAACTCCCAACTTGAAAATGATTGGTCAAACTTTCGAGTGCATAATCCGATTGAAAAACCCAATCATCCAAGTAAAAAACATTAAAGCGTTCTCCGTAATGTTCTGAGAATTTCACTTTGTGTTGTTTTTGCACCAACACTTCGCTAGGACTGAAATTCTGCAATAGTTTATCGATGTATTCTACCGTCCCTTGTGCGGTTAAATATTCTCCTGTCGATACGTCTAAAAAAGAAACACCTAGTTGCTTTTTATCAAAATGTACTGCCGCTAAAAAGTTGTTAGACTTCGCATTTAGCACTTCATCATTCAATGCAACACCCGGAGTTACCAACTCGGTTACACCTCTTTTTACAATGGTTTTAGTTTTTTTTGGATCTTCTAACTGATCGCAAATAGCGACTCTACAACCTGCTTTTACCAATTTTGGCAAATAGGTATTCAGAGAATGATGCGGAAAACCGGCTAAGGCGGTTTCAGTTTCACTACCCGCACCTCTTTTTGTTAATACAATACCTAAAATTTTGGATGCTTTTACAGCATCCTGACCAAAAGTCTCATAAAAATCGCCAACTCTAAAAAGTAACATCGCATCAGGATATTTCATCTTGATTGCGTTGTATTGTTTCATTAAAGGAGTGACTTTTTTTGCTTTTGCCAAAGTTGTAGTTGTTAAAGAGTAAAAGGCGAATTTACATTATTTTTTTAGGTTGAAAAAGTGTGCTTTTAGGTTTTCGTCAATTAATTTTAATTTTGAAAAATGGTGCGTGATTTTCGATTAAATTTGCACTTGAATTTCATTCAGTTATCATTCTTGCGAAAGTTAGAATCCAAACTAGGTGTTAAACTAGATTCCTGCCTTCTCAGGAAGGATAATTTTTATTTATGAGAAAACTAAAAAATAGCGAATTAAACAGAATTGACGCTGCAGCGTTTAAACAAATAAGTAAAATTCCGTTGATCGTAATTCTAGATAATATCAGGAGTTTAAATAATATTGGCTCTGTTTTTAGAACGAGTGACGCTTTTGTTATTGAGAAAATTTATCTGTGTGGAATCACAGCACAACCTCCTCATAAAGAAATTCATAAAACGGCTTTGGGCGCTACAGAATCTGTAGACTGGGAATATAAAGAAGATACAGTTTCACTAGTGTCAGACTTGAAAAAATCTGGATTCATAATTGCATCAATTGAGCAAGCCGAAAATTCAACAATGCTGCAAAATTTTGAAGTTGACTCAAATAAAAAGTATGCGATTGTTTTTGGAAACGAAGTAAAGGGTGTACAACAAGAAGTTGTCTCTAACTCAGATTATTGTATTGAAATTCCACAATTTGGAACCAAGCACTCACTGAATATTTCTGTGAGTTGTGGTGTGGTTTTTTGGGACTTATTTAAGAAGATGCGATTTTAGAGGTTGAGAAGTGGTTTCTTATTCTGTTTACTTTTTTACTATTTCTTGTTGATTTCAACTATTTTATTTTTTATAATAATTTGATAATTAAATTCTCATGTATTATTAAAGGATATAATTTATTCGAAGTGAGTTAATGTTTACTGATTTTTTTATAGAATACCTTTTCCCAAATATACCAGTATTATTGAGCAATCGCTTATTGTTTCCAATAACTGTTCATTCTATAATTTCGTAATCAATACTTAGTTTTCGCAAAGCTCTTAAAGCAGAACCCGTGTTTTTATCTTCTACCTCAATATCTACAGCGTCTCCTTCTAAGAGTATCTCTGTAAGTTCATTCGACAAAGATCCATCAATATTAGATGAAATTTCTGTAATACATTTGGCGATCGCTCTTCTATCTGGCCTCTGAACATCACAAGACAATAAGTTTAATTTCATAATAGTAATTTATTAATGCAATATACTAAAGTTGAGATCAGTAAGTCTGGATTATACTTCAATTTAATGACGCATATTTTTATAATCGAGTAGACAAAGGGCATTTCAGCCCAAGCCTCTCACAGAACCGTGCTAGAAAGTCTCTCCTCACACGGCTCTTCTAACACAAATCTAATAAAAGATTTTGTTTGATCTCATAAATTCATCCTCAATATATTGAGTTGATAAATAAAACAAAACTGTATGAGCCAATCCCTTTGCTCCATTTCCATTACAGAAACGTCATCACTACTGCGAATTGGTCTGCCCCCTGATTATAATATTGGTATGCTATCTCGAGGTTGTACCTATTGTATATTTCCCTTTGAATTTATAGTCAGATTTTCAAGTTCCGTAAATAAGCCCAAATAAAGTTCTTGCCATCTGAATGACGCCAGCCTGAAAAAAAAATAAATAGGTTATCTCTGTAATTAATGTTAGTGCTAACACTACTTTTCACTCCGTATCATACTTCGTAGCTTTTGACTGTAGGTCCTACCTCTCGACACCTCTTCAATGGTTCACTGAAGTTTATCCTGAGCCTGTCGAAGGGCTCAACTCCTTTATTCACAACTGCTAATTCTAGGATTAAATTCTCCTAAACGCTCAGTACAATAACTATTAATTATAGCGCCTTTAGGTGGTTTAGAGCCATCGCCTATACAACGACTCTCATGGACCTACCATCATCTTACTTATAGCATTCAACCCTTTAGTGCCCTGATTGATTCTTGGCACACTATGATTTATTGCGTGATTAAAATACACAATATTGTGTTTGATGTAGTTCGTTTTCAAAGGATGAATTTTAATCTCTATGTTTTACATCGTTGTGTTTTTTATCAATTTATATCCGCATAGAAATAAAGACAATAACCATAACCGCAATAGTTCTTTGCCAATGGTAGTTAATTACAAAAGGTCTGCTAACAAGAATAAATCATTTTCTCGCGTTGAATCAATTTGTCCAGATGTTGAATGCCCAGAGTAATTAATGTGATTACCCTCTGAATCAGTCACACTCCATTTAGTATTCCAAATATTATCATATTTCCGAATAGTAGTTTTATCAAAAACTGTTATTGAGGCTTTTGTCAAACAACTATTATTTGATATTTGACCTATTACGTTTTTTTCTCGATTATCTATAATTTTAGTATGCTGCTTAAATATTCCTTTAGTTTTAAAGGTATATTTTGTACCCTTTATTTCACCATCAGAAGTTTGTGAAAAGATTTTATCTTTTAGTGTCCCAATCTGTTGATCCTTGGAGTGAATATTATAAACGCTTGGAAAAAAACCTTTCTTCTATCTAGACTTACTTTGCATAATTATGCTTTTTTAACTAATGTAATTTTGTGTTTTTAATTTTTGTCAAGAATTTGATTTATAATTTCAGGACGGGTCATAATGGTGTGCAATATACGAATAAACACTAGTGCGTTATTTCAACACCATAAACATACAACCAAAGAGGAACTTAAGAATTGCGGTTTTAAAAACCAATAATCAAACCTGCAATTACAAAAAACAGGTAAATGCCAAGAATATCATTACTAGTAGTAATGAATGGACCTGTTGCTATGGCTGGGTCAATATCTTTTTTATCCAAAATAATTGGCACAAAGGTTCCAACTAAAGCAGCAACAATAATCACAGCCATCATAGAAACGGCTATTGCAAGACTTTCGAGGTGGTTTTGACCAATTATATATCCGAATATAATAACCAATAATGCTAGTGCTAGTCCGTTAATTAAACTAAGCCCTACTTCTTTTAAAAGTCGGTTAAACAAACTTCCTTTTACATTGTCATTGGCCAAACCTTGCACAATAATGGCACTTGATTGTACACCAACATTACCAGCCATTGCGGCAATTAACGGTGTATAGAAAAATAATGAAGGTACGGTTTCCATAATATGCCCGAAACCTTTCATGATAAATACAGAGCCAAGTCCGCCAAAAAGACCTAAAACCAACCAAGGCAAACGCGCTCTTGTTAGTTCCCAAACATTATCATCTGCCTCGACATCTTGCGAAATACCGGCTGCCATTTGGTAATCTTTTTCTGCTTCTTCCTTGATTACATCAACGATATCATCGATGGTTATACGACCTAATAATACCTTGTTTTCATCTACAACAGGAATAGCTTCTAAATCATATTTTTGCATGATTTTAGCAACTTCTTCCACGTCTTCATGGACATTTACGGAGTCTACTTTTGGACGTACGATTTTAGTTATGTTACCTCTTGCAGGAGCCATTAATAAATCTTTTAAAGATAATCGACCAATTAATTGTTCACTGTCGTTAACTACATATATAGAGTGCACCCGAGTGACTTCTTCAGCCTGAATACGCATTTCTTTCACACATCTTGGAACGGTCCAGTTTTCATTAACCCTTACCAATTCTTTGGCCATTAATCCACCTGCAGAATCTTCGTCGTAGCTTAATAATTCTTGGATATCTGCTTTGTGTTCGTCATCGTCTAATTCAGAAATTACACGTTTTTGACGTTCTTCTGGAAGTTCGGCAATAATGTCGGCAGCATCATCGGTATCTAATTCGTCAATTTCTTCTGCAATCTCTTTGGCAGATAAGTTTTTAAGGACTCTCTCACGAACGTCTTCGTCCAGTTCCATCAAAATTATAGATGTTTTCTCACTATCTAATAATTTGATGATGTATGTGGCTTGTTCTAGATTTAATTCATCTAGAACCTCAGCAATATCGGCGTGGTGTTCATCATTTAGTAATTCCTGAATAGACTTATCTAGTTGATTTTCAATAAGATAATCTATTTCTGAAAAAAGTTCTTTGCTAATTTCCAATGCCATCGTTCTCAATTTTTGCAGTCAACTTAATAAAAGCATCTACTGAAAGTTGCTCTGGACGCATGGTAAATATAGTATCTTCTCTTAATTTATCCGATAGATTCAAAGATTTTAAACTGCTACGCAACATTTTACGACGCTGATTAAAAGCGGTTTTAACTACTTGAAAGAAAAACTTTTCATTAACAGGTAACGTATAGTTTTCTTTTCGGATCATCCTAATAACGCCAGAATCTACCTTTGGCGGTGGATTAAATACCGATGGAGGAACGGTAAACAAATACTCTACTTCATAAAATGCCTGGGTAAGCACCGATAAAATTCCGTACGTTTTACTTCCTTCTTTTTCTGCAATTCTTTGAGCGACTTCTTTTTGAAACATCCCAGAAAATTCTGGAATCATAGTTCTATTTTCGATTGTTTTAAAAAGAATTTGAGTAGAGATATTGTATGGGAAATTTCCAATAATAGCCAATTGTTTATCTCGAAAATATTCGTTCAAATCAATTTTCAAGAAATCTTTCTCAATAATTCTTGGGGCTAAATTTAAATAATGTGTTTGAAGATATTCCACCGATTCCCTATCAATTTCTATAACATGTGTAGTGATATCTTTTTGAAGTATATATTTTGTTAAAACTCCCATTCCAGGTCCAATTTCAAGCACGTGACTATAGCCATTCAAAGTTAAAGAGTTGGCGATATTTTCGGCGATCGATTCATCTTTTAAAAAATGTTGCCCTAAATGTTTTTTTGCTCTTACTGACATAGACTATTTTGTTACTTCAGAAATTACTTTTAATTCTGTGGTAAAGATTCCGAATTTTCCATTAAAGAGGTTCATTTCTGACTCCCTAAATTTATAGGCATCTTCTGTCAAGTAACTTTTTAACTCTTCTTTAGTTGCGGCGGTATATTGAATGGCATATGTGATTCCGCCCATATCTTCTTGAACCAAAACATGACATAATTTAATACTTACAAATCGCCCTGTATCCATAATAGCAGGAATATTTACATCATGCATCCATGCCAACCATTTTTCATTGATACTTTCATCTACATTTATCGTTACGTTGTGTATAAACATTGTATTATTTTATTTATTGAAGGTCATCCCCCCGCAGTGTTCTAAACTTTTTTCGAGCATCTACCATATAGATACTCGAAGAATAGTCAAAAATAATCTTTTGATAGTATTCTTTGGCTTTTTCTAACTTGTTTTGTTTTAAAGAAATTTCTGCAAGTCTATAATAAGCATTGTCAACTAAAATATCTTGATCGTTTATCTCAATTAAACGGATATAATTGGATGACGCTTTGTCAAACAATTTCATTTTCTCAAAAGTTTCTCCCTGCTTAAACAAGGCTTCATCTTCAATCGCATGTCCTTTATGGTTTCGCAATAACTGGGTTAAAGTATCAACCGCTTGTTGATTCTTATTTTGAAACGCTAACAAATCGGCACGTGCATACGATTTTAATGCTAGTTTCAATGAATCTTTAACACTATTATCACTTATAATCAAGCTCAACTCAATAGCATCATTCGAAATCCGTTGCGAAGTAGATTGTTTTAGAACTTTCAATTGTGTTTGAGCCCATTCAAAATCGCCCTTATAATAACTCGTTTGAGCTACTTTAAACCTTGCGTTTTGAGCCAAAGTATGGTTTTTCAATCTTGTTTGTACTTGAGAAAAATAGACTAGCGCCTCATTAAATTTCCCGTCAAATACAAGTAAATCTCCTAAACTGATTTTAATTTCTCCTTTTTGAAATTCATCTAATCTAAAATTAAGAGTCTCCCGGAGTATTTCAATACCCTTTTCCGACTCATTCATGTCAAATGCTAAAAAATCAGCGTACGCTATTTGAATATCAATAGTAGTAGCATTTTTTCCAAATTCAGCAAATAGATCTTGGAATTGAGTATTCACCATATCCAAATCATTGGAGGTCTCCATAGATGCATATAATAAATACAATTTCGATTTTATGATGTCCTTGCTATTCTCTGAATTTTCGACAATAAAGTTGAAACAATGTATTGTAGTGGAATAATCTTTATGTTTAAATGCAATTAAACCTACATTGGATACACCTCCAAGTCCCAAACTATCATTTCTTTTGTACAGCGCTTTTTCTTGAATAAAGGCTCTGTGATATTGTTTTTGCTGAATAAACATCCAACTAAGCATCTGATTCCAAGCACTTAGTTGATTTTTTTGAAGTCTAGTTAATACTGTTTTTTTAAAAATAATATTGTATTTATTCTCACTATCTTCAGTAATATATTTATTGATATATCTTAAAATAGTCGAAGAATATTTTTCGTCCTTTTCAACCAAATCTAAATAAGCATTAAACATATTTTCAATTTCTCCCTTTTCACCATAAATAGAGGCTAATTGAATATTATAATTTGCCCTTGGATTCGCTTTCAAGGCAATTTTATATGCCTTTAGTGCGTATTCAAGAAGGTGATTGTATTGAAAAGATCTACCAATAGCATATCCATAATTTGGATTTTTTTCTAGTTCTGCGATGGCTTTATTATAATAACTAACGGCTTTTTCTTGATTGTGCTGTAGTTCATAATTATATCCTATCTCAACATAGAATTGAATTTGAGTTGGATATTTTACCAGATGATTTTGAACAAGTTCTTGTGCTTTATCAAAATCTTCTAATTGTCGATGGCAGTAGATTAGCCTTGTTAAATAACGAGCGTTGAAATTATTTTTCTCGTACAATGATTGGTAAATAGTCGCGGCTTTCTCAAACGCACCCTTTCTAAAATAATCATAAGCCACCTGCTGTTCTTGAGAATAAGAAAGGGCTGAAATTAGGAGTAAAAAGAAGATTAAAAATTGACGCATTTCAATAACTTAAGTGCTCAAAGATACCAAACAAACTGTTAAAATATTCGTAAAAGAGATTCAAATCTAAAACTGGGGTGTAACATTTTGGCATGAAACTTGTCTATTTCAAAACAATCAACAAACTATATTATTATGAAACGCGCATGTTCAAAATTTTATCATCCAAGGAAATGATTTATAGCGAACAGTATGTGACCAATAAAAATCTATAAAATCAAACACATGAAAGAATTAATCAAACAATACGAAAATAATAAAAAGAGATCTATTGAGTTCATGAAAAACGGACAATTAAATGCGTATTTCGAAGCCTTATTAGAAATGAATCGATATAAAAAATTGATGTTGGCCGTTATTGCTAATTAGTGGCTAGCCAGAAATACATCAAAAGTAAAAATCGCTTGTTTCCATCCAGACACTAACGAATCATTTCAAAGCCACAATATGGAACCAAAACTTTAGGAATTTTAATTCCTTCTGGTGTTTGACAATTTTCTAACAATCCCGCTAAAACACGAGGTAATGCCAGAGAACTTCCGTTTAAGGTATGTGCCAATTCACTTTTTCCTGCTTCATTTTTAAACCGCAATTTCAAACGATTTGCTTGAAAGGTTTCAAAATTTGAAACAGAACTTATTTCCAACCAACGATCTTGAGCTGTGGAAAACACTTCGAAATCAAATGTTAGTGCAGACGTAAAACCGATATCACCACCGCATAACCGTAAAATTCTATAAGGCAATTCTAATTCTTGCAAAATCCCTTTAATATGTTCTACCATACCATCTAAAGCCTTGTACGAATTTGACGGGTGCTCTACCCTAACAATTTCAACTTTATCAAATTGATGCAGGCGATTTAAGCCACGTACATGTGCTCCATAACTACCCGCTTCTCTTCTAAAACAAGGAGTATAAGCAGTATTTGTAACGGGAAAATCACTTTCCTTTAGCAACACGTCTCTATAAATATTTGTAATAGGTATTTCTGCAGTTGGAATTAAATATAAATTATCGATTCCTGCATGATACATTTGACCTTCTTTATCGGGTAATTGACCAGTCCCTCTTCCAGATGCTTCGTTTACTAAATGTGGTACTTGTGTTTCGGTATAACCTGCGGCTGTATTTTTATCTAAAAAATAATTGATTAAGGCACGTTGTATTCTCGCTCCTTTACCTTTATATACTGGAAATCCAGCACCGGTAATTTTATTTCCTAATTCAAAATCTATAATATCATATTTTTTTGCTAAGGCCCAATGTGGAAGAGCCCCTTCATACAAATTAGGTATTTCACCCTCTTCAAAAATAATTTCATTATCTTCTTCAGTGGTCCCAGCAACAACAGATGTATGTGGAATATTTGGAATTTGATACAACAATTCCTCAAGATCCAAAGATAGTTGTCCCAATTTTTCTGAAAGATTCTTTGAATTTTCCTTTAATTGAACTGTTTTTTCTTTTAAAATAGTGGCTTTTTGGGGCTCTCCATTTTTATAAAGTATCCCAATCTCTTTAGATAATTTATTAGATTCTGCTAAAGTATTATCAAGTTCCGTTTGAGTTGATCTTCTATTTTCATCAATGGAAATGACCCCATTGATACTTTCTAATGCGTTCTTGAAATTTCTTTTGGCCAACCCCTGAAATACCAGTTCTTGGTTTTCTCTAATAAATGCTACTTGTAACATAGGTCTAAATTGTACTTTTTTGAAAGCGCAAATTTAGGAAATAGATGTCAGATTATTAATAAAGTCCAAAGAATTCCTTTTATCAAGATGTAATTGAGTTTGTAAACTTTGAACAGATTCAAATTTATGTTCCTCACGAAGGAAATTTAACAACTCAACTGAAATCTTCTTTCCGTACAAATCTTGTTCGAGATTAAAAAAATGAACTTCAATGGTTTCTATGGTGCCATCTACTGTGGGTCTATTTCCAATATTCATCATACCAAAATAGATTTCATTATCTATAGCAGACTTAACGATGTAAGATCCCGATTTTGGAATTATTTTATACGATTCTTCAATAGTTATATTGGCTGTAGGAAATCCAATTTTTGATCCCAATCTATTTCCAGAAACAACAGTTCCAGACAGCATAAAATGATACCCTAGGTAATTATTCGCTTTTTTAATATCTCCAGCATTCAGCGAATGTCTAATCTTAGTAGAACTTATAGAAATATCATTTAAATTTTGTGCTGGAATTTCTTCCAATTTAAACCCAAACATGGATCCATATTCTTGCAATTGCTCAAAATTTCCCTCTCGGTTTTTACCAAAATGGTGATCATAACCAATTACTAATTTTGAAATATTAAATTTATTCACCAATATATCTCTTACAAATTCAAAAGCTGTTAATCTCGAAAATTCTTTATCGAATGGATGAATAACAAGTTCGTCCAAACCAAAATTCTCAAGTAATTTTGATTTCTCCTTAATAGTATTGATTAATTTTATTTCACTGTCTTTTTGCAAAACCATTCTCGGATGCGGAAAAAACGTAAGTAAAACTGAGATTTCATTTTTCTTTTTCGAAGCATTCAACAATTGTTCAATTATTTTCTGATGTCCAATATGAACTCCATCAAAAGTACCTATGGTAACAACTGTTTTTTTGGAAGTTGAAAAATTTGAAAAATTATGTGTGATTTTCAATTTGAATCTAATACGAATTATGGGTGACAAAGGTAGATATTTTATCGAAAAGTAAAATATTTGATCGAGCTTAATTCATTTTTTTTGGTTAAATAAATATTGGCTAATTTTACCAAAACTCCAAAGGAATTGTTATGATTTGCAAGTATTATTTAAAATTGGGTATTTCTATTTTATTCATAGTGCTTAATACTTCACTATTCAGTCAAACTCAAAAGAATAATTGGAAAAAAATAACGCCAAGTGATTTAAACACTTCTAAAATCAGAAGTGAATTTGTGGTCCCAAATAGGGGGTTGTTATACCATTTAGATCTAAAATCTTTAAAGCAACAATTAAATTCAGTTAATGCATCAAGCTCAATTGCAAAGAAAAGAAGTGTAAAAATAAAATTCCCAAACCTAAAAGGAGGCCTAGAATCTTTTACCGTTAATGAAGCTTCTGTTTTTCAAGAGGAACTTCAATTAAAATATCCAGAAATCAGGTCTTATACTGGTACGAATGGTAAGAATACCATTCGCTTTAGTATTTCTCCGCAAAAAGGACTTAGCCTAACATATACATCAGGTGAAAATATAGGTTTTATCGAAAAAAAAAGTGTAGATGATTATATAGTCTATAATCGTACGGAGGGAAACAAAATTGTTGGTGAATTCAATTGTTTAACAGTTGATGAAATTCAATTAGTTATTAAAAATTCTTTATTTGCGAATAAAGAAGCGAATGATTTAAAATTGAGAACATACCTCCTTGCACTTTCGGTTACAGCAGAATATACAGAATATCATTATGACGGACCTGTTGGGCCCGGTGAAGAAGCGGCGGCAAAAGCAGCGGCTTTGGCTGGAATGAATGCAACAATAACCAGAATTAATGGAATTTTTAATAGAGATTTTGGCGTGGAATTAAAACTAATCAATAATGTAGAAGATATTATTTATACGAATCCAGATACCGATCCGTATTCCGATTATACGTCTTATGAAGAATGGGGAACAGAGCTTCAGGCAAATCTTACAAATACGATAGGAAGTAGTTCTTATGATATCGGACACCTATTTGGTCATGATGGAGGGGGTGGAAACGCGGGATGTATTGGTTGTGTCTGTGAAGCTGGGTTAAAAGGAAGTGGTTATACTTCTCCTGTAAATGGGGTTCCTGAGGGAGATTTTTTTGATCTCGATTATGTTGCACATGAAATAGGACATCAATTTGGGGCAAACCATACTTGGACTTCCGATGAATCTGGGCCTAACAGTGAAGGAACAGGAGCTAATTTAGAACCTGGAAGCGGCTCTACAATAATGGGATATGCTGGAATTACAACCTCAAATGTGGAATCAAAAGGTGATGATTATTTCCATTTTAAAAGCATTGAACAAGTCACAACATTTATAAAAAACACCTCTTGTGGCCAACTTACAGACTTATCTCAAAACATCCCAGTTTCGAACGCCGGTTCGGATTTTGTAATTCCGCATTCTACAGCATTTATTTTGGAAGGAGAGGGTAATTCTTCTGGAACTACAAGTTATGTATGGGAACAAAATGATCTCGGAGGTACTGGAGGAATCGAAACATCTGATCCAAGCCCAACAAATGCAACAGGCCCTATGTTTCGATCTCTTCGCCCTACAAATTCACCAAACAGATACATGCCCAATTATCAAGCTGTTTTGAATGGGAATTTATCAACTACATGGGAATCCGTATCAAGTGTTGAAAGAGATTTAAATTTCAAACTTACCGTTCGTGATAATATTTCTGGGGGAGGACAAAATGCCATAAGTTCTATGACGGTTTCAGTTGATGGAGAGTCGGGTCCTTTCAAATTAACCTCTCAAAATGAAGAAGGAATAATATGGAATAGAGGTGGTTCAGAAACGATTACTTGGGATGTCGCCAACACGAATGAATCACCTGTAAATACCTCTCATGTAGACATTCTAATATCAACGGATAGAGGAGTTTCATATACTCCCTTAATTTCAAATACACCCAACGACGGGTCTCAAGAAGTTGCAGTCCCCTTAATTGCTGCACCTTATTGCAGAATCATGATTAAAGCTTCCAATAATATCTACTACGCTTTGAACAGCCATGAATTTTCAATTGATTATTTGGTGGAAATAACATGCAACTCTTACAGCGATTCTCCTACTATAGCGATTACCGATAATTCTTCAAGTTTTGATGAAACGACCATCACGATTCCAGAAAATGTTACTATTTCAGATGTAAATATTTCCGTTGATATTGAGCACACTTGGCTTGGAGATTTACTGATTACTCTTTTAAGTCCAGCTGGAACGGAACTTAAATTAATAGACAGAGATTGCAGTTCGTTCGAAAATCTTGAAGTTACGTTTGATGATTCAGGAACAACGAAAATATGTAACTCCCCGACCACTGGTTTAATTCTTCCAGAAGAATCGCTAGCGGTCTTAAAGGGAGAATTGAGTACAGGACAATGGACCATTAGAATTAATGATAATGAAGCGCAAGACACAGGTATTCTGAGCAATTGGTCGGTTCAAATATGTTCCACGAAATTAACAGAATTACTTACGCTGGAATTTTTAAATATATTTCCAAATCCTTCTAGCGGTAGTATAAATATTTCCATGTATAGTGAATCAGATGAACCCATTGAAGTCTCTATCATTGATATGGCGGGTAAACATATTAAAAGTGAAAATTTTTCTCCAAGGTCAGGTTTGTTGAATACTCTATTCGATTATGGATCTCTTGCCCAAGGAATTTATGTCTTAAAAATTGTCCAAGGAGCTAATACTACGGCTAAAAAAATTATAGTGAATTAATAAAAAATAGTTCTATTTAACGATTTATATTTAGTGTATATTTCGATGTCTATGATTAATTGATAAATTTAGACGTGATAATTCATAATAATTTATTTTATAAAGTTTTTATTATTATTTTCGAAAAACAATCGAATAAAAATTGTATTTTGCATATAAGATAACTTAATCCAATAAAATGAGAAAAAACTTAAGCGCCATTGTTGTACTATTTTTTACAACAACCCTTATGGCCCAAACTACGATTACGGGAACGGTCTCCGACAAAGGGACGGACGAACCGATGCCAGGAGTAAATATAAAAGTATCAGGAATGTCTTTAGGGACTTCCGCTGATTTTGAAGGAAATTTTAGACTCGAAGTTGATCAAACACCTCCTTTTTCAATTGAATTATCTATTGTTGGTTATGCCACGTCTATAGTTGAAATAATCGAAAAAGGACAAGTTGTCAATGCTCTTTTAGAAGAGTTTTCTACTTTTTTAGACGAAGTAGTTGTTTCGGCTTCTAGAACTCCAGAGCGCGTTATGGAATCTCCAGTAACCATTGAACGAATGGATGTGAGAGCTATTAAAAACTCTTCTTCACCTACTTTTTATGATGGTTTGGAGAATCTGAAAGGGGTAGATATTAACACCAATAGTTTAACCAATAAAAGTGTAAACACTAGAGGTTTTGCAACTTTTGCCAATACACGTTTTATGCAATTGGTTGATGGAATGGATAATTCTTCACCAGCATTAAATTTTGCATTGGGAAATTTATTAGGAATGAATGAACTGGATGTTAATACGATTGAAGTATTACCTGGAGCATCTTCTGCTTTATACGGAGCAAATGCATTCAATGGAATGTTATTTATGACGAGTAAAAACCCATTTAACCACCAAGGAATAAGTGTTTATGGAAAAACAGGAATTACTTCATCTGAAAACGCAGGCGATAATAGTTTTGTTGATGCTGGTTTTAGAGTGGCACATGCTTTTAATGAAAAGTTTGCAGCCAAAGTATCTTTTTCATTCTTGAATGGTACTGAATGGCATGCTACAGATTATAGAGATTATAACCATGCTGCAAGTGAAGCCGGATCTTCAACTCCAATAGTGCCAGAAACGGGGCAATCATCATTTGACCGATTAAATGTATATGGTGATGACGTTAGTTTAAGCGCACTAGGTCTTAATATGAACCAATTTGCACAGGTACTGGAAGGGAGAGGGCTTTTACCTCCAGGAACTTCTGGTTTAATTCCTGCGGTTGATGTATCACGTACGGGATATAAAGAAGAAGACTTAACTGACTATGAAGCTCAAAGTGTAAAGACCGATATATCTTTGCACTACCGTCCGAATGGAGATGATTTAGAGATAATTTGGAATTCAAAGTTTGGTTCTGGAAACACTATTTACCAAGGAGCGAATAGATATAATATTAAGAATTTTAGTATGCAACAACACAAATTTGAAATCAGAAATGAAAACTTTTTTGTAAGAGCATATACGACACAAGAAGATGCTGGGGACTCTTATGATATGAGATTTGCTGGAGTTAATATAAGTAAGATTGGTGCTGAAGAATGGTTTGGAACGTATGTTGGTGCTTATGCGACTGGTGCTGGACAGATTTTAGGTTCTGGAGGGTCGCCTGCTGACATTGTTGCAGCATCAGCTCAATTACATGCCGGCGCAAGACAGTTTGCAGATACGAATGCGACGATTCAACCTGGTTCACCAGAATTTAAAGCGGCATTTGAGGAGGTAACTTCAGATCCTAATGTATTAACAGGAGCAAAATTTACTGATAATACAAAATTATATCATGTAGATGGGAATTACAACTTCGGTCATTTATTGGAATGGGCAGAAATTCAATTTGGGGGATCTTGGAGGCAATATTCTTTGGATTCAGGAGGGACAATTTTTACAGATTTTGACGGGCCAATTGATTATGACGAATATGGAGCGTATATGCAATTGCAAAAGAAATTTGCAGATGATAGATTGAAGTTTACGGGGTCTATACGTTATGATAAAGCTCAAAATTTTGACGGAAATTCTTCTCCAAGAATTTCATTTTCTTATAGTGCTGGTGAAGACAGAAATCATAATTTCAGAGCTGCTTTTCAGACAGGATTTAGAAACCCAACTACACAAGATCAGTATATAGGTTTAGATGCAGGACCAGCGATATTGATAGGATCTGCACCAGATAATTTAGATAGATATACATCAAAGCCTTTGAATGTAAGTCTTGTTGGACAATCTTTGGGAATACCAGCACAAGTTACGCTTACTGGAAGAAGTGCTTATGAAAACTCATTTACAGTCGCCTCTGTGTATGCAGGAGCACCGGTTAAATCAACATTTCAAAATGTTCAACCAGAGAGAGTTACGGCTTTTGAGGCGGGATATAGAGGTTTATTAGGGAAGGTAGTTGTTGATTTTAGCGCTTATTACAATAAGTATGAGGATTTTATTGGGAACAAAACGGTACTTGTGCCACTTTATGGTCAAGCAGATTTCTCTGATATTGTTCCATCTCCTCCTTTACAACAACCAACACCTTTAGCGTTAGTTGCTATGAGTCAAGGAGATTTTCAGCCGTTCCAAGTATACACGAATTCAGAAGCAGATATTTCTTCTTATGGTACAGGTTTAGGATTGACTACTGAAGTGTTTAACGGTTACAATCTTGGATTTAATTATACATGGTCTAAGTTTGAATTTGATCAATCTTCTGATCCAGATTATGAAGCGGGATTTAATACTCCTGAACATAAAGTTAAACTTGCTTTTGGTAACCCAAAAGCATTTAAGAACTTTGGATTTAATATAAATGCTCGTTGGAGTGATGAGTACTTATGGGAATCTACTTTTGTTGACGCAATAGTTGATTCTAGAACTGTAATTGATGCACAGGTTAGTTATTCAATGCCTAAAATAAAGTCAACAATTAAAATTGGCGGTGCTAATTTAGGTGGTCAAGAATACTTAAGTGCACCAGGTAATGGTTTAATAGGGTCTCAGTATTTTGCTTCTTGGACAATTAATCCATAGTAAATAACCCACTTAGAAAGAGTAAATAAAATTCAAACTCCTCGTTTCAATCAACTGAAAACGCGGAGTTTTTTTTTAATAAAAAATAAAGAAAAAGACTTTTTCAATTCCTCAAAATAGATTATTTTTGCACCTTAAAATTGGAGAGTAATCTTCTTAAGTTAAAAAGTTAACAATAAAGCGTTAAGATAATGGCTAATATTACAGGTAAAGTAGCACAAATTATAGGTCCAGTTATCGATGTAGAATTTGCATCCGGTTCTGAACTTCCAAGAATTTACGATTCATTAGAAATCACAAAAAAGGACGGAACTATTCTAGTATTAGAAGTTCAGTCGCATATTGGCGAGAATACGGTTCGTACAGTTTCTATGGATTCATCAGATGGTTTAAGCAGAGGTGTTGAAGCAGTTGCAACTGGAGCACCAATTCAGATACCTATTGGAGACGATATTTATGGAAGACTTTTTAATGTAATTGGTGACGCCATTGACGGATTAGGAAATTTACCTAAAGCGGGTAAAGACGGACTTCCAATTCACCGTCCAGCTCCAAAATTTGAAGACTTAACAACTTCAACAGAAGTTTTATTTACAGGGATTAAAGTAATTGACTTAATTGAGCCTTACGCAAAAGGAGGAAAAATAGGATTATTTGGTGGAGCCGGAGTAGGTAAAACAGTATTGATTCAAGAATTAATTAACAATATCGCAAAAGGGCACGGTGGTTTATCTGTATTTGCAGGTGTAGGAGAAAGAACTCGTGAAGGAAATGACCTTTTAAGAGAGATGTTAGAATCTGGAATTATCAAGTATGGTGATGACTTTATGCATTCCATGGAAGAAGGCGGATGGGATTTAACCAAAGTAGATAAAAAAGGGATGAGAGAATCAAAAGCAACATTTGTTTTTGGTCAAATGAATGAGCCACCTGGAGCGCGTGCACGCGTAGCATTGTCTGGATTATCTATTGCTGAGTATTTCCGTGATGGGGCAGGTGATGGACAAGGTAAAGATGTACTTTTCTTTGTAGATAATATTTTCCGTTTTACGCAAGCAGGTTCTGAAGTATCAGCGCTTCTTGGACGTATGCCATCAGCGGTAGGTTACCAACCAACATTGGCAACTGAAATGGGTGCTATGCAAGAGCGTATTACTTCAACTAAAAATGGTTCTATTACATCTGTACAAGCGGTTTATGTACCTGCAGATGATTTAACAGATCCAGCACCGGCAACAACGTTTGCGCATTTAGATGCAACAACTGTATTGTCTCGTAAGATTGCAGAATTAGGAATTTACCCTGCGGTTGATCCATTAGATTCAACTTCAAGAATTTTGACTGCTGACATTTTAGGTGATGAGCATTATGACTGTGCACAAAGAGTAAAAGAATTATTACAACGTTACAAAGAATTACAAGATATTATTGCAATTTTAGGGATGGAAGAACTGTCTGAAGAAGACAAGTTATATGTGCACCGTGCAAGACGCGTGCAACGTTTCTTATCTCAACCATTCCACGTTGCAGAGCAATTTACTGGTATACCAGGAGTATTAGTAGATATTAAGGATACTATCAAAGGATTTAACATGATTATGGATGGGGAATTAGATAAATATCCTGAAGCAGCATTCAACTTACGTGGTTCAATTCAAGATGCAGTTGACGCGGGAGAAAAAATGTTAGCAGAAGCTTAATTGGTTAATAGTTGTTGTCTCACTCAGTAAAAGAAGATTGACAACAATACATAACAAACAACTAATATGAAATTAGAAATTGTAACGCCAGAGGCAAAACTTTTAAACTCAGAAGTAAGTTCTGTATTAGTACCAGGAGTTACGGGTGAGTTTCAAATGCTTAACAATCACGCACCAATAGTTTCAATATTGGTAAACGGAACTGTAAAGTTTAAAGGAGATGCCGTAATTATTGAAGATGCATATCAAGATAAATTCACGAAGCAAGATGACCAATACTCATTGGCTATAAATAGTGGAACAATTGAAATGAAAGATAATAAGGTAATTATATTAGCCGACTAATATAAACTTCCTTTCAGAATTTTAAAACTCCGAGTAAAATATTTACTCGGAGTTTTTTTATATACTTATATTATTTATAATTTCCTCATTTCTATTCTTGAGGCATGTCTTGCAACAATTCCATATCCACTGAAGTTCTAGGGTTAAATCCTGTCCAATTCTTTTGCTCAGTATTTTTTTTAACGTCTAAATACGATTTATACGTTTCCTTATTTTTTAGGTGAATTCCTAAAAAATCGGTTACAAAATGTTGGTTTAAATTATTTAATCTTCGCTGATCCCATACGGAATCTCCATACCTTAAATACTCATCAATATGTAAACTTGTATCAAATATTTCCTTTGGTGGAGGGTTTGGGGCAACATTATGTCTTGCATACATATAAGTTAGTAAATACCTATCTGAATTAACTGCGCCTTCATACCATTCTCATATCCAGAAATATCATCATGAGTACCTGTTATAAAAAAGGAAGGAACTTTAATTCCTGCTAAATCATCTGTATCCCAAACGCCTAAAGTCATTCCCTAAGGAGCAAAGGCGACAACCGCCTTAATTCTGGGGTCTATAGAAGCTTCATATTCTGCATTTACACTACACGCTTTTGGATTGCATTACTTCCATTAGACATGGAGGCAAAGAACCCTGCAGCTTTTTGACTATAGCCACCTCCCAACATTAATGGCTCCTTAACTACCCATAGACCAACCGACTAAGCCAGTAGTATCAGCATTTGCTAAACCTTGAAGAAAAGCGCCTTTTGTTTTGCTCAGCCCGTCCATTTCATTTAACACAAACAAATCATCTAAGGATCTATTTAGCAATGTACTGTTAAACGGACCAGCATCTCTATAAGTAGAACCTGTGTGATCAATGGATACGACAACATATCCTTTTGAAGCCAAATTTTCAGTTAAATAAGTGAACAATAATCGTGAATCCGTATATCCATGAGATACATTAATTAATGGAAACGAACCATCCTTTATTGCTGGTTTAGCGTCTCTGCTTGAACGCCCTAAAAAGGTAAAAGGAATTAGTGGACGATCTTCCGCGCCTACCTGTCCCATCACTTGATCATAAGAAACGATCTCTCTTTCATTCTCATCCAAAATCGTAGGATACCAAACTTCAATTTTAAGAGGGCGATCATAATACATTAACGTATCCAAACCTTTTGGTTGACTAAGAATATCTATTTGGTTTTTATGAACCAAATCAACAGTTCGCACTCCGACTTTATAGGAGCCACGAGCGGCTAATTCAGGAGCGTCAGGTAACATATCTCCATAAATAAAGGAACTTTAATCTTGCTATCCAAAACGCATTAAAAACATTCCTGAAATCAAAAAGCAGACCAAGGACAAATTGGTGTTGAGGATATTCAAAATAAAATAATTTTAGTGGATATAGTAATTTTAAACTTAAATATATATTGTGTGAAATTTAGAGATAATATTTTTATTATATAGAAAATTAATTTTAAGAGACGAGTACCAACTCAATTGCTAGAACAAGTTATCTAAAAGTTAGTTATTCTAGATCCTCAAATAAATATATTTTTAAACATTAAGATTATGAAATATAGTGTCTTATATTTAAATTACACCTTCATGTTATAGGATGTAGACAATAGGATATTGCAATCGTTTCTAATTCAAACAGTACTCATTGTAGTAATTGTTATTATTTAGATTGTAGCACTTGCCCAAATTTTTATTCAAAAAAATAAAATAATTATTGCAATTAGTATAAAAAATATAATTTTATTAATTCAATTTTAGGCATTGAATGTTTTGAAATACGTATCCTAAAAAAGGACTATTCCAATAGACATAATTTAAGATTCTTAAGAATTGTACTAATTGATGTTTCTTTTTAGAGATCCGACTTATATAGTATGTTGCAGATTTACTTTATGTTTCATCCGTTCGTTATTTCAACGAATACAAATATCAGGCCAAAAAAAATATTCTCTCATTAAAAGGCGAACTCTCTAAGTAATTTTATTGGAGTAAACTATAAATTAAAAAAGCAACTATTGAGATTGCTACAATTATGACCTCAAATAATTTGGGAAAACTTAATCTGTATGAATAGTATGCATAATAATTTTTATTCCATTTCATCCTTTTAAGATACAAAAAATAAAAGAACTTAGTCCCTACACCAATTTTACAGTGAACACTTTAACGTTTATTCAACCTCCCGGTTTTATACTAAAACAAGTCTAACTGGCTCGAAGTGTTTGGGTTCTCGGAATGCGCTTCAAGGTTATTGCTATACGGGAATTTAAAATCGTTATAATCTTCTCCATGCAACTAATATTGTTCGTTTTATTGTTTAAGAATAATAGGTATACGCTGTTTCGTATTGTGAATTTGACTCATTAACTCATTGGCTTGTGATGTTAACATGGTATACGAATTTAAGACCGTATCATTAAAATCGATCTATTGAGAATACAAACCAGTGAAGGCAACGAGTACTTCTTTAGGAAGGGGGATTAAATATTTTTGTTTTTGCGAACCACTTTTAGAGAGCCATTACCACTCATAAAAGCCATCCGCAATTATAAGGCACCTATTCTGAATCATATCTTTAAAAGGGGGTTTTTCATTTAATGTTTCTATACGTGCATTTAGTGTATAATGTCTAAATGAAATATTGTCTGCCCAATTGGGTACTAACCCCTAATTATGGAGCGAAATTTTATTTGGCTGTTTCGTTGCTAATAATAGGTGTTTTCGGATACTTAAAAGTATTATTTAATTCAAAATCTTCAACGCTCATTAAGTTGTCTAAATCAACTCGAAACCGATGCCGAATTCCTTCTTTTCCTTAATTAAAGGCGTTTGATAGTACATTTTCTTCAAAGTTAATATTTTCGAATTCCGAACCTAAACTCAATAGCATTTCTGAATTATTCTTTAGATAAGAATTAAGAATGCGTTTAATATCATTGTTATCTTTTTGCATCAACAAAGCGTCTTTATAATCTTTGGGTGTATGTTTAGCGCCTACAGGTAAATAACCGAAACCTCTATATACACCGTCTGTTATTAGTATAAATGTCAACTCTTCGGATGTTCTACCGGCTTCTTTTATGATAAAATTTTCGCTGTCAAATTTTACGGAAGCAATAGCTTCTAATACGCGGTTATTATAGCCTTCAACAGTTTCTTCTTCTCTACAAATTCCTTTACATTGTTTGATTTGATAATGGAAACAACTTTCAATATTGGTTTGTAAATGACAGTATTTAGGGCACAACTCAAACGCTTTACAGAGTTTTTCTAAAAACTGTCTACACGACACATTGTTGTAAAATTTCACCAACGGGTTTTTTACCATTTTTAAAGAATTGTACGCTAAATGAAGTATTCCTTTTCGATCTTCATAAGCAAACAAACCGATGCTTTCTTTCGCTCTGCGCTGTGCGCTATTGTATTTTGGAAATAAGTGTTTGATCTTGGCAGATTCTAATAGTAGTGCCACTAATTCGCTTCCCGTTTCTTCAAACTTTATATTAGTGATCTCCAAACACATTGCAACCTCTTTCTTTGCCTTATCATAAAAATGACTCTGTACACGCTGCTTGATATTGTTGGCTTTACCTATATAGATTACTTCACCTTTGGTGTTGTAAAAATAATAGATACCTTCTCTTTCTGAGAGTCCGTCAAAAACTTTTTTGGGCAATAAAGGCGGTAAGGTGGCTTGTCTAGAACGCGGATTCAAAAATGATTCAAATATTCCTTTATCGTCCAATCTTAATAGTTTTTCGAACAAAATAGTGGTGGCTTCAGCATCTCCTTTAGCTCTATGTTGATTGACAATTTTAATTTTTTCCGAAGCGCAAATAGCACCTAGACTGTAAGACTTTAATCCAGGAATTAATTTGCGAGACAAACGTATGGTGCACAATTTCTTTCTTTTAAAATCGAAACCTAATTCTTTGAACTCTGACTGAATAATATTATAATCGAAATTTACATTATGGGCTACAAAAGTGGTGTCTTCAGTAATTGCTGCAACCTTTTTTGCAATCTCGTAAAACTTCGGAGCATTGCTAACCATTGCACTATTAATACCTGTTAAATTGGTAATAAACTGCGGAATATGAGTTTCTGGATTTACCAAGGTAGTATATTCGTCTATCACTTTTTCTCCATCAAAAATAAAGATAGAAATTTCGGTAATCTTTGTTCCTCCGGTGGTTTCTATGTCAACAATGGCATAGTTCAACTTACTAATTTTTCTAATGATTTCAACTCAATGCCCAACTGATTAAACATAGTGGCAATGCTACTTATTTTTAATTCGTGCTCGTCATATTCTTGGGTATTAATAGCGCAGGTAAATTCCCACAACTCCAAGACTTCATCAACGGGCACATGATACGGATCGTATTTCTTGTTGTCAGAAACTAATAACAAGGTTTTATGTTCTTCAATATGGTCGTAAACGCGTTTATAAACGATTCCGTCGTTTAAAGTTAGTATGATGTAGGTCTTTCCGCTTTTTACATAGCGTGCATCTTCTATGAACTTCGCAACAATATAAGAGCCACTTTTTACAGGTAACATAGAATCTCCTTTAATAGGAAAAGCTCTGTGTGTTCCAGTAGGTAAAAAAGGCAACTTAATTTTATTGAGGTGTTCTATATATTCTGGATCTGCATAACCGCGTAAATATCCTGCTGAAGCTTCTACGGGAACAATTTCAATGAGGTCTTCATTGGTTCCATCTACTGTAATTGGAAACAAAACTCGGTGTGTTCCTATTTCAATAAAAGAATCATTCTGTGATCTTGATAAATCGTTTTTTATTAAAATATCAATCGGAATTTTAAAATAATCAGACAGTGAAACTAAAAAATCTACAGGCGGAATAGCCCTGTTTTCTTCATACGAACTAATTCGTGATCGAGACACGTGCAAATCTTCACCAAATTGCTCTTGTGTTAAATTTTTAAGGCTTCTTATATGCTTTACGTTTTTTGCTAAATAATTCATAATGCTAATATTGTGAGCAGATATTGCTTATATATTTGGCTAATTTAGCAAAAAATACTTCTCTTTCTACAATTTTTGTAAAATCTATTTGAATGTACGGACATAATATAGCCTTCGCTATGGAACAATCACCCACAAATCAAGAAGACAAACGTTGGGCTGATGAACTAAAAAGTACTAAAATAAATAGTAGAAAAACTTCAGCAAGCGAAATAATTTTAAATCCTAAGAGATCTTTATTAGATACTATTTCCTTTGTCGTCATATTCTAAATATAAATAGTCATTATATGGAAAACGTTGCATGTGAACTTTTTTTACTTCCTCAAAAACCTTTTCTCTAAACTCTTCTAGATTTTCAGAATTAAGGGCTGAAATAAATAAACTGTTCTCACCCATTTCATTCATCCAAGTGTTTTTCCAATCATTCAAAGTGTAGTGATCTTTGGTTCTTTCTGTAACCAAATCATCTTCATCTATGGTTTTGTGTGTATACGCATCAATCTTATTAAAAACCAAAATTGTAGGCTTGTCTGCACTTTCAATTTCATCCAATACTTTATTTACAGAATTTATATGATCTTCAAAATTAGCATGAGAAATATCTACAACATGCAATAACAAATCGGCCTCTCGTACTTCATCTAACGTCGACTTAAAAGATTCGATTAATTGTGTTGGTAATTTTCTGATAAATCCAACCGTATCTGTCAACAAAAAAGGAATATTCTTAATCACCACTTTTCGAACAGTAGTATCTAAAGTTGCAAATAGTTTGTTTTCTGCAAACACATCACTCTTGCTCACTACATTCATTAAAGTAGATTTACCAACGTTTGTATAACCCACCAAAGCAACACGAACCATACGGCCTCTATTCTTTCGTTGAATAGCCATCTGCTTATCTATTGTCAATAACTTCTTTTTAAGTAAAGAGATTTTATCACGAATGATACGTCTGTCTGTTTCGATTTCTGTCTCCCCAGGTCCACGCATTCCAATACCTCCTTTTTGACGGCTCAAGTGTGTCCAAAGACGGGTTAATCGAGGTAATAAATATTGACATTGTGCCAACTCAACCTGTGTTCTGGCATAAGAGGTTTGCGCTCTTTGCGCAAAAATATCTAAGATTAAATTGGTTCTGTCCAGAATTTTACACTCTAAAACCTTTTCAATATTTCTTAATTGCGCTGGATTTAATTCATCATCAAATATTGCAGTTCCTATATTATTTTGATCAACATAAGCCGCTATATCTTCCAATTTTCCTGCACCAATAAACGTCTTTGGATTTGGCTTTTCTAACTTTTGCGTAAAACGTTTTACCGCAACTCCACCTGCCGTTAGGGTTAAAAACTCTAACTCGTCCAAATATTCAGTTGTTTTTTCTTCATCTTGATATTGCGATACAACTGCAATGAGTACCGCTTTTTCTGATGTTGCCTTTTTCTCTTCTATCATTTAACTTTAAACCTTGAAATAGACTACAAATGTACAAAAAACAAGAAAGCCGAAACAATTAGCTTCAGTTTTCTATCTCATCAGAAATCTATTAATTATATCCGTAAAGACGATATAAGCCTACAACTTCTATTAATGCTCCCATTTCTTAGCACTTGTCTTCATTTCTTTATTCCAAGAAATATATTCACTCCATAAATTTGCAGTAATTTTTGGATGACTATCCAGCATATTTGGGATTTCCCCTATATCGTCCTTTAGATTATATAATTCTGCTGGCTGACTTCCAATTTTCACGAATTTCCAATGCCCCTCTCTCATAGCAATCTCATCGTCCATTTTCCAAAATAAGGTTCGATCAGGCAACGCTTTACCTTCAAAAATATGTGTATTCAATGGTATTCTGTTTACTACCTTTTGGTCATTTCGAGGTGCATTCACCAAAGTCTGAAAGGTTGGATATAAATCCATCGTTATGGCTGTTTCATCGGTTTCTATTCCCTTATCAATTTTATCTGGCCACCAAGCAATAAATGGTACACGATGTGCCCCTTCATATACTTCGGCCTTTTGCCCTCTAAGGGGGCCATTGTTAGAAATAGTCTCAAATAAATGATTGTAATGAATATACCCCCCATTATCTGATGTAAATATGACCAAGGTGTTATCGTCTAATTCTAAACTCTTCAAAGTTTGTATTATTTCTCCTACGCTATTGTCTACTGACTCTATCATTGCTTTTATATGTGGTTGAACATTTTTACGATCCGGAATGATTCGCCATTTATCATCATCATATGTTGTTCCCTTAACTCGATGAGGAGTGTCATTTGGCCCTGGCCAAGGAAAATGAATCGCTAAATGTGCCATGTATAAGAAGAATGGTTTTTCTCTATTTTCTTTAATAAAGTTCTTACTATGTTTGGTAATTAAATCTACGCTGTAACCTTTCTCCATAGAAGGACGATTATTGTATTTCCAGTCCTCACGACCCCATCTATCAATATGGGAATGATGATCGCCATCTCCTGCGCCTAAACCGATAAAATCGTCAAACCCCTGATTTGAAGGAAGAAAAGGCTCTTGATAGCCTAGATGCCATTTGCCATACATTCCTGTAGCATATCTCTCTTCTTTAAACATTTCGGCAACTGTCTTAACATCTACGGGCATTCCCTCATCAAATTGAGTCTTGCCACTTAATGGTCCTTCAAATTTATCACCTAATCTATTTTGATACATTCCTGAAAGTAGCGCTACTTTTATAGGTGTTCACACCGGTCCATTGGTATGAAAATCTGTGAATCGAATTCCTTCTTTTGCCAATTGATCAATGTTTGGTGTAGCGTTCACTCTATTTCCATAACACCCAATATCTCCATAACCCAAATCATCAATAAGAATTAAAATAATATTTGGTTTTGAAGCGATAGGTGAACTTTTCTGATTACAAGAAATACAGATATTGATTAAAATAACAAATAGTACTAAAACTCGAAATATTTTATAAAAGTTCATTAAAAATAATTTAAAATCGTTCGAACAAAACTAACAATATATTAGTGAATCTAATTCACAAGAATTCAACTAGAATTATTTGAATCAATCTAAGTTCCCCGTTACTCTAAAAGTATCGATTTGAAAAGTGGTTGTAATTACACCGTCTGCACCCAAATATCGAAAGCCTACAAACACATTATCTTCTAAACAAGATATGTTTATGGATCCAGATGACATAAATGTTCCTCCATAACCCGATGGCGGTCCGTCGACCAATTCGGCAGGAACAAGCGTCCATGTTGCAGTTTTTACATCTCCAGAATAGTTTGTCGATACATATGCACTCAAGGCGTCTCCTTGATAAAATCCTGCTCGTGTTTTAAAGGTCAATACTTCGTTTTCCGAATTGTCTAAATTTATTGCTGGGCTGACCAACCATACCTCCATTGGATTTTCATCTGTATTGTACGCCGCTACCTGCATATATCCATTCCCGCTTGATTTTTTTAATTCAAACTTTTCACTCCCACCGCTTACATTTTCATTGGTCCAACCTGCCGATGCTAATTTGGAGTTTGAAGTGGTATCAAAATTTTCATTGAATACGACTTCAGAACTTGTAACCGAATTGGGTTCACAACTCAATAAAATAGGATCACACCTTTGCGGATTGGAAAAATCAATATTATTCGGGGCATTTGCAACGAGTACAAAATAACTCGAAGTAAAATCCTTTGTTAGTATTGCATTTATAAACCCACTTCCTTCAGAAATCACATATGATTTGAAATCAGAATAGCTACTTGTTTGTAATGGAACTTTAGATTGATCGGTACAACTTATGAGTTTTCTAAATCCGTCAAATTCATCACTTGCCTCTCCGGCAAATGTTTTCCCCAATTGGCTCACTTCAAATTGAATATCTTTGATTTGAATTAAAGTATTGATGTATTTTTCGCTAAATTCCATCACTGAAATCACATTTGGGATCACTTCTCCAATTTCAGATGATCGGATAACGTGATCTAGATAGAGAGATGTTGGAATGTCATCCACCCTACTTTGTTTTTCTATGCCTATAATGTAGCGCCCTGGGTTGGCATCTGTAGGGTCGTTATTAACACCATCATCGTAGGAGACATTTAAACCGTCTAACTTTACAAATACTTTTCTTCCTATTTCAAAAGATTCAAATAAGGATGTTTTATTGATTAAGATTTCAATTCCATGGTTGGCGTTTTCAAAGGCATTTTGAACTATTAGTTTTTTGTAGAAATTTCCTGAAAAATCGGAGGATACTACCACTCCTTCGAAAAATAATCCATCGGTAGTTACATCAAAAGTGTAAATTGATTCTTCATTTGCATTGTAGTTTTGAATCCAAGCATTTTTAACCGCTTCAATACTTGAGTTTACTAGAATATTTAGCTCGTTAATTTCTGTTTCTGGAATTTTATAGTCGTCGTTTTTTACGCAATTAGTAAACAAAAGCAGTATTCCTATCAGCAATGAATATTTTAAAAATGTACGTGTGTTCATATGATTCTTTTTTACAATTTTTTACTTCCAATCTTGTTTTACTTTTATTTAAAATCTCACATAAATATTTGCATAATATGTTGTTCCGTATCCATGCCAATACTTTGGTCCAAATACTGGGTTATCGAGTGATTTGTCCTCTTTTAAAGTTCTGTAATTGGCATTTCTCGATTGCTCAAAACCACCAGTTTTATATTTCGTATTCGTGATGTTACTAACGGATACAAAAAAACCCAAATAATATTTTTGAATTTTCCATGATTTTCCTCCGATCACATTAACTAAAAAATAGGTATCAAATTCTTCTTGAGCTAATAGTTCACGGGCAGTTTCTGGATCGTAATCATTAAATGGTTGACCGTCTGTTGGATCTGTATTGAAATTGCTTGTTCTGGCCAGCGGACTAATATCTAAATAGGCATTTGAGAAAGTATTACCTGTGATGCCGAACCACCAATAATTAGGATCTCTATATTCAAACCCTAATGAGATTGCTGTTTGAGGACCTCCTGCGACATGATAATTTTTTAAATACGATGCTCCAAAATCTAAGGGTTCATCAAATGAATCTGAAGTTAAATAGAGGTTAGGATTATTATTGTAAATAGCTTCTCCATATGCAATGGCAGTTTTCAATTTTATGGAGGAAGTAATTTGAGTACTCACACCTATTTCTACTCCAATATTTTGTTTTTCTATATCAGTTAATACTTCTTGAACAAAGGCAGAAGTTTCAGAGTTATTGATGCCGTAAATTCCGTCAACATAATAAAAAGAAATTTCTGAACCTTCTTTGAAGTTGGAATAGTACCCAGTAAAGCGCGCCTGCGTTTTAGGAGTTCTTAGGATATAACTTACATCTGTAGTGATTATTTTTTCACTGGTTAAATCTCTTACAACGTCATTATTTTCTCTCAGGTTGGAAAAGGAATTCTTAATAGTTGGTGCTTTACTAAGATAACCTACATTGAAATCTATTAAATGTCGTCCAGATATTTTATAGGTTAATCCGCCTTTCATATAGGTATCTATAAAATCAATTTTTCGACTTTTCCCATAGGAGTTATTTCCAGGGAAACGACCATTTTCATAACGACCATTGCGTTGATAATTTGTTATAGCGATTTTAGTACTAAGGTAAAAGTCAATTTTATCATATTGAAATTGTCCTTGAGCAAAGAAATCTACGATACTTGCATCCATTTCAAAATTGTATTTAAACTTTTCTCCTACTAGCGCAATTCTATTTGGGTTTTGGAGATCATTTTGAGCTTCATCGATTGTTTCTGAGAAGGAATCCACATTTAAATAACCAGTACCCCCTAATAAGTCCTTCATAAAGGCATAATTTTCTGATTTGAATCCACGATAAGACAGGGATGTATTTAGCGTATTATTTTCATTTAAAGTTGTTCTAAAAATAGCATTAATTGATAATTGTGTATCATCGTTTCTATCCTCGTAAAGGGCATATGTAGAATTCCCTTCAAGTGATGACGTATTTACATTGGCTTCATATAAGGCGTTCCAATCTATTTGACCGTTGTCTTTAAAATTTTGAAGAGCGAGATATGCTCCCTCATAATCGGGGCTATCGGTATCACGTAAAAAGTAACTCGGTAATTTTTGATAATAGGTAGGATCTGGATTGCTACCTCCTCCTACAATATATTCTTTTCCCGAAGTGTCTGTAATTAAATCTGAGCCACCATAATCTAATCTGCTATTTCCAATTTTTCCCTTTTGAAAAACAACATTTGTATTTAATGATGTGTTTTCATTCATATCCCAATAATGATTAAGCATAAAAACAGGTTCTTTAATCTGACGCTCTCTAGAGTTTCTTTGGTCTTTGGATTGGTTCCCCCAATAAGTATTGTATGTTGTGTTTTTTAAATCATATACTTCTTGGGTATTAGGAGAAGATTTACCTCTTCTGTTTGGGGTGTAGAAAGCAGTGAAATTTATACTGTGACGGTCATTAATTTGTTTTTCAACAGTAGTAAAAAATGAATTAGAATCGTACAAAGTTGCATCATTGAATCCTTCATTACCATACCTCCTTGAGAATAAGAAAGAATATGCCCACCCATTTTTAGTTAAGCCAGATGCGTAACTCGCCATAAATCGTCCTCTATAACTTCTATTAGCAGAAGCCATAGATATACGCCCACCTTCACTGTATTCTGATGCTCTCATAATAATATTATTAGTACCAGAAATACCTCCAAAATTAGATTCTGACGGCGCCAGTCCATTTGATAATTCTTGATTTCTTTGAAGATCGTTAAGTCCTCCCCAATTACTCCATTGGGGTCTTCCATTAAAGATTTTGTTCATCTCTGTGCCATTTATTAGAACTTTACCATATCGAGAATTGTAACCTCTCGCCTTAAAAAAAGTGGAACTAAATTCATAAGCAGCGGCATTCAGAAATACGTCCTTAGAAGAGTGCAATAGACCGGCAGTATTGTCGGCACCTCCTTCATCATCACTCAGTTCTTCATCGGAAAGCAAAATAACACTTAGATCACTTTGCGTAATCACTTTAATAGAAAGAAGAATTTGGCCTAAATTTATTCCCTCTCCTTCTATCATTTTAATAGGATAACTTTGTGACAGATAGTCTTTATGTTGAAATTGAATGATTTGTTCTCCTGTAGGGATGTTTCGAAAATCAAACCCACCTTTGCTATCGGTTATTACATAGGAAGATGTTCCTATTAAAGAAACTGACACTTCTTTAATGGGTTCAACGGAAGAACCGTCTACAACAATTCCTTTAATATTACTCAATGATTGAGCAAAAGATCCAATAGATACCAATGACCAACAGAGCAATGAAATTATAATAATTTTCATGCTGTTTTAGCGTTACAAAATGTTTGAAAAGCAATTTTCGAATATAAAAGTACAAAATATTATAATGCGATTACGTAAAAAGTATTGGTTAATATGTTAGTAGTTATGTAATTACTATATTTATTTTGTATTATTGTTTAAAATTGCTAGACTTATGAATCGAATGATATTGGTTTTATTAACCACTATACTCTTCGAGAATTTCACCTTTGCTCAAGAGAAACAATTTCAGATTAGAACGATAGCGTTTTACAATCTGGAAAATTTGTTTGATACGATCAATAATACGAGTAAGAATGATGAAGCAAGTCCGATAATGGAATTACGAACAAACAAATCAGCCGTATATAAAGATAAAATTGATAAACTTGGAAAAGTTCTTTCTCAAATAGGCGTTGAAAAAGCAAGTAATAGCCCAGTCATTATTGGCGTTGTAGAAATTGAAAATGATACGGTACTATCCGATTTAATTAAGGGAGATTTTTTAAAAGATAAAGGCTATAGATTTATCCACTATGAATCTCCCGATGAACGAGGTATTGATGTTGGGTTACTTTATCAAGAAAAGTATTTTAAACCTATACATCATAAGAGTTACGAATTAAAAATTTTTTCTAAACAAGGGAAGCGTATCTTTACGAGAGATCAATTATTAGTTTCAGGATATTTAGATAACGAACTCATTCACGTTATTGTAAATCATTGGCCTTCCAAACGAGGAGGGTCTAAAAGTATTCCATATAGAAAAAAAGCAGCCTTATTAAATCTTAGGATTATTGTAGATGTGCGTAGAGAGGAGCCCTTGGCAAAAATTATAACCATGGGTGATTTCAATGACGACCCTATAGAACCAAGTTTTAAAGAAATTTTAAAAACTAAAAGTGAAAAGGAGGAGTTGCAAAAGAATGACCTGTATAACCCTTATGAAAGCATGTATGCTCGAGGGCTAAATACTGCTGGTTACAGAGATAATATTAATTTATTCGATCAAATAATAGTGAGTTCTCAGTTTGTTACAATCACTAGCCAATACGCTTCTTACAAATTGTATCAGGCAAATATATTTAACCCTAAATTTTTAATTAACAACTATGGGCGGTTCAAAGGTTATCCGAAAAGAAGTTTTTCCTATGGAAAGTATACAGGGGGCTATAGTGATCATTTTCCTAGTTATATTTATTTGATTAGAGAGGTAAAATAAATATTTTGCAATGAAACGAGCAAGTTAAAATTTTTGTCATATAATAAAATGATTCATAGCGAACGGTATACCTGTGCTGAGCGCAGTCGAAGTATGACCATTAAAAAAAAATAAAGATAAACACATGAAAAAGAGGTATAAAATTTTGGTTTTTTTTCTATTGCTGAGTTTTATTTCTATTGGTCAACAGACTAAAAAAGCATATAAAATTCATACAATCGCATTTTACAATCTCGAAAATTTATACGACACTATTGACGATCCAAAAACAAAAGATGAGTATAGTCCAATATTAAAAACGAATTTTGATAAATCGAAAGCATACGTTTCAAAAATTGAGAATATGGCTGAAGTATTAGCTGAGATTGGAAAAGAGACGACTCATAATAGTCCCTCGATTATAGGTCTTGCTGAGGTTGAAAACAGTGCTGTTTTGGACGATCTCATTAAAAGTAATATTTTAAAAAAAGAAGGATATGATTATATCCATATAGACTCTGAAGATTGGCGCGGAATAGATGTTACTTTATTATATAAAAAGGGAGTTTTTGAACCTGTTGCTTATAAGTCATTTCAATTAAAAGCATTTAACCATGAAGGGTATCGTATTAAAACACGTGATCAGTTATTGGTCTCTGGCTATTTGGAAAACGAATTAATTCATGTCATTGTAAATCACTGGCCCTCTAGATTGAGCGGTAAACAAAAAACAGCTCATTTACGAGCGGAAACTGCAAAATTAAACCTAAAAATAATTGAAGAAGTAAGAATTGAAAACCCAAATTCAAAAATAATTTCTTTGGGTGATTTTAATGATAACCCTACGGATACTAGTATTAAGGAAATTTTGAAAACATCAGATTCAAAAGAAAATACAGAAAAAGATAGGCTATATAATCCGTTTGATAAATTATATAAAAAAGGATTTGGCAGTTTGGGGTATCAAAATCGATTGCATCTATTTGATCAAATTATGGTGAGTGAAAACTGGATTGCTAAAAATCAGGATTATAGCAGTCTTTCTTTTTACAAAGCAGGTATTTACAATCCCAGTTATTTGACAAATAAGAAGGGAAAGTATAAAGGGTATCCTTTTAGAAGTTGGTCAAATAACAATGAATTTACTGGAGGATACAGTGATCATTATCCCGTTTATATGTTTGTGCTTAGAGAAAAATAGGGTATGCGGATTATATCTCTTTTAAGAGCAGTTGCATAGAAGTTATTCCATTCCAATTATTTCTACTGTACGCCGCTGGCTTTATATATGCTAGATTTTTTCTATTTAAATTTTTTATCATCACCGCTTACATTTTCATTAAATACGACTTCAGAATCTGTAATGGAATTGGATTCACAACTCAATATAACAGGATCATGTCTTTACAAATTGGAAAAATAAATAGTATACGGAGCATTCAAAATAGTTATTTTACTGAAATAAAATTTTGCTATATTTGACATGCTATGAATAATTATTCCGTCTTACAATTGTGGTTGTTACAATTCAAAAAATCGTATTTAATAGTAATATATCCGTTTCGGATGCATCTATTTATATGCATGAAATGATGTTTAGTTACAAGCATTAAAAACGAATGATATCCCCTAAATTGGATGGGGATAAACACATAAAGTATAAAAATATAATACGTTGTAGCTACTTTGAAAATGACTGATAATTTCAAAAATAAATTGGAAGATTTAGATTATATTAACTTTATTATTGGGTTATATAGGATGCTATTCTTATTCAGCTTTCATCTTTAATTCCGCTGTTTACTAAAGAAAAAACAAATGAGGATACAAATTATTTTATCTCACCATATTATAGAAGATACTTTAGTAAAAGAATAATGACGTTCTTGAATTTGATGTTTCTTTTTAGAGATTCCACTAGAATTTACTTTATGTTTCATCAATTATACCAGAATGCACAATCCAATTACGGATTGTAGTACTTCACCGTATGCCTCAACTTTCACTTTTTTTCTTTCTCATATCTGTAATAGTTTGGGTACGTTTAATAGCTCTCTTAGAAATAGAAGTTGTTCCAAATCCGATTCTGTTATCTTTAGAAGTGGCATCAACTAATTCTCCTTTGTTCGTTTTTTGACTTTTAGAAACGTCTGACATAGCCTTGTAGTAGTTATACTCTTTTTTAGATGCTTGTGAAAAAGTAATTGTTGTAATACGTAATGTTGCGAATAAAAATAATTTAGTTGTCATAATAGGTATTTTTATAGTTCTTATGTGTTTACAATACTATATCAACACAAGAGTAATTTTGTTACCCCTAAAATTCAATTTATCTGAAAATCCAGTTGGAATAAGACTTAGATTTCTCACGGACATCCGTTCTTTTAAAGAATTATATTTAAATTCTATCGCCGAATAAAATTAGATACTGTCTGATATAATAAATTACAATGTATAGTAATAGCATACATAATGCCAAAAACAATTTCCCAAGTGCAAGGTTCAGTATCGAATATGAAGTGTTTTATTTTAGTAATCATAATTTATGAAACCAGCAATCTTTCGATTTTTTCAATAGGAATACTTTCGCTCTGATTTATCAATCTTAAAAGTTTTAAATATTTCATTGTTGGTTTGCCGTTATAGTACTTTTAAGAGTTGTTGTATGGAAGTTATGTTCCTGAATTTTTTCTACTATATTTGAGATGCTATGAATAATTCTCACGTCTTATAATTACGGTTGTTACAATGCACAAAATCGTACTAAATAGTAATGCATTCATTTCGGATGCATGTATTTATATGGATGAAACGGTGTTTGGATACAAGTAGTAAAAATTTACGTTATCCTATAATTTTGACGGGGATATACAGTAAAGATATAATGCGTTGCCATTCATTGCAAAACTTTTTTTAACAAAAAAATTACTTTAACACGAAAAAATAAAACTAATAACCATCGCTTTAATTTGGATTTTAAGTTTAGCCATTTTAATAATTGCATTTTTTATTAATAACAGGATTCTTAAAGCCAGTTTATAATTCTGTTATTAATAAAGAGAGGAATTTCTTACAAAATTAGAATCAGCAGAATTGAATGAGATTGTTTGCGGAGTAATATAATGGCTGAAATATCATAAATACCCAAAACACGAATTAACAATATTTACGGAATAAAACGTTTACTGAATTTACTCAAACTTATGGAGTTTAATATAGAAACGGGAAACTCAAGTTTGCGTAATCAAAAATGGAAAAGGAAAACCTCAAGTCAACGAAATGGCAACAATATATAAAATTTATGCTAACTTTAAAGAGAAATTATAAAACCAAAAACAACCTATAAACATTTGGACTAGGCTGAAAACCCTGAGGGTTTTAAGTCGTACTAATCTTATATAATGCCGTTGGGAAGCATTGAATAAAAAAAGACAATTATGAAAACAAATTTTATCATTATTCTAATAATAGGACTGTTATTTAGTCAAAATCTATTTGCAGATTCTCCTTTGACTTCAACCAATATTAGTAATGCTTATAAAGATTCAGAGATAATACAGTTAGCCTCTATGGCCGAAGGAAAGTTATCAATAGAATTGTTGAATTATTTAAGTAAAAGTAGAAATCCAATTGAATTGAAAATAGCTTTAATAAATGAATTAGGTTGGGATTATGATGGCAAAAATAATTCAAACATATTTTATGAATTTCTAAAAGAAAAAAATAAGTTAAAGAATATTAATGAAGCTAGTGCTGACATACTAATTTGTTTTGCATATTTAAAAGCTTTGGACAATTATTCTGACGTGAAGGATGCAATTAGATATGCAAAAAGGGCAAAATCTAAGAATGAAAGCAGTTACACAATTAATATCATTTATGCTCTTATCGAAGCTCAAAAGGCGATGGGCTCTGATTGGTGCGAAGTTTACAATCTGACCCATAAAGTTCGCATAAATGGAACGTTGAATCGAGATATGAAAGAAGATGCCATATCTATTATTTTTGATTATATGGATTTATATAAAGAAAACTGTATATAAAAAGATTGCTAACATTTTGTATACGTAATGGCAGGGAAAACGCTAAATATTAAGGTTTGTAATCTGCTCAAACATCATCACGGTTTGAAAAGTATGTGCTACGAAATCTGACACTACTCATATAATTTACCATTAGCTTTACTGCAAAAAAAACAGAACTAAATAACAAATAAATGGAAACAATTAAAAGAAACTTCCTGAAAAATCCATCGAAAAAAAATTTGCTTTTATTTACATTTTTAGGGCTTTAGGAATCGTATTATTGACTTTGAGTACAACTGATTTATTTGCTGAAAGTTTTTTTCAAAAAAAGTATGCAATGATTTACATGTTAATGATTGGTTGAACGATAGCCACCGCAAAACGGTACTTTAATTATTGGAAAAATAAAAACCTAAATTCTCACTCAACTGCTGAATAAAAAACAAGTTAGACTTTTTAGTTAGTTTTCGGAATCACTAATTAGAGGAATATAAAACGATTCTAAGACTCAAAAAATATAATTTTAGATACTAACCGTAGCCATTCTTAAAAGAGAAAGAACAAAGGGTGTCCTTTTAGAAGCAGGTCAAATAATAATGAATTTACTGCTGGATCCAGTGGTCATTATCTTGTTTATATGTTTGTGATTAAAGAGAAATAGGTTACTCGGGCTTTATGTCTTTCAACAATAATTGAATAGAAGTCATTCCGTTCCAATTATTTTCATCTAAATTAAATGCCGCTTTAAAAGAATTACCATTAGAAGTAATTTCTTTTTTATGGCCTAGGCCAAACCCAATAGCATTATAGGTTTTCTTATCAGTAGCGTCGATTAAATTCAGTTTTAAATGCGATTTATCTTCACCAACACATTTTCCAAAACCGTTGTCTCGTAAACCATTGGCTACAAAAATAGGGCGCATATTTTGAGGGCCAAAAGGCGCAAACTGATTTAATATTCTATAGAATTTCTGATTGATATCACACAAATTCATTTCTGAATTCACGCTAATTTCAGGAGTTCGAAGTTCTTCAGGAATGGTTTTCTTTACGACTTTTTCAAACTTCGCCTTAAATTTCTCGTAATTTTCTGGGAGTAAAGTGAGGCCTGCGGCATATTTGTGGCCGCCAAATTGTTCTACAAATTCAGCACATTGGTCTATAGCATTGTATACATCAAATCCTTTTACAGATCTCGCCGATGCGGCTAATTTATCGCCACTTTTTGTAAATACTAAGGTGGGTCGGTAATAGGTTTCTATAAGTCTAGAAGCCACAATACCAATAACACCTTTATGCCAAGTTTCGCTATAAACAACAGTTGAAAAGTCCTGTTGTTCATTAGTTGTTTCAATTTGTTTAAGTGCTTCATAGGTTATTAATTTATCAAGTTCTTTTCTGTCGCTGTTGTACGTTTCTATTTCTCCTGCAATTTTTACGGCTTCTTTGAAATTTGTTTCAGTCATAAGATTTACAGCATGCAAACCATGTTTCATCCTTCCTGCAGCATTTATTCTCGGAGCAATTACAAATACAACATCGGTAATGGTTAATTCACTTTTGTTTAACTGATGAATGATTGCTTTAAAACCAATTCTTGGCGCTTTGTTTATAACCTTTAATCCGTAGTAAGCCAATATGCGATTCTCTCCCGTGATTGGAACAATATCTGCGGCAATTGCTGTAGCTACCAAATCTAAATAAGGTACCAAATCTTCAATGGTTTGATGGTGATTTTTCGCAAGTGCTTGAACTAGTTTAAAACCAACACCGCAACCGCATAATTCATCATAAGGATAATTACAATCCTCCCTTTTAGGATCTAATACTGCTACTGCATTGGGAAGCTCGTTGCCCGGTCTGTGGTGATCACAAATGATAAAATCGATGTCTTTTTCATTAGCATACTTAACTTTATCAATGGCCTTAATACCACAATCTAATGCAATGATTAATGAAAAATCATTATCGTGCGCAAAGTCTATTCCCTGAAATGAAATTCCGTATCCTTCACCATATCTATCGGGAATATAGGTTGCAACATTCGGATATATAGATTTTAAAAAAGACGACATTAGCGAGACAGCTGTTGTTCCATCTACATCATAATCGCCATAAACCAAGATATTCTCATCTTTATAAATTGCTTCTTCAATTCTAGATACAGCGGTAGCCATATCTTTCATTAAATAGGGATCATGTAACTGATTTAAATCTGGGCGGAAAAATTGTTTTGCTTCATCAAAAGATTCGATTCCACGTTGAATCAATAACGACGCAATCAATTTATCAACTCCTAAAACTTTAGAAAGTTGACTGATTTTTTCAATCGGGGGTTGTTTTTGGATAATCCAGCGCATAATTTTTTACTCTCATTCCTTTGCGGTCATTCGTTGGTGGTCACTGAGCGGAGTCGAAGTGATTCGAAATGAAGGCAGGAATCTATTTCTTTTTATTGCAATTTTTTCATCAGGTCGACTAATGCCAAAGCATTGTATCGAGACCTATTTAAACTTCTTTTTTGCTAAATTAGCTAATAGATCAAAACGATTATTAATGAATACTTCCTTTTTCAGTCTCGGCCACTTTTTGATTTGTTTCTCTTTCTTAATCGCTAAATTGATATCTGTAAACTCAGCGTAAAAAACCAATTGCAAGAGTTTTGAGAATTCATATAACTCTTCTTAAAGCGTCCAGAATGATCTTCTTAGATTACGCTTTGTTACGTCAGAAGTTAATCCAGTATACTAAGCGTTGTCGGAACACTTCAAAACGAATATAAATAACTTTTTCATAACAGTTACTTCTATATACGTCTACTTAAGGTGTGCACTCGAAGTGACGATTCGAAAACAGTATCATCGTTACACCTCGTGATACGCGACTTCAACTTTTATTTCAGTAAAACTACGAAACATTTCCATCACCCCACAATAATTATTTACTGATAAATCAACGGCTTTTTGAATTTTACTCTTTTTAAAATCTGATCCAAAAAATTGATAGGTAACAACAACATCCTTATAGATTTTTGGATGTTCATCAGTTAATTCGGCTGACACATGAATTTTAAAGGCATCAACTTCAACACGCATTTTTTTTAGTAATGAAACAATATCCAATCCAGAACAACCGGCCAATGAAGTCAACATCATAGCTTTCGGACGCATCCCTCTTTTTTCATCACCTTCCAAAGCATTGTCAACCATAATTATTCCATCGTTGTGTACAGATTCGAATAAATTTTTATCCTGCCATGTCATTTCTATTTTTGCCATATTCTAGTTTTTTAAACGGTTCAAATTTACCATTTTATTAATCGTTTTTTTGTAACATTGTTTATAAAATAATCTAAATCATTTCTATATGCAGAAGGTACAAGGGCAATTGGTGGACATAGAAAATAAGCGAATTTATGCCGCTGAGATTACTGTTGAAAATGGAATAATTACTTCCATTATTGAAAAAGAAAACTCAAATCCGAATTTTATACTACCCGGATTTATAGATGCGCATATTCATATAGAAAGTTCTATGCTAGTTCCTTCAGAATTTGCTCGTTTAGCAGTTGTACATGGCACTGTAGCTACAGTTTCTGATCCACATGAAATTGCGAATGTACTTGGAAAAGAGGGGGTGTATTTTATGATTGAGAACGGAAAAAAGGTACCTTTTAAGTTCTATTTCGGGGCTCCTTCTTCTGTGCCTGCTACTTCTTTTGAAACTGCTGGTGCCGTAATTGATTCTGATGATATTAAAGAACTATTATCCTCTCCGAATATTAATTATTTGGCAGAAATGATGAATTATCCTGGGGTTTTATATGAAGATTTAGAGGTGTTAAAAAAAATTGCATGGGCAAAGCACTTTAATAAACCTGTGGATGGTCATGCACCTGGATTGAGAGGTGCTAACGCAAAGAAATATATAAGTGCTGGAATTTCCACAGATCATGAGTGTTGTACTTTTGAAGAAGCTCAAGAGAAATTGTCTTATGGGATGAAAATTTTAATTCGTGAGGGCAGTGCGGCAAAGAATTTTGAGGCTTTGATTGAGTTACTTCACAAGCATTATAAAAATATGATGTTTTGCTCAGATGATAAGCATCCAGATGATTTGATAGTAGGGCATATTAATCAATTATGTGCTAGAGCTGTTGAGAAAGGAATGGATGTGTTTAAAGTTTTGCAAGTTGCTTGTATCAATCCTGTAGGTCATTATAATATGGATGTTGGATTGTTGAAAGTAGGAGATGCTGCAGATTTTATTCTAGTACAAGATTTGGTGAATTTTGATGTTGTTCAAACGTATATAAGAGGAGAACTAGTTGCAGAAAACGGACAATCCTGCATTGATGTAATACCTTTTGATACTCCTAATAATTTCAATGTTTCAAATAAATTACTGTCAGATTTTTCGGTTCAAGAAGCGGGTACTAAAATTAGAGTTATTGAGGCTTTGGAGGGGCAGCTAATAACCAATGAAATAGAGGTATCTAGTTTGTCAGTAAATGGAAATTTGATTTCAGATGTACAAAATGATATTTTAAAAATGGCTGTCGTAAATCGATATCAAGATACAAAACCAGCAATAGCATTTATTAAAAACTTTGGATTAAAAAAAGGAGCGATAGCAAGTTCTGTAGCACACGATTGTCATAATATTGTCGTAGTTGGAACTTCTGATGAAGAAATTTGTAATGCCGTGAATCTCATCATTGAAAACAGCGGTGGAATTTGTGCGGTCCATAATACAAAATACAACTATTTAGGGCTTCCAGTTGCGGGAATAATGAGTAATCAAAATGGTTGGGAAACAGCTAAAGGATATCAAGAAATAGATGCCATGGCAAAAGAATTGGGTTCCCAATTAAATGCGCCATTTATGACGTTATCTTTTATGGCTTTACTCGTAATACCAGATTTAAAATTGTCTGATTTAGGATTATTTAGTGGTTCTAAATTTGAATTTGTTGCGTTACAGAAATAGTATTATGTCATTCCTGCGAAGGCAGTAATTTCATGGAATAAGATTGAAAAAATGAGTCTTGGTGGCTGAGTGGGTCGAAGAGAGAAGAATAAATAAAAGAAAATTAGAATAAGCCGACAAGAATATTAATGGAATTATTTTATTGAAGACAGTAAATTTTGCGCTAGAAATTCTTCTTGTGGTTGTCTATTAATATTTTCTTATAAAATAAATTCCAATTTATCGAAAAGGATACTTGCAGTTGCTGTTTACTATGTGCCTCTTAAATTTTATCCCAAGAGAGTTTCATCTCTGTAAAAAACTTCCTATAATCGATACTTATGAATAATATTTTCCGCTATTTTTCTGTCAAAATCTGTTAAAGTTACTTCTTGGTGTTTTTTATAGATCAACATAACTTTTCATCATATCAATAGTAGACGATGACTTTGTTTCCATAACATGAGATATAGAATTGGTACTTATACCTTTTTCAAAGGTACGACTGAAATGATAGATTGCTTTTATATAATTTTTTTCTGATTGACTAATATTAGTATTTTTTAGACTACACTAATATCCACAAATATATTATTTAAAATATATTTTTAGATTAATCTAAATATATATTTATATTTGCACAAATAAATAATATTTTAAATAAATCATCTTATGAAGTCAATAATTTATCTAGTACTAATATGCCCGACGATTTTTTATGCTCAAAACGGAACTTTAGAGGGCACCGTAATGTTTAATGATGGGTCAGAACCTTTTGTAAACGTTTTAGTTAAAGGAACTGCTATTGGCGGCACAACTAACGATGAAGGACATTATACTTTAAAGAACCTTCCCTTAGGAAAACAAAAAATAATTATTTCTTCTGTAGGATTTGAGACTCAACAAAAAACGATTACGATTTTACCTGATAAAACAATTTATTTAAATTTTGATTTAATTGAAGAAGAAGATTATTTGGAAGAAATTGTTGTTTCTGGAACTTTAAAACCTGTAAAAAAATCAAACAGTCCGGTTCCTGTAGAAGTATACTCACCTTCCTTTTTTAAAAAAAACCCGGCACCTTCTGTTTTCGAATCAATGCAAAATGTTAATGGTGTGCGCCCTCAAGTAAATTGTAGTGTATGTAATACAGGAGATATTCATATAAATGGTTTAGAAGGGGCCTACACGTTTGTGCTAATAGATGGAATGCCAATAGTTAGTGGGTTATCAACTGTTTATGGACTGACAGGAATCCCACAAGCACTCTTAGAAAGAGTGGAGATTGTTAAAGGACCTGCTTCTTCGCTGTATGGTTCTGAAGCTTTAGGTGGAATTATTAACATCATTACAAAAAAACCAAACTCTGCACCATTATTCTCATTAGAAACTTTTGGAAGTGGTTGGGGAGAAATAAATACAGATATTGGTGTAAAGTATAATGTAGGAAAAAGTCAAGGCTTATTGGGTGTTAATTATTTTAATTATCAAAATCCTATTGATAATAATGAGGATGGCTTTACAGATTTAACGCTACAAGACCGTATTTCTATTTTTAACAAGTTTAGCTTTAATCGAAAAAATAATCGCATATTTACTGTTGCAGGAAGATATATCTATGAAGATAGATGGGGAGGAGAAATGAATTGGGAGAAAAAATATAGAGGAGGAACCGAAGTTTATGGTGAAAGTATTTATACAAGTAGATGGGAAACTTTTGGGACATATCAATTACCAACTACCGAAAAATTGAATTTTCAGTTTAGCGCAAATGGACATAATCAAAACTCTTTTTATGGAGATACTTCTTTTAATGCAGATCAATATATAGGTTTTGGCCAATTAACTTGGGATACTAATTTTTGGGAAAACCATGATATATTAATAGGGGCTGCCTATAGGTATACCTCTTATGATGATAATACTTTTGCAACAAGAAACGATATAAACAATGAACCATCAATTACACATTTGCCTGGAATCTTTGTGCAAGATGAAATACGATTAGCAGAGAATAATAAACTGTTACTAGGAGCACGTTATGATTATAATAGTTTGCATGGGAATATTTTTACGCCACGTTTAAATTATAAATGGAATTCAGAAAACAATAAAGATGTTCTAAGAATTAGTGTTGGAAACGGATTTAGAGTTGCAAATGTTTTTACCGAAGATCATGCGGCACTTACTGGAGCTAGAGATGTGGTTTTTGATGGAGAACTATCCCCGGAGACCTCGTGGAATACAAATATTAATTATGTAAGAACTATTGTAACAAAAGAAGACGCTATTATTTCTTTAGATGCGAGTGCTTTTTACACCCATTTTAGTAATAAAATCATACCAGATTATGAAAGTGATTCAAACAAAATTATATATAGTAATTTAGATGGATATGCTGTTTCTAAAGGGTTCTCTTTAAATACAGATTTTAATTTTAGAAATGGGCTTTCTATAATTGCAGGAGCAACTTTAATGGATGTTTCTACAACAGAGGATGGTGTAAAAGAAAGACAACTTTTAACGGAAGGTTTTAGTGGAACTTGGAGTGTTTCATACAAAATCCCGAGTTTAAATTTAAAGATAGATTATACAGGGAACGCCTATGCACCAATGGAATTACCTTTGTTGGGTGAAAATGACCCACGTGCATCAAAATCTCCTTGGTTTAGTATTCAAAACATTCAATTATCTAAAACATTCAATAATACTTTTGAAGTTTTTGGAGGGGTTAAAAATTTATTAAACTTTACGCCAGCTTCAAATAGTATCTTAAATTCAGACAATCCTTTTGATGTAGGCGTAGATGTTGATACATATCCAGAAAGAGCCTTTGATCCCGCGTATGTCTATGCATCGAATCAAGGTATTAGAGCGTTTTTAGGGTTGCGATATAAAATACTTTAAATGTTAAAAACGATTATAAATATTCTACTCTGTATCTCACTCACACTTCCTTTTTCTCAAGAAGGTGTGTTGCTTCCTAATACCTATACTTTTGAAGAAATAGAGGGACTGCAAAAAATTGAGGAGCGACCTATTGTCGTTTTTATTCATACTGATTGGTGCAAGTTTTGTCTAGCAATGAAAAAAAATACTTTTACAGATAATAAAATCATACAGAAATTAAACACCTCTTTTTATTTTATAATGTTAGATGCTGAATATAAAAAAGATATCGTTTTTTATAATCAAACTTTTAGATTTAAGCCTACAGGACTGAATACAGGTATTCATGAACTTGCTGAAAACTTAGGAGATAAGGACGGACAAATGAATTATCCTCTAACTGCTATTTTAAGTGCCAATCAAAATATTGATGTTCAATTTGACACGTTTTTAGCAAAAAAAGAATTGTTAAAAATATTATTCGAATATGAAAAACTGAATAGATAAGAATTAAAATTATTTTTTTTAGTGCTTGAGGTGTTGGCGGATATTTTGAAACAAACTAGAACACCCAGAGAATAATATTGGTTTTATTACCCGTGGAAAACATTTGGAACCATAGACAATGAAATTTTTGAACGTATTTTAAAAAGAAAAAATCAAGACCGTAACTCCAAAAGATGTATTTGCAGATTAATAATTATCTTTAAAATAAGGTGAGAAACTTAGAATTAAAATTCTGGTTAATCAATTTATTTATAGTTGTTTATTACCTCAAGAATAAATCGTAAGAGGAGTAAAATAATCCTTTATTCTTAACGAGAATAGCAGTAACTTGGCGAACTTAAAAATTCATCATTTCGATGCGCTAAAGGCAAAGAGGCAATCTGTAAATCAAAAACAGATTACTTGGTTGATTACTTCGACTCCGCTCAGGAACCGCTCTTAATGACATTAGCAAGTAGTTACAATGAATTACGATCACAAGAGAATAGAAAACGACTGGCAAAAATTTTGGGCAGAGAACGAAACGTTTAAAGCAAGCAATAATTCAGACAAACCAAAATATTATGTATTAGATATGTTTCCGTATCCTTCGGGGGCAGGACTGCATGTTGGGCATCCCCTGGGTTATATTGCGTCAGATATTTATGCACGTTACAAACGTCATAAAGGATTCAATGTATTGCATCCGCAAGGCTACGACTCTTTTGGATTGCCTGCAGAGCAATATGCCATTCAAACAGGTCAGCATCCTGCAAAAACAACAGAAGTAAATATTGCAACGTACCGCCGTCAGTTAGATCGTATCGGTTTTTCTTTTGACTGGTCTCGTGAAGTGCGCACTTCTTCACCAGATTATTACAAATGGACACAGTGGATTTTTATCCAATTATTCAACTCTTGGTATAATAAAGATTCAGACAAGGCAGAAGATATTGCTACGTTGGAGGCAATCTTTGCCGAAGATGGAAGTAAAAAAGTAAATGCTGTTTGTGATGATGAAATCCGATCGTTTACGGCGGCTGCTTGGAAGAAATTTTCTAAAAAGAAACAACAAGAAATAGTATTACAATACCGATTGACATATTTATCTGATACCGAAGTAAACTGGTGTCCGGCATTAGCAACGGTTTTGGCAAATGACGAAATTATAAATGGAGTTTCAGAGCGTGGCGGACATCCTGTAGTTCGAAAAAAAATGACCCAATGGTCTATGCGTATTTCTGCATATTCTCAACGTCTATTGGACGGGTTGCAAAATATAGATTGGCCACAACCCTTAAAAGATTCTCAAACCAATTGGATTGGTCGCTCGCAAGGCGCTATGGTTTCTTTTAATGTGCTACCAAACGAAGTAACCCAAGAAAAAGGAACCATTTCTTATAAAGCAATTGAAGAAATTAAAGAATTGCGTTTAAACACGTCTAAAGCAAGTAGTTTGCTTTGGGATGTGTTAAGAAAGAAAAAAGGAGCTGTAAAATTCAGACAGCAATATATTCTAGGCGATTTTATTACCGATTTTGTAAGTTTTAATAAAAAGGCAATTGTTGAGTTTTCTGGAAAAAAAGATGAAATCGAAAGAGCCAATTTCTTCGCGACTGAAGGGTATAGTGTAACCTATATTTCTGAAGAAGAAGTGCTAGAAAATATACATGGTGTCGTTTCTAAAATCAACAACGGAATGCAATTTCCTAAGATTGCAGAAATCCAGAAAGTCGCTAAAAAGAAGATTAAAGCAGTCCCAGTAAAAGTAATCGATGTCTTTACAACAAGACCGGATACTATTTTTGGCGTGTCATTTATGACCTTGGCGCCAGAGCACGTATTAGTGTCTCAAATTACAACGCACAAGCAAAGAAAGGCTGTAAACAAATATATTAAAGCGACTGCAAAACGCAGCGAACGCGATCGTATGGCAGATGTAAAAACCATTTCGGGTGTCTTCACAGGCGCGTATGCTGAGCATCCTTTTACGGGTGAAAAAGTTCAGATTTGGATTGGAGATTACGTGTTAGCAAACTACGGAACAGGTGCTGTAATGGCTGTTCCATGTGGAGATCAGCGTGATTATGATTTTGCAAAAAACTTTGATATTGAAATTCCGAATGTTTTTGAAGGAGCCGATATTTCTGAAGTTGCTCATGAGGGTAAAGAAGGAACAAAGATTGCAAATTCTGATTTCTTAAGTGGTTTACCCTATAAGAAAGCCATGAAAATAATTATCTTCGAATTGGAGAAACGAGGTGTTGGATATGGGAAAATAAACTACCGATTGCGCGATGCTGTATTTAGTCGCCAGCGTTATTGGGGTGAGCCTTTCCCCGTATATTATAAAGACGGAATGCCGCAAATGATTGATGCCAAACATTTACCAATTACTTTACCAGAAGTAGAAAAGTATTTACCTACCGAAGATGGAAAACCACCCTTAGGAAACGCAACAGAATGGGCTTGGGATGCGAATAAGAATGCTGTAGTAGGCAATGATAAAATTGATAACAAGACCGTTTTTGCATTAGAACTAAACACCATGCCTGGTTGGGCAGGTAGTTCTTGGTATTTTAGTAGATACATGGATTCTCAGAATACCGAAGAATTTGCAAGTAAAGAAGCGTTGGATTATTGGCAAGATGTTGATTTATATATTGGAGGTAGCGAACATGCAACGGGACACTTATTATATGCACGTTTTTGGCAAAAATTCTTGTTCGATAGAGGAATTGTACCTGTTGAAGAGTTTGCTAAAAAACTGATCAACCAAGGAATGATTACTGGTACTAGTGCTTTTGCATATCGGTTTAGTTCAGAGTCAGCTTATAACAATGATACAGAAGACGAAATCACTGAGAGATCCGTTTTCTTTATATCTTTTGACTATTTAAAGAAGAACGATTCTGGTCAATATGTGATAGATGATGAGAAATTCTCATTTGTTTCGGAGACCATAAGTAAAAAGGTATCTTCAAGTAACGCAAAGTGGAAAAATCATAAGTTACTTAAAACGGAAGAACAAATGTCTCCAATTCATACAGATGTAGTATTTGTAAATGCTTCTGACGAATTGGATGTTGAAGCGTTTAAAAATTGGAGAGAGGAGTATAAAGACGCTGAATTTATATTTGAAGAAGATAGAACATTTAAAGTAGGTCGCGAGGTTGAAAAAATGTCTAAATCAAAATACAATGTAGTAAGTCCAGATGCTATTTGTGAAGAATACGGAGCAGATAGTTTGCGTTTGTTCGAAATGTTCTTAGGGCCTTTAGAGCAATCGAAGCCTTGGAAAACATCAGGTATTTCGGGAGTGCTTTCTTTCTTAAAGAAATTATGGAAATTGTACCACGTTATAGATGCTTCCGTTGAGGGAGATCAAGAGAGCGTATTCTTAGTTTCTGATGAAAAAGCAACCAAAGAGGAACTCAAAGTATTACACAAGACTATCAAGAAAGTAGATGAAGATATTGCGAACTTCTCTTTCAACACGTCTGTAAGTTCATTTATGATTGCCGTTAATGAATTAACGGCTTTAAAATGTAACAAGCGGGAAATTTTAGAAAAATTAGTAGTGTTGGTTTCTCCTTATGCACCGCATATTGCTGAAGAGTTATGGAGTAAATTAGGTTCCAAAGATTCTATTGCTACCGCAGAGTTTCCGGTTTTTGATGCAAGTCACTTGGTAGAGAGTTCTAAAAATTATCCAATTTCATTCAATGGTAAAATGCGATTTACGCTAGAATTCTCATTAGATATGAGTAAGGAAGATATTGAAAAAGCAGTATTAGCAGATGAGAAAACTCAGGCTCAATTGCAAGGACGTGCTCCTAAAAAAGTAATTGTTGTTCCAGGTAAAATTGTAAATATTGTAGGCTAACCTTATTAGAATTTGTCACCGAGAAGTGTTCACTGAGCGCAGTCGAAGTGAGTCAATGCGAATAACCAAGTAATCTTTTTAAATAGAACAGATCTTTTTCAATCGTACTAGTTTCTTAATAATAATTTCTGATAAATCTTTCAGAAATTATACTCAAAAAAAAAGACTGTCTTTATAGACAGTCTTTTTTAATTCTTTGATATTGTGTGCGCTAATTAGATTTACTATTTTCAGTTTGTCTTTCAAAATGAAATTGTAAATACTGGTATGAGTCACGAGGCAAAATTTTAATCCACTTTTTGTATTTAAAGAACCATTTTGCTTGTACCGAAGGATAACCTTGCTTTAAGTACGAAGCAATAAATGGATGAACATTTAAGCTCACTTTTTTATATTTCTTTAAACTCAAAATTTTATCAAGTTCGTTTTCGAATTTATCAATCAATATAATTGGGGCCTCTACTTCTCCGTTTTTATTCGGATTAGGCTCCCGTGTTTTGATGATCATTTCTGGTCGAACTCTTTGACGCGTAATTTGGATTAATCCAAATTTACTTGGAGGTAGAATTTTATGTTTTGTACGATCAAAAGACATTTCTTTTTTCATGTGATCATACAATTTCTGTCTATCTTCTGCTTTGTGCATATCGATAAAGTCAACAACAATAATTCCTCCCATGTCGCGTAACTGTAATTGACGTGCAACTTCACTTGCAGCAATTAAGTTAACTTCTAATGCGGTTTCGGCTTGTGATTTAGCTTTATTTGAACGATTTCCGCTATTTACATCAATAACATGTAATGCTTCGGTATGTTCAATTACTAAATACGCGCCTCTACTCATAGAGACTGTTTTTCCAAAAGATGTTTTAATTTGGCGTTCGATACCATACTTTTCAAAAATTGGAACATTGGGATTATGGAGTTTCACTATAGATTCTTTTGAGGGTGCAATTTCTTGAATATAATCTTTTATTTCAACGAATAATGCTTCATCATCAACTATAATATTGCTGAAAGAATCATTAAAAACATCTCTTAATATAGAAGATGCTCTGTTTAATTCACTTAAAACTTTTGTGGGTGCCTTAGATCTTTTGATCTGTTTACACATAGTCACCCATCTTTCCAGAGAAGTTTCGAGGTCTTTGTCTAAATCTGCTACTTTTTTATCTTGAGCAACAGTTCTTACAATAACTCCAAAATTCTTAGGTTTAATACTTTTAATTAATCGTTTTAATCTGTCTTTTTCAGCAGGATCTTCAATTTTTTGAGAAACTGAAATTCTATTTGAAAAAGGAACTAAAACTAAATATCTACCAGCAATAGATAACTCCGCATTTAGGCGAGGTCCTTTGGTAGAGATTGGTTCTTTTACAATTTGAACCAATAATTCTTGTCCTGTTTTAAGTAAATCATTTACATTTCCATTTTTATCGATGTCTTTCTCGATATGGAAATTTTTTAAAGTGAAATCTTTTTGTTTGCCTGTGTTTACTCCCTTTATGAATTTAGATAAGGATAACAATTGTGCGCCTAAATCGTGATAATGCAAAAAACCATCTTTGGCATATTGTACATTCACGAATGCTGCGTTTAAACCAGTAAGTGTTTTTCCTATTTTTGCTAGAAATATATCACCGACTGAAATTTTGTTGTCATTTGTTTCCTTATTTAATTCAATAAGTCTACCTTCTTTTAATAAGGCAAAGTCAATATCAGAGGAACCGGATCTAATAATTAATTCTGTTTTCACTCCGAATTGGTTTTGTTCTACAACTTAGTCTTCTTTAAAGAAATTAAGATTGCAGATGGGTTAATAAATTACACAGGGGTTTAACCTGAAGAAACCTGTTAAAAAACAGTGTTTCGTTTTCAAAGAACGTTTCTTTTTTATAAAAGAAAAAGTAAGATTATCTTACTTTTTCTTCTTGTGTCTGTTGGCTCTTGCTCTCTTTTTACGTTTGTGTGTAGAGATTTTAGCTCTTTTTCTTTTTTTACCACTTGGCATAATAATGTAGGTGTTTGTGTTTTTAATTTACTGTAGTTATTTTACAGATACTTTGCTTTTTACTCCTTCAACAAAAACTTTTGCAGGCTTAAATGCTGGAATGTTATGAGCAGGAATTTTAATTGTTGTATTCTTAGAAATATTTCTTCCAGTTTTTTCAGCTCTCTCCTTTATAATGAAACTTCCAAACCCTCTTAAGTAAACATTTTCTCCTCCTTCTAAAGAATCTTTTACTTCATCCATAAATGCTTCAACTGCTGCTAAAACATCTCCTTTTTCAATACCTGATTTTTCTGAAATCTTTGATACGATATCTGCTTTTGTCATTTTAAGTATAATTTTTTATTTGGGTTCTAAATTAAGGTGGCAAATATATGACAATAAATTCAACTTCAAAAGGTTATGCAATTAAAATTTAAGCAGATTATTAATGTATCTTTGTGGAACTAAATTTATAGATGAACTTTTCTAACATTCTCATTCGTTGGTATTTACAAAATAAGCGAGCTATGCCTTGGCGAATTACCAGAAACCCTTATTATATATGGTTGTCTGAAATTATATTACAACAGACAAGAGTAGCGCAAGGAACCTCGTATTATTTAAAATTTATTGCAGTTTTTCCAAAGGTTGAAGACCTCGCAAATGCGACTGAAGAGGAGGTTTTAAAACTTTGGCAAGGACTTGGTTATTATTCAAGAGCTAGAAATTTACACTTCTCTGCTAAGTATATTATGAACGACTTAAAGGGTGAATTTCCAGAATCATATAATGAACTTTTAAAGTTAAAGGGGGTTGGTGATTATACGGCCTCTGCAGTGGCTTCAATTTGTTATAACGAGCCTACAGCTGTGGTGGATGGAAATGTGTATCGAGTGTTGTCCAGATACTTTGGTGTTAATACTCCCATTAATTCTTCAAAAGGAATTAAAGAATTTAAAAAATTGGCGCAAGAACTTATTGATCATTCTAAACCTGGTGAACATAATCAAGCCATTATGGAATTTGGAGCCGTGCTGTGTAAACCTCAAAATCCCGATTGCCCCATTTGTGCATTAAACACTTCTTGCGCTGCCCTTCAGCAAAAGAAGGTGAAAGAATTACCGGTGAAAGAAAATAAGATAAAAATAAAGCATCGATATTTTAATTACTTAGCTACGATATCTCCGGATGCTAATACCATATTAATGAAAAGGACAGGTAAAGGAATTTGGCAGAATCTATATGAATTTCCATTAATTGAAACTGAAATGAAAATAGAAGAGCTTGAATTATTGGATCATAATGATTTTCAAAACCTGTTTGGTGAAAGGTCATTAACATTAAAACGTTTTAATCCAATTGAGAAGATTCATAAATTATCGCACCAACATTTGCATAGTACTTTTTGGATTGTAAAATATGAAGGAAATTTATCCAAAGAAATCCCATGGAATGAAGTAGATAATTTTCCTGTACCCATATTAATTCATAATTTTGTGGAGGAATTAAAACAAACTGAACTTTTTAGTATTTTTGAATAATAATTGATAATTATGGCTGGAACTTTGAATAAAGTAATGTTAATTGGTCACTTGGGGGATGAGGTTAAAATGCACTATTTTGATGATAAAAATTCAATAGGTAGATTTTCTATTGCAACCAATGAGTCATATACAAATAAGCAAACAGGAGAAAAAGTTGTAACTACAGAGTGGCATAATTTAGTTGTGCGAAATAAGTTGGCAGAAATTTGCGAGAAATATTTGAGTAAAGGAGATAAGGTATATTGTGAAGGTAGAATTAAAACAAAACAATGGGAAGGAGAGGCCGGAGTTAAAAGATATTCGACGGAAATTCATGTAGTGGAAATGACCTTTTTGTCTACAAAACAAGATTTAAATACAGGCTCATCTTTACCCAACCAACAAAATCAACCGTCAAGTAAAAATCAAGTAATTCCTCAAGCAGAAAATGATGATTTACCATATTAAAAAATATAAATTAATTTAATTGAATCCAGAACCCTCGAACTTACTGACTGATACAGGAGCAATTTTTTCAGGAATATTGATTTTAAAAATCGTTTCACTTATGTTTCTACTATTGTGTTCCGCGTTTGTTTCTGGAGCGGAAGTTGCATTTTTTTCGCTTTCCAAAACAGATTTGGATGAAGCCACTCAGTCAAAATCTAAGCGTCAATTAATAGTGGTAAAGTTACTGGGGAGACCCAAAAAACTATTGGCAACTATCTTAATTGCAAATAACTTCATCAATATTTTAATCGTTTTGATTTTTGCCTATTTGGCAGAAGAATTGTTTGGGAACTTTACGTATTCACTTAATTTATATTATTTTAAGTTACCTTTACGGTTTCTTTTAGAGGTAGGGCTGGTTACATTCTTAATTTTACTTTTTGGAGAGGTCTTGCCCAAAGTTTATGCCAATAGAAATGCGATGAAGTTTGCAGGGATTATGGTTATGCCCATTAAGATACTAAATGTTTTATTCACTTTTATAAGTACTCCACTAATGAAAATGACCAATTTGGCAGAAAAGAGGTTGGGAAAGAAAAGTACTAAGTTTTCAATAGAAAGATTATCACAAGCCCTTCAGTTAACATCTAATAATGCAACCACAGATGAGGAGCAAAAAATACTTGAAGGAATCGTTAATTTTGGAAATACGGAAACGATTCAAATTATGAAACCTCGAATCGACGTTTTTGCAATTTCTGATGATTACAGTTTTAAAAAAGTAGTCACTCAAATCACAACAAATGGGTTTTCGAGAAATCCGGTGTATCATGAAAATATTGATGAAATAATTGGAGTGCTTTATGCAAAGGATTTATTGCCGCACTTGAATAAGGAAAAATTCGCTTGGCAATCTTTACTTCGTAAAGTTATTTTTGTTCCAGAGAATAAAAAATTGGACGATTTGTTAAAAGAATTTCAAGAAAAAAAAATTCATTTAGCAGTGGTAGTTGATGAATATGGTGGTACCAGTGGAATTGTTACTTTAGAAGATATTATAGAGGAAATTGTTGGAGATATTACAGATGAATTTGGTAATGATGATTTGTCTTATTCTAAAATTGACGAAAGAAATTATGTGTTTGAAGGGAAAACATCAATCAAGGATTTTTCTAAGGTAATTGGAGTTGATGAAGAAATGTTTGAAGAGAGAAAAGGCGAAACGGAGACATTGGCGGGCTTTATTTTAGAGATTTCTAGGAAATTTCCGAGAGTAAAAGAAGTAATAAGTTTTGAAAACTTGTCTTTTAAAATAGAGGGTATGGATAAACGGCGAGTAAGGCAAATAAAGGTTACTATTAACCCAATTTTAAATGATGATTAGAGTATTCATGTTATTTTTTTTATGGCTCTTAACTGTTTCTTGTGAAAAGGATGTGTTGCCGAAACCAAAGGCGCAGTTAAGATTGGAGTATCCTGAAAATAATTATCAAAAAGTGTTCAGTGATTGCTCGTATTTAATTGAAATTTCTCAAAATTCGAATATAAAGTTTAAAAATAACTGTTGGGCAGAAATTGAATACTCAGCGCTCAATGCTTCCATCCATTTAACTTATAGGCAAGTTGATAATAATCTCAATGCGATTTTAAGAGAGGCGGAGAAATTAACTTACGAACATACTATAAAAGCAGACAATATTTTATTTAGACAACCCTATGAAAATAAATTTAAAAAGGTATACGGACAAATTGTGAGTATTGAAGGTGACGTAGCATCGAACATTCAATTTCAAGTAACAGATAGTGTAAAGAATCTGCTGATTGGGGCGTTGTATTTTAATATTAAACCAAATTACGACTCAATTCTTCCCGCTTTAAATTATGTTGAAAAAGATATTCGAAATTTAATGGAAAGTTTAGAATGGCAAAATTAATAAAGAATTATGGGTAAAAAAAGGTTCAAGTACGATAGAGTTATAAGAATTTGGTTGATAACCGGATTAGTTATGCTTATGGGTCAAGTTATTATTGGAGGAATTACGCGGCTTACAGGATCAGGATTGTCCATTACGCGTTGGGATATTGTAAGTGGTGTTATCCCGCCATTGAATCAGGTTCAATGGCAAGAAGCTTTTGATTTGTATAAAGAAACACCTCAGTATCATAAACTGAATTCAGATTTTTTATTGGATGATTTTAAGTTTATCTTTTTTTGGGAGTATGCACATAGATTGTGGGTAAGGATTTTAGGGTTTGTCTTTTTAATTCCTTTTTTAGTGTTTCTCGTGAGAAAGCGAATAAATTGGTATTTAATTAAAAGATTAGGAGTCGTTATCTTTTTTGCTGCCTTAACTGCATCTGCTGGATGGATTATGGTGCAAAGCGGACTTGTTGATCGACCATGGGTAGACGCTTATAAATTAAGTTTGCATTTTATCCTAGCGGTCCTGAGTATTTCGGCGCTAGTAAAAACGATTGCGGATGTTTACAATTATAAAAGTAAAGGGAATAAGCAGGGTGGTCTAAAAGTACTTTCATTTTTAATTTTTATCACGTTTATTCAGATGATTTTTGCAGGACTTATGTCTGGGATGAAGGCAGGCTTATATTTTCCTAGTTGGCCAGATATGAATGGTACGTATGTTCCTGAAGTTTTATTAGATGTAAATAATTGGACTTTAGATAATTTAACAAACTATGACTCGTATCTCTTTGCACCAGCTTTGATTCAATTTATACATCGATTTTTAGCTTATTTTATTTTGTTACTTACCCTTTATATATTTGCAAGGTATGGTTCGAGAGTTTATCGTTTAGCGAGAAAATGGTTGCGATTATCATTATTGTTGGTGGTTTTTCAAGTAATTCTTGGTGTGCTTACCTTATTGAATATTAAGACAGGAATCCCATTGTTTTATGGGGTTGCCCATCAGTTAGTAGGGATGCTTTTTTTTATGAGTTTACTGTTCTTATATTATGCCATGCGAAAGAGAGCAGTATAAATCAGGATTGTTAAAATCACAATATTATTGTACCGTTTTAAAATCATTTACAAGCGTAATTTGGGTTGCCTTATAGAGTTCTCCGCCTGCAATTCCATTGATATTTTTAGCAAGTTCCTCTTTTGAAATTTTATTACTATCAAACGAAAAATGACCGATTTTATGTTCAAAATTCACGTTGGAATAAGTAACACCTTCTAATTTATGGACCTTAGATTCAATTAATTTGGCACAACCAATTTCACAGGTCATCCCTTCGATATTTACTTCAATATTTTGAATGTTTTCAGTTACGGTTTCAGTCTTCTCGTTCTTAGTTATTTTTTCTTGACATGCAAAAAATAAGGTCAAGGATAAAAGCAGGAAAGTATATTTTAAAGTTCTCATAATCAAAATGAATTGAATACAAAATTACGGATAATTGTTTTAGTATGTCAATTTTTTAAAATAAACAATCTCTTAAATGAAGGCTTCTTGACGTCTTGATTTAACTGATAATGAGTTCAATCGATATGGTAATAATTGTATGTTTGCCTACTGTAAATTTATTTTAGTTTGTTAATTTAATTTCCAAAAAGAAGCTGTTTTATGATGTAAGTATGTTGATGTTTTGTATTAATATTGTTGCGCAGTCAAGTTGTTCCTTGGGAAATTCAATCTTCGAAGAAGATTTTGGTAGCGGAAGCAGTAGATTGGGGCCTTCTTTAAATCAAGATCGTAATAATGTGCATCCTAATTTTAGGCTTATAGATTTATATACTTATATTGAAACAGGTAGTCTTGGGCCAGACTAATATGGAATTATCAAGAATGGTAAAGATGCTGTCCCTGGCGGTGCTGACTGGAATGATGATTTTCGTGACCATACAGATAACTAGAATAGTTGGACTGATATACCGAATGAAAATAGTTCAAGGTTGAATCATACCTTAGAGAATTCTTTATCAAGTCCCCATTCAAATGACCTAAGTCCCTATTCTCAAACTATTTTTGTACGAGTTCAAAATTTACTCAGAGGCTGTGTAAATTCCAACACGACTTTCTGCGTAGTTGTACATAGTCTACCTTTCATAAAAATTTAGCATTATGTGATAATATAGAGAGTGGAAACGATATGAATGGTATTGTTAAAACTTTTGATTTAGAAGATATAGATGTTGTTGATGATTCCAATAATAATACTATTTATATACAAAATAAAAATAATAATTTAGGAGCGGGTAATTATGGATTTTCTTTAAGCGATCCAGATTTTGGATTTTAGAACGAAGCATTTTTTTGAATCTGTGTATCTAGGAGTTCATACTGTTTTTATAAGAGATAAGAGGGGTTGTGACCTGAAGGAAATAGAGGGATCTGTAATTGGTTACCCTAAATTTTTCACACTAAATAACGATGGACAAAATGATACATGGAAAGTATTAGGGGTTACTAATGAGTTTTATTCTAACGCAGTCATGCATATTTTTGATCGATTCGGAAAAATTATTATGAAGATAGATTCTAGTTTAGATAACTGGAATGGCATGTATAATGGTGAACTTCTGCAGGCGAATGATTATTGTTTTTCTTCTGAGTTAATCGATACTCAAGGTGTTGTTAGTGTTAAGAATGATTATTTTAGTTTAATAAGGAGGTAATTTTTTATTTTTTTGGGATAAATAAAAGGTTGATTTCTAGCTTGTTTATTTGTTTCTTGATTTTTTTGTCATTTAATAAAAAAGAAATATATTTGCACCCGCTTATCATGAAGATAAGTGTAATTTTTAACAAGCGAAATTAAATTTAATCGTATGTATGCAATTGTAGAGATAGCAGGGCAGCAATTTAAAGTAGCAAAAGACCAAAAAGTATTCGTTCATCGTTTGCAAGGAGAAGCAGGATCAAAAGTAACTTTTGATAATGTTCTTCTATTAGATAATGGATCAATTACTATTGGCGCCCCGGCTATAGAAGGAGCAGCAGTGACTGCCAAAATTTTAAGTCATCTTAAAGGTGATAAAGTAATCGTTTTCAAAAAGAAACGTAGAAAAGGATACAGAGTAAAGAACGGACATCGTCAGTCTCTTACTGAAATTCAAATTGAAGGTATTGCAACTTCAGGAGCTAAAAAAGTAGTAGCTAAAAAAGCAGTAATTAAAAAAGAAGCAACTCCTAAAGCAGCAGCAAAATCGGAAGTAGTTAAAGATGATGCAGCAGCACAAGACTTTAGCAAAATGACCGTAGCTGAATTGAAAGACTTAGCAAAAGCAAAAGGAGTCTCTGGAATTTCTTCTATGAAGAAAGCCGATTTAATTGCAGCATTAAGTTAATTAACACACTAAAATCGTATTATAATGGCACATAAAAAAGGAGTCGGAAGTTCGAAAAATGGTAGAGAATCAGAATCGAAACGATTAGGCGTAAAAATATTTGGTGGACAAGCGGCAATCGCAGGAAATATCTTAATCCGTCAAAGAGGTACTACACACAATCCAGGTGAAAATGTATATATGGGAAAAGACCACACATTACATGCTAAGGTGGATGGTCTTGTAAAATTCACAAAGAAAAGAAATAACAGATCATACGTTTCTATAGTTCCTTTTGAGGCTTAAGAAATTATGAATAAAATAATAAAAACTCCCAACGCACTGTTGGGAGTTTTTTTGTGCCGTTTTGTTATCTTTGCGTCTATGTATTTCATTTATAACATAATTGCGTTAGGCATTCAAATTTTTCTAAGTATAGTGGCTCTTTTTAATAAAAAAATGAGTTTGTTTATTGATGGAAGAAAAGAAAGTTTCAAAAAGATAGAAGATGTCATATCGTCTGATGATAAAACTATATGGGTACATGCTGCTTCATTAGGCGAGTTTGAACAAGGTAGACCAATTATCGAGAGACTTCGAGAAAAATTTTCGAATCACAAAATTGTATTAACTTTTTTTTCTCCTTCAGGCTATGAGGTGCAAAAGAATTTTAAAGAGGCCGACGTTATTTGTTATTTACCGTTAGACAGTCGTTCTAATGCTCGAAAATTTATAAAAACAGTCCATCCAGAAATAGCTATTTTTGTGAAATATGAGTTTTGGCCAAATTTATTAAGAGAACTTGAAAGAAAAAATATTGAAACCATTTTAGTTTCAGGAATTTTTAGAAAAGAACAAGTGTTTTTTAAATGGTTTGGTTCTTGGATGCGTCAGTCATTGCAGTCTTTTTCTTATTTTTTTGTTCAAAATGAGAACTCAAAGCAATTATTAAACACTATTGGTTTTGATAATGTGGCGGTGAGTGGCGATACGCGTTTTGACCGCGTATATTCAATAAAAGAACAAAATTCTCAATTGGATTTTATGATTAACTTTAAGCAAGACAAAACAATATTCGTTGCTGGTAGCAGTTGGAAAGAAGATGAAAGTATTATTGTAGATTATATTAATGGAAGTGAACAGGATTATGCAAAGTTTGTTATAGCTCCACATAATATCAATACTGATGAGATTAAAAAATTAAAGGAATCGATACATAAGGAAACCGTACTGTATTCTGAATTAGGAAATAGCGCCATTGAAGATGCAAATGTTATGATTATTGACACCATTGGCTTGTTGACGAAAATTTATAAGTATGCAGACGTGGCTTATGTAGGAGGTGCTTTTGCCACAGGATTGCATAATGTTTTAGAGCCTGCAACTTTTGGAAGTGCGATAATTATTGGACCTAATTACAACAAATTTAATGAAGCCGTAGAATTGGTGAAATTGGGAGGGTGTATGCCAGTTCAAAATTATACTGAATTTAAAGAAATATTAAATTCGCTTTTGTCAGATCCAGTATTAAGAACTAAGAAAGGGAAAATAGCAGGAGATTATATTGTCAATAATACGGGAGCAACCAAGATGGTTTTTAAGTATGTAATAAATAAAATAGCGTTATAATGGAGTCTAAGTTAGTTGATAGTTTTGGAAGACAAATATCTTATCTGAGATTGGCAGTTACGGATCGGTGTAACTTGCGTTGCCAATATTGTATGCCTGCACAAGGCGCTGATATTGTAGATAGAAAAGAACTTTTGAATTACAAAGAGATGTATCGGTTAACAAGAGTTTTAAGTGAGTTAGGAGTAAATAAAGTTCGATTGACAGGGGGAGAGCCTTTTGTGCGTCGCGATTTTATAAAGTTTTTAGAAATGCTCGATTTTAATGATTTGTTGGATGAGATTAATATTACAACGAACGGCGCTTTGATTTGCCAGCATATCAAGTCTATTGAAAAATTGAAGGTAAAGTCTATTAACTTAAGTTTAGACACGTTAAGGAGAGATAGATTTGCCCAAATTACTCGGAGAGATGTTTTTAACGAGGTGTATAAAACTTTTGAATTACTTGAAGATTCAAGTTTAAACTTGAAATTGAACTTTGTTGTTCAATCAGGAATTAATACAGACGAGTTGGTAGATTTTGTATCCTTAACACAACATAAAAATATTAGTGTTCGCTTTATTGAAGAAATGCCTTTTAATGGTGTTGGTCAAAAACGAATAAATGAAGTATGGGACTACGAAAAAATATTAAAAAATATTGAAAGAGGTTTTGATAGTGTTGAAAAGTTAGTGGATAAAAAATCTTCTACCTCAAGAAATTTTAGAGTTCCTAATTTTAAAGGTACTTTTGGAATTATTCCAGCATTTACAAGAACCATTTGTGGTGATTGTAATAGAATTAGAATTACCGCTACAGGGATGTTTAAAAACTGTTTGTTTGATGATGGCGTATTTAATGTTCGAGATTTTTTAAGAAAAGGAGTTAGCGATGATGACCTAAAGGAATTATTTTTATCCATTATAACAAAAAAACCGAAGAATGGGTTTGAAGCGGAAAAAAATAGAGCCTCCAAAGTGAATGAAAGCATGTCGAGTATTGGAGGGTAAATGAATATAAAAATGTCATTCCTTCATGCTCATTGAGCAGAGTTGAAATGGAGGTAGGAATCTAAATTGAGAAAATATCGAACTAACAAGCACAGAAAAAGCGTTAGAAATTATTCTAAATCAAACCGAAGATTACGGAATAGAAGAGGTTTCTTATGATCAATCCTTAGGTCGAGTTTTAAAGGAGGATATCTTTGCAGATCGAGATTTTCCGCCGTTTGATAGGGTAAGCATGGATGGAATTGCAATTCCTTTTCAATCTTTTGAGAGTGGGCAACGCGATTTTGAAATTGAAGGTGTACAAGCCGCCGGAAGTGCACAATTGACACTTTCAGATGCAATAAAATGTATTGAGGTAATGACCGGAGCAGTTCTCCCGAGAGGTACAGATACTGTCATTCCGTATGAACAAGTTAAGATTAAAGAAATTACTGCTACAATTACACTAGATGAATTTGTACAGTTTAAAAATGTTCATACCAAAGGGAAAGACGAAGTACAGGGAGCAGTTGTTATAGAAAAGAACACTCAAATTTCTTCTGCCGAGATTGGTGTATTGGCAACGGTAGGTAAGTCGATAGTAAAGGTTGCTAAATTACCAAAAGTAATGATCATTTCTACTGGAGATGAATTGGTAGAAGTGAGTGAAACGCCAGAGAATTATCAAATTAGAAGGAGTAATGTACATACCTTGGTGTCTTTATTAGCGCGATTTCAAATCAAGGCTCAAATAGCTCATATTAGCGATAATAAGGAAAGACTTAAAAATAAAATATCACTATATCTAAAAGAATATGATGTATTGCTTTTTAGTGGTGCTGTGAGTAAAGGTAAGTTTGATTTTATTCCAGAAGTTTTAGATGAATTAGGTGTAGAGAAGTTGTTTCATAAGGTGGCTCAAAGACCTGGAAAACCTTTTTGGTTTGGACGTAAAGTGTCACCAGAGATAAAGGGGTGGGCATCGAGCGAAATCGAAATGAGCCCAATAGAAATTAGAGATAAAGTTGTATTTGCTTTCCCAGGAAATCCAATTTCAACGTTTGTAAGTTGCGCAAAATATTTTACGCCATGGTTGCAAAAATCTATCGGTTTAGATTTTATAAATCGTAATTTTGCTGTATTAGCCGAGGATATCGTTTTTAAGCCAACCATGACTTATTTCTTGCAGGTTAAAATTGAAAATGAAAATGGAGTTTTAAAGGCATATCCATATAAAGGAAATGGATCGGGTGATCTGGCTAGTTTGGTAAAAACAGGTGCTTTTATTGAGTTGCCTTCTGATCAAATAGAATTTAAAAAAGGAGCGGTATTTCCGATAATTCCATACAGGTAAAGCCAAATAGTTTTGTCATTCCTGCAAAGGTAGGAATCCAAACGAATTGAAATATAGATTCCTGCTTTCGCAGGAATGACAGAATAAAAATAGGATGAACGATTTTACACATATAAATAAAAAGAATCAGCCGAAGATGGTAAATGTTGGTGACAAATCCATTACCAAGAGAAAGGCCACAGCAGTTTCTAAAATGTATTTAGGACAAGAAGTAATTTCATACTTTCAGAATGACGAATTAACCACAAAGAAGGGTCCTGTTTTTCAAACGGCGATAGTTGCAGGAATTCAAGCAGTTAAAAAAACAGCTGAATTAATTCCAATGTGTCATCCGTTACTGATTAATGGAGTAGACATTGATATTCATGTACTAGATGATGCTCATATTGAAATTTTATGTACGGTTTCAATTGAAGGTAAGACAGGTGTTGAAATGGAAGCATTAACAGGTGTCTCGATCACGGCGCTGGCAATTTATGATATGTGTAAGGCTATTTCTCAAGAAATGATAATTAAAGAAACCAAGTTATTGGTTAAAACCGGAGGAAAATCGGATATTAACAATGGGTAATCATCAAAAACACGCCAAAATAACTCGGAGAAATAACGGGAATTATGCTTCGAACGAAATTTCGTTTTTGGGTGTAAAATGCTCTATAATTAGTAGTTTGGTCGAAAATATTGCTAAAAAAAATCAAAAATTAGCAAAAATAGCATATTTGGATGCAAGTCATGCTGATGCGATTAAAGCGCCAATAATGGATGTATTTACATTTCATCATTCCGGAAATTTAGATGTTAATGCAGCAAATGCGTTAAATAAGTTCAATGCAAGAATTCAATTGTCGCAATATGACTTAGTTTGCATCAATGGAAATCATTACCAAGGAGCGCAGCAAGTTTTGATTTTAGACAATGAGAAAGAGGCTTCGGTTAAAAAGAGATTACAACAATTGACGGATGTACAATTTGTGATTAAAATGAAATCGGATTCTAAGTACTTTGATTTTTTAGAAGATCAAGTTCCAAATATAAAAACACTACCGTGTTTTTTGATTGATGCATTGGATGAAATAGGAAGCCATATCTCGTCACTTATAGAAAGTTCTAAACCTGATATTCAAGGGTTGGTTTTAGCAGGTGGTCAGAGTACACGCATGGGAACGGATAAAGGATTGTTAAATTATCATGGTCTTCCGCAACGTGAATACTTGTATAATTTGTTTCAAGAATTTTTCCCTAGAAAAGATGAAGATCAATTAGGAGTTTATTATTCCGTCCGTCAACATCAAGATATTTCGGGAAATACAATTATAGATAAATTTAAAGACTTAGGACCTTTTGGAGGTATTTGTTCTGCCTTTCAAGAGAATCCAAATACGGCATGGTTAGTTGTGGCAACGGATGTTCCATTTATAAGTAAAGAAATTTTAGAATTGCTGTTTTCTAGAAGGAATCCATCAAAAATAGCAACAACATTTAAAGGAGCGAGCAAAGAATTTCCAGAACCGCTAATCACGATTTGGGAACCAAAAGCATATCCAGTATTGTTGAATTATTTGTCACAGGGATATTCGTGTCCAAGAAAAGTATTGATAAACTCTGATGTAGAAATCGTTGAAATTGATGATGCTATTATTAGAAATATCAATACGCCACAAGAGTTTGATACGGTAAAGAAAGAATTAAAATAAATATTATGTCACCCTGAATTTGTTTCAGGGACTCATTAAGTAAGAAGTTTTCTGATTCAGCATCAGTTATAAAAATAAAAATATATGTTATCAATAGGAGTATTATTTTTTGCAATCGGATTTATTCTAATTATTTTTAATTCTATAGATTTCTCTTTTGTAAGAGATCAGAAAAAAGATAAGAGCCAACTAATTGCAGGAATCGCATTTGTAGTAGTAAGTGTGTTTTTGTTATTTATATCGATAAAGAATTTAATGCAACTCGAATAATATGTCTGAGGTTACTAAAAGTAAAATATTTCAACGTCAAACAACGCTGCAAGAAATTGGAAATTCTGGACAAGAGGCTTTGCAAAATGCTTCAGTAACTATTATTGGTTGTGGTGGTTTAGGATCTGTTGCTGCTATTTATTTAGCGGCTAGTGGAGTTGGAAATTTACATTTGGTAGATTTTGACACGATTGATATTAGTAATTTACATCGACAAGTATTTTATACGCTAGACGATGTAGGGAAATCTAAAGCTGAAGTGCTAGGAACGTATATTGGAAAAATATCTCCTTTTGTAAAGGTGTCTTATTCAAAACATGCGGTATCCAAATCTAATGCTATTGAGATTATTTCTGAATCAGAAATTGTATTGGATTGTACAGATGTGCTTCCAGTAAAATATTTACTGAATGATTTGTGTGTGTTACAAGATAAAGTTTTGGTGTATGGATCCTTGTATAAGTTTGATGGGTATGCTGCTACCTTTAATCATGTGAATGCTGACGGTTCTCGATCTACTAATTTAAGAGATGCTTTTCCAGAGATTTCTACAGATAATATCCCTAACTGTTCTCAGTTGGGAACGCTCAATACCATTGTTGGAATTATTGGATTATTGCAAGCGAATGAAGTTTTAAAAATCGTTACAGGTGTGGGAGAACCCTTAATAAATCAATTGTTGATTTATAATTCTAGTGAGAATAGTCAGTTTCAAATGAAATTGAATGCTAAATTTTCTAAGGAAAAAGTTCAGGCTATTTATAAAACGGAAACGTATGAGCAAGTTACTTGTGAAATAGATAAAGAAATCGAAATGTCTCAAGCTGTTTTTAAAGATATTTTGGAAAATTCAAAGAATGAATACTCTGTAGTTTCTGTAATTGAAAACGTAGTGCAGAAACTGCCTTTCGTAGTTGATGAAAAAGTACCGCTATCTGAATTTGAAGATTGGATTCAAGAAGGATTTGAGGAATCTAAAAAATATATTTTTGTATGTAATAAAGGAATTATGAGCATGACTGCAGCTACAAATATTATAGAAGATTTTTCCGATGCAGTTGCCTATAGTTTAGAAGGTGGAATTCTAGAGTATTAAATCGTCTTAGAAGAATCACTAACCAATCGATTGATTTCCTTCATTTCCTTTGCTGTTAATTCGCGGTATTGACCCACAGAAATATCTAACAAAACATTCATTATTCTGACACGTTTTAGTTTTGTAACTCGATATTCTAGAAATTCACACATACGTCGAATTTGACGATTTAAACCTTGCGTTAAAATAATTTTAAATCGGAATTCATCGATTTGCTCTACAAGACATTTACGAGTGTACGTATCAAGAATTGGAACACTATTCCCCATACGTTTTATAAATTCCTCTGTAATAGGTTTATTTACCGTGACAATGTATTCCTTTTCGTGATTGTTTCTAGCCCGTAATATTTTATTGACAATGTCGCCGTCATTGGTTAAAAAAATCAAACCTTCACTGGGCTTGTCTAATCTACCTATAGGAAAAATTCGAGTAGGATAATTGATGTAATCAATAATGTTATTTTGCTCCCTTTTTGTATCTGTTGTACACACGATGCCAACAGGTTTGTTGAAGGCCAAATACACAGGTTTTTCTTGAGGTTCAGAAATCAATTTATCGTCTACGCGAACTTCATCAAGTTCCGTAATTTTTGTTCCCATTTCTGGCACTTTTCCGTTAATAGTGACCCGATTCTGTTCTATTAATTTATCGGCTGCTCTTCTTGAGCAATATCCAACTTGACTTAAATATTTATTGATGCGTGTTTCCTTCATTTTTATTAAATATATTTAAATGCACTAAGCACTTATAGCAGTAATTTGGATATTGAGCGGAGTCGAAATCTCATTTTATTATGGAGTTGAATTTACCCAAACTTCACCATCGGAAAAATGTTCTTTTTTCCAAATAGGAACGGTCTCTTTCAAAGTGTCTATCGCAAATTGACATGCTTCGAATGAAGTATTTCTATGGGCAGATGACACAGAAATAATTACCGGAATTTCACCAATATTCAACATCCCTTTGGCGTGATGAATGGCAATTTTAAAAATATCAAACCTTCCAAGTGCCGCAACGGCTATTTTTTCAATTTCTTTAAGTGCCATTTCTTCATAAGCAGAAAAGTCTAAAAGGGTTACTTCTTTATTTTGAGTTTTGTTCCGAACCGTTCCAACGAATAAAGCAATTCCGCCACAAGATGAATCTTGTACAAAGTTATAGCAATCTTGAAGATTGAGTTTGTCGGCTGTAATTTTTATAGAATAATTTTGCTTCAAAATAACTAGAAGATTTATGACTACAAATTTAAAGAATTAAATGCTCAAACGTATATTTGCATCGAAATTAAAATAGATTTAGATGGAAAAAGTTTTTAGAGTAATTGCATTTTTAGAAGGCGTTTCATATTTACTGTTATTGTTTATTGCAACACCAGTAAAATACATAGGCAACGATCCGCAATATGTAAAAATGCTAGGAATGCCTCATGGTGTTTTATTTATCATGTATATCATTTTGGCGTTTATGATTAAAGCTGAGTATAAATGGAATTCAAGACAGTTTTCTGTTATTTTAATCGCTTCGCTTATTCCTTTCGGAACATTTTATGTTGATAAAAAATATTTGAGAAACAAATAGTTCTATCCTCCACTTACTGGAGGAATAAGAGCCACAGTATCTCCGTTTTTCAGCAATGATTCGTCTGTTGCGTATTCCATATTAATTGCTACGGAAAAGCTTTTGTAGTTTCCTAATTTCGGATTTTCGGCAAGAATTTTTTCTTTTAAAAAACCGATACTAGCGTTTTCATCCAACTCTAATGTTATTGATTTTTGGCCAATAACATCAGCAGTAATTCCAAATAATAAGAGTTGAATCTTCATGGATAAAATTTTCAATAAAAATAACCATTTTAAGTATATTTGAACGAAAAGAACTGGGTGAATCTTCAAGAAAAATATAGCGAAAATATTAAAGGCGAAGCAAAACGTTTAGGGTTTGCATCTTGTGGTATTGCCAAAGCTACGTTTTTAGAAAAGGAAGCTCCAAGAATGGAGCAATGGCTTAAAAATGGCTTTCAAGGTGATATGCAATATCTAGAGAATAACTATGATAAGCGATTAGATCCTCGGTTGTTGGTTGATGATGCAAAATCGGTTATTTCGCTGTCTTACAATTATTTTCCGAAAGAAGTGCAAGGCGATGATACTTATAAATTGGCAAAATACGCTTATGGCCAGGATTATCACCATGTCATAAAATCTAAATTAAAGGAGTTGTATCAATTTATTGAACGAGAAATTGGTGAAATTTCAGGGAGGGCTTTTGTGGATTCGGCTCCTGTAATGGAAAGGGCTTGGGCAGAAAGGGCTGGTTTGGGCTGGAATGGGAAACATTCATTGCTTATTCAAAAAGAATTGGGTTCTTATTTTTTTCTGTCGGAATTAATTCTGGATTTAGAATTGCAATATGACAATCCTTTTCAAACAGATCATTGCGGAACATGTACAAAATGCATAGATGCTTGTCCGACAGAAGCGATTTTACCAAATAACACAGTGGATGGAAGTAAGTGTATTTCCTATTTCACAATTGAATTGAAAGAGGAAATCCCAACGAGTGTTAAAGGAAAATTTGAAGATTGGATGTTTGGTTGTGATATTTGTCAAGATGTTTGTCCATGGAATCGTTTTTCAAAATCTCATTCTGAACCTTTGTTTCAACCGCATTCGGAATTAATAGATATGACAAAACGAGATTGGGAAGAAATTACAGAGGAGATATTTAGAAAAGTATTTAAAAAATCGGCTGTAAAACGGACGAAATATGCAGGCTTACAAAGAAATATTAACTTCTTAAAAGAATAAGTTTCCTTAAGCCTGCTGGTTAAATTTAGTTATATTTGTTAGTAATAATAGACGTCAAATTATGAGTAAATCTAGACTACGACAAGAAGCACTTTTGTATCATGCAAAGCCAAAGCCAGGGAAGATAGAAGTAGTGCCAACTAAGAAATATGCTACTCAAAGAGATTTAGCGTTGGCTTATTCACCTGGAGTAGCAGAACCTTGTTTGGAGATTAAAAAAGACAAGAAGAACGCTTACAAATACACTGCAAAAGGGAATTTAGTAGCAGTTATATCAAACGGAACTGCGGTACTAGGACTAGGAAATATTGGGCCAGAAGCTTCAAAACCTGTAATGGAAGGAAAAGGGTTGTTATTTAAAATATTTGCAGATATTGATGTTTTTGATATTGAAGTTGATGCGACAGATGTCGATCTTTTTGTGCAAACTGTAAAAGCAATAGCGCCAACTTTTGGAGGAATAAATTTAGAAGATATTAAGGCTCCTGAAGCCTTTGAAATAGAGAGAAGGTTAAAAGAAGAATTAGATATTCCTGTGATGCATGATGATCAGCATGGAACGGCGATAATTTCTGCAGCAGCTTTAAAAAATGCAGTTGAAATTGCGGGTAAAGAAATGTCAAGTGTTCAAATAGTTGTTAATGGAGCTGGAGCCGCTGCAATTTCATGTACGCATTTATACATGGCTCTTGGAGCGAAGAAAGAAAATATTACTATGTGTGATAGTAAAGGTGTTATCAGAACTGATAGAGACTATTTATCACCAGAAAAACAAAGATTTGCTACAGACAGAGCTATTACCACGTTAGAAGAGGCAGTAATAAATGCGGATGTTTTTATTGGGCTATCAGTAGCTGATTCAATGACGCCAGGAATGTTATTGTCAATGTCTGAGAAAAAGCCAATTGTTTTTGCAATGGCCAATCCAAACCCCGAAATTGATTATAATGTAGCGATTAAGACACGTAAGGACGTTATTATGGCCACGGGTCGTTCAGATCATCCTAATCAGGTGAATAATGTACTTGGATTTCCATTTATTTTTAGGGGAGCACTTGATGTAAGGGCAACAGAAATTAATGAAGAAATGAAAATGGCGGCTGTACATGCCTTGGCAGATTTGGCCAAGTACCCAGTTCCTGAGCAGGTAAATATTGTTTATGATGAGGTGAGTTTATCATTTGGAGAAGATTATATTATTCCGAAACCATTTGATCCACGATTAATTTATACAGTGCCGCCAGCAGTGGCAAAAGCAGCGATGGATTCTGGAGTTGCAACGGAGCCAATTCAAGATTGGGATAAGTATCGCGATTCTTTGATGGAGCGATTGGGGACAGGAAACAAATTAGTTAGAATGTTGCACAATAGAGCAAAGTCTGACCCAAAGAAGATTGTGTTTGCGGAGGCAGATCATTTAGATGTGTTAAAAGCGGCTCAAATTGTCCATGATGAAGGTATTGGAATACCGGTATTATTAGGGAATAGAGATATTATTTTAGAGTTAATGGAGGAAATTGATTTTTTAGGAGATGTAGAAATAATTGATCCTAAATCAACTAAGCAAAAAAAGAATAGAATACGATATGCAGAGAAATATTGGAAGTCTAGATTGCGAAAAGGAATAAAGTTGTTGGATGCAAGAAAATTAATGCATGAGCGTAATTATTATGCTGCTATGATGGTGAATGAAGGAGATTCTGATGCTTTATTAACCGGTTATTCTCGAAATTATTCAGCAGTAGTAAGGCCTATGATAGAAGCTATTGGGTTAGACAAAGGAGTTACGCGCGTTGCAGCTACCAATTTAATGCTAACCAATAGAGGACCAATGTTTTTGGCCGATACGACTATTAATATAAATCCATCTGCCAGAGATTTGGCAAAAATCACACATATGACAGGTAATTTGGCTAGAATGTTTGGGGTTGAACCAAATATAGCACTATTGTCATTTTCAAATTTTGGGGCATCAAATCATGAGGATGCAAAAAAGGTGAGAGAAGCTACGAGTATATTGCATAAGCATTATCCAAATGTGGTTATTGATGGAGAAATCCAAGCCGATTTCGCTTTGAATCCTGAAATGTTGAAAGAACAATTTCCGTTTTCGAAATTGGTGGATAAAAAAGTAAATGTATTGATTTTTCCAAATTTAGATTCGGCAAATATCTGTTATAAAATGATGAAGGAGCTAAATGGCGCGGAGTCAATAGGTCCAATTATGTTAGGTCTGAAAAAACCAGCACATGTTTTGCAATTAGGATCGAGTGTTGATGAAATGGTAAATATGGCTGCAATTGCAGTCATTGATGCTCAAAATAAATCAAAAAAGAAATAATAATTTCAGTACATTTGAGCAAATAATGCTATAAAATGATAACTCATTTACGAGGAAAATTAATTGAAAAAAACCCAACATATCTTATCGTTGAATGCGGTGGCGTTGGATACTTAGCTCATATTTCATTGAATACTTTTTCAACAATTGGCGATGAAGAATCCGTATTACTTTATACCTATTTGTCTGTAAAAGAAGATTCTCAAACAATTTATGGTTTTGCTGAGAAATTGGAACGTGAAATATTTAAATTATTAATTTCCGTTTCTGGAGTAGGGCCGAGTATCGCTAGAACGATGCTGTCTTCGATGTCTACTCATGAAATTCAGCAGTCTATTGCTTCCGGCGATGTCGCCGTTATTCAGTCTGTAAAAGGGATAGGGGTTAAAACCGCACAACGTGTAATTATTGATCTTAAAGATAAAATTATAAAGACCTACGGATTGGATGAAGTTTCAGTAATTAAAAGCAATACTAGCAAGGATGAGGCGTTAATAGCTCTAGAGGTTCTAGGGTTTAATTCAAAGCAATCTGATAAAGTGTTAGATAGGATTTTGACAGAAGATAATTCTTTAGGAGTAGAAGATCTAATTAAGAGAGCGTTAAAGAACTTGTAAAATATTGAAAAAAAATACGTTATTATATACTTTTTTGATTATTTTTCTATTGATCATCTGTACTCAAATAGAGGCATATACTCAAGTCCCATCCGTACCAACACAAAACCCAATACAACCAATTTTAGATACTACAACTGTTAAAGGACGAGATTCTATTCCGTACAATTTTAATAGTTCTCAAACGGGGAGTTTATTTTTAAACCCTCCAAAGAATGCTGAGGTAACGTATGATTCTGAGTCACAAAAATACATTGTGCGGGAAAAAATAGGCGGCTACTTTGTGGGGCAACCTAAGTATATGACTTCAAAGGAATATGCCAATTATAAGTTACATCAAGACATGTTGGATCATTATAAAGATAAACTGTCTGCAATGAGCGGAAGGACAGCTGGATCGAAGGATGCTCAGAAAAACTTATTGCCCACTTATTATGTAAACTCTAACTTTTTTGAATCACTTTTTGGAGGAAACTCCATCGAAGTAAATCCTCAAGGTAATATTCAATTAGAACTAGGAATTTTATCCCAAAAAATAGAGAACCCTCAAATTTCTGAGCGTAATAGAAAGAATACGACGTTTGATTTCGATCAGCAAATTACAGCGAGTATAAATGCAAAGGTAGGAACTAGGTTAGGAGTTATGGCCAATTATGATACCCAATCAACTTTTGATTTTCAAAATCAAATAAAATTGGAGTTTACTCCTACGGAAGATGATATACTTAGAAAAATTGAGATAGGGAATGTAAGTATGCCAATAAAAAATTCTTTGATTACAGGAGCTCAAAGTTTGTTTGGTGCAAAGACGGAGTTTCAATTTGGAAAGACTACGATTACGAGTGTATTCGCAGAGCAGAAATCTCAAACAACAACGGTCGCAGCCGAGGGAGGGACAACCTTAAATGAGTTTGAGTTTAGAGCAACAGATTATGATTCTAACCGACACTTTTTTGTCTCTCAATCTTTTAGAGATAATTATGATAAGGCGCTGGAATTGTTACCTTTAATAAGTAGTGATATAAATATTACCAAAATTGAAGTTTGGGTAACAAATAGGCAATCTTCAACAATTGATTTCAGGAATATTGTGGCGCTGGCCGATTTAGGAGAAAAAGATGCCACAAATATTAGAGGATCTAATGTAAACCCGACTTCTGGAACGCAAAGAGACCCTTCAAACCAAGCAAATAATTTGGTAAATATAATGACCTTGAATGATCCAGTTCGTAATATAGCAACGGTATCTTCTTCGCTCATTTCATATGGTGTAAGTCAAGGGCGAGACTATTCTGTTTTGGAAAATGCACGTAAATTGAGATCAGATGAATATGAGATTAATCAACAATTGGGATATATATCTTTAAACCGCAGATTGGGCGAATCTGATGTTTTGGCGGTTGCGTATGAATATACCATAAGCGGATCTGACCAAGTGCATAAAGTAGGTGAATTAACTTCAGATGGGATAATTTCTCCAGATAATTTAGTAGTAAAATTATTGCGTGGTGAAATCATAAACACAGAAGTTCCTTTATGGGACTTAATGATGAAGAATATCTATTCTTTGGGAGCTTATCAAATGTCTCAAGAAGGTTTTAGGTTTGAATTGTTATATAGAGATGATGCAAATGGAGTTCTTACAAATATGCTTCAGAATGCAAAATCACCAGATGTTTCAGATCGTACTTTAATGAATGTATTCAAGATAGATCAATTGGATCAAAATGAATTTGTGGTACCTGAAGGAGATGGTTATTTTGATTATGTAGAAAGAATTACTGTAGACTCTAGACAAGGACTCATTATTTTTCCAGCCGTGGAACCTTTCGGTGAAAGTTTAATCCCTGTGTTAACAGATCCAGAGGATAAGGTGTATATTTTTGATGAACTATATAGGAATACACAGTCTCAAGCAAAGAACAACTTTCAAAATAAAGATAAGTATTTTTTAAAAGGGTATTACAAGTCGGAAGGAGCTGGAGGGATTCCATTGGGGGCCTATAATGTACCGCAAGGCTCGGTAACTGTCACCACTGGAGGGAGAGAATTGGTAGAAGGGGTTGATTATGTTGTTGATTATCAAGCGGGTCGTGTTCAAATTATAGATCCTGCTTTGGAAGCATCAAATGCCCCAATTGAAGTTTCTGTAGAGAATAACTCTGTATTTAATTTACAATCGAAACGCTTTTTTGGTGTTGATGTAGAACATAAGTTTTCAGATAAATTTATTGGTGGTGCTACGTTCTTAAATTTAAATGAGCGTCCTCTAACGCAAAAAACCAATTTCAACTCTGAACCTATTAATAATACATTGTTAGGTTTGCGTGCCGATTACGGTACAGAAGTTCCAAAGTTCACCAAATGGGTGAATAAACTTCCAAATATAGATACAGATGTGCCTTCTAATTTTTCAGTGCGAGGTGATTTTGCGTATTTGCTCCCTGGTTCACCAAAACAAGTTGAACAAGGTGGTGAAGCAACGTCTTATCTAGATGATTTTGAAGGAGCACAAATTCCATTAGAATTAAAAACTCCGTTATCTTGGTATTTAGCCAGTACGCCACAAGGTCAAACGAATTTTGATTTTGGAGGTGACGATTTGACCATTGATTATGGGAAGAAAAGAGCTAAACTTGGATGGTATATTATCGATCAAATTTTTTATGGAAGTTCTTCTTTACAGCCTTCAAATATAGACGACGAAGAGTTGTCTAGGGCAGAAGTTAGGCGTGTGAGGTATGAAGAATTATTTCCAGAACAGGATTTAGATGTTACGCAATCTTCTGTTGTAAGGACATTGGATTTAGCATATTACCCATCAGAAAGAGGGAGTTATAATTATGATATTAGTAATGTTGGAGGCGATGGTAAATTTACGGATCCTGAGGAACGTTGGGCTGGAATAACACGCCCATTAACTGTTACAAATTTTGAACAGGCAAATATAGAATATATCCAATTTTGGATGTTGGATCCCTATCCGCACTATTCTATTACACAAAAAGAAGGATTGCCAAATGGTGTTGATCCGGAAGATCCAACCAATCAAGTAGGAGAGTTATACTTCAATTTAGGTAATGTATCTGAAGACGTTTTAAAGGACGGCAGAAAGATGTATGAGAATGGATTTCCGGATGAGGGAGGGCTTGATAATACGGACCCAACAATTTGGGGTAAAATTCCAACGGGACAATCATTACTCTATACATTTGATATAAGTGACACAGCAAGACTTAATCAAGATATAGGATATGATGGATTGAATGATACGGAGGAATTAGCCATGTTTGGCAGTGCGTTTGGATCTGATCCATCTTCAGATAACTATCGATATTTTAGAGGGAGTCAGTTCGATGCGGAGGATGCATCTATACTAGATCGTTACAAGTCGTTCAATAACTCTCAAGGAAATTCGCCTACTGCTTCCTTGTCAAATGAATCGTATCCCACTTCTGCTACGACTTATCCAGATGTCGAAGATATAGATAAGGATCAAACTATGAATAGTGTGGAAAGTTATTATCAGTACAAAGTTTCCTTAAACGCTCGTGATTTAATAGTAGGAAACAATAATATTGTTGATGAGAAAAACATTTCTATAACACTAGATGATGGAAGTAGAAAGGATTTTAGGTGGTTGCAATTTAGAATTCCTATTGGTTCTCCTGACGAAGTAATAAATGGGATTAGTGGCTTTAATTCCATTCGTTTTATGAGGATGTTTATGACTAAGTTTAAAATGCCGGTAGTTTTACGATTTGGTGAATTACAATTAGTTCGAGGAGATTGGAGGCGCTATACGAAAGTTATTGATGAAACTGACAATATGAATCCACCAGTTTTAACAGCAGAGCAATTATCAAATTTTCAAGTGGGTGTTGTAAGTATTGAGCAAAACGCATCTAGAACACCAATTCCGTATGTTGTGCCACCAGGAATAGAAAGAGAAAAATTGCAAGGTAGCACAAGAATTCAGTTGCAAAATGAACAGTCCTTATCAGTTAAAGTTAACAATTTGGAGCCAGGTCAAACAAGAATAGTTTATAAAAATTCGAGCGTGGATTTAAGAATGTATAAACAACTGAAAATGTTTGTACATGCCGAGGGTATTCAATCTGAAGCTTCATTACAAGATGATGAGTTTCAAGCAATACTTAGAATAGGAAGTGATTTAGTAGATAATTATTATGAAATAGCGTACCCCTTAAAGGTCACCTCATTTTCCGCTAGCACTGCAGAAGAGATTTGGTTAAATGATATGAAGATTGTGCTAGAGCACCTTGGTGAATTGAAGTTGCTGAGATATGAAGATGGAGTCGCACCCAATGTAATATATCCTGCTATTGGTGTCCTACCACCTATAGAAGGGCTGAAAGGTTATGAAATAAGAGTGAAGGGAAATCCAAGCCTTTCTAATGCGCGTACATTAATATTGGGAGTTAAAAACAATACAACATACAGGCAGAGTGCAGAACTTTGGTTTAATGAATTGCGAGTTGCTGAGTTTGACAATGATGCAGGCTGGGCAGCTTTAGTAAGCGCTGACGCAAATTTTGCGGATTTTGCAGATGTTTCTTTAACGGGAAGAATGGAAACTATCGGTTTTGGTGGGATAGAGCAAAGAGTGAACGAGCGAAGTCAAGAAAACAGTCAATTGTATGACTTGGTGACAAATGTAAATGTAGGACAATTATTACCTAAGAATATTGGAGTTCAATTACCTTTGAATTTTAGTGTTTCGGAAGAAATACACAATCCTAAATATGACCCTCAATATCAAGATGTTTTATTTGAAGATGCTAAAGACATCAATCCAAATAGTGATAAATCAACAGATCATACCAAAAGAAAAAGTATAAGTTTAATTAATGTTAGGAAAGAACGAACATTTTCTTCGGATCCAGAGCAACAGAAGGAACCTCATTTTTACGATGTAGAAAACCTCTCTATTTCTTACGCCTATAATGAAATGAAGCATAAGAACTATAATATTGAGAAGTTTGTAGATCAACACGTTCGGACTTCGGCAAACTATAATTATGCATTTCAATCAAAGAGTATTGAGCCCCTCAAAAATATCGGGTTTTTATCGCAGACAAAGTATTTGAGGTTTTTAAAAGAGTTTAATTTTAGTTATTTGCCTTCTTCATTTTCTGTAAATTCTAACATCGTAAGAAGTTTTAATGAACAAAAATCGAGAAGTTTGGTAGATAATTTACCTGATTTGCCGACCTTGACACAGCGAAATTATATGTTTAATTGGGATTATAATATTGCTTATAATTTAACAAAATCATTACAGTTTAACTTCAGAGCATTGAATGATTATGTCTACGATGATTTTGAAAATAGTGATAATTTAACGCTTTATGATAATTATTTTACGATTGGAAGACCAGACCATTATCATCAAACCTTGAATGGAACCTACCAAATTCCACTTAATCTGATTCCATACTTAGATTTTTTACGATCAGATTTTGCATTTACGGCAGATTATGATTGGCAATCAGCTTCTCAATCTTATGTGGATAAAATAGGAAATGCGGTTCAAAATGCGAATACTCAAAGTTTATCGGTAGATTCTGATTTTGAAAAACTATATAGGTCTGTTGGATTAACAAAATTATTTTCAAAGAATAAAAGTAGTCGAAATCGAGCGCGTGCCTCAGTTCCATCAAAGCCTGGGGAAGCTCCAAGGATTAATAGATCTGCTAAAAAAAGCGAATTTAGTTTTAAGCAGGCCGCAGGAGATTTAGTGATGATGGTTAAAAAAGCCCGTTTCACATATGCCGAGAATAATGGAGTGTTTCTTCCCGGATATATTCCAGAAATAGGGTTTATGGGACGTGATAATTATTCTGGGAGTCTCGCCCCGACTTTGGGATTTGTGTTTGGTAGTCAGGTGGATATACGAAACAGGGCTTTGGAAAATGGATGGCTTATATCTAGAAATATTAATTATCAAGACGGTACAGAAGATGATCCTTATTTTAATCGAAATTATATTCAAACACATTATAACAAGTTTGATGCTATGTTTAATGTTCGGCCAATTCGAGATTTAGAAATAGAAATTTTCGCCAATAAGATATATACAAAAAGTGTTACGCAGCAGTTAGATGCCGTTTTCGATGAATTCACTTTGGAAACTTATTTTCAAGACAACCCTATTTCACAGAATGGTAATTTTAGTATGAGTTACAATATGATTCGAACGGCATTTGGAGGTAATAGTGAAGAAACCTTTAAGCAGTTTAAGGATAATAGAGCTATAATTTCCGAACGTTTAGCGGCTGATAATAACGTGCCCATTGACGGGTATGGGCCAAATAATCAGAAAGTGATGCTACCTGCTTTTGTTGCTGCCTATTCTGGAGATGATGCTTCTTCCGTAAACATGAATGCATTTAGGGATACACCACTTCCAAATTGGACAATGATCTATAAAGGTCTTATGAGATTAGATTGGTTTAAAAAGAATTTCCAAAGTTTTAGTATAACACACGGATATAGTTCCGCGTATTCTATTAATAATTTCACGAATAATTTGTTGTATAATGACTCAGACCCATATGCCAACGCAGACCTTTCTGGAAATTATATTAATGAAATAATTTACACAAATGTAAATGTGATTGAAGAGTTTTCTCCATTGATCCAGGTAGATTTGAAAATGAGAAATTCTTTTTCTTTGAAAGGAGAAATTAGAAAAAATAGAGCGTTGAATTTGAATTTTAATAATAATACGCTTACTGAAATGCGAGGAAAAGAATACATAGTAGGGGTTGGTTATCGATTTAAGAATGTGAATATGCGTTTTAAATTTGATGGTAAGAATAATAGCATAAAGGGTGATTTAAATTTACGGGCAGATTTTTCATTAAGAGATGATATTACCGTGATACGTGATGTGGATAAAGATAATGATCAAGTAACCGGTGGTCAGAATATATTTTCATTAAAATTTTTGGCAGATTATGCGCTGAGTCGTAATTTCACAGCTTCAGTATATTACGATCAGAATTCATCGAGATATGCTATATCAACTAATTTTCCTCGTAATTCATTTAGCACGGGAATTATGGTCCGTTACAATTTGGGGAATTAAATCATATAAAATGAGTGTACCAGCAGAATTAAAATATACGAAAGACCATGAATGGATTCGAATAGAAGGCAATATGGCAACTATTGGAATTACGTATTTTGCCCAAGGAGAGTTGGGGGATATTGTTTACGTAGATGTCGATACCTTGGACGAAAGTATCGATAAGGATGGAATTTTTGGATCGGTTGAGGCCGTAAAAACTGTTTCAGATTTATTTATGCCATTATCTGGTGAAGTGATTGAATTTAACGAACAATTAGAAGACGCGCCAGAATTGGTGAATACGGATCCTTATGGTGACGGTTGGATGATAAAAGTAAATATTTCAAGTAATTCAGAAATACAAGGATTGTTAGATGCTGAAGCCTATAAAGCACTTATTGGAGCGTAATGCGTACTCAATTGCCATTGGCTTAACAATATTAATTGTGTTTTTGAGTCTGGGTCAAACTTCTAGTTTAATAGCAGTTGTTAAGGTTTCGGATAAATCCTTGCATTCGTTTGCGTATTTTGGACTTGCGCTTAGTTGGTTCTTTGCTGTTAAGTCATCTCATACCCGAATTAGGCAAAAAATTATAATAGCATTATTTTTGTTATTATTAAGTGTTTTGCTTGAATATTTACAAGGAACGATTACTGATAACAGAGTGTTGGACTATTTTGATATTGTAGCTAATATAATTGGAATAGTAATTGCAGTAGTCTTTTTTAGACCACTATTACACATATACAAGACTATTTAATATGATATTAGTTGGAAAAGTGTAATTAAATGTATTAGATTAGCGGACTACAAAATTTTTGAGCATGGAAATTAAAAAAAGCCCTAAGGCAAATTTAGAAAATTATACAAAGTTGTTTTGGCAACTAGGTTTGGTACTGACATTGTTAACGGTGTATGTTGGTATAGAAAATAAAACATATGATGAGGGTGCAAATGGTTTAGCGTTGATAACTTCCGATCATGATGATGAAGAAGATATTCCAGAAGTATTTATGGAGCCCCCTGTAGAAGTGAAGCCACCACCGCCGCCGCCGCCGCCAGAAAAAATTGAAATAATTGAAGATGAAGAGGAGATTGAAGAAACAATAATTGAATCTACTGAAACCGATGAATCTGAAAAGATTGAGATTGAGATTGTTGAGGTATTTGAAGAAGAAGAGATTATAGAAGATGTGCCATTTGCAATTATAGAAGATGTACCAGTATATCCTGGTTGTAAGGGAACAAAAAAAGAAAAGAAAGCTTGTTTGAATAGATCTTTACAAAAGCACGTAGTGAGAAAGTTTAATGCTGATTTGGCAGGGGACTTAGGATTGGAGCCAGGTAAGAAAAAGATTTATATTCAATTTAAAATCACTAAAACTGGAGGGATTGAAATTGTTGCGGCAAGAGCACCACACCCAAGATTAGAAAAAGAAGCGAGGAGGGTCGTTAGTTTAATTCCTAAAATGACTCCTGGAAAGCAAAGAGGACGTCCGGTAAACGTAACGTATATGTTGCCTATCTCGTTTAATGTTGAGTAGTCACAAAACCTTTTATAGATACTATTAAAAAGGGTTCGCATTGCGAACCCTTTTTTTTGGTGTTCTATTTAATTTTTATAAAGGAGCTAGAAGGAATATTTGTATTAAGGGAATAATTTGTAAATTTGAACATAGACTATAACCCTAAAGTTGAAATGGAAGACAAGGACTATTTTGCCCACTCCACTGCAGTGATTGATTCTAATTGCTCAATTGGTCAAGGAACTAAAATTTGGCATTTTAGTCATATTATGTCGGATTGTAGCATTGGTTCTAATTGCAATTTAGGTCAAAATGTAGTTGTATCTCCTAAAGTTGTCTTAGGCACTAATGTGAAAGTTCAGAACAATGTTTCTATTTATACAGGAGTAATTTGCGAAGATGATGTCTTTCTAGGTCCCTCAATGGTGTTTACGAATATTATAAACCCTAGAAGTGCTATTGTTAGAAAACATGTATATACTACTACTTTAGTGAAGAAAGGAGCTAGTATTGGTGCAAATGCAACCATTATTTGTGGAAATACTATTGGAGCGCATTCTCTAGTGGGCGCAGGTACAGTTGTTACCAAGAATGTAAAACCCTATGCTTTAGTAGTTGGGAATCCATCTAAGCAAATTGGGTGGGTTAGTGAATATGGACATCGCTTGAATTTTGATGAAAATGGAATAGGTATTTGTAAGGAGAGCAAGATTAAATATCAGTTAAAAAACAATAAAGTTGTTAAATTAGCCTGAGAGCTTGTACTATGAAAATATTTAGATTCACCCTACTATTGCTATTTGTTTCAATGAATTGTTTTTCTCAGAACGAGAAGTATCCAATATGTGAGGGCTGTGAAGGAGTAAGTGCAGTATCTTTAAAACAGTGCTTTAAAGACAAAGTCACAAAATCGATAGTTTCAAAAATTAAATTACCAGAGAATGTAAAAAAGGATAGTATTGAAGAAACTATTAATATTGTTTTTTTTGTTGATGATGGAGGGAAGTTTGAATTACTCTATGTGAATTCGCCATATAAATCGCTAAAGACCGAAGTTGAACGAGTTTTTAAAGAACTACCAGAAGTTATTCCTGCGACCTATAACAATCACAATATTGAGATGCAATTTGTATTACCAATACAAATTCCATTGTCGAATAATTTCGAAAAGGAGGAGATAATTCCAGAATATCCTATTGAAAAAGCGGTAGTAGTTTTAAAAGTAGATTCGCTGAATTTATTGGAACATAAAAGTGAGTTAAACTTACCATATACACATCAAAATTACGCATCGTTAGACTATTTTTTTAATCAGGGTGCAAATTCACATACCTCGGTAAAACCTTATTTGTATAGTGAAATGTATGTAGTCAAATAAAAATGAACTTTTTCGCTCAAAATTTAAGAGAGGTTTCTGCTAATTTAGTTAAAAATTTTGATACTGTTTTTTTTCTAGCTTTCAAAGTGCTATTTTTTGTCATTTTGCGTTTTCTTAATTTTCTTTCGGCTGTTCCAAAATATACTTCTGCTGGAGTTACATTTTTCAAAGATTCATGATAGCGTTCATAATTGTAATACTGAACAAATTCTTTCATTTTTTCTTCTAATTGTCCAGGGCTAAAGTAATTATCAAGTTTTACAATGTTTTTCATTGATCTATGATAACGTTCAATTTTGCCCTGATTTTGAGGATGTAATGGTCTTCCTCTGATATGTTTCATATTTTTCTCTCCGATATAGTCTGCTAACTCGTGTGAGATGTAACAAGACCCATTATCTGACAACAACCTAGGCATTGATTTTTCATTAACTCCAGAAAATGCAATAGCTGCATCGATTGTATTGGTGACATCTTCTGCTCTCATTGTTGAACAAAGCTTCCATGTAACAATGTAACGACTGTAATCATCCAAAATAGTTGATAAATAATACCAACCCCAACCAAATATTTTGAAATAAGTAAAATCAGTTTGCCACATTTGATTCACGGCAGTTGTTTTATCGTGAAAACTATCCGAAGCACTCATTATTCTAAATGAAGGCGATGATATGAATCCATTTTCCTTTAAAATCCGATAGACACTTGACTCGCTGATATAATAGTTGTAATTATCCGTAATATGCCAAGCAACCTCCCTAGAAGATAACTCAGGCTTTTCTAACGCAATTTCAACTACTTTGTCTCTATCGACGATATTTATCTTATTCCACGTCCCAACTCTCTCTGATTTCTTACGAGCTAGACCTTCAAAGCCTTTTTGGGTATATAAATTATACCAATTATAAAAGGTTGTCTTATTGATTTTAAGCTCTTTGAGTGTTCGGTTTATTCCAAGATCAGACTGCTCAACAAGTTGTATCATTTCGTACTTTTCTGATTGACTATAGTGCATATACTTCTCTCTTTTTACTCGTCTCCACGTAAGTTTTTTTTCAGAAACCGAACTTCTAGAGAAAGCTCTGCAACCAACTCTTTTAAAGTACCATTCTCACCTTTGAGTTCGTGAACCTCCGATGTGTTAGCTTCTCGCATCGTATCTCCATTTAGCCTGCGCTTTCCTGCTTCCATGAAATCTTTGGACCATTTGTAGTAATTAGCTTGATGGATGCTTTCTTTTCGACACAATTCTGCAATGGTCGTTTCACCACGCATTCCTTCAATAATAATCCTGATTTTGTCTTCTGAATTGTAAGCTTTTCTTGTCTTACGTTTTAAGTCGCTAATTAAAGCACTGGCACTTTTCTTGTTTTTCATCATTTAAGATTTAAAGGTTTGTAAAAATAATAAAACCTATCTCTTATATTAAAGTGATAATTAGTTCACTTTTTGCTGACGTTATACAATAAGTATAATAATAGACTTTCGGAAAAAAGAGCTAAATCTACTCGTGATTACTTGCTTTCTCGTGGTATAGACTCAAATAGAATTGAGAGTGCTATTGGTTATGGAGAAACGCAACTTTTAAACAAATGTGCTAATAAAGTAAAATGCACTGATGCACAACATCAAGAAAACAGAAGGTCGTATTTTAAAATTGTTAATTGTGATAAATAGTTTTAAAATAATTCAAGTAACTTTCAATAAAGCGGATAGTGGACTACCTAGTAAATTTTGGACTATTTTTTTATCTGCTAGATCTAATACTATTGTGAGATAATTCCAATCATTATTAACTCGAATATACGTAATATCTGACACCCATTTTTCTCCCAATTTCAAACTATTAAAGTCTCTATTTAATACATTTTCGAATATTGGAAAGGTATGTTTTGAGTCTGTTGTTACCACAAATTTCCTCTTTAATATACTTTTTAAATTCATTTCTTTCATTAATATTCCAATGTATGAACGAGAATAATTCAAATTCTCTCGCTCCAACATTTTTTGAATACGGTAACTCCTATAGATTTCTCTACTTTCTTTAAAAAGCGCTTTAATCCTCTCTTTAAGAACTGTTTTAGAAGTTTTGACTCTAACCTTATCTTTGTTTTTAAGCCAGCTATAGTAAGCGTTTTTACTTACGTCTATGCATTTACATATCTTCTCAACAGAATAAATATTTACATTCCCTAAAATGAATGTATATCCTAATTGTCGCTCTTGGAAAAGATACTTGCCGCCTTTTTTAAGATGTCCCGTTCCATTTTAACATCTCTCAATTCTTTTTTCAATGCCTTAAGTTCCCGCTCTTCTATGGACAATTCCCTCCTTTTTGAAAAATCACCCATTTTAGATTCATATTCTCTTCGCCAACGATTGATCATATTGATCTCTATACCGCATTCATCACTAATTTGACGTGTCTTAATGCCAAACTTTAATAGTTCAACTATAATTACCTTAAATTCATTGTCATACTTTTGTTTTGCTATAATCAAGTATATAATATTTGTAGGCGTAAAAAAATTGTCTCAATAAAGGTAGACACTGCATTGCTTTAGGTAGGTCTTAGTTTGAAGTTTTAAACTGCACTATTATCTAAAGAAAAGTTAAAAGGCGTAGAAAATAAATTCTACGCCTTTTAAAATGTTAATAAGTACTTAACGTTATTTTTTTCGTTCTGATAAATAAGTAATTAATGAAGCAAACTCTTCAAATGACAATGAGTTTGCTAAACCACCAGGCATCATAGAGGTCTCTAGTTCTTTTCTGTCAATAATATCACCCGTTTTAATAATAAATTCTTGACCAGCGATATTTCTTAAGGCAACTTTGTCTGCCGTTTCAGCAGTTACAAAACCTGAATATGTTTCGTCTCCTTTTACCGATATTACAACGGAGGAGAACCCTTGAGAAATGGATGCGTTAGGCTTTAAAATAGACTCTGCAATTTGATCTCTTACCATAATAGAACCAATCTGTCCCATAAATGGTCCTTTTAGTTTTTCGCCTTTCTTAATACTGTGACAAGCAACACAACCTTGTTGATTAAATAATTTTTGTCCAACTTTAGGATCTCCTTTTATCTTTGAAATGGCAATCATCACGTCTTCAATGGAGGTTTTTCCTATTTGACCCTTTTTATTTTTAATTTTTTCAAGGTCAATCTTTTTTTCTTTTGCAACAGGAAACTCTTCATCACCACCAAAGTCAGTAATTCCCATGCGATGTTTTCCATTTAGATTTGCAAAGAATTCTTTTCCTTTCTCATCTGCTTTTTTCCATTCTTTAGTCAAAAGTGATTTGATTTTAGGAGAAGATTTCCAAGTAATGGCTTTATAGTATGGTCCATGTGTATCTGGACGCGTACTCCACCACCAAGAACCATCATAAGGTGCTTCTTCTTTGTAAAGTCTAGAAAGTACGACTAATATTTCTTTTTTAAATGACGTGTTTTTAGAAGCGTTGTAAGCACTTATCAATCCGTTTACAGCTTTGCTTGAGTGCATGTATTTTAATGCCCACAATGCCAATTTAGACTCGTTGTTTTTAACTTCCTTAATGCAAGCATCAACAGCATTTAAACTTACTAAAGCTTGTACAGCTAAATGAGCAGTTATAATTGGCGAGTTAGGAGTAGCATGAGGTCCTTCCGTTCCTTTTGTTGGTGGTGTCGTTCCATTAGGAACTTTGATCTCTAAAAGCGATTTAGCCACTTGTTTTTCCCCTAACCTTCCAAGTCCAATAATAGCACTTGCTTGAACTCTTGGAGAAGAATCTTTAATAGCAGCGATAAATGGAGCCGTTGGAACGTTTTTTAAATGTGTTTTTCTATCTGCCAACGCTCTCAGCGCAAATTCTTTTACATCTTTGTCTTTAGCTAAAATTACTAAAGACGGGATTCCCTTATCTTTTGCAATTTGAGCATATGTAAAGATTGAGGCTACCCTAGTTTCTAGAGATAAATTTGAGTTAGCCGCAATTGCAAGGGCTGTTTTAGCAGCTTCGCTAGCTGGTCTTGAAATTAATTCTTGTTGTGCACTTAATCGGATAGCCGCTGAATTTGCCTTTAATAAATCTGCAACTTCTTGCGTTCCTAATTTCTTTAGGTTTGGAAATGCTTTATATTTCCAATCTTTTGGTACTGCTCTTACAACATATCCTTTATCTGGGTTACCGGAATATCCAGCGCCGTCCCAAGCACTCATGTACAAACGTCCAGAAGCATCAACGTCTAAGTCTGTTATTTGAGCCAACTTGATAAATTGTTCTTCAGTTTGTTTAAAACTTGCTCCATCAGGAGTAACGCGATGAATAAATAATTGACTTCTTCCCCAGTCAGCCATCATCGGAACTTTATTGTATTTGTCAGGCCAATTATCATCATCCATAAATAAAGATCCAGTACCTGATCCTCCTCCTACGTCAATTAGAGCAGGTAGTATTTCATCTGTAAAATGCTTGAATAAAATAGGATATCCGTATTCACCAGATTGAATGTGGTGTGCAAAACGGATATTCCATCCACCACCATCATTCGTATTTCCACGTGTATAGATGTTCATAAATGGATCGATCGCAACATCATAAATATTTCTCATACCATGTGTATAAACTTCCATTTCAGTTCCGTCAGGACGAACACGAACAATTCCTCCACCTAACATGGTCATTTTTTTACCAGTACGATCTGTGGCATTATGGAAACCAAAGTCACCTACGGCAATATAAATCCAACCATCAATTCCTAATCTAATTCCGTTCGTCGCGTGATCTGTTCCTCGTTTAATTACATATGCAGGAGAACAGATACTTTCGATAATTGGTTTTGAAGGACCATCTGCAATACCGTCATTATTAGCATCTTCAAAAACAACTAAATCCATACCCGTAGCAATTCCAGTTTCTTCAGAGAAAGTAGTATGTAAAACGTATAGTTTAGTGCCTAAAGAAATGATACCCCTAGGATTATTTACTTTTGCAAAAACAGTATGCTTGTCAACTTCACCATCGTTATTAGTGTCTACTAACTTAACGATACTTCCCATATCTGGTTTTTTCCCAAGAGACCCCATCATATCTACCCCTACAAAAACTTCACCAGTTGGTGCCACTGCTATACAAGCAGGACTTGGAGTAATATCTGGACCCGTAAACTGAGATATGATAATATCTGTTGGGTTTTTAAATTCCTCTTTGGCTTCTTCTTTCTTTGAGTCTTCTTCCTCTTTTGGAGCAGGTTCTGTACAATTTGTTAGTAAGACAGCAACCATTCCAAAAAGAAATAATTTTAAAAATTGAGTTTTAAGATCGTTCATTGTATGCATTTGTTTTAACTCGCAAAATTTACATTATCTTTAGCATTGAATATGTTTAGCATTCTAATTCAAAAATTTTCTCCATTAAGAGCCACTTTTCTCCTTCTTTTGCACTTGGTAAAGCTTGCTGGTAATTCCACATAAGATCTTCCCAATCTTGTACCCGTTTATTTTCAGTATCCATGGTCGTCTTTCTTTCGAAAGTAAAGGTTTCGTCAGCCTCTAAAATCATGAATAATCGATTTTCAATACAATAGATTTCTAAATTTTCAATACCAGAATCTTTAATGCTAGCCGTGATTTCTGGCCATATTTTTTCGTGATATTTTTTATATTCTGCCATTAAAACTGGATCGTCGATTAAATCGAGTGCTAAACAATATCTTTTCATATTATGTTATAATTTATTAAACTGTTTTTGATTCGTATTTTTTAAATACATTTTGTCCGTACCAAGCGATATATACAAAACAAAGTAAAGGCAAAATAAATGAAAAGTTTACTTCAGAAACCCCCATAATGGTAGTATCTGCCACGCCGTTTCCACCAACATCAATAATCATCCCTTGAAACATTGGTAAAAGTGCTCCACCAACAATTGCCATAATCAGACCAGCCGACCCTACTTTTGATTGTTCTTCTGTTAAATCTCCTAAAGCAATACCATAAATAGTAGGGAACATTAAAGACATGCAAAATGAAATCCCGACTAAACTGTATAAACCTGTTATGCCTTGTATAAATATTGTTCCCGTAACAAATACTCCAGCTAATAAAGCAAAAGACATTAATAATTTTCCTGAACTCAAAAAGCGTAACATATAAGTTCCTACAGCACGACCAACTGTAAATAGTATAAAAGCCATAAATTGATAAAAGAATACATCGACTTTCTCGTATCCATTTATGTCAGCGTTCGCTAAATCAAGAGCTTCAGCATATTGATAAATATAGGTCCAAGTCATAATTTGTGCCCCTACATATAATATTTGAGCAACTACACCTAAAACATATTTTTTGTTTTTAATTAAAATTAAAAAGGTATCACCAATACTTGGCATTTCTCCTTCTTCTTTAGACTGCGGCATTTTACTTACCAAAAACAGTACAAAAACGGCAGTAATAACTAAACCTAAAACAACATAAGGATCACGTATTACTGCTAAATCCGAAACTCTAATCATGGTTCTTTTTACTTCATCCAAAGCAGCAAAATCCGAAATGTCATCTGACAATAAATTATCGTAAACAAAGTATTTAGCCACAAGTAAACCTGCGATTAACCCAACAGGGTTAAAAGCTTGCGCTAAATTTAGACGTTGTGTTGCAGTCTTTTTTGCACCCATTGCTAGAATATATGGATTTGCAGCGGTTTCCAAAAATGCCAATCCAAAGGTTAAAATATACAAGCCTAAACAGAAAAACCAGAATTGTTCTGTGATAGCGGCTGGATAAAATAATAAAGCCCCACCAGCATATAATCCGAGACCTATTAATATCCCTACTTTATAAGAATATTTTCGCATAAACATGGCTGCTGGTAATGCCATACAAAAGTACCCTCCATAAAATGCCATCTGCACCCAAGAGGCCTGTGTATTGGACAATTCTAAAACTTTTTTAAAGGCCTGTACCATTGGATCTGTAACTGCATTTGCAAATCCCCATAAGGCAAACAATAATGTTACTAGAATAAATGGAATTAAAATTTTCTTTTCAACAACTGGAATTTTCTTTACTTCTGACATTTTATGATTCGTTTAGTTAGTATTAGTTTTTTATTATAAAGCTCTGTCTAAATGGGTGTATCCACCATCTACATATAGTAATTGGCCTGTGGTATGACTTGATTTGTTTGACAATAAGAAAGCAACGGTATCTGCAATTTCTGCTACTGTAGTCATTCTGTTTTCTAAAGGAATGTTTTTTATAATTCCTTCTAATTTTTCTTCAGAATTATCAAAGGTTTTAATCCACCAGTCATATTGGGGTGTATAGCATTCCGCTACAATAAGAGCATTTACGCGAATACTGTAAGGCAATAATTCTAAAGCCCATTCTCTTGTAAGTGAATTTCTTCCTCCGTTGGAAGCGGCATAGCCTGAAGTTCCTCCTTGTCCTGTTATAGAAGTTTTTGATCCAATGTTTACGATCGCTCCTTTGCTCTTTTTAAGTTCTGGTAACGCATGATGCGCCATTAAATAATAATGCACTAGATTTTTTTGCAAAGAAGCCATAAAGTCTTCATAGTTTCCGTTTTCTAATCCCACACCGTCGTTCACTCCTGCATTATTTACCAATCCGTCAATGCGTCCATATTTTTCAATTACAGAATCTACAGCAGCTTTACATTCTTCTGGTTTGGTTAATTCTGCAAAAGCATAAAATACTTCGGCACCTTTATCTTCAAAACCTTTGGCTACTTCTAAAATGCTTTCTTTGTTTCGGCTTACGATAACTGGAATTGCTTCTTCACGTATTAAAGATTCTACAATTCCCAAGCCAATTCCCTTGGAGCCTCCCGTAACTATTATGACCTTATTTTTTAATTGTAAATCCATTTATTTGGTGTTAGTAATTTAAATTATACACTCTTATGGCGTTTTCACCCATTATTTTTTGTTGTTCTTCTTCCGTAAATTTTGCAATATAATTTCGAAGAAAAGCTACTTGTTCTTTATAAGTTGCCGCTAATGTACAAACGGGCCAATCTGATCCATAAAGCAATCTATCTGCACCAAATGCAGTTGTTACTACATCTAGATAAGGAATGAATTCCTCTAATTTCCAATCTTGCCAATCAGCCTCGGTAAACATACCAGATAACTTGCACGTTATATTTGAAAAACTCGCCAATGTAATAATATTTTCTTTCCACCCCTCAATTTTGCCTGACTTTATATAAGGTTTGGCAATATGATCTAACACAAACTGTACATCTGGAAACTTTTGAACCAACTGAATAGCAGATTTTAATTGGTTTGGGAAGATGAGAATATCGTACACCAAATTATATTTATGAAGTTTTGAGATGCCATATTGGAATGCTTCCCCTTGCATAAAATCTTCTGATTCTGATTGAACAATATGTCGAATAGCCTTTAATTTTTTAAATTTCGAAAAGTGACCTAGTCGATCTTCAATATTATCGGCTCTTAAATCTAACCAACCAATAACACCTTTTATTTCCTCGTTTTTTGAAGCTAAACCTAGTAAGAATAGCGTTTCTTCTTCTGACTGATCAGCCTGAACGGCAACACACCCATCGATGCTGTTATCTCTTAAAAGGGGAATTAAGTCTTTTGGAAGAAAATCTCTGCGAATTGATTTCATAGATTCATCCATCCAACTATCACGTATGGGATTGTACTTCCAAAAATGTTGATGCGAGTCGATTTGCATAGTGGGCTTTATATATTAATTAGTTGAGCTTTGAAAAATAGTAATTTGTCAAATCAGTAAAAGTGAATAAAAGTACTAAAAATATTATTTTCGATTACAATAATACATTTTAAATAGACTTGAACCTTTGACAAATTGAGCCATTATTGATACTTATTTTGCAGGGATGTAAAAAAGATTCACCGTTCTAGCGAGATAATTGGACTAGATAATTAGTTTTTACACGTAGAAATCTGTACAATTTATAAGGGAGTATGAATCAGTTTTATTACACTTTGAATCATAAGGCCCTTTTTTATTTAGTCATAAAGTTCCAATTAATAATACCGTAAGACCATGTTTCCCTCTCTGTTATCTTAGATACACTTCCTTTTAATTTGCCTTTCTGCACAGTTGTTTTTAAAACTTTTTGAGTATAAGAACCTTCTTCATAATCATAAGATTTTCCATCATCATCATACAAAACAAATTCATTTGGCTGATTGCCATATACACGAACTTCCAAGGTAGTATCGTTACCCCATTCAGAGGTATTTCTAATTTGTTTCATCATCGGAATAATAGCACCATCCTTAACATACAAGGGAATTTTATCTAAACCATGACTTGCAGTAATAATGCCTCCATTACCAATAAGTTCACCTGTGTAAAAATCATACCATTTCCCTTTAGGTAAAACTACTGTTCGTGTTTTTTGACCGGCAAACATTGGAGCGACTAACATGCTCTCACCCATCATATACTGATTTTTAATTTCCTTCTTCAAGGCCGCTACATATGGATTGTCCGTTGAATTTAAATCGCCTTGTTCTATTATTTCTGGGATATTCGTAAATCCTTCTTCCATGGCCATCGCTCTAAATGGAGGGATACCCTTGAAATAATATTCAGAAAAAGCAGTATAGATATATGGTAATAATTGCATTCTTAAAAATGCCACATCCTGACAATATTCATATACTTCTGGATAAGACCAAGGTTTGGTGCCATCTGCCCAAGCATTAATCATTGCCATCGGAGAAAAACAAACAGATTGCATACGTCGAATCCAATCTTCTGAAGAACCTGAACTTCTTACTTCTGGCGTCCAAAGTACTCCAGCAAAACTGCTGTTTATTAAAGCGGTTATAAAATCTTCGTGTTTGTAGTAATCATTGTAGATAACGTATGGGAGTGAAACGGAACCTACATTTCCTGCTCTAACCAAACCATAGGTTCTTGTATTTTGTTTTCTGTACATATCAGCACTCCATTTTTGAGTCAATGTACCATAAATGGAACGCATCGTTTCACCGTCTAATCCTGATGGAAACTGCGCATAATCTGGCCACAGCCATCTGTCAAAGCCATCTACTTCATCAATTTTTAAACCACTAATACCTAACGAAACCACATTCTTTTCAAACTGATCAGTCATAATTTTATGTGCTTCTGGTACTAAAAAATCAGGAACAATCCCTGTCCAAACTGTATGAGTTGCTGTAAAGGGTTTAATTTTTTCATATATAGAAGAACTTGGAGAAACATATGGATTGATCCATGAATTTAAATGAATTCCCTGTTTAGCCATGCTTTCAACGAATGGTTTCGGATTTGGAAAACGTGTTTTATCCCATTCAAAAGTACAAGGGTACGATTTACTGTGCCATCCTGGTTCTAATCCAACAACATCAATTGGAAAATTATTTTTAACGAAGCTATCTACTTCCTCTTGAACTTCTTTTTCACCGTACAATGTTGGTGTTCTTTGCCAAAAACCAAGGCCCCATTTTGGAGGAATAAAACCTCCACCACAATACAAGTTAAATCGTTGTACCGTTTCTTGAATATTTTTTCCAGCGAATAGAATTAATTCAACGCCATCATCTGGAATTATGATCTCAATATTATCTGATTTTGGCTGAGCAGTCCATTTCTTATCTGTATTTCTATCTCGCGATGTAGCAGGGCTCTTGCTGTCTTTTGTAACGCCAGTACCCATATAAACATCGATATATTTGGCAGAATTTATTAAGAGCCCATAACCGCTTGTAGAAACAAAAAAGGGTGTTGGAGCGTGTGTTCTTCCGTTGTCTTTACCTCCATAATGATCCATGTGCAAGCGCATAATTCGACCGCGTTGTTCTACCGTTTTAAAATTTAAACCTAACCCAAATATTCTTTCGCCATCTTCTAAGGGGAGGCGTATGTAGGTTTTTCCGTTTTTAGAAAATGCTTTGATTTCGGTTTTCTCTAGTGGAAATTTTGATCCTTCAATTTTTGCCAAGTCTTCTTCGCGAGGTGAAGAACCAGAGGTATTTAATAAATTCACTTCTTGAGGTTGGTTTACGACCGATTTCCAAACCCCATTATAAGATTCTGTCCAAGTAGGATTGTCATTAAAATCGCTTAAGAATGTGTTGTTCTCTTGTGCTTCACAAGGCCAAAGAAGTCCAGTAAAAAGTACTAATAGTGTAATTTTGTACATAGCCTGTTCTTTATATGTCTATTCAAATTGATGTGAATTTATTTATAAGCTACAACGTTTTGCTTCGATGTTCCTAAGCCTTCAATTCCTAATTCTACCACATCACCTGCTTTTAAATACATAGGTGGATTTAATCCAAGTCCCACTCCAAATGGTGTGCCTGTAGAGATAATATCTCCTGGTAATAATGTCATAAACTGACTGATATGACTGACTACATGTTGCACATTAAAAATAAAGTCAGAAGTGCTGCTGTTTTGCATTGTTTCTCCATTTAATTTCAACCATAAATTGAGGTTGTTGGGGTCTTTGATTTCATCTTTTGTAGCAATAAATGGTCCAACTGGCGCGAATGTATCACAACTCTTTCCTTTCACCCATTGACCAGATAATTCTAATTGAAACGCTCTCTCACTTACGTCATTGTGTAATACGTATCCCGCAACATGATCTAGAGAATTCACTTCATCTACGTACGATGCTTTTTTACCAATAACAATAGAAAGTTCTACTTCCCAATCTGTTTTTGTACTTCCTTTAGGGATAATAATATCGTCATTTGGCCCAACTAAAGCAGACGTCGCTTTAAAGAACAACACGGGGTGTTCTGGCACTGCCATTCCGCTTTCTGCTGCATGTTGTGCATAGTTTAACCCTACACATACAATTTTTGAAGGTCTTGTTAAAGGTGCGCCCAATCTAACATCATTACCAATTTCTGGACAACTAGAATGATTGTCCTTTAACCAAGTACTTAATTTTTCAATTCCTTCATTTCCGAAGAAATCTTCAGTATAGTCAGTTCCAAAACTAGAAACATCTATTCTTGTTCCGTCTGCTAATTGAACACCTGGTTTCTCTTGTCCTATTGCTCCAAATCGTATTAATTTCATTTTCTATATCTTTTATTATTAACCATTCAATTTTATAAAACCACCGTCAATTGGGTAGTCGGTACCTGTAATAAACCCAGCTTCATCAGAACACAAAAATAAAGCTAAATCAGCAATTTCTTGAGGTTTTCCCATTCTTCCAATAGGCTGTGTTCTAGAAAGTTTTTCAAACATTTCTTCTTCTTTTCCAGGATAATTTTTTGCAATAAATCCATCAACAAAAGGCGTGTGTACACGTCCTGGGGACATACAATTACATCTAATATTATCTGCTAAATAATCTTTTGCTACGGAATACGTCATTGTAAGAACAGCCCCTTTGGTCATTGAATAGGCAAATCTATCAGACAATCCTACCGATGAACCAATAGACGCTAAGTTTAAAATAACTCCGCCTCCATTTGCTCTTAGCGGAGCAATACAAGCTTTAATACAATTATATACACCTTTGATGTTTACATCATACAAACGATCTAAATCTGATTCTTCAACAGCTTCTACATTTCCAACATGAGCAATCCCTGCATTATTGACGAGAATAGAGATACTTTCTGATACACTTATTTTTTCAATAACGCTATGTACATTTTGCTGCTTAGTAACATCGCATTGATGTGCTACTGCCTGTCCGCCAGTTGAAGTTATACTGCTTACGGTTGCTTCTGCTCCTTGTAAATTAAAATCTAAAATATGAACTTTCGCTCCTTGCTCTGCAAAGGTCTTAGAAATAGCCTCTCCAATTCCACTACCACCTCCAGTTACGATGGCTATTTTTCCTTTTAAACTAAATTTTGTCATGCTATTATTATAATGTTAATTTATATTTATAATGACATTCCTCGTTTCCAAGGAATAAAATCGTCTTGTCCTAATATTCTCGCTTTTGTTTGAATCTTACCACTTGCAACTGCAATTATATAGTCTAGAAGTTCTTCTCCTTTTTCTTGAATAGTCGAAGTCCCTTCAATAATATCACCTGTATTGAAATCAGTTATATCATTCATTTTATTGAATAACTTTGTGTTTGACGATACTTTAATTACCGGTGTAATTGGATTTCCTGTCGGAGTTCCTAATCCAGTGGAGAATAAAATGATGTTTGCTCCAGATCCAGCCAAACCAGTTGTTGATTCAACATCATTTCCTGGGGTACACAAAAGATTTAATCCGGGCTTTACAACCTGTTCCGTGTAGTCTAATACGTCTTGAACAGGAGAATTGCCCCCTTTTTTTGCCGCTCCAGCAGATTTGATAGCATCTGTTATCAAGCCATCCTTAATGTTTCCCGGAGAAGGGTTCATAGAAAACGCAGCTCCCAACGCCTCGGCCTTAGAATTATAAACTGACATGATACTAGAAAACTTCTCAGCAATTCGAGTGTTTGTACAGCGATTAATGAGTTCTTGTTCTACCCCGTTTAATTCAGGAAACTCTGAAAGCACCGTTGCACCGCCTAAACTTACAATTAAATCTGAGACATACCCGAGAGTAGGATTCGCTGAAATCCCAGAGAACCCATCCGATCCACCACATTCTAACCCTATAACCAATTTATCTAATCCTGCAGGTTTTCTTTCGGCTTTATTTGCTTGAATTAAACCTACAAAGGTCTTTTTTACGGCTTCTGCAATTAATTCTTTTTCTGTTGCTATTTTTTGCTGTTCCAATATGTATATAGGCTTCTTAATATCGTTAGAGATCTTGTCTAGGGCGTCTTGCAAAATGCTTACTTGGGCATGTTGACAACCTAAACTTAAAACAGTAGCACCTGCAACATTCGGATTATTGATATATCCTGCCAATAAATTGCATAAGGTAATAGCGTCAGAAGTTGCACCTCCACAACCTCCATCATGTGTTAGAAATTTAATTCCATCTATATTTGGGAATAGCGGGTTCTTTGTCTGAGCAGTTGAAGACTCAATGATATCTTCATTTAAAATAGCTTCTTCTGAAGCTCCATTGGTGTAAGCATCAATTAATTTATCAACATTCAGTCCAATGTGTTTTTTTCTTCCAAAACCCAACTTTTCTACCAACGCTTGATTCAATACTTTTACATTTCTGTTCTGGCAAAAAACCAGGGGTATAACCAACCAATTATTTTCAGTTCCTACAGTGCCATTGGATCTGTGATATCCGTTAAAGGTTTTATATGTAAAGTTGACTAAATCAGGAGCAATCCATTGCTCGTTTTTACTTTTTGAATCTACGCCATACTGCTCCGTTTCATGGATCAAATTTTTAGTAGTAATTTTTTCTCCAGAATCTATGGCACATGTTGCTTTTCCAACAATAACGCCATACATGTAAACCAAAGCTCCAGTTTCAACAGGTTCTGTTAAAAATTTATGTTTTGCATCAATATCTTCCTTAAGTATGTAGTTTTTTTCTTGATAAGAAACTTCTTCCCCTTCTTTTAAATCAGATAATGCAACAAGAACATTGTCTTTTGAATGTATTTTTAAAACCTTATTGTTAAGTTTCATTAATTCTTTATAATTGTATTGAATCACAAAAGTACGATATATTAAAAATTTAATCTTCTTATGTTTACGCTATTTATAATACTATTTTTGCTCACAAGAAGTGCTTGTTGGGTTAAATATAGGCATGTTTTTAAGAGGTAGATTAAATATATTAGGTTGGGGTATAAAAGTAAATCGGAAATAAAATTAACTACCGTTTATGGAGGGATTTTTTTGATGCATGATACGGGAAAAGAGTACCTTAAAAAAGAGTACTTATTTGATTGTATCCGTCAGATGCTTGTGCATTTTGACAGTTTTAAAATTTTAAGCCGTAAAATTAGGATAATATATTTCAGTTACTCGTACTTCAGGAAAAGAATGGTTCATGGATCATTAACGTAGAGGGATACAAGAGAAATAGAACTAAACTTTGATTTTTTGAATGAAAATACAGCATACATCGCTAGGTTTTACTAGGATGGTAAAGACTCACATTTCCTAATCAATAAAGAGGCTTCTATTTTAAAGCCAGTGATTAAATGAAATAAAGAGACTTTGTTAGAAATAAGCTTAGCGAAAGGTGGCGGACATTCTATGTGAATTCGGCCAACGAATCAATAAATTACATCAAAAATGAAATTAAAAATTCTAATTAGTATTGTAGTGATTGGTCAGCCTATGAGTTGTTCGAATTCGAAGAATAGGTTTAATACTATTTTTTACTTCGAGTAAAGCGAAATGGATCAGGTAAATCAGGGTTTACTGTTACTTGTAAAATTTCAGCTCCAGCATCAACTTGTACTCTTAAAATATTTTGTTCTTTCCAAGGTCTGTCTTTAATCCAAACATGCCCATCACCGTGTAAATATAGAATAGGTTTGTCAAATAAAGCGGCAATAGCTCTGAATTTCTTTGTAAAAATTTTATATTTTTCAGGCTTGAGTTGCAAATTGGCATGTCCAAAAATCACCATTGCTTCAATTGATTTATCATTGTTTTTAAGTGATTGTTCAATCCATTTTGCATTGGCATTCAGGCGTTCTTGCCACTCGTTTGAATCATGAATTCGACCTCCCAGCAAGTTAAGTCCCACAAATAATATATGTCCTTCTCTCCAAGCAAAATTTTCCTTTTGTGCTGGTTGATATTGAATATTGGCGTTCTCAGACCAATTTTCATGGAAATGGAAAAAATAGCGGTTCCAGAATGCAAAGGCCTCTTTTGGATGTTTACAATCATTATACTCATTGTCTCCCGGAATGATATAAACGGGTGCACTAAATTTTTTCAAGATATTAGAAACATTGATATAAATAGCTTCTTCACAAGGGGTACTTCCAGATTTGATGTCACCCAAATGAATAACAAAAGAAGTGCTGTCTTTTTTGTTGTGTTTAATAATATTGGTTTCAAGTGCTGATGCATCATCCAACGTATAGGGAACATCTCCAATTGCAGAAAAAATGACCGTTTTTGAATTGTCCTCACATGCTATAAGAAACAGGAACAACATGAGAAACAGGATGTAAGTTGATTGTTTTTTGTTCATGACTTTTTTATTTTTATTATTAGTTTCGAGGAACTAATCTTTAGCTTAGATAGAGATTCAAAAGAAGGCCTTCAAATTTAATAAAAAGCAGACAAATTCAGAGGGAATTATAATAGGATTTTATAAATTAGTGCCTTTAGGAAAATCATTCAAATCATATTGAGCGTATTATGCTCGAATAAGAATTGTGAATTTAAATAAAAACAGAAAATACATGAGTAAATTCGCATTGTTAGTAGTCTTTTTTTGCGGACTTAATTTTTTCGGTCAAACGAAAGGATTACGACTTAAAAGTCTCTCCGAAAATCTAATTGTTGAAATTTTAAATGAAGACGGTAGTTTAAATTTGGAACTTACAAGTTCAAAAAAAATAATTTTGGATATCAATCTAAAAGGATTTGTTATTGATAAAGAAATAGATCTAAAAAGATTTGAGATTACCAATAGCAAGAAAAGTTCTAAAAAAGAAAAATGGATTCCGGTATATGTAGAACGAAATTCTGTTTTAAATAAGTTTAATGAAATTGAACTTACGTTGGTTTGTAATGAAAACTCAAAAGGTATAATAAAACTCATTTGTAGAACGTATGATGAAGGAATTGATAGAGTCAATTAAGGATGCAGAAAACAGGAATAATTCTGATATAGATTTTTGTGAATACGATGGTAAATTAATTATTAATTATTCACGGGGAGATCAACGTGGGAAACAGTTTTTGAGCTGAAGCAACCTATGATGGTACATTGGAAAAATTCCTTAAAGGTTGGTTTCCAAAACAATAATCTTTAAATGTATATTTGGAAACAAATGGGATAACTACAAAAATTTAAAGTGAACCCTACTTTATGTATTTTGGCTTTGTTGTTTTGGAAGAAAAAACAATAGAAACGGATAAAAAAGAAAAATATGTATACAACCGCAGAAAGTACAAATAATAAGAATAAAAAATATTTAACTTTAATCTGTTTTGTAGCCTCATTGGGAGGTGTGCTTTTTGGATTCGACACGGCAGTCATCTCTGGAACCTTTGGGTTTGTAGAAACATTTTTCACATTGGATAAGTTAGAAGTTGGTTGGTTCGCTAGTTCCGCCTTGGTAGGAGCCATATCAGGTGCTGCCATGGCAGGAGTGTTAAGCGATACATATGGTAGAAAACCAGTGCTTTTTGTAGCGGCATTATTTTTCTTTATATCAGCGTTGGGGTCTGCAATGCCTCCGAATTTTATGTTCTTAATTGTTGCAAGGCTTGTTGGAGGATTTGGCGTAGGGATGGCTTCAGTATTGGCACCATTGTATATTTCAGAAATAGCCCCACCGAAGATTCGGGGCAGACTTGTAGCGTTGTATCAACTCTCCATTGTTATTGGCATATTGTTAGCGTATTTTTCGAATTGGTTTTTATTGGGCTTTGCTCAAGATAATCTAAATGCTTTCGGAGGAACGGGAATTTTCCATAAGGCCATGGTTTCAGAAGTATGGCGAGGGATGTTCGGCTCAGAAATGATCCCTTCTGCACTATTTATAGTATTACTATTTCTAATTCCAGAAAGCCCTCGTTGGTTGATAAAAAACGGACAATCAGATAAAGGTTATATTATATTGTCTAAGATTAGCGGTGCAAACGTGGCCAAGGAAGAATTAGTGGAAATAAAGGAAATGGTAACCCATGTTAAAGGGAAAATTAGCGAACTTTTTAAGCCAGGTTTGCGCTTAGCTTTAATTGTAGGTGTTGGACTCTCAGTCTTTGGACAGTTTACCGGTGTAAATATCATCGTGTATTATGGACCAACTATTCTTGAAGACGCAGGGTTCCAATTGGACAGTGCACTACAGTTTCAGGTGGCTATAGGAATCATCAATCTTATATTCACCATTATTGCTTTGTGGAAAATAGATAGTTGGGGACGACGTCCATTATTGATATGGGGAATGGCAGCAGTCTTTATTTCTTTGATGATTATAGCCACTATGTTTAGTTTGGGGCAATCAGGTATTTGGATTGTTGTCATGCTGTGTGTTTATATGGCAGCATTGGCAATCTCTATTAATGCCGTTATTTGGGTGTTAATCGGAGAAATTTTTCCTACCCGAATAAGAGGGAGAGCCATGTCTATCGCTACCTTCGCTAACTGGGGAATTAATTTCATGACTGCCTTTCTATTTCCTTGGTATGTTGACAAGATTGGTGTGGGTGCTGGATTTTTCACTTTTGCCTTCATGTGTCTAATAGCAACTATCTTTTTTTATAAAGTTATTCCTGAAACTAAAGGGAAAAGTTTAGAGGAAATTGAAACTTATTGGAAGTCAAAATAAAAAAGAATTAAGCAATAAAAAATAATAAGAATGAAGAAAATTAGTTGGATTGCTTGCGCCTACTTTATTGCCATAAATATAAATGCAACAGCTCAACATGATACTGGTCGAAATACAGTTAAGATTTTAGCAAATGTAGATTTTGAAAAAATCAACTTTCACGACACTTATAGCGCGAATTATGTAATTAATTTAATATCAATGCAATTAAAACCAATTGGAATATGAAAATCAAGCATACAATTATCATCGCATTATTAGTCCCTTTTTTGCTTTCATCTTGTTTAGAAAAAAAGAAAAAAGAAGAAGAATCGAAAGTAGAAAAACTACCCAACATTGTACTCTTCATGGGTGACGATCATGGTTGGGATGAGGTGGGCTATAATGGACACCCACATGTTAAAACACCAGTATTGGATGAAATGGCGGCACAAGGATTGCGACTGGATCGATTTTACTCAGGTCACCCAAGCTGCTCTCCCACGCGGGGTAGTTTTATGACGGGTCGACATCCCAATCGTTACGGTACATTTTCGCCTAACTGGTCCATTCGTCCAGAAGAAATTAGTATTGCTCACATTATGGCTAAAGCAGGTTATATATCCGCTCATTACGGTAAATGGCACTTGGGTCCGGTCAAGAAGGGTTCGCCTACAAGTCCAGGGGCTATGGGTTTCAATGAATGGTTGTCTCATGACAATTTCTTTGAAATGGATCCCATACTCTCCAGGAATGGAGGACCTCCTGAGAAGTTTATGGGAGAAGGGTCACAAATCGTTGTCGATGAGGCTATCAAGTTTATTAAAAAATCAAATAAAAGTGAAAAGCCATTTTTTATAGTTGTCTGGTATGGTTCGCCACATGAGCCTTATAGTGGTCTGCCTGAAGATCTCGCTTCGTATGCTGATCTTCCTGAAGAATATGCCAATCAAACAGTCAAACTTACTTCTAACGAAACAGGTGAACGTGTGGAGCGTCCGTTGAGGGACGTATTGCAAGAAAGATACGCCGAAGTCACCGCCATGGATAGGTCAATTGGAGTCATGAGAGACTACTTGAAAAAAGAAGGGTTAAGCGATAATACGATCCTCTGGTATTGCGGTGATAACGGCACGCCATCCAGTGCTGCTAGAACAGGAATGACATTAAGGTCTCAAAAAGGGTCTGTCTATGAAGGAGGAATCAGGGTGCCTGCAGTGATCGAATGGCCTTCACAAATTAAAGCTGCAAGAGTTACAACACATAATTCAGTTACAAGCGATATCTTACCAACCTTGTGCGAACTAGTGGGCCAACCACTGCCTAACCGCCCATTGGATGGAATAAGCCTGGTACCTGTGATCCAGGGCAGTAAAAAAACTCGTAGCAAGCCGATATTCTTTTGGAAATTCGATAGCAGCAAGGTCTTTAATGAAGAATCCGAACCCTACATAGACCCTCCACTTCAGGAAGGTACAGTACCACTTGTTAAGATAATGAATGGGAAGTATACCCGAACATTCCGAAATCTAAAATATCCTGTGGCGAGCGAAGGCCATACGGGTGGTGAAAGGACGATAATGGATGATCAATACAAATTAGTTATTGGTGCTGAGCCTAACGATGCTTCAAAGATTGAGTTATTTGATATCACGAATGATCCAGCAGAGGAAAATAATTTGGTTTCAACTCATCCTAAGGTTAGCAAAAAATTACAAAAACAACTTAATGATTGGCAGCAGTCGGTGCTTCATAGTTTGACGGGAGCGGATTATTAAAGTATTTTTGTTTCTTTAATAAAAAATCAACAAAATAGTTTTATGAATTTATATAGATATTTACTTATTTTATTAGTATTTACAATTAACGTGGTAAATGCTCAACATGACGCAGGGAGGAATGCAGTTAAGTTTTTGGCAAAGGGTGACTTTGATAAAACATTAGAAGCGTTAGAAAAGGAAGCGAAAACTTCAAATAGCCCATTAAACGTATCTGAAAAATGGTTTATAACGGCGATGGTTCATAGTCAAAAAAACGAAGTCGATAAAGCGTATCACGCGGCTATGAAAGCATTAGATACTGGGATAAGACCAGAACGGTTTTTTATGAGTCATGGAGGTGTTTTTACGAATCTTTACAAGTATAAAAAATTTAGAAAATGGATGAAGGCAAATGAATCGGCTTTAATTCATGGCCCATTGTTGGGGTCTGTAACAGCTACTTCGGCTAACTTTTGGGTTCGTACTTCTAAAGAATCAAAAGTAACAGTTGAATTGATAGAAGAGACCACAAACAAAAGAATTGTTTCCAATGTTTTTAAAACAAAAAGAGATACTGACTATACAACGATTGTAGAGGTAAGTGGTCTAAATTCTAATGCCGCTTATAGGTATGATGTCCTTGTCAATGGTAAAAAACTTAGTAAAAATTTTCAATTTAAAACCTTTCCAAGTCAATTGAAACCTGCAGTATTTGAGTTAGCCTTTGGAGGAGGTTCAGGTTATACCGAGAAAAATGAATATATGTGGAATACGATGAATAGTTTTAATCCGCTCGCAACATTATTATTGGGAGATAATGTTTATATAGATGATCCTGAGCATTCATTAACTGATTATTATTGCTATTACCGTAGACAATCGCGTCCTGAATTTAGAGAGTATGTAGGATCGAATAGTATCTATTCCATTTATGACGATCACGATTTTGGAGATAATGATATCATCCCAGGACCTGAAATTGAAACCCCGATGTGGAAGAGAGAAGTTTGGAATATTTTTAAGCAGAATTGGAATAATCCGGGATATGGAGGTGGAGAAAAACAACCAGGTTGTTGGTATGATTATTATATTGGAGATGTTCATTTTATCATGCTAGATACCCGCTATTATAGAGACCTTGATAATGGTAATATGCTGGGAAATGTTCAAAAAGAGTGGTTGTTTAAAACACTTAAATCTTCTAAAGGGAAATTTAAAATATTAGCATCTTCAGTGCCTTGGTCTCCGGGAGTAAAGCCAAAATCCAAAGATACTTGGGATGGGTACTCAGATCAACGAGAAGAAATATTTTCTTTTATTGGAGATAATACTATTGAAGGTATAGTGCTTTTGGCAGCGGATAGACATCGTTCGGATTTTAGAAAAATAGAGCGGCCCAATGGTTATCAATTATATGAGGCTATGAGTTCTCGATTGACCAATGTACATGTGCATTCTTTGATGGAAAAGGCTAAAGGATCTGAGTTTTTAATGGGCTATAATGAAGATTGTTCGTTTGGTTATTTGAAATTCAATACTGAAAAATCGGATCCAGAAATTATTTATCAAATAATAAATATAGATGGAGAAATGGTGGATGAAAGAAGGATTCGATTAAGTCAGTTGACTTTTAAAGAATAATATACACCTAAAATTTAAAAAATAATTCAAACTTAATACCTTTGAAAAACTAAGAATTAGAAAGAATAAATAGAGTAATATGAAGAATAATCAAATTTTAAAAAAAAGAACAAGAAAATTTAATATTGTCAATCTGTGCATTTTTTGTATCGTAGTATTATTTGTTACAAGTTGTAGTACTCAAACTCCCAAAACGGTTCATGAACAGGCTGCTGAGCAACCAAATATTGTTTTTATTATGAGTGATGATCATGCATATAAGGCTATTAGTGCTTATGGCCATGGACTTAACGATACTCCAAATATTGATCGAATCGCCAGCGAAGGAGCTATTTTTAATAAAGGTTTCGTTACCAATTCCATTTGTGCTCCAAGTAGAGCCGTAATGCTTACCGGAAAGCACAGTCATATGAATGGAAAGGTGGATAATATATTACCTTTTAACTGGGATCAAGAAAATTTTGCGAAAGCATTGCAAAGATCCGGTTACCAAACGGCTATGATTGGCAAAATTCATTTGAATGGATTACCTCAAGGATTTGATTACTCCAATGTACTTCCTGGTCAAGGGAGTTATTACAATCCAAATTTCATTGAAAATGGTAAAAAGATAAAATACGATGGATATGTTACAACAGTGACAACCGATTTGGCTTTGGACTGGTTGGATAACAAGAGAGAAAAAGACAAGCCGTTTTTATTATTATACCATCAAAAGGCACCGCATAGAACATGGATGCCTGAGGAAAAGTATTTTACATTATTCGATGATATAGAATTTACGCCACCTAAAAACTTTTTTGATGACTATAAAGGACGCCCAGTTGCTGCTCAGCACGAAATGGGGATCGATAAGCACATGGACGTGGTGTACGATTTAAAAATGCTAGATAAGGAAGGTGAATTGAAAACAAAATATAGAAATGCTTTTCAAGGTCAATACAATAGAATGGATGACAAGCAAAAAGCGGCATGGGATGCTTATTATGATCCAATTATTTCAGACTTTAAAGCAAAAGGCTTAAAAGGAAAAGAACTAGCCTTATGGAAATTTCAGCGCTATATGGAAGATTACCTAAGAACAATTCAATCTGTTGATGATGGTGTGGGAGAAGTTTTAGATTATTTAGAGGAAAATGGATTGACAGAAAATACGATTGTTGTTTATACTTCTGACCAAGGGTTTTATTTAGGAGAACACGGATGGTTCGACAAACGTTTTATGTACGAAGAGTCATTTAGAACTCCTTTGTTAATGAAATATCCAAAGGAGATTAAAGCTGGTACTGTTGTAAATGAAATGGTTCAAAATTTAGATTTTGCACCAACCTTTTTAGATTATGCAGGAGTATCGATTGCTGATGATATTCAAGGAGAATCATTTAGAGGCTTGGTTAATGCTAAGGCTAAGGGAAGTGAGTGGCGCGATGCTATCTATTATACCTATTATGAATTTCCTGGAGAACATCATGTAAAAAGACATTACGGAGTGCGAACAGATCGTTATAAGTTAATTCATTTTTATTATGATGTAGATGTTTGGGAATTATATGATTTGGAAAGTGATCCGAGTGAAATGACCAATGTATATACTGATCCATTATATTCTAAAATAAAAGAGGATATGCATAAGCGTTTGGTTGAAATAAGAAAAAAATACGGAGATAGTAAGGAATTAAACGATGAAAATTTAGATAATTTTTTAAAAGCAAAAGGACTGGAACGTTAAGTTGATTTCTTTTAGTTTCATATAGTTATTACTGTAATTTTATACTATTAAAAAGAGAACTTGTGTTCTCTTTTTGTTTTTAAAATAGTCAATATGTAATTCGTTTCAATTTTTTTTGAATAAATAAGATGTTAAAACAAGAATAATAAGATAGTTTTATTGTCTCAGATTTCATTAGTTTAAGCAATCATGACTAAAAAGTATCAAGTAACGCCTATTTTCAATGAATTTTCAGAGCATGGAGAGGGGCCACTTTGGGATGAAGTAACTCAAAAATTATATTGGGTAGATATATTAAGGGGTGATTATTACAAGGCTGATAGTACTTCTTTGGTTGTTGAAAAATATACCATTGGGCAACCATTGGGCGTGTTGGCTTTGCGAGAAAAAGGGGGATTAATCATGGCTGTTAGAGATGGTTTTGGGTTTTTTGATGAGGTAAATTCGAATTTTGAACTAATCCGGCCTTCACCAGAGGAATATACTAAAGAAGTTCGGTTTAATGACGGAGCTGTTGATCCTTATGGTCGATTTATTGCAGGTACGATGGAGTGGAATGGTGAAAAGGAAATTGGTAAATTATTTCAAATAAATCAAGACCATCAAATTAGAGAACTTGACGATCATTTTTTCATTCCGAATGGAATGGGTTGGAATGATGAGATGAATATTTATTTTGTTATTGATACCTTCAAACATGCCATTTTTGCGTATGATTATGAGATTGAAAGTGGAAATATTTCTAATAAAAGGATTCATATTAAATTTGGAGAAGACGAATTCCCAGATGGAATGACAATAGATTCTGAGGGTGGATTTTGGGTTGCTATTTGGGGAGGAAGTAAGTTAGTTCGTTTTGATTCCATCGGAAATAGAATTGACGAAATTTGGCTTCCAGTATTGCATCCTACGAGTTGCTGTTTTGGGGGTTCAGATATGAAGACATTATTCATAACTACTTCAAAAATTGCATTATCTTCAGAGCAGGAAAAAAAATATCCGCTCGCAGGTAGCATATTTAAAATAGAAACGGATATCATAGGGCGATTCGAAACAAAATACAAAGGATAAAATGGCAAAACTTAGAAGTCAACAATGGTTTGGTAAAGAAGGTAAAGACGGATTCATATACCGCGCTTGGATGAAAAATCAAGGAATTCCATCAGATGAATTTGAAGGAAAACCTGTTATAGGAATTTGTAATACGTGGTCTGAATTAACACCATGCAATGGGCATTTAAGAGAATTGGCTGAGTTCGTTAAAAAAGGGGTTTGGGAAGCAGGTGGATTTCCACTCGAATTTCCTGTAATGTCATTGGGAGAAACTTTGATGAAACCAACTACGATGTTATATAGAAATTTGGCGAGTATGGATGCTGAAGAAAGTATTCGTGGGAATCCCTTGGATGGCATCGTGTTATTAGGTGGTTGCGATAAAACTACGCCCTCAATATTAATGGGTGCCTGTAGTGTGGATTTACCTACGGTGTTTTTAAGTGGTGGTCCTATGTTGGCCGGAAAACACAAAGGGAAAAGTATTGGGACAACTGATATTTGGAAGTTTAGTGACGCGAATCGTAAAGGAGAATTGAGTCAAGAAGAATTTGTAGAGATTGAGGCCGGTATGTGTAGAAGTGATGGACATTGTGCCGTGATGGGTACGGCTTCAACCATGGCATGTATGGTAGAATCTTTGGGGGTAACCTTACCTCATAATGCCGCAATACCTGCTTCCGATTCTCGGAGAAAAGTATTGGCACATCTTACGGGTCGTCGCATTGTTGATATGGTAAAAGAAGATTTGAAACTTTCAAAAATTTTAACGAGAAAGGCTTTTGAAAATTCAATTATGGTAAATGCGGCTGTTGGTGGCTCTACGAATTTTGTAGTCCACTTATTAGCAATTGCTGGCAGAATTGGAGTAGAATTAAATTTGGAGGATTTCGATAAGTTTTCAGAAGAAATCCCGTTGTTAGCAAATCTGCAACCATCGGGAGATCACTTTATGGAAGATTTATATTATGCTGGAGGATTACCGGCCATTATAAAAGAATTAAAAAAACAGTTACATAAAGGCGTAGTTACAGCAAACGGGAAGTCATTATTAGAAAATGCTGAAGATGCCACTTGTTATGATAGAAATATCATTGAATCAGTAGAAAGTCCTTTTAAAGATGATTCTGGTATTGCGGTAGTAAAAGGGAATTTATGTCCGAATGGAGGCATTATAAAGCCATCAGCAGCAACTCCAGCATTGATGCAACACAAAGGGAAAGCATATGTATTTGAAACGGTAGAAGAGTATAAAGCCACAATTGATTCACCAGATTTAGAAGTTGATAAAACATCTGTATTGATCTTAAAAAATGCAGGGCCAAAAGGGTATCCAGGGATGCCCGAAGTAGGTAATATTGGCTTGCCAAAGAAAATGTTAGATCAAGGAGTTACGGATATGGTACGAATTTCTGACGGAAGAATGAGTGGGACTGCCTTTGGTACAGTGATTCTTCATGTGTCTCCAGAATCTGCAGTTGGAGGAGCTTTTGGATTGGTGAAAACAGGTGATCTGATAGAATTGGATGTGCCGAATAGAAAATTAACCTTACACGTCTCTGATGAGGAACTAACGTTACGTCGGAAAGATTGGGAAGCGCCAGATTTAGGCGTAAATCGTGGTTATGTGAAAATGTATATAGATCATGTAGAACAGGCACATGAGGGAGTGGATCTTGATTTTTTAAAAGGAGGTAGTGGAAGCGAAGTAAGTAGAGATTCACATTAAAAGTATTGTATGATTACATTTAATTTTAAAAATAAAGTAGCCGTAGTTACAGGCGCAGGAATCGGTATAGGCTTTGAGATAGCCAAACAATTATCACTTTCAGGGGCAAAAGTAGTACTTAATGATTTGGACAAAGAATTAGCAGAAAAGGGAGCAATTACCATTCAAAATTTGGGAGGAGTTTGTGTTTCTTGTGCGGGAGATTCGAGCAATGTAGCCGTTATCAATTCAATTGTAAACATGGCAGTAGAAAAGTTTGGCAAGTTGGACTTGGCGGTTGCAAATTCTGGAATTACAACTTTTGGAAGTTTTCTTGAATATGAATTAGAAAGTTTGCGACGTTTAATGGAGGTAAATATTGAAGGGTCGTTCTTTTTAGCAAATGCGAGCGCGAAGCAGATGGTAAAACAAGAAACAAGCGGACGCATATTACTTATGTCCTCGGTTACTGGTCATCAAGCACATCCAAATCTTGCTGCTTACGGTATGACAAAAGCCGCCTTGGAAATGCTTGCGAAAAATTTAAGTATTGAATTAGCACCACATAAAATTACAGTAAATGCCGTGGCACCTGGTGCTACCTTGACGGAAAGAACTGTAGATTCAGATCCAAATTATAAAAGGGAATGGGAACGATTGACTCCAACAGGTGTCGTGTCTACAACCCAAGATATCGCACATGCAGTGTTGTTTTTATTGTCAGAGAGTTCTAGTCAGATAACAGGTCAAACTATTGTGGTAGATGGAGGTTGGACCTCAGTGAGCCCTCCACCTTCTTACGTCTAGGTGTTGCTAAACAGCATATAAATAGTTTGTGTATCTGTGTCCGGGAGCATGCTGAAAATTGAAGGAGATAAGCAAGGCAAACTCATACTTTTATTCTTGATATTACAGAGTATCATTTAAATTGGAATTTCCTACGCTGATAGGAGGATACTAGGTAATTCCGAAACCTTTTATTAAAAAGTGAATCCGCCTCCAAAAAAAGTGAATAATTTAAGTTTGGTTTTGGTGATGTTAATTATATATGCAATCTTTTATTAAGACTTATTGAATTTAAAAATGAGATGTTAATTATGAAATACAAATCAATTTTCAAACTAATGGTAGTACTCGGAGTCATATTACTTTTGAGTTGTAAAGAAGAACAAGAAAAGAATCCACGTCCAAATGTGGTCATCATTTTAGCAGATGATTTGGGGTATGGAGATCCACAAGTGTACAATTCAGAATCTAAAATACCAACACCACATATTGATGGTTTGGCAAAAGAGGGGATGCGATTTACAGATGCGCATACACCAAGTAGTGTGTGCACACCAACACGTTATGGTTTGTTAACAGGTCGGTATGCTTGGCGAACCGAGTTAAAAAAGAGTGTGTTATGGATGTGGGATAAACCATTGATAGCGAAAGATAGATTGACATTCCCAAAGATGATGAAAGCGGAAAACTACAATACGGCCTGTATTGGTAAATGGCATTTAGGTTGGCGATGGCCATCGAATCGAGGAGAAGGGTTTATGAATGATACCATTCCTATTGGAGATTATGGTCTCAAAGGAAGACATAAATTGTACGAAAAGATCGATTTTTCAAAAACGATTGGAGGAGGTCCTTTAGAAGCGGGGTTCGATTATTATTTTGGAGACGATGTGCCAAATTTTGCACCCTATACTTTTTTCGAAAATGATAGATTAGTTAAAGCACCAGATTTAATCAAACCCAACGATATGTATGGTGGACCAGGGCCAATGGCTGAAGGATGGAAATTGGAAGAGGTGATGCCAACAATTACCAAAAGAGCGGTAAAATATATTGCCGAAAAATCCAAAGAAGTGCAACCTTTCTATTTGCACTTTACCTTAACAGCGCCGCATACTCCGATTGCTCCTACTAATAACTTTAAAGGGAAGAGTGAAGCAGGATTGTATGGTGATTTTGTAAACGAAGTAGATTGGTCTGTTGGTCAAATTGTAGAAGCGTTGAAGAAGTCGGGAGAACTTGAAAATACCTTAATTATATTTAGTTCAGACAATGGATCACCTCAAAGAGATGGAACTAACATGGGGGGAGCAATTGCCTCGGTAAAAAAACACGGGCATGACCCCAGTAGACCGTGGAAAGGAATGAAGGCAGATATTTGGGAAGGTGGTCATCGCGTGCCATTTATTGCGGCTTGGCCGAAAAGAATAAAGGCAAATACAGTGAGCGATCAAGTCATTTGTTTGACAGACGTAATAGCTTCAGTAGCATCTATTTTAGGTATTGAAAAGGGAAAAGGTGAAATGGAAGATAGTTTTGATATTTCTCCAATATTGTTTGGAAATGAAACCACCGTTAGAACATCTATAATTCATCATTCGATAGATGGAACGTTTGCTATTAGAAAGGGTAATTGGAAATTAATTTTAGGAAAAGATTCAGGCGGTTTTAGTAAAAACCTTAAAATTAAAGGGATTCCGGTTGAAACGGAAGGGCAATTGTATAATTTGTCTAAAGACCCGTCAGAGAATAGTAACCGCTATGCCATGCATCCCGATAAAGTAAAAGAATTAACATATTTGTTGAATGGCCAAAAAGCTGTTGGATATACGAATAGATAAAGTGTTGATTTTAAAAATTAATTCTATGGACTTGAATCAAGAGGTGAAATTTCCAAAAAATCCGCTTCCAATTGTAATAATGGGAGCAGGAAGTATGATTAAAGATACACATTTACCAGCCTATAAATCAGCGGGATTTCTTGTAAAGGGAATTTACAATAGGCTTAAGTAATCAAAGACGGTGTATATCAAGTACCACAAGGCGCTGGAATGAGTGTGGATTTGTTAGGATAGTGAAATAAAGATTAACTTTTCTATAATGTTAGCGCTATGTAACTTTTTTTGGGTAAAAGCGAAGTTGAATTACTGCTTTTTCTTATTTTTTTCCTCTAAAAACGCTCTCTGCAATGTTAATTGGAACACTCTTTTTACGAAACGACGATAGGAGCGTAGTGGAATGTGTGTGAAATGGTCTTTTGTTTTTATTGCCATTTTAGTGCACCATTGTGAGACTCTTCTAATGCATTAGAATTTTTTAACTGATTGAGCATATTATTAAAATCATCCGGTTGTAACCAAAAACTATATTCCTGTGCTCTTTGCATCATTGCTGTATAAACATCCGGATTTTGTTTTTTTGTCAGTTTTTTTAAATAGACCAGGTTCTTTATCTGGTCGACCTCTTAAAATAACTGCATGACGATTTTGTAACAATTCAATAAATTCCTCTGGTGTGCTTACAGTTCGTTTCAGTTCAAAATTATCTGAACATATTTCAAAAGTACCTCTTACATCATGAGTATCTCCCATTCGAGTAGGAATAAATTGATTTTTATATACTATATCTATGGCTTCTTCAATTTCAAATTTTGTTCCTTCAATATAATTTGAAAAATAACTTTCAAAAAAGGCAAATGTTTTAAACTCTTCAGCATTCTTCGCGCTGTCTAAACAAGAATTTCTTAAAACACCGCTTAATTTTTGAAATAAATTTAATCTAATGGGATCATAAGGTTCTCCTATATGATTGTGCCTTTGCTGCTGCTGAAGTCAATATTTTAGTTGGTTTAGTAGATAATAGAGCTCCTATTTTTTTATTTAGTAAGTCGAATTCCTTATTTAATCTTAAAAGTTCTGAAATCTCTCTGGCTTTATCTCTAAACTCGTTTAATTTTTTTTCTCCACCTTTGTTTAATAATAGCAATAATTTTTCTTCAATTATTTCTACTGATAATGTTTTAAGTTCACCTCCTGTTAATCTACTAGGACTTAAGTTTTCTAGAAATGTTCTTTCTTGAGAAGTAACATATATATTTTTATATAGTGGATTGTCATTTTCTAATGGGCCATATCCTTTTGTGAATTTTAGGGTTACGCCAGGCCATTTTACAACTCTGTTTTGAGACGTGGTTAAATAAATGTTTGATTCTGGTGAGATTGTATATTCAATCACAGTTCTATAACGTATTAATGACCCAGGATAATGTATTGAAAATAAAGGAAATAAGCGCCTATTTATAATTATAGCATCTTCGTCTTCAAAATTAGATGTATAGGCTTTTGGTAGAATTTTTCTTATTTTTTTTTAAAAGCCTAATTATTTTTTGTGACTCACTTGGAATTGATGAACTCTATAATATTTCAGGTAAATTTGATTTCATATGAGTTTCTGCACTTAAGGGTGCAATATTTACAAGTGTATAATAATACCTGCACTTAAAAAGGTTATTTTATATAATTTCTGCATTTAACAGCAATGCTTGCAATAATATATGTACTTAAAAATAAGTTTAAACAATTCCTGCACTAATATATAGATATAGATAAAAGTTAAGATAAATATCACTAATACGGCTATACAGCAATTACCATGTATTTTGTACTATAATTTATTTTATGCTCAATTGGCTGTTGTTATTGTTGTATGCACCCATTAGAATGAAAAGAATAATATTTGATCCAACATCTATTTTCTTTCTAATAATTGAATAGCCCTTACTGATATGTCCTTCTACACTTTTAATAGAAATATTAAGGTGGTCAGAGATTTCTATATTGGTAAGACCTTCTTTTTTACTAAGTAAGAAGACTTTCTTGCATTTTGGAGGTAAATTTTCAATTTCCTTTAAAACGATGGAAGTTAATTTTTTTAAAGTAGAATTATCCGTCTCTTCTACAATTTCATTCAGGGCAGTTACATATTCTATTTCTAGTGCTCTTTTAGATTGATCTTTCCAATATTGATTGATGAAATCATTATAAATAGACTTGTATAGAAAACTTTGTATAGAATGCTTGGGGTTCAATTTTTTTCGATGCTCCCAGGTCTTTATAAATACGTTTTGGACAATATCCTGGGCTAAATCATGATCATTGGTTAAACTCAGTGCGTATGCAAATAATTTACGGTCGTAAGTATCGATCAAATAAGAATAGGCCAATTCATCCCCTTTTTTAAGAGAATCGAATAATATTTTAGAGTTTTTATAGGCTCTTTCCAAATTGAATTAAAAAAATATCTAGACGAATATAAAAAAAATATTTGATAAAAAGCAAGGGTATTTGAATTTGGCTCTGTATTACTATAAACTAACGAATACTAAACTAAAATTATTTTATGATTAATCCAGAGATCGAAAATCTCATAGTAAAGTATATTACACAATCAATCAATGCAAAAGAGTTAGATGTATTGGTCGATTGGATTCAAACCAAGAGTAATGTACAAGAATTCAAAAGTTATGTTAATACCCACTACGCAATCATTTTTAGTATGAATGAGTTAGATTCCGATAAAATAAAAAAAGAATTACTTTTAAGAATCCGAAAAGATAAATCGATATATTCAAAATTAAAGGTAAGATCCATTCTTAAATACGCCGCAATAGCAATTGTTTTTATTAGTGTAGGGTATTTCTACCAAGACTTTAGCAAAGTGCAATCAGTCAACGATGTTGTTCCACAAGAAGAATTTATTACCCTACAATTGGATGATGGTAATATTAAAATTATTTCAGAAGATGGAACTTCCAAAGTAAAAGATAAAAAAGGAAATGTTGTTGGCGAGCAAAATGGTGCACAATTAGTATATAATAATAAAGGAGAATTTGAAAAATTAGAATACAATACACTGAATATACCTTATGGTAAAAGATTTGAGTTACTGCTATCAGATGGTACCAAAGTACATTTAAATGCAGGAACCTCTTTAAAATATCCAGTTAAATTTTTAGAAGGAGAAATAAGACATGTTTTTCTGTCAGGAGAGGCCTATTTCGATGTTTCAGAAAACAAAGAAAATCCGTTTATAGTGAATGCTGACGATTTGAACATTGAGGTATTAGGTACAGCGTTCAATGTTTCGACATACCCAGAAGATTTAAATACAGATGTTGTATTGGTAGAAGGGTCTGTTAGTCTTTATACAGGTAAAGAAAATGATGTTAAGAGCAATACCTTGTTGGAGCCAGGGTTTACAGGAAGTTTTAATAAAAAAGAAAAGAGCATTTCTACAAAACCAGTTATTACGAGTATTTACACCGCTTGGATATATGGCGAATTAGTTTTTAGGGATATTATGTTTTCAAATATTTTGAAGAAAATGGAGCGTCATTACAATGTTCAAATCACGAATACGAATTTAAAACTGACAGATGAAAAGTTTAACGCAAGTTTTGGAGATGAACCGATAGAGAAAATTCTTAACTATTTCGAAATTACCTATGGTGTTGAATTTACGATGGAAGAAAATAATGAAATTATCATTAGTGTCCACTAAAAGTTAAACAAAGTTCTTTGAAATTATTGTAAATCTGTATTTTAAGTCTCATTTTGAAGCGTGACGATTTGAAATGAATGTTATGTTCGTAAATTAAAGTTACGAATATGAATCAAGGTAAATATGTATTTTCTCAATTGGTTAAATTTCTTCCTCAACGTGTTTTTGATAGAATAACATCGAACTATTCTGGAAATAAATCTGTTAAGCATTTTACGTGTTGGAATCAATTATTATGTATGATTTTTGGTCAACTATCTGCTAGAGAAAGTCTGAGAGATTTGACAACTACTATAGAAGCACATCAATCAAAATCATATCATTTAGGATTTGGAAAAAATATAACTCGCAGTAACTTATCAAAAGCAAATGAAAAACGCAACTACAAAATATTTGAAGAGTTTGCTAATCATTTAATTACCATTGCTCAACGAAAAAACAGCAATGATACTTTTGATATAAAAGGCAATATTTATGCTTTTGATTCTTCAACAATTGACCTTTGTTTAAGTGTATTTTGTTGGGCTCATTTCCGTAAAACAAAAGCAGGAATAAAGTTGCATACGCTTTTTGATGTTAATACTCAAATCCCTGTATTTATTCATATTACAAAGGCAAACATACACGATGTTAATGCAATGGATGTTATCGATTATGAACCATTAGCTTATTATATTTTTGACAGAGCTTATGTAGATTATCAGCGTCTTTATCGAATTACAAAAGCGAAAGCTTATTTTGTAGTTAGAGCAAAATCTAATATAAAATTCAAAAGAATGTATTCAAATAAAGTGGATAAAACTACTGGTATTAAATACGATCAAATTGGAAAAATAGAAGGATTCTATACCTCTAAAGATTATCCGAAAAGATTACGAAAAGTAAAATTCGTTGATAGCGAAAACGGAAAAAAATTAGTGTTTTTAACAAATAATTTTGAGTTATCAGCACAAGATATTGCATTGCTTTATAAACAAAGATGGCAAGTTGAATTATTCTTCAAATGGATAAAACAACACTTAAAAGTTAAAACTTTTTGGGGTAGAACAGAAAATGCGGTTCGCATACAAATTAACATTGCAATAATAACTTATTGCTTAATTTCTATAATTGCAAAAGATTTAAAAATCAATCGTTCAATTTATGAAATCATACAAATTTTATCAGCATCATTACTTGATAAAACTCCTGTAAATGAATTACTTATGAAATCAGATTACAATAATGTCAATGAACAAAATGCTAATCAACTGGTTTTTAACTTATTTTAAGTGGACACTAGTGTGAAATTATAATAAACTAAATTAACTACTAAATACTACTATGCCTATGATATAGACGCTGACACCTATTATATAAAATGAAATTCAGCATCATTTCTTTCAAAAATTTATTGAAGAAAAAAACCGGAAAATGCGGACACATTTCCCGATTTATATTGATGCGATTAATTAAAATTATTAACCACACATAACACTACAAAAGTATGAAAAAACTTCTTAATAAAAAGAGAAGCCTACATCGTCAATCTATAAAATTTGATTTAAAGATGAAGCTTAGTACATTATTAATGTTTGTTGCAGTATTTACACTGCAAGCAAATACTACTTATTCTCAAAAGACGAAGGTCTCTTTGGATTTGATAAATGTCCCTGTTGGACACGTTCTTGAAGAGATTGAAAGTAAAACAGATTTTAAATTTGTTTATAAAATAAGAGATGTAAACTTGAACAGAATGATTACTGTAAAGGCCAATAAAAAGTTGGTGACTAAAATATTAAATAATATTTTTTCAAGCACAAATACTTCTTATAAGGTGCTCGATACTCAAATTTTTCTTGTTGAGAAAAAGTCTGACGAAGTTACTGCGATAAAGGAATTGCCATTGAAAATTATAGAAGTACAAGATATTGAAGTTTCCGGGTTCGTTACAGACGAAGATGGAAACCCATTACCTGGAGCAAGTATTCTTGAAAAAGGTACGACCAAAGGTACAGAATCTGACTTTGACGGGAATTTTTCTCTAAATGTTACTAATGCCAACGCTACTTTGGTTGTTGCATATATTGGGTATTTATCTCAGGAAATTGCAGTAGCAGGTCAAGAAGAAGTAGCAATCGCATTAATAGAAGATGCTGCGAATCTTGAAGAAGTGGTGATTGTAGGATATGGTACCGTGAAAAAAAGTGATTTGACTGGTTCTGTTGGGCAGATGAAGGCTAAAGAAATCAATTCTTATCCCGCAACAAACGTGATGCAAAGTATGTCAGGTAGAGTGGCAGGTGTGCAAGTCATACAGTCTACAGGTGCACCAGGTGCTGGGGTCAGTATAAGAATCAGGGGTACCAATTCCGTTCAAGGTGGTAATGAGCCACTTTATGTAATTGATGGATTCCCTTATTCTGGTAGTCCAACTAATATCAACAATTCCGATATTGAAAGTATTGAAGTCCTAAAGGATGCTTCTGCCACAGCTATTTATGGTTCCAGAGGTGCCAATGGTGTTGTTTTGATTTCAACGAAACAAGGTAAAGCAGGAAATACAAAGGTCGATATTGAAACGAGCTATAGTTCACAAACTTTACGGAAGAAATTAGAGTTGATGAATGGAGAGGAATATGCCACAGTGGCTAACATTCAGGCAGAAAATGATGGAGTGCCATTGTATTTTACCCAACAAGAAGTTGCTGCATTTGGGGAAGGTACCGATTGGCAAGATTTGGTATTTCAAAAAGCACCCATAAAATCTACTAACATAAATATAAGAGGCGGAAATGCATCGACACAATATTCCATTGGAGGAAGTGTATTTGGCCAGGAAGGGATAATTAAGGGCAGTGATTACAATAGATATTCGCTGAGAACCAATATCAATCATGAAATTAGTAAAAAATTCAGTTTGCGTTTATCAAATACCATGTCCTATTTGAGTAGAAAAAGAAGAGATAGTGGAGGAGGAGCCAGGGGAACCACATTGATCGGAGGAGTAATAGCATCAGCACCAATTTCAAATCCCTACAACGCTGATGGCACCTTAACTGTATTGGGGAATGCATATCCTTTTGTCCACGTTGGTTTGACAAACCCACTGAATTTCATCAACGAACAAGACAGTGAGGCGAAGACGAATGTTGTGCTGACTAACCTATCCTTTATCTATAAAATTACCCCAGAGTTATCCATAAAACTGGCTGGAGGCATAGAGAACCGTGACAATCGCTCAGATACTTATACCACCCGTAATTTCCTCAATTCCCCTGGGTCGGCTAGTGTTAGTACAAATCAATTCAGAAGTTTGTTAAGTGAGAACACCATAAACTATGATAAAACATATGGAGAAAAACATCGGATTTCGGCGGTAGCAGGATTTACTTATCAGGACTTTATATCTACTTCACTTTCAGCTAGTGGAACGGGTTTTTTGAGTGATGTATTTGAAACACATAACCTGGGTGCATCCGCAACCCCAGGTATTCCATCGTCTGGATATTCAAAAGCAGTTTTGAGTTCCTATTTGGGACGCGTAAATTATTCCTATAATGACAAGTATTTGATGACTATAAGTTTTCGGACTGATGGATCATCGAGGTATAGCGAGGGAAATAAATGGGGGTCTTTCCCATCAGCTGCTTTGGCATGGAGGATGGGAGAGGAGGATTTTATGAAAGAGGTTGATTTTATATCCGATTTAAAAATACGTACAAGTTGGGGGCTAACCGGTAGTCAGGCGATTAGTCCTTATACCACACTGAACCTCCTGAATGCTGGACTTACAGTAATCAATAACCAGCTCGTTAATACTTTTGCTCCTGGATCAAGGTTACCAGGTGATTTGCAATGGGAAACCACTGAACAATTTGACATTGGATTTGATTTAGGCCTGCTTGAAAACAGGTTTTTTGTAACAGCAGATTATTATAACAAGACTACAAGTGATCTACTCAATACAGTGGTCTTACCTAGCTCGTTGGGCTTTACTTCTACTATTCAAAATGTTGGGTCTGTTCAAAATAGAGGTTTTGAGCTGGGAGTAACCGCCAAAGTATTGACTGGCGATTTCAATTGGGAATTGTCTTCCAATATATCTTTCAATCGAAACAAAGTAACCAAACTGTACAATGGGGAAGATATTTTTACTTCAAGGGTGTCTATTGTTGTACTAAATGAGAATGTTCAAATCCTAAAGGAAGGGAGTCCGATTGGCCAGTTTTGGGGTTTTGTTGAAGATGGGTACGACGATGAAGGATTTATCAATATTGTTGACCAAAATGGAGATGGATCCATTAATTCTGAAGATAAAACATTTATAGGAGATGCTAATCCTGATTTTATTTATGGATTAAATTCAAACATGTCCTACAAAAACTTCGAACTGTCTCTGTTTATCCAGGGTTCTCAAGGCAATGATATTTTTAATACGAGTGTCATCTTACCAACTAATGATTTTGGGCTAGGAATAAATTCACTTCGTGATCTTTTTTCCGATCACTGGACACCACAAAATACCAATGCCAAATATCCTCTGATTAGCAGGAATACAGATGCTTATGTATCGGATCGCTGGATTGAAGATGGTTCTTACATGCGCTTGAAAAATATAGAATTGGCATATAATATTCCAATTGAAAATAACTGGTTAAGAAGTGCACAGTTTTATTTGAGTGGACAAAACCTGATTACCCTGACTGATTACTCCTGGTGGGATCCTGAAGTCAATTCAAGGGGAGCCAGTCAACTGGGTATTGATCATTACAGTTACCCTATTGCTAAAACCGTTACAGTTGGTGTAAGGGTAGGATTTTAGAGGTGTAATACGTGAATTTTGATAAACAAATAACAAAAAACAAATGATATGAAAAATATTAGAACGATATATAATTATTTTCATGGTTTATACACGCTTAAAACCATGGGCTTTTTTGGTCTTGCTATGCTGACTTTGTGTATGTCATGTGAAGACCTGTTAGATGAAGAGCCGAAGAATATAGCCGCCGAATTATTTTATAATACAGCTGAAGAATTAGAGACGGGAGTAAATGCAATTTACCAGCCAATGCGTAGTGATAGAGCAAGTTTTTTAGTTGTGCTAGACGCACATACCGATTGGGGATATGGAAGAGGAAGTAGGGCCAATTATAATAGTTTTTCCGGGTTTAATACTGGCAAAATAAATACTGCAGCTGGCCAGTGGAACCGGTTTTATGCGAGCATACGGAATGCCAATTTTATAATCAAAAATGCACCTCAGGCTTCTTCAGTAAACCAATCAGAAATAGATGAGTTCGTCGCTGAATCGAAATATTTGCGCGCTATGGCGTATTTTGACCTGGTTAGGAACTGGGGTGGGTTGCCATTGCGAACGGAGCTTAATATGGAGGAAAAAGATGCTAATAAAAGCACTCCTTCAGAAATTTATGATTTTATCTTGGCAGATTTAATTGATGCCGAAAAAAACCTTCCTGAAGATCCGAAGGATATAGGTAGGCCAACTAAATATGCAGCGAAAATGTTTCTTGCAGATGTTTATTTAACTCTGGGGATGTATGCTGAGGCGCGTGATAAGGCCGATGAGGTAATCAAGTCAAACAAATTTTCTTTAGTGCCTGTGACATCAATTGAGGACTTTCAGTTTAACCTGTATGGTCCTGAACTGCTAACTTCTTCAGAAGAAATTTTTTCTTTCAAATATACCCGTCAGCCAGGTTTTGGTAACTTTTTGTTGTTCATATTGAATCATCCAAGCACCGAGCTCTTCAATTTTGGTGGGGCGTATGCACATTATAGTGATGCTGTCAACCCATTTTATATTTCATGGAACGACAATGATTTACGAAAGGCATTGTGGGACCAGATAGATTTTGGTTTGGGAACGACCACACTTGTCTCAAAAAAATTTATTGAGCCTTCATCCCCAACTAGAAATGATGCTGGTAATGATAACCCAATATACCGTTATGCCGAAGCACTGTTGATATATGCCGAAGCGGCTGCAAGAGCTGCGAGTGGCCCTACCACAGAAGCAATGGAAGCACTAAATCAAGTGCATCGCAGGGGTTTTGGAAATGATCCTGAAACTCCTTCAGCCGTGGATTTCGATATTGCGGATTATGACGCGACCTCTTTTGTGGATTTAGTACTTCGGGAAAGAGCGTATGAATTTATATTCGAAGGAAAACGTTGGTATGATCTAAAAAGAACTGGCACGGCAGCAGCAACCATCCTTGATGTTAAAGGGATTACTATTGCTGAAAAACACTATTTATGGCCAATCCCAACGGCCGAATTGGACTTTAATGATCTGATGGGGCCTGAAGACCAAAATCCCGGTTATTAAAAGACATCACTTGTTAACAAAATAAGAACCTAAAGCCTTAGAAATAAGTCTGAGTCTTGAGGTTCTTATTTCGCAAACTAAAGTTAGATAGTTCCAATCAATTAATTTTATTAATAATTTATGAAAAAAAACAATAATTTTAAAAACAAATCATCTGCGTTTAGGTTAAATCACCGTTTGTTTTTCCTTACGGACCTGGTGATTATAGCTTTTTTGGTATTACCTCAATTTAATGTTGCAGTTTTCGCTCAGGAAAAGAGCGAACAATTTCTTGATCCCGAACTTGAGATGGCCATTATCAGACAACTCAATCTGGAAGAGAGAATCGCGAACCGCCAGGCGGTTTTGCCAAAAAATACAAAAGAACTAATTGGAGGCGAGGACGTCTCCGGAGAATGGATCTGCTTCACGACCATGTTTTTAAATGGCCCGACGGGGAAGGGCATCATGTATGTGAACCTGAAACAGGACGGAGAGGCAATCTCCGGAATCAATGGGCAGCTCAAACATCCCTTCGATCCTCCATCGACCATCAGAATTATCGCTGAAAGAACTACGCGAGGACTCATCAAAGGCAAGTGGTATAAGGGAAATCGCACCCACATGATGGTGCTGGAACGTCAGGGTATTTCTAATAGTAGGATGCCCTCGGCCCAGACCTGGGCAATCTTCACGGCCGTGATTGCCGGTGACGGCAGAACTGCCACAGGTCAGTTAGTCAACCATGGGGGTAATTATGGAACCATGCTTATGGTGAAACGAGAAGCGCTGGCCGACTATCAGCACTTGCTAACGGACGAGGGACGGCAGGCTGCAGAGGCACAAAGGCTTACAGGAATCGCAAAACTGGAGGCCGGCCTATCAGAGAAGTCATTGCAAAGCACGCAAACCTTTTGGTGGAAATCGGACAAGAACAAGGACGGCTACATTTCTTACGAGGAGTTTCCGCACCCGGATTGGCACCGGGCCAATCTCAATAGCGATGAATTCCTGAGTTGGGAAGAGGAACTGATAGATAGGGCATTGAGGCCGCTCGCGCGGCAGGGCGAGTATCAGAAGAAGTATGCGTCTTCCCCAAAAAAGGAGTGGTCTTCCTGGCATGAATGGGGTATTGAAAAGCCCGATTTTGAATGGCTATTCCCATTCATTGACAGGAATCGTGACGGGAAAATCACCGCCAACGAATACACTGCATTCGAGGGTCAGGTAAAGACCTACCTCGACAAGTCCGTTCCTAAAAGAAACGAACGGGGAGAAACCGGAATAGAAGTTTATAAAAGGATGACTGGTCAGTAGCGGAAAAGTCAGTCGCAAAAGGCAGGTCTATCGCGGAAAACGTCGTGGAATTCAAAGGAAGAATGGAACACTGATAATAAACTAGACTTAGATGAACATGAATAAAATTATAAAAGCACTGGTAGTAGCCCTATTTGTATTTTCGAGCAGTTTTGCTACAGAGAGTGCTAAAATACCTCAGGTTTTATTGTGGCCGGGGACTCCACCAGGCGCCAAGGTAGGTGATGCAGAAAAAGCGGAGCAAAGAGTCGCCGCCATTAAAAATGGAACCCATAAGGCTTTTAAAGGTAGCCTTCGTAATATCCGTGTGCCTGCGATGGATGTGTATCTGCCTGCAAAAGAAACGCAAACGGGAGTTGCGATGGTCTTGTTCTGTGGGGGAGCGTACAGGGGAGTCGCCATCGGCGCAGAAGGGCTGCCCATGCAAAAATTCCTCAATGAACGCGGCATTGCTGTTTTTATGGTAGGGTACCGTTGCGAGCCGTTTAATCATCCGGTTCCCTTATGGGATGCCCAACGAGCCATGCGAATCGTCCGCAGCCGCGCCAGAGAATTCGGTATCGATCCCAATAAAATAGGCGCCATGGGGTTTTCTGCCGGTGGGCATGTGGTCTCGACCTTGTGCGTGCACTACGATGAGGCATTTGGCTATACAGCAATGGATGAAATCGATCAAGTCAGCGCACGACCAGATTTTACTTGTCTTATTTATCCATTGATTTCAATGAGGACAGAACTTACCCATGCAGTAAGTCGCAAGCTCTTACTAGGAGGTAATCCGTCTGAAGAATTGATTGCCACCTTGTCAAATAACGAACAAGTTGACAAGAATACACCGCCGACCTTTCTGGCCCATGGAACAGCTGACGATGTGGTTCATCACGAGAATTCTCTGCGCTATCACGAGGCCTGCAGAAAGAAGGGTGTGGAGACACAATTGCTTCTTGTCAAAAATGGCAAACATGGTCCGGGGAAACTCGATGGCAAGCCCTCAATTCGTATGGCCAGCGAAGAATATGTCGATTCAATGCTGAAGTGGATTGAAGTAACATTAAAGTCACAACCTTAGACAGAAGTTGCGGTCACCAAACTGGTGAAGGGAAAGTAACTCTCGCCGGAAAATGAATTGGCCATCATCAGGCAGCTTAATATAGAAGACAGAATCAACGAAATCAGCGAAGTGGTTGAAATCATTAAACTTTATAAAGAATATCACTATGTTGAAGCATTAAAGAGGTAACAGATGAATTATTATAAAGGAGCCTTGGGGTTGAAGATTAACCAGAATTTTGAAGATAAATAAAAAATGGAAGAGTTAAAAACCAAAAATCGAAGAGAATTTTTAGCCCACTTTTCTTTGTTAAGCGCAACAGCCCTTTTACCCATCTCCTGGAAAAATGTTTCCCAGGAAATCAAAACTAACAATATGGCAAATTACACATTGGCTTTCGATGTTTATGGAACATTAATAAACACTTCCAGCGTTTATACTTCTTTACGGAAATTAGTTGGAGACAAGTCGAAATTATTTGTAGAAACCTGGAGAAACAAACAGTTGGAATATTCCTATAGACAGGGCTTAATGAATAGATTTGAAGGATTTTCTACCTGTACAAAGTATGCACTTGATTATACCTGCGATTATTGTCAGGTAAGCCTTAGCTTAGCGCAAAAGACCAACTTATTAAATGAGTATTTGGTTTTACCTGCCTTTTCTGATGTAAAAGAAAGTTTACCCAAATTAAAAGATGCCAATCATCGGTTATTTGCTTTTTCCAATGGTGAAAAAACGACAGTGACAAATCTTTTAAAAAATGCCAATATTTTACATTTTTTCGAAGGCGTAGTAAGTGTAGAAAAAACAAAAGTCTTCAAACCTAGCCCAATTGTTTATAAGCACTTTAATGATGTGACTAACTCAGAGAAGGAAAATACCTGGTTGATCTCCGGCAATCCTTTTGATGTGATAGGAGCATTGTCTTATGGGATGAATTCAGCCTGGGTACAACGTACAAAAGAAACAATTTGGGATCCGTGGACTTATGAACCTACCGTAATAATTAATCAACTAACAGAGTTAAATTCAAAATTATCCCATAAATAAGTAACACTTGTTTAAGAGGGAAAATTATGTCAGAAAGTATATTAAGAATTATTATGAAATCCAACGATAATATGAAAAACAAATCATCTGCATGTAGGTTAAATCGCTCTTTGTCTTTCCTTACGCTATGGGCAGTCATAGCTTTCCTCTTTTCCCCCCAATTTAATGTTACTGCTGTAGCCCAGAATACGGACTATGATGTAGTTGTCATTGCCGGTACACCAGCTGGGATCGCGGCGGCAATTGCCGCAGGGCGAACAGGGAAAACCGTACTCATCATCGAACAGTCCCCGGTATTGGGAGGAATGCTTGCCTCGGGGGTCCTGAGATTGGATGATCATATCCGGCAGGCGAATAGTGGCATCATGGAAGAGTTCCGGCAACGGGTAAAGACCTACCATCGGACAGTGCTCGCAAACGACCCCCTGGTGAAAGCACATAGGCAACAGCCTATTAATCTGACTTGGAATGTAGCCGAAGGACAGGCCTGGGAACCCCATACTGCAGCTAGGATCTATGCGGAAATGGTGGCTGAAGTGCCGACAATCACGACTCGTTTTAACGAAGTTGCGATTGATGTGAAATTGGAAGGAGACCGTGTCGTGGGGGTGATCACGCAAGATCGCGACAATCAGGGAAAACTTGGAAAGAAGCATGAATATAACGGTCGTGTTTTCATTGATGCGACTTACTCGGCTGATCTTGCGGCCTTTGCAGGGGTGCCATTTCGCATAGGCAGGGAAGCCCGTTCGAAAGAAGAACCACATGCAGGACTCATCTATACCGATGCATTCGGATCGAAGCCAGGGGTGCTCAGAGGCACGATTTTCCCCGGCAGCACGGGAGAAGCGGACAATCGGACACAGGCTTTCACCTTCCGCATGACGGGAAAGGATTACGGCCGACCGGACCACCCTTATCGGATGAAAGCTCCGCCTAAGGATTATAATCCGGCAAAGTATACATGGAATACGAATCAGAAACCCATCATACCCAATGGCAAATTCGATTTGCTCGGCATCAACTATGGAGCTGATCTGACCAGGCACTCAACCGACTTTGTGCTGGCCGACTGGAAGGAACGGGCAAAAATTGAGGAAATCTTTCGCAACCACTCCCTGGGCTGGATGTATTACATCCAGACTGAGGGAGGCTCTCCGAATGTCGGGCTCGCAGATGATGAGTTCACGGACAATGGTAACTTCCCTTATCGCCTGTATGTGCGTCAGGGGCGCCGGATCGAGGGGCTATATACCCTGACAGAAAGCGATCTCCACAAGGATCTTCGTGGCAACGGGATTCGCCCCCCCTTGCATCCGGAATCGGTGGCGATTGGCTTGTACCCAATTGATGCGCACAACGTCCAGGGCCCGACCAGACCTAGCGCGGGTCCGTATGGGGAAGGCGCCGCAGAAGGAGACGTTCACCTGGAGGACGTCACTGGCCCTTATCAGATCCCCTACGGCGTGATGGTTCCCAGGAATCGCAAGGGTTTGCTTTTTCCGGTTGGCATTTCTTCGACCCATCTGGCCATTTCGAGTGTTCGAATGGAGCCCCCATGGTCCTCCCTGGGAGAAGCTGCCGGGGTTGCAGCAGCGCTTTCCCTGGACAGCGGACGCGAACTCAGTGAGCTGGCTGTCAGCGACATCCAGGATGAATTGCTGAAATACGGTAATATCCTGTTCTTCTACAAAGACCTGCCCGCCGATGCGCCAGAATTTGAAGCTGTCCAGAAGCTGAGTCTGCTAGGAGCGGTAGATGGAGATGAAAATTATTATTTCCGTCCCGATCAGTCAATCACTATGGGAGAATTTGCCCGTATGGTGGTGAAGGGGCTTGATATTCCAATCAGCATCACCGCGGCTCATTTTAGCGATGTACCCCGTGGGCACCCGGCGTTCAAGTTTATGGAGACCCTGTACGATTATTCGACGCAATCCACAGAGCCCTTCTTTGATTATGAAATTCGTAATTACCTGAACTATTGGTGGCAGAATCAATCAGGGGTTGGCCCGCCAGTTTTTGCTTATCCAAACCAAAGCGTAGCAGGTGGGAAAGCCACGAGCATCATTTCGGGCTTGCTAAAAAAACCTATTGCCCCATGGCATACGCCAGATGCCAATCTGACCCGGGGAGAAGCAGCACGGTTGATCTACCACCATGTAAAACCCAAGGTAGAGATGATGCCAACCGAAGCAGTGGCTGAAGATAAGGAGCAATTTCTCGATCCTGAACTTGAGTTGGCCGTCATCAAACAGCTTAATCATGAAGACAGACTTGTCAACCGGCAGCCGGTATTGTCCAAAGCGGAAGGAGGAATAAATGGAGGCGATGATATTTCAGGGGAATGGCTCGGCTTCACCACGATGTTTCTGAATGCTTCAACAGGGAGAGGCATCATTCATATGCGTTTGGAGCAGGACGGGGATAAAATTACAGGAACCCTCGATCAGCTTAAACATCCTTTCGATTCGTTAGGGACTACCAGGGCAGTTGACAAAGGAGTAGGTCGGGCCAATATGCAAGGCGAGCTGATCAGGCATCCAGTCAACAGCATGGCGGTGCTGCATCGCAACAATATCAACAACAACTTCAGGGCAATTTTCACTATGACAATTGATGGGGAAGGAAAAACCGCTATTGGACAGTTGGTCAACTCCATTGGGGTATACGGTACAATGTTCATGGTGAAACGTGAGGTGCTCAGCAATTACCAACATTTGTTGACCGAAGAAGGAAGAAAGTCCGAGTATGTAGAAAGGCCCAAAAACATTGGCCAATTGGAAGCCATCTTCACGGAAAAACAAATGGAGAAGGCGCGCAAATGGTTTTGGTCTTCGGACAAAGCACCGAGAGACGGAAAGATTTCTTTCGATGAGTTCCCGCACTCAGATTGGCACCGGGCCAATCTCAATGGCGATGAATTTCTGAGCTGGGAGGAGGAATTGATAAACAGGGCCATGAGGTATATCTCTGATCAATCTTATCTCAAGAAGCACGGCGCTTCGAAAAAAACGCAGTGGACTTCGAAGTACGACTGGAACAAAGACAAACCTGGTTTTGAATGGGCCTTCCCGGTCCTTGACAGGAATTATGATGGGATGATTAGTGTCTCCGAATACGAAGCGTTTATTACCCAGAAAAGGAAGTTCGATGAACCTAAATAAGTATGAAATCCAACGATAATATGAAAAACAAATCATCTGCATGTAGGTTAAATCGCTCTTTGTCTTTCCTTACGCTATGGGCAGTCATAGCTTTCCTCTTTTCCCCCCAATTTAATGTTACTGCTGTAGCCCAGAATACGGACTATGATGTAGTTGTCATTGCCGGTACACCAGCTGGGATCGCGGCGGCAATTGCCGCAGGGCGAACAGGGAAAACCGTACTCATCATCGAGCAGTCTCCGGTTCTTGGAGGTGTCCTCTCTTCAGGAGTGCTTCGATTAGATGATTATTACGTTGAATCAAATAGTGGTGTTATAGAGGAATACAGAAAACGCGTAAGCAAATACCATCGTACAGCGCTAGCAGACGATCCCTTGGTTAAAGAACACCTCAAGCAAAACCCACGGCTCATGTGGAACACAGCAGATGGACGAGCTTGGGAACCACATACAGCAGCTAGGATTTTCGCTGAGATGGTGGCCGAGCAAAAGAGTATCACCACACGTTTCAACGAAGTGGCCGTAGATGTGAAGTTGGAGGGAAAGCGCGTCACGGGCGTCATCACACGAGATCGCGACAACAACGGAAACTTGGGGACGCAGCATGCATATCTTGGCAAGGTAATCATCGATGCGACCTACGAAGCAGACTTAGCAGCTTATGCCGAAGTGCCCTTTCGTATCGGACGAGAAGCCCGTTCCGCAGAAGAACCCCATGCAGGATTGATCTACACTAATTTCTTTCGCCATGTAGAGGGTTCACTACCGGCTACTATTTTTCCTGGAAGTACAGGTGAAGCAGACGATAGATCACAAGCTTTCACCTATAGAATGACGGCAAAAAATTACGGCAAAGAAGATCACCCCTATATCTTAAAGCAAGCACCACCCAATTACGATCGCACTAAGTATAATTGGTCGGGCACCCGCAAACCAATTATCCCGAACAAGAAATTCGATTTATTAGGAATCAATTGGGGGGGAGATTTAACGGGCTTTGGAACGCGTTGGGTGTTGGCCGACTGGAAAGAGCGTGTTGAAATCGAAAAAATATATCACAATTATGAGCTCGGTTGGCTTTACTACATTCAGACTGAAGGCGGCTATCCGAACATCGGGCTACCTGATGATGAATTTAAAGACAACAATAATTTCCCTTATCGACTCTACGTTCGCCAAGGTCGCCGAATAGAGGGGCGCTACACTTTAACTGAAAGCGACATGCACAAAGACCTTCTGGGAGATGGATTACGAGGACCCCTTAATAGCAATTCTATCGCAATTGGGATATATGGAATTGACGCACACAATGTACAAAATCCAACAGTGAGAGAAGAACCTGTATACGGAGAAACCGCTGCAGAAGGAACGCTGCACCTAAACGACGTAACTGGGCCCTACCAAATCCCTTATGGCGTAATGATTCCCCAAGAGCATAAAGGCATTATTTTTCCGGTAGGCATCTCCTCTACTCATGTTGCAATGTCATCTGTTAGGATGGAGCCAGTTTGGTCGCAGCTGGGACAGGCTGCCGGAGTTGCCGCTGCAATAGCAATTGACAATGGTGTCGAACTAGCCGATGTGCCAGTTCATCAAATTCAAGATGAGCTCTTGAAACAGGGCAGTGTTTTATTTTTCTACACCGACCTCCCTGCTGGTACACCCTCATTTGAGGCAGTACAAAAGCTGAGCTTACTCAATGCGATAGACAATAGTGCCAACCGGAAGCATCTTAGCGCGGATGGACCAGCCACTGGTCTAATCCATACCAATAAAGCAGCCTACCGTTTCCGACCAGATGATCTGATAACGCTAGGCGAATTCGCCCAGATGGCGGTAAATGGGTTTCAGGTTCCGCTCAGTATTACAGGCGCACATTTTAGTGATGCCCCACGCGGGCACCCTTCCTTCAAATATATTGAGACCCTCTATGACAATTCAACCCAATCACTGAATCCCTTCTTCGAATACGAAATACAGACGGAGACTTCCAAGGTATTTGTCCACCCAGAGCAGCACGTAGACCTCTCCTATGCTAGAAGTATCATATCGGGCTTACTGCAAAAACAATTATCAATACAGCCCAAGTCGGATACAAAGCTTACTCGCGGTGAAGCGGCCATGTTAATTTATCAGCAAACAAAACAAAAAGGCGATTGAGTATTAAATATTGGAAGAGGATCTAAACTGGTGTGCGTTTGATCGGAGAAGGAACTCCACATGTGCGCTTTTGTAAAGCGTTTTTTAAACGTGCATTTATAATACATGTTTGACCTAATATAAGAAGAATATAAATTCACGGTTTTCTAAAATCATATTTCATGACCATAACTCAATATTGAACCTGCTACATTTGACTGGTCAGTAAGTTAAGCTCGCAGAAGCTAAATATTGCTTTATTAAGCGATTAAACAGGATGCCCCATGACAGTTGTTGTTTAGTTTTTCATTTCTTTTATATCTAGGTTTGGTACTCTCTTTGAAAGCAATATATAAAAAAACTAAATGAAGAATTTAAAAAGAAATAGCACTAAATATTTAGGAGCTTTATCCCTTGGTAACGAGACATGTTGAAAAAATTAACAATATGAAGAGCGATCTTTTTTTACTTGCTAAAGTACCAATAACGATAGCGCTTTTATTTACACAGTTCCTGCTGTATGCCCAAGAAGATACACGTCCTAATGTATTGTTGATTGCAGTGGATGATTTGAACGATTGGATTGGTTATATGGGTGGGCATCCGGATACAAAAACACCTAATATTGACAGACTGGCAAGTCGAGGCGTTTTGTTTACCAATGCGCACAGTCAGGGTACCATGTGTAACCCATCGCGTATCAGCATTATGTGGGGCAAACGACCCTCATCCACTGGTTTCTATAGCAATCACTACCCCGCTTCAAGAGTTCCGGAATTTCTCAATCAAAATGAAAGTTTGGCTTCTCACTTTAATGCTAACGGTTATAAAACGTTGACAGCAGGTAAGATATATCATGCATCGTGGTTGCCTGAAAATGATTTTCAAGTTGTGGGGCCAAGACCGGGTCAATGGTTGAAGGGTTACGATAAGCCTGTTCAAAAGAAGCCTGAGCAATACCATAGTATCTGGGATTTTGGCCCTCAAAACTATGAAGAAAAAGAATTTGTTGATTACAAAATAGCCAGTTGGGGAGTCAAACAGCTTAAAGAAAAACATGATAAGCCGTTTTTCTGTGCCCTTGGTTTTATGCGTCCACATGTTCCGTTTTTTCCTCCGGAACGTGTGTACAACAACATGAATGACATACACCTTCCAAAAGTGAAGGAAGACGATTGGAGCGATCTTTCCGAGGCTGCAAAGAAACTGACTTTGAGTAATAATAAGATCCCAACCCATGACTGGATGAAAGAAGAAGACAGGTGGCATCTTGCTGTACGTGCCTATTTAGCATGTATAAACTGGGTCGATGAACAGATCGGCAGGGTGCTTGATGCCTTGGATGAAAGTCCCTATGCCGATAACACGATCATCATCCTATATGCCGACCATGGATACCACCTTGGAGAAAAGCAACGCTGGTCAAAATTTTCACTTTGGGAACGAACAACCCGGGTTCCCTTCATCATCAGCATGCCAGATCGAGCGAAAGGCACTTCAACCAAACCGGTTGAGTTGCTCAGCATATATCCGACCCTAATAGACTTGTGCAAATTAACACCGAATGATAATATTGAAGGAGTTTCGTTGCGCCCGTTGCTTGAAAACCAAAATGAGCCTTGGGAGCATGTAGCTATTTCTACGTTAGGTCAAAATAACCATTCTATAAGGGATGAACGCTGGCGTTATATTTTATATGCTGACGGAAGTGAAGAGCTTTATGACCATAAGGTTGATTCCAATGAATGGTATAACCTAGTTTCGGACAAAGTTGATCCGGTTCATGCCATGGTTATTGAAAAGCTAAAAAAGCATTTACCAATAGTAAACCTGTCGCAAGTGTCTGATTAACATGTAAGTTATTGAGAAATGTTCTAAGATTACATAGGAGAAGGTTATTCAAAAATGGATCGATGGAATATTAAAAAGAATTAAAAAAATAGTATAGACTTATGAAACGAAGATCAATGTTAAAATCCATGGGAGTAGCCTCTCTTGGAATGGTAACCCCCTCCTTTGCAAAAGGAGAAAGACTAGTGGAACCATATAAAGTAAAAGAAGAAAGTATAACTACTGAGATATTGGTAGTTGGAGGAGGTACTACAGGTACGATCGCCGCGATTCAGGCGGGTAGAGCAGGAGCAGAAACCATTTTGATTGAAAGCGGAAGTCAGTTAGGTGGAACCACCACTACGGGAGGTGTCTCTTTTCCTGGGATATTTCATGCTTGGGGAAAACAAATTATTGGCGGTATCGGTTGGGAATTGGTGATGGACTGTGTGGAGTTGAATGGAGATAAATTACCCAATTTTTCTAAGATTCCAGATAGCCATTGGAAACATCAGGTAACCATAAACGCTCCGTTGTACACCTTACTTGCCGAGGAGAAATGTTTGGAAGCGGGTGTAAATATTCGCTACTACGAAAGTCCGACGCAGATTGAATTTAAAAAAGGAAAATGGATTGTTGAGACAGTTGGAAAAGGAACAAAAACAACCATTGTCTGCAACCAGATTATAGATTGTACTGGGAATGCATTGATTGCTTCCATGGCCGGTTATGATGTGCTAAGAGAAAAAGATACGCAACCAGGATCTTTGATTTTTAGATTGGGAGGGTATAAATATGATGCACTGAATTTAACCAAAATTCCAAAAAAATATCATCGTGTTTTAAGACAGAATATGCTCGAAAATTCAAAAAGAGAAAGTCGTGAACATACCTATGTACCCTATAGTTATGTGTATGTTCCAGGTGCGGATTCTACCACGTCAGAAGTACATACTCAAGCGAATAATGAGGGAAGAAACACCTTACTAAATTTGGTACGTACACTGAAGACTTTTCCAGGCTGTGATAATTTGAAACTCGTAGATTTAAAAACAGAGACGGCCGTACGAGAAACTTATCGAATAGATGGTTTATATAAAATGAATAAGGATGATTATACCTCTGGAAAGGTATTCGACGATGCTCTTTCGCATTCTTTTTATCCAATAGATTTGCATAGAGAAGGGAAATCGATTTATCAAGAATTCTTAAAACCCGATGTGGTGGCGAGTATTCCGTTGAGGTCTTTAATTCCGAAACGAAGCCAGAATTTTTTGGTGGCAGGGCGTTGCGTGAGTAGTGACCGATTGGCAAACTCTGCATTGCGTGTGCAAGCCTCATGTATGGGCATGGGACAAGCGGCGGCCGTGGCAGCGGTATTAGCCAGTAAACAAGGAATATCTCCAGCAGAAGTGGATATTAATGAAATCAAAGACTTGCTGAAAAAGCATGGAGCCATTGTTCCAACTCAAGTTTAAACCATTGTAAATATGGTAAAGTTGCATCTTTTTATGGTTTTAAAAACTCTCCTAGGAGGACTTGTTTTATCCTCCTTTTCACAAGAGAATCCGCCATTGAGATACATGCAAGTGGCTACGATTAAAAGTAGTATTAATGAGGAAGAATCAATTGTTTCAAAATATAAAGATACGCTGACAAATGACCTTATTTATTTGTGTAAATCCAACAATGACGTTCCGCTCTACTACTATAAAAATGTAAAAGGAGAAGTCTGTTTTGATGACGAATGCAGGTTGTTAGACATCGTTGTTTATTGGAATATTACAGGACGCTATTTAGGTTTTGAATTGCCAAAAGAGGAATTTTTAAGTAAATATGATCATGAGCCATTTTCTGAAAAGGAGTACCAACGATTACACACATTATTGGCAGATTCATCAATCCCCTTGGATGCGGTATCCTTTGAAAAACTGGTAGAGCAACCTCAAAATGAGGAAGGAACTGTTGATGCCGTTTCTGGAGCGACTTCAAAAAGTGTAGCTGATATGGTGGTAAAAGGTGCTGCCTATACCACGTATAAATTGTGGAATATAGTAAATGGCCCAACAATGGATATCGTGTCAGAACTCACAGGAAAACAGTTAACACCAACATTGATACATCGTATTTTACAAAGTCCAGATAATAATGATAGGCTATGGGCTTTGAATAGAATTGATAGTACCACAGAACTGACATTAGATTTAGAGACTTCGCTTTTAGAAATTATTGCGTCTAACGATTTTTATTTGGCTTATAGCGCCATTCAATCATTAGATGCGATGCATTTAAAATCAACGGAGTTGCAACAGCGTTTGTTTTCGACATATCCAAAAGCCAATCACAGTATACAAAAGGAACTGATTAAAAAATTATTAGAAGCACCGATTTTGAGTTCGGAAGTGGTTACGGTTTCTAGAGGTTTGTTATTGTCTTTAAATGGTCAACAATTGGATGATATTTTGAAACTGTATAGCAAGCAAGGCGTAAACGACCTTGAAACCTATAAAGAAGTATCCAAAATTCTGGACAATAAAAACAAGTACATTTCAAAAAAGGCCTATGATTTTTTAATCAATATCCAATCGGATGATGAATTTATTATGGAGCGTTTGAAAGCTTATAAAAACTAAAAACATTAAAATACAATAGAAAATATGATCTCATTTATTATTTCCATACTAGTCTTGATTATTGGCTATTTTACTTATGGTAAACTCGTTGAAAATATTTTTGGAGTACAAGAGCATCGCAAGACACCGGCTATTAGTCTAAGGGATGACGTTGACTATATGCCCTTGTCCACTTGGCGTGTTTTTATGATACAATTTTTAAATATAGCCGGTTTAGGACCCATTTTCGGTGCTATCGCTGGAGCAATGTACGGTCCAGCTGCATTTTTATGGATAGTTTTGGGAAGCATTTTTGCGGGAGCCGTACATGATTATTTTTCGGGAATGCTTTCGGTACGGCATGACGGGTTGAGTATTAGTGAAATAGTAGGAATCTATTTGGGACCTAAGGTGAAACACGTTATGCGATTTTTTACTATAATATTGTTGATTTTCGTAGGAACGGTTTTTTTGGTTGGCCCAGCAAAAATAATCGATGGAATGATGGGGAACCAGTGGGGCGTTTGGATCTGGGTATCCATTATTTTGGTATACTACATATTATCTACATTATTACCTATTGATAAGCTTATAAGTAGGCTCTATCCTATATTTGGAATTGCCATGTTAATAATGGCTTTAGGTCTGTTATCAGCCTTGTTTTTTGGGGACTATCAAATCCCAGAATTGATACCTGAAAATTTAAGTAACATGACAACTAATCCCGAAGAAACGCCTTTATTTCCTATGCTTTTTGTAACAATTGCCTGTGGCGCCATCTCTGGTTTTCATGCCACACAGTCCCCTTTAATGGCTCGCTGTATAAAAAACGAGAAATTGGGGAGAAAAATTTTCTTCGGTACCATGATTACTGAAGGAATTGTTGCCCTTATTTGGGCAGCCGCAGCCATGACATTCTTTGGTAATGTAGGCGAACTTAATGCAGCGATGCTCGAGAATAATAATAACGCTGCATGGGCGGCAAACGAAATATCCCTAAACATGCTTGGTGGTATTGGTGGCATTTTGGCCTTATTGGGTATCGTAGCGGCACCCATTACTTCTGGAGATACTGCCTTCCGTTCTGCACGATTAATTTTATCGGATATTTTTAAACTGAAGCAAACGAAAATTAAAAACAGATTGTACTTAAGCCTACCTCTTTTTATGATTGCTTTTGTACTTACGCAAATGGACTTCGGTGTTATATGGCGCTATTTTTCTTGGAGTAACCAAACACTAGCCACAGTTGTACTTTGGACCATTACGGCCTATTTAATATATGAAAATAAAGCATTTTGGATAACGATGATACCTGCCATATTTATGACCATGGTTTGCAGTACGTACATTTTAATTGCCCCAGAAGGATTTCAGTTAGCAAATGATTTAGCATATATAGGTGGGAGTTTAATAACGCTGTGTATTACAATTCTGTTCTGGATCTATACCACAAAAGAGAAAAAAGTTTTTGCATACTTATGATTAATAAAATCCATACTATTAGTGCGCGTGTGTTTGGTTGAAAAGAGTTATTTTACTCCTACAACTCGCAAATTGTAACATGCAGTTGCATTATTGCTGTATGTGTTTTTGACCAACATGTAAATCAAAAAAAGATTAATTACTATTATGAAAAAAAAAATAGAAAAACTGACTTATATTCACAATAACCCAACAAAAGGAGGAATATGCCGCACAGATGTAGCGTACAAATTCTCATCTTCAAAATTTTATAATGAACTGGGCGATGAATTTGATTTCTTAATTCGTTTTGATTCTTAGTTTTATTGTTGGTGGAAAACACCAACAATGGCATCCCAATTATGAGCCATTTGATCTCTAAGATCATTAGGAATTAAAGAGTTATACTTCTGTAGGTGTATTTTATCATAATCAAAGGGGGTACCATTTTTAGTGAATGCTTTAGAAAATGAAGATTTACCAGAACCATTGCATCCTGCAATTACAAGTAAAGTTGGTTTATCCATTGAATTGAGATCCTGATATAGGATGTTTACTTAAAGAGCCATTGATAACTTTTTCTTCATATACCTTAATTTCTTTCGAAATTCTGGGCATTTCTTGTTGAAGTCTTTTCTTTAAATCAACTAAGTATTTAATGATGTCATGTTTTATACTCATACTGCAAAGATACGGATTTTAATTACCAATCTCAAACTCCGCAATCACTGGGTAATGGTCAGACACATAGGCGGTGTCATCGCCGTTTTCAACTGTAACATTGATACATTTTTTCGCCAAGGCTCGACTTGTCATAATAAAATCAATTCGTCCTTTGTTTTGTTCTGCCTCTTCAGCAGTTTGCCAGATTCCTATCAATGCTTTTCCAGGGAACGTAAAACGGTCTTGAGGTTTTACAAAGCGTTGCGTCACATCGATTAAGGGATAGGATAGGAATTTTGAAATCACACTATAATCGTGTTGCCCATCTAATAAATTGAGATGCTTTTCACTTTTTAAATCGCTTTGTTGTTTTCTTTCCAACAGTTTTGGAAAAGTTAAATCTAGTTCGCCATCAAAAGGAGAATGTGCGTTGAAATCTCCTAATACCATATGATTTTCGTTCGAAATGGTATTAATTTTATCAAGAATAATTCCTGCTTCTTTGAATCTAAAATCGCGATCTACCGGACTTAGGTGTACGACAAAAAAATCAATATTCCAGGTAGTAGCATGAAGTGTTCCATGCCATAAACCGTCTCTCGCTTTTTCTTTGAGTTCGATTGGTTTGGAAGATGTTAAACCAACTGGGTAGCCATCTGTTTTTAAAATTATGGAGTAATTGTGACCCCATTGTTTGGCATCCGATGCTAGTTTTTCTTCTGTATAGCCACACAATTCTTGAAGCGCCATTACATCTGGACTTTTTGATTTAATCCAGGAGACCATTTTGTCATGACGCGCTATATCTTTTCCCCAGTCATGACCATTCCAAATATTGTAAGTAATCACTTTTAGGTAGGGTACTTTGGATGACTGACTAAAGAGTAGATAACTACTAGAGAATAGAAAAACGAGTAGTATGTATTTTATGATTTTCATGAGAAGTGTTATTGAGTATTAATTAAATCGATATTCCGAAACGATGGAAGCATGGTCACTAGGCCATTCCGAATCGGTATATCCTTTTACGTAAGAATTAACACACTCAATATATCCGATGTAATATTGATAGTCAATGCGTTGTTGTAAAGATTCATGGAATCTCGGAGACCACGTATTTCCTCTGCTGTATTCAGGGTTAGGTGCCATTTCTCTGAAGGAATCTGTAAATCCTGCGTCAATCATTGAGGAACTAACAGGCCATTTGATTACATATTCATTGTGAAATCTTCGCATGTCTTCTCCCCAATCTAGATGAGATGGACTGTTGAAATCTCCACCTATAATTAACGGAACATCTTTACCGTCTATTCCAATTTCTTCTAAACTGGTCAGAATTTCTTTGATTTCTTTACCACGTGTTTTATTCTCTTCTTCCAATATTGTTTTCACTGGTGCTGTAGGATATAATTTTGAAATGGATGGTAAATAGTGAATCCATAACGAAAATACATCTAGTAATTGCGTTCCCATTTTCACTCTTACCCCTCCTAATCGGAAAGGTTGATATGCATCATAGGTGTCCACAATTGGATATTTTGAATGAACAGAAAGGTTGGAACTTCTATAGTAAAATAGCGTTCCTAAAGCATCTGATATAGCAGGGCCAGAACCATAGGTTTCTTGCATACAAACTAAATCCGCTCCAGAGGTTTTAATTGCTTCAATGGCCTGATCAATTCCTTTTTTAGTTCCGTTATGACGCGCTCCGTGCCAAATATTCCAGGCCATAACTGTTAGTTTGTCTGGTTTAGTTGATATATAATTTTCATCCACATGAATAGTGATTTGACCCAAAGATTTCTTTTTGATTTTAATCGTATAATCCGAAGAGAACTCAATGTTTTGAGTGAACATTTCAGATGTCAATTTCAATTCGCTTAAACTATAAATTGCAACATGCTTATTGTCGAAATACAACCAAGCGGTTTTTTTGTCGAAATAAAAAGAAATGGCAATTTCATGCCAATCACCATCATTGATTTGTTGTTTGGGGGTAGGTAAATAATCTAGTCGATTTTTTCCATCTCCAATATTCCATCCCCATGCGCCATTGGGTTGTATAAATATTGACCAGCCTGCTTTTTTTCCAGACTCTAATGTAAGGCCCATATTTGAGGTGCTGATTAAATCAATCACAGGAGCATCATCCCATTGTTTATTAGTAGAAATGGATAGAAATTTATCGGATATTGAATTTGTTTTGACTTGAAGCGAAACGGAAAAGTCTTGAGCAAAACTTGTTGAAATAAAACAAATTGTTAGAAAGAATAAATGGAAACTTCTTTTCATGTGTCTATTTTTATTGTTTTTCAAAGATCATACTTCGACTGCGCTCAGTATCGGTATGCAGTTCGCCATTAATCATCTTCTTAGTTGATAAAATAAATACAATAATACTGATTTGTTCCCAATATTTAGGGTGTTCAAGCAAAAATAAGACTATATATTGTCTTATTAATAGTAGTAATACAGCGCAATAGAAACTATTTTTGTAGGGATTGAACTTTTAATATTTGATTTATTTTAGCAGATTTGTAAAAGTTGTATTACACTAACAATCAATATTTGATAAAACTCAAAACTTACTAAACCAAACCAACTCAAATTAAAATAAATGAGACGCGCATGTTAAAATTAGTATCACACAATAAAATGATGAATAGCGAACAGTATGTGGCAAAACAAAAAATTAAATATAACCAGATGAAATTATTTAAGGCACTTATGCTACTACTAGTTTTTACTACTACTTCACTGTGGTCACAAGTAAATATAAAAACAAGCACACTCGAATTGCAAATTTCTGAGGTAGGAGTAATTGAGAAATTAGTGGACTTAAAAAGTGCTGCCAATTATGCTGCTCAAGAAACAGCTTATCTTATAAACTTAAAGGTGAAGGGTGAAGTGATTCATCCAATAAAAATGAAATCGAAAAAAGACGAATTGACATTTTCTTTTGATGGCGGATTTGAAGTAAAAGTAAAGGCCACTAACAAAATGGATTATGTTTGTTTTGAAGTAGTCTCTGTTAACAAAGAATCAGCCGTTCAGGCACTTTTATGGGGCCCTTATAAGACTACAATTTCTGGTATCATAGGAGATTTTGTAGGTGTTGTTCGTAATGATGACTATGCTATTGGTTTTCAATCTTTGAATATTAAAACGACTGGTGGTGAATTGGTAAATGATGAAGGAGCTGTTATGGGACGAGGTACTGCTGCCGTTCCTCAAGATTACGGATCTAGTATTCAGGCATTTTGTATTAACAGAACCAAGCCACAAGAAATTACGGCTTGGAATAAAATAAACCGTACACAAGTAGTAGCACACCCAGATTTCAATTTGGTGGGTTCTGCCATTGCACTTTTTGGCGCTCCAGAAAAAGAAGCACTTTCTATTATTGAGAAAATTGAATTGGGCGAAGGATTGCCTCATATGATGATTGACGGAGAATGGATGAAAACAAGTTCGAAGGCAGGAAGACCGTATATCATCAGTAATTTTGGTGAAGAAACGGTTGATCAAATGTTAGACTTTACAGAGAGCGTAGGGTTTTATAGTTTATACCAAAGTCATCCTTTTAAAACTTGGGGGAGTTTTGATTTGATTCCGAGTTTATTTCCTAATGGAAGAGCAGGAATGAAAGCGAGTGTGGATAAAGCGAAAGCACGAGACATTAAAATGGGTGTTCATACGTTGACTAATTTTATTACCACGAATGATCCATTTGTAACACCAATTCCAAATAAAGGTTTGGCTGTTTTTGCTCAAACTACTATTACATCTGATATCGACGAAAATTCTGATGAGATTTTTATTGAGAATCCTGCGGATTATGAGAGTAAGAACACTTTACAAACGGTTCGAATTGGAGATGAGTTGATTCGATTTTCTAAAGTAAGTACAGAAGCACCATACAAACTGGAAGATTGTAAAAGAGGTGCATTTGGAACTACGGTAAGTTTACATAAAAAAGGAGCAACTATTGCAAGATTGATTGACTACCCATACAAGACCTTTTTTCCTGATATGAATTTACAGAATGAAATGATAGATAATCTGGTTGACTTCTTTAACGAAACAGGTGTAAATCATTTGGATTTTGACGGACATGAAGGGACCTATGCTACTGGATTTGGAGATAGTGCTAAAGATTATTTTGCTTTGAGATTTATGGAGGGTGTGAAGCATCCTGTAATTAATGGAACGAGTCGTTCTGGACATTTTTATTGGCATATCAACACCTACTTAAATTGGGGAGAGCCTTGGTATGGAGGAATGAAAGAAAGCCAGAATAATGTGAGATTTAATAATCAAGCAGTGTTGGAAAGAAACTATCAACCAAATATGTTAGGTTGGTTTTGGTACCGTTCTACTTCTTCCATTGCAGATATGGAATGGATGTTAGCGCGAGCAGCAGGTTGGAATGCAGGATATGCTTTAGTGGTGCATCCAAAAGATATTGATAAGAATCCGTTGAGCGATCAAGTAATCCAGTTGATTAAAGTTTGGGAAGAAGCGAAAAACAGAAAGATCTTTAGCGACGCTCAGAAAAAACTATTAAAGGCTGGTGAAAATGATTTTTCATTGGCAAAAGTTAATAATGATGAATTTCACTTGCAGTATTACAAGAAGAAAGAATTTGTTCATGAGAATATTATGTTACAGCCAGGACAACCAAATTTTACGGAATGGGAGTTTACTAACAAATTTGAAAGTCAGGAATTGTATTTTCAGTTAGGTGCCGAAGGTGAAGAAGGAGAAATTGAGAATATCAAAATTGATATTGATGGACATCAAACGATTGAATTACCAGTTACTATGAAGGCGGGTTATAGTTCTATTTACAATGGTAGTGATACCTTTTTGGTGTATGATGAAAAAGGAAGATTGAAAGCTCAAGAAAAAATTGATTTTGCACATTTGAAATTAGATAAAGGAATGCATACGTTTAGAGTGTCTTGTGACTATAGTGAAGAAGATGGAATTGAATTAAAAGGTGTGATTCGTTTAAAAGATAAAGTGGACGTTATTAAATTATAGGTTATGTTAAAAGTTAGATTTTTAGTACTTGTAGCATTTATTTCATTTCAGCTAGTAGCCCAAGAGAACTCTGATGATTTAAGGATGTACGATGATTTTCAAGAGTTATCATCAGACAATATTTTTAAAACAGAAGGCTATTTCAACTGGGGAGCATCTATCATCAAAGGGGGTGACGGAAAATATCATTTGTTTTATGCCCGATGGGAAAAGAAATATTCATTCTATGGATGGTTAACACATTCTGAAGTGGCGCACGCTATATCTAAAAGTCCGGCAGGTCCATGGAAGTATAAAGAAACGGCTTTAAAAGGAGCAGGAGGAAATCGATGGGATGCTATTACAGCGCATAACCCGAAGATTAAATATTTCGACGGGAAATACTATCTGTATTATATTGCCACTAATATGGGCAATAAAGTTCTTTCAGAAGAGGAGTTAATAGAAACTTCAAAGGTGGGTTATAGTCATCCTAATTGGAAAGCACTACGTTCAAATCAGCGTACTGGAGTAGCTGTTTCAAATTCTATCAATGGTCCTTGGAAAAGAATGGATCAACCGTTAATTGAACCTTCAGGGCCGATTAAAACGCTGACTGTTAATCCAGCTATTGATATTGATAAAAACGGTAAATACCATTTGGTTGTAAAGGGCGATAAACCGAATGCGACAGGCTTTGTACGAAATCAGGCAATCGCTATTTCTGATTCGCCAACAGGGCCTTTTGAAATGCAAGAGAAACCCGTAATCGATTATATGGATACCGAGGATATGTCCATTTGGTACGATCAAAAAAGAGAGCGTTTTTATGGAGTTTTCCATGCGCATACATTTATTGGTTTGGTAACATCGGCAGATGGAATCAATTGGAAAAAAGCGAATGAGCATGTGTTAAAATTGAAGTCGCTGCAAATGCAAGATGGCTCCATTTTAAAGCCAGACCGTATGGAACGTCCTTTTATTTATGCAGAGGATGGAGAACCTAAAGTTCTGAGCTTGGCGGTGAAAAAAGGAGATGAATCTTATACTGTTTATATTCCTATCGAAAAGTCAGAATACCCTATCCCGAACAAACGACAGTTGGCTTGGCAAGAGGCCGAGTTGGGAGTAGTATATCACTACGATTTGCATGTATTTGATGGAAGGAAATATGGGCAAAGTGGCAATAGAACAGATCCTATTCCAAATTATCAAATATTCAACCCTAAAAATTTAGATACAGACCAATGGGTAAAAGCAGCGAAAGATGCGGGGGCAAAATTTGCCATATTAACAGCAACACATGAAACGGGGTTTGCCTTATTTCAGTCAGAAGTAAATCCATATGGTGTTAAGGCTATCAACTGGAAAAATGGAAAAGGAGATGTTGTGGCAGACTTTGTTGCATCTTGCAGAAAGTACGGAATAAAACCTGGAATTTATCTAGGTATTCGGTGGAACTCTTTTATGGGTGTTCATGATTTTAAGATGGATGGTGTAGGTGAATTTAAAGAAAATCGGCAGAAATATTATAACCAAATGGTGGAAGGAATGGTAAAAGAAATCTGTACGAAGTATGGAGAACTTTTCGAAATTTGGTTCGACGGAGGAGCAGATCATCCAGATTCTGGTGCGCCAGATGTTTTGCCAATAGTGCGTAAATACCAACCGAATTGTTTGTTTTACCATAACAGACAATTAGCCGAAGCACGCTGGGGAGGTTCTGAATCAGGAACCGTAAGTTACCCGAGTTGGTCCACGTTTCCTTATAATGTTACAGGTGCGGGAGAAAGCGCTAAAGAGAATATAGCAAAAGATAATTATAAATTATTAAAAGAAGGAGATCCAAACGGAATGTTTTGGGTACCTGCAATGTCTGATGCTCCATTAAGAGGTTATAACGGTCGTCATGAATGGTTTTGGGAGCCTGGTGATGAAGCACATGTTTTCCCTTTGGGGAATCTGATGAATATGTATTATAAATCTATCGGACGGAATTCAACTTTAATAATGGGGTTAACACCTAATCCGGACGGTTTATTGCCAGAGGGAGATGTAATTCGATTAAAAGAATGGGGAGATGAAATCAAAAGAAGATTTGAAAACTCTATTGCCTCAACTTCTGGAGTTGGAGAAAAAGTGACTTTGAAATTAGAAAAGCATACAACCATAAATCAGATTGTTATTCAGGAAGATATTCGTCAAGGTGAACGTGTTCGAAATTATGAAATTGAGGGAAAGGTAAAAGGTAAATGGAGGGTACTTACCCAAGGTCAAAGTATAGGTCACAAAAGAATTGAGCAAATCGAAGATACGGAAGTAAGTCATGTACGTTTGAAAGTACTGAACGCAGATAGAGAACCTCAAATTAAGAATTTAGAAGTTTATTTTGTTTCTGATATAAATTGATGCTACTGAAAAACAACATATTCATTTGGCTTGTTTGCATTTTTATGCTGACTTCTTTTTCTGAAAGGAAACCAAAAATATTAATCATTGGAGATTCCATTTCTATTGGTTATACACCCTTTGTGAAAAATCATTTTTCGGAGAGTGCTATTGTAAAACACAATCCTGGAAATGCCCAACATACTGCAACTGGATTGAAGAAAATTCAAGAATGGATTGGTGACAAGGATTGGGATATTATCCAATTTAACTGGGGTTTATGGGATTTGTGTTATCGTGATCCCAATTCTAAAGTACAAGGAAGTAGGGATAAAATTAATGGAAAAATCACGTTTTCATTGGAAGATTACGAGAGAAATATTGAAAGAATTGTAAAGTCAATACAGGAGGTTTCTAATGCTCAATTAATTTTTGTAACCACTAGTTACGTCCCAGAACATGAAGCAGGACGTTTTTTGAAAGATGCTCAAAAGTATAATAAGGTGGCAAAAAGAATTATGAAGAAGTATAATGTTACCGTGAATGATATTTATAAAAAATCAAAGGCCATTCATAAAGAATTTGGAAAAGGAACCGATGATGTGCATTATATCGAAAAGGGATATGAGAAATTAGGTGTAGAAATATCGATTTTTTTGAATACAGAAGTTAATCAATTAAAACAATAGTATGAATCTAATAGCCAAGGTTATAGTACTAGTTAGTTTTTATATGTTTGTTGGATGTAGTCCTAGAACTCAGGAAATATATGTAAGTCCAATAGGAAGTTCGCAAAACACAGGATCTCAGGATTCACCAGTCGCTACTATTCAAGAAGCTCTGGACAAAGCATTCGACTATAAGAAGGCGAATGTCCAAACTCAAATTATTATTTACGTTTCAGAAGGCGAATATCGTTTGGGTACATCGATACAATTGAACCCAACGTTAAGTGATGTGAAAATTATCGGTGCTGGAGTTGATAAGGCCGTTGTAAAAGGATCTCAACAATTGAGTTTAGATTGGAAGCCATATAAAAATCAAATTTTAGTGGCGAAAGTGAATGATAAAGTTCAATTTGATCAATTTTTTGTAGATGGGAAACAACAAATATTAGCTCGTTATCCAAATTATGACGAAAAAGGAGGACACTGGCGAGGGCATGCGGCTGATGCTATAGATCCTGAACGTGTTAAAACTTGGAAGCAGCCGAAAGGAGGTATTGTTCATGCGATGCATAGCGGTGAATGGGGCGGATTTCATTATGAGGTAACGAAAGCAAATGAAGACGGAACTTTGGAATTAATGGCAGGTCATCAGAATAATAGACCTTCTAAAATGCACCATAAATATAGAATGGTTGAAAATATTTTTGAAGAATTAGATAGTCCGGGTGAATGGTATTTAGATGCCAAAAAGCAACTTTTGTATTATTGGCCAGATGAAAATACTTCTATAAAAAAGGCTAAATTAGAAGGTGTTATATTAAAGAATTTAGTAACCATTGTGGGAGATTATAAAACGCCAGTTAAGAATATTGAGATATCTGGAATTAAATTTGAACATGCACAGCGAACCTTGATGGAAGTTTACGAGCCTTTGTTAAGAAGTGATTGGACGATCTATAGAGGAGGTGCTATATTTATTGAAAATTCAGAAAATATATCTGTTGTAGATTGTGAGTTTACCAATTTAGGAGGAAACGTAATTTTTGTAAGTAAGTATAATAGAGATGTGAAAATTAAAGGGAATCATATTTATAATAGCGGTGCTTCAGCAGTAAGTTTTGTAGGTGATGCTAGTGCGGTGCGATCTCCCTCTTTTCAATATAGTGAGTTTGTGCCATTGGAAGAAATGGATACCATTAGAGGTCCGGCAAATGATTTATATCCTAAGAATTGTATCGTTGATGATAATTTGATTTATAGAATTGGTTGCGTTGAAAAGCAAGTGGCAGGAGTTCAGATTTCGATGGCAATGGATATTACCATTCGTTCAAATAGTATTTATGATATTCCAAGAGCGGGAATTAATGTGAGCGAAGGAACTTGGGGAGGTCATATTATTGAATACAATGACGTGTTTAATACGGTACTAGAAACTTCAGATCATGGCGCATTTAATTCTTGGGGAAGAGACCGTTTTTGGCATCCAAATAGAGGAGTTATGAATAAAATCATGAAGGATAATCCTGAAATGCCATATTGGGATGCCATTCATACAACTGAAATTAAGAATAATAGATTTCGTTGCGATCATGGTTGGGATATTGATTTGGATGATGGATCATCAAATTATATAGTATCAAATAATGTATGCTTAAACGGTGGAATTAAATTGCGTGAAGGTTTTTACAGAACGGTAGAAAATAATATTATGGTGAATAATAGTTTTCATCCGCATGTATGGTTTGAAAATAGCGGTGATGTTTTTCGTAAGAATGTAGTCATGACGGATTATAAAGATATTAGATTGAGCGGTTGGGGAAAAGAAGTGGAATCGAATTTATTTCCGAATGAAAAAGCCTTGAAAAAAGCCCAAGCTAATGGAACAGATATAAACAGTGTTTTTGGAAACCCGATGTTTGAAGACCCGAAGCATGGAAATTATACGCTTGCAGAAAATTCTCCAGCCTTTAAAATTGGCTTTCAAAACCTCCCAATGGATAAATTCGGCGTGCAAAAACCAAGTTTAAAAGCAATAGCCAAGACTCCAGAATTTCCAGTAATTTGGTCCGTAGATGATGCGAATGCAAAAGAATCCATTACGATGAATTGGTTGGGAGCGACCATTAAAAACATAGAAACAATTGAAGAAAGATCGGCTTCAGGTTTGAATAAAACGGCGGGTGTAGTTGTATTAAAAATAGCAAAAGAAACTGTTTTAGTAGCATCAACTTTAAAAGTTGGGGATGTAATTATTGCTGGAGAAGGAGAAGAAATAAATCAGATTCAAGATTTAATGAAAGTATTTCAGGGTCATAATTGGAAAGGAAAGATTAATTTTAAGATTTTTAGAAATCAAAAACCAATGGATTTGGTTGTGGCTGTAAAAAAATAAATGAACCAAAAACAATAAATATATGAAGTTTCTCTTAAAATGTAGTGTCAAGTATCTAGGAAACATATTCGTTGGAAGTGTATTCCTTTTTACTTGTTTGAATGTCCAAGCTAAAATATGGCTTCCGTCCATATTATCAGATAGCATGGTGTTGCAGCAAGATTCTGAGGCTACTATTTGGGGATGGACAACAGGGGTTAGTGAAAAAATTTCGGTAACTGGATCATGGAATAATGAGAAAGTTACTGTGGAAGCCTATCAAGGAAAATGGTCGTTAAAATTGTCAACACCAAAGGCAGGGGGACCTTATACAATAACCATTGAAGGACATGAAAAAATAGTCTTGAGTAATGTGTTGATCGGAGAGGTATGGTTATGTTCTGGTCAGTCAAATATGGAATGGACACCACTACATGGTTTGGACAATGCAGAAGAAGAAATCGCCAATTCTTCGTATCCAAATATTCGATTTTTTTCGGTACCAAAGCATATCTCTAAATATCCGCAAGATGATTCTTTTGGAGAATGGGTAGAAAGTTCGTCTGAGACGATGAAAAATTTTAGTTCTGTAGGTTATTTTTTTGGAAGAAGATTACACAAGGATTTGGATGTACCTGTCGGATTAATAAATTCGAGTTGGGGAGGTACTAATGTAGAAGTTTGGATTCCGGAAGAAGTGATTCAAAAGGAGCAGGCACTTGTAAAAAGTATGGATCGAATTAATGAAGTGGCTTGGTGGCCAAGAAATGAAGCGTTGGCATACAATGCGATGATTCATCCATTAGTGAATTTTGAAGTTGCCGGATCAATATGGTATCAAGGAGAATCTAATAGAATGAATGCGGAGTATTATCATCAGGCATTTTCGATGATGATCAATTCTTGGCGTAAGGAATGGCAAAAGGATTTCCCGTTTTATTTTGTAGAAATAGCACCGTATGATTATGGAACGGAGACTAATCTGGAAGCAGCATTGGTTCGTGAGGCTCAATTAAAAACATCGCAAACAGTTTCGAATACTGGAATGGTTGTAACCAATGATATTGGTAACCTAAAAAACATCCACCCAATTAATAAACAAGAAGTAGGAAGACGATTGGCTTTGTGGGCATTGGCAAAAACCTATGGAGTAAAAGATATAGCTTATAGTGGCCCCGCTTTCAAATCATTAAAAATTAAAAAAAATAAAGCGATTGTTTCTTTTGATTTTACAGGGAAAGGTTTAGAGGTAAAAGGTAAGGAAGTAAAGGAATTCTATATTGCTGGGGTAGATAAAATTTTTTATGCTGCCAAAGTGAAAATTGATGGAAGTAAGGTGGAATTAAAATCAAAAAAAGTAAAGAAGCCAGTGGCAGTTCGTTTTGGCTTTACTGATACAGCATTGCCAAATTTATATAACAGCGGTGGATTACCCGCAGCGGCCTTTAGAACCGATGATTGGGCTGTTAAAACAAAATAAAAGAAATTATTAATTAAGGAATAATATATGAGAGCTCGAAATATGAATAAAATGGGAGTTGGAATACTCACTATTATGCTCGTGATTAGTTGTAATACCAATCAAAAAGCAAACAAGGAAAACACTGCTAAAAAACAGCCAAACATAATTTATGTGTTAGCCGATGATTTGGGTTATGGAGATATTACTGCTTTTAATAAAGACAGTAAGATTTCGACTCCAAATATTGATAAAATGGCAGCTGAGGGAATGAAATTTACCGATGCGCATACATCATCTGCAGTATGTACACCTACCAGATATGGCATTTTAACGGGGCGCTATAATTGGAGATCAAGATTAAAGGCGAGTGTTCTTGGTGGAAAATCTAAAGCGTTGATTCCAAATTCTAGAACTACGGTAGCGTCTTTATTGAAAAAGCAGGGATATGCAACGGCATATATTGGGAAATGGCATTTGGGCTGGGATTGGGCATTAAAAAGTCATCAAGATACCTTGTCAGAAGGTTGGAATCCAAAAGATAATATTAAAGAAATTGATTTTTCCAAACCGATAAAGAACGGGCCGAAAGAACTTGGTTTTGAATATTCATATGGCCATAGTGGATCGCTAGATATGGCACCTTATGTATATGTTGAGAATGGTATGCCGACGATGATTCCAACCGAAACAACGGTGAATGGCGGACAAGGATTTTGGAGAGAGGGATTGACTTCTGATGATTTTGTGCATGAAGATGTGACTCCTAATTTCTTTAGAAAAGCAATTTCTTATGTGGAAGAAAAAGCAAAAGAAGATAAACCTTTCTTCTTATATTTACCCTTGCCATCACCTCATACTCCAATTTTACCGACGGAAGAGTTTCAAGGCAAAAGTGGATTGGATAATCCGTATGGAGATTTCGTGATGTTGGTAGATGTCTATATGGGACAATTATTAGAGCAATTGAAGAAATCTGGAATCGAAGAAAATACATTGGTGATTTTCACGAGTGATAATGGCTGTTCTCCACAAGCAAATTTTGAGAAATTGATAGAAAAAGGACACAATCCGAGCGCGCACTATAGAGGGCATAAAGCCGATATTTTTGAAGCTGGACATAGAGTTCCTTTTATTGTAAAATGGCCAAATAGCGTGAAGGCAGGAACTGTAAATAATCAAACTATTTGCACCACTGATTTTGCAGCTACGGTTGCTTCAATATCCAATTATAAGTTGAGTGATGATGAGGCAGAAGATAGTTTTGATCTGACGCCTTTATTAACGCAAGATTTTAAAGGAGATGCTTTTAGAGAGGGAACAATTCATCATTCTATTAATGGAAGTTTTGCGATTAGAAAGGGTGACTATAAATTAATTATGTGTCCGGGTTCAGGTGGTTGGAGTTTCCCTAGACCGAATAATAAAAAAGTGACTGATACACTTCCAAAAATTCAATTATATGATTTAAATAAAGATCCGGGAGAGCAAAATAATCTTCAAGATCAATTGCCTGAGAAAGTTGTTGAATTACAAGAATTGTTGACGACTCAAATTTTGAATGGAAGAAGTACGCCCGGTGCTAATCAGCAAAATGAAGGGGGTCCTCATTGGAAACAACTGTGGTGGATACATAATTAAATATCAAATATGAAAAGAAGTATATTCTGTGTTTTGTTGGTGTTTATGGGTTCGTTCAATGTGCTGAATGCTCAAAACAAAGTTCTTAAAATAGCCTGTGTAGGGAATAGTATTACGTACGGTGCAGGAATGGCTAATAGAGAAAAGAATGCGTATCCCGCACAATTACAAAATTTACTTGGGGATAATTATGATGTTCAAAATTTTGGAGTGAATGGTCGTACGCTACTAAAGAAAGGAGACTATCCTTATTGGGAAACTGAGGCTTATGAAAACGCACTCGCATTTACTCCAGACATCGTATATGTTAAATTGGGCACCAATGATAGTAAGTTGCAGAACCGGGTACATCTAGAGGAGTTTGAATCGGATTATAATGATTTGATTTCTAATTTTAAAGAAAAAAATAAGGATGTAAGAATTGTCCTTTTGTTACCCGTACCCTCTTTTTTAAAGGATACTACGTCTATTTGGAATCCTGTAATAAAGGATAAAATCATACCAAAAACTCAAAAAATTGGGTATTCTAATAATCTGGAAGTAATTGATTTGTATCACCTTTTTATGGGGAAATCAGGATTGTTTCCAGATAAGATTCATCCCTCCTCTCTTGGTGCTACGGTTATCGCTAAAAGATTATATGAAAATGTAATTCTTAAAGAAGGTGAAAAGTTAAAGATTCTAAATAGTAAAAAGATAGCGATCAATAATGTGTCTAATTTTTATGGGTTTGATCTAACGGACTTTAAAATGGATCAAATTCCATGTAAAATTGTTCGGCCTAAAAAAGTAGCGAAAGGAAGTCCATGGGTTTTAAGAGCTCGTTTTTGGGGACATGAGCCGCAAACAGATATTGCATTGTTAGAAAGAGGTTTTCATATTGCTTATTGCGATGTTGGTAATTTGTTTGGAGGTGCAGAGGCTGTAAACCGTTGGAATCAATTTTATGCAGATATGACTACTTTAGGCTTATCTGAAAAAGTGGTATTGGAAGGCATGAGTAGAGGAGGTTTAATCATTTATAATTGGGCTGTTGAAAATCCGGAAAAGGTAGCCTGTATATATGCGGACGCTCCTGTTTTAGATGGAACAAGTTGGCCAGGAGGGTTTGGAAATGGTAAAGGAAGTCCTTCTGATTGGGAGAAATTTAAAAAGGTGTATAAAATTAGTTCTGATAAAGAAATAGGAAGTTTCAAAGGTAATCCGATTCATAAAGTTAAGGAAATTGTTACCGCTGGATTCCCAATGATGCATGTTTGTGGAGAAGCAGATAAAGTAGTTCCAGTAGATGAAAATACTCGAAGATTTGAAAATGAGATTAAAGCCCTTGGTGGTGAAATATCAGTAGTTTATAAAAAGGATGTAGGTCATCATCCTCACAGTTTAAAGAATCCAACATCCATTATTGATTTTGTACTAAGAGCCACTGGATATAAAACAAACTTTGCAGTACTTCCATCACCTGGTTCAGAGTATCGCTCTGGCGCTGGTTGGAACAGAGGAAAGGGTTGGTGGTATCAAATGGAGGATATTGATTCTTTGAGTCGTAATTCTGGTAAATTAGATTTGTTACTTGTTGGAAATTCTATCACCCAAGGTTTTGGTGGAAGTCGGACGTTGACAACGTTTAGCCCGGGACAAAAAGCAGCAGATATTTATTTTAAAGAATTCAATTGGGTGAACGCCGGTATTTCAGGCGATAGAACACAGCATGTCGCATGGAGAGTACAAAATGGAAATTATGAAGTAGGAAAACCAATATTTATAACCTTGGCGATTGGAGTAAACAATTTTAGTGCTAATACTGCTGAAGAAATTGCGGAAGGAATCAAAGTTAGTTTGAATGAGATTAGAACAAAAATACCACAAGCAAAAATTTTATTTTACGGGCCATTACCAGCTGGAATAGCAAAGAATTCAAGTAAAAGAAAAAAGTATGATAAAATACATGCATTGATTGCTGATGTAGGAAAATTAAAATCTGTTTATTATTACAATGTATTATCAGATTTTGAAGATGAAAAGGGGGATTTAAAAGATAACTATTATGGAGGAGACGGGATTCATTTAAAACCAGAAGGGTATACTATTTGGGCGAATCATATAACGACTCAAATGGAAGAATTACGTTAGTTAAAAAGGGAGTGGTATTTGATTTGCGATGCAGTTGCAGTGTTGTTAAAACAATATAATTTAATAAATTTGCCTCGCCTTTAAAGCGTTGTGAAATAAAAATTAAATTTTAGAATTAATGAAACGAGCATGTTAAATTTTTTATCCCCAAGGGAAATCGAAGATTCAACGTCTCCTTTAAAAACAATGAGTAAGGTGAGTTAATGACTAATGGCGAACAGCATGTGACACATGAAAAACAATAAATAAAGATACATGAAACATTCATAACTAAAAGTCGATACCCAAGGGTATGACTATTATGGATGACCCATGTGACCAAATTAATAAATAATAAAGGCACATGAAAAAACAAATCAAAAAGGGTCGTTATACACTTTTAATATTGCTATCAATGATTGCGGTATCGTGTTCTACTTCTTATCCACCGGCACCAGTGAATCCTATTCCATCTGCAGATCAAGTGGCTTGGCAAGAGTTAGAATTTTATGGTTTTCTACATTTCAATATGAACACTTTTACCAATATTGAATGGGGTTATGGTGATAAAGCACCGGATATTTTTAACCCTTCAGAATTGGATGCACGTCAGTGGGCCAGAGTGGCTAAAGAAGCTGGAATGAAAGGTTTAATTATTACAGCAAAGCACCATGATGGATTTTGTTTATGGCCATCAGCATATACCGAACATTCTGTAAAGAATTCAGTTTGGAAAGACGGAAAGGGCGATGTAATAAAGGAATTGGCTGAGGCTTGTAAAGAGTATGGATTAAAAATGGGCGTGTATTTGTCTCCTTGGGATCGTAATCATGCCGATTATGGGAAACCAGAATATGTTACGTATTTTAGAAATCAGCTAAGAGAATTATTAACCAATTACGGTGATATTTTTGAAGTATGGTTTGATGGAGCAAATGGTGGAGACGGATACTACGGTGGTGCCAATGAAGTGAGAAAAGTAGATAAATTGAATTACTATGGATGGGAAGAAACCTATAAAATGGTAAAAGAATTACAACCGAATGCGGTAATTTTTAGTGATGCTGGCCCAGGAACTCGTTGGGTTGGGAATGAACATGGGTTTGCTTATGAAACAACATGGTCTCCATTATTAAAAGATTCTGTTTATGGCGGAATGCTAGAGTATTCTAAGAGATATTCAATGGGGCAAGAGAATGGAACGCATTGGGTACCTGCTGAGGCAGATGTATCTATTCGTCCAGGATGGTACTACCATACATCAGAAGATGATAAAGTACGATCATTAAAAAGTTTGTTAGATATATATTATTATTCGATTGGTAGAAATAGTAATTTATTGCTAAATTTCCCAGTGGATACTCGTGGGCTAATTCACGAAAACGATGTAAAACAGCTACAAAAATTAACCGGACAATTAAAAGAAGATTTCGCGAATCCTTTGGCTAAAAATAAATCCACTCAGGCAAGTAATGTAAGAGGTAGCTCTTCAACTTATGGCCCTTCCCTAGCTGTTGATGGAAATAAAGAAACGTATTGGGCCACAGATGATGGCTTAGTGAACGCATCATTAACGATTGATTTAGGGGAGCCTACAATTTTTAATAGATTTTTAGTTCAAGAATATATCACGTTAGGACAAAGAGTAAAAAAGTTTAAAGTTGAAGCTGAAGTGGATGGAAACTGGAAAGAAATTGCAAATCAGACGACCATTGGGTACAAACGAATTTTAAGATTAGCCCCTGTTAAAGCAACGAAAGTTAGATTGACTATTGAAGAGGCCAAGGATAGTCCTTTGATTTCTACTATTGAATTGTATAATGCTCCTGTTGTGGTAGATGAGCCATTCATTTCTAGATCGAAAGATGGTAAAGTGAATTTAGAAACGCCAGAAGAAGGTGTTGCTGTTTACTATACACTAGATGGGTCTGAGCCAACGACGCGTTCTAAGAGTTTTAAGACTGCTTTTACAGTTGACACCCCAACAATAGTGAAGACTTTTTCTTTTGATCCGCAAACAAAAAGGAAAAGTGATGTGATTTCAAAAACCTTTGATGTAAGTAAGGCATATTGGAAAGTAACCGATACAAAAGGAAAAACGTATATAAATCAAGCGATTGACGATAATAATAAAACAGATTGGACTACGGACAAAAAGATGTTGGACAATTATCAAATTGATTTGGGAGAAACCGAATTGATTATAGGATTTACGTATACACCTACTCAAAGAAAGTATGCAGTTGGAATTATTTCTAACTATTCATTTTATGGAAGTATTGATGGAAAGAGATGGGTGCAATTGGCTCAAGGAGAATTTTCAAATATTGAAGCAAATCCAATAGCGCAAAAAGTGCAATTCAAAAAGCCTTTTAAGGCAAAGTATATTAAATTAAAGTCTAATAAGGTAACTGATACTAAAGAAAAGATTATTATTGCAGAAATAGGCATACTAACAAAGTAAAATTAAATTAAATAAAGATGAGAGTAACGATTTTAGCAATAGTTTGTTTATTAACTATTTCATGTTCAAATAAGTATAAGGACTTCGTGAATAGTGAGGAAGAGTATCAAATTATTCCAAAGCCAGTATTATTAGAAACTTTAAACGGACAGTTTTTATTAGATGCAAGTACTAAAATTAGTGGGACTGTTGAATTGGTAAACGAAGGTGAATATTTAGCAGGTTTAGTTGGATTAAAATATGACATTTCTGATAGTGAAGGAGGAGACATTATTTTAAAACTTGACGAATCTATTGAAGAAGAAGAAGGGTACACTCTTGCTGTTTCTTATGATAAAATTGTAGTGGCAGGGAAGACTTCAACAGGAGTGTTTTATGGAATTCAGACATTGAGACAATTGATGCCGATTGCGATTGAGTCCTCAGAAAATTTGGCGGAAATTACAATTCCTGCGGTGACTATTAAAGATAGCCCAAGATTTGGATACAGAGGGATGCACTTAGATGTAGCACGTCATTTCTATCCAGTTGACTTCGTGAAAAAATACATCGATTTAATTGCAATGCATAAAATGAATACGTTGCATTGGCATTTAACAGAAGATCAGGGTTGGAGAATTGAGATTAAAAAATATCCTAAATTGACCGAAGTTGGTGCATTTAGAAATGGTACAATTATAGGGCATCATCCTGGTGAGGGAAATACTGAAGAACAATATGGTGGTTTTTATACACAAGAAGAAGTTAAGGATATTGTAAAATATGCCTCTGACAGACATGTTACGGTTATTCCTGAAATTGAATTACCAGGTCACAGTTCAGCTGCGATTGCTAGTTATCCAAATTTAAGTTGTTTCCCAGAAGAACCGACTGAGATTTTTGCAGATCAAGGATCTAAAAAAGGAAAAGAAATTCAAGCTGCTGGAACTCCAAAATTAGTTTATGAGTCTTGGGGAGTTGTTGATGATGTGTATTGTGCTGGTAAAGAAGAAACTTTTAAATTTTTAGAAGATGTTTTAGCAGAAGTTATTCCATTATTCCCAGCTAAATATGTTCATATTGGTGGTGATGAGTGTCCAAAAGGAAACTGGAAACGTTGTGCTAATTGCCAAAAGAGAATGAAAGAAGAAGGCTTATATGATGCGCACGAATTACAAAGTTATTTCATTCAAAGAATGGAAAAATTCATCAATAGTAAAGGTAAAAGCATCATTGGATGGGATGAAATTTTAGAAGGTGGATTAGCACCGAATGCAACAGTAATGTCTTGGAGAGGAACTGAAGGAGGAATCACTGCCGCTCAGCAAAAACATGATGTTATTATGACACCAAATCATTCTTGTTATTTCGATCATTATCAAACTGAAGATGCTAAAAACGAACCTTTGGCAATTGGAGGTAAAACTACTGTAGAAGCTGTTTATGCGTATAATCCAATGCCAAAAGAATTAGGTCCAGAATTTCAAAAGTACATTTTAGGAGCCCAAGCAAATGTTTGGTCCGAGTATATGCCTACTACAGATTATGTTGAGTATATGATTTTACCGAGAATGAGCGCCTTGTCTGAAGTTGTTTGGACATCTCAAGAGTCTAGAGAGTGGGGCGATTTTAAAGATCGTTTGCAAACGCTTGCTGAAAGATTTGAGGTATTAGGTTTAAATTATGCAAAACATAGCATAGACGAATAGCATAAAAAAACTAAATAATTTAGTAAAGAATAACCTATGACTTTTATGTTATTATTTTTTGTTTTACGTAAATAAATAGAATAAGAGGGTTGGTCTTTTCATTCCATATTATATAAATCAATTGTATCCTCAAGTGGGAAAAGCAACACTTGAGTTGTTAGAAAAATTGAAGGTAAATATTGTTTATCCCACAGGACAAATATGTTGTGGGCAACCGATGGCTAATTTTGTATGAGAGTTGAAAAACTAATTACGAAGCAAGAACATTTAGGTGTGTTTTTACGATTGTTAGCAAGAAGTGCAACAGGATAGCCAATAACAACGAATTCATCACATTATAAGCGTCCAAGAAAAGGAGTGAAGATGCATGTGGTTATTTTAGATAATGGGAGATCAGAGCACTTGAGTCGTTCAGACTTTAGAGCTTCATTTCACTGTATCCGATGTGGTACTTTTATGAATACTTGTCCGATTTATAGGCGAAGTGGAGGTCATAGTTATGATGCTACAGTTCCTGGACCAATTGGTTCTATTTTGTCATCTGGTAAAGATTTAATGAAATATAGTACGCTGGTCTTTAAGAAACATTCCGACAGCTATTATTAATTCCAAACCAAATGTTTGGGGTAAAGAGAGAGACTTGTAAGGGGACTTTTAGAAAGTTTTAAATGGTACCTAAAAAGAAATAGAGATGAGTAGTAGAGAGCAAATATTAGCAAGTATTAAAGCGAACAAACCGTCTTTGATTGAATTGTCTAAAATAGATAAAGAACTATTTGTTTCTGATATTGATTTACAGGCTCAGTTTAAGAAAATGGTTGAGGGTTTAGGGGGTAATCTTGGAGCATTAGATTCTAGAGATGAGTTTATTTTGAACTTAATCAAGTTATTTCCAACAGCAAATAAGAATTATTCATATGTAATTGAAGCAAGTGGGTTTCATTCAATTGATATTTCTGAGATACAGAGACCTCATGAATTAGAAGAGCGCTTGATGCCTTAATATTGGAAGGAGCAATTGGAGTTGCTGAGAATGGTGCTATTTGGATCTCTGAAGACAATATTTCAGTAAGAGTTTCACCTTTTATTACAAAGCATTTAGTGCTTGTTTTAAATAAAACAGATATTGTTCCAACGCTACATCATGCTTATGAACAAATACAATCTTCAGATTTCGATTTTGGAATTGTTATTTTAGGCCCTTCAAAAATTGTAGATATTGAACAGTCATTGATTATTGGTGCTCAAGGAGCATTGCGTTTAACTGTGCTACTTGTCAAATAATAGGAGACTAAAAAAGAGTGCTTAAAGTTGAAATGGAAAATTCCAAATTCAACTTTAAGCACTCTTTTTTTATAAGGTCGTCATGTTACTCTACAAATTGATCAACATCTCCCCAAGGCCCTCCATTTATAATATCTAGGCCTTCATTTGTTAAGTACTGAGTCGCTTGACCACTTCTAGCACCACTCCTGCATACTGCAATAAAAGATTTTCCCAATGCTTTTATTTCTTCTACTTGTTCTGGAATAGTATCCAAAACAATATTTTTTGAGCCTAGAACATGCCCGTCTTCATATTCTTCAACAGTTCTAACATCAATTACAATTGCTCCATTTTCTAGATATTCTTGTATTTCGTCCATATTTTTCTTGCGTTTAAATAAGTTAAAAATTCCCATGTAATTATCTTTCCGCAAAGTAAAAAAGAAAAATTAATATTATTGGTAACTTTTGATACAATCTTAGTCAAGCATCATGTTACTAGTTTACAGTTTAAATAATTGCGATCTCCTGGTAGTTTGGTAAAAATGGAGTTTGAATGAACCAAACATCTCAGATATTTGAAGTTATCACATTTTAGTGGGTATGAATAAAAAGTTGGGACTGGTTTTGTATCTTTGCAGCCCACAAAGTAATAACGAAAATTTCAAACATGAATAAAAAAGTAATCTTGATGATTCTTGACGGATGGGGGACTTCTCCTGATCCTAAAGTATCTGCCATCGATAATGCAAAGACCCCTTTTATTGATTCTTTATACAGCAAGTATCCGAACGCTGCTTTAAGAACGGATGGGTTGCATGTTGGATTACCTGAAGGGCAAATGGGTAATAGTGAAGTTGGACATATGAATTTAGGGGCAGGTCGAATCGTATATCAAGATTTAGCTAAAATTAATTTGGCTGTTAAAGAACAAACTTTGGCCAAAGAACAGGTCTTGCATGATGCCTTTAAGTACGCAAATGAAAATAACAAAAATGTTCACTTTTTAGGATTAGTAAGTGATGGTGGCGTACATGCACACACGTCTCATTTAAGAGGATTAATTGATGCTGCAAATGTAGCAGGAGTTGAGAGGTCATTTATTCATGCATTTACAGATGGACGTGATGTAGATCCTAAATCTGGAAAAGGGTATATAGAGAATTTACAAAACCATATAAAAGACAGCAATACGAAAATAGCAACTATAACAGGGCGTTACTATGCGATGGATAGAGATAACAGATGGGAGCGCGTAAAATTGGCCTATGATGCTATTGTAAATGGTCTGGGAGTGAAGTCTTCAGATTTAACAGCAAGTATACAGAGTAATTATGATGTAGGAATCACGGATGAATTTATTAAACCCATTTTGGCTATCGACTCGAATGGTGAATTACTAGCGGAGTTGAAAGATGACGATGTTGTAATTTTCTTCAATTTTAGAACCGATAGAGGTCGTGAACTAACGAATATGTTAAGTCAAAATGATTTTCATGAGCACAATACGCATAAGTTGAAATTACACTATGTGACTATGACAAATTATGACGATTCTTTTACAGGAATGAACGTGATTTTTAACAAAGATAATATCACGGAAACCTTAGGTGAAATTTTATCCAGAAACAATAAAAAACAAATCAGAATTGCAGAAACTGAAAAGTATCCGCATGTTACATTTTTCTTTTCTGGTGGGCAAGAAGAACCATTTGAGGGAGAATCTCGTATTCTGAGAAATTCACCAAAAGTAGCGACATATGATTTGAAACCAGAAATGAGTGCTTATGAATTAAGAGACGCTTTGAATCTTGAATTGAAAAAAGGTGAAGCTGATTTTGTGTGTTTAAATTTCGCCAATGGAGATATGGTTGGGCATACAGGTGATATGCAAGCCGCTATTAAAGCTTGCGAGGTCGTTGACGAATGTGTAGAAAGTGTTATTAGTACCGCTTTAGACGATGGATATGCTACACTTTTAATTGCAGATCATGGAAACTGCGAGACAATGATGAATCCCGATGGATCACCTCATACGGCACACACAACCAACCCTGTACCTATTATTCTTATTGATAACGATTTAAAAGAAATAAAAGATGGTGTTCTTGGGGATATCGCTCCTACTATATTGAAAATGATGGGTTTAGAACAGCCAGCATCAATGACAAGATTTACGTTAGTTTAATATTGCTATGATACAAATAAAAACAAGAGAAGAAATAGAATTGATGCGTGAGAGTGCGTTGATAGTTTCTAGAACGTTAGGAATGCTTGCAAAAGAGGTAAAACCTGGAGTAACAACATTGCAGTTAGATACGTTGGCAGAAGAATTTATTAGAGAAGAAGGCGCTATTCCAGGTTTTCTTGGTTTATATGACTTTCCAAATACGTTATGTATGAGTCCAAATGATCAAGTGGTTCATGGGTTTCCTAACAAGGACGTTTTGGTAGAAGGTGACATTATTTCTATTGATTGTGGTGCATTGAAAAATGGTTTTTATGGTGACCATGCCTATACTTTTGAAGTTGGAGAAGTCGCTCCAGAAACAAAAAAATTATTAGATATTACTAAGGAAAGTTTGTACATTGGGATTCGAGAACTGAAAGTAGGAAATCGGGTTGGAGATGTAGGTTTTGCAATTCAGAATTTTTGTGAGTCACATGGGTATGGCATTGTGAGAGAATTAGTTGGTCATGGATTGGGACGTGTAATGCATGAAGATCCAGAGATGCCAAACTATGGGAAAAGAGGTAGAGGTAAAAAGTTTATAGAAGGAATGGTGGTTGCCATTGAGCCAATGATTAATGCTGGGACGCATAAGATAAAACAGCATAATGATGGCTGGACGATTACCACACTAGATAAAAAAATGAGTGCGCATTTTGAGCATGATATTGCGATACTAAATGGGAAGCCAGAAATTTTATCTACGTTTAAGTATATATACGATGCTTTAGGTATTGTAAGTAATGAAGAAGACGAGTTTAGACAATAAATTATAAAATGGAAATAAAACACCTTATTGCGCTTTTCATTTTTGCTTTATTAATTTCTTTATTCAAAATTTTGTATTGGAATTTTGGAAGTGAAATGTTGTTAATTGGAGTTGTTATTAAAATGATTATAGGGATAGTATGTGTGTTTAAAATACTTACCACTAAGAAATTCAAGGAATTTTTAAACGGGTAGTTCAAATGATATTTTTTAAAGTAATTCTTAATACAATTCCACGTCCTATTCTAATAAAGATAAGTTATTGGATACGTCCTTTTATAGCGTTTTTTTTAAAAGGATCAAGGTATACCGATCCTATCGATGGCAATAGTTTTCGAAAGTTCTTGCCTTATGGTTATGAAATTCAGCGAGAAAATGTATTGTCTCCTAGTACTTTGTCTTTGGAAAGGCATCGTCTTTTATGGTTGTATTTAAAAAATGAAACTGATTTTTTTACGGCTAAGAAAAAGTTATTGCATTTTGCTCCAGAGCAGGCATTTTATAAACGATTTCGAAAAATGCCAAATTTGGAATATACAACTACAGATTTAAATTCCCCGTTGGCAGACGTGAAAGCGGATATATGTGATTTACCCTTTGAAGATAATTCTTTTGATTTTATTTTCTGCAATCATGTATTAGAGCATATACATAATGACACAAAGGCAATGCAAGAATTGTATCGTGTCTTAAAAAAGGGTGGAATGGGTGTTTTTCAGATCCCACAAGATTTAACTCGACCGGTTACTTTTGAAGATGATTCTATTACGAATAAAAAAGAGCGCACAAAGATTTTTGGACAATACGATCATGTACGCATTTACGGTAAAGATTATTTTAACAAATTAAGAAACATTGGTTTTACCGTAATTGAAAATGAATACTGTACGGTTTTGTCAAACTCTGAAGTTGATACTTTCAGGTTAACTCAAGATGAAATTATACCAGTTTGTTATAAATAAAAAACAGTCCTAGGGCATTAAAAGTTTACTCTGTAAATTGAGCAAAATCTTCGAAAATTTACAGTAGGTTTATATTTTGTTTACTTCGACTACGGTTAATTTATAGAAGTTATTTGTAAATTGTCAGTGCTGTATGATTTGATTTCCCCTTCGTTATTAGTATAAATTAAATGAGCTTGGAGTTCTTTGTGGTCATTCAAAAATAATTTCGACTGTTCTAGTCCCATAGCCATAAAAGCGGTTGCATAACCGTCTACATTAGCACAATCTGAATTAGAAATTACGGTGGCACTTAATAGATCACTTTCGGTGGCTTGACCTGTTTTAGCATTTATAGTGTGTACAAACTTTTTGCCGGTACTATCTATTTTAAATTTTCTATAATTACCAGAAGTAGCCATGGATTTATTATTCAATTCGACGGAGGAACTCCAAGAGCGAGATTCATCTGTATTCGGATTTTCTATACCAACTCTCCAAATTTTTTGTTTCGAATTTACCCCTCGTACGCGCACTTCACCACCAATCTCAATCAAATAATTTTCACACCCTTCTTCTTCGAGAAAACGACCAATAAGATCAATACCATAGCCTTTTGCGATGGCATTAAAGTCAAAATAGATATTGGGATTTTCTTTGACAACTATATTGTTCTCAATACGAACTTTGTCAAAACCAACGAATTCCATTAATGAATCTAATTTTACTTGATCTAGATTTTTAATCGATTTTCCTGGTCCAAATCCCCAGGCGTTTACCAAAACTCCAACAGTAGGGTCAAAGACTCCTTTAGTCTCTTTATAAATAGTAAGAGACTTTTCAAAAACCTCCTTAAAATATTTGTCTACTGCAATAGTAGACTCTCCTTTATTAATTTTGGAAATATCAGAATTGGGTAAATAAGTAGACAAAGATTTATTCAATAAATAGGTTAAATGATCTATTTGTTTGGCAAAATTTTTATCTTTTTTACTTTCATAAATTATGGTATACTTAGTTCCAAAAGCATTACCATTAAGGGTTTGATAAACTTCCTCTTTTTTAAAGCAAGAAATTACTATGAAAATGATAACAAAGGAAACTACTTTTTGCATATTTGTCTAATTTTTTAACAAAAAACAAAATTACTATTAAATCTTTGTTAAAAAGACTAGAAAGTATTATTTTATCATTAAATACATTACTTTTTTAATACTTTTGATAAAATCTAAAAATCATATTTAAATGAGAAAATTAATTTTATTAACAGTTACCACTGTTATTATTACTTCGTGTGTTTCTAAAAAGAAATTCACTGATCTTGAAAACAATCACAACCAGGCAAAACAAGAGTTAGTAGACGCCAAGGCAGATCTACAACAATGTTTAATTGATAAGGACGTAAATGCAAATAAAGTAGTTTCTTTAGAGAATCAAGTTGCTTCATTAAATGAAGATAAAAAGAATGCAGTAAGACAAGTTGAAAACTTGACTGTATTAACACAAGCATCTTCAGATAATATTAAAAATGTAATTTCACAGTTGAGTGAAAAAGACAAATACATTAATGGAGTTCGTAAAGCGATGACATTGAAAGATTCTATAAACTTGGCAATTAAATACCAGTTGACAAAAGAATTGACTAATGGAATCCAAGATGAAGACATTCAAATTGATGTCGAGAAAACTGTAGTTTATATTTCTATCGCAGACAGATTATTGTTTAAGAGTGGAAGTACTACGGTTTCTGAAAGAGCAAAGGAAATTTTAGGAAAAGTTGCTACGGTAATTTCTACGCGTCCAGGAATGGATGTGCAAGTTGAAGGATATACGGATGATGTGCCAATTAGCAGAAAAGATATTAAAGACAATTGGGATTTAAGTGTAAAACGTGCGACTTCGGTAGTAAGAGTATTACAAGACGATCATGGTGTTGATCCTAAGCGTTTAGTTGCCGCTGGAAGAAGTGAATACGTGCCTTTAGAAACGAATGATACTGCAGCTGGAAGATCAGCAAATAGAAGAACAAGAATTGTTATCTTACCTAAATTAGAAGAATTCTTTAACATTTTAGAGCAAAAACCTGAATAAGGTTCAAATTTTATAAATTATAGAAACCCGCTTTTTAGCGGGTTTTTTTGTACTTATTTTATTGATCAATAATCTCAGCCTTAGTGAATAAAACTCTTCGTTTATTTTTTGTTGCCGGAAAGTGGTTTTAAAAAAGTTCAACAAAGAATTTGTAAAGGAGATCTATGATCCTCTGAGTCAATGGCATAAATTTGAGCATATAAAGTGTACATTGAGCAATAGCAAAACTTTTCTCAATCTGAATAGTAGTTTTATAAGGCACTCCAAAATTTTTACAACAAGAAAGTTAATGCGCAAAATCAAAAAAACGTATCCTTGAGAATTACTTTTCAATAACAATCCATTTATTGAGTGAATTCAATTTAGTTTTGAGGACAATTTTGTAAAATTCAGAAGGTAATTTGTCGACTTTAAAACTAGCTATTTCATCACTAGAATTTGCAGATCCAACTTTTTTATAGGTGTCTTTTCCGCCAGTTTTAAAATTATTGGTTGTAGAAACGTAAACTTTAACTTTTCTATTTTTTCCATAGGATTTCCAAGTTAATTTAATTTGTTTATTTACCTTCTGAAGATGTAAATTACTTATAGAAATAGGATTAATAAAAGAAGTTCCATCAATTTCATTAGTTTGAACTTTCGACATCTCAATTTTTAAATGATTTAAAATAGAAGGCATAATATCAACAACTCCAGGGGTATTGTTGAAATATGAATTGGTTGGCTGGTTGGTTACTATCCATGTGGCACGTTCTCTATCAGATTGTCCGCCATGACCTTTTCCGTCCTCTTTTTTTCTGCCGTGATCCGTCGTAACAACAATCATCCAATCTTCATTAAATTTTTCTTGACGTAACTTTAAGGCATTCCAAATTCTCCCAACTTGTTTGTCGGCTGATTTTATAGCTTCATGAAATTGAGGACTATCTCCAAACATATGGCCCATATCGTCGGTAAATTCTAAATATACCCATGATAAATCCGGTCCATTTTTTGTAATATGTCTTTCGGCTTCTTTTGATACGTGCTCATCTATTTTAGAAATGTATGCATTTCCTTTATCATGAGGAAAACGGATTGTATCATGCTCAAAACCGTCGAAAGCATAATCTAATTTAATATTTCCAGCATCTTTAATCCCTTCTCCGATTAATTTAGTACGATTGTCTAACCACGTTGAATAAATCGCGGTTTGTAAAGTTGAATCGTAATTTTCAATAACTCTAAAAAGATTCCAATAATTATAATTTGGATTTTTAATTGAGTTTCCCCAGACATTATGCTTGTGAACCCATGTACCTGTTAACAAACTATTATATCCAACGGCCGATATTGTGGGTGTTTCTGTATGAGTTCCCTTTTCACCACCCACATACGCACGGGTATATCCTCCTGCTTTGCTTATGTCATCAAGATTTGGTGTATAAACTTTTTCTAAGGCATCTGAAGAGATACCGTCTAAAATAATGAAGATTGCTTTTTTACTCGGTGCAATTTTTTGAGCCGTTAAAGTTTGGGAAATTAGGCAAAGTATGCTATAAATGATAAGTACTGTTTTTTTCATGTTACGTATGTATTTGAAATGTGGTTACTACAATTCCCTGGTCGGAAGGAAAGATAAAAGATTTATGATTTAAAATGAATTTCTCATTAAAAAATGCTTTGTATGTTTTAAAGTCTATAACGTGTAATAAAGGGCTCTTATAATCTATTCTGTGCTCATCGATTTTATCCCTCTAATCCCATGTAATTCCTGGATGTGAATTCGGATTTGGATGTGCTGTTCTATAAGAATCTATGAGCCCTATTTCTTCCAATACTTTTGGAGCATACCAAGGAACAACGAATCCGTTGTGAATATCTTCTGTTCCTTCTTGCCAAACATTGAATATCAATAATTTCAGTTCTTCAACGGTTGATAAAGACGTCGGTTCTTCTACTTGTTCATCTTGAGAGTTACATGAAATTGAACATGTGGATATAAAAATAGCAATAATTAATTTATGGTAAAGGGGTTTCATAGATTTCTGCTTTATTCAATTATAGGCTTTATAAATTTATTTAAAAAAATGAGAGGAGATAAAGTTTGTTAAAACTAGATACTCCTCAAATTTCAATTCAAATTAACTAAAACTAATTTTTATTCTACTAAGAAACTATTTGATATCGTGTACCAATAAACCCAGTATATTCATGGATTGGTATAAAATTTCATCTGATTTTAATCTCCCAATACTTAGCAAAAAAGTAAGCGACAGCAAAGAAAAACGCGCCTAACCATCCTATTATCTAAAAAATATTCATGGTATAAAATTAGTTGTTTCAATTCCATTATTGAATCATTCAAAACTAGAAACCCCTTTAGACAACCAATCAAAATACTCATCTACATCAGGTGTGTAGGCAACAGGATCGATTAAATTCTGCTCGTTATGATCCATAAGTACATAATAGGGCTGTGAATTAGTTTTGTATTTAATGGTTTGTAATTCACTCCATCTTTGCCCAATATACTTTATTTTCTTTCCGGGTCTCAGGATAGATTCAATCACTTTGCCGTTTGGCAATGGACGTTTATCATCTACATATAGGGATATTAAAATGACGTCATTCCTTAAAACATTTAACACCTTATCCTTGGCCCAAATATTTTGTTCCATTTTTCGACAATTGACACATGCATGCCCTGTAAAATCAATCATTACTGGTTTTCCAACTTTCTTAGCATAAGCTAACCCAAGGTCATAATCATTAAATGCCAAGATATTGTGTGGCGCCATCAAATGAGCTCCTTCTGGCAAATCATCGTGGTTTTCAGAACTTCCGCTACCCAATTTACTATACCCAACTCCATACGGAGATTCAGCATAATGTTGAGCAGGAGGGAACGCACTTATTAAATTGAGTGGTGCTCCCCAAAGTCCTGGTAACATATAAATGGTAAATGTTAGCGAAAGCAATCCTAAACTTAATCTACCTATCGAAATATGATCTTGTGGCGAATCATGAGGTAAACGAATTTTTCCAAATAAATACAATGCTAACGTACCGAAAATAGCAATCCAAATGGCTAAGAATACTTCACGTTCTAACCAGTGCAATTGTAACACTAGGTCGGCGTTTGATAAAAACTTAAAGGCCAATGCAAGTTCTAAGAACCCTAAAACTACTTTTACAGTATTCAGCCATCCTCCAGATTTTGGTAATGAATTTAACCATCCAGGAAAAGCTGCAAACAACGCAAAAGGCAAGGCGATTGCTGTTGAGAATCCAAGCATTCCAATAATAGGTGCGATTCCTCCTTTGGAAGCGGCTTCTACTAATAAGGTTCCTACTATGGGTCCCGTACAAGAGAAAGACACAATGGCCAAAGCCAACGCCATAAAAAAGATTCCAATGAAACCACCTCTGTCTGCTTGTTTGTCTATTTTAGTTCCCCAAGAACTCGGTAGCACAATTTCGAATGCACCTAAAAATGAGACGGCAAAAATAAGTAGTAATAAAAAGAAAACAAGATTAAACCAAACGTTCGTCGATAAGGCATTTAAGGCATCTGCTCCAAAGAGAGCCGTCACTCCTGTCCCTAATAAAACATATATAGCAATGATCGATATTCCATAAATGATAGCGTTTCTAATTCCTGCTCCTTTAGACTTACTTTGTTTTGTAAAGAAACTCACGGTCATTGGAATCATTGGGAATACACAAGGCGTTAATAACGCGGCGAATCCCGAAAAGAAAGCAATGAAGAATATGGCCCATAAGCCTCCTCTTGACTCTTTATTTTTAGTTTTTGTTTTTACTTCTTGATTTGTGTTATTTTTTTCAATTTTCGTCTTTGCTACCGTTGCTTTAGTCAAGTCGAATTCCAAATCAACTTCTTTCGGTGGTGTACATTGGGTGTCATTACACGCCATGAATTCAACAAATGCATGTACTTTATTTTTAGCGCCGACTACTTCAATTTTTTGAATAAAAGTTGCTTTATTTGAGAAATGCTCGATATCCATTCCTTCTTCACCAAAGAGTTTTGTAAATTCTATAGTTCCTTCTCCTTCTTGAGTATTTCCAGTAATTTTGACTACTCCTCCGTCATCATCGTAGATAAATGAAGTAGGTATAGGGCCGTCTTTAGGGACATCTTGTGAGTATAAATGCCATCCTTTATCAATAGTCGCAATGGAAATTAAATTAAACTCGTTCTTACTTATTTTTTCTACCTTAGTTTCCCACTTTACGGGGTCATAAATTTGAGAAAAGGAGGTGAATCCCAGAAATAAAATTAAAATACTTGCAATAAATTTCATGTGTCTATATTTATTATTTTTCATTTGTTACATCGTTCATCCATAATACTTATTTCATTGGGTGCATAAATCTTTATACATGGATATTTCATGTGTCTATATTTATTATTTTTAAAAGGTCATATGCTGTTCGCTATGGGTCATTAACTCACCTTACTTATTGTTTTTTAAAGGAGGTGTTGAATCTTCGATTTCCCTTGGGCGACAAAATTTTTAGCATACTCGTTTCATAGGAATCTATTTTTTAGGTTTAAAAATAACTTCAAAAGAATGAGCTCCGTCTAACACTTGCGTGGTAATTTCTTGAATGTCTTTTGCAGTAATGGAATTTATAATGGTTTCGAAATTTTCTTTTTTATTCATGTTGTACCCTTCCAAAAAATAGTTTTTTAGCAAAGACATTTCGTAGCCGTTATAATTTTTTGCTTCTTCTCTTTTCTTTAGATAATTTGTCAATGTTTTATCTAAATCGGTTTGCAGAATCTTACCATCAGCAATTCCTTGAATTTCTTCGTTTACAATTTTAACTAAATCCTCTACTTTGTCTGGGTTGCAATCAAATCGAACGGCTATATGCGCCTTTTCCATTGGTTCTTTAAATAGAACTCCAAAACTGCGAGCACCATAAGTTCCGCCTTCTTTCTCTCTTAATGATTCTGTAAATCTTAATTGTAAAATGTCACCCAGTACACTCATTAATGAAGCCTTCTTTAAAGAATGTGACATCTTGTTTTTAATTTCGATACGAACGCTTGCTTTAGGATCTTCCATTTCTATGAATACATCCTTAACTATATTTTTTTGAACCCATTGGGCTTTGGTGTTTTTCCAATTTTCTTTGTGGTCATTTGTTGGGATACTCGCAATGTATCTTTCTAACAATGGAGCTAAGGAATCTTGAGTAACATCTCCAACAATAAAAAACTCAAAATCTGCTGCGTTAGCAAATCGATCTTTATATATTTTTTCCATTTTATCAAAAGATGCCTCTGAGATATAGTCCTTTGTCATAATTCGTTTCATTGGATTATGGTTGCCATATAAAGTAGTGGATAGACTGTCACTCATCTTCGAATTTAGATCTGCTGCCTTCCGAATCAAATAACTTTCTATTTGCTGCATTAAAACAGTGTAACTCGATGCGTCAAATCGCGGATGTGTAAATCTCAAATTAACTAACTGCAGCATAGTCTCTACATCTTTTGTAGAAGAACTCCCTGAAACACTTTCCGCAGTTTCACCTATAGAGAATGAAGAATTAGCCACTTTTCCGGCTAAAACTTTAGGTAGATCTGTACTAGAAAATTCTCCAAGACCTGACATTTGAACAAGGTTGCCTACAAATTCATTTGACGCGTAGTCCTCCAATGCAATCAGCGATTTTCCTCCATCGCTTATTGCTTCTAACTTCACATCATTTTTATTTTTATCTGCGAATTTGTAATAAACTTTAATGCCATTACTTAGGGTGAATACTGTTGCACCAATTTCTTTATTTAACGCTGTAGCGTTAATTTTTCCAGAGGTTAATATGGCGCCCTCCATCAATGCTTTTCCTCCAGATTCCTCTGTATAGGCCTCTATTGAAGGGTCATTCTCGATATCTGAAATGATGGAATTTACATCATTTTTTGTCAAATTTTTTCTCCCTTCAACACCGGTAACGGTTACATATCTATTTTTTTGACCGTACATTTCTCTCAGCCTTTCTAAGATCTGTGCCGATTTCAATTCAGTAAAAATAGTCTTCACCAACTCATACTCCTTTACAATATCGGTCATATGAGCATTTTCTAAATAATTTGATTGGATGGTTCTGATTATAGCACCGTGAGGAACATCATCTATTTTGGCAATTTGATTTTCATAAGAACTTCTAATTTTTACTTTTGTTCTTTCAATCTCAGTAACTGTAAAACCATATTTTACTGCGCTAATGACTTCTGTTAAAATTTCTCTAAATGCTGCATATTGCATATCTGGTTTAGGAGAAATTTTGACACTGAAAGCGTTGTGCAATCCAATAAAGTTACCATATCCGACACCACCTCCAACAAAACTTGATTCTGGATTTTGTCTTAATTCATTGATTCTTGACCCGAACATGGAAGATATCATTCCGTTTAATAAATGTTCTTTTAAATCGCCTACAGTTTGATCTTTTATGGATCTATCATGTCGAATGTTAAACGAAATATTTGAAGTAGCAACTTCTTTGTCCATAGCCATCACAAACATCAATTTTTCATTGTCTGGAATGCGCACAACGAACCGTTCTTTCGAATGCTCTACTGCTGGAATTTTCGAAAATTTGGCGATAATTTTTTTCTCCATTTCATCAATATCAATATCTCCTATAATCGCGATGGCTTGTAAATCTGTGCGATACCAATCGTGATAAAAATCACGCAAGGCCTTGTATTCAAAAGTATCAACAATACTCATGATACCAATAGGCATTCTATCTGCATATTTAGAATTGTTAAACATGGTTGAAAACGTGTGCTCATAAAGTCGCATTTGCCCATTTTGCCTTGTTCTCCATTCCTCTTTAATAACGCCACGTTCTGCATCTATTTCTTCATTTGTCAAAAGCAAATAATTAGACCAGTCATGTAGTATTTGAAGTCCAGTATCCTTGAGTTCAGGAGTGGTTGGAATATTATTGATATTGTATACGGTTTCATCAAAGGATGTATAGGCATTAATATCTCTTCCAAATTCCAATCCGTGTTCTTGCATTTTGTCCAGAATTCCTTTTCCAGGGAAGTTTTTTGTTCCATTAAATGCCATATGCTCTAGAAAATGAGCCAACCCGCGCTGGTCGTCGTTTTCTAAAATGGATCCTACATTCTGAATGATATAGTAACTAGCCACATCTTTGGTCACATCTGTGCTGTGCAAATAGTATGTCATGCCATTCTCAAGCACTCCTTTTTTAATTCGAGTGTCTATAGGGAGCGGGTCATTTGGGTTATACGTTTGACCCATTATTGTTAAATTGAAGGAGGAAATTAAAAGGAGTACTACTATTTTGTTCATAACTATATATTTAATTCAATGATATCTTTTTGCAGGGGCTTACAAAAATCCGAAAAAGGGATGAGAGTAGGCTGTTAAAAGAGTGTTAAGATAATTTAAATTTTTAAATGACTGTAATTTACCAAAGATCGTATATGTGACGCTGAAAGTTTAAAGGTGTGAAATTTAAATTCTAGGTAAAGTTTACTATCTGAGGAAAGATATCCATAATTTCGCTTAATTTTAATATTTGAAGAAATGGGTAGTGCTAAACTTTATTATCATCTATATAAAGGAATACATCATTAAATTTTATATATTGGACCTCCAAAATTTGATCAATAATAACAATTAACCAATACTCTTTATCTGATGAAAAATAATATATCAAGAAGACAATTTATAAAGCAATCTGGAATTCTTGGAGGGGCACTTTCTTTCGTATCTTTTCCAGTGTTGAACTCTTTTGCGATGGCACCTAAATTTGATTTTGAAATTTCTTTGGCGCAATGGTCATTGCATAACGCATTATTCAAAAAAGAAATGACAAATTTAGATTTTGCCCCTATGGCGAGAAAAGAATTTGGAATCTCTGGCGTGGAATATGTAAACTCATTCTTTAAGGACAAGGCAAAGGATAACTCATATCTCAAGAAAATGAATGAATTGGCTGATGATAATGGCGTAAAAAATGTGCTAATTATGATTGATGGTGAAGGGCATTTAGGAGCCAGTGATAATTCAGAAAGAATGACCGCGGTTGAAAATCATTATAAGTGGGTAGAAGCCGCTAAAACTTTAGGATGTCATTCTATTAGAGTAAATGCAGCTGGAAAAGGTTCTTCTGAGGAGGTTCAAAAAGCAGCTATTGACGGATTAACTAAATTAAGCACCTTTGCTAAAGATTTTGATATTAACATAATTGTTGAAAATCATGGCGGATTTTCTTCAAATGGAAAATGGTTAAATAAAGCCATTTCTTCTGTTGGTATGGATAACTGCGGGACTTTACCAGATTTTGGAAATTTCTGTATCAAGAATGGAAAATCTGGGTGTGAAGAGGAATACGATCGTTACCAAGGAATGAAAGAATTAATGCCTTTTGCAAAAGGTGTAAGTGCTAAATCTCATGATTTTGATGCTGAAGGAAATGAAACCAAAACAGATTTTAGAAAAATGCTAAATATTGTAAAGAAAGCGAAATTTTCAGGGTTTGTTGGTATTGAGTATGAAGGAAGTGCATTAAGCGAAATTGAAGGAATAAAAGCTACTAAAAAATTATTAGAAAAAATTAGAGAAGAATATTCTTAAGAATATTAATTTATATGGATATAGTTAATATTTAAGTGTCTAATGAAGTATAACTTTTTATCAATTTTAATTATATCCTTATTTACATTTGTGGGTTTTTCACAGGTGAATAGACCAAATGTGGTTATTTTCCTTGCAGATGACCAAGGTTGGGGTGATTTAAGTTGGAATGGAAATACCAATGTAACTACTCCAAATATTGATAAATTGGCCCAAGAGGGTGCAAGTTTTAATAACTTCTATGTTCAACCAGTTTGCTCACCTACACGTGCGGAGTTTTTAACGGGTAGATATGCATCAAGATCAGGAGTCTATTCAACTTCTGCCGGCGGAGAACGCATAGATTTAGATGAATCTACCATCGCAGATGTTTTTAAAAAAGAGGGTTATAAAACTGGGGCTTTTGGAAAATGGCACAGCGGAATGCAATATCCCTATCATCCAAATGCACGCGGATTTGATGAATTTTATGGGTTTTGTTCTGGTCATTGGGGTAATTATTTTGATCCTATGTTGGAGCATAATGGTGACATCGTAAAAGGCGAAGGATTTCTAGCCGACGATCTTACTTCAAAGGCAATTCGTTTTATAGATCAGAATAAAGACGCACCGTTTTTTGTATATATTCCTTTTAATACACCCCATTCTCCGATGCAGGTTCCTGATAAATATTGGGATAAATTTGCTCATGGCAATTTGGATTTAAGGACACGAGAGGAAGATAAAGAAGATGAGAATTTCACAAAGGCAGCTTTGGCAATGACCGATAACCTCGATTGGAATGTTGGAAGAGTACTTTCAACGCTGAAACGCCTCAATTTGGAAGAAAATACAATTGTTATCTATTTTTCAGATAATGGGCCAAATAGTTTTCGATGGAACGGAGATATGAAAGGGAGAAAAGGTAGCACTGATGAAGGCGGAGTTCGATCGCCATTATTGGTTCGATGGCCAGAAAAAATAAGAGGAGGTAAGATAATAGAGGGAATTTCGGGAGCTATTGATTTATTACCAACTATAGCAGATTTGGCAACAATTGAATATGTCTCCGACAATCAACTTGACGGAATTAGTTTTAAGAATAATTTGATTGCTGATATTGAAGAAATTGATGACCGACTTATTTACAATTACTGGAGGGGTAAACTAAGCGTTCGAAATCAGAGATTTCGATTGGATCGGGATAATGAATTGTTTGATATTTCTGTCGATAGAGGGCAGGCTAATGCCATAGGATCTCAATATCCGAAAATTAAAGAAGCACTTGTTTTAGCAAAGAAAGACTATGTAAATACTGTTGTGAGGGAGTTGCCAGAAGTTGATCTTCGGACTTTTCCTTTAGGTCATCCAGATGAAAAAATAACTCAAATTCCTGCTCGTGATGGAACCGGTCATGGAAATATTATACGATCGAACAGGTTTCCAAATTGTTCATTTTACACCAATTGGATTGACGTGAATGATAGTATTACTTGGGATGTTGAGGTGTTAGAATCAGGTGATTTTGAAGTGATGTTGTATTATACCTGTCCAGACGGAGATGAAGGGTCGACTATAGAATTGTCAATGGGAAAAGAAGCTATTCAAACCAAAATAATAGCGTCTTTTGATTCACCACTTTCAGGAATGGAGCATGATAGAATTGTGCGAATGGAATCTTATGTAAAAGAATTTAGACCACTATCTATGGGGATAATTCATTTGGAAAAAGGACCGAGTCAATTAAAATTAAAGGCCCTTTCAAAACCTGGAAAAACGGTGATGGATGTCCGCCTACTTCTTTTTAAACGAATTTAAAAAAATAGTTTGTTAGAATATTGAAATGGCATGATTTTGGATAATCAGAAGTTTTTTAACCATATTATTATCATTTTGAAGTACTCCATATTATTTTTTATTAGATGTTTAGTCTTGTTTCAAATACTATATAAACGGAATGCTATTATAACTAGTATTCTATACCTTCGTTGAGATTTTTTAAAAATCGATTCAATTAGTAAGTATGAATTTTAAAATTTATTATAGTATTATATTAATGCTGACATTGTCTCTTGTTGGTTGTAAGCTGAAGACATTTAAAGAGCCAGTTATCTCATTGGATGCATATAGAATTGTTGATGGATTTGATTTAAAAGTAGTTGCTTCAGAACCATTTATAGAGGCTCCTGTGGTTATGGATTTTGATAACAAAGGTAGAATGTGGATTGTGGAGATGAAAGGCTATATGCAAAATCTAGAAGGAACCGGAGAAGATGAGCCTAATGGAGTTATTTCTATCATGGAAGATTTAGACAATGATGGTGTTACTGATCATGCTAAGGTGTTTCTGGATAGTTTAGTTCTTCCTAGAGCGATAGCACATGTATATGGTGGGTTGTTGTATGCTGAACCGCCAAACCTTTGGTTTGTAGATATAAAGAAAGATAAACCTGCAAACAAAGTATTGGTAGATTCTATTTACTCTTATGGTGGAAACGTTGAACATCAGCCGAATGGTTTGATGATGAACATCGATAACTGGATTTATAATGCTAAATCAAACTTTAGATACCAAAGAAGTAACGGAAAATGGATTAAAGAGCCTACTACTTATAGAGGTCAGTGGGGAATAAGTAAAGATAATTTTGGAAGGTTGTACTACAATACTAATGCAACGCAACTAGTTGGTGATTATGTGCTGCCTAATACGGTAATTAACAATCCATATTACAAACCAAGACATTCTGTAAATAAAATATTGACACCAAATCAGAAGGTGTATCCACTGCATCCTACCTCGGTTAACAGAGGGTATTCAAAGGGCACACTTGGCAAAGATAGTTTACTTGTTAATGTTACAGCAGCATGTGGGCCGCTGGTTTATAGAGGAGGTCAGTTTGAGGCAGCTTATACTGAAAATGTCTTTGTATGTGTACCTGAAGCAAATTTAATTAAGCGAAATGTCTTAAATTTTCAAGGGGATAAAATTACAGCAAATCAGCCATGGGATACGAAAGAATTTATTGCCTCTACAGACGAAGGTTTTCGCCCTGTTAACCTTTTTAATGGACCTGATGGAAGTATGTATATAGTAGATATGCATCGAGGAATTATTCAAGATAAAGCCTATTTGTCTCCGTATTTATTAAATAGAATGAGACGGATAAAGTTAGATACTATAATAGGAATGGGTAGAATTCTTAAAGTAACGAGTCAAGAGAATAATGAAAATAAAATTCCTAATTTTGAGGAATTTTCGGATGTTGAATTAGTTGATTTACTCAATCATACCAATGGATGGGTTCGAGATAGAACACAACAAATATTGATTGAAAAAAATCAAAATACTGCAGTGCCTATTTTGGTAAAGTTAATTCAAAATTCAAATAATGAATTGGCAAAGTTACATGCTTTATATACGTTAAAAGGAATGGGCGCGTTGACTTTTGATATTTTAAAAAACATATTAAATATCAATTCGAGCGTGTTATTGAGTGCACACGGTTTCGTGTTGATAGAAAATTTCGCGTCAGAAGAAAACGTAGAGTCAATGTTGGAATTGATAAAAAAAGGACGACTTAGAAACCAAGTAGAATTGGATTTTTATACTGCTGCATCCTTAGGGAGTTGGTTGCAATATTCTAAGGATGATTTTTATCTTTTACTAGTTGCTATTTCTGATAAATATGGTGCTAATTCATTTGTACAAGAAGGAATATTGAATAGTATACGAGGAAGAACTGAGGAATTTAAAACGTATGTTGACGGAAATGAAAAGAACATATCAAGAGATTTAATTTCAAAGTTGCTTGAAACTGCTATTCAGAACAAGGAAGATAATAGAGAAACCTCCATTTATTCGAAAAAGACAGTGAATACCGATTCAAGAACTGCAGGGTATAACACCTTTAAAACAGTATGTGCTGCTTGTCACGGAATAGATGGAAATGGTATAGAAGAGGTGGCGCCACCCTTAAACGGTTCCGAATTTATTGAAGGCTCAAAAGATAGATTAGCCTTAATTATATTACATGGATTGAGCGGGCCTATTCATGTTAATGGCGTATTATACAAATTAAATGGAGTTATGCCAGGGCTTGCGAAAAATTCTGCTTTCAGTGATTCGGATATTTCAAATATTATTTCATATTTGAATAACGCTTTTACCAAAGGAGGGAAGGGTATTGGAACTGATCGAATAAGAGCTCTTAGAGATAAAAAACCTAAGAACGGAGAGCAATTTACGGAGGAAGAACTTTTGAAATTAATACTATAACGTAAGTATTGAATGTTTTTCACCACCTATTGGATCGCTATAAGTAATACTTTTATTGCCTATATTAAACTATATATCTATATTTACACATAACAATACCATTAAACTCACCTAAACCAACTAATAAGTAATGAAACTTCATTTGCTCGATAGAAGTAGCCTAGAAAATCACTCTTTTAAAATTAGTCATCACAGTTATCCTAATTTCATTAAAGTATGGCATTATCATCCAGAGTTAGAATTAGTGGCTATTTTACAAAGTTCTGGAACTAGATTTATTGGTGACAATATTGAGCAATTCAAGAAAGGAGAAGTTGTTTTGATTGGCAAGGATTTGCCCCATATGTGGTTAAATGACAAGGAGTATTTTGAAGGGGATATAAACCTAACTGCACAAGCGAAAGCGATTCATTTTAAAGAATGTTTTGCGGGTGAAGGGTTTTTGAAAATGCCAGAAATGAGTTATATAAGTAATTTACTTAAGAACTCTCGTTATGGGATTAAATTTTTAGGAGATACTACTTCAATTATTAAACAAATAAACAAGCTTGAAAAATTGTCGGGTGTTGATAAGGCGGTTTGTTTTATTCAACTGCTCAATTTATTGGCTGTACATCAGAATTTTGATTTACTTTCTAGTGTTGGATTTGTTGATTCATTTAAAATGAGCGGTGAGAAAAACTTAGGAGAGGTATATGAATTTATCATTAAAAATTTTAAGGAAAATATTTCGTTAAATGATGTTGCAAAAGTTGCAAACATGAACCCATCTGCATTCAGTCGTTTTTTTAAACGTGTAAATAGAAAAACCTATAGCGAGTATCTCAATGGAGTTCGCGTAGGGTATGCATGTAAATTGTTAATTGAGGAAAAATATAGTATTTCTGAAATATGTTTTGATTCCGGATTTAATAACATTTCAAATTTTAATAGGCAATTTAAAAAGACGATGAACTATTCCCCTTCTGATTATATGAAATTGCATTTAAAAAAGAAAGTCTAATTATAGCTCTAGACTTTTACTAAAAAATGACATCATATTTCTCTTGTACTAAAGCGATCTTTATTTTTAAACTTTTTAAAAATTTTTGATGTTGGGCAGAATTTTGATTGAAGGGTTTGTGCAGTAATCCTTTTTGAATAGTATCAATTTTTCCCATTATAATTGTTGCAGAATCATGGATCCATGATTTTTTGAATTGTTCCCAGATATATACAATCGCGGTTTCATTCGGATGAAGCATATCTTCTTTGTAAAAACGATAATCTCTTAAATCGTCCATCATAATTTCATAGGAAGGGAAATAATGAATATGATTTCTAGGCCGTATTATCTGATGAATTGCACTTATAAGATGTGACTTACTTCTTGCATTTTCAACAAATCCATCTTTAAGATGGCGCACTGGTGAAACCGTGAAAATAACTTGAACAGTCGGATTAACATTTTTAATTAATACCGTAATAGTTTCAAGACTTTCAGAAATTTCAGCGACCGTAAGTAACTCTTTTAAGAATTTATTTTGTGGAACTTTATGGCAATTCGCTACGGTTATATCTGACCCGATTTCTCGATATACCCAAGAAGTTCCCAAAGTAATGACTATATGTGAGGAATAATTGATGTGTTTGGATGTTGCATTGATGGCACTATTTAGTATGTCCAACAAATTTTCTTTAGAAGGATCGCTTAATTCTGAATGCGCTTCGTAGCAATGCCATCTTTCGTTTGAAAAAAAAACGTCATTATCTGTATATCTCTTCAGATGGATACTATTGGTAATAAGGTTCTCAATAGCTTTTGGATGAAATAATATTCCAAATGGATTACTATTATTTTGAAACTTAAAATACGCTAATTTATTTCCAATATTTTCTGAAAAACACGACCCAATCAACAACAACTTAGAATTATAATCAATTTGATTAGGGGCTTTACGTTGCGGTAATTCGGTTCTAAATATCATATAGAAAAAATTTTATTACTCTGAACCTGATCGAAGTACAAAGTTCAGTTCGACTCAATTATAGTATAAATTCTCTTACTTTGACTATCGCTTCTCCAATTCCATTTGGATTTTTTCCTCCAGCAGTAGCAAAGAATGGCTGACCACCTCCGCCACCTTGAATTAATTTTCCAAGTTCACGAACTACTTGTCCTGCATTCAAACCTCTATCTGCCACTAAATTATTTGCAATAAAGCAAGTCAATAGTGCTTTGTCCCCATTTTGTGTTCCAGCAAAGAAAAATAAATTATCTATTTCATTTCCTAATTCAAAAGCTAGATTCTTAAGACTGTTTTGATCTAAATCAATTTTTGTCGCAATTAAATTGACACCATTTATTTCTTCTACTTCAGATTTGAGAGTCGCTTTTAAATTTTTCGCTTTATCTTTAAGTAATGCTTCAATTTGCTTCTTTAAAGAATTGTTTTCTTCCTGTAATTGCTCCACAAACTTTATTGGATTTTGAGGATTTTTCATAACTGATTTTACCATGGTAAAATCTTTTTCTTGCTGAACATAGTAATCTTCTAAGGCGTCAAAAGAAATCGCTTCAATTCTTCGTATTCCAGCGGCGATGGCATTTTCTGAGGTTATTTTAAAATGCCAAATATCACTAGTATTATTTACATGTGTTCCTCCACAAAGTTCCTTTGACTTACCAAATTCAATCATACGAACCGTATCTCCATATTTTTCCCCAAATAAAGCCATTGCTCCATTCTCTAGGGCTTGATCAACCGGGATGTTTCTATGCTCCTTTAAGGGTAATTTTCCTTTAATTCTCGCATTTACAAAATATTGGACTTCTAAAAGTTGTTTTTCTGTCACTTTTGCAAAGTGTGAAAAGTCAAAGCGTAAGTATTTAGAGTGAACAGCAGATCCCTTTTGTTCAACATGTGTTCCTAAAACTTTTCTCAAAGCTTGATGAAGTAAATGTGTTGCCGTGTGATTGCAAGCAGTTCTAAATCGCTGTTTCTCATCAACCCTTGCTTGAAATAATCCCTCAAGATCTTTTGGTAAATCCTTAGTTAAATGAACAATTAGATTGTTTTCTCTTTTAGTGTCAAGAACATAAGTGGCGTCACCGTTAGCGGTTTCTAAATAGCCCTTATCTCCAACTTGACCTCCACCTTCAGGATAAAACGGAGTCATATTAAAGACCAATTGATACATGGTTCCTTCTTTTTTTGAAGTCACTTTTCTATATCGAGTAATTCTTACTTTGGTTTCTAATGTGTCATACCCAATAAATTCTTGCTCGTCATCATCAAAAAGAATTTGCCAATCATCAGTTTCAATGGCGGTTGCTTTTCTACCACGATTTTTTTGTTTTTCTAATTCCTGTAAAAATTCTTTTTCATCATAGGATAAATCATTTTCTCTTAAAATAAGATCTGTTAAATCTTCTGGAAAACCAAACGTATCTTTTAATTCAAAGACTCTTTTTCCAGAGATCTTTTTAGACGTGTTACTTTTTATGATCGCGTCTAATCTAATTAAACCTTGGTCTAAGGTTCTTAAAAAGGATTGCTCTTCTTCTTTTATTACATTCTCAATTAATTGTCTTTGAGTGTTTATTTCTGGGAATGTTTTCTCCATTTGTTTGCTAAGCACAGAAACCAAACTATAAATAAAAGCATCTTTTTGATTTAAAAATGTAAAACCATATCGAATAGCTCGACGTAAAATTCGTCTAATCACATATCCTGCTCCGTTATTACTTGGCAATTGACCATCTGAAATGGCAAAGGATACCGCTCTAATATGGTCTGCAATTACGCGTATGGCAATATCTGTTTTTTCGGATTCACCATATTTAGAATTGGTGATGGTTACAATTTCTCGAATTAATGGCGTAAATACGTCGGTGTCATAATTAGATTTAACACCTTGAATTACCATGCAAAGTCGTTCAAATCCCATCCCGGTATCTACATGTTGATTTGGCAGTTTCTCTAAAGAGCCATCCGCTTTACGGTTGAATTCCATAAACACTAAATTCCATATTTCAATAACCAAAGGATGCTCTTTATTTACTAAATCTTTGCCGGGAATTTTGGCTTTCTCTTCCGCTGAACGAATATCAACATGAATTTCTGAACAAGGCCCACAGGGTCCTTGCGCTCCCATTTCCCAAAAATTATCTTTTTTATTTCCGTTTAAGATACGTTCCTCTGGTACAATTTCTTTCCAAAAATCATAGGCTTCTTGGTCAAATCCAATTCCGTCTTTTTTGTCACCTTCAAAAACAGTCACATAAAAACAATCTTTATTAATTTTGTACACCTCTGTTAACAATTCCCAAGACCAAGAAATAGCCTCTTTTTTAAAGTAATCTCCAAAACTCCAGTTTCCTAACATTTCGAACATGGTGTGATGGTAGGTGTCCATTCCAACTTCTTCCAAATCGTTGTGTTTTCCCGAAACACGTAAGCACTTTTGAGTATCAGAAATACGATTGTTAGTTACTTTTTTCTGTCCTAAAAAGTATTCTTTAAAGGGTACCATTCCAGCATTGGTAAACATCAATGTAGGATCATCTTTTAAAACCATTGGAGATGATGGAACGATTTTATGGCTCCTATCTTTAAAGAAATCTAAAAATTGCTGTCTTATTTCTTGTGACGTCATATGAATGTTAATTAAAATTTAAAGTTTTGTTTCATTTTTTATTGTAGAAAAAACATTTTGTAAGTTTGTTCCCTATTTGATAAAACAATAATTTAAATCACTATTTCGTTAAAGGTGCAAATTTAACACATTTTAGGATTATGGCGAAGGTTAAATACTATTACGATTCGGAAACTTTGTCTTATAAAAAGATAGAGACTAAAAAGAGATTTATATTATCTCGTTTCTTTGCTTCCTTTTTGACTTTTGGACTCGCAATGATACTTGGATTTGTAGTGTTATCCTATTTTTTTGAAACCCCTCATGAAAAGGCATTGAATAGAGATTTAGAGTATCTTAAACTCAATGAAAGTCTTCATGCTAAAAGGATTGAGCAGTTTGAAGAAGTCTTGGAAGATTTGCAGGAAAGAGACAATAGTATTTACAGAACTTTTTTTGAGATAAGTCCTATTCCTGAAGAGCAGCGTATTGCTGGTTTTGGAGGGGTGAATAGGTATAAAGCATTGGATGGATTTGACGATTCTAAGATGGTGAAAGATATCACTAGGGATATGGATGTTTTATCAAAGCGATTAGTAATTCAATCAAAGTCTTTAGATGAGATTGTTAAAATGGCTGAAAACAAAGAAGAGTTATTAGCGGCAATACCTGCAATTCAACCCGTTAAAAGTCAAGATTTGGTGAGAATGGCCTCTGGTTTTGGATGGCGAACAGACCCTTTTACAAAAGCACGTAAAAGACATTTTGGAATGGACTTTACAGCACCAAGGGGTACGCCAGTTTATGCTACTGGTCCAGGAAAAGTGATTCGTGTGGATGCCGGATCTTCTGGTTTTGGAAAACATATTAGAATTGATCATGGTTTTGGATATATCAGCATATATGCGCATTTAAGCAATTATAATGTTAGAAGATGGCAAAAAGTGCAGAGAGGTGATGTGATTGGTTTTGTTGGAAGTACAGGGCGTTCTAAGGCGCCGCATTTACATTATGAGATTCATAAGGACAAAGTAAAAATAAATCCAATTAATTTCTACTACGGGAATTTATCGCCAAAAGAATTTGAAATTATGCAAAAAGCAGCACAATTAGAAGGGCAATCTCTTGACTAAACTTCTAAAATAATTCATATATTCGTAGTTGTTAGAAATTGCTTTAAGGATGCACATAGATTTACCGGAAAAGAGATACTACAAAATAGGTGAAGTTTCCAAGGCATTTGGCGTAAACACCTCATTAGTACGTTTCTGGGAACAAGAATTCGACATTCTTAAACCAAAAAAAAATAATAAAGGAAATCGATTATTCACAGGTGCTGACCTACAAAATTTAAAATTAATTTATCACTTAGTAAAAGAAAAGGGGTTTACGCTGGACGGCGCTAAGAAAAAAATGAAATCTAATCCGAAAGCTGTGATTGGAAATCATGAAATTATCTCGCATTTAGAAAATATTAAACAAGAACTTATAAATATTAAAAATCAATTAACATAAGAAAATGGATTCCATGGATTATCGTTACAGTTTTAGCATTCTCAATGTATAATTGGGCGGTAGGATTTAACAGTACAGCGGAGTGAATTTCAAACGTATATTGAGCATAATGCAAAAAGAGTAAAAGATAATACTGAAGCATATAAAAAACTACAGGCAATAGTAGAAAACCCTTATGGCATCATCAAACGTCAATAGGGATTTAATCACATTACTACAAAAAAGACTAAAACAAGAGCGAAAGCTGATGTAGGATTTATAGTTTATAATCTGAAAAGGGTATGGAACATCCTTAAAGAAAAACAAAATAACTTCTATACGTTCTTTAAATCAATAGCAAGAGTTATAGAAGCCATTATACGACTAGTAAATGTTTCTATTCTGAAATACAAAATCAAAAATAGTGACCCGTTTTAGGCTAAAAAAGTTATTTTAGACTAAAAAATAAAAACATAGGTAGCTTATTAGACGGACTGCCGTTATGTTTAATTTCAAAAGGGTTGTCACATATTGAGAAACATTGCATCCAATAGAAAAGAAATTATGAAAAATCCACTGTCTAAAAGTTATAATTAGGCGCACGACCAACAACTCATTGAACAAGCCAATGATGGAAATAAGAATGCTTTAAACGAACTAATTGAGACGCATGAATCCTTTATTTATAATGTCGCTTGGAAATTCATGAGCGATAAGTATGAAGCAATTGACCTTACCCAAGAAGTGCTAATAAAAGTTATTCCTAAGGTATCTACTTTTAATGGAAATAGTTTTCTTAGAACAGAGCTATATAGAATCGTATTTAACGAATTTATACAAACTAAAAGGAGACCGATGGAAGATAAATGCGAGAGTTTTGATGACTTTGCTACTAACCTGAGTTCGATTAATAAAAACTTAACTGATTAGACTCTACTTTTTGATATTTAATGGAAGGCTTTTTAGGTAGAAAACTATATGCAATAAGCCCTGCAACTATATTTGACAAGAAGTTAGTAAAACTTCTATGTCTAGAATGTTCAATTTGACAAATGTTTTTAAGTTCATCATTTACCGTTTCAATAATAGAACGTTTTCTAAGTAATATTTTATCGCCCATAGTCATTAAAGAATTCTTCATATTGTTTTTAATATGAGTAATCAAATGTAATCCGTCAGCAAAAAGAAGTTGCATCAAATCCTTACCAATATATCCTTTGTCAGCATATAATTTCCCGTAGATTTTATCTAAAAAACTTTTCTTTTTTAATGGTGTTCTGTCGTCAATATTGGCTTGAGTAATGGTGAAATTCAGGATTTCTCCCTTGTCATTTATAATAATGTGAAGTTTGAATCCGTGAAACCACCCCATCGTAGATTTTCCAGTAGTAGCGATACCTTTAAATACTTTATTGTTTCTAATTCGTTTGGGTTTACAAACTCTAATAGGTGTAGAATCTACAAAAGAAATACCTGTAGAATCACCCAAACAGCAGGTTTTTAAAAACAAAGTCATCGCCATTAAATTTTGACCAACGAGTTCTGTAAATCTGTTGTAAGAAACCGTTGAAGGAAAATCACCTTTCATATGTTTTTGAACATAAAAAATATAGAAATGTTTGAACGTTCTAAAACCACTTAACTGAAATAGAATACAGCGTATAATCACCTCACTTTTACTCATCATAGACGGTCGTTTTGATGGATTTCCTAAAAGAGATGCATCAACGACTTTATCATATTCTTTGCAGAATTCATCAACAATACAAAATATTTCTGTAATTTTAGGATAGATTAACATAGATAGATTTTTAGATTAATGAATTGATATTCAGAACCTTAATTTACTGAAAATCTATCTTTTATACTAATAAAATAGGTCTAAATATTAATCGAACTCAGGTTACTAAGCGCAAGGCTATTCCAAGCCTAGACCTTTCGGCTGAAGAAGAAGAGCAAATTTACCGAACTAAAACGGGAAGAGTTCGTTGCATGGCTGGAATGCTTATGTGTTTAACCAGAGAGCAGCGATTCATATATTTGTTGGGTAATGTGTTTCAAATTGATCATAAGCCTGGCGCTGAAATATGCGAAGTAAGTAAAGATAATTTTAGAAAGAAATTATCGCGCACCAGAAAGGAATTTTATGCTTTTATGAATAAACAATATGGATTGGTAAACCTTAATAACCCCTGTCATTACTCTTAAAAAGCGAAAGCAATGGAGGCTGTAGGGGGAATGCAAACAGATAAAAAGCTTTTTTGACCCTAAATTGAGCGCTACAATAGGTGAATACGCAGACAAAGTTGCTGATGAAGTCGCTGATAAAGTTGACAGAAAGTATATTGAGTTTTTTCAAGATCATCCAACAAAGAAAGCTTTAGACAAAGATTCCATCATTCGTGAATTGATAAATGATTCTATTTATAATAAATACTTTAATGAAATAACTGGAAAATAATCACCCGCTTAGAGATAATCTGAAAGCCAACCATTCTCGAAATGGTTGGCTTTTTTTATGCTTTTGTCACACTTAGATTGATTGTGTATCCAACTAATGTAACGATATTAATAATTACTAAAAATCGTAAATCATGAAAATTAAAGTTGAGTTAACAATCAATAAAAGTATCCAAGAGGTATGGGAAGTTATGGGCAACCAATATGGATATGCAGATAAGTGGTCCAGCAATTTTAAAACATCCAAACCGGTGGTGAAGCAAAATTTAACGGACTTGATTACTCTCTTCGAGATACTACAATTGATCGGGGGAATACAATACAAGAACTTATAACTTTCAATCCGGACAAATACACATTGAGTTATGTGATTACTAAAGGTGCTCCAGAAATAGCAAAAATGGCAGGCGCAGAATGGTCCTTGGTTAGTGAAAGTGAAAATGTAACACTACTTTTAATGGATTTTATCATGGAACCTAAAATGTCAATGAATGCAGAAATAGAAACCAAAATTAAAATGGGCTTAACGGCATCTGTAAAAGAACTGACTAAAGAGTTAAAATTTTATTTGGAAAAAGAAAAGCCACATCTTAATAATTCAAATAAATAATGTTCATACTGCGAAAAATTTAAATAAATACTTGTATCTCTTCTAGTAATTCCCTTAACACTTAATTCACAAAGTAAAAATGAAAAAATGAAACCAAAAAAAGAAATATCAGCAGAATTCCCATTTGAGTCAAAATACATTGAAGTAATGGGTAGTAAAATGCACTACATAGATGAGGGCGAAGGTGACCCTATCTTATTTTTACACGGAAATCCTACGTCTAGTGGCTTATGGCGAAATGGTATTCCTTACATGACTGAAAAAGGAAGATGTATCGCTTTGGATCATATTGGAATGGTTAAATCTGACAAGCCAAATATCGATTATGGTTTTATTGATAGTTGCCACTCATAAGTCTATAGTCTTTATCACTAGTATACGCTATGATATAAAAAAAAGATGCAACTAGAAGCTATCTTTGTACTATTTGCAGAGAAGTTTACTATTACCGGATTCTGGCCGTCACAGCAGATGTATAATAAAGAAAAACTATATATTTTACAATTGATTTTATTGAAAAATGAAACTCTAACGATCAATTCTATTTATAGTCATCATATTAATTGTGTGTATACATTTTCTCGAATAAGAATTTTTAAATATCATTACTTAGAATTGTTCTAAATAATTTTTATTTTTTAAAAATAATTGTTTTCTTTGCGCTTTATTTTTATTTAATCTAAATTAAAACAAATGAATTTTAGAGTACACAAATCACTTTTATGTTTAGGTCTATCAATAGCCCTATTTTCATGCTCATCAGACGATGACGAAGAAATAACTCCAGTACCATCGGTTTCAAAAGAAGCTGTAATCACTAATTATGCAAATATTGCATATCAATCTTATAATGATAGCTATAACAGCGCAGTAAACTTAAAGTCTGTTTTAGACGATTTTATTACAACACCCACACAAGCAGGATTTGATGCGTCTAAAATAGCATGGTTTGCTGCTCGTGAAATTTACGGTCAAACAGAAGCTTATAGAGGAGCAAACGGACCAATCGATACTCCTAATCAACCGTGGAGTATTGACAATGAAGGTCAAATGAATGCTTGGCCTATGGAAGAAGCTTTAGTTGATTATGTAGCTATTGGTTCAGAAGGAGAAGGTGCAGGAACGTATGATTTTAATATAATATCTGATATATCTATAGTAATCAACGCTGCTTCAATTAGCTCTTACAATGAATTCGAGAACAATGAAGCATCTGTGACCACAGGATGGCATGCTATTGAGTTTTTACTTTGGGGTCAAGATAATACGTTGCCAAGTGAAAATTTAGCTGGACAACGTGAGTTTACAGACTACACAACTGCTGACAATGCAGATAGACGTGCTCAATATCTTAGTGTTGTTACAGATTTATTAATAAACGACTTATTAGATTTAGTTAATACATGGAATACTAGTGGAACATATAGAACGGTATTTGATAATCTTGAGGAGAATGTTGCAATCACCCAATTTGTCTTTGGAGCATTTTTCATAGCAGGTGATGAACTAAGTGGAGAGCGTATGTTTGTGGCCGTCGATTCTGATGGTGGAATTGGAGGATTAGGTCAAGAAGATGAGCACTCTTGTTTTAGTGATAATACAAACAGAGACGTTTTTGCGAATGCAAAAGGGGTATACAATGTGATTTTTGGAGAATATGGTTCAATTAACGGTGTTTCTTTTTATGATTTAGTTGTCGAAGCAGATGCTGTTCAAGGTCAAAAACTTCTTGATGCAGGTAATATAGCTATGGCAAAAGCAACAATTGTAGGAAATAATTCTCAACCTTTTGATTTATTAATTACTCAAGAAAGCGTAGGTAACGGTCAAATTGGTCCTATCATTGAATCAGCTAGAGCTTTAGAGGATTGGGCTAATGAGATTAGTGCTTCCGCAAGTGCAATAGGTATCAACTTGTAAAAAACATGATTCACATTTATATTTTTTCTAAGTACAAACAAATCCCGAAATGTAAATTTTGGGATTTGTGTATTATTAAAATCACTTTAATTTGAATCATAAGCCATACATTTTATTCCTTCTTATTTCAGTTTTAAGCTGTGAAAAAGATGATATGTACGTACCTGTGAAAAGTCTTTACGAAGAAGGTGAGGAGTTTTTAACAGGGAATTTAGGAGTTAACGCTACAAGTGGTGAAGCATTTGGATTTGAAATATTAGGATTGACCGAAATACAACAAGTGAGTTTTGGTACAGGAAATTCTCTTTTTTCCCAAAACTGGGTTTCTGCTCCTGCCTCTACAACTGCTAGAGATGGTTTAGGACCAACGTTTAACGCTAGGGCATGTGCCAATTGCCACTTTAAAGACGGCAGAGGCAGTCCATTAGTTAATGGACAAAATTCTTCAGGGTTTTTAATGCGGATCAGTTTACCTGGGCAGGATGCCAATGGTAACGCTATTCCAGTTCCCAATTATGGAGAGCAGATACAGGATAGGTCAAACTTTGGGATTCCTTTTGAAGCGAAAGTCAATGTGAGCTATGACAATATCTATGGATTTTATGCTGATGGAACAACTTACGAATTGCGTAATCCTACATATACGTTTACTGAGCAGCAATATGGTTCTTTATCTGGAGTAGAAACTTCCCCAAGAATTGCTACACAAACGATAGGACTCGGTTTAATTGATGCGTTACCAGATGCTGAAATTCTTAAATTTGTAGATGAGTTTGACAGCAATAATGATGGAATTTCTGGTCGTGCCAATTACACGTACGACATCGAAAGTAATACTCAAAAGATGGGTAGATATGGATGGAAAGCAAATGTGGCAACATTAAAGCAACAAGTCGCAAGTGCGTTTCATGGTGATATGGGATTAACATCTTCTTTATTTACTGAGAATAATTGTCCGACACCACAACAAGATTGTTTTGACGCACCAAGTGGTGGAGAATTAGAAGTTACCGATACACAATTAGATCGTGTTACATTCTACCAAGCTACATTAGCAGTGCCTAACAGACGTAATTTCCAAGAAGAATCGGTTTTAAAAGGAAGAAAACTTTTTAATGAGATGAACTGTATTAGCTGTCATGCTACAAATCAAAAAACAGGTAGTTCTAAGTTTACACCATTATTAGATGATACCAGGATTAGACCTTACTCTGATTTTTTATTACATGATATGGGTGAAGCTTTAGCTGATAATCGATCAGATTTTTTAGCAACAGGTCAAGAGTGGAGAACCCAGCCACTTTGGGGTATTGGACTTATTGATGCAGTGAACAACCATACTTTTTTATTACATGATGGTCGCGCTAGGAATATAGAAGAAGCTATTTTATGGCATGGTGGCGAAGCGGATAATAGCAAATTATCGTTTAAAAACTTATCCGCTGAAGATCGACAAAACGTTTTAGATTTTATAAATTCATTATAATATAACTCATGAAAACTAGTAAATATTTAGTTTTAATTATTTTTTTATTTGTGAGTATTTCCTGTAATACCGATGATGATTCTAACAATGATTCTTTTAGTGTTCAAAATCTTATTTCTTCGGAAGTTGAGCTACAAATTTTAAGATCAATAGATAACTTTGTTAACACCACAGCTCAATTAAATTCCGCAGTAGAATTATATCAAAGCGAAACTACAGAAACTAACTTGCTGAATACTCAAACGAAATGGAAAACAGCAGCAATAGCTTACGAGAAAGTTTACGCGTTTAATATTGGCGAAGTTCGAGACAATTTTCTACATCTCTTAATTTATCCTTGGCCAATTACTGCGAATACCATAGAAAATATGCTCACAAATAGTTCAGAAATCACTCAAGAGTTGATTGATAATTTGAGTCCGCGTGCTAAATCTTTTGCTGCTTTAGAATACTTGTTATTTAAAAGTAATGTGTCAACTAATAATGTAGAATTTGTAAATTCAGAAAAAAGAGTAATTTACCTCCAATTCTCAAGCCAATATTTAAAGAGCCTAAGTGAGCGCTTACAAAATATTTGGTCTTCTAACGAAGGTGATTATGGAGCGAGACTTATAGCAAATAATGGCACTGGCATTGATGGATCATTCAATTTATTCTTTAATGGGATATACAATCTTATAGATACTGGAAAAGTTACTAAAGTAGGAAAACCAGGAGGGTTAGAAAACTCAGCTGTAACCAATACAGAATCGACTCAGGCTTACTACAGTAAAACATCTTTAGTGCTGCTAAAATCAAGTATTGAAAGTGTTGAAGACACATATTTCAATCCTGATGGTTTAGGTATTGACGATTATGTGTTCTCTATTACAAAAACCGAAGGACTAAATACCATTGTACAAGAAAAAATTGAGGCTATTTACAGTGCTATAGAAGTACTACCAACGAATTTAGTGGATGCAATTAACACAGAGCCTCAATTGGTATCAACATTACATTCTAAATTGAATGAGTTAAGAATTGTTTTTGCTGTAGATTTGAGAAGCACATTATCTATTGTTATTACATCTACCGATAATGATGGCGATTAATTAGATGCCCACATTCTAACGATAAAAAAGGGCAAATCTATACAGATTTGCCTTTTTTATTTCAAAATAGCATAATTAAATTAAGCTTGAGCATTTTGAGGTGCCCAATGAGAACACAACATATCTTGAGCCGCTTTTTCTGGATTTGCACAAGACTCTGATTCATAACGATCACAGGTAATACAATTTGGATTATTTTTAAGAGTCGCCTTCATTTCAAAACTATCACACGTATAACTCGTTGAAACTATTACTCCGTGTACTTTGCATATTTCATTTGCGCTTAAGTTTTCACAGTTCACGCAACTATTTCCTATTCGTATTGACATAATGTTTCTATTTAAAGTATTAATATTTCTCAAATATAAAAAAGAGCGGGCTTAGAACAAATACAAATAGCTGAATATCAGTTATTTGTATTTAGACTGTTTAAAAAGAAGGATTAATAAGCTACTGTTCTTCGGAAATTTGAATCTATCAAAATTAGTAACCATACTATAGTATATTGTAAATAAGACGATTAAAATTTTTGCGGTCAGTAGATCATTTCATGTATTTGTAATCCATAAAATAAGAGTTTTATGAATATATTTAAAGAACAAAACCTTATAGCGTTTAGTGAATACTTCAAAACAGATAATAATTGCAAAGAATATCTAGCAAATATTACGTGGAATAGCGATTTTGAATGTTTGAAGTGCAGCAATAAAACGAGTCAAATCCGCAAGAATTTTGTAAGAACTTTTAATAAGTGTAGCCATACAGAAACTACTCCATCAAATACTTTGTTTTATAAGACGAAATTTGGTTTGCGAAAAGCATTTTTAACTGTTTTGAGATATCAACTACTACAAAAACTTTCAAAAAGCTCGTTAAGCCCCTCATAAGTATCTTTAGACTTGTCGAAAGCAGGGATAATGACTTTACCACCTTTCAATTTACAAACTTGATAAGTTTACTCATGTGCGTGCGCTGTTCGTCTGATTGACTATAGAAAAAATCAGACACTCCACTATAACCTGTAGCATCTATGCTAGATGCCAGTACTACATATAGCAGGGAAGCTTCGTATTTAATCTAATTGCTTAATAAGTTCTCTATTATAGTATTCATGTTTTTCTAATTTAACGAACTTTAAATGGATAGATCTATTGATCACAACATTCAGAATCACTTTAAAGTATCGTTACGAATCAAACACTAAAAGATTTTTTTTATTAAAACCGATATGCACAACTTTACCTGTTAAATCTTCTTTAGAGTAGAAGCTTATATAAGATTCACTTTGGAGCTTGAGTGTATTTAAAAATTGACCTTTAAAAAATTGACTTTTCGCTATTTTAGAACGTAAACTATACTCACAATCCTCATTCAGAATAAATTCATTTAATCGTAAGGCGCTAGTTTTATTATTCTGCGAGTAAAAACCAAAACACTCGAGATCTAAATTAGAAAGCATTACAAATTGATTAAATAATGAAGCCACATAATAATTAACGGAGTTGTTATATAATTCTTTAGCGGTCCCTCTTTGGATAATGGTTCCTTGTTTTAAAACTATAATTTCATCTGCTATTGCCATAGCATCTTGCGTGTCATGTGTCACAAAAATAGCAGTAACCCCTGTCTTCTTTATAATATCAAAAATTTCGTTTCTCAACTGAATTCTCAAATTGACATCAAGATTACTAAAAGGCTCGTCAAAGATCAAGAGACTTGGTTGCGACGCTAATGCTCTGGCCAATGCAACACGCTGTTGTTGACCGCCAGATAATTGATGAGGATAGCGGTGATCAAATCCATTGAGTCCTACCAAGCACAAAACCGCTTCTACTTGTTGCTTCCTTGTTTTCGATTTAGAAATCCCATAGGCTACATTTTTAAACACAGTTAAATGAGGAAATAACGCATAATCTTGAAAGACCATACCAATATTCCTTTGCTCGGGCGGCACAAAAATTAAATCGCTCGCTACTACAGTATTATTTAATTCAATACAACCACCATCTGTAGTTTCTAATCCAGCTATAAGCCTTATGAGCGTTGTTTTACCGCTTCCACTCTCACCTACAATAGCCATGATTTTCCCTTTTGCAAGTGTCAAACTTAAATTATTAACAACAAAGTCCTCTCCACCATTAAAAGTTTTAGAAATTGAATTGATATGTAATACGTTATTATTTAGTTCCATTTAATATCAATCGGTTTAAAAAAAGTATGGGTATAACACCGGTAATAATAATACATAATGAAGGCAGTGCTGACTCCATTACGAGTTCATCACTAGCATATTCATAAGCTTTTACTGCTAATGTGTTTATATCATACGGTTTTAAGATTAGTGTTAAGGGTAGTTCTTTCATTGCATCTACAAATACTAAGATAAATGCGCTAAATAAACTAGGTTTAAGCAAAGGTAAGTCAATTTTAAAAAACGTTTTGAGCGTTCCTTTACCTAATAATCTAGAAGACTCAGAAAGCGATTTACCGATTTTTAATTGACCTGCCTCAATAGGATTAAATGCGACTGCTATAAATCGTATAATATAGGCATAAATCAATACCACGAGAGTCCCGTTAATCAGTAGTCCAAGATCTAAATCAAACATTTGTTTCCCCACTTTGATAAGCCATTTATCTAAATGAAGGGTTGGAATCATAACACCTATGGCTATTACAGCACCAGGAATAGCATATCCTAAAACAGCAAGATGCGAACTTTTACTTAATAATTTAATACGATTCCATAGAGGGAAATGCACTACTAATAAGGCAAATGTGACCGTTAAAAGTGACGTTAGGAATGCGATACCTAGACTTTGAAATGCAATAGTTATAAATGATAAAGAAGCAACTTTTGAAAATGTTAAAACCGTCCAATACAGCAATTGACCGAGCGGTAAAACAAAACCACAAAGAATAGGAATACTTACAACTATAAAAACAAGAACACGCCAACTCGGAGACAGTGCTAATTTTGGCAATTTAAAATCACTTTTTCCAGAAATCTCATAACTTCGATTACCTCTTAAAAATCGCTCTATACCAATTATTGCAAAGACCAAAACAAGTAAAATTGCAGATAGATAAACGGCTGTAGAGATTTCTTCTAAAGCAAACCAAGATCTAAAAATTCCCGTTGTGAATGTATGAACGCCATAATACTTTGCGGCTCCATAATCATTGAGCACTTCCATAAGGACTAAAACTAAGCCTCCAACAATAGCGGGCCTAGCCATTGGTAAAACAATTTTAAAGAATGTTTGAAACTCTGAGGCTCCTAAGCTCTTTGAAGCTTCTATAAGTCGACCAGATTGATATAAAAAAACAGCACGGGAAACCACATAGACATACGGAAATAATGAAATACTTAAAACAAATATAAGCCCGTAGATATTAGTCACACTAAATTTAGAAGATGTCAGACCTATGTTTCGCAATAAGAATTCTAACGATCCGCCGTAATCAAAAAAACCGGCATAAGCATAAGCAGTAATATAAGATGGTATGGCCAATGGTAAAATTAATAGCCATTCTAAAGCGCGTTGAAATGGAAGTTTATATCTGCTCACAATCCAAGCAGAACTTACTCCAAAAACAAGCGTTAGAAGTGTACAACCTAAAATTAAGTATAACGAATTAAGCGAGTAATCCAATAATAAATACTTTATCATGTGACTCCAACTTTCTCCCGGACCAGAAAATAATTTAAAAAAAATCGTTAAAATAGGGATCACAATAAATGCAATAATGGCTAATGTATATATTGACCATTTATTGAAATCTCTTCTTAAATATGTGAACCTAAACAACTTCAAAGTCTATTTCCAACCAGCTTCATCAAATACAAGAACTGCTTTTTTATTATTTTCTCCAAGCTTTGAAAGTGGTAACATATCTTCTTTAAATATCCCCCATGATTTAAGTAAATCTGATACCTCTACCGCTGGATTAACAGGATATTCGTAATTAGAACTTGCAAATACTTTTTGAGCGTCTTCGTTTACTAAGTACTCAATAAATTTAATGGCATTTGCTTTGTTAGGCGCATATTTAGCAACTCCTGCACCACTAATATTAATGTGTGTTCCTCTATCGTCTTGATTCGGAAAAAACACACCAATACGCAGTCCTACTTTAACCTCTTCTGGATCTTCAGAATTTAATAACTTCCCAATATAATAGGTATTTACAATAGCCAAATCTCCCTCTCCAGCAATGACTGCTTTTATTTGATCTCTATCATTTCCTTGTGGAGAACGTGCCATATTTTTAACAATATTTTCGCCCCAAGTTTTTGCAGCATCTTCGCCTTTATGTGCAATTATTGAAGCCATTAAGGATTGGTTATAAATATTTCCAGAAGATCGTACTAGTATTTTTTCACTCCATTTGGGTGCAGTCAAATCTTCATACGTTGATAATTGTTCTGGATTCGTTTTATCCTTATCGTAGACAATAACACGGGCTCTTTTTGTTAGAGCAAACCACTGATTCTCTTCATCCCGCAAATTTGATGGAATAATAGTTGTCAATAATTTTGAATCTATAGCTTGTAGCAAGTCTTTATCTTTAGCTCTTACTAACCTACCAGCATCCACCGTTATTAAGACATCTGCAGGGGATTGCTTACCTTCTAAAGTCATTTTTTGCATGAGTTCGTCTGCCTTTGCATTGACTACATTAACTTTAATGCCAGTTTGTGCTTCGAACTTTGCAAATAGCATTTGATCAACTTCATAATGTCTATGGGTATACACATTGACTTCTTGTATTTCAGATTTAGAAGCATCGTTCGTTATTCCCTCTTTTTTTATTTCAGATTTACATGCACCTAAAGCTAGTGCGAAAGCAATAATTAAATGGCTATTTTTCATGGTGTTTAATTTATAATTTTATTTGCAACGTTGCATAGAAATTTCTTGGGGCTGATGGTATTATTCCTGGTCCAGGATAACCTGTTGCTCGTCTCGTAAAATACGTTTCGTCTAGTACGTTATTAATTCCTGTTTCTAACTTAAAACGTTTGTAAGTGTAGGATAAAGCCACATCCATAATATCATATTGTGGTATTGCTCCAATGACTCCGCTTAAATTTGAGTCTTGAGAGTTTGTGGCATCTGTAAATTGGCTCGCTAAATACGAGTATTGCACATTTGCTAACAAGTTTTTATATCCGAATCGCAACCCCGTTTTAATATTCACATCAGGAACAAATTCTACTTGATTCCCTTGTACTCCAGATTGTTGTGATTCTGTGTATTCCGAAGAAATAAAAGACGCATTGATGAAATAGTTAAAACTAAAATCATTGTCCATTTTAAGAATCTTCTTTAAATTAAAATCAACTAAAGATTCTACACCAAAGAGTCTAGCATCACCAACATTGCTGCGCTCACTTATAACACGACCATCATCAAACGCTTTTTGAATAAAACCAATTCTACCATTATAGAATAAAGCAAATGCTCCTACATCGTAAGAAATGATATTTTTATAATTACCTCGAAAACCGATATCTGCAGTAAATCCTTCCTCATCTGTAATATTGGGATCAACTGCAAATGCTGGATTTGAAATATTGATATCTGAGAAGGTTACTGATCTATAATTTTGAGAGATATTTCCATAAATCTCTAAAGCAGTAGATGGCTTATAACTCAACCCAACTCCTAACAAGATGAAGTTACGCTCAAAATCACGATTATCTTCTATCGTTTCCTCAAAAATAACATTGCCTGCTGCATCTGTATTAATACGTTTGAAAAAGCCTTCACTTTCGGTTTTTATGTATTCAAAACGAAACCCAGGTGTGATAGAAAATGTATCATTTAAGTAAAAGATATTCTCTCCAAAAACGGCAACGTTAAGATTGGGAAAATCAAATTGTGATTGTGCTGGATAATTCGGGAATTCGTCGCTAAAGAAATTAAAGTCTGGCCCGCTACCATCAGATCCTGGACCTTGTTGTTCGTCGTTGTTGGCTTTATAAAATTTAGAGCCTATGAGGAACGTTGCTTCTTTTCCAAACAACTTATATTTGCTCAATAATCGTGCTTCTGCACCAAAGTTTTTAAAATTACCTTTGATTAAATCACGTGCTGCATTGGGGTCAATTTGATCTACACGATTGGTTCTAAATCCAAGCGCATTGCGAGAGGCATTAAGTCCAAATGCGCTAAATGTAAAATTGGTTTCTTCTGAAAATTTATGACTCAATTTGAAGTTATACAACAACCAATTTACGCTAAACCAATTACGTACTCTATTGCTTTGCAATGGGTCTTCATTAAACTGCGCATCTGTTAAACCACCAGCTTGCTGGGCGAGATAATACAAGTGTGTAAACTCTGCAGATATGTTTGTTTTCTCGTTGAATTTGTATCCCAAATGGGCAAATACATTTTTGGATTCAAACTGCGAATTTGGTCTAAAGCCATCCCCTTTTTTATAGTTGAAATAGGTATAGTAACTAAATTTATCTTTTGTACCGCTTAGACTTGTAAAGTTCGTGTATAACCCAAAACTTCCAACCGTATTTCTCGTAATCAATGCTATGGGTTTGTTTGAATTTGGTGCTTTTGTTTTGAAATTTATGAGTCCACCAAACTGCGTTCCATACTGTAGCGACGCTGCACCACGAATCACTTGAATTTCTTTTAAACCTTCAGCAGCAGGGGTGTAGTAGCTTTCTGGATACCCCAACACATCTGCGCTAATATCATACTCATTTTGTCTGGTATTAAAATTAGCTGTGCGATTTGGGTCTAAACCACGGCCTCCAATATTGAGTTGTAATCCAGCATCATCATTTTGATAAATATTTAATCCTGCAACTTGACTATATAATTGTCGCGCATTATTAGTTGCGAGATTGGCTAGCGATTGATCTACTAAAATAACCTCAGTTTTCTTACCGGCATAAATAGCAGTTCCTTCGACGTCTTTTAACCTATTGAGTTCAAATACTTTTGTGCGTCTTGCATTGATTACAATTTCTAAAAGATCTTCTTGTAGTGGTAATAGCACAATATTTAGGCTCTCATCTTTTTCAAGCGTTTGTTCTAGTTCAAGAATTTTAAATTCTGAAATATAAAACACCAAACTTAGTTCTGTTTTCTCAGAAGAAAAATTATAATACCCTTTAGCGTCTGATGTTGTTAATAATCCAGTAAACGTATCAAAAATTTGAACATTATTAATAGCGGTATTATCATTTCCATTAGTAATATAACCCGAGACTTCGTTCTGCCCAATTAAGGGCAGACTGAATAGAAATATGAATAGTATTAATTTAAAATCCTTTAATGTCATCTTTAAATGGTAAAATCCAGTTTTTGGGTTTAAATGATTCTTTTTCTTGATATAAATCTACGGTTGGATCAATATATTGCGTACTTAATCGTCCATTTAGTGCGACATAGCTCTCCGCATACACTTGCAAGTTTTTATGCCCTTTCGCCGTAAAGTGGTCGCCTAAATAATGAGCATACTCTAAAATAAAATCAGGTTGACAACTCATTTGCTTCTCTTGAAATGCGGTTAAAAAATCTGTATTATCAGCGTAAAAGTACTGCCCTGTTTTGGAATTTGCAATTTTAAAAGTGGTCAATCCTGCTTTTTCCATAAGCATGACTCTCCATGATAGTCTGTACCCTTCTTCTGTCCAGAATAATTCGTTTTCATAGCGCAGATATCTAAACGGAAATAGGATTTGAAATACAAAAAAAATAGCGATAATTGGGAGTAGGATCTTTCGACGAGAAAACGGATAAATATCTTGTGCTTTTGGGGTGCTTATATTTCTTCGGAAAGGTTTTAACAAGCATTTCATTGTGGCTATTATTTTTTCATGTACGCGAGCGTCAAAGAAAATTAAAGTGGCTACAATCATGATGTAAGGAAACATACCAATCGGAAATAAAATTCTTGTAAATACATGGAAAAATACAACTAAGACAAAAGCAAATGTACGTGTTCGTTTGTTTAATAATAAAAATGGAATAAACAAATCATAAAACATACCAGACCAGCTCATCGCATAATGAAACCAATCTTGCTGCATGAGATTATTACCGATAATTGGTAAGTCATATTTTGAAGGCAACCAGATTTTTAATGGCATGGCGCTAAATAGCCAATCACTATTTATTTTTGAGATTCCTGCATAGAAATAAACAATTCCTAAAAGTAGTTTTATACTATCTATGGTCCAATTTGGAATTTGATTGAAACTTTTCTTTCTACGTAAATTATCAATTGAAAATGTAGCATTTGCAGGTAAGAAGATCATCAAAAAACTCAGGACACTAATAAAATAATAATGATTGAGGTAGGTGGTTTTATCAATGAGTTCTATGTACGTGAAGCTTAAAAAAAAGAGAATAATTGCGAGTCTATATTTTAAACCAAAAGCGATAAAAAGTGCAGATATTCCGCAGATAAAAAATAAGAGATAATTATAATCTCCTAACGATCTCACCCATTCAAAATAGTAATATTTAAAATGAAAATCAGGGTCAATATATAACTTTTCTATCCAACCATGATACCAAAACCTGAGGATACTTAAACACATCATAAGCCCAAAAAACACACGAAAAATGGCTAGAGGAGCTGCGTTTTCGGTTTTGTTCAGATATGATTTTAGTTTAGTAATCATTTATTAACTTTTGAAGCACTTCTAATGCATTCAAGTTGACAGTTTAGACTTTAAAAAAAATTCCTTAGTGTATGTACAGCACTAAAGAATCTTTCATTATTTTATGTCATGCTTGATTAATCTCCATCCGCATCTACGTAATCGATACTTATATTCATCGCTTGAATCATATCTACTTTTAAAAGAACGACTGCTCTTTGTAACTCGTCATATGCTTCTAGCATTTTAATATTTTCTGTATCAACTTGTAAAGAAAAACTATTACTTAATAATTTTATTTTTGATTCAGCAGTATTAAACTGATTATTAATCAATGCACTTAAATCCTCTCCTTGTCTAATCGTATTTAAATACGTTAAGTAGGAATTAAAACTCTCCCCTGTTGCTAAAGAATTATAAGATTTACCATTAAAAAAATCTTGCGTTGCTTCTAATGCTGTTAAGGCTAAAACTTTAGAGACTTCTTTATTATAAAACGCTTCTACCTTATCGTTAAAAGGTGTTGTTGAAAACACACCAGCTGGAATACCAAATTTGTTAGCACGCAATCCTTTCTCGTAATAGAAGATAAAGTCGTTCGTTAATTTATTAGCAGAACTTGTTGCTGTATTTGCGGTACTATTAACAAAAATAGTTCTATAATTTGATGTCCAGTCATTTAAAACTGTCGTGGTCAAAGATTGCATTTGATTCACCAAATCTGACAAATACGTCTTATAAGCGTCAAAATTTGAAGCGCTTGTATAAATTTCCAGAATTTCAGTATCACTATTTGACAAAGCATACAACATATAATCTACAGCTGGAAAACCTACTGCATCATTATTATTTACGCTAGCAAGATCATAGGTTCCTGAGGTAATATTACTTTTAATATCACTCGAGTTAGTAGGGTAAATATTCATTTGAAAAGCATAATTGAGTTCTTCCGCTTTACCAATATTGAACATTTCAACATATTGCCATGTTTTGTAAGCTTCGAGCCAAGATACTCTTACTGCATCTAAAGTAGCCTGATTTGGAGCTGCCAAAAATGCATCTTTATCTGTAGATAATGTTTCTAAATCTAAGCTTAAGTCTTGAATCGCAGGAATAATAATATTGTCGGCCCAATTAGTCAACATCGCTTGACGGTTAAAATCATCTGATGTTCCCACAGATTCTCCGATATCATCTGACTCTGTGCAAGTAACGAACATCGCGATTGCAAATAAGCTTAAAACAATTTTCTTCATTATTGTTGTTTTTTTTAATTTACAAAGATAAACAAGCAAATACGTTCAAGCAAGGGAACGCATTTACTTTTTTTAGATTAATACGTAATTAACTTCCTGCTTGCGCAATAGTTAAATCAAATCTATTTGCTATTTCAGCAGACATCGCCTCTAAGGTTGCATCTGTAACATCCCAAAATCCATTTCCTGCCATTAATTGAGTAATATACTCATCTACTTCAGTCTTCGTGAAATAAGGCGCATTAGAACCTGTTTTACGCGTAAACTGTAAGCTATAGATAAATCCAAAACCTTCAGATAAATCATGGAATGCGCCACCATTATCTCCAGTACTTCTAACAATCCTACCTTGTTCTAAGTAGTAGATTGCTCTAATAGCGATCATTTTAGAGATTTCATTTTTAATAATATCAGCTTGCTCATCTCTTACCACATAGTCATTTGCAACAATAGCAGCACGCCCTAATTTAAAAGCGTTGTAAAGACTAAGTGCAATCCCTTGATAATCGGAATCTCCTTCTACTCTAGACAAGTACTTATTCAGAAAACTATCTTGATTAAGCGCTGGGTTTAATGCATCATCAGTTCCATATAGGTACCCAAAAGCTTCATCCCACTTGTGCTCCATAGTAGTATAGTTTTTTCCTTCGGCAACAGTTTCAGCATTATTATCTACTACGTTACCTCCGGCGTCTAAAACAGCAGGGCTTAGATAATTATTTAGGAGTTGATCTGTCATCAAAGCACCAATTAAACTTTTGTTTATGGCTTGGTTGTATTCTAAACCTTGCGCATTTATATAACGTATAGATCCTCCTCCAGCTTCTTGGATTTGGCCTGCAACCCCTGCAGAAGCATCCTCATCCCATCTTGGAAAGACATCATTCACTTGGTTTGCAATCCAAGTATCAAAATCATTTTTTATAGCTGTGGCATCAGTAGTATTTGCTGCAAAGAAATCTGAAGAAGCAGCTACTTTACTTCTAATACTTTTGCTTGATGTGTTTAAATCTGCGTCAGAGAAATCTGCGTTTCCTTCTACATGCGCAAACATACCGTCCAGCTGCGCTTCAGTTTTAGAGGGATCTTTAAGTGCACTTACAAATTCTTGTCCCATTAAAATACGCGTGGTTTGTCCGCTGTAACTAACCGTTGTTTCTCCATTTCGGGCAAATGTGTAGGTTGCGGGGGCTTCTAATTCTGTTATTATTAAATCGGGACCATCATCATCACTAGAACAGGATATTAATAGGCTAGCAATGGCGAATAAACTTAGGATAATTTTCTTCATTTTTTAGGTTTTTTTACTATTTTTATTTAGACTCGTTACAAATAATAATTATAATTCGACCACAAAGATAAAGCACAAATTTATATTATCAAAGCTTATTTAGACTAATTTTAAATAAATTCTCAAAATGATATTTTAATGGATAGCTTACTTCTAAATGAAGTGAGATTCTTCTAAGTAAATCAGACATTTTTTTCATTTTTTGATAGTTCATTATAAAACTCACTTTTGTATTTTCTAGAAGAAAGGGTTTATAATGCTTGGAATTTTAGTAATCTTCCCAACGTGAAGGCTTGTCCACGACATCTTTAACCGGGTCATACATAATTTCAATTTTATCAGGTTTTAAATACAATCTTGCATCTGATAGATTGAGTCGTTTAGAGGTATCTTTACATTCAGACAATGTTCAAGGTAAGAATAAGGCATGGAAAAGATAAGATTCCAAGTCATATTATTGAGTATCTTTGACTGCATCACTTAAGGGGAAAATATATGGGTGCTCAAGATCAGGGAAATGGAATTTAGAGAGTATTTTATAGAGCCGTATTTTTAGGTTATTTTAATGAAAATAAAATAAGAGATAAACAAGTATCAATCAGACTAAGTCAAAATATAGTGTAAAGGATGTGACTTTAACTTTGTAAACTATGTGCCTTAACGAACATGAATATAACATCCTTAACCATGACATGACATCATTAAAATTAATAACCATTATTGGATTTATTTTCTGTTGGTTTTCTCTCTCTGCACAAAACATAGAACCAACAACCGTTGAAGCAAACCGCGTTTCTGAAGTAACGTTGGTTTCTGCTAAAACTTATGAAAACCCATTTACTGAAATTGAACTTATTGCGGAGGTAACACAACCCGATGGTAAGACACTTAAAGTGCCAATGTTTTGGGCTGGAGACAAACAATGGTCTTTGCGCTACGCATCCAATATTCTCGGTAAACACACTTTTAAGACTGAGTGCTCAGACAATAAAAACAAAGGATTGCATGGACAAAAAGGAAGCATTACAGTTGAGGCGTACAAAGGAGATAATTCTTTATACCAAAATGGCCCGATTCAAATAGCGAGTGACAGACGACACTTCGAACATCAAGATGGATCCCCCTTCTTATGGTTGGCAGATACTTGGTGGAAGAGTTTATGCAAACGAATGACATGGGAAGGTTTTCAAGAAATAACAGCAGATCGGAAGGCCAAAGGGTTTAATGTAATTCAGATTGTTTGTGGGCCATATCCAGATGAAGACATGTTGGAAGAACGATGGGAAAACGAAGGTGGTAAGCCCTATGAAAAAATAGATTTCAGTGTAATGAATCCGAAATACTTTGAATATGCAGACAGACGAATCCAGCACCTTATTGATAATGGCATTGTACCAGTTATTGTTGGTGGTTGGGGACGTCCACAAGGCGGAGGTGAAAGCACCCTGATACAAGTAGGATTAGAAGGTTACAAAAGACATTGGCGCAATTTAGTTGCACGATATGCCGCCTACCCTACTGTATGGATGATCGGAGGCGAAGCCAAAGATCACTATGGTCCGTGGTCAGAGGTTGCTCAATATGTAAAAGATATTGATGCTTTTAAACGGGTAAGTTGTTACCATGCTCCTGGTCACCCCCGAACCGCCTTAAAAGACAATTCTATGTTCGATTTCGATATGTTGGCAATTGGTCATGATGGCATGAAAACAGTCGAAAAAACTTTTGAGCTAATGAAAGCCAGTCTTGATGCCTCACCAAAAAGGCCAATAGTTTGTGGGGAAGCATGCTACGAGGGACATATGCAAACGAACCGTCAAGGAATTCAGCGCTACATGTTTTGGAGTTTTATTCTAAGCGGTGCTGCTGGTCACACGTATGGTGCTGCAGGAATCTGGCATGCTGGTGTTGAGGGAGATCCAGGGCATACAGGTTTTAAAGGATTTGCATACGACCACACCACTTGGAAACAGGGTATGAACTACCCAGGTTCTACTCAAATAGGAATAGGAAAAAAACTATTAGAACAGTATCCTTGGCAACGTTTTGAAACTCATCCAGAATGGGTGGAAGAAGGAAATTTTGCAGCAGGAATACCGGGAGAAGTACGATTTATTTACTTACCTCGACGTGATATTTACGATTGGGAAGGCAGAACAGTAAAAGATCTTGACCCTACAGTTAACTGGCACGCCTACTATTTTGATCCGGGTACTGGTCGGAAATTTGACCAAGGCATTATTTTTGCAAGTTCTGAAGCAGGTGAAAAGGCAAACGATCCAGTTGAGTTCAATAAGACTGTTCCTTCACCACAAGATTGGGTGTTGGTATTAGAGAAAGTCGAATAATAAGGAGAAATAGTAAAAAAGGAGAATTAAATAAAACAATTTTCACGAACATCACCTAAACTTCATAGTTGCCCCACAAAGGACAACAACGAAGTTTAGACATACGTGGTAGCGCATAAATTAACTCAACAGGAATTATTATAATAGATTATTAAAAAATGAAAAAAATGTTACTAGCAGTATTAATTATTGGGAGTATATTCTCGTCATGTGTTCATACAAAAAAGGAAGTACTTACTTTACGGATAAGTTCTTATGTTGATTCTAATGATGTATTAACTGATGGCCTTAAAGTACCCACCCACATAGGCTTCTTTGGTGGTCTGGAGATTATCTCTGATTTACAACACAATCGCTTCGTTTATCGAGAAGAGGGTTCGACAGACGATTTCATAAAAGCACAAGTTAAAGTAGTTGGGCATCATTCTCTGACATGGGTAGATGGTAAATATTATGCAGTGAACACAGACGAGCATAAGGTTATTGAGTTCTCTGATCTCACCGAAACTGGCAATAATTCACCTAATTACAACGCTATTGAACTTAGCCGACCACACGACATAGTTTACAACCAAACTGACGGTTACATCTACATGATAGACGACAAAGAAGGTCTTACGCGATTTAAGCCCAACACCAACGACATCGCGGAAAAGTCGGAAATAAACAAAAGCAAAACACTCGGCTATGCAAGATCGCTTTCGGTTGTTAATGGTAAAGTCTACATTATCAATTCTAGTCGTGGAGAGGTTATCTTGATGGATGATTTCGACAACTGGACTATTTATGAAAGTCCCGGAAAAGAAAAAAATGAGAAAGGAGAAAAGATGAACTCACCTGCAGGAGCATGGAATAAGACAGGGCTAGTCCTAAATGATGTTGAACGCTTTGGTGAGTATTGGTACGGTTCAAACTTTTTTACACAATCTTATGCTGGAGAACATGATGCCAACAAGTATAGACTAATACGTTGGAGAACATGGGAAGATTTTCAAAACGGCAACTGGGAGGAGTTGAGTCATTTGCTTCCATCAGGAGTTGTCCCTTACTACTTTTCCATTCACAATGATGCTCTATATCTTGCTACATTCCATCATGAGCAACCAGGCACCAACGACATAATCTATAAACTTTATCTTCAGTAGGCTGCATATAATAAATATACAATGGCTAACGGAAACGACTAGACAACAAAAAATGAAAAAATTAGTACTCACATTATTATTTATAGGGAGTATGTTCTCTTCATGTGATAATACAAAAGAAAAGCGACTTGCTATAAGCTCCTATGTTGAAACCAGCGATGTACCAAAAGGACTCAATTAGCCTACTCATATTGGATTTCTCAACGATCTGGAAATCATTTCTGACGCAGGAAATAACCGTTTTGCTTATCGACCACAAGGTTCTGCTGATAATTATAGCATATCGTCTGTGGCCCTAAATGATCAACATTCTTTAACGTGGTGTACTGGTACCTACTATTCTGTGAATACAAATAATCATGAGGTTATTGAGTTTACAGATATCGCTAACGACAGTGGCAGCGCAGTAGCCAATTATTCTGGCATCAGTCTAGAACGACCTCACGACATTATTTACAGCGCAACTGATGGATTGTTTACACCTTAGATAACAACCAAGGTCTAACGAGGTTCAACCCTGACACGTCTTGTGCAGCCGAGGTATCAAACGTAGGTACGATACTAAACTATGCCAGATCGCTTACTCTTGTGGACGGTGTTGTATACATCATCAATTCATCAAAAGGCGAGGTAATTAAAATGAAAGACTTCAACAACTGGACTGTTTACAAAAGCCCCGGAAAAAAGTTGGATCACCCTGCAGGAGCATGGGATAAATCAGGTTTGGTTCTTAACGACGTAGAACGGTATGGTGATTATTGGTACGGTTCAAACTTTTTTACGAGTTCCTATGCTGAAGGATACGATTACGACAAGTATCGATTGATTCGATGGAGAACATGGGAAGACTTCCAAAATGGTAACTGGGAGGATTTGAGTAATTTTTTACCAAAGGATGTAGTTCCTTATTACTTCACCGTTAGCAACGGATCCCTTTATTTATGTACGGCTCAGGCTGAGACCCCAGGTATCAAAGACGTAATTTATAAACTGTATCTGAAGTAAGCCGAATACAATGAAGATGCCATGGCTATCGGAAATGAAATTAAAAATAAATTAATACGCTACAACATCACCTAAAGAACAAGGCTACTTTCTTCTTTACATTTAACAATACGTTCGCGTCAGAATTGCGTCGTTCCAATCAACTGTGGGTTGACCAGACCGCCAAGATTCTTTAGCTTAAGCATTGTAAGTAATTGGGAAAAAACCTCAAACCGAATAAATTTATGGTTCAATATCCTTAGTTTTTTTATATTTCTCAAGTTCTGAAAAATTACAAAATTAGGGAACACTCTCTCGCTAATCGGAATTTTATCAAAATGCGGAATTATAAATCTTTGTAAATTATAAAGATTACTAAAAAATGTGGAAAGATTAAGAATCAGAATTATGAATAAAAAACAACTACTTACAATACCGTATATAAAAAATTGGTAAATTAGTGCTTTATCAAATTTCGTTGCATTTTTACCAACTTCTGAATTCTTGTATGAAATTCCTCGTTGTCAAAACCGCAACTATTTTTATACATAAACGTTGTCGCCAATTATAAAATAACGAAAATGCCTTTTACTTTTTCATATCCAGCAATAATTTTACCATTGAAAAATATATTCGGGAAATGGGTTTCTCTAACGGGTCTTATAATTGGAAGTTTAACTCCTGACTTTGAATATTTTTTAAGAATGAAAATTCAAGGTTACTATGGACATACAATAATTGGAACATTATGGTTTAACCTTCCATTAGGAATAGTACTATGCTTTTTATTTCAAAATATTATCAAAAAACCGTTCATAGAAAACTCTCCTAACTTTATTCAATATAGAGTCACGGAATTGAAAAATTTAAACTGGAAAAAATATTTTATGGATAATTGGATTGTAGTATGTTTATCAATCTTAATTGGAGCATATTCACATATATTCTGGGATTCTTTCACTCATTCAAATACTTTTTTCACCAACTATTTTGGACTTGATAGAAAAGTATTTAATACTGAAATTCCGATTTTTAAACTTCTCCAGCATGTAAGTACTTTAATTGGCGGAATACTAATCTTATGGTATTTTTTAAAACTAAAGAAAGACAAAATAGAATATACTAAACCGAGCATTAAATACTGGATCAATATTGGATTTTTTGCAATAAGTATTATGGGAATTAGAATTGCCTTCGGTTTAAAAATTATTGAATACGGAAATGTAATTGTTAGTGCAATAGCTGCAGGAATGATTGCTATAACTCTTGCATCTCTGTATGAAAAAATAAAAACTGGCAGCAACAATGTTTATAAAGCATAGTTGATAAATGCTAAACCCTAAGTTCTCGCTTATTTACGAAGACTGCCAAATTTTTATAGTTGTCTTTTTGAGAGATTTAAGAAAAAAAACATATAAAAATTCGGCTACGTGTTAATCCGAAAATTTAATATCTTTTTACACGCTACGTTTCATAACCAATACCGCTGTAACCAATACCCAAGCCCGAATGACAGCACAACTAAAAGAATAATTGAAGAAGTTAAAAAACGCGTTGAACTTGGATATTTATAATAAACGTATTCAAAAATAAATAACTAGTTGGGCAGATGTAAGAAACAATACTGCTCATGTATATTTTGACAAATATGATATTCAACAAGTAGGAATGATGTTGCTATTTGCGTAAAATTTCTGCTCAGAACATTTAAAATAAAAAGTACGGGTTACAATAGCCAAGTGCTCGTGTGGTCGGTACGACCCAACATGAATATCGTATTGACTGAAACGGATACATAAGCCATTAGTTCTCTAGGGTTTTTTCGTTATGTTTCTTGTTGCTTGTTGGGGTTCATTCGAAGTTAATTTTATAAGAAAACAGTATTTTTTACAGTAATCCCATTCTATTTAGTTGTCATCAAATTGTCAAGAATCAATGTTCCCCCTTATCTTTATAAAACGTTAACTACGGCAATATGGCTGTTAATCTTCGCAAAATATATGGCGAAAAAGAAAGTGTCTCTAAGAAGAACATCGTCAAAAAGAGTAAGGCTGATTTAGAAATTAAATTTGCTAATCAATCTAATGGTGTTATTTCAAGGCAATATAAAAGGCTTCTTTTTTAAAGTATTTCATAATACTTTCTGAAAAGAACTCTCCAAACAGGAATGGAACTTGGAAACACACAGAATTATATTAAAAGTTTTATGAGATGCTGAATCAAGGAAGTACGTCGAAACTATTATGTTTTATTTCTGTCTAAAATGTATAATTATCGGCACTCCTTGAAAATCATAAATATCACGTACTTTATTTTCGATAAATCGTTTGTATGGATCTCTAACATATTGCGGCAAATTACAGAAGAATACAAATTGTGGCGTTATCGTTGGCAATTGCATGCAGTATTTAATTTTCACAAACTTTCCTTTCCACGCTGGTGGTGAATTTTGCTTAACTATTTCTAACATAGTTTCGTTCAACTTGCTCGTTGCAATGCGTTTTTTACGGTTTTCGAATACGGTAACGGCCGTTTCTATTGCTTTAAAAATTCGTTGCTTGGTTAATACCGAAGTAAAAATAATTGGCACATCCGTAAATGGAGCAATTTCTTTGCGAACCATGGCTTCATAGGCTTTCATGGTATTCGTTTCTTTTTCTACTAAATCCCATTTATTGATTAGTACCACAACTCCTTTTTTGTTTTTCTCTGCCAACCAAAAAATACTTTGATCTTGTCCTTCAAAACCTCTTGTAGCATCGATCATTACAATGGCAACATCACAATGCTCAATAGTTCTTACAGCCCGCATTACGGAGTAAAATTCTAAGTCTTCTTTCACTTTGGCTTTCCTTCTAATTCCGGCAGTATCCACCAAATTAAAATCAAATCCAAAACGGTTGTATTTTGTATCTATAGAATCACGGGTAGTGCCTGCGATATCTGTTACAATATTTCTTTCTACGCCGATTAAAGCATTAATGAATGAAGATTTTCCTGCGTTAGGTCTTCCAACAACAGCAAACCGTGGTAATTCATCTCGTTCCTCTTCTACGTCTTTAGGAATTATTTTTGTGATATCATCTAATAGATCTCCAGTTCCACTTCCGTTAATAGAAGAAATGGTGTGGTAATCACCCAAACCAAGGTTGTAAAATTCTATAGCATCATCTTCACGCATTGCATTGTCAACCTTGTTGACAGTCACAAATACAGGCTTTTTAACTTTACGCAATAAATTAGCAACTTCTGTATCCATCGGTGTAATGCCTTCGGTTACATCTACAACAAAAACAAGAATATCAGCTTCTTCGATGGCTAAATTAACTTGTTTGCGAATTTCTTCTTCAAAAATATCATCAGAACCTACAACATAACCTCCGGTATCTATGACAGAAAAGTTTTTTCCGTTCCAGTCAGATTTTCCGTAATGTCTGTCTCGTGTTACACCACTAACGGAATCAACAATCGCATCTCTACTTTGTATTAATCTGTTAAATAATGTTGATTTCCCTACGTTTGGTCTCCCAACAATTGCAACAATACTATTCATTCTTGATAAATTTTTTGCAAATATACGCATTAGTAAAGCGGTAGGATTTAAATATGAAAAAAATACGATCTTGCCAAGCCTCAGCCAACTACAGAATGAGCGAAGAAAAAAACAGTGAGTTATTTTTATTTCCTCGGTTTAAAATAGATTCTGAAGAAAGTGGTGCTGATTTGATATAGAAATTTAAAGGGAATTTAAATTCAGGTACTTGCAACTATTGCAGTAAAATAGTTGAGAATGATATATTTATTGCTATTCCTGTGAATCAAGATCATTTCTGATCACGATACTACTCCTCATTTTTAAAACGGTTAAATTGAGAAGTTAATTTTTATGTTGGAGACAATAGAAAAAGAAAGCGAAAATTCAAACTGTAAACCTCAAGAATCAAATTTTATCTGAGCGTTCTGAAAGAATACAAAGTAAAGAATGACATAAAGTTAATGAATAAGAACCACGGATTAGTATGATATTATGGACTAAATTTTAGATTTTCTTATCTTAGAACTTTTAGTTATGATTCTAATAAAAGATGGAGGAAAAGAGTCATTGGGCTTTTTAAGAAATCACTTTAAGAAAGCGACCTACTTCGTTAGTTGATCTAGCACTGTATCTTTATAGGCACGCCCTAGCGGTATTTTGTGATTGTTTTCTAAATAGATAAAACTAGAAGATGTTTTAATTATTTTTTGAGTATTGAGTATAAATGATTTCTGAACTCTTAAAAAGCCGAAGTTGTTTAGCTTCTCTTCCCAATATTTTAATGATTCTGACGAAATATATTTTTTATCTTTCAAGTAGATATCTGTATAGTCTTCATCAGAATTAATGAATAGTATGGAATCGATATTAATTTTAAAATGCTCATATCCAGATTTAATAAAAATGTAGGAATTTGAGTTGTTATTATTTTTAGTAATGGTTGTATCTGTAACTTTTGAAACTGCTTTAACAAATCGCTGAAAAGAAAAAGGTTTTAATAAATAATCGGCAACAGCGAGTTCATAACTTTCTAGGGCATAGTCAGAAAAAGCCGTAGTCAGTATAATTTTTGGAGGATTAGAGATTGATTTTAAAAAATCAATTCCAGAAATTTTAGGCAAATGAATATCTAAAAATATGAGGTCAATCTCTGAAAATTTTAAAGTCTCTAGTGCTAAAATGGCATTTGAATAAACACCAGCCAAATGTAATGAATCAACATCTTCTATGTATTTTTTTAAAATACGCTGCGCAGGTAATTGGTCTTCTATAATAATACAATTTATCATGCTAAATTCTTTTTAACTGAATTGATAATTGCACATCATATAAGTTGTTGGCATTTGTTATAGCCAGGTTATAGACATTTGGGTACACTAAATCCAAACGTTTCTTTACATTGGCTAGGCCAATACCGTTCGATAGACTTTCAGTATTTGATTGTTCTTGAAATACATTTTTACAACTAAAAAATAGCACACCATTTGCCTCTAATTTTAAACATATTTCAATGGCTATGTTTTCTGTAAGACTCGAGGAACTATGCTTAATTGCATTCTCAACAAATACCATTAGAATAAGGGGGGCAATTTGATATCTGGTGTCATTTATTTCATTCGTGAAATGTATTGAGCCTCTACCTTCAATTTGTAATTCGCCAAGGTGAATAAAGTTCTGCAGTTGGACAATTTCCTTTTCCAAAAACACATATTCAATTTTGCACTCATAAAGCATATATCGTAAAATAGATGAAAGCGCTAAAATAATTTCTGGAGTTTTAGGAGATTTTTCAAGGGCATGTGCGTATAAGTTATTCAAGTTGTTGAACAAGAAGTGTGGATTTATTTGCGATTTTAAAAACTCTAATTCACTTTCTTGAACCATAGCATTTAGTTCATCTAATTGACGTTGTTTTGTGGTCGCTTCCCAAGCTAATTTGAATCCAGCTAAAATAATAATGGGGGGTATTACGTCTATTAATGTAAACATAATGTTAGAAAAATGTTTCCCTCTGGTATCAGGAAAAAATATTTTTTCAATAACCAATTCTTCTATCAGAATTACCAATGTAATTAGGATAATTAAACTTAGAATGAAGAGGGTATATTTTTTTTTATAAACGAATTTAGGGAATAATATATAACTAATTATTACGGCGGATACGGTATAGTTTAGAAAAAAAGAAATTTCGTGTAGCTCTATTAATGGGGTGTTTTTATCAAAGGAATAAAATAGAAATATGATGATAATGAAAATACCATAGAATAAGAATTCTTTCTGGTTTGACATTTTATTTTTATATATTTCCATGTAACAAATATAATCACAATAGCACTACCAAAAACAATATTTCTTCTAACCAACTCTTTTAATAAGTTCAATGACATTGGAGTTCGAATATTTTGAAAAGTTGCATTTTAGCGGAATGAATTGGTCGTTGAAGGAATTATATTTTTAAATAAGCGAGAATTGACTTTAGTTTACAGTAATTTAAAATTTCTATTGAATCATGCAATACACTATTCCTTTAGTATCCTTTTTAATAGGGTTACTTTTTACAAATAGTTTGTTTGCTCAAGAATTGAGTATTGAGATTACTGGGAAGGTAATTGTTGCTGGTACTGAGGAGCCGATTCCGTTTGCGACAGTTATTGTAAAGGATACAGAATCGAATGATCAAATAGCCGGAACTACAACGGATCTAGAAGGAATATTCACAGTTGTTTCAAATACATCAAACGTTTATTTGGAAGTTGCTTTTATAGGGTATATTACCTTGGTAAAAAAGGATTTGGTTGTTAAAAATGGAGAAGTTAATGTAGGTATGATTTCTTTAGAAGAAGATAGTCAGACACTAGATGAGGTGCAAATACGCGGTGAAAAATCGACGACTGAATTTAAATTAGATAAACGTGTTTTTAACGTTGGAAGAGATTTGAGTTCTACAGGAATGGGTGCGTTGGAATTGTTAAACAATGTACCGTCTGTAAATGTTAGTATTGAAGGGCAAGTGAGTTTGAGAGGTAGTACAGGTGTGCAAATATTAATTAATGGGAAGCCATCTATTATGTCTGATGATCCTAGTAGTTCTTTAGGGACGATTACTGCGGAAATGGTTGAGAAAGTTGAGGTAATTACAAATCCATCTGCTAAGTATGATGCGGAAGGAACTTCTGGAATTATAAATATTGTATTAAAGAAAGACGAAAAGAAAGGCTTGAACGGGTCGGTTTCATTAAACGCAGGAACGCAAAATAATTATAGCACGGGAGTTAGTTTAAATAAAAGGTCAGAGAAGTTCAATTTGTTCACGCAACTTGGAGTAGGACGAAAATCTAGACCTACAGAAAGCACAAACAGTAATCGAGATTTAGCGAAGAATACAACAGTGAATAGTTTTGGGACTGAAGACCGTGATGAAATTTATTATAATATTATTTTAGGAACAGACTACCATATCAATGAGTTAAACGTTTTAACATTGTCTGGGAATTTCGCCTATGAAATAGAAGATCAGCCGTCTTATACTGAATTCAGTTACCTTAACGAAACAAATACTATAATTTCAGAATGGTATAGGAGCGAGACTACGGATGCTACAAACCCAAAGTATCAATATGAATTACAGTACAAGAAAGATTTTGAAGACCATAAAGACCACCAACTACTTTTTAGTACGTTAGGAACTTTTTTCGGGAAAGATCAGTCTTCAGAATTTGAAGTCGCTCCAACTCTTGGGAGTATTCAATTTGATGATCAGCAGTCGGAAACCGTATTTCAAGAAGCTAATTATACATTTAAATTAGATTATACGAAACCATTTTCTGAAAAAGTAACGATGGAAATAGGTTCTCAATACGTACATAATGATGTGGGGAATGACTATGAAGTTAGGGATTTAGAAAGTGGAGAATGGATTGTAAACCCGAGTCTTACCAATAATTTTGAATATAATCAAAAGGTGCTAGGTGTATATGGAACAGGATCTTATACAGTAGGGAGTTGGGGAGTTAAATTAGGAGTACGCGTTGAAAATACTGATTTAACAACGTTTCTTGAAAATACAGGCGAAGAAAATGAGCAAAATTACACAGATCTTTTTCCGAGTGCGCATGTGTCTCATAAATTTAGTGAATCTGTTTCTTTACAAGGGGGTTATTCTAAACGAGTATTAAGACCAAGATTGTGGGATCTAAACCCTTTTTTTAATCAAAGAAATAATTTTAGTATTAGAGTAGGAAACCCAAATTTAAATCCTGAATATACAGATTCCTATGAGTTAACGAGTATTTATATAATAGGAAAGGCATCTATTAATGCAGGAATTTATCATAGGTATACTCTTGATGTTATTGAGCGGGTTACCACTTTTTCTGAGAACGTAACGGTTACAATGCCAGAAAATTTTGGCACAAATAAAACAACAGGATTTGAATTGAATGCGAAGTATAGCCCGTTAAATTGGTTTTCCTTATTGGGTGATTATAACTTTAGTTATTTTAATAGGGAAGGAACGTTTGAAGGAAAAATATTTGATTTTACAGGTGAACTTTGGACAACTAGAATGACGGGTAAATTCAAACTGCCAAAATCATTTGAAGTAGAATTAACTGGTAATTTTGCCTCAGCGTATCAGACGGTTCAAGCAGAAATATCTCAAAATTTATATGCCGACTTCGGAATTAGAAAAAAGATTGCCAAAGGTAAGTTGGTCGCTAGTTTAAGTGTGCGAGATTTGTTTAATTCAAGAGTGCGAGAAAGCGTAATCCAAGGGTCAGATTATTATATTTATAACAAATATAGAAGGGCTCGATTTATAACTTTCGGTTTGAGCTATGGCTTCGGAAAAGGGGAGGCTATGGCCTATGGTGGAGCGCGTAGAAGATAGGGGTGTAAAACCAAACCTCACAAGTACGATTATATGCCAATATGTTAATTATACGCCTGCTGAGCGGAGACAAAGGGAGCCATTATTTAGTCTTTGTAGCCAAATCTTTTTAACTGATTCTTATTATTTCTCCAGTCTTTGTTAACTTTTACATACAATTCTAAGTGAATTTTTTTCTGAAAGAATTTTTGTAGATCTTTTCTGGCTTCAGTTCCTACTCGTTTTAAAGCAGCACCTTTATGTCCGATGATAATTCCTTTCTGAGTATTTCGTTCTACCATAATTACAGAACGAATTTTGATAATTTTTTCATCTTCAAAAAACTCTTCTGTTTCAATTTCAACAGCATACGGGATTTCCTTTTTATAATGCATCAGAATTTTTTCACGGATTGCTTCGTTTACAAAAAAACGTTCAGGTTTATCCGTTAACTGATCCTTTGGATAAAAAGCAGGGGACTCAGGTAATTTTTCTAGTATAGTATTGAAAACGCCTTCTATATTGAACTTCTCTAAAGCAGAAATTAAAAAGACTTCCGCATTCGGAACTTTTTCTTGCCAATAGGCTAGTTTTTCTTCTACAGCAGCCTGATCAGCCGTATCAATTTTATTAATTAAAAGTAACACTGGAATTTTAGCATTGGTTATTTTCTTAAAAAATTGTTCATCTTTCAATTCTTTCTCACCCATTTCAACCATGTAAATAAGTACATCGGCATCATCAAAAGCTGCTTTCACAAAATCCATCATAGAGGTTTGTAACTCATATGCGGGTTTAATAATTCCAGGGGTATCTGAAAAGAGGATTTGGAAGTCATCTCCATTCACAATACCTAAAATACGATGTCTTGTGGTCTGTGCTTTGGAAGTGATGATAGATAATCTTTCACCAACTAATGCATTCATTAATGTTGATTTTCCAACATTTGGATTTCCAATAATATTAACAAATCCTGCTTTGTGTTTCATTCTCAATTGTTTGAACTGCAAAGGTACAGTTATAGAAAGCAATGGTCAACATTATGGGTGTAAAATACTTCGTTTTTTATTTATAAATGCTTTGTGTATTCAATAGTTCGTTGTATCTTTGCAGTCCAAATCGCGGGATAGAGCAGCAGGTAGCTCGTCGGGCTCATAACACTCCTTACCACCTAAATTCACATATTTTTATCGGTTCATTTTCAAGTAGTTACAAATATATAACCTTATTTGTGTTATACGTGCTACACTCTTGTGTTAGATAAAATACGACTATCCAAAGACTTTAATCTTCATTAGTTTCTCTTCTTCTACGTTTAATAAAAGTGGATTGATGTAGTGGTTTTCTAATACCTTCATTGAAGTGTGAGATGACAATAATCTGGTGTCACTTCCCATGGTATGAAATACCCAAGTAAGGTATGTTTTTCTCAGGTGTTTTAGAGTAAATGGAGTTTCAATACCTGCTGCTTTTCTAAAATGGGTGAACGATCGAGAAACTTTCTCCATGATGGTGTTAATTGTATATGTATTCTCAGGATCGATGAGTTTGACATTTTTACCTTTCATTTGATCATATCCCATTTCTTTTAAAAGTGTCATCAGATCCTCGTTAATAGGGGAGTACTTCTTTGGAGTATTTTTATTTCCTAATCGTTCAACCTTCAGGTTTCTAAATTGAAAGAACTAGCACTCCGTTATTACCTTGGATAATATCACTCCATTTTAGACTCAGTACTTCCTCTCTTCTTCCTCCGATAAATAAAAAGAGTTTAAATGCATTAACCATCCAAGTTTCATACACGTAATCTCTTCTTCCATTGGTTCTTGTGTGTTGAAACGATGACTTTGATTCTACCGCTGCTATAATTTTCTCAAACTCATCTTTGGTTAAAATCAAATTATCACCTGTAAGCACTTGTTTTCGAATACAATTTTTAAAAGGATTCTTGATGTCTAACTCTTCGATTTCGATCAAGAACTTATAGAAAGAAGTTATACTCGTTAAAACCTTGTTGAAGGTTTTGGGGTGAGGGTATTTAATCTCCAATTGTCTGTAGAAAATAGAAACATCATTATTTCTGACATCCCCCGGTTTCATCTTCCTAAGATTGTGGTTGTTTTTCAAAGATTTAGCAAAAAGCGTACAATACTTAATTAACTCCTTACGATGTTTATCTGAAACCTCTTTTTTTAAATGAGCATATTGTGTTTCTCCCTTTAGATATTGGTCAAAATAAACAAGTGCTTCAGCAATATTCATTTTCATTCGATCAGGAACCGTTTCCTCCACACCATTTTCTATTCTCCTTCTAAATTCAATCCCCTCAATTACAGCATCAGCGTATACTTTTGATTTTAGGAGTTTACTTCGGTGTTTACCAGTAACTCGATCAATAAAACACATCCGGAACACCTGGTGGTCGATGTGACGACAACTCTTGTTATTTTGTCTACATTTTTTACAGTAGATTTTGATTCCCGAATGTGAATTATTAGGTAATTTCATTATTTATAAAGTTCCTGAAAGATGGATTCATGCTCCTTATTAGAGCTAATGTCCAGATTAAATTGGTAAGGCACAAATCCAGTATCGAATTCCAAACAATCATGGTAAAGAAGTTGATATAGTTCTTTCTGATCACCATAGATTGATTCTAAACGTGGTTGCCATGAATTTGGATATCTTTTCACTAAATCTTCAGCAAAAGGTCTCCAGGCCTCTTGTTCAACCTGTAAACGAAAAACATATTCCCTACCGTCTTTGTGGATGGGGATGTGATGATCTCTCAGCCACTTTTTGATGGAACGATTGTCCTTTCTATTTATGTATTGACCAACTTGATTTAGGTTTATGCGATTAGCAGAGATCATTTTCATCTTCTTTTTCTTTTCTTTTTTCTTCCACTCTTTCAACGGCAATGTTATAATGTTCAGTTGTTATTTCACTTCCAATAAAATCACAATAATTTTCGATACAGCTTAGTTGAGTTGTTCCTATACCTGTAAAAGGATCATAGATCAAACTACCTTCGGGGAAGTAAATATTGATCAATTGATTGCATAAATCTTGTGAATACGACGCTTTTAGTTGGCATTTATATCCATCATTATTTTTTGCTTCAATAAAATTCACATAGTTTTTATAAAATTTTTGACCAGTTTTTTCATTAATCTTACTTACTTCTTTATTTGTTTTAAACGTATGTAATCTATCTTTTTTGACAAAAATGTAAATAAGTTCAGTCACCCTGCTCAATTTTGTTGATGAAGTTTGAAAAGGTATAGCGTGTGGTTTTTTCCAGCAAATAATGTCCGCAATGGTTAAATCCAACTCTTCATGTATTTTGGAAACTAATAACGTTGGAAGTATTGGGTTTTCTTTGGAATACGAAATATTGTAGCAAATCACGCCATCATCTTTGATGATCCTTGAGAATTCTTTGAATTCATTAGTTCTAACCTCCAGGTAGTTATTTTGACTTAGTCCGTCTAATTCTGAATATCCATTGTTGTAGTAACAGTCGCTTCTCTTAATATTGATATTGTATGGAGGAGAAGTGATTATTCCGTCAATATATTTATCCTCTATCTTAGTAAATGTTTCTTTACAATTTTCGTTATATATTATATTTTTTTTCATAATTTTTAATATTTATTTAAAACTTCATTTATAATTATCTTATCATTTTTTTTATAATTAATTGACTCTACTATTTTTGCTGCTGCTTCATCCAATAATGGAAAAGGATCCTCCAATTCTTTGAACTTGATTCCAGGAGTTAATCCCGTTTGTTTAATTATTGAATCCGTTATTAGATATTGTACCTCATACCTCTTTTCTTTTTGACATAAAACACTATCGTGAATGGTGATATAGGGGATATTATTTTTACTCAATTCCAGACAACCATGTCTCAAAAATAAATAGGACTCACATCGTTGAATGAGATAAGAAAATGGACTTTTTAAGTGATTTATATTGGACATGAATTGTATCAACCTACTTACCTCTTTAAATTGTCGCTCGAGGTGTTTTATGAGTTCTACATTGACTCTCCTATTTTTGTCTGAAAAATTAATGTAGAGTTGAAATTGATCTTTTACCTTCTCACGGGTCATCCCAATATCATCACCAATGGTTTTATAGATGTCCTCTTTAAAGTCCAATGACCGATATTTTTGGATTCCTCTCCTTCTCCAAAACCTGCCACACATATATGATATGAATGTATCCAGTAATGGATATTTTATATTATATAATACATTACCTTGATATGTTATATATGATATATAGTTATCATTAATAACATTAGACTCTATAACCATATATCCAGCAAAAATTTTTAAAAAATATTGGTATTCCATAGAATCACATGAGTACTTAAATGACTTGTAATATTGGGGGAAAATTGAATAGAGATTATATCCACTTTTGGTCTCAGTGAAAAATTTTTCTGTGAGAATGGTGGCAAGTGTAAATGGATGTGAGGTAGTTATATCTACTTCAACCATTGATTCTCCGTTTGTTTTTAGAAAATATCGTAATTCCCTCTTTATAGAAGTGAATACCGAATTGACTCTGTGGTTGCTTTTAGATACAGAATAATTAAATTCCTCTTTTTCGATGTTCTCAATTACTTTATGTGATATTTTGAAGTATTTCTTTACCTGTGTTTTATTTTCCTTTACCGCCTTTGACATCACCCTTTTTTCCAATTCTTTCAGATAAGTTTCAGCAGCTGCTGCATCTATGGTAATTTGAGATTGATCCATAGCCTCTTTGATATGAATATATCTGTCATCAAAACATTTCATCTCTGATTCCCATTCATTTTTAAGTTTTTCTTTTCGAGTGTCATACTTTCCGTCGATTTCGACTTCAACAAAATCAGTTTGCTCGAGTACCCATTGATTAAGTTTATACCCAGTATGTTTAATTCCCGCGATAGATGTATTATCTGACAAAAGAATAGGACCATTTTCGTTTATATTTGAGCCCATTAGAATCGTTTTCAACTCATTAAATCTATTACGTGTCATTATGTTTATATCTTTACTTGAAAGTGGTTTAAAGCCCCTCATGTAGTGATAATCCTTTGGATTAAAAACAGGAGGAGTTAATAAAGACACGACATAATAAGCGGCATCACACATAGATTTCTTTCGTTGGGGTCTTCCCGTTAAGTATTGACTCAAATCCACATTAATTATCGAACTTGGAATAGTTAATTTCATATTAAGTTAATTTATATATTTGACATAGTTTTTAATCAAAAAAAATGTTTTCTTCGGCAACTTTATTTTTAGAATTACTCTCTGTAATCATTTTAAATCTCTTTTCCATGAATTCTGTATTAACTGGATCTAAATCAAACATAACCGCTGATCTGCCGTTTTTAAGAGCTGCTGCACCAGTTGTTCCACTACCTCCGTACAAATCACAAACTTTCATCCCTGGTTTAGTAAAAAATAGAATAAAAAATAATGGTATTTGTTCATTTTGTGGCGCTTGATGTTTATAGTTAGGATCAATATCTTTAAATTCACTATTTTGAAAAACTGAAGTTTTAAAAAAGTCATTCACCAATTCATCATTTAGAACATCAACCATTCTCTTATTTGGACTATCAACGTAAGTTTTATTAATCGTTTGTTTTAAAATTATTTGATCATCTAAATTTAGATTCCTGTATTCGTTCCAAATAAATTTCTTTTCATCTTTAGCGAAGATTAGAATAGACTCAGTTGAAGGTTGAAAACCCTTAAAATTTGACAGTGGAATTGGATTTGATTTTCCCCATTTGACTTCCTGAATAAATTTCACACCACCAGATATCATTTTTAATGTAACTCGCTGTGGAATTGCTTGTGATTGATTATTAATTATAACATCGTCTAAGTTAATTACACAAACTCCTGTATCTTTTAATTTCCACTTTATAAAATGTAAAGTTTGATTAACCAACTCATCTATGTAATCATTTAAACCCAAGGCACCTATTTGATCTTCTTTTGGAACATTTCGATAATTCTTAACCCCCAAATAATCAGGTGAGAAATACAATAGATCTATTGAATTGTCTTCAATTTTGGTGTATGCTTTTTTATTGTCCATATTGTATATCTCGTAGTCATTTGAAATAATAGGACACTTAAGTTGAGTATCTAACTCTTTGTTTAATTTACCTTCTTCTATAAGACGTTTAACAATATTATCAGCTCTGGAAACTGACAAAGTACCAAGATCAATTTTATCTATTAATGACTCAGTTAATGGATTCGATGGGTCTTTATCAAAGTCGTCTATTGTGATGTATTTTCGGAGTTGTACTGAAGACAGATTTAAACCTAATATTTTTGATACCATGGTATAACGATCCTTTAAATCTTCCTGCGTTAAACCATTTATTAATTCCCTCTTTTTACCTTGTGAATTTCCTAATTCATCCAAAACACACTTTATAGACGAAACTATTTCAACAGCAGTTCTTTCTTGAGTCGAATTTGATAAAATTGATTCTAACATTACGTTTTGTGGATCACTAACTACTACTGGAACTTGTTTAAATCCCAATGACTGCGCTGCCATCCAGCGTCTATACCCGTCCCATATTTGATATTCATCTTCGTTACGAACAACTTTTATTGGATCTTTAAAACCAAATTCTTCTAATGATGCTTCCATCGATGAATGGTCTACGTTTAATTTCATGGCAATAATACTGTCATGGACACTTAATTTTAATGGGGAAATTTCTGTTTTCATAATAGGGTGTTTTATATATTTGACATAGTTTTTGAATAAAAAAATTATAAACTTCCTTCTCTTATTCTTCTCGAGATTGTTTGTCTCATTTTTATAATAGCATCTCTTTTAGCTTGATTATTTTGGGTATCAAAATTATAATTATCCGCACGTCCCAAGTGAATTTTTACTTCTTTTCTTTTACCACCTGTTAATGGAAAAAATGTCTTAGCAGTAAAATATTCAATTTCAGTTTTTTTGTCTTTAGTCCGCGCAACATGAATGGTAGGGTTCATTAATACCTGATGCTGCTCGAAATCTTTTACTAATTCATCTAATTGATTGAATACTTCTTTGTTCTCATTCAAGTATAATGAAATCTTTTGTAATTTTTCTTCAAGTTCGTCAAAATCAGATTTAAAACCCGCTCTAATAGGGTCAAGTTTTTGGACACCACCTTTTATCTTAACTTCTGTAGATATTAACTTTTTTGACTTATCGATTTTAAACAAATCAATAAGACTTTGGTAATCAAGATTTATAAATTTAGAATGTTTCATATGGCAAATATATAAAATGACATATATTTATCCAAATATTTTTAATAATTTTTTTTACTTCCTAAAATATTTTAGGAGGTTGCTCAGTATTTCTAATAATAATTTATCAACTGATGTCTTTTTCGAATGTATGACATATTTATAGAGAAACACAGTTATGAAACAAAAAAAAACAAAAAGAGTAATCGTAAGAATAACAGAAAGTCAATTCAAAGATTTGATAGATTGTGTTATTGAAGAAAATAACAAAAAATACACAACATCAGATCTAATCAGAGAGTCTGTAATCGAAAAATTAAAAAAAATAAAGCAAGATGCTAAAAGGAAAAAATAATTTAGGGTATGAATATTTCAACAAGTATTTAACAAATTGTGGGTCTAATAATCCACCTAATATGGAGTTATTAAATGATTTTTTTAAAGAAAAATTAAATATGTTGTACGAACACGAAATAGAACCATCCAATGTGGTTTTACTAAATGAATTCGGGATTTTTTGTCGTGAAAAATTTTACTGTTCAAAAATGTAAAGCACCTACAGGAATGATCACTAATTCTCGACTGGGGCTATTGGATACCCGATTTTAAACCATGTATTACACTAAATTCTTATCGGCACGGTTGGTTGGGATATTGACCTTCCTTTGAAATAAAAGGAAGTTTTAATTATTTATTCAAATAGACCTTACTTAGTGTTTTAGAGAGAGAATTGCAAAGTATTTCCTGCGGGTGATTTTCATACCCATATTCATATAATTGTCTTTGATACAAGTTGTTTTTAGTTTGGGAGGTAATCAAATAATAATGAAAATATTCGTGTATACATGTTTTTACAACATCTCGAAGTAATACATTGTTATTTCTATAAATGGTGATCGTATTGATCTCAAAACTGTATTCCCCCGCTAGATGAGATTCACCCTCAACTAAAGTCAGTAGTGGTTTTTGTTTGTGAACCGGATACATTTCCAAACACCAGTTCAATACGTTTTGTGCCGATTGAAATTGCCAGTCATTTGCATCATCATTCAAAAATTTAATTAACTCATATATCAAGTTCAAAATGAATAACCCTCCAACTATAATGAAGTAATACATGAAGAAAGTATCCATAACCGAAATCTACAGCGAGAATTCTATTCTGCCTAAAATATGTTTAAAAACTTATCTGCTTATACTTTTGTTTTTAGTGTAAGTTCTTTAAAATAGTCCTATCTCAACCCGGGTTGGACTTCCCAGTGAATCCAGTACTTCCCAAAGATCAACCCGCTTATACTTTCAATAAAAAATGCGGCATAATCGAAGTTTTGCGCTTATGTTAGCCGGGTTAATTTCTAAAAAACTGAAAAATGTCATTACAGGGTCAACGAACAACAACCGGTGCAATTCCATGGGAAGATTTTAAATCACTAATTGGTAAATTAGAACGAGATGGGAATTACAAATACTGTTTACTGATTTCAATTGGTGTTTTTACAGGTTTACGAATAGGAGACATACTCAAATTAAAGTATACAGACTTTTCGGGGGGAGATATATTATCTATAATAGAACAAAAGACAAAGAAGACTCGAAGAATAAAATTAAATCAGGATTTACTCGAAATAATATATCGTGTTAAAAGGAAACAACTGATAGATGATGACAATGAATTCATTTTCATCAATAAGTATGGAACCAAACCCATTGATAAATCGTGGGTGAACGTTTCCCTAAAAAAAATATTTAGAAAGTACAAAGTATCTGTAGATGGAAATGTATCTACCCACATGTTTAGAAAAACTTTAGGTAGAAGAGTTTTGGAATTGAACAACTACAGTAACCAGTCTATTGTTCTGTTAATGGAACTTTTTGGTCACTCTTCAATGGGGATAACAAAAAGGTACCTCGGAATAAGAGAAAAAGAAGTAATGGGGGTGTATGATAGTCTGAGTTTATAAACCTTGAGATTCCTAAAGGTTGCGTGCGGATAATAATTAGCGAACGATCACCGTCACGGGTTGATCAAAATTATTGTTAATCGCACATTGATTTTGAATGTGGGGGAGCCCCCTGCCGGACTCCCTGCCGGACATCCTGCCTTAATATATACATATATATGAATCAAAATACCCTCTCAGAGTCGCGAGAAAAATATTTTCAGAAAAAATTGATCAGGGGGTGTATCTCACTAAAAGTAAAAATAAATTTTTTTCAATTTTCTCTAAAAAAATCAGTTTTACACCTGCAGTAGTTTCTCCAGAATTTTGACCATAGCGCAAGTATTCAACTTACAGTACTCCAGGAGTTGTCTCTTTGTTTCTTCTAAATCACCTTCAAACGTTCCGTTAACCATTGAGAGAAAAGTATTGGATGCGGTACCTCCCTCTTTTATTGGAAGACCATCATATGAAAGTTCTGGAACCAGTGCGGGTAGAACATATTTAATCGAATAACTCCCCTTCATTTTAGGTGTATAATACCACTTTTGTTGAAACGGTATCATCAGGTCTTTAAGTCTATTTACAAGACCTCTCAACTCATTAGAATACTCAGGGGATACATCGATTAGATCATTTAATTTCCCCCTCTCAAAACCTTTATTATAGACAATATTGTCTTCACTGGCACCACAATCCTGAATCAGTTGGTTTCATTATAACTCCATCTTTTTTCAACTATTTTCTTTCGCTTTCTGAATTGTTGTTCAACAAGGGGTGTGAACTTAAATACCCAGCGCTGAATAGTAGTATGATCCACTTTTACACCTCTAATTGACATTAATTCTTCTACATCTCGGTAGCTAAGACTGAATCTTAATTTAAAATAAACTGCTTGTAATATAATAGCCTTTGGGAAACAATGACCTTTGAATATCTATTTTTTGAAAGTAAAGATATAAGGTTTAAGTTTTGGTTATCTTAGATGCGACAGAACCTGATAAACAGGTTGTGACCAATTTTTTAAATAAATTGACCTATAATGAAACTCTTTTTTTTAAGCATAAATTCATTTTTACAATTAGAATTTTTGGTAGTTTTTAAATTGTAAAAAAATGAAAATAAATACTGTAGTTAACCTAAGTCTAATCTTTTTGTTAATGTCTTTTATTACTTTAGTCTCTTGTTCTAAGTTGGGTACTCAAAAAAATCAAAAGACTTCAATATCAAAACAACCTAACTTCTTATTTGTTTTGGTAGATGATCAACCTTTTGACGCATTGGGGATGAGTGGACGCTATCCGTTTTTAGAAACACCCAATATAGACAGATTGGCTAAAGAAGGTGCACAAGTAGAAAATTTTTTTGTAACACAATCTATTTGCTCTCCTTCAAGAGCTAGTTTCTTAACCGGTACTTACCCTCATATTCATGGTGTCAACCAGAACAACCGACATGTAGATCCCAAATGGGATGAGTTTGCTCCATATTCTTCTCATTTACAAAAAGAAGGTTATGAGACCGCACATGTAGGGAAAATTCATATGGCACATTATAAAGGGAAAGAGCATATCAGGCCCGGTTTTGATTATTGGTTTAGTTTTGTGGGTCAAGGAAAATATTTTGATCCTCCCGTCAACGAAAACGGAAAGGAATATCAAGAAAAGGGATATATGACAGATATCTTGACTGAAAAGGCTATTTCTTGGTTAAAAGAAAAACGAGATCCAAACAAACCATTTAGTTTAAACCTTTGGCATAAAGCGGTACATCAACCACATTTGCCAGCTCCTAGACATGCAGATTTATACAAAGATGAAAAATTACCAATACCGCCTTACAATACCCACAAAGAAACTTTTAAAGGCAAACCAGAATGGCAACGAAAAAAAACTTACGGGTTTGATTGGAAAGATAACCTCCCAATCCCTGCAGAATTACCAGAACAAGAATGGCCTATAAATTATGATAGAAATATGGATTTGTTACGTTGCTTATCATCAATTGATGAATCTTTAGGAAGCGTATTAGCCACTTTGGAAGAAATGGGAGAGTTAGATAACACTGTAATTATCTACAGTAGTGATAATGGTTATTTTATGGGCGAGCACACTTTTTTAGATAAACGCTTAGCTTATGAGAATTCAATGCGCGTGCCTATGCTTATTCGCTACCCAAAGCTAATAAAACCAAACACTATAATAGATGAGCAATGTTTAAATATTGATATGGCTCCAACAATTCTTAACATAGCTGGAATAGAGAAACCTGACTATATGCAAGGAGAATCAATGGTGAATTTGTTGAAGGGTAATAAAGAAGATAATTGGAGAAAATCGATGCTGTTTGAATATTATCTAGATACTTATTGGCCTTATGCTGGACCAAATCAAATCGCAGTTAGAACCGAAAATTATAAGTTGGTAGACGCTTTTTTAGAAAATGATATTGATGAGTTGTATGATCTCAAAAATGATCCAGGAGAGATGAAAAACTTAATTAATGTAGAAGCCTATGATAGCATAGAAGAAGAACTCCGAAATGAAGCAACCAAATTAAAAAAACAATATAAATACAATCCAAACAGAGATTGGTGGTTAAAAGAAGTACTAAGGTCAAAAGGAACCAAACAAAAGCACTAGTTACTGCTGTAGATAGAGAGTTGTTTTTATTTTTTTGAGTAGCCTAATTTTCAGCAACAAAATTAATAAATTGTACTTTTACAAATAGAAGCCCTTGTTAATGAACTTGCTCAAACTCAAAAAAGTTTAAACGAGTTCGATGTTAATTTTCAAAATTCATTGTTATAATGAGATGTATTTTTTACATAGTTTACTTTTTAATGTTTTTTATCCCGGGCCAAATATATGGACAGCAAATTAAACATCTTGGTGCTTATGATGGGGTTAAAAGTGGTGCTGTACGTGCTTTTGCAAAGGATACTTTGGGCTATATGTGGATTGGAACTGCACAAGGCTTAAATAGGTACTCTGGATATAATTTTAAAAACTATAACAAGTATACAACCCATGGCATTGTAGATATTATTAGCAAAAACGGAAATCTGTTTGTTTTAGGTTCTAAAGGAGAACTTTTGCAATATCAATACGAACAAGATCACTTCAAAAGCCTTTTAAACTTAAAGTCCCGCAATTTTTTATGTTTTGAACAAATCAATGACAATACTATAATTATTGGTCTTAAATCGGGGTTATTAATTTATGATTTTAAATCCAAAAAATTAAGTAAAGTCTTTTATCCAAAGACCTTTTTTAATAGACAAATTCATGTAAAACAAAATAAAGTATACGTTGCATCTACAAAAGGAATCAATGTGTACGATTTTTTTGAAAAAAATAATCAATTAGTAAAACACAATACACTATTAAAAAATATTGAAACCCTTGATTTTGATTTTGACAAGCAAAATCGGATTTGGGCAGGAACTTACCAGAAAGGCCTTTTTGTTATTGATAATGAAAAAGTAAATAAAGTACCCCTTTTTGATAAGCGAATAAAAACAACTACGATAAGATCCATTGTGTTTGATAAAGATGATAAAGCATTATTAGCACTAGAAGGACTGGGTTTATTGACAATGAATGAAAATTTTAAAGTTGTTAATAAAATAAAATACAATCCGAATAGTTTAAACTCCTTAAGTCAGAAAAGTATCTATAAAATTTTTGTTGATAACGACAATATATATTGGCTTGGGCTAAGAGAAGTTGGTATTGATTTGATTTTCCCTAGAGATAATGCCTTTAAAAATATCTCTTACGTTCCATACAAATCAAACAGTATTCCCAACAATTATATCCGCTCTATATACTTTGAAGAAAGTGGAAATGTTTGGTTTGGTTCAGAAAATGGCCTCAGTAAACTTTCACCAGAAGGAAAGTGGACTAATTATAATAAGAACTCAAGTCTTTTAAATAAGCCCGTATTAACTATTAATAAGTATGGGAAACATCTCCTTTTAGGTGTTTATGGTAATGGATTGCTTCAGTTTAACCCAAAAACAGGAGAAACTAAAGACTTTCCTTTAATAGAAAATGAAAAGAAATCTAAATTAATTTTTACAACCTACGTAGATGAGAATGATATATGGGTAGGAGGAATTGATGGTCCTGTAAAACATTATCAAAATAGTAACTTAGTAAACAGTTATAAAACGGGTAATGCCAGAACAATTGTTGCAGGTAATAAAAATATAATATATGTAGGTTCTGCAAATGGATTGTTTGAAATTAATAAGGCCACAAAAAACTTAAAAAAAATAAAAAGCCCAGGCTTCAAGAACCTTGACCAGATTTACTCATTATTTTTTGATAAACAAAACAATTGTCTTTGGATTGGAAATACGCAAGGGCTCTTAAAATATGATTTTTCTACCAATGATACAACACTCCTAAACAAAGAACTAAATTTTGAATCGGGCACGGTTTTTTCCATTCAAAAAGATGCAAACCAAAATTTGTGGTTAGGAAGCTATTCAGGATTATGGAAATTAAATACAAAAAAAACTATTATTAGTAAGTATGATACTAGAGATGGTATAACGATTGAGACTTTTGGCATTGGGGCTTCTACAAAATCTAATGACGGGCGTATAGCTTTTGGCGGGCCAAAAGGTGCTGCGCTATTTAATCCATTAAATCTGCCAAAAGAAAAAGAAGATTTTAAGATTTATGTTTCTGATTTTAAAGTGAATGGTGTTGTGCCTGATAGCACAATCCTTAAAAAAAACATAAATTTCCTTGAAAAGGTTGAACTTAATTATAACCAGAATTCACTAAGTTTTGATTTTGAGACTCCCAGTCTTTATAGATCAAAAAAACAGACATTTTCTTGGCAGTTAAAAGGCTATGATGAACACCCTATTATATCAAAAAATAGTAGGATGGCTATTTATTCAAAAATACCCCCAGGCACTTATTCTTTAGAAGCTAAAGTCACCAATGTAAATGGAGTATCTTCTCTAGAAACGTACACTGTTGATATCATTATTAAAAACCCATTTTGGCTAAGTTATTGGGCTTTTTTAGGATATACTATACTGGGATTTGTACTATTATATTTATTTCTTCAACTAAAACAATCAAGAACTCAGAAAAAAAATAACGAAAATAAAATAAAATTTTTCACCGAAGTTGCCCATGATATTAGGACACCAGTTACATTAATTCAACTCTTGGTTTCTCAGCTTTCTTCTGAAGAAAATAAATTTCAAAATAGCTTTGATTTAATTCATCGAAACACGCAAAATTTAAACGAATATGTCACACAGCTTTTGGATTTCCAAAAAGCAGATCGTGGGATGCTTAAATTATCCGTAAGTAAAATAGATTTAAAGAAGATTTTGCATAGAATTGTTGCTGAGGTAGAGCCATTACTCAAACAAAAATCTATAGATATTTCCATAGCCGTGCCAAAGACCTACCTATGGTTTGATGAGAATAAAATGTCTAGAATTTTTTATAATTTAATTTCAAATGCTATTAAATATAGTGAAGAAGGTGGGCATATTGAGATAAATGCTTCAGCAAATAACAAAACTATTAAAATAGATTTTATTGATTATGGTTTTGGGGTTCCCGAGAAAGAGCAAAAATTAATTTTTTCAAGATTTACAAGAGGAACTAACATTAACAATAAAGGAATTTCCGGTTCTGGCATTGGTTTAATGATTTCAAAAAAAATAGTTGAATTACACGGTGGGAAAATTGAATTAAAAAGTAAGGAAAATTTGGGTGCTACGTTTTCTGTGATTTTACAAAAAGGAAGTGAACATTATAACGAAAAAGATATATTAATTAAAGATAAAGACACAAATAAATCTGAGTTTATTGAAGATGATATTAACTCAAAGATACGCATACTACTTGTTGATGATAATGAAGATTTAAGAGTAACTATTAAAAAGGAATTAGAAAAGAAATACACCGTTATAGATGCACCTAATGGTAAGGAGGCACTTTTAATAGCAGTAGCAAAAAATCCAGATTTAATCATAACAGATGTTATGATGCCTGTAATGGGTGGCAAGGAATTATGTAATATCATAAAAACAAATTTTCAGACGAGTCATATCCCTGTTATTATGATCACAGCTTTAAGTGAAGTTGATGATAAAGTGGAAGGATTAGAAATTGGAGCAGATGCTTATGTTGAAAAGCCTTTTAATATGAAAATTTTGATGGCAACAGCTAACAACCTTATCAAGTCTAGGCAAAGGCTAAATCGAATTTTCAACCCAAATTCAGAAGATAAAGTAAAAATCAAATCAGCTGATGATAATTTCTTATCTGAGGTGGTTCAAATAATTAAAGACAACATTACAAATAGTGAATTTTCAATTGATTTAATATCTGAGAAAACTGGGCTCAGCAGGTCAAGTTTATTTCGAAAATTAAAAGGATTGACAAATATGTCGCCTGTAGATTTAGTGATTAGAATTAAATTAAATCATGCAGCAGAATTACTTAAGAATAAGGCAGATATGAGAATGAGTGATGTGGCTTATGAATCAGGTTTTAACGACCCAAGATATTTTAGTACGTTATTCAAAAAGACCTTTGGCAAAACACCAAAAGAATATAGTATAGAGAATTAAAAAATTAAGCGGTTTTTCTTGAAGTTTATAGATACTAACTAATCAAAAATAGAAATGGCCTGTATCTTCTTTCTAGTTACCAAATATTAAACACTAATGGATAAATATTAAACATTAAAATACAGAGTTTCTCACAAATTTGTTCATATAATAAGAACTTCATATTATGAGAAAAATAGTTTTCTATATCCTGATGTTGTCTCCTGTAATTCTGGTCGCACAAGAAATCACACTTAAAGGAACTGTAATAGATAGAGATTCTAAAACACCTCTTCCAGGGGTATCTATTTTAATTAAGAAAACTTCAAAAGGTGTTTTCAGTGATTTTGATGGTAATTTTGAAACAGCTGCCAATAATAACATTGATTAGCCCCTTAAACAATCGCATTAATTTAAAAATGACTAAAAATAAATTCACTTTTTTATTCCTATTAATTCAGTGTTTCTACTCTTTTGGTCAGAAACCCAATATCGTCTATATATTTGCAGATGATTTGGGTTATGGAGATTTGAGTTGTTATGGTGCAAAAGATATCAATACCCCAAACATTGACCAGATTGCAAAACAAGGAATTAAATTTACAGAATTCTATTCAGCTTCATCAGTTTGCAGTCCTTCTAGAGCAGCCTTGTTAACAGGGAGGTATCCACAACGAATGGGAATAAATACTGTTTTTTTTCCAGAGAGTTTTACAGGCATTCCTGATACAGAAATAACAATTCCAGAAATACTAAAAGAAAAAGGATATGCAACTGGAATCGTTGGAAAATGGCATTTGGGACATCATTATCAATATTTACCATTGCAACAAGGTTTTGACGAGTATTTTGGAATTCCGTATAGTAATGATATGGAGAGCGTTGTATATATGAGAGGAAATGAAGTAGAATCCTATAAAGTAAAACAACAATACATTACCAAAACCTATACAAAAGAAGCACAAAAGTTTATTACAAAAAACAAAGATAATTCGTTTTTTCTCTACATAGCCCATTCTATGCCACATGTTCCTCTCTATGCTTCTGAAGAATTTATAGGAACTTCTAAAAGAGGTTTATATGGTGATGTAGTACAAGAGCTAGACTGGAGTGTAGGGCAAATTCTAAAAAGTCTTCGAGAACATGGAATTTTAGAAAACACACTTATTGTCTTTTCTAGTGATAATGGACCATGGCTAGCAATGAAAGAAGATGGAGGGTCTGCAGGAGACTTAAGAGAAGGAAAAACATTTACGTTTGATGGAGGTATGAAGGTACCCACAGTAGCTATGTGGAAAAATAGAATTCCTCAAGGCATTATTAATACTGAAGTAGCCAGCCAAATGGATTGGTTTCCTACAATAGCTAATATTACAGGGAGTTCAATTCCGAAAGGTTTGGTTATTGATGGATTGGATATATCTAAGGTTTTAACTAATAAAGGAAATCGTAAAAATTCAGATTTACTCTTTCTTGATGGGAAACAATTACAGGGGTACAGAAGTGGACAATGGAAAGTAAAATTGCCTTATAAAGGATTTAGAGGAAATAAATGGAAGCAATTTGTAAAAGCACATGACACCTTATTATTTAATTTAAACACAGACCCAGGAGAAAAAAACAATCTCTTTGAAAAGTACCCAGAAAAGGCAAAGGAAATACTGAAAGAAATGATTGAGAAGTATCAAGACATGGGAAAACTTCCTCCTTCACTTATAACCAAAGCACAAGCAGACCAAAGTCATTTTAAAAAACAATAAATCATAACAGATGAAAACTAACAGTACCTCGTATCTATTAATAATTGGATTAATCTTAACTTTTTTAAGTTGTAAAACTTCAAAATTAAAGAATGACAATGATGAAAAGCCCCCTAACTTTATTGTAATTTTAACGGATGATCAAGGTTGGAATGGAACCTCTGTTCAAATGATGGATGATGAAGTTCAATCAAAAAGTGATTACCATCAAACGCCTAATTTAGAAAAATTAGCAAATCGCGGTATGCGGTTTTCTTCAGCCTATGCCAGTGCACCAGTGTGCTCTCCATCGCGTTATAGTATTCAGTTTGGACAAACTCCAGCGCGCTTAAAAATGATAAGAGTAGGGATGAATACCAAGCATATCAATCATCAAACCTCTTACACCATTCCAAAACTGTTAAAAAAAGTCAATCCAGATTATAAAACAGCTCATTTTGGTAAATGGGGAATTGGTGTACACCCCTCAGAGCTTGGTTATGATGAAAGTGATGGTATTACAGGAAATAAAGATGGCGTTTTCAATTACAAAGCAGGCGGTAAACAGTGGCAAAATAATGTTGACGAGGACCCTAAAAAAATATTTAGTACGACCGAGAGGGCAATTAACTTTCTTGAAAGACAAGCCAAGTCAAATACCCCATTTTTTTTACAAGTTTCTCATTATGCTGTTCACTCTGATGTTATGATGCGAAAGGAAACACTAGAAAAATACAAAAACATTGAAAAAGGTACCTATCAAAGACATGCTGGTTTTGCTGCAATGACGGAAGATTTAGACAGTGGAGTTGGATTATTACTTGAGCGTTTAAAGGCATTGGGGTTAGAGGAAAACACGTATGTAATCTATACGTCTGATAATGGCGCTGTTCCAATAATGCCTCCCAAACCTAAGTACAATAAAGGCTCAAATTTCCCTTTAAGTAGGGGTAAGTGGGATGCCATGGAAGGAGGAATTAGAGTGCCTTTTGTTATCGCAGGGCCTCAAATTCTTGCTGGATTAGAGTCAAAAACACCCATTACACATTCAGATTTGCTACCCACCATTATTGATTTAGCTGGACTAAAGTTACCTCTTCAAGATGATTTAGATGGAGGAAGTTTTAAAGCAATACTTGCCAATAAAGGCAAAGGAAATGTTTCACGTTTTTCGGAAGGATTAATCTTTCATGTGCCTTATAAAAATGGAATAGCACTTAAAAGAGCACATTCTGCCATCATAATTGATAACTTTAAATTGATAAAGTTCCACGACAGTGGTGAACTTATGCTATTTAATCTTAATGAAGATTTAGAAGAGAAAAACAATCTAGCATTATCTCTCCCTAATAAAGTCCATACACTAGAGAAAGCATTAGATGCTTATTTAAGTAAGGTAAAAGCCCCAAAATGGAAACCAGGAATTACTTGGAAAAATAAACCTATCGAAAAAATAAATTCCTATCACTAGTATTTTAATCATTCAATAACGTTTTGCTTATAAAACCCTGTAAATATGTTAGTTTGGTTAAATAGTTTAATGATTTGAACAATTTTTAAATCATCAACTAGTAATTGATATATAGTTTTACTCAAAACAATTATACAATTATGAAACAATTTATTTTACTAGCATTTCTAACAGTCTTTACTTCAAATGTATTTGCTCAAGATGATCTGGCTAAAAAAGCAACTAAAATTACCAATGAGATGACCGAAGTTCTTTCTTTAAATGAGGAAGAAAAAGCTAAGGTTTATGAAATTCAATTGAACCGTTTTCAGGAAGTAGTATCAATACGTGAGAAATACAAAGACGATTCAGAAACAAGAAAACCTGAATTAAAAAAAGTGTACAAGCGCTTATTTGGAAAATTAAAAAAAGCTCTTGGTAAAGCCAAGATGCAACAATGGGCTGATTATAAAAGAGAAATAGGTCGAGAATAAAAATTAAATAATTAAAAACACAATATCATGATTAAAAAAATTACTCAAAATGTAACTAAATTAATTTGGCGAAATAGTCTTTTTGCTTTCGCTTTATTATTAAGTATGACTGCCAACTCTCAAGAAGTTGATGATGAATATTTACTAAACCCTGGTATTAATTCAACATTAGGAACCTCTACAACACCTTCAACAGGCGTTGATGGTAATGGTCAAATGTCTGCTTCAAATACAGCTGGTTGGACAGAATATAATTCAGTAGCTTATATTGATTCTGGTGGAACCGATGGAAACTGCCACTCTGAAGATAGAATGTTTAGGCTTTATAAAAAAGGAGGAACTTCGGGACAATTTGTAGCTCAGACAGTAACGCTTCCAGCTGGTAATTATAATTGGTCATTTTGGACTAAGTGGGGGGTAGTGGTAGATTATAACGCTGGAGATGCGGAAAAGCCTGAATTTACAATCTCGGCTGGTGAAACAGTTCTCCAAACTACGATTACGACTCAGCCAAATGCAATTGAAACATGGGTTGAACAAACCGGTGTTTTTAATAACCAAATAGTAGATAGTTTAAGTATACTACTCAATCAAAAAATATCAAAAAATTAAAAATTATGAACAAAATATTTTTCTTATTCGTTTTTTTACCTATGATGGTCTTTTCACAATCTAAAACTATTACAGGATCAGTAACTGATGACGGAGGATTACCTATACCTGGAGTTACCATTTTAGTTAAAAATTCAAAAAACTTAGGAGTGGCTACAGATTTTGATGGGAATTTTAGTATTACAATTCCTTCTAATCAAACTAAAATTTTAGTATTCTCTTATCTAGGATATGCAACCCAAGAGGTAACCGTTTCTAACACTACAAATGTTAATTTAATAATGATTCCAGACCAAACACAATTAGATGAAGTTGTAGTGGTAGGTTATGGAACCGTACTTAAAAAAGATGTTACGGGAGCATTAACATCTGTGAAAGTTAAAGACAATGTTGCAAATCAATCAGGTACCATAGATCAACTATTACAAGGAAGAGCAGCTGGTGTTCAAGTAACTCAAAATGCAGGAGCTCCTGGATCTGGTATTAGTGTAAAAATTAGAGGAACCAATAGCTTACGTGGAAATAACGAGCCCCTTTATGTCGTTGATGGTGTTATTATATCATCAGCAGGAGAGGATGTAATTGCTGCTGGTGGTGTCGGTAATTCAGGGCAAGAAACTCAAAATGGGTTAAATGGTATAAATCCACGTGATATTGAAAGCATTCAAGTTTTAAAAGATGCATCCGCAACGGCTATTTATGGTTCTAGAGGAGCTAATGGAGTCGTATTAATAACGACTAAAAAAGGTGTTAAAGGGAAAGTAAAAATCAATTCCTTTACAACAACGTCTATAAGAACTATTGATAAAAAATATGATGTTTTGGACGGTATTGGCTATGCTAATTATCAAAATGAAATGGCGTTGCTTAATGGTCTTAATCCTCGATTCCAAATAGATGGTTCTCAAATATTTGGAATTACTTATGATACAGCAGGTAATCCAAATGTATCAAATAGGCCCGCTCAAATTTTAAATTGGCAAGATGAATTATACCGACAAGGGTTTAGTAAAAAAGTAGGTTTTTCAGCTTCTGGTGGTGGTGATAATGGAAATTATTATGTCTCTTTAGGTTTTGATGAACAAGAAGGTATTGTAAGTAACTCAAGCCTTAAAAGCAGTGATGTCAGAATTAATTTAAATCAAGACCTTACAGATAAATTAAAATTACAAGCTAGAGTTAGTGCTTCTTTTAACGATATAAACTTTACCGAAGGTGGAGATTTAACTGGTGCTAACCAAAGTTTTGTTAGAAATGCTATTTTATTTAGACCCGTTATTACTGAAGAAATTGAAGATTTTGGAGAAGATTTAGAGGCTTCAAACCCGTATTCTTGGGTAAACGACTTTGAAGATGTATCGAAAGCAAAGCGGTACATCGCTTCTATAGGGCTTACCTACAAACTTCCTGTTAAAGGGTTAAAATACCAAATAAAAGCTGGTGGTAATGTTAGAACTAAAGACAGAAGACGTTTTTATGGGTTAACAACATTTCAAGGTGCTAATGCCAATGGTGCATTGCAGATATCAACCTTAAACGTCACATCATATCAAATAAATAACTTTTTAAGGTTTAATAGAACATTTAACAGAAAACATAGAATAAATGCTACCGCAGGTGTAACTTATGATGTAAGAAATGTAGAGAATAGTATTTATGCAGTAGAAGATTTTGTTACAACTGAGCTTACTATACAGCAACCTTTTTTGGCTTCGGTAATTTCGCAACCATTACGATATTTAAAATCTGATCAACAAATATTTTCTTTATTGGGTCGTTTAAACTACACTTTTAATAACAAGTACATACTTACAGCATCTTTTCGTAGAGATGGTGTTTCTAAGTTCTCAGAAGAAAACAGATATGGTTTCTTTCCGTCATTTGCATTAGCATGGAGGCTTGATAATGAGAGGTTTATTAAAAATTTAAATATTTTTGAAGATTTAAAACTAAGAGCTGGTTGGGGTGAAATTGGGAACCATGGTATTGGGGCTTATGGTACTTTGTCTGATTATGGTATAAACGGACAGTTATACGGTACTCCTGGAAATGGAACCAGTGTACCTTTATCACTTAACAACGTTGCAAATCCGAACTTAACATGGGAAACTACGGAGCAATTAAATTTTGGATTAGATTTTACAACTAAAAACGATAGAATTTCGGGAAGTATTGATTTATATGACAAAACAACCAAAGATTTATTACAAAGGAGCCCAATTCCAACATCTTCAGGATTTAGAAGTATTCTTATCAATAGAGGAACAATTTCTAACAAAGGTTTGGAAGTAGCATTAAATATTGCTGCTGTTTCAACGGATGATTTTGAAATAAATATTGGTGGAAATATCGCCTTTAATAAAACTAAAATTGAAGCTTTAGGAATTCCTTTGGAAGATTTTTATATAGATGGAATTGCTCAACAACGGTCTTTTTATCTCGGTAATCAAATAAGCACAGGCCAGTATTTTAGATCACCTGCTAATGTGTTTATTGAAGGGGAAGAAACTAGTCTTTTTTATGGTTTTGTAACTAATGGAATCTATCAAACAGAAGACACTGATCTTGTTGCTGGCGCTGTGCCAGGTGATCTAAGATTCGTAGATCAAAATGAAGATGGAGTTATTGATATTTTAGATAGAACTTTTATAGGAAACCCAAACCCTGATTTTGTTTATGGGTTTAATCTAAACTTTAAATTGAAAGGTTTTACTGCAGACTTCTTATTTAATGGAGTTTATGGAAATGATATTGCGAACGGAAATTTAATTAAACTTAATAATGCAGAGGGATTAGGTACTAATATTAGCCCTAATGCATACAACAATGCATGGAGACCAGATGCTCAATCAAACCTACATCCTAGATTAGGTTATGATGTGATTTCTAATCAAGCAATCGGAATTTCTGACCGCATTATAGAAGATGGTAGTTATTTAAGATTAAATAATGTAACTGTAAGTTACGATATTCCTTTAGAAAACAGTTCATTAATGGAACGACTTAATGTATATGTCGCTGGACAAAATTTATTTACTTGGACAGATTATAGTGGTTATAATCCAGAGGTTTCAAGCTTCTTATATAATGGTCTTATAAATGGAGTAGATTGGAACGGCGCACCAAATGCTAAAACTATTTTATTAGGGTTAAACATTAATTTCTAAGTACAATTGAATTATAAAAACAAAAAACAGAAACACATGAAAAATTTAAAATTTATTTTAGTATTGATTTTTGGTTTTTTATCTAGTTCATGTAACTTAGATGAAGACCCAATATTTCTAGATGCCACACTTTATGATAATCCAGATAGTGCAGCCGCTGCTTTAGATGGTATTTATCAAAAGCTAACAACGTATGATTCAATGGAGAGACGTTATTGGGTTATAAATGGTTTTTCAGGACTTTTTGTAACTCACAGACAAGGAAATAGTGTTAACAATCCACACAATAGTAGTCTAATGGCCTTGAACCCAATTCAAGATCAAGTTTCAGAAGCGTTTTGGAGAGGTTTGTATGGTGCTATTGCGCAAACAAATGCAGCTATTGAAAATATTACAGTAGTTGAAAACCCAATAACAAATGATGAATTACTCTTTAGCGATATAAAAGGACAAGCATACTTTGCGCGCGCTTGGGCATATTTTGATTTAACTCGACTTTTTAAAGACATCCCTTTATGGACGGAGCTTCCAGATGAAAACAATCTAAATAAAGCAAAATCTACAACAAAGGAAGTATATGCTCAAGTTATTAGTGATGCTAAAATGGCTGCTAGTTTAATAAATGGTAAAAGCGGTATCGGCTATCCAAAACAATATGCTGCGAATATGTTATTAGCAAAATTGTATATGGCATTAGCTACCAATCCTGATTTAAGAGAAGAGTCTTTAACAGAAATGGATTATTGGCAAATGGCATTCGATGAAGCTATTAAAGTTTATGGACAATATTCTTTAGTTGCTGATTATAGCAGCATATTTACAGATTCTAATGAAAATAATTCTGAGTCTATTTTTGAATTTCAACTTAGTCAAGACGCCACTAATTCTCAAATGGGAAGAAATTACACGCCAAACGGCTATAAAGTGGCTCAAGCTTTTGGATGGCTTAGGATTCATGCAGATGTTTTTGAAATTCATAGAGATACCTATCCAAATGACCCAAGAATTGACGCCACGTATTTATATGATTACACAAATGCAAATAATGGAAATGCCCTACGTACATATCCAGCGATTACAACCCGTAAAAATTTAAGAGCAAGTCATCCTTACTTTTTTAAGTTTGCTGAAAAAAATACGACTCATAGTAACCAATATAACAGCCAAAATATAGTTGTTTATCGTTATTCAGACTTATTGTTAATGCTTGCTGAAATTTCTAACGAATTACAAAACGGACAACAATTAGGCTATGTTACAGAAGTATTAAACAGAGTTGGGATGACTCCTCAAGTTGGTTTTTTAGGTTCGCAAGAAGAGTTTAGAGGCGCTATAATGAATGAATATCGTTTTGAATTAATTGGTGAAGGTGAAGATGCTCACAACAACAGAAGACGTGGATTTGATTATTTTCTAAACAATACTATTTTGACACATAATACTAACACAAACCCTGGTTTTACAGCTTCTGTTGATATTCTTTTAAGTACAGACCCAACAGGGACGATGACTTTGCCAATTCCACAATCAGAAATTAATACAAATGAATTAATTAATAATTAATTAAATTATGCTTTTTCAAATAAAATAAGTGCACACAGAATTTTTAGAAGTATTAAACTAATTTCAACTATGAGAAAACACTTGTTTATTTATTTAATGCTACTAAGTATCATTAAAATTCAAGCACAAGATCAATCAAACCCAAATATCCTATTTATTGCGATTGACGATTTAAAACCAACCTTAGGAATTTATGGAGATTCTTTTGCTGTTACTCCAAATATTGATGCCATTGCTAAGAATGGAACAACTTTTTTAAATAATCATACGCAACAGGCAATTTGTGGACCCTCTAGAGCAAGTTTACTTACGGGTAAAAGACCTGATTATACAAAGGTTTGGGATCTAAAAACTAAGATGCGAGATGTAAATCCAACTATTTTAACAATCATGACTGACGATGATGGCGATGGTTCTTGGACAGCTGTCCAAACCACGATTACAACTCAGCCGACTGCAGTTAATTCATGGGTTCAGCAAACCGGCACCTATTCAAATGATATTTCAAGACAAGTTAGAATCAAATTTTCTAAAAGTGGTGGAACGACTGCTGAACCAACCAACCTTCAGGAACTTATGTATATAGACGATGTTAGTCTTAAGTATAATGGAGCAACTCTAGGTGTTTCAGATCAAGATATAATGTCATTCTCTATCTATCCAAACCCTGCAACAGACTTAATTTCTATTAGTGGAGTTGATAATATTAAATCAATAAAAGTATACTCTATTTTAGGAAGTTTAGAAAAAGAAGTTTTCAATACCAATCAAATTGATATCTCAGAACTTTCATCTGGTATTCATTTAATCAAGGTTGACAATGGAACTGGAACTGCGTTCACTGAAAAGATCATTAAACAATAAATAAAAACATTACAAAAGCTGATAAAATCAAATATAATCTGTTTTGGTTTTATCAGCTTTTTAACTTCTTTAAAATTCAATTTGTGTATACTTTTAATAAATTATTCATTCTGATTTTTATTTTGACGCTATCAAATTGCTATAGTCAGAATAGTAAAGATTCAAGAAAATCACCTAACATCATATTCATCTTTTCGGATGATCACGCAACTAATGCTATATCTGCTTATGGAGGTATTTTTAAGGATATAGCTCCAACACCCAATATTGATCGAATTGCAAATGAAGGAGCCTTATTAACCAATGCCTTATGTACCAATGCAATTTGTGGACCTAGTAGAGCAGCTATTTTGACTGGAAAATACAGTCATATTAACGGGTATTATAAAAATTATAAAGGAGGAGTTTTTGATAGCAAACAATGGACATATCCGCAGGAATTAAAAAAAGCGGGTTATCAAACAGCTTTGGTTGGTAAATGGCATTTAGCATCAGAACCCGTTGGTTTTGACTATTATAAATACCACCTATCTCAAGGACAACAAGGTTTGTATTGGAATCCTGTGTATAATGACAATGGCAAAAAAATTAAAGAAAAAGGGTATGCAACAAATTTAACTACTGATTTTGCTATAGATTGGCTCAATGGAAGAGAAGAAAAAGAACCTTTTTGCCTGATGTTACAATACAAAGCCCCACATCGTGAATGGGCTCCAGACACTAAATATGAAGACCTGTGGGACGATATAGAAATGCCATATCCAGCAACCTTTAATGACAATTATAAAGGACGAGAATTAACCGCTGGGAATACAGAAATGACGATGGATTATTTTTCTAGAAAAGACATGAAAATGACGCCTCCAGATTCTCTTTCTAAGAAAGAACGTGGTAAATGGCTGCGATTTGGATTTAAACCTGGCGAAATTGTAGCTCCTTCAGAGGATTTATCTAGTGAAGAGATTCGTAAGTGGAAATACCAAAAGTATATCAAAGATTATTTGGCAACTATAAAATCTGTAGATGATAATATTGGAAGAGTATTAGAGTATTTAAAAGCAAACGGATTAGAAGAAAATACCATCGTTGTCTATGCGTCAGATCAAGGATTTTTTCTAGGAGAACATGGATTCTTTGATAAGCGTTTCATGTACGAAGAAGCATTGCGTATGCCATTTATTATTCGTTATCCAGGAAAAATAAAACCAGGAACCATTGTAGAAGATATTGTTTCAAACATCGATTTCGCCCCAACTTTATTAGAAATGGCAGGTATTCCTGTTCCTGAAGCGGTCCAAGGCAATAGTTTTTTTTCCAATCTTAAAGGAAAAACCCCACAAGATTGGAGACAATCCATGTATTACCATTATTACGAATACCCATTTTACCATCGAGTCCAACCGCATTACGGAATTAGAAATCAACGTTATAAATTGATTCACTTTTATTATGATGTTGATGTTTGGGAATTTTATGATCTTCAAAATGATCCGTCAGAGATGAATAATCTAATAAATTCTGACGCTCATGCTGAACGCATTGATAGTTTGAAAACTGAATTATACCGTTTGAAGAAAGATTATGGCAATACTATGTCATTAACTGAATTAAGAAGTATTTCCGATACTGACTTTGGAGGGTTAGAATCAACTAAAAATTAGATTCCATGTTTTATACAAAAAAACAAAAAGAATTATTTAATAGAATTATGAAGCAGATAAATAAAAATGTTGAAAATAGCTCTAAAGAAAATAATAAAATGAAAATTCTAAGTAAAAAGCACCCACAAACTGATACAATAAAAATGATAGTTTTATGTGCCCTACTAATGCTATTTGTTTCTTTTAAAACAACTAAGAATGATGATCCTATATATTTAGACCCCTCTAAGTCCGTTGAAGCTCGTGTAGCTGATTTAATGAGTAGAATGACTTTGGAAGATAAAGTCTATCAAATGAATCAGTTTGTTGGGTTGGAGCATATGAAAAAAGGCAACCCAAATGATGTTAAAGAAAATAATGATGCACAAGGATTTTATAAAACACTTTCTGTAAATGATGTTTCAAAAATGTGCGAAGAAGGAAAGATAGGTTCCTTTTTACATGTATTAACAGCTAAAGAAGCAAATTATTTACAAGAATTAGCTTTAAAATCACCACTTAAGATTCCCGTTTTAATTGGGATTGATGCCATACATGGTAATGCTTTGGTGTCCGGTACAACAGTATATCCATCACCAATTGGATTAGCATCCACATGGAATGATGATTTTTTGTATACCGTTGGAAAACAAACAGCTAAGGAAATGCGCGCTACAGGAAGCCATTGGACCTTCACTCCAAATATTGATATTCTAAGAGATCCAAGATGGGGACGTGTTGGAGAAACATTTGGAGAAGATCCTTTTATGGTTGGTAATATGGGAGCTTCAATGATACGTGGATTTCAGCAAGATGATTTTACAGGCACAGAAAAAGTAATTGCCTGCGCAAAACATATGATTGGTGGAGGAGAATCAATCAATGGGTTAAATGCTGCTCCTGCAGATATCTCTGTTCGTACTTTAAGAGAAGTGCATCTGCCACCTTATAAAAAAGCTATTGATGCTGGCGTATATTCCATTATGGCGGCACATAATGAGATAAATGGTGTTCCATCTCATATGAGTAAATGGTTAATGACTGATGTGTTACGTAATGAATGGAATTTTCAAGGTTTTTACGTAAGTGATTGGTTAGATATTGAGCGTTTGAACACATTACATCATACCGCAAAAGACATGAAAGAAGCCTCTTTTTTGTCTGTTGATGCTGGAATGGATATGCACATGCATGGACCAAAATTTACAGACGCTATTATAGCTTCAGTAAAAGAGGGGAAACTTTCAATAAATCGTGTAAATGATGCTTGCCGTAAAATTTTAACAGCGAAGTTTAAGTTAGGGTTATTTGAAAATCGATTTGTAGATTTAGAGAAAAAGAAAGAATTACTTTTTACAGAAGAACACAAGGCTACCGCTTTAGAATCTGCAAGAAAAGGGATTATATTACTTAAAAACAATGGAATATTACCTTTACAAAAAACGAATTCAAAAAAGAAAATATTCGTAACAGGACCCAATGCAAATAACCAATCTATTTTAGGCGATTGGCATGCAGTTCAACCTGATGAAAATGTGACCACTGTTTATGAAGGAATTAAAACCTTAGGTGAAACCAAAGGCTATGCTGTAAACTTTTTTAATTCTGGAGAAAATATTAGAAATATAAAAAGTTCTAAAATTAAAGAAGCTTCAGAAAAAGCCAAAAATGCAGATTATGCAATTGTTGTTGTAGGAGATAATTCTATGCGCTATAAATGGAAAGACAAAACTGCTGGTGAAAATATGGCTAGAGCGTCTTTAAATTTATTTGGAAAGCAATTAGATTTAGTAAAAGCTATTAAGGAAACAGGAACTCCCGTAATTATTGTCTTGGTAAATGGTAAACCTATTTCTGAACCTTGGTTAGAAGAAAATATTCCTGCTATTCTAGAGTCATGGGAGCCAGGTAATTTAGGAGGTCAGGCAGTTGCTGAAGTTTTATTTGGAGAAGTAAATCCAAGTGGAAAATTACCTTTAACTGTGGCAAGAAGTGTTGGTCAGTTGCGAATGATTTACAATCACAAACCCTCTGCTTATTTTCATAAATATGCTTATGAGAAGAAAACACCATTGTATCCTTTTGGTTTTGGGTTAAGCTATACAAAGTATACCTATGGGGAACCAGTTTTGTCGAATGCCTCATTAAGTGGTAAGGAAAAAATAACAGTTTCTGTGGAGGTTTCTAATACTGGTGAATTTGACGGAGAAGAAATTGCTCAACTTTATATTAGAGATAATGTAAGCAGTGCTACAAGACCCGTAAAAGAATTAAAGGGATATAAACGAGTGGCACTTAAAGCAGGAGAAACAAAAAAGGTGACTTTTTCATTAAACGCAGAAAGTTTGGCATTTTATGATATTAATATGGTCTACTGCGTAGAGCCTGGTAAATTTACTATTATGACAGGTTCTTCCTCAAATAGTAAAGATTTAAAAAAGGTTATTTTAACAGTTAATAATAAAATCGAATTGTAAATGAGACATTATAAATTAATAGTTATAGGATGTATTCTAATTCTTTTAAGTTGTAAATCAACAAAAGAAAATAATACAAGAACCTCTACTAATAAAAAGAATGTGCTCTTTATTATGGTCGATGACCTACGTCCAGAATTAAATATTTATGGACAAAGTCAAATTATCAGCCCAAATATAGACGCCTTAGCTAATTCTGGTGTCACCTTTAATAGAGCGTATTGCAATGTACCTGTTTGTGGAGCGTCAAGGGCAAGTTTATTAACTGGTTTAAGACCTACTTCAAGCCGTTTTTTAACATACTTTTCAAGTATAAAAAAGGAAGCACCAAATGTATTAAACCTAATACAACACCTAAAAAATGAAGGGTATACGACCATCAGTAATAGCAAAATTACACATTTAAAAAATGATATTGATGAGTGGGATGAAGAATGGCATGCTTCTGAAAATGGATGGAGAAATTATATTTCTGAAGAAAGTGTTACTTTAGAAGAAAACGGGAAACATGGGTATGCGTATGAAAATATTGATGTTAAAGATGATGCATATAACGATGGTAAAACTGCGAATAAGTCAATTGAAGACTTAAAAAAGTTAAAGAAAGAAGGAAATCCATTTTTCTTGGCTGTTGGTTTTGTAAAACCACATTTACCTTTTAATGCGCCAAAAAAATATTGGGACTTATACGATGCTGAAAAAATAGCATTACCAAAAAATTTGGTTTTCCCAAAATCAGCTCCAAAGATAGCGAATCATAAATGGGGAGAATTACGCAATTATAAAGACATCCCTAAAGAAGGCCAAGTTTCGGAAACAATGGCTAAAAAACTTATTCATGGCTATTATGCTTCCGTAAGTTATGTAGACGCCCAAATAGGTAAAGTAATAAATGCTATTGATAATTTAGAGTTACGAGACAATACTGTTATTGTTTTAGTTGGTGATCATGGTTGGAGTCTAATGGAACACGGTTTATGGG
>CAJIZG010000003.1:0-260000 GCA_905181865.1 Urechidicola croceus
ATTTTATAACAATTAGAGGAATATCGCATTTGGGCACTATTTACCAGATTAAGCCGCGCTGAGCAACATATACCATAAAAAAATCTCCCAACTTGTTCACAAGGAACATGCTGAGAGATTACATATAAAAATTGATTATTGAATATTCAAGTCAAAGGTCAACGCAAAATCAGTATCACCATCATTAGAACCAGATGTAGCCGTTTTTACATCTGGCTGGTGCTGAAGCCTAACGGTAAATGACCCTCCAGAAGATGCTGTACTAGATGTTGTCCAAGCGCTAGACAAACCGACAGGGTTACCATTTTCATCGGCATCGTTATAATTTATTGGATCTGCAGCTGCATCTATATTCCCGTTTCCGGTAGGATTGGCAAAGACATTTTCTGTAAAACTAAAGAAGAACTGATGCTCATTGTCTTCCTCAAGAATTTCGTTACCAATATCTTCAACGTCTGCTGGATCTAGTGCATTTAGAATTTCATAGGTTAATGTATATTCGGTATCTGCAGCAAGTGTAATCGTATTTAAGATCTGTAATTCTTGTATACCTGTCCCGTCAGGATCTTGAGCGGAAGCTCTTACCACGTCGCTGTTATCAGTCGTATTCGTAAAAATAAGGGTAACATCTGTAAATATTTCTACTTCGTTTTCTTCTTCCGGTACAACATCATCATCATTACTACAACCAATAATTGTAATAACTGAAAATAAAATTGCTAATAATTGTAAATTTTTAAATGGATTCATTGTTTTCATCTTTTTTTTTCTAATTGTTTTATTTTTATTAAATGGCACTATCTGCAGAAATCTTTAAAATTTAAGGCCCTCTGCTAGGCATAGACGTATACCTGGGCAACTTTTTTCTATTCATTTTTAGCATTTGTTTTAAGCGTATATTTCAGTGTAAAAAGTAAATTTCTACCAGATTCGTGGGCGAAATAGCGCATTTCATTGAGGTAGTCTCGATACCTGGTGTTCAATAGGTTTTGAACGGTAATACCTCCATTAAGGTTTTTCCATCTACATGTCCATGATAGATCCAGTAGAAAATAGCCATTAGTTGGGGCTGCAAAGTCAAATATTTCAGAGTTCGTTGTAAGCTCCACAGCCCCATCGACCAAACTTTGGGGTGTAATTGTACGTGGCGCTTGAAATTGTCGAAAGGTATAACTAGGGTGAATAGACCATCTAGAGGAATCAAAGAACCCTAATTTACCTTGGTTCCATTTCAGTTCAACATTCGTCGAAATCGGTGGCTGGTTGATTAAGGGAGCATTATTACCTACATTTCTGGACCATAAATAGCTTGCTCCAAAAACACTCGAAATTTTATCGGTCCATTCTTTTTTCCAACGGTAATCTGCGCCAAAGAAAAGCGCATTAACCTGATCGAAAATAAATGCAGGCATTGGGCCCCGTATTGTTCCGAAAACTCCAATAGGCCGATCAAAAACGTAATTTTCTATAAAATGTGAATACACCGTTAGGTTATGACTATTTCCATTTTTATTGGTCTGAAATTCATTGATGAATTTATAGCCTCGTTCTGGATTCACAGTACTTTGATTTAAAGGGATCACTTCATCGGTACTCAATTTACCATTGGTGTCTGTGAATCTTAGCAAGCCAAAGGTTGTTTTAAACCCATGCTGTCCAAAACTGAATAGTTCTTCCATATTTGGCGTGCGCCATGCAGTTCCAATATTTGTTCTAAAAGTGCTGTTTTCAGAAAGTTGCCGAACGTAGCCCAATGATCCAGTAAAATTAGTGAAGGTATAGTTGTCTCTAAAAATATCTTGATTGATTTCCCTACCTCGTACATCATTGGTTTCTATATCAAACCGCAAGCCCGCTTCAATCATGTTTTTTCCAACTGTTACGCTTTCAACCGCAAAAGCACTAACCCTATCCGTATTGTAGTTGGGGATATATGGAGTGGTCTGGGTACCTGGGTTATTGTCGTTATTTTGACTAAAATATTGAGCGCCTAGCAAACCATTTAATCCATACCATTCGGGATGCTTCCATTCCAATTGATAATCATAGGTACGCAAATCGAGATTAATAATAGGTAGCTCAGCATTTCTCCGTACATCAAATTCATCTCTTTTGTTTAATTGTACACCACCAATTAGGGTAAGCTTTGCCCCTTGTGTATACCACCAATTGATTTCCGCCTTCGCCAAATGGTGTTGAGTGGTTTGGCTAGGTTGATTAATATCATATGAAAAAGGATGTATAATAATAGGTTCATTTGAATTAATGGCACGAATAAACGAATCTGGACTATTGGCGATAGAGGCACGTAAGAGTGCTAGGTTTTGCTCAATAAAGCTATAGTTCAACTTGAAGTCCCATTGATCTAGATGATGCAAAACGCCAAAACTAAACGCTTTTTCTTCTTTTCCAGAATTCGTTAAATTATAATCTGGTGTGTTGCGATCACCAATTCTAGTATAATTTCCATTTGCAAAATAGCTCCAATTTTCAGTTCCCTTTCCAATTTCAAAATTAGTGTTGTAGCCTTTCCCATTGGTTTGGTAGCCTGTGCCTAAAGCTGCATACAATGGATTGTTTAAAAGGAAAGGATTGGGCTCAATAATAATGGCACCCCCCAAAGCTTCAGGGCCATATCGTACGCCAGCGGCCCCCTTGACCACAGTGATGCTGTTTGCCGAGGCAATGTCTATTTCTGGGGCATGATCGGCACCCCAATTTTGAAAGCCATGTTTTAGACCATTATTCAATACCAGGATTCGATTCCCATACAAACCATGAATAACAGGTAATTGCACATTGGTTCCGGCTGACATAAATGTTATTCCTTGCTGCTGTGCCAAGGCTGCCGCCAATGATTGGGTTGGATTGCTGGTAATTTCCGTCTTTCCTATTGTAACTTGTGAAATTGTTTCAGTCCCTTTCTCTTTCCTTCGTTTCGCTTGAATGATTACTTCGTTTAATCCTGTAACTTCTTGAGTTAAATAAAAATGTATGGCTGAATCGTGTTCATGGTCTTTTGTCGAATTAGTATAGCCTAAGCATGAAATAATAAGAACATTATTTTTTGTACAAAGATTATCGATTTTAAAAGTACCTTCAGCACTGGTGGTGGTGTATCTTTCTATGCCCTTAACTTTAATCACAGCATTAGGAATAGGCTCTTCTGTATAAGCATCTAATACTTTTCCATTAAGGGAATACCCACAGGTTTCTTTTTGAGCTATTAGCAATGATGACCCAAGGAATAAAAAGAGTACTATTAGAAATGATTGTTTCGATTTTGAATGGCATTCGAAAATTGTTTTGGTTTTGTAGTACTTGACTTCTCATCTTAAAAGAGGGTCTATTTATGAGCTGTTTTCTAGTGCTCGAGGAGTCTTAAAACTTACAGCCACAGTGCACTCGATAAAACGGCAATTTTTATTATACCATTACCCAAGATTTTTATGCTTTATTACTGGTTTTTTTGTTCTCAATTTTTATAATTTTTGAGCTGTTATTACATTTAAGAATTCATTTCGAACTTCGGTTTTTGAAAAGCAGCCACCGTATTCTAAAGTAGTTGTAAAACTACTTTGGTCTTTAATTCCTCTTGAAGACACACAAAGGTGTTTTGCGGTTACCGAAACAATAACATCTTTAGTATCTAAAACTTCTTGCAAATCATTTAAAATTTGAAGCACCAAACGTTCTTGAACTTGCGGACGACGTGCATAATAATCTACTAAACGATTAATTTTAGACAATCCAATTACCTTGTCTTTTGGAATGTATGCTACATTCGCATGTCCGATTATTGGTAAAAAGTGATGTTCACAAGCAGAATCTATGGTGATATTTTGTTCAATGAGCATTTTTTTATATCCGTACTTATTTTCAAATATTGAAAGTTTTGGTTTATTCGCTGGATTCAATCCATAAAACAACTCTTTTACATACATTTTTGCAACTCGATACGGAGTTCCAGATAAACTATCATCCGTTAAATCTAGCCCCATCTCCTGCATGATCATTTTAAAATGATGTTGTATGTTCTTAATTTTATCATCATCTGATGTATTAAAGGCATCTGCACGTAAAGGTGTTTTAATACTTGTTGAAAAATGCGTATCTCCCATGATTTGAATTTGTTCTTTATCTTTCATTACTGCAGCAATTAGTAGTGTTACATTGGCAATATTTTTTATTGTAAAGGTGCAATGCTATTAATGCAAGTGCTGGAAAATAAATAGCTTGCTCACTTAAAGGAAACCATGCCATTTTTTCGTTCATTATTATTATAAATAATACACTCCAACTCAACCATAAAAAAGGTTTTATCCAATAACTAGCCGTTGTTTGTGTAGATCGATATACAGCAAAAAAAGAAATTGCTAAAAAGAAATAGTCTATAATACCCCACCAAACAGGTGTGCTATCACAACAAACCATGGAACAACTTTGAGCTATAAAAATAAAGGGGGTAGCAATACAATGCGAAAGACACAACGTGCTTGCTATTGCTCCTATAAGGTCTGTTTTTTGTTTTAATACTATCATTATTTATTTTAATGCAACTAAGTTGCAAATATACTATTATGAATAACTAACGCAACTAAGTTGCATTAATTATTGTTTTATTTTTTTTTTGCACTTCACTTGCGCTATATTTGTGTCATGGGAATTTTAAGGAAAACAAAATCGGTTAAAATCTTGCTTGATGAATTTGAAAAGCATTCAACGGCTATTTCAGCGATTACATTAATAGAGCGCCTTCATTTAAAGATGAATAAAACGACGATATATCGTGTTTTAGAGAAGTTAGAAGATGATGGCTTTCTGCATTCGTTTTTAGGTAAAAACGGACTTAAATGGTATGCGAAATGTAGTGGTTGCTCTAGTGCTGAACATCATGATGTGCATCCACACTTTCAATGTTCGGATTGTGGAAAAGTAGAATGTTTGTCCACAGATGTTCTTATTCCTACGATTCCTAATCGTACAGTTGATGTGTCTCAAATATTACTTCAAGGAACCTGTGAAGAATGTTTTATTTAAATAGATTTTAAATCTATTCATATTTATAAAATAAATACGCATCCATAATTTTTAAAATATTCGAGTATATTAAATTAAAATTTACAGGAATATCTTTAGTAAAAAATCGTATATATTAAAATAGTAGTTGTTCAAAACCATTAAGCGTATTTACGCGCCCCTTTCTTATTTTAGAAATAGGTACTCGTGAACCCTAAAGGGTTTCATTACATTTTTAAAGAAACATTTTGAGAAGAAAAAAAATTAAAGAAAACTTGAAGATATAGTCTCGCTTTAACCCAAAGAAAAGTAACATAACGTAAGACATTATAGAACACTTTCATATATATGATTAGCCAGTAGATGATTGAATACTAAGAAATCTAATGTAGTTTAATAATACAATCTAAAATCAAGAAGTTTACAGGCAGCATAATGTCTTTGATACAACTCTTCTAAAACATCTAACATGTTTTCATCTTTTTTAAATAAGTTAAAGAATGCCTTATCAAGATTTGAGCTGGTTATTCCATTACATTCATTACCGTAGCCAGAAATACCTTTTGCGCCAGTAATATTTAAAAAATATTGTGCTTCTTCTTCGTCTAAATTTAGCACTTTTGCATTTGAAAAATGTAAAATTTTTCCTTTTAATCTTCCTTCAAAAATTTCTGCAATTTCTTGTAGACTATAATAATAGTCATTTAAACAAATGCTATTTGCTTCGCCTTTTATAACGAAGTAGATGACTTCATAGTCTATAAAATTATGATCATCCAAGACCAATGCATTTAAGCTATCTTCTAAACCTTCAATGGTATCACATGTTTTATAAATACTGGCTACTCCATATTGCATGGTCAATTGTGTATAACGTCAGCAAAAAGTGAACTAATTATCACTTTAATATAAGAGATAGGTTTTATTATTTTTACAAACCTTTAAATCTTAAATGATGAAAAACAAGAAAAGTGCCAGTGCTTTAATTAGCGACTTAAAACGTAAGACAAGAAAAGCTTACAATTCAGAAGACAAAATCAGGATTATTATTGAAGGAATGCGTGGTGAAACGACCATTGCAGAATTGTGTCGAAAAGAAAGCATCCATCAAGCTAATTACTACAAATGGTCCAAAGATTTCATGGAAGCAGGAAAGCGCAGGCTAAATGGAGATACGATGCGAGAAGCTAACACATCGGAGGTTCACGAACTCAAAGGTGAGAATGGTACTTTAAAAGAGTTGGTTGCAGAGCTTTCTCTAGAAGTTCGGTTTCTGAAAAAAAACTTACGTGGAGACGAGTAAAAAGAGAGAAGTATATGCACTATAGTCAATCAGAAAAGTACGAAATGATACAACTTGTTGAGCAGTCTGATCTTGGAATAAACCGAACACTCAAAGAGCTTAAAATCAATAAGACAACCTTTTATAATTGGTATAATTTATATACCCAAAAAGGCTTTGAAGGTCTAGCTCGTAAGAAATCAGAGAGAGTTGGGACGTGGAATAAGATAAATATCGTCGATAGAGACAAAGTAGTTGAAATTGCGTTAGAAAAGCCTGAGTTATCTTCTAGGGAGGTTGCTTGGCATATTACGGATAATTACAACTATTATATCAGCGAGTCAAGTGTCTATCGGATTTTAAAGGAAAATGGATTCATATCATCGCCTTCATTTAGAATAATGAGTGCTTCGGATAGTTTTCACGATAAAACAACTGCCGTGAATCAAATGTGGCAAACTGATTTTACTTATTTCAAAATATTTGGTTGGGGTTGGTATTATTTATCAACTATTTTGGATGATTACAGTCGTTACATTGTTACATGGAAGCTTTGTTCAACAATGAGAGCAGAAGATGTCACCAATACAATCGATGCAGCTATTGCATTTTCTGGAGTTAATGAAAAATCAATGCCTAGGTTGTTGTCAGATAATGGGTCTTGTTACATCTCACACGAGTTAGCAGACTATATCGGAGAGAAAAATATGAAACATATCAGAGGAAGACCATTACATCCTCAAACTCAGGGCAAAATTGAACGTTATCATAGATCAATGAAAAACATTGTAAAACTTGATAATTACTTTAGCCCTGGACAATTAGAAGAAAAAATGAAAGAATTTGTTCAGTATTACAATTATGAACGCTATCATGAATCTTTGAAAAATGTAACTCCAGCAGAAGTATATTTTGGAACAGCCGAAAGAAAATTAAGAAAACGCAAAATGACAAAAAATAGCACTTTGAAAGCTAGAAAAAAACAGTATCAAAATTTTTAACTAAATTAGCAGAAACCTCTCTTAAATTTTGAGCGAAAAAGTTCATTTTTATTTGACTACATACAAATCGCATTTATTGCCATACTTGGCATGGATTATAGGAATTGGAATAAAAGTACCCTATAGTCGCTATTTCGGGTACTCAATTAAATGGCTATTTTTAAAATCTGTCATTTTATGAATAAACTTTTTATTATTCTGATAGTTTTTATTTTTCTTAAACTGTATATAACTTCCGTTTGAATGAATACTAAACGTTTGAGTGCTGTAAATGACTAAACGGTAATAAGGTATTATCCATGAATAACGGTCTAGCCTATTGGTAAAATGTATGATAATTCCTTTAGGTCTTAATTCAATATTTGCATAATTGATAGCCACTGATTGCATATTCTTAGGCTGTAATTTAGCACTTAATTCTGCGATCATAAACCTACTAGAACCAATACCTCCCATTTTTATTTTTTTAAAAAAAGAGTATGCTTTGCCTACGATCTCGATGCTCTCTTTTGTATAATCTTTGTTTGTATAACTTGTGTTAAATATCATTTTTATCTTTTTTAATTATGTAAGGATTCTAAATAGAGTTCTCCATTCTTTAGATGCTTTTGCTGTTTTTCTAAAGGCATTTTATCATACATTCGCACTAACATTCCCAATCGAGGATTTGATAAAAAGAAAGTGCGATGGGTGTGCATAAATCTCCAAAAGAGACCATCCCAAATGGCCTGCCATGCTCCTTTTTCATAGTTACTCATTTTCATTAAATAATTACTTCCACTTATGTAAGGTTTGGTAGCCATTAATCCACCATCGGCAAATTGACTCATACCGTAAATATTGGTGACCATCACCCAATCATAAGCGTCTATAAAAAGTTCCATAAACCACCGATACACTTCGTCTGGATCAAACTCACAGAGCATCATAAAATTACCCAATACCATTAAACGTTCTATATGATGGCAATAGCCTGTTTGCAGTACTTTTCTAATCGTTTGGTCTATGGGTAGAATGCCGGTCGTACCGTCATAAAATGAAGTAGGTATTTTCTTCTTAAATTTCCAGAAATTAGTAGTCCGTTCTTCGCTTCCTCTAGATTCATAAACACCTCTTATAAACTCTCGCCATCCTACGATTTGGCGCACAAAACCTTCGGTAGAATTAATAGGTACATTGTTTTCTTCTGCATAAAGCAAACAAGCCTCAATAATTTCTTTAGGTGTTATTAAACCCACATTAAGCATCGGTGTTAATACACTATGATTTAGTATTGAGTTTTCTGCAACAATAGCATCTTCATATGTGCCAAATTCCATAAAGCGCTGTTCAAAAAATTGATGAAGCCATGCTTTTGTCGTTTTAAAACTGGTCGCATATAATGAATGCTCTGTAAGGCTTCCTAAATGAGTTGAAAAGTGTGTTTCGACATAGTGTTTGGCTTCTTTATAATAGCAATCTGCATCTGGAAACTGAATAGATGGCGGTATTTTTTTAGCGGGATATTTCTTTCGATTTTCAGTATCAAATGTCCACTTGCCACCTGTTGGTTTGCCGTCAGAATCCATTAAAATAGTACGCTTTTTACGCTGCTCTGTATAAAAAGTGGTTTGATGGTATTTCTTTTTATCACTTCTAAAAAAAAGAACGAGGTCTTCTTTAGAATTTAAAAATAAAGGAGACGTATGTTGCGTGGCTGTTATTCCACTTTCTAAAAAGCCTTTATCTAACCTTTTTTGAAGCCAATTATCTGTTGGATCTATATAGTTAATATGCGCAACACCTTGTTGTTTCAATTTAGGAATGAGCAGCCTAATATCAGAAATAGTTTCTGTAGCTTCTACATAGTGTACTTCGAGGTTTTTATCTTTCCGAAGAAAATCTGCATAGCGTTTCATGGTTGCTCTATGAAATGCTATTTTTTGCTTGTGGAATGGATACTGCTTAAAGAACAAGTATTCCTCTACTAAATAGAAAGTAGCATCCTTCTCAAAAAGTGGAGACTCTTGGAATAATTGATGTGGAAATAGTATGCTAATTTGTTTCATTTATTTCTTCTACAGCGTTCGCTACAATATTTAACTTCATCCCAACTCTTTTCCCATTTTTTACGCCACGTAAACGGACGCGCACAAACGAGACATATTTTTTGAGGGAGGTCTTGTTTTTTCATCCTTAAAATTCGGGTACTTCATTCACTCTCACATACGGAAAACTCCCTATTTTATGTAATGAATAGTAACTGTTTAAACCTGAAATACCAACACTATTTGTAGCCTCTAAATCAATATCATCGGCTATTCCTAATGTATCAGGCAATATGAGGTGTTCTATTTCGCCTATGATTAAAACAGTCCGATTAATTTTAATATCAATCGCTTCTACAAAACGCAATCCTATTTTAAAGGTACTTTCTTTTACAAAAGGAGCTATAAAATCGCTGACGTATTCTTCAGAAAGATTACAGCGTTCAAATTCTGAAACGTCAGCATGAAATTTTGCAGACGTGTAATGCGCCTTTTTTATGAATTCTGGATGAATATGATTAATGGTGTAACAACCATTTTCTATAATATTATGGTAAGTATGCCCTGCATCTATTGTTCTAGGTCTAGATATAAAACCTAAAAGTGGAGGATTACTACCTAAATGTACTACAGAACTAAAAACCGCCAGATTGGTATTATTTTCTTTGTTTATGGTACCTATAAGGTTTGCAGGTTTGATTCCTGTAACTGAATTAATAATTTTTAACCGTGTAATACGGTCTAATTTTCCGATGTCTTCTTTAGTGTATATCATTGTGTGTTCTATTTACGTGCGTGTTTAGTAAGCGTTGTTTCTCTTTTTGTACGGCTGGATGCTTTTTATGTCCCCAAATCTTATCTCTTGCGATTCGTGCACTTTCTTGCAAATTTACAATGGGTACTGGATAATCTTCACCAATGAGAACTCCACAAAAGGTTTGCTCCATTGCAGTCATTTTCCAAGGTTCGTGAATATGATTTGTTGGTATATTCGTTAATTCTGGAATCCATTTTTTTATAAATATACCTTCAGGGTCGTGCTCTTGTGAATTCTTCACAGGATTGTATAAACGTACCGTATTAATACCTGTAGTGCCAGCTTGCATTTGAAACTGCGGATAATGAATGCCCGGTTCATAGTCTAAAAATTGTCTTGCCAAGTGGTAGGTTCCATCGCGCCAATCTTGATCTAGGTTTAGTGTTAAAAACGAGACGACCATTGCGCGCATTCTAAAATTAATCCAGCCCGTTTGTTCAACGGCACGCATACAAGCGTCTATTAAAGGATATCCTGTTGTACCGGTTTTCCAAGCTTTAATAAAATTTTCATTTTTTGTATGTAACAGTAGTTCGTAACCCCTGTTAATACAATCAGTTTCATAACTACATTCCACTTCAAATTTTTGAATAAAATGACAATGCCAATGCAATCGGGTAAGCATTGCAGAAAAAGCCCTCGTATTTTTTGTTCCGTTAGGGTGTGTGCCAATAAATTGAAATGCTTGCTTAATGCTCATATTCCCCCATGCTAAATAAGGCGATAGTCTGCTGCATCCCATTCTGCTTTCGGTAGGTTTTGAGATGTGTTTTTGATAGTTAAAGCCTCTTTGGTTCGTAAATGATTTTAAATAGCGCCAGGCACTTTGCTCTCCAGCTGGCTGATATTGTTTCGGATATTCTTTTAATCGCCCTTCTATTTTTTTAGGGAATGAAAAGGGATGATCAAGTGGCGCTGTCTTTGAAACGGTAAACTTGTTTTGGATTACTGGCGAATGCATTGCAACGTGCCATTGTTTGTTCCAAGCATCTCTGTTTTTAATTCCTCTTAGAATCCCATCTCTCTGTGATTCTTGCCATTTAATATGCTGCTGTTTACAAAAGGAACGTACTTTTTTATCACGTTGCCAAGTTTTTTGGGTTCCGCTTTCCCGATAACTAAAAAGGCCTCTTATATCAAAGGATTCTTTTAAGTATTCAAAAACATCCATAGCTTCTCCATAAAAAACAGCAACACTCCTATTAAACGGCGCTAATGTCTTATTTAAGGCGATTATAGAATGATGTATAAACTGTAAATGCCTTGGACTGGTATCTGGATATTCAATAAGTGACGGCTCAAACAAGTAAATAATGCGATATGGAATACCAACTTGCTCTGCCTTGAGCAGCGGTTCGTGGTCTTGTGAGCGGATGTCACGTTTTAACCAAACAATATTTATGGCTTGATTTTTCAATAGGTAAGCTCTTTTTTACATTTTTTCCAAAAAGCAAAGAAAGAAGGATAATAGCCCTTCACAGTAAACATCCAATCTCTAGGTTCTTCAATACCTTCGTAATGCTTGTTTAACGGATGTTCTTTATAATAGATTTTTTTGAAGTTATATTCTGTAATAAGATCATTAAATTCTCCTACATAGATTTGAACATTACCTATGTTTTCTTCGGAAAATTTAATAATAAAATCAATCGTCTTTTGCGATACGGGATAGTACTCAAAATGCGAAGGTTCTAATAATAGAATTCTATTGGCTAAAACATCTTTTTTCCAAAGCGGATCGAGATTGTAAAAATTATAAATACAGGTATGAAGTGTCTCTTCAATTAAGAGTACTTTTTTTTTTGGCAAAGGTGTTTTTAATTCTAATTGCAGTGTGCTTTTTAAAATTTCTGGAATTTCTAATGAATTAAAAGCGTCGTAGGGCACATCTAAAAAAGTCCCTTTTTGTTGAGTGAAGCAGTATTTATTGATATTGTCTTGATTGGCAACATATTTCTTATTCGCATTTGCTCCAGCAACCCATTGCCAGCTTAAGGCATTGCTAGCCCAATCTGCATCGAGTAAATGGTAATACATCCATTTTGCAGGAACGATCCAATGACTCTGACCAATATTACAGGCTATGGCTGCAATATACATTCTTAAATGATTGTGTAAATAACCTGTTTTATAAAATTCTTGAATGGCCTTGTCTATAGCGTTAATACCCGTTTTGGCTACTACAATTGCTTTTGAAATCGAAGTATTTGAAACAGGATTTTGGACGTGTTTTAAATCTAGATTAATAGCCTTCCCTTTTGTAATCCATACTTGTTGCCAGTAATCTCTCCACGCTAATTCTTGAATAAATTTTTCAATGTGAGCAGGTTTATACCCCCGATTTAAAATTTCAGAAAGTATAAATTTTGTAGAAATGATACCTCTAGAAATATAAGGTGATACATACGTAACTGAGCCATTTATATAGTTGCGTGTTGAACCATACTTAACAGGATCGATGCTAGCAACACACTTGATTATTTCGGGATAAGATGTTGGGAATATAGAATCTTGGTGTTCTAATAATTCCATTTATCGTTTGCTTATTTTATTTCCTGAGATTGCTTTTTGACGAGAGCATTTAAAACGTGTAATATCTGAATTGCGTTTCTTTAAATGTTTTTTGCTTACACCACTATTAACCCGTTTACGCCAACGCTTAAAACTAGACTCCTTAAGGTCGCGGCGCATTACCTTAATGACTTCCTTTTCGGGCAAGCCAAATTGAAAGAGAATTGCTTCAAAAGGTGTACGGTCTTCCCAAGCCATTTCTATAATACGGTCTAGTTCTCTTTCTGTAAATTGTTTTATGTCTTCTGCCATACTCTAACTAGATTTTTTCCCAAATTTGGTTTGTATTTAAATAAAAACTACCTAAAGAATTAAAGTTGCATTGCTCCGGTGCTATTATGGAAAGAAATGATTCTCCGTTTTCTCTTTTATATAAATGATATACCTCTCCAATGATAGGTTCAAAAGTAAATTTTGCACTAAAAATGAGTTTGTTATATTCAAACTCTTGAATCATTTTTTCATATTCAGCTTTTAGCTCTACATATTTTGCTTCTAGCCTATGGTTTATTTTGTTGATGCTCCTGTTTTTCCAAGCAATTGTATCTGTAGTTGTAATTACTGGAGCGCCCACAGATGTTGCATAGGGTCTAAGTGCCGCATCATATTTTTTAGTTTCTCGATTAAAAACTACATTATCTGGTTTTTTATCTTCTATCATTTTTATCAAAACCTATTAACTCAACTTTTCAAGTTGTTTCATTACTTCTTCAGCCTCAAAAATTTTCTGATCACTCAATTTTCTATTGGTTGCAGATAAGGTGTGAGCTTGTTTCAAAAGCTTTTTATATTGCACTTGTAACTTTTCTTTCTCTGACTTTTTTTTAAATAATCCAAACATATTTTTTGTGTTTTCTAGAGATAGGATGCTATCAATTATTCCATAAAGATACAAAATGTTTAATTATTACTGCAATAATGTTAAACAAAAGTATTTGCAAATATTTATTACATTTCACTAAGTTCCTGTCTTTACTTTATAAAAAGCGTATTTATTCAAATGGTTAATCATGCTTTAGAGGAGTTCATACATCTCCTTCGTACATGTCATTGTCATTGGAGAAGAAACTGTAGCGTGCCAAAGTACCAGTTGACCGATTCTCTAAATTAGTATACTGGACTAATTCTTAACGTTCTTTCCTACTTTTACCAAAGCTCACGGTACTTGGGTCGTTAAAGGTTTTTATTCATCGCTTAATTTTAATATTATGTATAATTCTTCAAGATTTTTTAAACACTCGATGCTTAAGGAACTTCACGTTTAATAATTTATGACTATAATGTAGTATTATGTAAAATATCCCAGAAGCATTGTATTCCATTAGAATAATTGAAAATGGGATCAATAAACTAACCCACGGTAGAACCATCAAGGTATCAAGAGGGAAAACATATTTTTTGTTTTATGAAAACCATCCGTTTTCAAATTTTCCTTTTTAACCACAATATAGAGCCTCGAGGAATTCATTAGATTAAATGTAAGGTATGAGTCAATTTTCATAAATTATTAATCAAGATAAACCCATTTTAGTAGATTTTTTTTGAAACAATAAGACCTTTTTGTTGTCAATTCCCTTTTATACGTATCCAAAGATCTTTTAAAAGTTGCTTAGCATCCTCAGGACTCTTAACCGTTTCTACAAAGGTTACCTTTCCTAAATCATCCACTTTAATCTCATATCTAAATACAAAGTTTTGGGCGTTTGGTTGTAAACTTAACAATCCGAATCGTAAATCATTATAATACAAACGATCCTCTTTTTTTGCAATGCTATACCAGCCCTTAGAAACGCGAATCATTTGTTGCACGTTTTCTTTATGAATTAAATCTCCTAAAAGTGCATGATTTTTTGGATAGGCTTCAAATTGAATCGGGTTTTTATCAAAAAAGGAATAATAACCAATTAAATATTGCTCTTTTGTAGAGACATTTGCAGACCATAATACGGTATTAAAAGGCGACGGTTTTGTTTCAAGTTCCACATAATCAATGTGCTGTTTTTTTAGTGCAATTTCAAATTGATTATATGCCATTCCTTTTAGTGCAAAGGTTACGACTAAGTAACTGCTGCTTAAAATTAGCCCTATATTATTATAAAATCGTCTTTTTGGTGCAGTCCGTTTTTGAAATAAAGCTACTAGTAAAAACGTTAAAAATGGCAATGTATAAAGCGGGTCTATAACAAAAATAGTTCTAAAAGCAAGCCTGGAATCTAACGGCCAAAACAATTGTGTTCCCCAAGTGGTATGCGCATCTAAAATTGGATGTGTTACCAAACACCAAAAAAACAACCAAGTCCAATTTTTAAAACTTTTATACTTTTCGTACTTAGAAATAAACCAACCAAAGATAGGTGCAAAAAGGATAGAGAAAAAAATAGAGTGCGTAAAGCCTCTATGAATTTCTAATGCTGAAACTGTATCTGTGAAATAAGAAGAGATAATATCTAAATCAGGAATAGTTCCTGCAATAGCGCCATAAAGCATGGCTTTATTGCCAACTTTTCTTCCAAGCACAGCTTCTCCAACTGCAGCACCTAAAATAATTTGAGTTAATGAATCCATTTTTTAAAATATGCTATGTGTTTCGATGCAAACTACGTTATTTATTCGCAATTTTAAAAGCGAAATATTTAAATTAAGGTTTAAACTTTTCTTGGATTACAAAAAAAACGAATTAAAAGTTTGTTATCAATCAATTTACATACTTTTAACGAGCAGTATAACTTAGAATACTTTTTAAAAATGATAAAAAAGTTTCTATTTGGAGGCTCTTTTATTTTCTGTTTTTTTGTTACAAATAGGAATTATAGTATCTTATATTTTAGAATTACTAAAAATTATTAACAATGCTTTTAAACGAAAATTTTTGGGAGCATAAATCCAGCGCGCATTAAACAGGCTGGGATTTAGGTCAAATTTCTCTGCCTTTTAGATCAATAAATAAAAAAGTTAAAAGTATTAATTCCTAGAAGAGGAAATTCGTGCAAGGCAGCGTACCTTTTTTAAAAAAAAGAGTTAAAAATATTTTGTAGTTGATATATCAAAAGTTCCCCGTCAAAATTTATAAGGGCAGTTCTTTATTTTCCTTTAGAACAATTAATTCACGGTATTTTTTTTGATCTAGAGAGTCATTTTAATTTAATTTTAGAGCAAACATTTTTTTTGTATGATAGATCCTATTTTACGAACAAAATATGCCTTAAAAGTGAAAGAATTACTTCATAAAAATGGAAAATTAGCAGGATTGCTTTTTGAGGCTAAATTAAATGATAAGCATTCACCTCTTGGAGGTTCAAAAAAAGAATATCTCACCTACTTTACTCCTCATTTTGATCTTCATACAATGGAAAGTCCTAATAAGTCTATTCAAAATTGAGAAGGAATGAAACTTTTTTAATCGTTCGACAAAAAAATTTATAAATGTAATTTTACGTGTAGATTAAAACAAAATATTAATACATAACGTAGTCTTTTTTAGTTACAAAAAAAATAGTCTAACGAGAATAATTCTGAGACCATTTTTTTAAATATTTTAGGGTTGGTAAAATTAAATTCTTAAATCAAAGTTATATCCTTTAAGGGTTTAATACCTTATCCATCATGGTTAGCAAGCTCTTAGTTTCATCAGGAGTATCTTGAGCTATCTCCCAAATCATTGCTCCCAGATAGTCATTATTATTGGCTATTATTACTACTTTGTCTTTAATGGTTTGCACCCCTGTATAATATATAGTTCCAATGTTATCACTAAGATGAGCAGCAGTATTACTAGCCAAAATATCTCTATACGCTCTGTTAATTACGGTATTATCATTAATGTTAGAAGGCTCAGTAAAATCTTTTCCATAAAAGGATACGCCTAAAACTGTTTTGTTTTTAGGAAGGCCTCTAATATTCCCCCAATAATCCAATGCTTGATTTGCGTTTGAAAGTGAAGCATGATTTGCTGGCGCTGATGACCACCCACCTTCAAAGTCATATGCCATGATATTAACCCAATCTACATAGTCAAACATTTCTGTAGTATAGTGTTTTCCGCCCCAAGCAGTTGGAAATACATCCATACTTATTTTAATATTATGTCTCGCTAGTGCATTTTTAAGATCTTTTAATAAATAAAAAAGTCCACGGGTCTCATCCGCGTCAAAAGTTCCTAAGTTAGTCCAGCCTTCCCAGTCTATATCAATTCCATCATAATTGTTTAAATAAGCATATTCTTCAACGTGTTCAACAAATTTCTTTCGGAGCGTTTCATTTGCAGACAAAGAAATAAATCCCTCAGAACCAGTACCACCTCCAATAGAAAAAAAGGCTTTAACTCCGTTAGCATGCGCAGTGGAAACAAAATAGGAAGTATTAGAAAGATCTTCAACATTCAAATTTCCATCATTCTCAGGAATCGCAAACGAATAATTTACATGAGTTAGATTATTCCACTTAATATCTGCAATGGGCAACAATGAAGTCTTCCAAGAAGGATAAAACCCAACAACAATTTTATTAGAGCTTTTTGCACTGTATGCTTTGCGTACTTCTGATGTTACTTCTGCAGTATATAAGCTAGTAACCAAATTTCCTTGTAAAGTTCCAGCATTTGCTATCGGAGTTATTTCTACCAATAAATATCTTGCAATATCAGCGACTCTTGGTGTATACGTTGCACTGGTTGCTTCATTGATTTTTATTTTATTCGTTCCTTCTATATCATCAGCTCTATACCATTGCATTTTGGATTCTCCTTCAATATTATTTTCAGTATCTGCATAAGCGTATGATACAGTCATTGCCTCTCCGTATTTGGAATTTCCTAAAATACTAATATTAGAAGCAGTTGGAGCAGAATTTCCAAGTTCTTCTGCATCATCATCACTACAACTAACTATGAGAAAAAGGGTGCTTAGTATAATTAAATTTCTCATTAGTGCTTCCATAGTTTTAATTTTTGTTAATATTAAAACTATTTTCATTTTTAAATAAGGATTAATTAACTATTCTATAGTGCAATATAAGTAAATATTTAAAAAAAAATCTAAAAACCCGAGACTAATAGACTTACAAATATTATGTATCCAAAAGTTGATTTTGATGATATAAGTAATCATAAAAAATAGCCATTACATACGGATTATGCTGCTTCATAAGTCTACGCATAAAAAGTGTTCCATTAAAATTGTAGAAAAAACTTTTGATACTATTTTTTTTAAGAAATTACAGTAAAGTAAATTTTTCAGTATCTTCATCATATGGATTAATTTTTAATTGAGGAATCTTATCTGAACTAAACACTTCACCCATCATGGCGGTTCCTATGCTGAAATCAATTCTAAAGTTTTAATCATCAGAAGTATAAAACCGGCTAGAACGCAGCCCTTCTAATATAGATGCTTGATTTAAGGTATCTGTCAATAGAACCAAACGCCTTTCAGTGCTCTTTCCAAAGTTTGAATAATGAGAATCATGATCCATTTCAGGTGCAACAAGATATCCTTGTGTTAATAGGTCTTTATACCGCTCATTATAAGTTCCAGAGACTTTAGCAGAATAATCTATTCGCTACGCGCTGTCTCCCAAGGCAGGCCTGTTTTATAGGCTAAGTCTATAATAACCGAATCATTTTTTTTATTACATGAATTCGTAAACAATACATTACAATCCTTTCTTATCAGGGTGTGCTATATAAGCGAATGAAGTTGGTCTGTACATTAGAAGTTCAAACAGTTCGTTATAATCAGTTTTGGGATTAAGAAAATCATACAATACATCCTCCCAACCAATAAGATAATCAAACTCATAAATGATCACATGACCGCCTGTACTCATCGTTCCCCATTACATCCCATAAAGAGCCATAAAACTAAAACCTGTAGCCTGTTTTGCCATTTTTAGCCCCTATTAAATTGTTTTTTCCTCCATATGCGCAGCACCATGATTGTGCTCAGAAAACCCCATAAAATAAAAGTTTTCTGACGATTCCGCCAACTCAAAAGAACATGCCAGATCATTGCAAATACTCTGTCCCTAGTCCTTATTCCCTTCAGAATAACCTGAATGCGCGCATAGTACCGAAGTAATGATGATACTTTTGAGAGTGCCCAATAAGTTACGTACAGTATATGCATACTGTTAAAAATAAATGTTTCATAGCGATTGAAATTTTATATACTTTAAAAAGAGTAAATATTCATAAGGTTACTAAAAATAATCATTATTCCGACGAAGACGAAGGAATCTGTCAAAGATAAGTTTCAATCTTGAGCATCCTTTTTTAGAACGACCCATTGCTCAACCCTGCGCTAATACAAATGTTTAGCAATCGAGCTCCTTTTAGGTTCCGTAGAATTTAAGTTTCAACATAATATAAGCGTCACTAAGAGAACATAACATTACTCAACCAGATTCCGATATGGGCGGAAAACTAAATCTTATGTATACGCGTTTTTACTTTAGTGGAAAAAGAATAATTAATAAGAATAACCAGTCTTTATTTTTGGATCCCTAAACGGATTTAAAAGGTTTGTCAAGAAAACGGAGAAGCACATCATACATATCAAAGCAAATAAAAATAGAGGGCAAATAAAGGTAAGAGAATAATAATTACACGAACAATACATCCGAATATAGATTCCTGTAAGGGCAGAAATAACAAATAAAAATATGCCTATTAAAGAGGCTGCTTTCGGAAACTAGACTCTTCTTTCCAATTAAAGAGCTAGTTTTATTTTATGCACCACCTGTATAAATAAAAGGAACAATAATATTTTATTTAGCTTTGACGTATTTATTAGATTTTTCTCGGCACCAGTGCACTTATAAAAATCAACTCATAAATGCAACCGTCAGAAAAACGGGGAGTAGTATAGTTATGTAAACCAGAGGATTATGGTATCTTTTATATGAGTGGTTTAACCTGTGTATAAAGCAATTGTGTTCGTATGTACTTTTAACATTTAAATTCTATAAATCTTTGTTAAAAAAAAGAATGAACGTTCATTTTTATCTATATTTGTACCAGAATTTAAAACATTATGGTGAAACTTCAAAAAAGTGTCGACAAGCGCAACGCGCTTATAAAAGCAACTATTGAATTAGTAAATAATAATGGTTTCCATGCCACACCTATGAGTAAAATCGCAAAAATGGCACATGTGTCTCCTGCTACTATTTATTTGTATTTTGAAAATAAGCAAGACCTGGTAAACAAAACCTATATAGATGTAAAAACAGCATACACCAATTATGCCTTTGCGAATTACAACGAAGATATGTCTGTTAAAGAAGGCTTTGAATTTATTTGGAAACGGATTGCAGATTTTAAACTAAACGAATGTGAACACGCCATGTTTTTAGCACAATGTGATAATTCACCTATGATTGATGAACAAAGTAGAAAAGAAGGGATTAAGCATTTACAACCACTACTCGACCTTTGGGAACGTGGTAAAAAGGAAGGCGTTATTAAACCAATGTCTGATTATCTGTTGTATGCGTACGCCATCAATCCATTATCGTTTTTAATGATGTCCGAAAAACGAGGTGCCATTAAGTTAGATCAATCACAAATAGAAAACGCCTATCAAGCGGCTTGGAGTAGCATAAAAATAGCACCTATTTAACCAGAACATATTATGAAAAAAACAGCCATTATACTGGGTGCTTCAGGATTAACAGGACATCTACTACTTCAAAAATTAATTGATGATGATAGATATGACCATATTAAATTATTTTCACGCTCTAAAATAGAAGGTTTACCGAGTAAAGTCACACAGTTTATAGGTGATCTTTTAAAATTAGAACAATTTAAAGCAGTTTTTAGAGCCGACGAAGTATACTGTTGTATTGGAACAACTACAAAAAAACACCAGATAAAATACTTTACAAAGAGATAGATTATGGAATTCCCGTAACCGCTGCAAAGCTTTCAAAAGAAAGCAATATCGCTACCTTTTTGGTGATCTCAGCAATAGGAGCTAATAAAAATAGTACGGTTTTTTATAATAGAACAAAAGGTGAAATGGAATATGATGTGATCCAACAAAATGTAACAAATACCTTTATTTTAAGACCTTCTTTAATTGGTGGAGAGCGAAATGAACATAGACTCTTAGAAAAAATAGGATTGGTGATTTTTAAAGTCATTGAACCCCTATTCATCTGGAAATTAAATAAATACAAAACAATAAAGGCAGAAACTATAGCACAAGCCATGATATACTTGGCAAATACAACAAGTCAATCCGAAGTAATTATAACCTCGGAGCACATACATATAGTAGGAAACGATACTTAAAAACATTGCAATGATGACACAAACCATTTTATTAAAAAATAGACCTGAAGGAATACCTTCAATGTCTAATTTCGAATTTATAACAGAAACATCTGATGAAACTATTAATCATGGTGAACTACTTTTAGAAACCACGTACGTTTCTGTAGATCCGTATTTAAGAGGACGAATGAACGAAGCAAAATCTTACATTCCACCTTTTGAACTGAACAAACCCATACAATCTGGCGTAATTGCTAAAGTTCTCGCATCTAAAAATGAGAATTTTACTGTAGGTGATTATGTAGCTGGAATGTTAGCTTGGAAAACAAAACAAATCTCTAATGGCGAAGGGCTTTTAAAAGTGGACAGTTCTAAAGCACCATTAAGTGCCTATTTAGGAGTTTTGGGAATGACAGGTTTAACAGCCTACTTAGGACTTATCCAAATAGGGAAACCAAAATCTGGAGAAACATTAGTGGTTTCTGGGGCGGCTGGAGCAGTTGGAAGTGTTGTTGGTCAAATAGGAAAAATTCTAGGATTACGAGTTATTGGAATTGCTGGTACAGATGAAAAGATTGACCTGCTAAAAACCAAATTTGGTTTTGATACTGGTATTAATTACAACACTACTGAGAATATGAAAGTTGCCATTGCGGAAGCGGCACCGAATGGAGTAGATATCTATTTTGACAATGTTGGCGGCCCCATATCTGATGCAGTACTATTCAATATTAACCGTTTTGCGAGACTCGTTATTTGTGGAGCAATTTCCGTTTATAACAATACAAAATTACCAAAAAGCCTTAGTGTGCAACCGTTTCTTGTGAGAAACAGTGCGTTAATGCAAGGCTTTATTGTGTCTAATTATACAGAAAAATTTCCAGAAGCTATGAAACAGTTGTCAGATTGGATCGCTGCAGATAAACTAAACTATTCAGAAACCATTGTCAATGGTTTTGAAAATATCCCAAAAGCTTTTATCGATTTATTTGAAGGTAGAAACAGAGGGAAAATGATCGTCCAAATTTAAATAAAAAAACAAAGAAGATGAACAATTTTGAATTTAAAAATCCTACCAAAATTATTTTTGGAAAGGACACTATACAAAAACTAGAAACTGAAATACCTAACGATGCTAAAGTATTACTACTTTATGGTGGCGGAAGTATTAAGAAAAATGGGATTTATGAGCAAGTAAAAACGGCGCTATCTAACGTTGAAGTGATTGAGTTTGGAGGCATTCCTGCAAATCCAGAATATGCTGTTTTATTGAACGCTTTAAAAGTTATAAAAGCCGAGAATATTACGTATTTATTGGCTGTGGGGGGTGGTTCTGTCATTGACGGAACTAAATTTTTATCAGCTGCTGCATTATTTGAAGGCGATATGCCTTGGGATATATTAAGTAAAAAAATTAGAACCGAAAAAGGAATGCCTTTTGGAACCGTATTAACCTTACCTGCAACAGGATCTGAAATGAATTCTGGCGCTGTTATTACAAGAGCAGAAACCAAAGAAAAACTAGGAATGGGTGGGCCAGGTTTGTTTCCTGAGTTTTCCATATTAGATCCGCAGGTCATTTCTTCGATTCCACAACGCCAATTAGCAAACGGGTTAACAGATGCTTTTACACATGTTTTAGAGCAATACATAACGTATCCAAATGGCGCCTTATTACAAGATCGTTTTGCAGAAAGTATTTTACAAACCATTATTGAAGTTGCACCAAAAGTTTTAAAAGATCCTACAGATTATAAAGTTGCTTCTGATTTTATGTGGAGTTGTACCATGGCGTTAAACGGATTAATACAAAAAGGTGTTCCAACAGATTGGGCTATTCATGCAATGGGACATGAGTTAACAGCTTTATTTGGTATCGATCATGCGCGTACGTTAGCAGTCATTGCGCCAAGCCATTACCAATATAATTTTGAAGATAAGAAAGAAAAATTAGCGCAATATGCAGCACGTGTATGGAATATTACTGAAGGAAGTACCGACGATAAAGCCTATGCTGCCATTAAAAAAACAGTTGCCTTTTTCCACGAGTTAGGAATCGATACGAAGTTATCTGATTGCACGAAGGATTATGAAGGAACTGCCGAAGAAATAGCAAAACGATTTACAGATCGTGGTTGGTTAGGATTAGGTGAACATCAATCGTTATCGCCTGATAAAGTTGAAAAAATTGTAAAAATGGCGTATTAATCAATTATAACGATCAGTAAATTTTTAAGCTCATAAGAGAACTAAATAAAAGTCCCTTCTGAAAATGTTTCAGAAGAAAAAACAGTAATTAAAAAATTAAAAAATGAACATATTATTTGTATTAACATCTCACGATACATTAGGAAATACAGGGAAAAAAACTGGGTTTTGGGTTGAAGAATTTGCAAATCCATATTATACCTTATTAGATAAAGGAGCACATATTACTATTGCGACACCAAAAGGAGGTGCGGCACCTATAGATCCGAGTAGTGATTCGCCAGATGCTGCAACAGAAGCGACTAAACGCTTTGATACTGATGCAGCGGCTAAAGAAAGAATTGCAAATACAAAAGTATTGGCAGATATGAACCCAGATGATTTTGACGGGGTGTTTTATCCAGGAGGACATGGACCGTTATGGGATTTAGCAACCGATAAAACTTCTATTGCTTTAATAGAGAAATTTAATAGCCAAGAAAAACCAATGGCCTTTGTTTGTCACGCTCCAGCTGCTTTAAAAAAGGTTAAAGATGCCCATGGGAATCCATTCGTAAAAGGTAAAAAAGTTACAGGGTTTACAAACACAGAAGAAGCTGCTGTTCAATTAACAGATGTTGTTCCTTTTTTAGTAGAAAATATGTTGAGTGAAAATGGTGGAATCTATTCTAAAAAAGAGGATTGGACTGCGTATGCAATCCAAGATGGTAATTTAATTACAGGTCAAAATCCAGCTTCCTCTGAATTAGTTGCCGAAAAATTACTAGAAAGCTTATCCTAATTTAAATTAGCATATAAGAAAAAGGTTGTCTATAAAAGGCAATCTTTTTCTTATTACTACCAGACTATCTTGGCTTTATGCTAGTATTAGCATATTAAATTACCGTCATCTTCCATCATGGGCTACTTGCTTTTCAACAAGAAACCTATACGTGAATAACGGAATTGCTGCAGTACGAATATCTTTTTGACTCTAATAGTTCTCCCGAGGTTTTCATATTCTAGTGTTCGTGTTCTGTTTCTCCTTTTTTCATTTCTGCCATCAGATAGTAGGCATTGTTAAAAGCAAATTTTGTATTTCGTTCTATTTCTTCAGGGAATTGTAACGCTATCCAATTATTATCTTTTTGACCTAAAATAACTTCAACCGGTTTAAAGCTCCAATCTTTATTTTCCTTTTCTACTGAAAACACAAAAAACTTGTCACCTTCTTTAATAATAGCACTTTCAGGTAATGCCATTGTTTCAGAGCTCTCAACTTGAATTCTTCCTTGAATATACATCCCAGGAATTAGATTACCTTTTTTATTCTCAATTTCTGCATGTACATGTAAAGCTTTAGGGCTATCCTCAAAGGTTTTACTTACTGAATAGATTTCTGCGCTTAGTGCATCATCTTGAATTGACTGTATATTGAAAGTTACTTTTTGACCTTTTTTTACTTTGTAAACATCTTTTTCAAATACCATTAAATCTGCATGAACGTGGTGTGTGTTTACCACTTCAAAAAGTTCTGTTTGTGGTTCTACATATTGACCAGTTTTTACTTCTACCTTTTGTATATAGCCTTCTATTGGACTTCGCAATGCTACTCTTTGTGCAACTGAACCATTACGAACAGATTGAGCACTAACATTTAATAGTTGTAATTGAGCAGCCATTCCGCTAACCATTACTTTTGAAGCATCATACCTAGCTTCTGCTTTTTGGAAATTTGCACCAGAACCTACACCTGCATCATATAGTTTTTGTTGTCGCTCATAGTTCTTCTTTAAAAAATTACTACTGTTAAACGCATTCAAATAATCGGTTTGTATCTTTATAATATTAGGATGTGAAAGATACGCCACGACCTGACCTTTGTTGACTTTATCGCCTTCAATCACTTCAATTGAAGCAACATTGGCTCCAATAACCGATGTGATAGCACCTTCGCTCTGTGGTGGTACTTCCAGCGTCCCATTAGCTTCAACGTAGCTACTCATATTTCGCGATGCAATGGTATCTATTTTTATTTTTAAGGCTTCAAATTGTTGTGCTGATAGCATAACTTCATCACGGTCGCTATGTTCTTTTTTGGGCTCTTTATTGACTTCTTCGTTATGGGGGTGTCCCTCTTTTTTATTTTGATTTTCTTTAGGACCACAAGAAGTTGCTAATAACGATAGCGTCACTAGCGTACGAATAATATATAGTGTGTTTTTCATGATATTAATTTTTAAAATATTGTAATTGAAAAGAACTCTCTAAATAATTTAATAATGCCTCTTGTGCTTCCACCTCAGACTGAATCGCTTCTTTTATAAGTTGCGTAAATGTTGTGTAATCAATTTCCCCTTCTTCATAAGCAAATAGAGCTCCTATCTTTTGTTCTTTGGTAAGCGGCAAGACTTTATCTTTATAGAATATCCAAGAATTTTTCTGTTTTTGATAATTTTCTTTGGCTTGCACAAATTTAGACTGAACTTCCATTTTTTTGAATTTAATCGTTACTTCGGCAATTTGCTTGTCAATTTGCGCAGTCCTAATTTGTGCTTTTGTCGTACCTGATAAAAGCGGTATGGAAATACCCGCTCGATAAGTGTAAAATCTAGAATTGCCATTTATTTTTTGCAAACCACCCTGAAAATTGAACTTGGGCAGATTTTCGGCTTTTGCAACTTTAAAATTTGCCGCCGCTTCTGCCACTTGAAGTTGAGAAATATTATACAAAGGATGGGCTTCCCAACTAAAAGTGTTCATATCTATTTCATTAACTACATCAAATTCATCTGGAACCGTAGATAATTCATCAGAAACTAACCATAGATTTAACTGCTGTAAAGCGATAACATATTCACTATATGCTTGCCTTGTCTTATTGTGAATTTGTAAGGCTTGGTTTTTAGCTGCCGAATATTCCAATTTTGAAATTGCTTCTACTTCATAATTTAACGCTACAGATTTTTCAAAATTGGCATATATAGTATCCAATTCTTTGTACAGATTATAATTTCTTTTACTTTGGAAGGCGTTTGACCATGCTTTTTTAACTTCTAATTCTAACGCTAATTCTGAAAGTTGAAACGTTTTTTGAGCCAATAGAATCCGCTGCTCTTGTAATTTTCGTTTTGGTGAAATACCAAACAAATCAATATTTGATTGACCAATGCCTAGGGTTGTATAAACACCTTTATCATCCCCAACTTCATCGCCTCCTGTAAAAATTTGAGTGGTACCAAAGTCGAAAGCCGCACTTTTTAAAAGTTGTTGCTTCTCAATTTCTAACTGTTTTTGTTTTAAACTTGGATAATTTTCTTTTGATATTTTTACAGCTTCGTGTAGGGTTATTATCGGTAGTATATCATTACTTTGTTGAGCATTTGAGTTAATAGGTAGTAGGAAGATAAATGCTAGCATTACAGTAACTATAACTACTTTTTTATTAGTTATAAACTTAAAAGAATTGTTTTCTACCCAATGATATAATATAGGAAGAATAAACAAAGTTAATAGTGTAGAGGTTAGTAAACCTCCAATTACAACTGTAGCTAAAGGTCGTTGCACTTCTGCGCCAGCTGATGCTGAAATTGCCATTGGTAAAAAGCCTAAAACATCTGTAAAGGCTGTTAGCATAATAGGTCTAATCCTTCGCTTCGTACCTTCAATAATTCTATCTTTAAGATTGGTTACACCTTCTACCTTTAGTTCATTTAATCCGCTAATCATTACCAATCCGTTTAAAACCGCAACACCAAACAAAACAATAAAACCAACACCTGCCGATATGCTAAAAGGCATATCCCGAAACCACAATGCCACAACCCCACCAATAGTTGCCATTGGAATAGCGATATAAATCATTAAGGTTTGTGGTAACGATTTTAAGGCAAAATAAATAAGTACAAAAATAAGTAGCAACGCTAATGGCACTAATGTTTTTAACCGGTTACTGGCACGTTCTAAATTTTCAAAAGCACCACCATAACGAATAAAATAACCAGATGGTAAATCGAGATTGGTATCTAATTTTGATTTGATTTCGGTTACCAACGATTTTACATCACGCCCTCTAACATTAATACCAACATACGTTCTTCTGTTGGTATTATCTCTACTTATTTGCATTGGCCCTGTCTTGTAGCTTACATCTGCAACTTCACGAAGTGGAATTTGTGTGCCAGAAGGTAAATTGATAAATAAATTTTGAACATCTGTAATATCCTCTCGATTATTTGAGTTTAATCGCACAACTAAATCGAATCGTCTTTCCCCTTCAAAAATAACTCCTGCTGTACCACCTGCAAATGCGGACTGTACAATTTGATTTAATGTACTTATTTGAAGTCCGTATTGCGCCAATTTGTCTCTGTTATAAGTAATTGTCATTTGTGGCAAACCAGTGGTGGCTTCCGCTTTCATATCGCCAATACCTTCCGTTCCTGCAATTATTTCGGATATTTCTTCTGCCTTTTGAGAAAGCACATTTATATCTTCTCCATAAATTTTTATGGCTATATCTTCTCTAACACCTTCAAGCAATTCATTAAAACGCATTTCAATGGGCTGTGTAAACTCATAATTAATACCAGGAATTATCTCAACAGCTTCTTTCATTTTCTCAATTAACTCATCTTTTGAAGTTGCTGAAGTCCATTCACTTTTTGGTTTTAAAATTACAAAAACATCGGCTATATCCATTGGCATTGGGTCGGTTGGTATTTCTGCAACACCAATACGACTTACAATTTTTTCGACTTCTGGAAACTGTTCCTTTATAATTTGTTCAATTTTTGTGGTTGTTTCAATAGTTTCAGTAAGAGAACTACCCGGTTTTAAAATAGCGTGAAAAGCAATATCGCCTTCATCCAACTGTGGTATAAATTCGCCCCCCATTTTGGAAAACATAAATACGGTAATCCCGAACAAAACGACTGCGAAACCAACTATGAATTTTCCATTTTTTAAGGCCTTTTCTAATACAGGTTGATACGTGCGCTCTGCCCACTGCACAAATTTATCGCCATAGGATTTTTTGTCCGATTTTGGTGCTCTTAAAACTAAAGCTGACATCATTGGTACGTAGGTAAGACAAAGTATCATGGCGCCAATCATTGCAAAAATGAAAGTTAAAGCCATTGGCTTGAACATCTTCCCTTCAATACCTTCCAATGCAAGGATAGGAAGGAAAACAATTAGAATAATAAGCTGACCAAAAAAGGCAGCATTCATCATCTTTTTTGAAGCTTCTGCTGCAATACTATCACGTTCTTTAGCAATTAATTTCCTCTTCTTCAGTACTTGTGATGCAATAATAAAAACGGTACTTTCAACAATTATTACAGAGCCATCGACAATGATTCCGAAATCTATAGCTCCCAAACTCATTAAATTAGCCCAAACATCAAAGGCATTCATAAGAATAAATGCAAATAACAAGGACAACGGAATGGTTGAAGCGACTAGTAAACCGCCTCTCCAATTACCCAATAAGAAAATAAGTACAAAAATCACGATTAATGCACCTTCAACAAGGTTGGTAGCCACTGTTGATGTTGTTTCTGCTATTAACTTACTTCGGTCTAATAAGGGCTCGATACTGACTCCTATTGGCAAAGACTTTTCAATTTGTGTCATTCTCTTCTTCACATGATCTATAACATCGTTCGAATTTGCGCCTTTTAGCATCATAACCAAACCACCTACAACTTCACCTTCTCCATTTTGGGTTAAAGCACCATAGCGGGTAGCGGAACCAAATTGCACAGTTGCAACGTCACCAATAGTAATCGGAATGTTATTTGTGTTTTTAACAACAGTTTTTCTTATATCATCTAAACTACGGGCCAAACCTTCGCCACGAATAAAATTTGCTTTATGATTTTTTTCGATATAAGCTCCACCTGTATTTTGATTGTTCGCTTCAAGAGCTTCAAAAACATCTGTAATTGTTAATCCAATAGAGTTTAATTCGTTTGGGTCAACGGCTACTTCGTACTGCTTAATTTCACCGCCTATAGCATTTACTTCAACGACTCCTTCCACCATAGCCATTTGGCGCTGAACAATCCAATCTTGCATCGTACGTAAATCTGTGAGCGAATACCTATCTTTAAATTCTGATTTGACTTTAAGTGTATATTGATAAATTTCTCCTAAACCAGAAGAAATAGGTCCCATTGAAGGTTCGCCAAAACCACTTGGGATTTGTTCTTTGACTTCATTTAGTTTTTCTGCTACTAATTGACGTGGTAGATAAGTTCTCATATCATCGTCAAAAACAATGGTAACTACTGATAAGCCAAAGCGAGAAATAGAACGGATTTCTTGAACGCCAGGTAAATTGCTCATTGCCAATTCGACAGGATAGGTCACTATTTGTTCAATGTCTTCAGTACCTAAATTTGGTGCTTGCGTAATTACTTGTACTTGGTTATTGGTGATATCTGGAACAGCATCGACAGGTACTTGGGCCATACTCCAAATACCTGCTCCTATAATGGTAAGCGTAAGCAAGCCAATAATAAATTTGTTATTGATCGAAAAATCAATGATTTTATTAATCATAGAAAGTGTATTAATTTGGTTAAAAAAAGATGTATGCTTTCTCGAAAGCGAAAACAGAAGTGACATTTCCTTTGGATAAATATCAAAAAGGGATAGAATTATCCTACAAAAACTAAATTATACTCGTGGTGGTTGTAATATAGAATTATGATAGCCTTTCTTTCTAACATCAAAATACTTAATGCAAGGTTTTGGCGTCAAAGGATTTATAGGCTCAAATTCTAAAACATCAAATGCAATAGTATGAACGTGACAGCAATGACAATGACAAAAAGGCGAACACATATCACATGCAGTATGGGAGTGACTAGAATCTAATGTTTGTGAAAGTTCTGTATTTATATATCCATTGTTCGCTATCGTATCTCCACAGGGCACAAAATTGAGCCCGAGGAAATATATAGACAATATGATGGTAAATACTTTCAAAATACAAAGGTATTAGAATTTTAATGCATTTGGGCTAGAAACAAGAAATAAAATGAATGGCAAACAAATTTTTAAATCCTAGGAAAAAGTAGTACTCCTATTTTTTGTTTAGTTAATAAAATTATTAATGTATTGAAATGGATTCTGGTAAGGGATGCTTCAGATTAGAGGAGGTTTTTGTGTTATTCCAATTGTAGTCTTCCCTTTTTTAGTTTACCTCAAACTTCGATACATTATTATTGACCTTATCAGCGACGAGCATTCTAACACCATTTGCCCTAAAATTAATCACTATGTAATATTTCCGGCACTAAACACTCGTTAGAAAAAAATAATTACGAAGATATAGTTGTATATTTGCCTTCATTAGTATGAATTATACGCTAAACAGTCATCTCTTTTGTTTCTATGCCTTTTAAAAAACTACACCCACATATACAAGACAAACTAGAGTCTCTCGAAATAACAATACCTACTCCTTTTCAGCGCATTAGTATTCCTGTAATTAAAAGTGGTGCCAATGTCTTTTGTACGGCCAAAAAAGATAGTGGAAAAACGACGACACTGATACTAACTATCCTGCAAAAATTAAAATGTGAGGAAGTTGGAAATGGTCCAAGAGCCTTAGTTATTGTAGAAAATAAAGAAAAGGCATTGGAATTATATGATGCTTTTTTAAAATATACGAGATATACTTCGTTACGCGTTTATTTAGGAGATGAAAAAATTCATATTGATCTGCAAAAATCAGAAATATTTGAGGGTATAGATATTCTTATTTCTACACCCAAAACAATGAACAAGTTGTTTTTATTTAATGCTGTAAGTACTTCTCAAGTAACTATATTTAGTATAGACGATGCTGAGTTTTTAGTTCAGAAAACACCATACTCTAATCTGATGTCGATTACTCAAAGTATTAGTAAATGCCAATTTGTGCTATACTCAGAAAAAATGCACCCAATTCTAAAACGCTTTAAGTCTCATTTTATGGAGCATTCTAAAATAGTCTCTGTATAAGAATCTGACTCATTTATGTGCTATACATTCTTAAATCTATAATTCCGTGATAAAAAAACAAAAAACATGATGATACCTAAGCTACATTATATATCTGAGGGTAGTTCTCCAAAAGAGCATCTGGAAAATATCCAAAAAGCGTGTTCATCGGGTTCAGAATTAGTACAATTACGTTTAAAAAATGTTTCAAAAAAAGAATGTTTAAAATTTGCAACAGCCGCTAGAGAAATCACCTCGCATTTTCAAACCAGATTAATTATAAACGATCATTACAAAATAGCAAAAACCATTAAAGCAGATGGTGTACATTTAGGACAATCGGATTCCTGCCCTACTATTGCGAGGGCATATTTATATAATTGGCAAATTATTGGTGGAACAGCAAATACCATCCAAGATTGCGAAACATTAATTCATAAAAATGTCGATTATATTAGTTTAGGTCCATTTAGATTTACAACAAGCAAAGAGAATTTAAGTTCGGTTTTAGGTTTAAACGGTTATACTGTAATTATAGAAGCCTTAAAAACGGAAACACCTATTATTGGTTTTGGAGAGATTACTGCACAAGATGTTACAGACCTATTAGTAACAGGTATTTCTGGAATTGCTTTAGCCAAAGAAATTACTAGAGATTTTAATAGTATAAGAAGATTTAACCAATTACTAAACGCATCTTCAACAGCAGAGAAACGTCATACATTTAAATAGAATATGAACGTTATTTTAAAAATGATAAAAGAAAAATATCATTTTTACTTTATATAATTCCACACACATTACTCATAGGTTGTTATTTTTGTTTTGAAACCCTTTCATCTCCCAAACTCAATTTTCCACTGTGTTCCTATCGTCGTTTCGGACAAAGTATATGTACTCGGCTCTCTCCTATTTAAATAAATATTGCTCGTAATATGCTTCGCAGTTGTCGCTTTATTGTTTTGTAATCCAAATGCGTAGCATTCTGGAGTTCAAATAAAAAATAATAGAATGGCATGCATAATCGCCATCTACTTACCACGGTTTATACTGAGTGAAGTCTAAGTGCCAAAAAAACAAAACTTTTCAACTTCTTTATATATCCGGTATTATCCATTGTATTCATCAATAAAAAATCAGAATCATATTGCTTAGGGTTCCCAAAAGTATACATCGTAATTTTGAAATTGTAAGTAAGCCGTAATTAAGCGTTAGATATAGGCTTAAATTTTCTATACATTTACTTTATTCTCGTTTCCTCTATAAACTTCTTTAATTCAAAGTTCAAATATTTAGGTTCTATAAAATTTATGTAATTAAACGAAAATGACATCTTTTAACATTCCCTTCTAAATACTTATAAACATCGCCCAAAGTATATTTAATTAGAAATGCAATAAATTTCGCATTCAAAAAAATTACATGCACAAACTTACTATTTGATAGTTTTTTTAAAAAAAAACATTTAATTCTATTGATACGCAAAAGTTAGTCTATATCTGCCAGATAAAGAACCGAGAGCTATTCCTCACAAATTGCATGAATTTTTGCAAACAATCATTTATTTTATACACAGCCTATGGTTGGGTCTAAGGCTTCTACTTTAGAAAAACAAGAGCTAAACCTTACTTTTTGTTGGGTAAAGATCCCTAGATACAGCGGGGAAAGTATTTTTAAGTTACGGAGCATGATCGTGTTTGCTATAAAAAATATGAAGTTAACGTCAAAATTAATAGGTCGGCCTGAAGGCATTTTAGTTTCGTCCATGCCCATATTACCAATGCTATCGGGTTTGTATTTAAAAAAGAAGTACTCAGTTTCTAAATTAATTTTGGAATTCGTGATTTGTGGCCTTTGACTCCAATGTACTTAAAGGGCTATTCTAAATGGCATCCCATGATAATTAATTGCTTCTACCCTACTTACGAGAATCCTCGCGGATTTTCTATCTGTGATTTATTTGCTAATTTTATTGCTTAAAATGCGCAACTAATCTTATACAAAAACGTTAGGCATAAGCTTGACCCGTCCTGAAATATGTATACACAAATCAATAAGTATATGTATAAAAATGACAGAGTAACCAGACGTTACAGCGAACCTTTCAAATTAAAAATTTTAGCCGAACTTAGTACAGGAAATATACTAAGAACCAACTAGGGGAACTCTACAGTATTGCTCCTAAAACCATTAATGAATGGATTCGGAAGTACGAACGTAAGGACCTTATGAATACTAGAGTTATGGTAGAAACTAAAGATAAAATAACACGTATCAAAGCACTATAAAAAGAAATAGAAGTCTTAAAATCTATTTATGAGGGATTATCTAACCCTCAAATTGCCGAAAAACTCTTTATTTCGTTAAACAGTTAAAAGCCACATTAGTAATATTTTTCAAAAGTTTGGTGTTAGTAATCGTTTAGACTTAAAATAACTCATTTCGAGCAAAATAAAATAAACACTTAACAGCTCATTAACAAATACTTACGAAAAAGTACTAGAAATATCATACTGTGAATAATAGTTTTTCTCATTGTTAAATATTTCTTTTGTTCAAACTTAAAATATATATTATTGATGGGTTTCATTTAGTACCTAAATGGTCTTGTCTTTAACGCCCCATGCTAATCTATTTTATCAACTATTTTAATAACTATTTTAGTATCTATTCTATTGTTGAAAAATTTCAATTTCATCAATATAAATATTTAGATACGCTTAGAAACGAGGCTCTATAACAAAAAACTCAATTCAGCGCGATTTTGAGTTTATTTACGCAGAGTAATATATGAAATGGTTGTTTGCTATTCGTGTTACAAATTTATAATATTTCTAGTAAAAAAAAATAGTATCATGAAAAAAAATATAGTGTCATGAAAAAATACATAATATTCTCTATTACAATTAGTGCATTATTGTTCTTTTCAAATGTAAGTTTTAGTCAAACACTTGGATTTGGAGAATTAGAACCTTTCATAGCTTTTACGGACTCGGGCGCTGTTACAAACAATGGAGAAGCCAATGGCGATGCTGGAACGAATCTTGGCGTAATTAGCGGTCCAGGATTTGATCAAGCAAACGGATATAATGACAATACAGAAAGAGAGAATGCTATAACTCTTCAATGCAAAATAGATTTGCTTAGGGTATATATTCATCTCGGTGATATTCCTGTTACACATCCTTATGGAGCTCCTAACGCTCATACTCCCAGTTTTGGAGGTGGAGAAACTCTTTTACCGGGAATTTATTCCATAAATGGTGCTGGATCTTTAAGTGGAGCGCTTACGCTTGATGGAGATGGAGATCCTAATGCTGCTTTTATAATAAAAAGTGAAGGAGCATTTACAATAGAAGAACTTTCAATCATTACTTTAACTAATGGGGCACGAGCGGCTAATGTTTTTTGGATTGCCGAAGGAGGCATTACAGTTGGGGGAAATTCTGTAGTAAAAGGATCTTTATTTTCACATCCTGGAGGTGTCAGTATTGATGCAAATGTTGATATTGAAGGAAGGTTGTTTACCACAACAGGCGCCATAAATATTGGAGAAAACAGTAAGGCATATTTGCCTGATGGTGATAGTACCATTCCAATAAGATGTTTAGGTTTTTGTGTTTCTAATCCACTTACTGATGTTTTAGGAAGGCTTAAAGAATACGCCCTTTTTTCCAGTAACGGAGATGTGTCAAATGCTGCATCATCTGGATTTGTTGGTAATATTGGTGCAAATATAGGTAGTATTATTGGTTTTGAAGCTTCAACACATGTGGGGTTTGTTAACCATCCAGGTGATTCGACAGCACGCGCGGCACAAGATTTACAAAGCGCTTATACTCAACTTATGGCTTTACCAAACACGATACCTTCAGCAGGCGTGCCTCCGCACACACCAGCTTTTGGGAGTGGAGAAACGGTACGTAAAGGAGTCTATTTTATTAATGGAGCGGGATCTCTAGGAGGAAGTATAACTTTAGACGGTCAGAATGAACCCGATGCCATATTTGTTTTTAAAATTAATGGGGCATTTACAGTAGCAGCACAATCAAAAGTAATTTTGATTAATGGTGCGAATCGTTGTAATGTTTTTTGGATCTCTGAAGGCGCCACTTCTATTGGAACTTTTACTCATATGAAAGGAACGGTTATTGGCAAAGGAGCCGTTACTATGGAAGCAGGTGGAAATTTAGATGGCCGATTGCTTTCTACAAATGGACAAGTTTCATTTAGTACGGGTGTACTTTATAATGATACACTTTGCTTTGATCCTATTGAGGTTACTGGCGATGATAAAAGGGAATGTATTGCTGTACATTCAATACTTACCGCTACGGCTACTGTTAGTACTACCAATCAAAATGTAGTTTGGTATGATGCTGAAACTGGAGGGAATGTCGTTAATTCACCAACATTAGAGAGTGTTGGAACTGTAACTTATTACGCAGCAGCTTTCAATGGTTCATACTATAGTGAAACTAGAGGTTCTTCTACTTTAACTTTAGAGGAGAACTGTGATGTTATCATAGATGCGGTACTTGATTCATACACACCAGCACAAGTAGTTAACGTAGCGACCAATGTTGGTAATGTAACGACAAACGACACCTTAGATAATGTTGCTGTAACAAGTACGAATACGAATGTCACTCCAATTACCGCAGGACCATTAAGCATTAGCGCCGACGGTATTTTGACCTTAGAAGCCGATACTCCTTTCGGTAGTTATGCTATCACCTACCAATTATGTGAAGTAGGAACAAATTCATTGAATTGTGATACGGCTACTGCTACAGTGGTTATAACAGATATTAATGCAGTAACCGAAATCACTCCAGTAATCAATGGAAACACAGGTGGAGATACTACTCCCCTAACTTCAAACGATACCTTAAATGGAGATCCGGTAGCTATAGGAACAACTTCAGGAAATGTAAAAATGACAATCGTAGGAGTGTTACCAGCAGGGATCTCAGTTGATCTTGCAACAGGGGTTGTAACCGTTGCTCCAAATACATCAGGAGGCGCTTACAGCGTTGAGTATACAATTTGTGAGGTAGACACACCAACAAGCTGTGATACAGTCATAAGTACTATAATTGTAATAGATATTGATGCAGTAACCGAAATTACTCCAGCAATCAACGGAAACACAGGAGGAACTACAACTTCCTTAACTACAAATGACATTTTAGATGGTAATCCAGTAATTGTAGGAGAAGACCCAGGAAATGTTACTCTAACAGGAGTTAGTGTTCCAATAGGATTAACACTGAATGTAAATGGTACCGTTACTATTGACCCAAATACGCTAGCAGGAGATTATGAGGTTGAATATCAAATATGTGAAGTTAACAATCCAACAAACTGTGACTCTGTAACTTCTACTGTTGTAGTTTCAGCTCCAGCTATAGATGCCGTAATCGATAATGTAGGTCCTATCAATGGACTTACAGGAGGAAATACAACTGCGTTAACTGATAATGATACTTTAAATGGCGTACTAGTAGTTATAGGATCAGCTCCAGGAAATGTTACGCTAACAGGAACTACTATTCCAGATGGGTTTATATTAAATCAAGATAGTACTGTTACTATTCCTGCAAATACTCCAGCAGGAGATTATGAGGTTGAATACCAAATATGTGAAGTTAACAATCCAACAAACTGTGATTCAGTAACTTCTACTATTGTGGTTTCAGTTCCAATTATAGATGCCGTAGAAGATATTACTGCAGAAGTAAATGGACTTACAGGAGGAAATACAACTGCGTTAACTGATAATGATACTTTAAATGGAGATCCAGTAGAAATAGGAACACAACAAGGCGATGTTACTCTAACGGGAATTAGTATTCCAACAGGATTTACATTAAATACAGATGGTACCGTTACGATTCCAATAAACACTCCAGCAGGAGATTACGAAGTTGAATATCAAATATGTGAAGTTAACAATCCAACAAACTGTGATTCGGTAACTTCTACTATTGTCGTTTCAGCTCCAGCTATAGATGCCGTAATCGATACTGTAGGTCCTATCAATGGACTAACAGGAGGAGATACCACTCCCTTAACTACAAATGATACTTTAAATGGAGATCCAGTAGAAATAGGAACACAACAAGGCGATGTTACTCTAACGGGAATTAGTATTCCAACAGGATTTACATTAAATACAGATGGTACCGTTACGATTCCAATAAACACTCCAGCAGGAGATTACGAAGTTGAATATCAAATATGTGAAGTTAACAATCCAACAAACTGTGATTCGATAACTTCTACTATTGTCGTTTCAGCTCCAGCTATAGATGCCGTAATCGATACTGTAGGTCCTATCAATGGACTAACAGGAGGAGATACCACTCCCTTAACTACAAATGATACTTTAAATGGAAATCAAGTAGAAATAGGAACACAGCCAGGAGATGTTATGCTAACAGGACTAAGTGTTCCGCTAGGATTTACATTAAATCCAGATGGTACCGTTACTGTTCCACCAAATACTCCAGCAGGTGCATATGAGGTTGAATATAAAATATGTGAAGTTAGTAATCCAACAAACTGTGATTCGGTAACTTCTACTGTTGTAGCTTCTGCTCCAGGTATAGACGCAGTAGAAGATATTACTGAACCAATAAATGGACTAACAGGAGGAAATACAGATTCTTTGACTGGTAATGATACTTTAAATGGAGATGCTGTAGTGATAGGGACACAGCCAGGAGATGTTACTTTAACAGGACTTAATGTTCCAACAGGATTAACATTAAATACTAATGGTACCGTTACTATTGTACCAAATACCCCAGTAGGAACTTATTTAGTTGAATATCAAATATGTGAAGTTAGTAATCCAACAAACTGTGATTCGGTAACTTCTACTATTGAAGTTTCAACTCCAGCTATAGATGCTGTAGTGGATACTTTAGGTCCTGTTAGTGGAACTTCAGGAGAAGACACGACTTCGTTAACTAATAATGATACCTTAAATGGAAATCAAGTAGTGATCGGAACAAATCCAGGAAATGTTGTTCTAACAGGAATTAGTGTTCCACAAGGATTTACATTAAATACAGATGGTACCGTTACGATTCCACCAAATACTCCAGCAGGAAGTTATGAGGTTGAATATCAGATATGTGAAGTTAACAATCCAGGGAACTGTGATTCGATAACTTCTACTGTTGTAGTTTCTGCTCCAGGTATAGATGCCGTAATCGATACTGTAGGTCCTATTAATGGACTAACAGGAGGAGATACAACTTCCTTAACTACAAATGACACTTTAGATGGTAATCCTGTAGTAATAGGAAATGCTTCAGGAAATGTAAAGATGACAACAGTATTATTACCCACAGGAATTACAGTTGATCTTGCCACGGGAATTCTAACAGTTGCCCCAAATACGCCAGCAGCAGATTATAGCGTTGAGTATACAATTTGTGAAGTTAGCAATCCAACAAATTGTGACTCTGTAACTTCTACTGTTGTCGTTTCTGCTCCAGGTATAGATGCCGTAATCGATACTGTAGGTCCTATCAATGGAACTACAGGAGGAAATACAACTGCTTTAACTGGCAATGATACTTTAAATGACGTACTAGTAGAAATAGGAACAGGACCAGGAGATGTTATGCTAACAGGACTAAGTGTTCCACTAGGATTTATATTAAATACAGATGGTACCGTTACTATTCCACCAAATACTCCAGCAGGAAGTTATGACGTTGAATATCAGATATGTGAAGTTAACAATCCAACAAACTGTGATTCGGTAGTCTCCACTATTGTGGTTTCTGCGCCAGGTATAGATGCCGTAATCGATACTGTAGGTCCTATTAATGGAACTACAGGAGGAACTACAACTGCCTTAACAGCTAATGATACCTTAAATGGCGTACTAGTAGTTATAGGATCAGCTCCAGGAAATGTTACGCTAACAGGAACTACTATTCCAGATGGGTTTATATTAAATCCAGATGGTACCGTTACGATTCCTGCAAACACTCCAGCAGGAAGTTATGACGTTGAATATCAGATATGTGAAGTTAACAATCCAACAAACTGTGATTCGGTAGTCTCCACTATTGTGGTTTCTGCACCAGGTATAGATGCCGTAATCGATACTGTAGGTCCTATTAATGGAACTACAGGAGGAACTACAACTGCCTTAACGGCTAATGATACCTTAAATGGAGATCCAGTAGCGATCGGAACACAGCCAGGAGATGTTATGCTAACAGGACTAAGTGTTCCACAAGGATTTATATTAAATCCAGATGGTACCGTTACTATTCCTGCAAACACTCCAGCAGGAAGTTATGAGGTTGAATATCAAATATGTGAAGTTAGCAATCCAACAAACTGTGACTCTGTAATCTCTAGTTTGACTGTAACCTGTAATCAGGGCCCAGAGCCTCCAAAAGTAAACTGTTGGGATACATTTGAATACAATACAGACACATGTGCTTGGGAAAACAAAGGTACACCGCAAGAAGCTCCGAATGCAGGAACAGATGGAACGCTTACAGTTTGTGAAGGGACTACTAACTTAACGGAAGTAGTATTATTTGATGCTTTAACTGGCGCAGATACAGGTGGAACTTGGGCAGATATGGGAGAGGTATATATGTATACAGTGACAGGAACTGGGGCATGTGTATCAGAAACAGACACCTCAATAGTAACCGTAATAGAAGAAGATGCACCCAATGCAGGAACAGATAGAACACTTGCAGTCTGTGAAGGGACTAGCCTAACGGAAGCAGTATTATTTGATGCTTTATTAGGGACACCTGATGCAGGTGGAACTTGGTCAGGATCAGTTGATGGCATTTTTTACACGTATACAGTAATAGGAACTGGCGCATGTGCAGCAGAAACAGACACCTCAATAGTAACCGTAATAGTGGATGCTGCACCCAATGCAGGAACAGACGGTTCAATGACTTACGGTTTGTGCAGGGACAAGCCCAACTGAATGCCCAATTATTTGCGGCCTTAACTGGCGCAGATGCAGGTGGAACTTGGTCAAATATTGGTTTAGAATATACGTATACGTTGCAAGGAACTGGCACATGTACAGCAGAAACAGACACTTCAATAGTAACCGTAACAGAACAAGATGCACCGAATGCAGGAATAGATGGTTCAATGACTATTTGTGCGGGGACAAGCCCAACTGATGCCCAATTATTTGCACAGCTAAATGGAACACCTGATACAAACGGAACTTGGTCAAATATTGGCTTAGAATATACGTATACGTTGCAAGGAACTGGCACATGTACGGTAGAAACAGACACTTCAATAGTAACCGTAATAGAACAAGATGCACCGAATGCAGGAATAGATGGTTCAATGACTATTTGTGCGGGGACAAGCCCAACTGATGCCCAATTATTTGCACAGCTAAATGGAACACCTGATACAAACGGAACTTGGTCAAATATTGGCTTAGAATATACGTATACGTTGCAAGGAACTGGCACATGTACAGTAGAAACAGACACTTCAATAGTAACCGTAATAGAACAAGATGCACCGAATGCAGGAATAGATGGTTCCATGACTATTTGTGCGGGGACTAGCCTAACTAGACGCCCAACTATTTGCGGCCTTAACTGGAGCAGATACCGGAACTTGGTCAATCATTGGCGTTTTTTACACGTATACAGTAATAGGAACTGGCGCATGTGCATCAGAAACAGACACCTCAATAGTGACCGTAACAGAACAAGATACACCGAATGCAGGAATAGATGGTTCAATGACTATTTGTGCGGGGACAAGCCCAACTGATGCCCAATTATTTGCACAGCTAAATGGAACACCTGATACAAACGGAACTTGGTCAAATATTGGCTTAGATATATACGTATACAGTAGCAATAACTGGCGCATGTGCATCAGAAACAGACACCTCAATAGTAACCGTAATAGAAGAAGATGCACCCAATGCAGGAACAGATAGAACACTTACAGTCTGTGAAGGGACTAGCCTAACGGAAGCAGTATTATTTGATGCCTTATCAGGGACACCTGATGCAGGTGGAACTTGGTCAGGATCAGTTGACGGCATTTTTTACACGTATACAGTAATAGGAACTGGCGCATGTGCAGCAGAAACAGACACCTCAATAGTAACCGTAATAGTGGATGCTGCACCCAATGCAGGATTAGATGGTTCCATGGCCATTTGTGCAGGGACAAGCCTAACTAATGCCCAATTATTTGCGGCCTTAACTGGCGCAGATGCAGGTGGAACTTGGTCAAATATTGGTTTAGAATATACGTATACGTTGCAAGGAACTGGCACATGTACAGCAGAAACAGACACTTCAATAGTAACCGTAACAGAACAAGATGCACCGAATGCAGGAATAGATGGTTCAATGACTATTTGTGCGGGGACAAGCCCAACTGATGCCCAATTATTTGCACAGCTAAATGGAACACCTGATACAAACGGAACTTGGTCAAATATTGGCTTAGAATATACATATACGTTGCAAGGAACTGGCACATGTACAGTAGAAACAGACACTTCAATAGTAACCGTAATAGAACAAGATGCACCGAATGCAGGAATAGATGGTTCCATGACTATTTGTGCGGGGACTAGCCTAACTAACGCCCAACTATTTGCGGCCTTAACTGGCGCAGATACCGGTGGAACTTGGTCAGGATCAATTGACGGCGTTTTTTACACGTATACAGTAATAGGAACTGGCGCATGTGCATCAGAAACAGACACTTCAATAGTAACCGTAACAGAACAAGATGCACCGAATGCAGGAATAGATGGTTCAATGACTATTTGTGCGGGGACAAGCCCAACTGATGCCCAATTATTTGCACAGCTAAATGGAACACCTGATACAAACGGAACTTGGTCAAATATTGGCTTAGAATATACGTATACGTATACAGTAGCAATAACTGGCGCATGTGCAGCAGAAACAGACACCTCAATTGTAACCGTAACAGAACAAGACGCACCGAATGCAGGAACAGATGGTTCAATGACTATTTGTGCGGGAACAAGCCGAACAGAAGAAGCATTATTTGATGCCTTATCAGGAACACCTGATTTAGGTGGAACTTGGTCAGGATCAGTTGACGGTGTTTTTTACACGTATACAGTAGCAGGAACTGGCGCATGTGCAGCAGAAACAGACACCTCAATAGTAACCGTAACAGAACAAGATACACCGAATGCAGGAACAGATGGTTCAATGACTCTTTGTGTAGGGATAAGCCTAACAGAAGAAGTATTATTTGATGTCTTATCAGGTGCAGATACGGGTGGAACTTGGTCAAGTGTTGGTTTAGAATATACGTATACAGTAACAGGAACTGGCGCATGTGCAGGAACAAGTGATACATCTATAGTAACAATAACAGAGGCAAATCCTACAACTGGCAGTGAAACTGAATTATGTATTAATGACGATTTTGATTTTGATTTATTTAGTTTATTAGAAGGTGATTTTCAAACAGACGGTATATGGTCTGTAACTTTAGGAAATGCAACTATTGACGGAAACTTATTTAATCCTTTCGGATTAGAAATAGGGGTATATACTTTTACGTATACTGATACGAATAGCGAATGTTCTAGTGATACAGAAGTTACGATTATTTTAAATGATGACTGTGTTGTACTCCCTTGTAGTGATGATATAATAATTTCTAAAGCGGTGACTCCTAATGGAGATCAATGGAACGAATATTTTACTATAAAAGGAATAGAAGAGTGTGGGTTTACTGCTGAAGTCAAAATATTTAATCGTTGGGGAGCAAAAATTTATGAATCTATAAATTATGAAAACACCTGGAATGGATCTGCCCACATGAATTCTGTTGGTGTATCTGATAAAGTCCCAACAGGAACATATTTTTATGTGATTAACATTATAGACAGTGGATTAAAACCTTTTACAGGATCAATTTACGTAGAAACTAAATAAATTACCTATCATGAATAAAAATATTAAGTTTAACATTATTGTATTGATATTGCTTGGTAGTAGTAATGCGTTTAGCCAGCAATTGCCTCAGTTTACGCAATACATGTTTAATACAATCTCGATAAACCCTGCTTATGCAGGAAGTAGAGAAACTCTCAGTATTGTTGGGCTACATAGAAGTCAATGGGCTGGCCTTGATGGTGCACCAACAACACAAACACTTTCAATTCATTCTCCTTTAAAAAATAAGAAAATTGGTTTGGGATTATCATTTATAAATGATGAATTAGGGTTTGAAAACTTCTCTTATGTCTATGCAGATTTTTCTTATACAATTGATTTAGGGGAAGCAACTAAACTTGCTTTTGGTTTAAAAGGTGGATTTACATCTTATAGTATTGATCAAGAACTTAGAGGTGCAGAATCTAATGACCCAGCTATTTCTAATATTGAAGATCAATGGAACCCAAATTTTGGTATGGGATTGTTTTTGCATTCAAATCGCTGGTATGTTGGTTTGTCAGCACCTAGAATTCTAAACAATGACTATAATGGATCAGAAAATTATGGCGCATTAGAAAGAGTGGGGTATTACTTTACTGGAGGTGTTGTTGTGGATATTAATACAGACATTAAGTTTAAACCTTCTTTCTTAATAAAAATGACAAATGGAGCACCACTCTCTTATGACCTTTCAGGGAATTTTATATTCAATGAAAAGTTGTGGCTAGGTGCTGCTTATAGATTTAATGAATCTGCAGGTGCTTTTGGAGCCATTGCAGCATTTCAAGTTTCTAAACAGTTAAGGATTGGTTATGCATACGAAAATCCAGTATCTGATATTAGACCTTTTTCAAATGGGACTCATGAAGTTTTATTGCTATTTGAACTTGTTAAAAGTAAACGTGTAAAGTCTCCAAGATATTTTTAAAATAACGACTATGAAAACAAAAGTTTTAATCATAATATTAGCATTCATAAGTACTTTTACTTTTGCTCAAAGGAACGTTGCAGATAAATTCTTTAAAAAGTATTCTTATATAAAAGCGATTGAATTATATAAAGAGGCTCTGAAAAATGGAGATGATAGTGAGCATGTACTTACGAGGTTAGGAGATTGTTATTACAACAACTCAAACTCCGAAAAAGCAGCTAATTGGTATCATAAAGCATTACAGAAATACCCTAAAATAAATCCTGAATATATCTATAAGTATATTCAGACACAGCGTAGTTTAGGGAATTATGAAGAAACTAAAACTTGGTTAGCAAAATTTAACGAAGTACAAAGTAGAGATAGTCATAATAATTCTATAGTAAGTGATTTAAGCATTTATGATGAACTATCATCGACAGATAGAGTCTGTGTTGACATTAAAAATCTTGATTTAAACACGCCCTATTCTGATACGGTCGGAAAATCTTTTTCAAGAACTAGCTGGAAAATCACCTTTGTAAAATTTATAAACACAAAAAAAAGGAGTCCTTTTTTGGTTCGTTTTTTAGACGAGCAAAAAATGAATGCAAAATATATCAGATTATTAGTCCATAGATTGCCTCACTTCAATTCCAATCAGTGATCGCAAAGGAATGATAGCAGAACTTCTTTTTAAAATACAACTGCGATTTTAAAATAAATACTAAGTCATTAGTGTCCACTAAAAGTTAAACAAAGTTCTTTGAAATTATTGTAAATCTGTATTTTAAGTCTCATTTTGAAGCGTGACGATTTGAAATGAATGTTATGTTCGTAAATTAAAGTTACGAATATGAATCAAGGTAAATATGTATTTTCTCAATTGGTTAAATTTCTTCCTCAACGTGTTTTTGATAGAATAACATCGAACTATTCTGGAAATAAATCTGTTAAGCATTTTACGTGTTGGAATCAATTATTATGTATGATTTTTGGTCAACTATCTGCTAGAGAAAGTCTGAGAGATTTGACAACTACTATAGAAGCACATCAATCAAAATCATATCATTTAGGATTTGGAAAAAATATAACTCGCAGTAACTTATCAAAAGCAAATGAAAAACGCAACTACAAAATATTTGAAGAGTTTGCTAATCATTTAATTACCATTGCTCAACGAAAAAACAGCAATGATACTTTTGATATAAAAGGCAATATTTATGCTTTTGATTCTTCAACAATTGACCTTTGTTTAAGTGTATTTTGTTGGGCTCATTTCCGTAAAACAAAAGCAGGAATAAAGTTGCATACGCTTTTTGATGTTAATACTCAAATCCCTGTATTTATTCATATTACAAAGGCAAACATACACGATGTTAATGCAATGGATGTTATCGATTATGAACCATTAGCTTATTATATTTTTGACAGAGCTTATGTAGATTATCAGCGTCTTTATCGAATTACAAAAGCGAAAGCTTATTTTGTAGTTAGAGCAAAATCTAATATAAAATTCAAAAGAATGTATTCAAATAAAGTGGATAAAACTACTGGTATTAAATACGATCAAATTGGAAAAATAGAAGGATTCTATACCTCTAAAGATTATCCGAAAAGATTACGAAAAGTAAAATTCGTTGATAGCGAAAACGGAAAAAAATTAGTGTTTTTAACAAATAATTTTGAGTTATCAGCACAAGATATTGCATTGCTTTATAAACAAAGATGGCAAGTTGAATTATTCTTCAAATGGATAAAACAACACTTAAAAGTTAAAACTTTTTGGGGTAGAACAGAAAATGCGGTTCGCATACAAATTAACATTGCAATAATAACTTATTGCTTAATTTCTATAATTGCAAAAGATTTAAAAATCAATCGTTCAATTTATGAAATCATACAAATTTTATCAGCATCATTACTTGATAAAACTCCTGTAAATGAATTACTTATGAAATCAGATTACAATAATGTCAATGAACAAAATGCTAATCAACTGGTTTTTAACTTATTTTAAGTGGACACTAGTGATAATAAGTATTAAAAAAAAATAGGATGAGTCAATTGTATTAGGATTAGTTTAATAATATGTATCGTTATTTTAGGATGGATCATTGTCTTATAATTCTAAAAAGATATTTCTTACTGTGGATTTCTTATTTTAAGCGAACCGATAATCAAAAAAACCGAAAAGGCTAAAGTGAGATAACTAATATAGCCATATGTACCAAACTCTGAATAACAATAACTAAATAAACTTGGGGCTATAGCGCTTGCCATTACCAAAAAGCTCATCACCTTTCCTGTTATAACTCCCAAATATTTTCTCCCATAATACCGTGGCCAGGTTACAGCATTTACAACAGCAAACAAACCACCACACGTACCTAGTCCAACAATCAATAAATAAACACCAAAGGTGTTTGATAAGAATAATAATCCCAAAGAAGCTAATAAACCGCTCACCTGCATTATATAAACGTAGATTTTATGATGAACATAATCACTTAAAATATTACACAGTGTAGATACCGATATGGCAATAATAGATATAGGTATAAAAACAGCAATGGCTTGATTTTTGGAATAATCTTGACTCCCAAAGATAGATACCACATGAAACGTAAAACCTGTGATAAAAAAACTATTAAAAGCAAGTGTTAAACCAATCATCCAAAAAGCACGCGTTTTTTTGGTTTCTTCTAATGTGAAATCAGTTTCAACTTTTATGGCTTTCGTCGTTTTGGCCTTTTTAGTAACTCCATCTGGAAGTAAATTAAAATCCTCAGGTCTATTCCGATACAACTGAAAAACGCAAAAACTAAAGATAAATAAACAAATGGCTAATAGTTGCCAACTCATTTCCCAACCATGATTATCGACAAGGTAATTGATAAAAATTGGTGAACTAGAAAAACCCAAAGTAACCGCAATACTACTTATGGAGTTTACTTTACCCCTGTTTTTATCGAACCAAATCATTATCATATTTCTTGATGCCATGGTCAATACTCCTTGTCCACAAAAACGGATAAAGAAAAACAAAATAGTCATTAACACAAAAGGTACTATCCAAGAATTAAAATTAAACACATTTTTAATGCTATCACTTATTTCAACCGATACAGAACAGAGAAGTAATGATATTCCTAAAAATAGGGTCGCAAAAAAGGCAACATAACGCGCGCCATATAAATCAAATAACACGCCTGCCTTTGTTACAAAAAAAGCACTGAGCAATGTTCCAATCATATATGCATTACTAAATTGATTTCTACTTAAGCCCAAAGCATCTTTTACGGGGTCCGTAAAAATTGAAACCCCTACTGTTTGTCCAGGAATACTTGCTAGAATACCAAGACTTCCTATAAAAAGCAATATATAACCATAAAAAAATGGAAATTTATTGGGGTTTATAAATGAAAATTTATTCAAACTTGACATCTGTATTTGTAAGAGCTCAAATATAAGTTTAATATTCACTGAACTAATTAAAACAATTGATTGATTAAAATAATTGTTTCAAAGTAACCTTATACTTTATGGATAGGTTAAATTGCATTGCATCATAAAAGATGTTTGATTCATACTATTAATATCTTCGAAATCTTATACATTCGCAACTTCATGGATTTAAAGTCGAAACAGTTAGAACTCCAATATCAAGGATATTTAAACACCTCTTTATTATGGAAGGATCATGCCGTATTGGGATTGAATCAACTAGAACTTCCTGAGAAAAGTGCGGTAGTTTTTGATAAGTTGATTCCTGATCAGTTACGATTAGGAAAGCGCGTTGAACGTTTTGTAAATAACCTTTTACAGCAACATGAGAATATTGAAATACTAGCAGAAAATGAACAAATACAAAATGACAAAATAACCATTGGCGAAATAGACAGTATCTTAAAGTTTGATGATGTTCCTATTCATCTAGAAATTGTCTTTAAATTCTATTTATATGATCCTTTAATAGGATCTTCTGAAATTGAACATTGGATTGGCCCAAATAGAAATGATAATTTAGTAAAAAAGCTTCATAAGTTAAAAGACAAGCAATTACCGTTAATTCGTAATATACACACAAAGCCTTTATTGAGAAAATTAAAAATAAACTTAGAAGATATTCTTCAACGTGTTCATTTTAAGGCACTATTATTTGAACCATATAATACAAAAACTATTGAATTTAAATTATTGAACAAGGATTGTTTAAAAGGATTTTACATCCATTTTTCTGAAATACAACAATTTTCACAATCTAAATTTTATATACCGTCAAAAACAGATTGGTTGCAGGATATTCATCCATATGTAAATTGGTTGACGTTTGAAAGTTTTAATAAAATACTCATGATACAAATTAATGAAAAACGAGCTCCTTTGTGCTGGATAAAATTCCCAAACGGGATACTTAAAAAGTTCTTTGTAGTTTGGTGGGATTAAAGCTGCCTTAACGTTAAAACTTATTACTATAATAAAGAGTTTATCACGTTATTGGATTGTCACTATATTTTTTAAATTAAAAAATATAATTAAATTTCGTTAGAAATTCATGAGGTTTTGAGAAATATTTAATTCTTTTTACCGAGCTTGTTTAATCAAGGTAGCTAAATAAACATACTTTAAGTCTCTTAAATCCAATCCATTATTTATTACTTTTGTTTCCTTATCGGATGGTTTACTTATAACTGCGCCTTTCATAAAGTACTGGTCGTAATCCTTAAACATATTTACTGTCATATGAGATGTATATGTATTACTCCCAGTAGGAGAAATTATTCTTACCAAAATCCAACCCTCCTTTTCACTGTTATTCACCTGTTTTTGATGCATTGGTTTAAATATTTTATTTTCAGCCATTTCATAAGCATTATAATTTTTCAATTCAACTTTCATCATATCTAAGGAAGCTACGGTGCCTAGTGGAACTTTATATTCAGGGGATGTTCCATTTATTTGTTCTACATATAATTTAATTGCTAAATCTCTCGATTTACCTGTACGTTCTATTATTTTCTCAAGAACATCTTCCGACATATCTGGATAAGCGTCTGTAAGCGCTTTTGTAAAATCTCCTTCTCCATTCATCATTTTAACAGGGTCATCGTATATATTTACTGTTAAATATTGATACTGTTGATCTTCACCTCCAGGTTGTAATTTCCATAAGTCCCAACCAATGATATCTCCATTTTTAACACGCTCTTTATGGATATTCTCCCAAAAACCTTCAGTTTCCATATATGCAACTTCTTGTTCATTATCTACTCTCATGAATTCAAAAAGCAGATATATTTTTTCTTGTGCATTAACATTATAAATAAATAATGTAACTACTAGTACCATCAATAAATTTTTCATATTAGATAAGGTTTAAAATTAGATTTATTAGTAATCCCATAGCGGTATAGCTTGTTCAATATACAAAAAAGATAAGTATAAAACCACTAATATGTTAAGATCTAGAACATGGCAGTTTTGGTTAATTTATCTAGTAAAATCCAAACATCAAACACAACTATATTATTTGCTGTGAATTCATTGAATTTGGCGCACTTGATCCTAGATTTAGGAAAATAATAAATAGTAAAGTATAAAATAAACGTATTAAAAGGTTATTAAAAAAACGTACACTAAAATTATTAAAAACTTATCTTCGCAGCCATGTGGATGTATCTTGGTCTTTTGGCAGCATTATTTTTAGGTTTACACAATCTTTGTAAGAAACACGCTGTGCAAGAAAATGAAGTGTTTCCGGTTCTATTAGGAGCTATTACTTCAGGATTCCTGTTATTTGTTCCTTTATTCCTTGGCTCTATATATTTTCCAGAATATACCAAAGAGATTGGATTTTATATCGATACTATTCCTTGGGAAACACATGGTTTTATTTTCATTAAATCAATGATAATGGCAGCCTCTTGGATATTGGCCTATCAAGCTTTAAAACATCTACCCTTAACCATTGTTGTGCCCATACGCTCCGCAGGTCCTTTTTTTACATTTATCGGAGCTATTTTAATTTACCATGAAAGTCCTAATATTTCGCAATGGATTGGATTTTTTTTTATTATATTCTCTGTATTACTATATTCTAGAATTGGAAGAAAAGAAGGTATTAACTTTAAAAATAACAAATGGATTTATGCGATTATTGGGGCTACATTTTTAGGGGCTTCTAGTGGATTGTACGATAAATTTTTAATTCAGAATTTAGCATTGAATCCCCAGACGTTACTATTCTGGTTCTGTTTATATACAATTTTTATTTTATTAGTTATCGTATCCATAACCTGGTTTCCAAATGCTGAAAAGAGAAAGCATTTTAAATGGCGATGGTCTATTCCTGCAGTTGGAATTTTATTACAAACAGCTGATTATTTTTACTATAAAGCCTTGCAAGACCCTGATGCTTTGATCATGCTATTATCTGCTATAAAAAGAAGTCAAATAATTATTGCTGTTGTTATAGGCGGACTCATATTTAAGGAAAAATACAAACGCAAAAAATTGATTCCATTAGTTGGAATTATGATAGGAGTGTTTTTAATTCTATATTCTTAGCAGAAAATTTATAAGGTAACCACCACTTTACCTATAGTTCTTCCACTTTCCAATTGTAGATGAGCTTGTGCCATACTGCTAAATAGAAATGTTTTAGAAACATGTGGTTTTAGAATACCATTTTCTAACATTTCTTTTAAAGTGTTCATGTCCTTCCCATTAGATTGTACAAATAAATTAGAAACATTAACATTTTGTTTTTTTGCAAAATTTATTATTTCAATTGAAAATCCCCCTGTAGGTATTGAAACAATTGCCCCTCCCTCTCTTACAACTTTAACAGAGTTGTACAAAATATCACCATTAAACATATCAAAAACAAAATCAATATCGCATAAAACTTCTTCAAAGACTTGCGATATGTAATCTATATGCTCTTCTGCACCCAGAGAAATAACAAGATCTTTATTTTTATCAGAACTTGTAGAAATTACATAAGCACCCATTGCTTTGGCTATTTGAATGGCGAAATGCCCGACTCCACCTGATCCTGCATGAATCAAAACTCTATCGTTCTTTTTTATTCTTGATTTTAGAACTTGCAATGCTGTTAAAGCAGCTAAAGTATTAGCAGCCGCCTCATTAAAAGAAATAGAAGAAGGTGTTTTTGCTAAGTGACTTTCTGGCGAAGCAACATATTCAGCATATCCATTACCTTTTCCTGGGAAATTAACCATTCCAAATACTTTATCTCCAATTTCAAATTGAGTTACCTTTTTCCTTTTGAAACCACATTCCCCGAAATATCCCAACCTATAATCTCGGGTCTTTGTTCATCATAGATAAAATTCAAAACACGTTCAGTTTGCCTTACTTTATAATCTACTGGATTTATACTTATAGCTTTCACTTCAATCAAAACTTCATATCACCAATTTCTAGTTTCGATAATTCGCGTTCAATAAGGTTTTCAACTCCACCTATTTTTTCTAATACTATAGCTCTCATGGTTTATTGATTTAAATCATATATAAAAGTGTAGTCATAGAAATAAATATCACATTACAATTTATCTAAAACAATATTGAATACTATTCTAATCTAATAGCACAAAAAATAAATTGTCGTATTCACCGTTACCATGCAATAATTATATTTGAATGATTTCGTAATTTAATTTATATTATGAAAGTACTTTTTAAAAGTATCTCGTTGTTTTTAGTTCTTGGCCTTTCAATATCATGTTCTAAAAATAAAATATCAAAGGATACTACTTGTTTTAAATGGCTTCATTATAAAGTGCATTACGAAAATGTAAGTTGGTAACAGAGCCAGTTAAAGCATGCAAAAATGGGTGGTATGTTGGTATCTGCAAAAAGTAAAGAAGCCCATAATTTCATTTACAAACCGAGTAAAGAAACTAGTTTATGGCTAGAGGCTTCTGTTAAATTAACGGAATACGCTTAGCTTTGAAGAGATCGATAGCCAATAAATTTTAAAAATCGGGCTGCCAAAGAATCAAATTATTGGTATGACGGCAAAGAACACTTGCTAGTAATTGAATGGCCATCTGAAAGATACAATGATGGGGAAATGAGGAAATACTCGAGAACACACAAGGGACTAAATTATTGGCTTTGTTTGTGAATAAACGAGTTGATTATACTTTCAATATTGAAAAATCAAGTTGTGTTGTTTTGATTACACTTCTCTGAAGTCTTGGTATGCTTTACTATATGATAAGTAGTAGATGAATCAAATGTTTATCTCTACGTTTTAACGATTTTAACTTCTAAAAATTACTTCACTACTAAATTAATACTTGCACTACTCAAATCAGAAATTTTATAAATTAAAAGTTTACTCTTTTTAATAAATATCATAATTAATATTGGTTTTAAACTGGTTTCAAGAGTTAAAAAAATATGCTAAAAATTATCTTATATTGTTTTTTTAGATTAAAAATTATAATCAAAAAAAACTTAACCAACTTATAATGAATTTTTTACATCATTTTATTAAAGATTAAAATATTTAATACTAAAAACCTCTTTATTAATAGTAATGCTATTATATTTGCATAAAATATTATTAATAAATGAAAAAATTACTTTTAAATTTTAAAATAGAAATTCCGAAAGGCATTTATTTAAAAGATCCAGAGTCATCAGCATTGGGCAAAAAAATTATTGAAAATAGTATTATTTTAATTGAAAATACCGGATTTGAAGACTTTAATTTTAAAAAATTAGGTCTCACTATATCCTCAAATGAAAGTTCCATATATAGATACTTTGAGAGTAAACATAAGTTACTTATTTACTTAACTTCTTGGTATTGGACATGGATAGAATATCAACTAGTTATTGAAACTTATAGTATCAACAAACCCAAAGAGAAATTGATAAAAGCAATTGAAATCGTTACACGAACTACAAAGATAGATAGTAATTACAATCACATAAATGAAGTTTTACTAAATCAAATTGTAATTAATGAGAATTCTAAATCATATCTCACCAAAAACGTAGATTCAGAAAATAAAGAAGGCTTTTTTATATCATATAAGCGTGTCGTAAACCGCTTTTCAGAAATTATATCTGTATTTAATGAAGACTACCATTTTAATTTAAGTTTGGCGAGTACCATAATAGAGGGTGCTTTGCACCAGCACTTCATAAAAAACCATTTTAAGTCCATTACAAATTGTAATAATGAAGCGACCCCAACCCATTTTTTTACAAATATAGCCTTACAAACATTATCGAATGAAGAATAAACCCTTATCTCCTTGGAAACGACTGATTGGTCTTTTAAAATTAATTCCTAATCGTATTTCCTTAGTCTCAACAACGCTTTCACGTTGCTTTCTTTTTGCCAATTTGTCTTTTTGCTTTGATGCATAAATGTACTTAGCTAAGTCAGTTATTTTAGTAACTGGTGGATCTGCTGTTTCAGTGATCAACACTAGATCTAATTCTAACTTATTTGCATTATACAACAACGTATTTTTACAAGGGCCTCTTTAGAACTAAGTTATCGATTTCCAAAAATTAAAATGAATGAGCTTCGTAATTACTATCTACCAGAAATGGCAAATAGATTTTTCGATACTTTAACAATTCAAAAAGGACTCTCTAAAATATTAATAGATGTTCCTTCTGCCTTATTACAAATAATTTTTGCTTTAATTCTACTCTCATTCTATCATGCATTCTTTATCATTTTTGGTATTTTATTGTTGCTCTTAATATATATCGTATTTAAGTATACCGCACAACGCGGATTAGAAACAAGTTTAAAAGAATCAAAAATAAAGTATAAAATTGCACATTGGTTACAAGAGGTGTCTCGTGCTGTAGTAAGTTTTAAACTTTCCGGGAATACAGGGTTGGCAATGTCTAAAAGTGATCACCTGATTGCAGATTATTTAGATTCTAGAGAAAATCATTTTAAGATTTTATTATTGCAGTATATCCAAATGATTGGTTTTAAAGTATTAGTTACCGCAGGTTTACTAGTTATAGGGGGTTATTTAGTTTTAGATCAACGCATGAATATTGGACAATTTGTTGCTGCTGAAATAATTATAATTTTGGTTATTAATTCGGTTGAAAAATTAATTTTAGGATTGGAATCTTTTTATGATGTATTAACATCTATAGAAAAACTAGGCCAAGTTATTGATAAACCAATAGAATCTCAAAGAGGCGAAATAATCAAATCCAATAAGGACTTAAACATTGAACTTCGAAATATAACTTATGAAGTTAAAAATAGAAATAACCCGATATTAAACAATATTTCATTGGTTATAACTCCCAAAGATAGGATCTTAATTCAAGGTGGCAGCGGTTCAGGAAAATCGAGTTTATTGCAACTAATTGCAGGATTAAACGCTGCTACATCGGGTTATATCTATGTTAACAGCCTTTCTATAGATAGCCTTCTGATTAAAAAATACCGAGCAAATTTGGGGTTATCACTTTCAGAAGAAACTCCATTTGAAGGATCGATTAGAGAGAATATCACTTTTGGTGATGAAAGTATTCCTGATGAAATAATATATGAAACATTCGAAAAACTAGGTTTAATTGACTTTTTAAAACTGCAGTCAAATGGATTAAATACGATATTAAACCCTCAAGGAAAACAAATTGCTTACACAACCTCGAAGAAATTGATTTTGGCGCGTGCAATTGTTAAGAGACCTAAATTATTGATACTGGATGATCCATTAGAAAATTTTAATAAAATAGAAGCTACAAAAATAGTTGATTTTTTATCTCATAAAAACCAACCTTGGAGTCTAATTGTAGTTAGCAATAATGAATATTGGAAATCAAAATGTAATAAGCATATTTTGCTTAAAGATGGAAACATCGTTAATAATCTATAAGTAATGTTAAATATATCAAAAAATAAAGTTTCTGAAAACATCGATTTTAAAACGTTTAAATCTGGCCAAGAAATTTTCACAAAAGAATACCATCAAAAGTTTCGAAAATTTTTAGTAGGATTTTCTATATTTATTTTGTTAATACTCTTTCTTCCATGGACGCAAAATATAACAAGCAACGGCAATGTAACAACTTTAAAACCGAATCAACGCCCGCAAACAATACAATCTCAGATTCCAGGGCGTATTGAACAATGGTTCGTACGAGAAGGTGATTTTGTAAAAAGAGGCGATACCATACTCCGGATTTCAGAAGTGAAAAGCGAATATTTTGATAAAAAGTTAACTGAGCGAACCAACAATCAAATATTGTCGAAGTCCTCATCGTTAGAAGCATATAAAAATAAAGAGGTTGCAATAGAAAATCAAATTTTAGCCATAATTCAAGAACAAAACCTAAAACTCGAACAGGCAAGAAACAAGTTACTGCAAGTACGTCTAAAAGTTAAAACAGATAGTATTGATTTAGTATCTATTAAGATTAACGCAGAAATTGCAGAAATACAATATAAACGTACGCTTTCTTTACAAAACGATGGTCTAAAAGCGGTAAAAGATGTAGAGGAAAAGCGAGCGAAATTACAAGAAGCAAATGCGAAATTTATATCTCAACAGAATAAATTTTTAACGACTAAAAATGATGTGATCAATGCCAAACTTATTATTATGACAGTTAGTTCTACCTATGGAGATAAACTGGCAAAAGCACAAAGCACTTTGTTTGCAGCCCAATCTGGAGGTTATGAAACGGAGGCAGAAGTTTCGAAATTAAAAAATAAACTAGCGAATTATAAAAAGCGGAATAGTCTGTTATTTGTTACTTCACCTCAAGATGGGTATATAAATAAGGCTATAAAATCGGGTCTTGGAGAAACTTTTAAAGAAGGAGAAAAGCTTGTAAGTATAATGCCTGCAAATTATGAATTGGCAGTAGAAATGTACGTGCGCCCTATCGATTTGCCGTTAATACATATTGGGGAGGAATTAAGAGTACAGTTTGATGGGTGGCCTGCTATTGTTTTTAGTGGGTGGCCTAATGCGTCTTATGGTACTTATGGGGCAAGAGTGATAGCGATTGAAAATTTCATTAGTGAAAACGGTAAATTCCGTGTTCTAATAGAACCAGATAGCAATGATGTTAATTGGCCAATTGCCATACGTGTCGGATCAGGAGCAAGAACAATCGCTTTATTAGATAACGTTCCTATTTGGTATGAATTATGGAGACAGATAAATAGTTTTCCCCCTAATTTTTACCAACCTAAAAGCAATAATTCAAAAGATAAAAAGAAAGCCTAAATGCGAAAACTATATATTATTACATTCTTATTGATTTATACAGTAGGTTTTTCTCAGCAGACAGATACTATATTAAATTTAGAAGAGTATTTGGGATATGTAAAGAAATACCATCCAATAGTGAAGCAAGCACAATTAATTTCAACGGAAGGTGAAATAAAATTACTCAAATCTCGTGGTGCATTCGACCCTAAATTAGACGTTGATTATGATCGAAAAAAGTTTAAAGACATAGAATATTATGACAGATTAAATGCAACTTTCAAAATACCTACTTGGTATGGAGTTGCGTTAAAAACTACTTATGAAAATAACGATGGTGTCTATTTAAATACTGAATCAATAACGCCAGATAATGGTTTGTATAGTGTTGGGGTCTCTGTTTCGCTTGCAAAAGGATTACTGACGAATAACCGCATGGCAACATTAAAACAATCCAAGTTATATTCGAATCAAGTTCAAGAGCAACAAATACTTGTAACTAATGATATTTTATACAGTGCTATAAATGCATACTTTAATTGGTTGAAAAACTATCAAGCTGAATTGCTCTTTAAAAATTATCTTGTAAATGCAGAAAATAGATTTCTAAATATAAAAAGAAGTTATTTCGCAGGAGATAAACCCGCTGTTGATACTCTTGAAGCCAATATTAATTTAAAAAATCGGATATTAGATTTAGAAAAAGCTAAAATTGGATATATAAAATCGACCCTAGAAGTTGCTAATTATTTATGGTTAGATAATGACTTACCTCTAGAATTAGAAGATACTATTCATCCTGATATTTATACAATTGACAAGATCGATATGGTATTGAGTAATTCCATTTTAAATATAGAAGATGTCTCTCTAGAAAACCACCCTAAATTAAAACAACTTGAAATTAAAAAAGAAATTTTGACTGTTGATAAGCGATTAAAAGCAAATAATCTACTGCCTGAAATAAATTTAGAATATAATTTTTTAACTTCAGATTTCAATAACCAAAACTCATTAAACACATTGAATTACAAATCGGGACTTTCATTTAGTTTTCCGTTGTTTTTAAGAAAAGAACGTGCAGATTTAAAATTAGCTAAACTAAAATTACAAGATATTGACTTTGACTTATCTGCGACTAGAGTTAGTTTAAAAAATAAAATAGTAGCGACATTGCAAGAAATGGTGTCATATGAGGTTCAATATCAAATTCTTTCTGATTTGGTAAAGGATTATGAACAACTCGTAAAAGGTGAAGAACGAAAGTTTTCTATGGGAGAAGGATTGTTATTTCTTGTTAATTATAGAGAAGTTAAATTAATAGAAAGTCAATTAAAAAAAATTGACATAGAATATCAACTTTTTAATAGCAAATCGAGTCTACTTTGGGTACTAAGCGTTTTGTAAGACTACAATAATATTAACTTTTTTTATAAAAATTATAATCACTCGGAGTATCTAAATCTTTCAAGACTTTCTCAGAACTCACTTCAATATGGATTAAATTATTTTGATGTTTTATTAATAATTCCTTAGCTCCAGAATCGCCAGTCAATTCGACTAAATCTTTAAAATAAAAAGCATCGAATAGTGCGGGTACCATGACGCTCTCTTTTAAACTTGTAGCAACAATTGAATTGTTGTCCAACTCAAAACCAGCGATCAAATCATGTAAATGCTTCACAGTTACAAACGGCATATCTGCCAAACAGCATAGCACTCCATCCGCGTAAATGTTATTATCTTCCATATAATTAACGGCAAAAGCAAGAGAGGTTCCCAATCCATTTTTCCATTGACTGTTCTCAATAACTGTAACATTCAACCGTTTTAATGATGGTTTTATTTTGTCAGAATTCGCTCCTAACACCACTATGATTGAACTGACCATTGAGGAAATACCCACTTCAATAGCATTGGTAAGCAATGTTCCGTCTTTCCATGGTAATAATTGCTTAACAGCATTCATACGGCTACTATTACCAGCAGCCAAAATGACCATTACAATATTTTTACGGGAATCTGTTGATAGCATTAGGATATTTCACAGTGAATAGCATTGACTTTATCACTGAGAAAAATAGGTTCTTTACCACGAACTACAGAAAGTATTTCCGAACAGATCGAAAGCGCTATTTCTTGTGGAGTTTCTGCTCCAATATTTAGGCCAGATGGTCCGTGAATCAAATCAAAAAATGAATCTTCTATAACTGAATGCAATTCTATAAATTCATTTAATAATTTTTCTCTTCGCTTCTTTGGCCCTAACAATCCAATATAGGAAACGGAAAATTCTTTCAACTTTGATAAATATTTTAAGTCTCTCGCATAACTGTGCGTCATCAAGATTACGGCACTATTTTTATTTAAATGAATAGTTTCTATACTTTCTGGCTCTACATGGAATATTTCATTCGCACCTGGAAAATGTTGGAGGGTTAATGGATTCGAAATCGAAACTACCACAGTTACTTTCCATCCTAATAATTTAGCAAAAATACAAAGTTGTGCGGCATCGCGTTCTGCACCAAAAATGACCAATTTAAAACAAGGGTTCATTTCTTTAACCAATACGTCTGAATTCGATCCTAAAACCATGGTTCGATTTTGTTTCATGTAATACCTGGAATTGTCAGTAAAAACCACCTCTGTACCCCACTCGGTATTTGTTCCTACTTCTTTTTTAAAATAAGTTTTAAGTTGAAAAGACTCTTCCTTAAGTATATTGTTTTCAAACTCCTTTAAAAACAAATCACTAGGTCCAAAGGGCTCCAATAAAATATAGAGTAACCCTTCACAACCTAAGCGGTATCTTCCGTCATAGGTCATAATTTTTGAAACCTTTGAAGTAAATACGGATCCAGTTTGTTTCAAAATTTCTTTTTCAACACATCCTCCGCTAATAACACCAATCATGCTAGCATCATCGACAACTAACATACGCACTCCCGAAGGTCGATACGAAGAACCATCAAGTGCAACAAGTGTCACCAAAATTGATTTTCTACCTGCTTTTTTTGCTTTTTTGTACCCTTGAACTATTTGAATGAATTCATGCGTCATTAAAGATTATTTATAATTAACTAATGTAAGAAATAATGCTATAACACATATAAAACCATGAACTAATTAAAGATAAACCACACGATTTCAATGGTGATAGTATTTTTACTATTTATTAAATGCCAACGAAAACTATATTCAATGAATACTGATTAGCAGACTGAATACATTACGAATTCTTAAAATATATTTGTTTAAAGTGCCCGTAACGAATGATTTAAGTCAAAGTTAATGATGATAGCAATAATTTAAACTCTTCAGTCTTTTTATTTGCTATTAAAAATCCAATTTCTTCTAAATAATCAGGTGAATACATATCCATTTCTAATTTACGTCCTTTAAATGTTGGATATAATTCTTTTAAACTTATCGTAATCGTTTGCCACACGTCAGAAGTTTCAAAATGAGAAATATATGCGTATCGATCACTCTGACTTCTTTTTAGTCGGAATTGATATCGTTTACCATCCCCTTTCACTCTAATATGAAGCTTTGTGTACTTAGCGATTTCTTTTCTGCTAAATCGATAACGAACCGAAGAAAACCCCCCATTATTTTCTAAAGAAATTGTCCCTTTAAAACAAATTGCGTCATCAACTTCATTCGTAATAGTCGCTTGTGAAAAGCCTCCCATAACACCATCATTCACAATTTTCCAATCTTGCGAATTGCTGTTTTTAGAAAAGTCAAATAATGTTAAAATATCATTGTTCATGAATATTACTAATATTAAAAATATTACTTTTAAAGTTGGTGCATTTATCATATTTCTTCAATAATAAATTCAAATCTTCTATTTTAAATATTCGATAAATAGGAACCATATTGATCTTTAAATGAATACCCATTATCGATACGTTGTTTATTCAATTTCTTAAATTCTACCAACGACCACAAAACCAATTCTTTTATAAATGAGAGATCTTTTGGTTCAATATTAGGCATATATTCATTAATTAATGTTTCTAGAGGGACTATGCGGTTCAAACTATCAAAATATTCTTCTTCTGAACCGTCGTCCATCAATTCAAAGGAAGTTTCCTCAAAAAACCAATTCAATATTCCCTCATATGGATCACCATCATTTGTTTTGGTTAATTTTTTTATTTTTGGAAAATAATTTAAAAACAAGGTTTTAACAGCATCCCCTATAAGCGTTTCTGCGACAAATGACGCACCTTCCTGTTCTCCTTCATAAACCAACTCTACCTTTCCGGTAATCGCAGGGATCATTCCAAGTATATCAACGAACCGAATTGAGGTCTTGGATGAATTTGAGGCTATACAACGATGTTCTGCTGTGCTCATTAAATTTTCATAGGCTGTTATACTCATGCGCGCACTAATACCACTTTTTGCATCTACATATACATTTTCTCTAGCTTCAAAGCCAATTTGCTCTACCAAATCTTTCGCTATTTGAGGAATATAAATTTCACAAACCCGCTCATTTTGCAATTTAGCTTCTTGACTAGTTATGGTTTTTGCTATCTCTAGGGTCTTAGGGTAATGTGTTAATATTTGAGAACCAATTCGATCTTTTAACGGTGTAACAATACTTCCTCTGTTTGTGTAATCTTCAGGATTCGCTGTAAATACAAATTGAAGATCCAAAGGCAACCTAAGTTGAAATCCTCTAATTTGAACGTCTCCTTCTTCCAAAATATTAAATAAGGCCACTTGAATTCGTGCTTGTAAATCGGGTAACTCGTTTATAACAAAAATACTTCTATTAGCTCGTGGAATCATTCCATAATGAATAACACGTTCATCGGAATAATTCAATTTTAGATTAGCCGCTTTTATGGGGTCAATATCTCCTATTAAATCAGAAATAGTAACATCTGGCGTCGCTAGTTTTTCGAAAAAACGATCTTCTCTATGTATCCATTTTATGGGGGTATTATCTCCCAGCATTGCAACTTGGTCTTTTCCAAATACACTAATAGGATTTAGCGGATCATCATTAATCTCAGAACCATCAACAGCTGGGATATATTCATCTAACAATTGAACCATAAGTCTTGCCAGACGCGTTTTCGCCTGTCCGCGCAATCCTAGTAGATTTATATTATGCTTAGATAGAATAGCCCTTTCTAACTGAGGTATCACAGAGTTTTCATATCCATGTACTCCTATGAAAGATGATTTCTTATTTATTAAATTATCAATTAAGTTAGTTCTCAATTCTTCTTTGATACTTCTAGAAACATAGCCTGACGTTTTTAACGCACCCAATGTTTTATAACTTATATCCATATTATCGTGTGTGTTTTTTTCTATTAGTAGCGTAATCATGAAATATCATTTCTCCCAATCCTTGTAATCCTGTATAGAATGCCTTCCCTTTATTTGATTCTGTAAACTTTTCTATAAACGATTGTAAATAAGGATCCTTGGCAATCATAAACGTTGTTATTGGAATATGTAATTTACGAGCATAAGCCGCCATATTATAGCATTTCTCTACGATGTATTCATCTAGACCATTACTGTTTTTATAATATTGTCCATCTGGTAATCTTAGGCAACTTGGTTTTCCATCAGTAATCATGAAAATATGTTTATTCGTATTTCTTTTTCTACGCAAAATATCCATAGCCAGTTCTAAACCTGCCACCGTGTTTGTATGATAAGGTCCTACCTGTAGGTATGGCAGATCTTTTACTTTTATAATCCAAGCATCATTACCAAACACTATAATATCCAATGTGTCCTTTGGGTAGCGCGTTGTGATTAATTCAGAAAGTGCCATGGCCACCTTTTTCGCCGGCGTAATTCTATCTTCACCATATAAAATCATACTATGGCTAATATCAATCATTAGTACGGTACTCATTTGAGATTTGTGATTTGTGTCTTCTACTACTAAATCATTTTGAGTTATTTTAAATTCTTCTAAACCATTATTAATTTGAGCATTCTTTAAACTTTCAGTGATGGAAATATTTTCTAAAGTATCTCCAAACTGGTACGCTCTATAATCACCTGTGCGTTCATCCCCAACTCCACTCCTATTCGTTTTATGATTCCCAAGACCTTTCTTTTTTAATTTTCCAAAAATTTGATTAAGGGCGTTTTTACGAATAGATCGCTCTGTTTTTGCTGTAATTGCCACTTTAGAATTCCCATCAGGCATGATTTTTTCTTGAAGATATCCTTTGTCTTTTAACTCTTGTACAAAATCTTCTAGCGTATAATCCTCATTCGTAAGTTTGTACTCGTCGTCCAAAGTTTTCAACCAGTCTAAAGCTTCATCAAAATCACCAGAAGTATGTGTGATCAACTCTTGAAAAATTTCAAATATTCTTTCAAAAGGTGTTTGCTCCTCTTTCTTATAAGAAGTAAATCTAAAGCCTGTTCTTTGATGTTTAGGTGTTTTCGGCATTAATATTTTTTACTATATAGATTTAAATTACTTAGTTTTTTATATCATTCGAATATACGTTTAAACTAAATTGAGTTATTAGCCTATAATTCCAAATAAATCTTTCAGTTTCTCTGATCTAAATTTAAATATTTCTTTGAGTTTAGGTTTTACCATGATTGGATGAAAAATACGACCTAAAAAGCCAAAAGGTACTTTGTAGTCAATAATATCTTCAATTTCAACACCCCCTCCTATTTCTTTAATAAAATGTTTGTGATGCCATAAGACATAAGGCCCAAAGCGCTGCTCATCTACGAAATATTCGTTTTTAACCAAATGGGTTATCTCTGTTACCCATTTGGTTTTTATACCAAATATTGGTGTGACAACATACTGAATTATTTGGCCTGAAAACATGGGTCTATCTCCGCCAGAAACAATATCAAAACTCATATATTCTGGCGTGATTTTTTTAAGATTTTTAGGATTCGATAAAAATTCCCAAGCGACTTCAACAGTAATTGGAAAAGTTTGTTTTGAGTATAAATTATAAATTGTACCATGACTTGAAATAACCATAATAAAAAATTATTTTAAGTGTTTCGTTATTTTAGAACTCATAGGCTTCGTCAATGAATAAAATACATCTATATACTTTCCTTTTTCATCAATTAAATACTTTTGAAAATTCCACTTTACAGAAGTGTTTTTTACACCGTTTAACTCTTTATCTGTGAGCCAATCATAAAGAGGGTGTTTTTGGTCTCCCTTTACTTCAACTTTTTCAGTCATTAAAAAGGTTACTCCAAAGTTTAATTCACAAAAAGATTCAATGTCATTAGCTGTTCCTGGCTCTTGACTCCCAAATTGATTACAAGGTACTCCAATAACTACTAATTTGTCCCCGTAGGCTTTATGTAACTCTTGCAACCCTTCATATTGTCCTGTAAATCCGCATTTCGAGGCGGTATTAACAATTAAAAGTTTTTTTCCTTTAAACTTATTTAAATCAATAGGTTCTCCTGTTAAACTATTAATTGTTATGGTATATATGTTTTTCATAGTATTTGGTGGTGTAGCATTCTTCATATTTGTAAAAATAAATAAAAGTGAACTAATTAAAAGTATTGATATTATTAAACGACGAATTTTCATCTAGCTTATGTTATATATTTCTTAGACAAAAGTAACGAAATAAGCCGTAAGAATTGATAGTAAACTCAGTTATTTCAGTAAAATGATTACAGTTTAAAAAAAAATTATAGGAACTATTCATTCTTAGCGTAATTTCCAGTAGTTCTAAAATAAATAAGACGTTTGTTTCTTTAAAACCTAACAGCACCTCGGAGCACTTAATTGATTTCATTTGAATTCAATGAACCCGTTTTACATTTTAAATAATGCTAATTTTGCTATTATTGATGTTTATTTCAAAGACGAACCTATTAATTTACTGAATCCTTATGAGAGCAATTATTGTAGATAGAATTTGAGTCTTGAACCCCTCAAAAGACTTAGCATAATTACACCTTATCATAAACTGGTCACTTACTTGTGATAACAATGTTTCTATTTTTTTTCTTTTTTCTAAAAATATGATTGTTAATTATCTTTAATGTAATTAATTTAAATAAAGCTACACTTTACTTCCGTCTATGTAAACTACTGATAAACTCATGATTAAATATTTTATCGTAAATGCCAATCGTCATTTCTTGGGAATAAAAAAGTATATTCCCAATCAGTTTAATTTCACGCTTAAACATGAACGTTTTTGCTCTCCTTCTCGTACATGGTGATTCAGCAATCCCCCAGTGTGGGTCGTCATGATTAGCGATTAGATTAAATAAAATTTCATCGCTAGTATATTCTTCAAATCTTCCTCCTACAAAAACACTTATACCTCTAGGTCTAGAAAAGTACGCATCATTGTGTCATTGTTAGTGTCCCAAATCCAATAGCCAGTTTCCCTATATCAGACTTTGCCATTGGCAATTTCTCTAACAATCTGACTCTACTTTACCGCAAGTAATTTTTTTAAACCAATTTTCGTTAAACACGCCAAATCCTTCTTTTTTCAGCTCCGCTATAACCTGCTCAGTCGCTTCATTAAAATAGCGTCTTTTAGTTTTTTATTAAAATAATAGCTCACAATATAATATTTAATAGTTTATGTTATTCCTATAATTTTTACTCCGATAATTTCAAAACATTTTCCCAAACACTCTCACTTACAGGTATTCCATTTTTTTGGTTTTTAGCCCTGGTTTGCAGCGTGCGTTCTCCTGGATAATAGATTTTATCTCCCGAAACCATAGGTTCTACATCATGTGTATAATCAATAATTTCATTGAGCAATCTTTCCTGAATCCCCTGATCATTGAATATTTCTGGATAGATACACAAATAAATTTGAGAAAGTCCTGTTTCATATGTGCCCTGACCAACTTTATAGGTAGAATTACCCGAAGCCAAAAGGGTCGCTAGCATATCTAATATCATGGAGAGAGCAGATCCTTTCCAATAGCCTATCGGCAATCCCCGCTCTGTAGTTGTTATTTTTTCTGGATCATTGCTCAGCACATCATTATTATCCCATCCGCCAGGAAAAGGTAATTTCTTACCTCTAATCTTGTAATCGTTAATCTTTCCAAAGGCAAACTGAGAAATCGCCATATCTAGCACTACGTGACCTTCCTTTCGTGGAATGGACACAATAAACGGATTGTTTCCCAATCGACTGTCCTTACCACCCCAAGGTGGCATATTTGCCTGAGTATTTGTAAAAAGAATAGAAATACATCCTGCATCTGCAGCCTGCCAACCATAAGTTCCTCCACGCATCCAATGATTTGTGTTCCGCAGCGCCACCATTCCCATACCATAAAGTTTGGCCAATTCAACGGCTCTATTTGTGCATTTCCTCGCATTGATAATACCAGGGCCAAAATTTCCATCCCATCGCTCTATACTTCCAAATGTTTCTCCCTTTTCGGCTTCTGCATCAATCTTAACAGAACCATTTTTTATGTAGTCTATAAAAAGCGGAACTCGATTGATGCCATGAGAATTTACACCATCTAACGTATTCTTGGTATACGTTTCTGCCAAGAGTTTCGCTTTTTCACTTGTAAATTTATATTTCAAAAACAGTTTGTAAAGTACATCCTGCATGTGAATCGCGGAGATTTGTATCATTTAATTCAATTTAATTACCATAATTGGTTGTTATTTCTACGAAATGTAAATATAGAGAATTTGGATTACTATCTTTATAAAAGGAATTTTATTAAAAAGTAACTTTTTATATAATTGATTTTTAAAAAATGAATACGTTGAATACACGAATGCATTATGCTGTTTATTCATAAGATTTCCTACGAATCTAGCTGGTTTTTTTTTAATAGAAAAAGCTCTTTCGATATTCTTAGAAATCAGCATATTGAGTTCATCATCGTTAAACCCTATAGCTCTGAGCATAGGAAAGAGTGTTTTAAAAAATTGACGTATAAGGAGTTTTCATCTGATTTCCCTACTGTGCGTCAAAACATCCCGCGCCGCGAGAAATCAAAATAGCATATAAAAAAACATGAGTAGTCGCAAATATAATTTTGTCAATGTAATTTTTGTTTTGAGAATGGACTCAAATAAAACCACTTGGCGACACTCCCATTGAGTATATTTAATTAAGACCATAAAGCTTTGACTTCGCCAGTATGTGAAGCAATAGTCAATCCCGTTTTTAAATGGGTTACTGTAGACGGTTTTACTAACTTTTTATGTATTTCACTTAAATTAGCAGTGTTATTTATACCTATTTTAATAAATCTAGGTTTTATTTTGGTTCCGTCTATTCCATAATTAAATTCCTTAATCCATCTTTTTGAAAGTGCTTTAGTCGCACAATTCTCGGCATAAATTGGAAAAAATTTATTATTATATGCACCAGATACACCGGTATTGGTAATTATTTTAATATCCGTTTCATTTGCAATTCTCTCAAATAGCAGCAAATCTATTCCCAGATAATTTAGTGAGGTACCAACGAAATAAGAGATATTAAATTCCTTGAGTTCATGGAAGTATGGTATCATTTTTTTAGTATCGCTGCTCGATGTACCGAATTTGACTGTATTCTAGCTGCTCCAATAAAATTGACCAAAAGGTATTCATGCGAGCCCCAATTTATCTGGAACCAATTGATTCCTCCCGCTTACATCTTGTACTATGTTGTTTTTTTTTAAAATACACATCCGAAAAAAATAAATTCAATTATAAGAGTTCTATTCCTTTTTTCATTTTTTCAAATGAACATACAATGTCTACTTCTCTCATTCCGTAATCTCAAACGTAAAGTTTCCCTCATCTTCAAACCCAAATTCATCCAATGCTCTTACAATGGCAACATGGATTTCAGTGACCAATTTAGGCAATTCATAGTTCCAAATATGAGAAGAAACCTTTGGCGAACCAAAAGAATCGCTTGTACCTTTATACTTGTTAAATTCACTATCATCATAAGAATCGGTAGGCTCTGTAAACTTCATTGGCGTTGCTGTTTTTCCATCAATAAAATCGCTATATAATCCCGTTCTCCTCCATCATAAAAATTGACTACAATATTGGTATTGACGAGCTGTATTCCTCTATCAAGTCACAATGAATCTCTCAAGCAAGACTATCAGGATACTTCAAATGACGATCTAACGTGATTCTTAAGAAATCCTTTCGATCATTGCCAGCAGGAACAAATTGAGGTTTTACCTTATGACCATCGAAATGGAAAATATGATAACCATTAGTGTTTCCATCTTCCATAGCAACTCTTACACCTAGTTCGTTTCTTGGCCCCTAATACCGGCCTCCTCCAAGGGTTTCTGCCAACGTATGTGCAATAAATGGTTGTCCGTGCCAGCCATGAGTATGATCTACTTTTACTTTCCAACTGTTGCATGTATCATTTCCAAAAATGGTATAGATATATTGAAAACGTTTTAAAACAGTTAGCAAATCCTTAAAGTTTATCGTATTGATAGAAGCAGGAAAAGTACGGTTATCTGCATACGTAATCAGCGGTATATGAGTAATAACCATAACCAACTTGTCTTTAGGTACATCTTTAAGATCATTGTTAATCCATTATATTTGATTGGCATCAATATATCCTCGATACCCTTCTCCTTTGCCTTTATACCCTAAATTATTCAAGGCTAAAAATGTACTTGACCATAGTCAAAGGTGTATTAATCTGGTCCAAACACACTTTTGTATATCTGTGTCGCATATTCATAGTTTGGAGATTCAGGATTTAAATCATGATTGCCAGGAACATTCCAAATTGGAATATCAATTTGAGACATTAACCTATTATGGCGCTCATATAGTGCTAAATTGTCATTTACCACATCTCCAGCTACCAATCCAAATTTTGCTTTATATGGATTGCCAAAAAGCACATCAATAATGTCCTTGCGCATCATATCTAGTTCTTCATTTGTAGTCGTCTGTGGATCTGCAAAGCCCATCGCCTTGAACTCATTAATTTGGATCCCGTCCAATAATGCAAAATTTATCGTTTTTCACAAGGGGCCGTTAGACTTAATTGTAACCTATTTCCAGTCTGCTATTTTTGGAGTTTCTTCAGGAAAATGGAGGTAGTAAAATTGAGGCAATTGTACTTTATTTAAAGGCACACTATACTATGTAGGTTTGGAAATAAACAATATACTTTCTGGTGGTAGGTCAATTTTATAATTTTCTTTCGCATCTGTTTTTACAACGTCTACACCATTTGAAACCTTTATACCTTCAAGACCCTTTTCTTGTGAATCAAATTGATTATTGACATTACTATCGAGAAACACCGTTCCTTTCGCTATATGATCTTGAGAATAGATAGTACTGAACACCGTACTTATTAAGAATCCGAAAATTGAAAGCGTTAATAAATAGTTGCTTCTTTTCGCTAAGTAATATTTATAATTCATTTAATAGTTTCGTTTAAATTTAAAAACGAATTTTTTCTAAAAGGAAATAAATCCATTTAATTTTCCGTATCCATAGCAAGAACTTTTCTCAATATATCGTGCATTATTATAGGGTTTACGTTAATTCCTGTCCAATACTTTATTCCTATTACCCCTTGGTTTACTAGCATTTCAAGTCCGCTTACAGTTTTACAACCCATTACTTTCGCTGCTCGTATAAAATGTGTTTCAGGTGGATTATGAACACCATCAGCAACAACCATATCCGATTTTATACTTTTAAAATCAATATTCAATTCTTCTTCTATATTTGGATACAAGCCAATACTAGTCGCATTAATAACAATATCTGTGGTTGCTTTAATAAAGTAATTAGTACCCCAAGAATGGTAAACGGCTGTTGTCTCGGTCTTTTTATTTAATAAATCCACTAGGACTTCTGCTCTATCCTCACTCCTATTTACAATAATTATAGAAGAGACCCCTGCCAAAGCAAGTTCGACTGCCACTGCACGTGCTGCTCCACCAGCACCAAATAGCGTAATATTTTTTCCTTTTGGAGAAATCACTTTCTTCAGTGCTTGCACAAAACCTTGTCCGTCGGTATTTTCCCCAATCCATTGATCGTTTTTTCTTACAACGGTATTTACTGCACCGATAAGCTGTGCAGATTCACCAAGTCCGTCTAAATATTTAATGATGGACACTTTATGAGGGATAGAACAATTGAAACCAGTCCATCCCATAGCTTTAGCACCTTTTACTGCTGCTTCCAAATTCTTCGGACTCACTTCACAATTCAAATAGCGAAAATGTAATCCATGATGTTGATATGCCGCTTCCACCATCGCCACGGTTGGATTTTCAGCAGCAGGTTGTGCAAAAGAACCTGTAATTTGTGGTAAGAAATCTGTAGTTTTTATCATACTAATAACAATTACTTTATGTTTTTGATTAATCCTGACCCAACCATTGACACGCATTGGCAATAATTTGAATTATTTCTGTTTTTTTGAAAATAGGATATGTTTCATGCCCTGGACGAAAATAAAAGATTTTTCCTTTTGCAAGATTCCAAGTCATACCGCTTCGAAAATATTCTCCTAGTTCCCACTTTTCTTCAAATATAATTTCATTGGGCTCTGGTACATGAAAAGGCGCACTATACATTTCAGTCGCCATCAGCTTCATTGTTTTTGGGATTCCCTTTGAAATTGGGTGGTCCTTTGCAACTACATGTAAAGTGCTTGATTTTCCATCGTTTCGCCAAGCAGGAAAACAACAATTAGGAAGATCTACTCTCACACTGGGTGCTTTTCCAAGTCCTTGTTTGGCATAATAAGCAGGAGTAATCAGAGAATTCGCTGTAGGGACTATTCGTCCAGGAGGTATGATAAACTCAAATTTCATATCACTTTTCGGATACTTTTTATACGCTTGCTCTTTTGTAACTTCATTCATGGCTTCCATAAAAGGCGTTGAAAAATGAGCGGAATGCAAAAAAATAACATTCAATGTACCCGCTTTAATACGGTTTATAATTTTCCGTTGTGCCGTTTCTTTTGAAATTTCATCATGCCGTCTATGCCCCCACCAAATTAAAACATCTGCCCAATCGAGATTTTCATTAGAAAGCCCCTGTTGTGAGTCATTTAGATTTACGGAACGTAATTCAAAATTATTGGAAGTTGATTTTAAACGGTTTAAAATTTCATTTCCAAGAAAGTTATCATAGGCTTCTGACTGCAACGGTTGTTGCTCATCCCATACCAAAACGTGAATGGATTGCGCATTTATAGTGTTGCAAAAAGACATGATACTTATTATAAATCCTATTAAAAAGACATTTGAAATTCTCATAGTGTATATTATTTACGATTACTTTTTAGTTAAAAATCAAATGCGTCGGGTCTAGCATAATACCCAACCACATCAAATACGCATTTCCCCGCAATAATTTGGTTTGATTCAATTTTATAGGTGTTTATTACTTTTTTATAGCAACGGCATATATCATTCCTGCCATCATATCTGGGAGCAATAACCGTCCTTTTTCTTCTTCTAGATAAAAATCTGCCGCAGATTCTAACCCGTCAATTAAAACAATTGATGCTTCCGTTTTTCCATCTATTTTCCAAACGGTAGCCTGTGACCAACTACTAAGATAATAATTTCCATCGCTATCTTGCTCTACAGCATCAGCACCACGGAATATACCTTTCAAAGGTGTTAACTTTCCATTTCTTGTAACTAAAAAATTCCCTCTAAAAAAAGATCCTACCATCATATTTCCATCATTGTCAATCCCAACCCCATTCGGGTTTGGCATAAGAGGTGATGTATCCTTTGCTATCGTTACCTCTCCATTCAATGTTATATGATAAATCCGCCCCGTATTCGGAATAGATTTTGCCTGCTCACTGTCTAAAGGCCACAACTCATTATTCGCATCTCGCATAGTATCTGTTGCTCCCATATCTACTACATAAATACCCTTTCCATCGGCAGCAACACCAACATCATTTAAATACAAAACTTCTTTGGGGAAATCTTCTTTGTTTATAAAAACACTCACATTCCCCTCTTTATCCACTTTGTATACCTTCGTTACATCCGAAAAATATAAATGACCTTTTAAATAAACAATCCCCTTTGGTTGATCAAATCCTTTGGCAAAAACGTTTACACCATTTTCAGAAATCTCAACAACTTCACCATCGCCATTCTCACTTCCATTCATTACAGTCACATAATAATTTTCATTGAATCCCTTTGTTATACTTTCTGGCTTCTCACCCACTTTAACCGGAAATTGAATCTCAGGTTGACTACTACAACCATAGGATAAAAATAATGCAACAATGGCAATTCCTCTAATAATTTGATTCAGACTAATACTGATAATTTGAAATACTTTTTTCATTTTTAATAATTTTAATTTATTCTAATATTCATATTGTTATGCAATACACCCGCTTCTTCAAATTCGTCACCATAAATTTCAAAATTAAGTTTTTGGTAAAACTCAGTTGCATCTGTTCTAGAATGACACATTACTTCTTTCAATCCTTCTTGCTTCGCGAAAAGCAGCAATTCTTCAACTAAACGTTTTCCAATTCCTTTTCTTTGATACTTAGTTGCAATTGCCATTTGCATCAATTGAGCTCTATTGTTTTTAGTATCAAGTGGTGCCAGCACTGCACAACCCACAAGTTGTTTACTCTTTAATGCTACAAAATGCCAGGAAATAGCATCTTTCATTTCCCAACCATTATCTGGTAATCCAATAGGGCGCAATAACACCGTGTTTCTTAGTTTTCTTTCGAATTCATATAGAGGGTCTAGCATTGATATTCTTTTAACTTCCATCATTTTATTATTTTATCCAAAAAGAAAATACATACTCTTTATCCTTTAAAAAAAACGGACTGCCCATTCATTAAAACTTGTGCATTTTTGATTTCTACTTTTCTAAACCCAATCTTATGACTTATCGTTTCAGTTGAGCCATCATTAGCCTTTAAATTAAGTATCAGTTTGTACAGATTTGGATCTTCTGTAGACCAATTTTTCGGATTACGGATCGGAAATTCTTGAGACAAAGTAGATTTATTAAACGTTGTTTCATATTCTAAAATCACTTCATTCATAGCATTCAAGATTAAAAATTCTACTTCTCCAGCATAACTATGCGCTGTATTTTCAAAAATTATATCAACGCATATCACTACATATTCATAGGCCTCATCAAAGTCAGTCGAGACTTGAAAATCCTGCATATTTGTAGTTTCTTTTCTTACTAAATATACGTCTCTGTATATACCGCTTAATCTCCAAAAGTCTTGATTTTCGAGATAACTACCATCAGACCATCGAATTACTTTGACGACTAATTGATTTTCTCCTGTTTTTATATACTCGGTAATATCAAACTCTGCAGTTGTCATACTGCCCTGACTGTAGCCGACTTCTTTTCTATTGACCCATATATAAAACGCGGACTGCACAACTGCAAAAGCGAGAATAGTTTTATCTTCTGACCAAGGTTCTGGAATTTTGAATGTCTGACGATTTAAGTCTATCTCATTACCCTCATTCGGGACATAAGGTGGGTTGGTTTTAAAAGGCATCGATACATGTGGATAAATAGGCATTACATATCCCTCTGTTTGCCAATTCGATGACACGTTAATTTCAGTCCAATCACTCGCTGCATAATCTATTGAAAAAAAATCTGGAGAGGTATTATCTGGATTATTATACATTTTAAAATTCCAGGTGCCATTTAAGGATATATAATGATTTGATCTTTCCGTTTCAAAAGAAAGTGCCTTTTTTTTATTTTGAAAAGGAATGAAATGTTCATTTAGTAACAGTTTATTGACCGCAAGGACTTCAGGGTTCTCCCAATCAGAATTTGATTTTTGCCCCCAAAGAACTGGAACAGCACTAATGAAAATAATTAAAAGAAAGACTATTTTAACTTTAAACATCTGTACATTTTTTTAAGCGTAAAAGATGTGAAGTTAATGAATCTTAATGAATACTAAAATTGATATGCTGAAACTATTAAAAATAAGCAGAAAGTCTTATATCAAACTAAATTTTTATTCAGGTTATAACAACTATAAGTTTTGTAGTCAACTTGATTGAAAATAATTATTTCACACAAAATTTTAATTAATATAAATCCTTGAATTATATAAATTTATTTAATTCCGAACGCTGATTTATATTAAAAAAAATCAGATACTAATTGATAAATACAGTACCATAAGACACAGAACTGCTTTTTGATTCCACCTTGATTTCAAAAGTAGAGACCTCTATAATTCTTTCTCCTTCTAACTTTACAAATGAAACTTAATAACTTTTATTTTTGTTTATTTTTTCCGTAGCATTCATTTTCAACAAAGCACTTTCTGTACCAACATTTGTTGGGCCCAAACCTCACGGGCTTTAAGGGGCAACAAAAGTAACATAGTTGTAAATATTTTATCAGTTAATTGAGTTTGGCGCAAGAATTTACGCCTAGTTTATAAAGTTTATTGGTACTAAAGAAAATTACTATAAAAACAAGATTGATTTCCATTAATTTTTGGCTAGAGGTGTTTTATCTATTATTTAACTCATACCACTCAATATCTTTTATATTCTCGCGCCTTCCTTTCTCAACGGGTGGATAATTGGCAACTAGGTAATTCACAATCACTTCTTGATTTTCTCCTAAGTCCCATAAATTTTGAGTTTCCTGCATCCATTTAATGGTAGCATTCCAACGGTCTGCATTCATTCTATTTTGAATCACCAATTTTGAGGAATGACAACTGGTGCAGTTCTGAACTACGGTTAGCAATCCTTCAGCATCTTTAAAACCCGTACGAACATGAATCCCGTTTTCAATTAAGTCCTCATTCACTTCAGTTATAGTTTGTTCCGTATCTATCGTTTCAAAAGAGAATCCGTTAGGATTTAGTAATAAAACAATAAACAATATAGAAGCAATGCTTGTAATAATACTTATTATTTTCAATTGACGTCCAATGTCTTCAATCTGTTTGTTAAAGTTGTCCTTTACAGCCATTATACTATTTTTACTGCAATCCTATGACATGCATTATTTAAATATCCTTTAGGATTCCATCCAGGAACTAGCATTGGTTGCGCTACATTTTTTGAATCTGTCGCACGCGCCCATACTTCGTAATATCCTATTTTGGGAAAACTTACGGTTGCAGAAAAATGCTGCCAAGCCAAACGGTTTAAAGGTTTTTCTAGAGTACATACGTTCCAGGTAGCCCCAAAATCTATAGAGACTTCTAGTTGCTTTACGGACAATTCTCCTGCCCAAGCGTGTCCACGAATACTCAACTTTTGTCCCTCTTTGAGAACGGCTCCAGAACGCGGATATGTTATCAATGATTTTACAGGCATAGATTCTATAATACCCATGTCTTCATCCTTTACCACATCTCCGGGCGCCACAGGGTTTTTAGGAACGCGGTAGGCTGTTCCTGTCATTTTAGTACCGTCGTGTTCTTTATCTCGAATGCTAATTCTATTGATCCATTTCCCAGAAGTAGACGCTGGCCATCCGCCACAAGCCAATCGCAAGGGATATCCGTGTGCTAATGGAATTTCTTTACCATTCATTTCAAAAGCGATCAATGTTTCTTCTTGTAATGCTTTTGACATGGGAACTCCTCTAGAAATAGGTTCTTTACTTGGGTCACCGCTTAGATGTGAATCTGCCGAGTGATAGCCAATATAGACGGCATTAGATTTAATCCCTACATCTTCCAATACATCTTTTAATCGAATACCGGTCCATTTTGCGCAATGTACGGCACCAATAGTCCACTGATTTCCTTTGGCAGGTGGATCGTATTCACTACGACCATTTCCGCCGCACTCGAGCGTTAACTGATACGTATGGGCCTTAAATTTTGTTTTTAACTCCTGTAGGCTATAGGTTTTGGATTTTTCTACTGATTCGCCATCAATTGTTAATGTCCAATTCTTTATATCAATGTTTTGAGGAATTAGGCCATTATTTCTAATAAACATATTACTATTAGGAGTAATCTTGTCATCTAATAGATGTGCCTGTGCTTCTATGTTCCATGGCTTCTCATTTAAAACTACCATGTCTTTATTCTTACGAAACAAACTGAAAGGATCTCCTTCTTGAAGTGCTATCAGATTATAGCCTTCTGGTAGATTTGAACCAAATACAACTTCAGCACCAATAAGGGTTGCAAAAGAAGTTAATGAGCTTGTTTTAATAAAATTTCGTCTGTTCATTGTAAAACTATACTTAATTAATATCTATCGAAATTCTTTATTATAATTTTTAAAATTCAACTATGATTTTTCAACATAGCTAGATATTTAAATAAGTACTATACGAAGTCTTATTTAAATTCCTCGTAAAAAACTTGCATCAACGAAGGTCGAATATTCAGATTATATAAGTTTTTATGATCCCTAGTGGGGTTTACCCTATTTGATAAAAATATATAAACCAGTTCATTTTCAGGATCTGCCCAAATATAAGTTCCCGTAAATCCGCCATGACCAAAGCTTGCTTCACTAACTTGAGGAGCGGGAGACGCCTTTGACAAGGACAAACTAGCATTATTTAATAAAGGCTTGTCAAAGCCTAAACCTCTTTTATTATCATTCTCTGGAAATTGTACTTTCGTAAATTCTAGCAGCGTACTTTTTTTAATAAATTGTTTGCCTCCATAAGAACCAAATTGCATATACATCTGCATCAATTTTGCCAAATCATTGGCTGTAGCAAATAACCCTGCATTACCGGAAACTCCGCCCATTAAAGCGGCATTTTCATCGTGTACCCAATTTTTAATAGTTTTCTTTCTAAAAAAACTATCATACTCTGTTGGAATTATATTCTTTTTCGGATAATAATTCAACGGATTAAATCCAATAGAATGTGCTCCCAGTGGTGCGTAAATATTCTCTTTTAAAAACGTTTCATAATCACTGCCACTTAACTGTTTCGTTATCTCGGGTGTTAACAAAAAAGTAAGTCCAGAGTATTTATATTTCTTTTTCGCTGACACCTCTGATCTATTAATTATACGATACATTTTCTTATGAAAACGCTTATTCAAAAACAAATCTTTGTAAACAGGAATACTATATTTATTACTAGCTTTACTCCGCAAAAACCGTTTATTAAACTTGTTATTTTTCATGGTCTCCGAGGCAAATACAATATAGGGAACCAAACCGGCTTGATGCGCCAAAACTTCACGTACGGTCATATTTTTTTTATCTTTTTTGTGCCTCCATGGTTTCCAATAGTTACTAAAAGGAGAGTCTAACTCCATTTTTCCTCTATCATGCAGTAGCATTATAGAAGGAAGCGCTGCAGCAATTTTGGTCACTGAAGCCAAATCATACAAATCATTCTTAGAAACTGAGTCCTTATTATCGTAAGTATGATACCCATATGTTTCATGAAAAACTACGGTATTATTCTTAGCAATTAATAATTGTGCTCCTGGAAAAGCGTTTTCTTTAATCCCTCGCTGCATGATGGAATCGATTTTAGCACATACTCGAATACTATCATATCCCTCATTCGTTAAACTTGAATATCGCAGCCGTATTCCACCTTTAATCGAAATACCATCTCCCTTATGAAATCCTCCAACAGCCTCTACCACCCTTCCTGAAGCACCGACTCCACCAAAAATAAGTTGAGCAACACTATTTTTTTCAAAGGAATCCGCTTGTTCAAAATTTATAATAACGGGTACTTTATCCAATCCTTTTAAATCGGCAAGAGCCTTTGGAGATTGAAAACTGGTAAGGATTAGTTTTACACCAAGACTTTGAACAAAATTTAACATATCTTGCGAATTCTTATTTGATTGAAAGAAACTACAGATAATAACATTAAAGTCCGACACCCTTTTTTTTAGGGTTTCTATATTCTTTAGATCTTGTGAATTCGGAAAATTAAAGTGTTCGATTTTGTCGTAGTTATTCAACATACTTTTAAAACTAATCAACTTATAGGAATCACTTTGTAAGGAAAGGGTTGCTATTTTTTGTTTTTCAAGATTTTTTATAGGAATTAAATCGGAGTCGTTTTTTAAAACAATTATTTCATTAGGGAATTTATTTTGTGACCAACTTACAAAACCAATCATCGATAAAAAAAGCAGTAAACAATGTTTTTTATTCATAAGGTGAAATTACTGCTTTAAGAGAAGGTTACAAAGCTGTTTATACTAAAAAAGAAAAACCTCAAAACAAATAATTTTGAGGTTTAAATATTTAGTATTCTTCTACTAAATCCAAGTTACTTCGCCACTATGGACATGGTACATAGCGCCAACAATTTTAACTTCTCCCTTGTGTTCCATTTTTTTTAAAATTGGACTTTCTTTTCGGATAGTCTCAATCGCCAATCCCACATTCGTATTTGAAACAGTTTGTATAGCTTCAGCATTGAACTCTTCTACTGAAGGTCTTACTACATCAACAGCAGGCTGAATCTTACTTAATAATGCCGTAATATTCCCTAGTTCTACGCCATTACAAGCCGCAGTAACAGCGCCACAATTACTATGTCCTAAAACTATTACTATTTTAGATCCTGCAACAGCACAACCGTATTCAATAGAGCCTAAAATATCTTCATTTACAATATTTCCTGCTATCCTTACACTAAAAATATCTCCTATTCCTTGGTCAAAAACAAGTTCTGCCGGAACACGAGAATCAATACAACTTAGTACGACCGCAAAAGGGTATTGCCCTTCGCTAGTTTCTTCCACTAAATCAAGGTGATTTCTTTGTGTTTTTAGGTTTTTTATAAACCGTTGATTTCCTTCTTTTAAAACAGTTAGTGCTGTTTCTGGGGTTAAATTCTCTTGAAATTCTTTTGTATGTGTTTTCATCTATTTATTATGTTATATAGGTCACATGTTATTCGCTATTAATCATTTCTTTTAAGTGATCGTAATTTCAACATGCTGATTTCACTTTTTTAATTTGTTATTAAGTGTTCTTTCACTATGTGCGCCATAGCCTCTTCAAAATGTTCAAAAATATGATCCCTTGGAATTAAATCTGGAATAATATCGATTCTTTCTAATAGATATCTAGGTTGTTCTAACACATTAACCAAAAATACATTTTTTTTATTATTTATTAATTCTTGAACGACATCTTCCATAGCATAAAGTCCGGATTGATCTATATAGGGCATTCTTCCCATTCGAATAATTACGTCCGTAGCATTTTCAGGAATTTGTTTTGCTAATTCGTGGAAATCACTAGTAGAACCAAAAAACAAAGGTCCTTTAATATATTTCACATAGATTCCTTTCTTTAATTCCTTTGGGATACTTAAATCGTCCTCTGCTCCTTTTTCTACTTTATTATCTAGTACTTGTTTAATGTTTGATCGCTGTGCGGTAAGATCTCCCATCTTTTTCATAAACATCAAAGAGGCAATCACCAACCCAATACCAACAGCATATACCAAGTTCCATATAGATGAAAGTACAAGAACCACTAGCATAATAATAACTTCTGCCTTAGGCATATAAGGAATTGCTTTTAAACCTTTGTAATCCATTACTCCAATACCAACAGTTATTAAAATACCCGCCAAAACTGCCGCAGGAATTTTAGATGCTATTGGTCCAAGAGCTAAAAGAATAACGAGCAATAAGAGACCTGCAAACATTCCTGACAAACGGGTTTTACCACCTGCATTAATATTTACTACCGTTCTTATAGTTGCGCCTGCACCTGGAATCCCTCCAAATAGGGCGGCTATACTATTTCCGATTCCTTGTCCGACTAACTCTTTATTTGGCTCATGTTTAGTTTTAGTCATATTATCCGCAACAACAGAAGTCAGCAAAGAATCAATAGCTCCTAACAATGCCAATGTCAAAGCTGTAAATATATATGGCGAAATTGAACTTAAATTAAATTCCGTAAAAATTCCAAAATTTGGAATAGGTAATCCACTAGGAATTTCTTCAATCGGGCGATAATTTAAACCAAATCCAATCGCAATTCCAGACATTACTAATAGCGCAACAAGTGTACTCGGAACAGCAGTTGTAATTCGCTTAAATCCATAAATTATTAGGATCGTACCTAGAGCCAATAACAACTCTAACCAATTAATGTTTTGTACTGCCCTTGGCAACACTTTTACAGCACCTAGTACTCCAGACGCATCTTTACTGGCTAAGGTTTGAGATTCTTTCAGAATTTGAGCATCTGTAATGTGCTCTGCACGGTTAATGGTTTCTTCAAAATCTTCTAATACCAAAATGCCCTCTGCGGCCTCGTCTTTTAAAATATTTTCTAAAATAACCTCCTCAGCTTCAGGCTTAAATTGTTCTACAAAGGCCGTGTCTTCCTTCGGATAATAACCTACTGAAGGCATAATCTGAGTTACCAATATAATAACACCAATAGCCGTCATAAATCCAGATACTACAGGATACGGTATATATTTTATATACTTACCTATTCCCAAAAGACCTAATACCACTTGCATCAATCCTGCTAGCAAAAAAACGGTTAATATGGATGGTAGCGCTTTATTTATATCTCCTTCAAAATTTGCCAGTATACCCGCGATTACTACCATACTTACGGCTGTCATAGGTGCTGTTGGACCCGATATTTGAGTATTTGTTCCTCCAAAAAGTGCTGCGAAGAAACTCACTAAAATTGCACCATATAATCCAGCACTTGGTCCTAACCCTGAACTTACTCCAAAGGCCAACGCTAAAGGCAATGCAACAATGCCGGCTGTAACACCTCCAAATAAATCGCTTTTAAAATGTTTGAAATTGAATATTTTCATTGATAAAATGTTTTATAACTTTAGTATGAAGAATGTCTTAAATGAGCTCCTTCAACAAATGTTATGTTAATATAATTACGTTTATTTAAAGCCAGAATTTGACTTTAATTGAAATCATCATACCTTAACTAGATACAATAGTATAGTTATTTTTTAAGAAATAGGTGGTGGAATATGGATTTTTTTACAAAGGTTTTCAATCTTTTTATTTTTCTTAAACTGTATTGTTTTTTCCTCTTTATTAAAAGCAAGATCATAAGTCAAAATTATTTTTGTAATTTCATCATCGAATTCAATCTTCTCTTCAACTTCCTTTTCAGAACTAGATTCAGAATCCATGACATCAACAATTTCCATAGTGTCAAACTCTAGATTATCTGAAATAATACATAATGAATTGAAGCATAAAACAGCAATTAACAATGCATTTAGCATTTTTATATTCAATATGTTACTGAAAAATATCACGAATTAGATTACATTAAAAATCACTATTGCATATAAATAAAAACGTACAAAACGTAATAGACCAAACAATAAATAATTTCTAAATTTATAGTTTATAATTCCTGCCGCAATACTGATAATTGAAAAAGGAATAGGTAATAATGCACCTACCACTATTAAGAATCCACCCCATTTACGAATCATCTTTAAATGTTTTTGCATTTTCACTTCCAAATAGGAATATACACTCGGCAATTTGGAAATAGATTTCCCCATAAAAAAAGATACAATTCCTCCTGAATACGATAACAATGCTAAAATAGACAAATAAAAAACAGGCGTTCCCATTTTCCCCGCCCAAGCTATAAATATTTCTGGTGGAACCAAGCCTAGAAGTGATTCAGAAGCAAAAAACACTAAAAATATTTGAAGTGTTGAAAACGTTTCTATTACAATATCAAATAGCTTGCTGAAATCAAATAAATATCTATCTACTAAAAGTATCGCCGCTATAAATAGTACAATAGGAATAATAGACTTTTTTAAACTATTGTTTACAAAAGAATAGAAACCCGTATATCCGTAATACTGATGTAACAGTTTTACCTTAGATTTCTTTATACTCTTTTTTGCTGTGTTGCTCATAGTTCATTTTTTCACTTCGTCGTCTTTTCATAAGAAAATATCAAAAGGAGTGCAAATATAATATATATTAAATATTTTTCTCAAAAAAACAACGCCTGTTTTGGTTAAAAAAATGTTAATAGAATCCTGTTTTTATTGAGTTGATGTATAGAACGTTGTCTTATTCTAACAAGTAAATATGTGTGGGCACATAATCCTATTTTAGACTTTGTAATGATGCCGATGTACCCGTTTTATCCTTTAGGCGGATTCATAGGCGCGAAAAAAAGTTGGTACGAATTGATTTTAAACATTTTAAGCCCTTTTAAAAAGGATAATTCGATATTGGTAAAAATACAATATATTTTCAATAATATAAATCAAGTGTATTGCTTATTCTTCGAGTAATTTTGAGGGATTATAATACTTATTAGTTAAATATTAATTCATAAAAAAAAGTATACGTTTAGAAGTTGCTATAGGTTTAATTTCTATAGACCTTATAGCACAGGTAGTTGATGTTCCTTTTAAGCAAGCATCATCTGTAAAATACACCTTGTCTGATAAATTGAAAGGTACAGAATTGAAAAAGGTTGTCGTAGACTACAATGAGATTGTTATGTATTAACCGATAAAGGGTTGTACAGGGATTATAATGAGAATGAAATATCGAAAGATATGTTCTATCGATTGTTAGCAACAAAGAATCCAGTGGATATTTCAGTTCAAGAAGAAACAGGATATTTGTATTACTTGTATGCTGACGAATTCTTAACCAATGCACATGCAGGTACATTTCCTGATGGAAAGTATCGGAAGATATTGGTGAACAAAGAGGATCAAGTATTGTTAATAGGAGATAAGGAAGTAGCTCTTTATCAACGCACAAAGAAGGTTGAAGATTTAAAATTACCAAAGGGGGATTTAATAGAAGCGTATGTATTCAACGGTCAACTTTATTATTTAACATCTGAAGCGATTTATACATTAGAAAACGGTGACTGGAATAAACTTCATAGTGGCCAAAACTTAACAGCTATTACGTTCATTCAAAATGAAATATTTATTGGAACTTCTGATGGATATTATTCGATCAACTTATTGAATAGTGCTGTAATTTCTGAGAAAAACAACAAATTACCAGTTCCGAATATTACCATGATACAACAGGTTGGAAGTCGGCTTTGGTTTGGTTCTGATACTGGAGCATTTTTAAGAGAATCTAAAAAATTCAGATATTTTGTTGGACGTCGCTGGTGGGATAACAATAATGTAATAGATATTACAAGCGACGCTAAGGGAGATATATACTTTTTAACTTCAACAGGTTTAAATAAAGTAAAATATATCAATCAAACACTTGCTCAAAAAACAGCGAAAATTCAAGATGATATTCGTAAATATCATATGCGTTTTGGATGGGTTAATGAAATTCGATAAAAAACACCTGGCGATATTAAAACAGCACATTCTAAGGATAACGATAATGATGGTTTATGGACAACATTATATTTAGGAAGTCTAGCTTTTCGTTATGCTGCCAAGGGTGAACAAATTGTAAGACGCTATGTATGGGAATCTTTTGAATCTTTTGAAAGACTACTAACCGTAAATTCTTTAAAAGGGTTTCCTTTAAGAACTTTTGAAAGAAGAGGGATCTCAGCGTATGAAGATGCTTGGAGACCGTCGAAAAAAGAAGCAGAATGGGATTGGAAAGTTACTACAAGTAGCCATGAATATATAGGGTACTTATTTATTGCTTCTGTAATAAATGAATTTGTTGCAGAAAATAAAGACGAGAAAGAACGTATAACCAATTTCATTGATGCTAGTATGACGCATATCATTGAAAATGATTATTACTTTTTAGATTGTGATAGAAAACCAACAAAATGGGGTAGATGGAACCTTAAATTTGACTGGTATCCATTACATGTCTCTGATAGAAAGTTAAATAGTGCAGATTTAATTACAGGATTTCAATTGGCGTATGATTTAACAGAAAAAAATATAAGAAAGAAGCTTTCAAAATGATGGGTGAGCACGGTTATCTTGAAAACATCATGTACCCTATGAGAGAAATGAAGAAAACGCTAGATTACAATCATATGAGAGATAATATGGTTGAATGTTGGAATCATTCTGACGATAAAATGTCATTTATTACTTATTGCGTAATGTACAGACATGCCTTTAATGGTGAACTAAAACAAAAATTTGTACGGGGTCACCAACTGAACATTGGTAGATGGAACGACCAGAGAAGGATGGATTATGGGAAATGCTAACGTATGGTTTAAATGGAGATATTGATGCAACGATGTTCTTCTTAAAAGAGTTTAATATTGACTGAGATAGATATACAATTAAGAATTCTCATAGAAAATATTTAGAGTTTTTGCTTGCGAATTATAGAGGTCAAACAACAAAGGAACTATTATCCTGGAGAAAGAGAGATACATAGACACATTACGAATCTTTTCTCTTTAGATTAAGGAAGACGTCAATATAGTAGATTGGCAGGAGATGAGTATTTATTGCCTTATTACATGACTCGATATTTTAAAATTATAGAATAAATTAACCTTATTTAAAGAGTTTCAATTCAATGAATTGAAACTCTTTTTTTATAATAATTTGTTCAATAGTCTACTATACGTTTTGAGGAACAATATATGGATAACGATATCTTCTTGTCAACATTTGATCTGCTGCTTCGTTATCAATGAATTTTTCAAATTCACCATTGAAACGCAACGTCTCACCTGTTCTATATGCAATATTTGCGATTAATGGCAATACCGTAGACTTATGACCTTCTTCGATGTCACAATTTAAGTCAAATCGATTTCCAGATTTCACACCTGTAATAAAGTTAGCAAAGTGACCTGCACTATCAGGAGCCGTTCTAAATGATGTGTCTCCTCCAACTGCTGCGCCAGAACTCATTCCAGAACCAGCAAATGGTTCTTTTTCTTTTTCTCTATACGCTTTCCATGTACTTCCGTTAATTTCTAACCAACCTTCTGTACCATAGAAAATATTACCAATTTTAATTCCTGCATTCGATTCAGCATTTGTAAATCGTCCACGAGTTTCAAATTCTAATATTTTACCATCGTCGTATTCAAATGTAGAAGTTTGCGTATTTGGAGTTTCTTGAGAACATTCTTGATCTGTAACACCAAATTTACCCCCCATAGATTGCACTTTTATAGGATGTACATTTTTATTCAATCCCCAACGGGCAACATCAAATTGGTGAGGCCCTTGATTTCCTGTATCCCCGTTTCCTGTAGCCCAATGCCAGTGCCAGTTATAATGTCCTTTTTTCTCATTGTAAGCTCTGTAATTTGCAGGGCCTAGCCACATGTCATAATTTAACGTTGATGGCGGTGCACTATCAGGTGTAATTCCGAATGAATTACGCGGCTTGAAACAAGTTCCTCTAGCCATAAACACATCTCCTATTCCACCACCATGCAAAAAATCCATTGCTTGCATTACGTTACTTATCGATCTGTTTTGGAAACCTACTTGTACAACTCTGTTATATTTTCTTGCTGCTTCAACCATTTTTCTTCCTTCCCAAACATTGTGAGAACTTGGTTTTTCAACATAGACGTGCTTCCCTGCTTGGCAAGCCCATATTGAAGTTAATGCATGCCAGTGATTTGGTACAGCTGCAACTACAGCATCAATATCCTGATCTTCAAAAACTCGTCGCATATCCGTTTCAGTGCCCGGCTTATTTCCTTTTTGATTATCTGCTGATACTTTTACTTTCTCTGCAAAAAACTTTGTATCTACATCACAAATTGTTTTGATCCGTACGTTTTTATCATACATTCCAGAGAAGTTTTCCAACAATCCTCCTCCTCTACCTCCAATACCAATTGAAGCCAATACCACACGTTCATTTGCACCTATAATATTTGCATATGACTTTGCTGAAAACAACGATGAACCTACAGCTATACCCGCTGCACTCATCGTACTTTTTTTAATAAAATCTCTTCTATTTCCCATGATTATTATTTATAGATTTAGTGTTACTTAATATTATTGTTTGGAGAATTGTATAAAGTTAGCATCTAAATCAGCCTTACTTAATTCGCTACTTGCTACAACTATACGGTGTTTAAACGTAACGCTCTCTCCTTTTTTCAATTGCAAGTTTAATTTCTCTTTTCCCTTGCTAAATACTTCTTGTCCCAAAGGGTTTGCTGCAAATAGTCCATATCCTCTAGAATGCCAATAAGTAGGGTATCCTGGATTTGCAGAGTGATCTAATATGGCTAATGAAATGTTCTCCTCACCAATTGACGAACGTAAATTTATCCAATTAGATCTTATTCCCCATGTATCCAAGCCTTCAATACCTTCACTATTAATGTAATTCCCATTTACACCATCATTATTCAATACAGGAACACCCGTTGGGATTCCATTTGCATCTGTAAAGATATCTGGTTTATCTGATGGATGCTCCAAAGCTCTTGTTACTCGAATTCCTAAAACACCCTCTTTATTATCTTTAAAATTAACATCTTCATTTTGTGCAGTTAACGTTGTGATTCTATCAATTGAATATTCACTTCCTCCTCTAAAAATAAAAGTCGTGTTCTCCTCCAACAGAATCGTTCCATCAGGAGCTTGCCATTCCATCGTTACTTTTAAACTACCTTCACTATCACCACTTTTCACCTCATTAATTGTTTGATGTTTAATAGTTCCGTAATGCGCCCTTTTCTCTACTTTTATAGAATCTGAATTGTTCCAAAAGTCCAATCCGTTTACATCACCAAAGTTAAACCAAACCCCAACATGATGCGGATGATCTACGCGCTCTCCTACTGATGGCTCCAATGGAAATTTTCGTGTAATTTTAGTTCCATTTGGTGTAATTAAAGGATATAATACTGGCTTTTTAATATTCGTTGGATACACATAAGAAGTAAACAATTTACCATCAATTAATACGTCTACTTTTCTTTGAGCATCTTTTCTAACAAGTTCAACTTTATTTGATTTCATTTCATTAGAGATCTCTTCTACTTTTGCCTCAGTTGATTTTGGTTTACAGGATGCAAGCGTTATTATTGCCATAACAAGGCATACTGGCAGGATAGATAGTTTCAATTTTTGCTGTTTATTCATTTCTATGATTATTTTAGTTTACCAATTTTTATATTTCTAAAACTTATATGCATATCTCTCCCTGGATGCAACTGCAAGCCGATAGGTCCATTTTCAATAACGGTGTCAGAATCGTAATTCATCACCTCTTCTCCATTCATCCAGACAGTGTATTCACCTCCGTTCGCTTTTATTTTTATCGTATTCCAATCTTTCAACTTCAAAATTTCTTTCATTCTTTCAGCCTCTACAGGATATCCTTTTCCTGGAATATATGGGGAACCCGTCATATCTCTTTTTAAAGATCCAGATTCACCTATTTGTATTTGTTGCTTTTCAGTTCTTAGAAAAACACCAGAATCAACTCTCCCCTCTCCCATTAAAAAGTCCAACTCAACCACAAAATTAGTATATGATTTTTCCGTCCACAGGATTGTTCCTTTCTTAGTAGGATCACTATTTGCTTCTAATATTTTGTTATTCACTGTCCACCAAAGATTGCCATCAGGAATAACCCAGCCTTTTAAATCTTTACCATTAAAAGCCTTTTTTAATTTAACATTTTGTGAAAAGCCCTGTAAGCTGAGAAACAGCAACAATACATATGAAATTTTAGAAGTCATTAATCCTTGTCTTTTAAATTAGTTAATAGTTTTAAACGCAAAACAAATTATTTGTGTGCGCACACGCAAAATTACATCAAATAATTGGAACATTCAAAATAGATTGTTTTATTTTAAAATCCAGTGTAGACTATTCAATAAAATTTGTTGGTATGGTGCTAACGAATGTGCTCGATCATCATGACCAAGGGTGTTTCCAACTATATTTGCCTTCGGATGTTTTACTACCCATACTACCGGGAATTCCTCCCCCGACTCTAATCCGCGTCCAACTGCCAACACTTCTATATCAGTACCTTTGGGATCTTTCTTCCAACGGTATAATTCATCTATAATTCTAAAGTTCGGTGGGATTCCCTTCATAATAGGATGATTTGGCCTAATTACTTTCACTTCAAATTCTTGTAATTTCTCATGTGATTCTGAACCACCTCCTACTAAGGTTTTGTTATATATGGGCCAATCCTTCCAATTGTACCAGGTACTTGGATGTAAAATTAACATTCCTTTCCCATTATTTGCATGCTTCAAAACGGTCTCTTTAACACTTTCTGTATATGGTTTGTTATTTGTTAACAACAACACATCTGCACTTTCAATTTTTTCTCCGAAAGCATCAATATCGCCTGTAAATTCTACAGAATTTTTTCCATTATCACTTAAGATCTTACCATCTGCTATTCCGAAATATTTTAAGAAATCATGAGATCCACCTACTCCAACTGATAGTATTTTAGTGGCCTCTTTGTTTATTGATGTATAGGTGCCTTTAGCCTCTACAATCAATACGCCTTGCATCATACGCCAATGTCCTGGGAAAGTACAAATAAATGGATAACGACCTGGCTTATCTGGCGCTTTAAAGTAGAAGGATCCTATACCATTTGGATCAATCATTTCAGTAGCACCAATTACATATCGTGACTTAGGAATGTAACCGGTAGAAGCTGCTTTTGGGTTTGATAAATATCCATCAACTAACGTACCAAAATCTTCTAGACTTCCCTGATCAATCAACACCAAATTATGAGGCATTTGATCTTTATTTGTCAATTTAATTTCTACAAACTGTCCGGTAGTAACGTGTAGTTCTTTTTTGTCAAATTCCATTTTTTGACTTACCGTATTTACATGTAATACTGCGTCAGGTTTTAATTCACCTGCGACTCCAATTCCAGCATCTACATATTGATTACCACCTCTATTATTACAATGAATTGCGATTGTATTTTTACCCTTTTTGAATAACTTCTCAGACTCCTTATCTAGTTTAACATATTTATAAATTGAACTAGAACCTCTTACGTCTCTTACTAATTCTCCATTTACAAATACTTTAGCATTATCATCATGAATAATTTTTAAAATTGGCTCACTAAGAGGACCTTCTAGTTGTGCGACTCTTCTTAGCCATATATCAGAAGTTTTCCATTTTGTCTTTAATTGGTTCCTTATGACATCTCCATTTCCAAAAACACCTGTTCCAATTGACCATTGAGAATCATCAAAATCTTCTGAAGCCCAATTTTTAGTTGGTTTTGTAGTCGTATATCTCCATTCTAAAATCTCTTCCTCTGCTGATGGAATAATCATTTCTACTGCATTTGGATTTACAATATCAACATTTTGTTTTCTTGCATAAATATTTAAGGCGGCTACTAACCATTTATCATTTTGATTCTCTTCTATTTTTGAAATTTCTTCAATTGCATTACTTAATTCCAATGTTTCTGGAAATTCACTAGCTCTTAGTAGTGCCGATAATCTAACGTGTAAATTAGTACTCTTCAACAAATTTGAAGAAACTATTTCATTACTACTCTTAGAAGAACTAGGCAATAAAGAAAGTGCTGCTTTCTGAACGGCTGGCGAATTACTTTTAAGCCCTTTTAATAAGAGCGCTTCATCCAAACTATTCAATCCATCCAAAGTATATAATGCGTGCATTGCAGCACCATTAAACCCTTGACCATTCGTGTTTTTATTAGATACCAGTTCTTTTAATTGCGAAATAAGTTCCTTCTTTCCACCTTCAACAATCAATCTTTGCGCTGTCGTTCTCCAAAACATATTATCACTTTTTAAAGCCTTGATAAGTTGATTTGAACCAGCATTCGCTAACGAATTGATATTTGACTTTTTACTATTCTTGATACGAACTATATAAATTCTACCATGTCCTTTATCTCGTAATGGATTTAAGTGTGCATTTCCTTTGCCTTTATTTGCGTTCCAAATCTGATTATCCATACCACGTTTATCTGGATTATGCTGTATTACAGGATTGTACCAGTCTGCTATCCAAACATTTCCGTCAGGTCCTGTTTCTGCAAAAACCGGGGCTGTCCATTCATCTGTACTTGCAAATAAATTCCCGCCATCTACTTCTTCATAACCAGCACCTTTTTCTTTGATATTCGCTAAATGCACAATGTGTCCGGTTGGCTCGCACACTAACATTTGTCCCCAATATTTCTGCGGAAAATTTCTAGCCGTATATAAATTCGCCCCTGCCGCGGCTGTATAACCGCCTCTAACATCTACCTGTTGCAAAGGGTTCTCCGCAACCGCTGTAATATCATAATGACCTTGGATAAAATCTGAATTGATCGCCCAAGAAGGTCGTTTTTTAGTATCATTTAAATAATTATAATGACGTAATGGAATTCCTACATAACAGCAGTGGTTGTTATTCGCTGTAGAACCAAAGATTTCAAAATCTTCTCCAATTCCCATTCCCCAAGTATTATTATTAAATCTTCCAATAGGTTCAATGAAATCGCCTTTTTTTGAAAATCGATAAACGCCCATAGTAAACTTCACATCCTTCTCATTAAATGTATTTTCAAACCCAGAATATCCTACCGAACCCCAAATCATATTATCAGGACCATAGTGCAAGTTAGATGGACCGGCATGGGTATCAAACGTTCCAAACCCATCAAAAAGAACGGTACGCTTATCCATTTTATCATCTCCATTTGTATCTTGTAAAAACACCATTTCTGGAGCCTGTGCAACAATAGCACCTCCCTTAACAATGGTAATTCCTGTAGATAAACTTTGCTCGGTGGCGAAGTCAATAAACGTATCCGCTTTTCCATCATTATTAGTATCCTCACAAATGGTGATGCGATCTCCTCCTACATCATTTGCCAAACCATGAGGATAATCTGTGGATTGCAATACCCATAAACGACCGCGCTCGTCCCAACTAAAAGCAATAGGATTAATAATGTTGGGCTCAGCAGCAAACAATACAGTTTCAAATCCGTCTGGCACTTGAATATGTTTTTGCGAATCCTCTGGGCTTAATGGATTTTGAACTTTCGGTTCATTTCCAGCATAAGTCAATGTTGGTTTTTGAGCTTTCATTGAAATAGATAGTAATAAAAGACTACATATCAATGCTTTAAAAAAGCAGTTATTATTTCTCATTATGCGAATTATATTAAGTGTTATTTTACTTTTTATAGGTATTATAGGGTGCATTCATGTACTCGTCAATAGTTCCTGCTTCCCAACCTTTCTCAGGTGATAAAATAGCTAAAAATTCTAAATCTTCATCTCCAGCATTAAACGTGGCATGTACAATATCTGGATCCATATAAATAGAATCTCCTGAAGTTAAAATTTCACTTTCATCCTCAATCCAATGCTCGGCAGTACCTTTTAAAACGTATATAATTTCATTCATTTCAGGGTGTCGATGAAAATCGTGTTTCCCTCCTTTGGGCATCACTACTTTTACCATGATAATTCCTGCTCCTTTGGTATGATCTGGAGAATAATGCCAAAAGTGATCTCTTCCGTCAACGGGCTCTATAATTGCATCTTTTCCAAATGTAAATTTACTGTATTTCTCCATGAATTAATTCAACTTGAGCTCTTTAAACTTTTTTGTCAAATCAGTTAGTGGTTTTTCAACACCCATTCTTTCTAAAGAAGACGCACCAACAAATCCGTGCACATCTGTACTATCTAAAATTACGCGAACGTCTTCAGGTGTATTAATAGGGCCACCATGCGCCAAAAATATTATTTCATTATTTACTTTTCGCGCAGCTTCAATTATTTCTTGCGTTCTTTCAATCGCAAAACCCATATCAACTGTAGCTCCAACGACTCCTATTGAACCTCCTACGGTAGTTCCAACATGTGCGATAATTGAATCTGCTCCGGCCTCAGCCATTTGAACTGCCTCTTCTGCAGTTGCCACGTAGACGCATGAAAATAAATCCATTTTTGTAGCCAAAGCCACCATTTCTACTTCCTTTTGAAAACTCATTCCTGTTTCTTCTAGCACTTGTCTAAAATGTCCATCTATAATTGCATGTGTTGGAAAATTATTGATTCCAGAGAATCCCATGTCCTTCACTTGCTTTAAAAAATGCCACATTCTTCTTCTCGGATCAGAACCATGTACACCACAAAACACTGGGATTTCTTCCACAATTGGAAGTACTTCAAACTCACCAATTTCCATTGCCACAGCATTTGCATCTCCATACGCCATAAGTCCTGCCGTTGATCCATGACCCGCCATTCTAAAACGTCCTGAGTTGTAAATAATGATAAAATCGGCACCTCCTTTTTCAATAAATTTTGCGCTGATTCCAGTTCCAGCACCTGCACCTATGATCGCTTTCTTTTGAGTAATAGTCGCTTTTAATCTTTCTCTTACTTCGTCTCTTGTATAGGGGTTTCCCTTACCTGTCCATGGGTTTGGCATAATTTCTATATTAATTTAATTTATTTTTATCTTTAGTATAATCTTCTCAAAATTTATTTTAATCGGTAAATCTAAAGTATTTTAAGGAGGTTCTCTACCAATACATTTGCAAATTCATCATCATTTATATTCAAGTCAAATTCTAATACTAAAATTTCAGCTTTTGTTTTTTCCTTTATTGTATCAAGTAAAATACGGTTATAGGTTGGTTGATAAAATATTCCTCCTTCAGTATCAATCTGTGAAATTCCTTTATTTGGCAAAAGTATGGCTGCGGGCGCCTTTGTTTTATTAATCTTACGCGCTATGACTTCTCCTAGTTTTCTGTTTTCTTCTGCATTGGTTCTCATCAAGGTTACGTCTGGAGCCCAACTATAAAGTTGTCTGTCTTTGTATTTTTCAGGCAAGGTGTCTATATGTGCAAAATTTACCATATCCAAGCATCCTGGCGCCACGATTTGAGGAATACCCATTTCAGAAGCCGCAGTCATTCTATCTGGTCCGGCACTACAAATTCCACCAAACAATTCATCGGCTAATTCAGTCGTTGTAACATCTAAAACAGCATCAAAACATCCTTCACGTATTAGTGATTCCATCGTTAATCCACCTACACCATTTGCATGAAACACCAATGCTTCATAGCCTTTCTCATTCAAGATTTCCTTACATTTATTTACACATTTGGTAGTATTACCGAACATACTAATTGCAATCGTTCCATGCGACTTTTCCTTTTCTACTATTGTTACATTCGCCATACCGCAAATAGCGGCAGCAGCCTGTTTAATCAATAATTTACTTATACTATTCAAACCTGCCACATCAACAACAGATGACATTAAAGTAATGTCTTTACTTCCAACTTGTCTAGAAACATCTTTCGCCGCCAACGTACTTAAACACAACTTTGGAATTCCAAGCGGAATTTCTTGCATAGCAGACAAGGCAATATACGTTCCTCCACCACCACCCATTCCAATGGCACCTTTTATTTTATTTTCTAAAACTAATTGAGAAATAATTACTGCGGCTCCATTGCCCATGAACTCCACTGCCTTTCCTCTATCTTCAGAATTTCTAATTTCTTGTAGGGTGGCTCCTGCTTTTCGTGCAACTAGGTCAGCATTATAGTCAATTTTAAAATTGACACTACTCTCCATAACACCTGTATTTATGGTAATTACTTTCTGGCCAACTGCGAGAATATTTTCATATAAATAAGAAAAGTCTTCTCCTTTGGTATCAAAACAACCCAACATTAAAATATATTTACTAGAATTTGACTTGTTCTTAATTTCTTTCATTTTTGAATAAATACAAATACTCCTTTTTTATTTCCTACTACAACATCCATTTTTCCATCTTTATTTAAATCTTCTGAAGAGATTTGGGTACCTACAATAGATTCATTATCAATATTATACGGAACAAATCTACCGTTCCATTCACATTTCTTGTCGTTTTAAACCAATACAATACCGCTGGGTCTTCTGCTCCAACATCACGACCATTATACGCATAATAGCGCTTTCCTATGATGATATCTTTGATACCGTCATTATCTACATCTATACAAACTATGGCATGCAATTAACTAAAACAAACTCCATAAGGATTGCCGTTCTTACTAATTTGCTCATGCCATGATAAGCCATACCCATGCGCATTCATAGAAGTAATTACGTCATTATCACCATCGCCATCAATATGATAAGTAAATATTTGCGCACCTCCTTCTTCAAGAGAAAAGGCATACGCATGAAACTTCCACAATGTTTTTTGATTCCAATTCATTGGCTGCTCCCACCATCCTTCTTTTTCAATAATATCCAATAAACCATCATCATTAATATCTCCTGCACCAAGACCATGTGTGTATTTAGAAAAACGTTCTGGATGATACGGGCTAATTACTAAAGTCTCCCATTTTGAGCCATTTGTATTGGGAATTCCAATAGTGATAGTTCCTTTACTATAGGCTAGTAATTCTTTTTTCTCATCGCCAATAACATCTACTATTTGTGGTGATTCATTACAAATATACTCTTGAGCCTTTCGCAATTCTTTACTTTCTGTTTTGTTTGAATTTTTAAAAGGGTTCTGGCCAGAGTTCTTTACCCAATTTCCATCCAAGCCAGGAACTTTAATTTTTAAAATATCCATCCAATTATCAGAATCAATATACATCGGAAATGTAGAGAAATTTGTTAAATACCCTTCTAAGCCAGGTCCAGTAATTGGAAATATTTTAACGGGCTCATAAGAAAACGATTTTTTAAAATCAGGCCCTTTCCAACATAATACTCCAGAAACAATGTCTAAATGTCCATCGTTATCAATATCACCAATAGAAGCACCTTCACTAATGAAGCCATTCAATAACACTAACTTCTCAAACTTAACCGAAGATTCTGGAGGTGTTTTGAACTGCGCTGCACAGGACAAATGCAAAAATAAAATTAGTATAACAAAATAATTCAATGGCATATACATTTTTTTAAGTCAAATAGAAATCTGAACTTATAATTGTCTTAAAAAATCCATATTATGCTTCATACTTTCAAAAGGGTTTACCGCATATTCCTCTTGCTCAACATACATATATTTGAGTCCAGATTTCTTTTGGTTCTTTAACATTGTTGGAATATCTAAAGCACCTTTTCCGAATTCCACACTATGTTTCTTCGTTAGATCCATGTCTTTTAAATGCCATAATGGAAAACGTCCTGTATATTTTTCGAAATAATCTAAAGGATCTTTGCCTGCCATAACAACCCACCCTAAATCTAATTCCATGTGAACATATTTTGGATCGGTATTATCCATTAAAACATCATATAATACCTGACCGTTTACCGTATCAAATTCATATTCATGATTATGATAACCAAACTTAACGCCCGCTTTTAACGCTTTTTCACCTGCATCATTAAAAGCCTCGGCAACTTTTTTATAATTATCAACCGTTTGTCCTTTACTTGGTAAAGAAGAACAAATTAAATATTCTTGACCAGAGACAACAGCCTCCTCTAGAGTTTTATCAAAATTCTCATCTAACGCAACATGACCGCTACTTAACGTCATTCCTAAATCGTTACAAACTTTTTTTATTTCCGTAGCACTCAACCCATAATAATGTCCTTTACCACTGCGGGCGGATTCTATTTGTTTAAATCCAAGATCGGCAATTCTTTTTAAAGTACCCTTGGCATCCTTAGCCATAGCATCTCTAAATGAATACAATTGCACTCCTACATTTAATGATTTTTCTTTGGTAACTGCAGATACACATGACGGCGCAATACAAGCACCCGCCATAAGTAATCCAGATTTGATCAAAAATTCTCTTCTGCTTCTCATTTGGTTAGTAAAATTTAGAGCACTAATATAGTTAATCATAATTATTTCTATGAAAAAGATACAATAAATTATGATTTGGCAGTAGGAACTGATTTTGTTATTATTGTTTTTTGATTTTTATTGATAACCTAATAATATATGGATCAAAAGTATGCTAGTTAGGTCGTTTTTTGAACCGAAAATGGGTAAAGCACCTAGATTACTGAATGAATAAAAAAGGAAGAATCTATCTGTACTGTAATCCTTAAAAAATCAATATATTATTTGTTTCCTTACTTCACTTTAAAAAACACTTATGCTTACAAAGAATAGATATTCTACTAAGGAAATGCTGCGATGGACACCTAAAGAAACGATCGGATATGTACCACTAATGATTCTGATAACAGCGCTAATTGATTTTTTTGATATAACGTTCCTACACGTACCATGGACTCCAGTTGCCATAATTCTTGCTGCTATTGGCTTTATAATTAGATTTCAAAACAGTGCTGCTTATGGCAGAGTATCGGAAGTGCGTAAAATTTGGTGTGGGGTCGTGAATAATTCAAAAACGTTCGCAATGAAATTTATGAACATGGTTACCAAGGAATATGCCGAGGAAGTAATCGCTGAAGATGAACTACATGAATGCAAAAGAACCAAGGATTTATCTGCGAGTTTTCATTTTAAAATTAAAAAATAATTTGCAAAATATTTTCACCTTACAAGTTAAATCAGAACATATTAAAAATTCCCGATACTCTAGACAATATAGGACGTTCGGTTACTTATTCGTTCGAATATTTTTAATACTATTACCCTTTGGATTGATTCCTTCTTTTGATGAAACAGGAACTCTAATTAAAAACCTTTACCCCAGTATTGGAAGTTGTTTTGTTTGGTTAGCTGTTCCGTTATGCACTGTTATAGCCTGGGTATTTCACACGAAGGAATGTATTGGACATATTGGAAAATATCTGTTTGAAGGATCTGCCAGCGATGTGCCAATTTCTACCATTTCAAGAGATATTCAAATGATATTCGTTAAATATTAGGAGACGACAATGAAAATATCGAAACCATTAATTGAATAATTTAACGTATAAATGTAATTTTGTATTCGTAATAGAGACTGTGTATCCATGAGTAAACAAAAAGTATCTTTCGCTTGGGCCTTCAAAGAATTTATTTGGCCTAGAAAAAAAATAGTATTCACTGGTTTAGTATTAATTATTTTAAAAAGCCTATCAGGCTTAGTTTTCCCCTATGCTACCAAATATCTGATAGATGACATCATTCCTTCGAAAGATATGGAAATGCTTAAAATTTTAATACTTGCGGTTGTTGGAGCCATTCTAATACAATCTGTCACCGCTTTCTCTTTAACCCGATTATTAAGTGTAGAAGCACAACATCTAATTTCGTTATTAAGAGCCAAAGTCCAACGAAAACTACTCAAACTACCCATTAACTTTTTTGACAATAACAAATCTGGTGCACTCGTATCTCGTGTAATGACTGATGTAGAGGGCGTTCGGAATTTGGTAGGTACTGGATTGGTGCAACTCATTGGCGGATCTTTTACAGCAGTAATCTCATTGATTATTTTAATTAAGATTAATGCAACCATGACATTTTTCGTATTAGTCCCTGTCGGAATATTTGCCGTCATCGCTTTAAAAGCCTTTGGATACATTCGACCTATTTTTAGAAAAAGAGGTGAAATAAATGCCATAGTTACTGGTAGATTAACCGAAACTTTAAACGGAGTCCGAGTAATAAAAGGATTTAATGCAGAAGAACAAGAAAACAAAGTGTTTGAAAAAGGAGTAGAACTACTCTATTTAAATGTAAAAAAGAGTTTAACAACAACTGCTTTAATGACCAGTTCCTCAACACTATTATTAGGATTAGCATCAACGGGTATTATGGGGATTGGAGGTTATTTTATTATGGGAGGTACACTCACTATGGGAGATTTCATTGCTTTTACCCTATTCTTAGGATTTATGATTGCCCCGATTGTTCAAATGGGAAATATTGGTAGTCAGTTAACGGAAGCCATGGCTGGTTTAGATCGTACAGAAGAACTCATGAATATGCCAGAAGAAGACGATCCTTCAATCAGAACGATTCGATTGAAAGACATTACAGGTAATATGGTATTTGACGACGTCTCCTTTGCCTATGAAGAAAATAAGGAGGTATTGCATAATATTTCATTTAAAGCACCTAAAGGCTCTGTAACTGCTTTGGTAGGGTCTTCCGGCTCGGGTAAATCAACAATTGCAGGTTTGGCCGCTACTTTTTTAAATCCGAATTCTGGAAGTATTATGCTGGATGGAATTGATTTGTCTAAGGTAAATTTAAGTAGTTTTAGAAGCAACCTAGCTGTAGTATTGCAAGACGATTTTTTATATGAAGGAACCATTCGCGAAAATATATTATTTCCCAGACCCAATGCAACCGAAGATCAATTGTTAGAAGCCGTTAAAGGAGCCTATGTAAATGAATTTACCGATCGCTTTGATAACGGGTTAGAAACCGTAATTGGAGAACGTGGAGTAAAATTATCAGGTGGACAAAGACAACGTATCTCTATTGCACGTGCCTTATTGGCCGATCCTAAAATTATCATTTTAGATGAAGCTACCTCGAATCTAGATACAGAGAGTGAATCGTTTATTCAACAAAGCTTACAAGTATTGATGAAAGACCGCACCACTTTTGTAATCGCACATCGTTTGAGTACGATTCAAAAAGCAAATCAAATTTTGGTCATTGAAGATGGAAATATTGTAGAAAGAGGGCAACATGACGATTTAATTACCAAAAAAGGACGTTATTTTGATCTGTATACCTATCAAAGTAGGATTTAAAAAACACTCTTCTTTGTCATTCTGGAAAAAAACGAAATAAATAACCTCATCCAACATGTCATTGCGATGCGCCATGAGCGAAGAAGCAATCGGTTTCTATCAAATTTTATATCAAAACTTGGTCACTGAGCGGAGTCAATGCGAGAAGAAGTACGAGTTCTATCGTTTTGTTAAAACAGCAATAGCCCACAAGATATCACCACGGTTACTTGTCGTTCCTATGCGATCACTGAGCGGAGTCGAAGTGAAGGCAGGAACCTACCACAACTATTACTTAGCAACTGAACTAAATATGCTAAGGAACATTACAACACCAACAATCCGTGAGCCCTCAATACATTTACTGATTTAGCATACCAAAATAATTCGAAATCTTCAAAATGTATTTCAAAATCCGTCTTTATTTTTCCAAAACTTAAAGGTTTATTCGTAGGACTTAGTTTTTCTAAAATATCTAAAAGCCATAGACCTTTTTCCTTTTCTGTGCGAATGCGATACGTTTCTGTAACATCATGAAATGTCAATTCTAATTGTAGCCTTGTGACTCCTCGTTTTGATTTAGAAATTTCTCTTATTGAAGGAATTGTTCCCAACCAAACTACTTTTGCGGAAGGTTTAATATTAAATGGAGAATTGCTATTTAAACAGTTCTCTATAAAGTCTGGACTTATTTTTGTCCTTGGAATTTTAAAATCGAACCAATCTTGTAATGGAAGTTCAAGGCCTATTCCATGCATAAAATTAAAGAGTGATTTTTTTAATCCAACACTAAATTTTGAATGATCTATCCCTGTTTGATCTGTAAAATCGATATCGTTATTGGCAAAAGTGATGTCTTTATAATTGGGTACAACTCCATATTCCTTTGGGTTTAAACCAATAGGGCTATGTGCGGTGAGTGCAAATTGATGCCAAAAGCCAGATTGTAATACGCCTACTTCAAAAAATTGACGAACCATTTCTAAACTATCAACCGTTTCTTGAATTGTTTGTGTTGGGTAGCCATACATTAAATAAGAATGTACCATTATACTTGCATCCGTTAAGTTTCTGGTAACCTGAGCGACTTGCGCTACAGACACTCCTTTATCTATCAGTTTTAGGAGTCTATCTGATGCGACTTCTAATCCACCCGAAATAGCAATACAACCAGACGCTTTTAATAACAAACAAAGGTCTTGCGTAAAGTTTTTCTCAAACCGAATATTGGTCCACCAAGTAACCGTTAATCTTCGCTTTATAATTTCAAGTGCCAAGGCTTTCATAAGAGAAGGTGGTGCTGCTTCATCTACAAAGTGAAATCCGGTCTCCCCAGTCTGTTCAATAAGCGTCTCCATTCTATCTACTAAGATACTGGCGGCAATCGGTTCATATATTTTAATATAATCTAAAGAGATATCACAAAAGGTACATTTCCCCCAGTAACATCCATGTGCCATCGTGAGTTTGTTCCATCTACCATCACTCCATAAACTATGCATAGGGTTTGCAATTTCAATTACTGAGATATATTGGTCTAGCAATAAATCTGCATAATCTGGTGTACCTACCTCTTGTTGTTTATAGTCTGATTTTGTACAATTATTTTTATATTGAATATCCCCATTTTCAAGCAGAAAGGTTCTTTTAAATTGGGTTTCACCTTTCAAAACCGAATTATAAATCAATTCGATAGGCAATTCACCATCATCTAAAGAAATAAAATCAAAGAACTCAAAAACGCGGACATCCTTAACACTGCGTAATTCCGTATTTGGAAATCCGCCACCCATGGCAATTTTAATTTTCGGATAATTGGCTCTAATAAATTGTGCACATCGAAAAGCACTGTATAGATTACCGGGAAATGGTACTGAAAAACACACCAATTTGGGTTGATATTCTTTGAGTTGTTCATTTAAAATTTTTAGCGTGATCTTATCAATAAAAGTCGTGCTATCTTGCAGTTCTCCATAGAGTTCATCAAAAGAATTGGCACTTTGTCCCAAGCGTTCTGCATAACGGCTAAATCCAAAATTAGGATCGATACATGCAATAATAAAGTCCGATAAGTCCTCCAGATATAAAGTCGCCAAATGTTTGGCCTTATCTTGAATTCCCATTGAGCCAAAAGCCCAATCCATATCATCTAACTGCTCAAAACGTGAACTTTGTGGTAAAAAATTATCAGTACAAATTTGTCTTGCAAAAGTTGGATTCTTTCCTTGTAAAAATAAAATCACGTCATCTAGTGGCTTTAAATAATATGATTTTAATGCATAGATACGTTTACAATTGTCAGAAACGATACGCTCATTTTGAAAGGCAATTTCAAAGAGCTCTTGATACGTTTTTTTACTAAACAGCTCCAAAATCACTTCAATCCCTAAATCCATTTGAAACGCAGAAATATCTTTTGTATTCAGAAACCCTTTTAAGTATGCTGTAGCAGGATACGGCGTGTTTAATTGTGTAAATGGTGGTGTAATGAGTAAGAGGTCTTTCAAAATGGAGCTTAAAAATAGATTGGAGCAAATATAACGGAAACAATTAGGACTAAATCTTTACTTCTATACTAATATAATAAGGATTAGAGAATCCTACTATGGAAGGCTGCCTCATTTTGGCTTGCTTCGAATCACTTTTACCCAATTCGACTCCGCTCAGTGAGCGACAGCCAATAATTAAAAATCACTCATTCTCTAAAATTTCAGCAACAGCATCTCTATACTTCTTAGGGTTCCCAGCCTTTTTAATTTTTTTAAAAGTCTTTTGCGGATTAGAAAACGAGTGAGAGAAATATTCCCAGAAGCCCTGCATTTTCATTTTAATAGGAGTTGGTCCCGACAAAGCCGCATCGTACTGCTGATATATAGTATCGTGAAACTCAGAAAATAGTTCCCATCTATCTGTAGGGTATTCCGTCGTATTGTTTTTAATCATCTTCGGCAAAAACGGATCTGCAATAAGGCCCCTACCAATCATAAAATGGTCAATGCTTGGAAAACGATCTTGCAACTCTTTAAACTTGGCAACACTTGTAATATCGCCGTTGTAGTACAGTTTGTGTTTTGTGCTTCCAATACAGCGTTCAAAAGCTTCTAGATTAACACCTCCTTTATACAATTGCTTTCCTATACGTGCATGGATGGCCACATTTTTAAGTGGATATTTATCTAAAACAGGAAACGTATTTAAAATCTCTTCTGGGTTTTCATAGCCCATACGCATTTTCATAGAGACTATAATGTCGGTTTCAGCATGAACACGATCTAGAATATGATCTATTTTTTCTGGTTCACAAATCAATCCAGAACCCATACCCCGTTTTGTGACCATAGGATACGGACACCCCAAATTCCAGTTCAATTCTTTATAACCTAACTCTTGAATGTATTTTACCACAAAAATAAATTCCTCAGCGTCATTTGTCATGATTTGAGGAATTACTTCTAGGTCCGTATTATTATCTGGTTTTAAATCTCGCTGATAATTATTTTTTATCACCAACTTTCCATTCATTCGAATATAAGGTGCATAAAAAGTATCGATCCCGCCAAAATACTTGTTAAAAGCATTTCTAAAACGAAAATCTGTAAACCCCTGTAATGGAGAAGATAAAAGCGTTACCGACATGAATGTTTTTTGGTTTAAATCAAATTAAGCCACGATATCAGCTTTCTTGATTTTTCTATAAGTGAACGAATTAAAAATATTTCTTCTCCCAAAATTATTTAATGACTTGCTTGCTGCAAATTTATTAAATAGTTTATGGTTAACGCCGAAGTACTCATAAGTATTGCCATCCGTAAAAGTAACCTCCAAACGCATACTTTTATGCTGAAAATCTGCAACTTTTGATTCTGAAATAGTACTCGAATACTCTTCTAAATTCGCTTCTTTAGTTTCTGGAGCAATACTCACTAAAAAATGATATCCATCAATAATTTCTAAACTTTTAACGCCTGCTTCTTCCTTTTCTAATTCATCCTGAAATTTATCAGGGTGGTACTCTTTAACTAAACCTCTATAGGTTTTTTTAAGATCCTTTAAATTAATAGGACCTTCTACACTAAAAAGTTTTTTGTATTGATTGATGCGCTTCATATAAATATTTTAAATCGGGCGCAAAATTACTGATATTCTATGAATTAATAGTAGCTTATACTTTTTCATATTATAAATACAGAAAATTACTAGCATCCCGTCGAAACAAAGCATGAATGAAGAAAAGTCTCCTCTTGTCAATTATTGTAAGGAAACACAAGTGAAGAGTCAATCAAAGAAATAGCCTATCTCACTATTTTAATCGAAAACCTATTTTAACGCTTATTCCCTTTTGTTACCTGATTTTCTATATTTTTTACAAAAATTAACTTATGTCTACTTTTTGGATTTTCTCGTTGTTCAATTTCAAACACACCAATTGATTTAATTAGCGGAGTTAATTTATCAAATCCGTAATTTCTAGAATCAAAGTTGGTCTTTTTTTTCTGTAATAAACTACCAACATCTCCAAGAAATGCCCAACCATCTTCATCTGATGCATCGCTAATGGTAGTAGATATAAGTTTTATTTCTTTCTTTGTGATCGTATCAACTCCTGATTCTTCGACCTCCTTATTTTCATTTTTCTCCTCTCGTTGTTTCTTTAAGATTTCGATATACACAAACCTGTCGCAAGCCACAATAAACGGATTCGGCGTCTTTTTTTCTCCTATCCCAATCACTTGCATTCCCGCCTCTCTCAATCTCGTTGCCAACCGTGTAAAATCGCTATCACTAGAAACTAAGCAAAATCCGCTTACTTTTCCAGTATAAAGAATGTCCATAGCATCAATGATCATGGCAGAATCTGTTGCATTTTTTCCAGTGGTGTATCCATATTGCTGTATCGGAGTAATAGCATTTTCTAACAATAAATTTTTCCATTTTGTCAAATTAGGCCGTGTCCAATCACCATATATTCTTTTAATTGTTGGATTGCCGTACTTGGCAATTTCTTCCATCATTTCTTTTACGTGTGCTGATGGGATATTATCACCGTCTATTAATACGGCTATATTTAAATTTTTATTCATTTTGTGTTTTTTATACCGCAATTACATACAACTCTTTGTATGGCTCGTTACGTCGTTTAACGCTCCTAATTTAATAAATATAAACGAAACAGAAAACTGGTGATGGCTTTCGCAAGCAGGCTTGAATTAGCATTTAATTTTATACAGGATTAAGAAACGTAATATTTTAGTTCATGAATGATTAATTTTTCTTTAGAATATATCCTTCGAATAGTATGTCCGTTTCTAATTCTAAATCTATTGGGGTTACTTCCCAATTATATCCGAGGATTAATAATTAGGTTTTTAGTTGTTTCAATAGCTTGATATTTACAAATCCAAGTCCTAACCACTACCTCGATACTAATGCTCAATTCCCGGAAGCATCTCTGACCAAACCACATCAATTCTGTTACCAATACCAGAGTCTTTGGTAATATCCCAATAGCTTGTTTTTTTGAGTTTTAAAGCCAGCGTGGTGGTAATAAAACTTTGTGTCCACCCAGTAAGCGTGCCCCAGGCTCCCCAGCCATGATCCGCATTTGAACCGTAGTATTCCCAGTTTTCATAGTCAAAAGCCCTGAACCAGCAACCATCTAAATCGGCCCTCCCGGAAGAAGTGCTCTGAATACGTACCATAAATTCAGCAAGCTTATCGACTGCTTCTATATATCTAGGATTTTGAGTCGCCTCCGCAGCTTCATTTAAAGCGAAAAAAGCAAAGTTACTTGTGCACAGCATATCAGTAATTGGCTCTCCATTAGAATGAATTACCGGAGCCCCTGCATGACCATAACTACTATTAGACTTTGGCGCTCCATACCTGCCCTTACTACCTTCACCTAACTCTTCTCTAAGAGCACCCACCTCAACCTGGTTTTTTAGTAAATTATCGCATATTGTATTTAGCCAACCCCTGTGCTTTTTGGTATCTTCAATCCTTACTAACCATGCTAATGGTAGGATCATTCGGGTACGTTCTTGCTGTATTCCGTTTGTCCATTTCCAATTCTTTGGGTAATTGGTCATAGTAATTTCAATAGCTTTTTTAGCTTTAACCAACAATGACCCGTAACCGGTTTTGTCATAAAGCCAGAGGTAGGTCGCCCATAACCAAGATTCATAATGGGGCGCTATATTTTCAAATTCTCCTTCCATCAATGTTTGCCACGTTTTTTCATCAATGTCTTTGCCATTTAGTGCTCCTCCACGAAAACCGTTTTTTCCAGAAGTCCGGAAGTTGGCAAGAATCAATTCGAGAATTTGAACATTCCATGTATTATTTTCCATCACTTGTGAAGAAAGGATGGAACCGAGCAGTATTCTAGCATTGTCGTCGCCATAGTATCTGGAAGGTTTTGTTGCTGCCCAGCCAATCAAACCATACGACGACATCTTTGCGTCTTTACTACTACTCGTTTTAAAAACATCAGAGTTAAACAAAAAGTCCATGAGGTTTTCTGCAATTTCTTCCTTCTGCTTGTTTTGCTTTATACCATTTGCCATAGCAAAGGTCATGCTTGTCTCTGCCACGCAATCACCGCGCAACCAATATCGGTAAGGCTGACTTCCGTCATAATTAATATATGAATAGTGTCCTTCCATAACTCCCAGAGAACCGTCGCCAGAGGGTAGATTAAGATTCATTGGTGGGCCAACGGGTAGTTGTAAAGTGTCAATACACTCCCATTGATTTTTCCAATCAGGATGAATTAAAAAACGTGCTTTCTTATACCATTCCGCACCGCGTTCTACTGCCAATTCATAGGCGTTTTCAGGAAGTGGAACTATAGCATTATAACTTGGTTTTACAATCGGATTCCATGTTACACTTTCAGCTGCCATCTCAATTGACAAGTAAAATAGAATACCTCCAATAGTACTTTGCCAGGCATTTATTGGCGAATAGCGACTTTTATTAAAATCGCTCAATTTGGTTGTTGAAATCAAAACATTACTATCCTCAAAAAGGATGGGCGAACTCTTTGTTTTTTCCAATCCGTACAGTGCTTTGTCGAAACCTGCAACATTAGCCCCTTTCAAATGGCTCTCTCTTTCTGGTATATCGATATAAAAATATAATCCGGCATCTAAAATACGCATTGGAGAAAGTTCCTCTCCAAAGAAATTTGAGGTAACTACTAAGCGTTCTTTTTTAGTTGATTTAATTTCTCCCGTAATGTCAGATTCTAAATGATTGGGGAATTCAATATAAGTTTTCAAGTCCTTTTTATTTACACGCTTGTAAAAATCACCTGGAATCACAGTTGTTGCCGCCGGGTAATTTTTGGCTAAAATCAGGAGTACTTCATTCTTTTCACAACTTTTAAGTGCAGTGTTAATGTCATCATATCGAATACAATTTTCACCATTTGACTTTAGCAATTGATAAAGATCATTGGACTCATTACTATAAACATGTATTCGATTGTTAGTATCAAGTTTACTTTTCTGTCCAAATGCGACCATTACAAATAAAAAGGACAAGGCAACTAGAGATAAGGATTTTTGTTTCATTGGATATCGTATGTTTTTACTTTTAATCGATTCGTTCTTACTGTTTTCTCTGATATGTGTTAATTAGATACATCTAAGTTTTGTTTTATTCAAAATGCGCTTGAAACGACTTAAGTTTATATTTTATAAATTTAAGGCAGAAATAAGAAAGCTCAAAAGAAAGGGTTAAAATTAGTATATCCGTAAAAACTAAGCCTACGTCAATATTGGAAAACCCCTCCCTTTTCTACCTATATTTCGAATAGTTGGTTGAGGCTTTTAGCGTTGGCTATTTTTCTGATTTCAGTTTAATTTTTTTAGCAATTTTTTAAAGTTCTCAAAAAAATATTTCAAATCTAAGTAAATTTCTACAAGAAACTGCAAAACAAATTATGGATATTAAACCTTTTGTTTTTTAGTACGTAGTGCACTACTTTTCTCGCTAAACTAATCGTTGCGCTATATAGCGGCAGTAAATAGATTACTAGTTGTGTTGGAATATGAAGAAACTTAATTTGCTGCTTTTTGCGCAGACAAAAATGCAATCATATCACGTAGTTCTCTCTTACTCATAATAGCCCCCATTGGTGGCATGCTAGATGCCATATTTTCTCTTTTGGTAATACTTGAAACCGGCACTGTTAAAGGTACCTCTGAGGTTCTAACAATCAATGCTGCTTCTCCTTCTTCTAAAAGTGTCCCTGTAATATTCTTTCCATCTTTTAATGTGAGTGATACCATTCCAAAACCTGGAGAAAGTCTTTCACTTGGAGCAATAAGAGCTTCTAAGATTTGTTCTCTGGAAAGGATATTTCCAATATTCGCCAAATTTGGACCTACAGTTCCATCCTTTCCGGTAATATTATGACATTTAATGCATTGTCCAGAATTGTCTGTTAGAAAATAATTTTCTCCTTTTTTTATATTACCTCCATATAATGTTTCACTGTAGGTCTCAGCGTCATAGTTATTCCCCATTAGTGCCTCAAGTTTCACTGTTAACTTCTCAGATTTCGTCTTATGTATCGTTTCTACTAATTCTAATAAAACTCCTGAAGAAAGTTTTTCTAAAAGCATTTGGTCAATCAGTCCGTCTAATATAACCGATGTGTTCTCTAGAGGCATTTCACCTAGTGCCGTTATTACTTGTTGCTGCTCATTTAACGTTCCTTTCTTAAAAATGGGCTCCACAATACTCGGCAAACCTTCTTTAGAGATCTTCAGTTGATTTAAATACTTCAATCCTGTAGTTCTTACCAATACACTATTATCACTCATTCCTACTTTGATAATTTCTTCTATATTTTCGTGTTTCAATTCAACCAGTGCATCCAATACAGCAGACTTCACTTTAGAATCTTTACTGGTATTCAATAGGTGTACAAGTTGACTATTATAACTTGCTATTTCCAAATTAGACATCATTGCAATGATTGAACTCAAAAGTACTGGATCCTTCTCTTGCAGCATTGCGCCTAATTCAGCTGCTACGATTTCTTGTATCGGCGCTAAATCTCGCTTTATTACTCCTCGATATCTCCCATCAACCCTATCTAGCAAAGATGGGTTTTCCCAAGTTCCGACTGCTGCTAAAGCTTCTTGTCTTAAATCTTTGGATACCGTTGCTCTTTGTGCGAAATCGAGCACTTGTTTTAATGCGGCTTCTCCTCCTAGTCTCGAACTTGCATTTATGGCTCTTCTGAGTAAAGCTTCTGAAGTAAATCGCTCTTCTTTTAAGAGTGCCGCCAATTGAGGTAGGGCTTCTTCTATAGACCAGTCATCATTAATAGCACGTGCAGCCTCTGTAACTAAATATTCATCAGAATCATTCAAAAATTGAACAATCCCAGGATGTTGCAATCTTCTTAAAACCAATATAGCGACAAGTCTCAATGATGTAGTCGTATTCTTTGCTAATGCAATCATTCGTTCTGCATTTCCTATACGTGAAAGTGCTAACACGCCAGCATGTCTCACATACACATCTTCGTCGTTATTTGCTTTCAGCATCGCTAGAAGAGGATCAATAGCTTCATTGAATTTTATTCTACCCAAAGCCTGTGCACCGAAAAATTGAACTCTTGGATGTACATGTGCCAATAAAGGAATTAGATCTCTACCTGCCTTTGTATACCTTACGTCTCCAAAAACTTTTGCCGTTTGTGCTACAATCTCTGGATCGCTATCTTTTAATAACGGTAGCAAAACTTTGGCGTACGTAAGTTCTTTAGCGGCTAACTGCCCTATCCCCCAAATTGAATGAACTCTAGCTAGTTGATTTTCTTTTTGAACTATTTTATCCTGAAATATTATCGCTCCTTTTTTACCTCTTTTTACCAATTCAAATTGTGCTTTTAATCGAATCCTTTGATCTCCATAACCAAGTAAGTCGGCAAGTGTTTCTTTTGATTGTTCCTTATAAGACAACTGCATCAATCGCGCTGTTTCTTTTCTCACTACTTTGAGATCATTTTCACTTTCGGCTACATCTAATTTCCAAACCCTTCCGTAATCTTTGGTGCGCCAACCATTGATCCAGTCAGAGAAATACAAAGCACCATCCGGTCCAAAGCGCAATCCTGTTGGTAAAACACCACTTACAATATCCTGTTCTGATTTAAACTCAAAAGAAGCCCCAGAAGGTTTTAAATCAAAAGCCCAAATACCAGACTGACTGGGCCCTCCTCTAAATTCAACCAAGAAGAACTTATTCTTCCATTTTGACCCTAACCCTGTTCCTGGGTTATAAGCCATTCCGGTGGGTCCATTATGAAAGTTTTTAATTGGTGGGATGATATAAGCGGCCTGCCCTTTCCACCTTGGTTTGAATAATTCTTCGTCCATCCAAACTTTATACTTATTGTTTTTGGGATCTGTGTACTTACCAAATTGCCAATTAATTCTCCAACCAGCATCTGAACCATCAACAATATACACGAGCCGTTCCATTTCTCCTTTGTGATCACCATCATTATCTGAAGTGATAATATTTCCATAATCATCAAAAACAAATTCATGAGTATTTCTCAGTCCCCTAGCAAAAACTTCGAAATTACTTCCATCAGGATTCGCTCTTACTATAATCCCTTGATTTGGATATGCATGATTTACCCCTTCAGCAGTTGTTATGTTTGCTCCGATATCTCCAATTCCCCAATAAATTTTACCATCAGGCCCTTGAATCACTCCAGACATATTATGCCCCCCAAAACCAATATGAACCACATAGCCATGACTAATACTCTCTTTTTTTTCGAAAACGCCATCGCCATTTTCATCCTTTAAGCGCCACATATCTGGCCCTACTCCCATAAAAGCATCATCTTCTCTTACCAATAAAGCTCCGGCGACATCTGTGACTTCTTCATTAAAATCGTGTAACACCCGTGTAGATACATCTGCCAACCCATCATTATTTGTATCTTCTAATTTCCAAATAGCTTCTTTGAGCACCGTTAAGTCATTCCAGTCATGAAATCCATCCTTGTTATGATCTTTCAACCATTTATTTTGATCGCTCTTTTCTGTTGCTAGTTCTTCTTTTAAAAACCTTCGTCTATCTTCAATTGATTGAAATCTAATGGAAGCTGTCATCCAATCGCGATGTGCTCTAATATCTATTTCTGAATTTTTACGTCGATTTGTTTGCGTCAAATAAATAGCGCCAGAATCGTCTATAGACATCGCTACGGGATCTGGTGCCAAGGAATCTGTCGCCCATAATTTTAATGTAAGTCCGTCTACTACTTGAGCGGCTGTATTCTCGCTAATATTTTTTATCCGTTCTTGGAGTGTTTCTAAATCTTCCCTGACTACCAAAGGTTCTTCCGTCGGAATACTTGGTTTACAAGAAAAAAGGGAACTATATACAATCCCTATACATAATAGATTAGAAAACGTTTTTAAAGAATTCATAGAAGAATTAGATGATTACAAAATGAAGCCCAAATATAGTAGCTTTTATTTCAAATCCCCTTTAAAAATAGTTGAATTGAAAAGTGAATAAACAGTAAGATACTCATATCTGAGATAAAAATTTACATAAAAAACTCAAAATAAGCGCTCTGAGTTTTTTCGAGGTATCTATTTTCAATTTCCTTTATTTTTGACCCGCTTCTTTTTTAGCGTCTTCAATCATTTTCTCATTTGGCAAAATTGCTAAATTTACGCGTCTATTTTTGGCTTTTCCTTCCGGTGTGGTATTATCAGCAATCGGCTGATCTTCCCCAAACCAGTTTGTCGTAAAGCGATTTTCTGCGATACCCATTTGCGCGAAAACATTGGTAACTGCAAGCGCTCTGTTTTTTGACAGCATCATATTGTATTGTGCTGCTCCGGCACTATCCGTATGTCCAACTACAGCAACGTGCGTATCTGGATATTCAATTAATACACTTCCAAGTTTATCTAAAAGTGCCTTAGAGTCTGCATTAATAGCATACTTATTTGTGTCAAAGTGAACCCCACTATTTTGATCAAAAGTAACTACAATACCATCATCTATACGTTCAACTATAGCTCCAGGAATTTCTTCTTCAATTTTTTGTGCTTGCTTATCCATTTTATTTCCTATTAGAATACCAGCAGCACCGCCAACTACACCACCAATTACGGCTCCTAATCCACCACCAGATCCTTTTTTACCCGTATTATTTCCAATTATAGCCCCTAATATAGCACCACCCGCGGCACCAATTACAGTTCCTTTTTGTTTGTTGTTTGCATTTTGCGTTGCAGCACACGCATTAAAAGCTATAATCACAAAAAACACTAAAGTTACGTTGACTATTTTAACTATATATTTTTTCATTATTCGTTTATTTTAGAGAAGTTTAAATTCATAGTAATCGTTTTCCCATCAATAGAAGCCTTTTGCTGCCATTTCATTTCAGTATCCGACAAATGAGATAGGCCCAGCCTAAATCCTGTGTTATCAAGAGATTTTTCCTTTGCATCCGTAGGTTTTATCAAGAAATCATAAAGCCCTGTTTCTGGATCAATTTCATCAATTATAAAAATAAAATTTCGAGCTCCTGTAACACAGTTATCACCTGTTATTATATATTTTCCTGTATTATTATTCGGTATAAATTTCCAATTACTTCCTTCTAAGCAGGTCTTTGTTACATCGTCAAAAAAAGTAATTCTAAATGTTCCATAGTTATCAAACGTAATATCATTTAAAACCCATGCTCCTTTGATAATTTTTTTAGAGGTTCTGACTGTTTTTGAGGTACCACATGAATTTAGCATACCCATAACAACCAAAAAAAGTATAATTTTTTTCATAATTTATAATATTAAATTACTCTAGAATTATAATCTCCTAGAGGTACTAATTCTCAATCGAAAGTAAATCATTAATACTACTTTAATTTAAAAAAAAACAATAAGCTTTAGAAAAATAATCTGCCGCAAATTCTTACTATCTGCTGTTTAGTCGCAGTCAATTATTTCACTGGTTTCTTAGTCATTGTGTACCACGTTTCCGTAGACCATAATTTCTGATCACTTTCACTTAAAAATGGTTTTTTTACACGAATATAAACTACCTTTCTGTCTTTTATTCCATTAGTTGCTAAGAATATCTTCTTGCGATCATCTGATAATTTGACCGCAGTTATTTTAAGTATTTCCACTCCTTTCTTTGGCCCTCCATAATCTTCTGTCGCCTCATAATAATATTGCTCCATTTCAAAATTTTCGATCTCAACTTCTTCGTTCTTGGCGATTGGTTCTGTCAATTCAATTTCCATCCCTCCTACTTTTGCTTTTACCTCTAGCATTTCAAAAGTAGTTTTAGCATTGTAATTAAATCGATGCAGTGCGTACCATTCTCTACCTTCATGTCGCCAGTTTCCGCCAGAACCAATTCCTCCAGCATATAATTGACCATCTGGCCCCCAAACGGTTCTATTAATACCTGCATCTAATCCTTGAATAAAGCGGAATACAGCACCCTGCTTCACCCCATCAACTTCATCTATAAATATTCTTTTTATTCCTCCATGCGTGACATCCCCATAAATCATTTGATCTTTATACGGCCCTATATTCAATATAGCCTGCTGACTCGGTGAATTACTTATTTCAACATGCGGTAACCAAACCAATGGAGGTTGCTCTTCATATTCTTTTACGCGATCCCAATCTGCATGTCTAAATCCGTACCATTTTCCTTTTTCTACACGTACAATTTTACTTGTTGGAATCCAATTCCCTTGATTGTCTGAAACATATAATGCTCCGTCTGGTCCCTCAGAAATTCCGTTAGGGGTTCTAAAACCTTCCGCTATAAATTCTAATTCACTTCCATCTTTACTAATTCTAACAACTTTACCTCTATGGGGAACATTCTTATATTGTGATCCTAAATCTGTAGCAAGCGTTGCATAAAAACTTCCCTCTTTATAGACCAATCCAAAAGCAAACTCATGATAATGTGGCGTAACATGCCATGCATCACTTACCTTTCTATATTCATCTGTAATCCCATCGCCATCATTGTCGATTAACTTCGTTAACTCTTGTTTTTGTAAAACATAAATCTCTCCATCGACAATTTTTATTCCTAAGGGCTCTGCCAACCCTTGCGCAATCTGTTTTACTTCTATTTTTGAAGGATCATCCGTATTGTAATTCTTTAAAACATAGACCGCACCTGTTTCGTCCCATGTACAAATAATCATCTGCTCTTTGTCTATAAAATCAATCCCACCTATTCTCGGATTAAAATCAGCCGGTTTTGCCTGAAACATATCAAAGGATGGATGCACTGCATCTAATGGCATTTTATCTCCAGGAGATCCTCCAACAAATTTCAATTCATAAGGTAATAATTTTTTAAACGGCTTTGCGTCATGATAAAATACGGTTTCTGGAACTACTGTAAATGTTTTATCGTCATCTGACCATTGCAATGAAACCGCAGATCCTCCGCCGCCTTGATGAAATTGTAATTTAAATGTATTGTATCCTCTTTTTAAGCTTCCTTTTCCATCCACTGCGATAGCTGCATGACTCCCTTTATTGTCTATAATTTCCTTACCATTTAATTTTAATATAGATCCGTCATCACTTACCAGTCTAAAGGTTTTTAGAGCAGCCGCATCCGTTTTGATATATCCATTAAATTCTACATAAAAATTTTCTTTCAATTCACTTAAACCACCTGCACTTGGCAAATGAATAGCAGAAGCAACACCATTAAAAATAGGCTGTGTACTATTTACTAATTTATCATACATATCGCCACTATCATTGGCTTGATATAAAACAACGGCAATTCCAGCTTGTTTTTTATTTTTATCTCCTAAAGTTCTATCTATAGCATCTAATGCTACCTCAATACCTTCTGTACTTGCAAACAGATCAATCTTTTCTTTTATAGGCTCTGGTTCACCATCAAGCGACAATAAATAATACACCATATCTTGCGCTGCTTCTTTTGAAAGATCTGGATGGGCCGACATCGCTATGTTTCCCCAAGTACCCGTACCTCCTGCTCTGACCTTACCAACCAACAAGTCAATTGTAGGATGATTAAATGAATACCGTTTTGCAATAGAATCATAAGCGGGTCCTACTAAATTTTCGTTTTGAAGATGACAAGCAGCACAATCATTTTGAGAAATTAATTTCTTTCCTCTCGCAATTTTACCAGATAAATCCAATACAGGTACTTTCCAACCTTCTGGAATTGGCTTGAAATAGGTTTTTACTACACTTTTTTTAGAAATTTCAATTTCATCATTATTTCTAGTAATTTCATCTCCATTCATAATTTCTTTATAAACGACATCGTCTTTTAAAGCATATGTAACCAAGGGAACAAGGCCATTCTCGGCTCCTTTAAGAATCGTAAATGTTCTAACAAAGCCTGAGTGATTTCCGTATACGTCAAATTCTGGAATCTCACGAACCGTAACCGATTTTCCAGATTTAGCAATTAATTCAAAATCAATCCCAACCTGATCTCCAATCATAGTATATCCCAGATAATTAATCTCTGGAATTTCTATACCACCACTCGTTTTTAATTGCCACTGCGTTTCTGTAGAACCATCTTCGGCATAGGTATATCCAAAACTAGTTGGCTGAATTCCGTGAGCCGTTGTATAAACTGCCCCATCATAATTAACGCCACCTTTCCAAACTTTGTATAAGTTCCCGTATTGTAGATTATAACTAGCGTATAAGTCTTTATTTAAAGCCACCGTTAACATTCTAGGCTGCTTATCTATTACCGAACGAAACACCCACGTGTCTTTTGGACGTTCATAACCGGCAGGTGTACTGCAAGAAATGCATGTTACGAGTACTAATAAAACAATAATTGTTTCTTGAAAGTTTGGAAGTTTCATCTTTAAAAATTTAAAAACGATAAAATTAATCAATATCAAACGGATAGCAAGTTATAATCTAACTTTTAAAGTCATCCATTTTAGTAACTCGATAAGCGATTTTAAGTTCATAATTAGGGACTGGTTAGTACATTTAAAAATTCATGAGTTAAATATCTTATTTTTTTTCTATCTTGTTCAATTAAATTAACTACTAACCAATATATTTATATATGAATACTAAAATCTGGCGCATTCTAGTGACTCTCGTTGTTCTCATATTTTTAACTTCCTATTTTGTTTTTTTTCAAAATCATCAAACAGAACCTTCTTTTATGGGACTTCCCTATATTTTATGGACGGGTATCTTACTCACTATTCTGTTGGTAATTTGTACGTTTATTGGCGCTAAATTTTCTCCCTTTAAAAACAGTGATAAATCATGACAGCTTGGATTATTGTGTTTTTTATCATTTTTTTTATTGCTTTGATCATTGCTTCGGTTAAGTCTTATAGTAAACATCGAACCTCTGATGAGTTTATGTTTGCGGGATCAAACATTGGAGCAATTCTTGGATTTTTAACTTTTGCTGCAGCACTTTTTAGCGCATTTACCTTTATGGGAATGCCAGATTTTTTTAGGACTCACGGTTTAGGTGCATGGATTTTTCTCGCTTTCTCTGATGGCTTAATGGTTTTCTTCTTACTCTGGTTTGGATACAAACTTAGAAAAAGAGCCACTACTGTCGGATATAAGGGGTTGGCAGGAATGATGTCTAAATGCTACGAAAATAAATGGGCAGGATATCTCATGTTCTTAAGTGCTTTTATATTTCTTGTTCCTTATGTAGCCATCCAAATAAGAGGGATCTCCATATTTCTAAATGCAGCTTTTCCGGGAGCAGTTCCTGCTTGGGGATGGTCTCTAGGGCTCGTCATATTAATGTTAATTTATTCAGAAATTGGAGGTCTAAAAGCCATTGTATATAGCGACGCTATTCAGGGTTTATTACTCTTAGTTGTTATATGGGTTATAGGCGCTTATTGTTTAGATAAGGTTGGTGGGGTACAAGTAATGTTTGATACTGTCGCTGCTACACAGCCCGATTTGCTCTCTATCCCTGGACCAAAAGGCCTATTTAGTACACAATTTTTAATTGCCAGCGCCATTGCAATTGTCCTGATCCCCGTAAGTCAGCCACAATTTACCACAAGATTGGTCGTGATGAAAGATTTAAAATCTGTTCATACTATGGCATTTGCCGTTGGTTTTTTTGCAATTTTAGTCATACTACCAACAGCGTTTATTGGTATGTATGGTGCTATTAAATATCCTGACAGTAGCACTTCAGATTTTCTTACGAACGCTTTGCTATTTGATCAAATCAACCCAGTTGCAGCTCTTGCAGTAGTCGGACTGTTTGCCGCATGCCTCTCAACTACCAATGCGCAAATTTTTGCTTTGGGAACCGAACTAAGAAGTATGTTGTCTGGAGATGAAAAAAGAGTTATGTTGATTACAAAACTTTCCTTGGTTGTATTTTCTTTGGTAGTTCTTGTTTTTTCAGTGGTGATGGGTAATCAATTGGCATTACTTGCCAAAGTAAGTTTTACTGGAACCTCTATGATTGCACCTATAGTTTTTGGCGCTTTGTTATTTGACAAACCACCTAAAATACTGTTGATTACAAGTTTTATCGCATTTGTTGTCTTTCTACTTTCTATTCTCGGATTGATATCAAATAAATTTGGATCCATGCGATTGGATTTTCTACTCTATTTGGTTCATGGGGGATTAAGCGCTATCATTATTACGATACATTCTTTAAAGCAAAAAAAACTTACATAATATGCTTATAAATACTACTCTTCAACCTCAAGATTTAGAAGATAAATTAAATCGTTTTTGGGAATTATCAGGGCATAAAATTCTTAGTATAGATAAAGAGTTTAAAGAAAAAAGTGCTCCAGTAATAACCGTAAACGGGAAGTATACCGCCCGAGGATGGACAGAATGGACACAGGGTTTTCAATTTGGTTCTGCGATACTTCAATATGAAGTTACGGGTGAAGATCAATTTCTCTCCATAGGTAGAAAGAATACAATTTCTAAAATGGCTCCCCATTTATCACATATAGGAGTCCATGACCATGGGTTTAATAATATTAGTACCTATGGAAATTTGCTACGCCTAATGCATGATGGTAAAATTCCACACAACGAATGGGAAAAAAATTATTATGAATTAGCCTTAAAATTGAGTGGTGCAGTTCAAGCAAGTAGATGGACTACTACCAAAGATGGTGGCTATATTTATTCTTTCAATGGTCCACATTCCTTATTTGTTGATACCCTTCGCTCTTGTCGTATTTTAATGCTTTCACATTTGTTAGGGCATACTTTTATGGCTGAAAATGATCAAAAGATTAACTTATTCCAACGCGCTATTCAGCATATTATGGTTACTGCTAAATACGCTATTTATTATGGTGAGCATCGAGATCAATATGATGAAAGAGGTCGGACGGCTCACGAATCAATATTCAATGTGAACGACGGTAATTATAGATGCCCTGGTACGCAACAAGGTTATAGTGGTTTTACGACTTGGACACGTGGATTGGCATGGGCTATTTGTGGCTTTTCAGAAGAATTAGAACTACTAGATCAACTTCCTGAAACTGTTTTTGATTTTGGTCATTCCAAAAAAGAAATTATTGATATTGTTTTAAAAGCTGCTACAGCAACGGCTGACTTTTATATTAAAAATACGCCTATAGATGGTGTTCCATATTGGGATACGGGTGCGCCTGGATTGGTTCATTTAGGGAAGTACCTAGAAAAACCCTCCGATCCTTATAATAGTTATGAACCTATCGATAGTTCTGCGGCTGCAATAGCGGCACAAGGTATGCTTCGTTTGGGGAAATACTTGCAATCAAAACAAGATAAAAAAGGGAATCAATATGTGCAGGCTGGTTTAACAACAGCCTCTTCTCTATTGTCAGAGCCTTATATTTCTACAGATACTGAGCATCAAGGAATTTTATTACATTCCATTTATCATCAACCGAATCATTGGGATCATGTACCAAAAGGACAATCAATTGCTTGTAATGAATCTAGTATGTGGGGAGATTACCATGCTAGAGAATTAGCCTTGTATCTATCAAAGGAAGTTTCCAATGAAAAATATTACACTTTTTTTAACTGTTTAGATACGTTATAGTTCTAGAGAAACGATACTCACTATTTAAGATAATACTATTATGAGCAGTAAATTTAAACCAAAATATAAGAGAATTGCACAATTAAAAACTGCTAAAGATTTTAATGAATATTTAGAATCTATAAAAGTTAATTTACCTTTTGATAAAGATTTAATTACGGGCGTTGATGCTCCTTATGAAAAGTCTTGGGTCCTAAAATCAGGACGAACAATTGGTAATCGGTTGTGTATATTACCAATGGAAGGTTGGGATGGCACTGCAGATGGAAGACCTACCGACTATACAAAACGTCGATGGAAAAATTTTGCAATTAGTGGTGCAAAATTATTATGGGGATGTGAAGCCGTTGCCGTATGCCATGATGGGAAAGCAAATCCCAATCAATTACATATCAAAGCGTCTAACTTATCCGATTTTAAAGATTTATTTCAACTCATCATACATGAACATCAAAACGAATTTGACCGTACAGACGATTTAGTTATTGGACTTCAACTCACGCACTCCGGTCGATTTTCTAAGCCAAACAACAAGACGTCTCGTGAACCAAAAATAGTATACAAGCATCCTATTTTAGATACTAAATTTGGGATTGACGCCTTGTATCCCGTTCTAACAGATGAAGATATAGATAGAATTATTCAAGATTATATAAAGGCAGCCAAGCTTGCTCAAAAGGCAGGTTTTCATTTTGTAGACATTAAGCATTGTCATGGTTATTTGGGTCATGAATTTTTAAGTGCAAAAGATCGAAAAGGTAAATATGGTGGTAGTCTTGAAAATAGAACCTTATTCCTGCGATCTATTGTTAAAGGCATTCACAAAGAGGCTCCAGGTCTTGAAATTGCAGTAAGATTAAGTGCCTTTGATTGGATACCCTTTAAGAAAGGAGAAAACGGTATTGGTGTCCCTGAAAACAAGCATACAAACTATGAGTATGCATTTGGTGGAGACGGCTCTGGGGTCGCCGAAAATAAAAAAGAAATATTCGATTTTTTAGCAATAGTACAATCCTTAGGAATTGAACTCATTTGTATAACTGTTGGAAGTCCTTATTACAATCCACATATCCAACGTCCTGCTTTGTTCCCACCTTCGGATGGTTATCAACCACCAGAAGATCCATTGGTCGGCGTGGCTCGACAAATTGAAATTACCGCAGAAATAAAGAGGGCTTTTCCAGAATTAGCCATTGTAGGTTCTGCTTATTCTTATTTGCAAGAATGGCTGCCCAATGTCGGGCAAAGTGTACTGAAACAAAACCTTGCTGACTTTATTGGACTTGGAAGAATGGTGCTATCTTATCCAGATATGCCTACCGATATCCTAAAAGGGGAAGTAATGCTTCGTAAAAAAATATGTAGAACTTTTTCAGATTGTACTACAGGCCCTAGAAATGGACTAATTTCTGGATGCTATCCATTAGACCCATTTTACAAAGTACTCCCTGAAGCAAAAGAATTAAAAGTTCTAAAGAAATTAGCAAAATGAAAACAGCATTAGTTACCGGTGGAAGTAGAGGAATTGGTCTTGGTATCGTTGAACAGTTATTGAAGAATGATTATCAAGTTGCTATTAACGGAGTTCGGGATCAGAAGAATGTTCAACCATTAATTGACAGCCTAAATATAAATGGAGTAAGAGTCGTTTATTTCCAGGGTAACATTGGAAATAAATCTGATAGACAGCGTATTGTTGAAGATATTCAGCAAAAATTAGGACCAATACACGTATTGGTAAACAATGCAGGGGTCGCTCCTAAGAAAAGAAAGGATATTCTTGAAATTGATGAAGATTCCTATGATTTTGTTATGGATATTAATTTAAAAGGTACTTTTTTCCTATCTCAGTTGGTCGCTAAATCCATGATTGAAAGTAAAATACATTATCCTAAAGATTCATTTTGTATTATAAACATTACTTCAATATCAGCATCTGTTGCCTCAATTTCGAGAGGTGAATACTGTATCTCTAAGGCAGGTGCATCCATGCTCACAAAGTTATTTGCTGTTAGAATGGCAGCGGTAGGAATTCCAGTATATGAAATTCAACCCGGTATTATTAGAACAGATATGACTGCCGCGGTTCAAGAAAAATACGAACAACTTATTAAAGATGGCCTTACCTTAGATAAGAGATTAGGAATCCCTCAGGATATCGGTAAAATAGTAAGCACTTTAGTTCATGGAGAACTTCCATATGCAACGGGTCAAATTATCACAGCAGATGGAGGTTTGATGATTAGAAGGTTATAAAACCTAAAACATGGTCTGTTTAAAAGAAATTTTTCGTGATTCTTTTACCCTTCTTTTTTGATGTTTTAGGAGTAATTTATTGTTTTGCTGCTTTGGAGTAGTATAAAAGAAAAGTTGTTTGTTTTTCCCTGGATGATCGGGATACTCCAAATCTAATCTGGATTCTTCGGATGTATGATTTATATTTTTCTTGGGGTTATAAATATTTTTTGGCTAGTTTTTACGGGCATAATCGCAACGATCCCACAGTTCAATTTGAACAATTATTTTACGTTTGGCAGTTTCTTTTAAAAAGAAATCAAAACGATTTTAGTAGGCTTTATTTAATTGTTCAAAATCGTATTTTCCATTTTCAAGTTGAACAAAAGGATAAAGTTCAAAACCTTTATCCCGTCTGGCGCTCATGGTATTCCGAACATAGTTGGCGCCTAAAATCTAAATAAGGAATCCGTATTCTTTTTGGCCATTGAAAAAGTTGTCATTACTGCTGGCTCCAAGCAACATAATTGGTTTCCCTTGTATTGCCAAAACCAATAATTTTTCTGCCATGGTTGGATTCTTTTTTTATCCGTTCTCTTTTGACCATAACAACCCGCAGTTTAAAAAAATAGCACTAACCATAGTATCAACAGTTTGATTTCTGCTTTTTTTATTTTTATATAACGTAAGTAGCCAAGTTTATTTTTTTATTTCACATTTTAAGTTTTACTCTTTTATCATTTTTCGACTTTAACAATATGTTTAAAATGAGTACTCCAATAATTAAAGAAATCCCAAGCAAACTCCAAAAAGTATAAATCTCTCCGAATATAAACACGCCAAATAAGAGACTAAAAATAACCTCTAAATATTTCATCGGGGCAATCTGACTGGTAGGAGCCATTTGAAATGCTTTTGTCATATTTACTTGTCCGAAAAAACCAAAAACGCCTAAACTTGCCAGTAAAACCCACTCTATTCCTACCGGGTTTCTCCAGTTAAAAATAGCTAACACTCCTCCAACAATTGTCGCTATAAACATAAAATAATTCACTACAACAACTGGGTGCTCTTGTTTACCAATCTTACCAATAATTATATAAACCAAGCCGCTAAATACAGCCGCGATTAAAACTAAGATTAAACCAAATGAATGAACTTGACTATCAACTCCTTTAATAACAAATACACCTAAAAAGGCAACAATAAAAAGCAACCATTGTATCAACTTTATTTTCTCTTTTAAAAAGAATACGGCAAAAATCCCTGCAAAAATTGGCGCCAAATATCTCAAAGAAACAGCCGTACCAATAGGTAAGTATTTTATGGACATAAAAAAGCAGGTCATAGAAGTTACTCCTACTAATCCCCTCAAGACCAAGATTTTTTTATTATTTCCAAAAAAGGAAATCTTATAACTCCATAAAAACGTAGTTGTAATTATTAAAGAACTTACGGATCTAAAAAATACTATTTGATGCGTATTAATTTCAGATAAATACTTAACAATCAAATTCATACATGCAAATGAAAACGTACTTATAATCATGTATTTTATGGCTTTTTTAAGTACCATATTTTGGCATAATACTATACGTCTTTGTAATCATATTTATTAAAATGAAGATGATTCAAATGTACTCAAATAAAAAATGGCATATTCCATAAATATATTTGAAATTAAATTTATAACTGTGGTATTACTAAAACTCTATTAAAATTCGATTTATCACGTCTTGTTAATTTAATACCATTAAAAAAATCTCAATACTGTAATTTTTTACAGCATTGAGGTTTTTTATTTCATTTAGGGAATCTTTAATAATCTCCCCCCTTTTCACTCCGCTTACAAGATTCTACCCATTCTAGTAATTCACTTTTCATACGTACCGTCAATTTTTGATTTGAACTAGCGATGTTTTTTGTTTCGCTTTTATCCTGAATCAAATCATACAACTCGTACGTTTTACCGGAATCAGTCGATATCAATTTGTATCGATCTGTAACCCATGCCATACGCTTATGAAATAAAAATCCGATAGCTTCTTTTCTCTTCCTTTTGCCGGAAATCAACACTTTTTTAAGACTTATTCCATCTATGGGTCTGTCTTTATCTGGATAGGTGATTTTTAAAAAATCATTAATCGTGGGTAAGTAATCACTCGTTACTGCTGGAAAATCGATAATTTGATTTCCTTTAATTCCATTTGGCCAAATCACAAAAGCAGGCACTCTTACACCGCCTTCATACAGACTTCTTTTTCGCTCTCGAAACGGACCTGAAGATCCTGGTGTTCCAACTTCTGGACCGTTGTCACTACAAAACCAAAGCATTGTATTGTCTGCCTTACCGATAGATTCTAAATAATCCCAAAGTCTTCCTACTTGTTGGTCCATCATGGTAATTGATGCGTATAACAACTGTTCTTGATAACTAAGATTACGATACTTATTTCTATATTCCTCGCTTGCCACCAATGGTAAATGCGGTGTATGAAACCAAATTGTGGAGTAGAATGGCTTCCCCGCATCTGAAGCATTTTTAATAAATGGAATCACTCGATCCATAATCACTCTAGAATCATCACCATCCAAATTCTCGTCCTCTCTGACTTCTTCTCCAATCCAATAATTTGTACCATACGATTTCATTCTCCTCGGATCACTTTTCCCTTCATAAGCAGCCCAACCATAACGTAAACTCTCGCCTCTTTCTTTGTCGAATTTTTCTGGAACAATCATCGGATCATAAGTAGGTACTTTTGATTCAGAAACAAAATACGTATCGTACCCATTGGCTGCAGGAATTGAATAATGTGAAGTATCTCCAGGCTTTCCTCTGTTTGCATCTTTAATTTTAGTAGTCAAAGTTCCTAAATGCCATTTTCCGAAATGACCTGTAGCATAGCCTTCATCTCTCAACAATTCTGGAATCGTAATTTCTTCTGGTTTCATATGTCCAGAATTTGCAGTTGGAATTCCTATTCTGTTTGAATTTCTTCCAGTTAAGCAACTTGCTCTTGTTGGTGAACAAACAGAACCGGCAGCATAAAATCGCGTAAAAACAGTTCCGTTAGACGCTAATTTATCCAGATTTGGCGTCTGAATTTTTTCATTTCCATTAAATCCAACATCTCCCCAACCTAGGTCATCACACATAATGAGTATAACATTTGGTTTTGCATTGCTGTTTTTTTGTGCATTCATACTAAATGAACAAAGTATAGTTAATAGCGTAATCGCTGTTGTTTTCATAAATATATATTTTTTTAAATTTTCGTAAGGGTGTATAATTATTTTCTACTTAGGAAACGTGCACGAAATTTGCTCCCCATGAAAGACCTTCTTTAGTATCTATAAATTCAATAAAATTTACCGCCTGTGTTGATCGTTTATCAATTCTAGGTGTTTGGACAATTTGATTGTAATTTCTACTTAATTCAAAATATCTTTGATTATCAATGAGAATTACAAGAACATTAGGTTTCTTCTCTTGGATTTCCACTTTCTTAGTACAAGAAAAGAAATATACCGTCGAAATTAACAATATCAAATACCTCATTTCAGTTTTATTAGTTGGCGTCTGGTGCTTCTAACCCTTCCCAAAGAGTTACAGCTTTTGCATTTGGAAAGTCACTACTTATCGTTTGCGTTACATCACCTGTAACTACCCATTCTGCACCTCGTAAAAGTGTGGTAATAAAACCAGCACATTTTACGCTGTTCAAACTGTTTTTACCTGTATGCCCAAGTACGGAGTGAAACACTCTTCCTTTTCCGTAATTGATAGTCATCAACATTGGTTCTTGTCGTCCTGAACCTCCGCTTTCCTTTTTTTGTGATGCTGTAGCTAATACCGTCATATTATTTGCTGGCCCTCTTAAACTATGGTATAATTCGTCTTTTGAATGCATCCACACTGAGGGCAACCCTTTCATGATCGGGTGCTCAGAATTTCTAGTTCTTACTACAAAATCTTCTTGTTCTCCGTGAGAGCCACCTCTTCCTGGAGAATTGTCTCGTACAAATTCACCATTTTTCCAATATACATAAGGTCCATCCTTTTCAGTTCTATTACCCCATCCGCCAAGACCAATCATTTCATTAAATTCTTTCCACTTAGGAAACGAATTGTCTGAAGCATGAAAAACAACCAATCCACCGCCTTTCTTCACAAACTTTACAAATTTATTTTGTGTTTTATCAGACCAATAATCTCCATTATAATCCAAACATACTAAATCGTACTTTTTAAATTTCGGACTAAATTCAGACATGTCTTCTCCTTTTGAAGGCGAAACAATTACCGTTGCATTAAACAGATCGCTATTGTTAAAAGTTTTTGCTACAATTTTAGAACTTCCTTGCCAATAATGGTTATTTTGACCTGTTACGATAAGTACTTCATATTTTTGTGCTAATGAATTTATACTATTGAAGACTACCAGCAGTATTAGTAGCATTTTAAATTTTGATTTTACTATTTTCATGTTTTACTATTTAAAAAGTTCTTTGGTTGTGTAATATGACTTCTTATCTTCTGTTGTTTCTCTTATCTCTCTTACTTCTTTTGCTGATACTAAATCTTCATTATTCATAATTCTAATATAACTAAGAACATTTGACACCCAGTTATTATCATTGCTTTCCATTGGCATCATAATTCCATAATCCGTTCCCTCAATTGGCCCAGTAAGTCCTTTCAAAAGAATTTTTATAAGTACTTCTTTATTTCCTTTCACTCTAGCTGATCTAATTAATGGAGGCGCAATTAATGTGTTTTCTCCAGTAGGCACTCCCATTAAATCAGATCCATGACACGTAGTACATACTTGTTTGTAAATATCATACCCTTTTAGAGCTCTACTCTTATCTCCGTTTGATTTTGACTTAATTATCTTTTTAAACTTATTTAAGTCCGTATCATTTACTTTTAAACTTGCCGTTGCAGCGTAACTTACAATTTCATGAGTTTCATGTTTTTTCTGAATAGATTTCAATAGTTCCATCGCCGCTTTACTAGAACTATGTCGAAGACTCAATGCCAATTGATTGACTACATTTATATCCTTATCAATTTTAAAAGGCTCTAAAATCTCTAGGATTGTAGTATCTCTTTCCTTTAAAAAAGTTTCACATAACCGTATTGCTGTTATTCGAACTCTAGTATCTTCATCTTTTAATTTTTCTACTATTAATTTTCTATCCACCACTCCCAATCCTTCTAAAACCCATAAGGCATGAACTCGTTCTATACCGTAATCCGTACTGTTTTTAAAAGTTCGAGTCCAAACTGATTCATTGGATTTAGCAATTTCTTTTAATAACGGAATTACCGATTTGTCATTTTTTAAAATAATTAATTTTTGAGCGGTATCTCTATACCAGCCGTTCGCATGCCCCAAATAGGATAATAATTCTGTAGCTGATTTTTCCAATAAATTTGGTCTTCCATCGGGTTTAATGTCTTCATGTACAATCCGATAAATCCTTCCTCTTCCAAAGTTTTTATCTAAATTTTTCCGAACAATATGTGGCCGTATTTTACTTCCTTCACGTGTCCAATTACTCTCTTGAATAATTCCTCTATACATATCTACTATATACAAACAACCGTCTGGACCTGTTTTCGCCTGTACTGGTCTAAAATTCAAATCTGTAGAAGCCATAAACTCTGCGTTCTCATAAGCATTATACAATACTTTCTTTCCGTTTTCGTTCTTCACTTTAGCTCTACGAATAAGTCTTCCTACAGGTTCTGGAATAAAAAGATCACCATACGTAGACGGAGGTAGTTTGTTCCCTCGATAAATTTCTTGCCCTGCTATTCCGGTAAATCTATTCAAAGTTCCATCCGGTTTTAATCTTCGTTCCACTCCACCCTGCACATCTGGAGTTCCAACTATAGGATAAGGAATTTCAAAGTCTTTTGCCAATCTTCCTTTAGGGTCGTAACTTCCATAATTTGGTGGGTTTTGATACCCATAGGCAGGATTCTCTCCACCCGCTGTAGAGTAGTATATGTGACCTAAATCATCATGGGTTAGTCCCCATTGTCCTCTCGTATAGCTTTCTAAAGTATCTACTTCCAATTTATTATCTGTAAATCGAAACCTCATAGGATTATAGGTAGTATACACCCAATTATCCAAATTCCAAATCAAACCGCTTTGTTGATGCTCTAAATTTCCACCACGTTTTTTTGGATGTGTGTATACCGGTATTTTTTCATCTGCAACTCCATCTCCATTCGTATCCCTATAACTTGTTAAATTATAAGAATATGTTTCATTTACAATTAATCGATCTTCCAATGCTAGAATCATTCTTGGCAAAAGCAAACTATCAATAAAAACAGAACTTTTATCCATTTTACCATCACCATTTATATCTTCTAATAACATGATACGACTTGTAGGTTCATCTATACCCTCTCCATCAACATTTTGCATATAGGTTTCCATTTGAGCCACATACATTTTACCATTTCCATCCCAATCAATAGCCACAGGTTCATTAATCATGGGCTCACTCGCAACTAGTTCTAGTTTAAAACCTTCAGGCAAGTACATTTTTTTCATACTTTCCTCTGGTGACAGAAAATCCGATGGAGCCTCTCTTACTATTTCTGGTTTCTCATATATCTTGTCAATATATTCTTTTTTACTACATGCCGAAAACACCATAATTGTTAAAATTACAACACTTAATACATTGGTTTTTTTCATTTCTATTACTATCGTATTCTAATTGTTAATGTATCTCCAACTTCTTTCTGAAGTACTAATAGTTTTGCGTATAATTTATCTTTAACCCCAGCATATTTCTCATCATTAATTAAATTCGTCATTTCTTTCGGATCCTCCTCTATATCAAATAATTGTTGATTTCCATTGTGTGGATATAAAATCATTTTATGCTTCTCGGTTCTAACCATTCTTTGAAAATGTCGGTAACTTCCAAATACTGCATCATACACTTTTTCTTCTTTACCATCCAATATTCCTTTTAAACTTGGAAAATCTACTATTTCTGGCACCTCTATACCTGCTAAATCACACGTGGTCGCAAAAACACTTTGCATGTAAATTAGCGCATCTGTTTGAGTTCCTGCTTTTATAGCTGGACCAGCAATAAAAAATGGCATTCTTACACTGTGATCGTATTGATTTTGTTTGCCTAATAATCCGTGCTCTCCAACAGCCAATCCATGATCTGCACTAAAAATAATATACGTATTATTGGCTTTTCCACTTTTTTCAAGAGCCGTTAAAATGCGTCCAATCTGCTCATCCATGTGCGAAATAATGGCATAATATTCTCTTCTGTGAACTTGAATTTGGTGTTCTGTTCTAGGAAATGGAGCTAAAAGTTCATCTCTTAATTTATGATCTCCTTGATCAAAAGGATGTTCAGATACAAAATTTTCAGGAATTTTAATAGTATCAGTTGGATACATATCAACAAACCTTTTAGGAGCCTGTCTTGGGTCATGCGGAGCGTTAAATGCTACATACATTAAAAACGGATTATCAGAATCAGTTGCTTTATTTTGTAAGAAATCAATTGCATTACTAGCGTACAACTCTGACGTATGCTGCTTCACAGTATAAGTAGGTCCCATCTTTTTATTTCCATTTTCATCATAAACAATGTCGTTTACATGCGGCGCCCAATGACCCGTAAAAATTGGATCTGATGGATCCCATGTATTATTTTCTGGAGTAGGCCTCACATATCCTGGTTTTTTACCATCCTTCGGATGAAAAGTTTCATACATGCCTTTTCCAATACTTTTAGCATATTTAAAACTGCGCAATGCGGTCTTATTTCCATTATGCCACTTTCCCGTTAAAAATGTTTCATACCCCGCTTTTCCAAAAGTTTCTCCCCAAGTTTGGTTTTTATTTAACCCTTCGCGTGTGGCAAAAACATATTGACCAGAATTTATCATTGATCTACTCGCAACACATACTGCACCTCCCCAAGCTCCTTGGTTAAAACAATGAGAAAAGTTCATACCCGAAGCTGCCAATTTATCTAAATTGGGTGTTTTGATCTCAGAATTATTTAGTGAATTTATAGTGGAGAACGCCTGATCATCTGCTAATATGAAAAGAAAGTTTGGACGAGAGTCCATTTTACTTTCAACAGATTCCGTTTGATTGCAAGCACTTAAAATCAACAATAAGATTCCGAATAATACAACGTTTATTTTTTGCATGATGTACAATTTAATTTTAGTTACTTTTTTTTGTGAATTTTTAAAACTAAATATAGAGTTATTTGAATTTTTACTTATTTAATTTTCAAATACTAATAGAAAGTTAAACATAATTTTAAAGGTCATTGATGTGTATTAGTTTTAACCAAATAATTTGAGTTTGCTGAAAGCCTCACAAATTAATGAATTTATCATACAACTACTATCTAATAAAAATATAAGAGTATGATTTGACAATATTTAGTCAAATCCACTCAGAACTAAATGCTCTGTATCCAAAGTTTGATGAATCAATCCATAAATAATTCTGGTAGAAATAATGACAGACTTGGAAACAGCGTTATCAAGATGAGTACCAATACACTTACCATTAAAAATGGAAAACCTGCTTTACTCACTTTTGCTATGGAAACCTTCCCAATACTTGAGGCTACAAATAGACAAACGCCCACGGGCGGTGTTGTTAAACCAATGATCAAATTTAAAACTGCTATAACCGCAAAATGTATGGGATCTACATCGACAGAAATTGCAACTTTTAATAAAATTGGAAATAGTATTAAGAGTGCTGCTATGGTTTCCATAAATGTTCCTACAACTATAAGTACAATATTTATTAATAGTAATACCAAATATTTATTTGTTGTGAAGCCCACTATTTCTGTCGACAACATTTGAGGAATATGTTCTGTTATCAATATCCATCCAAAAAGGTTGGCAAAACCGACGAGTACCATTAAGGAAGCCGAAGTCTTCATAGATGATAGTAGAACGACTTGAACATTTTTAAAGGTTAGTTTTTCATATACAAAACGACCTATCACGAAAGCATATAAAATAGCAATTATTGAGGCTTCAGTGGGTGTAAATATTCCTCCAATTATTCCAAACAATATTATAAAAGTCATTAATAGCGACCAAAAAGTATCTACAAAGCCTTTCCAAATTTGTTTAAAACTACTACGTGCATGTTTTGGATAATTTTTTCTTTTTGCAATCACATAAGCTACGAGCATCAATCCTACACCTAATAATAGTCCTGGAATTGCTCCTGCTAAAAATAATTTTCCAACAGACAAACCACTCAATGTAGCGGCAATAATCATGGGAACACTGGGAGGGATAATAGGACCAACTGTAGAAGAAGCTGCAGTAATTGCACAAGCATAATCAACATCATAGCCTTCTTTTTTCATAGCAGGAATCATCACGGATCCCATACTAGCAGTATCCGATATTGCGGTACCAGAAATCCCTGCAAAAAGCATCGATGCGCCAATATTTACTAAAGATAGTCCACCTCGAATATGCCCTAATAGATGGTTACAGAATGAAATTATTTTTTCTGTAAGACCTCCCTGATTCATTAAATTACCGGCAATTATAAATCCGGGAATACTCAATAACACAAAAACATCAATTCCAGAATACATTTTCATGGGAATAATAATTAATGGAATTCCTTTAAACAACAAGTATATTAAACATGAAAAACCCAACGAAAAAGCAATTGGAAATCTTAAAAATAAACAGACAATAAAACATATAAATAGGATCCAGATCATTTCTTTAAATTTTTAACTGCAGATTTTATTTTAATAGATGCATAAAAACAAATAGTGATACTCATTATGAAAATACTTGAAAATGCGAGACTCATTCGAATGCCCATACTCGGTGATCTTTCAGTATTTCCAATAAACACAAACTGAATAGCATAGACCATAACAACCCCAAAAAGAGCAAATATTAGCGTTGGTATTAATAGATCAAGTACTTTTCTTATACGTGCACTAAACATGTTGTAGAACATATCTAAACCAACATATGAGTTGTTTTTTAATGCTATCCCAGAAGCAAAAGATATGGCGTATATAAAAAATAGTCTAGACGCTTCTTCCGTCCACGATGGAGCACTTGCCAAGAAAAAACGAGCAAATATCTGAAGTGAAACAGTTGCTATCAATCCGAGCGTACTTACCAAAGTACCCATCTTAAGAATTTTACCTATCCTTCTATATATACTCATCTAAGCTCCTCTTTAACTTGTTTATATATCAATTGCATTTCTTTTGAAAGACTGTTATAAATGGCTTCTTGACTTTTTTCGATAAAAGCATTTTTATCTACTTCTATAAATTCCATACCAGCCGCTTTTAATTCCGCTTGAATTTTTCTACCATTTTCTAAGAACAATTCATGTTCATAATATTGCATTTGTTTTCCAGCATTTAATACAATTTTTTTAAGGTCTTTTGGAAGACTTTGAAATTGTTTTTCTCCTAAAACCGGATATGCCCAACTATACACGTGACCGGTAAGATTAATATATTTTTGAACTTCAGCGAAACCAGCATTTTTAATCATCGCAAAAGGGTTTTCTTGAGCCTCTATAGTGCCTTGTTGCAAAGATGTAAATACTTCCGAAAAGGACATCGGCGTAGGTTTTGCGCCTAAACTCCTCCAAGTCGTTACAAATGAAGGTACATTGGGCACTCTAATAATTAATCCTTTTAAATCATCTGGATGTTTGATAGGCCTATTTGAAGTCAAATGGCGCTCTCCTCTTTGAAAATAACCCAAAGCACGAAGTCCGGTATCTTTAATCATACTTTCCTCCAGTATTCTCCCCGTAGAACTAGCGATAAAGCGGATCATATCTGAGGAATCCTTTAAAAAAAACGGCAATTCACAAAAAGTTAAAATCTCGGTCCAATTACTTAATGTAGAACTTGTAATTGTCATATCAATCACTCCAGCCTGAATCAGTCGAATCGCTTCTATCTCCTTTCCCAATTGTTCAGATGGATATACTTCTATACGGATCCTACCTTTACTCTGCTCTTCTACATTTTCTTTAAAATGTTCAAAAGCCTTAAACCAAGTATGCTCTTCATTAACTAGAAGGCCCGCTTTAAAAACAAAAGCGGCATCTTTCTTCTGTTGACACTGACTTAGAAGAACTGCGACAAGCAGTAAAAATACAGTTCTAAAAATAACCAAATATCGAATTCTCATAAAAAGTAGTACGGCCTAGTTGCTCAAATATAATTAATAAAACAGTACATGTGATTTTTATTCAGTAAAAAGCTGATACTTCATTTTTTTTTTAGAAATCACTACAATAGTATTTTTGAGATTTCAACCCAACCTTCCACTCTTTCATGTCCCCTATTTTCTTTGCCAAAATTATGAGGTTGAGAAAACAACAACGCTCTCCCATCAAAATAATCTAAATTTTTAAAATGATCATCAATCATGATGTCCCCTTTTGCCATTACTTTACTCCCACAAAGAACCAATTGTTTCCAAGTTATAAAGGGAAAGTGTTCTTCCATCCAATAATATTTTTCCTCCAAACTATTAGGAAATTCCATGGCCGATGAAATAATAAAAACTTCATACTTTTTATTTAATATCCGCAACGTATCAATGGCGTTCGGCATAACCGGAATTGTTCTCCAAAACCCTTTTTTAATAACATATTTAAGACTATTTACAAACGCTTCTTGTTCCGTTTTACCAAGTGTCTCACTTCGTTCAATTAACGTTCCCGTATCTTCCAATTCATATCTTTTGAATTGTTCATAGATATTAGATAGAACACCATCCATATCTACTAATATTCTTTTCTTTATATCCATTCCTTAAAGTTGCTTTCTCAATTTCTTTTAATTTACTTTTACCTACAAACAGCACAACAAATTGATATTAAATTATGCTATAGCATTTTTACATATTCTCGCACTCCAAACTCAGGACTTGATAGTACTGCTACTTTAAAATTCTGTAAATGATCTTTAGCACCCTCCATGGAGGCTTGTGCCAAAAAAATAACATCAACCTCATTCTCAAATGACTTTATGGTTTTTGCAATACTACGTACATAACTGTCAAAATCATTGTTTTCATAATGAATCCAACTATCGGAACAATTGCAATCAACAAGTTCGATATCTGCCTCCATTTCCGAGGCCATTCTTTCCAAAAGGTTTTCACTTGAATCTTTGGTAGACTTTGCAGTATAAGCCACTCCAATTTTCTTAAAATTAGAAACCAAATGCTTTGCTATTGGCATATCTATTCTTTCTATGACTTCTAATTTATCACATTCTTCTCCATATGTTGAGCAAGTACAAACAATTAAAGCTGGATTTTCAATTTGTATTTTTTCTACCTCTTTTCCAAAGGTTTTGGAATCTATCTCTGCTGTTAATAAGGCTTTAGAAAGCATTTCGGCATTTACATAATGCTTTATACCAACCTTACTATTGTATTTTTTAACTAGGTTTTCGAATTTAGTAATATGAATATCTGAAGTATGTAAAAATGCGATCATTTATTTAATATATATTTAGAGTAAATATATAAATCATCTATAATTTGGCTAAGGAATGTTTCACTATTTTCATTTAGCGTCCAGTTATCTTTTGCCAAAGGATTATTACTTTAAAGGTCTTTTTTTTATCATCCCTCCTTTTGCATCTTTTATACTATGCATCACAAGAAATGCTTCTTTGTCTATTTTGCCGACTTCCTTTTTTAATTTTGCCAACTCCAGACGTGTTATGAGCGTGTAAATAATATCAATTTCCTCCATACTTTGACCACCTTTACCTGAATAAATAGTACAGCCTCTTCCTAAGTTTTCAATTATTGCAATTCTAATTTTTTCGTTATGATCAGATATAATGGTCACCCCTATGTATTCTTCAATTCCTGAAACAACAAAATCAACTGTTTTAGATGCTGCTAAATAAGTGAGCATGGCATATAAAGCTATTTCTATAGTAAGCACATATGCCGCAAATGAAAATATGAGTACGTTAAATAGTAAAATTACATCTCCAATTGTCAATGAGGTACTTTTACTTACAAATATTGCAAGAACTTCGGTTCCGTCAATAACAGATCCTCCTCTAATGGATAACCCAATACCCAACCCTAAAAAGAAACCACCAAAAATGGCTATCAATAGCTTATCATCAGTAATCACAGGAAATGGTATAAACTGAACCGATATAGCAAGTAGTATGATTGCAATAATACTTTTTAATGCAAATTGCTTACTAATTGTAGAAAAACCCAAGATTAAAAATGGTAGGTTAATGACAACTATCAATACCGATAGTGGTATATCAAATAGTTCTGCTAGCAAAAGAGAAATTCCCATCACACCTCCATCAATAAACATGTTTGGTAATAAAAATCCTTTTAATCCAAATCCAGCGGACAATACTCCTAGAAAAATAAAAAAACTATCACGTAAAAAATCAAAAATATCAATCCGTATATTTTCTGCGATTTTTTCAAATTCTGTTGATTGATACTTTGCTTTTTTTAATCTACTTTTTGCTACTTCCGAAACAATATAGTTTAACACTCGATTCATATATTCTCTTTTGTTAATCTATTAAACAGCAATTCGGTCGTAATCATTTTGAAAACTATTATGAATCATCGCATAAAGGCGCTAATATAGGGATTGCCGGCGAAATTATGACAAGAATTCAACCTAAGTATATTTATAAATCATTAGGTACACATAAGAGCATAAATTACTTTCGATTGTGATTAGTCAAAAAAATGGAGGCATAAAATAGAATACAAAAATACCATATTTCGCTTTAACTAATTATTTATACAAAATGAAATTGTCTAAAAAATTTGATTTTAAAAAGTCCATAATTTATACAAATAACATCAAATAAGAATATAGTAAATTTCGAAAGTCACATGAACCGGATGCAACAAACCTACTTATCTTGATAAGCACCAGAAGAATATGTCAATTCATAACTATGCGTATAAATTTCAAATACAATTCCGAACGGATCTTCTACATACACCATTTTATATGGTTTATCATTTGGATAATACGCTCTAATCGGCATTCTTTGTTTCCCCCCATAAGCTACAATTTTCTTGGTCAACGCTTCTATATTGGGATCTTGAACACAAAAATGAAAAAGGCCTGTATTAAAAGGATTAAATTCTGGTGCTTCTTTAACCCCATGTGGGAATGAAAATAACTCAATTCCGATTCCGTCAGAAGTAACTAAATGGGCTATTTCAAATTCACTCCATTCCTCGCCAAAAACATCAATACACATTTGCCCAATAGCAGTTTCTCTTTGTTTCTTTACTTGAGATGGCGGCATGATTAAATACCAACCCATTACATTTTTATAAAAATCAACTGCCTCTTTAATAGCTGGAACTGTAATTCCAATATGAGAAAATGACCTTGGGTATTTTGTTTCTTTCATAATTGTTTTTTTTTGTTATAAAAAACTTAGCATTAATAAAACTTAAGCACTTAAGAATTCTTCTAAGATAGGTCGCGCTTTTACTACGTCTATTGTACGTATTTTAAACCGAACCGTATCAGCCGTTCCTCCATAAAATTCAGCTAAATTTCTAGAATTAAAATTATCTTGAATAATTCCAAAAACCCCTATGCACTTTAGTTGTCTCCTTAAACCAATAATGCTTACTTCAGTTCCTGAATAAAAATCTATAAACTCATTTTCTTCTTTCATAGTAGACTTTTTAATGCTCACATTAAAAATAGTCATTTTTTTTTAAATAAAGTCTACGCTTAAAAATTCGCTTGATCCAACCATATAATTAATAAATATGGATCTCCGAATACATTAAGATTCACTGCCATTCGCTTGAATCTTGCCCATCGTTGACAGGTAAACTATACGAGTCAAATCTCAGCATTAAGAAAAGAGTTAGTGGGGTTGGTCTAAGTCTTTGTAAACAAATTATTATGCTTTACAAAGGAAGAATTAAAGTAAACAGCACTAAAGGAAAAGGAACTGCTATGAGTTTGATTTTTATAAATCAATAATTACGAATTTCTATGTACTATGTTAGCACTCGCCTGTATTGATGGAAGTACTACTAAATCTGCTATATTTACGTGATATGGTCTTGAAATAACGAAATAAATAATATCTGCTAAATCTTCTGGTTGCAATACCTTGATTCCCTGATAAACTTTACTCGCTTTTTCCTTATCTCCTTTAAAACGCACTTCGCTAAACTCTGTTTCTACCAATCCGGGGTGTATCCCTCCCACTTTGATTCCGTGTTCGTTTAAATCCATGCGCATTCCTGTAGTTAAAGCGTCTACCGCATATTTACTTGCACAATATACATTTCCGTTAGGATACACTTCTTTTCCAGCAATGGAACCAATATTAATGATATGACCAGATTTATTCTCAATCATACTATTAATGATGACTTTAGACACATACAAAAGTCCTTTTACGTTGATGTCAATCATGGCATCCCAATCATCCAAAAAACCGTTCTGAATGGAGTCTAAACCATGTGCATTACCCGCATTATTAATTAAAATATCAATTTTAGAAAATTCCCTCGGTAAACTATGAAGTGCAGCAACCACTTCTTCGTTATTGCGTATGTCAAAATTTAAAATATGAACTTTTACTTTTGAACTTAATTCCTTTTGTATGGTTTGTAATCTCTCCAAGCGTCTTCCGCACAGTACAAGGCTAATCCCTTCAGATGCGAAGCGTTTTGCTGTTTCTAAACCAATACCACTCGTTGCTCCAGTTATAAGCGCTATTTTATTCATAGTTTCAAACTCCTTTACACAAATATACTTTAAACTAGGCAAAAAAAAACTGTCTTTTTAGACAGTTTTTTATATTATAGTAAGAAATTAAGCTTTACTTAAAAATAATTTTTCTCATTCTTAAACTTGCCGGAGTAACTTCTAAATATTCATCATTCTTAATAAACTCCATACACTCTTCTAAAGAAAATTCTCTCTTAGGAGCAATGTTCACAGCAGTATCTGTACCAGACTTACGAACGTTAGTCAATTTTTTCCCCTTCGTAAGGTTAATTGACATATCATCTTGTCTATTGTTCTCTCCTACAACTTGTCCTTTATAAATTTCTTGATTTATATCGATAAAGAAAACGCCTCTATCTCCCAACTTATCAATAGAATACGCCGTTGCTCTTCCTGCTTCTGCAGATATTAAAGCTCCGTTTACAACATCACTAAAATCTCCTTTATAAGGACCAAATTTATCAAAATTATGATTTATAATTGCGGTACCTGAAGTTGCTGTTAACATTTTATTACGCAAACCAATCAATCCTCTAGAAGGAATCGTAAACTCTAAATGTTGTAAATCTCCTTTTGGCTCCATAATTAACAAGTCTCCTTTTCTTAAAGATACCAAATTAACTATTTTACTTGAAAATTCTTCTGGCACATCAACGACCAATGTTTCGTAAGGCTCAGACTTTACCCCATCAACCGTTTTTATAATTACTTGTGGCCTTCCCACTTGTAATTCATATCCTTCTCTTCTCATTGTTTCAATCAAAACAGACAAGTGAAGTACTCCTCGACCAAATACAGTAAATTTATCTTCAGAATCAGTCGTTTTTACTTTAAGAGCAAGATTTTTTTCTAATTCTTTAAACAAACGATCACGTAAATGACGCGAAGTTACAAATTTACCCTCTTTACCAAAGAAAGGTGAATTATTAATTGTAAACAACATACTCATTGTAGGTTGATCTACTTGGATTCTTGGTAACGCTTCTGGGTTTTCAATATCGGCAATGGTATCCCCGATTTCAAAACCTTCAATACCAGTAATTGCACAAATATCTCCACTTCTTACTTTTGAAACTTTAACCTTACCCATCCCTTCAAAAACGTGTAATTCTTTAATTCTCACTTTTTTTGTAGAACCATCGGCCTTACAAAGCATATAATCATTTGCTTCTTCTAAATCTCCTCTAAATACGCGACCAACAGCAATTCTTCCGGTAAAAGAAGAAAAATCTAAGGAAGTAATCTGCATTTGTGGAGATCCTTCTCTATAAGGTGCTTCTGGAATATGAGCGACTACAGCATCCAATAAAGGAATAATATTATCAATTGGTTTATTCCAATCTGTATTCATCCAACCATTTTTGGCTGAACCATATATTGTTTCAAATTCTAGTTGATCTTCTGATGCATCCAAAGCGAACATTAGATCAAAAACCTTTTCATGAACTAACTCAGGAGTACAGTTTTCTTTATCAACTTTATTTACAACAACAATTGGTGTCAATCCTAATTCCAATGCCTTACCTAAAACAAATCTTGTTTGTGGCATTGGCCCTTCAAAAGCATCAACTAATAGCAAAACACCATCTGCCATTTTTAATACACGCTCTACTTCTCCACCAAAATCGGCGTGACCAGGAGTGTCGATTACATTAATTTTTATTCCCTTATAGTTTACAGAAACATTTTTAGAAAGTATCGTAATTCCTCTTTCACGTTCTAAATCATTGTTGTCCAATAATAAATCTGTTCGTACTTTACGATCATCCAAGATTTTTGCTTGGTCAATAATTTTATCAACCAAAGTAGTTTTACCATGATCGACGTGTGCTATAATTGCGATGTTTCTAATAGACTGCATATCTTATTTTTTGAAAGTGCAAAAGTAATTGATTTATTTCGATTAAATGGTGTGGAATGAGAATTAAGTTTTAAGCATTTTATAGAGCACCATATAATTGAGTTTGCTGTTTTTTAGCATTTTGCACACTTATTCAGTATTAATTTATTTTAAAATATTGTTATAATACGCATGTTTCACATTTATAGCTTTGATTTTTTAATTATTAACCCGTAAATTGCCGCAAAAAAAATTTACTGTGATTCGCGTATGTTAAAAAGCCTATCCTTCAAACAGGATATTCTCTAAACAGCTGCTGTAAACCATTAAAAAATAACAAATAAAGAGCCATGAATTCCATCCATTCAGAAGATTATTTCATTCATTTTAAGGAAAAGGCCTACAAAGAATTAAATTCATATTTAAAGGAAAATAGCCCTACTAAGTTATTTATTCTTGTAGATGAAAACACCAATGACAATTGTTATCCCGTTTTTATAAAACAATTGGAGACATCGGCTGAAATAGAAGTTATTGAGATAGAATCTGGAGAGGAAAATAAAACTATTGAAACTTGTATTGGTCTATGGAATGTCTTAACAGAATTGGGAGCAGATAGAAAAAGTTTATTAATTAATCTTGGAGGTGGTGTAATCACAGATATGGGTGGCTTCGTAGCTTCTACCTTTAAAAGAGGTGTTAAGTTTATAAATATTCCAACTACATTGTTGAGCATGGTAGATGCCTCTGTAGGTGGAAAAACGGGTGTCGATTTAGGGGTCTTAAAAAATCAAGTAGGTGTGTTTTCAAACCCAGAAATGATTGTAATAGACCCTCACTATCTTTCAACACTTATTGAGAGAGAAATGGTATCGGGAATGGCTGAAGTCATTAAATATGGATTAACCTATGATGTTAAGCTATGGGATGCGGTTAAAAAGAATACAGACTTCGATTTTGAGCGTTTAGATGATATTATATTTAGATCTGTCGAAATAAAAAATGAAGTTGTAAAAGAGGATCCAAAGGAACAGGGTATCCGTAAAATATTAAATTATGGACATACTTTAGGTCACGCTATTGAATCCTATCATTTAGATTCATCTCAAAAAGAAAACCTAACGCATGGTGAAGCAATTGCCATTGGTATGATTACGGAAGCTTATATTTCTCATAAGTTGCTAGAATTCCCAAAGGAAACATTGGAAGATATAAAAAAGAGCCTAAAATCTCTATATGGTCATGTAATCCTTGACAAGCAAGATTATGCTCCTATTTTAGACCTATTGAAACACGATAAGAAAAACACCGGTGGTAACGTAAATTTTGTATTGCTAAATGATCTTGAAAATTTCAAACTCAACTGCCTCGTTCCAGAACAATTATTAATTGAAAGTTTAGATTATTACCAATCTTAAAGGCTACTTTTCAATTGCTTTTTGATATACTCCTTCGTAAAGCGGTAATATTTTATCAATAGAAAAAGTTTTTGCTTGCTTAAAAGCATTTGCTTTAAAGGTCTCTAATCTTTCATTATTTTCTAGTATAAAAATAGCATTTTTTGCCATTTCATTAACATCTCCCAAATCACTTAAAAACCCGGTTACGTTGTTAATATTCACCTCTGGTAGCCCCCCCGTATTTGTAGAAATAATTGCAGTTTCAGCCGCCATGGCTTCTAATGCGGCCAATCCAAAACTTTCTGTCATTGAAGGCAATAAAAACACATCAGAATAACACAGTACTTTATTAACATCATCACTATTTCCTAAGAATAAAACTTTATCATAAATACCTAATTCCTTTACCCTGTATTCTAACCTTTCAATTTCTGGCCCTTCACCCACCAATAATAATTTAGATGGAATTTCTTTTTGAATCTTATAAAATATTTCTATAACATCCATTGGTCTTTTTACAGGCCTCATATTACTCACATGCGTAATTATTTTTTCATTTTCGTTCGCTAGGGTTGTTCTATTGCACTCCTTGTCTTTCTTATTTGAATACTTATCGATATCAATAAAATTATAAATAACATCAATATCTATTTCAATATTAAAAAGACGTAAAGTATCTTTTTTTAAATTATTTGAAACCGCCGTTACAGCGTCTGAGTTGCTTATAGAGAATTCGACTGCCGCTTTATACGTTGGATGACTCCCTACAAGAGTAATATCGGTTCCATGCAAAGTAGTGACCAACTTAATATCAATTCCTTTTTTGGTTAACATTTTTTTTGCCATATAAGCCGCGTAAGCATGAGGAATTGCATAATGTAAATGTAAAATCTCTAACTTATGAGTCAATACAACTTCTACTAATTTCGTAGATAAAGCCAACTCATAAGGCTGAAAATGAAATAACGGATATTCTTCAACAAACACCTCATGAAAATGAATATTTTTTGCCAATAAATCCAACCGAACAGGTTGCTTATATGTTATAAAGTGAACTTCGTGATCTTTATCTGCAAGTGCCATCCCTAATTCCGTAGCAACAACTCCACTACCTCCAAATGTTGGATAACAAACTATTCCTATCTTCATATGTTTATATCAGTTATTAAAAAAAGTATCAAACGAAAAATTCATGGTTCTTAACATGTTGCATCTAACTGTTAGAATGTAACTCTGAGACGTAAAGATAATTATTTACTTACAGAATGTATTCTACCAATACCCTAAAAAAAACGCGCCGATAGGCGCGTTAAATATTTTTAGTAATCACCGAGTGTTTCGGGATTCTGTGCCAATGCACTTTCAAGTTGCTCATCGTTCGGTGCCTTTCCATGCCAAGCATGAGTACCTGACATAAAATCTACACCATGCCCCATATCCGTATATAATAAGATACAAACCGGCTTTCCTTTTCCAGTCATCGTTTTTGCTTTGTTAATACCAGCGATAATAGTTTCAATATCATTTCCTTTTTTAACTTCCAACACATCCCATCCAAAAGCTTCAAACTTTGCACGAAAATCACCCATTGGCATTACGTGCTCTGTTGAACCATCAATTTGCTGTCCATTTAAATCAATTGTAGAAATTAAATTGTCTACATTTTTACCTGCAGCATACATGATTGCCTCCCAATTTTGTCCTTCTTGCAATTCACCATCACCATGCAACGAATATACTAATTTTGTATCTCCATTCAATTTTTTCGCTTGAGCTGCTCCGAGAGCAACACTCATTCCTTGTCCTAAAGAACCAGAAGCAATACGAATACCTGGCAATCCTTCATGCGTTGTTGGATGTCCTTGTAAACGTGAATTCAATAGTCTAAAAGTTGCCAATTCTGAAACTGGAAAAAATCCACTTCTAGCTAACACACTATAAAATACAGGTGAAATATGTCCGTTTGATAAGAAGAATAAATCTTCATTTTCACCGTCCATAGAGAAATCACTTGAGTATTCCAATATTTCTTGATACAAAGCAGTAAAAAACTCTGTACAGCCGAGAGATCCACCTGGATGACCAGAATTAACGGCATGAACCATTCTTACGATATCACGTCTTACTTGTTGTGAAAAATCCTGTAATTCTTGAGTTGTTGGCATTTAATAAATCTTAAAAATTTTGCACAAAAATAAGTCTTTTACTGAGTTGTACAAAGTATAATTTACTTTATTACTGACAAGATTGAAACATTTATTACGTTTTTTGCTTTTTCTTCTTTGCGGCAGGAAATAAGATATTATTTAGGATCAATCGATACCCTGGAGAGTTAGGGTGCAGATCCAATTCCGTCTTTGGATCTCCAACCTTATGCGTATAGTCTTCCGGGTCATGTCCGCCATAAAACGTAAACATACCTTTCCCTTTGGTACCATGTATATAACGTGCTTCTCCATTCAATTTATTCTCTCCCATAATTAGCACATTTGCTTTTATAGTATTTCTATCAAACGACGTGGTTTGCCCCATAAAACCTTTCACTAAACTGGTATGATTCTGACATAACATGGTCGGTATAGGGTCCCATTTAGCAGAATAATTCATCAAAGAAATATAATCCGATGTTCTCGGTATTTTTCTTTTTCTAGTCATATCAATACTAGAAAACTCATACGTGGTCGGACTTCTTTCGAGCACAAAATTGGTAAAAGCCAACGTTTTACTGAAATCTATTTTAGACTGATAACCTACTTCTGATGGATCTCCATCAAACATAGATTCGCAAATATCAACTCCATCTGCAGCAAGGGCAATATCAAAACTATCCGTCGCAGAACACATTGCAAACATAAAACCACCACCAATTACATAATCTCTAATTTTCTTGGATACTGCTAATTTCTCTTGAGAAACCTTTTCAAATCCTAATTTATGAGACAAAGCTTCTAAACTTATCTTTTCTTCAATATACCACGGGGCTCCCCTATAGGATCCATAAAACTTTCCATATTGTCCAGAAAAATCTTCATGATGCAAATGCAACCATTCATAATTAAGCAGTTCATCATTCATAACTTCTTCATCATAAATAACATCAAACGGAATTTCTGCATTTGTTAAAACCATGGTCACAGCGTCATCCCATGGCTTTTTACTTTTTGGAGAATATACGGCTATTCTTGGCGCTTTTTCTAATATAACAGCTTCCATATTCAAGGAGGGACTTGCTATTTTTTCTAAAATTTTTTCCACTTTAAGATCAGATATTACTTCATAAGACACCCCTCTAATCTTACATTCATTTTCAATCTCTTTCGTATTTTCTAACAAAAAAGATCCTCCCTCGTAATTCAACAGCCATTGTGCCTTAAAACCTAATTCTAACGTCCAAAAGGTTATTCCATACGCTTTTAAATGATTCTCTTGTAATTCTGCACTCATCGGTATAAATATAAACGATGCAAACATAGAATTAGACAAGAAAAAAGACAGCAGCAGCATTAGCAGCAGCGATTTTCCATATTCTTTTTTGAGAAATATCATAAACGGAAAAATAAGTCTACGAATATAATCATCTTAAATTGATTTAAAACACATAAAAACTTCGATATATACATTGACCGTAACTTAATTTATCACTAAAATGGTACAGAGTCATCACTTCCAACGAAAGCATCGCTCGGGTCTATATGACTTGCACTTTCTGGAATAGCATTCATGCTAGATTGAAACTCACTACTTGCATCTTCATCTAAGTCTGAAAATTGTGCTAAATGCCCTGTAAATTTCAAACGAATATTATCCAATCCACCATTTCTATGTTTTGCCACTATAAACTCTCCTTGACCCTCACAATTGGAATGTGAGTCATCATCCCATTCGGTTTGTCCGTAATACTCAGGTCGGAATATAAATGATACAATATCCGCATCCTGCTCAATCGCTCCAGATTCACGTAAATCTGATAACAATGGCCGCTTACTACCTCCACGTGTTTCTACAGCCCGCGATAATTGTGAAAGCGCAATTACTGGAATACTTAATTCTTTGGCCAAGGCTTTTAAGTTTCTAGAGATCATAGAAATTTCTTGCTCTCTATTTCCATTAGCACTTGAACCGGCCGTCATCAATTGCAAATAATCAATTACAATTAATTTTACATCATGTTGAGACACTAAACGTCTTGCTTTTGCACGTAAATCAAAAATAGAAAGAGAAGGTGTATCGTCAATAAATATAGGTGCCTTCGTCAAATTTTTGACCTTCACATTTAATTGTTCCCATTCATGTGGTTGTAAATTACCTGTTCTTAATTTACTCGAAGAAATACCAGTTTCACTAGAAATCATACGTGTAATTAACTGAACAGATGACATCTCTAAAGAAAAAACAGCAACGGCATGATTAAACTGAATCGCCATATTTTTTGCCATAGAGATTACAAAGGCTGTTTTACCCATACCCGGTCTAGCCGCAATAATAATTAAATCTGAAGGTTGCCACCCTGATGTTAGTGCATCTAATTTTGTAAACCCAGAGGCAATCCCACTCATTCCTTCTTTTTGAGAAATTTCTTCCACTTTTTTAATAGCGGCTTGCACTAAACTTGCAGCATCTTCCGATCCTTTTTTCAAGTTTCCTTGCGTCACTTCAAAAAACTTACTCTCTGCATCATCCAACAAATCAAATACGTCAATGGTTTCATCATACGCTTCTTCAATGATTTCTGAAGAAATGGTAATTAATTTTCGCTGAATATATTTTTGAAGAATAATACGTGCATGAAATTCAATGTGCGCAGTGGATGCAACTTTTTGTGTTAACCCAATAAGATAAAAATCTCCCCCTACGAATTCTAATTTACTACTCTTTCGCAATTGGTTCGATACAGTTCGTAAATCTATAGGTTCAGAATTCTGAAATAAAGTATAAATAGCAGCATATATTTCTTGATGCCCTTCTTTATAAAAAGCTGCTGAATGAAGAATATCAATCACATCATCTACCCCTTTCTTGTCGATCATCATCGCACCAAGTACCGTTTCTTCTAATTCAAGTGCTTGAGGTGGTAATTTTCCCTTTTCGAGGTTAATTACAGTATTTCTTTTAGAGAAATTAGATTGAAGGGGTTTGGCTTTTTCCATAGGAACAAATGTATCTTTTATGTCTTACAAAAAATATAAATCACTTAATTAATTTGTGCACAGATTTTGTTTATAACTAAGTTTTTGTTCATAACTATGAAACAAAATTAGTAATGTTATAATTGTTTATTTTTGATTTATGAAAAAATTAAAATTTTATTGGTTTTGGTCGCTATGCCTACCTATACAATGGCTCATTATACAGCTACTATCACAGTACCCTCATTTCGTTGAGAATTATTATTCTACTGGAATATATGTGTTTATTTCCCAATCTGTTAGGTTTCTATTCGGATGGGTTCCGTTTTCAATTGGAGATGTTTTATACCTCACTGCCATCTACTTTATCCTAAAATCTATTGTTAAAATCATAGGACATAGGAAAGTTCGAATAGTAAAAACTATAGGAATATTTTCTGTGGTTTATTTTGCGTTTAATTTTTTATGGGGAATTAATTATTTGAGGTTGCCAGTAGATCAATCTTTCAAATTTGAAGATACTCAATACACTACTGGACAACTTGATTTATTTGCAAATAAATTAGTACAGAAAATCAACGGAATTCAACTGAAGTTAACCCAAAACGATACGGTTCCTGTTGAAATCCCATATAAAAAAAATGAAGTTTATAAGAAAATAAAAATAGGGTATGACCACCTTGAAAAATTCATTCCATCGTTACATTATAAGTATCAATCAAGTAAAAATTCAATCATAAGTCTTCCTCTTAGTTATATGGGGTTTTCTGGTTATTTAAATCCTTTTACCGGAGAGGCACAAGTAAACAGCCAAATACCTTTAACTTCTTTTCCTGCTACAAGTTGCCATGAAGTTGCCCATCAATTGGGATATGCCGCAGAAAATGAAGCCAATTTCATTGGTTTTCTTGCCGCTACACATAATGATGATTTATACTTTCAGTATTCTGGGTATTTGTTAGCTTTAAGATATGTTCTAAATAATTTATATAATCACGATAAAGGAAAATATAAGGATCTTGTAAAAACAATAAATAGAGGGATTCTCAAAAATATGCGCCGAACACAGCAACATTGGGCAAAATATCAAAACCCACTTGAGCCTATTTTCAAAATGATATTCGATCAATATTTAAAGGCAAATAAACAAGAAGCAGGAGTAAAAAGTTATAGTTTATTGCTAGGACATCTTATTAAATATGAAAAACAAAACCATTTTTTAAATTAAAATGCTGGGATGGTTAATACCATATTTGATAAAGGATTCAATTCTTCTTTCTATTTTTATATTCTAAATCCAAACTTTATGAGAAAACTAATATGCTACCGTTTGATTGGATATGCAAATAAAAATTACAGAAAGAGTTAAGCTATATTTTTATATTTTTTTATTTGATTGTTAAATTCCTCGATATTCATATAATTAAGTGCCAAATGCCTTTTTTTTTGTTGTACCAAATCTCTATGTATTCAAAGATTTCAAGTTTCATTTGTTCTTTAGAGATGAGTTTATTTCCATATACCAATGCTATTTTCAGGGGTTTAAAAAAACTTTCTGCTACTGCGTTGTCCCAGCAATTTCCTTTTCTACTCATACTCCTTTTAATATTATATGATTCAATGGTATTTACAAATTTCTTACTTGCATATTGAACACCTCTGTCAGAATGAAAAATTAATCCTTTTTGAACAGGTCTGTTTTTAATAGCCATTCTCCAAGCAGCCAAACTTGTTTCTTCGGTGCTCATACCATGGCTTAAACTCCACCCAATCACCTTTCTATCATATAAATCAATGATGGTTGTGAGGTATAAAAAACCTGTTTTGGTTTGAATATAGGTGATATCAGAAACCCAAACTTTTGATGGGTTACTAACTGTAAATAAACTGTTTAGGATATTTTCTACAACCAAATAATTGTGTTTCGAATTAGTTATAACTTTAAATTTCTTACTAAGTTTACTTCTTAATCCAAGTTCTCTCATATATTTTGCAACTGTAATTCTAGATATTTGATACCCTAAAGAAGCCAATTCTAGTGTAATTCTAGGGCTTCCATAACGCTGCTTTGATAAAAAATAAATAAATGTTATTTTTTCTTTTATAATATTCATTTTAAGCACTCTATTTGAAATAGGTTTGGTTTTCCATTTATAGTAACTACTGGAACTTACTTCTAAAACTTTACACATCTTTTCAATCGGAAATACTTGCTGATGATTTTTAATAAAAATGTATTTCATCGACCGCTCTTGGAAAAAATGCCTATTGCTTTTTTTAATATATCACGTTCTAACTCAACATCTTTTAGCTTTTTCTCCAACTGATGCATCTTTTCTTGTTCTGGAGATAATTTTAGATTTCCTTTTCCAGGAAAACTTCCTTCTCCAAACTCTTCTTGTTCTTTACGCCATTTATATAGCAGGCTAACTCTAATTCCTAGTTCTCTAGCCAATTCTGAAATGTTTGACCTTTCCTGACTTAATTCAACAGCTTTTCGTTTAAAAACTGCATCATAAATTTTTCTTGATTGTTTCATAAATTAACATTAAGATTTTATTCTTAACTCTAACTGTAAACTAAATTAGTACATCCAAACCGTAGCCATTAGTGTTCGGACAAATGGAAAGAATGCAATCAAGAAACTTACCGTTTTATGCAGGACCTTTTGCCGCCTATGGTTTAGATAAGGAAGATGGATTAAAATTAATTACTTCCAATCCCGCAAAAATTTTAGGAATTGATGATATTGTTGGAACGTTAGAAGTTGGAAAGCAGGCTACCCTATTTATTTCTGAAGGTAATACCTTAGATATGCGAACCAATATATTAACGCATACTTTTATTCAAGGTAGAGAAATTAGTTTAGAATCTCATCAAACAGAATTACATAAACGCTACATGGATAAATATAAACTTCAGGAGTAAAACACTCTTATAATATAGTTCTAAAAAGCCCTTATTTCAACGGCTTTTTTTTACGTACTTTTGGCCCATGCTTAAGCAAATTGATAGTCTTCAAAATCCTTTAATCAAAGAAATTTTTCAACTCAAGGAAAAATCTAGAGTTCGAAAAAGAACGAAGCGTTTCATTATAGAAGGTCAACGCGAAATTTCACTTGCTTTAAAAGGAAATTACATCATTGAAAAGATTTTATTTGATAAAAATATAATCTCTCCAGGTCTTATTCAAGATACATATCAAGATTTGAATATTGAATGTATTCAAATAAGCCCTGAAATATATAAAAAACTTACATACAGAAATACTACGGAGGGAGTTATTGCTATTACCGAAGGCAAAAGCTTACATTTAAATTCCCTTGTTTTTAAAAATAAAAACCCTTTAATCCTCATAGTAGAAGCACCTGAAAAACCTGGTAATATTGGCGCTCTTTTAAGAACCGCAGATGCCGCAAATGTTGCTGCTGTAATTATTGCGAATCCTAAAACAGACCTGTATAACCCTAACATTATTCGGTCAAGTGTTGGTTGCATCTTTACAAATCAAATTGGACTTGGCTCTACAAAAGAAATCATTTCCTTTTTAAAAGATAATGGAATCTCAATTTATTGTGCGGCACTCCAAGATGATAGCGAATTGTATCATACCCAAGATTTTAAAAACTCCACGGCCATTGTTGTTGGAACAGAAGCAACTGGATTATCTGATGAATGGTTGCAAAACGCTACGAAAAATATTATCATTCCAATGCAAGGAGCCATTGACTCTATGAATGTTTCTGTAGCAGCAGGGATTTTAATATTTGAAGCAAAAAGACAACGAAATTTCATATAGACATTCCCTAAACATATTCAGATTAACATTGAAAATCACCTATGACTTCAACTACTTTATTTTATATCATCATTTCTATAATAATTATTAATTTTATAATTGAAAAAATATTAGATTTTCTAAATGCTCAACAGTATAATGACGCATTACCAAAAGAGGTTTCAGATGTGTATAATCAAAAAGAATACTTAAAATCTCAAGCCTATAAAAAGGTTAATTTTAAATTAAGTAATATAACTTCGTTATTTTCATTGATCACTACTTTACTGTTTTTTATACTTAATGGATTCGAATTTGTCGATCAAATTGCGAGAACTCTATGTACAAATAATATCATTATTGCACTCCTATTTTTCGGAATTATCTTTTTCTCGAGCGATATTATATCTACCCCGTTTTCCTATTACAAAACATTTACAATTGAAGAAAAATTCGGGTTTAACAAATCAACCAAGAAACTTTTTTGGTTGGATAAAATCAAAGGTTGGGCTATGATGATTTTAATTGGTGGACTTGTTTTATCGCTAATCATTTGGTTCTATGAATTTATCGGAGATTTATTTTGGATCTATGCCTGGGGATTCGTTGCCCTATTTACCTTATTCGTAAATCTATTCTATTCAACACTTATTGTTCCTCTATTTAACAAGCAAACTCCATTGAAAGATGGTGACTTAAAAACTGAAATTAAAAAATTTACTAACAAAGTTGGATTCAAACTTGACAGCATTTTTGTAATAGATGGATCTAAACGCTCTACAAAAGCTAACGCTTATTTTTCTGGGTTTGGTGCTACCAAGCGCATTGTTTTATTTGATACTTTAATCAATGATTTAAACACTCAAGAAATTGTAGCAGTTCTGGCACATGAAGTCGGGCATTATAAAAGAAAACATACGGTCTTTAATTTAATTACGTCTATAGTACTTACAGGGTTTACATTTTATCTATTATCACTTTTTATAGGAAATAACTTACTTTCTCAAGCACTTGGGGTTTCAGAGCCAAGTTTTCATATAGGTCTAATTGCCTTTGGGATTTTATACAGTCCTATCTCCCAAATTACGAGTCTTATTATGAATGTGATTTCTAGAAATTTTGAATATCAAGCAGATAATTATGCTAAAGAATATTATGGTTCAAAGCCTTTGGTAAGCTCATTGAAAAAACTATCTAAAAATAGTTTGAGTAATTTAACACCACATAAAGCATACGTTTTTATGCACTATTCACACCCAACCTTAAGAGAGCGGATTTTAAATTTGAATAAATAATAAGAATATCCTTTCAAGTAGTTCATAACCATCGTTTGCTTTTAATACAAGCATGGCTATACTCTTATAACCCATTTAGTGAATCGAGATAAAAATGATATTCTGTTTCAACAACTAAGAATACGGATTAAATAATATTTTATTTAATCCGTATTCTTTCAATGAAAGAATCTACAATAAGTGCTTGTAGATTTAATTAATTCTGTTACTTTTATTCTATGGCATATACTGTTTCAATGGAGGAAGAAAATAAAGAAATTGCACGTCGTTATAAAGATCTTTTAAAGGGAACTTATCAACGATTAACAGTTAGTGACAAAAAAGATATCCGTAAGGCTTTCGAATTTGCGCTAGAGGCCCATAGCGAACAAAGAAGAAAGACCGGTGAGCCCTATATATATCATCCTATTGCAGTGGCTAAAATTGTAGCCTATGAAATTGGATTAGGCACTAAATCAATTGTAGCGGCATTACTACATGACGTAGTTGAAGACACTCATTACACACTTGAGGATATTGAGGGAGAATTTGGTGAAACTATTGCTAGAATAGTAAATGGTTTAACAAAAATATCTCGTTTAAGTAAAGAACAAAATGCCTCTATACAAGCGGAGAATTTCAGAAAAATGATTCTTACGCTACATGACGATGTCCGGGTTATCTTAATAAAAATAGCAGATCGTTTACACAATATGCAAACGATGGATGCTATGCCAGAATATAAGCAACAAAAGATTGCTTCGGAGACCTTATATATATATGCACCACTTGCACATCGATTGGGATTGTATAATATAAAGACGGAGTTAGAAGACTTAGGTTTAAAATATACAGAACCTGAAGTTTATAATGATATTTATTCCAAAATTGAAGATAGTAAAGAGGAGCAAGTACAATACATTGAGTTCTTTTCTAAAGTAATTAAAGATACTTTAAGCAAAGAAGGGTTTTCATATACTATTAAAGGTAGAAGTAAATCTATTCATTCTATGCGAAGAAAAATGCGTACACAGGGTGTAAAATATGAAGAGATTTATGACAAATTTGCTGTTCGAATAATTTATGAATCTGAACCGTCACAAGAAAAATTTGATGCTTGGAAAATATATTCGATTGTAACAGATCATTTTCAACCGAACCCTACTAGATTAAGAGATTGGATTACACAACCGAAAACTACAGGATATGAATCTCTTCATATTACGGTAATGGGGCCATTAGGACGTTGGGTAGAAGTTCAAATTCGTTCGGAAAGAATGGATGAGATTGCAGAAAAAGGATATGCCGCACATTATAAATATAAAAATGCACAAGAAAAAGAATCCGGTCTTGATAGTTGGTTAAATCGATTGAGGGAAACTCTTGAAAACCCAGAAGGAAACGCTGTAGATTTTGTTGAAAATTTTAAATTGAACTTATACGCTGAAGAAATTTTTATTTTCACACCTAAAGGTGATTTAAAATCAATGCCAAAAGACGCCACAGCATTAGATTTTGCCTTTTCTATTCATACCGAAATTGGAATGAAATGTCGTGGTGCAAGAGTGAATAAAAAATTGATGCCCATAAATTATGTTTTAAAGAGTGGTGATCAAGTTGAGATAATTACAGCAACTCAGCAAAAACCCAAACTGCGATGGCTTGATTTTGTTGTTACCGCAAGAGCTCGGACTCGAATAAAGGCTGCTCTAAGAGATGAACAAAAAGAGATTGCTCAAGAGGGAAAAGACGTTTTAGTTCGAAAATTACGTTCCATGAAATTCACTTTCAACGAAAGTCTTATAAATGAAATGGTTGCTTATTTTAAACTTAAAACGAGTTTAGATTTGTTTTTTAGAATTGGAAACGGCTCTATAGAGAATTCACATTTAAAAGAGTTTGCCGCGCAGCGAAGTAATGTATTTGTAAATTTCTTTAAAAAGAGAATGAGAAGTTCTCCGGACACTTCAAACATTGAAAAAAATGTTGTGAATGAAAATTATGATATGTTGGTTTTCGGAAATGAAGAAGAACAACTCGATTACACATTTGCAAAATGCTGTAACCCAATAGCAGGGGACAAAGTATTTGGATTCTTAACTATTAATGAGGGTCTTAAGATTCATAAACATAATTGTCCGAATGCAGTGAGCTTGCAAGCGAACTATGCCTATAGAGTCATGCTTGCCAAATGGATTGATTCTACTCAGCAAGACTTTAATGTGTTTTTGACAGTGAGCGGAACAGATAAATTTGGCTTGGTAAGTCAGTTGACGCGTATTATTTCAAATAATATGCACGTAAATATTCAAAGTTTAAATATTAGCGGACAAGACGGTATTTTCGACGGTCAAATAACAATTGGCGTAAAAAACAAACAACAATTAAAAAAACTAACAGATAACATTAAAAAAATTGATGGAGTTGAAACTGTAGAACGAATTTATAAGCAATAATTATACGCTAATTAATTGATAAATAATTTCCTTTTTTACCAGCTCTACTCTAAAAATTTACATTAAGTTTGTTTTTTGTTTACAAATATAAAATATGATTGATAACAAAGATAATCAAGCAATTGTACGTGAAGTGTTTGTTAAATACTTACAGTCAAATGCGCACCGAAAGACCCCAGAGCGATTTGCTATACTTCAAGAAGTTTATAACTTAAAAGAACATTTTGATATTGAATCATTGTATATCAAAATGAAGAATAAAAAGTATCGGGTTTCTCGCGCTACTTTGTACAATACAATTGAACTTTTATTGGAATGTGGACTAGTTAGGAAGCATCAGTTTGGTCAAAATCAAGCTCATTATGAGAAATCTTTTTTTGACAAACAACACGATCATGTTATTTTAACGGATACTGGAGCTGTTATGGAATTCTGTGACCCTCGTATTCAAGTTATTAAAAAAACGATAGAAGATACTTTTAACATAAATATTCATTCTCATTCTTTGTATTTCTACGGAACAAAGAAAGAAGATTAAAACATATAATTTAACAAAAAAAATGGCGATAAATTTATTATTAGGCTTGCAATGGGGCGATGAAGGCAAAGGAAAAATTGTAGATGTATTAACATCAGATTATGATATTATTGCAAGATTTCAAGGAGGTCCTAATGCAGGGCATACTTTAATCTTTGATGGATACAAACATGTATTGCACACTATTCCATCTGGTATATTTCATAAAACAGCCGTAAATGTTGTTGGAAATGGGGTTGTAATTGATCCTGTCATATTTAAGAATGAATTGGATAATCTCGATAAATTCAATCTTGATTTTGAATCAAAATTATTAATTTCGAGAAAGGCACATTTAATTTTACCTACTCACCGTTTACTTGATGCCGCCTCGGAAGCCGCTAAAGGAAAATCCAAAATAGGCTCTACACTTAAAGGAATTGGACCAACATACATGGACAAAACTGGTAGAAACGGATTACGTGTTGGTGATTTAGAAATGGATGATTGGCAAGAACGTTTTGATGCTTTAACTCAAAAGCATTTAAAAATGTTAGAATTCCAAGGTATTGAACTTGAATATAATTTAGAAGAATTACACGCTGAATTTAATAAAGGAATAGAACGTCTAAAGCAGTTAACTTTTATTGATAGTGAGGAATACTTGAACAATGCTATGAAAAACGGGAAAACCATTTTGGCAGAAGGAGCGCAAGGATCTTTATTAGATGTTGACTTTGGAACTTATCCTTTTGTTACGTCTTCAACTACGACAGCGGCAGGAGCTTGTACAGGCCTTGGTATAGCGCCAAATAAAATTGGTGAAGTCTTTGGTATTTTTAAGGCGTATACAACACGTGTTGGATCAGGCCCATTCCCTACCGAATTATTTGATAAGGATGGAGCAACAATGGCCAAAGTTGGACATGAGTTTGGTGCGACTACTGGTAGACCAAGAAGATGTGGTTGGTTAGATATCGTTGCATTAAAATATGCTGTTCAAGTAAATGGTGTTACGCAATTAATGATGATGAAAGGAGATGTGCTTTCTGGTTTTGACACCTTAAAAATATGTACATCTTATAAGTATAAGGGTACTGAAGTTTCTCATTTTCCTTTTAATATTGAAGGAGAAAATGTTACTCCAGTATATACTTCAATTGCAGGTTGGAAAGAAGATTTAACTGGAATGACGTCTGCAGACGAATTGCCTCAGAATTTACTTGATTATATTACTTTTATTGAAAAAGAAGTTGAAGTACCCGTAAAAATAGTTTCTGTAGGCCCGGATAGAAAACAAACTATCCTTAGATAGATAGCACATATAGTTCTGATTTTATTTTCGGAATGTTTAATTAATATAAAAGGTTTCTAACTCTTGTTAGAAACCTTTTATATTTTGGCAAAGTTATTGAAGAGTCACTTACAAAGTAGCAACAAATTAAATTTATAAATCGACATTAAATAGTTAGATTTGTCCTTGTAAAAATCGGTTAATGAAGAATATTTTCTTACTCCTATTATTCAGTATTGCATTTAGTGCATATAGCCAGCAGCAACCTAAGAAATTAAAAATAATTAATGCCGGTCAGACGTATCCGCATAAAGAAGATCAAGACGTTCAGATTTTTATTGACCCAGTAGTTGTAGAAATAAACGGTGCTACAATACGTTGCAAGCGAGCCGAGATAAACTCCAAAATAAATTATCTCAAGGCGATGGGAAATGTTATAATGAACCAAGGAGATACGGTTTTTCAAACGAGTGATTTCGCCGATTATGATGGAAATATCAAATTAGTTACTTCTTGGGGAAATGTGGTTCTAAAAGATCCAACAATGACTTTAACCTCAGAAAAAATTAAATTTGATAGAGCACGACAGCATTTATATTACAACAATTACGGTACCATAAAGGATAGTATCAACGTTTTAAAAAGTAAAGAGGGCAATTATTTTTTAGAGAGTACTAAATTTCAAGCTTATAATAATGTAACCGTAGTAAATCCAGATCAAACATTAGTTACAGATCATCTAGAATATTTTACAGACACTGGTAAAGCATACTTGTACAAACCTTCAACAATTACGAGTGAAGAAAGTGTAATCTATACCGAAAAAGGCTTTCATGATTCTAAAAATAAAATCTCTCATCTAACTAAAAATTCTTGGATACAATACGACGATCGATTAATTGAAGGTGATAGTCTGTTTCATAATGAACTTCAAAATTTTTCTACGGCTACGGGTAATATTAGAATTACAGATACCATTAACAACAGTATTTTAAAAGGTGGCTATGGAGAGTTTTATCGCAATAACGATTCTGCTTTTGTCGTTAAAAGAGCTGTTGCCATTACATTACAAGAGAAAGATTCTATCTATATCCATGGAGATACTCTACTGGTCACTGGAAAGCCAGCGCTTAGAGTTGTTAGAGCGTTCCATCATGTAAAGTTTTTTAAAGAAGATTTAAGAGGGAAATGCGATTCTTTGGTAAGCATACAAAGTTCAGGTCTGACTAAAATGTTTCGAAAACCAGTTTTATGGTCGCAAGAAAGTCAAATTACTGGTGATATCATTCATTTTTTAACAAATAAGGAAACAGAACAAATGGATTCTCTTAAAGTTTTATCAAATGCTTTTATGATTCAAAAGGATTCGGCAGGATACAATCAGACTAAAGGAAGAGTAATATTAGGGAAATTTGAGAATAACGACCTAAAAAATATAGATGTAAACGGAAATGCAGAAGTGGTACAATTTGTTAGAAACGGTGAAGATGAATTAATAGGAATTACTAAAAATAAGTCCAGTTCAATTCATATAACAATGAAAGACAAACAAATGATAACCGCTGAGTTTATAGGAGCATCCTCTGGTAGAACTTATCCGGAAGAAGATCTTCGGGAAAGAGATAGAATATTGCGCGGGTTTATATGGCGAGAATCTGAAAAACCGGTAACAAAAAAAGATATTTTTTATCATAACCCAGCTGACGATTTAATAATACAACAAGAACGTGCTAAAGAAAGAGAAGAAAATATTCGTAAGCAAAAAGCTGCTGAAAAGAAACGTTTAAGAAGACTTGTGGCAAAAGCATTACGAAAAAAACAAGATAGTATAGATGCTTTAATTGATACGAAACTACCAATTAAACAGGATAGTATAAATGTATTAATTGATAAGAAACTACCAATTAAACAGGATAGTATAGATGTATTAATTGATACGAAACTACGTATAAAACACGATAGTATAGATGTACTAAATGATACGAAACTACCAATTAAACAGGATAGTATAGATGTACTAAATAATATGAAACTACCAATTAAACCAGTTTTTACAGAACCTATATTAGATAATTGAAAGAAGACTTTTTTAAATATCAAGCTCAAACAAGTTCACATCCACTTGCACTAGAAATTTCACATGCGAATGGTTCCTTTATGTATGATTCTTTCGGCAAAGAATATTTAGATTTTATTGCAGGTGTATCTGCCAATAGTTTAGGACATAATCATCCAAAAGTTTCACAAGCGATAAAAGATCAACTGGCAAAGTATACACATGTGATGGTATATGGAGAATTTATCCAAAGTCCACAAGTTGAACTAACTAAATTTTTAGCAAAGCAATTACCTTCCTCTTTGGATACTACCTATCTTACTAATTCTGGAACTGAAGCAACGGAAGGATCCATTAAATTGGCAAAACGGTATACAGGCAGAAGTCAAATTATAGCTAGTATAAATGGGTATCATGGAAATACACAGGGCGCCATGAGTGTTTCTGGAGTTGAACAGCAAAACAGAGCATATAGACCCCTAATACCGGGAGTTTCGTTTATAGATTTCAATGACGCTGCTCAACTTTCACTTATCACCAATAAGACAGCTGCTGTAATTCTTGAAACTATCCAAGGTGGCGCTGGATTTATAGAACCCGTAAATGATTATTTACACAAGGTTCAAAAGCGCTGTAATGAAGTTGGAGCATTACTCATATTAGATGAAATTCAATCCGGAATTGGTAGAACTGGAACTTTTTTTGGTTTTGAAAATTACAATTGCATCCCCGATATTATAATATCGGGTAAAGGTCTCGGTGGGGGAATGCCTATAGGCGCATTTATTTCTTCAAATGAGATCATGTCTTCCTTACAAGAAAAACCAAAATTGGGACATATAACAACATTTGGTGGACATCCAATAATTGCTGCGGCATCTCTAGCAACTATAAAAGAAATTGTAAATTCTAATTTAATGGCTGATACTATTGAAAAAGAAAAATTAATTCGAAAAATTTTAGTTCATCCCGAAATAGCAGAAATAAGAGGTAAGGGCTTAATGCTTGCCTTAATTTTTAAAGATGAAGAAATTGCTTCTAAGGTCATTCTGAATTGCCTTGAAAACGGATTGATTTTATTTTGGTTACTTTTTGAAGGAAAAGCAGTTCGTATTACTCCCCCGCTAACAATCTCTTCCATAGAAATAGAAACGGGCTGTAAAGTAATTCTGGATGTTTTGAATGAGCTTAAATAAGATTTAAACCTTCCTATTTTATCAACAATTCATCAAGTAATTTTCTAACTTTATCGCTGTCCCATGAAGCAGGACCTACCTTATCAACTACAATAAACCCTTCTTTATCAAGAACATAAGTTGCCGGTATACTTGAAACTGAAAAATTATTTGGTGTTTTTGAATACTGATTAAAAGAAGGAGTTTTATAGTCGTATTTATCTAAAAATCTATGTACCACGGTATCTTCTTCATTTGTTATAAACAAAAACACAACTTTATCCTTATAATCGGTATATAGATTTTGAAGACTTGGCATTTCCGCTCTACAAGGCGGACACCATGTTGCCCAAAAATTTAGCACTACTACTTTACCTTTAGCTTCAGAAAAATCATAGTCTTCAGCATTAATACCTTTTAATTTCCATATATAATCAACCAATTGATCTCGAGACTCAACACTTTCTACGGATGGAGAAAAAGATAGTAATCTAGCGGACCACTCTTTAACCTCACTACCTATAGGTGTAAAAAAAAGTATTCCTAAAACTCCAATAAAAATAATATTCGAACGCTGTGACTTCGTTATTTTCATATTTCTAATTTGAGGTAAATTAGTTGTAAAATTAAACAATACTTACAATGTAAAAGAAGAAAAGACACTCGAAAGTGCCTTTCATCTATTATTATTTATTGAAACTCTTAACATGCCTTAATTTTTAATTAACTGTATTTTTTTTCTATCAAAATTGACCAGCCCTTCATCCTTAAATTCATTCATCATATTATTTAAGGCAGGTCGAGAAACATCAATAAGAGGAAATCTCTTTTTGAATATATGGATACAACTTTATATCCCGTTTCTTCAAAATTATAGCCATAGTCTTGAAGAGATTCTTTTAAACGTGTTTTAGGATCTTTGAATAAAAGTAATTATAACCGTCTTTCTAATCTTTTAATTCTAAATAAATTAGCTTGTAAAAACCCAAAGTAAATGATCCGTTATCACGAATTAAATTTTGCAAAGTGAGGTCATCTATAGGTGGTAAATATAAGTGTTATCAATTATGGATGGAACTAATTTATTTCGTTTCTCTTGCCCCAAAACGTCTTTCTCGCCAAACACCTCACCTTTTGACTGAATCGCTTTTACTACCTCCTATCCATCTTCAAGATAATACCCCAAATTTATTTTACCCACGTATATAAGATACACTTTACTCGCCGAATCATCTGTAAAATAAATATAATCCATTTTATTATATGCGGTGCTAAACTCATGTGTTGATTTATAGGCGGTAAACCTATGTAGACATAAAATCTTAAAAATATGTACGCATTCTAAATACCAAATATTTTTCATAGAAGACCAAGGTTGGTTTTTTACAAATTGCAGTCGTATAAAAACAAAAAAACTCACAATTAAATTATGAGTTTTTTGTTTTTATACTAAATATATTTGATATTATCTGTTTTGCTTTTTAATTAAATTCAAAGCGGAACCTTCATTATACCATTCTATTTGACCTGAATTGTACGTGTGATTTAGTTTGATCGTATCAATTAATCCATCAGCATGGACAACTTCTAATGTAAGTTGCTTCCCTGCCGCAAATTCATTTAAATCTGTGAAATTAAAAGTATCACCCTCTTGGATCAAATCATAATCACTTTCATTCGCAAATGTTAAACCTAACATTCCTTGTTTCTTCAAGTTAGTTTCGTGAATACGTGCAAAAGATTTTACAATCACTGCAGCCACGCCTAAGTGACGAGGCTCCATTGCTGCATGCTCTCTAGAAGATCCTTCACCGTAATTATGATCACCAATAACAACAGTTTTAATTCCTGCAGCTTTATATGCTCTAGCAGTATCTGGCACCGGTCCAAATTCTCCAGTTAATTGATTTTTAACCTTATTTGTTTCTTTACTATATGCATTTACAGCACCAATAAAACAATTGTTTGAAATATTATCTAAATGACCTCTAAAACGTAACCAAGGACCCGCCATTGAAATGTGATCTGTAGTACATTTTCCAAAAGCTTTAATTAATAACTTAGCTCCATTAATCTCATTCGATAACGGTTCAAACGGTGTTAATAATTGAAGTCTTTCTGAAGTTGGTGCTACCACAATATCAACTCCTGAACCATCTGCCATAGGAGCAACAAAACCAGCATCTTCAACATCAAAACCTTTTGGTGGTAATTCCAATCCAGTTGGTTCTTCCAATTTTACTTCTTCACCATTTTGATTAATGATAGTATCCGTTAATGGATTAAAATCTAAGCGTCCAGAAATTGCCACTGCTGCAACCATTGAAGGAGAACCAACAAACGCATGCGTATTTGGATTTCCGTCAGCTCTTTTAGAAAAGTTTCTATTAAAGGAGTGTACAATTGTATTCTTTTCTTGTTTATCAGCACCTTCTCTTGCCCATTGGCCAATACAAGGCCCACAAGCGTTTGTAAATATTTTTGCATGTAACTGCTCAAATGCCTCCAATAATCCATCTCTCTCTGCCGTATATCGAACTTGTTCCGAACCAGGGTTTATTCCAAATTCAGCTTTTGTCACCAAGTTTTTATCAACTGCCTGTTTTGCAACTGAAGCTGCACGAGCTAAATCTTCATAAGATGAGTTTGTACAAGAACCTATCAATCCCCACTCTACTTTCAATGGCCATCCATTTTTCTTTGCCTTTTCAGTCATCTCACCAACTGGCGTAGCTAAATCTGGCGTAAATGGGCCATTTAAATGCGGTTTTAACACGTTTAAATCAATTTCAATTACTTGATCAAAATATTGTTCTGGGTTTGCGTAAACCTCATCATCACCCGTTAAGTACGGTTTTATTTTATTTGCTTCATCTGCAACATCGCCACGATCTGTTGACCTTAAGTAACGCTCGATAGATTCGTCATATCCAAAAGTTGACGTTGTTGCTCCAATCTCAGCCCCCATATTACAAATAGTACCTTTGCCAGTTGCAGACATACTAATGGCTCCTTCACCAAAATACTCAACGATACATCCAGTACCACCTTTTGCAGTTAAAATTCCAGCTACCTTAAGAATTACATCTTTAGATTCAGTCCAACCAGATAATTTTCCAGTTAACTTAACTCCAATTAATTTTGGGAATTTCAATTCCCAAGGCATTCCAGCCATTACATCCACAGCATCTGCTCCTCCAACACCAATAGCAATCATTCCTAATCCACCAGCATTAACCGTATGTGAATCTGTACCAATCATCATTCCTCCAGGGAATGCATAATTTTCTAAAACTACTTGATGAATAATACCCGCTCCTGGCTTCCAAAATCCAATTCCGTATTTATTAGATACAGAAGCTAAAAAGTTAAAAACTTCACTGCTTGAATTTAAAGCATTTTGTAAATCTTTATCTGCACCAATCTTTGCTTGAATCAAGTGATCACAGTGCACCGTTGTCGGGACCGCCACTTGCTTCTTTCCAGCCTGCATAAACTGCAATAAAGCCATTTGAGCCGTGGCATCTTGACACGCAATTCTGTCTGGGGCAAAATCGACGTAGTCTTCTCCTCTAGAAAAAGCCGTAGAAGGTTTGCCATCCCACAAGTGATTATATAATATTTTCTCCGATAATGTTAAAGGTTTCCCAACAGTTTCTCTAGCTGCGTCTACACGCTCTGTCATTCTAGCGTAGACCTCTTTTATCATTTCAATGTCAAATGCCATATCTGTATTGTTAATTGTTTACAAAAAGTTCCGCGAATTTACGAAATAAAACATCAAATAAAAAGATATTATATTGTCAAATTAACAAGTTTTCGGTTTTAATAATTCTAATCATATATTTTACTATAAATAAAATATTTTCATCAAATATTGTCAATAGTTTAATTAATTATACTTGAATCGCTTTGAACTTAGCGCGTTCAACATAAAAAAGAAAAAAAGCAGATCTATAAGCCGGATCCTGTATCCACCCATGGCGGACTCTTATCATTTATCTAGGTTATCAATTACTCAATAACTCAATCTGTCTACCCCTTGAAATCGAGTGAGTACTCTTAGTTAATAAAAATTAACACTCCAATATACGTGACATTGCACCGCATAGAGTTTACCTGGTTTCACTACAGCCGAACTGTACTTGCTTTCTGTTGCACTTGTCCTATTCGCTTTGCAACGAACGACGGATGTTATCCGCTATGCTACTCTATGGTGTCCGGACTTTCCTCCTTGTACCAAACTCAATTTGGAATCTTTTAAAATATTGCTATTATTAAAAAATACTGAGAATAAGTTCAGCACACGGCGATAAGACGATCTGCTTTTGGCAAAGGTATAAAATAAAAAACCCACTTAATTGCTTAAGTGGGAAAATTGCTATGAAAAAGAATTATTAGTCTTTCGACTAATAAGAAGACAAATATATATTATTTATTTCATTTACTATGCAGTAATTGTTACGAAAACATATCTTTTACTTTTTCAAAAAAAGATTTATCTGATTTTGAGGGATTTGGAGCGAAATTATCATCACTAATATTTTTATCAAAAAACTGTTTTTGCTCTTTTGAAAGACTTTGTGGAGTCCAAACATTAATATGAACTAATAAATCACCCGTACCATATCTTTCTATACTCGGCAACCCTTTCCCTCTAAGTCGTAAAATCTTACCAGATTGAGTTCCCGCATCTAATTTAATCTTTACTTTTCCAGATACTGTTTCTATCTCTTTACTTTCGCCTAAAACTGCCTCAGAAAAATTTATATATAAATCATGATGTAAATTCATCCCTTCTCTAGTTAACCTATCATGTGGAACTTCTTCGATCAATACGATTAGATCTCCAGCTATAGAATTCTTACCTGCAGCCTCATTTCCTTTTCCAGTTACCTTTAATTGCACACCGTCTGAAATTCCTGCTGGAATTTTAATTGAAACGGTTTCTTCTTCCTGAACTAATCCATTGGCATCCGAACCTTTTGGGCGGTTATCAATAGATTGTCCTGCTCCTTGACAAGTAGGACAGGTAGCCGCTGTTTGCATACGTCCTAAAATAGTATTAGTCACACGCATTACCTGTCCTTGACCATTACATGTAGTACATGTAGTGAAAGTCACACCGTCGGCTTGAACTTTACGCTTAACTTTTACTTTCTTTTCTACACCGTTTGCAATATCCTCTAATGTGATTTTTACTCGAATACGCATATTACTCCCTTTCGCTCTTGACGTTCGGCCGCCACCGCCACCAAAACCTCCACTTCCTCCTCCGCCAAAAATGTCTCCAAATTGACTAAAGATATCATCCATATTCATTCCGCCACCGCCGAATCCACCACCGCCGAATCCGCCAGCACCTCCACCACCATTTTCAAAAGCAGCATGTCCATACCGATCATAACGCGCTTTTTTATCATCATCACTTAAAACCTCATACGCCTCTGCAGCTTTCTTAAAGTTCTCCTCAGCAGATTTATCATCAGGATTTTTATCAGGATGAAATTTAATTGCTTTTTTTCTGTATGCCTTTTTAATCTCGGCTGCAGAAGCCTTTTTATCTATTTCTAATACTTCGTAAAAATCTTTTTTTGCCATTAGTTGTATGCTAATTGTCCTCGTGAAAAAAGTGAAGTAATCTTCAAAATTCACACTTCACAAAGACGTTAAATTATTGTCCTATTATTACTTTTGGGAAACGGATTGTTTTATCACCAAGTTTATATCCTTTTTCTACAACATCAACAATCTTGCCTTTCAAGTCATCACTTGGTGCAGGTATTTGCGTAATTGCTTCGTGAATTTCTGCATCAAAAACATCACCTGCTTTTACTTCAATCGTACTTAACCCTTTTTGAGTAAGTGTCGTATTTAGTTTGAAATTAATTAATTCCATTCCTTTTAACAACTCTTTGTCCTTTACCTTTTTTATCTCAGCTAAACCTCTGTCAAAATCATCTATAATTGGCAATAAAACTGTCATTAATTCTTGATTGGCAGTTTTAAATAATTCAATACGCTCTTTACTCGTTCTCTTTTTATAATTTTCAAATTCTGCAAACAAACGTAAAAACTTATTCTTCTCTTGAGATAATTGCTCTTCAACAGTGGGTTCTACTGCCATTTCGTGCTTTTCTTCTTGGGCTTGCTCTTCTCCTTTTATCTCTTTATCTTCTGTATTTTCTTTAGTCTCACTCATAATATAATTACTATAAAATAATTTTAAATTATATTTGCAAAAGTACTGCCATTTAAATAATAATGTCAACTTGTCACAAAAAAATCTCAAACCGAATTCACAGTTTGAGACCAATATATCATACTAAAATTGTATTAATCTACTCGTTTAATTTTTGCACCAACCGAAACCAATCGCTCTACAATATTTTGATACCCTCTATCTATTTGCTCAATATTATGAATTGTACTGGTTCCATCTGCAGATAAGGCCGCTATCAGTAATGAAATCCCTGCTCTAATATCTGGAGATACCATAGTTGTAGCATTTAAACTTGACGTATGATTCATACCAATAATAGTAGCTCTATGCGGATCACATAAAATCACCTTTGCTCCCATATCAATTAATTTATCTACGAAGAACAACCGACTCTCAAACATTTTTTGATGAATTAGGACACTTCCTTTTGCTTGCGTTGAAACCACCAAAGCAATACTCAATAAATCAGGCGTAAATCCAGGCCATGGAGCATCAGAAACTGTTAAGATTGATCCGTCAATATAATTTTGTATTTCATATTCCTTTTGAGATGGAATATAAATATCGTCCCCTCTTCTTTCTAGGTTGATTCCTAATTTTTGAAAAACTCTTGGGATTTGACCTAAATTATCCCAACTTACATCTTTAATCGTTAATTCAGATTTAGTCATCGCTGCCATTCCAATCCAACTGCCAATTTCAATCATATCAGGTAGAATTCTGTGTTTACAACCACCTAGTGATTTCACTCCTTCTATAACCAACAAGTTAGAACCAACACCACTAATCTCTGCACCCATAGAATTCAACATTTTACATAACTGCTGAATATATGGTTCACAAGCTGCATTATAAATTTTTGTCGTTCCAGTAGCCAATACAGCCGCCATAATAATATTCGCCGTTCCTGTAACGGAAGCTTCATCCAATAACATGTCTGCTCCAAACAATTCGTCTGCCTCTACACCATAAAAACGCTCCTTTTTTTTGAAGCGAAACTTCGCTCCCAAACTCATAAATCCTTCAAAATGCGTATCTAGTCGTCTCCTCCCTATTTTATCACCACCCGGACGAGGAATGTATCCCTTTCCGAAACGCGCTAGCAATGGGCCAACGATCATAATAGAACCTCTCAAGGAACTCCCATCTCGTTTAAATTCTTCTGATTCTAAATAAGATAGGTTGATCTTATCAGCCTCAAATGAGTAACTATCGTCTGCAAATTGTTCAATTTTTACACCTAGTTCACCTAGTATAAAAATCAATTTATTAACATCTATAATGTTCGGAATGTTACTAATTATTACTTTTTCTGAAGAAAGAAGTACAGCGCAAATTACTTGTAATGCTTCGTTTTTAGCGCCTTGTGGATGAATTTCACCATGAAGCCTATGACCTCCTTCAATTACAAATGATGCCATAAACTATCGTGTCTTTTTTCTGTAATTTTTTTGATTCTTATGATGACCAGAATGTTTTTGAGTCTTCTGATTTTTATATGCTGGTTTCTTACGAATTAACAATTCACTATCGGCCAATTTGTCTCCATTTTCCCTTAAGTCGATCTCTCCATTCGTTAAATCAAATAAGTGGTTGAATATAACTCTATCGTCTACAGTGTCCTTATTCCAATTCAAGTAGCATTTTTTCATATGATTTGCAATCACGTATGTCAATCCTTCTCGTGGTTCTCCTTCTTCCCAAGAAAGTACAACGTCAATCATCGTCTGGATATTGTTTCCATAGAAACGATATTTTGAAGCCGATTTAGGGTACGGTAATGATTCTGGCTTTTCTGAAAGTTCTTCTTTTGAAGGTTTTGGATATGGTGATTCTGCCTCTAATTTAAAATCAGAAATAATAAATAACTGATCCCATAACTTATGTTTAAAGTCAGGCACATCGCGCAAATGAGGTTGTAAATTACCCATTACGTTAACAATGGATTTTGCCATTTTATTACGTTCCTCAGCATCTTCTAAAGCCACACAATGATCTACTAATTTCTGTATATGTCTTCCATATTCTGGAATGATCAAGTTTGATCTTTCTGAATTATATTCTATCTCAAATGTCATATTTTCTCTATTGAAGTTTATCTATCCCTATCGAATAAATATAATTGTGCAAAGTACGTCAATTCAGTTAATTTCACAATAAAATTATTTAGAATCCTACCTCACCATTCTTATCCAAGAATCTTAAGTTTAGCAAATTGAAGCAATAAATTTTTATTTCCGAAATTTTCAAACTTAATTTCTGCTTTCTTATTTGGACCTGCCCCTTCCATACGTATCACTTCCCCCTTGCCGAATCGCTGATGTTCTACAATATTACCAACAATAACAGCGCTATCAAATAAATTAGACGGTGTCTCATTTAACGTAGCATTCGAAATCTTTTTTAAATTCTTTGGAGTTGCAAAATTCTTCTTCTCAATAAGCTTCGGCTTTTGATTTGGTTTTGGAATAGTTCTTCTATTCATTGGCTTTTTAAATCGAACTGTACTTTGCGGAGTTTGATCAAAAATGTCATCAGGAATAAATCTATTTTCAGAAATTTTTCTCTTTGGAGTCAAGTATTCTAAATACTTCTCGTCGATTTCTTCTAAAAAACGACTAGGCTCACAATCCACCAATTTCCCCCATCTATAGCGCGTTTCTGCATAACTTAAATATGCTTCTTGCTCTGCTCTTGTCAAAGCAACATAAAATAAACGACGTTCCTCTTCTAGTTCACTACGAGTATTCATACTCATAGCAGAAGGAAATAACGTTTCTTCCAACCCAACGATATAGACGATGGGATATTCCAATCCTTTTGACAAGTGAATTGTCATCAATGAAACACGCGGCTTATCATCTTTATTTTCATTGTCCAAATCTGTGGCAAGTGCAACATCTTCCAAGAAAAAAGCCAAAGAAGCATCTTCTTCTTTTTCTTTTTGAACCGTTATAAAATCTTTTATTCCGTTCATTAACTCTTGTACGTTCTCCACCCTACTCACAGCTTCTGGAGTTCCATCTGTCTCTAAGTCTTTGATAATCTTAGCTGTTTTCAATACCAATTCAGCGACTTCAAAAGCATCTTTTGTTTGAGCCTCAATTTGAAAATGACGAATCATATTTGAAAAATCCATCAATTTCATACGTGTACCTGAATTTAATTTAAGATCAACTTTATCTAAATTCTGAATAATTTCAAAAATGGACTTCCCGTAGTGATTAGCTGCCACCGCCAATTTATCTATAGTGGAAGTGCCAATACTTCTTTTAGGGTAATTGATAACACGTTTTAGCGCCTCTTCATCATTTGGGTTAATCAACAAACGCAAATAACCCAACGTATCTTTAATTTCTTTTCTCTGATAAAAAGAAAGGCCTCCATACATTCTATAATCAATACCCTGTTTTCGCAAAGCATCTTCTATGGCGCGAGACTGTGCATTTGTTCTATATAAAATTGCAAACTGATTATTGTCCAGTTGTTTATTCATACTATTCTCAAAAATAGATGCTGCAACGAATCTCCCCTCTTCAGCTTCAGAATAAGTCCGCATTACTTTCACCTTCGAACCTGCATCATTCTCTGTCCAGATCTCCTTATCTAATTTGGTTTTATTTTTTTCGATAATACTATTTGCCGCTTCAACAATGGTACTTGATGAACGGTAATTTTGCTCCAACTTAAAAATACTCACATCTGGATAATCCTTTTGAAAACTCAATATGTTTTGAATATTTGCACCCCTAAAGGCATATATACTCTGTGAATCATCACCAACCACACAAATATTTTGAAATCGATCTGCCAATGCCTTTACAATCAAATATTGAGAGTGATTCGTATCTTGGTACTCATCTACCAATATATATCGAAAACGATCTTGGTATTTTGCCAATACTTCTGGAAAGCGGCTCAACAACTCATTTGTACGTAGCAACAAATCATCAAAATCCATGGCTCCAGATTTAAAACAGCGATCTACATAGTGCTTATAGACCTCCCCCATTTTAGGTCGATTTGCCATTTTGTCGGCCTCTTGTAAGTCTGAATTATTATGGTAAGCTCGAACTGTAATTAAACTGTTTTTAAATGAAGAAATTCTATTTAGTACCTGTTTTGTTTTATAATGATCCTTTTCTAATCCCATTTCTTTGATTATTGACGACAATAATCTTAAAGAGTCTTGTGTATCGTAAATCGTAAAATTGGACGGAAATCCTAAATGATGCCCCTCAGATCTTAATATTCTTGCAAAAACGGAGTGAAAAGTACCCATCCAAAGGTTTTTAGATTCGCTTGAGCCAACCACTTTTCCAATACGCTTTTTCATTTCTCGCGCCGCCTTATTGGTAAAAGTCAGGGATAAAATATTAAAGGAATCTATACCTTGCCGCATTAAATGGGCTATTCTAAATGTGAGTACACGTGTTTTTCCTGAACCGGCTCCCGCAATAATAATCATCGGACCACTCTTGTGAATAACAGCTTCTTTTTGAGCTTCGTTAAGGGAATCTAAATAATCTGACACAAGCTTATATTTTGGAGATTCTTCTTCACCTTTGGTTTATCAGAATGACAAAGGGGAAATGCCATCTTGATCCGCGTTTGGCGTATAAAGATCTCAGTTTAAAAGTTCAAAAATACAGCTCCACTCGATGTATTACAATAAAAGTTATTGACAATATTGCCTTTTACATTTATCAATTTAAATCTTTACATATCTTTGAATCTAAAAGAAATATAGATATGCATGGTATGAAACATTCATATCTAAAAATCGAGTCACAAAGAATGACTATTAGGCGTAAACTATAGAACAAAATAAATACATTCAGATGAAAGCAGCCGTTTTAGTAAAATTTGGAGCTATTGAAAACGCCTTTGAAATTAGAGAAATCCCCAATCCAATGTTGAAAGATGGACAAGTTTTGATTCAGACTGAAGGTTTTGGACTCAACTACGCAGATATTTTGGCCATTCAAGGTGATTATAAAGATTGTCCGCCCCTACCTGCAATCATAGGATATGATGTTGTTGGAAATATCATAGAAACCAAAGGTGATTGTGGAACTTTAAAAACTGGAGATCGTGTTACTGCGATGAGTCGCTTTGGCGGTTATGCGGAATTTGCTGCTACCGAAAGTTCTGCTTGCGCTATTATTAAAAAAGATTTTGAAATGGGAAAGGCAATGGCTTTAACTACCCAATATAGTACTGCTGAATATTGTTTTAATGAAGTGCAAAATTTACATAAAGGAGATGCCGTTTTAATTCATGCCGCGGCTGGAGGCGTCGGAACTGCTTTAGTTCAAATGGCCTTAGATAGAGGTTGTACTATATTTGGTACTTGTGGCTCTGATGAGAAAGTTGAATATTTAAAATCAATTGGCGTTCATCATCCTATTAATTACAGAAAACAAGATTTTTTTGAGGTCATTAAAAATATGATTGGCTCTAAAGGCTTGGATGCCGTTTTCGATGCTGTAGGTGGAAAATCAGTTAAGAAAGGATTTCAACTGCTCGGTACTGGCGGCAGAGTTATTGTATTTGGAGGAGCGAGTATGACCGATACTACTATTATTGGCAAAATTAAAACCCTTCTTGGCTTCGGGTTTTATCACCCCATTCTCTTTTTAATGAAATCAACTGCAATCATTGGTGTGAATATGTTACGCATTGGAGATGATAGACCTGACGTCTTGAAAAGGTGTCTAAATAGTGTTATTAGTCAATTAGATTCTGGGATACTAGACCCAAAGGTTTCTAAGGTTTTTAATAGTAAGGAGCTAACAGAAGCCCTTTACTTTTTGAAAAGCAGAAAATCTATTGGAAAAATTTCTATTCGTTGGAATTCATAAATTAAAGCTGATTATATTTACATTTTTAAATCATATCAATGGAAGACATTATTTTTGACCTAATCCCATATATTATTCCATCTATTATAACTGGGTTTGTCTCCTATTATTTTTTTAACACCTATGTCCAAAGTGAAAATAGACGGCAAAAAATAGAGTTGATTCGCGATAGAAAAAAAGAAATACTTCCCATAAGATTGCAAGCTTACGAGCGTCTAACGTTGTTTATGGAACGTATCAGTCCTTCAAAATTAGTACTTCGAATTACACCTACATCTGATGATATAGAGCTCTATGTTCAAAAATTGCTTATTAGCATAGAACAAGAATTCGAACACAATCTTTCACAACAGATCTATGTTTCAGAATCTTGCTGGAATGCATTAATTGCTTCTAAAAATGCAACGCGAAACTTGATCATCTCTAGTTCTAAAGAACCTAAATTATTTGATGCTAATCAATTGAGAGAAAATATTCTAAAAAAGATGACTGACACCAACCCACCTTCTAATACAGGCATGGCTTTCATAAAAGAAGAAGTGAAAGAATTGTATTTATAATCACTTATATTTTGTAGTTTCGCACCGATTTTGGTACTGTTTTTCATTACTGAAGAATAGTTTAAAAGGGAATCTAGTGTAAATCTAGAACTATACCCGTAGCTGTAAACTCTTTACAACTTTTAACAAACTTGATCCACTGTTCGCGAATGGCGTATGGGAAGGAAGTTAAAAGTAGAGTAAGTCAGAAGACCTGCCCTTATCCATGTATAATCTGAACTTTCGGGTGAAAAGTTATGACGTACAAGATAGCAGTCTATGACGATAGTCTTCATATTTTGTGTTTTATTATTCTCTCAGGGTTCAAAATATTTAATCATTAAAATAAATAATTTTGAACAAAAAAACATTTTTAATTGGCTGTGCGGCTCTATTCACTGCAACAATTTCAGCACAACAAACAACTGACAAAGCAATTGATTCAACAAAAGTGAATTTATTGAGTGAGGCAGTGGTCTCTGGAACTCGATTTAAAGTTCCCGTCAAAAAATCTGGTAAAACTATTTACAAAATCTCTTCAGAACAAATTGAAAAAAATGCAGGTAAAACTGTTGTAGATATTTTAAATGAAGTTCCGGGAGTACAAATGGAAGGACAATATGGCTCTCCTGGTACAAATATCAGTTATTTTGTTAGAGGTGGACGAAATAAAAATACTTTAATTTTAATAGACGGGGTTCCACTAAATGATCCTTCAGGAATTAATGCTTCTTTTGATTTACGCTTGCTTTCATTAAGCCAAGTTGAATCTATAGAGGTTTTAAAGGGTAGTTTGAGTACCTTATATGGAACAGGGGCATCTTCTTCGGTAATCAATATAAAACTCAAAGAAAGTACCGCAGATCCCAAAGGAACCTTAAACTCAAACTTTGGTTCTTACAGCACTGTTAATACGAACGTAAATCTTTCTGATAGAATTGAAAAATTTTCATATTTCATTTCAGGAAATTATAGCGTTTCAGAGGGGTTTTCTTCCGCTTCTGACGAGAACTCGCCAACTCCATTTGGAGATGATGGCTTTACGCAAAAAAACAGCTTACTGAAATTTGGGTACGATTTTTCTGACCGCTTTAAAGTACTGGTTACAGGAGGATATGATGAATTTGAAACAGAATATGACGATTCTGGTTTTACGGATGGTGAAAATATCCAAAAAGGAAAATTAAAAAGATTCGGAATACTTCCTTCTTATAAATATAATACGGGAGAAATTAAATTAAACGCTTTATATATAAATAATGAACGTGAATTTATTTCTTCATTTCCAGCAACTTATACAGGAAATAATATGCAACTCGATTTAACCAACAGACATAATTTTAATGAAACGATTACGCTTTTGTCAGGTTTAAATTATCAGGATTTATCCTATAAAGAAGGAGCGTCATCTGACTATAGCGATACGCAATTCCAAATATTTGACCCATATACTTCATTGTTTTTAGATTATAATTTCGGATTGAATGTACACGCCGGTGCTAGATTAAATACGCATAGCGTATATGGATCAAAATTTGTTTATAACCTTAATCCTAGTTATACTTTTGATGTTGCTGAACAATCTAAACTGAAATTTATTGTAGCTGCTTCAACCTCTTATATCACTCCAACCGGATATCAATTATTTTCAGATTCTGGAAATCGTAATTTAAATCCAGAGGAATCTCTAAATTTAGAAGTTGGTTTTTCATATTACGCAGGAAAAAAATTTACATTCAATGCTGCTGCATTCAAACGCTATGAAGAAAATGCAATTGGGTATGAGTCTAAATATGACGGTCAAGGAAATTGGATCGGAGGGCAATATCAAAATATTGAGGGAGAACGCATCGTTGAAGGTGTAGAAATTGACTTTACCCATATATTTTCAAAAAGTTTTAACTTAAGAGGTAATTACACATATGCAAATACTGAAGATGTATCGACTTTCTATAGAATTCCGAAACAAACTTTTGGTTTAGGCGCTACCATTAATCCGTCAGAAAACACTTCTGTTACTATTAAATATAACTTTACTGGAAGTCGAACGATTTTTGATTTTGGAAGTTCTAGTGAAATTATTTTAGCAGATTATGGTTTATTAGATCTATATGCGCAACAAAAAATTTATAAGAATAAGGTGACGCTTTATGGTGCTATTAATAATCTTTTAGACAAAGACTTTGTGAGTGTCTATGGTTACACCACTCGAGGTATAAATTATAATATCGGATTGAATTATAATTTCTAAAATTTCAAATTAGAATATTATGAAAATAAAAAAGACTAGGGCAATATTTAACTGGAGCGGAGGAAAAGATAGCGCCCTAGCTCTTTATTATATTCTAAAAGCCGATGAATTTGAGATCACAAATTTAGTCACTACAGTGAATTCTATATACGATCGAATTTCGATGCATGGTGTACGGAAAGAATTGCTTTATGCGCAAGGAGAAGAAATTGGACTTCCTATAAAAGAAATTCGATTGCCAGAAATGCCTTCTATGTCTGATTATGACAATATCATGAAAAAGGAACTTTCACCATTAAAAAATGACGGGATTACTCATAGTATTTTTGGTGATATCTTTTTGGAAGACCTAAGAGATTATCGCGTTAAAAAATTAAGTGAAGTCGGATTAAAAGGATATTTTCCCCTTTGGAAAAGAGATACCACAGAATTAGTAAGAGCGTTTATTAAACTCGGATTTAAAACTATAGTGGTTTGTGTAAAATCAGAATTATTGGACAAGAATTTTGCTGGTCGCGTTATTGATGAAGATTTTTTAAACGATTTACCAGAAGGAATTGACCCATGTGGAGAAAATGGCGAATTTCATACTTTTGTTTTTGATGGACCTATTTTTAAGAATCCAATTAAATTTGAAATCGGAGAAACGATATTTAAAGAATATAAAGCACCGAAAAATTCAGAGGATATCTGCAATAATAGTACATCTAAACCCAAATCTTCTGGATTTTACTTTTGTGATTTAATACCTAAATAATATATGAAATTATTATGCTCATGGAGTGGTGGAAAAGATAGTTGCTATGCATTAATGCTACTAACACAGCAAGGCTATGAACTGAAAATATTGCTAAATATGATGAATGAAAACGAGCAAGTTTCTCGTTCTCATGGACTGTCTTTATCTATTTTAAATCAGCAATCAAAAGCATTAAACGCTCCATTAAAAGGAATTCCAAGTACTTGGGCTGATTACGAAGAAAACTATATTAAAGCTTTACGTCATCTAAAAACGGCGTTTGATATTGAATCGGTTGCGTTTGGAGATATTGATCTTGAATCTCATAGAGAATGGGAAGAAAAAGTATGTGATGCGGCTCAACTAAAGCCGCTCCTGCCCTTATGGAAACAAAATAGAAAGCAATTGGTTTACGACATGATTGATCACGGAATTAAAGCCATAATCGTTTCCTGCGATAAGGAATTACTGGGAGAATCTTTCCTAGGTAGAGAGATTACAAAAGATTTGGTAAAAGAATTGGAAGATATAGGAGTTGACGCCTGCGGAGAAAATGGTGAATACCATACCGTTGTTCTTGATTGTCCTCTTTTTGCATCTCCTATTCAACTTCCCGAATTCAAAAAAAAAAGTCATCAAAATTATTGTTTCCTTACTTGGAATTTATAAAAGAGAAATAGATTGTGTAAATGAAAAAATTAAATCTAACAAATACCGTTTTACTCCTTATCGTGGCTTTTTTTATTTTGTCATGCAATTCTAACACAAATAAAAATCGGAAAAAATATATTGAATCTAAAACTTCAGTTAAATACGCTAAAGGGTTTGATATTCAAGATTTTGATACTATTATAAAACTCACTATAAATAAACCTTATCAAGGTGCTAACTCCCAACATGAATATATTTTAGTGCGAAATCGTTTTGACACTCCTACTTTAAAAGTTACAAAAAACATAATTCAAATTCCTGTCAAAAAAGTCATCGCTACGAGTACAACTCATATCCCGATGATAGAAGCCTTAGAAGAAGAGAACTCTTTAATTGGCTTTCCCAATACAAACTATATCTCTTCAAAGAAAACAAGGAAATTAATTGACAAAGGGGTTATTCAAGAAATTGGGATGGATGCTAATTTGAATACTGAAATTGTCATAGACTTAAATCCTGATCTGATTATTGGTTTTTCGGTAAATGGTACTAATAAATCATTAGAAACCTTAAAAAGAGGTGGTATTTCTATTATTTACAATGGCGCATGGCTGGAAGAAACCCCTTTAGGACGTGCCGAATGGTTAAAGTTTTTCGGAGTTCTTTATGATAAAAAAGAAATGGCAGATTCGATTTTTAATGAAATTGAAAAAAATTACCTTGAAATTAAAAGTATTGCCTCAAAAAAAGATCAGAAGCCCACGATATTGTCTGGCGCCATGTTTAAAGATGTTTGGAATATTCCTGCGGGAGATAGTTTTATGGCACATTTTTTTAAAGATGCAAACACAAATTATTTATGGAAAGACACCAAGGGTACTGGAAGTCTTCAATTAAATTTTGAAAATATTTTAGATACAGGACAACAAGCTGATTTATGGATTGGCCCAGGATCTTTTACAACGAAGGAAGATTTATTCAATTCAAATCCACATTACGCTAATTTCAAAGCTTTTAAATCAGGTAATATCTATACATTCTCTAAAAAGAAAGGAGCCACTGGCGGCATCGTTTATTATGAATTGGGCGCATTAAGACCTGATTTAATTTTAAAGGATATCATAAAAATTTCATATCCAGATTTATTGAAAAATGAGCCGTTTTCTTTTTTCGATACAGTGAAATAGATGGTCATTGGGAACTTAATTCTCGTACCAAATTCCGTATCATCTCTACCCCATTTTGCAATTGATCTATTGAGATATATTCATTAGCCCTATGCGCTTGAGCAATAGAACCAGGCCCGCAAATAACACTTTCATAACCTCCCTCAGCAAATTGACCTGCTTCTGAAGCATAGGATACCGTAGCTGCTTCGTTATTCCCTGTAATTCGTTTGACGAGACCTACAATTGGAGAACTCTCATCCGTATTTAGCGCAGGTACAGGTGGATGTTCATCTGTAGTACGTATTTTAAAATCTTTAAATACTTTTCCTTTTTCTAATTCTAATTCGTCACAAAATGCTCTAAATTCATTGACTATGTGCAAAACGTCATCCTGAGGAATAACTCTAACATCCCAATAGAATGTAGCCTTATCAGCAATAATGTTAGGTGCAATTCCAGCTTCAATTCGACCGATATGAATCGAAGTATGTGATGGGTTAAAGCGCTTATCAATATGACCATTAGCAACCAGTTGATTCATTTTATTTTCCAACCACAAAATCAATCGTGCAGATTCATGAATAGCACTTACCTCTTGCCTAATTCTACTACTATGCCCCGAAGAACCAGTAACAACCGTTTTCAATACGTAAATTCCCTTTTGTCCAACAATAGGCAGTAATAACGAGGGTTCCCCTATTAGTGCATATTTCGGAGTTTCATTAAAAGTTGCTTTAATTTGATTAACCATATTCTCGCCTTCCAAACAACCGATTTCTTCATCAAATGAAAACGCAAAATAAATAGGCTTTTTCAAATTCGCTTTTTGCATCTCTGAAACATTAGCCAAACAAGTTGCCAAAAACCCCTTCATATCACAGGATCCTCTCGCATATAAATTCCCATCTCCTTTATCTATCAATTCAAAAGGGTTTGTATCCCATTCTTGCCCTTTAACGGGTACGACATCCATATGCCCCGAAAGGATGACCCCTCCGTCTATGGATGGACCAATTCGACAATGAATAGAAGCCTTCGTTCCTTCTTCATTTAAAAAGCGATATACTTTAACACCCTTAGACTCTAAATACGTCTGAATCCAATTTGCAATAGACAGATTACTTTCTCCTCCCAATACAGGAAATGAAACTAATTTGGCAAGAATTTGAGTAGCAGTCATATTATTTCAAAATTTTTTTTAAATAATTTATAAATTCGTTTGTATTCATCCAAAAAATACTGTTTTGGAATGCTAACACTCTAAGTCATTAAAATTAATAAAGGCAAAATAAAAATACATAATTAAAATAACTTAGTTTGATCTAAATCGTCGAAAGAATTTTTCTTTTTAGGTTTTATTATTAGAGGTGTTTTCTTCTCTTTGTCAACAATCGATCGTTTTTTTTCTAAGACAACTTCTTCTTCTTCATTTTCAACGACTGGAATATCCAATGCTGAATTTTCAATTATTTCTTCTTCTACCACCTCAACTCCTTTAATTTCAAGTGGAATGTATAGTAGCGGCTCTAGCAAGTTTACTTGTCTAATTTTTTCAGAAGTCAATTTATTTCCTAAGGATTTAATCCCCTTGACTGCAATAAATTCTTCTAAATTAATATCTATTTTATCCAAACTTCTTTTTGAAAATACTATTTCTGCCATGGGTCTAAAATCAGTTGCAACGAACTCTAATTGAGATTTTGGATGTTCAGTAATAAATGATTCCTCCTTATTCGGATTATCAATCATAAATCGTTTTATGTAATGATTCTCTTTATCACCATCAAAATAAATTGCCGAAATCGGTTTATTCGGAATCCATTTTTCCAAAATAATCATATCGTTATCAAAATGTGTCGATAAATCTGGTGTAATCGTTTTCACCATTCCTTTTTGATTGATGACCAATAACCTGTCTTTTGGTGTAAACTCACCTAATAAATCTCCACGCTCATCTACATTAAGTCGCTGAACAGTATCATCAAACCAAATTTTTCTTGGTTTCAATGTAGAAACACCTCTCTCCTTTAACTCTACTTTTTTAACCGCATTTTTGGTAAGTCTATTCCCTTTTGAACTTCTACCTTTTATAAGTAATTCAGAGAAATCAACGTCCCATTTTAACTTTTTAATACTTCCAACAGCACGCAAATGAATAGTCACAGTTTCCGCTTCACCATTTGGATTTGGCGTAAAATAAAGCATTGAAGAGCCCTTATTGCCAGCGGTTAAATCATACGCTCTATCACGTGTAATGGATGTAACATTAAAACGCTTTATTAAGGTTGGTCCACTGCGCCCATCGCGATAAATCATGTTATAAACGGTACGTTTGTCACTTTTCTTAAAGAGTGCTACATGAATAATATCTTTCCCAACAAAAGTTTTAGGACCTGCTTTTGTAACCATCATTCGTCCATCTTTTCTAAATATGATGATATCATCTATATCAGAACAATCAGTTACATATTCCTCTTTTTTAAGTGATGTGCCTATAAAGCCCTCTAGTCTATTTACATAAAGTTTAGCGTTTCGCATCACCACTTTAGTAGCAACAATATCATCAAAGACTCTTAACTCTGTTTTACGCTCTTTACCCTTCCCATATTTTGCTTTTAGGTTCTTAAAGTAATCTATTGCAAATACAATCAAATTATCTAAATGATGCTTCACCGCAGCAATTTTTTCTTCTAAAGATTCAATATGCTGTTTTGCTTTGTCAATATCGAACTTCGAAATCTTTTTTATACGAATTTCCGTAAGACGAATAATATCTTCCTCCGTTACTGCCCGCTTTAAATTTTTAGTAAAGGTTTTTAACCCGTCATCAATCGCTTTAATTACACCCTCCCAGGTATCAACTTCTTCAATATCACGATAGATACGGTTTTCTATAAAAATACGCTCTAATGAGGCAAAATGCCATTGGTCTTCTAATTCATCTAATTGAATTTCTAATTCCTGTTTTAACAAGTCAACCGTATGTTGGGTTGAATGTTTCAACATATCTCTAACCCCAATAAAAATAGGTTTGTTATTTTCAATGATACATCCCAAAGGCGAAATGGAATTTTCACAATTTGTGAATGCATACAATGCATCTATACTCTTATCTGGAGAAGTCCCTGAAGGTAAATGCACCAATATCTCTACATTGGCAGCCGTATTATCTTCAATCTTCTTTATTTTTATTTTCCCTTTCTCGTTTGCTTTAACAATTGAATCGATTAGTGTAGTCGTTGTTGTTCCGAAAGGAATTTCGGTAATTACTAAGGTCTTTTTATCTAAGGCTGACATCCTAGCGCGAACGCGAACCTTTCCTCCTCTTATACCTTCATTATAATTTGATACGTCGGCAATTCCACCAACTAAAAAATCTGGTACAAGTGTGAAACTTTTCCCCTTTAAAATTTTTATGGAAGCGTCTATTAATTCATTAAAGTTATGAGGTAAAATTTTTGTTGATAAACCCACAGCAATTCCTTCTGCACCCTGTGCCAACAGTAATGGAAACTTTACGGGTAAATCGATTGGTTCTTTACGACGACCATCGTACGACATTTTCCATGCTGTTGTCTTCGGATTAAAAACAACATCTATGGCAAATTTAGAAAGTCTTGCTTCAATATACCGAGGAGCTGCTGCACGGTCACCTGTAAGTGTATTCCCCCAGTTTCCTTGCATATCTATCAGCAATTCCTTTTGTCCTAATTGCACCATTGCATCTCCAATACTCGCATCACCGTGCGGGTGATATTGCATGGTGTGCCCAACTATATTAGCAACTTTATTATAACGACCGTCATCTAAATCTTTCATAGACTGCATAATACGACGCTGGACTGGCTTAAAACCATCTCCAATTGCAGGTACAGCGCGCTCAAGAATTACATAGGAAGCGTAATCTAGAAACCATTCTTTATACATACCCGTAACACGCGTAATGGTTTCTTGGGCAGAGTCTGCCTCATTATTCAAATCTTCTATAAACTCGGGGTCGTTATTTTCTTCTTGCATAGTCTTCTGTCACTCCTTTTTTTATGGATTCCTATTTGCACTTCTTGTTGTTTCGACTGTCTTTTAGTGACTTTAACTCCGCTCAGTCAACAGTACGTAATCATCATTTTATTCAAATCGTTCACTGAGCGGAGTCGAAGTGAACTTCTTTATAGTGTCACATCGTTTCCTCTGCCAAATCTAATTCAACTTTTAAGTTCTCAATGATAAACTTCTGTCTATCAGGGGTGTTTTTACCCATGTAAAATTCTAATAATTTTTCAATGGTCATTTCTTTATCGAGCATTACAGGGTCTAAGCGAATGTCTTTTCCTATAAAATGGACAAACTCATCTGGACTAATTTCTCCCAATCCTTTAAATCGTGTGATTTCTGGTTTTCCTCTTAGCGCTTTCAACGCATCCGATCTCTCTTGTTCTGAATAACAATAAAAAGTTTGTTTTTTATCGCGCACTCTAAACAAAGGTGTTTCTAATATATATAGATGTCCCTCTTTAATTAATTCCGGAAAAAACTGTAAAAAGAACGTTATCAATAATAGTCGAATGTGCATTCCATCTACATCGGCATCTGTTGCAATTACAATATTGTTATATCTAATGTTTTCGATTCCATCTTCAATATTTAAGGCAGATTGCAATAAATTGAATTCTTCGTTCTCATAAACAATTTTCTTACTTAATCCGTATGAATTCAGTGGTTTTCCTTTTAAACTAAAAACCGCTTGGGTATTTACATCTCTTGATTTAGTAATAGAACCACTTGCAGAATCTCCCTCGGTAATAAACAATGTGGTATCCAACCGATTGTCCTTTTTCATATCACCTAAATGCACCCTACAATCCCTTAATTTTTTATTGTGAAGACTTGCTTTTTTCGCTCTATCTTTTGCTAATTTGCGAATTCCAGACAACTCCTTACGCTCCTTTTCTGCTTGTAAAATTTTCTTCTGAATCCTTTCAGCAACATCCGGATTTCTATGTAAGTAATTATCGACCCGTCTTTTTACAAAGTCATTGATAAAAGTACGGACGGTTGGCAAACCACCTCCCATTTCTGTAGACCCTAATTTCGTTTTTGTCTGACTTTCAAAAATAGGTTCCATTACCTTAATACTCACTGCTGTTACAATGGATTTACGTACGTCAGAAGCATCATAGTTCTTCCCGAAATAATCACGAATAGTCTTTACTACGGCTTCTCTATATGCGACTTGATGTGTCCCTCCTTGCGTAGTATGTTGCCCATTTACAAATGAGTGAAATTCTTCACTATATTGCGATTTACTATACGTCAACGCTATTTCTATATCCTCTTCCAACAAATGAACTATGGGAAAAAGCATGGATTCTTTCGCAATATTCTCTTCCAACAAATCTTTTAATCCGTTTTCTGAAAAATATTTTTCTCCGTTATATATAATTGTCAAACCCGTGTTTAGATACACATAGTTTTTGATCATCTTAATAACATACTCACTTCTATACTTGTATTTTACAAAAATATCAGCATCCGGAATAAAAGTCACCTTCGTTCCTTTTCGTAAAGAAGAAGGTTCTAATTCACTCTTAGCTATTAATTCCCCTTTTTCAAATTCTGCAGTAGTAGTTTGTCCATCTCGTATAGATTGCACCTTAAAATAAGTCGATAATGCGTTAACCGCTTTTGTACCAACACCATTTAAACCAACTGATTTCTTAAACGCCTTAGAGTCATACTTTCCTCCTGTATTCATTTTAGAAACTACATCAACTACTTTTCCTAGCGGAATTCCACGACCATAATCGCGAATGGTAACAGAAGTATCTTTTACAGAAATCTCAACCGTTTTACCAGCTCCCATCACGTATTCGTCAATGGAGTTGTCTAAAACCTCTTTGATTAAAATATAAATTCCATCATCTGAAGAAGATCCATCACCCAATTTACCAATATACATTCCTGGTCGCATACGGATATGTTCTTTCCAGTCGAGTGAACGTATATTGTCTTCGGTATATTTAGTTTCTGCAGCCATTGAAGTAAAAAGTATTGTATAGTTGCTAAAGTACTGTTTAGACCCTTAAAATAAAATGGGTCTCAAAATTAGTTATCAACAAGAAATCAAACGTTTTTGGATTTGCTTAATGATATATACCCAACTCCTGAGATTACAATCGCTGCAACGATAAATTGTAATATGGAAAGACGCTCATCTAAAAATATATACGCCAAGGTAATGGTAGAAATTAACCCTATGATTCCAATAATTGAAAAATTATTTGCAGCGAACTTTTTTATTGCTAAAGACACTAAAAAAGAGGGAATAATAGTCAATATAACCGCCATTAAAACACCTAACACGTATACATGATAAGGATAATTCAAAACATCACTCCTATCCGTTACTAAATAATGAACAACCACACAAACCTAAGAAACAATCATGGCGCAACAGGTGAATGCTATCACGCCAAATTTGGGAATTAACCAACCACTGCCCACTAAATACGAAGCATATGTTAAAGCACTTAAAAATATTAAGAAACTTCCCAAGACAATGTGCTCTCCCTGAAATTGCATTTCACCCCAAAAGCAATTACAACAGCAAAGTAGGTGATCAAAATGGCAATTAACTACTGATTGGTCATCTTCTTTTTTAAAAATATTTTTGAAATTAATAATACCAATGTTGGATATATAAACAAGATGATTCGTTCTAAACCTGCCTTGATATATTTTAAACCTAAAAAATCAAAATAACTGGCTAAATAATACCCTACAAATCCGAAAAACACAATCTATAAATAGTCGTTTTGTTTTATATCCTTCCGACTCATAGGAGTATAATAAAATGCACAAGCAATATAAATAGGCAATGAAAATAACATTCTAAACATCAGCAAATTAAGTGAAGTTACATGGTGTTGATAGACTAACTTTACCATGATTTCCTTTGCAGAAAACAGAATGATTCCTACAATTGCAATAAAGATTCCTGATGTTAAAAATTTTTGGAATTTCATTTGGCGAAGGTACTTTCTACTAAAAAAGTATGCTTTATGTAAAAAGTAGAAATACGATAGTCAAGAGTTATCAAAATTGGTTTTTATGTTGGATAACATTATATTCAATGATATAACCTAAACCAGCAAATCATAGTCTTTCGGTTCTATATTTTAAAATGTACCCTCTATTCTTTGCAAATTTAAAATAATAGGGAGTTATGGTTCTGATTTCATTGTAGATTGACCGTTTTATTTCGATTTCACACCGAATTTACGGAAATCAAACCGTAAAGGTGCTGAGTCACTTTCGAAGCCAAACAAAAACTATGACAACAAAATGTTTCATAATTTGTTTTAAAGTTTAAGCATAAAAGTTATGCGGCTTTGTTATGCGTAGTTATTATTCTTTCATTCTTTTCTTTAAATCCATTCTCTCGTGTAAAATCTTCGTGATTTCAACATAGTTTTCATTAAATATTCGGTAAAAAATGATACGTCTATTGGTTTTCATTCCGAGTAGACTTTTTGTAATTCCCTCATGTTTTTTTTCCTGAATTCGGATTATCTGTAATTTCTTAGTAATTTTAAATAAGAGATTCATAATATTTATCGGCTTGTTTTTTAGACCAAACTTCAAATGTAAAATCCCAAATCTTTGATAAATCCTCAACAGCTTTATTCGTCCTTTTAAATTCAGGTATTTGAAGGTGTTTTTGCTTTTAGAAGTTCAAGGTGTTTTTTCGGATCAAAATCATTAGCAATTTCACTATCAATTCCATCTTGAATTGCATTATTCAATGTAATTACTTTACTTTCCTCTTCTTCTAGAAGTCTCAATCATGCACGTAGAATTTCACTAACATTTTTAAATCGCCCTTCAGTTATTTTTCCTCGAGCGAATTGGTCAAAATAATTTCAGTTGTTCTTGATGTATTTTTTTTTATTCTTTTTCCATACCTTGATTCTTTACAATATTCTTAAACATCGTTAGCATTTTTGACACTGAATACCTAGGTACACTTTGAACCAAAAAATAAACATGGTCCTATTTATAACCTATTTCCACAAACTAAACTTCATAACGCTCTGAAATATCAAAAAAAAATCTCTTTAAGAGTATTTGCGACCTATTTACTTATAGCCTTTTTCCTATATTTCAATGGCAATACTAAATGATACAACAATAGAGATTTATTAGGCTTTTTTATAGTATGATCACTCATAAAACAAATTTATACTTTTTCAAAGTGTTCTGAAAAACCTGTCGTTTTACAAACTTTTCTGCTAAACCCCGAGGCGGAGCTTCGAGGAATTCTACAGATTAAAAATACCTCCAAGGGTTCAAAAACCTGGGAGGTATTATAATTATATTAATTTTAGCAAGAATTATCTGGAAAAAAGAACCTATACGTTAAAGCGGAAATTCATCATATCTCCATCTTGAACGATATACTCTTTTCCTTCAACGCCTAATTTACCCGCTTCCTTCACTTTTAGTTCACTACCTAAAGTAACAAAGTCCTCATATTTAATAACTTCTGCACGGATAAACCCTTTTTCAAAGTCCGTATGAATAACTCCTGCTGCTTGCGGCGCTGTATCTCCAACATTAATAGTCCAAGCTCTTACTTCTTTTACACCGGCAGTAAAGTAGGTCTGAAGATTTAGTAATTTGTATGCAGCACGAATTAAAACAGCCGCTCCTGCTTCTTCTAAACCCATATCTTGTAAGAACTCCTTGCGTTCTTCATAGTCTTCTAATTCACTAATATCTGCTTCGGTACCGACTGCCAATATTATAATCTCAGCGTCTTCACCTTTTATCTCTTCACGAACTGCTTCAACATACGCATTGCCACTTGCGGCAGATTCATCATCTACATTACAAACATATAAAATAGGCTTGCTTGTTAATAATTGCAATGGCTTTAAGTACTCCTGTTCATCTTCAGTCAATTCAATCGCTCTAACAGAATTAAACCCTTCTAATCCTGCAGCAACTTTTAGTAAAACTTCTAATTCTTTTTGAGAAGCTTTGTCTCCGGTTCTTGCTGCTTTTTTAACTTTCTCTAGGCGTTTCTCAATCGCTTCCAAATCTTTTAATTGCAATTCTACATCAATCGTACCTTTATCTCTAACCGGATCTACAGATTCATCTACATGCACAATATTGTCATTATCAAAACAGCGCAATACATGAATAACAGCATCTGTTTCACGAATATTCGCTAAGAATTTATTTCCCAATCCTTCACCTTTACTTGCTCCCTTTACCAAACCAGCAATATCAACAATTTCAACGGTTGCAGGCATCACTCGCTCTGGGTTTACCAATTCCTCCAATTTCTTCAATCTAGAATCTGGCACATTCACCACCCCAATATTTGGTTCAATCGTACAAAATGGAAAGTTTGCACTTTGTGCCTTTGCATTTGACAAACAATTAAATAAGGTTGATTTTCCAACATTTGGTAATCCTACAATTCCTGCTTTCATTCTTGATAAATTTTGAGGTGCAAATATACAGTTTCAGATTATAAATAAATGGAAATTTATAGAGTAAAATCTTCTTTATGAAACGAGTATGTTAAAAACGCTATCAAAGAGGGGAATGATTCATAGCGAACAGCATGGTAGTGCTTAAAAACAACAAAATCATACATGTCAATCACAAAAAAAAACTTGTTTTGACTAACGCGAGAATGATTGGTGATGCTGGAATTATACCTTTTAGAGATACCGATGGCCTATGGAAAAGATAGGGTGTTATGTGAGGACTCCCTGAAAATGGGTGCGTAACACGCAAATAGCAGTGTGATTTTATAACCAAAGAAGAAAACAATTACTTGAAGTAGCACCTTACGATAAGTGATTTTAAAGATATGATTTAATCCTATAATTTGAAATTTTATAAATAGAATTAGATCTAATTTCTTCTCCTGTTTTTCCCAAACTAAAACTATTTAATAAAATTCTTAAAAAAACACCATGAGTTGCACACTATATAGGTAGGTTCTTTTTAAAGTCATTTTGTAACTATAACTGCTTTTTCTATATCATATATATATATTCAATGTTAATTCTTTTAAGCAAACTTTCCTTATACAAATACTTTAGTAAAAACATACTAAATAATATAACCGAGATAAATTTGATTAGGAAAATCTTCATTTTGGTGTGGGGTTTAAATTAAAAAACATATTCTGTAATTTAAAAATTACCATAACTTTTAAGCGGTCAGACAAAATATAGACCCGCAAAACCATCAAATACAGAAAAAAATTGGATACTTTATAAGTAAAAATATAAACCTTGCATAAATATTACTCTAATTGATTTGTTATGTGGGGACTATTTTAGAACTTAGTTAAAAAATCAATCATGTTTAATCATGAAAATGCAAGGTTTATATTTAAAAAATTCTACTGTTGTGCTTTAATAATTGGGACTTCTTATTTACACTACAAATGTATTAAAAAATAATCAACCTACCAAAATAAAATAATAAAAAATATACCATTTGTTCTATTTTTAATACCATTTATATATAAAAATAACCTTTTTGTTATTAATTGAATTGTCGACACGAACTCTTTTATAACATTTTAATAGCTAAAAATAGCATTATTAATACGAAGAAAATAAGTAATTCTCAGGTATAACCAACCTGGTATTGAACGAAAAAAAAGTATTAATTTAATAAAAACCTTCGGTTTACACACTTCTTCTGAAACGGTTGATAATACCTCGATAAATTATTTAAATAGAACAGATACGCATCGTTTTAGCATCTCTAAAAACATAAAATTGGAAGAACTTCTGCACAAATTTATATTGCTACTCATTTATGCAACCGGAATATACACCGCAATTCATTTATGTATCCTAAAGCCCGTATCGTTGAAAATAAATTTAAAAATTCAACTATAATTCTAGAAAACGAAACATTTGGTCTAGAGCAATTGGTTACACCTCTCTTATAAATTCTGTAACTTTAAGATTGTATTTAACATCTTTTGAACGCGCATATGTCTTTAACTCTTTCTTTATGAATTCGTTTAAATATGCAGAATGTTTCTTTAAGAGTTCTAAATAGGATTCTAACTGATTATTCGTCATTATATCAATATGAATAACTAATAATTCAGAACTTTTAGGATCCGATTGAATCATTTTTGCAATTAACTGCGTTCTAGTATTCTTATCTACCTCATGAAATTTCGAGTAAAAATTACTTGTAACTATCTCTTTTTGAAAGAGTTCGTTTGGTATTTTCTTTAGAATATAAGCGCGAGTAATAGGTGTAGTGGTGTGAAATATTCGTAGTACATCTTCAATATGTTCTTCAAATTTCTCTTTCCTCAATTTTTTTAAGCCATATTCCTGATAATCTAAATAGCTTGATTTTAATAAATAATTAGTTATCGCATCAGAATAGATAGTTTCTAAATGTGATTTCATTGCTTTTACTATAGCGCCATTCGCCAAATGCCATAGAGTATAACAAGAATACAATCCGCCTTTTACAACAGATTCTTTAATTTCTTTCTTCGTAGCGCCTGAAATAGCATCAATTCCTTTATACGTCTTCAAAGCTTCACCAACAATGGGAACTTCATCAATTAAATCATCCATTTTTCGACGTTCTAATACCGAATATCTATCACCTAATAATTGATGAAGTTTTTTATAATCGGCATGTGTAAAAGGGTCATGTTCGTTTTTAGTTAAAGGAGTCTTTTCAAACACTCCAAAACCTACGTAATTACCTAATAGATTCCAATACACTTTAATTTTGGCCAATTTACATTCACCATCAGCACAAACCGGAGTTTCTATATCAGCATAAAAAAAACGTGGTGCTCCTAAGGAATCAGACAGCATACGAAGTTGATGAACCACAGTGGTGTCTTGCCCTGTAAAATTAAAGATTTCTTGATCTAGTGCAATTTCTTTATATTCCTGATCCATGTTAAAAAACATGGGATTATGTGCAGGTTGCTCTTGTTTTTTAAGGCCAACTATAATGGCAATGCATACAATAAAGAAACTTTGGTTTATCAAGTTACTGTTGCTTTTCAATTAACTCCATATACTCCTCTAGGTGCTCGGTATATACTCCTCTAGGATTTACGCTATATTTCTTACATATAGCCGATGCGAATCCAACTGCCGCGCCCATTTGACCTGTAGTCAACATAACTCGTGGTCCACCCAAACCAACATGGGAACAACTAAAGTTACGTCCCGCCATAAATAGGTTTGCGATATTCTTAGAATACAAACTTCTATAAGGGATGTAATATTTTGGTGTTTCAAAAAAAAGTGCAGTGGATAAAAAATCAGGTTTATCTTCATCCTTTAAATTTTGCTGAAAATGCACATCCACTTCACGTATTTCCATCACTACAGAATCTTTAAATTTTGTCAAATCACGCACATCTTTAAAAGTAAAAATATGATCTCCAACCAATCTTCTAGATTCTCTTTTTCCAATCAAATATGAAACCCAGTCTAATTTGATGTTATCATTTTTATTATCATTTTTCGCTTTTGAAAAAGAACCGTAAATTGCTCGTAGCATATGATCTCTAATCGTTTCAGCATCATGAATTTGATGTAAGTCATTTCTTGAGAACTCCCAGTACCACTCCCCTGCTATTGCAGCGTGATTTCCAGAAACATCACTAGCCCAAGGAGTTTTAGGAAACGCTTGTTTTGTTTGCTTCTTTTCTGTTTGCCATAACACAGATGAACCCATTACAAAATTATCCCCAACTTCTGGACTCCATAACTCGCCCCATTTCTCCCATTCTTCATCATATTTATTGACACTCTCTCTACCGTATGAAAATTCTGCTCCAGCCCAAAAACCAATCCATCCATCACCAGTAGAGTCAACAAATAAAGGTGCTTCAAAACGAATTCGCTCTCCAGTTGCTGTTTGTCTAGCATCTACATACTGAATTGAATTATTCTCAGCCAATACATCATAAGCCCTCCAATTTAAAAACAAACTAATGTTTTCAATAGATTTCATATTCTTATCCCTTTTCTCTTGATCATATTTAGCTTTATAAGATCCATTAGGATAATGCTCTGTATCTATCATCTTTAAAATTCGCTCGTACTTTCCGTAAATCCCCAACGTATGAACTCTTATTTCTTCACTTGCATTTCCTCCTAAAACTGGACGATCATGAATCAAAGCAACTTTTAGCCCTTGCTCCGCAGCGGCAATAGCCGCGGCGCAACCAGCAAGTCCACCACCAGTTATAACCAAATCAAATGTTATGGTTTTTTCTGGAGCGGTTGGTTCACCCAATACCGTTTTTCTCCATACTGCCAATCTATGAGTATCATTTGTTGGTACCTCTTTTGTTTTACTAAAATATAGTGCATCACACCTGCCATTAAAGCCAGTTAAATCGTTGAGTTCAATAGCAACTTTATGCGACTTAATACGTGTTTTCCCCGCATATTCCCAAGTCCAATCATTTTCAAGTCCTAAAGTATTCTTCAATACTTTACCATTTATTATAACATTAAATCTTCCTGGAGCCTCCCAATTACCTGGAACCCAATTCTTCGTTCTAACCCATACATGATACTTTCCAGTTTCTTTAAGATTAATGGTTGTGGTTGCATTTAAAACTGGAGCACCCATTCCATGTGCCATTAAATATGGAGAGCCCATTTGCTCAACAAACTGAGGATCTACAACCCATCCTCCCTTACTAATAAAACTTTCTGCTTCAACCAATACTTCATTTTGTGCACTTAAATAATGCAACCCAGCGATTGTAAGCGAAAGAAATAAAACTAGTTTTTTCATATATCGTTCTTCAATTAATAGTTTCTATGGATTTTAAAAAATCTAAAGATAGTTTAAAATTGATTTATGATACCCGCTATTTTTTTTTCATCTACAATCATCTTTTCTCCCATCGATAAATTTATCTTTATTCCTGAAGGTTTACGTGCTGTAAAATGTAAATTTTTAATTCCGGATTCTGCCAATTCTAACGCATTCAAAGGACTTACCCCACTACCAGCCATTATCTGAATTTTATCTCCATAATTTTCTTGCAAATAGGAAATCACCTCTAATCCTTCCATTGCGGTAGGTTGCAATCCCGATGTTAATAAACGATCAAACCTCATGGCTACGAGCATTTTTATGGCAGACTTGTAATCAGTCACAAAATCGAAAGCACGATGAAAAGTAGCCTCGACACCTAATGACTTTGTAAATTCAACCAATTCCCTATTCAATTCAGAAATAGTATTGTCTTCGTTTAAAATACCAAAAACAACACCTTTTACTCCTACATTTTTGGCCGCTTCAATATCAACCTTCATAATTTCTACATCGTTTTGGTCATAATCAAAACCACCTTCTTTATGACGAATAATTACATGAACCTCAACACTAGAATGCTCCACACATTTTTGAATCAATCCAATATTTGGTGTTAATCCACCTGCAGACAATGCAGCACACAATTCAATACGTTTTGCTCCATATTTCTCAGCGGCAATAGCCCCTTCAATAGAATCTGTACAGATTTCAAAATTCATAATTTTTATAGTGCTTACGCCCAGAAAATTAGGGTCTGTTATATTACAAATAATTTAGTCCGTTTCGGTAATAACGGTACTAAAAAACCCCAAAACTAAAAAGTTTTGGGGTTTCTTTATAATTATTTACCTAAAAAATTATTCATCGTGCATGAATGCTTTTTTAGTTAATAGTTCTTCTTCTGTTTCTACAATATCATCATCTGGAATACAACAGTCAACAGGACAAACAGCAGCACACTGTGGCTCGTCATGAAATCCTTTACATTCCGTGCACTTATCTGGAACAATAAAGTACACTTCATCATCCACAGGCTCTTGATCATCATCAGCATTTACCTCTTTACCACTAGGTAAAACCACATTTCCAGATAAATCAGTCCCCTGTGCATATGTCCAATCTTCTGCGCCTTCATAAATTGCATTATTCGGACACTCAGGTTCGCATGCTCCACAATTAATACATTCATCTGTTATTATTATTGCCATTTCTATTTTTGCATTAAATTTGCAACAAAAGTACAGTAAAAGTTTTAATTTATGTCATTAGAAAAGCGAATAAATGCATTTGAAAAGTTAGGTTTCTTTCTAAGCCAATTTTCAACTAATTCCATTGAAAAGAAAAATAACATTCTATTTAATGACCTCTTTTTTGACATTTTCAAAACACAAATTAAAAGAGCAAAGGAGTATAATGGATGGTTTGATGACGAAAATGTTCTCTTTTCCCTGCATAGTTGGTCTTCTATTTTAACCAATGAAAACCTTCAGAAATGGACTAAAAACTATTTTTTTAAGGAAACTAATCCCAAAACAATTGCACTCATATTTGCTGGAAATATTCCATTAGTTGGTTTTCATGATTTTTTATCTGTATTGATTTCTGGAAATAAAGTATTGGCAAAACTTTCTTCAAATGATAAACACTTTCTTCCATTAATTGCAAAATATTTAGAGCATGTTGAACCCTCTTTTAAAGGCTTCATTGAATTCACCGATGGTAAATTAAAAAATTTTGACGGCGCTATCGCTACAGGAAGTGATAATACCGCTCGTTACTTTGACTATTATTTTGGAAAATACCCTAGTATTATAAGAAAAAATAGAAATTCAGTAGCGATTCTTACAGGAAATGAATCAGAAAAAGAATTAACTGATTTAGGTGAGGATATATTTAGGTATTATGGATTAGGTTGTAGAAGTGTTTCCAAGTTGTTTATTCCATTGGATTACAATTTTGACAAACTATTTAAAGCAGTTTATAGTTACCAAGATATCATTCACTACAATAAATACCAAAACAATTACGATTACAACAAAGCCGTTTATTTAATGAGTTTATTTGAACTCCAAGAAAACGGGTTTCTAATGTTAAAAGAAGATGAAAGTTATGGCTCTCCAATAGCCACAGTCTTTTATGAGTATTATGAATCTGACGAAAAACTTCTTGAAAAATTAAAGAATGATACGGAAAAAATTCAGTGTATTGTTGGAAATATTAACTTACCTAATCAGGTTAATTTTGGCCGTTCCCAAACACCTCACTTATGGGATTATGCAGATGGTGTAGATACCTTAAAATTCCTAAATCAATTCTGAATTTAGCCTTCAAAATTGATTTATTACAAATAAATTAAAATTATTAGTTTATTGTTAAAAACACTAACAATATTTTATCATTTTATTTGCTTTTAATTGTAATAAATTACTGAAATTTGTGGCTAATTTTTTATCTACAAAATGAAAATACATAATTTTAGTGCAGGTCCAAGTATATTGCCACAAGAAGTTATAACTAAAGCAGCAGAAGCTGTTTTAAATTTAAACAACTCTGGTCTTTCGTTGATCGAAATATCGCACCGTAGCAAAGATTTTATTGCTATTATGGAAGAGGCTCAGAATTTAGTAAAAGAATTATTAAATCTACCAGACGGATATTCTGTTTTATTTTTACAAGGTGGAGCAAGTATGCAGTTTTTAGCTGTTGCGCTAAACTTATTAAAAGATGATGGAAAAGCAGCGTATCTTGATACAGGTTCTTGGAGTTCAAAAGCGTCAAAAGAAGCTGAATTATTTGGTAAAGTTGAAGTTATCGCTTCATCTAAAGATAAAAATCATAATTATATTCCTAAAGGATATAAAATTCCTGCTGATGCGAGTTATGTTCACCTAACTAGTAACAACACCATTTTTGGCACACAGATTAAAGAATTCCCAAAAACAGACATTCCTGTTGTTTGCGATATGAGTTCTGATATTTTTTCGCGTGAATTAGATTTTTCTAAATTTGACATCGTGTATGCAGGAGCTCAAAAAAATATGGGTCCAGCAGGAACAGTAATGGTCATTGTAAAAGATAACGTTCTAGGGAAATCTGGTCGTACTATTCCCTCTATGTTAGATTATCAAATTCATGCTTCTAAAGACAGTATGTTTAACACACCTCCGGTGTTCGCTATATACACAGCGATGTTGACTTTACAATGGATTAAAGATTTAGGTGGAGTTGCTGTAGTGGAAAAGCAAAATGAGGCTAAAGCAGCATTGCTTTATAATGAAATAGATAGCAACCCTAATTTTATTGGAGTTGTAAATAAAGAAGATCGTTCTTTAATGAATGCAACCTTTGTATTAGCAGATGAAAGCAAAAAAGAAACTTTTGATGCTTTGGCTAAAGAAGCAGGATTAAGTGGTATCAACGGTCATAGATCTGTTGGTGGTTATCGCGCAAGCATCTACAATGCAATGCCAATTAAAAGTGTTCAGGCGTTGGTTGACGTAATGAAAAAACTGAATTAATAAATTTATATCATTCTTGTTATTTCTATTCTTATAAATAGAAATACAAACAAAAATTAAAACAATGAAAGTATTAGCAAATGATGGTCTTGCGCAAAGTGGGGTTGCAGCATTAGAAAATGCAGGGTTTGAAGTAATCTTAACGACTGTTGCTCAAAATCAGTTATTAGATTATATCAATACCAATGAGGTTACTGTTCTGTTGGTTAGAAGTGCAACAACTGTTAGAACCGATATTATTGATGGTTGTCCATCTTTAAAGATTATTGGTCGAGGCGGTGTTGGTATGGATAATATTGATGTTGCCTACGCACGTGAAAAAGGACTACATGTAATCAATACACCAGCTGCATCATCTCATTCTGTCGCTGAATTGGTATTCGGACATTTATACGGAATATCTCGTTTCTTGCATCATTCAAATAGAGAAATGCCATTAGAAGGTGATTCTAACTTTAAAGGACTTAAAAAAGCGTATGCTAACGGTGTTGAATTAAAAGGAAAGACTTTAGGCGTTTTAGGAATTGGACGTATTGGTCAAGCGACTGCAAAAGTTGCTTTAGGTGCTGGAATGAAAGTTATTGCTTTTGATCCATTTATAGAGAACGTGAATTTAGAATTAGATTTTTTTGATGGTCAAACAGTAAACTTTGAAATTGAAACTATTTCTAAAGAAGAAGTATTAAAACAAGCCGATTTTATTACATTACACGTTCCTTCTCAAGATGAGTACGTTATTGGAGCGCCAGAATTTGATTTGATGAAAAGTTCAGCAATTATTGTAAACGCTGCGCGTGGGGGTGTTGTTGACGAAGTTGCTTTAGTACAAGCACTTTCTGAAGGTAAGATAAAAGGTGCTGCTTTAGACGTATTTGAAAAAGAACCAAAACCAGAAATTCAATTATTAATGAATCCAGGATTGTCTTTATCTCCACATATTGGTGCTGCCACTGGTGAAGCACAAGATAGAATTGGAACAGAATTAGCTGAACAAATTTCTGCTATTTTAAAATAATCATTTATTTCACAAGAATTATACAAACCGATAAACGTGTATTCGTTTGTCGGTTTTTTAATCTAATAAATAGCATTATATATGCTAAAATTGTACATTTGATTTTACACCCAAATTCGAAATATATCTTATGTCTATTGTTGATAACTTACAAATAATATCTTCTAGTTTACCAAAGCACGTTTCACTCGTAGCTGTTTCAAAAACAAAGCCTATTTCTGATATCCAAGAGGCCTATGACGCAGGTCAACGGATTTTTGGTGAAAATAAAATCCAAGAAATGGTGGAAAAGCATGAAGTTCTTCCAAAAGATATTGAGTGGCACATGATAGGCCATTTACAACGAAATAAAGTCAAATATATGGCCCCTTTTGTTGATCTAATACATGGAATTGATAGTTTAAAAACACTGAAAGAAATCAACAAACAAGCCCTAAAACATCATAGAAATATTAATTGTTTACTCCAAGTTAAGATTGCCCAAGAGGAAACAAAATTTGGCTTGGAAACAAATGAAATTGAATCTATTCTATCAAATTCAGCGTTTAACGAATTGAAAAATATTACAATTACAGGCTTAATGGGTATGGCTAGTTTTACTGATGATTCATCTCAAGTAAGTAAAGAGTTTCAATCGTTAAAAATAATTTTTGACAAACTCAAAACACATCATTCTTCTCTTACAACTATTTCAATGGGTATGAGTGGGGATTATAAATTAGCCATTGAAGCAGGGAGTAATATGATTAGAGTGGGAAGTTCTATTTTTGGAGAAAGAAATTATTTATAGATGTACGCTATTTTAGATATTGAAACGACCGGAGGGAAATTTAATGAAGAAGGCATTACCGAAATTGCTATTTATAAATTTGATGGTCATGAAATTGTAGATCAACTAATCACACTTGTAAATCCAGAAAAACAAATACAGCCCTTTGTAGTGCAACTTACTGGAATTAATAATGGAATGCTGAAAACCGCTCCAAAATTTCATGAAATTGCAAAACGCATAGTAGAACTCACCAAAGATTGTATTCTAGTTGCGCACAATGCCGTATTTGATTACCGCATCCTAAAAACAGAATTTAGAAGACTTGGCTACGAGTTTCAGAGTCAAACTTTATGCACCGTAGAATTAACTAAAAAATTAATTCCAGATTTAGATTCCTATAGTTTAGGAAAACTTTGCAAAGCATTGTGTATTCCTGTATCAAATCGCCATCGTGCGGAAGGAGATGCACTTGCCACGGTCAAACTATTTAAAATATTACTCGACAAGGACACTGAAAAAACAATTATAATAGGTAACATCAAGCAAGGTATTGATAAGGAATTATCTTCTAAATATCAGATAATTTTAGACGATGTTCCCTCCGACCCAGGAATTTTTTATATCCATGATAAAACTGGAGCCATCTTATATATAGGAAAAGGTAAGGATATGAAAAAAGCAGTTAATAAATTATTTATTAAAACCTCTAAAAAGGCTAAATCACTCAGAAAAAGGCTCTCACATGTCTCCTATGAAAAAACAGGAAACGAACTCATCGGTAGGCTTAAGTTTCAGAATGAATTGGAAATTAACAAACCTACATTCAATTTTTCAAATCCTACCATTATTGAAAATATTGAATTTAGCAACCCCAACTTAATTCTGTTAGATAAAGGAAGAACGGCTGGCGAACATTCGTTAATATTAATCGAAAACGATATTTTGTTAGGGTTCTGTTTTGTAGATTTGGAATACCAAATAAATCATACGGAAGTTTTAAAATCACTTATTACAGAATTACCTAACGATAAAAAGAACAGATACATCGTTAAGAATTACCTTCAAAAATATAAAGTTGAAAAAATTATTCGATATTAAACTACACCATGTCTACTAGACAAAATAAATTGCCGAAATGGAAACATCGTCTTCATGAAATTATTTATGAAGCGGATACTCCTGCAGGAAAATATTTTGATATTATCCTTTTGGTTGTTATTTTATTTAGTGTTGTAATTGTGATGCTTGAAAGCATTGAACCTATAGATAAAAAATATCATGCGTTTTTCAATATTTCTGAATGGATAATAACAATCATTTTTAGCGTTGAGTATTTTGCGCGAATCATCTGCATCAGAAGACCGAAAAAATATATTTTTAGTTTTTTCGGAATCATAGATTTACTCTCCACCATTCCAAAATATTTATCTTTTTTCTTTATAGGTACGCATGTATTGGCCGCACTTAGGGCCTTAAGATTGCTTCGTGTTTTTAGAATTTTAAAATTGGTTCGCTTTTTAGGTGCCTCTCGAATTTTAACAAAAGCCTTGATTGCAAGTCGCGCCAAAATTTTTGTCTTCTTATTTTTCGTAATAATATTATGCTGTATTCTTGGTTCAATCATGTATTTGGTAGAAGGTACGAATGACAGTGGTTTTACCAGTATTCCAAAAAGCATATATTGGGCTATTGTAACCTTAACGACTGTTGGATATGGCGACATTGCCCCTACTTCATCATTTGGACAATTAATCGCTTCAATAATTATGATCTTGGGGTATGGAATTATTGCAATTCCAACAGGTATTGTAACCTCTGAACTTACTAAGAACAAAATACAGACCAGTACCCAAGCCTGCTTAAATTGTAACGCTATAAACCATAATGATGCTGCCGATTTTTGCTATAAGTGTGGTCATAAATTGAATGACGCCAATGGCTAATCAAAAGTATTTAATTTCTATTGTTGGTGCTACAGCCATTGGGAAAACGGCTTTAAGTATAAAAGTTGCGCAACATTTTAATTGCCCGATTATCTCTTCGGATTCACGTCAATTTTATAAAGAAATGTCTATTGGGACTGCTGTTCCAAATGCTATAGAATTAAATGCAGCAACGCACTATTTTATTCAAAACAGATCTATTTTTGACAATTATAATGTTGGTCAATTTGAAAAAGAAGCGCTTTCCAAATTAGATACTCTTTTTAGTAAAAATGATGTTGTTGTCATGATAGGTGGTAGTGGATTATATGTTGATGCTGTATTAAAGGGATTGGATTTTTTTCCAGAAGTTTCTCCAGATATAAGAAACTCTCTAATCAATAGAATTAAAACAGAAGGACTAGAAAGTCTTCAAAATCAATTGAAACAATTAGATATAGATAGTTATAATACCATTGAAATTGATAATCCTCACCGATTAATTAGAGCTCTAGAAATTTGTATTGGAACAGGCAACCCGTATTCTTTCTATAAAAACAAGCCTAAACAACCACGTAACTTCGCTCCTATCAAAATAGGCATAACTGCTGACCGAGAAATTATGTATTCTAGAATTAATGAACGCGTAGATATCATGGTTGAAAGCGGCCTTTTAAAAGAAGCCCGTGAACTTCATAAGCACAAAGATTTAAACGCGTTACAAACTGTGGGATACCGTGAATTATTCTCCTATTTTGATGCAGCCGAAACGTTAGCTTTCGCCATATCAGAAATTAAAAAGAATACGCGGAGGTTTGCTAAAAGACAGGGTACGTGGTTTCGAAAAGACACAGATATTAGATGGTTTGATTTTAAGGAAAAGCCTAACATTATTATAGACTACATAACATCTAAAATTTCAATATAAAATTATTTTAAAACAAAACGCCTTAACTTATCATAAAAGTTAGGACGTTTAATATCTTGCATAATTACTACGTTATCCCCTTGAATAATTAGGAGATTCTTTCGTAATTGTTACATCATGTGGGTGACTTTCTGCAATTCCTGATGAAGTTATTTTCACAAATTGAGCGTTCTTTTGCGTTTCTATATCTTTGGCTCCACAATAGCCCATACCTGCTCTTAACCCTCCAATAAATTGATGCATAGTCTCTGCTAGTTCTCCCTTGTAAGGAACACGACCAACAATCCCTTCAGGAACTAGTTTCTTAATATCATCTTCTACATCTTGGAAGTAACGATCTTTTGATCCTTGCTTCATGGCTTCAACAGATCCCATTCCTCTGTAAGATTTAAACTTACGCCCTTCAAAAATAATAGTTTCTCCTGGAGATTCTTTTGTACCTGCCAATAATGATCCTAACATTACTGAATCTGCCCCTGCCGCAATAGCTTTAGGGATATCTCCAGTATATCTAATACCACCATCTGCAATTACAGGTACTCCACTCCCTTTTATCGCTTTTGCAACTTCATATACTGCCGTTAACTGGGGATACCCTACACCTGCAACAACTCTTGTTGTACAAATAGAACCCGGACCAATTCCAACTTTAATCGCATCAGCTCCTGCTTCAACTAAATATTTTGCCGCTTCTGCAGTTGCTACATTACCTACCACAACATCAAGATCGGGAAATTTACTCTTAACCTTATTTAAAGCTTCAACAACAGTTTTTGTGTGGCCATGGGCAGTATCAATTATTACTGCATCTACACCAGCATCCACTAAGGCTTCTGCTCGCTCAAGAACATCAACTGTAACTCCGAGTGCAGCTGCCACTCTCAACCTCCCATAGCTGTCTTTATTTGCGTTTGGATTCTCTTTTACTTTCATGATATCTCTAAAAGTAATCAACCCTACTAACTTATTATTAGCCTCTACAACAGGCAACTTTTCAATTTTATTATTCTGAAGAATCGCTTCGGCTTCTTTTAATGAAGTTCCTCTAGCAACCGTAACCAAATTTTCTGTCGTCATAATTTCAGAAATTGAACGTTTGTTTTTCTTCTCAAACCTCAAATCCCTATTTGTTACAATTCCTATTAAAATACCTGCATCATTTATTACTGGGATACCTCCAATACCGTATTCTCTCATCAATGCTTTTGCATCATGCACTGTAGCATTTTTAAATAAAGTAATTGGATCTATAATCATTCCAGATTCTGAACGCTTCACTTTCTTAACTTCAGAAGCTTGTTGTTCAATTGTTAAGTTTTTATGTAATACACCAATACCTCCTTCACGTGCCATGGCAATAGCCATTGCAGATTCTGTCACTGTATCCATAGCAGCAGATACAATCGGTGTGTTTAAAGTAATGTTTTTGGTGAATTTAGTTTTTAAACAAACTTCTCTTGGAAGTACTTCTGAATAGGCTGGAATTAATAACACGTCGTCGTACGTTAACCCTTCTCCTACAAATTTTGTTGCGTTTGAAACCATGATGCAATTAAGATATAATTGCGTGCAAATTTAGAGTTTTTTATTGGATTATGAGTTATAATTAAACTGTGATTTTTAAAAACAAAGAATTAATAACAAAAACGTTAATATTAAACCATTTACATAACTCAATGTCATATCAATGTAAAACAGGATTACTCAATAAAAATAAAAAGCGTTAACTACATCGTCTTTTCTATCTACTCAAAATAAATAGAACTATATTGGTAGGAATTAACTGTAGTCGTTTGTTTTATAAGAGATGGCCGCAATCAATAAAGTAATAAAACTAAAAAATAATTTTATGCATAAATTTTTCTTAACAGTACTCATCTTATTTTTCTTTTGTTCTTGTAATACTGACGATGCCCATTCAATTCCCGAGATTGAAGATGACCTAACACTATTAATGGAGGAAGATGAAAAATTGATAAATGAAAAGCCTAACATTCTATTAATTATTGCAGACGATATGGGGGTGGATGTAACACCAGGATATGACAATGGCCATTTAAAACCAAGCATGCCAACACTAGAAAGTATGATAAATTCTGGAATTACATTTAATAATGTTTGGTCCAATCCAACATGTACACCAACAAGGGCAACTTTATTAACGGGCAAATATGGATTTAGAACAAACGTAACCAAAGTAGATGACGTGCTTTCTGCTTCAGAAACTTCAATTCAATCTTATCTAAACTCAAGCAGTGCTTCTGAATATACCAGCGCAGTTATAGGGAAATGGCATCTATCAAAAAATGTTAGCCACCCCAATACTATGGGGATTGATTATTATGCTGGTGTTCTAGGTGGTGGTGTTCAATCTTATTGGAACTGGCCATTAGTTGAGAATGGAATGGCTGCAACTTCAAACGAATACTCGACGACCAAGTTTACTGATTTAGCCATAGATTGGGTTTCTAATCAATCCAAACCATGGTTCTTGTGGCTAGCTTACAATGCTCCGCACACTCCATTCCATGTACCTCCAAGCAGTTTGCATGCTCAAGGAAACTTACCCGAAGATGACGCTAGTATTGATGCAAACCCTCTACCCTATTATTTGGCTATGATTGAGGCCATGGATAGTGAAATGGGTAGACTTATAAATTCGATGAGTCAAGAAGAAAAGGACAATACTATAATTATTTTTATAGGAGATAATGGCACCCCAGGCCAAGTAACTCAAGGTGCTCCAAAAACAAGAGCTAAAGGAAGTATTTATCAAGGTGGCGTAAATGTACCCATGGTTATAAGCGGAAAAAATGTAACGCGGTCAAATACTTCAGAAAATGCGCTAATCAATACAACCGATTTATTTGCAACCATAGTAAATATTGCTGAAATTAGTTTAGCTCAAATAAATGATAGTAAGAGTTTTTATGAATTACTATCAGACAGTTCTTCTGAAAAAAGAACGTATACATATGCCGAAAATAGGCAAGACTCTGGAGATTCTGATGTAACTATCAGAAATACCACCCATAAATACTTGCTGTTTGATGATGGCTCAGAAAAATTCTATGAACTAAATACCGGAGAATTAGAAGATACAGATTTATTATTAAGTTCTTTAAGTTCTGAAAACGAAGCCATAAAAACAAAATTAATTAATAAAATGGCCGAATTAAAACAATAACTTATTGTTTCTTAAAAAGCTGCGGAAAAATAAGTATACTTCCCAATAGAAAAGATAAAGTCATCAACATTCCTGAAACCATGACAACGTACTTAAACCAAGTCACTCCCAACCACATCAAATAAATTCCTCCTAAAGTTAATAGAATTGATACAAATGGCTCAATCATTAAAAACCGTTTAACCTTTCTATTGACGCTAGTTGTTGCCAATAATCCTGAAAGTAAAAAGAATATAATTGATAAAGAAAGTATATGATTGTGAACCAATGTTAAAATTTCACGCCTTGACTCCTTAAATTTCATAACCTTGGCATCTTCATCAAATTCATTCCCCAAATATTGCATTTCAATTCCATCAGAATCCATTTCTGTTGTATCATTTACAAATAGTAGACCTGAATAATGTCCAACACTTAATACGACTAAAAATAAAGCAATTAATATTTTTCTTATTAAAATCTACTTGCAATCTCACAAAACTATAAACAAAAAAAACCTCCCATTTCTGGGAGGTTCAATTTTAAAAACTGTGTTCTAATTATTGGAAGCAATGATTAAACTTTACCGTCCATTTTATCTTTCAACGCTTGTAACGCATCATTAGCATCACCTATTGTTGGTTTTTCAACATCTTGAGATTTCTTAGCTGCAGCGCTAATATTTCTCTTTTCTTCCGCTCTAAATATAGCAGAGTGAGAAATTACAATTCTTCTATACTCTTTGTTAAATTCTAATATTTTGAAATCAACAACTTCACCATTTACAATCTTAGCGCCGTCTTCTTTAGACATATGACGTCCAGGAACAAATGCATCTACTCCGTCTTCTAAAACTACGATAGCTCCTTTGTCAGTAACTTCTTTTACTGTACCAGAATGAACAGAATCAATTGTATATTTAACTTCATGTTTGTCCCATGGATTATCCTGCGTTTGCTTGTGTCCTAAATTCAACTTACGACCCTCAACATCCAATTCTAATACTTGAACAGCAAGTTTATCACCTATTGCTGTAAAATCAGATGGGTGCTTCACTTTCTTAGTCCATGATAAGTCAGAAATATAAACTAACCCATCAATTCCTTCTTCTAATTCAACAAATACACCAAAGTTTGTATAATTCCTTACAATACCCTCATGTGTAGATCCTACAGGATATTTCTTAGTAATATCTGTCCATGGATCTGGATGTAATTGTTTGATACCTAATGACATTTTACGATCATCTCTATCTAATGTTAAGATAACAGCATCTATCTCATCACCAACTTTTACGAAATCCTGAGCAGAACGTAAGTGAGTCGACCAAGACATTTCAGAAACGTGTACCAATCCTTCTACTCCTGTAGAAACTTCAATGAACGCGCCATAATCTGCAATTACAACTACTTTTCCTTTTACTTGATCTCCAACTTTAAGATCTGCATTTAAAGCATCCCAAGGGTGCGCGCTTAATTGCTTTAATCCTAATTGAATTCTTGTTTTTTGATCATCAAAATCAAGAATTACAACATTCAGTTTTTGATCTAATTCTAAAATTTCACTTGGATGATTAATTCTACTCCAAGATAAATCTGTAATATGAACTAATCCATCAACACCACCTAAATCAACAAAGACACCGTAAGAAGTAATGTTTTTAACAACACCTTCTAATACTTGACCTTTTTCTAATTTACCGATGATTTCTTTTTTCTGTAATTCGATATCAGCTTCAATCAATGCTTTATGCGAAACTACAACATTTTTAAATTCGTGATTGATTTTCACAACTTTGAATTCCATTGTTTTCTCTACGTACTGATCGTAATCTCTAATAGGCTTCACATCAATTTGAGAACCTGGTAAGAATGCTTCAATTCCAAATACGTCAACGATCATACCTCCACGAGTTCTACATTTTACAAATCCATTAACTACTTCACCAGATTCATGCGCAGCATTTACGCGATCCCATGCCTTAATTACACGTGCTTTTTTATGAGACAATACTAATTGACCTGTAATATCTTCTCTTTTATCAACCAATACCTCAACAACATCACCTACTGCTAAGCTTGGGTTGTAACGGAATTCATTTAAGGAAATAACTCCTTCAGATTTAGAGTTAATATCTATAATTACTTCACGCTCATTTTTTCTAACAACCGTTCCTTCAATTACTTCTCTTTCTGTTACGAAACCTACAGTACCTTCTAAAGCTGCTTCAAAGGCTTTTAATTTATCCTCTTCAACTTCTTCAATACCTTGCTCGTATTTATGCCAATTGAAATTTTCTAAAAACTCTTCTGGCGTTGCAGCAGTATTTTCTTCTTCTTCAACTAATTCTAATTTTTCCTCTACCTCTTCATCTGCTACTTCTGCAACAGGCTCATCAATTACTTCTGCAACTGATTCTTCTAATGCTTCAGGAACAGATTCTTCAGCCACTACCGTTTCTTTTGCAGCAACTGCTTCCTCAACAACTACTGCTTCTTTTTTTGTTTCTTCTGACACTTCTTTTTGTTTTGATTTTACTTCTTTTGATTCTTCTGTCGTATAGAAAGCTTGAGCACCTAAATCTTCTACCAAGACAGTATAAAATATGGCTCTGTACTTATTTCTATTCGATTTACCGATTTTCTCAATCGCAGAAACAATAGCAGCATCTAATGCATCACTATCTTCTAAGCCTAACTTTTTAATTAAAAAGTTTTTCTTAATTGCTTCTAATTCTTTTTTGTCTGAACTGGATACTTTTTCGGAGTCCGCTTTGTAGATTAAAGGTCCTAAACCTTTTGTTACGGCTGCTAATAAATCAGCGTTTAATCCCAATCCTAATTTTTCAACCTCGCTAGTATAAAGGTCAATCTTTTCTTGTAATTTTGACATAGTGCCTAAATTTAAATTGTATCTTACTTAAAACCAGGTTTTTAAACGAAATTCTCTATAAGAGAAATTAATATAATTTAGATGCTCAACCCTCTTCAAAACCTGTACTCGTAAAAAGGAGTGCAAATTTACAAATAGTTGTCAACAAAAGCAACTAATATTTATCTAATTATTTCTAGCCTATTAAGCGAGAATTAGACGCCTGTTTTTAAATCTCAAATCAATCAATCCAATGCTTAAAATCTCTGACTTTTTCTCTACTCACAATTATTTCTTGTTCACTATAATTATTCAAAATCACCCTTAAACGGCTATTGGTATATGAAATAATATCTTTGATCGCGTTTATATGTACATAAAACTTTCGACTGACTCTAAAGAATTTGGTAGGATCTAATTTGTCTTCTAATTTTTCTAATGTTAGATCTATTAAATAAGCGCGTTTCGAATTGGTATATAGGTAAGAACCTTTATTCTCACTATACAAACATTCTATTTCATCTGTGAAAATAATTTTGAGATGTTGCCCTATTTTAATCGTAAATCGTTCTTTATAACGTTTATCGAAAGGATTTGCCAATAATTTTTTGATTTGTTCTAAATCGACTTGAATACCCTGTTTTTCTGGTTTATTGATGCTAAATTTCGCAATGGCATTTTCTAGTTCTTCGTCATCAATTGGCTTTAACAAATAGTCAATACTGTTTAATTTAAACGCCTTTAGTGCATACTCATCATAAGCAGTCGTGAAAATAATTGGACTCTCCACGTTGACTTGCTCAAATATTTCAAATGACAATCCGTCCGATAATTGAATATCTAATAAGATTAAATCTGGGTGCTCATTAGTCTTAAACCAATGTACAGATTCTTTTACTGAATGTAACATGGCAAGCGCCTCAATATTAATTTCTGTAAGCATTCTTTTCAATCTTCTCGCTGAAGGCTTTTCATCTTCAATAATAATTACGTTCATAAGCGATTAATAATCAAATGTGTCTTTGTCCATATACTCTTTAACCTTTCTATCTTCCCATTCTTTGGTAAAAGCAATATTTCTTCCAAAAACGCCTAAACAATGAAAGAACAAACCAATTCCCCAAAAGAATGCTGTAAAAAAGTGACCGTATTGAAAGAAACTTTCAGCGGCATCTAAGTTGATAAAAATGGACCACCATATAAATATATTTACTGCTAAATACCAAAATAAATGCCAATAAAAACCTTTGATTCTTTTTATTTTCTTTTGTGCTCTTAAATATTTTTGTTCTTCTATATATTTGTTTTCCATTTTCTTGTTTTTTAAAAATTATCTTTATTCATTAATTGACGTATTTTTCTTTCTTCCCAATTGGCACCATACCCAAATACCGTAAAGGCTTGAATAACGATCCCTAACCCCCAACCGAACAAGGGGTACCAAAACCAGTGGTGACCAGACGAAGTTTTAAGGTTTATATATATTAAAAAAGGGATTACAACACAATACGCTATTGCACTTCCATAAAATCCTTTTAAATCATCTACTTGCTTTTTTGCTCTAATGTATTTGTTACTATCGGTTATATAGGCTGTTTTCATTATTTTAATTTTTTGAGTTAATAAAGGTAGTTTTACCTTAAAAATCGTACTGTCCTTTGTTATTTCAACCTTTACTTTTGAAACCAAAGCATACCGCTGAATAATATTTTTTAGCCCAACTTTTGTACTTTTCTCAAGTGAATTCTTGGGATTTAAGTTATTCTGAATTACCAATAAGCCGTTCTCTTCATAAATTTCTATACGCAATGGGTTTTCTGAAGTAATTATATTGTGTTTTACGGCATTCTCTAGTAATAATTGTAAAGCCAACGGCACTATTTTAAGCGCTGGATCCGAAACTGTTTCTGGAATACTGAAGGTAATACCGTCTTCAAATCTCATTTTTAAAAGTTCCATATAAGTCTTGGCAAACTTTAATTCATCTTCTAACGATATCAAATCTTTGTCTTTTTGCTCCAGCACATAGCGATAAACTTTAGACAATTTAGTCGTAAATTTCCCTGCCGACTTTGGGTTTTCTTCTATCAAGGAAGTCAGCACATTTAAACTATTAAATAAAAAATGTGGATCTAATTGATTCTTTAAAGATTCAAACTTGGCAGATTCTGTTTTTGCGACTAACTGTGATTCTGTTACTTTATTTTTTTGATACTTGTTATAAAAGTATATAAATTGAAAAATGGCTAATATTGTTAAGGTTATCCAAAGTCCAAACTGATAATTCCAAACGGTTTCTGTTGCAATAATCTGCTCTATCGATCTTTTTTCATAGACAACAGCTGTTAAGAGCCTTAAAACAAACAAACCGGTCACGGTTATTACAATCGAACCAAGGACTCCTGCTGAAATTCTTTTTAATCGATCTCCAATTTTCCAATCTCTTTTTTCAAGATATTTGAAGTAAATCAAATTTGAAAAACCCAAAACAAAAGAATATAATTGATCAAATGAAAACCGTATCAGTAATTCTTGTGTACTTTCAAACTGAAACCCCTTATCTGAAAAAGCTAATTCTATTATAAAAATAACACATCCAATACTAAAAGTGATGGCTATATTTTTTCTTAGATTATTCATTCCTAAAATTTTAATTCCTACGTAATATTTCGATGGTCCTCGCTATTCAACCCTTGATTGGGTCTTAATCTTTTTAGCATGCCCAGACCAAATGTAAGATTTGTATTTTGAACTTTTTAAGTTATTCTGGATTCTTAGAATTTACGACTCCTTATTTCTTGTTTTTTCTTGATTAAATTCTAATAAAGAAAGACAAAGTATAATGAGGATAGGTAATCGTTTCATCCTACTCATTCATTTTAAATTTGATTGAAACTTAACTGCTAAAAGGTCTGTTTTCTGACCAGCGAATTTTACAGTTTGAAAAAAAGACATATTCTCTTTTTGATGTTGGTGTGCTTCCTAATAATGTTTTCATAATACTTTGTTTTTAATTACAGGCCAAATGTCTACCAAAAGCCACGGTTTAAAAATTGTTAAGTGCTGAATTGTTAAAATTTAAGGATGGATTGTAGATAATTATAATAAACCAATCAACTGCCATTCAGAATCTAAAGAAAACCCTACAGAAATTAGACCAAATATATAAGTAAACCGTACCTTTGCAGTCTCAATAAAAAAAATAGAAAATGAATAACGGTTTATACGCTAAATTCAACACTTCAAAAGGAGTGATTTTAGTTAATTTAGAGTTTGAAAAAACTCCAGGCACAGTAGGTAACTTTGTAGCACTTACAGAAGGTAACATGGAAAATGAGGTAAAGCCTCAAGGAGCACCATATTATGATGGTTTAAAATTTCACCGAGTGATTACAGATTTCATGATACAAGGTGGTTGCCCACAAGGATCTGGAACTGGAAATCCAGGATATAGTTTTGATGACGAATTTCATCCAGATTTAAAGCATGACAAGCCAGGTATTTTATCAATGGCCAATTCTGGTCCTGCGACGAATGGAAGTCAATTTTTTATAACACACGTTGAAACTCCTTGGTTAGACAACAAACATTCTATTTTTGGAAATGTTATTGAAGGTCAAGAAGTTGTTGATACCGTGGCTCAAGGTGATTCTTTAGATACTATTGAAATTGTAAGAGTTGGTGAAGCGGCTGAAAAATTTAATGCGATTGAAGCTTTTAGAACATTTGAAGGTGCTCGTGAAGCTAATATTGCAAAAGAATTAAAAGTACAACAAGAAGTGATGGAAGCTGCAGCAGTAGGATTTAATACTACTGACAGTGGATTGCGTTATAAAATCCTTCAAAATGGAAACGGCAAACAGGCTACAAAAGGAGCCATGGTATCTGTGCATTATAAAGGACAATTATTAGATGGAACTGTATTTGATTCATCTTACAAAAGAAAAGAGCCTATCGATTTTAACGTTGGTGTAGGTCAGGTAATTTCTGGATGGGACGAAGGAATTCAATTATTAAAAGTGGGTGATAAAGCTCGTTTTGTAGTTCCATCAAACTTAGCCTATGGAAGCAGCGGTGCTGGAGGTGCAATTCCACCAGACGCTATTTTAATATTCGATGTAGAATTAATGGATGTAAAATAATTTATCGCTATCCAGCAATTAGAAAGTATTAAAAATAAAAAATCTTGAAACCAACTATTTAAAAAATAGGGTGTCAAGATTTTTTTTGTTTTAGTATATCCTGAGCACTAAACTAGTTTCTTCGCAAATACAAAAAGTAAAATTATAGGTATCCCCAAAATAAGAACCATTCTAAAATTTGTATCTATAACACTTGGTACTAATACCAAGGTTAAAACAAAACCGGCAATGGCTCCACCTAAATGGGCGCTATGACCTATATTCCCTATTCCTTTTTTCATTCCATAGACTGAATAAATCAAATATCCTAATCCGAAAACATATCCAGGTATATCAAAAAATGGTAAAAGTATAAATCCTAATTTCATTTCTGGGTATAACATAATTCCGGCATAAATAATTCCCATAACCGCGCCTGAAGCACCAACGGCACTATAATATAAGTTGTCTTTGTGAAATACATACGCCAACCAGTTACCAACCAATAAACTCACAAAATATAGTATCAGAAAAAAAGGTACACCTACCCTATCTATTACGCTGTCAGCAAAAAAATAAAGGGTCAGCATATTAAATATTAGATGTGACATATCTACATGTAAAAACCCCGAACTCAACAAACGTATATATTCACCCTGTTTTACAGCACCAACTTGAAATTTATATTTGTTAAAAAAAGAAAGGTCCTTAAATCCTTTGTAGGAGAGCAGTCCATTCGCTGCAAGTATCAATAAAATAATGGGATTTATATCTGGATTCATTTTTGTGTTTTTATGTTCTCAAAGATAAAATTATATCCGATATTTGTAGCCTTTTATAATGCAATTACTCACCTACATACTCCTTTTTCCAATACTTTGGTTAATTTCTTTATTACCATTTGGAATATTGTATCTTATATCAGATATTGTCTCTTTTATAATCTTTCATTTTATAGGATATCGAAAAAAAATTGTTCTAGATAATTTAAAACTTGCTTTTCCAGAAAAATCGACTAAAGAGTTACTTAAAATTAGACGTCAATTTTTTACTCATTTCACAGATGTATTTATGGAAATGATTAAGTCAATTACCATTAGTGAGAAAAATGTACATAAACATTTTATATTTGAAGATCTTGATGTTATTCATACCTTAGGTGAAAAAGGTAAAAGCGTAATACTCGTTGGAAGTCATTATGCAAACTGGGAATGGATGGTTTCTATGAACAATTTAATAGAACATCAGGCCTTTGCTGTTGGAGCACCCATTGGAAATAAATATTTTGACAAAATGATGTTAAAATATAGAACTAAATATGGAGGTAATTTTGTAAAACCAAGTAGGGCAAGAAGAACCTATGTGAAAAATGCCGAAAACGGTGTACTTGCCTTAAATGCATTAGTTAGCGATCAATCTCCCCAATTGAGAAAAACCAATTATTGGGCTAAATTTTTAAATATTAAAGTCCCTGTGCATGTGGGTGCGGAACAAATTGCCAAGTCGCTAAACCAATCCATAGTTTTCTATGAAGTGAAAAAAGTTAAACGAGGATATTACACATGTACTTTTAGATTACTCGCAGAAAACCCAAGGGAATACCCTGATTATCAAATTACAGATATATTTTTAAGAGAAGTTGAAAAACAAATAAAAACAGCCCCACAATATTATTTCTGGACACATAAGCGCTTTAAGCATAAAGATCGATTTGAGGAGTTTATTAAAAATAAACCTGACTACCAGTTCTAAATCTTCTTATAAAAAAGGAGAAACTTATCAATAAGTACTAAAAAAGTTATTTTACTACTTTATAATTTCCCTTATTTCCGAAATAATACGTTGCGCTAGGTTATCTGCATTCTCTTGAGAAGTGCTTTCTGTATAAATTCTAATAATTGGTTCCGTATTCGATTTTCTTAAATGTACCCATTCTGTATCAAAATCTACCTTTACTCCATCAATAGTAGAAATATCTTCATTTTGATATTTTTCAGCCATTAATTCTAAAATAGTATCTACATCAATTCGAGGGGTTAACTGAATTTTATTCTTACTCATAAAATAACTTGGATAACTCTCTCTTAATTCTTTACAGGACAAGTTACCCTTCGCCATATGCGATAAAAACAAAGCCACTCCTACTAGCGAGTCTCTTCCATAATGTGAGTCCGGATAAATAATACCTCCATTTCCTTCACCTCCAATGATTGCGCGTGTATCTTTCATCAACTGGACAACATTTACCTCTCCTACCGCACTTGCAGTATATTGACCTCCATACTTTTGAGTTACATCTCTTAAAGCTCTCGAAGAAGACAAATTAGAAACTGTATTTCCGCCCTTTTTAGACAAAACATAATCAGCACATGCAACCAATGTATATTCTTCACCAAACATAGATCCGTCTTCACAAACTAACGCAAGTCTATCTACATCTGGATCTACAACAATTCCAAAATCTGCTTTTTCTTTCACTACCAATTTAGAAATTTCACCTAAATGCTCCTTTAAAGGTTCTGGATTGTGAGGGAAATCACCATTTGGCTCACAATATAATTTCACGCATTCCACACCTAACGCCTGCAACAAAGCAGGAATAAAAATCCCTCCCGTTGAATTTACAGCATCTAATACCACTCTAAAGTTCGCCTTTTTAATAGCAGCAACATCAACCAATTCTAAATTTAGAACTTCCTCAATATGCTTTTGAACATAGTCTCTATTCTTTGAATACACGCCAAGATCATCCACTTCTGAAAATTCAATAGTGTCACTTTCCGCAAGTTCTAATATCTTTTGACCTTCGATACTATTCAAGAATTCTCCTTTTTCGTTTAATAATTTCAACGCATTCCATTGCTTTGGATTGTGAGAAGCCGTCAAAATAATCCCACCATCAGCACTTTCAAGTGTCACTGCCACTTCTACTGTTGGCGTAGTTGACAATCCTAAATCTACTACATCAATCCCAAGTCCAACCAAAGTATTAGCCACCAAAGAACTAATCATTTTTCCAGAGGTTCGAGCATCACGCCCTATAACCACCGTTAACCGTTCCTTTTCTGCATTTCGCTGTATCAACCAACTTCCGTATGCTGCTGCAAATTTAACTGTGTCAATTGGAGTTAAATTGTCACCTAAAGTTCCACCAATAGTCCCACGAATTCCTGAAATAGATTTAATTAATGCCATCTGCTTTTTTTAGAGCAACAAAGATACTTTTTTGATTATTTTTAATTGATAATATTTTGAATAAAATCTTAAATAAAAAAACTGTCGCAAATGTGTTTTCTAAACATGCTATGACGTTTATATCTTGGCGTTTGTTACTCTATCATTTTTCGGAGGTTCATGGTTGATAAAAGAGATCCTTATATCATTACCCAAGTATTGGATGGAATTGCAGGAGCCAGAATCCTTTATTTAATTATTACCGGAAATGGAGTTTTGATTGGATATTTTGAAACAAACAGTTACGGAGAAGATTCTCCCGGAGATCATAGTCCGCAAATTAGCCATTGGCTTCGGTTTGACTTTAATTCATTGAATTAGTATCTCTGTAACGAACACATCTATAATTCTTGCACGGAGTATGAGTCAGGCTTTATTTGTTCATGATTGGGCAACAGAACAATTATGGGTATTTTGTATAGGCCAAATTATAGGCGCAATTATTGCTGGTGTAGTATACAAATCGCTTTCACCAGAAGAATAAATAGCATAATACATCATAAAAAAAGAAGCGAATTTCGCTCCTTTTTTTATACGTTAATCTAACTTGGGAAGACTAAAAGCATTTAATATGCTTTCATCCTTCATTAGTTCTTCTATTTCATCGGCATGTCTTGGAGCCATTCCTGAATAATTCACAGGGCCTCCTTTCGTAATTAAAATACAATCTTCAATTCTAACGGCTATCCCCCACCATTTTTTATCACACGGACTGCCTTCTGGGATATAAATTCCAGGCTCTACCGTTATAATCATATTTTCCTTTAAAGGGCCATAATTACTTAGGTCATGTACATCCAATCCAATATGATGAGAAGTTCCGTGTGGAAAATATTTTCTTCCTTGTGCAACGGAATCAATAATTCCTAGACTTACTAATCCTTCATTAATAATAGTTCTACCTGCCTTATCAATCTCTTTTGTAGTTGCTCCGATAACTGTTTTAGAAATTCCCGCCTCTTGTGCTTTATAAACTAAATCATAAATAACTCTTTGCTCTTCGTTAAATGTACCATTTGCGGGTATTGTTCTTGTAACATCAGCTGTATAGCCGTGGTATTCTGCTCCCAAGTCCATCAATACCAGTTCGTTCTTAGCGGTCATCTTCGTATTCTCAATATAGTGTAAAACACAGCCATTATTTCCTGCACCTACAATTGACGGATATCCCTCATATTCAGCGCCATATTTTTTATAAATAAATTCATGTACTCCTTGAATTTCTCTTTCAGACATACTAGGGTTTATTGCTTTCATAATTTCCGATTGCCCTATTGCTGAAATTTCACAAGCCTTTTTTAATAAAACTAATTCTTCGGTTGTTTTTACCTCCCTCAAACTTGCCATTATAGTTGTTAATTCCTTAACATCAAATTTGGTAATCACTTCTTTTATTTTTTCGTCAACAGTCATTTCTAACGGTGCTAAACTATAAGAAATCATTGTGCTAAATTGTTCTATTAAACTATACAAATCGGCATCATCATGTTCATTATCTCGAACGTCATTGTTAAAATCTTGAAAAAGTATTCTTGAAAAAGTTGAAAAATCAACTGGAATATCCTTGAATTGTTCTCCATTAAATACATTTTCAAAACCTAAATTTATTCCTACACCTTCAACACCCAAACGGATTCCAGTCCATTGTTCCTTAGCAGTATCCCTCTTTTGTACATAAATGATTTCATTAAAGGTTGAATCCTCCGTTTCTTGGTTTTCAGAAAATACGAGCAATACTGAATTTGGCTCGTTATACCCTGTTAAATAATAGAAGTTGGGGTCTTGATGGAACACATAATCTACGTCATTAGCTCTATTTCTAACAGCACCTGCAAAAAACACGGCAACACTGCTCTCTGGTAACGATTTTCGCAACAATTCCCTTCTTCCCTTATGAAATTCTGCTTCTAAATAATCTTTTGGTAAGTCACGCTGAGCAACTAGAGAAATTGTTAAAATACAGAATAGGCAACTTAAAACTCTTTGGAATATAGTCATCAATATAATTTTAAAATTATGTCAAATATAACAATTATAGGTTTGAATAAAATAGTCAAATAAAGATTGTAGAAATAATATTCTTTCATATTGATTTTCTAAATTAGCACTAAATTTTATTCTAAATGAAGAAAATAGCATTATCATCGATTCATGAATCCTTAGGTGCCAAAATCGTTCCTTTTGCGGGATACAATATGCCCGTACAATATGAGGGTGTGAACATTGAACATGAAACTGTAAGAACTCGTATTGGCGTCTTTGATGTTTCTCACATGGGTGAGTTTTTAATTGAAGGGGAGAATTCCCTGGCATTGATTCAAAAGGTAACGTCAAATGATGCGTCAAAACTAGCCATTGGAGATGCTCAATACTCTTGTATGCCAAATGAAACAGGTGGTATCATAGATGATTTGATATGCTACAAAATTAAAGAGGAAACCTATTTATTGGTTGTGAACGCTTCAAACATTGATAAAGATTGGAATTGGATAGCAAAATACAATGAAGAATTTAATGCCACCATGAGAAATCTTTCAGATGCTTATTCATTATTAGCAATACAAGGTCCTAAATCCATTGAGGCAATGCAAGCGCTAACATCGGTTGATTTAGCTTCCATACCTTTTTACAAGTTTAAAATTGGAGATTTTGCAGGAATAGAACATGTGATTATTTCAGCAACAGGATATACTGGATCTGGTGGGTTCGAAATTTATTGTAAAAACAATGAAGTAGAACAAGTTTGGAATACCGTTTTTGAGGCTGGTGCATCTTTCGGTATCAAACCTATCGGTTTGGCCGCTCGCGATACACTGCGATTAGAAATGGGATATTGCTTATACGGAAACGATATTAATGATACCACCTCTCCTATCGAAGCAGGTTTAGGTTGGATCACAAAATTCACCAAAGACTTTGTGAATAGTGAATCGCTAAAAGCGCAAAAAGAAAAAGGTATTGAACGTAAGTTAGTGGCCTTTCAAATTGATGAAAAAGGAGTTCCGCGCCATGATTATCCAATTGTTGACGAAAATGAAAATGAAATTGGAATTGTAACCTCTGGCACCATGAGTCCTTCTCTTAAAAAAGGAATTGGTTTGGGGTATGTTCCAAAACAACACGCTACAATTGGAAGTGAAATTTACATTCAAGTGCGCAAAAAAACACTAAAAGCAACTGTCGTAAAACTACCATTTTATAAGAACTAGAAACCTTGATTCTTGCTTAATAGTATTACCAAATGAAAAACTTATTGTTTACCCCTTATAGGCTCAATGGAATTGAATTAAAGAATCGATTTATAATGGCGCCGTTAACTCGCTCAAGGGCAACTTCGCCAAATGAGGTTCCAAACGCCTTAATGGCTGAATATTATGGACAGAGAACCTCTGCAGGCTTAATAATTGCAGAAGCCACACAAGTTTCACTGCAAGGAATGGGATATGCCAATACACCTGGTATTTATTCGCAAGAACAAATTGAAGGATGGAAATTAACGACCGAAGAAGTTCACAAAAAACGAGGTAAAATATTTCTACAAATTTGGCATTCTGGAAGGATTTCTGCTTCAAAAGTAAACGGATTACAGCCCGTTGGCCCCTCAGCCAAAATTGCGAACGACACCTCTGTATATATTTTTGACGGTGCTCCCAATGGAGATGCTACTTTTGTGCCCGTTGAAGAACCCAGAGCGCTTACTCATAAGGAAGTTAAGGAAACAATAAATGACTTTAGAACTGCTGCAAAAAACGCCATAGAAGCGGGATTTGATGGCGTAGAAATTCATGGTGCTAATGGATATTTAGTAGATCAATTTTTAAGAAGTAATTCAAACCAAAGAACGGATGAATATGGTGGTTCAAAAGAAAAAAGAACGCGTTTTTTAATTGAATTAGTACAAGCTATTTCCGAGGAAATCGGAAAGGAAAAATTAGGCGTACGAATGTCTCCTTTTATAAGTTTTAAAGATATGAGTGACCCTGAAATTTTGGACACGATGTTGATTGCCGCTGACAAATTAGAACAAATCGGAATTGCATATATTCATTTATGTGAGGCAGATTGGGATGATGCTCCAATTATTCCTGCTGATTTTAGAGTTCGATTAAGAAGTACTTTTAGCAAAACTATAATAGCTACAGGAAATAAAACCCCTGAGGAAGGTCACGAATTATTAAGTCAAGAATTAGTTGATTTAATCGGATTTGGAAGAAATTTTATTTCGAACCCAGATTACCCATTACGTGTGGAAAAAAATGCTGAAATTACTAAAATAACAGACAACCATACGTTATTTGGTGGCGGCTCTGCAAGAGGATATACAGATTATCCTTTTTTAGAAAATTAGAAGATTTAACTCATAAAAGATTAACTATACTCGGGATCTTTTCCTTTTATACCTTCGTAACCCTTTCTTAAATTAGCGATATCTGTCTTAACATCGTCCGTTAAGAAAAAGGGAGCCAATAAAGTAAACACCTTCTTTTCATAGTCTAATACTCCCCTAATTATGGGCACGTTTGCCCCTTTAGCTATATAGTAAAATCCTGTTTTCCAACTGTCTACTTTTTTACGAGTGCCTTCAGGTGACAAGGTTAAAATAAACACCTCTTTCTGATCGAATATTTCTACGATGGAATCTACCATGTTATTACTTTTAGTTCTATCGACAGGAGTACCTCCCAAAGCCCTAAAAATAAAGCCATGCGGCCAATTAAACAAAGATTTTTTTCCTATAAAATTCGTCTTTAATCCCAATGTATTGCGCACCAATAAACCCATAGGGAAATCCACCCAATGTGTATGTGGAGCAATTATGATTACATACTTCTTAGTATTTGTAGGAAAAGTACCTTTAATTTTCCACCCTAATAAAGTACACAATATAAATCGGCTAATATCTTTCATAAAATCAATCTATTCTTATGAAGACAAATATAAAACTCTTAATTTTATAAACTAATTTTACTTTATGAATCCCTATTTAGTTTCTATCATTATTGCCATATTATTTTTGGGTATCGGCTTTGCCATTGGAAAGGTAATCACCAAATTAAAACAAGAAAATAGCAGCGCTGGATTGAATGCGACCCTAGATTCATTAAAAAGCACGTTGGATGAAAAGGAACGCCTGTTTGTTAGATCGATAGAAGATATAGACCTTTTACGGAAAGATAAGGAACAAGTGACCATTGATTTAACTAGAAAAGTTTCAGAAATAGAAAATCTACGATTAAAACTTAGTGAGAACAAGCTAGAAGTAGAAAACCTTCAAGAAAAATTTACCAAAGAATTTAAATTATTAGCGAGTGAAATATTAGAAACCAACTCTTCTAAAATTACCAAACAGAATAAAGAAAACTTAGAAGCTATTTTAAATCCGCTTCAAGAAAAAATTAAAACGTTTGAGAAGAAAGTTGAAGATACTCACAAAGATACTATCGACCGTCATGCATCTTTACGTCAACAAATAATTGGTTTGAAAGAGTTGAATGAGCAAATGAGTAAAGAGGCCGTTAACTTAACGAAAGCGCTAAAAGGTGACAGTAAAATCCAAGGAAATTGGGGAGAATTGGTATTGGAGCGCGTTTTAGAAAAATCTGGTTTAGAGAAAGGACGTGAGTATGAAATGGAAAAAAGTTTTGACGATGAGACTGGAAAGCAACAAAGGTTGCGACCAGATGTTATTATTCATTTGCCCGACAATAAGAAAATGATTGTTGATTCTAAAGTCTCTTTAACTGCTTATGAAAAATACGTGAATGCAGAAGATACCGAAGAAGGAGAATACTTTTTAAAAGAACATATTGCTTCGTTAAATCGCCATATTACGCAATTGAGCGAAAAAAAATACGAGGACTTATACCAAATCGAATCTCCAGACTTTGTATTACTTTTTGTACCGATAGAACCTGCGTTTGCCATTGCCATTAACAAAGACAATCAACTCTATAACAAAGCATTCGAGAAAAATATCGTAATTGTTACACCATCTACCCTACTGGCAACTTTACGCACCATTGATACCATGTGGAACAATGAAAAGCAACAACGAAACGCAATTGAAATTGCACGCCAAGCAGGAGCGCTATATGATAAGTTTGAAGGATTGGTAATAGACCTTACAAAAGTTGGCAAAAAAATGGATGAAGCCAAAACCGAATACAAAGGTGCCATGAATAAATTGGTGGATGGACGTGGTAACTTAATAACGTCTGTCGAAAAAATTAAGAAGTTAGGTGCCAAGGCAAAAAAGTCATTACCAGATGCCGTCATTCAAAGAGCTGAAGATCAAAACTCTTAAAATCCAAACTAACTAATTATAGTTGGATGATTATATAATAAAAATAAGTAACCTGTTTGGTTAGCTGCGTGTTGTAAATAATTAGAACTATAATTATTAAGAATTGGCTAAGTATATGACAAAACAGAAAGGTGTTTGTGTTAGATTGGTTTTCATTCTTTAACAAAATACCCGCTAAGAAATTGAGTCCGTATTTAAATATACTTTTAGCTTTTCTACCCTGTTTTTTGATAGTAATCGGATTGGGTATCAAAAGACATTTACAATTTTCTTAAAAGTGAATGTTGGGACTTTGCACAGTGCAATAACAAAATATGAAATGAGATTTAATCGTACTAAATTTTTGTAGACCAATAATCAACCTTATCAAAGTTGCCTCCGTTGTCCATACTTCATAATTCCTACAAAAAACACACCTCCTAATGCATTGCCCAGAATGGAGGTAACTTCAAAACTTACATAATCCATAGTACCGATCGTTGGATCGATCAATAATCCCGTAAACACTTCTATAGAACCGACAATAGAATGATGCAAACCACCAATACCTATGGTGGCAGTGACTAAAACGATCATAAATAGACGGCTAATCGTTTCTTGGGATGATGCCACTAACCAGGAAAGCAGCCCCATAAGCCAACCCGCTATGATAGCGCTAATAAAAATCATCCGCAAGGGTATGTCAATTACTTTATGAGCCAGATGAGCAAAGGCTTCAATCGAAATAATTCCAATTTCCGGAGCAAAATAGGCCAGTAATGCCCCGAAGATATATCCACCAATTAAATTACCCGTAAGAATAATTCCCCAAAGAATGAAAAGACTCTTAATACTAATAGTCTTGTTCAATACAGGAAGTATCGCCAAGGTAGTGTGTTCTGTAAATAATTCTGATCTGCCAATTATCACAAAAATAAAACCTATAGGATAAGCGAGCGAAATGAGAACATGTAAGGTTTCATTCGAAACCTGACCATGAAACAACGTAAATAATACTCCCATCAGAAATATGCTGAACCCAATTTCTAATCCCGCGGAAAGTGCAGAAATAAAAAGCCGTTTATTAGATCGTTTATATTCATGTATTGCAGTGGCTATCTGTTCATCCAGTATATCATTGATTCCTTTTGGTTGATCAGTACTCTCTTTATTATTGTTATCTAATTTGCTCATAGTTAAAACTAAAAACGACCTACTGGTCAGAAAATTTTGATACTTAAAGGCGAATTTACAAAATATAATATTTCTCAAACCGTCAAAGTCAATATATCTATTGAGACAATGTTCAAAATTTTATGAGTTCGCTGATAACTAAATATGGTTTACTGATTAAGAACAACCCCCGTATTTACATTTAGTAAAGACGGTTATATTACCTAGTCTATAAAAAACTAAAAAAAATATTTTTACTTAGAATAGAAAGGTTTAATAATGATTGATTCCCTAAGAAATCATCTTACAAGCTGTTTATTTTATTTTTTTTATCAAGCTAAAAAATTATAAATTTTCAGTTCACCACCAAAAATCTAACTAAAATAACCTTGCGAGACAATACTTCACTCCAATTATCCTAACTTTACAATCAAATTATAAAATCGATTGAAAGAAAAGTTCAAACAACTAGAATTATTTCTAAAAAGTTCCAATTTTGATCGAGGAATTCGGCTTGGGGTTGGGATTACTGCGCCCTTTGCTCTACTGTATTTTACAGGATATTTTGAATATGCTCCAGCTGTTGTAGTTGGTACTTTTTTAAATGCGCCAGGCGACATTCCGGGAAGTATGAAACGTAAGGTCAATGCCATTTTAGTCAGTATTGGATTAACGATGGTCATTACAGTCATAATCCTATTTTCAAAACCTTTCCTACCCCTTTTGTTGTTAGCACTTACAATCATTTCGTTTGTTGTTTCGCTCATTTCGGTGTATGGTTTTAGAGCGTCTTTGGTATCCTTTTCTGGCTTGTTGGCAATGGTATTAGCATTTGCAATTCAAAAAGAAACAGCGCATGAGATTTTGGTTCAGGTTACCTCAATGGGAGCTGGTGGTCTTTGGTATTTGGTCGTATCCTTTATTTTTGAAAAACTTGCACCTAAAAAAGATCAGAACCAACTATTGTCAGATACGCTGCTGCTTATTGGTGAGTATCTAAAATTACGAGCCAAATTATTAACAAAGAAAACCAAGCGTGACGAGCTCCTCAAACAAACCTTCGTACTTCAACATCAAATTAACGAAAAGCACGAAACACTTCGAGAAGCACTGTTTACTCAACGTAAGCGTTCTGGACGGACACATTATGAAGAAAAGCAGCTATTAATTTTCCTCTCTTCTATCAATATCTTCGAGTTAATAGAAGCAAAGCATTTGGATTATAAAACGATCGACGGGATTTTTGGCAAGCACAAAGAATTTCTAAAAGCTTCCAAAAAACTGAATAAAATCATGGGAAACCATCTCATACGTTTATCTGAATTATTAATTCAAAAAGATAAAATACCAAATAAAAATATGCTTTTAAATGCATTATCAAAAGCCAACGTATCTATCACAAATTACATCGATTCCGTCAAATTACCTGAAGCGCGTGAAGGTGCATTGGTATTGAAAAACCTATACGATTATCAAGAACAACTGCTTCAAGAAATAAGGGCTATTAGGCGTGTAATGGCGAATGTCAAAGATGACTCCAAACTATCTTTAAAAAGACAAGATTCGAGTCAGTTTTTAACGCTCCAAGAATACAGACTGAATATCCTTGTTCAAAATTTCAGTTTGGATTCCAAGATGTTTAGACATTCATTGCGCCTTGCCATCGCAATTATATTTGCATACCTGTTAGGCTTTCTTCTTGACATCCAAAACACCTATTGGATTCTGCTGACCATCGTTGTTATTATGCGACCTAGCTATGGTCTAACCAAAGAGCGTTCAAAAGATCGTATCATTGGCACACTCATCGGTGCTTGTGTTGCTGCTGTTATTGTACTGATTACTCAAAATGTAGTGGTCTTCGCCGCATTGGCCGTTGTTTCTTTGGTATTGGCATTCTCATTAATTCAGCAGAACTATAAGTCTGCTGCTGCGTTGATCACTATTAGTATCATCTTTGTGTATTCCTTTATTAATCCTAATGCCTTTGAAGTGATTCAATATCGCGTCATCGATACTATTATTGGATCCGTTATTGCTGTCGTTGCTAATTATATACTATTACCAACTTGGGAAGCCGATAACTTAAAACAGGTCCTCCTGAACGCTTTAGAAATGAATAAAAGATATCTTTTAGCAACACAAGAGTTATATCACGATACATCCAAATATAAACTCTCTTATAATGTGGCAAGGAAAGAAGCATTTCTTGCCATCAGTAATTTGAATGCTGCCTTCCAACGATTGACCCAAGATCCAAAATCAAAACAGAAAGAATTTCAACTAATTTATGAAATTGTCACGCTTAACCAGACAATGATTTCAGCCATCGCTTCCATAGGGAATTTCATCAATAATCATAAAACCACACCTGCTTCAAAAGAGTTTAATGTACTTATTAAAAAAATTTCCAACACACTACAAATATCGTTAGACATTTTAAACCATACACAACTCAAGAAAAAAATCAACGAAGAACCTGTTGAATATGCACTAGAAGAGTTGTTGGGTAAATATAAGCAATTATCAAATTTACGAGATGAAAATATCAGAAAAGGGAACACCGAATTAGATACCGAAACGCTTCAAGCTCTTCAGGAAGCCTATTTGATTGCCAATCATATGAGTTGGTTGAAATCCCTTTCAGAAAGCCTGAAAAAGGCAACGAGAAGCTATCGTTCTTCTTTTGTGGATGACCAGTAGCTATATTATTGAGTTGTGTATTCATATTTCAGGACGAGTTAGCAATACTCGCAACATGCTTTTCATTATTACTTCGAGTTAATTACCGCGATAAGCAGAATATGTCAGTTTTAGCATAGCTTCTTTCCTTTTTATTCTTATCTTGTTCCTAGAATTTATTTCTAGGTATTTTCAATTTATTGGTACCCTCAAACCTACGATTCTTTTTATTGACAAGCCTGTCGATCACTTTAGTTAAAAGTAATCTCTAAAATCAAAAACATGAACTCATTAAACGTTGCGCAAAAATTGATACAATCCCATTTGATAAGCGGAAAATCGGACCCAGGAACGGAAATTGGCCTAAAGATAGACCAGGCATTATTGCAAGATGCTACAGGTACTTTGGTGCAGTTGGAACTGGAAGCAATGGGTCTCGAGAGGGCAAAGACCGATGTGGCGGTGCAATATGTAGATCATAATTTATTACAGACCGATTTTAAAAATGCGGACGACCATCTTTTTTTATATTCAGCGGCTCAAAAATTTGGACTATGCTACAGCAAGCCCGGTAACGGAGTAAGCCATCCCGTTCATATTGAGCGTTTTGGAATTCCGGGGAAGTCCCTAGTAGGTTCCGATAGCCATAGTTGTGCTGTGGGATCTTTGGGAATGCTTGCCATTGGCACAGGTGGATTGGATGTGGCCGCTGCCATAGCCGGGCAACCCTATTTTGTGAAAATGCCAAAGATCATGGGGGTGAAACTGACGGGTAAACTTCCCGATTGGGTAAGCGCCAAGGATGTCATACTTGAAATGTTACGTCGTTTTGGTGTTAAAGGGGGGGTCGGTAAAATAATAGAGTATTATGGGAGTGGATTAACCTATTTGAGTGCCATGGATAGGCATGTTATAGCGAACATGGGTGCCGAACTCGGCGCTCCTACAACGGTATTTCCAAGTGATGGGGAAACCCGTCGCTTTCTGAAATCCCAAAGAAGGGAAGGCGATTGGACCGAAATTTTAGCGGATGAAGGTTGCTCCTATGACTTGGAGCATGAAATTCTACTGGACGAGCTGGTTCCGCTAATCGCTTTGCCCACAAGCCCCGGCAATGTTGTCCCCGTTCGCGATGTGGTAAATAAAAAAATCAGTCAAGTAGTCATCGGTTCTTCCGCCAATCCGAGACTGAGGGATTTTTGGATGGCAGGTGCTATTGTAAAGGATAGAAGTGTACATCAAGAAGTATCGTCGATATTAACCCTACTTCCCGACAGATTATTCAGAATATGATTGGGAACAGAACTTTTGCAAATCTCATAAAGGCAGGGGCGCGCTATCATCAGTCTGGATGTATGGGGTGCATTGGTATGGGACAGGCTCCGGCAAGTGGCACCATAAGTCTACGGACGATGCCCCGTAATTTTCCAGACCGCTCTGGAACAAAGGATGATCAGGTCTATCTGTGTAGTCCCGAAACAGCTGCTGCCTCTGCCCTGAACGGAAAAATTACAGATCCCAGAGACCTTGCAAAGATATATGGAATGGAATATCCGAAATACATAACTCCAAATCAGGAAATTATCAATGTAGATATGTTGGTGCCGCCGACCAAGGACAATCTCGAAACCAAGCTTAAAAAGGGACCTAATATCAAATCTCTTCCAGAGATGAACGCACTAAAATCGGCATATGAAGTTCCCGTACTATTAAAAATGGGGGACAATGTCTCTACGGATGAAATATTAAAAGCAGGTGCGGAGGTGCTTCCGTTCCGAAGTAATATTCCTGAAATAAGTAAATTTTCCTACTCCGTAATTGATGAAAAGTTTTATGACCGGGCGATACTTGCCAAAGAAAAATATGGGGGTCATATCGTTGTGGCCGGGGAAAACTACGCACAGGGCAGCAGTAGGGAACATGCTGCAATCGCACCAAAATATTTAGGCCAAGTGGCGGTCATTGCCAAAGATTATGCACGCATTGCATGGCAGAACCTGATAAATTTCGGTATTCTTCCCTTAGAATTTGAAAACCAACAAAATTATGACGCTATCGAACAAGGGGCGATGATTGAGTTCAAAAACCTAAGGGAAGACATAATGAATAAAGGCCTTATAAGGGTTAAGGTAAAAAACAAGAACAATACTATGGAAATTCTCACTAAGCATGGCCTTAGCGATAGACAGATAGGATTGTTGTTGAAGGGTGGGGTAATAAACGATTTTAAGGATAAACTCTCTTCTTAGGCCAAATACGTAAAAAGGAACCTAGTGTAGAAATCGTCGATTTCACTATACAACGTGAGCATAAAGAGCGTATTTTATTCTGTTATCTTGAAAAATAACTCAAAAAAATTAATATATTAAATTATTCAATATACCATTCCACTCCAGTCCCATTGCCATTTTATACAAAGAGTATTTTATTACCTTTTAATAAAAAACTTTGAAGTGAAAAACTTTTTAAAGTTCAAATTATACGTTTAAAAGTTTAAATTCGTACGATTCTAACTTGTATGAGGTATCTTTACACTGTGCTATTATTTATTATTTTTACAATAGTAGGATCATATTCTAACTCGACTCCAGCGAGTCCTTTTTGATCGTAATTAGGACGGCAAGGTAAGGTGTTGGTAGATCCATAAGTTTCTTTTCTTCCGGATAATATATAGGAGTTGTAACAATTATACCTTTAAAAACAATATTACAGCAATGCACTCAAGTTTGAAGAAGTCATGTTTAATTTCTTCAGTAAAATAAAAAGGTACCACTTGCGCTACTTTAAATAATTGTATTTTAGTACTACACAATGAATTAACATAATTTTAAACAATTACAATTCTTTATTTTTTGTACATTTGTTTTCCATGAAACAAGTATTTAATAAAATAATGTCAACAATAATGGCTTTTGTAGTGTTATTCTCTACACTATCCTTTACTGTTAATATGCACTTTTGTGGCGATACTTTGGTAGAAACGGCTCTGTTTCATAAGACAAAAGGATGCGGAATGGAAATGCAAAGCCCTTCAACTGAAGGCTGTGCTATTATTAAAAAGAATTGTTGTAATGATGAACAGTTAGTGGTTGATGGTCAAGATGAATTACAACTATCCATTGACACGATTTCTTTTGAACAACAACTATTTCTAGTTTCATTCGTATATACTTATATTACCCTTTTTGAAGGTTTAGATAAAAATGTATCTTCCTACGAACAATACAAGCCCCCACCCTTCATAAGGCAAATCTACAAGTTTGACGAGACTTTTTTAATTTGATTTTTAAACAATAGACTTTTTTATCCAGTGGATGTTTTCCAGTAGGATAATTTGTTGTATTCGGTGTTTTCTAAGCCCAATGTCTAACTATTTAATAATCAAAACCAATGCTAAACAAAAGCATCAAATTTTTAATAGAGAATAAACTCGTTTCAGTGCTGCTACTTTTCCTTTTAGTTGGATGGGGAATCGTTAATGCTCCGTTCAATTGGGATACAGGATTTTTAACAAGCAACCCTGTAGCTGTAGATGCCATTCCCGATATTGGAGAAAACCAACAAATTGTATTTACTAAATGGGAGGGTCGTTCACCACAGGATATTGAAGACCAAATCACATATCCTCTAACCACTTCTTTACTCGGTATTCCAGGAGTAAAAACCATTCGTAGTTCCTCTATGTTTGGCTTTTCAAGTATTTATATCATTTTTGAAGAAGATATAGATTTTTATTGGAGCCGTAGTCGCATCCTCGAAAAACTAAACTCATTACCAAGTGGATTAATTCCCGCTGATGTTAACCCTTCTTTAGGGCCAGATGCAACAGGTTTAGGTCAAATTTTTTGGTACACTTTAGAAGGTCGCGACGCACATGGAAATGTTACTGGAGGTTGGGATTTACAAGAATTACGAAGCATACAAGACTACTATGTAAAATATGCTTTATCGTCTGCAAGTGGCGTGTCTGAAGTAGCTTCAATTGGTGGTTACGTACAAGAATATCAAGTAGATGTCAATCCAGAATTAATGCGTCAATACAACATTGGTTTAAATCAAGTTGTAAAAGCAGTAAAGGAGAGTAATAAAGATATTGGTGCTCAGACTTTAGAGATTAACCAAGCTGAATATTTAGTGCGTGGTTTGGGTTATATAAAATCCATTTCAGATTTAGAAAATGCAGTAGTCACTTCCGAAGATTACACAGCAATCAAAATTAAAGATATTGCAAAAGTTTCATTAGGTCCTGCAGCTCGAAGAGGAATATTAGACAAAGAAGGTGCTGAAGTAGTAGGTGCTGTGGTAGTAGCTAGATATGGCGCTAACCCGATGGAAGTGATTAATAACGTTAAAGAAAAAATCAAAGAACTAAGTACCGGACTTCCGTCAAAGGTATTGCCAGATGGCAGAACATCACAAGTTACGGTCGTTCCTTTTTATGACAGAACAGAATTGATTCAAGAAACATTGGATACGCTAAACGAGGCATTAACATTAGAAATTTTAATAACCATTTTTGTTATTGTCCTTATGTTATTTAATTTACGTGCTTCGATACTTATTTCTGGGCTATTACCAGTAGCAGTGTTAATGGTGTTTATCGCTATGAAACTGTTTAATGTTGACGCTAATATTGTAGCATTATCTGGTATTGCTATTGCTATTGGCACCATGGTAGATGTAGGCGTTATTATTTCAGAAAATATTATTAGACATCTCGATGAAGCCGACAATATCATTCCGACAGAGCTAGGAACGAGCGATGAGGAATCTCATGAAAAACTACCAATAAATCAAGTAGTTTACAACGCAACAACAGAAGTTTCTGGTGCAATTGTAACAGCTGTAATGACAACGATAATTAGTTTTATTCCTGTTTTTACTATGATTGGTGCAGAAGGAAAATTATTTAGACCTTTAGCCTTTACAAAAACCTTTGCTTTAACTACATCTTTAATAGTTGCCTTGTTTCTAATACCACCATTTGCAGCCTATTTATTTAGAAAGAAAAACATTAAAAAAAGCTTTAACTTTATATTAAATAGTGTTTTAATACTATTTGGTTTAGGTGTGATATTATATGGCTATTGGTTAGGGTTGATTTTGATTGCATTTGGAACTACGACTTTATTGAAACTTCAAGGAAAAGTAATTGAAAAACGAGTGAACCTTATCAATATAATAGTTTCAATGTTAGTAATTGTTTTTCTATTGGCTGAATATTGGAGACCTTTAGGCGTAGATAAAAGTATCTTTTGGAACCTCATTTTTGTAAGTATTATTTGTTTCGGGCTCTTAGGTATTTTTACTCTTTTCAGAAACTATTACACCCGTATTTTAAGATGGTGTTTAGACAATAAACTCTTGTTTCTATCTTTACCGACAGCTATTGTGATTACTGGTTTTTTCATTATGAAAAATACAGGAAAGGAATTTATGCCATCTTTAAATGAAGGTTCCTTTTTATTGATGCCTACATCAATGCCACATTCTGGTGTTGCCGAAAACAAGCGTGTCTTGCAACAACTAGATATGGCAGTAGCCAGTATTCCAGAAGTTGAAACGGTTCTGGGTAAAGCAGGTAGAACAGAATCGGCTTTAGATCCGGCACCCCTATCTATGTATGAGAATCTTATTCAGTATAAGTCTGAATATATGCAAAATGAAAACGGAGAACGTCAACGCTACAAAGTGAATGATGATGGCTTATTTGAATTAAAAGATGGACGTTTTAATGCAAATCGAAACACAACAGATAATGTAGCCTTTACCACAATCAAAAGGGCTCAATTAGTTGAAGATAAAAATGGAGAATTCTATCGTAATTGGCGACCAGAAATACAATCACCTGATGATATTTGGAATGAAATTGTAAGAGTTACCAAATTACCTGGAGTAACCTCTGCCCCTAAATTACAACCTATTGAGACCCGATTAGTAATGTTGCAAACAGGAATGCGAGCACCAATGGGTATAAAAGTAAAAGGGCAAGATTTAAAGCAAATTGAAGCATTTGGAGTTCAATTAGAAAACATATTAAAACAGGCAGAAGGAGTTAAAAAAGAAGCAGTTTTTGCAGATCGGATTGTTGGCAAACCGTATTTGTTAATTGATATTGATAGAGAGAAAATTGCTCGGTATGGCATAACAATTGAAGAAGTCCAAAATGTATTAAAAGTTGCTGTTGGTGGCATGGTTTTAACTCAAACGGTAGAAGGGCGTGAACGTTATGGGGTACGTGTACGTTATCCAAGAGAATTACGAGCAAACCCAACTGATTTAGAACAGATTTATATTCCAGTTGAGAAAGGTAGTCCTATTCCTTTAAGTGAATTAGCAACCATTCGATATGAGCGAGGTCCACAAGTTATAAAAAGTGAAGACACTTTTTTAGTGGGTTATGTGTTGTTTGATAAATTAGATAGTTTTGCAGAAGTAAGCGTCGTTGAAAATGCTCAAACTTTAATTCAACAAAAAATTGATTCAGGCGAATTGATCGTACCAAAAGGCATCAACTATAAATTTACAGGAACGTATGAAAATCAGTTAAGAGCAGAAGAAACTTTAGCGATGGTCGTTCCTTTAGCATTAGCTATTATCTTTTTGATATTGTATTTCCAATTCCGTTCGGTAGCAACATCCTTCATGGTATTTACAGGTATTGCAGTTGCCTTTTCAGGTGGTTTTATAATGATTTGGCTCTATGGTCAAGATTGGTTTTTAAACTTCAATTTCTTTGGAGAAAACTTACGGGACTTATTCCAAATGCACACCATCAATTTAAGTGTAGCGGTTTGGGTTGGGTTTATTGCATTATTCGGTATTGCAACCGATGACGGTGTGGTCATGGCAACCTATTTAACGCAAACCTTTAATCGAAATACTCCTGAAAGCAAAAAGGAAATAAGAGCGTCTATAGTAGAAGCAGGAGAAAAACGTATAAGACCCTGTTTAATGACAACTGCTACAACCATTTTAGCCTTATTACCAGTTTTAACATCAACAGGACTTGGAAGTGATATTATGATTCCAATGGCTATACCGAGTTTTGGAGGTATGTTAATCGCATTAATAACCTTATTTGTAGTGCCGGTATTATATAGCTGGAGGGCGGAGTTGAAAGTGAAAAGTGGTAAGCGAAAAATGAAAAAATGAAAAATGATGGGTAAGAGCATATTAAGAGATAAAAGTTACGATTTTGCTTTAAAAATTATAAAGCTATCTCAATTTTTGGTTTCTGAAAAGAAAGAATATATTTTGAGTAAACAATTACTTCGAAGTGGTACCGCTATTGGCTCGCTAATTAGAGAAGCAGAGTTTGCTCAAAGTAAAGCTGATTTCATCCATAAAATGAGTATTTCTCTAAAAGAAGGTAACGAAACACTTTATTGGCTGGAGTTATTAAAAGATAGTTCTTTGATTTCAGTAGTAGAGTTTGATACTCTTCACAACAATTGTAAAGAGTTAGTTGCGATGTTGGTGAGCACAATAAAAACTTCAAAAAAATAATATGAAAACTTTATCATACATAGCGCCCATTAATAAACAGTCCTTTTTATTTTCCAATTTTAACTTGGTAAACAAGCGAACTTTTCACTTTTTACTTTTCACTTATAACTTAAAAAGCGTCTTAATATCTAGCTTTTTACTTTTCAATTTAAACGTAATTAGTGCACAACAATTGGGAACACTTATAGAAGAAGCATTGTTAAACAGTCCAGAAATTCAAAAATTTGAATTGCAATACAGTATTGCTTCTGAAAAAGTGAATGAAGTAAACACGATACCTGATACCGAATTTGGTGTTGGTTACTTTATAAGCGAGCCAGAAACACGTTCAGGAGCGCAACGCTTTAAAGTATCGGCTAAACAAATGTTGCCTTGGTTTGGCAATATAACTGCAAGAGAAAATTATGTGAGCGCTTTGGCAGCTGCTAAATATGAAGACATTATAATTGCCAAAAGAAAACTAGTGGTTTCCGTATCGCAATCTTATTACAATCTATATACTAATAAGGCAAAACAAGAGGTATTACTAGAAAACATCAACTTACTTAAAACTTATGAAACACTAGCGTTAACATCTGTTGAAGTTGGAAAAGCATCTGCGGTAGATGTATTGCGATTACAAATGCGCCAAAATGAAATACAGCAATTATCAGCTATTTTGAGTCAACAATATCTTACTGAACAAACTGCTTTTAATAATTTTTTGAATAGAGAAAATTATATTGAAATCAATATAGTCGATGAATTGATTATGCCTTCAATAGATTTTGAAATCAACGATGAAAGTATAGTGCTGCATCCTGAATTGTTGAAATACGATAAACTCTATCAATCTTTAGAAAAATCTGAATTATTGAACCAAAAAGAAAGTAATCCAATGATTGGTTTTGGGCTGGATTATATCAATGTTGAAAAGAGATCAGCTATGAATTTCAGAGACAACGGAAAAGATATTGTTATGCCCATGGTCTCGGTTTCTATTCCAATATTTAATAGTAAATACAAATCAAAAACCAAACAAAACGAATTACAACAACAGGAGATTATTGCTCAAAAGCAAGAAAGATTAAACATATTGGAAACTTTTTTAGATAAGGCAATAAACGATAGAAGCTCTGAAAGAATAAGATATGTAACACAAACTAAAAACTTAAAGCAAGCCAAACATGCACAAGAAATTTTAATCAAAAATTATGAAACAGGAACGATTGATTTCAATGATGTATTGGATATTCAGGAATTACAACTCAAGTTTCAAATAAATCAAATAGAATCGGTTAAAAGTCATTATATACAAACAACTCTTATTAACTATTTAACGCAACAGTAATGACACATACATACAAAATAGAAGGAATGACTTGCAACAATTGTAAAGCTTCTGTAGGAAAATATCTAAACAACTTAGAACACATGACCAATGTCTCTATTAATCTTGATAAAGGTGAAGCATTATTAACGATGGATGAACATATTACAACGGATGCACTTCAAAACGCATTACCAAAAAAATATACGTTAGCAGAAAAAGACGAAAAAAATGTACCCTTGGCGTTCTCAGCGTCAACGATGGTTATAGATAAAGATAAAACCAAACTTCAGCAATTAAAACCATTAGTACTCATCCTCTTTTACATTACAACAGCCAGTGTATTGTTTCATTATAAAGTTTGGTCTTGGAGTGAATTTATGCTCGACTTTATGGGATTGTTCTATATCGTATTTAGTTTCTTCAAAATGCTAGACTTAAAAGGGTTTCCAGAATCTTTTAAAATGTACGACCCATTAGCAAAGCGTATTCCTATTTATGGAGGGATTTATCCTTTTATAGAAACGGCTTTGGGTTTAATGTTCTTAATGCGGTTTGAAGTGAACATCGCCTTAATTGTTACACTTATTGTTTTAAGTATAACGACTATTGGAGTCACAAAAACACTTTTAGATAAAAAATCTATTCGTTGCGCTTGTTTAGGAACTGCATTAAAATTACCAATGACAGAAGCAACATTTATAGAAAATACCATTATGATTGTAATGGCTTTACTAATGCTGATGTTTTAATGATACATAAATCAGTTTTTAAAATATCAAAAATGGATTGTCCGTCAGAAGAGAACCTGAGTAGGATAAAACTCTCTGATATTGAAGGTGTCAAGCAACTCGATTTTGATTTAGAGCATCGGATTTTGACAGTATTTCATACAAAAGATATAATTAATATAGAAAAAGCGATACTGAAGGTTCAATTTCATTGGCTTGGGAAAAAATTTTGATTGATTTTAATTTTATAGTAAAACAATGATAAAACGATTAGAAAATGAAAAATAAAAAAACAGTTATTTATATAGGTATTCTTGCCGTTGGTGTTTTATTAGGTTGGTTGCTTTTTGGAGGAGCTTCAACTTCTAAAACAGTGCATAATCACGCTGAAATGTCAGAAACTAATCAAATGTGGACCTGTTCTATGCACCTACAGATTATGCAGCCAGAAGCGGGCGATTGCCCTATTTGTGGTATGGATTTAATTCCTGCAGAAACGAGTGCTGATGGTTTACTAGCAGATCAATTTAAGTTAACAGAAAATGCTTTGGCTTTAGCTAATATTCAAACTTCAATTGTTGGTAATCGCAATCAAAAAGATAATTTCGTAAAATTATCTGGTAAAATTGTTGAGAATGAAGAAGCAAATACGGTTCAAGTCAGTTATTTTTCTGGAAGAATCGAGCAATTAAATGTTAGTTTTACAGGTGAAGACATTCGAAAAGGGCAATTGTTGGCGACTATTTATTCGCCAGAACTATATGCTGCACAACAAGAATTAATTACAGCAGTGTCTTTAAAAGAATCGCAACCTGCACTTTACAAAGCGGTGCGTAATAAACTAAAAATCTGGAAACTTTCTGAAAATCAGATTCAGCAGATTGAAACATCCGGAAAGGTAAAAGAAAACTTCCCTGTTTATGCAACAGTTTCGGGCACTGTATCAGAAAAATTAGTAACAAAAGGCGCATCAATTAAACAAGGTCAGCCGCTGCTTAAAATCGCAAATCTTACGAATGTTTGGGCAAATTTTAATGTCTACGAAAATCAAATCAGTCAATTTAAAAAAGGACAAGAAATTTCTATAACTACCAATGTCTATGCAAATAAAGAATTTAAGGCGAAAGTAGATTTTATAGATCCTGTTTTAAATACAAAAACACGAACTGTAATTATAAGAGCGGTATTAAATAATAAAGATGCTATCTTTAAACCCGGTATGTTTGTTGAAGGAAAAATAAAAGGAATCACTTTAAATAAAGAACAGGTATTGACCATTCCATCATCGGCTATTTTATGGACAGGTAAACGCTCTGTAGTCTATTTAAAAACCAACCCAAACGCTCCTGTTTTTGAAATGCGTAAAATTACATTAGGCACTATGGTTGGTGATTATTATGAAGTGCTAGAAGGTTTGAATAAGGGTGATGAAATCGTAACAAACGGAACATTTACCGTGGATGCTGCGGCACAATTAAAAGGTAAAAAATCAATGATGAACAAAGAAGGTGATATGGCTATGAATGGTCATGAGGGACATATGGTTATGGATAAAAGCATTCCAGTAAAAAATGAGGAGCATACGAATATGAATGAAAGGCTGAAAGTGTCAAAGGTTTTTCAAAATCAATTAAAAATAGTTTTTAATAATTATATCAAATTAAAAGATGCTTTAGTTAAAGATGATTCAAATAACGTAATGGCAGAATCAAAAAAACTATTAGTTAATTTGACAAAAATTGACATGAAACTATTAATAGATAAAAAAGCTCATAATCATTGGATGCTATTAGAAAAAGAAATAAAAAGAGCGGCAACTTTAATTTCAAATACATCGGGTATTAAAGAACAAAAAAATTATTTTAAACATTTGTCAACATATATGGCAAATGCTATTCAACTATATGGAGTTAATGAAAAAGTCTATTATCAATTTTGTCCTATGGGAGATAATAATAAGGGGGCTTATTGGTTAAGTAAAGAAGAAAAAGTAATTAATCCATATTTTGGTGATGCAATGCTAACATGTGGAGAAGTAAAACAAGTAATAGAATAATAATTAAAATTTTAAACAATGAAAAAAGTAATTTTAAGTGTGGTTGTTGTACTAGCAACTATCGTGTTAACAAGCTGTAAAAGCGAATCTAAAAAAGAAAAAGTAACAACAACCGAAATATCTAAAGAAAATGGTATCACAGCTATTACTTTTGGTGTAAGAGGAAACTGTACCATGTGTAAAAAAACCATTGAAAAAGCAGCGAACAGTGTTGAAGGCGTTTCTATTGCAACTTGGGATGTAGGTAAAAAGAAAATTGATGTGTCTTTTGATGATGCCAAAACAAGTGCAATGGCAATTCATAAAGCAATTGCAGCATCAGGTTATGATACCGAAAAACATGTAGGTAGTGAAGATGCTTACAACGGTTTACCTGGTTGCTGTCAATATGACCATGCAATGGTAATGAATCAGTCTGTTGAAATGAAAGAAGATAGTCATTCAAATCACGATCATTAAAATTAAGAACAAATAGATGCTATTTGCGAAGACTTAAATGACCCCAAATAATCCTCTAACCTAAAATGAAAAAATTTTTGCTTTTGAAACCGATTTTTTGGTTTTTTATAATTGGAATTGGAATCACTACTATAAGTAGGCTTTTACTTTTATTAATATTCACGTCTAGGGTTACAATAGTTGAGAACTATTGGCTCCTATTTCCGATCGGATTAAGGATAGATGTTATATTGTTATCATATATAGCCCTATTGCCCACGTTACTTATTCTTTTATTACCAGATAGTATCGTTCGCAGAATTGGAGGGTTTATTCGTTCTTATTTAGTACTATTTTTATTGTTACTACTGTTTATGGAATTGGCAACTCCTAGTTTTTTGATGCAGTATGATACTAGACCAAATAGACTGTTTATAGAGTATTTAATTTACCCCAAAGAAGTTTTTACGATGCTCTTAAAAGGTTTTGTTGAAATTTTAGTTGTCGCGATTATTGCTTTATTAATTATTGGGTATTTTTTAATTATTAAATCTAGAAAACTATTTAAATTGCAAAATGCTAGTTCTTATTTATTTAAGTTGCTATTATTCCCCATCGTTGCTTTTTTATTATTTTTTGGTGCACGTTCTAGTTTAACTTCTAAACGTCCGATAAATGCTAGTGATGCGGTGTTTTCTAATGATCAGTTTACAAATAGTTTAGCTCTAAACTCACTTTATACTGTTGGCTTTGCGCTGTATTCTTTAAAAAATGAAGAAAACATGATTAAAATGTACGGAAAACTTCCAGTGGAAGAGTCCTTACAGAGAGTTAAGAAATATATGACTGCAAATAGTAAAGACTTTGATAATGAAGAAATCCCATTGTTACATCTACAAAAAAGCACTCATAAAAGAGAAAAGCCCTATAATTTAGTTGTTTTTTTACAAGAAAGTATCGGAGCAGAGTATGTTGGTGTATTGGGAGGATTGCCTTTAACTCCTAATTTTGACGAACTAAGCAAGGAAGGTATGTTGTTTACCAATATTTATGCAACTGGCACAAGAAGTGTTAGGGGGATTGAAGCGGTAACTACTGGATTCTTACCGACGCCATCAACGAGCGTGGTTAAATTAGGGAAATCACAAAATAATTTTTTTTCTTTGGCAGAAGTTTTAAAAAGAAAAGGGTATGCGACGAGTTTTATATATGGAGGTTCCGCTAATTTTGATAATATGGCCTCTTTTTTTAATGGAAATGGATTTGATGAAATCATTGATGAACGTGACTTTAAAAAAGACGATTACGATTTTAAAGGTACTTGGGGGGTGTCGGACGAATCTTTGGTTAAAAAAGGAAATAATTTGTATAAATCATATGGCGATAAACCTTTTTTTTCATTGATGTTCTCAAGTTCAAATCATGAGCCTTTTGAATTTCCCGATGGTAAAATCACCTTGTATGATGAAAAGAAAAACACTGTTAATAATGCAATCAAATACGCTGATTACGCAATTGGAGAGTTCTTTAAAATCGCTAAGACTCAAAATTACTTTGATAATACGGTGTTTATAGTAATCGCTGACCATAACACAAGAACGTGGGGTAGTGAACTCATTCCCGTTAATAAATTTCATATTCCAGCACTAATCATTGCGCCCAACATTGAAGGTGGGTTTAATTATGATAAACTATGTAGTCAAATAGACATTCCTCCGACTTTGTTAGATTTAATAGGGATAGATGTCAAAACACCAATGATCGGACGAAATATTTTTCAATTAAATGATTCTATCCAAGGAAGAGCCATTATGCAATTCCATTCTACAAATGCTTTTAGAAGCGGAGATGATTTGATAGTTCTTCAAGCAGATAAAAAAGCTGTTCAGTTTAAAGTTGGAGAAAATGATGGATTAACTGAAATAGAGAAGGTGGATGAAAAGCTTGCCAAGGATGCTTTGGCCCATATCATTTCAGCCTCTTATTTATATAATTCAAGAAAATATAAATTGCCAACCCCAACAAACAAATAGTCAATGCCAAAAATTCACTTTATTGTAAATCCAATAGCTGGTTCTGGCACACATAATTTTTCAGAGTCTTATTTTCAAGATTATTTTGAAAGTAACCAATATAACTTGACTGTAAAATATTCTGAATATAAGGGTCACGCTGTCGATTTAACAAAAGAGTCTATTGCCCAAGATGCAACTATTATAGTTGCTTGTGGTGGAGATGGTACCATAAATGAGGTAGCATCTGCTTTAGTTAGCACTAATATCCCTCTCGGTATTATTCCAGTAGGGTCTGGGAATGGTTTAGCCTCAAACCTTAAAATCTCTAATAAAATTGAAGAAGCAATTGAGATTATAAAAAATAATTTACAAACAAGAATTGATGTAGGTTGTGTCAATAATTATTATTTCTTTAGCAATACTGGTTTTGGTATTGATGCAATCGTTATTAAAAACTACGAAGCATCTCAAAAAAGAACATTGTATTACTATTTAATAGCAACCTTAAAATCGGTTGTAAATTTTTATAAAAATAAGGATATCACTATAGAAATAGATGGTTTGGAAACTATGGAAAATCCGTTTTTAATTTTTATTTCAAACTCTAATGAATTGGGATATGGTGTAAGTTTAACACCCAGAGCATTGCTACAAGACGGACTGTTGGATGTTGTTATTGTACCCCGATTAAATAAAAGTGCAATGTTGCTATTTGGGATATTTATGCTTTTTAAAAAACCAGAATTATTAAAAGGTGTACGATGTTTTCAGACAAAAACGATTAAACTATTTCGGAAGCAAGGAACTCTATTTCAATCTCAAATGGATGGAGAGTTTATGAATATTCAAGATACCACTCTATCTATTTCCTTAAAAGAAAAAGCACTATTAGTTATAAAATAGTAAGTTTTTAGATTCTGGCACATATATTTTTATTAAGACTTTAGTTTTAGTTATGAATCGTATTAAAATAGAAAATAAGAACATAGACGAAAAACTACTTTAATTGTTACTTAAAATAAATTCTAAGTATTGCTTATATCTTTTAAAAATTATTTGATGTCTACTATAATTTTAATACTCATAAATGTTCATTGTGTAAATGCGCAAAAATCTGCTATAGAAATAGTAGGCGATATCGCACTTTTTGCAATGCCTATAGCTACAATTTCTACAACTTTTATTAAAACTTGGCAGTTTACAAATGAGTTTTTACTAAGTCAAGACCAGATTTTAGCGAAAAAATGCTTTTCCTTCTGGACATACTTCTACTATATTTCAAAGCGCTTCATTTATTCATCGTAGGTATGGTTTTACGTAAAGTATTCCAGCGTATGCCGTTGTAGGTTTTACTGCATTTAGTAGAGTTGATGCCGACAAGCATGATGGGTGGGATATACTCGCAGGAGCCTTAATAGCTGCTGGGAGTACCTATTTTTTTATAACACCATATCAAAAAGAACATATGGAATTAACTTTTAATAGTTCTAAGAATAATTATTTCGTAGGTTTTACGTACACATTTTAATCGCCCTATTTATTTGATAAAGTTGTGTTGCTGAATTTAACACAATATTATAATATATAAAATGATCTCGTACTTTTCTATTTCTTTATGTTCTTTTTAGACTCCTCCGGTTTCCGTAATTGTGCCAAGTAATTTGCTACTATTTTATCTACTAGTTCCTCTTTTGTTAAGTGATGAAATATATTTTTTACCTTTGCTTTAAAATCTTGAGACACCTCTCGATTAGGTTTGGTCTTAAATATTTTCTTTGCCCATAATAAACCATTATTTTCCTCAATACTTTGCGAATCTGCTTTTATGAATTTCTTAAAAATAATACCTAATTTATTTTCAAAATTGATTATATCTTTAACTTCGTCTTTTTGCAAGATGGTTATCGAAAGCCCATTTTTTCCTGCCCTAGCAGTGCGTCCACTTCTATGTACATAGGTATCAAATGTATCTGGTAAATGATAATTGACTACGTATGAAATTTCTTTTACATCAATACCTCTCGCTGCTAAATCGGTAGCAACTAAAATATCGATATATCCTTCTCGGAATTGCCCCATAATACGGTCTCGAATACCTTGGGATAAACTACCATGTATAGCACCAGAAGAAAACTTATTTATCGCTAAATTTTTAGCTAATTTATTGACTGCAGCTTTGGTTTTACAAAAAATAATACCGCGTTCGCCTTCTTTAGAATTTAAAAAATGAAGCAATACTTCTAATTTTTCTATGGGTTCTACAACCACATATTGATGGGCGATACCTTGATGCCCCATAGTTGCCATGTCTGCTTCTATATGCAACACTTGCTTTGACATATAATTTTGAACCAATTGTTTTATGGCTCCTGACATGGTTGCAGTAAATAATAGCGTTCTTCTAGATTTTGGAATATCTTTTATAATTATGTCCACCTCTTCTTTTAAAGCACTCAGCATTTCATCTGCTTCATCCAATACTAAATAATTTAATTTTTTGATATCAATAGCATCACGTTTCATTAAATCAACCAAACGTCCAGGAGTCGCTACAATCAGATGGATTGTCGTTTTCAAACATTCAATTTGAGGTTTTATAGGAGTACCCCCGCATAATAATGCGATCGCTTTTTTTTGGCTCTCCGCAGCAAAGGATAGTAAATTAGCATAAATTTGTTGCCCTAATTCTCTTGTAGGCGCCAATATAAGCGTCTGGATATCCGTATTCTCTGCATCAATCAACTGCAGTAAAGGCAATCCAAAAGCAGCTGTTTTTCCTGTTCCTGTTTTTGCTAAAACAACAATATCTTCTTTTTGATTTAGAACAATCGGAATTGTCTTTTCCTGAATTTCGGTTGGAACAGAAATTTGTAAATGAACTAAACTTTGTTGCAATTGTTCATTAACTCCTAAATCTAAAAACTGTTTTGACATAAAGTGTTTTTCTGCAAAGATAACCACACTTTTGGAAATAATTCTACCAATTTGGTTTGTTATTCTTTTTATTAGTGCCATATAAAACATTGTTAAACGAACAGGCTACAATACAATATTTGCATTCCACACTTATCTACTTAATTAGGATGGCATCTCGCTTCGCTCCTATCGTCGTTCGTAAAGAGAAGGTTTTCTCACACTTGCCGTTTTTATAAATAAGTGCCCGTGAACTTAGGGCTTACTTTGGCTAGTCCCTAAACTTATTTTTAAATTTCATTAAGGCTGAGGTAAAGCCTTAAGATTATTTTTTTGATAAAATTTAATATCCCGACCTAATATTACTTCATATTTATCAAGTACTAAGTCGTATTTTTGAATGCTCCGCGGTTGTTCGTATTTAAAATTACGGGGCCAAAATTATTTTATGATAAGTCTTGTGAAGTGGATTGAAGTTTTGAGAAATATACACGAGATTGTATTAATCTTCTAATTTTAAACTTTTAATATCAATAATTAATTGAGCAATAGAAGCGCTGTTTAAGCCATTATAAATACCTCTTATATGTTTTTGTTTATCGATCAATAAAAAGTTTTCGGTATGTAAAAAATCATCTATACTCTTGGCTTCACCTAAATCGTTCTCTACAAAATAATGATCTCTACCTAAACTATAAATTTCAGACTTATTGCCTGTTACCAAATGCCATTTATTATCTATTACTTCGTGTTTTGTTGCATAGGTTTTTAAAACAGACACCGAATCTGTTGCTGGCATTACTGAATGTGACACTAATACTATTTCAGGATCATTCCTAAATACTTCCTGAACTTTAAACATATTCCCTGTCATTTTAGGGCAAATACCAGGACACGTTGTAAAAAAGAAATCGGCTATATAAATTTTATGATCGAACGTTTTCTGAGTTACCATTTCTCCTAACTGATTTGTTAATTTAAAATCAGGTATTTTATGAAACGCTCTTTCTTCCTTAGAGCCTGGGGTTAGCCAATTTGGTGTAAACGATTCTTCATTATAATAAGGTAAATAATCAACCCTACTCGTTTCAACAACCGTTATAGTTTCTTTTTTGATTTGCTGTTTACAACCAAAAATAAATAAAATTAAAAATAGTGTTATATACCTCATTGTTTTTTTCTTCTAATTATAAGTTCATCTTCTAACCGATAGCAAGAATTAGCACGTTTCATTCCAAAAATCCTACCATTTTTTGCTTCGTAATTCACATACATCTTACCGTTTTGTAACCAAGCTTGTTGTATACCCTCTTCTCGCCCATTAACTAAATTTCTTTTCTTAGATAACATACCCGTATTGAACCACTTTTTTTCAACACCTTCCTTCTCGCCGTCTACATAAGTAACTTCAGATGCTAAAATACCGTTACTCCACCAAAACCTATAATCACTTACTAACTTATTTTGATGGTAGTGGTATTCCATTTTAAGCACGCCATCTTCAAACCATTTTTGAGCTTTTCCTTCTTTTTTTCCATTATAAAACCCAACCTTTTCCTTTAAAGTATTATTAGAATAATATTTTACAGCATACCCAGAAAAACGTTGGGTTTTATAATACCAAACACCTTGAATACCATTAAGGATTAAGAGCTCCTTTACAACTTCTATATTTTTGATAGTTAGTAATTTAGTTTCTACTAATTGTTTTTTATCCGTCGCTTTTTTACAACTAAAAATAACGACTACAGAAACAATCATGAAAAGAAACTTACGTATATTCATCTTTTAATAGCCTTGAAATGGTCCAGCAAAAGCAATGTAAGAACCTGTCGTAGCATATATTTCATTAATAATATGATAATGATATTCTTGTTCTCCATCTGTATGTTGTGTAGCAGAAGTGTGGCCTCCTGAAGCATCTAAATCTGTTGGATACGATTCTGTAGCATTACATTTTCTACCATATAAAAACACACCATCTAGCAAAATTCCAGCTAAATTAACATCATCATTCGTAAACGCAACCGGCTCTAAATGATAATGATAGACCCCTGGACCAATATGTGCTCCTGTCCAATCTAAACTAGCCGCAGCCTGATCTAATGCCCCGTTTCCTTCTTGATCGTTAAAAATTGCAGCGCCACTAACTGCAATGCCAATGGTGCCTAATTGGGTTGAAACGGTACTACCTATCAAATCTGGAGTCGCATCAATATTTATAGTAGCTGCGTTGTTATTGCTAGAAATAATAGAAGGCGTTAATTGAACATCTGGTTCATCTCGGTATAAATTATTCCCAACGCCCCAATATACAGTTTCATGATCTGGTAAACCTGTAGTTTCAATCGTAACTGAAGTACCATTATCAGACAAATAAATATCTGTTTCAGTTGTATTAAATTCTGTAAATGCAGCGTGTAATTCTGTTACTGCATCATCTTCATTCTCTTCTTTATATTCATCATCGTCACTGCTACAGGCTATAAAACCTGCAGTTGTGAGTATCGTAATAAAAAAAGTCATTGTGATTTTTTCTAGTATCGTTTTCATGTCTATTCGTTTTAAGTGATTCATTATTTTTTTTTTATAAAAGAATTATTCTTTTCGTGTTGATTTTCCTTTATTCTTTATTCCCTTTTCTAATTCGTCTAATGAAATGAAGTCATTCGCATCGCTGTCTGTACTAGAGAAATCTCGCTCTAAAGGTCCTTTGGATTCAATCTTAGAAAGTTTACCATCTTTATCAGTATCCATTTGTTCAAATAATTGTGTAGCACTTAATCGCTCTACATGATCTCTTCCCTTTTGCCGTAGAGGTGGTCCATGACGTTCTTCGTGTTCAACTTCTCCCATTAAACAGCGACCTATATAAGGAAATTCATTTGTAACAAGATACATATATTTGCCTTCAATTGTAATTCCGTTGCATACATCCAAATCGCCATAGCCCTCCGCATATTCAAAATCCGAACCATAAGTGCCATCATGATGACCACCAACCGAAATATCCATACTTTGTATTGGATTTTCATAGGTACAATCTTCTCCTTCTCGCGTACCTTCTAATAGTTTAAAACTTGTTTTATATTTTCCGCTTTTAGAATAATACATTGGAAAACCATCATGAGCAAAACCTATATGAACCAAATCTTTACCTGTATCAAAATTTTCAATTGCAGAAGTTGGGGCTCCATGATAATGGTAAGCCCCAGTAGGTTGTACGTGCGCATAGTTAAAATCCAATCCTAAATCTATAAGATCTTGTATGGCTTCTACACGATAATTTTCGCCTGTTTCGCACACCACAACTTCTGCAGTTTGTGGTTCGAATTTTATACCATTTAAAGCCACTCCGGGTTCTCGCATCCATTGTACTTTTCCTATATATTTTGGATTTAACGGAAAATTATACGTTTTCTTTTGAATAGAAATTGTATTTGGATTTCCTTTCGTTGGGAATGCTCCTGTTTTATGATTTGGGAGCGAATTGGTTACCATAACACGCTGATCTGATGTAAGAGTAACCTTTGTTTTAGTTCCAAAATTTTGATCTTCTAAACTATACTCTCCAAAATAATTATTCTTATTTAGTACGATGTTTTCTATTTCATAAAGGTGGCTATCTTGACCATTATGACTGTGATTATTATTACTAAGTGAAGCATTCTTATTGCTATTGCAACTCACAATTATTAAACAGAATAGAATAATTAAATTTTTCATTTTTTTAAATATGTTTTTCTTAAAATACGTGCGTTTTCATTCTTTTTGTCTAAAGCTTCGTAACTTATCATGAAGCTTTAAAAAACGAACCAAACCAATCTTAATTATTAAAACTCATTTCTTATTAATTCAAATAATTACTTACTGCTGATGCTCGTTCTGTAACATGAGTATTAACTTGATTAATGCCCGTTTGAAAATCTGTACTAGATCTTAAAAAAGTATAACCCGCTATTTCGGAATTCGCATAGGACGCAACCAAAGCTGAATATGAACTATATAATACTTGCATTTTACTACTATTAAAAGGGCCATCAATAACTTCTTGAACATAGGTGTCGTATTTTTCTTTATACACTTGGTCTTGGTATAGGTATCCAATCAATGGCCATTGTAACGCAGATACATCAGAAAAATCTAGTTTTAGTGAACCTCCCATTTTTCCATTTTGTAAAGCCTCATTATTATCCCAAGGAATCCAAGTTAATTTACCCGTATCAGGATTATTATATAAATAATAATTATGCGTCATTCTGCCATAAGTATCCCAGTTTTGAATAACTGTATTAACTGCTAAGTATTTTAAAAACACATCGGTATCAAACACTGCTTCTAAATTTTCTCTCCAAGCGGAAGCATCTGTAATTCTTGAACCATCATGTAAGATTGATAATAAGTTTTCAACATCTGAAAAATCAGCTTCATCTTCATTGTTCTTTTTAACATATTCATCTTCATCAAAAGTTCCTACTGCAAAACTAGCGGCATCACCATCAGGCTTATATAAATTGCCATCATCATCAGAAAATTGAGTATCTAAAACGGTATCATCAACCTCCTCAACCATGGTGTATAATCCAAAATACTCAGGGCCATCGCCATGATCTACGTAAACGCTATAAAATGCCGTATGAGACGCTACCAAACCTGCATTTCTAAAAACATCCATCGCAACTTTTTCTCGCAACATCGAGATGTCATCATAATTATTCTTGAGGCTTAATTTTTTAAACCCATAAAAACGTTGATTGTCTATTTGTGGATACTTATCTTCAAACTCGTCAAAATCTAGTTTTAATGATAATTTTAAAATTCCGGATTGCCAACTAGTTCGCAAACTGGAATTTCCTTTAAAACGAACCCCAACACGATACCACTCAATACCGTTATAGAAAACCTCTGCAGGTACAAAAATTGGATTTTTGTCAATGTCTACTCCACCACCTGGACCACCTGAACCGCCTGGACCACCTCCAACTCCAAAGGTTCCGTATAGATCTGTCATGTCATCAAGCATACTTTGCCAACGGTTTTCAGTAACTACGATATCTAATCTTTTTACTGTATTATCCTCAAATATTTTCTCAATATTGGGATCGGCCTCTTTGGTGTGAGTGTCTGATGTCCAATCTATTGCTTCAAAATCGGTATCATCAAAAACTTCAATTATCTCTTCTTCAATTATATCGATAACTTCCTCATTGTCATTACTGCATGAATTTAAAATAATTGTAAAACCAACTAAAACTATTACTGTAAAAAGCAAGTTGATGTTTTTTTTAACTAGTAACATATTTTCTTTTGTTTTAATTTCTCTTTTCTCGTCTTCCTTTTTTAGGACGATTATTATTCAAATAACGGGTATATAGTTCTTGCTGATCTTCAGACAGCACTTCTTTAACATCATCCTCAAAATTTTTTCTAATTGACTGCATTTCATCTCTATCTGGCCTTCCAGATTTTATTTTATCCTTAATTTCTTTAAAGTGATTTGTATACAATTCTAATACCTCTAACTCTTGAGGTTCTGATAATGAAATTTCCGTTGTTAATTCATTTATCATTTTTTTTATTTGCTTGGCAGATGGAATCGGTGGTGGACCTTGCTGGCCTCCCCTTTGCCCTCCTTGAGGCTGTGCATACGTTGAATTAGAAAGAAATGCGACGCAAATAATCATCACTAAACTTATTGTTTTAATTGTTTTTAGTATCATACTTTTAAATGTTTTAATTTATCCTTTGACAACAAATTAAAGAAAAAGTAATATTAAAAAATGCTGTTTTCAATGAATGCCCATAGGTTTTCAGTGAATACATTTCCGTTTTCTTTTAATCATATATTAAGCAAGTTTAATTTTGATTGTTTTTGGGAGACCTTAATTATTAATTGTTTTTATTTGTAGTATGAATCAATGTAAACGTTTTCTTTTACAGTCATTTTTATGGCTAATTGTCTGGCTTATTTTATTTGCTGGCCAAAATTTTAATTCAAATTATTTACTAGATCATTCTGTCGCATATCTATTTCAAGTCTGTCTTATTGCCGGACTTATTTTTTATGGTGCAAAGACCTTACTGTTTAAGAAACGATATCTTTTATTTACTTTGATATCATTGGCTTCCTTAATATTCTGTGCTCAGATATCCTCTAGTTTGATACAATTACCTAAAAAGCCTAAGCTACGACTAGAAATGAGGCGCCAAGGACCTCCTCCAGAAATGAAGCAAGAAGCAAGGAGCCGCATTCCTCAATGGCCTCAAGGAAATAAATTTTTTATGCCAAAGGTTGGGCCATCAAAATTCTTTATTCATTTTCTTATGCTCTCTATATCATTTATAATAGCCGCTTTTATAGAGGTCTTTATATTTGCAAAAAAGAAAGAAGAGGAACACTTAAGGGTCGAAACAGCACATTTACAAACTGAATTAAAATTGCTTAAAACCCAGATTAATCCTCATTTTTTATTCAATTCACTCAATAACATCTATGCTTTATCCGCGATAGATACAACACGAACTCAAGAAAGTATTAGTTATTTATCTAACATGCTTAGATATGTATTGTATGAATGTGAACGACCCAAGGTTTTAGTACAAAAAGAAATTGATTATATAGAAAACTACATCAAATTATTTTCATTAAAAAGCAGCGAGAAATATCCTATAACAACGCATTACGAAATAGCCGACCCAATGGCTCCTGTAGCGCCAATGATATTTATTCCATTCATTGAAAACGCCTTAAAACACAGTCATATTGAGAAACGAGGTAAAGCCTTTATCAATATTGAGTTAATCGCAAACTCCAAACAAATAGCACTAAAAGTAACAAACAGTAAACCAACACAAAAAATCGAAAAAGATGATGTCGGCGGTATTGGTTTGGAAAATGTAAAGAAAAGATTGGCTATAGTATATTCCGATTCTTACAAACTTAAAATTAATGAAACCTCTACGGAGTACTTTATAGATTTAATGATTAAAATATAAATAATATGTTGAAATGTTTGATTATTGATGATGAAGAACTGGCTAGAACTTTGTTGAAAACCTATGCCAATAAGATAGATTTTATAGAAGTTGTTGGAACTTATGAAAACCCTGTTGAGGCATTAAGTATTATAAAAAATAAGGATATCGATCTTGTATTTCTCGATATTCAAATGCCAGATTTAAAAGGTACCGTCCTCGCGAGTATTTTGCCAGAAAAATGTAGAGTTATTTTTACAACTGCCTATGCAGAATATGCACTAGAAGGCTTTGAATTAAACGCAGTTGATTATTTATTGAAACCAATCACATTTGAACGTTTTCTAAATGCTGTTACAAAACTGCAGTCAAACACAAGTACTAATTCAGATGCAACACTTACGATAAAATCTGGTTATGATTTACATAAACTAAAACTTAACGATATTACACATATTGAAAGTGATAGTGAGTATGTAAAATTTCATACGGCTACTAAAAGAATAATGAGTTATCAAACACTTAAATCGTTAGAAAAAACGTTAGATGCTTCAATTTTCATGCGTGTCCATAGATCCTATATAATTAACAAAACTAAAGTCACGGGTTTAAAAGGTCGAGAGTTATTATTATCAGATATTAAAATTGCAGTCAGTGATTCTTATTATGAGGCCGTTAAAAAGGAATTGTTTTAACTACTGAATTGCTAGTTTCCAATTCTATAATACCTCCCTTCTTTTCCATTTTGCATCATAAGTGTTCCCGTACTTTAGTAGGATTATATTTCAAGAAAGATAATTTTTCATATACTTGCTTTACGTTCGCTTCCAACACAATATTCTTCAGTGTAATCCCTTATTTTATGCAAAATAAAGATTAGATTCAAACTACAATTATACAACACATTTGGCTCAGTAATACTTAAATTTTCAGCCAAACTAATACTATGAATTCTCCTTGGATTTACTCATTTTCCTTTAAATTGAGTTTTAAATTTGTCAAGCAAGGTACTCTAAGGAGAACTTATTTTTATTTCAAAAATTAGAAAGAAATTTGAAAATAATAATTCAATAAGCATCGTTAATATAAATGGAGATGACTATAAAATTGAAGTTATTAATCAATAATATCTTTCAGTCCCATTCCTCACAAACCTCAATACCTATCTATCCTTATTGTGTAAAAGTGAATTCCGTATATAAATAATTTTAGACTATCTAAATTTTTGTATTTCTATGCGATCTTCTTATATCTTTTAAAAACATCTTATTAAGAACTACATGACAACATAGAACACCCAGCTTTGTGTCTTGCCCAATCTGGACGTTTCACAAACCATTTCTCGCTTTTTGGTTGCTCTTCATATGGTTTTCTGAGCAATTTAAACAATTCGTCAATTAATTTATAATCTCCTTTATTCGCATCATCAATAGCTAATTGCGCCATATAATTTCGCAGTACATATTTAGGATTCACTTGATTCATTTTCTCTTTTCGCTCTTTTGAAGCCATGCCTTCTTTCTTTAATCGCGCTGCATATTGCCCAAACCAGGAGTTCCATTTTTGTTTTATCGAATCTGACACTTCAGTGGGTATATAAAAAGCGTCCTTAATAACAATCAGTCCTTTTGAAGGATTCTCTGCAGAAAAATCACTCAAGTTTCTAAAGAAAATCGTCATGTCTGTTTCTGTTAATTGCAATATTTCTTCTAAATCAGTTATTAATGCTGCATCCGTTTTCTCCTTAGAGAACAAACCTAATTTACTTCGCATCATATCTAAATAATGCCTTTGTCCTTTCTCATTATAAGATTGTAAAACACCTTCTAACCCTTCCGCTTCTCCAATTAAGGGATATAAAGCATTTGCTAACTGATACAAATTCCAAAGACCAATGTCCAATTGCGCTCCATATCGATAGCGTTTAAATTGATGATCTGTCGTGTTTGGCGTCCAATTATGATCATAGCCTTCTAGCCAACCATAGGGTCCATAATCTATAGTTTTTCCAAGAATAGACATATTGTCTGTGTTCATAACACCATGGACAAACCCAACACGTTGCCAATGAATAATCATTTCTAAAGTACTATTTGAAACAGTTTCAAAAAACTGTAAATAGGTTTCTTTAGTCGGTTTTCCTAAATGTGAAAAATGATGTTTAATAGTATAATCTACAAGAGTTTTTAAAGTCTCTTCATCTTGACTTACTGCAAATAGTTGATAATTACCAAAACGTAAAAAACTTGGTGCTACCCTACAAACAACAGCACCTTTTTCATACGCTGCATTTCCATCATATAGCATGTCTCTCAACACTTCATCTCCAGTCAATGCCAATGACAGTGCCCTAGTTGTTGGAACACCTAAATGATACATTGCTTCGCTACATAAATACTCACGAACAGAAGACCTCAATACCGCTAAGCCATCTGCTGTGCGAGAATATGGAGTCTCTCCTGCCCCTTTTAATTGTAATGTCCAGTCTTTATTATGATGTTCAACTTCGGCTAAATTAATAGCGCGACCATCTCCCAACTGTCCTGCCCAATTACCAAATTGATGTCCACCATAGCACATTGCATAAGGTGTTGTGTTTTCTAATACTTTATTGCCTGTAAATACACTCAGAAATACATTGCTATTTGCATCTTCTTGAGACAAACCTATTGCCGATAGCATCTCAGGAGAAACATGTACTATTTCTGGTTTTCTTGTTTTTTTAGGTGTTACAAATGAAAAACAAGCCTTTTGTACCTGTCTTCTCGAATTCTCAAGAATGGGATCTGCCGGTAACTCTTTAGTGAATGTATCTTTTAAATTAATTTGCATTGTGTTACTTTCTATCTAATTATTGAATAATTTTATTCCACTTCTTACTTCTAGCAGCAACTGCTTTTATATAACTACAAGTTGCTACTCCCTTATACCCTTCTTTCGTAAGCTGTCCGAATGTTTTTTCTATCGACACTTTACCAATGTCTAGACCGCTTAAAAAAGTGCGTCTGTGGGTAATTAAACAATCATCTCAACTTATAAATTTGAAGTTAGCAATAACATAAAAAGATAAGAGGGATAATTGAATTAACAAAAGTACAATTACAAGCGAGTTTAAACAATTTATTCAATCAAGAAATCGGATTAACTAACGCTTTAAAGATGACCTTAAACAATTTAATGTATTATGAACGGAAACATTATTTGAATGATCTTTAATAGATCAAATAAAAGGTGTCTCATAAACTCTTGCAATTGGGATGTTTATTGGTCTATAAATTGGTTGCCATACGAACAAGCAGGCAATAGTGGAAGGAAAGGTTTTATAAACCCACAATTAGGTTTGATGCGTTCTCACCTTTGTGTTAATCAAATTTTCTTATAGCCAATAATTTTATCTAAATTTCTTTTTAGAGATACTATAAGCCATCTAGCCTTATTTAGCCTACCTTCGATAAAAAATAATGTCGATAGAGCGAAGAGTTCAATTAGTTGAAAACCTTTTTTATAAATTAGAGCAAGAAAATGCTCAGTTTGAAAAATCGTCAGGGCTTAGTTGTGTTTCTGGCTGCGGAAAATGTTGTAAATCACCAGATATAGAAGCTTCTCCATTAGAGTTTTTACCATGGGCGTTTCACTTATTTTTAAATGGGAAAGCAGAAAAAATGCTTCGTACTCTTAATAAAACCCATAGCCCCACCTGCCTAATCTACAAACCATTATCTGTTATTGATAATAAGGGTCGTTGTAGCGATTACAAATACCGAGGTTTAATTTGTAGATTGTTTGGGTTTGCCGCCAATACGGATAAGTATGGAAATTTAAGGTTAGCCACTTGTAAAATTATAAAAGAAGGTCAGGCCAATAAATATAAATCCACAAACGAAGCAATTACTAAAGGATTATATGTACCTGTGTTTACGGAGTATTACATGCAACTTAATCAAATAGATTTTAATTTAGGAACCATCATATTACCCATAAACAAAGCGCTTAAAATGGCTTTGGAAGAAGTATTACACTATTATGCCTACAGGCCTTTTCCAGATTTAGAAAAAAAGGTTTTTTAACCGTAAGCTGTCCCTTGAGAACAAATCAATCTTAGTTTTTTTTATAACAAAATCCTTTTTTTAGTATTCAATTTACTTGTGTATAAGTACCCAAAGTTCTGCGACTTCAGTAGCGCGCCAATGCTGATCTCGTTTTGTTATTTTAGAAGCATTCTTCACTTTCTTTTTCAGACATTTCTCTAGTTGAAATCGCCCGCCCGCTGCTAGTTCCATTTCTATCGGATGTTCTTTTGTCACATTTGCTATTTGTGCCAAATTAGAAAATAAGAGCACCAATTTTCCTTCTGGCAGAAGTCGTTGCTTTGCTGCTGCAAAAAAATCAGAAAACAGATTTTCAGTATAATAAACCGCTCCATCCATGCTTTCTAGATTATAAGATTGTGGCAACCAAGGCGGATTAAAAACAATCAGTTCAGTTTTCTTTTCAAACTTTCCAAAAAGAGGTCTATAATCTAACTCTATCTTTCTAGATAATTTTGTAGCTCCCATAAACTCCGTTAATCCAACAATCGCATTTGGACTTGTATCTGTACCAAAAACCTTCTGAAATCCATGCTTTATCAATTGAAACGAAAGTACGCCACTACCAATTCCAACGTCGATTGCAGATTTCTTAGGTCCATTGTAACGTTTTAACCAATTATCAAAAAGTTCTAAATGATCGAAACGTGTAGGGAAATATGTTCCGTAATAGGGATGTATTTTATTTCTTAATACAGGAATAGAAACCCCATTTTTATACCATTGCCAAGCACTATTAAGTCCTTGTATATGAGGAAAGGATAGAAAAAAATTACTTGTTTCTGGATAAAGTATTTCTAACCAACCAATAAAAGGAGCCTTTTTTACTTCCAATTTATGAGCAACAATTTCTAGTAAGATAAGATTAGACAACTTGCGATATTCCGTACGATATTCTCGTTGCTCTTGAAAAGATTTATTAGGCAACTTTCTATCAAGATGAATCTTTAATGCTTTAAGTAGTAACATTCCATTGCTGTAAAACGCAGTTATTACTATCGGCTTCCCCGCCTCTAACCCCTTGATTGCAAGTTTGACATCTGTTTCACTATTAAACAAAGCTCTCTGGTTTTTAGAAACTATAGGTTCTGGCTTGTTTACTTTTATATCTGTAGTCATTTTTTGATGTTACTTTCGCATAAAATGAAGAAATCTATTTCACTAATTCCCAAACCTTATGTGGTTAATAAAAAAATTAATAACCCCGATTAATTCATGAGATTATTTACTTTATAAGGCTAATTGCTGATTAATAAAATGAGCAGAACCTACGATTAAAATTTAGATAGATAATTTCTAGCAATCAGACATTAAATTGGCCACCAGAGTTTCATTGATCAAAATAAAGACTTTAAAAAAAGAAAGCCTCACTATTCGCTGAAGTTGTGCGAAGAGATAATTAATATTAACAGATAAATAATACGATACCAAAGATATGCTATTAAAGACATAATCCCAAAGTAAATATAGTATCCTATCATACAGAAAACATCAATCCTTTTAATTAGAATAGTTTAGTGAACGCTTTACCCTTGAAATATATAGAAAAAACTACACTTTGAGTCTTTAATATTATCAAGAAATATCCTCAAACGTTCGTAATCCAAATTCTTTATATTTACTCAAAAAACATAACTAAATTTGGCAGGAAGGTTTACACTAATTTTATAAACAAACAAAACTATAATAGAATTTATTAGAAAAACAGAAAAGATATATAAAATAATGTGATAATTAGACTTAAACAAAATAGTCACTTTCCATAGACAGAAGTATGGAAAACTAAAAATTACAGCTTAATTTTTATACCCAATTTAATAAAGCATGAACTATCTACATGTACTAAGAAACCCTTTATTTATATTTTTTTTGACTGTTCATTTTAGTTTTTCTGGATAAACTTTGACGTCCGTAACTAATAACAGTCCTTTAACAAGGACTGCAAATACTGGCGAAAAACTACAGACCAAAGTATGAAATTATGATCATAAATAGTGGACAGTTTTATCTGATTCTAGTGGAACATACATATGGGGATTAAAACTCCATCATAATAAATATGAGTGGAATAAATCTCTCAAAATAGTTGAATCATCTCATGCAGATTGTAAGTTAAATTCCAACCTTTTACATATTTTTATTTTTGATAAAAGTAAATCCTTACCAAAAGTTAGTAACTCCAGTATATATTTATAACAATTTAAGAACTCATTTTAGCTTAAACTTAAGAAAATCTGCGGAAGTACATTTAAATCCAAACATCAAATACAAATCATATCGAAGAAATAATGTAAATTTGACTGAACTAAAAATTTAAAAAATAAATAGTTTAAATTATTTTTGCCTTCTAAACGGCTGAAAATATAGTTTAAACGGTATAAATTAAACCTAAAAAAGGTTAACCTATATCAGTATAATATAGAATCAAGAATATAGTGCAAATTCAATGAATCTATTCGTACATATATTTACCAGAAAAAAATATAACTATGATACAGTCCTATAAGAAAAAGCCAAAAATACTTGAAGTGTATGATACCATTTTCATAGGATCTGGAATGGGAAGTTTAGCTACCGCGGCAATTCTAGCCAAGGAAGGAAAAAAAGTGTTAATCTTAGAAAAACATTATACAGCCGGCGGATTTACTCATATCTTTAAAAGAAAAGGGTTTGAATGGGATGTAGGTATCCATTATGTCGGTGAAGTACAGCGCCCCAAAAGTATTATCAAACAATTATTTGATTATATAACTGACGAAAAGTTGCAATGGGCAGATATGGGAGAGGTATATGATAAAATTATTATTGGAGATCGGTCTTATGATTTTGTCAAAGGAGTTCAAAACTTTAAAGATAAAATGACTTCCTATTTCCCAGAAGAGGAAAAAGCCATTTATGAGTATGTTGATCTTGTTTTTAAAGCAAATAAAACGAGTAAAAGTTTTTACTTAAATAAGTCACTTCCTGATTTCGTAAATAAACTTTTTGGCTCGATACTCAATAAATCATTTTATACTTTCTCCGATAAAACTACGTATGAAGTATTAAAATCAATTACATCAAACGAAGAACTTATTAAGGTGCTTACGGGTCAATATGGTGATTACGGTCTACCTCCAAAAGAAAGTAGCTTTTTTATGCACGCTACTTTGGTGAAACATTATTTTAGTGGAGGAAGTTTCCCCATTGGTGGCTCTGGTCAAATTGTTGAAACCATTACTCCTATTATTGAAAAATCTGGAGGAATAATTTTGATCAATGCTGATGTAAAAACTGTTCTGGTTGAAAATAATAAAGCGATAGGTGTTAAAATGATTGATGGTAAAACATTCTATGCAGATTCCATTATTAGTGGAGCAGGCCTCATAACAACGTACAATCATATATTGCCGACTAAAAGTGTTCAAAAACATAACCTTACTAAAAATTTACAACAAGTGCGTCCTTCTGTAGCGCATGTAAGTTTATATATAGGCCTTGAGGGAACTCCTAGAGAATTACAATTACCCAAAACCAACTATTGGATATACCCAGATAAATTAGATCACGATACGTTGGTTTCAAATTACGTAAAGGATATAAATGAACCTTTTCCTGTCGTGTATATTTCGTTTCCTTCTGCAAAAGATCCAGATTGGACCAATCGTTACCCAGATAAAAGTACCATTGATATTATCACATTATTACCTTATGAAATATTTGAACCTTGGGAAGGCTCTAAATGGATGAAAAGAGGCGAAGAATATGATGCTTTGAAAGAATCTATTGCAACCCGCCTTTTGGAAGAACTCTATAAACAATTTCCGCATTTAAAAGGAAAAGTGAGTTATTATGAATTGTCATCCCCTTTAACTACCAAGCACTTTGTAAACTACGAAAAGGGTGAAATATATGGTTTAGACCATACTCCAAAACGTTTTAGACAACACTTTTTAAAACCAAAAACACCTATCAAAAACTTTTATCTTACAGGTCAAGATATTGTAACCGCTGGTATTGGTGGAGCATTATTTTCTGGTGTATTAACAAGTGCGGCCATTACAGGAAAAAATGTATTACATAAAATCATGAAATAGTACAAGAATAGGACATGCTAGTTTTTGTATTCTACTATAAATTGACCTAATTATAGCATTACAAATTAAAACGCTTTAAAAATTTTAGTAGTTATTACAGAATGCTCCAAGCGCGATTTAAGTCGGCTTAAGTCCTTGTAACTGAATCACCAATCTCAATTCACTAAAAGTAAATCTTGCATCAACTTTTGCCTTTAACTCTGACAAATTATCAAATTTTACTTCCGATATTATTTTTTTGAGTTCTAAGTATCTTTTTTTCGGAATTACATCTGTAATTTCTAAATCCCCCGATATTACATATTTTGAGAGGTGACTTTCAATTGTACTAACTACAAACCCCCGTTCTTTTGCTATTTTATCAATAGACAAACCTTCTTTAAATAGCTGTAATGATATTTCTTGTGTCTTTACTTTTTCAGGCTTAACTATGGGAAGTTCTGATGGTTGTTCAATATCGTTTATTTCACAATATCTTGTAATGATCTCCACAACTTTACCTCCATATTTTTGTACGCGTACCTTACCCATACCATTAATAGCAAGTAATTGTTTTAAAGTCGTTGGCAACAATTCACACATTCCATATAATGCTTTTTGAGTAAAAACCTGATAACGTTCAATAGCCTCATCCTCTGCAATTGTAGCTCGAAGTTCATTTAATTCTGAAAATAATTTTGAATGCGAGGAAGCAGTATCATACTCTTTTTTAACTCTTGCCACCGTCGTTTTTTGCAAAACTGCTTTTGCATGGGTTTTTAAATATTCTGAAACGTTAAATCCACCTTCCAAAGCATTCAAGCAAAACAACTTAATGGCTAATAACTCCTCCAACGTTTTTAATTGTTTCCGAATCTCTTTATCCACTTCTTTATTATCGGTTGTATAGGATAAACTATCTAAAGGCTCTTTAATTTTATCTTTTGTGCGCTCCAAAAAGTAAACTCGTGCTTTTTCAAACCTTTCCTGAATAGTACTATCCTTTTCGGGTTCCAATGTCGTTGTACTTAATTCTTTTAACTGCTGATCAAAACCAGTACTTACTTGTAATAGTTTTGTAACCCCAACATCTTTTATACTCTCCAAAACCTCAATAATATTTCCTTTTAAACTACTTCTGTTTTTATAATAAATATCGATTAATCGCTTTATAGGATATAAAAACGGATGAAAATTAAACAACTCACTAATAATATTTAATTGATATACCTTTTGAGAAGTATTCAATATTTCTTTATTTGGTTGATTATTTGAAACGTTCTCATTAAACGTAGTTACTCGCAGATCATTAATAATACTGCGCTCGCTAATCGCACTTTTTAAAACAACACCTTCCAAAGTTCTGCATCTACTCAATGCCACATAGGTTTGACCATGAGCAAAAGAAGCCTGAGCATCGATGATTGCTCTTTCAAAAGTAAGTCCCTGACTTTTATGAATGGTAATAGCCCAAGCCAACCTTAATGGAATTTGCGAAAAAGACCCCACGATATTTTCCGAAATTTCCTTTGAATCTTTATCTATAGAATAATTTACATTCTCCCAAATTTCAGGCGTAACGACAATATCAAAATCGTCATCTGGACAGCGTACCGTAATTTCATCTTTATTTAAATATACAATCTTTCCTATCTTTCCATTAAAATAGCGTTTTTCATGCGAACTATCATTCTTAATAAACATCACCTGAGCACCAATTTTTAATGCTAACAACTCTTGTGTAGGAAAAGAATATTCTGGAAACTTACCACTAACTTCTGCTGTATACGACAAAGTTTTACTCTCTATCTTATCTAATTCCAAACCATTCATATCTGTTGCTCTGTTATTATGAGTCGTTAAAGTAATATACCCCTCGTCTTTGGCAGGCTCAAAATTCGGTTTATATCTCTTATTCAATGCATCGGCAGACGATTGACTCAATACATTATTTCTGATTTCGTTCAATATTTTTATAAACGCTGCATTATCTTGTCTATAAATATGCTTTAATTCAACACTAATTGCATTACACTGCTGAAAAGCGTTACTGCTAAAAAAATACGGCGTATCGTAATAAGGCTTTAACAACTCCCATTCATTTTCTTTTACCACTGGCGAGAGTTGTTGCAAATCGCCAATCATCAATACTTGCACACCACCAAAAACTTTATTCCTATTCTTATAACGCCTTAACACTTGATCAATCCCATCTAGTAAGTCCGCTCGAACCATGCTAATCTCATCAATGATCAATAAATCTAGTGACTTAATAATATCAATCTTCGTCCTATTAAATTTTCGTTGAAAACTTGTATTCGTATTTTGAGACTGCTTCCCATCTGGTAAGATTGGACCAAAAGGCATTTGAAAAAAAGAATGAATGGTTACTCCTTTAGCATTGATTGCCGCAACACCCGTAGGTGCAACAACTACCAATCTTTTTAGCGAATTGGCTTTTATATCATGTAAAAAAGTTGTTTTACCGGTTCCTGCTTTTCCTGTTAAAAAAATAGTACGATCCGTTTTCTCTACAAAATTGGAAGCCAATTCTAATTCTGGGTTTTCTAGCATTTTTTTGTTTGAAGTTATTTTCTTTCCAATCTATCAAAGATAAAGAAATTTTAGGCAAAAAAAACCTTGAATATCGAGTTTTAGCACATAGCAATCTTGGGTATAATTTTGGGAGCATTTACGCATAAATGTGTCTATTCTTTTTACTCCAAAATGAGTGCCTTTATTTATTCTACAACCAAAACTATCGTTTATAAATTCTTTTTCGAAGAGGTGGTTTAGTTTGTTGATGATGAGATGATGTACTATTCTATCTCTAAAGTCGGCTGCAAATATTTCGCGCTTTACGAGTTTATCCACCACAAAAGCAATAGAGTTACTAATGGCATACCTACCGCTTTCTAATGCTTTTTTTAACTTAATTAATTCTTCTTCTAAATTAAGTTCAAAAACCAAGGCATTTATAGTGTTTCGTTTGTTTTTGCGACAGCTGTAATAAGCTTTAAACAAATCTTCTAAAGGAATAATGTTCTGTTTTACCATAAATATAGTGCACAAAAAAGACGGCAAAAATACCGCCTTTTTTTAAGAAAGTTTGAAAAGCCCGAACAGCACGCACATTGTTTGTGTTGTCCTTATTGTTGTTGTTCTGAAACCCATTGTTGAAATTCTGTTTCCACGCGTTATTGTTATCGTTCTCCGTAGAACTCCAGTAGTAATGCAACACCTTAATTTTTGAACCATTACCGAATGGTAAGGAGCGCTATTTTGCTATATAATAATCATATAGCTAAGGTGCCTTTTCAAAATAAACGCACACTTGTTAAAACCTTGGTTTTAAACAATTCTGGCGTTAGTTGTAGTACTGTTTCGCCAGCCTACCACTTGCTTTCCTATACTGTTCATAAGGGCTGCCAAAACACTCTGCCGTTTTATAGACACGAGTTTTAAATCTACACAAACCCTAATTTCTAATTTTAATATTTCAAAATTATCTAAAAACTCGTTTAAAAAAGTTGTTTTTTCTTGCGCTCTATTGGCTCTATAAATACAACGCATTAATACCAATACATCACGCTCCATATCTCTACCCAAACTATACTTGTATTCTTTGGGAAAATTTTTTGTACTTACAAAGACTTCTAATACCAGTTTATAAGTATCTCTGTAAACCGGTAACTCGGTGTGTAATGCCATTTTTAAAAAATAAAAACCGACCGCTTAAGCGGCATTAAATTAAATTGATAAATAATTAAATAACTAAAAAGCCCGAACAGCACGCACAGAGTCTGTGATGACCTTATTGGCGTCGTTCTGAAAACCATAGTAGAAATACTGCTCCCACGCGTTATTGGTATCGCTCTCCGTAGAACTCCAGTATAAATTCGCGTTTAAAGAAGCTCCAGTTCCATTATTATAAACAACATACATAAGATTTAATTCTCTTTTGGTCGGTAACCGCCAATCTGAAAATTCCTTACCGGCTGCATCGTGATTAGAGGGATTGCTCAATAAGTCATTAGCTGCATACCAGGTTGAAATTCCTTGGTCTTGCATTGCAACCACCAAACCGTGTTTGCCATTAGGACTAATTTGGATAACGTAACCTCCTAATTCTGCATAAAAAGTGTTTACAGTGTAGATAGGTTGTGTATAACTCACTTTTAATGTATTGGCTGCTACATCTGTATTGGCTGATACTAATTCGTCTGTATAACCAACCTTAGCGGTATTTGCTGCTACATCTGTATTGGCTGATACTGCTGCTTCTGTATAACCAACCTTCGCAGTATTGGCTACTACATCTATATTGGCTGATACTGCTGCTTCTGTATAACCAACCTTCGCAGTATTTGCTGCTACATCTGTATTTGCTGATACTGCTGCTTCTGTATAACCAACCTTAGCGGTATTTGCTGCTACATCTGTATTTTGGGTTGTTTGATCTGTTTGTATTGTTGAAATATCTGTTGTATTGCTTTGCTCTGCAGCGATGGCTCTTGCAGTTTCGTTTGAAATCTCTGTTGTGTTTACTGCAATCGCTGTATTTTGGGTTGCTTGATCTGTTTCTATTGTTGAAATATCTGTTGTATTGCTTTGCTCTGCAGCGATGGCTCTTGCGGTTTCGTTTGAAATCTCTGTTGTGTTTACTGCAATCCCAGAAATATCCTGGTCGCCCGAATTACTTCCAGTAGTATTACGTATCGTAGTTACTTGATCTACTGTAATTCCTGCCTTTGCTGTATTTAAGGTAATGGCTGTATTTTGTATTTGTTGTTCTACTTCAAGACTTGAAATACCTGTAGCATTCAATTCTTCGGCGGCTGTTGCTCTGTTTATTTCAGCTTCAATTCCGATTGTATTTATTGCAATACCCTGCGCTACTTCTTCTGTGGGTGGCTGCGGTATAAATGTTAAATCTTGTTCACTTAACGGTTGGTAATTACTACCTCCTGAAAAATCGATGGATACTTTTAATTTCTTGGTTGCTCCATCCCAATAAATATCTGAAAAACTATTCGAACTTATCGTATTTCCACCTCCTATTAAAAGGTTTAGCATTCCATACATATCTGTACTTGCAGAATGGGTTTCCTTAAATTCTTCATTTCCCGATCCGTCTATAATCGTAAATTGAATCCCAACTGACGTGTTGGCCAAGATATTATTTTGCGCATTTACACCAGGTAGCTGCTGCGGGTTCGGATTTAAAAGTACCGCTTGGTAACTGATTCCCTGGGTTTGTGAAAACCCTTGAAATAAGGTTAACATAAAGATTGATAATAGTACTGTTTTTTTCATAATCGTTTACTATTTCTTTTCGTTGTGTTTTTAGTTGGTTGCTTTTTTTGATACTCTTTATTTTGCAGCGTCTTCTTTTGTTATTGTTTTTGAAATGTCAATCAACAATCCAAAACTAACGTTGCTGCTTTTAAATTTTAACGTTGCATCGCCTTTTGCCGTATCCATACTTTTTCCATACAAATATTGGGCATAAAATGAAAGTTTGTCTGAAATTAGGTGTTGCAATCCTGCACCTGCTTGGATGGAGATTAATAAAGTATCAAAATCATCGTTGTTTTTTAAATCTATGACAGTTTTGTTTAAGGTCTGAGTGCCTTGTGTAAAAATTGCTGCAGACATCCCTCCTTTTAGATAAAAACTAGCTTTTTTAATAGAAAATAATGTATAATCCAAACCAAGATTTAATCCTGCATAGTTTACATTCCATTCCATAAAATTATTGATAGCTTCATCACTTCCAATGGCGCCATACCCTGCATAATTTAGTCCTATTGCTAGCTGCAAATTTTTTGTAAACAACTGGTTTTTATACCCTATTGCCATAAAATTATGATTGGTAGCGTGTAGGTTTTCTAAACCTGTTCCTTGTGAGTTTTCATACTCAATCGAAGTGGATGACATGCCGCTTTCTAAATATACCTGTTGTGCGGTTGTAATTGCAGTTGCTGCAAGAAACAGTACTAATAACGTAATTTTTTTCATGAGGTATCGTGTTTTTTGGTTGGTTGATTGGTTGGAGTTCTGTTGTAGGTTTATTTTTTTATAATACTCTTAACAAATTGTTTGTTATTCGCGGTTACTTTTAGGATGTAATCTGCCACTGAAAGGTTCTTGAATTGCACCTGTAAGTTTTGTTCTGCATTGTACGTATTTGAAAATACCAACCGTCCTAACATATCAAAAACAACGACTGCTACTTTTCCTGTAATGGGTTCTGTAAATGCTATTGTCACAGTATCTACAAACGGGTTTGGATAAAAACTAGCTTCTAAATCTAATGAAATATTCTTGTTGACAATCGTAGCCAACACATCGGGTTGTATAAATCCTTGACGAATGGTATAGGCGTTATTCTTAAAAGTCCCAATTACACTTGTCTGACCAATACTTTGTTGCACCGTATAGCTGTTGTTATTTTGGGAAGTGGTTACAGAACCACCCAAGACACCCGTGGTTGAACGTACCAAATAGTCGCTTCTTGTACTTTGAGCTTCTGTAAATTGGGTTAAAAACACGAGTAAAAGTGTCGTTATAAAAAGTAATTTTTGCTTCATATTGAATTCATTTTAAAAGGAAATCATACAATCAACACAACAAATTATACATAAACTTTGTGAAACAATAAGAAAACCCGTGTAGGTTTTTATAAGTATTAAAAAAGTATTATTTTAATATTGCTACTGTTTAACAAATACCTTCTTTTACTTGGTAAAAGACTTTTCATTTTTCTAAGGTTATTCCTATATCGTCACTGAACGGTGGTCACTGAGTGGTTGCCCCTAAACGCCGGTCACTGAGCGGAGTCGAAGTGAAAGCCTAAATCTGTTTTTTAATACGTTCTTTTTTATTTATTTCTCTTTGACTATTTGGGCATTTAAATCCGCTTCCGTCCAAAGAAGTCTTAGGGTTCCTTCCATTACATCCTAGTTTTATCTTCTGAATATATCTTTTTTATGTAAGTTTTTTACCCTAGTAAAATATAAGTCCTATTTGTATCAAATAATAGTTACGTGTTTTTAATTCTTCAAAAGAAACATTTAACGATGCGAAAAACTATTATTTATAGTATGATATTTCTAGTACTGTTGCATAAGTATTTCTAAATAAGTTGTTAAGTGTTTATTTTATTTTACTCGAAACGAGTGATTTTCTAAATTTATTCAGAGTTTTTCTTTTTCATCCAGAAAAAAGGTAATTTTCTCTTATTGCTCGATTCCCACTATATATGTACGCTTTTTTGGCAAAACACAGTTTTAGTAGACACAAAAAAAGCAAGAATGGCTAAAAAATATTACTCCATGATATCCAATCACCCATTTGCCGTGATTGCTAAAATTTTGTTGTTTCGCCTAGACTACAGATTGTTTGATTTTCCTAAAAAAGATGCTCTCAAAATTTTACAGCAGCCTTTAGCACGACAATAAACGAAGCGAATAGTGGATCAGTCCTAAAAGTTGGGGAGTAAATTAGTTTTACATTTGCGAGAAAACAATTTTGATACAGATTTCAAAGGAATTATTGGATTTATTACTTCCAACTTTTATAGTTAATCATTTTACATTTACAAGCAGTAGTTCAGATGAAGATCACATGCATTTATACTTTGAAGAAAAGAATGACAGTACCTTATTTAAAGATCGAAAAGTTGAATCAAAGGGTTTTCACAAAGAGATTGTCATTGAAGATTTCCCTTTAAGAGGGAAGTTGGTGTATTTTCATATAAAGAGGCGTAGATGGCGAGATATTGAAACCAGAGAAACACTTCAACGGGATTGGAAAAGTATTGCAAAAGGCACTCGAATGACAGAGGATTTTGTAACTTTTTTAAAAGAGATTAATAGATACCAATAATGTAAGCACCCAAACCATAGCGAATCTTTATGGTGTAAATGGCAAGAAACTACAGCGACAATATCGAGATTATTTGAGTGAGTTTAAAGATTGGAAACAACTTAAACAAGCTTCTAAATGGTTGGTGTATCCTGAAAATATAGGCAAACGGCTATCCATTGATGAAGTAGCATTGTCAGAAGGAGAGCTATACACCGTTGTGACCAATAAAAAAGCAAAAGGTCGCGCAGGCTCTATTGTCGCAATAGTAGCAGGAACGAAATCAGAACAAGTCATCAAATATGTTCAAAATATCCCAGAAGGGAAACGTAGAAAAGTTGAAGAAATTACGTTGGATATGGCAGGTAGTATGAAGTTGATTTCTAAAAAATGTTTCCCTAGAGCGGTAAAAGTAATTGACCGTTTCCATGTGTAACAATTAGCAAATCAAGCCGTACAAGAGTTAAGAATCAAATACCGATGGCAAGCATTAGATGATGAAAATGATAGTATTAAATAAGCCAAACGAAACGGGTGTAGTTATCAGGCAGAAATATTTAGCAATGGTGATTCCAGAAAACAATTATTAGCCAGAGCCAGACATTTGCTTCATAAGAACATTGAAAAATAGACATCCAATCAAAGAGAAAGGGCTATCATTCTATTTAAGGAATATCCGCTGCTCGAAAAAGCGTATCAACTAGCCAATCAATTACGAAGTATTTACAATCAGTGTAGGGATAAAAATATTACTATGACTAAATTGGCTCAGTGGTATAACGATATAGAAAATGAAAACATAAAAAGTTTTAGAATCGTAATGAACACCATAAGTTTAAATTATCAAGGGATCCTAAACTACTTTGACAACAGAAGTACCAACGCTTCTACTGAATCTTTTAATGCTAAAATTAAAGCCTTTAGAGCACAATTAAGAGGCGTCAGAAATAAAGAGTTCTTTCTTTTTAGAGTAAGTCGAATTTATGCATAGTCCCCAACAATTGATCTTGATCCCGAATAGTCCTTTTTAGTATTGGGTAACACTGGGCTATCA
>CAJIZG010000003.1:265000-872500 GCA_905181865.1 Urechidicola croceus
GTTACCTTACCAACTAACTAATAAAACGCATGCCCATCTTTTACCGCCGAAACTTTAATCATAAACCAATGCCAGTCTATAATATTATGGGGTATTAATCAGAATTTCTTCTGGCTATCCCCCAGTAAAAGGTAGGTTGCATACGCGTTACTCACCCGTGCGCCGGTCGCCATCTGGTACAAGTACCAATGCTGCCCCTCGACTTGCATGTGTTAAGCCTGCCGCTAGCGTTCATCCTGAGCCAGGATCAAACTCTTCATTGTATAAATCTTATATAATTTATAATGTGAATAGTCTCAAAAAAATTCGGCGTTCTTTCCTAAAAAAAAACATCCATGTTTCTTACTCAATTTACGCTGTCAATTTCAATATTTTCAATGAACTTCTTATTCTATTCTTTTCCTAAGCGGGTGCAAATATAAATACTATTTCTATACTCGCAAATTAAAAATGAAGTTTTTTGTAAACTTTATTCCTAACACCTTTCCTAGTAATTTAATGAACTCTCTAACTCAATATACATACCTGCGTTAGCGGGTGCAAATGTACAAACAAAAAAAGCACGCATCCTAATAAAATTTTGTATTTTTTATAAAAAAACCACCTCATAAAACTAATACTACTGACCTTTAGAATAATACTGTTATTTTTTCTTTTCAATATGAATTAGATTCCTTTTTTTCGAAGCAGTTTTTGCATAATCAAAACGTAACATCGATTCTTGTTTCTCTAAAAAGCCATCTATAAAAGCACGCTGCAGAATATCCTCAATCAAATAATCTTCATTAATGTTTTCTGGATCATACGACACCTTTAAAGATAATTTAAACATTTTTGCTGTACTATGATACCAAAACGCTTTCCAGCCACTCCGTATTTCTTTTATAAGATCAAAGGTGGTAAACCCTGTTTGACGATGTATCAACTTAATTAATATACGTCCTTCTGTTTTTGTTAATTTTTTTAATTGTTCGGTGAACTCTTCCTCCATATAATTTTGAATTATTTTCGTATATTTTTTACGCTTTCTTTTAGATTCTATCGCATCCAATCTCTCATTTAAAATATTCAATCTTTGCGCAGCCAATTTTGCATAAGGATACGCCTTTAATGTTTTTTTTCGAAACCAATAATAATATCTACGATCATAATTATTTTGAAACTTCAATTTACCTAACAATGTCACTTCATCTAATTCAATTACTACGGTATCCCCTTCAAAAATGATATATTCTTTATATGTATAAGACGTGTCTTTTTTTACCAACTTTTGTTCTTGAGAAAAGCAATTTACACTTGCAACTATGACTAAAAAAAAACTTGTGTACTTCATTCAATAATAATTCATCTTTCAGATTAAAATAACTCCTGATATTAGCTTCTCTAGATTTCAGTCCAATTCTCTGCCAACGACATAAGTTTAGTGCTAGGAGAAGTTCGCTACAAAAATACATTATTTGTTAACTCTGAGTACTAAAATCCTATTGGTCGTTTTAAAAAACTTCCCTACTTTTGATGAAAATTAAACAAAATGATCAAAGATACATCTATACTTACTTCAGAATCTATTGAGTTTCTAGAAAAATACTTAAACAATCCATCACCAACTGGATATGAAACCCAAGGACAAAAACTGTGGATGGATTACCTAAGACCCTATGTAGATGAATTTATTACAGATAGTTATGGTACCGCCGTTGGAATAATAAATCCGGATGCCGAATTTAAGGTTGTCATTGAAGGGCACTCAGACGAAATATCTTGGTATGTAAATTATATCACTGACGATGGATTCATTTACGTTATAAGAAATGGAGGCAGTGATCATCAAATTGCACCTTCAAAAAGAGTTAATATTCATACAAAAAAAGGAATTGTTAAAGGTCTTTTCGGTTGGCCTGCAATTCACACTCGATTAAAAGGGAAAGAAGAAACTCCAAAATTGGATAATATTTTCATTGATGTTGGATGCAAGACGAAAAAAGAGGTTGAAGAATTGGGTGTACACGTCGGATGTGTAATTACATATCCTGATGAATTTTTTATACTGAATGAAAACAACTTTGTATGCCGCGCATTGGATAATAGGATGGGTGGATTTATGATAGCCGAAGTAGCCAGACTCTTAAAAGAAAATAAAAAAGAACTGCCTTTTGGATTATACATTACGAACGCTGTACAAGAAGAGATTGGTTTGCGCGGAGCAGAAATGATCGCTCACACAATTAAACCAGATGTAGCCATAATTACGGATGTATGTCATGACACCACAACTCCAATGATCGATAAAAAGAAAGAAGGGGAAACGAAGTCTGGTGATGGCCCTGTGATAACCTATGCACCCGCTGTTCAAAATAATTTACGTGAATTGATTCTAGAGACTGCGGAGAAAAACGATATTCCATTCCAGCGATTAGCCTCATCTCGAGCCACTGGAACAGATACAGATGCTTTTGCCTATTCAAATGGAGGTGTACCAAGTGCACTTATTTCATTAGCTCTTCGCTATATGCACACCACTGTGGAAATGGTTTCAAAAGAAGACGTTGAAAACGTGATTAAGTTAATATACGAATCATTACTCGTAATTGATCCGAAAGAGAACTTTAGCTATTTTAAATAAAAATACGAACGGAAGATTCAAATCTAATATACGCGCTCTTATTTTCTATTATAAATTAGTATAGACGGTTGAACATTATTTTATAATAGCCCTTTTACTATGATAGTTTAAAAGGGCCATTATTTTTAACTGAAATATTATTAATAAACCGATGAAAAACTCCATTGCAGAACGTGTTCATGACTTCCTTAAAAAATTTCCTCCTTTCGACCTACTAAGCGCTAATAACCTACTTGAAGTTTCATCTCAAGTTAGTATCTTATATTTCGAAAAAGGAGACACTATCTATAGGAAAAATGATAATTTTAACGATTACTTTTATGTCGTAAGAAACGGAGCTATTGGTCTCTTTCGAACTGAAAAAGACCAAAGAGTTACAGTAGATATTTGCGATGGTGGAGATATTTTTGGCTTACGTTCATTAATTTTAAAAGAAAACTATATTCTTGATGCTATTGCCAATGAAGAATCTATTGTTTATGGCATTCCTATCAAAGTTTTTGAGTCTGTAACAGAAAATAATCAAAAGGTAAACAATTATCTAATTACATCATTTGCTTCAAACACCTTTGATCCATATTCTACTCAAGATAGTGGTAGTGTCTTTGAAGATTATATCGGAAGTGCAGATCAAAACATAGCAAATTTACAAACTGCTATATTTACAAAAAACACCATTACTTGTGCTGTTGACTATACTATTCAGGAAGCCGCCATAATAATGAGTGAGCATAAAATTGGATGTTTAGTCATCGTTAATGATTTGAAATTTCCAATTGGAATCATTACCAATAGCGACATTAAAAACAAAATTGCCACAGGAAAATTTCCAATCACGGCGCATGTAAAGGATGTTATGTCATCTCCTGTAATCACTTTTGACAAATGTATTACAGTTGCTGAAGCGCAATTACAAATGATCAAAAATACCATTGGTTATTTATGCATAACTAAAGATGGAACACCAAATTCAAAATTAAAAGGAATCTTAACACAGCATGATATTGTTGTATCTATTGGTAACAATCCTTCCGTATTACTTAAAGAAATCAAACGAGCAAAAAAAACTAAAACTTTAAGAACTGCTAGAAACAAAGCAAATATGCTTCTTAAAGGGTACTTAGAACAAAATATTCCGATCTCACATATACTTAAAATAATATCTGAAATAAATGATGCCGTAACGATTAGAGTCATTGAATTGTCCTTACAAAAAATGATTGAGCCACCACCTGTAAGATTCACATGGTTAGCACTTGGAAGTCAAGGTAGAAAAGAGCAATTACTCTTTACAGATCAAGATAATGCTTTAATATTTGAAGACGTTGGAGAGGCAAAATTTAAAGAAACACAGCAATATTTCCTCACCTTATCAAAATTAGTTACAAAATCATTACATAAAATTGGGTATTCATATTGCCCAGCAGAAATGATGGCCAGTAACCCTGCTTGGTGCAATACATTAGGTGCTTGGAAAAAACAATTCGAACTTTGGATTTTAAATCCAGACGAAAAAGCTATACTTCTTTCTTCAATATTTTTTGATTTTAATTATGTTTATGGAGACCAATCCATGGCAAACAATCTTTCGGAACATATTTCCAATTATTCATCTAAAAATGGGAGTAACTTCTTTCAATTATTGGGAAAGGATGCCTTGAAAAGTCCTCCTCCTCTCGGGTTTTTTAGACAAATTTTGGTAGATCAAGACGATGAACATAAAGATCTATTCAATATTAAAAATAGAGGGCTCATGCCATTAATTGACGCCGCTAGAATACTAATTCTATCAAAACAAGTAGAAGGAGTGAGTAATACCGCCTCTAGATTCGAAAAATTAGCACAATTAGAACCCAATAATAAGGAACTATTTAATTCTTGTTCTTATGCTTTTAAGGCCTTATTAAAATTTAAAACAAAACAAGGTTTACTTCGGAATAATTCAGGTCAGTTTATTGAACCTGCTAATTTGAGCAAAGAAGATAAAATGAAACTTAAAAGATGTTTTAAACCAATACGTGAAGTTCAAGAAATATTAATCCTTCGATTCCGACTAGGAAAACTTGCTTAAAATGATATTCTCATGGTTCAAAAACAAAAAAAACACGCACTATCCAGATTTTTGGATTGAGTACCTTAATGGATTTAAAATCAAAAATAAATTAAATTTACAAGAAACACGCTTTATTAGTTTTGATACTGAAACGACTGGATTTGATACTTCGAATGATCGAATTTTATCTATTGGTGCCGTATCTATTTTAAATAAAAAAGTAGCAGTTTCCGACACTTTTGAAACCTACATTAAGCAATCTGTTTTTAAAAAAGATACCGTCAAAATTCATGGGTTACTGAAAAAAGGTACACTTCATCAAATTGAAGAATTGGCGGCGTTAAAACTATTTTTGGCATATATCAAAAATGATATTTTGGTAGCACATCATATTGGATTTGATTATAAAATGATAAATGAGGCCTTACTTAGAAATGGACTAGGGAAATTAAAAAACCAAAAATTAGACACCGGAATACTCTATAAAAAATCCAAACATATAATTTATCGTGATAATTTAAAGAACTATTCATTGGATGATTTGTGTGAAGAATTAAAAATTCAAAAAATTGACAGACATACAGCTATTGGAGATGCCTTAATAACCGCTATCGCTTTTCAAAAAATTGTTGGTAGATTGAATAAAAAGAATATGATGAAATTAAAAAAATTGTTTTATTAATCTATCATGAACAACCCCTCAAAGATCCATAAATCATTACTTATACATGATTCAAATTTTAGTTGTAACTCTTCGATTTCTTTTTTTAAGATAAAACTTTATCACAATCAAATTTGCTATCCGCTTTATTCTAGATAGTTTCTTCTAATTCAAATTTTGCTTAATAGTCTGTCAATACTCTTCCTGCTTTGGAATAACTTTTGATTTTTTTTTCTATAAACTTTATAAATTCATCGTCATTGTTTTGTTCTTTAAACGGATACCGCTAAAATAATTGCCAATAGAAAAACTAAACCTTTTCTAATTTTAAATTATGAAATTGCGATGTATTAAATAAATTTTAAAAAAAAGCCATTCTATTGATAGAATGGCTTTTTTTAAAAAATTTCGAAAACTTTTATAAAGCCTCTTTTATTATTTCCTCAACAACCTCTGGATTCAGTAAGGTTGAAATATCTCCTAAATTAGAAGTGTCGTTCCCTGCTATCTTTCTCAAAATACGCCGCATTATTTTACCGGAACGTGTTTTAGGCAATCCTGAGGTAAATTGAATCTTATCCAATTTAGCAATCGGCCCGATGTGTTCCGTAATTATTTGGTTAATCTCTTTACGCAAATTATCCTGATCACGAGATTCACCACTTTCCTTCAAAATCACATATCCATACAAGGCATTCCCCTTAATATCATGTGGAAACCCCACAATTGCAGATTCTGCCACTGCTGGGTGTTCGTTAATTGAATCTTCAATAGGTGCTGTTCCCAAATTATGGCCAGACACAATAATAACGTCATCTACCCTACCTGTAATTCTATAATATCCCACGGCATCTCTTAAAGCTCCATCTCCCGTAAAATATTTACCTTTATATGCTGAGAAATAAGTCTCTTTATAACGCTGATGATTGCCCCAAATAGTACGAGCCATTCCAGGCCAAGGAAACTTTACACACAAACGACCGTCTACTTGATTTCCTAAGATTTCCGCTCCGCTTTCATCCATTAATGCTGGTTGAACACCAATAAATGGCAAAGTCGCATATGTTGGAATTGTTGGCGTAACATAAGGTAATGGCGTAATCATAATACCTCCAGTTTCCGTTTGCCACCAGGTATCAACAATGGGACTTTTACCATGACCCACATTATCGTTGTACCAGTGCCATGCCTCCTCATTAATAGGTTCGCCTACTGACCCTAATACTTTTAAAGATGTCAAATCATGTTTGTTTACGAAATCTAATTTTTCCTTAGCCAAGGCTCTAATAGCCGTTGGTGCCGTATAGAATTGATTTACTTTATGCTTTGCAATAATTTCCCAAAATCTTCCATAATCTGGATAACTGGGAACTCCTTCAAACATTAAAGTCGTTGCTCCGTTCGCCAAAGGTCCGTAAACTATATAACTGTGACCAGTAATCCAACCGATATCAGCTGTACACCAATACACATCATTTGCGCGATAATTAAATACATTTTTAAAGGTATAGGCAGTATAAACCATATATCCAGCAGTCGTATGTACCATTCCTTTTGGTTGCCCTGTAGAACCTGAGGTATACAAAATAAATAACGGATCTTCAGCATCCATTATTTCTGGCTCACATTCATTGGAAGCCTCTTCTAATAAAGGCTGTAACCATTTGTCTCTCCCTTCTTTCATATGTATCTCTGAATTGATTCTATTAACAACCAATACAGTTTCTACTCCCGGACATTCTTCTAATCCTTCATCAACAATTCCTTTTAAATCTATAGTTTTTTTTCCTCTAAATGATCCGTCAGAAGTAACTACCACTTTACAATCGCTATCATTAATCCTTGAAGACAAGGCAGTTGCTGAAAACCCTGCAAAAACGACAGAATGAATAGCCCCAATTCGAGCACAAGCTAGCAATGATATTGCTAATTCTGGAATCATCGGTAAATAAATACAAACCCGATCTCCTTTCTCAATACCTTGATCCTTTAAAACATTTGCAAACTGATTTACTCGTTCATACAGTCTGTTATAAGTAATGTGCTGTGCTTCTTCATCTGGATTATTAGGTTCAAATAAAATAGCCGTTTTATTCCCTATCGTTGTTAAATGCCTATCTATACAATTTTCTGTAATATTTAATTTAGCACCTTGATACCATTTAATCTCAGGCTTATTAAAATCCCATTCCAATACTTTATCCCAACGTTTACGCCAAATAAAATGTTCTTCTGCAAGCTCTTCCCAAAAAACCTCGGGTTCTCTTACTGAATTTCTATAGACTTTGTAATATTCTTCTAAGTGTTTGATATGATAATTACTCATTTGTACTTTATACTATTTAAGTTTTGTTAAGTTCTTTTTTAAATTATCCTTAATGGCTAACAGCTTCTCCTACTCCACTAGGAATTCTAATGTTTTCGACAATTTCTTGAACCTCTTCTGGCGGATCTGGTGTGAATTTTGAAATAATAATAGATACTACAAAGTTAGCAATCATTGCCATAGTTCCAAATCCTTCCGGTGAAATTCCAAGCCACCAATCTTCTTTTGTACCTCCTCCAAACCAGTCAAATTTGAATTTAAGCATGTAAAATAACATTAACAAAATTCCAACTATCATCCCTGCGATTGCTCCTTCCTTATTCATTTTCTTATGGAATATTCCTAGAATAATCGCTGGAAAAAATGACGCTGCTGCCAAACCAAAAGCCAAAGCCACAGTCGCTGCGACGAAATCTGGTGGATTGATACCAAAATAACCGGCAACACATACTGCCGCTATTGCCGATAAACGTGCAGCAACCAATTCTCCTTTTTCCGAGATATCTGGTTTGATCATTTTTTTAATTAAATCATGAGAAACTGAGGCAGATATTACTAGTAATAATCCTGCTGCAGTAGACAATGCAGCTGCTAAACCTCCTGCCGCTACCAATGCTATTACCCAATTTGGCAATCTAGCAATCTCCGGATTGGCTAACACCATAATATCTCTATCAATGGTTAATTCATTTTTACTTTTATCAGCAAGATACTGGACTTTCCCATCCTTGTTTTTATCATTAAATGAAATCAGTCCTGTTTCTTCCCAATTCCCAAACCATTCTGGTAATTTATCATAATCTTTGTTGCTCACAGTTTCTATCATATTTGTTCTCGCAAATACGGCAATAGCTGGCGCTGTAGTAAATAGTATAGCAATAAACAGCAATGCCCATCCGGCCGACTTTCTTGCATCTGAAACTTTCTTAACCGTAAAAAATCGAACAATAACATGTGGCAAACCTGCAGTCCCTGCCATTAAAGCAGCGGTAATAAAAAACACGTCTAGAGTAGATTTACTTCCTGAAGTATATTCTGCAAAACCCAATTCACGATGCAGTCCATCCAATTTATCTAACAAATAAATACCATCAGCATCTACGCCTCCAAATCCTAATTGAGGAATTGGATTGCCTGTCATTTGAATAGAAATGAAAATTGCGGGTACCATAAAGGCAAAAATTAGCACGCAATATTGAGCGACTTGGGTATATGTAATCCCTTTCATCCCGCCTAGTACGGCATAAAATAGCACTATAATCATTCCTATAATTACACCTGTATTGATATCAACTTCAAGAAAACGAGAGAAAACCAATCCAACTCCTCTCATTTGTCCCGCTACATAGGTAAATGAAACAAGCAATGCACAAACCACCGCTACACTTCTGGCAACATTAGAATAATAACGATCCCCTATAAAATCAGGTACCGTAAATTTTCCGAATTTTCGCAAATAAGGTGCTAGTAATAGCGCTAACAATACATATCCACCTGTCCACCCCATAAGATAAACTGAGCCATCATAACCATTGAAAGAAATTATTCCTGCCATCGATATAAAAGATGCCGCAGACATCCAATCTGCAGCAGTGGCTAATCCATTTGCTAAGGGAGAAACGCTTCCTCCTGCTACATAAAATTCCTTTGTTGATCCCGCTCTAGAATAGATAGCAATTCCAATATAAAGGGCAAAAGTGATTCCTACAAGAATCCATGTCCAAGTTTGTAAATCCATAAAATTTAGTTGTCTAAGTTGTGTTTTTTATCTAATTTATTCATCAATCTAATGTAAACTAAAATAAGAATTACAAATACATAAATTGAACCTTGTTGTGCAAACCAAAAACCAAGTTTAAAACCTCCCAACCTTATTGTGTTTAGTTCATCTACCAATATGATTCCGAATAAAAAGGAAACAATAAACCATATAGATAGTAATATGGCTAAATATTTTAAATTAGTCTTCCAATAGACCCTATGCGCATTTTTCTCCATAAAAAGTAGTTAATCGATTTCTGGCAAGGTAAAATTTATTTTATAAATATGTTTTAAAATTCTACAAATAGCTACAAAATTTCTATCAAAAGATTTAATTCATATACAATAGAGCGGAAACGGTATTCAAAGTTAAAGAAAGAAGAAAATATTTCAATTCGTATATTTACTAATTAATCAAAAGTAATGAAACATTTAATTATCGTTTTCACTTTAATTTCTTGCGTTTCTGTAAAATGCTCCTTTAACGTACTGCAGGAATTAGATATCTCACAAAATTTGGAACTAAAATCCCTGATTTATGGTAACAATAAATTGACAAACCTTAACGTAGCCCTTAATTCAAAACTACGACAACTTAATTTCCGATAAAATTCAATTTCTACTATTAACTGAGCACAGAATATAGAATTATTAACATTGAATTCTGCATTTAACGGAATGAATGAACTAAATATTTCTACAAATACAAAACTTTCAATTTTAGATTGCTCAAACAACAGTATTCAAACTCTTAATATCCTACAAAACAAAGAAATATCAAGTATCACATGTAATAATAATGATACTACCACATTGAATGTGTCATCACTTAGAAAATTAGTCTTATTAGATATTTTATCGAATCAACTTTGTGTATTGAATATTAAAAATGGAGCAAACAATTCTATTTTACCCGTAAATTTTAATTTCAAATCAAACCCCAAACTTTCATGTATTATAGTAGATAATGCTAATCATAGTGGAATTAATTGGAATAATATCGATACAAATTCTAACTTCATTTCAAGCCAAGAAGAATGTCAAACCTTGGGTTACATTTCTATTCCCATAGACAAATTAGAAGATACAGTACAATGTAGTTTCTTTATACTACCCAAGTTAACAAATGGAAACTACTATACCGAAAGCGATGGTTTAGGCGATTTACTAATTGAAGGAGACGAAATATCAACTTCGAAAAAAATTTATATTTATACTGAAAATAATTACGGAAGTAATGAATCTAGTTTTAACGTCATAATTCATAAAAACTCGAGCCTTGATACATTTAAAGATGTAACAGTATGTGGCCCTTATACTTTAACCATACTAGAAAAAGAAAAATACTATACCGAATCTGCAGGTCAAGGAATCCTGTTAAATCATGGAAATCTCATAACTGTTTCTCAAAGAATATTTATTTATATAGGTGCTAAAATTGATCATGAATGTCCGGATGAAATTGGTTTTAATATAACTATTCATCCCCTATTTGATTTTGAGTTGAGTAGTGATCAAATTGAAATCCAACGACAATCAATTATGGTAACCAGTGATAATTAGCCATCAACCTATTTGTATAAAATTGATGAAAGCCCCTATCAGGTTGAGCCTAATTTCATGAATATCCAAGAGGGGAACCATGAATTATATGTTAAATATTTAAACGATTGCATCGAAAAAATATATTATTTACAATTCTTATAGCTTATGAAATTCCAAAATTTTTCACGCCGAACAATGATGGGGTTAACGATCGTTGGAATGTATTAGATTTTTCAAATTCCATCAAAAACATTTCAATCTTTAACCGATTTGGAAAGCATTTAAAAATTATTAGTCCTAATTCTGATGGCTGGGATGGGAATTCAAATGGACAAGCCCCTATATGCAGATAATTACTGGTATCTTATATCTTTTCAATCTGGAGAAACGGTAAGAGGGTATTTTATTCTAAAACGGTAATTGATCCGAAAGAATTAAAAAGTATTTTCTATTTTTTTTACCATTTTATAATCATCCATAATAAAACCACCTCCTATATCTTTAATTTGCGCATCTATATTTTTAAAGCCATATTTCTTATAAAAAAGAATTGAATCCTCGTTGTACTTATTTACACTCAGAGAAATGTCTACGAGTTTTAAATTTTTTCCTTTTTGAATCAAAAAATTCAAGCAATATTTTCCAATTCCATTTCCTCTAAATTTTTTCAGTACATAAATCTTACTTAAAAACAAGGAATTTTCCTGTACAATGCAAGCCAAATAGCCAACGCCCAAACTATTATATAAAATTGTAAAATATTCATACCCCTCTTTCAATTGATCATGTATAGCCTCCTCTGTTTGAAACTTCTGAAGCATATATTTCACCTGCTCTTCACCAATTATAGCGGTATAATATTCTTGCCATATCACAAATCCTAAATTTGCTATTTTGACAATTTCTTCTTTAGATTTCGCAATTTCTAATTCAATCATTCATTAATATTATTATTGGGGTTACCTGAGAAAATCACCTAATTAAAATCATATCGCTTAAAAAGCCAAATAATTAAGCAAAAAAAGTATGGAAAAACTTAATTTTAAAGGAACCTAAATAAAGATAAAATTCATAAATTTGGCAATGTCTTACCAAGATATGTCATTATTATGTTAATTTTAAATAAAAAGTGAATAATTTTTTATCCTATAATTTGAGTTTTATAGAAATGTCTATTTCAAAAAATGGATTACTTACATACCTTTTAGGGTTGTTACTATGTACTGGATGTCAAAAAGAACTTCCTAAATATGTTGATATTTCATATAAAGAATTAAAGAATGATATTGGATACAATATTGATGTCAAACCAATCTTATCTGACAAGTGCTACTCCTGCCACGGTCCCGATGCTCATACAAGAAAATCTGATCTTCGATTTGACACAGAGGAGGGTCTTTTTAGCAAATCGAGTAATGGCAACTATGCTTTTACGCCAGGTAGTTTAAGAAAAAGTGAAACCATAGCGCGTATTTTAACAGAGGATGCTAATTTTATTATGCCTCCAATAGAATCTCACTTATCTCTCACTCCAAAAGAAAAAGCTATTTTAGTTAAATGGGTAGAACAAGGAGCTGAATGGAAAAAACATTGGGCCTTTATCCCCCCAACAAAATCTAAAGCAACTGAAATTACAATCGATTGGAAACCAAGAAATGAAATCGATCAATTTGTTTATGATAAATTAATTGAAAACAACTTAGAACCTTCTAAAAAAACGGGCAAGGAGCAATTATTAAGAAGACTTACTATTGATCTTACCGGTTTAATTCCTACTGTTTCGGAACTGAATTCCTTTTTAAATGACACGAGCCCTAACGCTTATGAAAAAGTTGTAGATCGCTTATTACATACAAATGCACATGCAGAACGACTAACCACAGAATGGTTGGATGTAGCCAGGTATAGTGATTCTCATGGCTATCATGCAGATGGAAGTAGAATGATGTGGCCCTGGCGAGATTGGGTGATTAAAGCTTTTCAAAATAACATGTCCTACAAAGATTTTGTTACAGAGCAACTCGCTGGTGATCTGATGCCAAATGCCACCAAAGAGCAAGTATTGGCAACAGCATTCAATAGAAATCATCCTACAACTGCTGAAGGTGGAGCTATAGACGAAGAATTCCGTGTGGAGTATGTCACTAATAGAACGAATACGTTTGGTACTGCATTTTTAGGACTCACCATGGAATGTGCCAAATGTCATGATCATAAATTTGATCCTATTTCTCAACGTAACTATTTTGAATTATTTGCTTTTTTTAATAATATCAAAGAATTAGGAATGACGGCGAATGATGGGAATGCTGCTCCACTTATGTTATTATCTGATAGTATTACAACTAAAAAAATTGACAGATTAAGTGATCAAATAGATTCCTTGTCAAACATAGAACAAGAATTCAAAAAGAAATTTGTTTCGAATACCAATTTTAAAAATTCCAGCGAATTTATGGCTGAAGCACCCGTCCTACACCATTCGTTTGAAAAGGTTACAGAAAATAAAAATTCTCGATATGTTGACGATGAGAAAAAATCTACGCTAAGTAAAGGGGTTGAATTTAAAAAAGGCCCATACGATTTATCTCCTGTATTTGACAGTCAATACGATCAAATTTCGATTGCTAGTTTGGAACCTATAGAACTAACGGATGCTTTTTCTGTTTCTATTTGGATTTCACCAAAAGAATTACCTAGTCCTTCTAAGACGATGACTATTATAGGGAATTCCAGTGTAAAGCATCAATTTTATAAAGGTTGGGATCTGTACATAGAGCCTTCTGGTCAAATATCAACACGACTTATAAATAGTTTGCCTGGTAACTATATTCATAGTAAAACAAATAAATCTGTTCCAATTGGAGAATGGACTCATGTATTAATGACTTATGATGGTTCCTCAAATGCAAATGGTCTTAACCTCTATATAAATGGCCAAAAAGCAATTCAAGAAATTGTATTTAACCGCTTAGATCAATCTATCATTCCAAATGCAAAAGGAAAATTGATTGTTGGGAAATCGCCTCGTGGACAAACGGGAGACAATGGGATCTTTATTGGAATGATCGATGAACTCTCCATTTTCAATTCGGAAGTATTACCGCTTCAGGCACCACTTATTTATGAGCAATCCAAAAGTAAAACTCCAATTACTTCTTGGACTCCTAAAAATGAAACATATACTAAATTAGGTTCGAAAATTAGCGAACTGCGCACTATACAACATCGCATTAAAGACACCATTAAAGAAATTATGGTGATGCAAGAAATGCCCGAACAACGTAAAACTTATATCTTAGACAGAGGTGCTTATGATTCTTATGGAGAAGAAGTTCAGAGAAGTACTCCTGAAAAAATACTTTCTTTTGACGATAAATATCCTAAAAATAGGCTTGGCTTAAGTCAATGGCTGTTTGATGAAAGTAATCCGCTTACAGCAAGAGTTACAGTAAACAGATATTGGAGTATGATTTTTGGAAAAGGGATTATTGCTTCTGCTAATGATTTTGGAAATCAAGGATCGCTGCCATCTCATCCAAAATTAATAGATTGGTTAGCCGTGGACTTTATGGAATCTGGTTGGGATGTAAGGGCATTAATACGTAAAATGGTTGTAAGTAAGACATATAAGCAGTCTTCATTCACAAATGAAGAACTAAGAAATATTGATCCCGACAACAAACTATTGGCGCGATCTCCTAGTTATCGTTATCAAGCGGAATTTATCCGTGACAATGCCTTAAAATCTAGCGGATTAATTAATGAGGCTATTGGAGGAGAAAGTGGTAAACCTTATCAGCCGAAAGGTTTATGGATTGAGAAGGGTAATTTCTCAAAGGCATTACTCTACTACATTCAAGATCATGACCAAAATCAATATCGTAAAAGCATGTACACTTTTAATAAAAGAACTTCTCCCCCTCCTTATATGGAAATTTTTGATATGCCTGGGAGAGAGAATTGTACTGTTTCTAGAGAACGAACGAATACACCTTTACAGGCCTTATCACTATTGAATGACCCCCAATTTGTTGAAACCTCTAAAGCATTGGCCGTCCGCATGAAAAATGAAGGTGGAAAATCTATAGATGAACAAATTAAGATGGGGTATTTATTAACTTTAACTAGAGAACCAAATTCAAAGGAATTGCAAATTATGAATGATTTGTATCGTGATGCTTTGGAAGACTTTAATACGGATCACAAAAGTGCCGATAAATATCTTTCGGTTGGTGATTATAAAATTCCTGAAAAATTGATAAAGAACGAAATTGCCGCAATGACAATTGTAGCAAGCACTTTATATAATTTGGACGAAATGTATACGAAACGATAACTATAACTATGCAGTTAAAACAAATATACAAAACTAAAAGCGTTCAGTTAATTATACTTGTTCTTGGATTACTACTTTTTTCTAATTGCAAACAAAAGCTTCCTGAATATATTGAATTAGCCTATGAAATGATTCCTGAAACGGTTCAATACAGTATTCATGTGAAGCCTATTTTATCTGACAAGTGCTTTTCATGTCACGGACCCGATGAAAATTCGCGAAAAAGTAATTTGCGTTTTGATACTGCAGAAGGCTTATATAAAAAGTCAATTAATGGAAATCGGGCATTTGTAGGTGGCAACTTAAAAAAGAGCGAATCTATTCAGCGAATTTTAAGTAAAAACCCTGCTTATATTATGCCTCCAGAAGATGCGCATATTTCACTTAGTCCTAGAGAAAAGTCCATTTTGATAAAATGGGTGCAACAAGGTGCTAAATGGGAAAAACATTGGGCTTTTATTGCACCTCAAAAACCTAAACTTCCTGCTGTAAATAAAGGATGGCAAACGAATAATGAAATAGATAATTTTATTTACGAAAAACTTGCTCAAAATGATTTAAATCCATTAGGTAAAGCAAACAAAGAACAATTAGTACGAAGGTTAAGTATCGATTTAACCGGATTACCACCAACTTTATCTGAGATTAATAATTTTTTGAATGACACCAGTGAAAATGCTTATAAAAAAATTGTAGATCGTTTAATAAATTCTGATGCCTATGCAGAGCGAATGACTTTAGAATGGTTGGACGTGGCAAGATATAGCGATTCTCATGGGTATCATGCTGACGGTTTAAGAATTATGTGGCCATGGAGAGATTGGGTTATCGATGCTTTTAAAAATAACAAACCCTATGATGAATTTGTCATAGAACAAATCGCTGGTGACTTAATTGAAAATGCGACTAAGGAACAAATTCTTGCCACAGGATTTAATAGGAATCATCCTATGACCGCCGAAGGTGGTGCCATCGATGAAGAATTTAGAATTGATTACGTAACCAATAGAACGAACACTTTTGGTACTGCATTTTTAGGTCTTACTATGGAATGTGCCAAATGTCATGATCATAAATTTGATCCTATATCTCAAGAAAATTACTTTGAATTATTTGCGTTTTTCAACAACAATCGAGAATTGGGAATGACCTTTGAAGATGGAAATTTTGGTCCCTTACTGTTGTTATCGAAAGAAGTAGAAGATATTGAAATTGCAAAAGTCTCTAGAAAAATTGATTCTATAGAAAAGCTGCAATTGGCTAAAAAAGAAGTATTACTATCTATTTCTGATTATTCAGAAAGTACTTCGTTTAAACAAGCAGCACCCTATCTTCATCATGATTTTGAAAAGGTTACTCAAACTGAAAAATTTAATTATTTAGACGATACGAAAACCACCAAAATTGGAAAAAAAGTAGCACTCAAAGGTGGCTTTATAGGGCAAGCCCCTAATTTTGATAATCAGTATGACTTAATTGAACTGACAGGTAAAGAGCATTTTCAACTTTCTGATCAATTTTCTGTATCTGTATGGGTATCACCTACAAAACTCGCTAATGAAGGAACGACGTCCACTATTATAGGAAATTCATCCATTAAAGGTGAATTGTATAAAGGGTGGGATTTACATTTAGATAATACAGGAAAATTATCTGCACGTATAATTAGTGTTTTACCTAACAACTATATACATATTAAAAGTGAAAAAGCCATTCCCTTAAATGAATGGACTCATATTTTAATGACCTACGATGGTTCTACACATGCAGCTGGTTTAAATTTTTATGTAAACGGAAAAGAAACTCCTTTTAACGTGGAATACGATCGTCTTTATAAAAATATCAATCCTAAGCGAACAAAAAATATAATGCTTGGTAAATCTCCCCGTGGACAATCAGGCGATAATGGCATTTACATTGGACTCATCGATCAACTTTCTATGTTTGATGTAGAAATCTTACCAAAGGAAGTTTTAGGTGTTTATACACAATCTAAAGAAGGTAAAAAGCCTGTAGTTTGGACGCCGAACGATGCCGATTTTCTTCACTTAACTTCGGAATTGAGACAACTACAATTAGATCGGGTAAAAATTGTAGAACCTATTCTAGAAATGATGGTAATGGAAGAAATGGAACCGCAACGCAAAACGTTTATCTTGGAGCGCGGTGAATACGACAAACCAACAACTGAAGTACATAGAGCAGCACCTGGTGATATCTTAGAATTTTCAGAAGACTATCCAAAAAACAGATTAGGACTGAGTCAATGGTTGTTTAACCGCGATAATCCACTTACCGCCAGAGTAGCGGTTAATAGATATTGGCAAATGATATTTGGAAGAGGGCTCGTTTCAACGACTAATGACTTTGGTAATCAAGGGTCAATCCCTACACATCCTGAATTATTAGATTGGTTGGCTGTGGAATTTAGAGATTCTGGATGGGATACACGCGCCTTAATCCGTAAAATGGTGATGAGTAATACCTATACACAATCTTCTAAAACAAGTTTAGAACTCGCTGAATTTGATCCCGATAATGAATTATTAGCAAGAGCTCCAAGTTATCGTTTACAGGCTGAATTTATTAGAAACAATGCTTTAGCCTCTAGCGGCCTTATCAATAGAAAAGTAGGAGGTGAAAGTGTAAAACCTTATCAACCTGAAGGACTTTGGATTGCCGGAAACTTTTCTCAGGCGCTAGCAAAGTATGTGCAGGATCATGATAAAAAACAATACCGCCGTACAATGTACACTTTCATTAAACGAACAGCACCTCCTCCGTATATGACAATTTTTGATATGCCGACTAGAGATATTTGTATGGTTTCTAGAGAGTCCACAAATACGCCTTTACAAGCCTTATCACTTTTAAATGATCCGCAATTTGTTGAAGCCGCTAAAGCTTTAGCCGTACGCATGAAAAAAGAAGGTGGTGAGCAAATTAATGCACAACTGGAAATTGGTTTTCAAATGGCCGTTAGCAGAAAACCAAATAAAAAAGAATTACAGATTTTAAACGATTTATATAAACAAGAATTTAGTAACTTTCAAAAATCTAAAGAAAATGCGCTTGCATATTTAGCTGTTGGGGATTATAAAGTTCCAAATGAGTATCAACTATCGGAAATGGCAACGTTAACCTTGGTGGCAAATACGCTACTAAATATGGACGAAATGTATACTAAAAGATAAAAGTTATGTGTGATCACCATAATAAAAGTTTAACACGAAGAGATTTCCTCACAAAGACATCTCTAGGATTGGGGGCAGTAGCGCTGAGTTCTTTAATGAATCCAATGTCAATGGGGGCATCCTCAGTACTTGGCCCTAACGGAGATCCCATTCTTGGTAAACCACATTTTACACCAAAAGTAAAAAGAGTGATTTATTTGTTGCAGAGCGGTGCCCCATCGCAATTGGACTTATTCGATTATAAGCCATTGCTAAACAAATTAAACGGTCAAGAGTTGCCAGAAAGTGTCCGTAAAGGACAACGATTAACAGGAATGACGGCTGGTCAAACATCTTTTCCCTTAGCAGGCTCTATTTTTAATTTTAAGCAACATGGACAAAGTGGTGCGTGGATAAGTGATTTAATGCCTCATACAGCCGGAATTGCAGATGAATTGTGCTTTATAAAATCAATGCATACAGATGCCATCAATCATGATCCTGCCGTAACTTTTTTACAGACAGGTTCTCAGTTTTCTGGAAGACCCTCTATTGGTTCATGGGTTAGTTATGGATTGGGCTCTGATAATAAAAACTTGCCTAATTTTGTAGTATTGGTGACCAAAGATAAAAAGGGACAACCTTTGTATTCAAGATTATGGGGGAACGGTTTTTTACCTTCGGAACATCAAGGTACCCAGTTTAGAGCAGGAAAAGATCCTGTTTTGTTTTTACAAAACCCTCCTGGCGTAAGTTCAGATACCCGTAAAAACCAACTAGACCATTTAAATCAATTGCAACAATTGCAATATGATGCGTTGGAAGACCCCGAGATTAGAGCCCGTATGTCTCAATATGAAATGGCTTTTAGAATGCAAACTTCTGTTCCAGAGATTATGAATACGGATGGAGAACCAGAGCATATTTATGATATGTATGGCCCTGATAGTAGGACTCCTGGCACTTTTGCTGCAAACTGTTTACTAGCGAGACGATTGGTAGAAAAAGATGTAAAATTTATCCAATTATATCATCAAGGATGGGATCATCATGGCGGATTGCCAGGTCAGATAAAAAGACAATGTAAAGAAACAGATCAACCCACTGCAGGTTTGATAAAAGATTTAAAACAACGTGGTTTATTAGAAGACACCTTAGTGATTTGGGGTGGTGAATTTGGAAGAACTAATTACTCTCAAGGCGCCTTAACTCCCACCGACTACGGAAGAGATCATCATCCAAAATGTTTTACTTTGTTCATGGCTGGTGCCGGTGTTAAAAAAGGTATGGTCTATGGAAGCACAGATGATTTCGGTTATAATATTGCTCAAAACCCAGTTCATATACACGATTTTCAAGCAACCCTCATGCATTTAATGGGTGTTGACCATGAACGACTTATTTACAAACACCAAGGACGACGTTTTAGACTTACAGACGTAAGTGGTCACGTAGTAAAAGACATACTCTCATAATTTTAAAAAAAACTAACTATTTTATACATGGAAAATATTACACCCTTTTTAGGCCGTTTTCACCCACTAATTGTTCATTTACCAATTGGTATTTTAATGATGGCTGCCATTCTACAGCTTATCGCTATAAAAAGCACTAAATTTAAAAACCTCTTAGACCCTGCCATTAGTATTACCTTATTTTGGGGTGGACTTTCTTCTATTGGAGCCGTTTCTATTGGTTGGTTATTATCTTTGCAAGGTGGGTACGATACGGATACCTTATTCTGGCATAAATGGTTGGGTATTACAGTAACTGTAATTTCATTTTTAGGGTGGTTAGTTAAAAGTGGCCGACTAAAAATGCAAAGAAAATATGTATACACCGTATTTATTTCAATCATAGTATTAATAACAATAACAGGGCATTTGGGAGGTAGTCTTACGCATGGAGATGATTATCTATTTGTTTACTCTCCAAACATTATTAAAAAAATGGTTGGTATCCAAGCTGGCCAACAATCAAATAATTTACAAGAGATACACCCGGATTCAATTCAAGTATATAGCGATGTTATTCAACCTATTTTAGACGCAAAGTGCGTAAGTTGTCATAACACTTCTAAAAAACAAGGTGGACTGCTATTAACCACTCATAAAAATCTTATGAAGGGGGGGGACAACGGTTCTATTGTGGACAGTAAATCTCCATTAAAAAGTGAATTCTTAAACAGAGTCACTCTTCCTAAGAACCATAAAAAGTTTATGCCGCCAAAAGGGGCACCATTTACGTTTGGGGAAATTCAAATTTTTGAATGGTGGATGAAGTCTGGCGCTGATAGTATTTCGAAATTTTCATCAGAAGAAAAACTCGACAAAAAGTTAATTCATACCTTACTTAGAGATTATAAACTCGACTATAATCCTAGGCCTTATTACGAAAAAGTTCAAGTAGATTCTTTACCAATTTCAGTAATAACAGAATTAAGAGAGAGCCAGTTTGTGGTAGATTTTATGGGAGAACATAGTAATATGCTTTCTATAGATTTCAACGGTAAATCAATTTCAAAGGCGCAATTGGAAAAATTATTGCTTGCTAAGGAACAAATAACTTGGTTGAATCTGAGCAATTGTAATCTCTCAGATGCTATTTCCGAAATTTTACCGAAATTACCGAATTTAACCCGATTGAATATCCATTCCAATCCGATAACTGATAAGAGCATCAAAGATTTAAATAGTTTAAAACATTTGACTTCGGTAAATGTTTACAATACTCAAATAACAAATACTGGTTTTCAAAAAATAGTTCAATTGAAATCTCTTTCTAAATTATTTGTTTGGCAAACAGCTATTACAGTTCCAGAAGTTGAGGAAGTTGCAACGAAGTATCCAAAAATTTCAATTATTTCTGGTATTAATTAAATATCATTTTAAGGGAATTACAAAGACTAGAGATTAAAGTTTCCTTTGAAAAAGAATCAATCTATTATTAACAAAAGCCCTTAAACGTAGGTATCGTTTAAGGGCTTTTGATTTGTAGTTGACAATTTCAGTTAATGAACTATTATTTATCTCGCAATTCTAAAGTCACTAAATAAACACAGTGATCTGTTGCCAAAGTATCTTGAATTACTTGAGTTTTTAATACTTTCCATCTCTTTTTTGGATATGTCATCACGTAATCTATTTTCTTTCTTGGATTGTTAGAAGGAAAAGTGGGTTCTATATTATTAGGGTCATAGGAAAATTGCCAAACTGATTCCAATATATCAATCGCTTCACTTCCGGGTGTTGCGTTTAAATCACCTGCAACAATAGTAGGATACCTATTTGATGAAAACACTTTGTTAATTTTCTTAGCTTGAGAATTTCTATCTTTGACCTCTGGTAGATGATCTAAATGTGTCCCTATAAATGCAATAGTATCGCCAGATTTTAACACTGTAACAACCTCTAAAGCAACTCTCGGTTCATTCCCTTTAGAATGAGGCAATACCACATTTCTACTACTTAAAAATGTAGTTTTAGATAATACTCCCTCCCCATATTCACCTCCATCATAAGGCATAGCCCTTCCAAATAAGGATGCCATTTTGGTACGCCATCCCAATTCTGTCATTAAATCATACTTCTTCGCCCTATTTGTTTGATAATCCACTTCTTGCATAGCAACTAAATCTGGATCCGTATCCTTTACGACTTTAGCCAATACGTCGAGATCAAAATCTCCTTTCATCGTCGCACCGTGTAAAATATTAAACGAAAGTACTTTTACAATGGTTGGTTCTTTTGTTTTATTTTGACTACAAATAGAAAGTGCAACGATGAACGTTAATAACGTGCAAGAATATTTTAATTTCATTATTTATTATATTATTATTTTAAAAGATTATTTCAATGATACTTACCGAAACCTACTTTCAAGATACCTTCAAATTATAAACATTTACAACTAAAAATAGTACAGTTTAATGAACTGTTGAAACTTTTTCTACTTCATATATAAACTCTTGATACCCAATTTCATCATTTTCGGATATCGCTTCAATCACAATCAAATTTTCTCCTAATTTAATTCCTTAATTTTAATCTCCCTAAACGCAACACCTTGCCCTTCTGATTGTAATCCAATATAACCTTCAGTTAAAGGCTTTCCGTCAATTTTAATAGTTGGGTCAAATCTGTTAGCCACTCCTCCACCTATGCTCGGCTTTGTATATTTTAATACGGTCTCACCATTCACCTTATGGATGACGAGTGAATCACCATAAACAATTAAATCTGCTTGTACCCATTGATCCCAAGAAATGGTTTTTGAAGTTGAATTGATACAATGACGACGCTCTACTTCATCCCCCTTAAAAATTACATCGGTTCCCGGAGAGCACATATTTCCAGTTGGCCTGGGCTCTCCAACTTTTTCTTCAGCCAACATTTGATACTCTACAGAAATGGGCCAATCTTGCTCTTTTAATATGGTGTTTGGATCTTGCGAGTGAAACATTACACCACTATTTCTATAGGTGTAACTAGGCGCATCTTTTAACCACTCATCTGTAAATCTATATTCAAATTTCAAATGAAAAGAAGCAAACGATTCTTTATAAAACAAATGTCCGTAGCGTTCATTAAACGGCCCATATTCTTCATAATTTACCAAAATATTTCCTTCTTTTACTTGAAAAGTATTCGCATAATTATCACCTAATTCATGATGCTGAATCTTAGGGGTCCAACCTTCTAAATTTTTTCCATTAAAAAGTATTTTCCAACCCTCTTTTTCTTTTTTTACAGCATGGCTACCACATGAAATTAAAATGGCCGATAGGACAAATAATAGTAATGAATTCTTCATTGAAAGTTTGTAGGTATTTAATTGTTCATTGAGTTACTAAAAATACTTCAAATTTTACAATTCACATAAATTTGACCTACTTAAAATAAATGAAGTTTTTTTAAGTAAGAACCTGTTTTAATTAACTATTTCCGGTTGAGTACAAGTAAAATTACGTTTGTAAATGTTCTTTTTGAATTTCAAAATCGTTTCAAGTTAAATCTTTCATCCCTTTATGTAAGAAAACTTCTGTAAACTTGAGTTCGATGCAATAAAAAACTCACTTGTCCAACTCCGAGCAATTTTTATAATATATTGTCATTGCAATTAATTAACAGATTACCACAGTCGTTTACTTCGACTCCGCTCAGCAACCAACTTCTTCCGCAAGAATGAATTTATTTGATATTCAATTATTAGAGGCTTTATTTCTCCTGAAAGTCCACCACAATCAGATAAACTTAATTTAAATTAGACACTACCCAATTTTTAATTCCTGTGAACTCTTTTTGCTTTTCGTAGGCAGACCAAAATGGTTTATCACTAGATAAAGGTGCTTTTTCATTCACTAAAAATGGTTGAATATTTGTCCACCATTCGTCATAAACCAACTGCATTTGTTTAACTATATCAGGATTCTCTAAGATAATATTCGTTGTTTCTCCAGGATCCTTCATTACATCGTACAATTCTTTGTCATTGACATATCTATAACGCTCATTTCTAACAGCAACATTTTTGAATTTTGAATTCAACGGGTCTGAAGTCTCCATCGTTCCTATCCATTTTTTGTCCACTTCTTCATTCCCTACGTTTTCTGGATTCAACGGCCATCTTCCGCCGTGATAAAAGCGATATCTATCTTCGCCTTTGTAATTCTCACTAGTTAAAAAAGGCAAAAAACTTTGTCCATCCATACCAATAATATCTGATATATCAATGGTTGTAATCTCCGCGAGCGTTGGTAAAATATCAAAATGATTTAATAGGGTTGACACCTCTCTTCCTGCCTTAAATTTGTTTGGCCATCTTATAAAAAATGGCACTCTGGTTCCACCTTCATGAACGCCACCTTTGAATCCTTTCATCCCTGCATTGTATGTCTTTCCATGAACATTATTTTGAGCCCCATAGGTTTTACCATTATCAGACATAAATATTAGAATAGTAGTATCTGCAATATTCCATGCCTCCAACTTCTCCATCAAAACGCCTAAATTATCATCAATATTTTCGACCATTCCATAAAATCCCTGTGCCTTTTTCGGGTACCCCTGATCTAAAAATTTTTTCTTATAACTTTCTGGTGCAATAAAGGGCCCATGAGGTGCATTGGTTGTTATGTAAGTAAAAAATGGTTTTTTTTCTTTCGATTTTGTTTTAATCCAAGCTAATGCTTGCGTAAAAAACACATCAGTACAAAATCCTTTTGTCTTCACAAAAGTTCCATTATGCTTTACCGTTGGATCAAAATAGTTATTATCAGGAATATCAGCGCAAGAGCCAGGATATGCTTGTCCGATTCCTCCAGCACCATGAATAAAAACCTCATCAAACCCTCTGCTTTCAGGTTGATAGGCTGTTTCATCTCCCAAATGCCATTTACCAAATATACCACTCACATAATTTTTCCTCTTCAAAATTTCTGGCAGGGTTATAATTCCCAAAGCCATGCGTTCTCGCTCTAAAATTGTATGCGTAATACCATTCTTAAAAGGATGTCTGCCAGTCATGATCGCAGATCTAGTTGGAGCACACGTTGGACTTACCTGAAAATCTTCTAAACTAATACTCTGCGTTTTTAGCTTATCCATATTTGGTGTTAAGACATCTGGACTTCCATGAGCAGAAATATCAGCGTACCCCTGATCATCCGTCATAAGAAGTATAATGTTTGGTAATTCTTGTTCTGCTTTGCAACTTAGCAATGTAATCATTGTAAAACTTAGGAGGATTAACGTATAGGTAATTTGCTTTAGCATAAAGTATCTATTTAATAATTATTTCACCTCCCAAAAGGTTCCTTCTTTTTTCATTTGATTTTCAAAAGATTCTAAATCGGTCAGCAATTCAGAAACTTTTTCTTGTTCTTCCTCGGATACATCTACTCTTTCTCCTAAATCCTTTTCCACTTGAAACAATAAAGGTGTTTTTCTTGAAGCAGTATAACCGTAATTATTTTTTGTTTGAGAACCAATACGAACATGTAATTTCCATGAGTCCTTGCGTATTGCTGATGGTTTATTGTCAGAATACGCATAGAAAAACGTAAAATCGTCCAAATCACTTTTAAATGTATCGGGCATTAATATAGCACGGATATCGCGTCCGTCAATAGTTCTGTCTTTTGGCAACTCTACCCCTGTTATGGCAAATAGTGTTGGAACAATATCCAAGGTGCTTATAGGTGTCTGCTCATTTCGATTTCCTTTGATGCTTTTAGGCCAACTCACGATCCCTGCTACACGATGTCCACCTTCCCAAGTCGAACCTTTTCCATCTCTAAAAGGAGTGGCATATCCCACTTGTAAACGCGTATCTCCATATTTGGTGTCTGACTTATCATTAAAAACGATCCACGGTCCATTATCCGATGAAAAAATAACAATAGTATTTTCACTCACGCCAACCTCTTCAAGCGTATTACGGATTTCACCTATGGCGGAATCCAATTCTTCCATCACATCTCCCAAGGTTCCGTTACGAGATTTTCCCTTAAATTTTTTGCTCACAAAAAGTCCTAAATGGGGCATGTTAAATGGAATATATGCGAAAAAAGGATGCGTCTTATTTCGTTTGATAAAATCAATTGCAGCCTTAGTGCATAATCCAGTCAATGATTCAGAGGCCACTATATTTGAGGGTAAGTCTTGCGCTATCAAGTCATACCCGGGAATTGGATGCACACCTTTAGGATCACTTTTCAAAAGCATGGCATTCCCATAGTCGTGAGATACATTGGTTCCAATCCATTCATCGAAACCATGTGCTAGTGGCAATGTTTGTTGAGAAAGTTGATTTTTTTCATTTGGAGATCCCAAATGCCATTTACCAAAAATCCCCGTTTTATAACCTACAGATTTAAGTCCTTCTGCAAGGGTCAGTTCTTTTTCATGAATATGTTTTGCTGCACTCGGCCCAATTACCCAAGACCCCAGTCCTGATCTCCCTGGATATCGACCAGTTAATAAGGAATACCTAGATGCAGAACATGCCGGAGAAGTTACATAGAATTGCGTAAAATTAACGCCGCTCTGTTTTAATTTCGTAATATTTGGAGTTTTTATAGTAGGGTTTCCATTGTATTCATAATCTCCATATCCACTGTCATCTAAATAGATTAAGACTACATTGGGCTTTGTTTGTTTTTTAATTTTAGTATTCTGAGATAATCCTTTTGTGCCTATAACAAATAGCATAACCATCCCCAAGTATTTTATATTTTTTATTGTCATGATTTTATTTTTCCTTTCATATATACTAAGGTCTCCCTAGGTTTTAGACTTGAGTGGCATAAAAGTAAAATCTCAATATCTGTTTGTTTAAACCCAATACACGCGTCCTAATCAAAACTATTTAACAAATACACTCTTACTCCTCCAAAGCCTCTTTAATCGCAGCCTCTGCCAAAGGAGCCATAATTGCATACCCTTTTTTGTTTGGATGTACGCCGTCATCTCCTAAGTCAGCGCGTAAGCCATTTTTGTTATCTGCCATTGCAGAGAAGTAATCTAAATATACATGCCCGTTCGCATCGGCATATTCTTTTAAAAGGGTGTTTACGTGTACAATTTTTTGAGCAGGTTCTAAGCCTGATTTCCACGGGTAATCGAATACAGGTATTACAGAAGAAACGACTACTTTGATGCCATTTGATTCAGCGATCTCAGCCATAGAAAAGATATTATCTGCAATCATTTTCAGGGTAGATGGCCCGGTGTTTCCAGCAATGTCATTGGTTCCTGCCAAAATCACGACTACTTTTGGTTGTAAATCCACCACATCTTGACGAAAACGAATCAACATCTGTGGAGTCGTTTGTCCGCCTATCCCTCTATTGATAAATGGTTTTCCTTCAAAAAATTCTGGCACCTTATTAATCCATCCGATGGTAATCGAATTTCCCATAAAGACCACCCTGTTTTCGTAAGGAGATGGCGCATCTAACTTCGCATTCTCGTCTGCAAAACGATCGAGATTAGGCCAATCTTGTGCATTGATTTCTTCCATACTAGTACAAATTACAAGAATTAAAAATGATGTTAGTGGAAATTTTAAATAGGATTTTTTCATAGTAATTATTTTCTTAATTATTTTCTTAATTGTTTTCTAAAAAGGTTAGTACATTTTTTTCGATTCGCTCAGGTACGCTGGAAACATCTGCCTTTACAAATTTTTCTCCGGTAATTTGTTCGTATAATTCTATATAACGATCAGAAATTTCGATCATCTTGGCATCATCCATTTCTGGAATTACTTGGCCTTCTTTCCCTTGAAATCCATGTTCAATCAGCCACTGACGTACAAACTCTTTCGATAATTGTTTCTGTGATTCTCCCTTTTCCTGTCGCTCTGCATACCCATCTTTATAAAAATAACGCGAAGAATCTGGCGTATGAATTTCATCAATCAAAACAATCTTACCGTCTTTCGTTTTTCCGAATTCGTATTTCGTATCCACCAATAGCAAACCTTGGGATTGTGCGATTTCTGTTCCTCGCTGAAATAATTTCTGCGTATAATCTTCCAATACCACATAATCCTTTTCTGAAACGATTCCTTTGGCTAAAATGTCTTCTCTCGAAATATCTTCGTCATGCTCCCCATTATCAGCCTTCGTAGACGGCGTAATAATGGGTGCTGGAAATTTATCATTCTCTATCATACCATCTGGCATAGCAACACCGCATAATAAACGTTTTCCCAATTTATATTCTCTTGCAGCATGGCCAGATAAATATCCACGAATCACCATTTCTACTTTAAACGGCGAACACATATGCCCTACGGCTACATTCGGATCTGGAATTCCCAAAATCCAATTTGGAACTAAGTCAGCCGTAGCCTCCATCATTTTAGAAGCTATCTGATTTAATATTTGACCTTTATACGGAATTTGACGTGGCATAACCACATCAAAAGCAGACAATCGATCTGTAGCAATCATTACTAAAATACTGTCATTTATATTATATACCTCGCGAACTTTTCCTTTATAAATCGATTTTTGCTTTGGAAAATTATAATCGGTATCATTTATGGTATTCATCTTTTTATTGTTTGATATTTAGCAAATTAATTGGCTAAACAATTCGTTTTAAATTTTTAATTATTCCAGACCCTATTCGCCTTCAATACTCTTAAAAGCATTGATAATCTGACCTACCAATCTATGGCGTACCACATCTTTTTCATCCAAGTGAACCATCGCTATTCCTTTAACATCTTTCAGTACTAAAACGGCTTCTTTCAAACCAGAAACTTGGCGATGTGGTAAATCTATTTGCCCAGGGTCGCCAGTAATTATAAACTTAGCATTTTTTCCCATTCGCGTTAAGAACATTTTCATTTGCCCGTGTGTCGTATTTTGAGCTTCATCTAAAATAACAAATGCATTGTCTAAAGTTCTTCCACGCATAAATGCCAGTGGAGCTATTTGAATAACCCCTTTTTCTAAGTAAGAATCCAAACGCTCAAAAGGTATCATATCTCTTAATGCATCGTATAGTGGTTGCATATAAGGATCTAATTTTTCTTTCATATCGCCCGGTAAAAAACCTAATTTCTCACCAGATTCAACTGCCGGTCTTGTTAATATAATTCGCCTGACCTCTTTTTCCTTTAAAGCCTTTACTGCAAGTGCAACAGCCGTGTAAGTTTTACCAGTTCCTGCGGGACCTACTGCAAACAACATATCGCTCTTTTGCATATAATCCACCATTTTCTGCTGATTTGCACTTTGTGCCTTGATCAGTTTCCCACCAACACCATGAACCAAAACACCCTCTACATTCTTGGAATTACTTTGAGAGGATTCGTCAGAAATAATAATTCTTTCGATGCTGTTCTCATCTAACTTGTTGTATTTGTTAAAATGATTAATCAACATCTGAACCTTTTTTTCAAACTGATCCAATAGTTCTGATTCCCCAAAAGCTTTCAGTTTGGTTCCTCTAGCAACTATTTTTAACTTTGGGAAATACCTCTTTATGATAGCTATATTACTGTTCCCAATTCCAAATAAATCATTTGGATTGATATCTATAAGTTCTATTAATCGCTCGTTCAAATACTTATTATTTTTAGTTTCATGTGTTATTTTTTACTCCTTTAATTCGGTCACATGGTTCACCCATATTTCTCAATCCCTTGGATATTGACTTTTATTTATGGATGTTATACCTGTTTATATTTATTTTTTGTTTTGTCAGATGCCGTTCCCCATTCGTCATTTCATTGTGTGATGAAAATCTTAACTTGCTCGTTTCAATTTGTTCAAAAAAATAGCTGTTAAAAACAAATCAATTTTATATGAATATTGATTAGATTTGTAACAAATTTAAAAATAAATTGTTGCAATCAACAAATAATCTTAGGAAGTAATTAACAAATGTCTTTGATAACTTTGACGACCGATTTTGGACTAAAAGACCACTTTGTTGGCGCTGTAAAAGGAGCAATTTATACAGAATTGCCTGATGTTAATATTGTAGACATCTCTCATGACATCTCTCCATTTAATATTCCAGAGACTGCGTATGTAATGAAAAATGCCTACAAGAGTTTCCCAGAAGGAAGTATTCATATTATTGGGGTAGATTCTGAACTAGATGAAGAAACAAAACACATTGCTTTAAAATTAGACAATCACTATTTTATTTGTCCGAATAACGGTGTAATATCCATGATTGCGTCAGAATTTAGACCCGAAAAAATTGTTGAAATTAATATCCATGATCATGTGGAAAGTAGTTTTCCTGTGTTGGATGTTTTTGTAAAGGTAGCCTGTCATTTAAAGCGTGGTGGTACTTTGGAGGTGATTGGAAGAGAAATCGAAGATTTTAAGCGCATCACAGACATTCAACCTGCCATTTCTTTCGATACACGAAAAATTACAGGGAGTGTCATTTATATTGATAATTATGGAAACATCATTACCAATATCAATAGAAAATTATTTAATAAAATTGGAGGTGGTAGAGATTTCACTATGCTTATTGGACGATATACTTTTAAGAAAATACACGATCGATATAACGATATTGTAAATTTTGATTTACCCCCAGACCAAAGAAATCAGGATGGCACAAAATTGGCTATTTTTAATTCCGCAGGTTTTATAGAGATTGCTATTTATAGAAGTAATATGAAAACTGTTGGAGGTGCCGCCAGTTTACTTGGATTTGAATATAGAGATCAATTGTCCATTTCTTTTGAATGATGGCATCTAAACATACGCTATTTAAATACTAAATGTTAGATTGTATCGTTTTCTAAATTAAAACAATACTAAAATTTAAAAAGACCCATTCAAATTAATGATTGCCATTTTAAAAAAAGAGTTAAATGCATTTTTTTCCACGCCTATTGGGTATATGGTAATTGGTGCCTTCTTAGTGCTTAATGGCCTTTTTTTATGGGTGTTTGATGGAGAATTTAATATCTTAAATACTGGATTTGCAGATTTAAACGGCTTTTTTTATTTAGCTCCTTGGATTTTTATTTTTTTAATTCCTGCCATTACAATGCGGATGTTTTCCGATGAATATAGTCTCGGAACTATTGAAATTTTAAAAACAAAACCTCTTGGTGATTGGCAAATTATTCTAGGTAAATATGTAGCCTCGTTAGTACTGATTGTAGCAGCAATACTACCGACTTCCATCTATGTTTATAGCATAGGAATACTCGGTAATCCTGCTTTTAATTTTGATCTTGGAAGTCTCATTGGTTCCTACTTAGGCTTGCTGTTTTTGGCAAGTACCTATGCGGCCATCGGACTGTTTTCATCAATTCTATCAAGTAATCAAATTATTGCATTTATTATTGCCGTTGGCTTATCACTCTTTTTATATGCCGGTTTTGATGCGATGGATACGTTATTTGGAAATTTAGAATATACCATTCACAAGATAGGTATGAAAGCCCATTTTAACAGTATTGCACGTGGTGTGATAGATACCCGAGATTTGGTGTACTTTCTAAGTATCTCCTTTTTCTTTTTAGCACTTACTAAATTTAAGTTAGGAAGTGAGTAAGTATTCCAACATATCAAAAATACTTGCGCTATTCATAGTTTTATGGGTCGTTAACTTTATTAGTTCTGCCATTTATAAGCGTTTTGATTTAACAGAAGATGGCAGGTATACACTCTCTCAACCAGCCATAACTATTTTAGAAAAAGTTGATACCAGACTCTTAATAAATGTTTATTTGGAAGGAGAATTCCCTTCAGAATTTAGGCGATTACAAGATGAGACAGAACAATTATTAGAAGAACTAAAAGTTGAAAATCCAAAAATTCGCTTTCGCTTTTTAGATCCCTTAGAAAATGATCCCGAAGCATTGATCAAAAAGGGATTACAACCAAGTCAGTTGTCTATTCAGAAAAATGGAAGCACCTCAGAAATCCTTATTTTTCCATGGGCTACTGTAAAAAACGGTAGTAAAACGGAAAAGGTTTCTCTGCTAAAAGACACCAATGCCCAATCACAAGACGAACAACTGCAAAACGCCATCCAAAATTTGGAATATGCCTTTGTTGACGCGATTCATAAAGTGACCTCAAAAAAAGAAAAGAAGATTGCCATACTCAAAGGAAATGGTGAATTGGAAGATATTTATATCGCAGATTTTTTACGCAAAATAGGTGAATATTATCATTTAGCCCCTTTCACTTTAGACAAGGTTGAAACGTCTCCAACATTAACCGTAAAGCATTTAAAGGAATACGACTTAGCCATCATAGCCAAACCGTCAGAACGATTTACTGATGAAGAAATATTCACTTTAGATCAGTTTGTTATGGGTGGTGGTAATACACTTTGGTTGGTAGATCAAGTTCAAGCAGAATTGGATAGTTTAATGACGACGGGAGAATCATTAGCCTATACTAGAGATTTAAATTTGACAAGTTTATTATTTAGTTATGGTGTGCGTATCAATCGTGATTTAGTAGAAGATTTATACAGTTCAAAAATTCCAATAGCATCTGGAAATATAGGGAATAAAACACAGTTCAATCAGTTTTTATGGAGCTATTACCCGCTCACACAAACAACGAATAACCATGCTATTAATAGTAATATTGAACCCGTCAGCTTTAAGTTTTCTAACAGTATAGAATTATTAAAAAATAACATTCAAAAAACGGTGTTATTACAAAGTTCGCGGTTGTCAAGAACCGTTGGATCGCCAACGATCATTACACTAAAATCTATCGCCGAAAAACCAGATCCAGCAAATTATACACAAGGAAACCTACCCATGGCCGTTCTTTTAGAAGGTACATTTAAATCAGCTTATGCTAATAGAATTCATCCTTTTAAATTAGATGCGCTAAAAACTTCACCAGAAAATCACAAAATGATTGTGATTTCGGATGGAGACCTAATTGCTAATCAAGTAACACGTGGACAGCCAGAGAAGCTTGGAGTTGATAGACTGACAGGCCAGCAATTTGGTAATAAAGAGTTTTTATTAAATTGTGTGAGTTACTTGCTCGACGATTCGAGGTTGATACAGATTAGATCAAAAACAATCGACCTTAAAACCTTAGATCGAGAAAAATCTTTTCAAAAAAAATCTTTGTATCAATTGTTAAATGTCATTACTCCCCTTATTCTATTGGCACTATTCGGCATTGGTTTTCATCAAATCAGAAAGAAAAAGTATCAATAAGTTTATCTTATTGTTTATATTTGTGTATAACTAAAAATTAAAGGATGATAAAAAAACTTTCTACACTAGTATTAATTCTGAGCGTTGCAATGATGGTAAATGCTCAAGACAAAAAACCAGCACCTAGTCCAAGTTCACAACTTAAGCAAGTTGTAGGTCTAACCGATGTTACGGTAGATTATTCTAGACCCTCTATGAAAGGGAGAAAAATATTTGGAGGACTTGAATCATATGGTAAGGTTTGGAGAACTGGAGCCAATGCAAGAACAAAAATTACTTTTAGCGATGATGTAACTATTGCCGGAAAATCTTTAAAAGCGGGTACGTATGCAATTTTCACAATTCCAACCGCAACATCTTGGGAAGTTATATTTTATACAAATCATAGCGGTGGAGGTGCTCCAGCATCAATAGATGAGTCTTTGGTTGCTTTGAGAACCAATGTCGAAGTTAATGAACTACCTTTTGAGGTTGAATCTCTGTTAATTACTATTGGAGACCTAAGAAATGGTGGTGCTAATCTTCAAATTATTTGGGAAAATATAGCGGTATCAATACCATTTACGGTCCCAACATATTAAGAAAACTAAAATATTTAGAGCGCTTATATTATTTATTGGAGTTTTGTCTTATTATCAAGAAAAAGCCAGTTTAGAGTTCCTTAAATATTAAAATTAAGTTTCTTTGAAACTGAATATAAAAAGCTCGCAAATGCGAGCTTTTTATATTTTAGGGAAATTTTATTTTGGCGAAATTGGGCTTTCACGAACTCCTATACTTCGACGAAAACACATAAAACTCTACTAATAGCATACGTTTGAACGCTGTTTAATAGCATTTCTAGCAATCCATGCAACTATCAAGGAGGATTACGAGATTGGATATTACTAAAAAACTAGACTACAGAGCATTTATTACGAAATGAATTTTAAAATAATCAGAAATAATTTCAATTTTTTTTTGTTCGACTAAATAGAAAATCTACACATAACTTAAACTACCATTCTACATTGACAATATCAACACACAAAAGAAACGTATTAAAAGGTTATTATGATGTTACATATCCTTGAACTCAACTTGGTTGGGATAAGAACTAATTGCACCTCTATAAGATTTAAATAGTCAAGATTATCATTGGTTTGACTTCGCCAAATTCAACTTAAATCTAAATCTTATCAGCATTCAATTTATCGGTTCCTTTCGTTATAGTTTGAATTAATAATGCAAAGAATATTACCATGACACATCCAATTAAATTTAACCACAAATAAGCCAATTCAATAACTCCAGTCATGTTCAAATAAAATAATAATAGAACACCTGCTTCACCTAAAATAGCACCATAAAAAGTTCCTCGACCTCTTATCTTTTTCAAAAAGAAAGCAATCATAAAAACCCCTAAAATAGTACCGTAAAACAACGAACCAATTATATTTACCGCTTCAATTAGATTGTCAAATAGCGAAGCAAACGTTGCAAACAGCAAAGCAATAATTCCCCATCCAAATGTAAACCATTTAGACATCTTTAAATAGTGCTGGTCCGTTTGATCTTTCACATACGAGCGTTTATAAATATCAATCAAAGAAGTTGTTGCCAAAGCATTTAATTCTGAAGCCGTTGAAGACATCGCTGCTGAGAAAATAACAGCCAACAACAAACCAATTAATCCGATTGGTAAATGATCTGTGACAAAAGTTATAAATACGTAATCAGAATCTTCTGCTTCTAACTTAATAGTTCCTTTTTCTGAAACCGTTTTAATCAATTCTTTTGCATCACCTCGCAATGCTTTTTCCTTCGCTAAAGCACTGTTCATTATAGCCACGGCCTCTTTATTATCTTTACCTGATCTTTTATTATCAATTACGGTTGCAATCGCGTCACGCTTAAATTCAGCATTAAGGTTTAGTTCCTTTTCTAAGTCATTATATTCGGCTGCGAACGGAGATTGCTCAACTACTTCTACATTGGCTTTATTAAAATGTAATGGAGCATCGTTAAACTGATAAAACACAAATACCATGATTCCAATAAATAAAATAGCAAACTGCATTGGTACTTTAAAAATTCCATTAAAAAGTAATCCCAATCTACTTTGAGTTAGCGATTTTCCAGACAAATAACGTTGTACTTGAGATTGATCTGTACCGAAATAAGATAGAAATAAGAAGGTTCCACCGAGCAGTGCAGACCATATATTATAGCGATTTGATAAATCAAACTCAAAATCAACCACATTCAATTTTCCCATATTACCAGCAATATCCACAGCATCAGAAAGGGTAATATTGGGTGGTAATTTATTTACCAATATTAAAAACGCTACAAACATCCCTGTTAGAATTACAACCATTTGCTGCTTCTGAGTTTGACTAACAGCATTGGTCCCTCCAGAAACAGTGTAAATAATTACAAGGGACCCGATCAATAAATTGGTGATATTTAAATTCCATCCTAAAATAGAAGACAAAATAATAGAAGGCGCAAAAATGGTTAATCCAGCTGCCAATCCTCTTTGAACTAAAAAAAGTGACGCCGTTAAAGAACGTGTTTTTAAATCGAATCTATCTTCTAAAAACTCATAGGCTGTATATACTTTAAGGTTATAATATCTCGGCAGAAAGAACACACATAAAATAATCATGGCAATGGGTAAACCAAAATAAAATTGTGCAAAACGCATCCCATCATCAAAAGCCTGACCAGGGGTTGATAAAAAGGTTATTGCGCTGGCTTGGGTGGCCATAACCGATAATCCAATGGTATACCAGGGCAAGGTTTGTTCTCCTCTTAAAAAAGATTCCGTTGTATTTACATTACGTGTTTTCCATATTCCATACCACACGATTGTTACTAAAATTGCTATTAAAACGGTCCAATCGATAATATGCATTAGTTATATTTTTTTGTGAATAAAGTGAATAAAACAACTAATACTATTTGAAATAATAGCACAAATAAATAGAGGCGATTCCATGTTTTAAATATGGGTGGTTTTTGATCTGGCATTTTATCTTGTTTATTTTTATTAGTTATTTTATTAAGAAGTCCTATATGCTAACTCTTATTTTTTTACTGCTGTTTATTCTTTCCGACAGACAATAAATTAGTATATAATCTATACGCACCTGGCACACCCGCAGGTAATTCTCTAAAAAAACTTAAACCTGTATAGATAAAATATCCCTTTCCCAATTTTGCCACTAGTAAACTCCCTTTCAACTCCTTTTCGCCTGTATCGTGCATAGACAATAACGGTGTAAAATCATCACTCCATTCGCTAGGGAAATACAGTCCGCGTTCTTGTACCCAACCATCAAAATCCTTTTCAGAAATCTGATTTGGATATTGCATAACTTCGTGATCCTTGCTTAAAATAGTGACTTTTGCATTTTCATCTGCTACTCTTCCCCTACCTAACTTTAGCGGTAAAGGTGCAACATTTGTTACCTTTAATCCTCTACTTGTATTGTATTGCACCATCATGGTACCTCCTTTTCTTACATACTCGTGTAACTCTTTTTGATAAAACTTAACTTTATCATTCGTGTTATAGGCACGAACACCAACTACAATAGCATCAAAATGCTTTATTTTCTCATAGGTAATTTCATCTTCCTTTAACTCCGTTACTGTATATCCTAGCTGTGTTAAACTTGCTGGTATCTCATCCCCTGCTCCTTGAATATAACCAATAAATTCGCCCTTCTTTTTAATATTAAGTCGCACTACTTTACTTTCTGACGGTTGCAAAACAGATTGCGTTGGAATATGATCATACACAATTTTTATCATCTCATTTGAATACATTTCACCATTCACTTGTACAATGGGTGAAATTAACCCTTCACTCTCTTCAGCAGGCGGTGTAACTTTAAATATTACTGATACTTCTCCTCCTTTTTTAGCGATTTTAATATCGTGATATTCTGGACTCACATCCCAATTATTTGGATGACATAATTGTACTTTTCCGTGGAGGTTTGAAATACCTGCTTGCACTTTCACTACCACATCTTTTGGCGCTGCACTCGCAAAGATAAAAACTTTATCGTCCATACTTGCCGTTGCTTCTGGCACTATTTCAAACGGTTGATATACCTCTCCTTTTACAGGGTCATTCCGCTTGTAAACTACCTCTTTCTCAAAATCCATATACCATTGTCCCATAGCAATAGTAAATTTTACCATTAATGCTCTTGGGGTTTCGGGAACTCCTATCAGGTTTTTATTTTCTACATTATACATTCCTACCGTTCCTTTTTTTCGCAACCAATAAGGACTTGTATACTCCATTTCCATGGGAATCGTTCCTTCCAGTTTTAGTGACAATTTTTCATTCATCCTTAAATGTTGAACTTCCCTATTAACCACCCCTAAAGGATTCAGTTCTATTTGCGCTAATCTCATATGAACTTTCCCCCGGTCAATAACTTCTATCGCTACTTCAGCCTTGCTGCCTGGAGTTGCGCTAGGTTCAGAAGCAACCGCCTCTATATACAATCCGGAACACGCTAAAATGAGTTCTTTAATTTCTTTCGTCTTTTGAATCCTCCAATAATTATCTTCAATATTTTCAATTAAATGATATGCTTTTAACAATCCTTTGACACTTTTAACAGGATATTTAAAATCAAAATCAGTAACTACTTTCTCCAAAATTTCACCAATGACCTCACCACCATGAACCCTAGACCATGTAGTATTGATTCCATCAAACAAATTCTTTGGGTCTTGTGGTAAATCCCCTTTTAGTATTTCTAAATATTCGCTTTGCTTCCCTCTAGATCCAGTACTCCCAAATCCCTGACTCTTATGCATACTTCTGCTTAAACTAGAAATCTCATTATTAGATAATCCATAAGAACTATAATACGTTCCGATTTCTAATTCTATCATGTTCGACTTATCTGCTTGATCAAACTTTTCTTTACTTCCATAAAACCACCAAAAAGTATTAAAAAACAAACGTCTTGGCTGCCATACATCCACGCGTTCTAATTGGGAAGAGAATTTACTTTCATCCCCCACCAAATCAAAAGCCATTTGACTTAACACTGCCGATGATGAATGGTGCCCATGGGTACTTCCAAAAGTCTCCGGCCTGTGATTAAACCTATTAATAATTATATCTGGCTTAAATTTTCTAATCGCCAGTACTACATCACTTAGTACTGCTTCCTTATTCCAAATCTCTAACGTTTCATCTGGATGTTTTGAATACCCAAAATCATTGGCACGTGTAAATAATTGTTCCCCACCATCCGTTCTTCTTGCTGCTAATAGCTCTTGTGTCCGAATTACACCTAAAGATTCTCTAATCTCAGGGCCTATTAAATTTTGTCCGCCATCACCGCGTGTTAAAGACAAATACCCTGTTCTTGCCTTTACATCATTGGCTAAGTATGAAATTAATGCTGTGTTTTCATCATCGGGATGTGCCGCTATGTATAGCGCAGTTCCTAAGAAATTTAGTTTTTTTAAATCCTCATATATTTCTGACGATGTTGGCTTTAAAGGTTGCTGCGCCGATATAAATAGCGCAGAACATAAAAATAAAATAGGCAAATATCGATTCATGCTTGGTTTTTAAGTTGCAAACAAATTTAATTATTAAAAAGTAATTCTTCTTTTCGTGAGAAAACCTTAACATTTTTTTGTGATTTACTTCTTTAGCTTCGTTATTTGAATTTTGAAACTGCTGTTTTTACATACGATTAAGTATCTCCTATTTACCCTAAATAATTTCATCTTTTGGTTCGATTATCGCCAATACTAGTTATAAAAATTTGTTTATAAGTTCTTTTTACTATCACGTTATTTTAGAATATATTTGTATTATTACTAAAATAAAAACAGATGAAACGAGCTTGTTCAAAATTATATCATTCATAGGTATAAATAATAGCGAACAGCATGTGACAAATGAAAAAAAATAAATATAAACACATGAAATTTATAGTATCGAGCTCGCAACTTTTAAAGCAATTACAAATGCTTGGAGGTGTAATTAACAGCAATAATACCTTGCCCATTTTAGATAATTTCTTATTTGAACTGAATACTAATAAACTGAAAATCACCGCTTCAGATTTAGAAACAACGATGAGTTCTATAATTGAGGTAGAATCTGATAGTGAAGGCTCCATTGCCGTTTCATCGCGCTTATTATTAGACACTTTAAAAACTTTTCCAGATCAACCACTTACTTTTAAAACAGATGATAATAGCACTATTGAAATTAGTTCTAGTCAGGGTAAATATGATATGGCATATTTTAGTGGAGAGGAATTTCCGAAAGCAGTTTCTTTACAATCTCCTAGTAAAACAGTCTTAAACGGTGCTATTTTAGCCACGGCAATTTCAAAAACTATTTTTGCGGCAGGAAATGATGATTTAAGACCTGTAATGAGTGGTGTCTTTTTTCAGTTTAGTCCAGAGAATTTAACTTTTGTAGCGACCGATGCCCACAAATTGGTAAAATATACACGTACTGATGTTTCTGCTGATGAAGTAGCCGAATTCATAATGCCAAAAAAACCATTGAATATCTTAAAAGGAATTCTAGGAAGTGCAGATAGTGATGTTACGATAGAGTACAACCAGTCCAATGCAAAGTTTATATTTAACAATGTGGTGTTAGAATGTAGATTGATTGATGGAAAATATCCTAATTATGACGCTGTAATTCCAAAAGAGAATCCGAATAAATTAACGGTAGACAGAGCTTCATTCTTAAACTCAGCGCGTCGTGTTTCTATTTTCTCAAGTAAAACCACACATCAGATTCGATTGAAAATGGCAGGAACTGAATTGAATATTTCTGCAGAAGATATTGATTACTCAAACAAAGCAGATGAGCGTTTGAATTGTGATTATCAAGGAGACGATATGCAAATAGGATTTAACTCTCGTTTCTTAACAGAAATGTTGAGCAACTTAGATTCCTCCGAAATTTTGATTGAAATGTCTTTACCAAATAGGGCGGGTATTTTAACGCCTATTGATGGCAATGAAGAAGGCGAGCAAGTAACCATGTTGGTGATGCCAGTGATGCTGAATCAATAATGTATTGTGATTTAAGTTCCCTTCAATCAGTAAAAATTAAAAGAAACCGCAATTTAACGAATGCGGTTTTTTATATTTATTTAATCATCGGACAAAAAAAGCGAAGGATAGAGAGGAACGAAAATTCCTTCTATCCCTCAATTTCAAACAATAAATAACATAGCTGTTCTTAATTTAGAGCATCTTAAAAGGACTATCCCTTAAAATCTCGGAAACCATAGCCGAGAAATTCACTAAAAACGAACTCTATACAAAATAATATTATTTTAGAAATTGCTTATGCTATGGCGACCAATTGTTTTGAATCTTTTTTATTTCTATTTGCCAAAAAAAATATTTTCAAATGCTTCGTAATTCTCCTAAATTTATTAAACACATTCCGCAATATCACCTTGCATCTTATTTAGGAATAGAACGCGAAAACTTAAGCCGTATCAGAAAGGAAATCTTTCATTAAAGTGTGATTGTAACAAATATCAATTTTTTAAATGAACAAAAAATAATCAAATAGATTCAATTATTCATAAGATTACTACATACAAGTAATTTAGTTTAAAATATTAATATCTTATTTGGCTTTGTCAACCATTTTATCTATTTTGACGCAATATGAATAAAACAACAGAAAACACCCTAAAGCTAGCAGAAAAACTACAAACTAACCAAACAACTACTGTGTATAACGTCAGCAAAAAGTGAACTAATTATCACTTTAATATAAGAGATAGGTTTTATTATTTTTACAAACCTTTAAATCTTAAATGATGAAAAACAAGAAAAGTGCCAGTGCTTTAATTAGCGACTTAAAACGTAAGACAAGAAAAGCTTACAATTCAGAAGACAAAATCAGGATTATTATTGAAGGAATGCGTGGTGAAACGACCATTGCAGAATTGTGTCGAAAAGAAAGCATCCATCAAGCTAATTACTACAAATGGTCCAAAGATTTCATGGAAGCAGGAAAGCGCAGGCTAAATGGAGATACGATGCGAGAAGCTAACACATCGGAGGTTCACGAACTCAAAGGTGAGAATGGTACTTTAAAAGAGTTGGTTGCAGAGCTTTCTCTAGAAGTTCGGTTTCTGAAAAAAAACTTACGTGGAGACGAGTAAAAAGAGAGAAGTATATGCACTATAGTCAATCAGAAAAGTACGAAATGATACAACTTGTTGAGCAGTCTGATCTTGGAATAAACCGAACACTCAAAGAGCTTAAAATCAATAAGACAACCTTTTATAATTGGTATAATTTATATACCCAAAAAGGCTTTGAAGGTCTAGCTCGTAAGAAATCAGAGAGAGTTGGGACGTGGAATAAGATAAATATCGTCGATAGAGACAAAGTAGTTGAAATTGCGTTAGAAAAGCCTGAGTTATCTTCTAGGGAGGTTGCTTGGCATATTACGGATAATTACAACTATTATATCAGCGAGTCAAGTGTCTATCGGATTTTAAAGGAAAATGGATTCATATCATCGCCTTCATTTAGAATAATGAGTGCTTCGGATAGTTTTCACGATAAAACAACTGCCGTGAATCAAATGTGGCAAACTGATTTTACTTATTTCAAAATATTTGGTTGGGGTTGGTATTATTTATCAACTATTTTGGATGATTACAGTCGTTACATTGTTACATGGAAGCTTTGTTCAACAATGAGAGCAGAAGATGTCACCAATACAATCGATGCAGCTATTGCATTTTCTGGAGTTAATGAAAAATCAATGCCTAGGTTGTTGTCAGATAATGGGTCTTGTTACATCTCACACGAGTTAGCAGACTATATCGGAGAGAAAAATATGAAACATATCAGAGGAAGACCATTACATCCTCAAAATCAGGGCAAAATTGAACGTTATCATAGATCAATGAAAAACATTGTAAAACTTGATAATTACTTTAGCCCTGGACAATTAGAAGAAAAAATGAAAGAATTTGTTCAGTATTACAATTATGAACGCTATCATGAATCTTTGAAAAATGTAACTCCAGCAGAAGTATATTTTGGAACAGCCGAAAGAAAATTAAGAAAACGCAAAATGACAAAAAATAGCACTTTGAAAGCTAGAAAAAAACAGTATCAAAATTTTTAACTAAATTAGCAGAAACCTCTCTTAAATTTTGAGCGAAAAAGTTCATTTTTATTTGACTACATACATACTCTGGGGCATTGGGAACTTACACCGCCAAACATGTTCCATTGGCTATCTATTCACCTGAAGTCAATAAAACTTTTTTTGTTTATGGCGGAACAATAGCCGAAGATAAAAGACATCTTTTATGTATGATTGGTGAATTCAATCATAAAACAGAAATGGTCTCGAAACCTACAGTAGTTCTAGATAAAAATGGTGTAGATGATCCACATGATAATCCCTCTTTACTTATTGATGATGAAGGATTTATCTGGGTTTTCATAAGTGGAAGGGGCTCCAAAAGACCTGGGTATAAATACAAAAGTAAAAAACCGTATTCTATTGATGCTTTTACTCAAATTACTGAAGAGGAAATGACGTACCCACAGCCTAGAAAGACAGTGTTTGGATTTTTTCATTTCTTTACGAAATATACAGGCACTCGTCAACTCTATTATGAAACAAGTAAGGATGGCACTAATTGGACAGAAGATAAAAAACTTGCAGCAATTTCTGAGCATGAAGGTGAAAAATCTGGTCACTACCAAACCAGTAGTATTTATAACGGAAAAATGCTTGGCACTTTTTTCAATCGTCATCCAAATGGAGTACCAGATAAAAGAACTGATTTATACTATATCCAATCTGCTGATTTTGGAGAAACATGGACTACGGCTGATGGCATAAAGTTAAAATTACCATTATTAAAAAAAGAAAATCCTGCACGCATAATTGACTATGCTTCTCTAAGAAAGAATATCTATATGAAAGACATGGAGTTTGATGCTGATGGAAATCCAAGTTGTTTATATATAAGAAGTAATGGTCATGAACCGGGTAGTAAAAGCGCGCCATATGAGTGGTGTATTACTAGTTGGAACGGCAAAAAATGGCAAACCAATGTGGTTACTACTTCCGATCACAACTATGATATGGGTAGCTTATATATTGAAAAAAACGATTGGAAAATTATTGGCCCAACAGAGAACGGCCCTCAAAAATGGGGTGTTGGTGGCGAACTGGCTATCTGGAAATCCATTGATAAAGGTAACACTTGGGAAAATATGAAAATAGTGACAAAAAATAGTGAGTTTAGTCATTCCTATGTTCGTAAACCTGTCAATTTCAAAAACCCTTTTTGTTTTTTCTGGGCGAATGGACATTCGCATAACTTCAGTAAATCAGCTCTATATTTTGGAAATTTTAAAGGTGAAATTTGGAAGTTACCCTATGACATGAAAAATGATTTTGAAAAACCTAAAAAAGTTAACTAAAAGAAATCTCGATTTTTTAAGTGGCATATTTATTTTAAAATCAAATTTAGCCATGAATCAATTTCTCTCTTAGCTTTAAAAATCCTCTTGTAATTTTATTGTTTGCGTTCATGTTTTTTTAGTATTAAAAAAACATAAACTATTTATTTGATTCATTACCTCATAGAATCCATCGCCAAACAAAAACCCTCGATCAAATACAGTGACTTTAGTATCTTTATAAACGAGAATATGAGCATTAAAAAAAACTTATGCGGGGATAATTACTCATTTTTAGAATTAAAAAAAACTCAAATTTAGTTATTTTTTTCAATGACTTACGTTGCCAAAAAATAACTTTTTTTTGGAATATACTTGGAAAGCAAAATCTATTCGATTCATTTTAAAAAAAATCAAACACTATCCAATATAGAAGTAAGTTTTAAAAAAAGTAGTTTTAGCTACCTAAAAAAAAGGTCTTATCGAAACTCAACTGTCATGAAAGACAACTTTAACCTATTATTTCTTAGTACAGTAATCATTGCAAATATATTCTCTGTATCCTCTCAAACCTCAAAAAAGGCTGTGCCTATTTTCAAATATGGAGAAGCCCAAATCGTTCCTGAATTTGAGAATAGTGAAAAATGGATTCAACATGATCTTTGGGTACAAACAGAATTTGATTCCGATGGTGATGGCAAACTGGATAGAATGCATGTAAATGTTACTAGACCATATCAAACAGATTCTGAAAGTCTTAAGTTTCCAATAATATATGTGTCTAGTCCTTATTTTGCAGGAAATTCGGGAATTGTAAAAGGGCTTATGTGGAATGTAAAGCACGAACTAGGAGAAATTCCTCAGTGCTACAAAAGAGAATAAACAAATTCATATGAATAATTTACGTCGATTTATTTTGCATCAAACGCATTGGATAAATAATTAAAGTATGTTGTAACTAATCTTTTTTCTTACTTCTTATTAAGAAATGATATGCGACATGAAAATTATAATTGAACAAATATATTTATAATTACTCAATAGTTTTTTAAACTAAATCACAATAGTTCCTTACGTTTACAGCGAAATAAAAAAATTGCCATTTTAAAGATTAAGCAGGCCAAGAAGTAGCATTTGTATTTATTAGGTGTACTATATAATTTTTAAAATTAACCTCATTAAATTATTTAGCGGTATCGCCGCAGTCTTGTTTTATTCCAACAGTTATTCTCAAAGCTCTAATTATCAGGAACTTAAATGAAGAAACTATTGATGAAGTGAAAATTGATTTTGATAAAGATGGCGATTTAGATTTAATCGTTGCAGGGGTATTTGTTAAAAAAAATCAAGGTCGAGTTTACGCTATTAGGAATAATGGATTAGACTATGCAAAACCAGAATTTATTTTTTCTTTCCCAAGTATTGGCAGGAAGCAAGAAATTGAAGTTAAACAAGAAGGTGCTACTGCCACAATAGTTGCTACGGGCACTTATCCCATTGGTAAAAAAGATAAATTTACAGCAATATTATTTAACGGAATATTTGAAGGCCTCATCATCCCTCCCATTTCCTTTGATTCGATAGATTAGTCATATATTGCACTAATTAATTCGAATGTATAAATTTAATACTTTCTTTGCCTCTATGAAATCTATCTTCATTTCTTTATCACTAATTGTATTTGCTATAAGTTTTACAACTTGCTATTCGCAACAAAAGATACTATACAAACAAATCGATTCAACTCAACTCTTTCTAGAAGTTTATGGTCCTAAAGATATTGGTACTTCAACCAATACCCCGGCCATGATTTTCTTTTTTGGAGGAGGCTGGAACGGAGGTACTACAAAACAATTTGAACCACATGCCAAATACTTTTCTAAGAGAGGAATTACTTGTTTTTTGGTAGAATACAGAATTAAACAACGACACGGGACAACACCTTTTGAATCACTTAACGATGCGAAATCTTCAATTCGCTTTATAAGACAACATGCTCAAAAGTTTCAAATAGATCCTAATAAGATCATCGCTTCTGGAGGATCCGCTGGCGGGCACTTAGCTGCCGCAACCGCGCTGATAGAAAATTATAACGAATCTTCTGAGGATGTAACTACTAGTTGCGTTCCAAATGCGCTTGTATTGTTTAATCCGGTAATTGATAATGGTCCGGGAGGATATGGCTTTGACCGTATTGGAGAAGCTTATAAGGAATTTTCTCCTTTGCATAATATTAAAAAAGGTGCGCCACCTACAATACTATATCTTGGAACAAAGGATAAACTAATACCTGTTGAGACTGCGTCATATTATAAAAAGGTCATGGAAAAAGTGGGTAGTGTTTGTAAATTAAAATTGTATGAAGATCAAGGCCATGGTTTTTTTAATTTGAAAAATTTTGACTACTACAAGAAAACGGTTTCTGAAACTGATAAATTCCTACAGTCTTTAGGATATCTTAAAGAGGGTCCCTTAGTAAAAATCGAATAATTGACTTTTTTTGTTTACTTTTTTTTTCAGCCATTACGGTTAATTTTTGTAAATTGCTTACCGTTTGAATTATAAAAACGAACCGTAATGACTAAAAAAAACCAACTTTCAATTTTTAAGACTAATTCTCTTTCACCCTCAATTAAATATTTCTTGTTTTCTGTTATTACTCTCTTTTTGATTTCATGTACTCCTACTAAGCAGAAAGAGTCTTCTAAAGAATTATTAGAACAAGACAAAAGAAAAGTTGAAAATGCACTCGTTGGATTGGAAGTCTATGAAGGTTTGGAAATTTCCACTTTCGCTTCAGAGCCTTTATTAGTGAACCCTACGAATATGGACATAGATAGCAGAGGTAGAGTTTGGGTTTGTGAAGCATATAACTACAGGTACAATCTTAATCCTAGTTATCCAACTCGAGAAGAAGGGGATCGTATTCTAATTTTAGAAGATACAAACGGAGACGGAAAAGCAGATTCGCGTAAAGTGTTTTATCAAGGAAAAGATATTGATGCCGCCCTAGGAATTGCAGTTTTCGGTAATAAGGTGGTCGTTTCTACAAGCCCTAATGTATGGGTTTTCACGGATGAAGACGGAGATGATGTACCTGAAAAAAAAGAATTGCTATTTACTGGAATTGGAGGTTTTCAGCATGACCACGCCATTCATGCTTTTGTTTTTGGACCAGACGGGAAATTATATTTTAATTTTGGAAATGCAGGAAATCAAATACTTGATAAAAATGGAGCCCCCATTATTGACAAAGTTGGAAATCTTGTAAATAATACTGGTAATCCCTATCGTGAAGGGATGATATTTAGATGTAATACTGATGGTAGTGAGTTCGAAGTTTTGGCGCATAACTTCAGAAACAACTTTGAAGTGGCTGTGGATGCCTATGGAGCCCTTTGGCAATCTGATAACGATGATGACGGTAATAAAGGAGTCCGAATTAATTATGTAATGGAATACGGAAATTACGGCTATAAAGATGAAATGACAGGTGCAGGATGGAGAACAACGAGGACAGGGATGCATGATGAAATACCAAAAAGACACTGGCACTTAAATGATCCCGGAGTTGTTCCAAATTTACTTCAGACTGGCGCAGGGTCGCCAACTGGAATTACTATCTATGAAGGACGATTACTACCAGAAATATTTTGGGATCAAATGATTCATTCAGATGCTGGACCAAATATTGTTCGTTCGTATCCTGTCAAAAAAGAGGGCGCTGGTTTTAAAGCGGAAATAGTAAATCTAATTTCGGGCAAAGGAGATTCATGGTTCAGACCATCAGATGTTTGTGTGGCACCGGACGGTTCTTTATTTGTTGCCGATTGGTATGATCCAGGAGTTGGAGGGCATCAAATGGGTGATCAGGAACGTGGACGAATATTTAGAATTGCTCCAAAAGGACATTCATTCTCCGTACCCAAAATGGATATATCTACACCAGAAGGTGCCGTAGAGGCTATGAGAAGTGCTAATATGGCAACACGCTTTCTAGGTTGGACGGCAGTGAAAAATTTTGGACTTCTAGCCGAGAATAACTTGCTGGAAGTGCTCAATTCTGAAAATCAAAGGCATAGAGCAAGAGCGTTATGGTTGTTATCCAATATTAAGGATAAATCAACCAAATATATTGCCCTCGCAATCAGGGACAAAAGTGAAGAAATAAGAATGACTGGAATTCGTATGGCGCAACAATTAGATAGTGCCAGCCTTTCAGATTATTTGGAAATCTTGGCGAATGATATATCTCCGCAAGTAAGAAGAGAAGTTGCTCTTGCAGTAAGATTCCTGAATTCTCCAAAAGCTGCGGAAATCTGGGCTAATGTTGCCGTGCAGTACCCCCTAGGTGACAGATGGTATCTTGAGGCTTTGGGTATTGGATCTGACCCAAGAGCTGAGGAGTTCTTTGCTGCTTATTTAAAAAGGATAAAAGGAAAGTTCGATTCCGAAGAAAGTAAAGATATTATTTGGAGAACAAGAGCCAAGTCATGTATTCCTTTATTGAAGAAAATTATCTTGGACCCCTCTCAAAATTCAACTACTTTGTTGCGTTATTTTAGAGCATTTGACTTTCATAAAGATCCATTAAAAGAAAAAGTATTCATTGAAATGCTAAAAGTTTCACATAAAGAAAAGGAACTGATAACTAAACTTGTGTTGAATCATATTGATCCTTCCACTGTCAAAAAATCGGCGGCACTTCAAAAAATTATACTTAACTCACTTGCCAAGGTAAAAGGCGAAATTCAATTTATCGCGTGGATTCAAAAATTTGATATCCAAGGACAAGAATCAGAATTACAACGATTAATGTTTGAAGAAACCAACTCTGCTATTGGAATTGATGCTACTAGATGGTTAAGACAAAATAAAGATATTTCTTACTTTCAAAATTTATTGAATTCAAAGAACGAACTTATGGTTTCACAAACTTTAACTGCTATGAAAAATTTGGGTGACATAGAATCCTGGAACCTAATAAAAGAAATTGTTTTAAACGAAAATAATAGTATTAGTATCAGAAGAAAAGGGCTCCAAGTTTTAGGAACTGGTTGGGAACAAGAAGTTAGACTGATGGAAATGCTGAAACAAGGAGATATTCCCAAAAAACTGAAAAATACTGCAGCGACCATACTTATAAGTGCAAATAGAGGTAAAATAAGGAAAGAAGCTGCAACCTATTTAAAACTTCCGGAAGGAGCAATTCTTCCATCCATTAATCAATTAGTTGCTGCGAATGGCGATGCCATCAAAGGAAAAGCAATTTTTGAAAATTATTGTACTTCTTGTCATCAAGTGAATGGAAAAGGTATTGATTTCGGTCCGAATTTATCTGAAATAGGTAATAAGCTTTCTAAAGATGGACTTTATGCTTCCGTAATGTTACCAAATGACGGAATTGGATTCGGTTATGAAGGGTTTGTCATCGAAACTTCAGATGGCTCAAAATTAGTAGGGTATATTAATAGCAACACTGAAGAAAATATTGAATTAAGACAAATGGGAGGAATCACAACTAGCATGAGTAAAAGTAATATAGTTTCTATTGAAAAATTGGAAAATTCATTAATGACTTCTGGTTTGGGTCAAGCGATGGGTGAAAATGATCTTATAGATTTGATTGAATATCTTACTTTGCTTAAAAAAGCAACTGAATAATTGTTTTATTCATGAATTTCTTGGCTCATTTATATCTTTCTTTTGATAATAAAGAAGTGATGGTTGGTAATTTTATAGCTGATTCAATAAGAGGAAACAAGTTTAATAATTTTTCTCCCGAAATTCAGAAGGGAATTATTTTACATAGGAATATTGATACTTATACAGACCAGCATCCTATCGTACGAGAAAGTAAACGAAGGTTGCATAAAAGATACAGACATTATGACGGCGTAATAATCGATCTGTTCTTCGATCATTTTTTAGCCAAAAACTGGAATAATTATTCTAGAATCCCATTAATAGTTTATTCCGAAAGTTTTTACAAACTACTGCATAACAGCTATAAAATCCTTCCTGAAAAGACACAACAAATGCTTCCTTATATTGAAAAGTATAATTGGCTATACAATTATCAATATATAAAAGGAATGCTTTCTGTCTTGGAGGGAATGAATAGAAGGACTAAACTAAAATCGCACATGAACTTAGCAATTCACGATTTGGAAGAGCAGTACGAAACTTTTGAAGAAGACTTTTTTTTGTTTTTTGAAGATTTAATAAAATACACCAAAAAGAGATCTCTGCAATTGTAAAAATAATCTATATTTATTCTATGAATTCAAAAATTATATCTCAAGGAATACTACAAGCAATAGGCGTTTTACTCGGTATCTCTATTCTACTATTTTTTTTATGGAAGATCCAAGCCGTACTTATTTACATAATTATTGCTTCGATGCTATCACTAATTGCACGACCTATAATATTATTTTTAAGGGGTAAATTAAAACTCCCTAAAACCCTAGCCGTAATAGTAACAATGCTGTTTTTTCTAGGTTTAATATCTGGACTTATTCGATTATTTATTCCCTTAATATCGCAGCAAGGAGAAAATTTATCGTTGTTAAACTTTGATAAACTCGCTCAAAATACGGAGGAAATTACCACTCAATTGAATGATTACTTCCTATTATATAAAATAGACATTATTGGAGAACTAAAAAGTTTAGACCTCTTATCAAAATTTAAAGAAGTTCCAATGCTATTAAATTCTTTTATTGGAGCAGTGGGCTCCATTAGTATTGGGTTATTCTCCATCCTCTTTATTTCTTTTTTCTTTATGAAGGACAGCAATCTATTTAGCAATAGTTTACTTATATTAACCAAAGAAAAAAATCAAAAAAGAATGGAAAAATCCTTTAACACAATTAAGGATTTATTATCACGGTATTTTATTGGATTGGTTTTTCAGATTTCCATTCTATTTGTGATTTATTCTATAATACTTACAATATTTGGAGTTAAGGACGGAATTGTTATTGCTTTCCTGTGTGCTTTGTTAAATTTAGTCCCCTACATAGGCCCGCTTATCGGAGGGGTTTTAATGTTGTTTTTAACCATGACGAGTAATCTAGGGCAAGATTTTAAAACCGAAATATTACCGACTACAACTTTTGTTTTTATCGGATATATAATTGCCCAACTCATTGACAATTTTTTCAGTCAACCCTATATATTTTCAAAAAGTGTAAAATCTCACCCGCTAGAGATATTTCTAATTATTGTGATAGGTGGTATTCTTTTTGGAGTGACTGGTATGGTCATAGCCGTTCCAACGTATACTGTAATTAAGGTAATCTTAAAGGAATTTCTTTCTGAAAATAAAATTGTTCAGTCCTTGACCAAAGATTTATAAATTGAATCCTGATATATTAAATATTGATGTTCAGAATTTTATTACTAATAATCTGAACACTGAAAGTTCCAAACTAATTTTCAAGGGCTCCCCTTTCTCCAATGTTTCTATTCAAGAAATTGCAGAGCAGGTCGTCTCAAAAAATAAATGTCGAACTAAATTACCAACATGGTATAATACTGCAAACATTTATTATCCGAATAAATTGAATATTGAACAAACATCTTCTGAAATAACTGCTGCTTACAAAGCCTCACTCGTTTCAGGAAATACCCTAATTGATCTTACTGGAGGATTTGGAGTAGATTGTCTTTCTTTTTCACACAAATTTAAACAAACAGTCCATTGTGAAATAAACAGTCGGTTATCTAAAATCGTACATCACAATCTAAAACAATTAAAAATTAAGAATATTCGAACAATCTCAGAAGATGGAACTTCAACTTTAGAGAAGAGCTCAGAGAAATTTGATTGGATTTATATTGATCCCTCCCGAAGAAATGATATAAAAGGAAAAGTGTTTCAATTAAAAGATTGTCTTCCCAATGTAGCCGATAATTTGGAAATCATCTTTAAACGAACGAATAACATTTTAATTAAGACCTCTCCTATTTTAGATTTGACTCTTGCCATTAATGAACTCCGATTTGTAAAGAAAGTTCATGTAGTTGCAGTTAACAACGAAGTAAAAGAATTACTCTTCGTTTTAGAAAAAAATAATCAACTTGAAATTACTATTGAAACCATTAATTTCACAAAAAATAAGGAACACCTTTTTTCTTTTATATATAATCAAGACATAACTGGAACTTATAGTCTACCTAAAAGATACTTGTATCAGCCAAATTCCGCAATACTAAAATCTGGGGGCTTCCAAGAAGTGTCATTCCAATTAGGCATACCGAAATTACATAAGCATTCTCACTTATATACTTCTGACACAATTCAAAAATTTCCGGGAAGAAAATTTGAAATAATTAACTGCATTCCTTTTGACAAAAAACAACTAAAAAAAATAACACCAAACAAAAAGGCAAATATTACTACTCGGAATTTCCCGCAATCTGTAGAGCAAATAAGAAGGAAAACAGGAATAAAAGATGGTGGAACTCAATATTTGTTCTTTACTCGTGACCACAATGAAAAATTAATTATCTTAAATTGTAAGAAAATATAAGTTTTGGATGTAACTATTTTTTATCTTACAATCCTTTAAGTTCTCATTAAGCGCCAAACAGTCTTTGTAAATAAATACCAATGCACTTGTACACTTAAAATAATTGCATTATTTTATATCAAATAAGAGCGTCCCTATAATTACAACTTTTACGGAGAGAACTTTGTAGTTTACAGTTCAAATGACAGTTATGAAAATTTATATTTTTATAACTAGATCTGTTAATAATCGTCTTTTAAAGTCTCCATTTTGTTAAAAAATTAAAAAATAATCAAAAAACATGAGATCGCGCTGAGGCGTTGACACATCCGTATTTTTACAACATTTTCATTTATCTAATTAAAAGATTTCTTAAATTAGACAGGGAGACATTTGGCTAAGAAGTTATCAACATATATTTGATGCTTACATTAATCATAAATCTTACTAAAATGAAAAAAGTAAAATTAATTTTCGGATTGCTCATGTTAGCTGTATTTTCATTATCTTTCGTAATGGATAACAGTAATAACGCAGATAATGACAAACAAGCAGTTGACAAAAGAAGAGTCAAGCCACCTTCTAACGGGTAGTTTAATCACAGCTTTTATGCTATTTATACCTTACGCTTTCTACGTATATAATTATGTGCCTGATGTTGAAACCTACGAAACTCGTTGGTTTACCTTCACAAGTAATTATTATGATAGCGTAAGGTATTCAGTTTGGGCTTTTTTGTCCAAACTAATTCCTACTTTTTTACTTTTAATCTGGTTTACCACTTGTAAACATTGGTGGTACTATTCTATTGCTATCCCAATTTCCGTTTATATATTTCAATTGATTAGCGTCCTAAATGATGATTTAATATTCAGTGATGAATTTGAATTTATCTATTCCTTACCTATTACTATTATCATAATCGCTATTCTTCTATTAGTACGTAGCAAAATCGGTGTCTTCTTAAAAGCAAAAGACATTAAAAAACAAATGGATGAACAAATGAATAAACCCTTTGCTAAAAAAGGTGATTTTAAATAAAAAGTAATATGGTTTTTGCGTCTCTTAGAAAAATGTTATGCCATTTAAATTACTTAGAAGAAACAAGAAGAAATATATTTAATGGAAAGTTATTGAAAAAGAACTATTGAATGAGTAAGTATACTTGTATAATAAAAAATCAATTCACCTTAAGCGCATCTCAGAAAGAGGAAATATGCGCTTTAGACAGAATGATTCATATATTAAAAATTTTATTAATTATTGTTTATCCAATAATGCTTATATCAAGTATTTACTTCAAAATCACTTTTGAGTACTTAATTTTAGGCTAAGTCATGTGAATTTTTTTATACTCCTTTATAAACCTAGGTGCAACTTTAAGTCCAGAGGCCTACTTTTCTCTTTATCTACCCAAATAATTTTCATCCCAGTATCTTGACTCAATTTCAAACTATCATATAACCCCTTATATAAACACATTAAATGGATCAAAGAACAATTTTTCTAAGACCCTATTTTTATTGAAGAAAAATAGCGTAAAACCCCTTGTTCTTTTTAATTCTGACGCTGGGCATAAACGTTCTCGGTTTTTCTTCTATGTAAGTTTCTCTTAGCACACAAAAGTTTCTTAGATTCAAATATATTTGTAATCGCATATAAAAATAATAAAAAGCACAAAACAACATATTAAAAAATAAATAATTGAAAAGAAAAATTGGTATCTTAGGTTGCGGATGGTTAGGAGAGCCGTTAGGTAAAAATCTTATTGATCTTGGGAATCATGTAAATGGATCTACCAGATCAATCGAGCGAATTTCGCAATTAAAACAATCAAGAATACGACCATTTAAGATTGATATTTCAGCATTAAGCAATAATATCAATTCCTTTTTTGATGTTGAAGTACTCATCATTGCTATTACTTCTAAATCTATTGATGATTTTCAAAACCTAATTAAAGTTGTTGAAAAATCAACCGTGCAGCACATACTTTATATAAGTTCTACTTCGGTTTATGATAACAGTAATAGTATTGTAACTGAAAATGATTCAACAAACGATTCTAACCTTGCGATTATCGAACGTTTATTTATAAAAAATAAGAACTTTAAAACGACTATTATCCGATTTGGAGGCCTATTCGGATATCTTAGAAAGCCAGGGAATTTCGTAAAACCTCCGAGAGTTCTTAAAAACCCTGAAGGCTATATCAATCTCATACACCAAGATGATTGCGTAGGAATCTTAAGCCAAATTATTTCTAAAAACGTCTGGGGAGAGATTTTTAATGTATGTTCCAGTTCTCACCCAAAACGGAAAGAATTTTATCAAAAAGAAGTTTTTAAACTGCATGGCCTTAAACCTGAAATAGAAGAGAATTCTCTAAATAATTATAAGATTATAAGCAATGAAAAACTATTAAAAAGACTTTCTTATAAATTTAAATACAACGATTTACTGAATTTATAATATTATTTGGCACATCTAAACCCAGTATTAAATAATGAAGTATCTATAGAGTTCTTCCCTCTAAATGTAGTCGTAAAACTTTTATCACCTGCCTGATCGAACATAAACGAGCCACCTCTAGTACTCCTTACCTTTGGGTTGGAAGGCTCTTTCATAGTACTCCCCGGATAGGACTCATACATATTTTCACACCATTGCCATACATTACCTCCCATATCCGTTAAACCTGATTCTAATTCGCCAAAGATTCCTACTGGAGAAGTCAACAAATATCCATCTAAAACCGAATCAACTTTAGTTGTTTCTCCTTGCCATACATTGGCCATATATTGTGAATCAACCACAAGGTTCTCACCCCAACTATATGCAGGCGTATCATTTTTTCCGTTTTTTGCAGCAAACTCCCATTCAAATTCGGTTGGTAATCTTTTACCTGCCCAGGAAGCATAAGCCTTTGCATCGTTCCAACTTACATGAGTTACAGGGTGACTGTCTTCTACTTTCGATTTTGTTTCTCCCATCGGATACTCCCATGTAACATCTTGTATTAAAGACCAAGTGCCCGTTTCAAAAGAAAAAACTCCCGAATCTCCAAACTTCTCTGCTTCCGTCTTATATCCTGTTTTATTAATAAACACTCTGAATTCTGCAACTGACACCAAGTTCTTATCAATATAAAAAGGTGCTATTTCCATTTCAAAAGTTGGTCCTTCATTTGGCATTCCGCTGATAGATCCAATACTTATTTTCCCTCCCTTAAAGTATGCCATACTTCCTGTATCAACTTTTTTACTGTCTACCTTCAACTCTGATCCTGCGGATTTATCAATCTTTTTTTCACTCTTACAAGAAAAAGATAGGAACAAAGAAATAACGATTACTAGACTGTACAATTTTGATGTTTTATTCATTTAATTTATTTGTTTTTTGAGGATTGACGAATGATCAATTCGGCTTCCAATATAATTTTATTTAATGTAACCTCCTTAGAAGGGTTTTCCATTCTATCCAAAAAGGTTTCAGCCGTTATTCTTCCAATTTCTGAATTATGCTGATTAATAGTAGAGATCGGTGGAGAAACAAAAGAAGTAAAAGGCTCATTACTAAAACCTACCAGAGCCATCTCTTCTGGCACTTTAATACCAACTTCCTTCAAAACCTGTAAGGCCCCCAAAGCTGCCCAATCACCTGCTGCATATATTGCATCTGGACGAATTGGAAGCTCTAATAATTTTTTCATACTTCTACGTCCATCATCAATTCCTAAATTACTTTCAATAATTAAATCTTTACTGATTGGCAAATCAAATTCGACTAATGCATCCTTATATCCTCTAATTCTATTTTTATAAATACGGGAATGCTGAAATCCAGCAATATGAGCAATACGCTTGCAACCCTGTTCGACTAAATGCTTTACTACCATTTGACTCGTCATGTAATCATCTATTCCGACATAATCAACTTCTAAATCATTTTCTCCTCTGTCAAATAGTATTAACGGTATGCCCTTAGATTTTATCTTTTGATAATACTCCAATTCTACGGTTTCATTCGCCATAGATGCAATGACTCCATCCACCTGTGTATACAGCAAGGCATCAATATTTCTGCATTCCTTTTCATAAGATTCATTCGATTGTGTCATAATCACGTTATAGCCATGACTATTCAAAACCTCTTCCATTTTCTCCACGACCGATGAAAAGAAATTACTATTGGCACGAGGAATAATAACTCCTACTAAGTTACTTTTCCCTTTTCTCAATGCACTCGCCAAATGATTTGGTTGATAGTTTAAATTTTTGGCTACTTGCTGTACCGCAATCTTTGTTTTTTCGCTAATCCTTGGATTATTATTCAACGCTTTGGAAACCGCCGAAGGAGTGATTCCTAAGACATTGGCAATATCTTTTATCGTAGATTTTTTTTTATTTCCCAATTTTTAATTAGATTTGCTCCATCGATTGAACAAAACTACAGTATTTTTTTATGTATAGCAAAAAATTCTCAGACAACAATTCAAATTAAGTAGGGTCATATTTGGTTTATTGTAATTAATTCAATCGTTAAAAAAGGGTTTCATTTTTAAAAACCCTTAAATTTTAAATAACTGTTCAATCGATTGAACAAAGAATTAAAACGAATGAAATATATTGTTTGCGAAAAACCAGGAGAGTTTCAATTAAAAGAGAAACAAGCGCCTACTAGAAAAGAAAACGAAGCCTTACTTCAAGTCCATAAAGTTGGGATTTGCGGTACAGATTTACATGCCTATGCTGGAAACCAAGCATTCTTCACATACCCTCGAATTCTCGGCCATGAACTAGCTACTCAAGTGATTGAAATCGGCGCAAATGATAAGGGAATAAGGGCAGGCGACAATGTGGTTATAATGCCCTATTTGAACTGTGGTACTTGTATTGCTTGTAGAAAAGGTAAAACTAATTGTTGCACAAGTCTTAAGGTTTTAGGTATTCATACTGATGGTGGAATGCAAGAACAAATTGCGGTTCCAATAGATATTTTATTACCTGCAAATAATTTAAATAATGATCAAATGGCCATTGTGGAACCATTGGCGATTGGTGCACATGCGGTTCGACGCGCAACTATTCAAAAGAATGAATTTATAGTTGTAATAGGTTGTGGCCCCATTGGTATTGGAATTATGAAGTTTGCTCAAATGAAAGGTGCAAAAGTAATTGCTCTTGATATGAATGAACAGCGACTGGCCTATGCAAAAGAAAAAATAGGCGTAGATTACACAGTAAATGCAAAAGGTGATCCCATTGCGGAGATTTCAAAAATTACCAATGGAGATATGTGTACTGCTGTATTTGATGCATCAGGACATAAAGGAGCCTTGGAGTTTGGCCCAAATTATATGGCTCATGGCGGTAGATATATTCTTGTAGGTCTATCTAAGGGAGAACTAACCTATACGCACCCAGAAATTCATGCCAAAGAAATGACCTTACTGTGCAGTAGAAATGCCGCGCTAGAAGATTTTGAGTATGTTATTGAGGTTATAAATCAATTTCCAACAGCGTCATATGTTACCCATAATGTGCCATATACGAAGATGATTTCTAATTTTGATAGTTGGTTAAATCCAAAAACAGGTGTCATAAAAGCAACAGTAGATTTTAAATTATAAATAAACAAAAAATTAATATAAAGATGAATAAAGTAGTAACATTTGGAGAAATCATGTTAAGGTTAGCTCCACACGGATTTTTAAGATTCTCACAATCAAATACTTTTGATGTTATATATGGAGGTGGTGAAAGTAATGTAGCAGTATCGTTGGCTAATTATGGAGTTCCAGTTGATTTTGTAACACGTTTACCAAAGAATGATATTGGCGAATGTGCATTAATGGAAATGCGTAAAAGAGGTGTCGGAACGAACAGTATTATTTATGGCGGAGACCGTTTAGGAATTTATTTCTTAGAAACGGGTGCTGTAAATCGTGGAAGTAAAGTAGTTTATGACCGTGCACATTCTGCAATGGCTGAAATAGAGGCTGGTATGGTAGATTGGAAAGAAGTCTTTAAAGGTGCTAATTGGTTTCACTGGACAGGAATTACACCTGCAATCTCTCAAGGAGCTGCGGATGCTTGTTTAGAAGCAGTAAAAGCTGCAAGTGTATTGGGGTTAACCATTTCGACTGATTTAAATTATCGTCAAAAATTATGGAATTATGATGGCGATAGAGAAACGATTATGACAGAGTTAACATCTTACTGCGATATTATTTTAGGTAATGAAGAAGATGCAGAAAAGCACTTTGGAATTAAGCCTGAAGGGTTAGATATTACAACGCAAGGACATGAGGTAAAAGGTGAAGCTTTTTTATCTGTTTGTGATCAAATGTTAAAAAAATTTCCACGTGCTAAAAAGGTGATTACAACCTTAAGAGGTTCTATTTCGGCGTCGCATAATACATGGGCAGGTGTTTTGTATGACGGAACAACTTTATTTGAATCTGCACAGTATCAAATCACGGATATAGTAGATAGAGTCGGTGGAGGTGATTCATTTATGGGTGGATTGATTTATGGTTTATTAGAGTACGAAGGAGATGACCAAAAAGCATTAGATTTTGCAGTAGCAGCATCATGTCTTAAACATACCATTAAAGGAGATGCAAATTTATCGACCATCGACGAAGTTAAGAAATTAATGGGGGGTGATTCATCTGGTAGAGTAGCAAGATAACATAATAAGTGTAATCGTTAAACTGTTAATTCGCTGAAACCGATAAGCAGTTTAACAATTAAACAAATAAACACAAAATAAATGGCACAATTTACAAGAATTGAAGTTGCAAATGCAATGGAAGAAACAGGGATGATTCCTTTGTTTTTTAATAATGATATCGTATTAAGTAAAAAAGTATTAAAAGCATGTTACGAGGGTGGAGCAAGATTGATGGAGTTCACAGCTAGAGGTGATTTTGCCCATGAAGTTTTTGGTGAATTAACCAAGTATGCTATCGCAAAATTACCAGGAATGATAATGGGTGTTGGTTCTGTTACGGATGGAGCAGCCGCATCTTTATATATGTCTTTGGGAGCAAACTTTGTGGTTACTCCGGTATTGAGAGAAGATATTGCCATTGCATGTAATCGTAAGAAAATATTATGGTCTCCTGGATGTGGATCTTTAACAGAGATCGCAAGAGCAGAAGAATTGGGATGTGAAATTGTAAAACTATTCCCGGGTGATTTATACGGACCTAAATTCGTAAAAGGAATTAAAGGACCACAACCTTGGACATCTATTATGCCTACTGGCGGAGTATCTCCAAATAGAGAGAATTTATCAGGATGGTTTAATGCTGGTGTTACTTGCGTTGGTATGGGGTCTCAACTGATTTCTAAAGATATTATTGCCAATGAGGACTATGTAAAATTAGAGCAAGATGTAAAAGATGCTTTAGCGCTTATTAAAGACATCAGAAAGTAGTTGAATGTCTAAAAATTACGTTCAAATAGATCCAAAGGATAACATTATTGTTGCTATTCGAAACCTTGATATAGGAATAATAGCCTCAGTTGCTGGTAAAGAAATAATTATAAAAGAAACTATTAAAGGAAAGCATAAATTTGCTCTAAACAATTTCAATATTGGTGATGAGATTTTTATGTATGGTGTTCTCATTGGTAAGGCGGTTCTAACCATTCTCGAGGGTGAAGCAATTACCATAGAAAACATAAAACATGCATCGGCCGAATTTAATAATTCAAAGGAGAAATATACTTGGACGGCACCTGATATTTCTAAATTTAAAGATCGAACTTTTAATGGGTACCATAGAAAAGATGGTAAGGTAGGAACGAGTAATAATTGGCTAGTCATTCCGCTTACTTTTTGTGAGAATAGAAATATTGATGTCTTGGAAGGCGCATTAGCGGAAAAACTAGGGTATTTCACCAAAAAAGATTTTGCCGTAGATACAGATGCGTTGATTCTGCAATACAAAGCTGGTGCGAGTGCAACAACTATTTTTAAAACACCTATCATTAATACAAAGGAAGAGATCACAAAAAATAGAGTGTTTCCTAATGTTGATGGCATAAAATTCCTGAAACATGATGGAGGTTGTGGTGGAATTAGACAAGACGCCGAATCTCTGTGCCGATTACTTGCTGGATATATTGCAAATCCGAATGTTGCAGGAGCGACTATTTTAAGTTTAGGTTGCCAAAATGCCGAAATTAAAATGCTTCAAAAAGCACTGGATATAATCGATCCAAATACGGAAAAACCTATTCATATTTTGGAGCAGCAACAAAGTAAAAGTGAAAGACATTTTATCGAGGAAGCTGTAAAGTATACCTTCCTTGGAATGATTGAGGCAAATAAAATCGTGAGAAAACCTGCACCGCTAAGTAAATTGGTTCTTGGCTTAGAATGTGGCGGATCTGATGGGTTTTCAGGTATTTCTGCAAATCCAGCTCTAGGTTATACTTCTGATTTATTAGTTGCTCTTGGAGGATCTCCTGTTCTTGCTGAATTTCCAGAACTTAACGGAGTTGAGCAAGAATTGATCAACAGATGCAAAACGGAAAAAGATGCGCAAAAATTTCATGATCTCATGCGAAAATATGCGGCCGCAGCTATAGCGGTTGGATCTGGATTTGAAAATAACCCTTCTCCCGGAAATATTAAAGATGGTTTAATCACCGACGCTATGAAATCGGCAGGCGCAGCAAAAAAAGGAGGAACATCTCCCGTAGTAAAAGTTTTAGAGTATACAGAGCAAGTAACAAAACCGGGGCTAAACCTTTTATGTACCCCAGGAAACGATGTAGAATCTACTACGGGATTGGCAGGTTCTGGTTGTAATATAGTAGTATTCACTACAGGTTTAGGAACACCAACTGGAAACCCTGTTACTCCTATTTTGAAACTTTCAAGCAATACACTTTTGTTTGAAAAAATGAATGATATTATTGATATCAATGCAGGAACAGTTATTAGCGGCGAAGATTCTATAGAAACCATGGGAGAAAAAGTGTTAAATCACATTATTGAAGTAGCCAGTGGGAAAGTTGCTTCAAAAGCAGTAGCACATGGTCATAACGACTTTATTCCTTGGAAACGAGGTGTCTCATTATAATTTTATTTAAAAAAAAAGTATGAATCTATTAAACAGAACTACGGTAAACACAAAAAAATATCCAACTAAAATAGTACAATTTGGAGATGGTAATTTTTTAAGAGCCTTTATTGACTGGATAGTTCATGAATTAAATAACCAAAGCGATTTTAATTCAGGAATTACTATTATAAAGGCAAGATCTGGGCAAGGAAAACTTCCTATTCTAAACGAACAAGAGGGACTATTTACTTTATTTTTAAAAGGGTTAAAAAATGGCGAAGTTAGAAATGAGCATCAAATTATAGATTGTATCAATGAAGGGATTAATCCATACGATAATTTTGACCATTACATTGATCAAGCAAGAAACCCTGATCTTGAATTTATTGTATCAAACACTACGGAAATGGGTATTATATATAATGAAAATGATAAGTTAACAGACAAACCTCAATCAAGTTTTCCGGGTAAAGTAACCGCACTCCTATATGAACGGTTTAACACTTTTGAAGGAGCCACAAACAAAGGACTGACATTTTTCCCTTGTGAATTAATTGACGACAACGGAAATATATTAAGAGAAATTATTCTTAAATACGCTGAATTATGGAAACTAGAAAAATCTTTTATTTCTTGGGTTAAAGACTCGAATGACTTTTGCAACACCTTAGTAGACAGAATTGTATCTGGTCACCCGAAAAATAAAATTGACGAAATACAAAAAGAATTAGGCTATAGGGATCCCTTATTGGTGGAAGGCGAACAATATCATTTATTTGTTATTGAAGGTCCAGAGGGCGTACAAAAAAAATTCCCTGCTGATTCTATTGGATTGAATGTTATTTTTACAAATGATATCAAAAGGTACAAGACTATAAAGGTTCGTATATTGAATGGTGCTCATACATGCCTAGTTCCTGTTGGGTATTTATATGGGATTGATACCGTACGTGAAAGTGTGGAAAATGAAACAGTTTTAAACTTTTTAAAGGACGCCATTTCTAAAGAAATTTGTCCGACTTTAGATTTTGAAGAAGCGGAATTAACAAAGTACTCGAATGATGTTTTAGACCGATTTAAAAATCCGTTTTTAAAACATGAATTGATGAGTATCTCCTTAAACTCAGTTTCGAAATATAAAACAAGAGTCTTGCCATCAGTACTAGAATTTATTAAAAGAAAGAATAAATTACCCACTCACCTACTGATTTCTCTAGCTGCGTTAATTGCTTTTTATAAAGGGGATAGAAATGGTATAATCATTAACTTGCAAGACAATAGCGATGTTTTAAATTTCTTTAAAGACTTATGGAGTTCAACTTCAGACACTGAAGTTATTAGTAATAAAGTACTGTCTAATACCTACTTTTGGGGCGTAGATTTAACACAGTTTGAAGGACTTCAAAATGAAGTTTCAAATCACTTAAACAACATTCTTTCAAAAGGAATGAAAACATATTTAGACGAATTTGTGAATTAATTAAATTTTTGAAGCCGACCCTTTATCTAGAAAAAGCTTTATATCTGAATGTGTTCTAAAAATAGTTGCAGGACAAACAGTACTGATCTCAGCTTGTAATGTGTTTTTTACTGCTGCTGCTTTTCGTACGTCTGGCACCACACAACTTATTGATTTTGCACTTAAAATTATTGGAATTGTAAGTGTTAATGCTTGCTTAGGTACATCTTCCAGTGTTGGAAACCAGCCTTCTCCCAATTGTTGCTTACGGCAATCCTCATCTAAATCAACTATTTTTATCTTTTTTAAATCATTAAAATTAGCTACTGGTGGATCATTAAATGCAATGTGCCCGTTTTCACCAATTCCAATACACGCGATATCAATAGGATGCTTTTCTAATGCCTCGCTGTATGCATTCATAACGTCTTCAATGTCATCAGCATCACCGTTTATCAAATAAACTTTTTTAGGATTCACTTCATTTAAAATACGTTCATTTAAATATTTTCTAAAACTTGCTGGATGTGCATCAGATATCCCTCTATATTCATCTAAATGAAATACAATTACCTTTTTCCAATCAATATCCTTTTCTTTCAAAGCCTTTAAGAAGGAGAATTGAGACGTTCCTGTTGCTAAGATCACATGAGCAACTCCTTTTTCTGTAATTGCCATATTTATTTTTTGTGCTACAAAATTTGCCGCAGCAAAACCCATATCAATCGTTTCATCAAATATTTCTATGTCTAATTGTTCTACTTTTAATTTCTGACTCATAATTCAATTTGTTTTATAAAAATTCACTTAATGCGAAATAACTTGTAATCAATGAAAATAATATAACCGCTATCAATCCGATGTTCAATTTAATTTTTGACGTATAGTCTTTCATCAGTTCCTTTTTATTAATTAATATAAATATTGGGATGGCAACTGCTGGTAAAATACACGCTTGGAAAGCTTGAGAAAATATCATTAATGCCGGCGGACGCTCTTCCAAAAAAACAGAACCAAATGCAAAAAATAATGCCACAACAATTAATATTCTCGATTCTTTTGAATGAATATCTCTCGGAGTTCCTCTATAATCTGACACCAGCCAAGGCGCTATTAGCAATATTGGAAATACTGATGACAAACCTGCTCCTGCTATTCCAATGATTAAAACATACGCTGCAACTTTACCACCAATAGGCTCAAATAAATGAATCATATCAACTGTATTCTCTAACTTCATCCCCATTACATGTAAGGTTCCAGCTGCAACAGCCATAATAATCCCACTTAAAAACAACATCATTGACGCTGAAACAAAAGCATCTTTTTTCTCTTTTCTTAAATCTTTTACTGTCCACCCTTTTTCTACTACAACAGTACTTCTCATAATAAAAACTGCTGCGGAACAAGTAGTTCCCGTTATTGCCGCAATTAATCCTAAAGCACCCGGTGTATCTGGAATTCCTGGAACTATTCCTTCTGCTAAAGAGGTGAAACTTGGCTTCACCATAAAAAAAACGAATAAAAACGAAAGACCCATTACCACAACCAAAGCCGTCAATACTTTTTCAAAAATTTCATATCTACCATACATTACTAGAAAATATAATCCAATAACAAAAAATAGAATGATCAAACCAGTATCAACTATTAAACCATCAAAGGCCAATCGAATCCCTTCCTGAATTAAATCAGAAACAATTCCCATAATTCCGGTTATGGCAAGTAACTCACCTATTATGAGGGCTATGATAATATATATAGATAAGAGCCACCCATATTTAAATTGCTTTTTAAAATTGTACAAAGCAGTATGGCCTGTAACCAGCGTTACTTTTCCGTAAGAAATCATTAAGACATAGGTAAAAATACAAGAAAGGAGCAATGCCCAAAATAGTGTCATACCATGTTCTGCTCCTGTTTTTGCCATGGTTGTTACGCTTCCTGTTCCAATGTTGTATCCTATCAGAAATAATCCGGGACCTACGGCACTTAAGCCAATGAGAATTTTTTTAGTAATGGATGTTTTCGCCATAAAGTTTCATTTTATACGTTGAGATTATTTTGAAATATTTTATTGTTTCGAATAAACCAATTCTCCGGCTACAAAGGTTTTGTGAATAACCATTTCTCCGTTTACCATTGCAAACTGAATAATATCGGCTCTTTTTCCAGGTTCAATCTTTCCTATCTCTTTTAAAGAAAATAATTCTGCCGGATTTGTACTTGCCATTTGAATGGCAGCTCGAAGTCCACATTGCGTATAATCCATAATCACTCCGACACATTTACTGATGGGAGAAGCAGCTCCTGCTAGTACATTTTCTTTAGGTAATTTCACTACGTTTTCAGTTAACAACAATATACGCTCACCGCGTGTATATTCTCCAACTGGCAAACCCGCTAAATCCAAGGCATCTGAGACTAAAATCGTTTTATCGGCTCCTTTTACTTTATAAAAACTTCTAACTTCTTCTTTCGTTAAATGAAATCCATCAGCAATGATACTTGGTGTAATTCTATCATCAGAAAGTTGTGGCCACAATGGATTGTGATGTCTGTTTATTTCATTGGCACAACCATTTCCTAAATGCGTTGCCATTTTTGCACCGGCATCCACGGCTTGTTGTATGTCTTTTGCAGATCCATTATGGTGCCCCAATGATACCACCACTCCAGTTGCTACACATTTTTGAATGAATGAAATAGCACCTTCTAATTCAGGTGCCAACGTAATTAATTTAATTCCGTTATTCGCTGCTTTTTGAATTTCTTGAAACTCCTTCCAATCTGGAAGTTTTATGTACTTTTCTAGATGTGCTCCACGAAATCCTTTTACAGGTGAGATATAGGGCCCTTCTAAATGAAATCCAGCAATAGATTTTCCAATTTCAGGATCATTTTTTGCTGCTGCCAATACAGCAAAATTTTCCTTTATTCGATCAATATCACTTGTGATAATCGTTGGGAAATAGGTGGTTACACCTACTTTCCACAAAGCTTTTGTAGCCTTTCTAATTCCCTCAATAGTTAACCCTGGCCCTGAAAAATCAACACCCATATAACCATTAATCTGCACATCGATTAAACCCGGAGCAACGAATAATTCCTCCGACTTTCCTTGAGTTTCAATTCTGCTAATTTCAGAAATATTACCATCAACCGATTTGATGGTAACATTTCCCATATCAGAATATAATATACCCTCTATTTCCATTAAACCATTATTACTATTGGTGCCAAACAGAAAGATTCCTGTTAAAATTGATATTATTAAAGTTTTCATACACTATGATAGATTAAACTGATAAAAGTTATTCTTACTTAATTTCGCGGATTTTTATATTTCTAAACCAAGCTTCGTCCTTATGATTTTGTAATATAATGTGTCCCTTTTTCTTATCTATAAAATTGGGGTATTTATGATACTTACTTTTTTGATATAAACTGTCTATGCGCTCAGAACCAAAATCATATGCAATTACTTTTCTCTCATTTAACCAGTGTTCTACATGATTACCGTCTACCAAAATTCTACTCGAATTATAGGTTCCAACTGGTTTTAAAAGTGGATTTTTTGGTGGAATCATATCATAAAGAGCACCTGTGAATTGTGATTCTTTTAATTTATCAACATATTGAGAATCTAGATCATCTAATAATTGATATTCAAATCCTAGAGCTGCATACTTCGCATATTTTTGAGATATTTCTTCAGACACATTGTACTTTATTCCACTATTTCCTGCTTTTAGTACTTTCCATTCAAAATAGAGTTCATAGTTCCAAAAAGATTCAATCGTCATTAAATCTCCTCCTTGAATTGGTTGTCCATCCGCTCTTGATGGAACTTCTCCAGTATCCAATTTTTTAATTTCACCATCAACTAGTGTCCATAATTCCGTTTGAACATGGTCTCTTCCCAAACCTCTCCAACCGTCCAATGTTTTTCCATCGAAAAGCAACTTCCATCCTTGTTGTTTCTCTTCTTTAGTTAAAGTATTAATTATAGTACTACTTAAATTCTTAGAACTATCTGCCCTTTTACAACCTGTCAATATCAACAATGATACAAACACGATTGTTACTATTTGTTTTATCATTCTATAAATTTATTCTTTATTTAATCACATCCTCCCACTTACCGCTATTCACTGATCTTTCAAGTGCTTCTAGAACGGCCACACCACTTAAAATACTTTCATAACTTCTTGGTTCAACTCCTGTTTTAAACATGGTTACCATATCTAAATCATTCTTCGGGATTTTCCCTTTGTAATCTTCAGTTGCATTTAATTTCATCATTCCATCTTTTGTTTCAACATGTGTTTCCCAACCATACTTTTTCGTCGTAGAGATAAGCGTCGCTAACATCCCATTTTCATAAATCAAGCTGGCGCTACTATTCTTTCCATTGTCATTCATTCTAACTTTTTTAATAGCATCACCAAAAATATACATTAAAGGTTGAATTATATGCGCTCCATAAAAAAACACCCCACCATATTCAGAATCTAATTTTATAGGGCCATATCTTACTACCTGATTAATCTCTCCCATACTTTCCACCTGACGTTTGATATCAAATGTTTCATAACTATGGGCAATAGAACTGAAGGATGTAACTGGAGTTCCTATTTTTTTGGCGAGTGCCAAAAACTTCTTCCCTTCTTCCAATCTATAGCAAAACGGCTTGTCAATAAACGTTGGAATTCCAGCTTTTATAAACGGTATTGCCGCTTCTAAGTGAAATTTTCCATGTCTGTGATCAACGATGAGCGCATCAATTTTACCCAACATTTCTTTGGGGTCTTTAACCATGTTTGGAATCCCTCCTCTTTTCATGGCATCTTTTGCAAACGCCTCTGTTTCTCCCCAAACATACTTTAATTCCACTCCTGGGAATTTCTTGTCGATATTGAACATTTTTGCGAATCCTCGAGTATGTGAGTTTTCTGCTCCAATAATTCCTATGCGTATTTCTTTATCGTCACTTGATGGCGTTAATTGATTTGCAAACGCAGACGGCACGGAAAACGGTAGTATAGATAACGCCGCTGTCTTCCCCATCTTTTCTACAAACAACCGTCTTGATATTTTATAATTTTTCATTGTATCTTTCTTTTATAATTTCATTTTCCATCCTTTTTCATAGGATCTTTTCCATAATTTATTCGCCTCTTTATCTTTTAAAATATGTCCATTTAAAGGATCTATATCCAACGATCTCCCAGTGCGTTGCGCAATATTTCCAAGTTGAACCAGTAAGGTACTCTTGTGTCCAGAATCTATATCAGCATTTAATTTTCCATCATTTTTAATAGCATCAAACATATTTCTGATATGTAATACATCCAAATTTTGAGCCGGATTTACCGTGTTCATCGGATCGATATTAGTAGTGCTTTTTACTTCTTTAACAATATTGTTTTTTAAATCGAAAATTGTATAATCATTACCACCATTCATTAACATACTACCACTTTCACCGTAAAAAATAACACCAACTGAACTTCCTTCAATATGTTTACCATTACAACTTCTTCCTTCCCAAGTCATGGAAAGATTTTCTGCAAAATCTAAGTTGATAATTTGCGTATCTGGCGTCTCCCAATCGTCATTGTATCTGTATCGCCCCCCATTAGAACTAACTTTTGTTGGATAATCGACACCCATTCCCCATCTTAATAAATCAATCATATGGGTTCCATTATTCAAAGCTTCACCGGTGCCCCAATGCCAATGCCAATGCCAATTGTAATGAATCAAATTATCCTTATACTCTTTTCTTGGAGCAGGCCCTTGCCATAAATCCCAATTTAGCCAAGCTGGAACCGCTGTATATTTCCCAATACCTATCGATTCTCTGTTGTTAGCATACCATCCTTTTCCATAATATACATGACCAATGACTCCCTTTTTTAAGGCTTCAATCCCCGCTACCACATTGGGCCACGATCTACGTTGGTTTCCCATTTGAATAACCTTACCATAGCGCTGAGCCGCTTCTATAAGCATTTCTCCCTCACTCGGATTATGACTGCACGGCTTTTCTACATACACATGTTTCCCTGCCTGCATCGCAAGCAAAGAAGCTGGAGCATGCCAGTGGTCTGGCGCTGCAATCACCATAGTATCTATATCCTTACTATCCAACGATTTTCTAAAATCTCCAAAAGGTTCCGCCGTAAAGTTTTGTTTATCTTTTAATGAATTCAAACATTTTGTAATAGCTCTCGTATCTACGTCACATACATGAATAACGTCGCAATTATTTTGAATTGCAAAATTTTGAGCCAAGGCATTACCCCTGCTATTTACCCCCATCATGGAAACATTAATACGGTCATTTGCTCCTTTAATTCGACTGTAACTTTTCGCACTAAACATCGGTAATACTCCGCCGAATGCCATCGCAGTAGAAACCGCTGCCGTCTTTTTAATAAAATCTCTTCTGTTGTTTAAATAGGCCTCATTTTTCATGATAATTCGTATTAATTATTTGCATGTAGGTAAAAATCTATATTCTCTTTGATCACAATATCCAACGGTACATTCTGAACTTTCTCTGGATTTTTCTTATAAATAAAATGATTGAAAAAAGTTTCAACTGCTGTGGTTCCTTGAAAAACAGGCCGCTGTGAAATTAAAAAATCAATAGCTCCATTTTTCACTGAATCAATGTTTTTATTTACTAAATCAAAGCCAATAATCTTAATATCCAACTTCATTTTCCGATGAAAGTCTGCAGCAATATGGGCTCTAGAATTTGTTACAAAAACACCTTTTATATTTGGATGACTTTTGTAAAATGCCTTCAACTCTCCACTAACTCTTTCTTTACTCATAGAATTTAGATTTAATGTATGAATAGTTCTATTTTTAGGCCCTTTATTGAACTCAAAATAATTTCTAAATCCTTCTTCTATAATCCCTACATTCGAATGGTTTTCAACTTCTTTGCGCATATTGAGCACTAATAATTCCTCATTCTGATTTAAAATAGAATCAAATAATTTACCTGCAACCAATCCACTACTTTTTAAATGAGGCCCTATATAACTTAAAAAATTCTGATTCCGAATTGTTAAATCGATAAACACATAAGAGATTTCTTTTTCCTCCAATTTTTCAATAAAATCGATACTCTCTTTTTTAAAGATGGGTGCTAGAATAACACCTTGACAATTGGATGCAAGTACTGCTTCTGCAGCCTTAACGAAACTAGAAACATCATACAGGTTAAATTCTTGTAAGGCTAAATTCAAGCCAAAATCTTTGAATTTTTCTACCCCAAGTTCAATCCCCTTTTTTGGAAGTGACCAGTATCCATCAAAACTGGTAGCCTCAGGAATAAGTGCAGAAATCAATAACTGTTTTTTAAATGCTAAAGTACTTGCCAACGCATTTGGATTATAATTCAATTTTTTTATGGCTTCTTCTACTCTTTGTTTCTTTTCGGGCATCACACTCCCCCTATTATGCAAAACGCGATCCACCGTTCCTACAGAGACATTGGCATGTCTTGCGATATCTTGAATAGTTGTCTTTTTTTGAATACTCATATTTGAACGTACATTATTATTATATTTGTGTGCCCACACAAATATATAAATTTTTATTTCTACTGAAGCTTAGTTATCCAACTAACTAAATCATTCCAGAACAAGTGTTGTAACCATTTGATATATACTCATTACATTTATGATTTCAGGAATATATAATTTAACTGGAAATTTATACTTTTAATCGATTTTTTTAGTGCTGTGAGTATTGTTTTGTATGGTATTGATATTCAAATATATGACCATAAAAATATAACAAGAATAGAAAATTCAAATTAAACAATTACATCGTAATCGCAGGCAAAGAAAACAAGTAGACAAACTTAAAAACTATTCTGATGCCTGATGATGGGTTCTCTCGTCTGGAAGTTGGCAAAATCCTTCTTCTAGAGGATGCTATAGTCATGGAATATAAAAATATCTATTTGAATCGAGGAGTAGCATCTTTATTTAACGATAGTAAAAAGGAAGCAAACCCTAAAGCATGAAGTTTCATTCCGCAATAATACATGCTCTTTGCGGAGCAGTAACCTTTGCCTGTAATAGTCGGGTGTAACTTTACCTTAACGTTTTCCTGAATAAGTTACACTAGGCATTGACTCTAATACACTGAATTTACTTGAGTACTCCTTTGGTGTAAATTCGGTTAAAAGCATCTCCGTAAAAGTGATTACAACGTTAGAGCGTCTATTTATTCTTTGATTAAAAGCCTGATACTTCCACAAATCAGGAAGCCAACTCAATAAACATTCACTTGTGAATTGGTATGTTTTATTCATTTTAAAATTGCTTGAGGGTCTATTACAAATAGATAAATGGTTGTAATTTCTTGATCTGTAAATTTTAGCTCATTATTATTGCTATTTATACTCAAAATACCCTTATTAATTTTTACTGATAAAATACTTAAAACAAACAGTTTAAACTGTTTGTTTAAACTAATTGAACTTGTATTATATTTTATTTTCAACTCTTGATTCTCATTAATAATAAATATATTTACTTATATTTGTTAATTGTATCATTATATACATGCAGTAACATGTAGATTAATACTGATTAAATGAACCCCAGCAAATAATGAAAAATTATATACCTTCTCTAAAAAGAGGTTTCTTTTTAGTTATACTATTATTAAGTTCAACTACGGTATTTTCAAATACTTTTGAAAATAATGACAAAATTGATTTGTCACCTGTTAGCATAGTTGTGGCTCCTATTACTTCGTTTACACCATCTACGGGAGCTGCCGGAACTGTTGTTACTATTAGTGATACAGGTGGTAACTTTTTATTAGGTCAACCGGTTACTTTAAACGGAGGTTTAATTCCTGCAATAAATGTAACTTTTATAGATGCAAACACACTAAACGTTACTATTCCCTGCGGTGCATCTACTGGAAAATTTAGTGTAGATGGAGGGGTTGATTCTACAAATACATTTACTTATATAGTTCTAAGTCCTCCTACAGCAGCAGCACAAGCCTTTTGTTCTGCTGATAGTCCTACCGGTTCAGATTTAGTACCAGCGCTATCTGGTTCTATTCAGTGGTATAGTAATGTAGGATTAACAACACCTGTACTTGCTGGAACCGCATTAACTACACAAACTTATTACGTTACTGAAACAACCAATAATTGTGAAAGTACTGCTACAACAGTAGCTATTACGGTTAATACGACACCTACTGCTCCTACCGCAGCAACACAAGCCTTTTGCTCTGCTGATAGTCCTTCTGGTGCAGATTTAATACCTTTATTATCAAGTTCTATAAAATGGTTTAGCGACCTAGCATTGACAACACCTGTTATCGCAGGAACTGCATTAACTACACAAATTTATTACGTAACTGAGACAACCAATAATTGTCAGAGTACACCAACATCGGTAACTGTTACGGTTAACACAACACCTACTGCTCCTACGGCAGCAGCACAAGCCTTTTGCTCTGCTGATAGTCCTACCGGGGCTGATTTAGTACCTGCCATTTCTAGTTCTATAAAATGGTATAGTGATCTAGGATTGACAACACCTGTTATTGCAGGAACTGCTTTAACTAACCAAACTTATTACGTTACTGAAACAACTAATAATTGTCAGAGTACAGCAACATCGGTAGCTGTTACGGTTAATACAACACCTACTGCTCCTACGGCAGCAGCACAAGCCTTTTGCTCTGCTGATAGTCCTTCTGGTGCAGATTTAATACCTGCTATTTCTAGTTCTATAAAATGGTATAGTAATGTAGGATTAACAATACCTGTTATTGCAGGAACTGCATTATCTACACAAAACTATTACGTTACTGAAACAACCAATAATTGTGAAAGTACTGCTACAACAGTAGCCATTACCGTTAACACAACACCTACTGCTCCTACAGCAGCACCACAAGCCTTTTGCTCTGCTGATAGTCCTTCTGGTGCAGATTTAATACCTTTATTATCAAGTTCTATAAAATGGTATAGTAATGTAGGATTGACAACACCTGTTATTGCAGGAACGGCATTAACTACACAAAACTATTACGTTACTGAAACAACCAATAATTGTGAAAGTGCACCAACATTGGTAGCCATTACGGTTAATACAACACCTACTGCTCCTACAGCAGCAGCACAAGCCTTTTGTTCTGCTGATAGTCCTACCGGGGCTGATTTAGTACCAGCGCTATCTGGTTCTATTCAGTGGTATAGTAATGTAGGATTAACAATACCTGTTATTGCAGGAACCGCATTAACTACACAAACTTATTACGTTACTGAAACAACCAATAATTGTGAAAGTACTGCTACAACAGTAGCTATTACGGTTAATACGACACCTACTGCTCCTACCGCAGCAACACAAGCCTTTTGCTCTGCTGATAGTCCTTCTGGTGCAGATTTAATACCTTTATTATCAAGTTCTATAAAATGGTTTAGCGACCTAGCATTGACAACACCTGTTATCGCAGGAACTGCATTAACTACACAAATTTATTACGTAACTGAGACAACCAATAATTGTCAGAGTACACCAACATCGGTAACTGTTACGGTTAACACAACACCTACTGCTCCTACGGCAGCAGCACAAGCCTTTTGCTCTGCTGATAGTCCTACCGGGGCTGATTTAGTACCTGCCATTTCTAGTTCTATAAAATGGTATAGTGATCTAGGATTGACAACACCTGTTATTGCAGGAACTGCTTTAACTAACCAAACTTATTACGTTACTGAAACAACTAATAATTGTCAGAGTACAGCAACATCGGTAGCTGTTACGGTTAATACAACACCTACTGCTCCTACGGCAGCAGCACAAGCCTTTTGCTCTGCTGATAGTCCTTCTGGTGCAGATTTAATACCTGCTATTTCTAGTTCTATAAAATGGTATAGTAATGTAGGATTAACAATACCTGTTATTGTAGGAACTGCATTATCTACACAAAACTATTACGTTACTGAAACAACCAATAATTGTGAAAGTACTGCTACAACAGTAGCCATTACCGTTAACACAACACCTACTGCTCCTACAGCAGCACCACTAGCCTTTTGCTCTGCTGATAGTCCTTCTGGTGCAGATTTAATACCTTTATTATCAAGTTCTATAAAATGGTATAGTAATGTAGGATTGACAACACCTGTTATTGCAGGAACGGCATTAACTACACAAAACTATTACGTTACTGAAACAACCAATAATTGTGAAAGTGCACCAACATTGGTAGCCATTACGGTTAATACAACACCTACTGCTCCTACAGCAGCAGCACAAGCCTTTTGTTCTGCTGATAGTCCTACCGGGGCTGATTTAGTACCTGCCATTATCTAGTTCTATTCAGTGGTATAGTAATGTAGGATTAACAATACCTGTTATTGCAGGAACCGCATTAACTACACAAACTTATTACGTTACTGAAACAACCAATAATTGTGAAAGTACTGCTACAACAGTAGCTATTACGGTTAATACGACACCTACTGCTCCTACCGCAGCAACACAAGCCTTTTGCTCTGCTGATAGTCCTACTGGTGCAGATTTAATACCTTTATTATCAAGTTCTATAAAATGGTTTAGCGACCTAGCATTGACAACACCTGTTATCGCAGGAACTGCATTAACTACACAAATTTATTACGTAACTGAGACAACCAATAATTGTCAGAGTACACCAACATCGGTAACTGTTACGGTTAACACAACACCTACTGCTCCTACGGCAGCAGCACAAGCCTTTTGCTCTGCTGATAGTCCTACCGGGGCTGATTTAGTACCTGCCATTTCTAGTTCTATAAAATGGTATAGTGATCTAGGATTAACAACACCTGTTATTGCAGGAACTGCTTTAACTAACCAAACTTATTACGTTACTGAAACAACTAATAATTGTCAGAGTACAGCAACATCGGTAGCTGTTACGGTTAATACAACACCTACTGCTCCTACGGCAGCAGCACAAGCCTTTTGCTCTGCTGATAGTCCTTCTGGTGCAGATTTAATACCTGCTATTTCTAGTTCTATAAAATGGTATAGTAATGTAGGATTAACAATACCTGTTATTGTCAGGAACTGCATTATCTACACAAAACTATTACGTTACTGAAACAACCAATAATTGTGAAAGTACTGCTACAACAGTAGCCATTACCGTTAACACAACACCTACTGCTCCTACAGCAGCACCACTAGCCTTTTGCTCTGCTGATAGTCCTTCTGGTGCAGATTTAATACCTTTATTATCAAGTTCTATAAAATGGTATAGTAATGTAGGATTAACAATACCTGTTATTGCAGGAACTGCATTATCTACACAAAACTATTACGTTACTGAAACAACCAATAATTGTGAAAGTACACCAACATTGGTAGCCATTACCGTTAACACAACACCTACTGCTCCTAATGCAGCACCACTAGCCTTTTGTTCTGCTGATAGTCCTACCGGGGCTGATTTAGTACCTGCCATTTCTAGTTCTATTCAGTGGTATAGTAATGTAGGATTAACAACACCTGTTATTGCAGGAACTGCTTTAACTAACCAAACTTATTACGTTACTGAAACAACTAATAATTGTCAGAGTACAGCAACATCGGTAACTGTTACGGTTAATACAACACCTAATGCTCCTACGGCAGCAGCACAAGCCTTTTGCTCTGCTGATAGTCCTTCTGGTGCAGATTTAATACCTGCTATTTCTAGTTCTATAAAATGGTATAGTGATCTAGGATTAACAATACCTGTTATTTCAGGAACTTCATTATCTACACAAAACTATTACGTAACTGAGACAACCAATAATTGTGAAAGTACACCAACATTGGTAACTGTTACGGTTAATACAACACCTACTGCTCCTACGGCAGCAGCACAAGCCTTTTGCTCTGCTGATAGTCCTTCTGGTGCAGATTTAATACCTTTATTATCAAGTTCTATAAAATGGTATAGTAATGTAGGATTAACAATACCTGTTATTGCAGGAACTGCATTAACTACACAAAACTATTACGTTACTGAAACAACCAATAATTGTGAAAGTGCACCAACATTGGTAGCCATTACGGTTAATACAACACCTACTGCTCCTACAGCAGCAGCACAAGCCTTTTGTTCTGCTGATAGTCCTACCGGTTCAGATTTAGTACCAGCGCTATCTGGTTCTATTCAGTGGTATAGTAATGTAGGATTAACAATACCTGTACTTGCTGGAACCGTATTAACTACACAAACTTATTACGTTACTGAAACAACCAATAATTGTGAAAGTACTGCTACAACAGTAGCTATTACGGTTAATACGACACCTACTGCTCCTACAGCAGCAACACAAGCCTTTTGCTCTGCTGATAGTCCTTCTGGTGCAGATTTAATACCTTTATTATCAAGTTCTATAAAATGGTTTAGCGACCTAGCATTGACAACACCTGTTATCGCAGGAACTGCATTAACTACACAAATTTATTACGTAACTGAGACAACCAATAATTGTCAGAGTACACCAACATCGGTAACTGTTACGGTTAACACAACACCTACTGCTCCTACGGCAGCAGCACAAGCCTTTTGCTCTGCTGATAGTCCTACCGGGGCTGATTTAGTACCTGCGCATTTCTGGTTCTATTCAGTGGTATAGTGATCTAGGATTGACAACACCTGTTATTGCAGGAACTGCTTTAACTAACCAAACTTATTACGTTACTGAAACAACTAATAATTGTCAGAGTACAGCAACATCGGTAGCTGTTACGGTTAATACAACACCTACTGCTCCTACGGCAGCAGCACAAGCCTTTTGCTCTGCTGATAGTCCTTCTGGTGCAGATTTAATACCTGCTATTTCTAGTTCTATAAAATGGTATAGTAATGTAGGATTAACAATACCTGTTATTGCAGGAACTGCATTATCTACACAAAACTATTACGTTACTGAAACAACCAATAATTGTGAAAGTACTGCTACAACAGTAGCCATTACCGTTAACACAACACCTACTGCTCCTACAGCAGCACCACAAGCCTTTTGCTCTGCTGATAGTCCTACCGGGGCTGATTTAGTACCAGCGCTATCTGGTTCTATTCAGTGGTATAGTAATGTAGGATTAACAACACCTGTTATTGCAGGAACTGCTTTATCTACACAAAACTATTACGTTACTGAAACAACCAATAATTGTGAAAGTGCACCAACATTGGTAGCCATTACGGTTAATACAACACCTACTGCTCCTACAGCAGCAGCACAAGCCTTTTGTTCTGCTGATAGTCCTACCGGGGCTGATTTAGTACCTGCCATTTCTAGTTCTATTCAGTGGTATAGTAATGTAGGATTAACAATACCTGTTATTGCAGGAACTGCTTTATCTACACAAAACTATTACGTTACTGAAACAACCAATAATTGTGAAAGTACTGCTACAACAGTAGCTATTACGGTTAATACGACACCTACTGCTCCTACCGCAGCAACACAAGCCTTTTGCTCTGCTGATAGTCCTTCTGGTGCAGATTTAATACCTTTATTATCAAGTTCTATAAAATGGTTTAGCGACCTAGCATTGACAACACCTGTTATCGCAGGAACTGCATTAACTACACAAATTTATTACGTAACTGAGACAACCAATAATTGTCAGAGTACACCAACATCGGTAACTGTTACGGTTAACACAACACCTACTGCTCCTACAGCAGCAGCACAAGCCTTTTGCTCTGCTGATAGTCCTACCGGGGCTGATTTAGTACCTGCCATTTCTAGTTCTATAAAATGGTATAGTGATCTAGGATTAACAACACCTGTTATTGCAGGAACTGCTTTAACTAACCAAACTTATTACGTTACTGAAACAACTAATAATTGTCAGAGTACAGCAACATCGGTAGCTGTTACGGTTAATACAACACCTAATGCTCCTACGGCAGCAGCACAAGCCTTTTGCTCTGCTGATAGTCCTTCTGGTGCAGATTTAATACCTGCTATTTCTAGTTCTATAAAATGGTATAGTAATGTAGGATTAACAATACCTGTTATTGTAGGAACTGCATTATCTACACAAAACTATTACGTTACTGAAACAACCAATAATTGTGAAAGTACTGCTACAACAGTAGCCATTACCGTTAACACAACACCTACTGCTCCTACAGCAGCACCACTAGCCTTTTGCTCTGCTGATAGTCCTTCTGGTGCAGATTTAATACCTTTATTATCAAGTTCTATAAAATGGTATAGTAATGTAGGATTGACAACACCTGTTATTGCAGGAACTGCATTAACTACACAAAACTATTACGTTACTGAAACAACCAATAATTGTGAAAGTGCACCAACATTGGTAGCCATTACGGTTAATACAACACCTACTGCTCCTACAGCAGCAGCACAAGCCTTTTGTTCTGCTGATAGTCCTACCGGGGCTGATTTAGTACCTGCCATTTCTAGTTCTATTCAGTGGTATAGTAATGTAGGATTAACAATACCTGTTATTGCAGGAACTGCTTTATCTACACAAAACTATTACGTTACTGAAACAACCAATAATTGTGAAAGTACTGCTACAACAGTAGCTATTACGGTTAATACGACACCTACTGCTCCTACCGCAGCAACACAAGCCTTTTGCTCTGCTGATAGTCCTACTGGTGCAGATTTAATACCTTTATTATCAAGTTCTATAAAATGGTTTAGCGACCTAGCATTGACAACACCTGTTATCGCAGGAACTGCATTAACTACACAAATTTATTACGTAACTGAGACAACCAATAATTGTCAGAGTACACCAACATCGGTAACTGTTACGGTTAATACAACACCTACTGCTCCTACGGCAGCAGCACAAGCCTTTTGCTCTGCTGATAGTCCTACCGGGGCTGATTTAGTACCTGCCATTTCTAGTTCTATAAAATGGTATAGTGATCTAGGATTAACAACACCTGTTATTGCAGGAACTGCTTTAACTAACCAAACTTATTACGTTACTGAAACAACTAATAATTGTCAGAGTACAGCAACATCGGTAGCTGTTACGGTTAATACAACACCTACTGCTCCTACGGCAGCAGCACAAGCCTTTTGCTCTGCTGATAGTCCTTCTGGTGCAGATTTAATACCTGCTATTTCTAGTTCTATAAAATGGTATAGTAATGTAGGATTAACAATACCTGTTATTGTAGGAACTGCATTATCTACACAAAACTATTACGTTACTGAAACAACCAATAATTGTGAAAGTACTGCTACAACAGTAGCCATTACCGTTAACACAACACCTACTGCTCCTACAGCAGCACCACTAGCCTTTTGCTCTGCTGATAGTCCTTCTGGTGCAGATTTAATACCTTTATTATCAAGTTCTATAAAATGGTATAGTAATGTAGGATTAACAATACCTGTTATTGCAGGAACTGCATTATCTACACAAAACTATTACGTTACTGAAACAACCAATAATTGTGAAAGTACACCAACATTGGTAGCCATTACCGTTAACACAACACCTACTGCTCCTACGGCAGCACCACTAGCCTTTTGTTCTGCTGATAGTCCTACCGGGGCTGATTTAGTACCTGCCATTTCTAGTTCTATTCAGTGGTATAGTAATGTAGGATTAACAACACCTGTTATTGCAGGAACTGCTTTAACTAACCAAACTTATTACGTTACTGAAACAACTAATAATTGTCAGAGTACAGCAACATCGGTAACTGTTACGGTTAATACAACACCTAATGCTCCTACGGCAGCAGCACAAGCCTTTTGCTCTGCTGATAGTCCTTCTGGTGCAGATTTAATACCTGCTATTTCTAGTTCTATAAAATGGTATAGTGATCTAGGATTAACAATACCTGTTATTTCAGGAACTTCATTATCTACACAAAACTATTACGTTACTGAAACAACCAATAATTGTGAAAGTACACCAACATTGGTAACTGTTACGGTTAACACAACACCTACTGCTCCTACGGCAGCAGCACAAGCCTTTTGCTCTGCTGATAGTCCTTCTGGTGCAGATTTAATACCTTTATTATCAAGTTCTATAAAATGGTATAGTAATGTAGGATTAACAATACCTGTTATTGTAGGAACTGCATTAACTACACAAAACTATTACGTTACTGAAACAACCAATAATTGTGAAAGTGCACCAACATTGGTAGCTATTACGGTTAATACAACACCTACTGCTCCTACTGCAGCACCACTAGCCTTTTGTTCTGCTGATAGTCCTACCGGGGCTGATTTAGTACCAGCGCTATCTGGTTCTATTCAGTGGTATAGTAATGTAGGATTAACAATACCTGTACTTGCTGGAACCGTATTAACTACACAAACTTATTACGTTACTGAAACAACCAATAATTGTGAAAGTACTGCTACAACAGTAGCTATTACGGTTAATACGACACCTACTGCTCCTACGGTAGCAACACAAGCCTTTTGCTCTGCTGATAGTCCTACTGGTGCAGATTTAATACCTTTATTATCAAGTTCTATAAAATGGTTTAGCGACCTAGCATTGACAACACCTGTTATCGCAGGAACTGCATTAACTACACAAATTTATTACGTAACTGAGACAACCAATAATTGTCAGAGTACACCAACATCGGTAACTGTTACGGTTAACACAACACCTACTGCTCCTACGGCAGCAGCACAAGCCTTTTGCTCTGCTGATAGTCCTACCGGGGCTGATTTAGTACCTGCCATTTCTAGTTCTATAAAATGGTATAGTGATCTAGGATTGACAACACCTGTTATCGCAGGAACTGCTTTAACTAACCAAACTTATTACGTTACTGAAACAACTAATAATTGTGAAAGTACAGCAACATCGGTAGCTGTTACGGTTAATACAACACCTACTGCTCCTACGGCAGCAGCACAAGCCTTTTGCTCTGCTGATAGTCCTTCTGGTGCAGATTTAATACCTGCTATTTCTAGTTCTATAAAATGGTATAGTAATGTAGGATTAACAATACCTGTTATTTCAGGAACTTCATTATCTACACAAAACTATTACGTTACTGAAACAACCAATAATTGTGAAAGTACACCAACATTGGTAGCCATTACCGTTAACACAACACCTACTGCTCCTACAGCAGCACCACAAGCCTTTTGCTCTGCTGATAGTCCTTCTGGTGCAGATTTAATACCTGCTATTTCTAGTTCTATAAAATGGTATAGTAATGTAGGATTAACAATACCTGTTATTGCAGGAACTGCATTATCTACACAAAACTATTACGTTACTGAAACAACCAATAATTGTGAAAGTACTGCTACAACAGTAGCCATTACCGTTAACACAACACCTACTGCTCCTACAGCAGCACCACTAGCCTTTTGCTCTGCTGATAGTCCTTCTGGTGCAGATTTAGTACCTGCCATTTCTAGTTCTATTCAGTGGTATAGTAATGTAGGATTAACAATACCTGTTATTGCAGGAACTGCTTTATCTACACAAAACTATTACGTTACTGAAACAACCAATAATTGTGAAAGTACTGCTACAACAGTAGCTATTACGGTTAATACGACACCTACTGCTCCTACCGCAGCAACACAAGCCTTTTGCTCTGCTGATAGTCCTTCTGGTGCAGATTTAATACCTTTATTATCAAGTTCTATAAAATGGTTTAGCGACCTAGCATTGACAACACCTGTTATCGCAGGAACTGCATTAACTACACAAATTTATTACGTAACTGAGACAACCAATAATTGTCAGAGTACACCAACATCGGTAACTGTTACGGTTAACACAACACCTACTGCTCCTACAGCAGCAGCACAAGCCTTTTGCTCTGCTGATAGTCCTACCGGGGCTGATTTAGTACCTGCCATTTCTAGTTCTATAAAATGGTATAGTGATCTAGGATTGACAACACCTGTTATTGCAGGAACTGCTTTAACTAACCAAACTTATTACGTTACTGAAACAACTAATAATTGTCAGAGTACAGCAACATCGGTAGCTGTTACGGTTAATACAACACCTACTGCTCCTACGGCAGCAGCACAAGCCTTTTGCTCTGCTGATAGTCCTTCTGGTGCAGATTTAATACCTGCTATTTCTAGTTCTATAAAATGGTATAGTAATGTAGGATTAACAATACCTGTTATTGCAGGAACTGCATTATCTACACAAAACTATTACGTTACTGAAACAACCAATAATTGTGAAAGTACTGCTACAACAGTAGCCATTACCGTTAACACAACACCTACTGCTCCTACAGCAGCACCACAAGCCTTTTGTTCTGCTGATAGTCCTACCGGGGCTGATTTAGTACCAGCGCTATCTGGTTCTATTCAGTGGTATAGTAATGTAGGATTAACAACACCTGTTATTGCAGGAACTGCTTTATCTACACAAAACTATTACGTTACTGAAACAACCAATAATTGTGAAAGTGCACCAACATTGGTAGCCATTACGGTTAATACAACACCTACTGCTCCTACAGCAGCAGCACAAGCCTTTTGTTCTGCTGATAGTCCTACCGGGGCTGATTTAGTACCTGCCATTTCTAGTTCTATTCAGTGGTATAGTAATGTAGGATTAACAATACCTGTTATTGCAGGAACTGCTTTATCTACACAAAACTATTACGTTACTGAAACAACCAATAATTGTGAAAGTACTGCTACAACAGTAGCTGTTACGGTTAATACGACACCTACTGCTCCTACCGCAGCAACACAAGCCTTTTGCTCTGCTGATAGTCCTTCTGGTGCAGATTTAATACCTTTATTATCAAGTTCTATAAAATGGTTTAGCGACCTAGCATTGACAACACCTGTTATCGCAGGAACTGCATTAACTACACAAATTTATTACGTAACTGAGACAACCAATAATTGTCAGAGTACACCAACATCGGTAACTGTTACGGTTAACACAACACCTACTGCTCCTACGGCAGCAGCACAAGCCTTTTGCTCTGCTGATAGTCCTACCGGGGCTGATTTAGTACCTGCCATTTCTAGTTCTATAAAATGGTATAGTGATCTAGGATTAACAACACCTGTTATTGCAGGAACTGCTTTAACTAACCAAACTTATTACGTTACTGAAACAACTAATAATTGTCAGAGTACAGCAACATCGGTAGCTGTTACGGTTAATACAACACCTACTGCTCCTACGGCAGCAGCACAAGCCTTTTGCTCTGCTGATAGTCCTTCTGGTGCAGATTTAATACCTGCTATTTCTAGTTCTATAAAATGGTATAGTGATCTAGGATTAACAATACCTGTTATTTCAGGAACTGCATTATCTACACAAAACTATTACGTTACTGAAACAACCAATAATTGTGAAAGTACACCAACATTGGTAGCCATTACCGTTAACACAACACCTACTGCTCCTACTGCAGCACCACTAGCCTTTTGCTCTGCTGATAGTCCTACCGGGGCTGATTTAGTACCTGCCATTTCTAGTTCTATAAAATGGTATAGTAATGTAGGATTAACAATACCTGTTATTGCAGGAACTGCATTATCTACACAAAACTATTACGTTACTGAAACAACCAATAATTGTGAAAGTACACCAACATTGGTAGCCATTACCGTTACAACACCTACTGCTCCTACAGCAGCAGCACAAGCCTTTTGCTCTGCTGATAGTCCTACCGGTTCAGATTTAGTACCAGCGCTATCTGGTTCTATTCAGTGGTATAGTAATGTAGGATTAACAACACCTGTTATTGCAGGAACTGCTTTATCTACACAAAACTATTACGTTACTGAAACAACCAATAATTGTGAAAGTACTGCTACAACAGTAGCTATTACGGTTAATCCAACACCTACTGCTCCTACCGCAGCAACACAGGCCTTTTGCTCTGCTGATATTCCTACTGGTGCAGATTTAATACCTGCTATTTCTAGTTCTATAAAATGGTATAGTAATGTAGGATTAACAACACCTGTTATCGCAGGAACTGCATTAACTACACAAATTTATTACGTAACTGAAACAACCAATAATTGTCAGAGTACAGCAACATCGGTAACTGTTACGGTTAATACAACACCTACTGCTCCTACGGCAGCAGCACAAGCCTTTTGCTTTGCTGATAGTCCTACCGGTTCAGATTTAGTACCTGCCATTTCTAGTTCTATAAAATGGTATAGTGATCTAGGATTAACAACACCTGTTATGGCAGGAACTGCTTTAACTAACCAAACTTATTACGTTACTGAAACAACTAATAATTGTCAGAGTACAGCAACTCCAGTAACTTTAACAATTGATACAGCTCCTGTTGCTCCTGCAAGTTTAGGAGATATTACTGAATGTGAGGAAAGTCCTATTCAAACTTTAAACGCTAATGATGCTTTTGCCTCAACAACAGGTGTTACTTGGTATACAGCTGCTACAGATGGATTTATAGTTGCAAGCCCAACATTAAATTCAATAAGTAGTGTTACATACTATGCCGAATACAATAACGGTACTTGTGATAGTTTAACTAGAACTGCTGTTACTTTAACAATTGATGCAGCCCCTGCTGCTCCTACAAGTTTAGGAAATATTACTGAATGTGAGGAAAGTCCTATTCAAACTTTAAACGCTAATGATGCTTTTGCTTCAACAACAGGTATTACCTGGTATACAGATGCTGCAGCAGGTACAGTAGTGGGAAGCCCAACAATATCAGCAATTGGAACCACTACATACTATGCCGAATACTTTAACGGGACTTGTTCTAGTTTAACTAGAACTGCTGTTACTTTAACAATAACTCCTGCATCTACTGCTCCTACTAGTTTAGGAAATATTACTGAATGTGAGGAAAGTCCTATTCAAACTTTAGATGCGAATAATGCCTTTGGTTCAACAACAGGTATTACCTGGTATACAGCTGCTACAGCAGGTGCTACTGTATTTAGCCCAACATTATCAGCAACTGGAAACATTACCTACTATGCGGAATACAATGACGGAACTTGTCCAAGTATAACAAGAACTCCTGTTACTTTAACATTAAATGCAGCACCTGCAACTCCTATAAGCACAGGAAACATTATAGTATGTGAAACAAATCCAATCCAAACTTTAGATGCTAATGATGCTTTGGTTTCTACCACTGGTGTAACCTGGTATGATAGTGCTATAGGTAATATAGTAGTTCCAAACCCTACAATATCAGCAATCGGAACTGCTACCTACTATGCCGAATACAATAACGGTACTTGTTCTAGTTTAACTAGAAGACCTGTTACATTAACAATCAATGGAGCACCTGCTCCTGAAAGTAGAGGTAATATCACACAATGTTTGCAAAGTCCAATTCAAACTTTAAATGCTAATAATGCATTAGTTTCTAATACAGGCGTAACCTGGTATAACGCTGCCATAACAGGAGATATAGTGGTTAGCCCTACATTATCAGATGTTGGAAGTATTACTTACTATGCTGAATACACTGACGGTACTTGTACTAGTTTAAATAGAACTCCTGTTACTTTAACAATTAATGGAGCATCTCCTCCCTTTCCACCTGCTAGTTCAGGAAACATTACAGTCTGTGAGACAAATCCAATTGTAGATTTAGATGCCAATAATGCTTTGGTTTCTACCACAGGTATTACATGGTATAATACTCCTACAGGAGATTTTGTAGTTCCAACTCCAACTTTAAATACTGTAGGAAACATAACCTATTATGCCGAATACTCTAACGGTGCTTGTTCTAGTTTAACTAGAACGCCTGTTACTTTAACAATAACTGCTGCACCTGCTGCGCCTACAAGTACAGGAGATATTACAGTATGTGAGGCAAGTCCAATTCAAACTTTAGATGCTAATGATGCTTTGATCTCTATAACAGGTGTTACTTGGTATACAGCTGCTACAGATGGAGTTATAGTTGCAAGCCCAACATTAAATTCAATAAGTAGTGTTACATACTATGCCGAATACAATAACGGTACTTGTGATAGTTTAACTAGAACTGCTGTTACTTTAACAATAACTGCAGTACCTCTTGCTCCTACAAGTTTAGGAGATATTACTGAATGTTTGCAAAGTCCAATCCAAACGTTGAATGCAAATAATGCTTTTGCTTCTACAACAGGTATTACTTGGTATGATGCTGCTACGGGAGGTACAGTAGTGGGAAGCCCAACAATATCAGCAATTGGAAACACTACCTTCTATGCCGAATACTTTAACGGTACTTGCTCTAGTTTAACTAGAACGCCTGTTACTTTAACAATAACTGCTCCACCTGCTGCGCCTACAAGTACAGGAGATATTACAGTATGTGAAGCAAGTCCAATTCAAACTTTAGATGCTAATGATGCATTTGCTTCTACAACAGGTATTACTTGGTATGATGCTGCTACGGCTGGCGCTGTTGTAACAAGTCCTACATTATCAGCAAATGGAACCACTACATACTATGCCGAATATTTTGACGGAACTTGTTCTAGTTTAACTAGAACGCCTGTTACTTTAACAATAACTGCTGCACCTCTTGCTCCTACTAGTAATGGAGATATCACACAATGTACAGCAAGTCCAATCGTAGCTTTAGATGCTAATGATGCCTTGGTTTCTACTACAGGTGTAACCTGGTATGATAGTGCTATAGGTAATACAGTAGTTCCAAACCCTACAATATCAGCAATCGGAACTGCTACCTACTATGCGGAATACGATAACGGTACTTGTTCTAGTTTAACTAGAACTGCTGTTGTTTTAACAATCAATGGATCGCCTGCCGCTCCTACAAGTACAGGAAATATTACGGCATGTGAAACAAATCCAATCCAAACTTTAGATGCTAATGATGCTTTGGTTTCTACCACTGGTATTACTTGGTATGATAATGCTATAGGTGGTACAGTAGTTCCAAGTCCTACAATATCAGCAACTGGAACCGCTACCTACTATGCGGAATACGATAACGGTACTTGTACTAGTTTAACTAGAACTACTGTTACTTTAACAATAACTGCTGCACCTGCTGCGCCCACAAGTACAGGTGATATTACATCATGTGAGGCTAATCCAATTGTACCTTTAGATGCTAATGATGCTTTGATCTCTATAACAGGTGTTACTTGGTATACAGCTGCTACAGATGGAGTTATAGTTGCAAGCCCAACATTAAATTCAATAAGTAGTGTTACATACTATGCCGAATACAATAACGGGACTTGTGATAGTTTAACTAGAACTGCTGTTACTTTAACAATAACTGCTGCACCTCTTGCTCCTACAAGTTTAGGAGATATTACTGAATGTTTGCAAAGTCCAATCCAAACGTTGAATGCAAATAATGCTTTTGCTTCTACAACAGGTATTACCTGGTATACAGCTGCTACAGCAGGCACAGTAGTGGGAAGCCCAACAATATCAGCAATTGGAACCATACCTTCTATGCCGAATACTTTAACGGTACTTGCTCTAGTTTAACTAGAACGCCTGTTACTTTAACAATAACTGCTGCACCTGCTGCGCCTACTAAGTACAGGAGATATTACTAGTATGTGAAGCAAGTCCAATTCAAACTTTAGATGCTAATGATGCATTTGCTTCTACAATAGGTATTACTTGGTATGATGCTGCTACGGCTGGCGCTGTTGTAACAAGTCCTACATTATCAGCAAATGGAACCACTACATACTATGCCGAATATTTTGACGGAACTTGTTCTAGTTTAACTAGAACGCCTGTTACTTTAACAATAACTGCTGCACCTCTTGCTCCTACTAGTAATGGAGATATCATACAATGTACAGCAAGTCCAATCGTAGCTTTAGATGCTAATGATGCCTTGGTTTCTACTACAGGTGTAACCTGGTATGATAGTGCTATAGGTAATACAGTAGTTCCAAACCCTACAATATCAGCAATCGGAACTGCTACCTACTATGCGGAATACTTTAACGGTACTTGTTCTAGTTTAACTAGAACTGCTGTTGTTTTAACAATCAATGAATCGCCTGCCGCTCCTACAAGTACAGGAAATATTACGGCATGTGAAACAAATCCAATCCAAACTTTAGATGCTAATGATGCTTTGGTTTCTACCACTGGTATTACTTGGTATGATAATGCTATAGGTGGTACAGTAGTTCCAAGTCCTACAATATCAGCAACTGGAACCGCTACCTACTATGCTGAATACGATAACGGTACTTGTACTAGTTTAACTAGAACTACTGTTACTTTAACAATAACTGCTGCACCTGCTGCGCCCACAAGTATAGGTGATATTACATCATGTGAGGCTAATCCAATTGTACCTTTAGATGCTAATGATGCTTTGATCTCTATAACAGGTGTTACTTGGTATACATCTGCTACAGGCAGGAGTTGTAGTTGCAAGCCCAACATTAAATTCAATAAGTAGTATTACATACTATGCCGAATATAATAACGGAACTTGTGATAGTTTAACTAGAACTGCTGTTACTTTAACAATAATGCAGCCCCTGCTGCTCCTACTAGTTTAGGAGATATTACTGAATGTTTGCAAAGTCCAATCCAAACGTTGAATGCAAATAATGCTTTTGCTTCTACAACAGGTATTACCTGGTATACAGCTGCTACAGCAGGTACAGTAGTGGGAAGCCCAACAATATCAGCAATTGGAACCACTACCTTCTATGCCGAATACTTTAACGGTACTTGCTCTAGTTTAACTAGAACGCCTGTTACTTTAACAATAACTGCTGAACCTGCTGCGCCTACAAGTACAGGAGATATTACAGTATGTGAAGCAAGTCCAATTCAAACTTTAGATGCTAATGATGCATTTGCTTCTACAATAGGTATTACTTGGTATGATGCTGCTACGGCTGGCGCTGTTGTAACAAGTCCTACATTATCAGCAACTGGAACCACTACATACTATGCCGAATACGATAACGGTACTTGTTCTAGTTTAACTAGAACTACTGTTACTTTAACAATAACTGCTGCTCCTGCTGCGCCTACAAGTACAGGAGACATTACATCATGTGAAACAAGTCCAATCGTAGCTTTAGATGCTAATGATGCTTTGGTTTCTACTACAGGTGTTACTTGGTACACATCTGCTACAGGCAGTGTTGTAGTTGCAAGCCCAACATTAAATTCAATAAGTAGTATTACATACTATGCTGAATATAATGATGGAACTTGTGATAGTTTAACTAGAACTGCTGTTACTTTAACAATCAATGGAGCCCCTGCTGCTCCTACTAGTTTAGGAAATATTACTGAATGTGAGGAAAGTCCTATTCAAACTTTAGATGCTAATGATGCTTTTGCTTCAACAACAGGTATTACCTGGTATACAGCTCCTACAGGAGGTACAGTAGTGGGAAGCCCAACAATATCAGCAATTGGAACCACTACATACTATGCCGAATACTTTAACGGTACTTGCTCTAGTTTAACTAGAACGCCTGTTACTTTAACAATAACTGCAGCCCCTGCTGCGCCTACTAGTTTAGGAAATATTACTGAATGTGAGGAAAGTCCTATTCAAACTTTAAATGCAAACGATGCATTTGCTTCTACAACAGGTATTACCTGGTATACTTTAGCCTCTGCTGGTTCCGTAGTTGGAAGTCCAACTTTAAATACGGTTGGAACCACTACATACTATGCCGAATACTCTGACGGAACTTGTTCTAGTTTAACTAGAACGCCTGTTACTTTAACAATAACTGCTGCACCTCTTGCTCCTACTAGTAATGGAGATATCACACAATGTGAAGCAAGTCCAATCGTAGCTTTAGATGCTAATGATGCTTTGGTTTCTACTACAGGTGTAACCTGGTATGATAGTGCTATAGGTAATACAGTAGTTCCAAACCCTACAATATCAGCAATCGGAACTGCTACCTACTATGCGGAATACTTTAACGGTACTTGTTCTAGTTTAACTAGAACTGCTGTTGTTTTAACAATCAATGAATCGCCTGCCGCTGCTACAAGTACAGGAAATATTACGGCATGTGAAACAAATCCAATCCAAACTTTAGATGCTAATGATGCTTTGGTTTCTACCACTGGTATTACTTGGTATGATAATGCTATAGGTGGTACAGTAGTTCCAAGTCCTACAATATCAGCAACTGGAACCGCTACCTACTATGCTGAATACGATAACGGTACTTGTACTAGTTTAAATAGAACTACTGTTACTTTAACAATAAATGGAGCGCCAATATTAACAAGTACACTTACCCCTGCAGCAATATGCTCTAATGAGACATTTGCGTATACGCCAGAAAGCAGTACCAATCCTCTTACCATCGGTTGGACACGAGTTCCCGTTGCGGGTATTTCAGGCGCTGCCTCTGGAACTGGAAATATAAATGATGTCCTTATCAATACAACTGGTTCACCAATATCAGTAACTTATGAATTAACTTTAACACCAACAATTGATGGATGTGCAGCTATTGTAAGTCTTGTTGTATTAGTAAACCCTATGCCAACTGCAAGTATATCTGGAGGTGGTAATTCTTGTTTAAATAATACTGATAATTTAATTGTATTGACAGGTGCAAATGGCACTGCCCCTTACACTTTTACATATAATATTGGTGCAAGTGGACCTTACACGATTACTACAACATCCGGCAATAGCATTGCTGTAACTTCATCATCTAGTACTTTAGGAGGTTATACTTATAGTTTAATTGGTGTTCAAGATGCAAACTCTTGTGCATCACCACCAATTACAGGTCAATCAGCCCCAATTACTGTTGAGCCTTTACCAAGTTTAGTTATTACTGATCCTGAAGCAGTCTGTTTCCCAAATACTATCGATTTGATTGGGTTAGACTCATTAAATCCCGATATCGCTGTTGGTTCAGAGTCTGGTTTAACATATACATATTGGACTAACGCAACGGCAACTACACCATATTATACACCTGAAGCAGCCACAGCAGGCACCTACTATGTTAAGGGAACAAACAGTAATGGATGTTTTACAATTCTTCCGGTAATGATAAGCGTAAATTCTCTCCCAACTGTTACTGTAAATAGCCCAACAATTTGCGATGGGGAAACGGCGACAATTTCCGCTACACCAAGTCCAGTTGGGTTATATGATTATAGTTGGACAGTTCCATCTGGAACTGTACCTCCTGGGAACGTTCCTTCATTTACAACTACAATAGCTGGTGATTATACTGTTGAAATTACCAGGCAAGTAGCACCTTTATGCCTAAGTTTAGCCGCAACCAGCACTTTAACTATAAACCCTTTACCTACTGCTACAATTTCTAGCAATGTTACTGTTTGTATAGATGACTCTGCAACCGCTACATTTACAGGTGCAAACGGAACTGCTCCGTATACATTTACTTACAACATTGATGGAGGTGCCAATCAACTTATTACGACTACTTCAGGCAATAGTATTACATTAAATGCTTTAACGAATACTTCGGGTATATTTAATTACAACTTAGTACGCGTAACCGATTCAAGTTTAAATGCTTGTTCACAGGCAATAACTGGACAAACTGCCAGCGTTACGGTTAAAGAAATACCTACTGTAGATGCAGGTGATGATATAGACGTTTGCGCAGGTGAAGAAGTAACGCTTACCGCCTCAGGTACAGCAACTTCTTATATATGGAATAATAGTGTAGTAGACGGTGTACCGTTTACACCAACAAGATCTACAACATATATGGTTACTGGTACAGATAGTTTTGGTTGTAAAAATACAGCTGAGGTAACCGTTACAATTATACCTGCCATTACAGGTACTATTAAAACACCTTATGACTTTGAAGTTTGTAAAGATGATACATCTCCAACTATTACTTTTGTTGGAGCAAATGGAACTGCTCCTTATATATTTACTTATGAAATAATAGATGAATCTAGTGCAATTATAGGTAGTGGAAGTATTACATCAACTGGAAATGAAGCTATTTTAACACCAGAAATACCAACAACTATACCTGGCCTATTTACAGTAACATTATTAAGTATTGAAGATTCTGGTAGTTGTAAAAATGGAGACTTAATCGCTCCAAATCAGGCCTTTATTAATGTGTTAGATGCCGGTATTCTTCCTCTTAATTTAATTGAGGTCAATCAACTAGTTTGTGAAAATGAACCAATTGTAGATATTATATTTGAAATAAATGGCTCACCAATAAACGCTTATGTAGATGACTTACCAACTGGTATAACCAGTGATTATGTGCCTAGTACCATTGTAGGAAATCCTGGAATATTAACGATAACAGGTGCTCCAAATGAAGTTGGAACATTTTTTTACATTGTAAATACATCTGGTTCTTTAATTGGATGTAATAAAACATTCCCAGGTACATTAACGGTCAATGCGACTGGTAAATTAGCATTACAACTCCCTGATTCAGATATTCAAGAGGTTTGTAATAACACTCCTATTACCAATATAACCTATAATATAGAAGGTGGGGCAACAGGAGCTACTGTAATATTTTCACCAAGTGCTCCAGCAGGAATAACGTATGCAATATCAAGTAGCACCGTAATTATTTCTGGTACTCCAGAGGAGAGAGGAGTGTTTTATTATACCGTTGAATCATTTTCAACCGAAAATAATTGTGCTCAAAGTACAGAAACAGGAACTTTGACTATTACTGAAAGTGAAATTATTTTAGCTTCTGGAACGCTAGATCAAACGACCTGTATTAATAATCCTATAGATGATACAACTTTTAGTATAACCACTAATCCTTCAACAGCCCCAGCAGCCTCCTTAGTGTTGCTTGGTACATTGCCAGAAGGTGTTATTTTTAATCCAAGTACTGGAATTATTTCAGGTACACCAACCGAAGGTGGAATATTCGCTTATAGTATAGAAGCTTCAACGGGTTGTGCGACATCAATTACTGGTGAAATAATTGTGAATGCTACACTCCCTAACGTTCTCATAGAAGATGGTTTAACGGATATTGAAGTTTGTGTAGGAAGTGAAATTACTTTAACAGCCACTGGTGCTGATCTTTATGAATGGTATGAATTAGATACCTTTGGTATACCAGTTTCATTAGTAACTACCGATACCTATACTTTTACACCTGCAACAAATCAAACACTCTATGTCATTGGAACATTGGCTGATGGTTGTGACAATACAGCTCAAATAAATATTATTCTTAAACCTGCTATTTCAGCAAGTATTACTGGAGTTAATGTGTTTGAAGTTTGTAGAGATCAAACGGAACCTACAATTACATTCACAGGAACAAATGGTATTGCACCGTATAAATTTACATATACTATAAATAGTATAATAAGTACAGTTACTGGTATTAACACGAATGATAGTGCTGTAATAAATATTCCAACGAATATAGCTGGAACTTATAATATTCAATTAATGAATGTTGAAGATAGTGGAAGTACCAATTGTAGTCCTCCCAAGCTTTTAGAGCCTACAACAGCCTCTGTCACCGTATTAGATTCTGGAGTATATCCGCAAGCAGGTGCAGAAATTTACCAAACAATATGTGAGGGAACAGCAATTACCTCCATTTTATTTGATATACAAGGTTCTGTAACAAATGCATTTGCTGAAGGCTTACCATCAGGAGTCACAAGTTCATACGCAGGCAATATATTAACGATTTCAGGAACACCTTCCATAACAGGTAGTTCTGATTATACAATTGTTACTTCTGGTCTATCTGCAGCTTGTAATGCTACATTTACAGGTAATATAACTGTTAATGATAATGACCTAGTCACTCCAGTTGCTGGCAGTGAAATTGATCAAACAATTTGTGAGTGTAGTGAAATATCACCAATTTTATTCGAATTAGGCGGTGGAGCAACAGGTGCGACCGTAACAGGTTTACCATCTGGAATTAATTGGAATATAAATGGAAACATTTTAACCATTTCGGGAAGTAGCTGCGATACAACTAGTCCTGGCAATTATGTTATAACTACGCAAGGTATTTGCACAAGTGCTACAACATCTGGTATAATAAGTATTACATCACCTGCTAGTTTAGAGCAAACAACTGGTATTCTTGCTGATGATGAAATACTTTGTATAAATAATCCTTTAACTACAAATATTCAATACCAAGGTACTGCTGGACAAACATTATTGCTCACTGGTCTATTACCTCCAGGAATGTCGTTTAATGCTGATCCGGCATCAGGTAGCGGTATTATAAGCGGTACACCTACGTTAAAAGGCACTTATAATTATAGTATTACATCTAGTACTAATTGTAGTGATGTACTGGAAGATCGTATTATTGTAGAAGGAGATGCATTTATTAATTTAAATAGTGACAGTAGCAGTATAAACCAAATTGCTTGTATTGGTTCTCCTATTGAAACTTTAAGCTATGGTATACCATTAAGTATAACAAATGTAACATTTTCCTCTACTTTACCAACAGGTATTAATTATATAGTGGTAGATGGTGCATTGATAATTTCAGGAACACCAACTAGTGCATCTGTGGAAACAACTTATGAAATTACTGCAATAAGCAATTGCGGGGCTCCTGCTTCAATACAATTTAAATTAACTATTGAAGAAAGCCCTATAATTACTTTAGAAATAGGCTCAGGTACTATAACACAATCCGTTTGTCAAAATAGTACTATTAGCCCTATTCAGTTTACAGTAAGTCCAGCAGGTACAACAATTGATCAAAGCTTATTGCCAAGCTTTATAACTGCTACAGAAATTAACGCCCCTTTAGGTTTATGGGAATTAACAGGTTCTCCAGTAAGTACAGGCAGCTTTAATTTTGAAATCCAAACTTTAGGGAGTTCTAATTGCAGTGCAAGTTTACCTATTCAAATTGAGAATTTATATGCCGCAGTAAGTGTAGTACTAGATGCTGGCTCAGAGAATCAAACACTTTGTTCATTTAACGATCCTATTGTAGATATTGTTTACAATATAACCGGTAGTATTCCAAATACAAGTATTATTAAGGTTACAGGTTTACCAAATGGAATTTCATTCATGGATACGGCTACTGCAACAGGTATGCTACTTACTATTAGTGGACAGGCAACAGAATCAGGTGTTTTTGAGTATGAAGTAACCTATGATACTTGCGGAACACTTAAAACAGGTGTGATAGAAATTTCATCACCAATGACAATTAATAGTGAAATCGCACAAATTTCATGTTTAGGAGGTGATGCTGAAATCTCTGTAACAGTATTTGGAGGGGTACCTTTTATTGATGAGACTAATGGAAGTCCTTTCTACGCGATTAATTGGGAAGGACCAAATGGGTTCCGCCAAAATCAAACTACAATTACTAATTTGCTACCTGGAGATTATACAATTAGCGGTACAGATGCAATAGGGTGTACTTTCCCTTCAGAAACGTATACCATTGAAGAATTAACACCCCTATATATTGATTTATTAGATACAACGGTAGCAACCGGTTGTGATGGCACTTTAGGCTGTGCAAACTTTGATTATATAGGTGGCACAGGGATTTACACTTCGTTCTTACTTGAATATTCAAACCCACAAAGTCAAACTTGGAAAATAATAGATGCATCTGAGATTAATAATAACTACTATAATATTTGTGATTTAGAAGCTGGCTTATATAGTATTACAGTCACCGATAGTGGTGGTTGTGAAACAGAACCTCTCTTGTTTACTGTTGAAAATGGCACTCAGTTCTCTATAGAAAATTTAGTGTTAGAAGAAAGTTTATGTAATGGGGAAATAGGAAATATTTTAATTGAAGTAAATTCTATTGATCCAAACCTAATATTCACATACAATGGGAATACAGTTACTTCAACAGTACTCGGAAATAATTTCTATGAATTGCAAATTAATTCAGATGGAGCAACAAATGGTATAATAGCCGTAACAAACTTTAATGGATGCACAATTTCTAGAGATATTACGCTAGAAACCATGGAACCTGATTTTGAATATACATCTGAAGAATTTGAGAATTTTGGTTACTTTGATGTGAATTCAAATATAACGTTTACAAACCTAAATTTTATAAATCCGTCTATTTACAACCCTAATATATACACCTATATAGAATGGGATTTTGATGATAACACTCCTCTTAAAACTTTCTATTATCCCGCTAATTTAGCCCCTAATGAAAATGATGAAAGTATTAAAAATGTTTTTCATACCTATACTAATGATGGAATTTATAATGCAACACTTACACTTTATAATAGTGCTGGTTGCTCAACATCAATGACTAAAACAATTGTAATTGGGAAAGGAGCTTCCATTATGCTACCTACCGCATTTTCTCCTAATAATGATGGTGTTAATGATAGTTTTAGACCACTCTTTAGAGGGGTTACTGAAATCTCTATGTACATTTATGACAATTGGGGCAATTTAGTGTATGATTTCAATTCACAAGACGCCACAACCATTGAAACAGACAATCGTTGGGGATGGGATGGAATTGAACCAAGAAATTCTGAATCTAAAAATGGCACTTATAGATGTTATATCGTGGCTAAAACATTAGATGAGAAAACAATTACAAAAACAGGTAGATTCTTAATTATAAAATAACCACACAATATAGTTGGTATATAAAATTCCAAAACACTGATGACAAAGAAAATTATATATAGTATCTTAATAATCTTATACTTTAGCGGACTCAGCTTTGGACAAGAGCGAATATACTCACATCAAAATAAAATACTTGGAAGTTTGAATCCGAGTTTTTATAGTTTTAATCAAACACCTCTTGCAGGTGTCATTTATGGTTCACAACAAATTCAAAATAATGACAGCAATATTGCGAGTAGTTTTGCATTTGCAACCGTTCCTTTTGAAGATTATAATTTTTCATTGGCGTTAGACTTAAATTTATTTAAGATTGAATCCTTGGGTTATTCCGCTAGCCAGATCAACTTGCACTATATCTACAACACAAATTTAACCCGTAATTGGAAACTAAACACCTCGTTTTCGGCAGGATATGGTAACAACAAATTAGATTTTAATTCCCTATTATTTGGTGATCAAATAGACGTTTTAACTGGAGATATTTCATCGTTTTCTATAGACCCCGTAAATGCAAATGATAAAGTAAGTTATTTTGATTTTGGTGTGGGAGCTCATGCACATAATAGTGAAAATATGTATTTTGGTTTTAACTTAAAACATCTTAACCAACCAGATATTTCTTTCAATTCAGAAAATAATGATCAGAAAGAATTATTTTTATCTTTACAGGGGGCTTATGAAATGGATATTAACCGATATCAACAAGGATTCCTCCCGGAGAACTCTTTCTTGTTATTCCATAATTCAATTTCTAAACAAGCAAAGAAGTTTAGAGCTGACTTTTATCAAGAAGCCATCCTAGATAACTTTTCTATAGGTATTAATCAGCATATAAATAATTATGAAGGTGTTTCTCTTACCACTTTTGGAGTTGCTGGAAGCGTATTTATAGAGCAAATGGAAATAGGAGCAAATTACACTTTTGAAATGTCTAGTAAGCAACTCACTGGAGTTGCTTACAGTTATTTTGAACTCTTTATCGTTTTTGATTTTTATAGATCTAGCCAAGATAGAAGAGGAAATAATAGCCGCTTTTTTAACTTCTACTAATTTTAAAAACTCGAATAGTATTCGCTTATCGTATTCTCTAAATGGTAATATCATAGGCGTGGAGTTATTACCTTTACTCGGACATAAAAGTTAAGACTGTTTCACATAAAAACGAACTTATCGTTATGAAATGATTGAAAAAAAATTACAGTAGTAAATTTAAGTAAGAAGCAGTCAGGTTGAGTTATCAGCGAGATAACATCATCAAATAATATAAGTAAAAAGTCTATTGTTACATTAAATCTTAAAGTAGCAGTAATATCTAATTATCCCAATGACAAAGCGAGAATGAAAAAAAATTAATGAAATATTAGGAAATCGAAATCTATGGCTATCCCCTTAAATGAAACCTTTTTCCTTGGCTAAAATAACGAGTTCACGATCACTTCCCTTTTTCAAATCAAATATTTCTTTTAAATGTCGTTTCCTTCTTTCGATCCCAGTCATTGATAACGGCAAGACATTAGGCAGTTCATTCATTTTTGTACCAATAGATAACTCATACAGCAACATACGATCAATCTTATCAATTTTATGACCGTTGGCTACTTGCTTTCTAAAAGATTTCAACACCGTAATACTATAATATGGAGGTTCTGTGATAACCTTTTTAATACATGTTCTTAATTCATTTAGGTTAAAATCATTCTTAACTAAAAACCCATCAGGATCCAAACTTTTCAAAATACTCTGAATCCTTAAATTGTCATAATAAGTTGTACATACTATAATTTTTGCCTTAGGTAATTTTCTCCTAATTTTTATCCCCAAATCTTCTCCAGTTCTTATTTTACCATCTTTGGACTCTGGTAAATTCATATCCAACAAAACAATATCCAATCCGTTTCCCACCACTGCATCCATAATCTTCATATTGGCACTATCACAATCTTTTGCCATACTAAAATCAAACTCCAAGTCTACCAATTCTATGGCAACATCATTTATTGCCTTTCTATAGGCATTAGCAGAGAAGGGATGATCTTCAATTATTAATACAGACATCTTTTTCTTCATACATCGTAGTTTTACAGTTATTCTATATGAATCGGTATTTTTATTTCCAACAAAGTTCCAGTGGTTGCCGAAGACTCTATCTTAAACGAACCATTTAACCGAGCAACACGTGATTTCAAATTGGTTAAACCAATACCGTCAGCACTTGTCTTTGAATCAAATCCACAACCATCATCGTTGATGACTAAAACAACATTATTTTTCTTTTTACTAAAATTAATCTCAACTTGAGCAGCCTTAGCGTATTTATGACAATTTAATAAAGCCTCTTGAATGATGCGATACATATTAATTTTAATAGTTCCATCTAAATCAAACCAATTAATATTCTCATCCATATGAATTTTACACTGAAAATCACTTTTAAAACTCTGATTTTCTACCATACTAGAAATTATAGAAGCAAAATTATGATTCGAACTTAACAAGTCACTTTTTAATTCATGCGAAATATTATGCACCTCTTTTTCAATCCTTTGCAATTCAAGAATTAATTGCTCATATGTAAACTGATCTTCTTGGTTTCCTTTAAACTCTATAGCTTCAAATGAAATTCGTGCACCAAAGACATCTCCAATAATCCCATCGTGTAATTCTTCAGCAATCCTATCTCGCTCTTTCATGCGCCCTTCCTCCATTACAGCTAGTTGCTTTAGCATTAATCCGTAAATCTCTTCATTGGCCTTTTGTTGTTCCTTTTCAAATAATAGTTCTTTGTTTTTTGATCGCTGAATCTTTATGTAATACAATAATCCAAGAATAACGACTACAACCACACTAACTATTACTATAATCACCCTCTCTTTAGACAACTTTGCTGTCTTTTCCATATACTCATCAGTTTCAAAACGGATTCGAGTAAATTTATTTCTTAATTTACGCTCTTTAATTTGAAGACTGTCATTCAATACATTGTAATCATTGAAATATTCCTGTAAATTTTTCTTATCTAATTTAGAAAGCAATTTTAAGGCAGTTAATTGATTATCATTGTCCGTAATCGTAATTGCGAGATTGCGCGCCTCTTTCGCATATTGAATAGCCTGAATGGTATCTGTTTTATAAGCCAGATATTCTGATAAATAAATCTTATTTTCAATAATACCATTGAAGTAATTTAGGCTGTCTCTTATTTTTAGAGCGGTTTGATAATTTTGAAAGACTCCAAGCGTGTCTTTGCTTAAAAATTTATTATAACTGAAGTTTGTTATAACCCTTGCATAATGCTCAATATCTACTTCTTTTAAATTATTAATATTTAAGGCTTTCAGGTAGTATTCATTTGCCTTTTTATAACTTCCTCTACTTTGGTATATTTTGCCAATATTATTATAATTCGTAATGTACTTATTTTTCGAATTTTCTAAAAGATGGATAATTTCTTTAGCCCTTAGATAATATTCTAAGGATGCGTCATACTCCTTTAATTCTAGGAATATAAGCCCTAATATGTTGTAGCAATCATATATGCCAGCATTATTTTTTACCTTTTTATAGTATTCAATTGCTTGAATTGTTAGAATTTCACTTCCAGTAAAATCCTTAACGTCAAATTGTCCATAGGCCATTCCATAAAGGCAGTGCCCAATGTTTAGATCTCTTTTTAAATACTCATTGTATTTTTTAGCCTTGTTGAAATGAATATAGGAACTATCCATTTTTTCTAAAGTCAAATAATTTAAAGCAAAGTGGTAATGCGTCTTGGCTAGCCCTAAAGTATCTCCCTTTTTTTTAAAAATTTCAAATATTTGGTCGCTGAACTTTTTAAAAAAAATAGGATCATTAATATAGTATGCGGCTTCTGGCATATTTATAAATTGATCTCTTTGGAGAGAATCGTTCTTTACTAATTTATTCAATCTAAAAGCCTTTTTTAGAAAGTTCTTGCGTTTTTCAATTGAATAGGAGTCTTCTTTTGATTTTTCTATCCATTCGCTGATGCTATCTAATTCTGTTTGAGTATCTGAAATAAACTTTTCGTGAGGTGAATCACAAGAAATTATTCCGTTTAATAAAAAACAAACAAGTAGTAATGAAATTAAATATTTTAACACTATCACATAGATCGATTAGGTTGCAATTAGTATGCTGTTAAAATACATAAAAAAACCTTCTAAAACATAGATTTTACAAGGTTTTGATGAGTTTTGAAAACTCTAAAAGTGATGGCAATAGGCTTCAATCTAATTCAACTGACTCAGAAAATCATCTTTAGAAAGTTTTCCAACAGCAGCACGAGATTTTGTATGATTCGCAACCTCAAAACCCCTATTGTTAAGTTCTTTAATTTGACGCCAATTCATATACTTAGTACTATCTAAATAATTGGGAGGAAACTCACAAACAAAAAAAGTGGCTTTAAAATTATACTGTTTCAATAATGGTGCTACTAAAAAATAGTGACTTGCAGTGGCATCATCAAATGTAAACACCACTATTTTATCATCAATATCCCTCTTTAAAATCTGTGAAAAACAAGAAGTAGAAATCAGCCATAAAAGAAGAATGATGCGCTTCAGAACTAAGACACACTTAAAATATCTTGTATTACGCTTCCGTGTACATCTGTTAGTCTAAAATCGCGTCCTTGAAAACGATAAGTCAATCGCTCATGATCTAATCCTAATTGATTTAAAATAGTCGCTTGAATATCATGTACATGTACTCGATCTCGAACCGCAGAATAACCGATAGCGTCTGTTTCTCCATGTGTCATTCCTTTTTTTATTCCGGCACCTGCCATCCACATGGTAAAGGCTTCGTTGTGATGGTCTCTCCCCAAAAAGTTCTTACCCGTTCTCGCTTCCATCATCGGTGTACGGCCGAACTCACCGCCCCAAACGATTAGAGTTTCTTCTAATAGTCCCCTTTGTTTCAAATCTTTTAAAAGTGCGGTCATTCCTTGATCTACACTTTTACATTTTCTCTTAAGTCCCAACGAACCAACACCACTATTTGGTCCTGCTCCATGTGTATCCCATCCACTGTCATATAATTGGACAAAGCGAACACCATTTTCTACTAGTCTTCTGGCTAATAGACAATTGTTTGCAAAAGAGTTCTCACCCGGTGTCACCCCATATAGTTCCTTAATATATGCTGGTTCATCATCTATATTCATCACTCCTGGAACAGAAGTTTGCATTTTAAATGCTAACTCATACTGAGCTATTCGTGTCAATATTTCAGGATCTTGACTTTCTTGATATTCCAATTCATTAATATTATTAATGGCATCAACCGATTTTTTACGAAGTATACGATCTACTCCTTTCGGATTTCGAAGATTTCTTACCGCGTCTCCCGAAGATTTACATTGAACTCCTTGATGGACGGTTGGTAAAAACCCACTCCCCCACAAACGTTTCCCTCCCGAAGCTCCACCATTAGAAAGTAATACGACAAAGCCTGGTAAATTTTCATTTGGCGATCCCAATCCATAGGTGGCCCAACTCCCAATTGACGGTCTGCCCGTTCTTGGAGATCCCGTTTGCATTAAAAACTGAGCTGGAGCATGATTGAACTCGTCAGTATGAACTGCCTTCAAAAAAGATACTTCATCAACCGCTTGTGTAAAATGCGGTAAATAATCGGAAACCCACGTACGTGATTCTCCATGCTGATTAAAAGTTGCCTGAGAACCCAACATTTGAGGAACTCCTCTAATAAAAGCGAATCGCTTTCCTTCTAACAATGAAGCTGGACAAGCCTGGCCATTTAATTTATTGAGTTCTGGTTTGTGATCAAATATTTCTAATTGAGACGGTGCTCCTGCCATATGCAAATAAATTACATGCTTAGCCTTTGGTGCAAAATGCGTTCGTTCATGCTTTTCATAATCTTGCTCTAATAAATTATTGGCAAACAAATTACCTCCCAACATGGATCCTAAGGTTAAGGCACCCGCTCCTGAAATACAATTTTTTATAAATTGCCTTCTGGTATTGTATTCGCTCTTTCTAAAATCTGCTTCGTCAAAAACATTCATAATTTCTATCCTTTTACAATGAATTCATCTAAATTTAACAATGTATTCGCCACCACCGTCAATGCTGACAAAGTCAATTTATTCTTTCCTTTTTGTTTTAAAGCAATCTCTGGTAAATCTTTGTCGCTCCCTTTATCATTATAATGCTGATACGTCTCGTTGTATAGTTGTACTAATAATTCCAGTTTCTTAGTGTCAATATCCTTTCCCATCACTCTAAAATACCCCCACTTAATTCTATCTTCTAATTGATTTACTTCCTCAAACATCAACTCAGCCAAAGCCTGAGATGCTTCAAAAAACGTTTCGTCATTCAACGAATTTAATGCTTGCAGAGGTGTATTGGTTCTAATTCTACGCGAAGTACATACAGATCGATCTGGACTGTCAAACGCTATTAAATTCATTGGCGGATTCACACGTTTCCAGAACGTATACAACGAACGTCTATATTTTGCACTATCTCCCTGAATGACATAATCTGGTATAGCTCTCCAACCTCCAGATATATCAACATCCGCATTTTTTACACTTGCACCACCAATTCTTTTATTCAACAAACCACTTACCGTTAACGTTTGATCTCTAATTTGCTCACCGGATAAACGGGTTCTTCCCATTCGTGCGAACCATTTATTAGTAGGGTCTTGAGCTGTTTTTTCCGGATTCATGCTAGAGGACTGTCTATACGTCGCACTCATTACCAATTCTTTTATAAATGGTTTCATTTTCCAATCATATTCACTTGCAAATTGTATAGCCATCCAATCTAACAACGCTGGATGTGTCGGTTTTTCTCCTTGCGAACCAAACTCCTCCATAGACTCTACCAAACCAAATCCGAATAATTGCTCCCAAAATCTGTTCACTGCAACGCGCGATGCTAATGGATTTTTATCGCTCACCAACCACTGCGCAAATTCCAGTCGATTGGAAGGTTCCTGCACTTTTGAAATATCATAAATGTCTGGAATACCTCTACTCACTTCTTTCCCTGGGCTTAACCAACTACCGCGATCAAAAACAAATGTCTTTCGGGCTTTCTCTCCTCGTAACTCTTGAATAATAGGTGTTGTAGTTGTTGGAGTTTTGGCAAGTTCTAGTACCTTTTTATTAAACTCAGTGCTGTATTTTTCTTTAAGAGGCTCCTTCTCATAATAAAATAAATTGTCTACATAAAAAAGATGTCCTAAATAACGCTCTCCTTTATAAAATTGTAGAAAAAGGTCATGTCTTTCATCCACTGGTTCAATTGACGCGATGAATTCGGCCATCTTTTGACCATGTACAATTTCTTTTGACTTCTTTGTATTGGTAATTTTTACCCGGCCTATTTCTTTACCTCCAAGAGAATCTAATCTCACCGAAATCTCTCCCGCATAATCCATTGATGAAGAAATCGAAAATCCTATTTTTTCAATATTTTTTAAATCTATATCCTCATACTTCACCCAAGAACTATCTTGAACTTGCCATAAAAAATTTAAACCTCCATCAAATTCTATAAACGGACTAGCTTCATCAAATGTCTCTGCCTCCACAAATCGATGTCCCAAATGCGTCAGTAAAGCCTCCTTTTGCGTATATAAATAAGGAGATTTTATATCGTATTTATCTTCAGGAAGTAACTCTTTATCAAAATATTGGAGTAATTCTTCTACCTTGATTTCATTAGTTTCAGAATACGTAAACAACTTGGGCTGCTCAAAATAGGAATCGTTATCTACTGCATTATTAAAAAACGCCATAGATTCATAGAATTCTTCATGTTTAAATGGATCATACGGATGACTGTGGCATTGTACACAAGCCATTGTAGTTCCTTGCCAAACTTCATAAGTAGTAGCGACTCTCTCTAAAACTGACTCCGTTCTAAATTGTTCGTTATCCGTTCCGCCTTCGTCATTAGCCAAAGTATTTCTGTGAAATGCTGTAGCAATCAATTGTTCTTCGGTAGGCTCTGGCACCAAATCTCCCGCCAATTGTTCTATAGAGAATTGATCAAAAGGCATATCATTATTAAAAGCATTGATGACCCAATCTCGATACTTCCAAATTTCTCTGTTTGTGTCTTTTTCATACCCCTTAGAATCTGCATATCGCGCTAAATCTAACCACATGGTAGCCCATCGCTCTCCAAAATGAGGAGATGCCAATAAAGTGTCAACTAAATTTTCGTAGGCTTTTGGAGCGTTATCACTCACAAAATCTTGAACCTCCTCCATGGTTGGTGGTAATCCGGTTAAATCCAAAGTCACCCTTCGGATTAACGTATGTTTATCAGTCTCCGATGCTGGCGTAAAACCTTGCTCAGTCAACTTCTTAAAAATAAACTGATCTATAACATTCTTTGACCAATTTTGATCATTCACCTCAGGGGGAATCACGCTTTCATTTGGTGGAATGTATGCCCAATGCTTTTCCCATTTCGCTCCTTGATCAATCCAATTTTTAATGATTTCAATTTGATTTGCAGATAAAGGATTGGCCTCCAAAGGCATCCTTATATCAGGATCTTTATGCACCAACCTTTTAAAAAGCTCACTCTTTTTATGATTGCCTCTTACGATGGCTTTTTTCCCAGATTGCGTTTTCCCGAAAGCCTCTTCTTCAAACAACATACTAAATCCGCCATTCGCCTTTACACCTCCATGGCACCTCAAACATTTGTCATTTAAAATAGGTCGAACGTCTCTATTAAAACTTATAAGTACTTCTTCTTTCCCTAATTTATTACAAGATCCTAAAAACAGTAAGACAACTAAAAGTAGCCCCTTGAATAAAAAATCGACTAAACTGTTCCTTTGTATTTTATATTTCATTATAAATTCTTAATTATACTAAACCAGAAGATTATTTTTTTAATAAACTTTTAATAGGATCTTCTGACTGCATGATATACTTTGTTGTTTATATTGTCTAGTCCTAGATAACCGATATCGATTATTAAAAGTTTAAATTTATAAATTAAAGTTGAACAATGATATCATTGTTCAACTTTTATGATTTATATTGTTTTCTTTTGAGTTTATTTTGTTTGTGCATCTTGATAGGAGTTAACATGTGATTTGAAAAATAGGGTCTATAATTATTATAGATTTCAATTGCATTTTTTATGAGTTCCCCCCTTTACATCTATGTTTTTAATATTTCTGGCGATATCAAATTCTTGTTTTAATATTCCATTGATCCTTTTAGCGATGGCCTTTTCATAAGGATGATATTTTTCGGTCGTACTAGGCTTTATGCCGTTATCATTCAAAACTTTTGATATTCATTTGAACAGTATTGCAATCCTCTATCTGAGTGATATATCAACGGTTGGTTTTTATACATTCTATTTCCTAGCACAATATCGAGTGCTTTTAAAGACCCTTCAGAAGATCAAGAATTAGATACGTTATAGCCTACTATTTTCTTTGGAGTATGCAGCTGTGATTAAGGCTAAGTAAGATGGATTCATTCTAGTTCCAACATAAGTTATGTCACTAACCCGTGCTGATTCCGGTCTTTCTATTTCTAAAGTACTTACTAGGTTTTTGTGTTTTCTAAATCGATGATGGGAGTCGGTTGTACTGTGATAACCTTTCTTTGGCTGTATACGCATATGATTCGCTCGTAATATTCTAAAAAGTTTATCTCTGCCAACATTTAAAATCGATAATTGATCTTTTAGTAAATAGTACAATTTCCTGGAGCCTAACTTAGGCATAACGATGCGTATGTTACGAACCAAGGATATTACCTTTTGAACAACGGCTTGTTTATGTTTTCTTGATTTTATAGATCCATAATATACCTGTCTATTCACCCCGAGTAATTCATAGATAGAAACTAACGTTTCTTTGTGTTCTTTTTTATAGAAGTTGATAACTCGGGTATATAATTTTTTCTGATTTCAATATCATATTCTTTCTCAGCCAGATCCACTAGCATATCAAAAATGATTGCTTTTTTATCTGCACGTTCAGCCAGATATTCTGCTCGGGGCTTCTATTTTTCTAATAACTTGATTTTAACTTCTAGTTCAAGTATTTTTTACCTATAAATTCCATAAATAAGTGTATATTTAACGGATTTTTTAAAAAGAATAATTAAAATAATGCAAATAGATAGAGAACAATTACAAAATTCTAATAATTCATCAATCAATGTACATAAAGACAACTTCAACTTTTTATCGAATCAATTAACGAATAGAAGGGCTAATGTTGCATCTGTTATTTCAAAATTGACTGCATTTCAAGTTGCTATTCCGAGTTGGGAATGAGTTGGTATTGTACTTGCCGATATTAAATTCAAAAATTTTAAAAGAGAATTATTCACTTAAAAACATATTCCTTTTATTCTAAAATAAATTATGGTATTAAAAATAGACACACGTTATCCATCAATAGATGATTTAAGAACTAGAGCCAAACAAAAAATTCCAAAATTTGCTTTTGAATATTTAGATGGAGGCTGCAACGAAGACGTAAATTTACGCAGAAACACATCAGAATTAAGAGAAGTACAATTAAAGCCAAATTATCTAAGAAATCATGGCGGTTCGTCAACCAAAACAAAATTATTTGGTATCGAATACGATGCTCCTTTTGGTATTGCCCCTATCGGTTTGCAAGGATTAATTTGGCCAAATTCACCAGAAATTTTGGCAAAAGCGGCTTTTAATCATAATATTCCATTTATTTTAAGCACAGTTACTACTACGAGCATAGAAAGAGCATCAGAACTAACAGAAGGAAAATCTTGGTTTCAATTATACCATCCAACAGAAGATAGGTTAAGAGATGATATTATTAGAAGAGCAGAAGCTGCGCATTGCCCGGTACTCATTATTTTGTGTGATGTACCCACATTTGGATTTAGACCCAGAGATATTAGAAATGGTTTAGCGATGCCACCTAAAATGAATTTAAATAATATTTTGCAAGCTTTTGGAAGACCACATTGGGGTTTACAAACTTTAAAACATGGTATACCGAGTTTTGCCAATTTACTACCATATATGCCGAAAGGATTGGATTTAAAACACCTGGGTAAGTTTATGGATAAAACCTTTAGTGGTCGCTTAAACGAAGAAAAAATAAAACCCATTCGAGATCTATGGAAAGGCAAACTCGTATTAAAGGGTGTTGCGTCAGAATATGATGCAAAAGAAGCAATACGCTTGGGATTGGATGGTATTATAGTTTCCAATCATGGTGGACGCCAATTAGATGCAGGAGAATCTACCATTAAACCATTAGAGACCATTGCCGCGAAGTATGGGGACCAAATAGAAGTTATGATGGACAGCGGTATTCGTTCTGGACCGGATGTCGCAAGATCTTTGGCTTCGGGTGCAAAATTCACGTTTATGGGGCGCTCGTTTATGTACGGCGTTTCCGCCTTAGGCGCCAATGGAGGTAACCATACGATATCTCTTTTAAAAACAGAATTACAACAAGTAATGGAACAGTTAAACTGTGAAAAAGTATCAGATTTTCCAAACCATTTAATAAAATAATCAATCTAAAGAGGACTAATCATCTAATTAAAATTCTAAATCTCTGAAGACAATCATTTGTTATTTTTATCTTTTTATTTAACTGTAACAATTCATTAAGATCCGATTGTTCAATTTCATATATAGACGCATTAAACCCATCTATTAATAGAGCAATTTTTTTTATTGAAGTATTTCTTTTTTAGCAAAATAAAAATACTAAAATTCAATCAAAAACAATTTGACTGCTTAAGACACTTAACTAATTGACTTAGTGATTCCTATGTTGTTTTGTTGTGATTTATTATTTAAAAAATCTCTTAAATTATTCATATCATCACTTACTTTTCGTTCAATTACCTTCGCATAAATCTGAGTGGTTGTAAGTTTTATATGCCCTAAAAGTTTAGAAACGGTTTCAATTGGAACTCCGTTTGTTAAGGTAACCATTGTTGCAAAAGTGTGACGTGCCATATGAAATGTGAGGTTCTTTTTAATACCACAGACATCAGCAATTTCCTTTAAATAACTATTTAATTTTTGATTTGATATTACAGGAAAGAAGGTTTCTGTTTGATTTGCACGAATGTCTCCTTTGTACTTCTCTATAAGTTCTTCTGCTATATCCAATAAAGGTACTTTTACTGATGTTTTCGTCTTTTGTCTTTTTGTGATGATCCAAATACTTTAAGGTATCACCTTCAAAGTCTACTTCAAACTCATACATTGCATTCATGTAATACAGTAAAAAATAAAAACAAGATTTGTCAGATGGTAAAGCCTGTCGCTGGCATTTCTCTAAATAGCCTATAAAAATACACTGGCCGCCCAGTTTTTCTTCAATAATTTTGAGCATTCTTTTTTGCAAGTACATAAAAATATAGAAATTTTAAAAGAAATTAATTTTTCATCATATAAAACTAACTTTTAGTTTTATATAAAAACCGCCAAAATGACTTTTAACGGAAAGAAAAATTATTATTTAAGTATGATATTTCTAGCACTATTGCCTAAGTGTCTGTGAATTAGTCGTTAATTGTTTATAAATCTTTTAGCTTTGATTGCTGGAAAAAGGAATTATAACAGAAGATTTACCTGTAACTCACAAAAAAAACATTATGAAAAAGTTCGCTATCCTGCTGCTGCTAGTTTCTAGCACAGTATTTTCACAATCAAATAATTTTACCATAGAAAATGAAAAACTTATTTGGCAAAAAATAAACAAAGGAAATGATAAGCAAATTGTTGCAAAATTATCAAAACTATTAAAATCTGAAAACTTTACAAATTCATTAAAATATAAAGACAGCCTATTCTCAGGCAATACAAACCAAAAACCCCTCAAATTTATAAAACCACCATACTTTGCCAGTTGGCCGTTTGATTGTTTCATAAAAATTGAAATGAAAAAGAATAGATACAGAATAACAATAGAAGATATTGTTTTTCGTGGTCCAACTTTAAATTTAAACACCATAGAAGATAAATTAAACTATCCTTTATCTCGACATGCTCTATCAAAAGGCAAAATAAAAACTTCAAAAAAAGTTAGAAATATTATTATAGAATTAGACTCTTTTTTTAATGAATTTTTTACAATAGAAAAAACAAAAGAAGATTGGTAATTATTCAATAATTCTAAAGTGCGCTTCATCGCGTGTCTTTTCTGGATAGGTATCTTTATACACCGTGTCAATATCGGTTCTTTCATGGCCCATTAATTCACGTATTACATCTACCTCTATAAATAAAAATTTTGCGATAGTTGCAAAACTATGCCTTATTGTTTTTGTGGCCACTGTAGCAGGTTTTGGTAGTGTTTTAATTTGTAGGTGTTCAATTATCAAATTCAGATCACGCGCATAGTTTCTTCTAAAACCCCTATATTTATCCCTATCCTTATCCCAGCCAAAAACATATTCACCAGGAGTAGCATATTTATCAATTAATCTTTTAGCCTTTTCAAATAATTTTACATCAAATACTTCTCCTTTTTCACCCAATTTAATGCGCGTAATATACACCCTCTCATTTGCAAGTTGCTCATGCTTTAAATAAAACAGATCTACAAAATCCAAACCGCACAAATAAAACTGCAGCAAACACAAATCCACCACTCGCTGCTTTGCTGTAGTTAATCCTGTAGCGTTTTCTAGCGTTTTTATAGCCACCTTATCCAAATACACATTATTCACTCTGCGTTTCTTTAAAGGTATATCTGAAAACACCCCTTTAAACGGATAACCATTCACTAATCCATTCAGTTTTACACACTGATTATAGATTGCACGCAACGCGCGTAAATAATTAGCAATAGTACTATTCTTTATTTTTTTATACCGCAAATCTTCTTCTGGGCCATAAGCCACCAATTGCGATTTCTTAAACTCTTTAAAACCTTCTAAAAAAGCACCGGTAAGATCATCAAAATACAAGGTCGGAGCATATTTTTTTAATTCACCGATTGCGGTACTATAAACAGATGCATTGCCTAACCTGTTTTGCAAAGTCATAAACTCAATTCTTTTTTGAGCAAACACATAAAAATCAATTTGCGTATTTTGTGTAATTCCCTTTATAAATTCTAGTACGTGATTTACATTTTCAGATTCACGCACAAACCGATCAAACACCTTTGCCCTAATGGTTAAAATTTCTGGATATAAATAATCATACCCTGGATGCGTAATTAATGGTACGTTATTTTCAGAATCCCAATCTATTAATTGAGATCTAGAAATAGTAGATCTTGCTTTTTTTGCTTTATGCGAAACAACAACTTTAATAGGATAAGTATTATCGCTACCTTTGCCATCACTCTTAAAAAGAACTACAGAAACCTTCATAATCAAAACTATCGTATAATATTCGTACTATTTTGATGCTAAATTTACTATATTTTACGATAAAAGCAACTATTTAGTCAAAAATAAAAAAGGTCTAAAACAACAAAAACCCCAGTATAACTAGGGTTTTCATGTAAATTGTAGTAAAATGAGTTGGAAGTACTATGAAACCTATAAAAACAAAAAAACCTCAACAATTAAGTTAAGGCTTCTTGTGATGGCACTAGGATTCGAACCTAGGACCGCCTGCTTAGAAGGCAGGTGCTCTATCCAGCTGAGCTATGCCACCATTATCAAATCAATAAGACTTGAATAAAACAATAATAAGTTCACTTTGTCGGGGTGGCAGGATTCGAACCTGCGACCTCCTCGTCCCAAACGAGGCGCGATAACCGGGCTACGCTACACCCCGAATAAAATAAAAGTTGAACCTTATATTAAATTCTGTAAACCTACAAAATGCCATACATACAGTTTTAAAACAATATACTACACTTAGAAAAATAAAAGCGGAGAGGAAGGGATTCGAACCCCCGGTACCCGTAAAGGTACAACTCCTTAGCAGGGAGCCCCGATCGACCACTCTGGCACCTCTCCTGTTTTTTTCTTATTGCAATGAACTTATTTTTGCGAGTGCAAAGGTAAAATTACATTTAGAATATCACAACCTTTTTTTAGTTTTATTTAGAAGAAAACACACATTTATTCTGGATATTCAATTCTAACATGATAGATGTTCTTTACTTTCTTTTTTAAAACCTTTTTAACAGATTCAATATCCCTAAAGGTAATATCGGCATTATTAAACTGACCTTCCTCCATTTGTTTACTAATTATTTTTTCGATCAAATTATCAATTGCCTGAGCCGTAGGCTCTTTTAAGCTTTTTGAGGCCGCTTCGGCAGCATCACACATCATTAAAATGGCTGTTTCTTTTGAAAACGGATTTGGCCCAGGATATCTGAATTTTGCTTCATCGAATGCATCTGGATTTGCTTCCTTTTCCAACATGTAAAAGTAATAAACCAAACTAGTTCCATGATGTGTCCGTATAAAATCTATAATTCTATCTGGCAGTCTATACTTCTTTGCCAACTTTATACCTTCAATAACATGAGTTATAATTATACTTGCGCTATCAATATGTGATATATCACCATGCGGATTTACATTTGTAATCTGATTCTCTGTGAAATACATTGGATTCTTCAATTTTCCTATATCATGATAAAGTGCTCCTGTTCTTACAAGCATAGTATTTGCATTAATTTCATTGGCTGCCGCTTCTGCCAAATTCGCCACCTGCATGGAATGCTGAAAGGTGCCAGGCGCCTCTTCTGCCAACAAACGCAGTAAAGGCGAATTCGTATTGGAAAGTTCCAATAAAGACACATCAGAAACCAATCCAAATAATTTTTCATAAATAAAAATTAAAATGGTAGACAAGAATGCTAATATTCCACTAAACGTAAACAACCCAAAATAAAACCAATTAAGATCATTTATATTTCCTTCTTGTATGATGGTGAAGGCTATGTAAGCAATCATATAAACAACGGTAATCTGTCCTATTGAAATAAACAAGTTAACCCTTTTATACAATTCAGAAACGGTTAAAATGGTTACAATACCGGCTATGATTTGAAGGAATATAAACTCAAAACTATTTGGAACAATAAATCCAAGTAATAAAATTGTTAATACATGAGCGAACAAACCTAGTCTCGCATCGAAAAAAGCCTTTAAAATAATTGGGAGAATTGTTAATGGAACGGCATAAACATATTTTGCATCATATTTTACAACGATGGTCACCAAAAAAATCATCAAAGCAACATTGATAAATATGAGTGTAGTCTTCGTATTATTCTCGTATATTTCTGGTCTCGTTTTCCTAATAAACAGAAGTAACATAAGGATTGCTAAGGCTACTAACACGGAATAACCAAAAACAACCCAGTTGTAATTAGACTCGCTCCAAACTTGAGACTCTAATTCTCGCTGAATAGAATTTAAAGCTTTAAGTTTTTTACCTTCAACAATATCTCCTTTTAAAATTACCAATTCCTTTTCCGCCACAAATCCAGTGGTATAAGAAATATTATTTATTTGATCATTTTTTACTTTATTAGTAAACTCCTCATCAAACCTTATATTTGGTTTTATGACTTCAGACAGCGTTGTAAGAAGTAAATTTCGAGTCACCTGAGAAGAAATCTCCAACATCGATGCATTGATATATTGCAATAAATCTTTTGATTTTATTAAATCTTTTTGTGCAATATCAATAGCTAAGGTTCCCTTCCTAATAGTCACTGCAAGACTATTAGGAGATAATTTGTCCTCACTCAAGGGCCCTATAAACCCGCTTTTATAAACAGCACTTATTATCTCCTTTCCATAATCACTAGCAATACTTCCAACTTCTTCATATAAGGGATTCTTTTCTAATGCTATATCGAAATTGGAATAGACAGATTCAACAATTGCCTTATCATATTCAAAATACAATGTGACATCTTGCTCTATTTTTAATTTCTCTATATTTATATCTTCTTGGGTCTTTTGAATTGCAAAATTAAACGGCGCGTAATAATTTTCGTATAACCAAGGCTTTCCCTTAAAGTAATCATACTTAAATTTTCCTCCTTTGGGAAATAAAAAGACAATCAAAACTACGGTCATGATATACAATATGAGTTTGTATATAAGGGAGTGCTGTTGTAATATTTTATTTATGATCTTCTTCATCTTTCAAAAGTAGAAAAATAAAGCGGATAATATTGCACTGTAATCGTGATTGAAATTATAAATTATAAATTATAAAACAAAAATGATTAAATTCGCAATTAGATAATAGTAACTATAGTTATGACAAAAGAGATCGTAATCGTTTCAATGGCTAGAACTCCCATTGGTAGTTTTTTGGGTGCCTTGTCGACTATACCCGCTACAAAATTGGGATCCATTGCCATTAAAGGAGCGTTGAATAAAATAAATTTAAATCCTGCGTTGATCGACGAAGTATTTATGGGGAACGTACTTTCGGCAGGATTGAAACAAGCTCCAGCTCGGCAAGCGGCTATATTTGCTGGAATTCCAAGCACAGTTCCTTGTACTACAGTGAACAAAGTATGCGCTTCTGGAATGAAAACAGTAATGTTGGCTGCTCAGGCTATTCAATGTGGAGATGCTGAGATTGTTGTTGCTGGTGGTATGGAAAATATGAGTCTAATTCCACATTATGTAGCTGGTAGAAAAGGTGTGAAATTAGGACAAATAATACTAGAAGATGGACTATTGTTAGATGGACTAACAGATGTATATGATGAAAAACACATGGGAACATGTGGAGATTTATGTGCTTTGGAATATAACTTTACTCGAGAAGATCAAGATAATTACGCTATTTCATCTTATCAAAAATCGAAAATGGCTTGGGAAGAAAACAGATTTAAAGACGAGGTTGTACCTGTAGAAATTCCTCAACGGAAAGGTCCGCCAAAAATAATGTCAGAAGACGAAGAATATAAGAATGTCGATTTTGATAAAGTTCCAAAGTTAAAACCTGTTTTCTCTGCGGACGGAACAGTTACTGCTGCTAATGCATCCACTTTGAATGATGGCGCTGCTGCACTGGTGCTCATGAGTGCCGAAAAAGCAATGTCATTAAATCTTAAACCTCTAGTTAAAATAGTTTCCTACGCAGATGCGGCACAAGAGCCAAAATGGTTTACTACTGCACCTGCTAAGGCACTACCGATAGCACTAAGTAAGGCGAACTTAACTATTGAAAATATTGACTTTTTTGAGTTAAATGAGGCCTTTAGTATCGTTGGATTGGCAAATATTAAGCTACTTAACTTAGAAGCTGATAGTGTAAATGTAAACGGAGGTGCCGTTTCATTAGGACATCCTTTAGGAATGTCTGGCACGAGAATAATCATGTCTTTAATAACGGTACTACAACAAGAGAAGGGCTCAATAGGAGCTGCTAGTATATGTAATGGTGGTGGCGGTGCAAGTGCTATAATAGTAGAAAAAATATAACTTTAAACAAGTCGGTATACGCAAATGCAATACGGAATATGTAATCTTAGTATCGTTTCACTTCGGTTTGAATCAAGTGATAAAAGTGAAATGGTATCCCAAGTACTTTTTGGCGAATATTTTAAAGTTTTAGAGCAAAGAAAAAAATGGAGTAGAATTCGATTGGCATTTGATAATTACGAAGGCTGGATAGATAATAAGCAATATCTCGAAATTAACGAAGATTTATATATTAATCTTTCTAAAAATCCATTAAAATTATCTGGTGAATTGATTGATTTTGTGAGTGATGAAAGTCAAAACCTCACTCCTATTCCTCTTGGCGCTTCTCTACCCTTTATCAAAGACGGAACATTGATGATAAAAGACAACTACTTTAAGTTTGACGGTTGCATATTAGAAGGTGAAAAAGACAAACATCGTTTAATAAAAATGGCATTTTCTTATGTAAACACACCGTATTTATGGGGAGGAAAAACTCCTTTTGGGATTGACTGTTCTGGATTGACTCAAATGGTCTATAAACTTTGTGGATATAAACTACTTCGCGATGCCTCTCAACAAGCACAACAAGGAGATGTATTGAGTTTTATAGAAGAAAGTGAACCTGGAGATCTTGCTTTTTTTGATAATGATGAGGGAGATATTGTTCATGTAGGAATTATAATGAAAGACAATTACATCATACATGCGCACGGTAAAGTACGTATTGATCGCTTGGATCATAGTGGTATTTATAATACGGATACCCACCGCCATACTCACAAATTAAGAGTGATAAAAAAAATTATATAAATGAAAAAAGCTGAATATTGATGTCATTGTTCAGCTTTTTTAATACATTTAATCCTTTAATAATCCTTATAATTGCAGGTTATTAAGTACTAGGTAGAGAATTGTTACTTTATTCTTTTTTCCATTCCTAAATTCTCATAAATACTATTTAATTGAATTTTTATAGCATCACTAATTTTTAATTCATAAGCCTTTTCAATATATGGTAATGCCTCTCTAAGAACAGGAAGAAACTTAGTTTCTTTAATTTCATCATACTTTTTAAAATCAGAACCATTAGCATTCATTTCATCTTGAATGGGACCCAATTCCTTTAAATACAAATTTCCCAACGCATTATATGCATCTGAAAAATCAGTTTTTAATTCAATCGCTTTTTTAAAATTTCTCTCGGCACCTTCAACATCGTCCATGTTCATACTCATAATACCCACATTATAATACAATTGTGAGTTTGTTGGATTGATTTCTATCGCTTCTTCTAATTTCTCCTTAAACTTGGCGTCATTACCCATTTTGTAATACACATTACCTTGTTCAATAATTAAATTATAATCCAAAGGATTCTCCTCAAGTGCTTTAGCCAAAAATTCAAGGGCTTTTTCATTATTTTCTAATGCAATATAATTAGAAGCAATTCCCTTAATCATAGGGATATATTTAGATTCTAAAACTTCTGTTTTGGGGTTTTCAGAAATCTTCAATTTTACTTCATTCGCCATCGCTTTACTTGAACTGTAAACTCTTGTAGTACCATCTACAATGCTTGTAGCAGTGTAGCGTGTTTCAATTCCAGTATATTTATTATCTAACAAATTTTTATACATTTCATTCGACTTTTCGTATTCTTTGGCAATCGCAAAAACTACTGCAGAATTATATAAATACACCGTATCCTTCGGTGAAAAGATCCCCATTTTTTCATAACCAATAGCTGCTTCCTTATATTTAACTACATCCTCATTCTGTTGACCTAATTCAAAGGCTGCAGATGATTCACTATATACTTTTTCCAGAATAGCGGCATTAATACCTTCTACTTCACTTGTATATTTGTCAGAACCACTTTCTTCTTCCACTTTTATCAAAGAGTTGAAAGCTATAATTACAGCATCAACATCGGTTCCAGCGCCATCCTCATACAAAGAAATACCCTTTAGGTAATAATACTTTGCTTGTGCTTTTGCATCTGCTGCTCCAATTAAACTTTCTACTTGAGAAATAGTAGCTAAAGCTAAAGAATATTCCTTTTTCTTAACCGCTTTTTCGGCAGTTTTTAATTCACTTTTCTGTGCAAATATTGACAAGGATATCAATACAGAAACCGTCAACGTTAATAATTCTCTTTTATTCATTTTACTATATTTAATATTTATTCTTGATTGTTTTCACCTGCATCTCCTAAAGAAGTTTCATCCTCAAAATCAGTTCCTTCATTTTCTATTAATTCTTCCTCTTCTTCATGCATCACTTTCGCTACAGCCGCAATTGAATCGGAATCCTTTATATTTATCAATTTCACCCCTTGTGTGGCTCTTCCCATAACACGCAAATCAGAAACTGCCATTCTTATGGTAATCCCCGATTTATTGATAATCATAAGATCATCTTCATCTGTTACATTTTTAATTGCTACAAGACCACCAGTTTTATCCGTCACATTAATAGTTTTCACACCTTTTCCTCCCCTATTCGTTATTCTGTAATCTTCTAGGTCTGATCTTTTACCATAACCGTTTTCAGAAACAACCAATACATTACTGTCATTATCATTAACAGCAATCATGCCAATAACTTCATCTTTCGGTCCATTTAAAGTAATTCCTCGAACACCAGAAGCATTTCTACCCATTGGTCTTGTTTTACTTTCTTCAAACCGAATACATTTTCCAGACTTCAAAGCAATCATTACTTGACTATCTCCATTCGTTAACTTTGCTTCTAACAATTCATCATTATCTTTAATGGTTATTGCATTAATACCATTCGTTCTAGGTCTAGAATATTGCTCTAATGACGTCTTCTTAACTTGACCGTTTTTCGTGGCCATAATAACGTAATTATTATTTATATAATCCTCGTCTTTTAAATCTTGCGTTACTAAGAAAGCTTTAACTTTATCGTCTGACTCAATATTGATCAAATTCTGAAGTGCTCTTCCCTTTGAAGTTTTACTTCCTTCTGGAATTTCAAATACACGCATCCAAAACACTTTTCCTTTTTGTGTAAAGAATAACATATACTGATGATTCGTCCCAACAAAAAGATGCTCTAAGAAATCTTCATTTCGCGTCGCTACTCCTTTTTGACCACGTCCTCCTCTATTCTGTACCTTATACTCGTCAAGGTTTGTGCGTTTTACATATCCTGCATGAGAAACTGTAACGACTACCTTAGAATCTGGAATCATATCCTCAATGCTCATGTCACCACCAGCATATTCAATAACAGATCTGCGATCATCACCATACTTCTCTCTAACAGTAATTAACTCCTCTTTAATAATATCGTATCGCCTTGGCTCGTTTGCTAAAATATCTTTTAAGTCCTCAATGGCTTTCATAATCTCATCATACTCTGCGCGTAACTTATCTTGCTCTAGTCCAGTTAATTGACGTAGACGCATTTCAACAATGGCCTTAGCTTGAATTTCCGTCAATTCAAAGCGCTCCATTAAACTTGCTCTGGCCTCATCTGGATTAGAAGAAGCACGAATAATTCTAATTACCTCATCAATATTATCTGACGCAATTATAAGCCCTTCTAGAATATGAGCTCGAGCTTCCGCCTTTTTTAGATCAAATCGAGTTCTTCTTAAAATTACTTCATGACGATGTTCTACAAAGTAATGAATTAATTGTTTTAAGTTCAATTGCTCTGGTCTCCCATTCACTAAAGCAATATTATTTACACTAAATGACGTTTGTAAGGAAGTATATTTAAATAACTTATTCAATACCACATTCGGAATAGCATCTCGTTTCAAGATATATACAATCCGCATCCCGTTTCTATCAGACTCATCGCGAATGTTCGCGATTCCATCCAATTTCTTATCATTTACCAAGTCAGCAGTTTTCTTAATCATGTCTGCTTTGTTGACCTGATAAGGAATCTCAGTAACAATGATGCACTCACGCCCTTTTATTTCTTCAAAAGATGCTTTTGCTCTCATTACAATTCTTCCACGACCGGTATGAAAAGCAGTCTTAACACCATCATAACCATAAATAATTCCACCCGTAGGGAAATCTGGCGCCTTGATGTGTTGCATCAATTCGTCTATCTCAATATCGTTATTTTCAATATATGCAATGGTTCCATTTATAACCTCTGTCAAGTTATGTGGAGCCATATTTGTCGCCATACCTACGGCAATCCCAGATGCCCCATTTACCAATAAATTCGGAATTCGAGTTGGCAGTACCGTTGGCTCATATAAAGTATCATCAAAATTCAATCGCTGATCTACCGTGTCTTTCTCAATATCAGACAACATATCTTCAGAAATCTTCTGCATTCTTACCTCGGTATAACGCATTGCCGCAGGGCTATCACCATCAACAGAACCAAAGTTCCCTTGTCCGTCAACCATCATGTATCTGACACTCCAATTTTGAGCCATACGAACCATAGAATCGTATACAGATGTATCTCCATGTGGATGATACTTCCCCAATACTTCCCCAACAATTCTTGCCGATTTTTTGTAAGTCCCTGTTGCTTTAATCCCTAATTCATGCATACCAAAAAGCACTCTTCGATGTACTGGTTTTAAACCATCTCTTACATCTGGTAAGGCTCTCGAAACAATTACAGACATCGAATAATCGATGTATGCAGATTTCATTTCATCTTCTATGTTTATTGGTATCACTTTTTCTTCTTCCGTCATATAAGAAAATTTATTTTTTAGTTCAAATATATAGAACAGCAAGATAAGTTTTTAGCTTATTTTTTTTAAATAAATTGAATCGCTTTTTGGAATAGTTATTAACAATTTAATGTTGAAATATTATTCTAATAAGAGCTTGATTATCAGAAAAATTAATTGGAAATTAACAAATTAATAACCTCAAAGAATCGAAGTGGTATTATATTTGCAGTGTTTTAATAAAAAATTCTTTTAAATTTACAGTAAAAACAAGTAGACATGGACGATAATTTTTCACAAAAAGTAAAGGATGTCATAGCCTATAGCAAGGAGGAAGCGCTAAGGCTAGGACATGATTTTATAGGAACTGAGCACCTTATACTCGGGCTTCTTAGAAAAAGAGATGGAAAGGCAATTGACATACTTAATTCATTAGGAATAAACCTAGAGCACTTAAGAAAAAAGATTGAGCTCTTAAGTCCGGCCAACCCCAGTATTGCGGTTGGGAACGACAAGAAAAATTTGCATTTGACAAAACAAGCTGAAAAAGCATTAAAAACTACTTTTTTAGAAGCAAAACTTTATAAAAGTGATGCTATAAATACGGCGCATTTATTGCTTTGTATTCTTCGTAATGAAAATGACCCTACTACAAAATTAATACAAAAATTTGAAGTGGATTATGAAGAAGTTAAAACTATATTCCTTCAATTGTTTTTAACAGATGACCTTCCAGAATTCCCCATTGCTGAAACACCATCAGATGACGAATTCGAAGAAGAAAAATCAAACCCGTTTGAACAAAAGCCAAAAGAGAAGTCTAAAACTAAATCAAAAACTCCTGTTTTAGATAATTTTGGGCGTGATTTAACACGTTTAGCAGAAGAACATAAGTTAGACCCTGTTGTAGGTAGAAAAAAGGAAATAGAGCGTGTCTCTCAAATTTTAAGTAGGCGTAAAAAAAACAATCCTATGCTGATTGGTGAGCCTGGGGTTGGGAAATCTGCCATCGCAGAAGGTTTAGCCTTAAGAATTGTTCAGAGAAAAGTCTCCAGAATACTTTTTAATAAACGTTTAGTTTCACTGGATTTAGCCAGCTTAGTTGCAGGAACAAAATATAGAGGACAGTTTGAAGAACGCATGAAAGCATTAATGAATGAATTGGAGAAAAATGAAGATATCATTTTATTCATCGACGAGATACATACTATTGTTGGAGCCGGAGGAGCAACGGGTTCTCTTGATGCTTCGAATATGTTAAAACCAGCGTTAGCCAGAGGAGAAATTCAATGTATTGGAGCAACAACTTTAGACGAATTCCGTCAGAATATAGAAAAAGATGGAGCGTTGGAACGCAGGTTTCAAAAGATAATTGTAGAACCAACATCTGTTGAAGAAACTATTGAAATTTTACATAATATTAAAGATAAATATGAAGCGCACCATCATGTAGATTATGCAGATAAAGCAATTGAGGCTTGTGTAAAACTAACGCACCGTTATATGACAGATCGCTATTTACCCGACAAAGCAATTGATGCTTTGGATGAAGCCGGTTCCCGCATCCATATCACGAATATTGTTGTTCCAAAGGATGTATTGGAGTTAGAAAGTCAATTAGAACAAATACGTTTGGATAAAACGAATGCGGTAAATGGCCAAAAGTATGAAGAAGCAGCACGCTTAAGAGATGATGAAAAACGTATTGAATCTACCTTAAACACTGCGCAAAAGGAATGGGAAGAGGCTTCTAAGCAGAATAGAGAGATTGTGACAGAAGATAATGTTGCAGAAGTCGTTTCTATGATGACTGGAATCCCTGTTAATAGAGTTGCAGAAGCAGAAAGTGCTAGATTGAGTGAGCTACCTAATCTTATAAAGGGTAAGGTAATTGGTCAAGATGAAGCCGTTACTAAAGTTGTAAAAGCAATTCAAAGAAATCGAGTTGGTTTAAAAGACCCGAACAAACCTATTGGATCTTTTATATTCTTAGGCCAAACAGGGGTTGGAAAAACTCAATTGGCAAAGGTATTGGCGCGCGAATTATTTGACAATGATGATGCTTTAATACGTATTGACATGAGTGAATACATGGAGAAATTTGCTATTTCACGTTTAATTGGAGCACCTCCTGGCTACGTTGGGTATGAAGAGGGAGGACAACTTACTGAAAAAATTCGTAGAAAACCATATGCAGTAGTGTTATTAGATGAAATTGAAAAAGCACATCCCGATGTATTCAATATGTTACTTCAGATTTTAGATGACGGACATATTACAGATAGTTTAGGACGCAAAATTGATTTTAGGAATACCATTATTATTATGACTTCCAATATTGGATCACGTCAATTAAAAGACTTTGGCGCTGGCGTAGGTTTTGGGACTGCTTCTAAAAAAGAACAAGCAGATGCGTATGCAAAAAGTGTGATTGAAAATGCATTGAAGAAATCTTTTGCACCAGAGTTTTTAAATAGAATTGATGATGTTATTGTATTTAATGCCCTAGAAAAAGAAGATATTTATTCTATTATTGATATTGAATTGGCTAAACTACTAGATCGAATTTCTGGATTGGGTTATACGTTAAATCTAACTGACAAAGCCAAAGATTATATTGCAGACAAAGGCTTTGACAAGCAATATGGTGCAAGACCTTTAAATAGAGCAATTCAAAAATACATAGAGGATACTTTAGCACAAGAAATTGTAAACTCAAAACTAACAGAAGGAGATATCATCACCATGGATTTAGATAAAAAAAGTAACGAGTTGAAAATTAAAATACAAAAGAGTAAAAAAGCTGTGGAGTAACAGTCTCTTTTAATACTAGCAAAAAGCCCCTTTCTGAATTATTTTAGAAGGGTGTTTTTGTATCACGTCCTTCTTAAAAGTATCGCTTTAATAAATGAAGCAATGATTCGAATGAAAAAAGCCCCTCCCTTGCAAGATTACACGAACAATAGTCAATTTTTTGTTAAAGTAACGGTTCTTAATTCACAAGAAGTGTAATATATTCTATCTTTAACGACAATTATTAAAATTAATACGCAAAGATCTAGTTTCACTACTAATTTCGTTTATTATATTTGTCGACAATAACTTAACCTATAAACAAATGACAAAAGTTTTTTTATTTTTATCTTTATTCACAACCACCCTATTGATGGGGTGTAAAGAACCACAAGATTATGCTACACTTTCCGGAAAGATTCAAAACGCGGAAACACTGACCATCACAATTATGTCTAATGAATATAACAGAGACATAAAATTAGAAGATGATGGGTCTTTTAAAGATACTTTAAGTGTGAAATCGGGTGTTTATACACTAACCGATGGTCAAAACAAAACTGCGATTTTTTTAGCCAATGGATATGATTTGACTCTTAATTTAGATGTCACAGACTTTAGAAACATCGAATTTAGCGGTATTGGTAAAGAAAGTAATGATTATATAGCTGAAAGAATAAAATTTTCAAGGAATGATTTAGCGAACCCTACTACCTTTTTTGAATTAGAACCAGATGCATTCAAAAAGCGCATGTTAGAACTAAAGAGTTTTTTAACTAAAGCTTCTACCATCAATGTAGACTCGTCACTTATAAGTCAAATTGCAACGGAAAACGAACGCATGATAGAATATCTTGAAACAAACTATAAATCGAAATATGCCGTGGCAAGTTCAATGAAAAAAGGAAGTCCTTCTCCAAAGTTTTCTGATTTTGAAAATTACGAGGGAGGAACTACATCGTTAGATGACCTAAAAGGAAAGTACGTTTATATCGATGTTTGGGCTACTTGGTGCGGGCCTTGTAAACAACAAATTCCATTTTTAAAAGAAATAGAATCGGAATATGAGCATAAGAATATTGCTTTTGTAAGTATTTCAACAGATAGAGCCAACAAATATGATGCTTGGAAAAAAATGATTGAAGATTATGATATGGGTGGTTATCAACTTTTTGCAGGAACAGATCAATCTTTTTCCGCAGCCTATCAAATAAATGCGATTCCAAGATTTATTTTAATTGATCCTGATGGAAAAATTGTAGATTCCAATGCTCCAAGACCTTCAGACCCGAAGTTAAAAGAACTCTTTGACTCTTTGAGTATATAATTTATCTTGGAGTGTATCATTTAAAATCCCGATTAATTCGGGATTTTTTTTTGAACTCATTCTAGCTAAGAAATACTCACACTTTTAAAAGCACTCCCTAAATATTTCAATATATTAGAGGCTGTAAAAGATTCTATACTTTCAGTCTTCAATCCAATATCCGCACTTAAACCATGCAAATAAACACCCAAGATGGCAGCATCAATTGGACGATAATGCTGTGCTAATAATCCGGTGATTATGCCTGTTAGTACATCACCACTTCCAGGAGTTGCCAATGCTGGATTTCCTGTTGTATTAAAATAAAATCGCTCCCCATCAGTAATTACTGTGTTAGCACCCTTTAGCACTAAAATAATAGTATAGTCGGAACAAAACTTCTTAAGTCTTTCCAACTTTTCATAATCATTTTCCCATACTCCAATAAGTCGTTCTAATTCCTTTGGATGCGGGGTTAAAACTGAATTTTTAGGAAGCCACTTTAGCAGTTTTTTAGTACGCGCCAATAAATTCAGGGCGTCTGCGTCCAAAACCAAAGGCACCGTATTCTCCTCCAATAACTTTGTAAACCCTCGCAATGTTTTTTCTGAAGTCCCCATTCCAGGTCCAATACCAATTACGGTAGGTTTGGTCTTGTAATTAAAAAAGTGAAGTTCTTTTTCTGCATCAACTTCTACCATAACTTCAGGTATCGAAACCTGTAGGATTTGATAACCACTTTTAGGAACATAAGCAGTTACCAATCCGCTTCCCGATTTTAAAGCCGCTTTCGATGCCAAAGCAATAGCTCCAATCTTTCCAAAGCTTCCACCAATCATTAGCGCACGACCATAGGAGCCTTTGTGTGAAAATTTAGTTCTTCGCTTATAAATTGATTGAATATAATCCTTTTCAATCGTTGAATATAGACCTGAAACTGAATTAATATACTCGCTATCGAGTCCAATATTTAACACTTCCCAAGTCGTAATATATTTTTGATTATCGGGTAGTAAAAAAGCTAATTTAGGTTGCTGAAACGTTAATGTATGCGATGCCTCAATGATAGCCGCTTTCTTTAAATTCGCTCTATCTACAAATAAACCAGACGGAATATCAATAGCAATTATATAATTCTTCGATTTATTTATATGTAAAATTAATTTGGCCGCAAATCCTTCAACTGCCCGCTTCAGTCCTATACCAAAAATTGCATCTACAACAATAGCATCCTTTCCTATTTCTGGGAAATCTGCTGATTGTTGTATTAATTTTGGTGATTCCCCACTTTTTAAAAGTCTGTTATAATTAATATCAAATTCTTCCGACCAATTATTTGAAAAATTCACAACATAACAAATTACTTTATAGCCATTTTCAATCAAATGACGAGCAATGACTAATCCATCACCTCCATTATTACCTACTCCACAGAAAATAATTATTTTCGAAGAACTATATTGAAATTTATTAATAATCCATTCAAAACATTTAATTGCAGCCCGCTCCATTAGTTCGACTGAAGTAATCTTTTGATTTTTCAACGTTGCCCTATCCGCATTGTATATGTCTTGAGAAGATAAAATTTTCATAACACAAATACTTATAAAAAAACCTCTCAAATGAGAGGTTTTGCAAAATAAATTATTCTTTATAGTCGCCCATATTGGCGTATTTCTCCATCCGATTTTCTACCAACTTATCCAGCGATAATCTTTTCAAATCTTTAAATGTTTTTAGTATGGAACTTTCTACCAACTTAAACGCTTCCTCTCTGTTATAATGAGCTCCTCCAACAGGCTCTTTTACAATAGTATCAATAACTTTTAATTTCTTACTATCCTTAGCCGTTAATTTTAAAGCTTCTGCAGCCTGCTCCTTATACTCCCAACTACGCCAAAGAATTGACGAACAGTTTTCTGGAGAAATCACAGAATACCAAGCATTCTCAAGCATTAAAATACGGTCTCCAACACCAATCCCCAAAGCGCCACCAGATGCTCCTTCACCAATAACCACACAAATTATAGGTGTTTTTAAACGTGTCATTTCTAATATATTCCTTGCAATAGCCTCTCCTTGTCCGCGTTCTTCAGCCTCTAACCCAGGGTACGCACCTGGAGTATCAATTAAAGTAACTACAGGAATTCCAAATTTCTCAGCCATCTTCATCAATCGAAGTGCCTTTCTATACCCTTCAGGATTCGGCATTCCAAAATTTCTAAACTGACGCGTTTTGGTATTATATCCTTTTTGCTGACCAATGAACATAAAACTTTGATCGCCAATTTTACCAAGACCACCAACCATTGCCTTATCATCCTTTACCGTTCTATCTCCATGCAGTTCCATAAAAGAATCCCCCGCCAAAGCAGTAATGTAATCCATCGTATAAGGTCTATTTGGATGTCTTGACAATTGAACGCGCTGCCAAGCCGTTAAGTCCTTGTATATATCAACACGCATCTTGTCCAATTTTTCCTGAAGATTCACACATGTCTCAGAAACATCCACATCACTTTCTTTACCAATCAATGTGCATTTTTTAAGTTGCTCTTCTAGCTCTTTAATCGGAAGTTCGAAATCTAAATATTCCATTTTATTTTAGTTGATATTTAATTACAAATATAACAAGTTAATGTTATTCTAATAATAATTCTTATTTTTTTTGAAAACGATTTATAAGCATTTCTCTATTTTTAAAAATAGCATTCAAGAGTACAGACAGTAAAATAATTAGAGTTCCTAAATAAAACTCAAATCCCATTCTTTCCTTTTCTCCAAATACTATTAAAGCTAATATAATACCATAAACTGGCTCTAAATTAATACTCAACATTACAGTATAAGGACTTAACACTTTCATTACTTTCAGAGACATCGTAAAAGCATATGCTGTACAAATACTCGCTAAAATTATCAGGTAGGTCCAATCTGAACCTGACAAGATAAAAAAGTTATGATTAAATTTACCGGTGACAAATAAAACAATAGTTATAAACATCATTCCAAATAATAATTGATAAAATGATATAATTTCTGGATTACTTTTGCGCACATACAGTCCATTAGCCACAGAAAAAATTGCAGATAATAATGAAGAAATAAGACCATAGATTATTCCCGCTAAGTAATTTCCTTCCACTTGAAGGATCACGTATAAACCAATGACTACTAGTGATCCCAGAAATAATTCTAATTTACTAACTCTACGCTTGAAAAAAATTGGTTCTATAAGTGATGTAAAAAAAGCACCTGTACTCATTGCCATTAATGCTACCGAAACATTGGAAGCCTTAACCGCTGAAAAAAAGGTTAGCCAGTGCAGTGCAATAATAGTACCTCCTAAAACAAATTTTAACAAGGTCTTTCGATCTACATAAATAGGTTTCTTTTTAAAAAATAAAAAAATAGCTACAAACAAACTTGCTAGAAGCATTCTATACCAAACTAATGACATCGCTTCTATGGAAATTAAAGCACCTAAGATGGCGGTAAATCCCCAAATGAAAATTAAAAGATGTAACTGGATATAGTTTTTTAACTTACTTTCTAGCATTTAGATACAAATAGATGGCGAGTACTCCAAATACAACATTGGGCAAACATACTAAGAATAAAGGGCTCGAATCTGGAGAACCACCCAGCACCTCAACAATCTTTAGCATAAACACATAAATGAACATTAATGAGATTCCAATTGTTAAATTCATTCCAATCCCTCCTCTTCTCTTTACAGATCCCAGTGTCACTGCAATAAATGTCAAAATATAAGATGATAAAGGCAAACTTGTACGTTTGTACAACTCAACCAAATACGTATTGAGATTTCCTCTCCCTCTTTCTCTCGATTTGGCTATATATTTAATCAAAGCAGGTGTTTTCATTTCCTGAGCAAATGACTTTACATGTAGTAAATCTTTCGGTTTAAAACTGAATACAGTGTCTAGTATACGTCCATGTTCTATTGAATCTCCATCACTAAGTAGAAGTCTTTTATAATAATTAAGCAATTTAAAGGTACTATCCTTTGGATCGTATTTAATGGTAGATGCCGTAAATCTTTCTTTTAAATTAATGCCATCATAGCGTTCATAAGAAAAATCAGAACCATTATTTGTATTCAAACTAAAATGCCGAACATATATATATTCATTACTACTAATTTGAAGGTTAATGTCGTTTACATTCTTTAAATCAATTGGTATGTATTTTATATACTTATTGGTAAATTCCGTAAATACTTTACTGCTTTGAGGAACAATAAAATGATTTAAAAATAACGAAAAAATGGTTACAATAGTTGCCCCTAAAATATAAGGCTTTAAAAAACGAGTAAACGAAATTTTGGCATTGTGTATGGCAATAATCTCCGTATTCCCTGCCAACTTTGAGGTAAAAAATAATACTGAAATAAATAACGCCAGTGGTAACACCATATTACCAATATTCACGATAAAATTAACATAGTAATCTTGAATAATATCAACTACCGTTAATTCTGGATCACGTAAAAATTTATCTATTTTTTCAGAAATATCAACAGCAATAATTACCGGTATTAATATCAACAGCACAAAAACAAAAGATCCTAAGTACTTTTTTAATATGTATTTATCAAGTATTCTCAAATCTTACAATCTGTTATTCATTTGTTGTACCATTTTATTCTTCCATTCTGTGAAGTCACCGGCTAATATATGCTTTCTTGCTTGACGAACCAACCACAAATAAAAACCTAAATTATGAATTGAAGCAATCTGTTTACCTAACAATTCTTTCGCAATAAATAAATGACGTAAATAAGCCTTAGAATAATACGTGTCTACTTCTGTAATTCCCATTTCGTCAATAGGAGAGAAGTCATCTTCCCATTTTTTATTCTTAATGTTTATACTACCATAGGCCGTAAATAGCATTCCATTACGAGCATTTCTTGTAGGCATAACACAGTCAAACATATCTACTCCTAACGCTATGTTTTCCAAAATATTGATTGGAGTTCCAACTCCCATTAGATATCGCGGTTTATCTTCTGGCAAAATACTACAAACAACATCTGTCATTTCGTACATTTCTTCCGCTGGTTCTCCAACAGATAACCCTCCAATGGCATTAGCTTCTGCACCAACAGAAGCAATAAATTCAGCTGATTCCTTTCTTAAATCCTTATAAGTACTCCCTTGTACAATTGGAAAAAATGTTTGACTATAGTCGTATGTATATGGTGTTTTTTCTAAATGAGTAATACATCGTTTCAACCATCTATGCGTCATATGCATAGAACGTTTAGCATACTTATAATCGCAGGGATATGGAGTGCATTCATCGAATGCCATAATAATATCAGCTCCAATATCACGCTGAACTTCCATTACATTCTCCGGTGAAAAAAAATGATAAGAGCCGTCAATATGACTTTTGAATTTAACCCCTTCTTCTTTTATTTTTCGACGACCCGATAGTGAATAAACTTGGTAACCGCCACTATCTGTCAAAATAGGTCGATCCCAATTCATGAATTTATGTAATCCCCCTGCTTTTTTTAAAATTGGAATCTTCGGCCTTAAGTATAAATGATAGGTGTTTCCAAGAATAATATCAGGATTTATCTGCTCTTTCAATTCTGTTTGATGCACACCTTTTACGGTGCCAACTGTACCTACTGGCATAAAAATAGGGGTTTCTATTTTTCCATGATCCGTAGTTATTTCCCCTGCCCTTGCCTTACTTTGGAGGTCTTTTCCTTTTAGTTCAAATTTCATCGATGCAAAGATAAAGAATTGTACCCTTACTACTTAAAAAAAGCCTTCTTAAAAAGAAGGCTAAAATTTTATTTTAAATAAATTAACTAAGCGAAGAAGGACAGACATATTCTGTCATTTCAATTCCAATAGTTCGCATGGCATCGAGGCCTCCTGCCACATCAACAAAATTATGAATTCCTCTACTTTTTAAAATTGAAGCCGCAACGACGGATCTATACCCCGCTTGACAATGAATAAAAAAAGTATTTTCGGCTGGATAATCAGATAAGTGCTCATTGATTTTATTTAAAGGAGAGTTATTAGCATTTTTTGCATGTTCTGCTAAAAATTCCCCTTCCTTTCTCACATCAAAAATGGCTAATTCTGGATGTATTCGTTTCTTAAATTCCTTTACAGAAATAGAAGAAACAGTGTCATACTCTTTAGATGCCGATTTCCAATTAGAGAATCCTCCTTTCAAATAGCCTATAGTATTATCAAAACCAACACGAGACAATCTAGTTATGGTTTCTAATTCTTTTCCTTCGGGCACTACGAGCAAGATTGGTTGACTGACATCTGCAATTAGCGTGCCAACTAACGGAGCAAAGCCTCCACTTAAACCAATAAAGATCGATCTTGGTATATGCCCTTTTACATATTCATTTTGATGTCGAACGTCTAAAATAATAGCGCCCGATTCATTCACCAATCTCTCAAATTCTGATGGATTCAATGCTCGATCACCTCTATCTAACACCTCACCAATATCTGCATAACCTTCTTTATTCAGTTTAACATTCATCGGAAAATATTTAGGTGGTGTTAATAACCCTGCTGTTACTTCTTCAATAAACTCTTCCTTTGTCATACGCTCTCGCAAAGCATAATTTGTCTTTTTTTGATTTCCTAAAGAGTCTAATGTTTCTTTCATCATATTTTTCCCACAAGCCGAGCCCGCTCCATGTGCTGGATATACTATTATATTATCAGATAAGGGTATAATTTTATTTCTTAAACTATCATATAAAATTCCTGCTAACTCCTCTTGTGTCATATTTGCCCCCTTTTGTGCTAAATCAGGTCTCCCAACATCACCCAAAAATAAAGTGTCTCCACTAAAAAGCGCATAATCTTCTCCTTTTTCATTGCGCAATAAATAGGAAGTGCTCTCCAGCGTATGACCAGGGGTATGCAATGCTACAATGGTTATATCTCCGAGTCTAAACTCTTGAGTATCTTTTGCTATTAAGGCTTCAAACGTAGGACTTGCCGTTGGGCCATATACAATAGTTGCCCCTGTCTCTTTAGCCAAAGTAACATGACCACTCACAAAATCTGCATGAAAGTGGGTTTCAAAAACATACTTTATAATCGCAATATCTTTTTTTGCCCTTTCTAAGTAAGGGCTTACTTCTCGTAATGGATCTATAATTGCAACTTCCCCATTACTTTCAATATAATAGGCTCCTTGCGCTAAACAACCTGTATAAATTTGTTCAATTTTCATGCTTAAAATATTTGATTCAACTTATATAAATCTTAACATACTTAAGATTATCTTCTAAATTCATTTATTAGTATGTAAATCCCCATAACTAGCACAAACCAACCAAAGAATTTCTTTAACTTTTTCCCTTTTACAAAATTTCCCAAATAGACTCCTATAAACATTCCAACTATTGAAAAACTAGTAAACACCAACAAGAAACTCCAATCAATTTGCAAATTTTGAACATCCCCTAAAAATCCAATTAAAGATTTGATTGCGATGATTAACAATGACGTTGCCACTGCTCTTTTCATAGATAGTTTTGCCAATACTACTAAGGCTGGGATTATCAAAAATCCTCCACCAGCACCGACTATTCCTGTTATAAAACCGATCACTATTCCTTCTAATAGGATCATTGGAATATTATATGAAACCAGCACATCCTTTGCTTCTTCACAATGCTCACATTTACCTTTAATCATGGAATACGAGGAGAAAATCATGATGAAGGCAAACAATAGCATAATGGCTACATCTTTATTCAAAACAAAATTACCAATACTTAAAATATCTTCTGGAATTATAGGGACAATGTATTTTCGAGTAATATAAACAGTCATAAAAGCAGGTAGTGCAAAAAGTACGGTAGTCTTAAAGTCAACCAGTTTCTTCTTTACATTTTGAATTGCCCCAACCAACGAAGAACTACCAACCACAAAAAGGGAATAGGCTGTTGCTGTGACTGGAGAAAAATGAAATAAATACACCAATACTGGAACCGTTAAAATAGATCCTCCTCCTCCGATAAGGCCTAAAGTGACTCCTATTAAAAGAGCACCAACAAATCCAAATATTTCAATTACCTCCATTTAAAATAAAACTTTAAACAAAGAAACGGGGAAAAGACAAACTATGCAGTAACAATTGTTACTCAAAAGATATCTATTTTATTCTTATTCTATTCCGTCGTAATTCTACGATATTATCTGACTCTAAAGTCTTTAATAATCGTGAAATCACCACTCTTGAAGTATGTAATTCATGGGCAATTTCTTGGTGAGTTGTATGGATGGTTTTGTCCTTTGTTACTGTTGCTTTATCTTTTAAATATTTTAATAATCGCTTATCCATATTAAAAAAAGCAATAGTATCTATAGTGTCAAGAATTTCCATAAATCTATTGTGATAACTATCAAATACAAAATTCCTCCAAGATTTGTATTTGCTAGTCCATTCTTCCATTTTTTGAATTGGAATCATAATTAATTTAGCATCCGTTTCCGCTACCGCTTTAATCTCACTTTTTTTCTGCCCTAAACAGCAAGAAAGTGTCATTGTACAGGTATCACCTCTTTCTAAGAAATAGAGGAGCAATTCATCTCCTTCTTTATCTTCACGAAAAATTTTGATAGCACCGGAAATAAGTAATGGCATCAAATTAATATATTGTCCAACTTGAATTAATGTAGAACCCTGAGAAACTTCTTTATATACGCCCACATAATTTATTTCTTGAAGCAAAGCCTCTTCAAATAGATCTCCGTAATTCAATTTCAATTCTTCGAGCACAGCAAAAATTTTATATTAATGAGGTAATTTATCTTTTAGTACTCCATATAAAAAAGTTCCAATAATTGCAGCTCCTAAAACTACTATGACAGGCAAAAATCCTGCACCTACTAATACATACATTGGTCCCGGACAAGCACCAGCAAGCGCCCAACCTAATCCAAATAAAATTCCACCAATTATATATCTTTTAAATCCATTTTCTTTCGGTTCAATTACTATTTGCTCCCCAAAAAAAGATTTTATCTTATTTCTTTTTATTAATTGTGTTATAATGATTCCTAATAGCACGGCAGAACCAATAATACCATACATTTTAAATGCCCTAAATTGGAACATTTCATAAATTCTAAACCAAGATGCGGCTTCAGATTTAAACAATACAATTCCGAAAAAGATCCCAACTACTAAATATATTAAACTTCTCATACTCTAAAAAATTAATGGAAATAAAACATGAACCATGATAAGTCCTCCAATAAAAAATCCTACTACCGCTATTAAAGATGGTAATTGCAAATTACTTAGCCCAGAAATAGCGTGTCCAGAAGTACAACCTCCAGCATATCTTGCTCCAAAACCAACTAAAATTCCACCTAGAATAAGTATTGACAAAACCTTCATATCTGAAAAAATAGCATTATCAAATAACTCTAATGGTAAATATGCAGAACCAGCACTTTCAAATCCAAGTGCGTGAAGATCACTTACCGTAGTCGGATTCAATATAACAGCTTCCGATGCTGTTAAAAAATTAGCAGCAATGTAACCTCCTATCAGTACACCAAAGGCTACAATTAAATTCCAACGCTGAGCTTTCCAATCAAAATGAAAGAATGATATAGATTTTCCTGCACCCCCGATAGCACATATTGTTCTCAAATTAGAGGACATACTAAACTTCTTACCCAAGAATAAAAGCACAAACAACGTTAGAGATATTAAAGGTCCAGATACATACCATGGCCATGGTTCTAATATAATACTCATATAAAATATTTTAAATGCAAATAAAGTAAAAATTTCAACTAGCCTTGGCGACAATTGTTACACAAAGGATTTGTCAAGTCAAAAATAGTAATTAATTAAATCAAAAGGCAAACCCAAAAAATGTTTATTTTTGTCTTCAAACCTATTCTATATGAAAAACATACTCGTTCCTATTGGTTCATCAGAAAATGCTCCCAACACCTTGCAATATGCAATTGAGTTAGCAACTCAACTACACGCAGAAATTTATGTTTTTAGAGCCTATAAGGTTTTGAGTAAAGCAGGAACTATGATTAGTGTCGATAAAATTATTGAGCGAGAAACAAACCTATATATTCGAAGTGTTGTCAATTCTGTTGACAGAAAAAATATTTCGGTAAAAATGATTACTGCAAAGGGCTCAGCGATTGAAACTATCAAATCAATTAATAAAAAGTTAGGTATTGATCTTATCGTATTAGGGCCAAAAAGTAATTCTATTAATGAACAACTTTTTCTAGGGAGAACTTCTGGAAGTATTATTAAACAAACCAAAATCCCCGCACTTATTGTTCCAGAAAATTACGTTTTCAAACCGATAAAAAGTATATTAACGGCGTTTAGGTCTGGAAAATTAAAAAAAGAAAACGTTTTAAATCCGTTAAATACATTTTTACAAAGTTTCAATGTAAAAACTAATTTACTGTTGGTGAAAACTCCTGGATATATTGATGAAGACTTAATTATAGATGATCAACTAAAATTAATAGAATCTTCACTAACCATTTCTGAAAGTGCTACTACTTTTCAAGGAGTTTTGACACATTTTTTAACACAAAATCCAGATATGCTTTGTGTATTTAGAAGAAAACGTGGTTTTTTCAAAAAATTATGGGAGAAAAATAGCATCACTAAAAGTGAATTTAATTGTACAATTCCGTTACTTATTTTAAGCGGAAAGCAATAACCTTTAAAATCTAATTTATAAAAACACAAGAGACCAACATTCTAAGAGTGTTCGTCTTTTGTGTTTTAAACGTGTATGATGTTAATTATAATTACATCCTTTAACTTCTTCTTCTTCTTCTATTATTTCCGCTACTATTTGATCCCTTTGGCCCTTTATTTCCATTTAAATTATATGTTATACTGAACATGTAATAATTGCCTAAAACATCTCTATTTACTTCTTCAAAATAATTTCCAGAACTCGTTCTTTCCAAACCAATACTTTCGTTTAATATATCTAATGCAGATATCATGACCATTAAACTTTTAGATTCTGTTAAACTATAAGACACTGTTGCATTCCAAATTGGAACAGCCTCATCAGTTTCAAAACTACTATCACTATAAATATCATATTTAAATTGTGAATTCACATTAAATCTATTGGAAACATTCCAATCTATTTTTGTATAATAAGATTGCTGTAAAAAATCTCTATCAGCATTATTTCCAGATGAAAAGGTTGTATTATCCTTAGTCAATCTTACCCCCACCGAAGCATCAATATTATCCTTTTTATTGTTTTCAAAGGATACATCTAAATATCCATTCTTTGTTTGCGTTTCGTTAATTATATTATTAATCAATGAAAAGTACTCTCTATAGTTGGCACTCAGTCTAATTCTATAGCGCACTCCTAAAACCTTTAATCTGTTTCCAAGGCTAAGATAGGTTCCTAAGTCATTCTTATTCCCTAAGTTTTCATAACTAGAAGTTCTAACGCGCAACTCATTGGTGTTTTGAGAATTTCCTATACTGTTTTCTGTAAAATTATAACTCAATCGAGTAAAAAAACTAAAACCTGAGGCAAAATCATGTTTGCCATACAATCCGTATATTGAATAATTGTCCTCTGGAGTTAAATCTGGATTTCCTTGTCTAATATACAAAGGATTAAAGTCGTTAATTGCTGGACTCAATTCACTTGAACTCGGTAAGTTTACTCTTTTTTGTGATCTAAATCGAAAAAATTCACCTCTTTTAGGATTATAACGAATGCTTAATTCTGGATTCACATTCGTATAACTATTCTTAAACGTATTCGTCGGTTCGTTTTCTAGTCCAAAATCCTGAGTTTGCTCTATTAACCTTGCTCCTGCGGAAAGTGTAAATTTATCATTGTCATACTTATAACTCATCTTACCAGAAACATTTGTTTCCCTATAATACTCGCTATATACTAAAGGATCCTGCAGAACGTCATTTTCATATTTCGACTGATTCACATCTTCTTCATTTGAGTTATACGCTAAATCTCCATTAAACTCTATCAAATGATTATCTGTCAACGGTTCTGTATAATCCAATTCATATTCAAACGACGTATTACTTCCGTCTTGTGTCTTAACTATTTCTTGCTTTGAATCAAATGCTGTCACCGGATTAGAAACGTTAAATTTATTAAATTGATCGTTATTACTAATACTATTACTATTTGAAGCATTGACCCTGCCTTCGGTAGAAATATTTCTTTTACTTCCTTCTTTAAAACGTTTTGTGTAGTCAAAATCAAAACTTCCGTTACTACTTTCACTATCACTATTTGAATTTCCAACACTTTGTAAATCTAAACCCCCATCACCATTGTATCTATCAACAGAATTTAAACTTTTCCCGTCGTTTCTTGAACTCCCAACTTTACCTCGTAACTCTAAAGAATATACTTTACTTGATCTATCTCTGTAACTAAAGTTTGCATTATTTCTATTTGAAATATTTTCAGAGGAACTATTACTTCGTGTAAGAAGTTCTATATCATCAATATACTCTGTTCTAATACTTTCTACATCTCCAGAAGTTCTACCAGAATAATTGTAAAAATAATCTCCATTTAAATTTTGATCTTTCTTAAATTCATATCCCATATTCACTCCTCCAACACCCGTAGTTAAGAATCCACCAGCATTAGATCCGCCTCCACGCCCCCCATTAAATTGAATAATTTCTGAAATATCTGAACCCGATGTGTTAACATTATTGTATTTTCCAATTAAAGAAGTTTGTAATTTTGATGAAAACCGATTGTAACTTAAACTTGTTAAATAGCGATCATCCGTGCCGTACCCTCCTTGAAATTTTCCAAAGTCATTTACTTTACTATCATCTTTCAAGGTCAAGTTTATTACTTTAATTCTTTCAGAGTCGCCTACCCCAGAAACTCTTGATTGTTCACTTCTCTCATCAATAACCTCTATTGTTTTAATTGCATCTGCCGATAAGTTTTTGGTAGCAATGGCGGGATCTCCACTAAAAAACTCTTTTCCATCAACATAAATTTTTGTAATATCCTCTCCTTGGGCAGTAACTTTTCCTGAAGCATCTACTTCAACTCCAGGTAATTTCTTCAATAAATCTTCGACATTGTCATCTACTCTAATTTTAAAGGCATTGGTATTGTAAGCTACTGTATCCTTTTTTATAGAAATTGGCGAAATAACAGTAACAATCACTTCCTCTAATTGATTGTCATCTTCTAGGGTAATACTCCCCATATTGATATCTTCATTTTTAAATTCAATATTTTTTTGAAATGTTTTAAAACCTATTAAATGAACCTGAAAGATAATCTCTCCGCCTTTTATATTTACCAATTCAAATTCTCCCAACGCATTTGTACTGGCATAACTTATTAAAGTAGAATCTATCGGTTTTATTGCGGCAACAGCAACAAATTCTAGCGGGGTAAGGGCTCCATCCTGAACAGAACCTGTAATCTTTTGCGCCCAACTTACTGATGGAATTAAAAAAGCAAGAGTTAGTATTAATTTAATTCCCTTAAAAACATGCATGATTAGTGGTTTTATACTTTTTTACAAAAGTAATTATTGTTACCCTTTGGACAAAGTTCTTTTTATTTAGTTTGAAATGGTTTTCTTAAAAAAACGTTAAAATTATTACTGAAAAACCTTGATAAAAGACCTACTAGTACCTACTAGTTGTTATTGTTTTTATATCTTTGCAATCTTAAACGTTAAAACTCAATTTTGATCTTTATCCAAAAACATAGTTCCATTCCAAAATATAAGCAAATTATAGCATCAATAGAATTGGCCTTAGAAAATGGAAAACTAAAAAGAGGTGATCAAATACCCTCTGTAAATAAAATAAGTACAGCGTTTTCTCTTTCAAGAGATACTGTTCTTCAAGGATACAACGAATTAAAAATGAGAGGAGTCATCCGTTCGGTTCCTGGAAAGGGTTATTACGTAAAAAGTCAAAATACAAAGGTAAGACAAAAGGTTTTTTTATTATTTGATGAATTGAATGCCTTTAAGGAAAACCTATATAATTCTTTTATTGCTGGTCTAGATAATTCCATAGAAGTAGATATTTTTTTCCATCATTTTAATCCAGAAGTTTTTAATGACTTAATATATAATAATGCCGGTAATTATAATTATTATGTTATCATGCCAGCAAATATATCCGATACTGTTATTGCGATCAACACACTCCCAAAAAAACAAGTATATATTCTAGATCAATTTCATGAAGATCTATCAGAATATTCCGCTATTTACCAAAACTTTAAAGAAGACATGTATCATTTTTTAAATAAGGTTAATAGCTCCATAAAAAAATATAAGAAATTTGTCTTTATCTATGATAAAAATAAGCAACCAGACGACATGTTGTATGCCTTTCAAAAGTTTTGTACTGATTTTTCGATGGAACATGAAGTTATTCAAACTGTAAATAATCACGAAATAAAAAAAGGAACTATTTATTTAATTCCAGATGATCGAAATTTAATTCTAATCATCAAAAAAATAAAAAAAACAAATTTTACCATAGGAAAAGACATTGGCATCATATCCTATAACGAAACCCTATTAAAGGAGATTGTTGATAATGGGATTACAACAATCTCCACCGATTTCGAATTTATGGGAAAACGATTGGCAGCAATGATTCAGAATAAAGAAAAAATACAGATTAAAAATCCGAGTTCGATAATTATTCGAAACTCACTATAAATTACGCTTTACTATGACAAACGAATTAATCAAACAAATACAAGAGCGTTTCGAAACTACATTCAATAAAGAACCACTTACTATTAATTCTCCTGGACGAATTAATCTTATCGGTGAGCATACAGATTACAACAATGGTTTTGTATTACCCGCGGCTATCGATAAAGGTATTATTACAGCCATTCAAAAATCCAATAATAATTTTTGTACAGCCGTTGCCTTTGATTTAGATGAAACCTATGATTTTTCTTTGAATGAAATTATTCCTTTAGAAAAAGGAGGATGGAAGAATTATATTATTGGTGTTGCTGCTGAAATTCAAAAATATGGCAAAACGATAACGTCTTTTAATATGGTGTTTGGAGGTAATATTCCAAATGGTGCGGGTTTATCTTCCTCAGCAGCTATTGAAAACGGACTCGTTTTCGGATTGAATGAATTATTTAATCTTAATCTGTCAAAAAAAGAAATGATTCTAATATCACAAAAAGCAGAACATAATTTCGCACTCGTAAATTGTGGTATCATGGATCAATTTGCTAGTATGTTTGGTAAAAAAGATACGGCGCTTATCTTGGATTGTAAAACATTTGACTCTTCAGAATTCAAAATTAATTTTGGTAAGTATCAGTTGTTGCTAATCAACACCAATGTAAAGCATAGTTTGTCTGAAAGCGCGTACAACGACAGAAGATCTGTTTGTGAAAAAGCAGCAAGTTCAGTTAGCAAAGAATCTCTTAGAGAAGTTACTGACGAAGATTTGAATATTTTAAAAACAACGCTCTCTATAGAAGATTTTGAAAAGGTTTTATATGTCTCACAAGAAAACTCAAGAGTTCAAGAAGCCTCAAAGGCAATTACAAATAATGACATACAAACTTTAGGAAGTTTATTATATCTATCTCATCAAGGTCTTCAGCACTTATACAAAGTAAGTTGTGATGAATTGGATTTTTTGGTTGATTTTTCAAAAAATCACAGTGAAGTCATCGGAGCAAGAATGATGGGTGGTGGATTTGGGGGTTGCACTATCAATCTCATTGAAAAAAACGCTGTTCCTTCATTCTCAAAGAAGGTAATAGAGGCCTATTCAAAACAATTTCACAAGGAATGTTCTATTTATGACATCGTATTATCAGAAGGAACACATATTCACAAAAATTAAGAATTTTAAGTAACTATTATGACGACACATTTAGAGGATTACTCACATAAAAGATTTAATATATTAATAGGTGAATGGGTATTAGTTTCACCTCACAGAGCGAAAAGACCATGGCAAGGGCAAGAAGAAACAATTTCATATGAAAAAAGACCTTCTCATGATGAAAAATGTTTTTTGTGCGCTGGTAATACACGAATAAGTGGAGATGTTAATCCCGACTATAAAGGTTCGTTTGTATTTACCAATGACTTCGCAGCACTGCAAAAAGATAGTCCAGATTTTTCTGTAAATGATGGATTATTAAAAGCGGAAAGCGAAAAAGGAATTTGTAAGGTAGTCTGTTTTAGTCCAGATCATTCTAAAAGTTTGGCAGAGATGTCTACAGAAAATGTTCGGAAAGTTATTGTGACTTGGATTCAAGAATACAACGAACTTGGAAATACAGAAGGCATTAATTATGTTCAAATATTCGAAAACAAAGGAGCCGTTATGGGGTGCAGTAATCCGCATCCTCATGGTCAAATTTGGACCCAATCTAGTTTACCAAATAAGGTTGTAAAAAAAGACATCAATCAGAGAAACTATTTTTCTGAAAATAAAAAATCACTTTTAGGATCCTATATTACTCAAGAATTAGAGGCTAAGGAACGAATTATTTTCGAAAACAACTCTTTTGTAGTGCTTGTTCCGTTTTGGGCTGTTTGGCCATTTGAAGCGATGATCGCTCCTAAAAAGCATCAAACATCAATTTCTGATTTATCAGAAGAAGAACAATTAGCATATGCCGAGGCAATCTCAATACTTACAAAAGCCTATGATAAATTATTCAATTGTTCTTTCCCTTACTCAAGCGGGATTCATCAAGCACCGACCAATGGAGAAAATAATGACCATTGGCATTGGCATATGAGTTTTTATCCTCCGTTATTAAGAAGTGCTACGGTTAAAAAATTTATGGTAGGCTACGAAATGTTTGGTTCACCTCAGCGTGACATTACCGCAGAAACTGCAGCTCAAAGAATAAAACAATGTGTTTCTTAAAACAGAAGTACTAATTCTCTAAACTATTGTTGAAATCTTGAAGCTGTTGCTTCAATTTTTCAACAACCTCTGGGTATTGTGTCGCAACATTATCTTGCTCTCCAATATCACTTTCTAGATTGTATAACGACACTGGAAAATCTCCATCTCTTTTTTTATTCCAACCCCTAGCCTTAGAAACATGTAATTTCCATTGTCCCCAATCTTATTGCTTCCAAAGTTCCATCTCTGGAGAAAAAATAAAATGGATGATCCTTTGTTTCTATCACGTCGGTCTTTCCAAAAATTCGGTGATATCACGACCATCCAATACATTGTTTTTTACTAACGAAGCGCGAGAAACGTTTGCGCATAGTAGGAAATAAATCTAGCGATGAAACAAAAGCATCACTAACAATTCCCTTTCGGAATTTTATTTGGCCAAGTAATTATCGCAGGTACGCGTTGCCCACCATCCCAAGTCTCCGCCTTTTTTCCTCGCAAAGGTTTTGCCGAGCCAACTCGAGGTCCATTATCAGAAGTAAAAACAAATATGGTATTATCGAATATCCCTTCTTCTTTTAATGTCTTTATAATTTCACCTGCACTCCAATCCAATTCCATAATTACGTCGCCATACAATCCCTAATTCACTTTTTCCCTTAAAGTTTTCAGAGGCATATAAGGGTGTATGTGGCATATTATGGGCAACATATATAAAAAATGGTTTTTCCTGATCTCTGTTTTTAATTTGACTCACCGTTTCTTCTGTATACATTTTGGTCAAATAGCGTTGATCTAATCCCTCACCAATTACTATTGTATCTCTATAAAAAGGCAAAGGCGGCGATTGAAAATCATTGTGTTTGTAGTAATGACTATCCATGTCATTCGAATATGGTACGCCGTAAAACGAATCAAAACCTTGATCATTTGGCATAAAACCCGCTTCATGTCCCAAATGCCATTTACCAACGATAGAAGTAGCATAGCCCTGTTCTTTTAATAGTTCTGCCAACGTAATTTCTTTAGGATCTAATCCATGTGTTGAAAAAGGAAAAATAACACTTTCGTGCAACCCAACACGCTTAGGGTATTTACCGGTCAATAATGCTGCTCTAGAAGGGGTACAAACCGTTGCTGCCACATAAAAGTTCGTAAATCGAATACCTTCTGTAGCTAATTTATCTAAGTTCGGAGTTTCAAAACCTTCTGCTCCATAGACTCCGACATCAGCATAGCCTTGATCATCGGTAAAAAAGATGACAATGTTTGGTTTTTTTTCGTTTGATTTACTACTACAATTGGATAAAAATCCAATACATAGAAATCCGAAACTCAATAATTTAAAAACTATCGTTTTTATTTGAAATTGGTTCATTATTATTATTTTAAATTATAAATTATTTTAAAATTTATTCACATAAAAATATCGAATCCTACAGGCATTTCCAGAACTGCGATCATCTTTTTTATCATGTATGCGAATTTCTAATTTGTGCTCTTTTTCAGAAAGTCCACTTGCCAATGTGTAATACCAAGGAAGGTGTAAATGTTTACTCCATTGCGTAAATAAATTCAGTTCAATCCAATCATTCTTATCAATTCTGTATTCAATAATACCCGCATCCTGACCAGCTGCAATGGCAATACCCAAAGCATTACCGTGAAACTTAAATTGTAATTTACTCCCTGGGTTTTCACTAATTAACATTGGAACGTTTGTATAATTTGAACGCGTGCCAGTTCCATCTTCTGGTTTCCAAGATAGATTAACCCTCCATCCTTTCATTTTCTTGACATTCGAAATATCGATTAATTTTCCGTTGTCATAACTTTCATTATTTAATTTAGAAGGTAAGTATTCGATCTATAATTTTATCGTGATCATCCAAGTGACTTGAATAGCTATTTTCTAAAAATTCAAGCATTGAATGCGCATAAATCCCTTGACCAAAAGGAGATGGATGTAAATTTTTGAAATCGTCTTTCCAAGTAAATTCTCTAGCATCAATTCTATCCGTAACTTCTTTTGCCAAATTGATAGTAGATACATTGTAATGCTTTGCACACTGAATTATGATTTTGAATCACCGCTGGCTCTTCTCCCCCTCTATATTCTTTCATTTTACTCGGATCTACAAAATGCATCATCACAACTCATCTGCCGCAGGGTTTGATTGTTTTACATGTCTCACTATTCCTTCCATCGCCTTGACTTGCTCCTCATTCGTTCTTCCATTGGTTGCATCATTAACAGCTGCTTCTTCAAACAACAAATCAATAGAACCTTTGGAAAGAATATCTCTTTCCAATCTAAATGCGCCAGGAGTACTTCCCGTAGATGAAATACCAGCAGCAATAAATTCAAATTTAGTTTCTGGAAAACGATGCTCTAAGTAATTTACAATACTATCTCTCCATCCACCATTGTAGGTTATAGAACCTCCCAGGAAAGCAACTCGACCTACTTTCTTCTTTTCAAATTGAATGTATGAATTCTTTAAGCCCGCTCCTATTTCATGATATTTAGAAGAAACCAACTTTGGCTTTGCCAACTTGGTATTATATTTAATAAAATCTGCCGCCAGTTGAGGTGTCTCCAAGGGGAAATGATGGCCGTTTAACGTTTGTTCACCTTGCGCACATGGAACAACAGTTGTGTATGTAGTCAAATAAAAATGAACTTTTTCGCTCAAAATTTAAGAGAGGTTTCTGCTAATTTAGTTAAAAATTTTGATACTGTTTTTTTCTAGCTTTCAAAGTGCTATTTTTTGTCATTTTGCGTTTTCTTAATTTTCTTTCGGCTGTTCCAAAATATACTTCTGCTGGAGTTACATTTTTCAAAGATTCATGATAGCGTTCATAATTGTAATACTGAACAAATTCTTTCATTTTTTCTTCTAATTGTCCAGGGCTAAAGTAATTATCAAGTTTTACAATGTTTTTCATTGATCTATGATAACGTTCAATTTTGCCCTGAGTTTGAGGATGTAATGGTCTTCCTCTGATATGTTTCATATTTTTCTCTCCGATATAGTCTGCTAACTCGTGTGAGATGTAACAAGACCCATTATCTGACAACAACCTAGGCATTGATTTTTCATTAACTCCAGAAAATGCAATAGCTGCATCGATTGTATTGGTGACATCTTCTGCTCTCATTGTTGAACAAAGCTTCCATGTAACAATGTAACGACTGTAATCATCCAAAATAGTTGATAAATAATACCAACCCCAACCAAATATTTTGAAATAAGTAAAATCAGTTTGCCACATTTGATTCACGGCAGTTGTTTTATCGTGAAAACTATCCGAAGCACTCATTATTCTAAATGAAGGCGATGATATGAATCCATTTTCCTTTAAAATCCGATAGACACTTGACTCGCTGATATAATAGTTGTAATTATCCGTAATATGCCAAGCAACCTCCCTAGAAGATAACTCAGGCTTTTCTAACGCAATTTCAACTACTTTGTCTCTATCGACGATATTTATCTTATTCCACGTCCCAACTCTCTCTGATTTCTTACGAGCTAGACCTTCAAAGCCTTTTTGGGTATATAAATTATACCAATTATAAAAGGTTGTCTTATTGATTTTAAGCTCTTTGAGTGTTCGGTTTATTCCAAGATCAGACTGCTCAACAAGTTGTATCATTTCGTACTTTTCTGATTGACTATAGTGCATATACTTCTCTCTTTTTACTCGTCTCCACGTAAGTTTTTTTTCAGAAACCGAACTTCTAGAGAAAGCTCTGCAACCAACTCTTTTAAAGTACCATTCTCACCTTTGAGTTCGTGAACCTCCGATGTGTTAGCTTCTCGCATCGTATCTCCATTTAGCCTGCGCTTTCCTGCTTCCATGAAATCTTTGGACCATTTGTAGTAATTAGCTTGATGGATGCTTTCTTTTCGACACAATTCTGCAATGGTCGTTTCACCACGCATTCCTTCAATAATAATCCTGATTTTGTCTTCTGAATTGTAAGCTTTTCTTGTCTTACGTTTTAAGTCGCTAATTAAAGCACTGGCACTTTTCTTGTTTTTCATCATTTAAGATTTAAAGGTTTGTAAAAATAATAAAACCTATCTCTTATATTAAAGTGATAATTAGTTCACTTTTTGCTGACGTTATACACACTAAGCGACAAAGCAACATCGGATTTATTACACAAAGAATTGGAAATATGGGAAACGGGATTAATGGAGCCACTTTGGGATGAAGGCGGATGGATGCCGGTTACCTTTCATATACAGCAAAGATTAATGCAGAACAAGCCACTGTTATACAATACACCGGGTTCTCGAAAAAAGTATTTAGAAAACACCTCAAAATAATATTATGATAAAATACTTGCTTTATAGTCTTGCCTTATTGCTAGGGCTTGGTGAGTTGATATTTACTCAAAAATTGGATAATGGCGTATTGCGCAAGTGTAACCATATTAAATAAAGAAATATAGATGAAAACAAACCTTTTAAAAATTAGCTTTATATTCGTTGCAATTATTTTATATAGTTGCTCGAATACATCGAAAGAATTAAAAATAGCGGAGTTCATAGAGAAACCCAATATTATTTTATTTGTAGCCGATGACCATGGAACAGATGCACTGGGTTGTTATGGAAATCCAGTAATTAAAACACCAAATTTAGACAAATTAGCTTCAGAAGGAACAATGTTTAATAATGCTTATTGTACAACTGCTAGCTGTGCCGCAAGTAGATCTGTAATTTTATCTGGAAAGTTTGGTCACGCTACAGGTTCTTATGGCCACGTGCACGATTATCACCATTTTAGTACCTATGATAATGTAAAATCTTTACCTGTTATATTGGAGAATGATGGATATGAAACTGCACGCGTTGGAAAATATCATGTTGCTCCAGAAATAGTGTATCATTTTAATACTGTATTAGAAGCCAATCCCAGAAATACTGTTGAAATGGCTGAACAGTGCAGAACTGTTTTAAATTCTGAGAAACCATTCTTTTTATATTTCTGCACAGATGATCCACATCGCGGACATCCTTTTGAGCCAGATCCTTGGAATACCCCAAATAGTTTTGGAAATAAAGTGGAAGGTTACACCGGAATTGAGTCGGTAACATATGATCCAAAAGATGTGTTGGTACCTCGTTTTTTGCCTGACACTAAAGAAAGTAGAGAAGAAATTGCGCAATATTATCAAAGTGTTTCTAGAATAGATCAAGGTTTTGGAAAATTGATGAAAATGTTGCAGGAATCAGGAAAAGCAAATAACACCATTGTAATGTATATTTCAGACAACGGAATGGCATTTCCAGGAGCTAAAACAACGGTTTATGAGCCCGGAATTAAACTTCCTTGTATTATTAAAGATCCAACAAATTCGACAAAAGGAATTACAAACAATGCGATGATTTCATGGGTAGATTTAACACCTACTATTTTGGACATGGCAAAGGTTGACTATAATGAAAAGGATTTTCATGGGAAATCTTTTAAAAATATTGTAGAAAAAGAAAACCCAAAAGGATGGAACGAAATTTACGCATCACATACATTTCATGAAATAACAATGTATTATCCTATGCGAGTCGTTAGAAGCGATAATTACAAATTGATTTGGAACATCGCTTGGCGCTTAGAATATCCTTTTGCATCTGATTTATGGGCTTCTTCAACTTGGCAAGGAATTCATAGAAATAATGTCGCCGCTTTTGGTCCGAAAAAAGTAAAAGACTTCTTGTTTAGACCAGAGTTCGAGTTATATGACTTAGATAAAGACCCTAAAGAATTAAATAATTTAGCGATACAAACAGGTTTTGAAAAAGTTTTAGAGACCATGAAAACTAAGATGAAAACGTATCAAACTAAAACGGTAGACCCTTGGAATATTATGTGGGGCCACGACACATCATTGCAGGGAACAGGCGTGAATCTTTAATATACAATACCCCAGAATATCGAAAAAATATTTAGAGAACAGCCCAAAACAAAATAATATCATGAAAAAATACCTTCTTTTTAGTCTCGTCTTATTGCTGGGTTTTAGTAAATTTATATTTGCTCAAAATTCAGATTCAAAAAAACCAAACATTATTTACATCATGCTCGATGATGCTGGTTATGGCGATTTTAGTGCTTTTGGTTCTAAACATATTCAGACACCTACCTTCGATAAAATTTGCGAGGAAGGCATCAAGTTTACCCAACATTATTCGGGCTCGGCAGTTTGCGCTCCAACAAGAAGTGTGTTAATGACGGGGCTTGACACTGGACATACACCACGTAGAGATAATACCGAAAAATCAAACACCAAAGAACTTATTAAAAAAAATGGTAGACCTTTAGTGTTCTTAGAAGATGAACATTTAACGGTTGCGGAATCCTTGAAAGAAGCGGGGTATACCACTGGTGGAATTGGAAAATGGGGCCTTGGGAATCCAGGATCTGATGGTGTTCCAGAAAAACAAGGATTTGACTATTGGTTTGGATATTTAGATCAGGTGCATGCGCACGATCATTTTCCAGAAGAAATTTGGGATGGTGGAAAAATGATGCCTCTTGAAGGAAATAAAAACGGTAAAAAGGAAGACTACGTTCCTTATCTGCAAAAAGACAGAACGTTAGAATTTATTGAGAAAAATAAAGACCAACCATTTTTTCTATATCTAGCCTATACCCCACCCCATGGTGATTATATCATTCCAGAAACCGATCCCTTCTTTAAACAATATGAAGGATTGCCCGGAGGTGAAAAAGTACAACACTATGCAGCTATGGTGTCGAGAACAGATCATACCGTTGGTAAGGTTATGGATCTTCTTAAAGAATTAAACATCGATGACAACACCATTGTATTTTACACATCAGACAATGGACCCAATTCTTTATTTGCAAAAAACATTAATAGCGGCGCCGGCCTGCGCGGTATTAAACGTTCTCTATATGAGGGTGGAATAAGAGCCGCAATGACGGTGCGCTGGCCAAATCATATTAAACCCGGAACAGAGAGTGATTTTATTTGGGACATGCGGGATTTCTTTCCAACGGCTTGTGATATTGCGGGTGCTAAAATTCCAGAAGGCTTAAGTGGACAATCGGTTTTAAAAACTTTAAAAGGAAAAAAACAAAAAGAACGAGTATTTAATTATTGGGAAATTCATTCTCCATTTCAGCAAGCAGTTCGCATGGGAGATTGGAAAGCTTTTAGAAAAGGTACTAAAGAACCTTTAGAACTTTATGATCTAATAAAAGACCCCAGCGAGAAACGAAACGTAGCTGCACAAAATTCAAAAATCGTAATAAAAATTGAAAAATTTCTAGAAACTGCAAGAATTCCATCTCCTTATTTTCCAGAAATAGAATATGCTAAAAAGTAATTAAAACAAGACAATTTGAACATACTGATTTTAAATTGTAATAATTATGATTCTTTAAATTTAACGAAAGATTACAACATAAAAAATGATAAAAATTCAAAAAATTAATTTAATTCTAATTGCCTTTATTGCGATGACCAGTGCTGGGTGCGCGCAAAAAGAAAACAAAGTAGTACAGCCAAATATCCTTTTTATCTTATCTGAAGATATGAGTATTGACTTAGAATGCTATGGTATGGAAGCTGTTAAAACGCCCATATTAAATGAACTCGCAGCAACAGGAATTCAATTTATGAATGCTTATGGAAATAACTCTATTTGCTCCCCCAGCCGATCCAATATGATGACGGGTGTACACCAAAACATTATCAATGCACAACACCATAGATCTAATAGAGAAATTCCATTGACTGCTCCTTACAAACCAATCACTTCGTATTTAAGAGATGCAGGTTATACGTGTATTATTGGCAACAATACGGTCAAGGGTAATGGAGCCAAAATAGATGTAAATTTTAAACACAGCGCTATTGGCAGTTACGATGGAGTAAATGAGTTTGGTCTTTTTGACAAAAAAGACGCTTTTACCAAAGAAGACGAACCATTCTTTTCTCAGATTACGCTGAATGTTACCCATAGAGGTGGTTGGTGGAATCAGGTAAGCAATCAATCAACGCACAGGGTTAATCCAGCAGATGTCGTATTACCTCCGCATTATGCAGATACACCAGTTATTCGAGAAGATTGGGCTAAGTATCTAGATCAAATAGAATATATGGACAATGAAGTGGGGCTTTTACTCGCTGATCTAGAAAAGAAAGGAATGCGCGACAATACCATCATTATCTTTATTGGAGATAATGGGCGCTGTAACATTAGAGGAAAAGGATATTTATACGAACCAGGCCTTCATTTACCTCTAATCGTAAACTGGCCTGCCGGAATTACCGGAGGTAAGAAAGATACGCGCTTGGTGGCTTCTGTAGATGTTGCTGCAACTATTTTAGAAGTTGCGGGTGTTGAACTACCAGATTATATGACGGCGAGATCCATAATTAATGAAGATCCAAATCCGAGAAAATATATTTATTCTGCACGTGATTTATGGGATGAAATATTAGAGCAATCAAGAGCTATTACGACAGATAAATACCGATATATAAAGAATCATATTACAGATCAGTCGCATGATGCGCATCAGGCTTATTTGGAATTTTACAGACCTGCAGTTCATATTATGAGAACGCTAAATAAAGAAGGTAAACTTACAGAACTTCAGCAAAAATTCTTTGCGAAAAATAAAGAGTCTGAAGAGTTATTTAATATTGTGAACGATCCTTTCGAAATGAATAATTTAATCAACAATCCAGATTTCAACGATGTAGCCAATGAAATGAGAGGTCATTATAATGACTGGAATTCTAAAAATAAAGATCACGGTTTAGATCCGATAAACTGGGAAAATGCTCCGCCTCCAAATGCTACAGAAGTCATTGAATGGTTAGAAAAGGAAAGACCTGAAGTTATTGAACAAATGAAACTAGGTATTGAGCCTGGTTTTGGAAAATTAATGAAAGAATATAGAACTCAAAATAAAAAAAGTAATCAAAAATGAAATTAAATCAAATTATTAAATATTCGCTTATACTTCTTGTTATTTCGAGTTGTACTGGTGAATCTGTTGAAAGAAATTATGACTGGACTCATGTTGTTAATAGGGCTTGGGCTGGAGAAAACTTTTGGGCCAATCGTTTACAAGATTGGGAAGTTGCAGATGGCAAATTAGTTTGTACGGAGTCTTCTGTAAAAAAACCCATGAGAACCCTTCATTCTGTGACCTCTCGACTTACAAATAAAGGGGCATTTAAAATGAGTGTACAAACCGGAACAACGACGTCTAATAAAAAATTTAGTAAAGAAACTGCTTCTGGATTTTTAATAGGAGCTGGTGCTTCTATCGATTATCGAGCAGCAGCACTAATTCATCATAGCCCGGGTCAAGAAGGGGGTTACTTCGTTGGGGTTACTGCAAACGGAATCCTTTTTATTCAAGATTTTAATACGAAAGAAATGAATATTTTGGCTGAGAATACCATAGGATCGCTACCAAAAAGTTATATAATAAATGTTTCAGGTACTCAAAACGAAAGTGACTATCAACTAACTTTAAGCGTCACAAATGATTCCAAAAAGATAATTGGCGAACTTACCTACACCATTGAACAAAACAAAGTCAATGGAAATGTCGCTTTGGTTTCTCATCCTGGAACGGGCAAAAACGCAGGTGCTTTTTGGTTTAACAACTGGAAACTTTCTGGTGAAAAATTTAACTATAATGCTTCACATACGAGTGGTCCTATTATTTCTGCGCAACACACGTTATCTAACGAAATATTAAAAATAAACGCGCAATTAATGCCTCTTGGCAAAGACGATAATTCTTCCGTAAAATTAGAAATAAAACCAAATGAAACTTGGGAAGAAGTTGGAATTTCGAAAATTCAAGATCTTTCCTATAATGCCCTTTTTAGAATTGAAAATTTCAATTACAAGAACAACGTGCCTTACCGATTGTCGTATGATTTAAAAGACAACAATGAAACTTTTTATTACGAGGGAACTTTTAAACAAAACCCTGTTGATAAAGAAACAATTGTAGTTGCTGGATTTACTGGAAATCATAATTTAGCAAAAGGTGTTGAAAGAGGTCCTTTTAACTGGAAAGAACAAATCTGGTATCCTCATACCCAATTAATAAATAACGTAGTAAAACAAGAACCAGATGTATTGTTTTTTAGTGGTGACCAAATCTATGAAGGTGCCAGTCCAACTTTTCAAGATTTTAATAATAAATATGAAGATTATATGTACAAATGGTATCTATGGTGCTGGGCATATGCAGATGTTACCAAAGATTTACCAACGATAACCATTCCCGACGACCATGATGTATTTCAAGGAAATGTCTGGGGTGCCGGCGGAGGTGAAATTGATATCGATACAAAAGGCGGATACGTTCATGGAATCGAATTTGTAAAAATGGTAGAGCGTACACAAACGAGTCACTTACCAGATCCTTTTGACCCTACTCCTATTAAAGGTGGAATTGGCGTTAATTATGGTACCTTTAATTATGGAAGAATAAGTTTCGCCGTTATAGAAGATAGAAAGTTTAAATCGGGACCCAACGGATTGGTAACGCCTACAAAATCGGGAAGACCAGATCACGTAATTGATCCTAATTACACGTATGAAATGGCAGATATACCCGGTGCAAAACTTTTAGGAGACAGACAGTTAAAATACTTAGATTACTGGGCTACAGATTGGAAAGGCGCTGATATGAAAGTAGTTTTATCTCAAACCATTTTTGGAAATATGGCAACACACCACGGTCCAACATTAAATCATTTATATATGGATTTTGATTCAAATGGATGGCCTCAAACTGGCAGAAACAAAGCCCTGAGTTCTATTAGAAAAGGATTTGGATTTATGCTTGCCGGTGATCAACATTTGGCTACCATTGTAAATCATGGAATCGATGAACAAAACGATGCAGGATGGTCTTTTTGTGTTCCATCTATTGCTAATTTCTACCCGAGAGCCTGGAAACCAACCGAAAAAAAGGGTGCTAATTATATTAATGGCTTACAAGATTTTACGGGTGAATACCTTGATGGATTGGGAAATAAAGTGAACGTATATGCTCATACAAACCCTGGACCAAAATCTGGAGTTACCCCAAAAGCACTGCATGATCGTATGCCAGGTTACGGAATTGTAAAATTTACCAAAAGTAGTCGTGATATTACGATGGAATGTTGGCCAAGATATGTCGATCCGACTGATATATCTACAGGAACACAATACCCCGGTTGGCCCAAAACCATTAACATGGAAGACAACTATGCGAAAAAAGCATACAAATGGTTACCAACTATTCATTCTGATTATAAAAACCCAGTAGTACAAGTAATTCACGAAGCCACTAATGAGATTATATATACGTTGAGAATAAACGGAATACACTATAATCCAAAAGTATTTAAAGAAGGCGCCTATACTGTAGTTGTGAGTGATCCAGACTCAAATATAGAAAAAGTTCTCAAAGGATTAACACCAACAAAAACTATGAGTGAAGAATCATTAGATGTTCTTTTAAAAAAATATTCAAAAAATGGAAATAACTAAGTTAATTCTCTGTGTATTTCTTTTTGTTCCATTGAGCATACTGGCACAAAAAAAGGATGCTCCTAATATCATCATTATTTTAACAGACGATCAAGGCTATACAGATGTTGGGTTTAATGGAAGTACTGAAATTCCTACTCCAAATATTGATAGAATTGCAAAAAATGGTGTTGTTTTCACAAATGGATATGTTAGTTATGCAGTTTGTGGACCAAGCCGTGCAGGATTGATGACGGGGCGTTATCAAGATCGATTTGGTTTTGGAAGAAATCCATTATTAGCTCCAAATGATATTGATCAAGGAGTACCTGTTGAAGAAGAAATGATTTCTGAAGCATTGAAAAATGTCGGCTATAATACGCTGGCCATTGGAAAATGGCATTTAGGAGCGCATAAAGACCAACGACCATTACAACAAGGTTTTGATGAACATTTTGGTTTTTTAAGTGGAGGACATCGTTATTTTCCTGAAGATTGGAAATTAAATGACCTTACAGAAATTAGATCGCAGAATGACGGCTATATAACCAAGTTATTACACAACGGAAAACGCATAAATGAAACGGCCTATTTGACCGATGCACTATCTCGAGAAGCGGTGAACTTCATTAAAAAGAAACGTAAAGGTCCTTTCTTTATTTATTTGGCCTATAATGCCCCTCACTCTCCATTACAGGCAACTAAAAAATATTTAGATCGTTTTCCAAATATTGAAAACAAAAAACGAAAAATCTATGCTGCCATGGTAAGTGCAGTTGATGATGGTGTCGGAAACATATTAGATGCTTTAGATGAAATGGCTATTTCAGACAATACTATTGTTTATTTCTTATCAGATAACGGCGGACCATTGCATAATGGTTCAAATAACGATCCTCTTAGAGGTAAAAAAGGAAATGTATATGAAGGTGGAATTAGAGTCCCATTTGCTATGCAATGGCCAAAAAATATAAAAGCTGGTCAAACTTATGCCAAACCAGTCATATCACTTGATATTTTTGCAACGGCCGCAGAATATGCTGGGTTCACTCCCAAAAGTAAAATTGATGGTGTTAATATTGTTCCTTTCTTAAATGCTAAATCGAATGAAACTCCACATAATTATTTGTTTTGGAGGAAATTCGATCAAGAAAAAATTGGGATAAGATCGGATGACTTCAAACTAGTCAAGGAAGACAATGGAGTTCTTGAATTGTTCAATGTTACGAAAGATATCTCTGAAAAAAATCCATTGTATAATAAAAACCATTTTAACAAACTTCATAACGAATATGAAATTTGGTTAAAAGAAATGTTAGATCCTATATTTTTTGGACTTCTTCATAATACAGAATATTCTAAGTCTCATCCGAATAGATTTCTAATTAAAGAGGAATGAACAATTTAATGGATTTTAAGCGTTTCTTATCTTTTTAATTTTTTTTATGAGAGACATAGAAACGCTCAATTTAAATAGTGCACGTTTACATCTACCTTCGGAATAAAATAGATCTCATAACTTAATATGATTATATCATTTACTGATAATTTTTAACAGATATAAGATAGAAAATGAAAGAAGACATACAGAATTGGTAAATAAAACTCCGAATTCTAAATTTAATCAATATAAATTGACTTATAACCTGAGTTCGATTAATAAAAAATTAACTGATTAGACGCTACTTTTTGATATTTAATGGAAGGTTTTTTAGGCAGAAAACTATATGCAATAGACCCTACAACTATATTTGATAAGAAGTTAGTAAAACGTCTATGTCTAGAATGTTCAATTTGACAACTATTTTTAAGTTCATCATGTACCGTTTCAATAATAGAACGTTTTCTAAGTAATATTTTATCGCTCATAGTCATTAAAGAATTCTTTATATTATTTTTAATATGAGTAATCAAATGTAATCCGTCAGCAAAAAGCAGTTGCATCAAATCCTTACCAATATATCCTTTGTCAGCATATAATTTTCCGTAGATTTTATCTAAAACTTTTCTTTTCTAATGGTGTTCTGTCATCAATATTGGCTTGAGTAATGGTGAAATTCAGGATTTCTCCCTTGTCATTTATAATACTCTGAAGTTTGAATCCGCGAAACCACCCCATAATAGATTTCCATTAGTAGCAATATTTTTACATACTTTATTATTTCTAATTCGTTTGGGTTTACAAACTCTAATAGGTGCAGAATCTACAAAAGAAATACCTGTAGAATCACCCAAACAGCGGGTTTTTAAAAACAAAGTCATCGCCATTAAATTTTGACCAACGAGCTCTGTAAATCTGTTGTAAGAAACCGTTGAAGGAAAATCACCTTTCATCCATTTTTGAACATAAAAAATACAGAAATGTTTGAACGTTCTAAAACCACTTAACTGAAATAGAATACAGTGTGTAATCACCTCACTTTTACTCATTATAGACGGTCGTTTTTATGGATTTCCTAAAAGAGATGCATCAACGACTTTATCATATTCTTTGCAGAATTCGTCAACAATATAAAATATTTCTGTAATTTTAGAATAGATTAACATAGATAGCTTTTTAGATTAATAAATTGATATTCAAAATCTTAATTTAATGAAAATCTATCTTTTACCCAAAAAATTGAGCCTAAATATTAATCGAACTCAGGTTGTTAAATTTAACCGTCTTAAAAAGGGGGAGTAGCATATTGAGTTGTATATTTAATATCAGTAAAAAGTGAACTTTAAAAGGGTTAAATCTAAGAGATAGATTTGGAGTCTTATAAAAGGTTAAAAAAACCTAAATTTTACTCTTCCATCTAATTTAAAACCAATGACAAGAACAATTCTAGTTCTATCCATACTTTTTTTTACAATTTTTTCCTTCGGACAAAGTGAAAATAAAAGTTTTGTGGTAAAACATACCATGGCAATTATAGAACCTGATGGTGCCCTTGACGAACCAATTTGGGAAACTACCAAAAGTACTAGTGCCTATAATCAATATTTTCCGCTCGATACCGTACAAGCACAAAACCAATCAGAAATTAAAATTTTGTATGATGATGAAAACCTGTATATAGGTATAAAAGCTTACTCTATTGGCAAGAACTATGCATTACAATCGTTAAAGCGCGATTTTAGAGGGAGTGGTAGTGACAGCTTTTCATTACTTTTTGATACCTACAACGATGGCACCAATGCATTTTTATTTGGTATTAATCCGCAAGGTGTGCGCAGAGAAGCACTCATTTCGAACGGAGGTACTGACATCAGTAATTTTAATCTTTCTTGGGACGTAAAATGGCAAGGAGACTCCAAAATTTACGATGACTATTTTACTGCCGAAATGATCATACCATTAACCTCTTTAAAATTTGAGGAAGGGACAATCAAATGGAGATTAAATAGCTACAGAATTGACACTCAATCAAATGAGCGCAGTAGCTGGATTAGAATTCCACAAAATCAATTGATTTTCAATCTAGCATTTATGGGTGAAATGGTTTTCGAAAAACCCCTAGGGAAATCTAGAAGTCCGCTTGCCATTATACCATATATCAATACCATATCGCAAAAATATTTTGAATCCAATGAAGATTTCGATAACTTAAAAGTAGGTGGGGATGCCAAGGTTGCTATTGGTAATAATTTGAATTTAGATTTGACATTAAATCCAGATTTTTCACAAGTAGAAGTCGACGATCAAGTAACAAATTTAACTCGCTTCGAAGTTTCGCTTCCTGAGAAAAGGCAGTTTTTTATTGATAATAGCGATCTATTCGCAAGTTTTGGAGATGAACGCGATGCGAATCCGTTTTTCTCTAGACGCATCGGTATAGCTATAGATACGGCAGGTAATTCCATAGAAAATAAAATTATTGGTGGTGTTCGTTTAAGTGGCAAATTGACGAAAGACCTGAGAGTAGGTATTTTGAATATTCAGACAGCCAAAGATGAAGAAAATGAAATCCCCTCCAATAACAATACCATGATAGCCCTTCAACAAAGAGTTTTTTCGAGGTCAAATATTGGAGTGTTCTATATCAATAAGCAATCATTTGAAAAGAATGCCTTTGTTGATCGTAAAGATGAATACAACAGGGTGGTTGGCCTTGATTATAATTTGGCATCTAAAGATAATAAGTGGACTGGTAAAATGTATACCCACGCGTCTTTTCAGCCCGATGATAATATAGGTAATTTATCTGCCGGAGCAATTCTTAGATATCAGTCTAGAAAATATAACTTCTACGTTAAAGGAATTTCGATAGATGAAGATTTTTCATCTGATTTGGGCTTTATCAGAAGAACAGGAATTTTCAAAGGCATTGTAAGTGCTGAACGCGTTTTTTGGCCAAAAAAAGGCATCATTCAAAATCACGGATTTCAATTTTTCCCTATTTTTTTATGGGATCCTAGCCTGGATTTTAAAAATACCGATTATGACCTTATGAGTACTTGGGAAGTAACCTTTAAAAATCAATCACAGTTGGAGATAGGCATAACGAATAGTTTTACCTTTCTATTTAACAACTTTGACCCTACCAATACGGATGGCGCATTAGAACTTCCTGGAGATCAAGGCTATCATTATAATAGTGTGAAATTTGGCTATCAATCAGATAAGCGAAAACTTTTTGCTTTTAAAGTGGGCTCTGACGTTGGTAGTTTTTACAACGGAAAACGTTTTTCTTTAGAAAGTATGATGATCATGCGCTTTCAGCCAAAAGTCTTTCTTTCCCTAATCTTAAATTATGATCAAATTACATTACCAGAACCATACACAAGCGCTGACATTTGGTTGATAAGTCCAAAAATTGATGTCACTTTTAGTAAGTCTATTTTTTGGTCCACATTAATTCAGTATAGTAATCAACGAGACAACTTAGGGTTGAATTCAAGATTACAATGGCGTTTTGCACCGCTCTCAGATTTGTTCATTGTCTATAATGATAATTACTTCGTGAATAGTTTTCAGCCTAAAACCCGATCTATCAATTTGAAATTAACCTATTGGTTAAATATTTAATCAATAGGGCTTTAACAACGTTGAGTTCAAATAATAAGTACAACACACTTATTACTTGAACTTAGAAATACATAAACGATGAAAACTATAAAAAATAGACTCCTAATCTCTTTTGTTTCAGCATCAACGCTCAACGTAATTGCACAGGACTATTCCAAACAAATAAATACTTTTAAACAAAGTTTTACCGAAAAAAGTACAGAAAAATTAAATACTTTTTTAAGTTCTTTGCTAAAATTCAATCCAATTCCTGCGTTAAATACACAACGATAATTACAAATATTGTCAAGTAATTAGCAAAATCAAATAATTTAATTATTGTAGAAAGTGATACCGGAAAAGGCAAAGTAAAATATGATTTCAAACCCTTTTGGAGTCGTTTTAAGAGACAATCTAAACTGCCTGAATAAGGAACAAACAGTATACTCATTCAGTCATATAGACGCAATAGGAATCTTTAAAAGAATAGGTTTATTAGCCAAGTTACAGAAAGTAATGAGACATTCTACTATAAATATAGATTTAACTTATTTACGAGGTTTAGAGGTCGCTCAATTAACAGAAAATGATATGCCTATGGTTTCGTTTTGAAGTTTATAGACATGCATGGTTTTATTTAAAAAAGGAGGTGTTTATTTTAATGAAATTATGACAAGACGTACCGTGCTGAGATCATGATATTTCCATAAATTTGGTCTGTAATTTATAAAATGAATTTACGCTATCGAGTTTAAATTTATTGTACTAAGTTTATAAAACAACAAATAGCATTTTAGCCATATGGATTTATTTGATCAGACACCAAAAAAAAGAGAATTTAAAAAATTCAAATTAAAAGACGGAGAAGTGTGGTACATGGAAAATTTTATTCCATTAGATAAAGCGAACGGCTATTTCAAGACTTTCAGAGATCAAATAAATTGGAGACAAGAAGAAATTAAGATGTATGGAAAAACACATCCTGTACCGCGCAAGACTGCATGGTATGGATATGAAGGCTTCACTTACACATATTCAGGAATTTTATGTAACCCAGAACCTTGGACTAAAGAATTATTAGGTGTCAAAAGAGTTATTGAAAGTTTTTTACCTGATTCAGATTTTAATAGTGTGTTATTAAATTTATACCGTGATGGTAGTGACAAAGTAAGTTGGCATGCTGATGATGAAAAAGGATTGGGAAAAAATCCTCTAATTGCATCGGTAAGCCTAGGAGCAAAGAGACGTTTTGATCTAAAACATAAAACTGATTCCGAAGAAAAACTCCAATTAGAGTTAGTTCCCGGGTCATTGGTTATTATGAAAGGAACTCTGCAACATAACTGGCTCCATCAAATTCCAGTTCAGAAAAGAATTTTAAACCCAAGGATAAACCTGACATTTAGAACCATCGTGAGCTAATGAGTAGATATAATCATCTCGTAAAAGCGCTCGATGATTTAAATGATGGGGAACTAGAAATAAAGGCGTATTTGCGTTCGTTAAAACCATATGTAAAACAACTAAGGGCTTCAAATAGACTGAATTTCTATGGATAGAGACCTAATTCAGACTAACCCAATTATCATGTGAAAGTATCCCAGATATACTTCCTAATGATATACCCCGTAATGCGCTTCAATGGATCTCCTGTTTCTGGATGATAACCGAAAGAAGTGAAAAAATCATATTCCTTTCCACTATTCTTCCCATACCAAATTTCAGCGATCCTATTAGCTTTAATAAATTCAGTCAAACAATTCCGGTCTATTTCCCTAAAATTGCTACTTCATTTTTCGTGTACTAATTTTAGATTTCCTTCGGAATAACTTACTTCATCAAATTGTAATTCAACATATCAATCACCCTCCCAAATCATCCATTTCTGAACACTCGATATCATTACTGAGATAAACAAAATTAAAATTAAAACTTTAAAATATGAAACCTCATAATTTCAAGGTTTACATTACGTGTTTTTGAATATTGCAATAAAATTGATTCTGGAGAAATCAAAAACCTTCAAAATCTTAATTACTCAAAACAAGTTTTTACAATCAGTTTTCCCTTCTACAAAAAAGTTTACTCAATTACTAATCATGAATCTCTGTTGATTATAACTTGTAGCGTTTATTTTCCTAAAATCCTTGAATATAATTATATGTAAAAAAACCCGTTGTGCATTTAAACAATATTGACTTTTAGATTGTTTATATTCCTGTTAAAAACAAACTTGTTAATGTATTGAATGATTGTTAATGCTGTTAATTTTGAGAGAATCCTTGTTTTAAAGCCTTCAAAAGTTTTCGCATAATTGCTGTTTTTTATGAATTAAATATGGTAAATAGCTGCTCCTTGCTTATTGTACTATTTTTATGGATTTTTACATTTCTTTCTTTTGTACCACTCCACCATAAAATTTCTGAAGGAAATACAAATCAAACCCTTTTACTACTGTTAATTCGTAGAAATTGGATTCGGACTTTCTTCTGGTCCTTTTTATTCATTGTTCATCTCATAGGATACATCTCTATATGATAGAGAAAAGTTTTTATAACGCTCTATAAAAAGTGCAACCCTCTAATTTTAAATAAAATGGAATCTTTGGTAGGGAAATAAACATACTATTTACGTCCATAGCATTCACTTCTTCTGGTTATCCATTGCATGTCTTTTGGATATAGGCAAGTTCTAATTGTTTTCATTTCATACACTTGATTTTGTGTATCGCTATTTCAGGACAAGACATCTTGTATAAGATAATCAAAATTCTCCTTTTTTACATCGAATTTCCGATCCCAACCAACACTACAGACAATAAGATCACAACAATTCCGATAGTTATGGTCCATTTAGTTTTAGTTGCCACACCTTTCCATTCCTTGCGGTAAATTCCCCACATATTTGCGGTTAAAATTATGGTTGACATATGCAGAATCCAAGAACTAGCACCGTTGCCTAATTTGCTTTCTCCCATTCCGTAGAAAAAGAATTGTAAAAACCAGATTCCTCCTGCCAAAGCAGAGAATAGTATATTCTTTGCAATAGGGGTGGACTTGTTTGTGAAATCGGAATACGATTTATTTTTGATACTCAAAATTGTAGTCCAAATTAAATTGGTGGTGATTCCTCCCCAAAGAATGACTACAAAAGTTACGTTGTTTTGATACAGTGGATTAAAACCTGCTTCTACTGCAGCATCTGCTAAAGGCTTTCCTGCTTCTATTCCAAAATTAAAAAAGGAACTCAGAATTCCAGAAAGTACGGCAATAGCAAGTCCTTTGTATAAACTGAATTCAGCAATCGTTTTTTTCTTTTCGGCTTCAGAAAGTTCATTCTCCTTCATCATTCCCGCTTTACCAGAAATAGCAATACCAATCAAACAAACCAGCACCCCTAAAAGTACCAATTGCCCACCAGATGTTGCCATCATATCTGTAAATGAAATTTTCCCCTCCGTTGGATTCAGATTATAATAAATTGACGGAACGATTGCACCAAATGCTGCGCAAAAACCAAGTACTACGGAATTCCCTAAAGACATTCCGAGATATCGTATCCCTAATCCATAACACAATCCTCCAACTCCCCAAAGTAATCCCATGAGAAAGGTAAACGTCAAGATATCATTAGAGCTTGCTGCAATAATATCCATAAAACCTGGCACTGTTAACCAGGCTGCCAATGGTGGCACTATGAGCCAAGAAACGGTACCTCCTACCATCCAGTAACTCTCCCATGCCCATTTTTTTACTTTGTTGTATGGCATGTAAAAACTACCCGCTGCTAAACCTCCCAATGAGTGGAATAGAACTCCTAATATTGCTTGCATATAATTTTGTTATTAATATAATCTCTAGGTACTATAACTATGTCCTGTAACGTATGATTTTAAAATTACCCTTAAAAAAAAAGTACATTTGTAAAATTAGCAACCCGAAATTCTGTAATTATTTACAATAAACTTTGAGGGACAGTAAACTATAAAGTTAGTATCCTGTATTGTACTGCTTCAGATTAATCCAGATAAAACACTTCTTCTAAGGCTATTGTAACAGGAGAATTGTCTTTATTCACTTCCATAATAACCGACATAAACTTCCACCATTTTTTTACAATTTCTGTTTGTCCTAAATCTTGCGAACCTCCATCTCCGGTTACTTTCTGAAAAGCGAATAAGATATTTGTTTCTTCATCTAAATAAATAGAATACTCACATACACCAAATTCTTTGAGTAATCGTTTTAGTTCGGGCCAAATTTCATCGTACCGTTTTTTATAGGCTACTTTTTGCCCCTCATTGAGTTGCATTTTAAAAGCGATTCGTTGCATTTACGATAGTTTAATTTTCCTATAATGAGCAATAAACTAAAAATATAAAAAACAAGTATCCTGTACTGTCTTACTTTTTACGGTCTTTTATTGATAACCTTAGAAAATTTTTCTTTCAATAGGTCTTTCATAAAAACATTTATATCCCATTGACTTGAAACAGGTTCGTTATCATTCAGTTTTACCCACATATAGGGTGGTGGTCCAAACTCTGGAGTTATAGTGAACACCTCAGTTCCAATAGACTGTTGTCTCTCAAGTATTCGTGCCCATATTTTTAGAAAAAAATCAACCTCTCTTTCCCAATATGAATTTCTAGGATCTGAAATTTGTGGCCCTTCCGTAAATCCAACTCGTGCATGAATATGCTCCGTCCTTTTAATGGCTTCATCAAGTTCTTTTTCAAAATCCTCCAAATAACTTTCCGTAACACAAACCCAATGAGAAAAGTCAGCAGTTATTTTCATTTTTGGACGCATTCCAAATAATTCTCTTGAATTAACAGGCCCAAAACCTATCCTACCTCGGTGGGTTTCATGGGCAACTCGAATGGTTTTTTTAACTGCAAAATTTTCAGCAGTATCTATGACCCGAAGTTGCTCGTCGAGTGTGAAACAATCTTTTCCAGAATGTGAGTTGATAAGGATGGGATTACTTTCTAAAGATAGGTTTAAATAATATTCGAACGATTTGCAAAATTCATTAATCGTTTGTCCTTTTGCCTGATGCTGATGACTTACCATTGATAAATCATATTCACTTAACAAGCGCACAAATCGATTTCGATCTTTTTGAGATTCTGGAACCCATGTATCTACTCCGTCATAACCTGCATCTTTAACTTTAGCAAAGAACGCTTCTGCGTCCAGATGCTCCTGACCCCATTGTGGGCAAAGTATTTTTATTTCCATGTATATTTTACTTTTTATAAATCAGAGGGTTCTGTGCATCATCATTCAACAAATCCCCGATTTTCAATTTCGCAACCTGTTCATCAGTAAGAATATTTTTAACACCATTAAAGACTGCCCCATCTGGCATGTAAGCACAAGTCATTGCACGCCTAAAACCATTGGTCATATTGGCACCTGCCCCATGAACAGTTAAACCATTATGAAAAGAGCAACTACCTGCCTTCATTGGTACTGCTACTGACTTTGAACTTTTAAATTGCGGATAGAATTCAAAAATGACATCCATATTTTTACCAATCCCTGGGTTTTCGAAAGTTGTTTTGTTGTTAGATCCAGGAATAAAATACAAGCAGCCGTTTTGATAAGTTGCATCATCCAAAGCAACCCAAATCGACAGGGCACGTCGGTCACTGAATGACCAGAAAGGGGTATCTAAATGCCAAGAAGTTGGATTGGCCCATGGGCGTTTTATTAGCGCCTGATCATGCCAAATACGGGTTCCATCCCAATCGGCCAATTGAGCCACCATTTTACCGAGTTCCTCATTTACCATCATTTGCTTTACCTTGTCATTGGTTTGCCAAAGGTTTAGCATTTGATCAAAAACTTTATTGTAATAATCAGCGTCTTCATTGATTCCGTCATCTTCGCCAAGTTTTATATCACTACCCGGCATTTTTTGTCCAGCCCTTCCCTTGATGGCTTCCGTCACTGACGATCGCCAAAATGCGAGTTCTTCGGGATCTAAAAAATCTTCAATAAGTAAGAAGCCTTCCTGTTGAAACGTTTGCATTTGCTGTTGTGAAAGTGTTGTTTTCATAATATCTATCCTATGTTTTGAAATTCATAAATTGTTCGGAATCTACAAACATATACCAATCCCTAATTGAAAGAAATAGACATTTTGTCTAATTAAACACCTTAAATGTCTATTTTTGAAAATGGATAATTTTTTTCACTATTTATCAGAAGAATCACAGGCAGAGAATTGGGGAGTGCATGTACCTACTTGTGGTTATCAGCACATCTACCCTGGAGATACCTATCCTTTGGAGGGGCATCCAGAGACTCATGATTTTGATGAAGAAACAGGTAGAGTTTTACCTGGGTGCTATCTCATCTATATTCCTACAGGTAAAGGATTACTTGAAACCAAATCTAAGCAATGGGAAGTAAATCCTGGTGATCTGATGGTGTTGGCTCCTGGAGAATGGCACAATTACAAGCCTTCTGAGACAACGGGTTGGGAAGAATATTGGATTGGAATTAGAGGGGAGTTTTTGTCGAATAAGATGTTACAAGATTTGCTTCCTGACAAAACCTCTTATGTCAAACACATGGGTTATCAAGAGGAGTTGATTTTTTTATTCAACCAATCTTTAACCCTTGTGAAACAAAATAGTTCGGGATTTAAGAAAATTCTCGCAGGTATCGTTGTGCAGTTGGTCGCCTATGTCGCTTCTTATGAAACAAAAAAAGTGGAGACTAGAGAAGAAGGGCTCTCTCAACAAACTATTGACTATATTCTACAAAATCTAACACAGGAAATAGATTTTAAAAAACTAGCCAGCGAACATCATCTCAGCTACAATCGCTTTCGAACCATTTTTAAAAACGAAACTGGTGTTTCTTTGCAACAGTATTTAATTCATGAGCGTTTGGAAAACGCAAAGCGACTTATTATCAATACAGACCTATCTCTAAAAGAAATTGCTTTTAAAACAGGATTCAACTCTTTGTTTTATTTTTCAAAAGTATTTAAAAACAAAATGGGCTATTCCCCAGGGCAAAGCAGAAGGAAGTAGAATTTTTATCCGAGGAATTAAATTTAGCTACAACAACTTTCTTATTATCACTTTTTAGTATTAAAACCAAATTGGCTGTCGTTCAAAGTTTATTGTAAATAATTACAGAATTTCGGGTTGCTAATTTTATAAATGCACTTTTTTTTTCAGTGTTTCATTTTCTAATGAAAGTTCCACCGTTAATTCCTTCAAATTTTTGATTTCTATTTCAATAGCAACTCTAGAATTATCTCCTTCAAAATGCTTTCTAGCAGCCCCAATAAACTCATATTTCCATCTATAATACAAACTTTTATGTATTCCTAACTTTTTAATACGTTATCTCTTTTATTGAAATACTTTCTAAAGGATGTTCCCTTCTTTCAAGCACATAAATATGCCCAGTTTTGGTTTTAAAATCCAAGATCTCGTCTTCAGAAACATTTTTCTTCAATACTATTTTTCCTGAACTTAAATCCCTGATCTGTACATTGGCACTTGCACCGAAACATTGTACCAACTTACAATCATTACCTACCAAACTTTGGATTAGCACATAAGGAATTTTTCTATCCCTCATTTCTGAACTTACTAAAAAGGCACCTCTTGCCCTAAGAGAATGAAAAGCATAGTGACCTTCAAGTGGGTTTGCTGGAAAAACACGGATATCTCCACCCTGCGACTGCAATAATGATTCTGTAATTATACCTGATGGGAAAGAACTTGCAGGGTCAACCGAAAACCAAGAATCCCATAATAATTTTTCAAATTCTCCTCCATCCCAAAGGTACCCTCCTTCAAGTAGTTCGTATTGTATCTTGTAGATCTTTTTCATGTACTCGCGATCTCCCATCCTGGCTGCTGTTATATAACTAGTCGATTTATCCCAAGCTTCAGGGTCGTCACCAAGAAAATAATCATAGGAGGCCTTTGCTTGTTTACGCAATTCCTCTGGTCCATGCCAAGCATCCACCATATCGGCCATGGCTATGGGATAGGTTTGGCTATTAGAGTCCATGTTTTTAGAATAATCGTACGATTCGTTATCCCAAGAAGCAAGCCACACCCCGTCTTTATCGGTTTTAAATGGGCGCAAATTGTCTTTCGCTTCTTGCCATTTCTTAAGCAATGAGACATCAACTCTCAATATTTTGGCAGCCTTAATGGCATTTTCAAAAACCATATGAAACATCGAAAGATCTGTTATTGAGGTATTGAGAAAGTGAAGCATTTCTGTCCAGTAGGATGGGGAAATATAATAGTTCCCATTTTTGTCCTTTTGCAAATAATCAAGATAAAAATTTGCCACTCCCTTGAGCAAAGGATAAGTTACTCTTTTCAAAAATTCTTTATCACCTGTAAAATCATAATAGTCCCAAGCATATTTAATTGCCTCCCCAGAGGTTCCTACGTTAAGTGGCGTAATCCTATAAGGTGTAAGAGTTCCTCTATAGGACATAGAATGAGGATAATGGAGGCCTTTCATTTTAAAATAATCCTGAGTTTGCCTTCGCATTACTTCTTTGGTATTATACGCAAGTGCTGCAGCAGGTTCAACCAACTCACTACGATTATTGGGCAATACTCCCATAAGATGCTTTAACTCTTCATAGTTAAAAATATAATACCCCCAAGAGCCCTGATTGTTATTTCTCCACGGGCCACCATATCCAGGAAGCACTTTGCCGGGTCTCTGGGCAGAAGCTGCTTTATACATAGACCAGTACCAAGGATGTTCGTCTTGCTTGTCGGGAAGTGTAACAAATCCTCTTTGCCAGTAGTTTGCCCACCAATCGGCATGGGTTTTCCTAACCTCAGGATATCCTTTTTGAAGTGCTTTTCGGATTCTTTTTTTGGCTACAGAAACGATATCCTCATCTTTTATTCGTTCATCGCTCCACTTTCCTTGTACATCATTGTTACTAACCAATGTAATATAAAAAGTTACGGGACCTGGAGCCGGACGAAAACTGCCATAGGTATCGGAACCAACAATAGAAGCTTGCATGTTTGGAGCATCACATCCCATCATCATTACATATTTATCGGGACCAAATTCATTACCTCCTCCTAACTCCATATCAAACCAAATCAATCCATCGCTCATTTTTGGCTTAACTGCAAAAATGGAGTCATACTTCTCACCAGTAATATCAACTACAGTATTTCCACTACCGTGCCATATACCCTCATATCTTTCTATAGCACCACGGTAAAACTCGAATTTAAGCTTTCCTAAAAGAGATGTACTCGACCCTCCACTTGCATGGATCACTAATACTTCATCTTCCCTTGAAACAAAAGATTCTATTTTACCTGCATTGTACGCAATGGACGAAATACCCGTTGAAAGATCTAACTTCTCTTTTACCCTATGAAAAGTAGACGATTCTTGTAATTTTAAACGAAACTTTCCAGCAGTGGTTTCATTTGGAAGTGGTGGATCCATTTTTCGTTCTTGACTTATCTCTTTAATAACGTCTTTGGCCTCTCCATTTTCTAATCGTTCTCGTAGGGTAGCGAAAGGAATTTTTGGATATCCCTCATCACTTTCCTTATTAAACAGCCAAAGATCATTTTTACCAATATGAAACGTCAAATTATCAGGATACCCATGTACAGTTGCACCAAAATCCCCATTCCCAATGGGCATACCCTGTCTCCAGTCTAAAACGCTTCTATCACGATGGAATGATTGCCATTCGGCTCGTTTTACAGGATCAACTTTAAAACGAAGGTATTGCTCTGTCATTACCTCAACAGATTTACTTTTTATAAGCCCTGTAGGTAAATTATCCTGAGCACAAAGTAGGGTCGAATTGAGGAAACTTCCCAATAATAGTATTGCCAGTAATCGTATTTTATTCATGGATTTTAACATAGATAGTTTTTTATAGATTGAAGCCCATGGCTCAAGCATTTTCCTGATAAGTATACTGTTGGATTTATCCTTATTTAAAATTTGTTTTGTTTTTGGATCCCACTCAAGATCTTGATTCAGTTTCATCGCAACATTACCAAAATGCGACATAGTGATTGATCTATGAACTATTTCGGCAGGAGCAACTGAACTTCTTTTTAAAAAACCTCTTTTACTTTGATTTTTATTATTCAACTGATACTCTTTTTGTTTGATCTTTTATGCTCTAAACGGCACTAATCCACAATAATTTCGTCAATAAGAACTTTACTGACTTTAACAAAGTTCTAATTTAATATCTAATTTTTATTCCACTTTTTTCCACCAGTTCGGTTCCCACCTTTTGGGCGGGAGGCCTTCCGCCGCCGGATTTGTAGTAACCAATGGTTCAGCCGCACTCTGGATATAAAACTCCAACCTTTTGCTTAATTCCTTGAATTTTTCAGGATATTTATCCTTCAGGTTATTTTTTTCCTCTGGGTCTTTAACCAAATTAAACAACTCGTACCTATCAGCTTTTCCTTCGGCAATGGTTTCAGTTGGTCCCAAATTGCCATTTTTAACCAATTTCCAGTCACCAACCAGGATAGCACTTGAACGGTCTTCGCGGGCATTCAAAACGATTTCGTTATGAGGCGATGGTTTACCCTCGGTAAGTGATGCCCAAATATTTTTCCCATCCAAAGGGTGTAATTGTTGCAAGGATGCCCCTGAAAGTTCTAACAAAGTTGGGTACAAATCGACTACGTGCAAAGGTTCATCCACAACCGTTCCCGGCTTTATATGATTGGGAAAAGAGACAGCTGCCGGAGTGCGCACCCCCCCCTCATAAAGTTCAGTTTTATACCCGCGGAATGGGTCGTTGTTAGCCCCCCCCCAAGAGAGTCCGCCGTTATCGGAGAAAAACATAACCAGTGTATTTTCCGTCATTCCCTGCTTTTCGAGAGCATCAAGAATTTCGCCAATGGCATGATCCATGTTTGTTACCATAGCAGCAAAATAGCGTCTTGCATTTAGAGCCCCCTCTTTGTTTTCCGTATTCATTTGACGGTTTTGAAGCATCATTTCCTTTCCTTGGTACATATCCACATATGTATCAGTAGCCTGCAATGGAATATGCGGCGCAGTAAAGGGTACATACAAAAACAAAGGTTTCGCTTTATTACGCCCGTTTATAATTTCTACCGCTTCGTTTTGAATAAGATCAGTAACATACCCTTTTTCGTAACAAGGTTTTTCATTACGGTACCAATCGTGTCCTAAAATGTCGTCCGATGGTTTTTCCAACTCATCCAAGACAACCAATTGGGGACCCAAATCTAATTGATGCCTGGCATGGGTCACATAATCAATCATTCCGGTATAACATCCGTATTGGTGATCGAAACCACGATAAGATGGAAGATATTCTGGTTTGGCCATTCCTAAGTGCCACTTTCCGGTGATTGCCGTTTCGTACCCCACCTCTTTTAAGGCTTCCGAAAGCAATCTTTCATCTAGCGGTATTCCATGTTTATGACGTGGTTTAACGACGGTAATTTGCATGCCATAACGCATCGGATATCTTCCGGTTAATAAACTTGCCCGTGTTGGTGTACAGGCAGGCATAACATAAAATTGGTTTAAGCGGGCACCCGATTGTGCCAAACGGTCGATACTTGGCGTCATAATATCACTGCCGTGAAACCCAACATCTTTCCAACCTAAATCGTCAGCTACCAAAACTACAATATTGGGTTGCTTTACTTCTGTTTTATTCTTATTCGAACAGCTGCTTAAAACAAGGCCTAAAGTAAATAATAAAATAAACCTTAAAGGTTTAAGAATATCCAATGAAAATTTTATTACCATTTCTTTTCTTTTAATTTGAGTTCATATATTATTAGCGAGCACTTAAAACCCACTGATTATTAATTGTTTATTTATTTATTCTTTGACATTTTTGCAATCGTATTTCGTAATCAACTCTATTTCAAAAGATTACTGTAAAAATACCATACGTGACATTTTCTTTAGAGAGATAAATGAGTCTCTGGGAATGACATTAAATGATATTTTATTTCATAATAAACCGGCTTCCTGCCGTTTTGTATAGCCCTTATTAAAATAATAAGAAACAGAACAATAATATTTTTTTTCATAACACATTCAGTTATTGACAACCCGAATTCATTTTTATTAACCAATTAAAATAAAAGTACTTATTTCGCTAAAATAGATTTTATTGGTAATCGCCATTCAGCACTAAACGCCAGTTCAGGATCACCCCGGCGTTGCATTGTTTCACAAAGTACCCTCAAATCAGGATGAAGTTTACGTTTAAAAGTTTGACCATTTAATTCAAGCACCACCGGTTTATTAAAATCGATAAGCCTGTTATCCATCAGGATAGATGCCTCAGACAGATCGGTTATTGCTGTCAGGTGATTACCCTGGCAGGAAACGTTAAATTTTTTGCCCCGTTCCGGATTTGATGTATGTAACCAGAAAAAATCCGAGATAACTTTGTCGGTCAGGCGCCACGTCAAATCGCGGGGGACAGGATTCCGCACATTCGGATACATTTCTGCAATTTTATCGCGGTCGGGAAGTCCCGAGTGCGGATGGTCAGCTATAATCTGAACAGTTACCGGATAAATATCATGTCGTCCGTTCTTTAGTTTCTGAATATTATTTTGAAATCTTAATACATGGTCGTAACGGCCATGGTCAGTATCTTTACTGCCTAACATTGTGGTAAATACAGTATTTCTTAGCGTAATTGGGCTGGCCCCGTCAGCAATCGATGCCGCACTGGAATGGATAGCAGCAAAGTAATCAGGCATTTTGGGGCCAATGGCAAATGCGCCGTAACCACCATGTGAGTAGCCCATAATAAATTTCTTGTTAGGATCAATATCTTCAAAAAGCATAAACTGGCGGAGCAGGTTTTGAATGAGCGGATAAGTATAAGCAGTATATAAACCATTCCAAGTATTATCGGGAGCACGCAATGCCAAATACATATAACCTCCGGCTTCCGGATGATCGCGGTAGTAAATCTGCATGTGGCGCCACTGTCTATCATTAAACTCCTGTGTTGTTCCACCACCGCCGTGCATGGCAATAAACAATGCCCAGCCATTGGGAGGCCGTGTACCAACCGTTTTTACTGTATAAGGACTCATATGATCTCCAAAACGTACTATCCTTTCATCAAAATCATGTTTGAGCGCGTCATGAACAGGTGCATTACGATATGCATCCCAAACGGCCTGTCGAACCGCAGGTTCATTATCATTAAGCAGCTTTTGAAGTTTCCGTGAAAATTTCCAGCTTTTTTGTTGCGCATTTGGTGCATAAAAATAGGCATTCAGTTCCTTGCGAAGGTTAACGCTGTCATTTACCGATAAAGGATTAGCGACTTTCGGGGGCGAGTAAGATGGGGCCAGGGGAAGCGGTACTTCCGGAATGCCACTCAAAAAAACAGATAATTTATCTTCGTCTTTGCTACCTGTGGTGTAATACTGACTAATTTTTTGATTTTTATATACTGCCTTAATTATATAGGTGCGATTTTTAGGCAACTGAAAAAACAAATGGTCATTCATATCGGCAGTTTCACTTTTACTAATGCCATTAAATTTTACTTCAGTATCTGAAGCATCGGTAATTGTAACATTCGCTGGCACCCTCTCTCCAACAGGCTTGTCAAAAACGTCCAATTTCAACTTTAACCCGGCACTCTTTTCCGGTTTGGCAAGTTCAGTATACCGATCGGTAACATTAACGGCGCTGACATCGTGTACATCGCGCGCCCAAACCATGGGAAATAAAGTACCGGTTTTTTTGAAACTGGCAGCGTAAATGGCTTTTCGAGGGATATCTTTAACGGCCTTTGAAGCATTACCTACGAACCAACCCAGATTAAATCCTTTGGGGTTCTGTTCGGCCGCACCGGTGAAATACCATTTTCCATCCCATATTTCCACCCATGTGTGATTTCCACTATTATTGTACCAAAGCGGTGTACCCACAATTCGTGCGGGCACTCCAACAGAGCGACAGGCATCGACAAGAAGAATGGACAATCCTGTGCAGGTTGCTACTCCAGTCTCCATCGTTTCAAATGGCCCCTGATCAGCTGCACGACGCTTTGTTGAATACTTTACATTGAGGAACTTGAAAATCTTTTCATTCAATATTTTAGCTGCTTCCTTCGAAGTCTGGCAATCCTTTACTAGCGGCTGACAGATTTCATACAACCGCTTTCGCCAATTATCCCGCGATTCAGTTGCATTTGTATAAGGTAATATATCATTCAGAAAAATAGCCTTGGAAATACGATTGCCCCAAGGGGTTTCCTGTAACACTTTGTAAGCCCTAGTGGTATTTTCCAACAAAAAATCGGCTGAAAGAGACTGAAGATCTCTTTGCGGCATGTTATCAATTAAAAACTGAAGTCCCTCTCTCTGATCAAAAGGAATATGTGCAAGTGCATTTATCAATTCCTGTCGATTATCGCCTGATTGATCCAGTGCAGATTCAGTAGTATCGGACCACCATTTTTCCACCGGCTTTTCATTTCTCGTTTGGGATGATATATTTCCGTAAAAGAAAAGCGTTAACAATACTAAAAAAAGTCCTCTTTTTAAGTATTGTTGAGAAGTGTAACTTGATCTTATAACAGATATAATTTTTCTCTTTGTAAAAGTAAATTGTAACATAAATTTGTGTTTAAATAAGTTTTTTTTGATTTGAGAATACCCTTAATGGATATTCGATTTCGTGGATATGAGCACCTGGACATCACTTTTTGGATTTAGACAGGAATTGATACCTGCCAGAGTTCAGTTTGAACACAGCCAGGTCATTTTCCATCCTTAAAAAGGTGATCCCTTCTACCTCGTCGGCAGGCAATCCGCCTTCGGTTATATTTTTACCTGGAAGGTAAACCCTTGCGGTACTATTTGCCGGTACCGTAACATTAACTTCATATTTCCCTTTCTTCCGTTTCCACTCCACAGCTATGCGCCCATAAGGAGAGTTATGGTGAGCCTTCACCCAATTAATGTCTTCCACAAACATGGGCTTAATCAAAAAATGCTTGAATCCCGGATATGCTAAATCAGAACGAATGCCGGCCAGTCCGTAATAGAACCAGTTTTCACAGGGACCACCCAGATTAACGATATTCTGCACCCCATCGCCATTCCAAAATTCGGGTATGGTGGTGCGCCCGTCTTTTATCATTCCCCACCAACTTGGTTCATCCTCCTGGTTGGCAATTGAATAGGCCATTTCGGGATCTATTTCAGTGAGTACCTTCATCAGGGCCTGGGTACCGTTAAAACCTGTATTCAGATGCCCATTGTCCCGCTTCACCTCATCTTTAAGGTGCTGCTGCACTTTTGCCTTATGTTTCTCTGGCACCATTCCCAGTAACAAAGGAAGGGCATATGCGGCCTGAGATTCCACTCCATAACTGCCTGTTTCAACATTCAGGAATTTCTTATTAAATGAATCACGAATGGTATTTGCCAGTCTATTATATTCCCCGGCATCCTCGCTTTTCCCCAGAAGTTCAGCTACCTGAGCAACGATGTTGGTGAGATTATAAAAAGCAGTTGTATTGAACAGATTTTTCGGGGTGTGCTTAACAGAGCCCCAATCACCTAAACCCCAACTAACAATATAGTCCTCAGAAGTACCATGGATGAAATCCACGCTGGCCTTCATGTGTGGGTATAGCTCTTCGAGAAGAGCTTTGTCTCCCCTGAACTGATATAGAAACCAGGGACCATAGGTCATGGCGCCCCCCCACCATGGACAGGACATGCATTCGGGCTGATCCCAGTTACCCCAGTTGGGGGAAGGGCATACAGGAGGCACGTGGCCGTTCTTTTCCTGGCCGAGTTTCATGTCTCTGAACCAGAACCGGTCATTCAGAGCCATATCAAAATTGTAATAGGATGGTTCCGAAAGTTGCCATGAGTCCTGGGTCCAACCCAGACGTTCACGTGCAGGATCACGCGGACGATGATGCACATAGTTCAACAGCGAATGGGTTATTACAGTATGTAAACGGTTAAACTTTTCGTTGGAGCAGGCAAAATCACCAATCTGTTTTGGATCAGTGTGAACCATCACCCCAACCATGTCATCCAGCGACGGTTTTTCTTCCAGTCCTTCCACCTGTACGTATTGAAAACCATAATAGGTGAAGTGGGGCTCGTAAAGATCACTCTTTTTCCCGCTGAGAATGAGTTCTCCTGTTTGATAGCGCCCGTATATATAGCTCGAACTCCAATTACTATGGTCTATCAATCCATCCGAATTAAGAATTTCAGAAAAATTTAGCTGAAGCTTCTGACCACTTTTACCAGAGGCCTTGAATTTCGCCCATCCGGAGAAATTCTGCCCCATATCATAGACGTATATTCCTGGGGAAGGCTCCATAATCTTTACAGGCCTAACTTCCTTAGTTCGCCTTATCGGTACATGTTTCTGCGATTCAAGACGACCTTGAGGCGCGATGAGCGGTACCACAGGTTTCCACTTACTGTCGTTAAATCGAGTCTGTTTCCAACCTGCCTGGGTTTTGCGCTTATCTATGGACTCCCCTCCACGCCAGCTGTTATACACGATTTCTCCATTTGAGAATTTCCAGTCAGGATCTGATACAATGGTCTGTTTCGTCCCATCTGCAAATTCCAGTTCAATCTGCAGTAAAAGTTTCTTGGGTCCAATCCAGGCAGCACCTTCCAAATCCCATGTATCCCGGAAATTAATATCATACAATCCGTTCCCCAGTAAAACGGCAAGCGCATTTTGCCCCTCTTTAAAAGTCTCGGTAACATCATGTACTACATACATCACTCGTTTCCGGTAATCTGTATCGGCCGGATCCAGCTTATGATCGTTTGGCTTATTCCCATTGATATAAAGTTCACTCATTCCCAGGCCACACATATAGGCCGTGGCACGAACCGGTTTCTCTTTTACATTCACCTCTTTGCGCAACATCAGGGCCTTAGATCCTGCTGTTTCAAAATAGGAAGTCAGGTTTTGTTTACCCCACTCGTCAGTTTCTACACTTTCAGAAGCACTTACCTTTTTGGATGCTGCAACATTGCGTCCGGTTGGAGTCATGACCTGAATTTCTTTCATCCCATACCAATAATTCCCCTTCTCATCAGCACGCATTTTCGTTGCCGTAAGCCTTAAATAACGTCCTTTCGTATCCTTGATATTGAATTTCTTATCCTTGGCAAGGAATGGCACACGGAATTTCGGATGACTTGGGACGGTGAAATCTTCCTTCGAGAAGTCAACCACCCGCTTTGCATTTTTCATCTCCGGATTATCTGCCACTTCGATGTAAAAACGGAGAGGAAAACCATGATTACCGGTTACATTGGGTTTTTCCGGAAATCTCTTTATTGTATAGATAAAGAGTGCGTTTATGGATTCCTCTTTCCCTAGATCTATCTGCACCCATTTGGTGGTATTGGCAGAAGTGGCATTGCGGGACCGAAATCCCTGCCCCATGTCGGAAAGTGCTGTCTCATTTCTTCCTCCAATCCACTGGCCCTTCCACTCAGAAGAATGAAGTATGCCCATCGACCACTTAGCTAGTGCCGACCAGGCTGAGGCCTGTCCGTCCTTATCCCATAGCTTCACCTTCCAGAAATACTGCTGACGCGACTTCAAAGGTTCCCCTTCATATACAACATTCAGCGAATGATCTGAAAGTACCTTGCCGCTATCCCAGATATCGCCTATATTTTTGTTCAGGTTCTGTTCCGAGCTGGCAACCAACAGGCTGTAACCGGTTTGCTTTTGACCACGCTGGTCAGTTTCAAGCTTCCAGCTAAGTCTGGGCTTGCCCACTTCAACACCCAATGGATTCTCCCGATACTCACATGTAAGTGATCTGATTTTTAGATTTTGTTCCTGCCCGTATAAGCTTCCCGTGCTGATAAGTGCGAGAAATAAACTGAAAAACAGCATAAAACAATTATGTCTAAATACTCGTATTTGTAATTTCATGTAAAATTAAATTAAGATGTGTTTTAAAAATTAAGTTTTAATATGTTATCTCTTTTATTGAAATACTTTCTAAAGGATGTTCCCTTCTTTCAAGCACATAAATATGCCCAGTTTTGGTTTTAAAATCCAAGATCTCGTCTTCAGAAACATTTTTCTTCAATACTATTTTTCCTGAACTTAAATCCCTGATCTGTACATTGGCACTTGCACCAAAACATTGTACCAACTTACAATCATTACCTACCAAACTTTGGATTAGCACATAGGGAATTTTTCCATCCCTCATTTCTGAACTTACTAAAAAAGCACCTCTTGCCCTAAGAGAATGAAAAGCATAGTGACCTTCAAGTGGGTTTGCTGGAAAAACACGGATATCTCCACCCTGCGACTGCAATAATGATTCTGTAATTATACCTGATGGGAAAGAACTTGTAGGGTCAACCGAAAACCAAGAACCCCATAATAATTTTTCAAATTCTCCTCCATCCCAAAGGTACCCTCCTTCAAGTAGCTCGTATTGTAGCTTGTAGATCTTTTTCATGTACTCGCGATCTCCCATCCTGGCTGCTGTTATATAACTAGTCGATTTATCCCAAGCTTCAGGGTCGTCACCAAGAAAATAATCATAGGAGGCCTTTGCTTGTTTACGCAATTCCTCTGGTCCATGCCAAGCATCCACCATATCGGCCATGGCTATGGGATAGGTTTGGCTATTAGAGTCCATAGCTTTAGAATAATCGTACGATTCGTTATCCCAAGAAGCAAGCCACACCCCGTCTTTATCGGTTTTGAATGGGCGTAAATTGTCTTTCGCTTCTTGCCATTTCTTAAGCAATGAGCCATCAACTCTCAATATTTTGGCAGCCTTTATGGTATTTTCAAAAACCATATGAAACATCGAAAGATCTGTAATTGTGGTATTGAGAAAGTGATTCGTTTCTGTCCAGTAGGATGGGGAAATATAATAGTTCCCATTTTTGTCTTTTTGCAAATAATCAAGATAAAAATTTGCCACTCCCTTGAGCAAAGGATAAGTTACTCTTTTCAAAAATTCTTTATCACCTGTAAAATCATAATAGTCCCAAGCATATTTAACTGCCTCCCCAGAGGTTCCTATGTTAATTGGTGTAATTCTATAAGGTGTAAGAGTTCCTCTATAGGACATAGAATGAGGATAATGGAGGCCTTTCATTTTAAAATAATCCTGAGTTTGCCTTCGCATTACTTCTTTGGTATTATACGCAAGTGCAGCAGCAGGTTCAACCAACTCACTACGATTATTGGGCAATACTCCCATAAGATGCTTTAACTCTTCATAGTTAAAACAATAATGCCCCCAATTGACAAAATTGTTATTTCTCCACGGGCCACCATATCCAGGAAGCACTTTGCCGGGTCTCTGGGCAGAAGCTGCTTTATACATAGACCAGTACCAAGGGTGTTCGTCTTGCTTGTCGGGAAGTGTAACAAATCCTCTTTGCCAGTAGTTTGCCCACCAATCGACATGGGTCTTCCTAACCTCAGGATATCCTTTTTGAAGTGCTTTTCGGATTCTTTTTTTGGCTACAGAAACGATATCCTCACCTTTAATTCGTTCATCGCTCCACTTTCCTTGTACATCATTGTTACTAACCAATGTAATATAAAAATTTACGGGACCTGGAGCCGGACGAAAACCGCCATAGGTATCGGAACCAAAAATAGAAGCTTGCATGTTTGGAGCATCACATCCCATCATCATTACATATTTATCGGGCACCGATTCATTACCTCCTCCTAGTTCCATCTCAAACCAAATCAATCCATCGCTCATTTTTGGCTTAACTGGAAAAATCGAGTCAAACTGCTCACCAGTCATAGGATAATGAGAACTTTCACTACCTTCTATAGCACCACGGTAAAACTCAAATTTAAGCTTTCCTAAAGGTGATGTACCTCCGTCTCCATCAGCATGGATCACTAATACTTCATCTTCCCTTGAAACAAAAGATTCTATTCTAACTCTACTGCCTCCTCCCCAGCACGCAATAGAAGAAATACCCGTTGAAAGATCTAACTTCTCTTTTACCTGCCAAAAAGTAGACGATTCTCGTAGTTTTAAACGAAACTTTCCAGCAGTGGTTTCAATTGGAAGTTGTGAATCCATTTTTCGTTCTTGATCGATCTCTTTAATAATGTCTTTGGCCTCTCCATTTTCTAATCGTTCTCGTAGGGTAGCAAAAGGAATTTTCGGATATCCCTCATCACTTTCCTTATTAAACAGCCAAAGATCATTTTTACCAATATGAAACGTCAAATTATCAGGATACCCATGTACAGTTGCACCAAAATCCCCATTTCCAATGGGCATACCCTGTCTCCAGTCTGCAACGGTTCTATCACGATGGAATGACTGCCATTCGGCTCGTTTTACAGGATCAACTTTAAAACGAAGGTATTGCTCTGTCATTACCTCAACAGATTTACTTTTTATAAGCCCTGTAGGTAAATTATCCTGAGCACAAAGTAGGGTCGAATTGAGGAAACTTCCCAATAATAGTATTGCCAGTAATCGTATTTTATTCATGGATTTTAACATAGATAGCAACTTTAACTTTTGTGATTTCGATATAATAAATTTCATAAATATTATGCTCCAAATATTTATGACTTAACAGTATTTATTTTGGTTAAATAACTAAACAGTATATTTTTTATAGACTGAAGCCCATGGCTCACGCATTGTCCTGGTAAGCATACTGTTGGCTTTATCGTTATTTAAAATTTGTTCTGTTTTTGGATCCCACTCAAGATCTTGATTCAGTTCCATCGCAACATTACCAAGATGCGACATAGTGATTGATCTATGAGCTATTTCTGCAGGAGCAATGCCAAAATGCTTCGCATCATACCACACCGTTTTTTGACCCGAATCAAGTTTGCTGCTCTTCATTTCAATTGAGTCGGGTTCAGAAGTATCTAGTGGATTTTTGAAGGCTTCTTTTAGTTTATCATCAGTTTGAGATGTGCATGACAGCATTGCGGTTATTAAAAAAATTAAAATACCGGTAAAGCTGATAATTCTTCTGAAATTGGCTAAAAATATTCTTTTCATATATATCTTAAATATCTAATTTGAAAAATTTATAGCGAATATAGTTCGGTCTCAGTGCAAGAACTATTCATCCGCCAGTGGTGGATAGGATTCCGGTCAAATTAGTATAACTCCTGCAGTGAACACTTGGTATGCCCTTGCCTTGTCGGGGAAAATATCCCTGTTTTTATTGGATGCGTATATGTATTTATCTACTGACCTCTATTTATTTTAATTCTATTTCAAGGACACCATTCCCCCCCCTCGTTCCATATCTTGACGCCGCTGGACCATCCAGATAACGAATGGACTTCACATTCAAAGGAACAACATACGATAGATCATCGACTATTGTTCCGTCAACTACATAAAGTACCGCTAGGCTGCCACCCGCAGAAGAGCTCGATTTCATGGTCTCTACCGATGTGCCACTTACTTTAACAGTAGGTATCTCACCGGAGATCAGATTATAAATAGTAAGATATCTTGAATAGTCTTTTTGCCCTTTTAAGGGATACTTAACAATTGCCTCTTCGAGTAACTCTTCCCTAATATACCCGTTTTTAATCGCGGCTTTAAAGCTTGTATTGGTATTGCTGTAAATGAGATCAATCTTTAGATTGTCAATTTTTTTTACTCTTACTTTTTTACTATCAAATCCGGATGCAACTATTTTTATTACATCTTTTTCTGTACAGTTTATTGAGAATGTCCCCAGAGAATCGGAATAAACAACTTCTCCTGATTTTGAAGCAGTAATTTGGACCTTATTCAGGGGAATCACTTTAAACGTAGTCACTGTTCCGGTGACGACTTTTTTCTCCTGAGCATTAAGCGAAAGGCTTTGAATCTGAATAAGCACAATTGTAGATAAACATATTATTCTTGTTTTCATAATTATAAATTTAATTTAGCCATCCCCTGAAAAAAACAAATAGCATACCGTTAAGTTATTATTTCACTAGTGTTTTAGATTGATTTAAAATTGGAAACCTGTTTAATCTAACTTCTAAGTGTTGTAATTATGACTTAAAAACGTATGACTTTAAAAAAACCCTTAAAAAAAGATTAAAAAAAATTATAATTCCTTAAATCCGCAGATTAACTTCAAATCCTCATAATTTTTATCAAAGAGCATATTTTAGACTTATTTTGAGATAGATTTGAGAAATAAAATAGTTTTTCGCTTATCTGACTATTTTTTAAGTCACTCTTTTTTCCTCTTTGTACTTAGAAATTTTACTGATTTCACAAAATGAAAAGGACAATTCATAAATAACTAACAAGTAGCTGTTTATGAATTTTAAGGCAACTATTTAGAGCATACTTATTCTATGGAATTTCAAAAAGAGATTGTTTTTTTCAAAATCTGAGTTTATTTGGTTAAAGCAGTTATATATAGGAAAAATAAGTACCAAAAATGGCCGGTGGAAATACGGTTTTAATCCTTGACACAACGAACGCTAAAACCGTACTCCTCGTAGGTGTAGTAACGGAATATGGTCGTGCGATCGCAACGCAGGTACCGGGACAATGCGGTTGACGTAGCGTACACAGTAGCACTCCACCAGACGCCGGTGCTGCCCATAGTGATGAAACTTCCACCGGGGTAGCGGTAACCGCCCGGAAGACCCGAAAATCCGTAGTCATCGGTGCCATTTCCATTATCAATCCAACCGCTCGTTGCTTTTAATTTGGTGCCTTCGTTTGTACCTCTCCAGCCTGTATCTTCTGCTTCGATTTGGCCCATACCTATTGCCTTTTCCATTTGTTTCCATTCATCATCGGTAGGTAAGTGCCATCCAGCCGGGCAGGCTTTTTTTGCTGCTTTCCATCTGTATAACCTACCGTAGGTTTTTACATTGCTTTCATCGCTGTTGTATGCCCAAGAACCATCACCAACATCGTAAGCGAGATTTTCTGCCATCCACCATTGTTCACCAATTTTTACGGTTTTGTAAGTTTTGCCATCGCGCGAATCCGTAATTGTACCGGTTTCACCAGTATTATTGTCATCTTTATTTGCTTTTTGTGAAAAGGCAGGATTTGCAATTAGTATTCCTGCAATAATTGTAATGGCTAAAAAAATGGGCTTTTTCATAATCTAAATTAGTTTTTTAATACCAGATTAAAATCAGGGGAAGAATCTGTTCCGGTATAAATTGTAAATGATTGGTCAATTTTATTTTTCGGATGGCTTACAACTACTTTGTATTCCGTTTCTTTTTTTAGTTTGAATTGCAAGAACTGGTTCATGTCATCGGTTACACGAGGCGAATAGCCAAAATCCACTTTTTTGTCCCCTGCAAAAATATCGACCCTGCAACTTAATCTGGATTCGCTTTTCGAGGTGTTTTCATCTTTAAAAACTACAAATTTTGCAATTAGTTCATCCTCCTTTAATTTGCTGTTTTTAATCGATTCCTGATATAAATCGATATATTTTTGAGTGACATTAATTCCCCAGATATATGGTTCTTCTGCTTTTACTTTAGAAGATTTCATTTGTTCGTAGCGTTTTCGCATGTTCTCCGGCAAAACATCCAAATCAATTTTATCGGCAAGTAGCCTTGCTCCACCTCCGGCATAATAAGGCATTCCGGTAGGTTTGTACGACGCAGCGTAAATCCAATGCAACATATTGTCAGGGTCAGCTTTCCCGGCATTGCCTAAAAACCACGATTTATTTAACTTCTCGGGATAGTACTCAATAAATTGCCATTTGTCATCTACGAAAACTTCGCTCCAGGTGTGGTTTCCTGTGTAGTTTGTCCACATGGGGGTTCCAGCTAAGCGCGATGGAATTCCCACAGCACGAAATGCATCAGTTAAAATAATTGATAAGCCGGTGCAAGTGGCCATATTTTCAGCCATCGCTTCTTTTGGGCTCGAATCAACTATCGAGCGATTTGTGTTGTATCCAACATTAACCTCTTTATTAATTGGGCGTGCTATAGCAAAAATTGCATCAAATAAATTGTCTTTGTCGTCTACATATTTTGCAAAACGTTCGAAGAAATCTTTACGCCAAGGGTCGCGCGTTTCCGAAATATTTGCGTAAGGCAAAACTTCGTTAAAGAAAATGGAGTCAGGTAGTGCAGCACACCACGAATATTTTTCGCGGGCTTTGTACGCATACGCTGCATTTTCAAGCAAGAAATCAGCCGAAAGGGATGTTAAATCGCGTTTAGGCATGTAACTAATTATAAATGCCATTCCCTCTTTTTGTTCTTCGGGTGCTTCTGTAAGAGCTTTTTGTAACTCAAGTGAATTTTCACCTGCCTTTGAGAAAGCTGAATCTAAATGCATGTTGTATGATTCGGGAACTCCGGGATATTTGGATTGACAACTCGCAAAAACGAAAATTATTAGTGCTAATGAAATTAGTTTATTCATACTGTTCTATTTTTTGTTATTAAAATATTAACTTATATATCTAATTTGAAAAATTTATACCGAATATAGTTCGGTCAGAGAGCAAGTTCTATTCAATTCCTGTCAAATTAGTATAACCCCAGCCCTTAGCCAGGATATAAGTAGAAAATGAATTTAGGTTTATTCTTCTATAAATCTAAAATTGTTCAACGTGATTTCATTGTTAAAAACTAAAAACAAATAGCATACCGTCAAGTTGTTATTTCACTCGTGTTTTGGATTGATTTAAAATTGAAAAACTGTTTAATCTAACCTCTAGGTGTTGTAACTACTGCTTAAAACGTATGACGTTAAAAAAACCCTTAAAAAAGATTAATAAAATTATAATTGTAAAAATAACAACCCAGTTGAGCGACTATTTTTTATTCAACACAAAGATGACTCGGCTTGGGATACATAGCCAACGGCAAATCCTCCCTGTGAATCAAATCTGTACTTACGGCATGCCCCCAATGCCAACGGTAATCTTCAGGCAGAATGGCCTGATAAAAGAGGTGCCAACGCCCCTGCCTGAAACACAATCCGTTGGTTAGTCAACCAAATTAATCCATGACGCACCTAACACTAAATACGACAGCCTTTTTGTCGCTGTGCCGGCTTACTCCAGGTTTAGTGCAATACAGGGTCCGGTACCATACGGTATACGGAGAGTACTCAGTCGCACTCCACCAGGCTCCGCTGCTGCCAATGCCGTAGAAATTCCCACCGTAGGTGCGGTAACCGCCCGGAAGACCCGAAAAGCCGTAGTCATCGGTGCCGTTTCCATTTTCGTTCCAACCGCTCGTTGCTTTTAATTTGGTGCCTTCGTTTGTACCTCGCCAGCCTGCATCGTCTGCTTCGCTTTGGCTCATACCTATAGCCATTTCCATTTGTTTCCATTCGTCATCGGTAGGTAAATGCCATCCAGATGGACAGGCTTTTTTTGCTGCTTCCGATGTGTATAACCTACCGTAGGTTTTTACATTGCTTTCATCGTTGTTGTATGCCCAAGAACCATGACCAATATCGTAAGCGAGATTTTCTGCCATCCACCATTGTTCACCAATTTTTACGCTTTTGTAGGTTTTGCCATCGCGCGAATCCGTAATTGTGCCTGTTTTAACAGTATTATTGTCATCTTTATTTGCTTTCTGTGAAAAGGCAGGATTGGCAATTAGTATTCCTGCAACAATTGTAATGGCTAAAAAAATGGTTTTTTTCATAATCTGAGTTTATTTTGATTCATATAATATTTAATCCTACCCTTCTTCTGCAAAAGCACAGTTACTGCTCTTCTGCAAAGCGCCTTTGATAATCCTGCCAGGTTTCCATTGTTTGGGTAAGCGTTTCAACAACATCGCCTTTAAGGTTATAACATTGTATTCCAAAAGGACCATCGTAACCATTATCTTTAAGTGATTTTACAAGTCCATAAGTCTAAAGCCCTTCCTTGCTCATTCCGCTATGCAAGTCGCAATCCCTACGGACGATGCGTTCGGAAGGGGCCAGCGGGCAGGCCTTCTTTATTTATGAGGTTTGGCTGGGCTACCTGGTCCCAGGCGAATCTTGCTTCGAGTCGGTTTGGCGATTGCGTCGCTGGAGACAACAATGGTGATGCCGTCGATCACGGCTTGGGCCTTGACGAATTTCCCGTCTTCGCCCGCGATCTCAAACCAGTCGAGGGGCTTGGCGTCGCGCGAGGCGAGGCCGCTTCCGGTATGGTCGAAACTCAGGCGAATCTTGCCGGCTTCGATAGCCATCGAATTATAGAGGGGACCGGAGTAGACGAGGTCATCCTGGCCATAGTCTTTCGCAAGAGCCCAGAGCGCGAGGCGTTTCCCAACGTCTAGCTTGTTGCTGGGATGGATGTTCGCTACATTACCGATGTCCGAGATGACTGCCATGCCGGTGTGGGGAATGGCCAGAGCGGCGCTCTGGGCCTCCCAGAGCAGGGGGAGAGTGCCTTGACCGTCGCCGTAGGGAGCGACGTAGCGATAGGGGGCGATCTGCACAAAGTAGAAGGGGGCGTCGGGGCGCAGAAAGACGTTGCGCCAGGATTGGATGAGCGCCTGCATTTTATCGAAGTAGAGCATGCCGTCGCCATTGTTCGATTCGCCCTGGTACCAGGTGGCGCCGCGTATGGCGAAGGGAACGATGGGATTAATCATCGCGTTGTAGAGCAGCGTGGGATGTGCATGTGAGGTTCTGGAAGATGCCGGGTCGTGGAGAATATCCTGGATTTCGGCGATACGTTCCAACATGTCGGGCAGGCGCGAGATTTCTTCGTGGCGCGTCCAGGCTTCAATGATCGATCCGCCCCACGAGGAGTTGATGAGTCCGACAGGCACTTCGATGGACTGGTGGATTTCGCGTCCGAAGTAATAAGCGACGGCCGAAAAGCCCCCGATAGTCTCCGGCGAACAGGCTTGCCATTGGCCGACGATGTCGTCCTGCGGATCGATGGCGATGTCGCGCGGAACGGAAAAAATCCGGATGTTGGGGTGCTTGGCTGCTTTAAATTCGGAGCTGCTAACGGCCATTTCCATGTTGGATTGGCCCGAGCAGAGCCAAACCTCGCCCACGAGGATGTCGGTGAGTTGGATGGTCTCTTGCCCTGCCTTAACTGTCATCGTCAGCGGACCTTTGCCGCTTCCGAGGGGCGGCAGGGTAACGCGCCAGCGCCCTTCCGCGTTCGCGCGGGTGCGGGCGGAGTGCGGGCCAACCTCAACAGTGACAGTGCGGCCGGGCGCGGCCCAGCCCCAAATAGGCAGGGGCTGGTCGCGCTGGAGAACCATGTGGTCGGTGAAGATGTTAGCCATTCGGAATGTGGGCTGCAGCTCAGCGGCGTACAGGCGATGGCCTGCAGTGCCGCCAAGTAACAGGGCGGCCATCATTATAGTTAGGATTGCTTTTCGTAATATGATGTTTTTCATTTTTAATTGATTTTTTTGTGAATCTTTCTTTGCGTAACGACCTGAATATAAACAATTAACATCGCTTTTACTTGCTTTTAATTTACATTTTTAAGTACTAACCTGAGTTCGATTAAAACTCTGAGGCTAATATTTTTAATCCAACTCAGGTTACTATTCTATCGATATTTCATAACTCCCTGACACAAGATTTAGAGTATAGATTCCACTTTCCGGCTCCTTATCATATTCTATGCCAATATCAGAAATATTTTTTGCCCTAAGTTTTAGTGTTGCGGTACTATTTGCAGGTATTGTGACACTGTACAAAACCTTGCTGTTAGATCTCTTCCACGAACTTACAATTTCGCCGTAAGGGCTATTGTGTTTTGCTTCAAAGTGTTCTAGTCCGTCAACAAAATGAGGTTCTAAAAGGATGTTTTTAAAACCGGGCTTCGATGGATCCGGTTTTATTCCTCCCAATGCTTTATAATACCATGCACCTATCTCGCCAAACATTATATGATTACGCGACGAAGCTCCTTTCCAATCTTCGAATAGCGTGGTTGCTCCGTTAACAATCCACCATCCCCACGATGGGAATGTTTCTTGCGAAGCCACCTTGTAGGCCAAATCAGCATATCCATTTTCACTCAATGCATTTAAAATTGCTTTACTTCCCAACAATCCAACATCAATATGATTACCATCAGCAACTACCTTTTTGGCAAGATTATCAGCCACTTGCTTACGAGACTCTTCGGGCACTATACCCCAGAAAAGAGCAGTACTTAGTTCTGTCTGAAAGCCACTTCCATAAATCCCGGTATCTTTATTAAAATATTTTTTGTTGATTGCAGCTTTAATATTATTGGCCAATTCGGCATAGTTTACATAGTCAGACTCATTACCTAATAGTTTTGCTGTCTTCGAGAGAATTGTTGCATCAACAAAATAATAGATTGAAGATGTAAACTCTTTAGGTGTTCTTGATTTTACGGGTACCCAATCTCCTAATCCCCAATCTGTAATATACTCCGGACTTATTTCCGAAATATGATCGACGTACCGTTTTATATTGTCATAGCAATCTGCGAGCAGTTTGGTGTCGCCATAAAAGAGATAGATATTCCATGGTATTATCGCGATTGTGCTTGTCCAGTCGGGACCATTTCCCCATGCATATCCCCAATCGCTCGAAGGAATTATTGATGGTAGTACTCCATTAGATTGTTGTTCGTCTCTGTGATCTGCCAACCATTTTTCGTAAACTGTAATTCCATCAAAATTATAGAGCCCGGTTTCAATGGCGATATGCGCATCTCCTGTCCAACCATTCTTTTCGCGTTGTGGACAATCGGTAGGATAACCAAACAGATTAGATAAATAAGCACTATTAGTAGCTTTCCATAGCTTGTTTAATGTTTTATTAGAACTATTAATAGTTCCCGTGGGGGGAACATCGCTATGCATAAAAATTCCTGTCAAACTATTTTCTGTCAGGTTAATTGGCTTGTTACTAACAACTTCTACATACTGAAATCCTTTGTAATTAAACTTTGGAACAAAAGTCTCAAGCCCTTCGCCTTTTAATGTATAGATATCTGTTTGAAATGGATCTTTATCGTCAGTAGGCCTGTAATGAGCAATTATATTTGAAAGATCTATATCTCCTTTATCATCAATTAACTCCGAATGTGTTACTCTCAGTTCAGTTCCTGCATCACCTTTCAGACTAATTTTAGTTACTCCTGCAATAGTTCTACCCAAATCAAACACATATTTCCGGCTATTAACTTTACGTATACTAACGGGAGTAATCTGTTCTACATCTCTAATAGGATGCATAAGCTGTGAGACAATATTTTGGGAAGGCGCAGCCGTATTTATACTATTCTTCCAGCCGGAATCATCAAAACCTGCATTATTCCATCCGGGCTGCTCTAAACGTGCATCGTAGTGCTCGGCTGTATAAATGCTGTTAAAGACAACAGGGCTTAGGGATGTTTTCCAATCTCTATCAGTCGATATTGTTTCTACAGTTCCATCCTCATAAGTAATCCTTAAATCCATACAAAATTTTGGCCGTGCCCGCCAAGGAGCTTCGTGAAAGAACCAAACTGCTGTAGATTGATGATTATACCAACCATTTCCAAGAAGAACACCAACTGCATTGTTTTTTTCCAAAAGATCTGTAATATCGTGTGTAAGATATAAGTTACGGCGATCGAATCTGGTGTAATTGGGGTCAAGGCGATGATCTCCAACGCGTTTACCATTAATATACAGTTCGTAAAGACCCCCAACAGCAATATATGCCTGTGCCTTTTTAATTTTTTTCTTTGCTTCAAACTCCTTCCTGAAATATGGAGCAGGCTTTAAATCAAGATTTCTGGTATCACTTATCCATGCTCCTTTCCAGTTTGTCATCTGCATCATGCCGGTTTCAAAATTAGCAACTTTCGAAGCATCACTCTCTTTTTTATCCTTATCCCAAACCTGAACAGTCCAGTAGTATTTTGTAAAAGGTTTAAGTGGCTTACCCCGGTAGGTAACAAGCGTAGATTCATCTACAACTTTTCCGGTATTCCACATATCTCCTGAACCATTTAAAACCTCTTCTAAGTCAGTTCCTACTATTATTTTGTAGGCGTTTTGAGTAGCGCCCTCTCTTTTGTCGGATATTTGCCATCTAAATCTCGGGTTCTCCGAATCTACACCAATTGGATTGCTTAGATACTCGCATAATAAATGTTTAGGGAGGCATTCATTCGTTCTATTGTTACACGAAAAAAGCAGTGCAATAAACAGAACTGCAATAACAGATTTCAGTATTTTCATTTTTTTAGCTTTTATAACTTAAATATCTAATTTGAAAATTTATACCGAACATAGTTCGGTCAGAGTGCAAGAACTATTTAATTCCGGTCAAATTAGTATAACTCCGGTCATAAATACTTCCGTGTAGAGCGGTTCGCTACCTCGCCGCTACGCCAATCGTAAGCCCTACGGGCGATGCGTTCGGAAAGGACCGGCGGGCAGACCTTCTTTATTTATGAGGTTTGGCTGGGCTTCCTGGTGCCAGGCGAATCTTGCTGCGATCGGTTTGTCGACGGCGTCGCTGGAAACAACAATGGTGTTGCCCTCGATCACGGCTTGGGCTTTGACGAATCTTCCGTTTTCACCAGCGATTAGAAACCAGTCGAGGGGCTTGCCATCGCGCGAGGCGAGCCCGCTTCCGACATGGTCGAAACTCAGGCGAATCTTGCTGCCTTCGATAGCCATCGATTTATAGAGGGGACCGGAGTAGACGAGGTCTTCCTGGCCGTAGTCCTTGGCGAGAGCCCAGAGCGCGAGGCGCTTGCCAACGTCTTGTTTGTTGCTGGGATGTAACCAGTTGCTCTTGACGATGTCCGAGATGACGGCCATGCCGGTGTGCGGAATGTCCATAGCAGCGGTCTGGGCCTCCCAGAGCTCAGGGAGAGCGAATTCATTGCCGCCGCCGTAGCTATAGGGCGCGATCTGCACAAAGTAGAAGGGGGCGTCGGGGCGGAGGAAGACGTTGCGCCAGGATTGGATGAGCGCCTGCATTTTGTCGAAGTAGCGCATGCCGTCGCCGTGGTTCTGCTCGCCCTGGTACCATATCGCGCCGCGGATGGCGAAAGGGACAAGGGGGTGAATCATCGTGTTGTAAAGAATCGTGGGCAGGTTGACATGGGGGTCGGCATAAGGGAGCGAGGCGTGGAGTTGGACTTCTGGCTTGTAGCGCCAGGGACCGGCCAGGCTGATGCGATCAGTTTCTTCGGAACCGGCGACACAGAGGGCCATGGCCTCAGCCTTGCCCGACATGCCGCGGGGGCGGGCGGGGTCGTAGACACGCACGGTGATGCTGTTGGCGCCGGCTTTGACAAGGTTGGCGGGGATGCTGTAAATGCGCTCTTTGTTATAGAGGTTGGGGGTGGTGGTGCCGACGTGCTGGCCGTTGAACCACGTGACATCGCCTTCGTAGATGCGGTCAAGGTGCAGCACGAGGTTCTTGCCCACCCACGATTCGGGAACGTCAATGGTTTTGCGGAACCAAACCAGACCCCTGAAGTCGGGCAGGCCCGCTTCTCCCCATGCGTTGGGGATCTCCATGGTTTTCCAACTGCTGATATCAAGGTCAGGACTCGACATTTTGCGAGCGAGTTCCTCGTTGGCTTTTGCCTTTCCTAACGCCTTCCCGCTTTTCTTGGAGCGTTCCACGCTGGCATCGAAAGCGATTTTGTATTCGGCTTTCTCTTTGAATTCCGTCTGGTAGATCTCCGCTTCGCGTTTTTCCTCGGCGCTCATATCTTTTGGAACCGCCGTCGGGTCGCGGTGCATATCCTGTGCTTCGGCGATGCCTTCGGTCATGCCGGGCAGCTGCGAGATTTCTTCGTGGCGCATCCAGGTTTCAATAATCGTTCCGCCCCACGAGGCATTGATGAGTCCGATAGGCACATCGATAGACTGGTTGATTTCGCGTCCGAAATAGTACCCAGCGGCCGAGAAGTCCCCGATGGTCTCGGGCGAACAGGCTTGCCATTGGCCGACAACGTCGTCCTGGGGATCGCTGGACATGGCGGTGGGGCGCGGAATGTTAAAAAGCCGGATGTTGGGGTGGTTGGCTGCTTTGATTTCGGCTTTGCTGTCGGCAGATTGGTAAACGGTCATTTCCATGTTGGATTGGCCCGAGCAGAGCCAGACCTCGCCCACAAGGATGTCGGTGAGTTGGATGGTCTCTTGCCCTGCCTTAACGGTCATCGTCAGCGGACCTTTGCCGCTTTCGAGGGGCGGCAGGGTGAGGCGCCAGTGCCCTTCCGCGTTCGCGCGGGTGCGGGCGGAGTGCGGGCCAACCTCAACAGTGACAGTGCGGCCGGGCGCTGCCCAGCCCCAAATAGGCAGGGGCTGGTCGCGCTGGAGAACCATGTGGTCGGTGAAGATGTTAGCCATTCGGAATGTGGGCTGCGGCTCAGCGGCCTGCAGGCGTTGGCCTGCAGTGGCACCAAGTAACAGGGGGGTAATCATTATAGTTAGGATTGCTATTCGTAATATGATTTTTTTCATTTTTAAGTGGTTTTTAATTATCTAATTTAAAAAATTTATACCGTTTGGATCGTTTGTCCAGCCACGTTTGGATGTAAAATGGATTTGCGGGCGCAATTCTTCTTTATACTCATGGCTATTACAAAAAGTCAATGTTTACTTGTTGTTTTCATATTCTAGTTATATTCTTTCAACTATTATTTCCTACTATTTTGCAAGACTCCACCCCTCACCGAATTCAAGATCTTTAAGACGGGATTTAGGTGTCACTTTGATATTAGTTAGTTTACCATCTTTCACAATACCCTCAACAGTTGTATTATTCTCGGCTTGAAGTTTAAAATTCACATCCCACTTTTTAGGCCATGCAGGCAACACAATAATTTTGCCCTTCTCCTCCTGAATAAGCATTCGTTGTAAAGCCGTAGATCCAGAACCAAAATGGTCGAAATCGGGGCAAGAATAAGGGCCTTCATGCCCATATAATGGAAAACGGCACATCGTAGATTCATTAACAACTTAGTGAAACTTTACATCTATTTATTGACATAAATAGAACGCATCGGGTAGGCCACCATGCTTCTAAGATACGCTTTCTTCCCCCTCGATTGCAACGAAACACCAACACTATCGTTTCGCCCTGGATATACACGAAGAGCCACAACCTGTTTGTCGTTTACAAACACCTCAACAATGCTTTTATCAATAAACACACGGAGTTTAAGAGGTTCGCTACCAATATTTACAGGAGCACTTTCAGGTGGGCGGCATGTAACATCATGGAGTATCGATGAATGGGAATTATCAAGCGTTATTATACTTTGCCCGTTAATACCCCGGTTTGCAAAGAAAGCAATGCGGGTGTACTCCTCCGAATCATGGGAGCGCAGCACTTTCATCTCAATCATACTGCTTCCGGACACTTCAATAACTGCCTGAACTTCCATGGCATTGCCATGGACATTTTCGAACACAACTTCCTGATTAGCCGGAAGCTGCATAGGCTTAACTGTTTGTCTTTCATTCCATTTATGCAGACTTTTTAGGCTTTCGTATGGTTTTTGAACCAGTTCTCCTTTTTTATCGAGGTTTAGCTGCCTGGGTAGGGTCATGATATGGTCCCACCCTTTTGTCGGTTTTGCAACATTCATATTAAAAATAGCCACAACTCCACCTTTTCCATCCGGAAAGGCTGAAGGTGCATGAACTCCTCCCGGGCTAACAGCTCCAAAATTAAAATTGCCGCTTTTTCCGACAATAAATTTATCCCGCTCTTTATCGTAATCCCCAATCATATATTTACCTCCAGCTTTATGACTAAAATGCATCATGATATGTTTATCGCCAATGGGCCAGAAATAGGGACAGGAACCATCATGGCTCTCCCCATACAAGTCATTTTCCAAAAATGGGTGCATGTATTCCCAATGGGCAAGGTCTTTTGAACGGTGCAAATATTCAGCCCTTGTACTATTTCCGTTTTTTTTCAACCGAGTTCCTCCCGTAACAGCATAGTAATAGTCCTCTTTTTTCCAGATAAACGGATCACCAATGTGGTAAGGAAGTTTTGCTCCCTCTTTGGCCAGAGGGATCACTGGATTGTCTGTTGATTTTTCCCAATTCAGTAGTAAAGGATCACTGGAAACAGCCATCATTACTCCCTGTCCTACACCTTGATACATGGCGATCACCCGATCGTCCTCCACAAATGCTGATCCTGAATAGACTTTCATCTCCGGATTGGGATAAATAGCCAACGGCAGGTCACGCCAGTGAAGCATATCATCGGAGACGGCATGGCCCCAGTGTTGCCGTGTATCTTCTGGTGGATAAGACTGATAAAAAAGATGCCACTTACCTTGCCAGAAACATAATCCATTGGGATCATTCAAGTTTCCCTCAGGATTTACATAATGATAGACCGGACGATAAGGATCACCTGAAAGTTTCTCCCTGGATTCATTGAACCTCAACAGGAGAGGATTGGTTTTCAATTCTTTTTCCTGCTTGCTCAGCTTATCTGAAAAATGATACTGTGGAACTTTGGATGTATAGTCAGGCTTATCCTGTGCGTTAGACTGATTTGAGCCGATCAGTATTCCTGTCATGGCTATTATAAAAAGCCAATGTTTACTTGTTGTTTTCATATTGAAGTTATATTTTTTTAATTATTATTTCCTACTATTTCGCAAGGCTCCATCCCTCACCGAATTCAAGATCTTTAAGACGGGATTTAGGTGTCACTTTGATATTAGTTAGTTTACCATCTTTCACGATACCCTCAACAGTTGTATTATTCTCGGCATGAAGTTTAAAATTCACATCCCACTTTTTAGGCCATGCAGGCAACACAATAATTTTGCCCTTCTCCTCCTGAATAAGCATTCGTTGTAAAGCCGTAGATCCAGAACCAAAATGGTCGAAATCGGGGCAAGAATCAGGGCCTTCTTTCCCATATAATGGAAAACGGCACAGCGTAGATGCTGTACGAAAGCGGCGATCCAATCCTTCGGCAGTCTTATCTGCCTCACCTGCGTATGCCCAGTGAATTTGATCCTGTGTCCAGCATCCACCTCCATTAACATCCTTTGAAGGGCGATGCTTCATTGTATTGCTAACAATATCGCCGCTTCCAAGTCCCACACCGAAACAACGGAATGGAAATACAGGATAGAGCAACCCATTTTCAAAATTCTTCTTACTTCCCGACCATTTCTCAGCCGGAGCAATAGACTTTTCGCCATCGATTGTACGTAGACTAATTTCAGGAATTTCGTTACGGAATCTGGTCCAGTTAGACTGATCCATATCAGTACCTACTTTCATACTTAGTAATTGGTCAAGACAAAACTGTAAGCCTGCAACATCTGGTGCAGGATTTATTGCTATCCACCACGTTTCAAGAACCATAGCAGGATCTAATCTAATTTTGCCATTTTCGTCACGCAAATAGTGCTTGTCAAAAAACAGTAGAACTTCCCGGGCGAATGGAAGCAGTACATCGTCTCTAAAAATTTTATCTCCTGAATATTTTACATATTCGGTCATCATCGTTACTGCTTCCAGACCGCTGGTAAAATAGTAGCTATGATACCACATTCCAATTCCGTTATTCTCACCTGGTTTCGTTTTTGGTGGACGACCATTTGTCTCCCCACAGTCACGCTCAGCACCAGTTGGTTCTATATTCTCGCGGAAATAAGCACCATCGTGTCCAAACCATGCTTTAGTGATCGCTTTTCGCATTTCAAGCAGATTTGAGTAATAGCCAAAAAATGGTTGCATCATCTCAAAGTCACCACTTGCAAGTAAGGGCCAATAAAGAAGCCTTTGATTCTGGAATGTGAAGCGCCGTCCCCAAAGACGATCATCTTCGTTGGTAAGCCACCAACCATCTTTCTGTTGTTTCATAACTGCCCTTTTAATCGGGCCCTTCTCTTTTAGCTTTAATTGCTGTGTAAAAAGTCCACCATTAAACTTAGCCTGAACTTTGCCACGACTCTGACATGCCATCAGAAAACGAAAGACATTGTAACTCTGTGAAATTATGGCAGCACCATCTTCCTCCTCACGCATTCCTGAAGCAGGTACTTCTCCACTTAGTTTTTCGCGTACTTCTATCGGAAGCGTATTGTCTGTAGCAACAATCCAACTCCTATCCCAGAAATCTGACCACCAATTACAATGGTTTTTCCACACATTTTTCACTGCCATTGTATTGACTGCCTGCTGTTCGATTGTCTCAATCCACTCAGAGGGTTTCGGGGTTTGCATAGTCAAGGCATGAATACGGATATCAAAGTTCTTTCCACTTCCTGCAAGAGTACTACCCGACGATTTTAACTGAGGGCTCTCCAACAAATTACCGAATGTATTATAACGGTAGGGATCCTGAAACTTCTCCTTCATATGCTCCACTTCATATAATTTAAGGTCGTCCGAATATACACTTCTGTCCCCAACGGTATAATACCACAAAATTTTATCAGCCTTTTCTACAACTACATCCTGTACTGGTTCAATAGAGGGATCTAAAACACCATCAGAGTAATACCTAATTTCGTTAAAAGGAGTACGATCAATACGTTTCCATAAATCAGGCTTCACCGAAACAGCTATTTCATCAGGTGAATCAATTTCAACATGATAAACTGGACTATTAGCATCTGCCCAGATTCGCATTGAAACACCATCAGCTTCTATCTTTATCGAACCTGTTGCTAAATCCAGCGTCTGCTTAAACGGCTTACCTGCTTTAAAAGGATTAGGTGTTAGCGAAACCCTTACTCTACCAGTCTTAAAAATATCGCCCATATAATTATAGGCATCGTTCTTTGACAGAAGAAGATACAGATCATCATTTTCTATAGCATAAACTCCGGCAGCAATATCGCCATTACCAAGAGGCATCACCCCGGTAGCATCCTTAGAAGGACTATTCCAGATTACATCATAGCGATCCATCAAATTATCAGGCTCTGAACTCATTTTACATGATGTATTAATAACCAGCAAGCCGATAATCATACTGCAAATCAAAGAAAACGAAGCGAAGGTGTAAAGTGGTCTCATAATATTTATTTATTTTTTAGTTTTTTAGTATCTATTCAGACCAAAATCAACATATTTTTTTTAGTACATGAAAAAAATATAAATCTCTGATCACCAACATATTAAGTTGATATTATTTTTATATAACGTTGGTTTTAAGTATATTATAATAATAAAACCATTCAATCTTAAAAGGATTACTCTACGGTAATTTCATCCACAAACACCCATGAACCTCCTTTATTTGGTGGCATTCCTAGGTTGGTCACTTTTACCTTCACAAATCTTGCCTTGGTTGGGTTTATATTCACCACAAAATCTTTTAAACTTACGTCCGAATTTTGGCTATAGGCTCTTTTTATATCACCTTGTTTTTTAAACGATTTCCCATCTATTGAAGTTAAAACTTCTACCGCTTTTGGGAAATAAATTACATAATTTTGATACTCCAAAGTTCCCACTGAAACCTTTTTAACCAGTTGCTCATCTTCTAAATCGATGACAACTTCCATGTCTTTATCCCTCCATGCTTGCCATTGGCCATCATCGAAATTTTTTGTTCCTCTAATCGCATTGGTCAAATTAAATTCTCCCTGCCCCCTGTAGCGACCGGTAGGAATAGATTCTTTATATTTCACTTTCTTTTCAACAGCCTTATGAAACTTTATGGCATGGGTTGCGGTTTTTCCTTTTACTTTGTCATTTTCAAACACAGCCGCTTTTATAACAGTAGTTTCTGAAATTTTAATTGTATCTGTATATTTATTCGAATTACTACCTAGTTCTTCATCCCCTAAAACATAACGTATATCTGAATTTGGAAATTCATTTGCTAAGGCTAATGAAACGGTCTTATCTTCAAATGACATTTTAACATTTGATGATACCAAATAAGCACTTTTAGCATAGTTAATACCCAAATAATCGTATCTGTTAAATAGTGATTTAACTCTTCGGGAAAAATCAGGCCAGTCTTTCAATTCTTTAGGAGTCCACAGTGTTTCAGCCAAGGCAGCGAGTCTTGGGAAGGTCTGGTACATTGTCGTTTCTTTCTCAATAGCAATATGAGTCCAGAGGCACGCCTGTCCTCCCAATACATGCTTTGCTGCTTTTTCACTCATGGATTTATGCGGGTCGAAAGCATAAACGTGGCTTAATGTAAGGTGCGCGCCAGAGGCATAGGGCTCTATACCCAATGGCCCTTGGTTAAAGTCAAAGTAGGTATCAAACAAAGGGGTCATAACCACATCGTGTCCCTGCTCGGCTGCTTCGATTCCTCCTTTAATACTTCGCCAGCTCATTACAGTTGCCTCAGGGGCCAATCCACCTTGCAATATTTCGTCCCAGCCAATTAACTTACGGCCTTTAGAGACCAAAAACTTCTCAATGCGTTTGATAAAATAACTTTGCAGCTCTTCAACATTTTTAAGTTCTTCGGTACGAACCCTTTTGCGACACTTAGGACATTTTTCCCATTCTGACTTTGCTGCTTCATCTCCACCTATGTGGATGTATTCCGATGGGAACAGCTCCATTACTTCGGTAAGGACATCTTCCAGAAAGGTAAATGAAGCGTCATTTCCGGCACAGTAAATGTCTGTGATTGGCGCCGATCCTCCTGATGGTACAGTAAAAGGACCACCCGTACATGAAAATTCAGGATAGGCAGCCAGGGCACCTCTACTATGTGCGGGCATTTCAATTTCCGGCACAATAGTAACCTGCCTGCTCTCGGCAAAAGCTACAATTTCCTTTATGTCTTCCTGTGTGTAAAATCCTCCATACGTCGCTTTTTCTCCTTCTTTTTGCTCTGGACGCCTCATCCAGTCTTTGTCATTATGATCTACGCGCCATGCTCCAACTTCGGTAAGCTTTGGATACTTTTTAATTTCAATCCGCCAGCCCTGATCATCGGTCAAGTGCCAGTGGAAGGTGTTGATTTTGTGCAATGCCAGGTAATCGATCAGATCCTTAACATATTCCTTAGGAAAAAAACTACGTGACGCATCAAGCATAAAACCTCTCCATTTAAACCTTGGATTATCGGAAATATTGATATTGGGTATCCACCAATTAATATCCGTCACCTGTTTTTTGCTTTCTATCTCCACAGGCAATAGCTGACAAAGTGTTTGAATGCCATAAAAGAAACCGGATGAATTGGAGGCGGTAATTTGAATGCGCCCATCCATTACATCCAATAAATAAGCTTCGTCGCCAGCTACCGATCCGCTTAGAAAAAAGACACTGTTCTTCTCTGCTTTTTTACCAATTTTTATTTGCGGTTTAAATCCGGCAGCTTTTTCAAATTTGTCTGCCAGTTGTGCGGCAATTGCTTTCTGCTCTTCGTTTTCAACAATAAATTTGGTGTTTTTATCGAATAAAAACGAGCCCTCTTTCAGCTCCATTTTTTCAGGTCTTGGAATGATCGTCAACTCATCGGGAGTAAAGTCTTTTTGAGGCTGACAACTCCATAAAAATGTCAGATAAAGAAGGGTGACAAAAATTATTGATTTACGTTGCATGATTTTATTTTAACAATGAAAAGTTATTATTCAATTAGACAAATTAGTTTATTTTTCTTATAGCTAAATATTCCAAAGCATGATTATTGTCGTTTATCTGCTTTTAATTCTTTATCAAATGCATCTCGTTTAAGGCGCATTATTTCAACTAACTCAGGATTATCTGCTGCTATATTTTTACTTTCCGAGATATCTTCTTCGAGATTAAATAATTCTACCTCACCTTTAACTTCCCTGAATTTCCACTTATTGCTGCGCACTGCCTGAATGATAGTATCGGAATAATAAAAGAAAGCCTCGTGTGGTGTTGAAGCACTTGGTTCGCCCGACAACAGAGACCAAATGTTTTCACCATCAATTTTATTTCCAGGAAGTTCTGCTCCGGTTAAATGGGCAATAGTTGGCAGCAAATCGATGGTTGATGCTATTTCCGTACATTCACTTTGGATAGGGATTTTCCCTTTCCATTGTGCTATCATTGGAACTCGCATACCACCTTCGTAGGTATCGAATTTAAAACCTCGCAAAGGCAAAGCACTTCCACCATGCCCATTTTTTAGGTTCCACGGACCATTATCAGAAGTAAAAATTACCAAAGTATTTTCATCTATTTGCAAATCTTTTAGCGTTTTTAGAATTTGCCCCATGCTCCAATCTAATTCCTCAATTACATCGCCATACAATCCTCTTTCACTTTTCCCTTTAAACTCGGGTGAAGTATATAATGGAATGTGAGGCATTGTTTGCGCCAAATACAAAAAGAATGAGCTATCTTTCTTTTCAGTAATAAATCGAATTGCCTCTTCTGTGTATCGCTGCGTAAGTGTAGTTTGGTCAACTGGATATTCAATTACTTTATCCTGCCTCATTAAAGGTACTTTTCCTCCGCGCCATTTCACTTCTTTTAAGCTATCCAATGTCATTCCCTCGTTATATACAATATTGTCGGCTAGTTTAAAGCCACGATTAATAGACATATCATTACTATACGGAATTCCATAATATTGGTTGAAACCTTGGTTTGTCGGTAAATATTCAGGACGATCGCCTAAATGCCATTTCCCGATACATTGGGTTGCATAACCTTTCTGTTTCAACATATCGGCAATGGTAACTTCAGTATTGCTCAGACCGCTTTTGCTAGCAGGCCAAAGTACCACCGGAACGCCAACTCGTGGTGGATAACACCCAGTTAACAACGCTGCACGCGAAGGTGAACAAACTGCCGATGCTGAATAAAAGTTGGTAAAACGCATACCATCTTTTGCCATTTGATCGAGGTTTGGTGTTTTTATTAATGGCGACCCAAAACAGCCCACATCCTGATAACCCTGATCGTCGGTGAAAATGATGATTACATTTGGTGACTTTTCTATTTCTGTTTCTGGTGTACATGAATTCAGAAGTAAAAAAAGAATAAATAGTTGCTTCATTGGTTTATAATTTTTTATTTTCAATGGTATTACTTATTCAAATACACATACTCACCACCAGGTTTAAGGTCGATTCTAAATTTCTCTGAACCGTATTCAACTGCAGCCTGGCCTCCTTTTTCTGACTTAATTACTGCTTTTGTCAGCTTTCCATTATTCCAATAAATATCACATTCAAAACCTCCCCTGGCTTTTAGGCCCTTTACACTTCCTTCAGGCCATGCCTTGGGTAATGCCGGTAACAAACGAATTATTCCATTGTGCGACTGCAATAAGGTCTCAGCTATTCCCGCCGTACCTCCAAAGTTTCCATCAATCTGAAAAAGTGTAGTCCAAACAGCATCAAATAGGTTTGGCAATGTTGATTTGGCAAGAAGTGCCTGAATATTTTCATGAGCTTTTTCACCATCCTGTAAACGTGCAAAAAAGTTAACAATCATAGCACGGCTCCAGCCGACATGGCCGCCTCCGTGGGATAATCTTCGCTCAATGGTTTTTTGGGCTGCTTCAAAAAGCTGAGGTGTTTCCGGTGTAATTTGTGCCAAGGGATAAAGTCCAAGCAAATGGGACATGTGCCTGTGCCCAATTTCTTGCTCTTCAAAATCATTAATCCACTCCTGAATGGTACCATTTTCGCCAATTTGAACTGGTGGCAGCTGTTTCCTAATTACCTCAATCTTTTCAGAAAAGAGTTGATCGGTATCCAATATCCGGGTGGATGCTGTAATTATATCAAACAGTTTATTGATAATCTGAATATCAGTAGTGGCTGAATAGGTCAGTTTAGCATGTTCTTCCTTGTTGGTTCCGGGAACAAAAAAAGCATTTTCAGGCGAATGCGATGGATTGCTTACCAGGTAACCTTCAGGTGATTCAACCAAAAAATCAAGGACAAACTCGGCAGAACCTTTCAGTAGGGGATAGATGTTCCGGAGATAAGCTGTGTCACGTGTAAATTCAAAATGCCTGTACAGCGGAAAAGTCATCCATGGTCCATCAAGAGGAGTCACTCCCCATACTCCGTCAGCCACCCCTGTACGTCCAAAGGGATCTGTAAGATGATGCATGGTCCATCCCTTTGCTCCGTACATTTTTTGAGCCGTAACAGCCCCCGGAACAGTGAGCTTTTCCATGAATCCTGCAAGAATTAAACTGGTTTCCGGAAGATTACAAACCTCTGCCGGCCAGTAATTCATCTGCAGGTTTATATTTGTATGAAAATCAGAATTCCATGGAGCATTAATTTTTCCATTCCAAATAACATAGGTAGGAAGGCAACCGTCCGGGTTGACGGGAAGAGCCCATCAGCAGGTATCTTCCGAATTGAAAATAAGTGGCAACCAAGCCATTGTCAACTGCTCCTTCTTTAACACGGTTCAGTCGCTGGTCTGTTGGCAGATTTGTTAAGGTATCTTTACCCAGGGTAAATGCTACCCGGTCGAACATTTCACTATGATCTTTTACATGCTCCTGCTTTAAGTCAGCAAAAGATTTATTGCTTATTCCGTTTAGTATCCTTTTACATTCCCCAACTGGATCAATTGATTCTGAAAGATCGAGCTTGTTAAAATCATAGTTTGTAGCTGCAGTAAGATAGATGGTCATTGTTTTAACAGCAGCACAGGATATTCCCTCCTTTTCATTTTTCAGTGTTCCCCCTTCGCTTTTTACTTTAGCTATAGCTGAAAATTTCATGTGGGCACCTGCCGGACCGGTTAATCGATGTTCTTTATCAATTATTTGCCCCGTCATTACAATTTCACCGTTAGATTCCACTTTTATTGCAGCATCTTTTTCGCGCTTTAAGGCCACATCTACATGAAAAGGTAAGGATGCTGAAACCCGAAGAACAATGAGATCATGCGGAGCAGATGCAAATACTTCCTGTTTTACAAAGTTATCTCCAACTTCAAAAGTAGTGGTGGCTATTCCACTGTTTAAATCCAACTCCCTTTTATAATTCTTCGCTTCGCTTTCCCACTGGTATTTCAGTAGCAGGTCTCCAAAAGTTTCATAAGAACGAATATGTGAAGGAGTACCTACCATACAGTCTGAAGCCATTTTACCGGCTTTTTTATATTCCCCGTCAAAGATCAACTGTTGAATTTCCTTCAGGTTTTCCAATGATTTGGGATTATTATTATCTGTTTTACTCCCCGCCCACAAACTCTCTTCGTTAAACTGAATTCGTTCGGTATTGGGATTGCCAAATACCATGGCGCCCAGGCGGCCATTTCCTATAGGCAGAGCTTCAACCCATTTTTCGGCAGGTTGATCGTACCACAAACGATATTTAGGGACAGGACTTTTATCATTTTTTGAACAAGAACAAAACAGAACAAGGCTTAGGATGAGAAAAAGAAAAGATATTTGTTTCATTGGTTTATAATTTTTAAGATTTAATTCGTAAGACTTTATTTTTAAATTCACCAGGTTTTATAATTCTGTTTAATCCTATTATGGTGTTGTTTGTAACTATACTCAAATGTTTATTCGACGATTATTTCATCCACAAACACCCATGAACCTCCTTTATTTGGAGGCATTCCTATGTTGGTCACTTTTACCTTCACAAATCTTGCCTTGGTTGGGTTTATATTCACCACAAAATCTTTTAAACTTACGTCCGAATTTTGGCTATAGGCTCTTTTTATATCACCTTGTTTTTTATACGATTTCCCATCTATTGAAGTTGAAATTTCTACCGCTTTTGGGAAATAAATTACATAATTTTGATACTCCAAAGTTCCCACTGAAACCTTTTTAACCAGTTGCTCATCTTCTAAATCGATGACAACTTCCATGTCTTTATCCCTCCATGCTTGCCATTGGCCATCATCGAAATATTTTGTTCCTCTAATCGCATTGGTCAAATTAAATTCTCCTCGCCCATTGTAGCGTTCTTCATAAATAAACCTGTCTTCAGTCTTAAGTTATTAATTTACACTGCCATTAATTAGGATTAATAGATTCATAACTTGGCGGAGGCCCATTTTTTGTTCCCCAATTTTTATTTAATTTTTTTGAAGTCTTAAATATAATAGACCCTCCTTTTTCAATTTCCTGCAAGGGTATCCAGCTAGAAGTTTGGCTACTTTTATTTACAACCAAAGAGTTAATATATGGTTTTTCAACTCCACCTCCACCTCCAGTAATTAATAGTTCCCCATCAGGCAATTCAATCTTTATAGATTTAAACTGCGGTATATTTACTGTAAATCCTCCGACTCCTGGAATCATTGGATATAATCCTATACTTCCAAAAACATACCAAGCCCCTAAAGCTCCCACATCATCATTATCCGGTAAACCAGAAGGAGTACTATTAAACATTTCGTCAAAAATACGATGGATCATCGCAGATGACTTATTAGGGCTGTTAGTCCAGTTATATATCCATGGTATTTGAAAGTCAGGTTCATTAAAGGGTACAAACCAATCATCATTGTGATGAGCGCGTAATCTTAGAAAATCGTCTAATCTAGTAAAAAAAGTATCTAAACGTTGCTCAGCATAGTCTTTCCCTCCAATAGTATCGATAAGAGTACTCAAATTATAAGGTACCATCCAGAAATAATTCTTATAAGTTCCCTCTACCCAATCCTGCTTAATATCTTTCCATTTACCATTAGGATACCTAGAATTTAACCAATTATTTTCGGGATTATAAATATTTTTCCAATTTTGCGCTCGCTCTGTAAAATAAATAGCATCCTTTTCATTATTTAAAGCCTGAAGTGCAAATTGACCAATTGCAAAATCTCCAGAAGTATACTCTAACATCAATGATGCTTTCGTATAGCCATCCTTTATATATTCAGCAAGATGTGGCCGTATTTCGTAATTTTGAGAATGTATTTGTGGTGTTATAGCTGCTTTTTTCATAAAACTATAAGCTTTCTCTAAATCAAAGTTTTTAGCTCCGAAGGCATACGAGTTTGCTATAAGAATTGGAATTGGATCTCCTTGCATAATTCCAGTTTCTCTATTTAAAAGGATCCATCGGCCATAACCTCCACTATGTTCAGCAAACTCAACAAGTGACTGAATCATTTCGCTACTTTTTTCGGGAAATAGCATTGCAAGCAACTGTGCTTGTGTTCTGTATGTGTCCCACGCACTAAAAGTACTATAGGCATCTCTATTTACTGCAGTATGAGCTTTGAAGTCGGCTCCCATGTAATCTCCATTTACATCATTTACAATATTTGGATGTATGAGTGCATGGTACAAATGGGTGTAAAATTGCTTTTTGCGATCTTGATTTGAAGAGGTTACCTTAATCTTATCTAAATGATTATTCCAGCTATTAACAGCAATAGATTTATACTTTTCAAAAGAATCTTGAGATTCATCGGCTAAATTCTCTTTTGCATTTTCTATTGAAACATATGAAATCGAAATCCTGTAAGTGACTTCTTTACTCTCTGCTAAATTAAAGGTAAAAAAAGCACCTGAATTTATTCCATATGCAGTTTTTTCATTCTCTAAAAGTGCTTTTTTATTCCATGTTCCTGTTATTTGAGCATCTTTATTAAATTCAACAGCAAAGTAAACACGCATATTTGTTTCACGCCCACATACTTTTGCTCCATCTGCAAAACCTTCCATAGTGTTTTTTGAAGTTATCTCCACTCTGGCAAAATCTACTGATGGGTATGAAGCCCCAGAACCTAAAATTACTGTTCCCATATTGGAGGTTTCATTAAATGTAAATCTAGCAATTCCTGATCTTTTGTTGGCAGTCAAATCTGCTTTTGTACCATCAGGCATATTTACAGAAAAATATCCTGCATGAGAATCATTAACACTGCTATAACCTTCGTACCCGTCCATATTATCTGGAGACTCTTCTAAACTTCCTGACATTGGTAATACTGGGAAATGTCCCAAATTAGCACAACCTGGACCATCCAATTGATTAATAACAAACCCTTTATTTGGAGACCAATAAGTAGGTGTAAATTGAACCATTCCAAAAGGAAATGCTGCTCCAGGAAAAGTTTTCCCACTTCCTAAATACCCATTAGCATTCCCTATTTTGGTATCGACCAAATGCGCATAATCTTGTGCATTGAGTGATGTTGTAATTAAAGCAAATACTAAAAATATATAATATTTCCCTTTTCTGAGTTGATTCATTTTATATAATTTTTAACATTTAATTCGTAAGACTTTATTTTTAAACTCACCAGGTTTTATAATTTTGTTTAATCCTATTATGGTGTTGTTTGTAACTATACTCAAATGTTTATTCGACGATTATTTCATCCACAAACAACCATGAACGTTTTTTATTATTTCGTGACATTCCTAAATTGGTCGCTTTTACCTTCACAAATTTAGCCGTGGTTGGGTTTATGTTCACCACAAAATCTTTTAAACTTGAGTCCCCTGGGCTATAGGCTCTTTTTATATCACCTTGTTTTTTAAACGATTTCCCATCTATTGAAGTTAAAACTTCTACCGCTATTGGGAAATAAATTTTCCACGTTTGATCCTCCAAAGTTCCCACTGAAACCTTTTTAACCAGTTGCTCATTTTCTAAATCGATGACAATTTCCATGTCTTTATTATACCATCCTTGCCAATGGCCATCATCGAAATTCTGTGTTCCTCTAATCGCATTGGTCAAATTAAGTTCTTGCCCCCTGTAGCGACCGGTAGGAATAGGCCCTTTATATTTCACTTTCTTTTCAACAGCCTTATGAAACTTTATGGCATGGGTTAAGGTTTTTCCTTTTACTTTATCATTTTCAATCACAGCCGCTTTTATAACAGTTGTTTCTGAAATTTTAATTGTATCTGTATATTTATTCGAATTACTACCTAGTTCTTCATCCCCTAAAACATAACGAATATCTGAATTTGGAAATTCATTTGCTAAGGCTAATGAAACGGTCTTATCTTCAAATGACATTTTAATATTTGATGATACCAAATAAGCACTTTTAGCATAGTTAATACCCAAATAATCGTATCTGTTAAATAGTGATTTAACTCTTCGGGAAAAATCAGGCCAGTCTTTCAATTCTTTAGGAGTCCACAGTGTCTCAGCCAAGGCAGCGAGTCTTGGGAAGGTCATGTACATTGCCATCTCTTTTTCAGTAACATATTCACTCCAGAGGCACGCCTGTCCTCCCAATACATGCTTTGCTGCTTTTTCACTCATGGATTTTTGCGGGTCGAAAGCATAAATGCGGCTTAATGGAAGGTATCCTCCCCAGGCATAGGGCTCCATGTCCTTTTGCCCTTGATACATGTTAACGTAGGTATCAGACATAGGGGTCATAATCACATCGTGTCCCTGCTCGGCTGCTTCGATTCCTCCTTTAATTCCTCGCCAGCTCATTACGGTTGCCTCAGGTGCCAATCCACCTTTCAATATTTCGTCCCAGCCAATTAACTTACGGCCTTTAGAGATCAAAAACTTCTCAATACGTTTGATAAAATAACTTTGCAGCTCATCAACATTTTCAAGTCCTTCAGTGTGTACCCTTTTTTTACACTTGGGACATTTTCCCCATTCTGCTTTTGCTGCTTCATCTCCACCTATGTGGATGTATTCCGATGGGAACAGCTCCATTACTTCGGTAAGTACATCTTCCTGAAAGGTAAAAGCAGCGTCATTTCCGGCACAGAAAATGTCTGTGATCGGCGCCGATCCTCCTGATGCTACAGTAAAAGGACCACCCGTACATGAAAATTCAGGATAGGAAGCCATGGCAGCTCTACTATGTGCGGGCATTTCAATTTCCGGCAAAATAGTAACCTGCCTGCTCTGGCCAAAAGCTACAATTTCCTTTATGTCTTCCTGTGTGTAAAATCCTCCATACGTCGCTTTTTCTCCTTCTTTTTGCTCTGGACGCTCCATCCAGTGTTTGTCATTATGATCTACGCGCCATGCTCCAACTTCGGTAAGCTTTGGATACTTTTTAATTTCAATCCGCCAGCCCTGATCATCGGTCAAGTGCAAGTGTAAGGTGTTGATTTTGTGATACGACAGGTAATCTATCAGCTCCATAATATATTCCTTTGGAAGGAAATGGCGCGACACATCCTGCAGAAAACCTCTCCATTTAAACCTTGGATTATCGGAAATATTGATATTGGGTATCCACCAATTAATATCCGTCACCTGTTTTTTGCTTTCTATCTCCACAGGCAATAACTGGCGAAGGGTTTGAATACCATAAAAGAATCCGGCTGGTTTGGAAGCGGTAATTTGAATGTATCCATCCATTACATCCAATAAATAAGCTTCGTCGCCAGGTACAGTTCCGCTTAGAAAAAGCACACTGTTTTTCTTTGCTTTTTTCCCAATTATAACTTGCGGTTTAAATCCGGCAGCTTTTTCAAATTTGTCTGCCAGTTGTACGGCTATTGCTTTCTGCTCTTCATTTTCAACAATAAATTTGGTGTTATTATCGAACAAAAACGAGCCCTCTTTCAACTCCATTTTTTCAGGTCTTGGAATGATCGTCAACTCATCGGGAGTAAAGTCTTTTTGAGGCTGACAACTCCATAAAAATGACAGCCAAAGAAGTGTGATAAAAATTATTGATTTACGTTGCATGATTTTATTTTAATAGTGAACAGTTATTATTCAATTAGACATCCCCTAAAAAAGACAAATAGCATACCGTTAAGTTGTTATTTCACTAGTGTTTTGGATTGATTTAAAATTGGAAAACTGTTTAATCTAACCTCTAGGTGTTGTAACTACTGCTTAAAACGTGTGACTTTAAAAAAACCCTTAAAAAAAGATTAAAAAAATTATAATTGTAAAAATAACAACCCCGAATTCTATAATTATTTACACTAATATATGAATGATAACCAATTGATTTTAATGCTAAAAAGTGATGATAAGAATGTCTTTTATAATGTTGTTGTACTTATAAAAACGATGGTAGGAGTTTGTTGTCTTAGTCCTAAATTTCTTTCTAAGCGTGGGCATTTTTGTACGTAGCCCATCAGCTGCAGCCCTCACCGAAAAAGGTGTTTTAGAATTGATTAACTGGCAAGGCGAAGACGGTACAATTTATTCGCCAACACCAGCAGGGCAACTTTTCGGGTTTATTTGCCAACCCTAGCTGGTGCGCGATTGTATCGCGTTCCAAGTAGTGATTTTTTTACCGGATTTTATCCGGCTGATGAACAAAGACTATTCAATTGTGGCCAATTTGGTTTAACTCCACGTTTAAATATTTATTTTATCTCATTTAAATTGTTTACTTAAATGGTATTCGATGGAACTCCCATGATTTTAATTATGCTTGTTTGTTCAACATAGTTGCATGGTCGTTTCATAGATTTTGTGTCCTTTGTTTTTAGGGTATAAAACGCCTCTTAATTTTCCTTTTTTGAGTTAATAAAATGTACCTCGCCCATATACTCTTGGATTGATCTTCATATTTTTTCATCCTGAAAGTGATAGTTTTTTGTCGAATCATCACTTCATAACAACTTGAAGATATGCTATTAACGTTACTTATGTTTGTTTTTAATTTGCATTTTTAAGTAATACGTAATTATTACTACTGATTTAACTCTATTTATTCTCCCAACTCAACTCCTTCCAATCCAGCTGAAAAAGTGGTTCTGTATCTTCCGGTCCAAACTTGTGCAGTTGGATTATCTGTTAAGTTTTTACAATAATTTGCAAGTGTATTGGTCAATTTTATTTCGATTTTATTCGCTCCTTGCTGTCTTGCCTGATTACCGTCCTTCCTGTGATTTCAGTTCGGGCCAGATGCTTCTCATCTGGTAGGCGACCAGCGTATCGATCTTCGCATCGCCTCCGCGGGTAAAGACCGATACGCCGGTGCTGTTTATCAGCGTTGGGTAGGCCCGCAGCGTGAGGCACAGCTGACCGTTGGCGAAGACCTCGACGAGGCTGCGGTCTATGAAGATTCGCAGGCGCAGCGGTTCGCCGTCTTTGAGATCCAACTGGGCGATTTCCGGCGTGCGTCCGGCGACCGCGGGGTTCAGCGAGGACTGGGACACGTCGAGCATGAGTTCGCGTTTTTGTTTCCAGGGCCAACCGTAGGCGTGCATAAACAAGCTGATGGTCGTCTGCTCCCGTCCGTCGGGGCTGCTCAATACTCGAATCCCCACCTGGCTGGCTTTGCGAGGGTCGATCAACGCTTCGATTTCCATCGCCCGACCCTTCACGCCGGGCAGTATCTTCTCACTGTTGGCGGGAATATCCATGTTTGTGATCTTGACCGGATTGAATCGTAGCTTCTTCAGTTCCTCAATCGGCTCGATGCCAAGCGGGTTCAGCTCTCTTTTATCAAAACCCTTGCGCATTGGCTTGTCGGGGAGAAACATCCGGTACGGCAGGGATATCACGCCTTTCTCAGCCCCGGCGAACTTGTCGCCAACCAGGGATTCCATGATATTCCACATACCAATGCAGCGCCCCTTGGGGTCTACAAATCCGGATGGAGCGTGCAGGCAGCCGCGCATCGCGGGTCCGGAAATCATCCGGCCGTGCTGTTCGGGCGTGAAACGATGCGTTTTCATGTCGGACGTGCCGATATAGTATTTTGGGCCCTGGTTGTGAGTGAAGAACAGCAGCAGGTGCTTGCCCTTTCCGATCGGCAGGATGTTGTTGCACGAGCAGTCGGTGTACGGGGTGGTGAATAGACCATCCTCCAGATAGTTGCCCATCGACTCCCATTCTTTTGTAATATCCTTGGTCCGCAAGATTTCCAGCGTTGTTTTCGCGCGGAGCTGCCTTCTGGTCATGTAATAGTATTCGCCCTCGCGCCAGATATAGTTGTCGTGGACGCTCTTGACCGGCTGCTCGGTCCACTTTAATAACATCGGGTCTGACGCCGTAGCCGCCATGTCGCCGGCAACCCCTAGGATCACTCGATCCTCTTCGGCCCAGACCTGCCCCGTGCCTCCGCTGATGCTCTTTGGCAGCATGGGCAGGTCCCGCCAATGCACCATGTCGTCGCTGACAGCATGCCCTCTGCCCCACTGCACGCCGGGAACGGAGAAGAGGTAGAAAAAGTGGTATTTCCCCTTCCAATAGCACAACCCCCCCGGATCGTGAAGTCCAAATCCGGGCGGGGAAAAGTGATACAACGGGCGGTAAGGATCGCCAGCCAGGGCCTGGCGATTGGCGACCAAATCCTCCACAGTGTCCCACTTGGGCAGTGTTTTTAGCTGATCGTTATTCATGTACAGGCTTCTTTTCTCATCGGCTTGCTGTGCCAGCACTGGTAACATAAAGCCGCTTAGTCCTGCCAAGCCTGCGGTTTTAATAAAATCTCTTCTGTCGTTTTTCATTTTTTTCTATTTCTAGGTTATAGTTTTTAATAAAAATTAAAAAAATTATACCGAATATAGTTCGGTCACAGTGCTAGCACTATTCGCCAACACTCTTTTTGAATTTCACATTGCCATACACATCCCAACCACCCAAAACTCTACTGCTCAAAGTTTTAGCGTTATGAACATCATATAACCAATGATATTGGCCTTTTGGCCCCTTAAATTTGTAATCCAGAATCCGCTCACAAATCGGGTCAATATTGTTTAAACCATCTGATATTATTTCATTTATTACAGCGTTTTTATCATCGTTTAGATAAGCTCTATATCCAAAATAAACCTTGGAAGTAGCAAGATAAAGTTGAGCAGTTAAATAGGTTCTTTCATATAGTTGAAGTAACTCATTAAAATCATTTTGATCTGCTATTTTGTTCTCTAACGACCTTATTTCTTCTAAAGCCCATTTTGCCATATTAACCCCATACTCCTTCTCAATTAAAATATATTTTAGATATTCGAGATTCATCTTCTCATCTGGCGAAACCCATCCATCATTAATTATCCAAGGAGCTTCGATAAATAGATTAGATGCTTTACCGGGACTAGTTTCTTTCGATTTGTATCTTGCCGGAGACAAATGATTGATTATATCTTTCCAGTAATGAAATGACTTATTTACACCATGTTTTATCATTACTTCGGGATTATCCATCCATTTTCCACTACAATGCCTCGAATAATTATTCTCATTCTCATAATTTATAGAGCTATGCCAATTCATATGTAATCCTAAAGTATAAAGACTTGAAGTAATAATGTCATCTGTTTTCAGAAACACATTTTTTAATATTTGTGCTGAACTTTCCCCATATTTTTCTGTAACAAACTCCTCTACAATCGTTTCAACAGCCATATCCGGATCTTCTGAGATTCTGTTTAGAGCATAGATATTCATCTCCGTAGAACGACCTATATTTTGAGTATCATTGTACCTGTCCGTACGAGCTACATAACCAATTACATTGTCTTTTTTAGAATAATATTTCCATCTCTCCACTGTTATTTCTGGCAGAATACTTGCGATCACCCCTTGCCCATTGTATTCATGCCCTAAATCAAATTCGATAAGCACATCTTTATTTATTTTTGAAATAAAATCTGATATTGGGTGTGTTAAGAAAAAATCGTGAGGCACCTCTTTTGTCATAACTTTAACGTCTGGATGTTTTACCGTATTAACACATCCTATTAATGCATCCAATTCCGCTTTATGATATATAAAAGTACGTATATACATTTCTAGCCCTCTCTCATCAATAATTACACTAGCTAAAGAGTCAACCATATTAGCTAGCTTGTCTTTCTCAGTTTTCCATTTTACCGAATACTGGTCTTCTACATGTGCACCAGTTTCAATAAATGTTAGAATAATTCCATCTAATTTTGGCAAGGAATCTAACATCGAGCGATAATCATTTTTTAACCAATTCCAAAATTCAGGCTTGTCTAAATCTATTAAGCCATCAGTTGTTTTAAATCTATCAGGATAATATTTCAGATTGTATAAGGCATGATCCCATACAAAAACTTTATGAACACCTTTGTCATGTGCAGACTTAATCAGCTTACGTGTAGTCTCAAGTTTCTTTGGATTTCTGACATCCTTTAAATCCATTATTAATTGATGCGATAGTTGCAAGTGATTTATCTGATATTTTTCAGCACTTTCAATTGCATACAACCCCTTGTCTATATCATCAGAGAGTATGTTCCAACCCCTTACTTCCAATTTTCTATTTTCCGAACTTTTTTTATGGTCAGTGGTGCATCCGTTAAGACATACGACAGCACAAAATGCTAGTACTATTAATAATTTCATGGTTATATTTTCATATTTGTTTATTCTTATTTCTTGTAGGTGTTGTAACTACTGCTTAAAACGTATGACTTTAAAAAAACCCTTAAAATAAATGCCAGAACGGCAATTGCAACTATTAATATAGCAACAAGATACTTTCTAATATTAAACTTCATAACTACCCTTTTATAAGTTGTTTATTACTTAAATATTTCGATAATATCTCGTCGCTATACTCTTATACTCCTAATTTATTTAGGAAGGCATTTCTGGTAATGACCACCCATTTTGGTAGGTATGCTTAATTAATTCAGCAGCAAAGGCTTTTGCATTGACTGGATCCGTAAGTTCTTTACTGAATCTCGGAAGATTATCTTTCATTTCGAAATTATCTTTAACAACAAACTGTAATTTTTCTGAATCTCCAATATTTGTGAATTTCATGTTTGGTCCATCCCAATGCAGTGTTTTATTTAAGTGTTGTAAACGAACTGCCAATACACCCATCACAACCATTTCATTAAATGGTCCAGCCTCGCTAAAATTAGAAGAAGTTTCTATTCTACTACTAGCACTTTCTTTTGAGGATCTAATCCAATCTTGCTCATGAGACGTTTCAATTCTTCTTCTAAATTTAGGTGCATTTGGAACTCTTCCTGATAATAACCAAGGTTCTTTTCCGTAACAACCACATACAAGGGTGTCTTTTGTTCCGTGGAAGATTACACCTCCACCTGAATTATTCATACTTTTCCCTTCAGGCCATCCTTTTGGCCTGTCTGGTTTTAAACCACCATCATACCAAGTGACTTTTACTTCTGGCAATTCTTTATTCCCTCTTCCCTTTCTCTTAGGGAAAACCAATGTTACTTTTTCCGCATTAGGTGCAGAATCTGCCATTAATAAAGTTGACCCTCCTTGAACTTCCGTTGGGTATCCCAACTCTAATCCAACGAATACTGGATGCAAGATATGACAAGCCATATCTCCTAAAGCTCCTGTACCAAAATCCCACCATCCTCTCCAATTCCAAGGAGTATATAACTGACTGTATTCACGCTTTTTTGCAGGGCCTAAAAATAAATCCCAATCTAGCGTTTCAGGTATAGGATCTGTTTTAGGAACTGGGTTTCCTTGTGGCCATATTGGACGATCTGTAAACGCTTCAACGCTCGTTACTTCTCCAATTTCTCCATTTGCAAGCCATTCAGTCATCAAGTTCACTCCTTCCCAAGAAGCTCCTTGATTCCCCATTTGGGTAGCCACTTTATGTTTCTTGGTTAGATTTGTTAATAACCTAGATTCATATACGGAATGCGTTAATGGCTTTTGAACATATACATGCTTTCCCATTGCAATAGCATTTGCCGCAACAATAGCGTGTGTATGATCTGCAGTAGCAACCATTACACCATCAATGGAACTACCCATTTCATCATACATTTTTCTAAAATCCTTGTATTTCTTTGCCTTTGGGAAATACTCACCCACTTTTTTAGCATATCCCCAATCTACATCACATAATCCAATGATATTTTCAGATTCCATACTTTTTAGGTTACCAAAACCCATTCCTCCTACACCAACTCCAACAATATTTAACTTATCACTTGGAGCCTTGTAGCCAAAGCCACTAATTACATTACTTGGTAATATTGAAATTCCAGCCATTGCTGCTGTGCTCTTTCCAATAAAATTACGTCTGCTCATTCTTTTTTTTCCCATTATGCTAAAATTTAGTTCTTAATAAATATAAGGTGTTTTCTATTTTGTATCTGGTGCTTCTAAATCTTCCCAAATAGTTACGGCTTTTGCATTCGGAAAATCACTACTTATCGTTTGCGTAACATCTCCTGTAACCACCCATTCTGCACCACGTAAAAGTGTTGTAATAAAACCAGCACATTTTACGGAGTTCAAACTGTTTTTATCTGTATGCCCAAGTACGGAGTGAAACACTCTTCCTTTTCCGTCTTGAATAAGGTTTCCTAATCTCAATCCTTTATTATTCATAATATTTACAGGTTTCCTGATTGTTTAATTTTTCGATATAGGTCAGGACTTAAAAAGACATCATTTTCAATTTTCATTGAGTGAATCCATTTTCCTGTTAAAAGAGCAACCACCTTTTTGGTCTCAATACTTGAGGCTTTCGTTATTTACCTAATTGGCAAATGAGCATGCTGATAGATGTTTAGTATCATTTTTTATTTGCTTCGATTAATATTTTATCCTTAAACTCCTTACAGTAATTGCCCTGATTAAATATTGCTTCCCATTTGCCCCTTTTCACAAAAATATGAGTTAAAATACCCTTAATGGATATTCGATTTCGCGGATTTTAGTTAAGATGTATTCATTTTACTTAGCCATCCCCTGAAAAAGACAAATAACATACTGTTAAGTTGTTATTTCACTAGTGTTTTGGATTAATTTAAAATTGGAAAACTGTTTAATCTAACCTCTAGGTGTAACTACTGCTTAAAACGTATGACTTTAAAAAAACCCTTAAAAAAACCCTTAAAAAAAATTATAATTGTAAAAATAACAACCCAGTTGAGCCACTATTTTTTAGTCAACACAAAGATGACTCAGCCAGAAATCCACTGTTTAAAGGATTTCAAAAGATAATTTTATTGTTATGGATGGCACAGACATTAGCAAAAAGCATGCTAAACGCATGAATAATTCAGGTTAGTATCTCGGTAGAGCCTTTTATACCCATGCGTTGCATCTGTTCCTACGACTTGTCAATCATCTATTCGGTGGAGATTAGAAATCCGGATTTCGACTGGGCCGATCAGGCCTGAAACCCGCAGGTACTTGTCCGCATCCGGTTCCGTCATGCGTTTGTAGAAATCGTGAGCTGTTAAGTTGGTGTTGGTCTTTCTCTGCTCAAGTGGCAATTTCTGATCGCCAACCAAACGATTGATCCACAGGTTGCTTACGTCTATCTCCAGTGCGTTTTCTCCTAACTTGATAAACTCGGTCACGTCGGCGATATACGGCGCCTTCCAGAGGATGCCGACTTCCCTGCCGTTGACGCGAACAGTGGCGACATCGCCCACGTATCCAAGATCCAGATAGACTCGGCGATCCTTGGCCACCTCCACAGACGAGAGCTTGAAAGACCGGGTATAACGTGCAGTGCCGGAGAAATACTTCTCCGCGCGATTATCGGATTCAGTCCAGGACTTCAGCGAAGGGTATGTAGCGGAAAACGGTTGACCTAACTGTGGTTTCTCCATGAAGTCCAATTTCCATGGCCCCTTAATCGCGACTACATCCAACATCTTCGGGTTCTCTATCTTGGTGGTCTTGCCATCAACGAAGGTTACTTCGTAACTCCCTTTCTCTCCTACTTCGAGCTGTCCATCCGTAACGAAGACCTTGGAGGCTCCCACTGTCAACGGTGCGTTACCTTCCGTTAAGGGTACACCGTTCTGGGTAATGCCTACAATGTTTCGCTGCGGTTTCGCTTTGCGGAAAACGTAGAACGCGCCACCTTCTGGTTCGAGCGAGACTGGTAGTTGGTAATAACCATCCTTTTTTTTGTATATGGTGACTGGAGTAATCGTGCCTCTTACTGGATCCCAGCGCTCAATTTGGCGATCACCTGTGATGCGAAAGGAACATTGTACATTCACGAATCGATCCGGAAGGTTCGGAATATAACGGTATTCCATATCATCTATGCCGTGACGTTCCCTTTTGTTGATTACGTAGTAGACATCCACGTCATCATCCAACGAGGTGCGGTGGATGTACTCAAGGTCAACACCCTTGTTTTGCTGCCATTTCAGGTCAGGCCCGATCGTCTCCGCTTTGAGCACCCGATCAACCGTTTGTCCAACATAGACTCGTCCTTTGCCATACTGCTTTATGACCGGGGCGGATCCATCGGCATCGCCCCAGATCCGTTTCACAATAGTTGAGAACTCTGAGTCCCATTCTGGATAGGCAGTTAAGCCGAACGGCCGCTCTGGCGGGTTGCCAACCAGTACCATGCCATCTTTTACCATTGTCTCAATCTTCTTCAGAAGGGGCAGGAACATCTGCTTGTCGTCCGACAGGGCAAACAATGCGTAGTTCTTACCGTCGGAAAGAACGACACGGCCGTCCTTGACGCTGGCGCGTTTGAGAAAAGCATCGGCGTTGCACATATCCCACGCGTAACCGACTGGAATGTCGTTGCGTTCCAGATGGGGCAAATCAGCGAACTGTGGCGCGCGGCTGCCGAGGTAGCCTAACACGTCAGCCACGTGCAGTCCCTGAATTAGCATATTTTGTGTGCGGTTGATATAGGCGATAAACTCCTTCGATTCCCGCCACCAGGTTACATTACGGTTAAGTTGTGTCCCGGCAAAGTACGCGATACCCGGCAATCCGAACTCGTCGGGTGAGGAGGTATAGGTGTGCCAGTTGAGGCGATTTACCCCTATGCAAAAAATCCGGTCCAGAAGGTGTTTGACCTGGCTGGGACTACGTTCAAAGATCGGTCCCATCGAAGTGGGCGCCTCAGCGGCGAGGTAGCGCTTGCCATAAATGTGCGCAGCGCTCGCACCTAGTGCCACCTGCATGCGATTGGCCTCAAAATTCCAATAACCGGGTCTGCGCGCCCAGGCTTCGCCCATGGGAATATCGGTAGCCCCCAGCGTCCTCAGCCCGTCGATAGGTGGTTTATACATCCCGGCCGATTCCGCGTGGAAAGAGACTCCCTCCTTGTCCGCCAGCGTGTTGACCAATTGATAATTCTCCTCGGCAATAAGGTCGCAGACAGTCAGACGGTAGTCCTCAAGGAAGCGATTGGATATCTCGCGGCTGCCAACAATATGACCGGCAAGCACCGGCAGATAGGAGTGCATGTCATATCCTCGACGCTTCTTGAACGCATCCTCTAAGCCCTGCGTCCAGTTGCACATCTGCATCTCCCAGCTGTCAATATGGACAAATTTGAGACTGGTTCCGTTCTGCTTCGCGATATCAATCATGGGCTTGGCTACATCGTTGAAATGGGCTATTGCGCCGCGTTTGTTCATCGGGTCGTAGCACAGGCCGTTTTTGGCCCCTTGGCTCGCGTAGTTGTTTCGCTTTCCGGTTGCGGCCATTCCATAGCGAATGATCGTCCAGTTGCCCTCCGGCACCTCCCAACGAAGCACCCCGTTCTTGAATTGAGGGGTTAAGTCGATGATCTCATCAGGGTTGATGGTCACCTCTCCTTCACCCAGGTAGGTTTCGTAGAACTTGTTCATTTCGGAGTAACGGTTGTGGAACATTTTGATGCCCCAGTTCTTGATCACCTTGTCTTTTCTGTCCTCCGAAGACGAACCTTTCACCGCCTGTACCGCAATATCTTTATAGAAGATATCGCTACTACCACCCCGAGGGCTTGGTAATGGCAAATCGATCCTGGCGGGACCGACTACTATCTTTTCCGAAGAGACAAGCCTCTTAAGGCCGTTATCGTTGGCGATATTCGGATTTCCAGGATCGCCGCAGCCACTTTGTATGTTTGCGCTGATCTCGATACCCAGCCGCGTAGATTCCTGAATAGCGTGGGCAAAGAGAGCCTTCCATTCATTGCCCATGAACACGGGGCCGGGTGTCGTATAAAAATGGGCGCCGTTATCGCAGATAGTCGCCCCGCCGACTCCATGGCCCGCCATCGCCTCGAGGTCCTGAGTGATCGATTTCTTAGTTGCCTGGCCCTCGAGCCAGAACCACCAGACACGCATCTTAGCTTCAAGTGGAACCTTACCAAACCCCTTTGCCAGGGCGGCGTAGTCGATATTCGGCTGTGTTGCAAACTCCGGCGGCGTGGCAAGCTCCTGCTGCGTGGGCGATTCATCGACGGCGCACGCGCCGAGACCGATCAGGCTAAGCATGGTTATGCCGATAAAAAGATGCTTAATTTTGAATGGAGTTCTAATGTTTATCATTTTGTAGTTCTATTTATTGTTATAATATAGTTGTAATATCATTTCAAGGTTGATCATCACCAAACCTTAATTTTTGATTCTCCTTCAGAAATGTTTTCAAGGGGACCGGCAGCTGGATGTATTTATTTTTTAGTTTTTCAGTATCTCTTCAGGCCAAAATCAACATATTTTTTTTGTACATAACAAAAATATAAATCTCTAACTACCAGGAGATTAAGCCGACTTAATTTGTATATAACGATTTCTTGCGAATAATGTGGGTTAATCAGACTCCTTAAAAAAGACAAGCTTTTCTCCTTTTGTAGTATTAACCTTTACCACACCAAGAGAATCCTGTGTGAGGGATACTTTTCTACCATCAGGGTATTTAACTCCAATGGAACTCCAAGGGCTCACCAACTTAAGTTCCCCCCCGATAGTAGATTCCACTGTAAAGTTGCTAATCGTGCCACTTTTCTGCTTCGCAGAAACAAGAAATCCACCCCTAGCCCGTAGATCACTAAATGATGCATTTTTATCTTCAGGCCAGGCAGGAAATATCCTTACAATATTACCATTACTTTGAAGTAAAAATTCGGTTATTAAACCTGAAACTGCAATCTGTTCAGACATATAAAATCCATGAGCGTGCCAGTAAAAAAGTCCATTTGGCAATTCTTTACTCTTAAACCATTTTTTTGTGTCAGTAATCGCATCATCAGTCATTGACATACGTGCCCTGGCTACATTAATCATAACCACAGAATTATTGCGCACATATCTGCTCTCGATCCATTTTATGGTTCGTTTAAATAAATCCTTTTCACGCTGTGGTGAGAACCAGGATACCTGTTCCGCAGGGAACATAGGCACTACTGGTGTAATAATGTTATAATCTTTTGTTTTCTCTCCAGCCTGTATATGATCGCCTACAATAGGATAGTAAGGTAATCTATCCAGGCTCTCCGTCCATCGTTTTACCAAATCAGGGTCAACACCCAAATCGTTTGCACCCTTTATGGCTGCCTTCAATGTGTGTTGTGCCCAGGCAATATCATAGGGGCTATTGTCAAATCCAAAAGGAGAATGTTCGGGATCAAGGCTTGGACCGAAAATTACCTTTCCATTGTTGTCCTCTTTACATTTATCTATAAAGGAGGCATAAAACAGCGCGTAGTCTTTGATTACCGGGTAAATTTTTTCTCTTAAATATTCAACATCTCCATTATAAAGATAATGCAGCCAAAGATTGTGGGCAATGTGTCCTGCTGTGCCAATACCATAACTCCACGGCATATAGGCTAACTGTCTTTTATTTACACTTACACTTTCCTCTGGATCTGGTTCAAAAGGCCAAAAGTTATGAGGAGTTACCCCGCCTTCAGCATCAAAAACAGTTTTTGCATGATAGCGAGCCCGTGGTATATAATCATGCACCAAATCAATAAAGGGTTCTGCCAACTCCACATGATTTGTATTAAAAGCTGACCAAAAAGTCTGTTGGGCATTATAGTTCATTGTCCAGGTTCCATGCCATGGAGCTCTTTTGTTGTACCCACCCTGAAGTGCAATGGGATAAGCACCTGGTCGTGAAAGGCAACGGAAATAATATAATTGTCTGTACCACCAATTCTGAAAATCGCTATCGGCTAACTGAACGCCACTTTTTGACCAGAATTGTTGCCAACCCTTTTCATGTTCCTTAATTATGGTTTTAGATTCCTGTTCCAAAACTCCATTTACCAGCTGAATGGCATCTGTTAAAGCATTTGCAGATTCCCGTGTGGTAACTATTGCGACAGCATGCTTGTTTCCTTTGGATTTCAACACGGTAAACACATCCATTCCCTTATAGTCAAGATCTCCAGGAAGATGTTGTTTTATGATCGTTAATCCTTCAGTCTGCGATTTTTCAGCTTCGGGCAAAAAACTCTGAGGAAATCCTTGTATAGTGACTTTTTTGTCGGATTCAATATAAAAAACATTGTCTTGTGAAAGGGCGCGGATAGTGGATTCCCCCAAACTTGTTTTTATAGAGGCTAGTCCCAGTTTCAGATCAACCTTTGTTTTTTTCAGTTTCCCTACAGATTCTATTATGATAATTGCCGGAGGAGTTTGGGTCGGATAAGGATTACTCCAGCTGGCAGGTATCCCACCTCCCATCCATGAATGGTTTTTCACATCTACCTTAAGCAATGGCGGATCATTTTCAGTAAGCAAACGAGCATCCCAAACATCATTTTTTGCCAAATTCATCACAAGATTATCCTTATTGGAAAAAATAAGTGCATTAATATCTCCGTTGCCAATAACCATTGAGTTAGTGTTTACATGAGGAAGTGAATCCTGGAGGATTGCTGCTTTATTTAAGGCATCCGGGTATGGAATATGCTGAGCCGACAAAGTCAACTGAATCATACAAATAATTGTAAGACTTAATAATTTATTTATTTTCATTCTTGGTATTACATAGTGTTTCATATCTGTTATTTTTATGGTGGGTTCTAAAAATTAGTTTTTTTTAGCTTTCTTAAAAAGACAAGAACCCTTTTTAATCTTTTCAAGAAATATTATAATACTATTTAGAAAAAAATTGTTTTTTTTAATGCAAAAGTTGCAGTTTTATCTATCTATCTATCTATCTATCTATCTATCTATCTATCTATCTATCTATGTATCAGTAAGTTAATTTTAGTCTTTTCATTTGTTCGTATCTAAGCAGGTTGTAGGTTAAGTTGATTATTCCAGTTGCTCTTATAATACCTACTGATTTTAACACTAATCCCTTCATACTTTGCTCCATAAAACCAAAAACGTGTTCTACTCTTGCTCTAATTTTTGATTTTTTTGTGTTTGGACTTGCAACAAAAAATTTAGACTTGAATAGACACCATTTTTTTTATTCAAAATCCAATCGCCCAAAAAAATCAGGCAGATGAAATTTTGGATTAGGATAATCAATTTCTGCCCATGTAAGCCAATGAGGGTGTGAAGTTTTGTCGGCACATTTATAAAAATTAGCTCGCCAACTCACTCCAGTACCAGGTTTTTCTACTTTCATGTAATTAGAAAGCATTGACAGCGGAATACTGTATTCCAGTGTCCAACTCTCGGGCAAGTCAGATTCTTGTTCTACATTTTTCTTTAATGAGTGGGAAATTTCTATATTTTTTCGATCCTCGATACTTACAAAACCATTTGTATCTCCATTATCAAGGTGATATCCAAATAGAAAAACGCCACTACAATTTGCTTCAAAATTGAAATATCCCCGTTCCGTATCAGGGCCCGGAGAGAAAAAGAATTCAACACAGCTGTCTTCCCACACTCTGCCATTGGCTTCTTTGGCAATCGCTCTAATATATTGATCGGCTACACTGAAAATCACATATATGTTTTCTTCATCGTACCGTAACTTTACCTTCGTTTTTGGGAAGTGGGAAGGCTTATCCCCCATATAATTATCAATACTGATAGCCTTGGTTTTATTCCAGATTTCTTTGTCCCACAAAGAATTAATTTCGTGAGAATTATTTGATCGCTTTACTGCATAAGAATATTCTTTTTCATCATTATTACCCTCCATTTTTTCTTTGTTTTTTGTTTTACATTGAATGCCAAAAATAGAAATCAATATTGCAAGTACGATATTTGACTTTAGCCCGATAGTAATCATTCCAACTTTGTTTTTAATTATTTGTAAAAATCAGCTGTTACTTGTAAAACTAAAAGCAACACTATTAACATTGCTTTTGTATTAAAAAATAAATTGTTCATTTTTGTTTTTGTTTTCATTTTTATTTTTATTTATTTATTTATTTATTCGTTTTTCTTCTGGCTTAACAAGCACTTCAAAGCTTTCTTATCGGCGTATGCATTGACCCATGATTCACGCCTTTATATTCCGTCTATGTCACTTTACCGCCTACTTTGTCAGATCCGCCATCTCCGCTACGCCAATCGCAAGCCCTACGGACGATGCGTTCGGAAAGAGCTGGCGGGCAGGCCTTCTTTATTTATGAGATTCGGTTCGGCTTCCTGATCCCAGGCGAATCTTGCTGCAGTCGGTTTGGCGATGGCGTCGCTGGAGACGAGAACGGTGTTGCCCTCGATCACGGCTTGGGCCTTAACGAATTTTCCGTCTTCACCCGCGATTTCAAACCAGTCGAGAGGCTTGGCGTCGCGCGAGGCGAGCCCGCTTCCGGGATGGTCGAAACTCAGGCGAATCTTGCTGCCTTCGATAGCCATCGATTTATAGAGGGGACCGGAGTAGACGAGGTTGTCCTGGCCATAGTCTTTCGAAAGAGCCCAGAGCGCGAGGCGCTTGCCAACGTCTTGTTTGTTATTCGGATGGATGTCGGTGATGTTGCCAATGTCCGAGGTGACAGCCATACCGGTATGGGGAATATTGAGCGCGGCGGTCTGGGCCTCCCAGAGCTGGGGCAGAGCGCGTTCTTGGCCGCTGCCGTAGCGATAGGGCGCGATCTGCACAAAGTAGAAGGGAGCGTCGGGGCGAAGGAAGACGTTGCGCCAGGATTGGATGAGCACCTGCATTTTGTCGAAGTAGCGCATGCCGTCGCCGTTGTTCGATTCGCCCTGGTACCATATCGCGCCGCGAATGGAGAACGGGACAAGGGGGTTAATCATCGCATTGTACAGAAGCGTCGGATGGTTGGGCCCGGGGCCAGAAGCGGTCATCTTACCGACGAGTTCGATGCCGGGCTTATAGCGCCAGGGACCGGCCAGTCCGATGCGGTCCGTCTTCTCGGAGCCCGAAACGCAGAGCGCCATGTCCTCGGGCGCGGCGCCCCACAGGCCACCGGCGGCCCCGGTGTCGATGGCGCGCACGGTGATGGTGTTGGGGCCGGCCTTGACAAGACTGAAAGGAATGCCATAGACGCGCGGCTTGTACCAATTGCTGATGTTGCCTCCCTTGAGACTGCCGGTGGCACCGATGCGCTTGCCGTTGAACCAGGTGACATCGACTTCATCGACGGGCCCGAGTTGAAGCACAAGGTTTTTCCCAACCCACGATTCCGGGATATCAATCGTCTTGTGAAACCAGACCATGCCATTGAAGTCGGGCAGCCCTGTCTTCTCCCATTGATTGGGAATTTGCATGGTTTTCCAACTCTGGAGATTAAGGTCAGGACTCGTCATTTTGCGAACGAGTTTAGCGTCGGACTCGGCATCGATGAGCTCTTGCCAACTTTTCAAGACAGGTTTGTTCTTCTTCGTAACGTCCTTGGCGAAGGACTGTGGATTGTGGAGATCGTCTTGGATTTCGGCAATGCGCTCGGTCATGCCTGGCAGCTGCGAGATCTCCTCCTGGCGCGTCCAGGTCTCGATAATCGTGCCACCCCAGGAGGAGTGGATTAGGCCGATGGGGACATTGATGCGTTGGTTGAGTTCACGTCCGAAATAATAAGCGACGGCCGAGAAGTCCGAAATGGTCTCGGGCGAACAGACCTGCCACTGACCGGAGATATCGTCCTGGGGATCGATGGCGGTTGTAAGCGGAACGCTAAAAAGTCGGATCTCGGGATGGTTCGCCGCTGTGATTTCGGTCTTGCCGTTGACCGATCTGTCGACGCTCATCTGCATGTTGGACTGGCCCGAGCAGAGCCAGACCTCGCCCACAAGGATGTCGATGAAACGAATTGTCTCATCGCCAGCCTTAACGGTCATCGTCAACGAACCTTTGCCGCTTTCGAGGCTCGGCAGGGTGAGGCGCCAGCGCCCTTCTGCATTCGCGCGGGTGCGAGCGGAGTGCGGGCCCACCTCAACGGTGACAGCGCGGCCGGGCGCGGCCCAGCCCCAAACCGGCAGGGGCTGCTCGCGCTGGAGAACCATGTGGTCGGTGAAGATGCCAGCCATTCGGAATGCGGGCTGCGGCTCAGCGGCCTGCAGGCTTTTACCAGGTTGAATTACTTTTGGTTGAAGATCAGGTTCCTTATTTTGCGAAAAACCAGTTGTTACTTGTAAAACTAAAAGCAACACTATTAACATTGCTTTTGTATTAAAAAATAAATTGTTCATTTTTGTTTTTATTTTTATTTGTTTTTATTTATTTATTCGTTTTTCTTCTGGCTTAACAAGCACTTCAAAGCTTTCTTATCGGCGTATGCATTGACCCATGATTCACGCCTTTATATTCCCTCTATGTCACTTTACCGCCTACTTTGTCAGATCCGCCATCTCCGCTACGCCAATCGCAAGCCCTACGGGCGATGCGTTCGGAAAGAGCTGGCGGGCAGGCCCTCTTTATTTATGAGATTCGGCTCGGCTTCCTGGTCCCAGGCGAATCTTGCTGCTGTCGGTTTGTCGATGGCGTCGCTGGAAACAACAACGGTGTTGCCGTCGATCACGGCTTGGGCTTTGACGAATTTTCCGTCTTCACCCGCGATTTCAAACCAGTCGAGGGGCTTGGCGTCGCGCGAGGCGAGCCCGCTTCCGACATGGTCGAAACTCAGGCGAATCTTGCCGGCTTCGATAGCCATCGATTTGTAGAAGGGACCGGAGTATACGAGGTTGTCCTGGCCATAGTCTTTCGCAAGAGCCCATAGCGCGAGACGCTTGCCAACGTCTTGTTTGTTTTTCGGATGAATGTCGGCGATGTTGCCAATGTCTGAGATGACAGCCATGCCAGTGTGGGGAATATCGAGCGCGGCGGTCTGGGCCTCCCAGAGCTCGGGGAGAGCGAATTCATTGCCGCCGTAGCGACAGGGCGCACTCTGCACAAAGTAGAAGGGAGCGTCGGGGCGAAGGAAGACGTTGCGCCAGGATTGGATGAGCGCCTGCATTTTGTCGAAGTAGCGCATGCCGTCGCCGTTGTTCGATTCTCCCTGGTACCAGGTGATGCCGCCCATGGCAAAAGGGACAAGGGGGTGAATCATGTTGTTGTACAGAAGCGTAGGATTGTTGGGCCCGGGGCCGAAAGTGGCTATTGTACCGACGAGTTCGGTGCCCGGCTTATAGCGCCAGGGACCGGCCAGGCAGATGCGATCAGTTTCCTCGGAACCGGCGACACAGAGGGCCATGGCGTCGGGCTTGCCCGACAGGCCGCGGGAGCCAAACGTGTCGATGACACGTACGGTGATAGTGTTGGCGCCGGCTTTGACAAGGCTGGCGGGGATGCTGTAGACGCGCGGATCCCTATATTTGTTGATGGGGGTGGCGCCCACGTGCTGGCCGTTGAACCACGTAACATCGCCTTCAAGGATGCGGTCAAGGTGCAGCACGAGGTTCTTGCCCACCCACGATTCGGGAACGTCAATGGTTTTGCGGAACCAAACCATACCCCTGAAGTCGGGCAGGCCCGCTTTTCCCCATGCGTTGGGGATCTCCATAGTTTTCCAACTGCTGAGATCAAGGTCAGGACTCGTCATTTTGCGACCGAGTTCCTCGTTGGCTTTTGCCTCTTTTAACGCCTGCAGGCTACTCGCGGCAAGTTTGTTCTTCTTTATATCGTTCTTGGTGATGGCCGGCATATTGTGGAGAATATCCTTGGCTTCGGCGATGCGTTCGATCATGCCGGGCAGCTGCGAGATTTCTTCGTGGCGCGTCCAGGTTTCAATAATCGTTCCGCCCGCGGAGGCGTTGATCAGGCCGACAGGCACTTCGATGGACTGGTTGATTTCGCGTCCGAAGTAATAAGCGACGGCCGAGAAGTCCCCGATGGTCTCGGGCGAACAGGCTTGCCACTGACCGGAAATATCGTCCTGGGGGTCGGTGGACAAGGGGTTGGGGCGCGGAACGACAAAAAACCGGATGTTGGGGTGGTTGGCTGCTTTGATTTCGGCTTTGCCGTTGGCCGAGCTGCTAACGGACATTCCCATGTTGGACTGGCCCGAGCAGAGCCAGACCTCGCCCACGAGGATGTCGGTAAAGCGAATTGTCTCATCGCCAGCCTTAACGGTCATCGTCAACGAACCTTTGCCGCTTTCGAGGGGCGGCAGGGTGAGGCGCCAGCGTCCTTCTGCGTTCGCGCGGGTGCGAGCGGAGTGCGGACCAACCTCAACAGTGACAGTACGGCCGGGCGCTGCCCAGCCCCAAATAGGCAGGGGCTGGTCACGCTGGAGAACCATGTGGTCGGTGAAAATACCAGCAATTCGGAATGCAGGCTGCAGCTCAGCGGCGTACAGGCGATAGCCTGCAGTGCCGCCAAGTAACAGGGCGACCATCATTATAGTTAGGATTGCTTTTCGTAATATGATGTTTTTCATTTTTAATTTATAAAATTTATACCAAATATATCGTGGCGTTAGATGCCATCGCCACTACGCCAATCGCAAGCCCTACGGGCGATGCGTTCGGAAAGAGCCGGCGGGCAGGCCTTCTTTATTTATGAGATTCGGCTCGGCTTCCTGGTCCCAGGCGAATCTTACTGCGCTCGGTTTGGCGATGGCGTCGCTGGAGACGAGAACGGTGTTGCCGTCGATCACGGCTTGGGCTTTGACGAATTTTCCGTCTTCACCCGCGATTTCAAACCAGTCGAGAGGCTTGGCGTCGCGCGAGGCGAGCCCGCTTCCTGTATGCTCGAAACTTAGGCGAATCTTGCTGCCTTCGATAGCCATCGATTTGTAGAGGGGGCCGGAGTAGACGAGGTTGTCCTGGCCATAGTCTTTCGCAAGAGCCCAGAGCGCGAGGCGCTTGCCAACGTCTTGTTTGTTTTTCGGATGGATGTCGGCGATGTTGCCGATGTCTGAGATGACAGCCATGCCGGTGTGAGGAATATTGAGCGCGGCGGTCTGGGCCTCCCAGAGCCCGGGCAGAGCGAGTTCTTGGCCGCTGCCGTAGCGATAGGGCGCGATCTGCACAAAGTAGAAGGGAGCGTCGGGGCGAAGGAAGACGTTGCGCCAGGATTGGATGAGCGCCTGCATTTTGTCGAAGTAGCGCATGTCGTCGCCGTTGTTCGATTCGCCCTGGTACCAGGTGATGCCGCGGATGGCGAAAGGGACAAGGGGGTGAATCATCGTGTTGTAAAGAAGCGTGGGGAGGTTGACATAGTTGTTAGGATGAGGGAGCGAGGCGTGGAGTTGGACACCTGGCTTGTAGCGCCAGGGACCAGCCAGGCCGATGCGATCAGTTTCCTCGGAACCGGCGACACAGAGAGCCATGGCGTCGGGCTTGCCCACCAGGCCGCGGGAGCCAAACGTGTCGATGACACGTACGGTGATTGTGTTGGCGCCGGCTTTGACAAGGTTGGCAGGGATGCTGTAAACGCGCTGTTTGTAATATTGGCCGGGAGCGGTGGCGCCCACACGGTGGCCGTTTAACCACGTGACATCGGCTTCGTAGATGCGGTCAAGGTGCAGTACGAGGTTCTTGCCCACCCACGATTCCGGGACATCAATCGTCTTGTGGAACCAAACCATGCCCCTGAAGTCGGGCAGGCCCGCTTTTCCCCAATTGTTGGGGATCTGCATTGTTTTCCAACTGCGGAGGTCGCTGTCAGGATTCGTCATTTTGCGAGCGAGTTCGTCGTTGTCTTTCGCCTCGTTGAACGCCAACGACGAACTCGCGGCGCGTTCTGCGCTGGCTTTGTAAGCGAGTTTGAACGCCGGGTCGTGGTGAATATCTTGGGCTTCGGCGATGTGTTCGGTCATGCCGGGCAGCCGCGAGATTTCTTCGTGGCGCATCCAGGTTTCAATGATCGTTCCGCCCCACGAGGCGTTGATAAGTCCGACAGGCACTTCGATGGACTGGTGGATTTCGCGTCCGAAGTAGTACCCGACGGCCGAGAAGTCCCCGATGGTCTCGGGCGAACAGGCTTGCCACTGACCGACAACGTCGTCCTGGGGATCGCTGGCCATGGCGGTGGGGCGCGGAATGTTAAAAAGTCGGATGTTGGGGTGGTTGGCTGCTTTGATTTCGGCTTTGCCATCGGCTGAGTTGTTAACGGACATTTCCATGTTGGACTGGCCCGAGCACAGCCAGACCTCGCCCACAAGGATATCGGTGAGGCGAATTGTCTCCTCGCCAGCCTTAACGGTCATCGTCAGCGGACCTTTGCCGCTTTCGAGGGGCGGCAGGGTGAGGCGCCAGCGCCCTTCTGCGTTCGCGCGGGTGCGAGCGGAGTGCGGACCAACCTCAACAGTGACAGTACGGCCGGGCGCGGCCCAGCCCCAAATAGGCAGGGGCTGGTCGCGCTGGAGAACCATGTGGTCGGTGAAGATGTTAGCCATTCGGAATGTGGGCTGCAGCTCAGCAGCGTACAGGCGATGGCCTGCAGTGCCGCCAAGTAACAGAGCGGCCATCATTGTAGTTAGGATTGCTTTTCGTAATATGATGTTTTTCATTTTTAAGTACTAATAATTCATACTGCTTTTAGAACAATTCCTTATTAGGTTTACTGCCTAAAACAAAATGGAGTTCACCACCATCCATAATTTGCTGATGCGTTATTGTCAGTTTGTTGTATGTTTTTCCGTTTAGAGAAATGGCTTGTATGTATTTGTTTTGTTCTGACTGGTTTTCGGTACTTATTATAAACTTTTGCCCATTTTCCAGATTGATAGTTGCCTCTTCTAGCAGGGGAGACGTTATACTATAGATACCACTTGCCGGATTAACAGGATATAATCCTATAGATGAAAATACCAACCATGCTGACATCTGACCACAATCTTCGTTACCACAATATCCGTCTGGTTCGGTACTATATGTGGTGGTGATAATCCGGCGAACCATATCCTGGGTTTTCCAATGTTCTCCTGCGTAATTAAATAGATAAGCAACGTGGTGGCTCGGCTCGTTTCCATGTGCGTACTGGCCAATCATACCGGTACTAAAAGAGGGTAGTTCATCTTCGGGTTCAGGATCGTAGTTAAACATAGTGTCTAGCTTTGCTATAAATTGAGGTTGCCCCAAGGTATCAATCAGGCCTTCCATATCGTGTGGTACAAACCAGAAGTATTGCCATGCATTACTTTCGCAATATGGCTTTGTGTAATCTTTCGCTGTAAATGGCGTAGTAAAGTTGCCATCGATATCTTTAGGACGCAAAAATGTTGACTCTGTATCGTAGAGGTTTTTCCAGTTGTTAGCTCTTTTAGCAAAGGTTTTATATATCTCTTCTTCTCCCAACGCTTTTGCCAATCGTGCAATACACCAATCGTCGAAAGCATATTCTAAAGTTTTTGACACCGACCAATTACTTGTTTTCGTTCCTGCCGGAACATAGCCGTATTTCATATACAGATCAATCTCTCTTGGTTCTTTAGTGGCAGAAGTAACACAGGCTTCGAGTACTTTCTTTGCATCCATTGGGATACCCTTAAAATATGCATCTACAGCTATCGGAACTGCATGATATCCTATCATCGTAAAAGATTCGTTCCCAGCCAAAGACCAAATCGGAAGCAATCCTGTTTCGTCGTAATGCGACATAAAAGATTTAATCATATCTTCTGTCTCATTAGGACACAGTACTGTGTATAATGGATGGGCTGCTCTAAATGTGTCCCAAAGCGAAAAAGTGTCATATTTATTATAGCCCTTTGCAATGTGATTTTTACCATCGGCACCTTTATATCCTCCATCAACATCGCTGTGTAAAGATGGGGTTAAAAAGCAATGGTAAAGGTTCGTATAGAAAAGTTCTTTTTGTGCCTCAGTTCCTTTTACGTCTATCTTTGTCAGATAACTTGTCCATATATTTGCCGCTTCATTTACTGTTTTGTCAAAATCCCAGTGGGTTAATTCAGCATTAAGATTTTTGCGGGCTCCTTCAATACTTGCAGATGATAGCGCAACTTTAACAAGAATTTTTTCGTTGTTTTTGGTTTTATAATTTGCTACAATCCGAGTGTGTTTTCCTTTTACACTTTTTGTTGAGGCCTCTTTGGTCTCTTCAAACAGTTGGGCATTGTCAAAAGGTTTTGAAAATTTAACAACAAAATAGACTCTTTGATCTTTTGCCCATCCTGTTGATTTACGGTATCCAGAAATGGTTTGTTTATCTTCGATATTGATTTTTGAATCTACCGGACGGTCCCAGTTTATGCTATATCCCAAGTCTAATATCAACTGGCTTTTATCGTCTTTTGGAAATGTATATTGATGAAATCCAACTCTTGCAGTTGTTGTTAGTTCTGCCTTAATACCAGAGCTTAAAAGGTCAACAGAGTAGTATCCAGGGCGTGCCTCTTCGCGATCGTGCGAGAATTTAGAGTAAGGACGATACCTTTTATCGGTGGGGGTGAGGCTCTCTGTAAATCTGCTGTTAAGTGGCATAAGTAACAAGTCATAAAGGTCGCCTGAGCCGGTTCCTGTAAGGTGCGTATGACTAAAACCCGAAATTGTAGAATCCCCATAATAATAACCAGCAACTCTGTCCCAGCCAGAAAGTCCGTTGTCGGGGCTTAATTGTACCATGCCAAATGGTAAAACTGCTCCCGGGTACGTTTTTCCTTCTCCACTGGTTCCTGTAAATGCATTTACATATTTGTTTGGTGTATCCTCAATTGCAGTTTGAGATTTATTCGTACAGTTGGTAAAAACTGCAAACAACAAAATAGTAACTAATATATACCTCATTTTTTTTACTTTTTATAATTTTTAATTCAGTTTATCAATCAAGGATAAAATTCTCCGTTTCATAAATTTACCATGGTATAAAGCCAGGCTTTTACTTTAACCCGAATTATTCACCAAAAACCTATTCCAAAGCCAAATAGACTGCTATAATTGAGAATGCTCAAAATTTGTTTAGTTCATAAATCATGTGATACTCTTTTTTGTTTTTTACTTTATAAATATGAACCGCTTCGTGTACATCATCAAAAACCTTTTTATTTTTCCCCCAACCATTTGGAAAGTTATTTACTATTGTGGAACGAACCATTACCCCACTGTGCGCTCCGGTATAAAACAGATAAACCTTTTTTTTATCAGCCATCACCCAAAAGTCTATCCACTTTCCATTTGAGTCTTTTTGAATAAGGTTTTTATACGGAGTCCAAAGTTCAGGTTTTGTGATTTCACTAGTATTTTGGATTGATTTAAAATTGGAAAACTGTTTAATCTAAACTCTAGGCGTTATAACTACTGCTTAAAACGTATGACTTTAAAAAAACCCTTAAAAAAGATTAAAAAAATTATAATTGTAAGATTCGCCTGTTTCCGACCAGACATTAAATAACTATAAAGTTTTGCGGATTTAAGGTTATAGAGAAAAAGCCGAAAAAAATCATGTAACTTCTTACCTCTATGCTAAGTTTGATACAGGAAATATCCCATGTCTCATCAACTTCAAAAACAATACTAATATCATCCCTTATTTATCGATAATTTTTTACCACCCAGAACCTCTTGGGAGCCTGTTTTTACCTGATTCCATCATATGGAAATAATTGTTTCCAAAACTGATCGTATTGATCCCACTTGATAAGGTTAATTCCCCAGTGTGGGCTGGCACCTGTCATCCAGGCAGATACCCTACCTTTTCCCAACGAATGTTGAGAAAGCAGTGGAAACCATTGGTCCCAATATTTAATCTCCAAAAGTGTTTCGCTTTCAGTCCTCCTCTTTGTTTGGTTGAAGCCCAAAATCGGGGGAAAGCCAGAAAAATCAATACCGTCGAGTATTGGATGATTCTCTATGGTACTACGAACATCAAAACTTGCTGTAGATTCTAACAGGTCGTCGGTCTCAAGGCACTTCACTGGCAAAACATCACGAAACAAACTCCGTCCCCATCCCTCCTTTGCCGTGTTGACCACTGAAGCTTTACCACCCTCCATTCATATGGAAATGACCACCATCTTGAATCCAATCGATTAATATCTGGAAACAATCAGGAAAAGTGACGAACTTATTTGTCCACACTTGCCGATCAAAGAAATCGGGATGTAACATCATGCATTTTGTCTCAACATCACCGAAGATGATTGTGGTAGCCCATTTCAACCGTTCATCGAATGCCTCCGGTGCCATGTTATACAATTCCCATGAAGGTTGAGAGATCACTTCTGCACCTTCAATTTTCTTAATCGAATCAACAAGTGGCTGTCCATAGTTTAGTACTTCAACATTCTTTTTGGCTGACAAGAATGGAGATTCAACAAATTCATTTCCTGTGAGAATACACCCGTTTTCAACATGCCAAACTTTTAATTTCACCCCATTTCTTTATACTTCAGTTATATTATTTTTTTTATACGTGTAACTGTAGATTATATTGTAAAGACTTCCTTTTTTAATGCGCCCAATTCTTTATCGGCATTGAAGAGTAACGGAAAGCATTTGTTATCCAATACCTGTCCGTGTTCACCCATTGATGGAAAATCTTTTAATAAATCCATTCGTTCAAAATTGGCAATATTCGAAACTGTATTTGGTCCCATCGAATTTAGGACAACAGCTCTTCTTGATCTGTCTGAACTATTTGAATAAGACCCATGCATCATTTGAGGATGGTGAAATGAGGCATAACCTTTTGGCATTTCAATGGCTGTTTTTTTATCAAAATCTGCTAATTGTTCTTTTGTCAACACTTCACGAACAGCATACATATTACCTGTTAAACCCGTAATAGGCAAAAGGCCCCATTTGTGACTACGAGGCACATAATACAAACATCCGTTTTCCTTACTAGCATCATCAAGCCCAATCCAGCAAGTAAGGTGGTTCATAGGTTTGGTAAAGGTCCAGTAAGAATAATCTTGATGCCAAGCTACTACACCTCCATGATTGGAAGGTTTACAAAACAATTGGTCATGAAACAACTTGAAGTCTCCTCCCATTAGTTGATAAGCCGCCATACGATAAGCAGGTGCCCAAAGAAGATCATGAAATCCAGTCATAGAACGCCATCCGCCAATGGCATGGAAAAGCACTTTATTTGGGTCTTCGGATTCATTACTTTTATATTCATAGAACAATTTTTTACGCTCTTCACTCATCTCGCTAAGGTTCGCTAATTCCTCATTTAAGACATCAACCTGTTCTTCGTTTAAAATTTTGATATTTGAAAGATATCCGTTTTCTTTATAAAATTTTATTTGTTCGGCTGTAAGCATGTACTGTTTCCATTCTTCAGGGCTTTGAGGTTGTTTAAATAATTTAGATATTGGATTGCCATAATCAGACAAATCATTCGATTTTAAGTTCTTTGCTGTGTTCATAATATATTATTGTTGATTAAAAAAAAGCAATGTTTTAAATATATGATTTTCCCAATATTCCCAGTTATGCCCTCCTGGAAACTCGTTATAAATATGTGGAATATTGTGTAAGTTTAGCTGCTCATGTAATTTTCTGCTTGCTTCAAGTAAATCATCTTCAAGACCGCAATCAAATCTAAAAGGGGGTATTGTATCTCGATATGCTATCATCATTTCTATTACAGATTCTTCTTGACTATTTTCTTGTCGAAGTTGAGATATGTCTTCTTCGATGAACAACTTCATTTGATCTAAATGCGTGATGGATGACAAACCAGAAAATGCTTTGAACTTTTTATTGTATTTAGCACCAATCCTTAAAGCTCCAAAACCTCCCATAGACAAACCTGCAATAAATAAATCGGATTGGCTACTTACTTGCGGAATGGATTCTAAAACAGCATCTACTACATCTTCAACAATCCATTTTTCAAAATTCGTGTCAGAATGTGGCACATAGCCGCTTCCATCACCCCATAATCCATCAGAAGGCATTACCAAAATCATTGGTTTTAGTTCTCCCGAAGCTATCCACTGGTTCATTTTTAGATGAATCCCCGCGGTGTATAGCCATGAATTGTGACTACCATAAACACCATGTAACAATATTGCTATAGGAAGATTGTTGTGGTTTTCTCCAGAAGGAATATACACAGAGATATCTCCTCTGCCTTTAAGGTGATTACTTTTGACTGTAATATGTCTTAAATTATCAGATTCGTATTTTGGGTTTGATATGTTTATTGTTTTAAATCGAGATACCATTGCTTAATCTTCAAAAATTATGACGCCTTTAGCATTTTTACCCGCTAACATATCTTCAAATGCTTTTGGTAAATTTTCAAAAGGATATTGTTTAGTTACCATTTCATCCAATAGCAAATCTCCTTTTTTATAAAGATTTAATAAAATAGGGAAATCTATTTGTGGTCTACATTTTCCGTATAACGGATTGATATAAATTTTATCCCATTGAAAAAGATTCATATCAATAGTTATTTCATCTTCTATTCCGCTCACTTGCACAGCTGTTCCTGCATTATGAATCATTGCCAACGGCGCAGCTCCCAAAGCTGGTATGGCTGTACATTCAAAAGCATATGTAGCGCCTCTGCCATTTGTTAATTGCTTTACTTTTTCAGCAGCGTTTAATAAGTTTGTATCACTTTTTTCTGCTTTAATGGTATGGGTCGCTCCAAATTGAACGGCCATCTCTAATCGTTTGGGATTAATATCTATAGCAATAATTTTTTCTGCTCCTGAGATTCTAGCTCCCTGTATAACACTTAAACCTACCCCTCCGGTGCCCAATACAACAACGGATGATCCAGCTTTAATTTGGGCTGTATTTACTGCCGACCCATAACCCGTCATAACTCCACAACCTAAAATAGCCGCAGAACCAAATGAGATATTTGTGTCATACTTTACAACCGCTTGCTCTTTTACAACGGTATGTGTGGATAAGGTTCCAATGTTAAAAGATCGTTGAATACCTTTTCCTTGATATTTAGTGCTTTCTAATGAGGCGTGTCCTTTAGAAATATCGCCACCACTAGTTTGACTCCCTGCTGTTACCGGAGAATTATTTTCGCAAATATGCTGATTCATTTGTTGACACTGAAAACAATTTCCACAGGGTATAGCCCAATTCAAAATCACTTTATCGCCAACTTTAACTGAAGTTACATCATCTCCAACTACCTCAACAATACCAGCCCCTTCATGCCCCAATATTATAGATGTGTTCCAGTTTAAAGAATCGTAATCGGTATGGCAAATGCCGGCTGCTTTCATTTTAACCAACACTTCGTCTTTTTGTGGAAGAGATACATCAATAGTTTCTATTGTATATTCTCCTTTCCCATTTGTAATCGCTGCTTTTGCTTTCATTAATACTACTCTTAAATTTTTAGTAAATAATTTTAATCTTCTCGGTTTCTTTTTAATCTATTTTTAATTTCTTCCATAATTTAAGTAATATCCAAGTACTAATCACTGTCAAGAATAACATTATATATCCAAATTTCAGATTCCCGTAAATAAAATACCCTATGGTGAATAATGCTGAAAAAACCATAAAACTTCCTGTTACCATACAAAGAATTGCAGTGGGCATATCCCATTTTTCGGATACCCCTTGGTCTTCTGGATCTTCCTCTTTAATCTTATCTAAAACTTTTTTCCATCCAACCCCTCCTGGTCGTATCAATCTGTAAAATGATTTCAAAACTTTATCATCAGCGGGCTTGGTCAATAAAGTAACACTTACCCAGGCGACTGTAGTGATTAAAATTCCAAGTAGTAGTTTTGTAGATGATGACAATTCTGGAAGCCCCGTATGAGGATGTATTACTTCAAAATAAAGCGCAATGAAAAGAGATACTACCATAGCCGTTATTTCACTCCAGGCATTAATTCGGTACCAAAACCACCTTAATATAAACAAAAGACCTGTCCCTGCACCTATCTGTAATATCATATTGAATGCTTGTAAGGCATTGCTCAAAAACAAAGCCAATATAGAAGAAAAAAGCATTAATAAAACAGTACTCAATCGCGCAACAAAAATCAATTTTTTAGATGTCGCTTTCGGTTCAATAAAGCGTTGATAAAGATCATTAACCATATAAGAAGATCCCCAATTAAGCAATGTTGAAATAGTGGACATAAAGGCTGCTATTAACGATGCCAATACTAAACCCAATAAACCCGTTGGCAAATACCTAAGCATAACCGAATAGGAAATATCATCTTTTACTACAGAGGGATCCATATTGGGCAGTGCGGCAATCAAATCAGAAACTTCGGGATACAGTACCAATGAAGCTAAAGCTATCAAGATCCAAGGCCAAGGTCGTATGGCATAGTGTACGATATTAAACAATAAGGTCGCCCAAACTGCATTTTTTTCATCCTTGGCAGAAAGCATACGCTGGGCAATATAGCCTCCGCCACCCGGTTCTGAACCGGGATACCAGACACTCCACCATTGCACAGCTATGGGGATTATAAATACTGTAATAAGTAAATCTGTATTAGAAAAATCTGGTAGAATACTTAATTTTCCTACTACATTTTCATGAGCGATTAGATTGCTCAGCCCACCTATTTCAGGAAGATCTACAATAACTATGGTAGCCCATATAGAACCTATCATGGCCATAAAAAATTGAAAAAAATCGGTAATCAATACGCCTTTCAACCCTCCAAGAGAGCTGTAAATTACGGTCACCACAGAGGCTATTAGCAAGGTTTGCACTGGAGAGATCCCTAATAAAACACCTCCTATTTTAATTGCAGCCAAACACACCCCCGCCATGGCAACGATATTGAAGAAAAAACCTAAATAGACCGCCCTAAAACCTCTTAAAAATGCGGCTTCCTTTCCACTATACCGAAGTTCGTAAAACTCAAGATCAGTCAATACTTTGGAGCGTCTCCATAATTTCGCGTATAGAAATACCGTAAGCATGCCTGTCAGTAAAAAGGACCACCAGACCCAGTTACCCGATACGCCATTGTTTCGTACAATATCGGCAACGAGATTAGGGGTATCGGCCGAAAAGGTAGTAGCCACCATCGATATTCCCAATAGCCACCAAGGCATGGTACGTCCTGATAAAAAGAATTCTGAGGTGTTTTTACCAGCCCGTTTAGAAACTATAATACCGATTGCCAACGATATTACAAAAAAGGCTATAATAATTGCCCAATCAATTAACTTTAGTTCCATAATAGTTATTCTTTATTTAGTGTTTTAATAGCTTCATATAAGTTCATATCAGCGTTTTGAAGTCTTTGTATGGCCTCTTCTTCATCTATATGGTATAATTTTTTAAGTATAACTTGTGCCCGCTCTACTAATTTCATATTAATGCAAGCCATATCTACCATATACGAACCTGCTACTTTCCCCAATTTAATCATGACTGTAGATGAAAAGAAATTTAATACTTTTTTAGTAGCGGTTCCTGCTTTCATTCGTGTTGAACCAGCAACGACTTCGTTACCCGAATTTAAAGGAATTACAACATCGCAAAACGGTAATTCTTTTTTAGGTTGATTTACTTGTATCTGTATTGATAATGCCCCTCTACTTTTAGCAAATGCCAAAGCTGATTGCACATAATAAGCTGTACCGCTAGCAGAAATACCAATGACCACATCATTGGTATTTATATTTAACAATAGCATTTCTGGAACTGCACTGGCGTCTTCTTCAAAATCAGATTCAATTTCTATCGCGGCATCTGCAATTCCTCCCGACACCAAAGTAACAATCCTGTCCTCTGGAAAACCATAAGTACAAGGTATTTCAACAGTATCCATCGCTGCAATTCGTCCACTTGAGCCTGCCCCTACATAAATAATTCGACCACCAGATTTTAATTTATCCACTGTTCTATCTGCTATATCAGCAATCATTTTCAGATTGTTTTTCAATGCGAATCCTGCTTCTTGTTCTGCTTTCCAAAGTGTTTGGATAATTTCGGCACTTTGCATCTTTTCGAGATGCAATTCTTTATTATAAGGTACTTCAGTTTCCATAGCACCATAGTTTATTGTTACTCTTTTTTGCGCAGCGATCGACTCTCCTTTTGCCAATGCCAATGCTCCTATTAATTGCAATTGATTTCCTTCAGTTGCTATTTTAGCAATTACTGGTTTATCAAGTTCTGCTGGTGTATTTTCCAACAGCTTGTTTAATTGTTTACCCATTGGGAAATTACAGGAACTAATAGCATTTGCCAAACCGCCACAAATAATGACTTCATCCAAATTATACAGAATAGCCGCTGTATTGATAATACGGGCTAAATTTTTGATATATGCTTCTCGTTCAATTTTAAAATTAGGACTTGTGAAAATTTCTAAAAGACTATTGTTTTTATCAAGAATAGCTAATTTTGAAGCACTTGCAACAGCATTATAATCTCCATTAGGCAACCTAATACTTCCCAACAAAGGCAAAGATTTTTTAGGCCGCCATCTTCTTCCGTTTCTCCAAACTGTAAAACCAAGCCCTGTACCAATAGGCATTATTCCAATAGTTTTATTTCCTTTTAAATAATTCAGTTCAGCCAATCCTATGGTAGCAGCATCGGCATCGTTAACAACAATGGCTTTGCATTGAAACTGTCTTTCCAATGTTTCTTTCCACTTTTCGTTTTTCAGAACATTTAAATGGGATGCTGTCTTTAAAACTTTAGAGCCGTGATAGTTGACAATACCTGCCGTAGAAATCCCAATACCTTTGATGTTTTTATTGTTTATTTTAAGATTTTCTATTACTTTCAGAATCAGTATTATGAATTCATTAATGGTGGTGTCTTTATGTAAAGAACTTTTCACTTTGGCATAGTTATTCTCTATCTCATTCAAATTATTTTCTTTACTAAAAATAATATCGGATTTACTCCAACAAGCCTTTATCCATGTACCTCCTATGTCAATTGCTAAAAAGTAATTTGTTTTTTCCATTATTGTATGCATCGATATCATTTCAAAATTGTGTAACAATTTTAGTTGAATTCTATTTTAATTAAATATGTTTTCTTCTCTTACTTTGCCCAATAACGCTCAAAGGTGGTGACTTCTTCAAAAAAATCCTTAATTTAAAAACTAGTGTCTTTGTTTTTACAAAAAGCCAATGTTTACTTGATTTTTTCATTATGTCTGTATTTAATTTGTTACTTAAGGTGGGTTCTAAAAATTAATTTTTTTTTATGATTATTTCTTCCAGGCCGATTTCATCTTCCATGCTCTCACGCTTTTTACATTAATATTACCCTGAAATGAAGTGAGTTGGTGATTTGCATGCGGATGAGTTCGTTTGTGGGCGTAGACCATGGCCTGGGTGTCATTGACGAATACCTCAATAATTCCCTTATCGATAAAAACCCTAAGAACAGTCTCCTGATCCACTGGAATATTCAGCGGGGCTGATACCCCAGCGATGTTTAGCGTTTTACGACTTGGATAAACAGTAACCGGAATCCCGTTCTCGCCGTTCTCATCGCACAGTACCTCAATTCCGTAGGTTGTGGGAATATGCCACATGTCGCCCACCTTGTTAATTTCATAACTTTCATTCAAAGGGCTGAATACAATTTCAATTTCCAGGGCATCGCCTCTCAGGTTCTCCAATGGATGGTCCACCTGATTTTTGATGATCAGGTCAGTCCAACTATTTAGATCGTAACGGAGCCCTTCAAGTTCCTTCAATGGCTTGATCAGAAGGGTATTCGATTCGGAAAGCTCGAGTTCGCGGGGAAGTGACTGTACCCCGTTTTGGAGCCGGTCGTCTTCATGAAAAAGCCAGGACCACATTACCCTACGGCCATCGGGAGTAAGCAAGGATTCGGGTGCAAAATAGGTGCCCAGTGTCCTTACACTGTTGCCAGCAGCCAGGTTCACATCCTCCCAGTTCATTAAGCCATGAGATTCGGGCAGGTATTTTCCATCCTTAAAATCTCCTATAAAGTAGCGACACCCCAATGCATGTGAGATGCCGAGCAGCATCCATTTATCTCCAATCCTGAACATGTTCGGACAAGAGAGGTCATCGTAAGGAGTAACTCCAAGGTTGGAAGGGAAATCCTTGTGCATCAGGTCTCCTATATATTCCCAGTTTTTAAGATCTGTGGATTTTTTAAGATCGGGATTTTTCCCACCACCAATGGCATAGTAAGTGTCACCATCCAACCAACAGTCAGGATCCCACACATTGCCCTTCACTGTAATACCTTCGGCGTTCTTCGGGCTAATTATTTGCGGATCTGACCAGGAATCCAGTTGATCGTCTTGCGCGTACAAGATTATATTGTCTTGGTTGTTCGTGTAAATGAGTGCCGGAACCCCCTCTTTGGTAAAAAAACCGGTTCCGCTTAACATTCTGTGTCCAAGGTTCGCAGGGCGCAGCACCGTAGGGTGGAATTTCCAGTGAACCATGTCTTTGCTTGAAACATGCACCATGCCCAGGCCACCATTCCCTTGAGCTGGGTATAGATAATGCATGTGATACCGTCCCTTATAGTAAAAGGCTACATTAGGATCTGCCGACCATCTCTTAAGGATTTCCGGATGCAGAAGGTGATAGGTAGGCCAGTCTTCAGGTGGGTTTTCAGGAAAAACCGGAGTCTCCGATTGATCAGAATCAATCGTTGCTTGCTTTTGCTGAGCGCTTATTTCGGAATACATTCCGAAAAGAAAACACAGGGTAAAAAGGATGTTAATAGTTCTATTTTTCATTGTTTTAAAATTTATTGTTTTATTTTTCATTGTTTTAAAATTGAAGATCAGCGCTTAGCTCTAATTTGATCGTTATGAAAACTCAAGGTTCCGCAGCCACTTCCATAAATCCCGGTATCTTTATTAAAATATTTTTTAGTGTAAATCCGTGGATCCTTATTTATTTTAGGGCTGTCATAATGCTTTTAACAACTTGTTGTGCAAGTAGTTTGCTTCCTTCTTTTGTGAAGTGCACGTCTTTTGGTGGTTGCAGATCTGATAAGTTTGGTAGCGCAAAACCGTGAAGATCGTTGATCTGAATATTGTTTTTCTTCATTATTTTTTTCGCAACCTTATTATATTTTGCAGGTTGATCTGCTCTACGCAATGGGCCACCTGGTTTATCTGGATAGGGTGTTGTTGTGGCAAATATTAGTTTTGCCCCTGTTACTTTAAGCTGTACAACTATCTCTTTCAAGTTCTTTTTGTAAGCCTTGAGATCTGCTTGTTGAGGATCATTAGGATCTGTACTATTTTGCCCTGTTCCAGCTACTTTTACATGTTTCAGATCATGCAATCCAAAATTAAAATGTATAACATCCCATTTAGTATCACCAAGCCAGAGATCCAAATTTTCTAATCCTTTAGTCGTTCCCCAACAGTTGTCAAAACCGCCTTTAGCATCTTTAGCTCTGGTAACATTAGCTTTCCCTTTCAACATCTCCTGAACAAAATTTGTATATCCTATTGATACAGAATCGCCAAGAAGCATTACATTAGGTAAACTCTTTTCGGAGTTGGCAATTAGCAGGTTAGGAAAAAGGCAAACACCAGTTCCTAATAGTACGTTTTTAATAAAATTTCTTCTTTGCATAATATGTTTTTTAAAATTCTAGATGTATTTATTTATAATAAAGTTCACTTATTTTTTTCATTGCATTAAAATTGAAGCTCAGCGCTTAGCTCTAATTTGATAGTTATAAAAACTCAAGGCCCCAATACTATTTTGCCCGAAGAGCCATGGTCCCTGGTAACATTTATCTGTTCCCTCATAAAAGTGACCCGGCAGATAAGTTATTTTTCTTGGAAATATTGATCTTGTTACTCCTCATTTTTTTTATTAGCCAGCAAAATGTGATCACAAACCATGACTATTTCATTTTTTTGGTTAAAAACTTCTACATGCTCAGTAACCTGTCCAAAGCGAGGCTTTTTAGATTCTTTCTTTTCACTTATCACAATTGTTACACGTATAGTATCACCAATATAAACAGGTTTAATAAAACGTAATCTATCATAACCTTTCGAAAAAGCTTCAGGATTAATCTCAGTAGCAGTCATCCCAATTGCTACACTAAAAGTAAGCGTACCATGGGCTATCCGTTGTTTAAAAGGCTGATTCTTACACCATTCTGCATCCATATGATGAGGAAAAAAATCACCAGTTTGACCAGCATGTGTTACAATATCAGCCTCTGTAATAGTACGTCCAAAAGTTTCTCTTTGCTCTCCTGTAACGTAATCTTCAAAAAATTGAGTTCTAAAAATCATAATTCTATATTTTAAAATATTATTTTCTTGTTCCTGTATTACTCGATTGGTAGGCTAACTCAACCGTTTCCATAGTTTTTACAGCATCTTCAACAGCGGTTGGCAACTCTTTTTCTGAACCTTCTACAAATCTCATTAAACTCGACATCACACCAATAAAAGCATCAGGAAACCAAGTTCCTTCTATTTCCAAAGTTTTCCATTGAGGGTTATTATCTTCGTCTATAACGCAATATTCAAATTTATCTGGAACACCATGTGGATAATCAAGTAATAATCCCATTTTGGCAACAATAACACCTTTAGTTCCTTCCCATTTTATAAAGCTTTTTTGATGGGTTCTCCCAAAATTATGATCGTGATTGGTATTAATTGTAGCACTCATTTCATCACCATAATCAAATAAAATAGTACTTCGTGTAGAGGCTACAGTAGTCTTTGGATGTCTCACTGTTTTAGCCATAACTCTTTTTGGGTCCCCTAAGAAAGAGCGCATAACATCAATATAATGAATGCTATGATACAATATTTCGACCCTTGGAATATCCGCTAAAAAATCCCACAAATGCCATGGGGTATAGGTGCAAAGTTTTACTTTCATGTCGTAGACTTCTCCTATTAAACCTGCATCTATTAGAGATCTTGCCGCGTTTACGAATGGTGCAAATCTTAATTGAAAATTAACCGCTGCTGTTAGATTTTTAGCATTACAAATAGACAAAATTTCCTTTGCACTTTCCAGATTTTCTCCCATAGGTTTCTGTATTAAAACAGCACTATTATCAGGTAATTTTGGAAGTATATTTGTTATTTCAGAAGCAGGAATTGCCAAGTCAAAAATAGCATTGTTTTCTTTTCCCAATTTAACGAGAGATTCTATGGTATCGCAAACAGTTGGAATACTGAATTGCGCAGCTAAAAGCATTGCATTTTCTTTGTTTAAATCATAAATAGCTAGAACTTCAAAACCTGCTTTAGTATATGCCGGTAAGTGAGCATCTTTTACAATTCCACCAGCCCCAATAATTACAATTGGAATTTTTGTATTTGGTAATTTAGACTCAGAAATTATTGTTGTCATTAACTTTCTATTTTATCAATTTTATTTTGTGCTTCTTTTATTAATTCCGATACATCCTTATTGGTAGAGAACAGCTTTGTTACCATTACATCAATAACTTCAGATATTTTATTCCAATTTATATTTCGGGGTAAGGTTCTAGCATTTTTATGAAGTGTCTCGAGTTTATAGTAATAAGGAACTATTTCATTCACTTCTTTATCTCCCCATGTGGACTTTCTACAGCCAATACCCCCTTCTAAGGTCATAAGTTTGTCATTTTTTGCATTGACGGCATATTGAATAAAATCATACGCTACTTGCTTATTCTTACTTCCTTTACCAATAGCGTATAACCAATAAACATTAAGGGAAACCCCATGTCCTCCTGGGCCTGCTGGCACATCGGTAATATCTACACAGCCTTTTACTTTAGACTCGGGGTATACTTCACACATGGATGCAAATCCAAACCAGTTCACCATCATAGCAATCTCTCCATTCGCAAAGGCCATTCCTGATTTTACAGAATCAAAATCCGCACAATCGGGATGCATCGCTGCCTTATCTTGGGTCAATTTACGGTAAAACTCAAGTCCTGCTACTGCTGCCGGACTATCTATATTGATTTGTCCATTTTCATTTACCAATTCACCACCTCTTGTCCATAATTGAAGACTAAAATCAAATACGGTATTGTGTCCATCGGGATACAAGGCAAATGCGGTACCATATAAGTTTTGCTCAGGTCTATGAAAAAATTGAGCTACTTCATGCAATTCTTCCCAAGTGGCAGGTGGTTGCAATTCTCTATTGTATTTTAGTTTAAAAGCCTTCTTTTCTTCGGGATTATTGAAGAGGTCTTTTCTATAAACAAGGCATTCTGGACCATCATGAAACGGTAGCCCTAGAATTTTGTCTTCAAATTTTTGCATGTTCAATAATGAATCGGACCAACTTTCAGAATAATTCTCAGAGTGCTGGGCATCGATCCATGGAGCAAGATCTTCCAATGCATTTTTTTCATTTGCTTCTGTAATCCAATCTGTATTTATATGAGTTACATCCCAATCTCCAGTAACCAATCCATTTTCTTTTCCTAAAGTTGCTTCATATAAGGGGTGTAAATCCATTGGTATGGCTTCCAGTTCCAAATCACATCCTGTTTCCTGGCAAAAGAATTTCCATATTTTTTCGATAGCCGTTTCAAACGGGTCAAATTTACGTACGGCAATTCTAAATTTATTCGACATCGTTTTATAGTTTATATTCTTTTATTAATGAATCCGTATGTTCTCCCAAAATAGGGGTTCCTTTTTCAGAAACCAATAATTCTCCATCTATCTGAATAGGACAACGGGTTGTTTTAAAACGGAAGCCATCGCTCATTTGAACTTCCTGTTCCATTTCCAATACTTTATAGCCTTCGGTGTTGAGTAAGGTTTTCCAATCTAGCACATCTGCACACCAAATATCAACAGGTTCTAATATTGACAACCATTTTTGAGTAGTCCCCGTAGCCAAATGGTTCGCCAACACTTCTTTGATTTCATCCCTTTTATCGAACCATGACGGTATTTCTTGGTATTCTTTTAATTTTTCGCAACCCAACAATTCGCCCAAAACAGGAATTTGACCCATGGCCAAAGCAAGAGAACCATTTTTTGTTTTATAAATTCCGTAGGGTGCTCCAAGGTAGGCATGTGCATTATTTCTTTCGGTACGTTCGGTAGGTTGACCTCCATCTTTAAAGAACGTAGTAATGGTTTCAAATTGAAAATCAATGATAGATTCCATCATGCTTACCTCAATTTTAGCTCCTTTTCCATTCACTCCTTTACGTACCAAAGCTGCCAATAACCCTTGTACTAGATGTGCTCCAGACAAGATATCAACAATTGCCAACCCTACTGGAACAGGACCATCGTTTTTATTGCCACTTAGCCAAGTTAAGCCAGACAGGGATTGAATTAAAAGATCCTGCCCAGGTTTGTCTTTCCAAGGCCCTTCTTTTCCATAACCCGATATTTCTCCATATACAATGGACGGATTAATCTTAGCAATCGTGTTATAATCTAATCCAAGTCGCTCTATTACTCCTGGTCTAAAATTATGCATCACAATATCTGCCGATTCAATTAATTTTAACACTTGAGCTTTATCTACCTCATTTTTAAGATCGGCACTAAAACTTTCTTTATTACGGTTTATTGCATGAAAAACAGTAGAGTCTCCATTCATTTTCACATTGGACACATAAAGTGTACGACATATATCTCCTGTTATAAGACGTTCTACTTTTATTACGCGAGCCCCCAAATCGGCCAATTTTAAACTGGCTGATGGTCCGGATAAAAATTGACTTAAGTCAACTACTAATATATCTTCAAGTGGTTTTATCATTTTTATTTTTGATAATTTTCTGGATGTCTGTATTTAACCGTTTGTAAATGCTCACAGTAAAGAACTAATTCTCCCGGGTGTTTATAAACCTCATAACTCACTGTTACAAGTCCCATTTTTTCGTATTTAGGTATCTTTTTTAATTGTGTTCTTACCGTATAAATAGTATCTCCAATAAACACGGGTTTAATAAACCTCAGTTTGTCATAACCATAACTAAACGTATGAATATTGTTATGAGCCATCAACCCTAATCCTAAACTAAAAACCATGGCACCAGCCACCAATCGTTTTTTAAACAATCCTTCTTCTTCGGCAAATACCTCATCGGCAACATAAGGATGTAAATCCATAACCAAACCATTAAACATCATAGACTCACCTTCGGATATGGTTCTTCTGATTGATCTTGCTTTAAGACCAACTTTAAACTCTTCATACAACCAATCTTCTGTATTAAACTGCTTAATATTTTTATGTGTTTCTACAGGTGTATTTTCTGGCATAATAATATAATTTATAAGTTAAATTCTTTTGCTATTTTCAGTGTGTCCTCTCCTACTTTAGGTGCTGCTTTTCGATGGTAATAAAGTTCTCCATCTACTCGGATAGGGCAACGTGTAGTGCGTACTTTTTCTCCATCTGAAGTGCTGACTTCTTGTTCCATTTGAAGTACTTTATAGCCATCATGTGCTAAAAAATCTTCATAAGTAAATACATCTGAACACCATATATCTTTTGATTCTAAAATCAACAACCACTCTGCAGTTGTCTTTGTGATAAAAATATCATGTAATAAATCCATTATTTCATCGCGCTTATCAAACCAGCTTTCCTCAGATTGAAATACTGGAGGCAATTCACTGCCCAACTCTTTCATTAGTTGAGTCATTGGCATCATGGCAATAGAAATATAATTATTCTTTGTTCTATAGACTCCGTAGGGTGCACTTAAATATGCATGTGCACTCCCTTTTTTAGCACGCTGTGGTTCTTTTTTTCCATCGTTGAAATGGGTGGTCAGTACTTCAAACTGAAAATCCAAGGTCGATTCTAATAAGCTTACTTCAACCAAAGCTCCTTTTTGTGTTTTTCCTCTTCGTACCAATGCCGCCAATATCCCTTGAGTAAAATGGGTTCCGGTTAGAATATCACTGGCAGCCAACCCTATAGGTACTGGACCGCTATCTGCTGACCCCGATAAATGGGTCATTCCAGAAAGAGACTGTATCAACAAATCCTGTCCCGGTTTTTTTACCCAAGGTCCTTTACTACCATACCCTGTTACTACTCCATATACAATTTTAGGGTTGATGCTTTTTACAGTTCCATAATCCAATCCTATTTTCTCCATGACCCCTGGCCTAAAATTATGGGTCATGACATCCGCTAGGGATAATAATTTTTTAATTTGTTTTAAATCTTCTGGGTCTTTCAAATTAGCTGCAAACGATTCTTTGTTTCTATTTATGGTATGAAAAACCAAACTATCTTTGTCTATAAACAAATTTTTAATCGCAATTTGCCTACAACCCTCTCCTGTTACCGGGCGTTCTATTTTAATAACTCTAGCCCCTAAATCTGCTAACCGAAGTCCTGCAGAAGGCCCTGCCAAATATTGACAAAATTCTAAAATCAATAAACCTTCTAGTGGTTTCATTAACTATTTATTTAATGTGTTAGTGATTCAATATAAATCGAATTCATTTTATCTACCGCTGCTTCAATAGAAATTTTTCCAGTAACAGCATCGTGAATTACAGGACTTGCCTCATCCTGAAAATGCATATACCCATAATACTGAGGGCGCATTGTTGCTTCATCCAACGTTTGTAAAGTATCTTTAAAAAAGTTCTTACTTTGCTTATTCACCTCTTCATTTAACCATGCTTTTCTATGTCCTGGCTGACCTCCAAAATCAAAATAAAAACCTGATTGTATTTTTTCTGAAGCGGTGAACTCCGCATACTTCATGGCTATTTCAGCATGCTTGGTTTTAGAAGATACCGCCACTCCTGCGCCTCCTAATGTAGAACGCAATCTTTGACCATTGAACGTTACTAAACCTCCTGCTTTTAAAACGTTATCTGCATAATTATTTTTAGAATAATTGGAATATCCATAATTGAATGGACTATACACAATATCATCCGTTTTTGTCATTAATTCAGCTATCTGTATTGGATTCATTTCTAAACAATATGAAGGAGCTACAGCTACAAGTTCTTTATACATTTTTATTGCTTCTATCATAATAGCACGAGGAGCTACTTCTATTTTACTTTTAAAAACAGCACCACCCAATGCTATACACATCATATAATGGTGCATTAAAGTGTCTATTGGTATCGATGCAAAAGCTACTTTTCCTGCTTTAGTTAGTTCCAACAATTCTTCCCAAGTTTTAGGAATTTGAATATTCTGTTGGTTTGCTAAATCTTCTCTCCAAGTAGCAATGGGTGTAGCTGCGTCTGTTGCTAATGTCCATTGTTTGTTGTCTACATTATAACTAGCATGCGATTCCCCTACACTATTATTGGCTAATTCTTCAATAAATTCAGCACTTAAATAATCATCAAAAGCTAAAAGATTATTATCTCGTGCAGCTATTGAAACATGTGGATTGTCCATAATTAACAAATCGTAGTTATCTGTCAATTCATCTATCGACGCATCTGCAAATGCTTGTAATGACCTTTTTTCCCAAGTAATTCTCACATTTGGATTTAATTCTTCAAATCGCTGTGCAGTGGCAACTACAGACGTAAAGCCACGTGTATGATTCCAAGAAATTCCTTTTAATTTAATCATTTCCCTTATAATTTAATTTTTTTCTAATGGTCAGGTATTGTTTCGACCCCCAACATTCCACCGTATGTTATCACCACAAATGATATTACTAATATCAACAAACCTGATATTAAAACAATATAGGTTTGCTTCGATACATTTTTCCATTCTTTCATTAATACACCTACGATATAACTAAAGAAAATAAGCATAGACATATGAATTGCCCAACTTGCAAATTTAAAATTCCCCATGCGTACATGTGCCATTCCGTAGAAGAAAAATTGAAAATACCATAGGCCACCTGTGAGTATTGATAGCCCTAAATTTTGCAACCATACCGAAGCACCAACACTTTTTACAGCCACCAATTCACGAATGGTTTTTTGCTTAAAGCTCACTACCATAAACCAAATAAAATTGGTTACGAATGTTCCAGATGTGGATACTAATAGATTTGCGTTTCCCTGAAAATGACCTGCTCCATATTCACCAGCAATCTCTGCAATTGGGGCACCTAGTTCTAACGAAACTCCAAATATCGCAGATAAAACTCCGGCAAAAACCGCAAGCATTAATCCTTTCTTTAAATTAAAACTGGCTGCTGTAGAATTATCTAATAGTTTTAGATCTTTCTCTTTTTTTCTACCTGCAACCCCGCACAACACAACTCCAAATAACGACAATAACAATCCAACAAGCACAACCATGCCTCCAGGTTTGGAAAAATGTTCTATTAATGTTCCATGAATAAATAGTGGCACTATGGTACCTAATACCGCTGATAACCCAATTGAAATAGTATAGGTTAATGAAAAACCGATATACTTAATAGCATACCCAAATGCTAATCCTCCAAAACCATACACTGCTCCTAATAATGACGCGTTGATGATTGCGGAACTTGGTGATTCTATGATTACTTGCCAAAGATTAGGCACTGTAAAATATCCTACAACAATTGGAAAAATTAGCCAAGCAAATAATGCTTGAATAAGCCAATAACTATTCCATGACCATTTTTTAACTTTTTGGAAAGGTAAATAACAAGAAGCGGCAGAAACACCTCCAATAGCATGAATAGCTGTTCCTAATAAACTGTTTGATGCAATCATATTTTAGTAGTTAGTTTTTAATTAATATCCATTTTTTTGGATCTATTTATAAGCGAACAAATGATTTAGAACTTTTTTTATTTGAGTAATTGAACAGGTCAAATAATTTTTTCATTAAAATCTATTCTTAAGATGTATTTTTTAAATTTCAAGTATTTGCTCTCGCTCATCTATTACGTATTTTTTACCATTCTCAACATTAGTGAGAATGATATGGAAACCATAGAGGTAATGCTGCAGCTCAGCTTTCATAGTTATTCCCTTAACTTTAATAGTATCGTCACCTATCAACTCTTTGATGCTTTTTGCCTCCATGTTTTCTTTTTTTGCACGAAAGAGATAAAAAAGTGTGCTCATAATCGGTTCTTCTTCTGGTCGTTTAAATTCCACTGTGCCCCGGGGTTTATCTGACAACTGAACATATCCCCAATGTTCAGGTTCATGCATATTTATCACTCTCTGATGAGTCCAGGTCCAATTATCTTGTTTTTCGCCGTATTGCACTCTCGAAAAGTTGACACGCCATATCATTCCATCGACGAAATAACCCTTATTTCCAAGGTCGTTCAATGCTTTCCAGGGGAAAGCAATCTCTACATTCCATCCTTCGTCCTTGTCATTAGGATTATTGATTGTCCCTTTGATATCAACTCCTATCTTTATCTCTCTCATATCCCAACTATTCGTCAAGTTGGGACCCGAGCGATACGGCCGCATGAAGAAGAGGTCCCAGAATGTCCCTAATGCATTTACCTCGAACTCTCCGTAATGTGGTGTGGGCTCTGAAGGTTTAATAAACATCTCGAAATCATTCTCTAAATATATCGTAGCATCTCTAATTGTTTGTTCTCCCACTACATTGGGTTCTTCCATTTCGGCATATACATACAGAAACTTATCATCCCATAGCATCTTCATTCTTGTTTTAAAACGTGGCTTGGGGTTTTTATCTCCCTCTATATCAATAAAATAATCGCTCCAGGGTGCATTATCCCACGCTTTGTCAGGCTTTCCATCTATTACCAGAGGCTGCTCCGCCTTAAAGGCAACATATCCTTTTGGTGGCAGATAATCCCAAAGGTGTTGTGCAGTTGCTATATTGCATGTGAACATTAACATGAAACCTATAAGAATCATGATTGCTTTTTCTCTTGTCTGTTCTCTCATAATTTATTATGTATTTAGTTTGGTCATAGTGCAAGCACTATTTACCTGCCTGCCGTATCCTATGATAAAAGCAAGCAATTTTTAATATTTATTTCATTTTTCGGAAACCGTTTTTGCAACAAAAGGCTTAATTCAGGCTACTACCAAAACTATAACTTCCCGATTCCACTCTGTACACACTGGCACCATCTTCATTTTTAATAAAAGTAATTCCAACCGCATCTTCAATAGGTAAACCACTTTCTGTAATGTTATTTCCCTGAATATATACAGTTGCCGTACTGTTTACCGGAATGCTTACTTCCCAGTTCAATTGATTCGCCTCAGTTTTCCAGTTGCTGACAATGTTACCGTAATGCGATTTGTAGTTGCAGTTCACCCAATTGACACTTTTAACCGGTGCCGGGTGGAGGATGATATTTTTGAAACCAGGATAAGCAGTATCCCATTGGATTCCACCTAAACCACGGTAAAACCAGCCACCAATATACAGAAAGCAGGAGTGTATCTGCGAAGCATGTCCGTTCCATTGTTCCCAACAAGTTGTTGCTCCGTTTTCTACCATATACCCCCAACCCGGGAAGGTTTTTTTGTTCACCACAGAGCCTTTCATCTGGTTATATTTTTCATTATAACTACATCTTTACTTCGTGACTTAGGAGTAACCTTAAGACCTTCGATTTTCCCATTTTTGAAATGCCCTTCGACAACCGTATTTTTAGAAGCATGAAATTTAAAATCGACATCCCACTCTTTTGGCCATGCAGGACAAAGCAATATTTTATCGCCTGCCTCCTGAATAATCATATTCTGAAGAGCCCTAACATTTACTGAACCATGGCACTGATCAGGTATCCAATCGTAATTAGGTCCCCAAATAGCAGGGAACCGGCTTCCTTTGTGCTTACTCTTAAAACCATTGACAACCATTTTTTTCGCCTCTTCTGTTTTTCCCACCAATGCTGCCTGGATGGCATCTTGCTGCCAGCCAAAGGCTTCTTTAAATTTCCGGCTATCATACGTTTTTTGCGCCATTTCAAGGTTCTCTTTTCCTAAACCATAAAGAGGGTATGGAAAAATTGCATATAGTTCTGGATTTTCGAAATTGGATGTTCCAGGGTTATATTCCTGAGCAGGCGAAATTAATTCGTTTCCATTTTCATCAGTCCTTAACGGTATTTCTGGCAGGGCTGAGTTTATTTTTTTAGAAAGGTCAAAAAGCTGATTATCGCTTAACTTTATTTTGTCATTCAAAAAACGATTCGTTATTATTTTTAACCCAGCAATTTCGGGCAAGGGATTGAGGACATCACTAAAAAAGGTTTCAAGAGAATGAGCAGGTGAAAAAACAATTTCACCACTGTTGTTTTTTTGATAATGCTCATCATAAAAGGTCAGAATTTCTTTTGCAAAAACAGTTAAATATTCTTCCAGAAATTTTTCATCATTTGTAAACAAATAATATTCCTGCATCATTGAAACCAGTTCCAAACCGCTTTGCCAATAGTATCTGATGTAGTAGTTATTGGGAATACCCTTCGCCATATCCTTTCTTTTCCAACCATAGTCGGTGACGCCATAGGTACCCCAGAAATACATTGTTTCAGGAAAATGCGCACCGTCATGGTTGAAATATTCCCGTGTAGCCAGTTTCGATAAATCGAGTGCCTCCATGTACATTTTAAAGAGAGGCAACATCATTTCAAAATCGCCGGCGTGTAACATACCCCAATATGGTAAACGTGTATTTTGCCACCAAAAGTTGCCTCCCCAGTTTCGGTAATCTGCATTTAATCCTTTTAGATTTTTACCACCAAAACTCAAATCTCCCGCAACATCTACATTAAATATTGAACCGTTGTACTTTATTGGCATATTTCCGCGTCCGGAACATGCATACATGTAACGTTGCAAAATATAGCCACTGTTGACAGTAAAAGCATTTTCTTTATCTTTTTCTGAATCGATATAAATGTAATGATTGTTCCAAAATTGATTCCACCAATTTATATGTTCCGAAAAGCGTTTCTTAAAAGATTTCTTATTAATAACTGTTCGTTGATTTTCAACTTGTTTTTTCCATGAAGAAATATCAGAATCAGTTTGTGTAACTACCAATGTATTCAGCTGAAATGTTTTGGAAGGGCTCTTTGAAACTAATATTTCTGGGTTATTATTTACCAGATTATCGCCAAAAATGTATGCTCCAAATGTTCTGTTTAATAAAGGGTCTTTGGTTTTACTAATCACTTCTTTTAAATCGACTCCATTCAAAACGGTATTATAAACCGATCTTTTATTTTGATGGCACCAAAGAATGCCATTTTTCGTATTCAAAACAGTATCGGGTTCAACTACCGCATTATTATTCGACCCTCCCATTAATGCTCTTGCTGAATGCATTTCTAAATCAGATAACTCACGGCGTTTATTTCGCCAGCCATCGTAGTTCACTTCAATTTTTACCGGCGTTTTACTTTCACCTGTCACAACTATTATAGGATTATTGGCATCTACATAAAACCGGAGATTAACCTGGTCGGTTGAAATTTTTATTATCCCTGATTCTAAATCAAGTTCCTGTTTAAAGTTTTCACCGGCAAGAACATTAGGCGTAAACCGGACTGATGCTTTTCCAACTTTTAACAACCTCCCGTTTTCACTAAATGCATCTGTTTTGCTAATGTAATAATGAAGTACCCCATCAGGAGTTACCCACACATTGGAGCCAATATCGCCGTTTCCGATTGGCATTGATCCCCATGAACTTTCACTGGGAGAATTCCAAACTATATTATACTTTTTTAAGGTTGTTTCCTGAGCGAAACTAAAAGTTAATTGACTTAAAAAAAATAAAATAAACGCTATACTTCTCATCTTGTTGCTTTTTCTAATACTTCTCATCTTGTTGCTTTTTCTAATATTTATCATGCTCTATTATTTAGTGATTATTGATTCATGTATTCTCGTAAATCCCTACTTAGCATCTGTCTATAAAGTCCAACTTCTACGTTACGCTTGCTTTCAAAATGGTCGTTTACACCAGTAAACTCACATTTTTAGAGCTACGCAAGCCTTGAATTTGAACTTTCTAGCTCAAACTCTCGACTTTATGGACAGGCACTACTTAGTCAAAAAAAACAAACAAAGGCAAAGAAAATTACGCTTGGCTTAAGGTTGATTTTCTGGACCATTAATTTACCTCTTTTTAAATGTTATTGTTTTAGATTCTCCCGCTTATAAGCTCAGTTAGAATTCTTTTTACATCATTATCGAAAAATAGTTTTTTAAGTCCGGGTTTTTCTTCCAGAGACCAGGATATTCCAACCAATAATATTATTCCAATCACATTTTTAGACATCATCTCTTTTTTTAATTCAAAGTACTTTCAAAACTATAATTTCCCGATTCCACTCTGTACACACTGGCACCATCTTCATTTTTAATAAAAGTAATTCCAACCGCATCTTCAATAGGTAAACCACTTTCAGTAATGTTATTTCCCTGAATATATACAGTTGCCGTACTATTTACCGGAATGCTTACTTCCCAGTTCAATTGATTCGCCTCAGTTTTCCAGTTGCTGACAATGTTACCGTAGGACGATTTATAGTTGCAGTTCACCCAATTGACACTTTTAACCAGTGCCGGACGGAGGATGATATTTTTGAAACCAGGATTTTCAGTATCCCATTGTATTCCTCCCAATCCACGATAAAACCAACCACCAATATAAGGGAAACAGGAGTGTATCTGCGAAGCATGTCCGTTCCATTGTTCCCAACAAGTTGTTGCTCCGTTTTCTACCATATACCCCCAACCCGGGAAGGTTTTTTTGTTCACCATAATATCTATCAGGTCATTATGGTTATTTTCAAGCAGGTAATCAAATGTAATTTGTGTGCCAATCATTCCGGTGTTAAGGTGGCCTTTATCTTCCAACAACATTGTATGTACAAACTTTTCGAACACAGCATTTTTTAACTCATCTGGCGTAATTCCTGTTTGTAATGGGAAAATAAGATAGGGTTGTTCTCCGTTGGCATAAGTAGAGTCTTTCGGATTAAACCAAAGCTCGTGTATCGCTTTTTGCGCGATGTTAAGTTCTTGTTTAAACATTGCTACGTCTTCGTTTTTGCCAAGTCGAGTTCCTGTTTTTATCATAATCTGAAGCAAGTGAGTTCTAAAACAGTTGTTAAAAAAACGACGGGAGTTATCATCTACCCATTCGGTTTTATCCATTCCTTTGCCTGGCGGTACCCAATCACCCAGGTTTTTCCATTGATTTCCTGGAAATAGATCCTCAAGCACTCCATCTGTACTATATGCACCAAGGTATTCAATGTATTTCTTCATATAAGGATACCCTGTTTCGATCAGCCTAGTATCGTTGTAGAAGAGGTAGGTTTTCCATGGAACCATAATACACATTGCCCCCCAAGCTGGTCCTCCGCCAGGCGAAGTTATAGCAGGTGCTATATAAGGAACAAAACCATCGTCTTTCTGCTCATCCCACCAGTTTTCTGACCATTTGGTGTACAAAGTAGAAGCATCGAAATTATAGCAACCAACATCCATAATTGTTTGTCCATCGCCATAGCCAAATCTTTCACGATGCGGACAATCTACAGTTTGCCCACCTAAGTTTAAAGCTCGGTATGTCCATCGAACCATTTTATGTATGCGGTTGTAAAGGTCATTCGAACAACTGAATGAACCGACTTCAGGAACCTCCGTTTCTACTGGAATTGCAACCAGGTCTTCTTTTGCAGGTAAATATGCTAAACCCTCAATAATTGCGTAACGAAAACCATGATAGTTAAACACATTATTAAACTGTTCTTCTTTCTTTCCAGCAGAGATAAATACATCACGTTGATTAATTGTTTGAAAATTATTTATACGCCGTGCTTCATTTGGTTTCTGCCCATTATCTTTATCTGCATAGTGAATTGTGATTTTCTGACCTGGCTCAAGATTATGTAATTTCATCTTCAACATACCAGTAAGGTTTGTACCAAAATCAACCACTACGATTGTATCATTCAGTTGCTCAATTAATACTGGAGCAATTTCATCAAGCTGGATGTTATTACGACATTTTTGGGCTGTGCATGGCACATCAGCTGTTTCAACAATTACAGCAGGCTGCCAACCATTTGTTGATCTTTTAGTATCCCACCATTGCCTATCTATCAAACGTGCATCAACCAATTCTCCTCCATAATTTGCCCATTGCCATCCTCCAATATGGGATCTTGCACTCGCTTTGGTTTCCCAGGATGAGTCTGTTATAATCCGTAGTTCTTTTTTGTTAGGAATTTCCAGTTGCGCGCGTACCACAGGGCTGTGGTGTTTAACTCCGGGTAATGGCTTGGCCCACTCAGTGCCAATATAATACCATCCTACTCCCATCCAGATTCCAATACTGTTGTCTCCTTTTTTTAGGTAGCTGGCTACATCGTAGGTTTTATAGTAGGTGCGTTTGCTAAAATTGGAAACTGCTGGTGCAAGCACTTCTTTGCCCACTTTTTGGCCGTTTATGTAAAGCTCGTAGTAACCCAACGATGCTAGGTATAATGGCGCACGCTCAGGAACTTCATCAAGGATAAAAGATTGCCTGTAATAGGGTGCGGTAACCTTGTCAGGTGCTCCAATCCATTGAGCAGTCCAGTCTTCTTTTTCGAGCAATCCCATGGTCCATAAAGCAGGTTCGCTCCACTCTGACGGCTTTCCGTCCTTGTCCCCTTCGACTCCGCTCAGGGCAGGCCAAACCATTACTTTCCAAAAGCATTCGGTACGCGATAGTAGTGCTTGCCCATTGTATTCTACATTCCTGGATTGGTCGGATTCTGTTTTACCTGAATCCCATAGGTCGCCGTCATCTTTCGCCAGCTTTTCCTGTGAACTTGCAACAAGTATGTGATATGCGTTTTGCTTCTGCCCACGTTGGTCTGATTGTAGTTGCCAACTCAGTTGCGGATTCTTGGCATCAATACCACTGGGATTGGTAAGATACTCGCAAGCTAAATTGGTAACATCGACTGTTGCCACTTCTTTGCATCCAATAAAGCTTGTTACTGTAAAGAATGCAAAGGTTGCTAGTCTAATTAGCATCCTAAAGTTAGTTCGTGATCGTTTCATTTTTCCTTTATTTTAATTTAGAGACTGTTTAAAAATTATTCAAACAGTCTCTTACATTTTTAAGTACTATTTTATCGATATTTCATAACTACCTGACACAAGATTTAGAGTATAGATTCCACTTTCCGGCTCCTTATCATATTCAATGTCAATACCAGAAATCTTTTTTGCCCTAAGTTTTAGTGTTGCGGTACTATTTGCAGGTATTGTGACACGGTACAAAACCTTGCCTTTAGATCTCTTCCACGAGCTTACAATTTCACCGTAAGGACTATTGTATTTTGCTTCAAAGTGTTCTAGTCCGTCAACAAAATGAGGTTCTAAAAGGATGTTTTTAAAACCGGGCTTCGATGGATCCGGTTTTATTCCTCCCAACGCTTTATAATACCATGCACTTATCTCGCCAAACATTATATGGTTCATAGAAACTCTTTTTGCTGCTTCTAACGACCAACTTTCATAGAAAGTAGTCGCACCGTTGACAATCCACGCACCCCAAGATGGGAAAGTTTCTTGTGAGGCTACTTCCCATGCTAAATTTGAGTAGCCATTCTCACTCAAGGCGTTTAAGATAGTCTTGCTTCCTAGCAGGCCTACATCAATGTGCTTTTTGTCTGCTTCTACTCTTTTAGCAAGGTTTTCGGCTATTTTTCCTCTAAGATTATCGGGAGCCAATCCCCAAAATAGTGCCACACTCTGCTCGGTTTGAAATCCGGAGCCATAAATACCAGTTTCATAGTTGAGATATTTTTCATTCACTGCTTTTTTTATTTTTCCAGCCAGTGCTTCATATTTTTCAAAATCGGCTTGTTTCCCCAAAACTTTTGCGGTTTTTGAAAGGATAATTGCGTCTGCGTAAAAGTAAGCGGTGGAGGTAAACTCTTTGGGTGTTTTCGATTTCACCGGAACCCAGTCGCCCAGTCCCCAGTCAGTAATTCCTGACGGATAGTTTTCATCGAGGTAATCCACGAACAACTTAATGTTGTCGTAATTCTCTTTTAAAATTTTTGTATCGCCGTAAAACAGATAAATGTTCCACGGAACAATGGCAATGCTACTAGTCCAGTCGGGGCCGTTTCCCCAATCGTAGCCCCCTCCTCTACTAGGGATAACGTTTGGCAACACACCATTGGGTTGCTGTTCGTCTCGGTGATCGTCTAACCATTTCTCATAAACTGTAATTCCATCGAAATTAAATAACCCAGTTTCAATAGCAATGTGGCCATCACCTGTCCATCCGTTTTTTTCTCTTTGTGGGCAATCAGTAGGATAACCAAATAAATTCGAAAGATAAGAAGCATTTCCAGCCTGCCATATTTTGTTTAAGGTGGTATTAGAGGAATTAATATTCCCCACTAAAGGTACATCACTGTGCATAAAGTAAGCAGTTAGACTTTCCTTAGTAATGTCTAAGGCCTTACTTGATGAAACTTCAACATATTGAAACCCTTTGTAATTAAATCGAGCCATAAATTCATTCTCTCCTTTTCCGTTTAGAATAAAAATATCAGTTTGAAACGGGTCAGATTCGTCAGGACGATACTGTTCATTAATATTTGAAAGGTCAACTCGTCCGTCTTCACTAAGCCGTTCACCATGTTTTAATCGAATTGTAGTTCCTTCCGGTCCGGAAATTTTCATTCGCGTAACTCCGGCTATGTTCCTGCCAAAATCAAAGAGCCAAGTGTTTTCATCCTGTTTTTCCATTTTTACAGCCGAAATTTCCGTTACGTTACGAATGGGATGCAACATCTGAGAGGTGATGTTTTGCGAAGGCGCAGCAGTGGGCTGAATCCCTTTCCATCCGTCTGAATTGAAATTGGGGGTGTCCCAGCCAGGTTGTTCCAAACGAGCATCATAATGTTCAGCAGTGTATATACTATTAAAAATAACTGGACTCAATGCAGTTCGCCATTCTTCGTCTGTACGGATTGTTTCAACGGTGCCGTCACTATACGTAACACGTAAATCCATACAAAATGTTGGGCGGCCGCGCGGCAAATTACGTCTTGATTTTTCGTTAAACCATCCATTTCCTAATAAAACACCGATAGCATTTTTTCCCTGTTTAAGGTTTTCTGTTACATCATAAGTGACGTATAAATTTCGACGGTCGAAACGGGTATAAGTTGGATCCAAACGATGATTCCCGATTCGATTGCCATTGATGGAAAGTTCGTATAAACCTGCCACTGCAATATATGCTCTGGCAGATTCAATTTTCTTGTTAATGTTAAGCTCTTTTCGAAAATAAGGAGCTGGTTTGCGATTGATATCCCAAGTATCAGAAATCCATTTTCCCTTCCAGTTTTTCTGATCCATTAGACCCGTCTCAAAGAAAGATGTCGGCGAGTTGTCTGACCAGACTCCATCTTGATCTTGTACACGTACGCTCCAGTAATAACGGGTAAAAGGTTGTAACTTTACTCCCTGATAAACTACTGGGACGGTAGAAGTATTTATTGGCCCAGACTCCCATATATCTCCTTTAACGGCAACTACATCCGATTTTGTTGTTCCCACTACTAATTGATATGCTTTCTGGTAGCTTCCAGGGTTATTCGATTTCATTTGCCAGCTCAATCGTGGATTTTTCGCATCGATACCAATAGGATTTTTAAGATGTTCACATTTTAAATTTATTGCTTCAGTTTGTGAGAAGCTATTTAAACATGTCAACAATAATAAAGCGATGGTTGATAAAAGAAATATTTTATTCATAATTGTTTTCATTTTAGTTTATACTTGAATATCTCATTTAAAAAATTTATACCGAATATAGTTCGGTCAGAGTGCAAGTACTATTCATCCGCCATTAGTCGGACAGGGTTCCGGTCAAATTAGTATAACCCCGGTTATAAATACTGAGCCCGAATAATTAGCTTCGCAGAACTTCGTTTCACGAATTATCACTAAGTGAACGTAGCTCTTCCGTACATCTTATTCCTTTTATTGATTTTACCACGATGATTTCAATTCATTTATGCTTATAGAATTGATTTTCAAGTCACCATCTGATGAGATAGATACACTATCATTATTGTCTTCAGGTACCGCATAACAAGTAGCAACAACTGCTCCTTCGTTAGCAAAAAGTTCGATAGAAGCGCGGTCGAGCAATATCCTAAGTTTTACTTTTCCGTCTACTGCAGGTACTTTCAAAGTGCTTTTTCCATAAACAATTTCTTCGCTGTTCTTTTTGTAGCTCACCATAAGACCCCGAATGTTTACATCGAATGAAGAACTTGGTTCAAACTCAATTGACATATCAATTAACTCAGCTTTTACTCTGGCCAGTTTTTTCGCTGCTTTTTTTATTGTCAAATTTTTAAACTTATGTGATTTGACATAAAGGTTTTCAATCTCGTCAACAGGCCAGCGATAAAGCCGAATTCCTTCAGGAGTAGTCTTCAGTTCCATAGTGGTTGGAAACGACATCTGCTGATTAAAAGGCATCTTTGCTTTCAGAAAAGGATTCCCATCACCCCAGAAACTCATCCAGCCAATCATAACGGTTCTGTCGTCGGGACTGTTATTAAAAGATTGTGCAGCGTATAAATTTGTGCCTGCATCACCTTTATAAACTTTTTTGTCGGTAGTAAATGTTTTGCCATCGAAATCCCCAATTTCATAATCAAAACTGGCATCGTACAACAACCACTTTTTGTTATTCTTATCGCCATCGACCGGCAGTTCTACAAAATCCATACATTCGTATACCCACTCGCGATTAAAGTCGCTTGCCACTTCCCAATCCACCATATTGTCGGAAGTAAAGAACCGAACCTTTCCCAGTTTTTCTTCCGGCGTACCTTCTTCTTTGCCCTTTAATACCCAAAGAATCATCACCCATTTTTGGCTTGCTTCGTGCCAGAATACTTTGGGATCACGCTCGCTCATATCAAATCCTTGATATGGGACTACAGGACCACCGCCATTTACCAAAGTATAAGTACGCCCTTTGTCGGTGCTGTAGGCTGCTGCCTGATAAAATGGATTTTTTGCAAAACTAAAAAATGCAACCAGCGTTTTGGTGTCACCAATTTGTTCCCCAAGGCTATTATTGTGGTCAACAACAGCAGTCCCTGAAAAAATGGCACCACCACCATAGGGTAAAATAGCGTGTGGTAATTGTTTCCAATGCAACATGTCGGTGCTTACCGCATGTCCCCAGGTCATGTTGCCCCATTTTACATCTTTAGGATTATGCTGAAAATAAAGGTGATACTCGCCATCGTACCAAACCATCCCGTTGGGATCGTTGAGCCAGCCTTTTAAAGACGAAAAATGAAATTGGGGGCGAAGAACCTGGTCGTATCCAACATCTTTATAGGAGTCAAATGTTTGCATTTCCTGGTTTTGTACATTTACCTTATCATTTTGTGCCATCAGTGCTGTGGACAACATAAATAGGATAAGGACTAAGAATACATTTTTTCTTTTCATTTTGAACTGGTTTTATTCATTTTTAATTGATTTGTTTTACTACTTAAATATCTAATTTGAAAAATCTATGACCGAACATAGTTCGGGCATAGTGCAAGAACCCTTCATCCGCCATTAGTCGGACAGGATTCCGGTCAAATTAGTATAACCCCGGTTATAAATACTTAGCCCGAATAATTAGCTTCGCAGAACTTCGTTTCACGAATTATCACTAAGTGAACGTAGCTCTTCCGTACATCTTATTCATTTTATTCATCTCATTATTATTTCTATTCTACCAAAGGTTTTCGCCATATGCCCAACCTTTTCGAGCAGGTTCTTTTATGCACTTATCCAATTCCGGGCGACCGGTAGCCTTCATGTTTTTAGCATCGTATTTAACTGTTCCGCCAAAGCGTTGAGCTAAAACACCTACCTGGAAAGCTTCCATCATCGGGGCAGAAGTACCAAAGTGAGATACTGGAAGCGTATCATTTTTAATTGCTGCAACCCATTCCTGTACAGGTTTTTCTTCCTCAACTCTTGGAATTGTTTGAGCAGGCATATTTTTCTGGAATTCTACCCATTCTTCTTCTGGAACTAGTAATCTGGCATCGTTTGGACGACCACCAGTAATCAATGTTTTTTTGTCACCAATCATAATCATACCATAACCAGGAAGTTCATCAACTCCCCATTCCGGACGTACTTCCGGTTTCTCAAAACCTTCATACCATTTCATTGTTACAGGTGCTTTATTGCCTCTAGCTGCAAATTCCCAGGTAACAACGGATTCAGGAGCCACAAAACTATGATCAGGAATCATTCCTTTTATTTCAGCTGATACTGTATGAGGCAATCCTAGATCTAATGCCCAGTGAGGTGCATTCAATGTGTGACAACACCAGTCGCCTAACTTACCATTTCCATAATCGTAAAATCCTCTCCATGTTGCTGGAGCATATAAATTATTGAAAGGTTTTTCTGCTGCTGGGCCTTGCCATAAATCCCAATCTAAACCTTCCGGAACTTCATGAACCTGAGGAGGGAAAGTTTTTGGTTTTCTGAAGTAACCATCTCTTTCATGATCTATTTTCCTCTGCCATGCAATTACTTCTTTAACTTCACCAAGAACTCCTGCTTCGTACCATTCTTTTACATTACGAATTCCATTGGTCGTTTGTCCTTGATTAGCCATTTGAGAAACAACACCATAGTGTTTAGCGGCTGCCTTTAAAGTACGACATTGCCAGATATTGTGTGCCAATGGTTTTTCAACCAATACGTGCATTCCCAATTCCATGGCAGCCATTGCTGCAGGAAAGTGAGTGTGATCAGGAGTAGCAATGATTACAGCATCTATTTCTTTGTGCATCTCATCAAACATCTTCCTGAAATCTTTGTATTTTTTTGCATTCGGGCGTGCAGCAAAACCATTTGCTGCAAGTCTTTCGTCAACATCGCACATGGCAACAATACTCTCTGGTGGAACTTGACTCCAGCTCGCAACGCCACGACCTCCTACACCAATAACAGCAAATCTTAACTTGCTACTTGGTGCAGCACTTAAATAATTTGGAATAAATAATGCCCCTAAACCAGCAGCTGATGCTGATTTTAAAAATGTTCTTCTTGTTGTATTCATTGTATTTTATATTACTGATTATAACTTAAATATCTTTTTTTTAAAATTTAAACCGAACATAGTTCGATCATAGTGCAAGAACCATTCAATCCTGGTCTTAAATCATTTCTTCGCCTAACTCTTCAAGAGTTTTTCCCTTCGTTTCTGGGAAATATTTCCAAACCACAAATACCTGGACAACCATCATTATTGCGAAAATAGCAAAAGAATGACCGCCTCCTAATTCACTATTTTCGGCTATAACAGGAAATAAAAATGTTATTATAGCGGCAAAAAACCAATGTGTAAAACTACCAAAGGACTGACCTTGGGCACGAACGCTATTTGGAAACACCTCTGCTATTAATACCCAGATTACTGCCCCGGTAGAAAAAGCAAAAAACATGATATAAAACATAAGGTAGATCAACAGTTCGTAACCGGCAAAATCCTGGAAATAGAAACTTTTGGATACAAGCCCTAAGCAGACTGACATACCAATAGAGCCTACAATAAGTAGTTTTTTGCGTCCTACTCTATCTATTAACAAAAGACCCAAAACGGTAAACAGTGCATTTACTATTCCTATTATTATGGGCTGAAACATCGCATCTGCGGAAGACATTCCTGTAAGCTCAAACATACGGGGAGCATAATACAGGATGGCGTTTATACCGGAAAACTGGTTAAACATTGCCACAAGAAATGCAATAGTTATCGGTTTAGAAAATCTACCAGAAAAGAGCTTTACGGTCTTGTCGCCAGGTTTATCCAAGCTCGATTTTATATCAGCTATCTCAGCCTCAATATCGCCAGATTCAATTTTATGTAACACACTTCTGGCTTCAGCAATTTTTCCAATCTTTATTAAATATCGTGGACTTCTGGGAACTAAAAAGAGTAAGAAAAAGTAGGCTACTGCGGGTATCCCTTCAACTCCAAGCATCCATCTCCAAGGTTCTTCACCCATATTTCGCAACAAATAGTTGGAAATAAATGCCATCATTATTCCAAAAATAACATTGAATTGAAAAAGGGCAGTCATCTTTCCCCTAATTTTTGCCGGAGATATTTCAGCGATATACGTTGGTGCTACTACTGACGAGGCGCCAACACCAATACCACCGATAAAACGGTATAAAATAAACGATGTAACACCATCTGCCAATGCGCTTCCTATTGCAGAAAATGCGAAAAGAAAAGCAACGATAAAAAGAATAGGTTTTCGTCCATATTTATCGGCAGGTTTTCCTGCTACCAATGCCCCAATTACCGTACCAATTAAAGCAGATGAGATCGTAAATCCATGCCAAAATGAATCGAGTTCAAAAAGTTCCTGAATATGCTTCTCTGCTCCCGAAATAACTGCCGTATCAAAGCCAAAAAGGAAACCTCCTAATGCAACAATTAACGACCATCCAAAAATTCGTGTTGTATTTTTCATATTATATATTTATTGATTTTTATTTGTTACATGGTTCATCCATATTAGTGATTAACTCACCTTGCTTATTGTTTTTAAAGGAGGCGTTGAATCTTCGATTTCCTTTAGGTGTATACCCCTTTATACATGGATGTTTTATAGTATACTTGAATATCTAATTAAAAAAAAATTATACCCAATATCGTTCGGTCAGAGTGCAAGAACCATTCATCGTCCTTCCTGTGATTTTAGCTCTGGCCAGATGCTTCTCATCTGATAGGCATCCAGGGAAACGAGCTTTGCATCGCTCCCGCGTGTGAAGACCGATACGCCGGTGCTGTTTTTTAGCGAGGGGTAGGCCCGCAGCGTGAGGCACAGCTGACCGTTGGCGAAGACCTCGACGATGCTGCGGTCTATGAAGATTCGCAGGTGCAGCAGATCGCCGTCTCTGAGGTAACTCATCCTGGCGGTTTCCGGCGTGCGTCCGGCGGCAGCGGGGTTCAGCGAGGACTGGGACACGTCGAGCATGAGTGTCCTCCAGGCCCAGTTGTGGCCGTGGTTAGACAAGCTGATGGTCGTCTGCTCCCGTCCGTCGGGGCTGCTCAATACTCGAATCCCGACCTGGCTGGCTTTGCGAGGGTCGATCACCGCTTCGATTTCCATCGCCCGACCCTGCACGCCGGGCAGTATCTTCTCACTGTTGGCGGGAATATCCATGTTTGTGATCTTGACCGGATTGAATCGTAGCTTCTTCAGTTCCTCAATCGGCTCGATGCCAAGCGGGTTAATCTCTATATTATTGTTAACCTGGCGCTCTTTCTCGGGGAGAAACATCCGGTACGGCAGGGATATCACGCCTTTATCTTGCCCGCCGAACCTGTCGTCAAGCATGGATTCCATAATATTCCACATACCAATGCAGCGCCCCTTGGGGTCTACAAATCCGGATGGACTGTGCAGGCAGCCGCGCATCACGGGCCCGGTAATCATCTTCTGGTACTTTTCGATCGTGAAACGATGCGTTTTCAAGTCGGACGTACCGATGTAGTATTGTGGGCCCGCGTTGTGAGAAAAGAAAAGCACCAGGTGCTTGCCCTTTCCGATCGGCAGGACGTTGTTGCACGAGAAGTCGGAGTACGGAGCGGTGAATTGACCATCTTCCAGGTAGTTGCCCATATGCTCCCATTCTTTTGTAATATCCTTGGTCCGCAAGATTTCCCCCGCTGTTTTATCGCGGCCGTGATCTCCATTACTTCTGGTCATGTAATAGTATTCGCCCTCGCGCCAGATATAGTTGTCGTGGACGCTCTTGACCGGCTGCTCGGTCCACTTCAACAACATCGGGTCTGACGCCGTAGCCGCCATGTCGCCGGCAACCCCGAGGATCACTCGATCCTTGTCGGCCCAGACCTGCCCCGTGCCTCCGCTGATGCTCTTTGGCAGCATGGGCAGGTCCCGCCAATGCACCATGTCGTCGCTGACAGCATGCCCTCTGCCCCACTGCACGCCGGGAACGGAGAAGAGGTAGAAAAAGTGGTATTTCCCCTTCCAATAGCACAACCCCGCCGGATCGTGAAGTCCAAATCCGGGCGGAGAAAAGTGATACAACGGGCGGAAAGGATCGTCAGCCAGGGCCTGGCGGTTGGCGACCAAATCCTCCACAGTGTCCCACTTGGGCGGTGTTTTTTGCTGATCGTTATTCATGTACGGGCTTCTTTTCTCATCGGCTTGCTGTGCCAGCACTGGTAACATAAAGCCGCTTAGTCCTGCCAAGCCTGCGGTTTTAATAAAATCTCTTCTGTCGTTTTTCATTTTTTTCTATTTCTAGGTTATAGTTTTTAATAAGGATTCGTAGTTGCCATCTTCCAGACTTCCACGCTTTTTACTTTAATCTTCTCGTCTCCACTAAAAATTTTCACTTCATTACTATTTTCCATTTCTGGATAAACAACTTGAGTAATACACTGTCTCCCGTTGGCAAATACTTCAATAATAGCCTTATCAATAAAAATATTTAATTGCAGTGTTTCGCCCTTCTTTAACTCAAAAGGAACCCTCTGTTCTGACACCATTTCTCTAAATCCAAGTTGTGCGAGGTCGCTGGTCTGGCCCATTATGACAGCTCCCATTTTTACAGGTGCATTTTTCGATGAGTGGATAAAATCTATAACGATCTCCTTGTTGATGGGATCATATTTGATAATAGTCTCTTCTTTTCCATCTGGAGAACAGAATACCTTAACCCCATATTCCGAATTTTGTCCACCTTTAAATTCTGCTTTAATCTCAAGTGCTTTACCCTTTATTGCTAATGTTTTTTCTTGATTAGAAGCTAAGGAGATATTTTTACTACTGATACCCTCCAATCGTAATTTTTCTACCTCAACAGGTGGAGCAATAAGCAGCTCTCCTTTTTTAGAAAGTGAAAGAACACGTGGCATACTCATAATACCAGACCATCCCTTATATTTAAGATGTTTGGGTGTACGATGTATTACCCAACTCCACATAATATGTCGCCCTTTATCATCCTTCATCTCTTCAGGAGCAAAAAGAGTTCCTCCGGGCCAGTTCATCCGACCATGTTTTTCAACGGTAAACTTCTCGTTTTTAAAATCACCAAGATAGTATTGAGCCCCAAGAGCATGACTAATAAATAACAGCATATATTTATCACCTATTTTAAAGAAGTCGGGGCAGGCAAGATCTTCAAAATCATGACGCATCCGGTTGTCTTGATCAATAAAATCGCCAAGATAATCCCATTTAAGCATATCTTTTGATTTAAATAATCCGGCAGGATCACCTGCTGATAGCTGATAGTAAGCATCTGCTTCTTTGTCGTACCAACCGTCAGGGTCAAAGGCTTTGTATTTTTTATACATGGGATCTCCTTCTTCAGGTGTTTTAAGAATAGGATTCCCTTCAAATTTTTTCCAGGTTTTAAGATCCTTATCTGTAGAGTAAACCATTAGGTTTGATGAAGATCCCCATCCATGATACATAATATGAGGAACGCCCTCTTTATCTAAAAAAGCGCCACCACTAAATATACCAACTTCTACACCCTTTATCATGTCCGGATATAAAGTCCAGTGGAATAGATCCGTAGTAACTGCATGTCCCCAACAGTGCTGTCGTTTACCATTTTCCAGATTTTGATAAATATATCCCAAATGATATTTCCCATTCCAAAATATTCCACCATTCGGGTCAAAAGGCATGGCTTCATTTTCAGGGGAAACAAAATGCCATGAAGGTCGATGGGGGTCAGAATGCATAAGAGCTCTAAGAGCTCTCGTATTATTAATCATTTCTGGTGTAACTTTTTCCTGAGCCAAAAGAGTAGTGGCGGAGAAGATCAAGCTTATAATAATTAGTCTTACTTTCATATCAATTTATTTTTAATATATTGTAACCTACTGGTTTCTTTATCTTTCAAAGGTGTGTATTCCTGAACCGATATTATCTAAATAGATATAATTTCCTTCTTCGATTCCGTTGATTTTTTTATTGTCAAAGCTTAACAATGTTCCATCTTTATCGCATTTGGGTATATATACTTTGGCGGTAATATTATCCGGAATGTTTACTACAAGGGAGTAGCTATTTTTATTTTTATTCCACTCGACAACTATTGCTCCTTTATCGGTAGCATAAGATCCCTTTGCAAAATCGAGTTTGTCACCAAAATACAAGGGCTTTATTTGCATCTTTTCATTTTGTGGAGCTAATGATTTTATTCCTAAGATATAGTTTTGGATAGCCAGTAATCCAACAGCACCCCATGGATGTGACAAGCTTTGGTTTACATCAATGGCATTCCACGACTCCCAAGTTACTGTTGCTCCTTGTGTAATGTTTTTTGCCCAACCGTCCCAAGTGGTGTTGGTATATAAATCAATAAGATGTTCGCCTTCATTAGCTTTACCTAGCGCCTCGGGTAACCAACGTAAACAAACCATACCCACATTCATTTTACGATTTTTGATTTCAGAAACGATCGCTACTTCATTTTCTTCGGGGCTAATATTCAATGCAAAAGGTAGTATGTTTGCTTGTTGTGAAGTATGAGTACTTGGTGATTGATCTTTATAAATCCCATCAATATAAACTCCTTTTTCGTTTAATAAACGTGCATTCATGGCTTCCTTAATTTGGTTCGCTTTAGCCAAGTATAAATCACTATCGGAAGTGTTTCCTAGTACCTTTGCAATATTTGAAATAATTTCAAAATCGGCATAGGCATAAGCATCAACAACTGTTCTCGATTCAACTTTCATATCGTAACCATAGCGCATATCTGGTGGCCAATCGATAATACCAAATTCATAAGCACCGTTTCCACCTTTCAAATTATGGATTAAACCAGTGGATTCATTTATGTAAGTATCGACATAGTCTGCTACTTTTTTTAATTTTGAAAAGTTGGATCTAAGAAATTCAACATTTCCTGTTTGCATGTAATAATCCCAAACCCATACCAGATATGATTGCGTGTAGTCAGGAATATCTCTTCCTCCATCTACATTTGGATAAACTGCATTTAACCGACCATCGGGCCAATATTGATCTTGCGAATCAAGAAATTCGTTTAACACACGAGCGTTCATTGTCCTGTCGTACATAACACTCATACATGGCACTGCTTGCGACCAACTATCTCCCAAAAATGGACCTTTTTCTCTTGTTGGTGTATCAACAAAACCCTCCTGAGCACCAACTAACAGAGAGTGAACCATTAGTTGCCAAACCTTATTGAGCATCTCATTTGAAGATTCGAATGATGAAAAGGAAGGATCAAGCTCATAATGTCGGAATATGAAACTTACATTGTTTGTATCTAAAACATTGTGACAGTTCTCAACTTGAAGATACCTCATACCTATATATAACGGATTATTAAAAACAGCGGCTTCTCCATTAAGAATAAATTCGTAGGATAAATTTGTTTGTTGATTGATTTTAGCCGATACAGTACCGTTGGTATTTAATACAAAACCTCCAAACATTTGTATTGTATCACCCGAATTTCCACCTTCGAATGGTATTTTAAAGCTACCTGTATATATTTTCCCCAAGTCAATAACATATTTTCCATCATCTAACCTGGTAACGGAAACAGGCTTGATTTCTTCCTCGATAACTCGGGTTAAATCTGGTCTTAAAATTCCAGTCCAAGGGGTTGTTGGATGAGAACCAATTTCTGATGCATTTATCCAATCCGTGTCATTAAATTCAAGTGAATTCCAGTTTTTAATAAATTTACGGCTGTCAATTTTTTCTACATATCCAATTCCTTCGCCATTACGGTGATGTTGACCTGTAATGAATTGTTCTGCCTGATGTTGTTTCCATGTATTATCTGTACCAATAATTGTTTTTGTCCCATCGGAATATTCAACAACTGTTTTCATCAATAGTCCTCGTGCACCTGTTGCTCTACCTTGCCCACCACCATACCAATGGGTTAAACATGCAAATAAATTCTCTGAGCTTGCAGCTATAAAAGAGGTAACATCCCAAGCTTGATAATAGCTGTACTGTGGGTAATGATGATTAAATCCTTTTCCTATAAATTTGCCATTTAAGTACAGTTTATAATCATGACTGGCTGTTATATATACCACGGCTCTTTTAACCGTTTTGTTTGGAAGAGTTGCTTTCTTTCGATAATAAGTATAGTCATCTTTGACTTGAGTATCTCGTTTTATCCACTTGGCTCCCGACCAATCACTGTTTGAAAACAATCCGGTTGAAAAGGTTGAAGTAGCAGAATATGGACTCACATTTCCATCTTTGTCCCATGTTCTTACTTTCCAGTAATATTGAGTAGCAGCGTTTAGTTCCTTTCCTTCAAAGTAGACATAGTTCTGCATACTGGATGTAACTTTTTTACTATCCCAAATGATGTTACCATTTGCTTCTTCAAGTTCAGTAGCACTTGAAGAAACAATAATCTGATAAGCCGACTGAATTTCGTTATCGTCAGGATCATTAATAAACCAAGCAAAATAGGGTTTGTCTGAGATTCCTATTGCATTTGACTTGTCACAACTCCTTAAATTATAAGGAGCATTTGGTTCAGCCACATTTGGTTTAGCCGCATTTAATTGCAGAAAAACAAAAAACAGAAAAAAAAGAGATCGTGTTTTCATCGTAGTATATTTTATATTTCGTTATTTCTATTTGTATATCCGTTGAAAGTCCGCTACCTGTAATACTTGCTATGACCAGTCTATCGAATATTTTTTCTCCGAAGCACCTTCTATTAAGTTTGTAATACAAAGGAAGGGGAGGGCAAGTATCACCATTAAAATTTATAAGATCTCATTTTTAAATACACTTTCATTGTACTAGTTCCAAAATTTCTATAATTCATCAACTTATTACTTTTAACATCTTCAATATAAAAATCACCTGTTAATTTCTCATACCTCTCCAATGTATTTTTTACTCTAGTGATACTTTTTTTTAGAGTCATTCTATCTAAAGTAGGAAATGTATTTATGAAAGTTTCATAATCAAATTCATTTAGCCAATCCCGAATGGTTTTCTTTGAAGTATAATTAATCATACCTAAATTTAATTTGCAATGATATTCCTCAACTATTTTTAACGCTTCAATATATTTTTCTAACATTACATTCATATAATTCTTTTAATTAAATTTTTGTTTATTTAGTTATTCGCAAAAAGTAATTTATATAATTTTCATTAGCCTAGGGTTTTCCTTCCATGAGTTTTACATCCATTTATAAGTATCGTCATTAGATTCATATTTCGCTATTTTTATTTGTTCGTTTTTCTAATTGCCTAACAAGCACTTCAAAAGCTTCCTTAATAATACCCGTCTTTATATTCCGTTATGGATTAGTGTGCCAGATGCTCTCCAGAAATCTCGCTAAACTGGCCAAAATGGTCCAGCATGGTCAAGTACAATACACCACCGCCACCAGCTTCAATGTATTTCAATTCAATCTTATGCCAGCCTTTTCTTAGTGCAACCTGAGCGGTTTTCTTAATAGGGCCGTGCTTACCATCGTTGTCCACAACCACTTTATCAGCTATCTTTAAAACACCTGCATCGTCACATAACAGCGAGAAGGTATAGATATCATCCTTTTTAACATGAATGTAGCCATTGTATACTAAGGCAAAACTGGCATAACGTTTCACAGCTATCTCAGGTAATTCGAAACTGTTGGTTTCAAAACTTCCTTTCCATATATCGCTCTTGCCAATATCGACCACACCTCTCCTCCAACTTTTACCCTCATAATATTCACATTTTAATCCTCTTTTAACATTCTCAAACTCTATTGCGTTAGCATAAGTTCCTTCCACAAATCTGGCTTCCAACATATCGCCTCTGGCACTCCCCTTCCCGAACTGACGGGCTTTTAGGGTACTATTCTTAGTTATCTCAAATGGGCCTGTATAAAGCTTTGACTCTTTGTCTGGTACAGTACCATCCGTAGTGTAATAAATCTCAGGATTACTTAATGGAGATGTAAACGCTACATCTGCTTTGGTCACAAAAACATTGTCTTCAAACAGGCCACCCATATCAGGAAGTCTATAATTTACCTTCTTTACATCCAATCGGTCAAAGTGCACACCAATCCGTTTAACGAAGGTTTTCCAATCCTTTTGTTTCTTCGGTGACCACAGCGTCTCAGCCAAGGCAATCATACGAGGCACAGCCATGTAGTCAACACGAGCCTCTGAAGGGATATACTCCGTCCAGATACAACCCTGACCTCCTAATATGTGTTTTGCCTCTTCTGCAGTCAATCCTTCAGGTACTGGCTCAAAACCATACACACGCATCAGTGACCCACCGTCTTGTTCTTCATGAAAATAAAAATGCGTGCTTGGTGCCATTATCACATCGTTACCCTGTTTAACCGCTTTAACCGGAGCATCAGGCTCCCAGCCACGCCAGTACATCATGGTTGCTGTTTTACTCATACCGCCGTCCAAAATTTCATCCCAGCCAATCATCTTTTTACCTTTACTAATAAGGAAATCTTCGATTCGATGTACGAAATAGCTTTGCAACTCATGCTCGTTAGCCAGCTTTTCCTTTTTTATCTTAGTTTGGCACTTTGGACATTTTTCCCAGTTGATTTTTTCTACCTCATCGGCACCAATATGCACATAAGAAGAAGGGAATAAATCCACAATTTCAGCTAAAATATTTTCTACCATTTCATAAGTTTTCTCGTTACCAGCGCACAAAGGTGTCGAGAATTTCTGGCCCCAATCTGCTTTACCAAAACAAGAAACTTCAGGATAGTTTTCTATAGCAGACATAAAGTGTCCCGGCATGTCAATCTCAGGAATTATTGTGATATTACGAACCTTAGCATATTCTATAATTTCTTTTATTTCCTCCTGTGTATAGAATCCGCCATACACCTTTTCTCCATCAACTACTTTAAAAAGCTCAGGAGTAATGACCATATCAGGATTCTCTTTTGCCAGGCGGTCACATTCCTTATCTTGACTATTTTTAGTACGGAAGGCTCCTTTTTGAGTCAGTTTAGGATATTTTTTTATTTCAATACGCCATCCCTGATCATCGGTCAAGTGCATATGAAAAGTATTCATCTTATAAAGCGCCATATAATCCAAATATCGCTTAATGTAGTCGGTCGAAAAGAAATGACGTGCCACATCTAACATCATTCCTCTATACTTAAACCGAGGCTTATCATCTATAGTCACACAAGGAATTATCCACTTTATATTTTCTACAACCTTACCGCTTTCAATCTCAGGGGGAAGAAGCTGTCGGAGCGTTTGCACTCCGTAGAAAAGGCCAGAATTTGCAGAGGCCTTTATTGACACTATATCTTTCTCTACTACAACACTATAACCTTCACTATTTAGATTTTCACCATCCAAAGATAGAGCTATGGAGTTTTCACTCTTATTTGCAACAATATCAAGGTTGAATCCGGTAGCATTTTTAAGAAATTGCTGCAAATAAGTTGCTGTATTAACCGCCTCGCCTGACGCAACAATCACCGTTTTAGAGTTCATCTCAAAAGAGCCTCCTCCAACAGATAATTCAGAAGGTAAGGGAATCAGTGCTACCTTTTCGAGTGTTACAGAATCGCTACATGAAATGAGTGTACCGATCAGCATAAAAAGGATTAATAATTTTTTCAACATACTATTAGATGTAAGATGGGTTCTAAAAATTAGTTTTTTATTTAGGATTTATGAGAAGAGGAAGACCCATTTGCCAATTTCGTATTCGCACATTCTATTGATTAAATCTGCTTCAATATTTACACCTGTATTATTAAAATGTACGCCATACTGGTTTTTACCATTGAACAGTGTCTCTAATCCTTCCGCCTTTTATTTTTTAGTGAATCTAATTTATTTGGTATTGATTTCGCGAACGTAAATATTACGGAATGCCAGCCCGTTTCCGTGTGCCTGCAATTCTATGGCTCCGGTTTCGAATATTGGAATTTCACGTTTCCAGTAATTGTCTAATCTTACATTATCAACAACTAACTCGCCATTCAAGTAAATAGTTACGTAAGCGCCAATCATGGTAATACGGAAAGTATTCCACTCATTAACAGGGTTGTCGGCTACTTTTAAAGGCGTTTTAATGTTGCCCTTACTATTGTTATATAAACCACCCGAACCAACTTGTGCACCTACATCAACACGCGAAATATCCCAAATTTGTACTTGTGGCGTTCCTCGCAAGTAGATTCCACTGTCGCCTTTTTCGGTAATAAGCCAGTCAACAATCATTTCAAAATCGGCATAATCTTTAGCCGAACAAAGATTGGAACCATGTCCGCTAAAAACAATTTTGTCATCTTTTACGCCCCAGCTTTCAAGCATTTTTATGTCGGCTTTGGCTTGTTGTTTTGCCAGTTCTTTTTCGCTCATATTTGCACGCGAAATTGGGTTGCCAACCAAACCTTTCCATCCGTCCAGGTTTTTGCCGTTAAACATAGATACGAATCCTTCTTCATCAGGCATGTTCTCTAAGAACTCTCGTACATTAATCTTTGTATATTGACTATCTGGTCCTGTTAAATTATTTACACTATTCTTTACAATTTCTCTAACCAACTTTCCACTCAACCCGTTTTTATTTCCCGGTGTTGGCAATGCAATTCCTATTGCTGCATTTGATGCAGTCGCTGTTAATCCTTCAACATCTAAATATTCTGAAATAAAGACTAACGCCGAAAATGTTTTAATTCCACTTACACTTCTTATAACGTTCTTTTGTTCGTCTATAGATGCACTTAAAGGCATCATTTTTTTAATCAACAATAACTTTTGCGCATTAGGCAATTTTGATCTCCTCACTTGCGCTAAATAATAACTAAATGCTTTTGCTCTTATTTCTTTATTTTTAGAAGATTCTACTGTTTCAAACAAAGGTATCAATGCATCGTCATTTCTCCATCTTGACAACGCTACCAAAGCAACCATTTGTTCGTTTTCATTTTCTGAATTTAATGAATTCACGACAAGATCCAGCGCCATTGACCCAAGTGCAGATAACACCGGTAAAACTTTCTCTTTTTGTTCTATATTTCTATAAGCATCTACTATTAATTGTGAATTATCTTTCTTAGAACTATCAAGTACTCCAATAATTGCATTCTGTACCGATTTAATATTTTTCGAGTCGCTTGTCGTATCTAATAAATCAATAATTACAGATAAGTTAGAATCACTTGAAACTGAAGGAAGTGCCCCATAGGCAGCCGATTTCAATGCTATATCATCACTTTTTACAAAAGCAACTATTTGTTCAAATTGATCTGTTGCCTTTCTAGCAGCCAACACATGTAATACCACTACCTTTCCATTATTACTCAATTTGGGCAAGTAATTCGCTAATGCTACAATATCATCAGCACTACAGATACGCAACAAGCTTCCTTCAATAGCATTTAGTTCATCTTGATTCGTGGCTGATGCTAACATTTGAAATGCTAAAGGCAAGGCAACACCTTTATCTGCATACACCAATGCTTTAACACCTGCAATTCTAACATCTACATCTTCATCTATAACTGAAGGAATAATCACATTGTCAAAAACAATAGCTTCATCTCTAGATTGCAACATAGCAACAATTTGAGCTTTTGTAAATCCTTTTGCTTTTTTATACGCTTTTACCCAAGACGTTACTTTTTTACTAGTTAGTCCATTTAAAGCTGCAGCTAATACTGCTCCTCTGTAATTTTTATTAGAATTTTTAATTTCTTTTAATAACGTTTTATTGAACGCTCCACCTAAATTAGATCGCAATAAATCAACTCCTGCCGCTCTAAAATGAAGTTGCTCTTCCTCTTTACAGTTTTTTAACAATAGTTTTCCAATACTTGTACTCAATTTCAATTGCCCTTCTTCCTGCAATCGCTTTGCATAATGAATCAATGAAATAATCGCTTTACTAGCATCTAATTTGTAGGCTGCATTATCTGCTGCTCCAATTAAAACTTTTGAAGAAGTTGCAGATGAAATTTCAGCCAATGCTGCTAATGATTTTTCTTGTACAAGTACTGATTCAGAATTTGCCCATTGATGTAATGAACTCAATGCTGACTCATACTTTAAATTTCCTAAAGCAACTATTAAGGATGCCTTTATAGAATTATCCGCTCCTTTTGCAGCATTAATGATTGCATCTGCGGCCTTCGTCGAACCAATAAATGATAAAGCAGTTAATGCTGGCTTATACATTTTTTCATCGCTTAAAAAACTACGTAAAATTTCAACACTTGCATCTGTTCCACAATACCTCAATCTTTCTATATAAAAAGTTTTAACCTCATTGTTTTTAGCACTTTTTATTGCTTGTATCAGGGCATTTTCAACAGTACTATTTTCTATAATACTTTTTAAACCTCCACTATAGATGGCAACACTTTCAATTGCATATCTTGCTTTTGTATCATTTCCAGTTCCTAAGGGAACTATTAAATCACAAAATTTAAGAATACCTTCTGTTTTTAAATCGATAATCTGTTGCATCAACTTGTCTGAGTGACCCAAATTTTCTAAGGGTAACTGAGTTAATATATCAGCCACTTTTGTATCTAAGGTTTTATTAATCTGAGCACTTACACTTAATGATGTACAAATTAATAATAGAACTAATCCTAATTTTATATTTATTTTTCTCATTTAATATTCTCTTAAAATTATTAGTAAGCCCAAGAAGTTCTTTCTGGCTGATTAACTAATCTATTTGCTTCTTCGTCATTAATGAACTCTTGTTTTACAGGGTCAAACTCTAAAGTTCTCCCCAATCGCAAAGCAACAATCCCCATATTTACAATAGTAGCAGAACGATGACCATTCTCTTCATTCAATGCAAACTTTTGACGTGTTCTTACAGATTCAGAAAAAACAGAAATTTGTTCTTCTGGATCAGGAAGACTATCAGCAAATCTTTCTAAATTTGGAATTGTTGATTTAAATCCTTTATAGATTTTACCATTTGGCCCCTCTATAAAAGCAGCATTCTTATCCTTATTTTCTCCATCCAAAATGATTTGAGAACCATCTGCATAGGTGTACGTAATTCTTCTCCAAGTTCCGATAGCATCATAATGTTGTTGCGGTGTATCCACTTCAACTTTAACCGGACTGTCATTATCTTTTCCAAGAATATACTGAACTGGATCTATATAGTGCTGACCCATATCTCCTAATCCACCACCATCATAATCCCAATACCCTCTAAAAGTTTGATGCACCCTATGTGCGTTATACGGTTTTTCTGGTGCTGGACCCAACCACATGTTGTAATCCAACTGTTCTGGAACTGCTTGCGGTGCTAAATTTTCTTTACCTACCCAATAGAATTTCCAATTAAATCCAGTTACTCCACTTAAAGTTACTTTTAATGGCCCTCCTAACGCTCCACTATCCACAACTTTTTTCAATTTTTGAACATGATTTTGCATTCCGTAAAAACCACCCTTGAATCTAAACCAAGTATTTAAACGAAACATTCTACCATGAACTTTCATTGCCTCAACAACACGTTTTCCTTCTCCAATGGTTCTTGTCATTGGTTTTTCACACCAAACATCTTTACCTGCCTCAGCAGCCATAACCGACATAATTCCATGCCAATGAGGTGGCGTTGCAATATGTACGATATCTATATCTGGTCTTTGTAAAACTTCTCTAAAGTCTCTATATCCTTTAACATCATTTCCTACCTTACTAAGTGTATCCGATAAATGTTTTCCATCTGCATCGCAAATAGCTACTAATTTTGTTCCTTCATAGCCTAAATGACCTTGCCCCATACTTCCAACACCAATAACAGCTTTGGTAAGTTGATCACTTGGCGCAATAAAGCCATTTCCTCCTAACACATGGCGGGGAACAATCATGATCCCAGCTCCCGTTGCAAGGGTACCTTTTAAAAATTTTCTTCTTGTCGATTTATTTTTTGATTCCATAATATTGGTTATCTGTATTGAAAATCCATAGATTTAAATGAGCGATAAAACATTTTCTCACTTCATAATTCATAATTTTCTGATTTGAACACATCTGCTTTATAATGAGCGTTGTACATAGTTATACCAATTTAAATACCTAATGTCGCATAAAACACCCTTTTTCCTTTCTACTACAATAGAAAAAGAAACCGTAACTATACTTCGACCTCGCTCAGCACAAATGGCTATGCTTTATTTTTATATTGTAGTAGAAAGAAAAAAATTATCATTTTCTTTTACGGTCATTTCAAACAAGTAATGGTATTAAATTGACAAACTGCGAGCAACATCATGCTTTCATTGGACTTTAGCTAATTTTTCCTGCGCAACTATGGCTATGCAAGAAAAATGGAGCTTCGCCACTAAAACCAATATATCCCTCTCGAAATTCCCCTCTAACTTTAAACAGTTTCAAATTGAACTCAGGTTGTTAAAAAAAGTCCCCGAATCTATTTATATAGATTCAGGGACTTAACCAAACTAATTTACTCAATTAAACTATTTTCAAATTCACTATTTAATCTGTAATTCTAGGATTAAAAGTTCCTGTATCCCATCCTAAAGTTTGTTCTTGAGCAGGTGACTTATTAATCCAGTTCTGCATATACGGTGCGAAAACATAATAATCTGGCGTTGTGATCTTATTGGTAGGGTGCACAAACCTTATGTCATTAATCGTTATCGATTTAACTAGTGCATCTCTCTCAGCTTGAGTTGATAAACTATTCATTTTCTTAGTTAAAGCATTAATTATCCGTGACCATTCACCACTAGTAGTAGAAGCACTTGAAGTAACAGCACCATCGTCATCTACTAAACCTAACGCATTAAAAACAGGTATATTCAATACGGGCTCATTCAGCTCAAACTGTCCCCAGTCTCTCCATTTCTTTAAATTATTTCTGTTTATTAAGTCCCAGTAATTATGACTCTCCATAAATAATTCTATGCCGCGTTCTATATAAATGGCATCTAATGTTTCCTGATAATCGCTTCCTACACCGGCTGCCAAGCCATATCGACCTGTACCGGCTGGTATGCCTGCCCTATCTCTAAGTAGTACAATGTTGTCAAAAGCCACTGACGCGTTACCTAGCTCAAGGGCACATTCAGCCTCCCACAATAGCAGCTCCGTATAACGTACATAAGCTTGGTCAAAAGCTCTATCAGCCCGAGATGTAGCTAAGTCCCAATTTTGATTAGAAAACTTACGTGAGGTAACTCCATGATTATTAGCGTCACGTCCGCCACCAGCGGCACCTTGAAACATCCATGTCCTATTGCCCGGAAAATCTGGGAAATCCCAAAGTTGACCATTAAAAGTAATGTTAACATATAAACGGGGGTCTCTATTAGCCGACCATATACCTTCATCGTACTCCGATGCAGGGTCATTTATACTCAAACCGTTCGCCATTGGATATTCCTTAATAGCCTGCCATGCCAACTTAAACCAACCACTATTTCCACCTGCTGATGATGGTCTCTGCATTAAATTAAGCCTGCCAGGGGATGTAAATTCCTCATACATAAGTAATTCTGTATCTCTCATCATTTGTTGATCATACCACATATCTACCAAATCTGTAGCAAGGCCAAAACCTGCAGCATCAGCTTCTGTTTTTAACGTATTTACAGCATCCATAGCATCTTGCCAGTATGCATCAACTTTAGTGTTACAAAATCGGGGCAGAGCCTTCAGTCTCAAAATCTTCGCTTTCGCTGCCAATGCCGCAATTTTATCAATACGACCATAGACATAACCATCATTTCCACGTATAGGAAGATTGGCAATCGCTAAATCCATTTGCTGTTCCATAAACTCGAAACACTCTAACGATGTATTTCTTGGAACATCTAATAAAGCTAGATCACCCGTAACATCCTGAACCTCAGTAAGAAGAGGCACTCCACCAAAATTCTCTACCAGTTTGTAATAATTCCATGCAAGAAAAAAGTGAGCTTGTCCTTTTAACTGCGCTCTCTGCGTAGCCGGCATATCAGCCGGAGCATCATCAATGTTCGCTAAAAAATCATTTATTGTCCGGATTTCCGACCAACGAGGCTCAAAATACAACTCCTGTGGCCAACCCCACCGACTAGCACCGGTAACTCCACCCGTGGCCCAACCACTACCACCAGTAGCAGAATTCTCTGCACCATAGTAAAAATCGGCCCGAGTTGGATTAGCATCCTGTATATACGCGTACCAAGCATTGGTAATCAATTCAATCTGTACGGCATCTTTCCATACATCTACATCGGAAATTGCTCCCCAATTTGCTGTATCATCAACATATTTCTCACAAGAACTAACTCCGATAAGAAGGAGCATGCTCATCATTATTATTTTATTTTTCATCATATTGTAATTTTATAATTAAAAGTTTTTATAATTAAAAGGTTAGATTAAGACCCGCAGAAAATGTTCTCATAATAGGATAATTCATATATCCGCCGCCACCGCCTAATTCCGGATCAATTGATAAATCACTAACCGCATTATAGATGTAAAAAGGATTTTCTACACCCCCAAAAATTCTGATTCCTTTAAGCACTTTAGTAGCCTTCGTTATTTTCTCAGGAACTCTATAACTTAATGTTATGGATTTCATCCTAAGATAAGACATGTCACGTAGCCAATAGGTAGAATTTTCACGATTGTTATTCAGAACATTTGTACTTTGCCCAAGTCCAAAACCAATAATACCTGTCTGCGTATTAGGGATTGGTCCACCATTCACAGGATCCTCAAGATACATAGTTTTACCCCATAACTTACTATTTCCCGCGGTAGCACCGTTCATCGCAAAGTCCTCATAGTTATAAACTCCTTGCATTATAGCGTTAAGTGTAAAACCTTTATAACCAAAACTAAAATTAAAACCATACGTATTTCCTGGTCTCTTTTTAAAGTTAATTATTTCTCTGTCATCATTGGTAATTTGTCCATCGGGCTCATCTGGATTATCAGCATTAACACGTCCTCTTATATCCTTAAACATGAGGTCTCCCAATTGAGGGTCTCGGCCGAGAATTTTGAAATCGGCTCCATTATCCAAATAAATTCTATCTATATCTGCCTGCGTTCGAATGACTCCTTCACTAATATAACCCAAATTTGTTCCAAACATAGGTTGTCCAATTTGATTAAGGTAATCTCTAACATTAGGCGTCTGGTCTTTTAATACATATTCACTATCACGCGAACTCCAGACCATATTTAATGAATAACTCAATTCTCCAACTTGGTTATTATAGCCTGCGCTAACATCCACGCCCCATGCTTTACCCTCAGCGTAATTAACTGCAGGTAATCTTGCACCTACACTAACAGGAATTACAGCTATACGCGTATCTAAAATATCTTCTGTTCTCCTGTTCCAGGCATCGACAGATACATTCAGTTTATTATCGAACAAACCGGCATCCACAGCAATGTTTGAACTATAGTTCTTTTCCCAAGTAATAGCGGGATTACCTACCACACCGGGTAAAAGTTTTTGAGGTATTAAAGTTTCAAACTGTCTATTTCCATTTCGCAATAAATAGGTGTTCTGATATTGAAACGCCCCTGTATTATCGGAACCTGTTACACCATACGAACCACGTAATTTAAGTGTGTTAAGCGTACCGGAAGTATTAAAAAACGACTCTTTATGGATATTCCAACCAGCCGAAGCAGCCGGGAAAACACCAATTTGGTTATCTTTAGGAAATTTATAAGATCTATCGGCTCTTAAAGTAAAGCCAAATATATATTTCTGAGCAAAATTATAATCAACTCTAGTTATGAATGAAGACACTGCAGTATTGGCTATAACCTCACCTCCTATAGCTCGCTTATCGGGATCTGAATACCCAACAGAAGCTAAATTATAATCCTGAGTTGAATCCACAAAACCATCAGTCTGAGTCCACAAATTACGTCCATCATTAGCTGACTCTTCCAGTCCTACGAATGCCGCGACATTATGATTTCCAAACGTATTTGCATAATTTAAGGATATGTTACTTTGGTGTGACGCTAAGCCCTGAGTCTCCTCATACAGCCTTCTATCCTCTCCATTGAAACCTCCTCCGTTTTGTTCTGTAGGTCCTCCGACACGATTAACATCTAAGGCATCGAAAATATGGCCATTTCCTCCTTTAGTTAACCAATAAGACTTGTATTGAACTCCTCTCCACATTCTATTATAATTGTGCCTGTTCTGATGTACATATGATCCTTTAAGAGACAAACCATCTACCCCAGGAATCTTGTATTCAAGTTCACCTTTAACAAGAATATCCTTAGCTGTTTGTGTATTAGTACTATAATCTGGATTCAACCATCCATCAGTTGCAGGAGTAGTAGCAATTCCATCTATTACGCCAGGATCTCTTGGATCAGCACCTTGTAAATCTCTAGCCAGAGCATAGCCAGTATTACCTCTAGATGAATTACCATCCCCATTACTTATACTCTCGCTTTCATTTCCGTTCATAGTCAAAGTAAAGCTCAAGTCGTTTGTAATTTTACCATCCAATCTAGCTAAAAAAGTGTGCTTATTGAAAGAATTATTAAAAGCGCCTTCATTATTCATCAACGACCCTGATATATAGTATTTTGTATCGGCGTTACCTCCACTTATAGCGAGGTCATGCTTCTTGACTGTAGGATTTTCCCAAAACCGGTCCCATAGATTGTACGAGTTGTTCTTATAAAATTCTAATTCATCTGAAGTATACCTTCCTATATAATCAGCAGGCTGTCCTAGGTGATCAAAAGTAAGGTTATCTCTGATAGATTGATCGTAGGCATTGAAATATTCAAGATCTATAGTCGGAGCTGAAGTACTGTATGACGTCGTGTAATTAATGCTGGCTTGCCCTGATTTTCCTCGTTTTGTTGTTACCAATACAACACCATCACCACCTCTCATACCATAAATAGCAGTAGAAGCAGCATCTTTTAACACTGTAAGACTGGCAATGTCAGTCGGGTTCAAATTAGAGAAGTCTTCAGAAGTTCTAATTGTCCCATCAATAACGAATAGAGGCACACCTGCAACAGGTCGGTCATTAGCGTAATTTCTTAGAACAAGATTACCAGCACCCGCTCTTTCAGTAACAGCAGGATTCTGATACGTCGAACTCTCACGAATTTGAATGATCGCACTAGACCCTGGCATACCTGTATTAGATGTAACAGTAACCCCAGATGCTAAACCATACAATAAATTTGCAGGCGAATCAACGATACGGTCTTCTAATAAATCCGTATTGACAACAGCAACTGCGCTGGTCAAGTTTTCTTTCTTTTGGGTTCCGTATCCAACTACAACAATTTCGTCCAAATTGGACTTATCTTCTAGCAATACAATTGTTAATTTCTCTTGACCTGCTACAATTTCCTGAGATAAAAACCCAACAAATGAAACAACCAAGGTGGCGTTGGCATTAGGGACCTTTAGAGAGAAATTCCCATTAAAGTCTGTGGACGTACCGTTACTAGTCCCTTTTTCAAGAATAGTTGCACCAGGTAATGGATCTCCATCACCGTCATTAACGACACCTGTAATTTCTATTTCTTGAATTTCAGAAGTAGCTTCTTCAACCAGAATAGGTTTAGATGTTTTAAGTTCGCGAACAGAAGTATTTAATTTTAAAATTATTTGCTTGTCTAGAACGTTATAAGTAACGTCTGTACCTTCAAATAACTCATTTAAAACTCCATAAATTCTCTTTTTTTTCACATGTAAACTAACAATGCGATTATCACTAATCACATTTTCGTTTCCTAAGAATTTAAATTCTGACAATGCCTCTATTGTTTCGAGCACCTCCATTACACTAACGGATTCTAGTTTTAAAGAAATTTTCTTGTTTTGTGAATAGGTAGACTCAGCTTGAGTTAAAAAAATAGAAGTAAATACGAGTATGGTAGTTAATTTCATTTTTAAACTTATTTTTCGAAGATTAGGAAATTCTAACCTTTTAACCATGATTTTTTTCATACTTTTGTTTTGAATAATTAATAGTAGTTTAAATGCAACTATTTTTTTGTAGATCGGGAAATGTTTGCGCATTTCTCGATTTTTTATAGTTGGCTTTTTTTGGAATATTATTTTTCGTTGTTTTACCTCATAGGCATTATTCGTTTAAAGGTTTTGTAATACTTATTTTATTTCCTTCCTTCTTAAAAACAAAGGGTTCGCTATTCTGGAATGATTTTAAAACTTGATCTATTGTTTCTATATCAAATTTGGCGAAAAATCGTTTATTATTTAATTCTATATAATTATTAGTAATAGCCACATCATAGTGACGTTCTAATACTTTTATAATTTCAGAAAAAGTTCTTACTTTAAAAATTAAATATCCTTTTGTCCAAGCGGTATATTCGTTGACATCTACGGCGTTTACACGCATTCTCTTTTCTTTCTTATTCCAAGAAGCAATATATTCTGGTGTTAACATAACAATATTTTCAGTGCGTTTTTTATTTTGACCATAAATACCCACAGAACCTTCTACTAGAACAGTCTTGATCTCTTGATCTTCTTTATATGCATTTACATTAAATTTTGTTCCGTACACTTGAATATTTACTTCTGAAGTATTTACTAAAAATAAATTTTTCGTGTCTTTTGCTACCTCAAAAAATGCTTCTCCATTCAAAAAAACCTGTCTTTTCATTCCTGGTAAGAATTTTACGGGGTATTTTAACGTAGAACCGGCGTTTAAATGAACTAGAGTTCCATCAGACAAAGTTATCTGTAGTTTTTTACCATAAGGAATTGCCAGTTCATTAAAAACAAGTTTTTCTTCCACATTTTTGTCTTTACTGTCAGCGCTCGCATAATTTAGACGACCCCTTTTCTGCGTAACAACCACTTGTCCTTTTTTTGTGATTATCTCTCCTGTGCCATCTTCGGAGATCACTTTAATATCTCCATTATCCAATGTTAGAATAATTGAATTCTCGTCTATTTCATTTTGGCTGTTATAGGTTGTATAGAAATAACCCAAACCTACTAAACCAACAAAGACCGCTGCCCATTGATACCAATTGGTTGTTTTTAATTTACGAGGTTTCTCTAGACTCTTTATTTTCTGTTCTATTTTCAAATATTCAGCTTCCACATCTACATGTCGCATAGCAAAATTCAAGTCGTGGTCTAATCTTGTATATTCTTCAAAATACTTTCTATTTTTTGACTTTTTCAATAAATTAGATAACGCTATTAATTCTAACGAAGTAATACTGTTTGTAAAATATTTTTTAACTAACTTTTTCATATTATTCTAATGTAGCGTAGTTTTATCTATATGTTAAACGTATGAATTAAAAAAAACCCTTAAAAAAATAAAAAAAATATATTTATAGGGGACTTCCAAAGAGGACTTCCGAAAATTAACTCATTATTAATCAGTTAATTATACGCATATAAAATTACAATAAAAAATATATAAAATACGAGAGAATAAAGGTTTATTTGATGAAGAGTTTACCAAAGAGCTTTTCTCATCAATAGGCAACCCATCTAGAATCAATGAGTAAAGTGATTGATTTTGATGTATTCAGAGAGTCCTTAAAAAGTAAATTACTCAACACCAATAAAAAAAATAATGCAGGAGCCAAGCCTTATAATGTTGTGATATTATTCAAGATATTAATACTCCATCGTTATTATGGTCTTGGAGATAGCCAGGTGGAATATCAAATATTAGATCGAACTAGTTTTAAAACATTTTTAGGATTAGAAACAGGAGATAAAGTTCCAGATGAAAAAACAGTATGGAGCTTTAAAGAACGCATAACAAAAACAGGGTTAGTAGAAGAGTTATTTGAGCATTTTGTAGTCTTTTTAGAAGAAAAAGAGTTGATTTTTAATGAAGGTCAAATGGTAGATACAAGTTTTACGGTAGCTCTACGTCAACGCAATACAAGAGAAGAAAACAAGAAAATTAAAAAAGGAGAAGGTGATAATTTATGGAACGACAAACCTAACAAAAAAAAATACAAAGACATTGATGCACGTTGGACAAAGAAAAATGGAGAAACTTTCTACGGTTATAAAAATCAAGCAAAAGTAGATACCAAAAGCAAGTTGATTAACACCTACACCGTAAAAGAGGCATCAGTTCATGACTCACAAACTTTAGATGTCTTGCTTACCGCAAAGATAAAGACCAAGTCCTACACGCAGATAATACTTAAACAGAGGACGAACAATATAAGATTATTGAAAAATATGAAATAAAGAATAAAGTACACGAAAAAGGATATCGCAACAGACAATTGCTGCTATTTGGAATTCTAATTGTCCCTAGTGAAAATTAAAGGCTGGGTTGATTTATATCAGAAGACAGGACAGCACAGAATAGTTGTATGGAATTTTGTTTTTGTTTGTGTTTTGGTACACAATATATTAAATTTTATTTTGGGTAATTTAAATGTGTAACTTATCCCTAATAATAATATTTGATCAATTTTTATTCATATATTACAAAGTAATAATCTAGAAGCATAATGGAAGTATATAATGGCCCTCATTTAATCATAAAATATGAACAAGAGAATTCAAGGCTAATTAATACTTGGAAATCTAGCCCGACTAATGATGCAGCGTACAGAGAAGAGTTGATAGAACATCTACACATAATTCAGAAAATAAAACCTTCTCAAGTAATGTGGCTTCTAAAGAACCTTACTTTTAAAGTAGGTGATGTCACAAAAATATGGGTTGACGAAAACATTTCGAAGCCAATATTTAAAGCTGGATTTATAGCTAAAAACCAAACTGGTTTTGATCAAGTCGTATTTGTTGTAGGGCACGATGTATTATCTTACATTGAAGTAATAAGCATATTTAAAGAGAGTTATCTTAATGGCTTTAAACCAAAGTATTTTGTAACTGAAATAGAAGCCAGAAATTGGTTGAGTGAAGAATTCAACACTAAAGGTTATAAGGACAAAGATCCTAAGTTAGCCATCACTTTTAAAGGAATAGATGACAATGGAAAAGTAGTTTTTGAGTTTCGAGAACAGGCGTCTAAATTTGATAGTACTATTAATTCATTTAAAACTCTTGTTGAACAAAATCATTTTATGAGGAGTAATGTTGAAAAATATTCTTTCTTAACTCCAAGAGAAAAAGAAACGCTCAAATTCGTTGTCAAAGGATATACTAATAAGCAGATATCTGAGAAAATGTATGTTTCTCACCACACCATCCGAACTCATAGAAATCGAATTTGGAAGAAACTTGAAATTAAACATTTCAGTGATTGCTTAAAATATGATTGCTTTTTTGATTAACCCCACCTTACAATACGCTCTATAGCGTATTGTAGCATCTATAGCAACACTCTATCTTGCAAAGATTATAATATAATTGAATGACGTCAGCAAATAGTGAACTTTTAAAGGGTTAAATCTAATAGATAGAATTTGAATATTTAGTATTGAAATCAACAAGTTGTTGCAACATTTAAGCAAAAAACAAGACAATACAGGAGACTAAAGGATACCAGAGATAAAAAAAATTAATATTGCTGCATGATCAACAAAATTAGTTTTTGAAGAAAAAAGATAAAAAAGAGTGCTTGTCTTTATAAGAAAAAAAAAAAATAATTATATTTGCGAAAATAAAAATTCAAAAATCTGCAATTATTTACTTCAATATATGAACGACAATCAATTGGTTTTAATGCTTAAAAATGATGATAGAAAAGTCTTTAATACTATTTTCAAACAACACTACAGATCATTATTAGCCTATGTTGTCACTTTTACAGGAAATAAAAATAAAGCCAAGGATATCGTGCAAGATAGTTTTATTGTTTTGTGGGATAAAAGAAAAAATTTGTCGGAGGATTCTTCTTTAAAAAGTTATTTATTTACCGTTGCTCATAATTTATATATCACGCAATACAGAAAAAAAGCAACTGAAATAAAGTTTTTTGATGAATTAAAATTCAACGCTCTAAATGACCGAATTTTTGAAGATGATACCTTTACAAAAGAAAGAGTTAAAAAGTTATTAGATCTAATAGATGAGTTACCACCTAAATGCAAAGAAGTTTTACTTCTTAATAAAAAAGAAGGTCTTAAATACGCAGAAATTTCTAAAAAGCTGAATATTTCTATAAAAACTGTCGAATCTCAAATGCGAATAGCATTCAAAAAAATAAGACTTGGTTTTAAAAAAGATGAATTGTATTTATTTATGGCATTCAAAGATTCCTTGCATAATTTGTTTCGAATTTAGCACAACTCTAAAACCTTTAGGGCATCTCCTTTGTCTTTAAGGGTATTGTAAATATTTAAAATAGATCTTTTTAATTTTCCTTTGTGAATTTCTTTCCCTTGGTATTTGATTATTATACCAATTATCACTCAAAATAACCCACTGGCTGCCAAATGTTTTATACGACTTAAGTTTACAAACTATTACATTTAAGTATTAATCAGAAAGAACAAAAGAGAGAATTAAGGTTATGTTATACGGTGAAGCATTGACTTCGACAACATTGATAATCCTCTCTCTTTTACTACTTAGATTTCGTTCAGTTCTGTGAGTATTGTAAACTCGTTTTCAAGTTGTTGAAACGCCAGTAGCTAGTTCTTTCCTAAACTATTTTCTCATGAATAAAGATAAAGAAATTTTCGGTATTGACATTAGTAAAGTTGTTTTTGATGTTTTCAGTATTTCACAGGGACATTGTCAATTTAAGAATGATGCAACAGGCTTTAAATTATTTTTAAAACCAGTAAGAATCTAAGAAATACTAATACCGAAAAAAGCAGAGCTGAAAAATTAATATAGAACAAAACATCATCTGATATAGGGTGAAGTAAACGAGCAATATAAATTACTAAAAAAAGAAACAATAAAAGTTTAACGCAATTTTTTAAAAACTTAATAGTAACAGAATAAAAATTTGAATTATAGAATAAATCATTATTATTTTCTTGTTTCTCAGTATGTATTGTGTTCTTAAATGTAACAGTAATTGTAAGTATAAAACCTGCAATTGCTATCACGACTGTACCAATTTCAGATGATACTTCACCTAACTTATTATCAGTTGTATCTATCTCAATATTAAAACATTTACTAAAATAGCACCAAGCTATTATAGAAATACCAACAATTAAAAAATCACAAACAACAGGTATTCTTAAATAAAAATCAAAACATTTTTCTTTTAGAGTTTTCTTTATACCTGCCATGACCTGAATATTTTCATTTCTTCAATCATATCATCATAAATTTCATCAATAACTTCGAAATCTAAGGACTTTTCAATACAAAATTTTCGAAAACCATGTACATTTATTTTTGGATATGGATACACAGATTTATCTGGATATACCAATACCAATTTCTTGTATTTAACTATTTTTTTGTAGCCTTCAATTAAACACCCTAATAAACTTGTAGGAAACACTACTTGGCATAAATCGGGCGAATTTATGAGTTACAATCGTTAGGGAAAGGATCCCAATAGGGATGCGATTTTTACTGATGATGTGCGTTGCCACTATGCCGCCTGCGTAAGTTATGCAGATGCTCAAGTAGGAAAGATTCTGGCAGAGTTGAAACGGACAGGAGCTGATAAAAATACGATTGTCATATTGCGGGGAGACCATGGCTGGCATTTGGGAGAGCATGTTATTTGGGGTAAACACATTCTATTTGAGGAGTCTTTACATTCACCATTAATAATTCGATATCCAAATATGAAAACTAAAAACGCTACAACAAATACCATTGTAGAGACACTTGATGTTTTTCCCATACTTTGTGATTTGACAGGAATTGATACTCCTAATTTTACCCAAGGAACCCCATTGGTGAACTTATTAGAAAACTCGGAAAAGAAAGGGCATTCAGCGGTTGCTTATACCAAAAATTATAAAAAATCGACCATACGAACTTCTACCCATAGAATGATATTTCATGAAAATGATTTCATAGAGTTATATCATCATACCAGTGAAGAAAAAGAAACCAATTGGCTGTCGTTCAAGATTTAGTGTAAATAATTATAGAATTCTGGGTTGTTATTTTTTACAATTGTAATTTTCTTAATCTTTTTTTAAGGGGTTTTTTAAGGGTTTTTTTAAAATCATACGTTTATAATATTAGTTACAACACCTAGAGGTTAGATTAAACAGTTTTCCAATTTTAAAGAGGAAAAAGATATTGTACATATTAGATATAATTAAGAGAATGCCGTAAGATTTATTTTAATATTTGAATCCTACTTCAATTTTCATATTCAAATTCATAATAATTAAAGTGTAAACATGATGATAAGAGCCTTGCATAATATTATTAAACGAGAAGCACTAGGAGTTATTTTAGTGTTTGTTGTCGGGATGTTTTTGGCAACTGGTTGTAAACCGAAATTACCTGAATATGTGGCTGTAGAATATGAGGCACTTCCAGAAACTATTCAGTTCAGCATACATGTAAAACCTATTTTATCTGACAAGTGTTATACATGCCATGGGCCCGATGAAAATGCACGAAAAAGTGATTTACGTTTTGATACTGCAGATGGCTTATATAAAAAGTCCATTAATGGAAATCGGGCATTTGTAGGAGGTAACTTAAAAAAGAGTGAATCTATTCAACGAATTTTAAGTGAAGACCCTGCTGATATAATGCCTCCAGAAGATGCGCATCTTGCCCTCAGTACTAGAGAAAAGGCTATTCTTATTAAATGGGTAGAACAAGGAGCCAAATGGAAAAAACATTGGGCTTTTATTGCACCTCAAAAATCGGAACTTCCAACTGTAAATGAATCATGGAAAACTAATAATGAAATTGATACTTTTATTTATGAAAAACTTGCTCAGAATGATTTAAAGCCTTCAGAAAAGGCAAACAAAGAACAATTATTAAGAAGATTGAGTATCGATTTAACCGGATTACCACCAACTCTATCTGAAATTAATGATTTTTTAAATGACTCTAGTGAAAAAGCATATGAAATTCTAGTCGATCGTTTAATAAATTCTGAGGCCTATGCAGAGCGAATGACGTTGGAATGGCTAGACCTAGCAAGATATAGCGATTCTCATGGATATCATGCCGATGGATTAAGGATTATGTGGCCATGGAGAGATTGGGTTATCGATGCATTTAAAAATAATAAACCGTATAACGAATTTGTCATAGAACAAGTCGCTGGTGACTTAATTGAAAATGCGACTAAAGAACAAATTCTTGCTACAGGATTTAATAGAAATCACCCTATGACAGCTGAAGGTGGTGCCATTGATGAAGAATATAGAATTGATTATGTAACCAACAGAACGAACACCTTTGGTACCGCATTTTTAGGTCTTACTATGGAATGCGCCAAATGTCATGATCATAAATTTGATCCTATTTCTCAAGAAAATTACTTTGAATTATTTGCATTTTTCAATAATAACCGAGAATTGGGAGTGACCTCTGAAGATGGAAATTTTGGTCCCTTACTGTTGTTGTCTAAAGACGCAGAAGATATTGAAATTGCAAAAATCACTCGGAAAATTGATTCTATAGAAAAACTGCAATTGGCTGAAAAAGAAGTTTTACTAGCAGTACCTAATTATTCAGAAAGTGATTTGTTTAAAAAGGCAGAACCCTATCTTCATCATGATTTTGAAAAGGTGACTGAAACTAAAAATTTCCATTATTTAGACGATACGAAAACTACCAAAATTGGAAAAAAAGTAGCACTCAAAGATGGCTTTATAGGGCAGGCCCCAAATTTTAATAATCAGTTTGATGTAATTGAACTAACAGGTAAAGATAATTTTCAACTTTCTGATGCATTTTCAGTATCTGTTTGGGTATCTCCAACAAAACGTGCTAATGAAGGAGCTACTTCCACTATTATTGGAAATTCATCCACCAAAGGTGAATTGTATAAAGGGTGGGATTTACATTTAGATAACACAGGAATACTATCTGCTCGCTTAATTAGTGTTTTACCCAACAACTATTTACATATTAAAAGTGAAGAGGCTATTCCTTTAAATGAATGGACACATATTTTAATGACCTACGATGGCTCTACACATGCGGCTGGTTTAAAATATTATATCAATGGAAAAGAAACTCGATTTAATATAGAATATGATCGTCTTTATAAAAACATCAATCCTAAATATCCTCATAAGAAGGTGATGATTGGTAAATCTCCTCGTGGATTTACTGGCGATAACGGGATTTATATTGGACTTATTGATCAACTTTCTATGTTTGACTTGGAAGTCTTACCGAAAGAAGTGGCAAGTATTTACACCCAATCAAAAGAAGGCAAAAAACCTGTAGTTTGGACACCAATCGATGCCGATTTTCTCCGCTTAACTTCGGAATTAAGACAACTACAATTAGATCGAGTAAAAATCATAGAGCCTATTCAAGAAATGATGGTTATGGAAGAAATGGAGTCCCAACGTAAAACGTTTATCTTGGAGCGTGGTGAATACGACAAACCAACAACTGAAGTACATAGAGCAGCACCTGGTGATATCTTAGAATTTTCAGAAGACTATCCAAAAAACAGATTAGGACTGAGTCAATGGTTGTTTAACCGCGATAATCCACTTACCGCCAGAGTAGCGGTTAATAGATATTGGCAAATGATATTTGGAAGAGGGCTCGTTTCAACGACTAATGACTTTGGTAATCAAGGGTCAATCCCTACACATCCTGAATTATTAGATTGGTTGGCTGTGGAATTTAGAGATTCTGGATGGGATACACGCGCCTTAATCCGTAAAATGGTGATGAGTAATACCTATACACAATCTTCTAAAACAAGTTTAGAACTCGCTGAATTTGATCCCGATAATGAATTATTAGCAAGAGCTCCAAGTTATCGTTTACAGGCTGAATTTATTAGAAACAATGCTTTAGCCTCTAGTGGCCTTATCAATAGAAAAGTAGGAGGTGAAAGTGTAAAACCTTATCAACCTGAAGGACTTTGGATTGCCGGAAACTTTTCTCAGGCGCTAGCAAAGTATGTGCAGGATCATGATAAAAAACAATACCGCCGTACAATGTACACTTTCATTAAACGAACAGCACCTCCTCCGTATATGACAATTTTTGATATGCCGACTAGAGATATTTGTATGGTTTCTAGAGAGTCCACAAATACGCCTTTACAAGCCTTATCGCTTTTAAATGACCCTCAGTTTGTTCAAGCAGCGAAAGCGATGGCTGTTCGCATGAAAAAAGAAGGTGGTGAGCAAATTAATGAACAACTGGAAATTGGTTTTCAAATGGCCGTTAGCCGAAAACCAAATAAAAAAGAATTACAGATTTTAAACGATTTATATAAACAAGAATTTAGCAAGTTTGAAGCATCTAAAGAAAATGCGCTCGCATATTTAGCTGTTGGGGATTATAAAGTTCCTAATGAGTATCAACCATCGGAAATGGCAACGTTAACCTTGGTGGCAAATACCTTGTTAAATATGGATGAAATGTATACTAAAAGATAAAAAGAAAAATCATGTGTGATCATCATAATAAAAGTTTAACCCGAAGAGACTTCCTTACGAAGACATCTTTAGGTCTAGGAGCCGTTGCAATGAGTTCTTTAATGAATCCATTGTCAATGGGAGCATCTACGCTACTAGGCCCTAACGGGGATCCAATTTTAGGTAAACCACATTTTACGCCAAAAGTAAAAAGAGTGATTTATTTATTACAGAGTGGCGCACCATCACAATTGGATCTATTCGATTACAAACCATTGCTTAACAAATTGAACGGGCAAGAATTACCAGAAAGCGTTCGTAAAGGACAAAGATTGACAGGAATGACCGCTGGCCAAACATCCTTTCCTTTGGCAGGCTCTATCTTTAATTTTAAGCAGCACGGACAAAGTGGTGCATGGATGAGCGATTTAATGCCGCATACAGCAGGAATTGCAGATGAATTGTGCTTTATAAAATCAATGCATACAGACGCCATCAATCATGACCCTGCCGTAACTTTTTTACAGACAGGTTCTCAATTTTCTGGTAGGCCATCTATTGGTTCATGGGTTAGTTATGGATTAGGTTCCGACAATAAAAATTTACCCAATTTTGTAGTATTGGTTACCAAAGACAAAAAAGGGCAACCATTGTACTCTAGATTATGGGGGAACGGATTTTTACCTTCAGAACATCAAGGTACGCAGTTTAGAGCAGGAAAAGATCCTGTTTTGTTTTTACAAAACCCTCCAGGAGTTACATCGGAAAGTCGTAGAAACCAACTTGATCATTTAGAACAATTACAACAATTACAATATGATGCATTGGAAGACCCTGAAATTAGAGCGCGTATGTCTCAATATGAAATGGCTTTTAGAATGCAGACCTCTGTCCCTGAAATCATGAATACGGATGGAGAACCTGAACATATTTATGACATGTATGGTTCTGATAGTAGGATCCCTGGCACTTTTGCTGCAAATTGTTTATTAGCAAGACGATTGGTAGAAAAAGACGTGAAATTTATTCAATTATACCATCAAGGATGGGATCATCATGGTGGATTGCCAGCAGGGATAAAGAAACAATGTAAAGAAACAGATCAACCAACTGCTGCATTGATAAAAGATTTAAAACAACGTGGATTACTCGAAGACACCTTAGTAATTTGGGGTGGTGAATTTGGAAGAACCAACTATTCTCAAGGTGCCTTAACTGCTACTAATTATGGTAGAGATCACCATCCAAAATGTTTCACTTTATTTATGGCTGGAGCTGGAGTAAAGAAAGGAATGACTTATGGCGCAACCGACGATTTCGGATATAACATTGTTGAAAATCCAGTTCATGTTCATGATTTTCAAGCGACACTTATGCATTTAATGGGAGTTGATCATGAACGACTTATTTACAAGCATCAGGGTCGTAGATTCAGACTCACCGACGTAAGCGGACATGTTCTTAAAGATATTTTATCATAAATAATCAAAGTAAATGGGAGATAATATAATTGTTTTTTTAGGGAGATTTCATCCTTTAGTTGTACACTTACCTATTGGTTTTCTACTTATGGCTGGTCTACTTCAACTTTTTGCAGCAAAAAAGAAAACCATAAATTTTAATCCTGCCATTGCATTTACATTATTCTGGGGCACGTTGGCCTCTATCGGTGCTGTTGCAATTGGTTGGTTACTTTCACTTCAAGGTGGCTATGATGCCGAAACCCTCTTTTGGCATAAATGGTTGGGGATTTTAGTAACCGTTTTATCCTTTTTGGGATGGGTTTTAAAAACAGAAAGAATAAAAGTTCACAAATCAGTTTTTACTTGGATCCTTGGGTCCATTATAGTACTCGTTTCTGTTTCTGGACATTTAGGAGGAAGCCTGACACATGGTGATACTTATTTAACGCTATACGCACCTAATTTTATTAAAGTTTTAGCCGGAGTCGACACTGACGGGAATAAATTTATCCTAAAAAAGATACATCAAGATTCAATAAAAGTATTTCCCCATATCATTCAACCAATCCTAGAATCAAAATGTACGAGTTGTCATAATCCAAATAAAAAAAAAGGCGGATTATTATTAACGAGTTACAAAGAATTTATAAAAGGAGGTGATAATGGGTCAATTACAGATACAAAATCCCCTCTTAAAAGTGAGTTTTTAAATAGGGTTACTTTACCTAAAGCACATAAAAAGTTTATGCCACCTAGAGGTGCTGCTCTTAATTTTGGTGAAATTCAAATTATTGAATGGTGGATGAAAAATGGCGCTGACAGTATTTCTGAATTTTCGAATATAAATGACTTGGATAAGAACCTAGTCAACACCCTAATTCGTGATTATAATTTAGATTACAATCCAAAACCATATTATGAAAAAGTCAAAGTCGATGCATTGTCTCCTGAAACAATAAATGAATTAGAAAAAAATAATTATTCGATAAACTTTATGGGCGAAAATAGCAACATGATTTCTGTTACTTTTAAAGGAAAAACGATTTCTGATGAACAAATAACTAAATTGTTACTTGCCAAAGAACAAATAACTTGGCTCAAGTTAAGCGATTGTAATTTAAAAGATTCTCATTTAAAAATAATATCAGAATTTATTCATCTCACGAGATTAAACATCCATTCGAACGCTATTACTAATGATGGACTTCAAGAATTAAAAGTTTTACAAAATATTAATTCGATAAACTTATACAATAACAAGATTTCGAATTCTGGATTAACAGACATTGCAATATTACAATCTTTAAGAAAGTTATATGTTTGGAAAACTGATATTACTTCTTTAGAAATAAGTGACATTTTACAAAAAACTAAGAACCTAGAAATTATTGGGCAGTTAAATTAAAAGTTTAAAAATTACTAGAACGAATCTATTTTTAGATGAAGAAGAACGAAAGAAATACTACCTTAATCATCACCGCTTTGGAGATTTAATAGCTGTTGCAAAACAAGAATTTTGGTTTACCTATTACTACTGGCTTGACGCCTTGGGTGCTGCGATTAGGTTATTAAAGGATTAACTTATCCCATTGAAATAAGCCCCAGCCCATAACACAAAAAAAACGCCATTAATACAGGCGTTTCTTCAAACCGTCAGACTGCGCAAAAACTTCTTCAAAAAAGCGTTACTAACTCCTATTAAATTCGTATCTTAAAGTGCTGTTAATCAATACTAATTGTTATGGATTTTATAAATGGATTTGATAGGAATCAATTGTTAATGATGGATTTTGAATCGACCGTTAGTCAAGATTCTTGGGCACGGGTTGTAGATTTATTTGTAGAGATGCTACCCCTAAAAGAATTAGGGTTTGAAGATATACTAAGACAAGAAGGAAGACCTCCTTATCGTTCTGCTGATTTGCTAAAACTGTACATCTACGGGTATAAAAATCAATTAAGGTCATCACGCAAATTAGAACAAGCCTATATAGTAAATATTGAAGTTCTTTGGCTTCTAAAAGGTTTGAATCCCTCGGCCAGAAAAATAGCCTATTTCCGCAAGAAAAATGCCAAAGCTTTTAAACAAGCCTTTCGGTACTTTGTATGTTTATTGAAAGATTGGGAACTTATAGAAGGAAGTACTATTGCCATTGACTCCTTTAAAATTAGAGCCCAAAATGCTTTGAAAAATAATTTTAATCAAAAGAAAATAGACAGGCATATTGAATATATTGATAACAAAATTGAGGAATATCAAAAGGCATTAGACCAACAAGACGATGAAAAACGAATAAAACAAGTAGTTCAAAAAATAAACTATCAACAATCTAAAAAAGAAAAGTACAAAAACATAGAAAAACAATTGAATGAATCTGGTCAAACTCAAGTAAGCCTCACTGACCCTGATGCTCGTTCAGTGGTTTTACACAGAAACATTATTAACGTTGGATATTGTGTACAGGCTGGATGTGATGACAAACACAAACTCTTTGTAAACAATGATACAGGAAGTGTTAATGACACCAATGCCCTATCTTCTATGGCTATTGATGCCAAAGAACTTCTGGGTGTAGAAACCATGAACACCTTAACAGACAAAGGATACACTACGGCTAAGCAATTGGATGAATGCACAAAAAATGATATTACTCCTTACTCATCTCCAAAGGAGCACTCTTCACAACACAACGGATTGTACCCAATGAAAGATTTTATCTACAATAAACAGCAAGATACTTATAGATGTCCCGCTGGAGAAACTCTTTCAACAAATGGAACCGTTTATAATAAGGCTAATCATAAAGTCAAGCATTTTAAAAATAGACGGGCTTGTAATAGTTGTAAAGTTAGAAACCAATGCACACAAAACAAAAACGGACGCTTTATTGAGCGCTCTATTTACCAAGAAGCTTTGGAGGAAAACAAAAAAAGAGTAGATTCAAATCCAGATTATTATCGTCTAAGGCAACAAATAACAGAACATCAATTTGGAACCTTAAAAAGACAATGGGGATTTACATTCACATTAATGAAAGGAAAAGAGAATGTACTGTCTGAAGTCAATTTAATGATGATTTGTTACAACCTTACTAGACTTACAAATATACTTTCTCCAAAAGAACTTAAAGAGAGACTAATACTCACTTATTCCAGATTTTTATGTTCTATAAGGTTGATTTTAGAAATTTTACAGGACTTAATTTATCCTAAATATCTAAACATAAATAGTATTTCATAAGCAAACAAGCGGTGAAACCCAATCAATAGACTTTTTAAGTCTATATTTATATTTTAAAAATGAGTTTGTGCGCAAACTCCCGTTGTAAAACATTAAAAATAAATTGAATAAAATAAAGTTTTAGAAAATACCCTGAAATAATTAAAAGGAAAAACAAAAAATAAATCCTATTAAGAAAATCAAGAATTCAATCGTAGGTACATTTTTTTGAAAACAAGAGGAGAGCAACTCATTAATTTTTGAAATTGGCGATAAAAAAACGGTAAACTTTCATAACCACATTCATAGGCTATTTGGCTTACCTGCTTGTTGGTTTCTATGAGTTCTTTACAGGAAAGGTTTATTCGGTACTCATTAACAAAAGTGAAAAAAGACTTATTTAGTGATTTTTTAAAGAAACGACAAAAGGTTTCATCTCTCATTGAAACTAGTTATGAAACCTCATTTAACCGAATCTTTTTGTTATAATTTTCTCGGACGTAATCATATATCTTGTCCTGAAATACGACTACAGTTTAAAATGAATTTACGCTGTTAATTTATATACCATATTTAGTTATTTCTTAAGTTTTGTTCCCATTGCCATGAAGAACTTATCATCTCGTTTAATTTTCTTTTTGCGCTCCACCCTAGCTTTTCATTAGCTAGATCTGTAGATGCGTATAACTTTATCTTTTATACTTTAATTGTTTACAACGGCTATTACGGTTGGAAAAGCACGATATATATCTCCTTTGTCTTTAAGAGTATTGTAAATATTTAAAATAGATCTTTTTAATTTCCTTTGTAAATTTCTTTCCCTTGGTATTTAATTATTATACCAATTATCACTCAAAATAACCCACTGGCTACCAAATTTTTTATACGACTTGTTGGCGGTATGTTGCTAATCTACAAGCAGTTGGTTTAACGCAAACTCTGTTAACATTTCGTGATTACCTTTAAATATTATTAAACTTAAATTTCCAAATTCCTTTTTTAAATAAATTTCTCTATCAGCAATATTCCCAAATTCTTCTAATGGTTCTCGTTTTTCAAGTAACTTTAATTTCTCGGAAGTCGATACATATTTTAAAGTATCAGATACTGACATATCGGTTAATAGCTTATTGTAAAAATTTATTGAATGTGTAATCGGAACACTTCCTTGTATTCCATCATATATACCAGCATAGATAGTCAGTTTTGAATTTTCTAATTTTTCTATTGGCGTATTCCAATAAATTGGTGATTTCTGTTTTGCGTTTTCAATGTTTAGTCCATTTTCAGAACCCGTACAATCAAGGATATTTTCAGCGTAATTACTGTTTCTTATTTTACTTTCATTATACCAGGCAATTAAGTCTGAAATTGATGCCCAAGCTGAAAACTTTTTAATGTTATGTTTTGATTTCATAAAAGTGCTTAGTGTCGCATAGCCACCGCCACTAACACCAATAACATATATTTTATTTGTATCAACATTTGAGTTTTTAATTGCATAAGTTATTGCATCGTCAATGTCTGATAATGCAAGTTCACTGCAACAAGCATTTGCCGTTTTATTTGCTCCACGAAAATCAGGATGAATGTAATTCAAATCTCTTTGTTTGCAAATGTCAGCTAAATCGTCATTTTGGGTGTAATAGCCGCTCCAAGTATGCAAACTAACTATCAAAGGTTGGGGTTCATCTGATTTTGATTTATAGAAATAGGATTTCTGCAAACTATTGCCCTTACTCGATTTAATTTCAACTATTTCAAATTCTTTGCTCCATCCAGTTTGTCGTGTATCGTCAAACTTTATATAAGACTCAACAAATGGTTTATTAATCAAAGTCCAAGTCGTCTTATTTTGTCTAAGAAAAATTCCTACTGCTATCCCGAATATTAAAATCAGGATAAATGTTGTCAATTTTAAAAGTCTGTTTTTCATTGTACTTTGTCGTTTTTACAATTACCGTAAACGTTCGTTTTACTTATTTATTATTTAGTAAAAACAACTACTATTTCACTGGCTTTTTCGTCATGGTATACCATGTCTCCGTAGACCACAACTTTTGGTTGCTTTCGCTTACAAATGGTTTTTTAATATGGATATAAACTACCTTTCTATCCTTAATTCCGTTGGTTACTAAAAATATTTTCTTACGATCTTCAGATAATGTAACAGCAGTTATTTTCAGCGTTTCCACGCCTTTCTTTGGCCCTCCATAATTTTCTGTTGCTTCGTAGTAATATTGCTTCATTTCGAAATTTTTAATTCCTACTTTTTCATTTTTTGCAATTGGCTCCGTCAATTCAATTTCCATCCCTCCTACTTTTGCCTTCACTTCTAGCATTTCAAAAGTGGTATGTGCATTAAAATCCAAACGATGTAAGGCATACCAATCTCTACCTTCATGTCTCCAGTTTCCACCAGAACCTATTCCACCAGCATACAAGCTTCCGTCTGGTCCCCAAACCATTCTATTGATACCTGCGTCCAATCCTTGAATAAATCGGAAAGCAGCTCCTTGTTTTATGCCATCAACTTCGTCTATAAAAACTCGTTTAATTCCTCCATGTGTCACATCCCCATAAATCATTTGATCTTTATAAGGACCTATATTTAAAATTGCTTGTTGACTCGGAGAGTTACTTATTTCAGCATGTGGTAACCATACCAAAGGGGGTTGCTCTTCATAGTCCTTTACACGGTCCCAATCAGCATGTCTAAATCCATACCACTTCCCTTTTTCAACACGTACAATCTTACTCGTTGGAATCCAATTTCCTTGATTATCCGAAACGTATAAGGCACCATCTGGTCCTTCCGAAATACCATTCGGAGTTCTAAATCCTTCTGCTATAATTTCTAATTCACTACCGTCTTTACTGATACGAATCACTTTACCTCTATCTGGAACATTCTTATATTGCGACCCCAAATCTGTAGCCAACGTTGCATAAAAACTTCCTTCTTTATATACCAATCCAAAAGCAAACTCGTGGTAATGTGGTGTCACGTGCCAAGAGTCACGTACTTTTTGATACTCATCTGTAATTCCATCGCCGTCATTGTCTATCAATTTTGTTAACTCTTGTTTTTGCAACACATAAATCTCTCCATCAACTATTTTTATACCCAATGGTTCTGCCAGTCCTTCGGCTATTTTTTTCACTTCTATTTTTGAAGGATCATCGGTGTTATAATTTTTTAGAATATAAACACCTCCTGTTTCATCCCAGGTACAAATAATCATTTGATCGTTATCTATAAAATCAATGCCACCTATTCTAGGATTAAAGTCTGCTGGTTTTGCTTGAAACATATCAAAAGATGGATGTATCCCATCTAATGGCATTTTATTTCCAGGAGAACTATTCTTTGTTCTTGAAACATACGGCAATAACTTTTTAAATGATTTTGCATCGTGATAAAATGCAGCTGCTGGCACCACTTCAAACTTTTTACCATCGTCAGACCATTGTAATGAAAGTGCCGATCCACTACCGCCTTGATGAAATTGTAATTTAAAAGAGTTAAAACCTTTTTTCAACGTTCTTGTTCCAACAACAGCAATTGGACCATGGTCTCCTCTATTGTCAATAATCTCTTTGCCATTTAGTTTTAAAACAGATCCATCATCACTAACCAAACGAAATGATTTTTCTACAGCAGTATCGGATTTTATATACCCTTTAAATTCAGCATAAAAATTTTCTATAACTTCACTTAAAATAACTGCATTTGGCATATGAATTGCAGCCGCGACTCCATTAAATATAGGCGAAGTACTTTTTGCTAACTTATCATACAAATCGCCACTGTCATTGGTCAAATAAAAATTCACAGCAACTCCGGGCGTTTTTATTGCTGTAGTTCCTGTAGTTCTATCAACTGCATCCAATTCCACTTGAATGGCTGCTGTATTTGCAAATAAATCTATTTTCTTTTTTCCAGGTGCTGGTTCTTCATCCAACGACAATAAATAATACACCATCTCTTGTGCATCCTCTTTTGAAATATCAGGATGCGCTGTCATAGGCGTATTTCCCCAAACACCTGTACCGCCTGATACTACTTTGGATGCCAACAAATCAATACTACCCCAGTCAAACGCATAACGTTTTGCGATAGAATCATAAGCGGGTCCTACCAAATTTTCGTTTCTAAGGTGACAAGCAGAGCAATCATTTTGAGAAACTAATTTCTTACCTCTGGCAATTTTACCTGTTAAATCCAATGTAGGTGCTTTCCAGCCTTCAGGTACTGGGTTAAAATACGTCTTTACAACACTGTTTTTATTAATCTCTACTTGATTAGTTCCTCTATTTACTTCTGAACCATTTATAATTTCTTTAGAAACGACAGCATCGTTCAATACATAGTTAATCATGGGAATCAAACCATTTTCGGCTCCTTTAAGAATAGTGAATGTTCTCACAAGTCCGGTGTTACCAACTTTTATATCAAATTCTGGAATCTCACGAACCGTAATAGATTTACCTGATTTGGCTATTAATTCAAAATCAATAGCAACTTGCCCTCCAATCATCGAATATCCCACATAATTTATTTCTGGAGTTTCAGTACCATCAACTGTTTTTATAGTCCATTGTGTTTCCTTAGAACCATCTTCGGCATAGATATATCCAAAACTAGTTGGCTGAATTCCATGAGCCGTTGTATAAACCGCTCCATCATAGTTTACGCCACCTTTCCAAACTTTGTACAAATTTCCGTATTGTAAATTATAACAGGCATATAAGTCTTTATTCAATGCCACCGTTAACATTCTGGGTTGTTTATCGATCACCGATCTAAAAACCCATGTTTCTTTAGGTCGTTCATAAGATGTAGGAGATTGACAAGAGAAGTTAATAACGAGTATTAATAATGCAATCGTAAATTGCTGAAAGTTTGGTTTTTTCATCTTTAATAATTCAAAAGTATTTATAAATATTGATATTATGTATAATCTGTATATATTACATTTTTCAAGTATTCGAAACAATTTCCTTTAGTATAAAAAGTTGTTTTTTTATACTTTCGTTGTTTAGGTCAGAGGACTTATTAGCGATTTTTTCATTTTCATGAACCTATAAGAAAGAGATAAAATATAAATTTTATATTAAAATTTTAATTGGATTTTGCGCTACTTGCTGCCAACCAGTTATATTAGAACAAATACCCGTTTCCTCTAGTTTCCTATTCCCAACAAACATTCCTGTTTTTTTATTAATTTCGTTACTCCACAGTTAATTTCGCTCTCATAGTATAAGAATGTCCTGGAAACGTACACAATACCCAATATTCTCCCGCAATTCTTGGTGCCTTAAAATAGATCGTTTCAGAAGTTCCTGGTTGCACAATACCTGTATGGAAAAGCACTAAATCAGAATCTGGAACAAAATTCAAATCTGGTCCATCAAGACCTAATTCCAATGCTTTTTGTCCAATGATGTCTGCGTTTTCTGCACCCGGTTTCAGAATCACGAAATTATGCAACATATCATCATTATTATTCAAAGTCATTTGAATTCTTTGATCGCGTTTTACCGTAATTTCTTTAAAATCAAATTTTAATCCTGGAACTGTTCCAATATCAATTTTTAACTCTGGCCCATTCGGCCAAAGTAAAGGCATTTCAGTCGTTCTTTTTGGTTGATAAACCATGTTACCAGACTTCGCCATTTTATGCATTTGAGGAGATTTTAATTCTCCTCCTGGTACTTCATTCAAGGTGTAATAACCGGTATTATGTAAAAGAACTTCACCATCTGCTGCCATAATTCCTGCTGCTTTTAATTGATGGATAAATCCTAATTTCATTCCATGAATATTTAATTTCACAGACATTCCATCATCCGAAACTACAGCATCATGAATCATCGTTCCTTCTTGATCTACAATATCACTTCCATAAATGTCATGATACTCGTAATTAAACGTTGACACCTTGTAAGAACTTGTATTTACTGCCAATTCTTTATTGATAGGCTTGGTAAATTCAACTGTAAATCCGTCATTCTCTGCTTTAATTGTTTTTATTTCAAAAGGCATTTTACCCGTCCATACCAAACGTTGTAAACCATATTCTGCTTTTCCAGTAGAAGACCAACCACGACTTGTCATTCCGATAAACATATTGGAATCACTTCCCCAAATCATTCTTAAAATTCCTGATGAAAATCCTTCTATAAATGGAAACGTAGCTCCTTGATATACGCCGTTTACTTTTTCCATTGCCACACGCATAATCTTACTATGCCCTTGATCTCCTACGAACCATTGTCCTTCAAAAGGTCCAAACTCACCTGCAGTATTGTCAATTAAAATATCGGAGGTAGAAATTCCTAAAATGGTATGAGGGAACCAGATGGCTGGTGCCTTTAAATTGGGTAATACTTTTGCATATTCATACAAGCTCAATCCCGATTTCTTTTGAATATCTTCTGGTTTTAATTTCAAGGGTGATTTAGGATCATCTGTCCAACGTAAACCTGCTGGATTCCCTGCAAAATCGCCTAGTGCTAAATGAGTCATTCTCCCAGAACCTACCCAATCTCCTTGATTTTCCGTATAAAAAGCGTCGCCTTCATCATTGATTACAAATCCTGATGGAGATCTTAATCCAGTTGCAATTGGTGTCATTTCACCTTCTGGTGTGATTTTTAACATCCATCCACGCCATTTTACCAAACTCACTCCTTTTCCTTCCCAACCCAAATTCAAGGTCACCAACATATCTCCATTCTCCGTAAATTTTGGACCATACGAGTAGTCGTGATAATTACCCGATAATGGCCAAGAATAAACCGTCTTATAGACATCTGCTTTACCATCATTGTTCTTATCTTCCAATCGCGTTAACTCTCCTCTTTGTGCTAAATAAAACCCACTGTCTTTATAGGCTAAGCCTAAAGATTCATGTAATCCATGTGCGTATCTATTGTACGTTGGATTTAAACTCATTGGTTTATCGATTAACCAAACTTCTCCTCTTCGGGTAGAAACTCCTAATTGATCTTTATCCGTCATTGATAATCCGCCTACTTCAAGAATTACCTCTGAAGGAATAGGGACATCTACAATTTTATAATATTCTGATTCCTTTTCTATAATCTCCGCTTTTGACTGTGCATGCGCATTACTAAGTCCACCAAAAAGGATTACAACTGATAAAAATTTTATGTTAAATATTGTTCTGCGTTTCATGTGTATCTATTTATTGTTTTTTAAAGGTCACATGCTGTTCGCTATTAATCATTCCGTTGGGTGATATAACTTTTAGCATGCTCGTTTCATAATGCTATTTTTTACCAAATGATTGTATAATTGATTTCCTTTTTCCCAACTGGTATTTTAACCAATAATTCTTTCTTCCCTTCGGATGTTCGTATCTCTGGTTTTTGTTGTTTCCCATCTGAGAACTCCACAAAATAATTTTTATCGTCAATCAGATAAGAATTATTCGATAACTTCTCTATAGTACTTCCCTCTCCTATTTTATGCCAAATAGCTTCTTTTGCTTCAACCGAAATAACGCTTGTTAAACCTCTGGAATCATCCAACGGAATAAAACTCGAACGAATCAATGATTCATTTAGTTCCATCAAAAAAATTGGATTCCCATCACTGTCCAATTCATATCCTAATTGCTTATAATTGTCATTATTAGTTGCAGAATCTGGCCAAGCGGAATTTTCATTCTCCAAAATAGCAATAGCTGGATTTCCAGCTAATGAAACTTCGACTCCAATTGGAGCCCCCGTTTGGGACAAACCTTTTTTTTCTCCTCTTCCATACCACATCATAGTTGCATCCAAAAATTTACCTCCCCAAACTTGTAATAGAGAGCCATTCGCTAAATCATATGAATAGTTCACTTCGCTTGTTGTTCCAACAGAAATACAATGTGTTCTTTTTGCATCCTTATGCTTTAAGAATCCTCGTTGCATTACTGTTTCGTCTGAAACTTCTATTTCAATTAGTGTGGTCTTCTTCTTTTTTTTATTTTCGTCAGCACTTGAAGCCGGTATACCAAGTCTATATTTTATATTTCTAAAAGCAACCGCTCCATGATCTCCTTGAATCATGAGAGCACCTTTTGCCTGCTCATCTGAAAAAGCAGCGGATGTTGTAGGATCCGAGACTTCTTTATCCCTATGTAACAATGCCCCGTTCAGCCATACTTCTTTAAATAGGGCATTCTTCACTTTTGCTCCTGAACTATCAAATGTTGGTGCCTGAAATACAATTTTAAAATGTTGCCATAAACCTGGTGATTTAGCCGCATTAACACGTGGCGCCCCACCTCTTTGATATACACCTCCAATATCTGAATATTGCGGTTCTTCTGTACCCCAACTGTCCAACAATTGCACTTCATAACGTCCTTGAAAATACAAACCTGAATTGGAACCGACTGGCATCATTACATCCAATTCTAATTCTATATCGCCATGCTCAAAATTTGAAAAAAGATGCCCTCTGTTTTTCTTATCAGTTCTATTTAATAAAATCCCAGTTCCTTTTTTGGAATTAAATTTTCCTTTTTTTGATGGATGCACATTTACATTTCCAACTATTTTCCAGTTTTTACTAACGGGTTTAAAGGCATCCAAATTGCTCAAGTCAATTTTTGTAAATGTTACTGTTGTTTGTCCATCTTCTTCTTGCGCTGTTGTTTCAATCTTAGAATTCTTAGCATTAATTCCCGTAGTGAGAAATAGTAAGATTAAACAACTCAGTGAATACTTCATAAATTTATTTTTTTAATTAATAATTAATAGCCTTCATAGCCTTCATAGCCTAAATCTACTTTCTAATCAATTTGTCCGTTTATATTGCTATTTACAGTTTTTACTATATTGAAATCCCATACTGTTGTCTTAGAAACAGACCTTAATAATAACTTTACCTCTTAGTTTACTGTTTTTTTAAAGCCCAAATATTCTAAAAAAGATAAAACAAAAAGTGCTCTTTTCTAGAAAACTTATTTAAATTAATTAGATACAAGTATTACTGTAGAAAAATCATTAACCTTTAATACATATAAACCAACTAATGCGTTATTTGGAAATTTTAGTAAAGTAATCCTTGATAATGGATTGTAGTTTGCCTCGTTAATTTCAATTTTTCTGCCTAACATATCAAATAAACTAAAACTATCTGACTCTTTTGTGTTCGTTATATTTATTTCTTTATTCACTAAAGGACTTGGATAGAAAGTATGTTCTTCTTGCTCAAGGTCTTTAACTTTACCATAGAAATAAGGTATAGCAAAGTTGTATGTATCAATTCCTATTTCCTCCCCAATTAAACGTCCTGGTATATCATCAGCAGGAGGATGTATTCCTCCCCAAATACGGGACAAACTAGTTTGATCTGATGCATCTCTATAGGTTGCCCATTGCAGTGTTACGTCTACCGATGGTCCTTTTTCAAAAACTAAAAATTCATCCTTTTTGGCTACAAATTCTCCCATTCCACCCGGGAAAAACTCATCTCCTGTAATTAGTGTCATCACTTCTGCTGCAGCTCTCGAAAACGTGGAGTGGCCAGAAATATAGCCCGCAAAAGGGGGTGTAACAAATGAAGGTCTTTGATATGGCCACCAATTTTTTGCCATAATCCACCCTACTCCAGCCACATCAGTTTCTGAATTACTTATAAAATCATGTCCGTTCCAGGCATATAATTTTATTTCTCCTATATTTTCCTTTAAGTCTCCTTCTAAAGGATCTCCTTCTTCTATAATTTCTATAAAATCATCAACTAAAGGAATTCCGGCGACATTATAGTTTGCCAGATTTTCATCAGTACTTTGCCCCAATTCACTCATATATCTAATTGCAGAAATAGGTCTTATATAATCTACCCAACCTTTAATACCCCATGCTGTTATAGCCGAATCATGCATTGCTCCTGCCAAAATAAAGTAAGATTTTATATCCCATTCCAACGGATTCATTTTTTCTCCTTGACCATTAAATTTCTTTTCAAATAAGGGGTGATCACTAACATAATTTAAAATGGTAAACCAATGCCCTGGCGGTGTTTCTGATTCTGGACCATCTGCCCAAAATTCTGCAAGAACTCTGGCATAATCAGCTCTCGGAACCATTTGAGTTTCATAAGGTTTTCCTGTTACTGGATTCGAACTATGCCCTATACTTATATCTCCACCTTCTGTATAATTATAAAATTCATCATAATTTCCAAAAGAACTAGGAAATAAATTAATATCAATATTACCTATTGATTTCGGTGAAATATCCCACGAAACACCATCAGTAGCATCTAAATGAGAACTCCATAAAGAAACCAAAGAAAAATTCCATAAATACTGCTTGCTTGATTCCGTTTGAGAAGTAAGATCCAATTGCGGTGGAGTACTCGGAGCATGATATGTTGTATACGTGTCACCCTCTCTTTGGTAAACAGATTTATCATCGTCACTAAGTGCAAATGGTAATACATTTCCCCATTCTGAACCTAAAAACTCAGGTGTGGAACCAATAATTTGATTTCCACTTTGATCAATAAATGTATCAAAAGTTAGGGGTTGCCATCTATTTGGATCCATAAATCCAGTGTTTTTTTCTGAAACATTAAGTTCTAATGGTGGGTTTGTTGGTGCGTAATAGTTGTTCTCATAATCATTAATCTCATTTGAATTATCCGTTAAACCAAAATTTATAAGTATTTGACCTATGTAATTACCTAAGTCTGCTGCATTTCCTGATTCGTAAACACTAGATGTATAACTTGCATCATATCCTAGTTGACTCATGATCAAATCAAAGCGTTCTAATGACGATTCTGCACGAGGTGAGTTTTGAAAGCGATGTGTTAATATACGATAGGCTGCATAACTGATTGCTTTATTTTGAGACTCCTCGACACTTTCAACAGGAGTAACATCTTTGAGTTCACTACTAAAATTATGAACCGTATTCCCAATTAAATAAGGTTTGGCATCTGTATCATAAATAGCCCAAGCGTCATACATTGCGACAGAAGTATGAAATAGATTTCTAGCATGAACCGTTGGCCGTGCATAATCTCCTCTTATTGCTTCCAGCAATGCTTCATTCCAAATTCTTGCCACTGAAATATTATCAGGTACTGAAGTAACACTTAAATTTACTTCTAGTCTATGAGAATCTCCTTGACAAAGGGTGTTTTTTTCTTTTACAGAGACCTTGCCCGTTTCACTTAACCCCCATTTAACCGTAATACTATTAGTACCTTCACCGCTTATAATTTCTCCATTTTCTACCTTCCAAAATTCAATAAATTCTGAATCCAAATCAAGGCTATACGTTTCAGTTTTACCAAAACCTGAAAAATTAGCTCCATGTATATCATTTAAAGTAATTACACATGAACCGTCATTAACAGTGGCTAATGGGTTAAAGGAGCACGAATTCGGGTCTGTACAGCCATAAATCTTCTCAGGATTATAAATTTCATATTCCTCCACGCCTTCCGTAACAATTACTGTTACATTTACCTCCTCTAAATCGTTAATTGTCTGTATATACCCTGAAGGCCATTTAATTTGAAGTGTATTGACCTTAACAGATTCATTTAATCCAAAATGAATAGGTAATAAACTTTGAGCTATAAACCCAACTCCTGAATAATGTCTGCTATAGACCCCTCCATCGGTTGTAATTGACACTTCTGCACCAAGGCCATCTCTGTTCGAATCGGTGCCAATTAAAGAAACCTTTAACCAATTCAAATTATCGTTTTGCTCTAAATCATTCGTTTTATTTTCATAAACAAAAAAAGATTGATCTAAATTAGTTAAAAAAATATCTAAATCTCCATCATTGTCAAAATCAAATGAAACCACTTCTCTACTATCTGTAATTTCAACTAAATTACTTTTAAATGTGTCGTCTTTAAAACCTCCTAATCCTTCCTTCAGTAAGTTTTTATAATAAAAGTTTTGACTCACTACCAGTCCTTCTGAATCTCCATTTGCAACGAAAAGATCTTCATCACCATCTAAATCAAAATCTGCAAATTCACAACCCCAAGCCCATTTTGTATCAAAAATACCCAAGTTAAAAGCATTTGAAAACAAATTATTTCCATCATTTTCAAAAAATTTAGTTTCATTTATCCCTGTAATAAAAATATCAAAATCTTGATCATTATCAAAATCTCCAAAAGTCATCCCCATGTCATCCATTGTACTGTCTAAACCATAATCAGCTGCTTTTTCTAAAAAGTCATTTCCAGTTCCACTTCCTACATGATTTTCATACAAATTATTTGGATCCGAAAAATCAATTGATACGTACAAATCAAGCAATCCGTCTTTATTAAAATCAAATGGTATCATAGAGAAACTGTGATCCGTTGGCCCGTCATCATTTATTCCACTCCCAATAACAACTTTTCCAAAAGTTCCATTCCCATTATTTCTAAAAAGTGAACCTCCACCTCCATCACAACCTCCCCAGTCATTTATATAGATGTCTAAAAAACCGTCCTTATCGTAATCAAACCAGGTCGCCCCCATATTTCTACAAGTTTCATTAACCTCAATACCTGATGAATTTGTGGCGTTTTCAAAAGATCCATTCCCTGTATTACGAAAAAGTTGTACTCCTGTTAAATAAGTAAGAAATAAATCTGGAAAACCATCATTGTCGTAATCACCCCAGGACGCACCAAACCTCTCACCTTCCATCCCTAAAAATTCAATATTTTGAGGCGAATATAAACCTAGCAATCCAGATGACTCGGTCACATCCGTAAAAAACCCATTATCATTTCTAAATAATCTGCTAAAAGATTTTTCAAGATTGTTAATGTCACCACTTTTTGCTACAATAAAAACATCTAAATCAAAATCGCCATCATAATCTGCGACAGCAATAGAACTGTTTTCCTCTAAAATCTCAAGTCCAATCTCATTTTCAATTCTTCGGAATTGTTGTGCACTTGAATCTAAATAAATAAATGAACTACAAATTAAGGCTAATAAATAATGACTATATATAGTATTCGTTTTCATATTAAAGATTTCCTAACTAATTTTTTATGAATCTAATCTCTAGGTATTATGCATATATCTTGTAACGTATGATTTTAAAAAAACCCTTAAAAAAAAGATAAAAAAAATAGTCCCAAATTTATTAGGTAGTCCACTACGTTCAACAAATAAAATTCCTTTCCCAGGTAGTTCATCTATTTCCATAGGTTCGTTAAGGTTAAAATCCATAACAGTACGCACAAACCTAATACTAAAAGTCTATTTTATAAACTTTCAGTCCTTAATTTTCAACAGGGACATCGTCTTTAATTTTTATGGTTTTTGTTTTTGTATTTGGAAGTGGTATTTCCAATAAATTTAATAGCCCAACGGTTTGAAGATAGGCTTTGTTTGCCTGTTCATTAGAATATTGAGTTATAAACTTAATAGCCTGATCTGGATTAGCTTTATACTTTTTTAACGCCTCTTTTTCAACTTTTTCTTGTGCTTTTAGGAGTACATTTTCCATTTTCCTTTTCTCGGTAAACGCAACAGGGTATTTTTGTACAAAGTCTTTGTTAACATTTGCAGAAAGCACCTCAAAATGCCAATAGGCAAGATTGTTACTCATTTCATGAATATCGGAAGGTGGTGTGTAATGGTATTGCATAGCATTGAGATAGCCTTTTTTCGCATAGTTTTCAGGAACTTCGGTAACTCCACAATACCATGGAATGAAGGGTTGTACATCAGATCGTCTTGGAGCTAACCACATAACTGTGCCTATTTCTATAGGCATCCACGGACGGGATTCGACTACGAAGCTGTAAATTGTTCCACCATTGCATATCATCCCTTCATTTAGTTCATAAGGGTTTCCAATGGTACAACTTTCTGTATTATCCATGCCTTGCATCCCTTGGCTATGCCCTGCCAAAAGCGCCATCAGTTTTTGTTTGCTTACTTTCTTTTTTGGTTTGAAAGAGAAGGGGAAGTTGTCATTTCTATTATAATCTTCTTCCAGAGAGCTGTATGCAGACCAAGCTCTTCCCGTATTTCCTTTGTTTTTTAGAGCACCATTGGATGCGTAGGCCTTCCGAAAATTGAATTTTTCATTTTTACTAGAGTCATACCATCCTTTTTGTTGTGCATATGAAATAAGATCTTCAGACCCCATATAGTTAAAAGTATCCTGTAAATCCATTTCTGCTATGGGATAGTAGTTGGGGAGTATCATAACCTCATCATCAGGAACTCGCGCGGCAGCCCATCTTCTACCTTTAACTACCGATAAAACCCAAGCTTCTTCTCGATCAGATATACAATAAGACCTTCCTGAGCCTCTATAACCAAACTCTTCGATGAGGTTTCCTGCTATTTGTATTGCTTCCCTTGCTGTCTTAGCGCGTTGTGCCATTATAAGACGCAGGTCATAAAGTATACCTCCATTGGTGATATCCATTTCCGTTTCTTTTGAACCACAGAAGTTAGATCCTATACAGACACCATATTCATTCATGAAGCCGTCTGAAACTTCCATGCCAGGAACTTCCATCCAGAAAAACTTATTAGTAGTAGCAACTTGTGGGATGCTGCCACCATATTGCAATGTTTGTTTTGTTCCTTTTGGGTGATTTTTCCTTGGTATAACGTAATAGTTTACAAGTTGAAATCCATCGTCATCATTATGTCCATAGAGTAATGTTCCGTCAATAGAAGCATTTTTACCAACGAGTACAGAAAAGCAATTGTATTCTGACGGTAATATTTCTTGACCTAGACAAGGTATTAAGGGCGTTATAAGGAATAAAATTAAGAACTTTTTCATTATTTACTTTTTTTACTAATGTTTATAATTTAAAATGAGTGAATTAGCATTTGCGATATCTTGTCTTTTATCAGCGGAATTTTTAAATACTAAAAATAAAGCACCTCTATCCAAAGTAGAATTAATGTTAACTTCATAAGATTTTAAAATACTCATGTTTTCATGGAAATAACCCAAAGATGCTTTCCCTAATATCTTACCATTTTTAGAACCTTCTCTAAATTCGACGATACCTTTATAAGCATAATCGGCCACATAAAAAGCTGAAAATTTTACACTTTTTAGCGAACTTAATTTTAAATTGTCAAATTTCAAATATGCGTTATGCCTAATTGATCCAACTAAATTATAACCACCATTTCTCCAATCACCGAGTCCAGCACTCTTTTTATCGGCATCTTGAGCTTCTACTTTCGGTGCTTTAAAAATCAATTGATCTCTAACAGGGATTGAAAACTCTGTATTTCCATTATATCCCTTGTCCAAATAAGAAGCTATTAAAACATAGATCCCTTCGGTTTCAACGCCAATATGCTCAGTGAATTTAATAATACCTTCTGTTGGTAATACCTTTTCAGAGGAACTATCATCCTCTTTTAAAGTTAGAATATAATTGATGCATTCATCAACATCTGCAATACTTAGCTGTGGGTGTGCAGACATCATAGTTTCTCCCCAAACACCTGATCCTCCTTTGATGACTTTATTTACTAAATAGTTCTTGTCTTTTTTAGTATATTTTTTTGCAATGTCCATATAACTTGGCCCATTTACTTTTTCATTGATGGCATGACAAGCCTTACAATCAGATCCATCAATGATTTTTTTACCTTCTGGAATCGTGTTTTGTTGATGTCCAATAGTTGCTTTTACCAAATCTTTTCCTTGTGGAATATAGCTAAGAGTAACCTTTACATCTTTAGGGTCAATAGTTCCATCGGCTGTACTACCATCTTGCTTATCTGTTACAATAACTTTATAATTTACTTTTTTGTTATCCCAATATGTTGCAGTGTTTGGTTCAATCTCAAAAGTTAATTTTGGAGGGTCGTTTCCAACCATAATCTTTGAAGTAGCAATGGAAGTTTCACCTGCTTCATCGGTCACTTTTAGCTTTACAGTATAGGTTCCGGGATCATTAAAAGTAAAACTTGGTTCTATTTCATTAGATTGCGTTTCTTCATTTGTAAATGACCATTCATATATAAGTTTGTCATGATCATAATCTTTAGAACCCGCTCCTGAGAAATTAACAGCCAAAGGACTCGCTCCAACCAATTTGTCAGCGGTAATTGAGGCAATAGGTTTTCTATTTCCTTCAGAAAAAGTAATTTTATTTAAACGTGCATCCATGTTTTGAGCATTCCATTTTTGTCCATATTCCAAAACATATAGACTGCCATCTGATCCAAAAATCATATCCATAGGATGTGAAAATTCTGCTTTTGGCATAAACTCATCTGCTTTTACATAGTCCCCATTTTCATCCAAGGTCACTACATAAATCCAATCCCGCATCCACTCATATAAAATAACCTTATCTTCAAAATAAGCAGGGAATGTTCCCTTTGCTTTTGGATAGTCTGCCTTATGAAATATGGGTCCCGCCATAGGGTTTACACCGCCAGTACCTAGCCATGGGAATTCTTCCGATTTATCATATGAAAACCAAATTAGAGATTCTTGAGCAGGAGGCAATTTTTGCATCCCTGTATTGTTTGGAGAATCATTGATAATATTGTTTGGATCGAATTTTGCCCCTGACTCTTTCTTTGCAAAATCATAGTCGTTATACACTTGATTATTTCCTCTTGTATAAGGCCAACCCCAGTTCCCTGCTTTTCTAGCTTGATTGAATTCTCCCATACCATGTGGGCCTCTATCGCGATTTGGTTTTCCTGCATCAGGTCCTACATCTCCCCAATAAAGGTATCCGTTTTTACTATCCACAGAAAAACGGAAAGGATTACGCAATCCCATTGCATAAATTTCTGGTCGAGTTTTTGGAGTTCCTACAGGAAATAAATTACCTTCAGGAATAGAATAGGTTCCATTATCTTCTGGCTTAATTCTAAGAATTTTCCCTCTTAAATCATTCGTGTTTCCTGCCGATTTTTGAGCATCCCAAAGGGCTCTTCCGGGGCGTTCGTCAATCGGTGCATATCCCGATGACTCAAACGGATTTGTATTATCCCCTAATCCTACAAATAAATTGCCATTTGGTCCAAACTCCAACGCTCCACCTGCATGACAACATTTTCTTAAACTTGGTACTTCTATCAATATTTTTTCTGATGCTAAATCTAAGATTTCTCCTTTTAAGGTAAACCTAGAAACACGCTCTATCGAATCTTCACCAGCTTTTGAATAGAACATATAAATCCAATTATTGGCTGCATAATTTGGATCAACCGCTAATCCTAATAGCCCATCCTCATTCCCATAAAACAATTCAAGATTTGCAATGATCTTGGTCTTATTTTCAGCGAATTCATACAATTTTAATGCTCCTCTACGTTCAATAAACAAAATTCCTTTCCCTGGAAGTTCATCCAACTCCATAGGCTCATTTAAATTGAAATCAAGAATTTCTCTTTGATATCTGGCTTCAGCAGGGATTCTTTCCGATGTAGCCAAAGCATAGTTGAGTGAATTTTTTTCTGAAGCATATTCAATTCCACCAAGTAAATGCTTGAGAAACGTCGGGTTTTCAAAAGTTTCATTGGTATGGCCCATTGCGGTATAAAATGCGCGACCACCGTCGTAATTGTGATACCAAGAAATTGGATGGTTTTCACCATTATTCCCTCCTTCATATGTATTCTCATCAATTTTAATCAACACATTTACCTCTGGATTCATATCTTTAAAATTGTACCATTCATCTTTCTTCATCCAAGAATCTTCCATAGTATTAGTTGACTTGTGACTTTTATCAACGATATTCAAGGTAGCATCTTGGATATGAGGATGACCGTTAAAATAGGCTCCTACCAATTTGTTATACCAAGGCCACTCATTCTCTGTATCGGTTGCAGCATGTACGCCAACAAAACCGCCACCTGCTTGAATATATCTTTCAAAATCTGCTTGCTGAACTCCATCTAAAATATCTCCTGTGGTATTTAAAAAAATAACCGAAGTATATTGACTCAAGATCTCTTCCGTAAAAAATGAAGCATCTTCAGTTGCATCCACTTTAAAGCCATTTTCAATTCCTAACTCCACAATAGCTTTTATTCCAGAAGCAATTGATCCGTGCCTAAAACCCATAGTTTTACTAAATACGAGCACACTTTTTTCTTTTTGCTGATTCGCACAAGAGATTGTCAACGAAAGAACAATTATACCGAAACTGAATTTGATAATTTTAAACATTGGTTTTTTTTAGTATTAAATATTTTATATTTCTTAATATATGGTATCAAATTTGGCGAAAAATCGTAGGTTGTTTAATTGCTTATAATTATTAGTAATAGTAACATCATCTTGACGTTCCAATACTTTTATTATCTCAGAAAAAGTTCTTAATTTAAAATCAATTGCCCTCTTGTCAAATCCTTATATTCGTTCACATCTACCGCATTTATAATTGTTTGCTGTTCCTTTTTATTCCAGAAAGCAATATGTTCTGGTGTCAGCATAACAATGTTCTCGGAACGGTTTTTCATTTAATACATATATTAAACGTATGGTTTCAAAAAACCCTTAAAAAAAATTTATTTTGTAAAAATAACAACCCGAAAACCTGAAATTGTTTACAATAAACTTTGAACGACAGCCAACTGGTTTTAATACTAAAAAGTGATAATAAAAAAAGTCTTTAATGAATTTTTCAAACAACACTGCAAGCCTTTATACTCAAACCATTTAACTTTTCGGGAGTCAAAAATTTCATCACCTAAATTATCCTGTTGATAAAGTTTAATATCAAAACTAATAGTTCTATCGCATCTAGTTTAGAGACAAACTAAAAATCTATCTTTACTATGAAAAGAGATGTTCAAAGGTCATTGTTTCCCCAAGACAATCATATTACAAGCTGTTTATTTTAAGTCTTAGCTATAGAGATGTAGAGGAACTCCTGTCTATTAGAGGTGTTAAAGTCGATCATGCTACTATTCAGCGTTGGATATTCAAATTCACACCACTTGTAGACCAACAATTCAGAAAGCGAAAGAAATCAGTTGGGAAATTTTTCTAGGTCATACAATTGAAATTCTGACAATCCGTTATTCACCGAGCGCTGATAATTTTCAGTAGATCCTACCAAGACAAATTTTGAAGAAATCAAAGCATGACGCCCTGCCGAAATAATAGGAATTACCTCGCGTTTTCCATTGACTCCATTTAAAATGCTCACTTCACTCTTTCCATCCAATGCTTCCTTTTCAACATTCAAACTGGCAAGTTCAGTAAAGGTTGGATACCAAACACTTTGAAGAAGAATTGTTTGCAAAACCACTTATTGCATTTTAGCCATATGGATTTATTTGATCAGACACCAAAAAAAAGAGAATTTAAAAAATTCAAATTAAAAGACGGAGAAGTGTGGTACATGGAAAAGTTACTTTATTGAATCAATTTTTCTTTCTAGATCTGAATCTGATATACCATTTTTAGTGTTCATATTATATTTTGATCTTAAAATAGCCATGTCCTAACTTACTTTCTTATCTAATATCTTAGCATAATGGAGTGTCTACCTTTATTGAGACGATTTTTTTACGCCTACAAATATTATATATTTGAATTATGGCAAAACATAGGTATGACAATGAATTCAAGATAATGATAGTTAACTATTAAAGTCTGGCATTAAGACACGTCAAATTAGTGAAGAATATGATTTAGATGTCAATATGATCAATCGTTGGCGAAGAGAGTATGAATCTAAAATGGGTGATTTTTTAAAAAGGAGGGAATTATGCATAGAAGAACAGGAACTTAAGGCCTTAAAAAAAGAACTGCGAGATGTTAAAATGGAACGGGACGTCTTAAAAAAGGCGGTAAGCATCTTTTCCAAGAGCGACAATTAAGATATACATTCATTTTAGGGAATGTAAATATTTATTCTATTGAGAAGATGTGTAAATCGTGAGTGTAAGTAAAAACGCTTACTATAACTGGCTTAAAAGCAAAGATAAGGTAATAGTCAAAACTTCTAAAACAGTTTTCAAAGAGAGGATTAGAGTTCTTTTTAAAGAAAGTAGAGAAATCTATGGGAGTTACCGCATTCAAAAAATGTTGGAACGAGAGAATTTGAATTATTCTCGTTCATACATTGGAATACTAATGAAAGAAATGGGTTTAAAAAGTATATTAAAGAGGAAATTTGTGGTAACAACAGACTCAAAACATACCTTTCCAATATTCGAAAATGTATTAAATAGAGACTTTAAGAGTTTGAAATTGGGAGAAAAATGGGTGTCAGATATTACGTGTATTCGAGTTAATAATGATTGGAATTATCTCACAACAGTATTGGATCTGGCAGATAGAAAAATAGTGGGTTGGAGTTTAAGTCAAGATATGATAACTGAAAACACAATAGCCAAAGCCTAGTATACCGCTTGTAAAACAAGAGCGATGAATCCCGGATTGGTTTTTCATTCAGATAGAGGAGTACATATGCTTCTAATAGCATGACTAGCCTTTTTGCTTATAACAGAAAAACAACCCAAAGTATGAGTCGCAAAGGAAATTGTTGGGATAATGCCGTTGCAGAAAGGTTTTTTAAAACAATCAAACATGAGTGGCTATAAAGGTTCAAGTTTACCTCTTATCTTAAAGTACATGAATCTATTAAAGATTATATTAACTGGTATAACACCAAAAGATTGTATTCTAGTTTAGGGTATCTTACTCCCCTTGAAATGGAATTAAAATTAAAAGGAGTAACTAAAAATGTGGCCTAAAAAATAGTCCCAAATTTATTAGACAGCCCATTGTAGCGCTTAATTCATTCATGTTTTAAATATAAAATGAAATCAACCCCACAAAGACTAATTCCTGAATTTAAGAGTAAATTAATTTAATACGAAGCGGATATAAAACATAGATTAAGTGATTTTTGAATCATCACTAAAAAGAAACATGTGCGAATCAGTCGAAAAAGTTTAACTAAAAGTACCAATCTCCCTGTTTATTTCATAACAAATAAACTCTCCTCAACCAATATTCTCAAGTCAATTCTGTAACTTTGCGTTTTTGAGAAAATTAGATGGCAGAACAGCAAGAATATATCGAAGTTTTAGGAGCAAGAGTTCACAATTTAAAAAATATTGATGTCCGAATTCCACGCGAGAAGTTAGTAGTCATCACTGGCTTAAGTGGCAGTGGTAAATCTTCCTTGGCATTCGATACAATTTATGCTGAAGGTCAGCGACGCTATATAGAAACTTTTTCAGCCTATGCGCGTCAGTTTTTGGGAGGCTTAGAGCGCCCTGATGTTGATAAAATTGATGGACTCTCTCCCGTAATTGCTATTGAACAAAAAACCACTAATAAAAGTCCAAGATCAACTGTAGGTACTATTACCGAAATCTATGACTTTATGCGTTTGCTCTATGCCAGAGCCGGCGATGCTTATTCTTATAACACACAAGAAAAAATGGTGAGTTATGGTGATGAGCAAATTAGAGAGCTCATTTTGAGTGATTTTGACGGAAAAAAAGTTAGTGTCTTAGCTCCTGTGGTAAGATCTAGGAAAGGGCATTATAGAGAACTCTTTGAACAAATTGCTAAACAGGGTTTTGTGCGTGTTCGTGTAGATGGAAAAATTGTAGAGATAGAAAAAGGCATGCGCTTAGATCGCTATAAAAATCATGATATTGAAATTGTAATCGATCGCTTAAAAGTAAATGACAGAATAGAAAAACGATTGACGGAAACTATTACCACTGCCCTATATTCAGGAAATAATGTAATGATGGTATTGGATACTGAAAGTGAAATTCCACGTTATTTTAGTAGAGAATTAATGTGCCCGACCACTGGTATTGCTTATCAGAACCCCGAACCAAATTTATTTTCATTCAATTCTCCAAAAGGAGCGTGCCCAACATGCAATGGATTGGGTACGGTACATGTGGTGAACCTAGACAAAATAATTCCAGATGATACTATCTCCATAAAACAAGGAGGTATTTCGGCTATTGGGGAACAAAAAACAAGTTGGATTTTTAAGCAGTTAGAATTGATTGCAGAACGTTTTGATTTCAAGTTAAATGATCCGATTAATAAACTCCCGAAGGAAGCTGTAGAAATAATATTACATGGAGGGAATGAAAAATTTCAAATCGCTTCAAAAACAATTGGTATTACGCGCAATTATGAAATTGATTTTGAAGGAATTATCAACTTTATTGAGAGTCAGTTTAAAAATTCAGATTCTACATCTATCAAAAGATGGGCAAAAGGATTTATGAATGAAGTAAATTGCCATACATGTGAAGGAAAAAGATTACGAAAAGAGTCTTTACATTTTAAAATTAATAAAAAAACCATTGCCGATTTAGCACATATGGATGTGATTGAATTGGCCAACTGGTTTAAAACTATAGATAGTAAATTAAGTAAAAAACAACGCGCTATTGGTTCAGAAGTTATCAAAGAAATTAGAACCCGTATTCAGTTTTTGATCGATGTTGGTTTAGAATATTTAACCATTGATAGAACTTCAAAATCGCTATCCGGTGGGGAAGCACAAAGAATTAGATTGGCTACGCAAATTGGTTCTCAACTGGTGGGAGTGCTCTATATACTAGATGAACCTAGCATTGGTCTACATCAGCGAGACAATCAAAAACTAATCGATTCTCTAGTGAAATTGAGAGATGTTGGGAATTCAATCATTGTAGTAGAACACGACAGAGATATGATTGAAATAGCCGACTATGTAATAGATATTGGCCCAGGTGCTGGAAGACACGGAGGCGAAATTGTAAGTGAAGGAAGTTTTGAGGAACTCAAAAAACATAAAACGCTCACTTCAGATTATTTAACAGGTAGAAAGTCAATTGCTATTCCTAAAAAACGAAGAGAAGGAAACGGTAAAAAAATTGTTTTGAAAGGTGCATCAGGAAATAACCTAAAAAACGTTTCGGTGGAATTTCCATTGGGTAAAATGATTTGCGTAACTGGTGTTTCTGGTAGTGGAAAATCTACGCTGATTAACGGAACATTATATCCTATTTTAAATCATCACATTTATCGAGGCGTTAAAAAGCCAATGCCATATAAATCAATTAAAGGGCTAGAGCATATAGATAAGGTTATAGCCATAGATCAATCTCCTATTGGAAGAACTCCACGTTCTAATCCTGCCACGTATACTGGGGTGTTTAGCGATATCAGAAGTATATTCACACAAGTTCCAGAATCCCAAATTAGAGGATATAAGCCTGGCCGCTTTTCATTTAATGTAAAAGGAGGTCGCTGTGAAACCTGTCAGGGTGGTGGTGTTCGAGTGATTGAAATGAACTTTTTACCCGATGTGGAAGTCGAGTGTGAATTGTGTCAAGGAAAAAGATTTAACAGAGAAACTCTTGAAATTCGTCATAAAGGAAAATCTATTTCAGATGTACTTAATATGACCATCAATGAAGCAGTACAATTTTATGAAAAATATCCAAAAATCCATAAAAAACTAAGCACAATAAAGGATGTAGGATTAGGATACATTACACTAGGACAACAATCTACAACCCTTTCTGGTGGTGAAGCACAACGCATTAAATTGGCTTCTGAGTTATCAAAGAGAGACACCGGAAACACTTTTTACATCCTAGATGAACCAACTACTGGTCTCCATTTTGAGGATATTAGAGTACTCATGGAAGTATTGAATAAACTTACCGATAAAGGAAATACTATTTTAGTTATTGAGCACAATATAGACGTTATTAAATTGGCTGACCATATTATTGATATTGGATTAGAAGGTGGAAAAAAAGGCGGTACTTTACTCTGCAAGGGTACTCCAGAACAAGTTGCGAAGAATAAAGAAAGTTACACGGCACATTTCTTAAAAAAAGAACTATTTTAGTCTTCAACATGGTCATATGTTAATAAGCTTAAAACAAAAAATAACATGAGCGAGGATAGAAAGATAAAAGAAAGATTTAACCATAAAACGTGGAACGAAATAAAAACTAAAGACTCTTGGGCTATTTTTAAAATTATGGCCGAATTCGTTGAAGGATATGAAAAACTAAGTAGAATTGGGCCTTGTGTCAGTATTTTTGGTTCGGCACGTTTGGCTCCAGAAGATAAATATTATCAACTTGCGGAGAGTATTGCCTTCAAATTATCAGAGAACGGTTACGGCGTTGTAACCGGTGGTGGCCCTGGAATTATGGAAGCGGGAAATAAAGGTGCTCAAAGAGGAAAAGGCGTTTCCGTAGGATTGAATATAGCCTTGCCCTTTGAACAAGACGACAACCCTTTTATTGACCGTGATAAAAATTTAGATTTCGATTATTTTTTCGTCAGAAAGGTTATGTTTATTAAATACTCACAGGGGTTTGTAGTAATGCCCGGTGGCTTTGGTACTTTAGACGAATTATTTGAAGCCTTAACCTTAATTCAGACTAATAAAATTGGAGCTTTTCCAATTATATTAGTTGGGACTGATTTTTGGAGTGGTATATTAGAATGGATTAAAACTACCCTACTCGCAAAATTCGAGACGATTAGCAAAGAAGACCTTGATTTATTCTCTGTTGTAGATACGGAAGAAGAAGTTTTAGTCGTTATTAATAATTTTTACGCTAAATATAGTTTGAGTCCTAATTTTTAGAAAATTAGCCTAAAATATTTAACAATTTTCATTATAATTTTAGCTGTAAATTTCTCAGTTTAATTAATGTAAATTATATCTTGCGCTTCTTAATTTTTTTAAGACCTTAAAGTTTTTTTTCTTTTTGAAAAATTCGTTCAATATACTGGTATTCATGTTATTCGTTGGAAATGTCTTTGGCCAAACGAATAAGATATATATTGATGCTACGCTAGATGTAAATACTTACGAATTAAAAATTCAGCAAAAAATAGAATTTTACAATAACGCGAACACCTCGTTAGACACAATATTTCTTCACAATTGGATGAATTCATTTAGAGATAATGAAACACCACTTTCTAAAAGAATGATTGAAGACTACGATAAAGATCTCTATTTTACAAAGGATAAATACCGAGGATATACAACGATAAATAATATTTCGGTTGATTTTGACCCCGTCAATTGGATTGAGCTCAAAAATGCCGCAGATATTATAGCGCTTTCCTTAAAAGAGCCTTTACTTCCTGGCCAATCTAAAATCATACAATTAACCTATTCTGTTAAAATCCCCTTGGATAAATTTACCAAATATGGTAGAAATAAAAACACCTATTTTAACCTGAGATATTGGTATATGGTTCCTGCTCTCTATGACACTGAATGGAAGTTGATGAGTAATTTAAATATGGACGATTTATTAATGGATGTAGCAGATTACGAAATTGATCTAACCTTACCAGAAAATTACTTCTTAAATTCAAGTTTAAAGGAAACTGAAACATCAAAAGGCTCTAAAAAGACCTATCATCTATCGGGTAAAAAAAGAGTTGATATCGAACTAAATATCAATTTGTTAGATGAATTCACAACATATAGAACAAATAATTTTGAAATTGAATCAAATTTAAATTCAGACGATTTAAACTTAAAAATTAGAACGGAAATTTTAAATAGAGCACTCGAATATATCAAAGAAAATTTAGGTGATTTTCCACATGAAAAATTATTGATTAATAATGTTGCCTACACGAAAAACCCTGTTTATGGTTTTAGTCAACTTCCCTCCTTCTTGCAACCTTTTACACCTATTTTTGAGTGGGATATAAAAATGTTTAAGGCCTTAACAAGAACTTATATAGATAATTCAATACTGGTTAACCGAAGAGAAGACATGTGGCTAGCAGACGGAATTCAAAATTACTTAATGATGAATTATGTCTCAAAATTCTACCCAGAGGTTAAGACTATTGGAGGCATTTCAAAAATATGGGGTGTTCGATCGTTCAATTTGGCAAAACTGAACTTTAATGATAAATATCCGTTCGTATATCAGTTTGCTGCAAGAAAAAATATAGATCAAGCTTTAACGACAAGAGCAGATTCTTTATCTAACTTTAATTATAAAATTGTAAATAAATACAAAGCTGGTTTAGGAATCCGATATTTAGATGAATACATTGGCCATGAAATCATTCCTGAAAAAATAAAACAGTTTCACTCTCAAAATATTCTTCAATTAAGCAATAGCGCTGACTTTAGAGGTTTAGTAACGCCAGCAACTGACAAAGATCTATCATGGTTTTTTGGAGACTATGTTAATTCTAAAAAGAAAATTGACTACACCATTAAAAGTATAAAGACGGAAGAGGATTCGATTAAGGTAACTCTTAAAAACAAACGAAATATCTCCCTCCCTATAGCACTTTATGGTATAAATAAAAATAAAATTTTATTTAAAAAATGGATTCCTAAGGTAGATTCTACCACCACAATCAATATTCCGAAAGATAGTATTGAAAGACTCTCTCTAAATTATCAATTTCACTATCCTGAATTAAATTTAAGAGATAACTGGAAAACTAGAAAGAATAGGTTATTTAATAGACCTCTCCAATTCAGACCTTTTAAGGATGTAGAAGACCCTTATTACAATCAAGTTTTTTATACGCCAAGACTTAGCTATAATTATTATGACGGCTTTCAATTTGGACTATCGTTTTCAAACCAAGCTTTTTTAAACAAAAATTTTACGTATAAATTCTCACCTAATTATGGAATTAAATCCCAAGATTTCACAGGTAGCTTTTCTTTACTTTATGAATATACTCCAGAAGAAACGATTATAGATAGAATTAAAATAGGCGTCGCTGGAACTTATTTTCATTACGACGAAAATTTGGCATATCAAACATACACACCATATGCTATCATTAATTTTAAAAGAAAAAGTTTACGAGATGTAGGTGGCAGTGCATTCATTCTTAGCCTTACAGCGATTGATAGGCAATTGGACCCGACTGATCCAAATCCTAATTTGGTAACAAATAAATACAATGTATTCAACATAGGCTATGCCTATTCCAAACCCGAAATCATCCAAGACTTTCGATATTCAACAAATCTGCAAATAGAAAGTAATTTCACAAAACTATCTGCCGATTTGAGATATAGGCGATTGACAGACAGCAATAGACAGTTTGATTTCAGGGTCTTTCTTGGTGCTTTCTTGCATAATAAAACGAAGTCAGACTTTTTTAGTTATGGCCTGACTGAACAATCTGATTATCTATTTCGATTAAACTATTTCGGCCGATCGGAGGAATCAGGATTTTTTAGCCAGCAATATATTACCAATGAAGGTGGATTTAAATCCTATTTAGAACAAAATTATGCGAACCAATGGATGGGTTCGATAAATTCGAGTGTTGGACTTTGGAGATGGGTTGAGGTATATAATGATGTAGGACTTATGAAAAGTAAAAATCAACGTGTTTTCTTTGGTTATGAGAATGGAATACGTTTAAATTTTGTTCATGAGTTTCTAGAGGTCTATTTTCCAATGTATTCCAACAATGGATGGGAAATAAATGATCCAGGGTATGCCACCAAGATAAGATTCGTATTGACCATAAATCCTAAGAAAATTATAAATTTTGCTAAAAGAGGCTTCTTTTAGTTTCAAAAGTGTAATTTAAATTAAGGTTTCCATATTAATTCAAATTTCATTACTTTTGTAATACCGTAAAGGCATTCAATGATTCAAGAGAAAACTTCTACAACTTCAAAACAACTTTCTTTCGAAGAGTTTAAAAGTGAAATTTTAAACGATTATCGAATCGCTGTTCTCAGCAGAGAATGCAGTATTATAGGACGTAGAGAAGTTTTAACTGGAAAAGGAAAATTCGGAATTTTTGGTGATGGTAAAGAAGTACCACAATTAGCCATGGCCAAAGCTTTTAAAAAAGGAGACTTTCGATCCGGATATTACCGCGACCAAACGTTTATGATGGCCATTGGCATGTTAACACCGCAAAAGCTATTTGCGGGCTTATATGCACATACTGATATTAAGGCAGAACCGTTTTCTGCAGGTAGACAAATGGGAGCACATTATGCTTCTCATAGTTTACATGAAGATGGAAGTTGGAAAAATCTTACAGAACAGTACAATGTTTGTGCGGATATGTCTTCTACAGCCTCGCAAATGCCTAGATTATTAGGATTGGCACAAGCTTCAAAAATATATAGAGAATTGGATTCTTTAAAGGAGCATGGAGTAAAATTTTCATCTGAAGGAAATGAAATAGCTTGGGGCACCATTGGAAACGCAAGTACCAGTGAAGGTTTGTTTTTTGAAACAATAAATGCCGCAGGAGTTTTGCAAGTGCCAACAATTATTAGTGTTTGGGATGACGAATATGGGATTTCTGTTCATCAAAAACACCACACTACCAAAGAAAGTATTTCTGAAGCATTAAAAGGTTTTGAAAGAAATAATGAGCAAAAGGGTTTTGAAATTATAACAGTTAAAGGATGGGATTACGTAAAACTAATTGACTGCTACAACAAGGCCGCTAAACTAAGTAGAGAAGAGCATATACCCATTCTTATACATGTAACTGAATTGACACAGCCTCAAGGGCATTCAACTTCTGGATCACATGAACGATATAAATCAAAAAAACGTCTTCAATGGGAAAAAGATTTTGATTGTAATAAAAAAATGAGAGAATGGATATTAGATTTTGAATTAGAATCTAATGGTGAAATACTGCGTTTTGTTGAAAGTGAAGAGGAACTATTAACGATAGAAAAAGAGGCCAAAAAAGAAGTTATAAAAGCTAAAAAGGATGCTTCGGCTGCTTATTTAGCTCCCCTGAAGTCATTGCAAAAACAAGCTGTTTTATTATTAAAAGCAGCAGCTAGTTTTAGTAAAAACAAAGTTTTTATTGAAAAATTAACAACTTCATTACAATCCATTATAGAAGTCAGTAGACGCGACATTTACGACACGATACGGAAATCTTTCTTATACCTTACTGATGAACATTCAACTGAAAAATCGAATTTAATCAAATGGTTTAATGCGGAAAAATTGAAGTCACAAGAAATTTATAATTCTTTATTATACAACGATGGTGATTCTGGAATTACAAAAGTAAAAAATGTAATACCTACTTATGATGATAGCCTGCCCTTGGTAGATGGAAGAATTATAATTAGAGATAACTTTGAGGCCTTATTTAAAAAATATCCACATGCACTTGCGTTTGGTGAAGATGTTGGACAAATTGGAGATGTAAATCAAGGAATGGAAGGTCTTCAGAAAAAGTTTGGTGAAATACGTGTTGCTGATACAGGTATTCGAGAACCTACTATTATTGGTCAAGGAGTTGGTTTGGCTTTAAGAGGGCTGCGCCCTATTGCAGAAATTCAATATATCGATTATTTAGTATTTGCCTTGCAAACACTTACAGATGATGTTGCCTGTCTACGTTATAGAACTTTTGGTAAACAGAGAGTCCCTCTAATTATAAGAACTAGAGGACACAGATTAGAAGGAGTTTGGCATTCAGGCTCACCTATCTCAATGATTTTGGGCTCTTTACGAGGAATTGTAGTTCTTGTTCCTAGAAACATGATGAAGGCTGCCGGATTTTACAACACACTATTGAAAAGTGATGAACCAGCGCTCGTAATAGAATGCTTAAATGGCTACAGACTAAAAGAAACTATCCCAACAAATTTAGGGGAATTCACCACTCCCGTTGGTGAGGTGGAGGTTTTAACCGAAGGAACAGATATTACCATCGTTTCCTATGGATCTACCTTACGCATTGTTCAAGAAACCTTTACTCTTCTGGCACAGGCGGATATCGCTGTAGAAATTATTGATATTCAAAGTTTATTGCCTTTTGATATTAAACATGATATTGTGAAGAGTCTACAAAAAACCAATCGACTAATGATTGTAGATGAAGATGTACCTGGTGGAGGATCAGCCTATATTCTTCAAGAAGTTTTAGAAAAACAAAATGGCTATCAGTATTTAGATAGCAAACCTATTACTGTTACTTCAAAAGCACACCGCCCTGCTTATGGCTCTGATGGTGATTATTTTTCTAAACCTAATTCAAATGATATTTTTGAAGCTGCGTATAACATCATGCATGAAAACAATCCTTCCAAATATCCCGCCCTATTCTAGCGCGTAAATTTGAATATTTAATTTCGAAGTAATTTATTTCCAACAGCACATTGCAAACACTTTTTATGATTGCAATATTCATTTTTAAGTTGTAATAATGCCTGCGTCTCAAAAGCGTTTGAACACGGTAAATTTAATTTCGAAAATTGATCAATAATACTATTTTTTTCTGGTTTCAATTCCTTAACCAATTGCAAGAACTCAGGTATATCTATTGTACCAATATGCTTCAAATACAAAAATTTCAAAGGAATTATCGTATTAATGATGAGCAAATCTATATATGATTTTGTCAGTTTCTTTACACGCGGTTTTGATTCCTTATCAAAAGTATAATGTGTATTCCAAAATTTTGAGGTTGAAACTCCAAAAAATTGATAAAAATCTTCCATATTTTCTAGTGCCATTAGTTTAGAGAAAACATTTTGATACATACTGAATAGATTAGCCAACTGTGAAATCCTAATAGTCGGAAAATTCGCAGGTCGTAATCTGAAATACTGTACAGAACTCAATCCAATTGACCGTAATCTATACTTTTTAGATTGAAATTTATATTCTTTTCTCAAAGCTTGAGCATACTTTCCTTCACTGTTTTCATTTAACATACCGAGTTCTCCAAAAAACAAACTTTCCAATCGAAAAACATCTTGTTGTTCCTTCTTAACAATGCCAAAATCTAGAGAACACGCCATTTGAAAAAATGCGTCGGCATTAACTTTCAAGCCGAAATTCTTACATAGTAATTGAAACAATACTGCTTCCCAATTAAACTTTGATTCCTCCAATAAAATTAGTATTTCAGTTGCCTTAGATTCCAATCGTTCTATATACAATCGCTCAAGCCAATTGTTCATAGTAAAGGATTCTACCGTTACAATATCATTTTCACAAAAAATCCATTTTCGATCTTTCAAAAATAAACGATTGTAGTTGTTCAATAGTTGCTTCGAAACATATTTATTCAATTCTAACGTTGGAATCTTTTGATTATCCATCCCAAATACAGCAACATCTTCCTCCCAAACTACATGTAATATCACGGCATCATAATTTGTATCTATTTCATGATTATGCGCATACCAATCTGACGCTTTTAAATGAATCTCAACATTCCCAGCCCATAACTGCTCCCCTATTTGAATTTTTGCATTAAAAAAATCAGGCCCTGAATTAAAATTAGTAAGTCCTACAGATTGAATGTGTAGTTCTGTAAAATCAGAAGTATATAACTGTGTCGTAAAAAACAATTTATTCTTCCATATAAAATGTAGTAATTCCTCTTTCATAGCAGTGAAAATAAGTATCGAATCCACTTTAAAGGTACACATTTTATAGAACCACTAATAATAGTAATCATAAAAATGAAAGAACCAACTAAATATTTACGTTCTTTACAATCAGAATAAAACTCTTTATGGAAAGTATTGATAAGTTATATTGGCGTTATGCAACTAAAAAATTTGACGCAATTAAAAAATTGACTAATGTACAACTAGAAGTGCTGAAAAATGCTTTTAATTTAACGGCAACATCTTATGGTTTGCAACCTTTAAAGTTGTTAGTAATCAACAATAAAGACGTTCAAAATTCTTTAAAACCTTTTGCCTATAATCAATCACAAGTTGTTGATTGCTCTCATTTATTAGTGATCTGTATTCGTACCGATATTAATGCTAATTATGTGGATGCTCGATTCGATTTAGAAAAAGAAATACGAGGAACATCTGAAGAAGTAATTTCTAATTTTCGTTCTTTCTTAAAAAAGACAATCGATTCTCAAAGTGCTGAATCAATTGAAAAATCGGCAGTCAATCAAGCATACATCACCCTTGGTAATTTAATGACGATCTGCGCTTTTGAAGAAATTGACTCCTGCCCAATGGAAGGTTTTATTCCTCAAAAGTTTGACGAAACTTTGAATTTGGCAGCTAAAAATTTAAAATCAATTTTACTACTTCCAGTAGGTTTTAGGGCAAGTGATGATCCTATGAGCAATCTTAAAAAAGTACGGAGTTCCTTGGACGACACCATCATATCTATAGACTAATATTACAGTTATTTAGCAGCCATGTTTTCTGTCTTTGCTAGACATACCAAGAACAACTATGACCATGATAAAAAATTTAGAACCTCAGGCCGTTTGGAATAATTTTGCAAATCTAAATGCCATTCCACGTGCATCAAAAAAGGAAGAACGCGTTGTTAAATTTATAATATCCTTCGCAGAAAATTTAGGTCTAGAAACAATTGTCGATGCCGTTCAAAATGTTCTTATAAAAAAGCGTGCCACTGCTGGCATGGAAGATCGAAAAACAGTTGTACTTCAAAGCCATTTAGATATGGTACATCAAAAGAATAACGAAACTACTTTTGACTTTGATAAAGATGGTATCCAAATGTTTGTGGATGGAGATTGGGTAAAGGCAGATGGCACCACTCTCGGCGCAGACAACGGTTTAGGCGTTGCTTCGATCATGGCAATTCTCGAATCAGATACCATCAAACACCCAGCTATTGAAGCCTTATTCACCATTGATGAAGAAACAGGTATGACAGGCGCTATGAACTTGGTACCTGGTTTTTTATCTGGTGCTATTTTATTAAATTTAGACACGGAGGATGATGATGAAATTGGCGTAGGTTGCGCCGGTGGTGTGGATCTTACAGCAACTAAGAAATATATTCTCGAAGACATTACTAACAATACGCCTGCATTTAAAATAACTGTAAAAGGATTACAAGGTGGACATTCTGGAATGGATATTCACAAAGGATTAGGCAATGCCAACAAACTCATGAATAGAGTTTTGTATGCAGTACGTAAAAGCATTCAAATAGCTGAAATTGATGGAGGCGGATTGCGAAACGCCATACCAAGAGAAAGTAATACTATAATTATAACTCCTAATACGGAAAATTTTATAACGTCTTTTGAACGTATAAAAGATGAAATTAAAACGGAATACAGTACGCTTGAAAAAGAGTTGGAAATAACTTACTCTTCTATCCAAACCCCTATTTCGGTGCTTTCAACAGCAGATCAAGACCTTCTTTTAAAAGTTTTATATGCTACTTTTAATGGCGTTTTCAGGATGAGTCCGGATATTGAAGATTTAGTAGAAACCTCCAATAATATTGCAAGGGTCATTGTGAAAAACGGTTCTATTAAAGTATTATGTTTAACGCGCTCTTCTATAGAGTCTGGTAAATGGGATATGGCAAACACCTTAGAAAATATATTTAGTTTAGGCGGATTCTCAGTAGAATTTGGCGACTCTTACCCCGGTTGGAAACCAAATCCTGATTCGGAAATACTAAAAACTATGAGTAGTCTATATGAGGCGTTATTTAATAAAAAACCGAATATTTTAGCCTGTCATGCTGGGTTGGAATGTGGTCTTTTGGGTACCCATTATCCTAATTTGGATATGATTTCATTCGGTCCCACAATTCGTGGAGCTCATTCCCCAGACGAAAGGGCATCTATCAGCTCTACACAAAAATATTGGGAATTCCTTATCGCGGTATTGGAAAATATTCCAACCCGCGACACACGGAATTAAGCAAATATCTTATAGACCATCTAGTATTTTTAAATTGTATTTTGGAAGTTAAAAATAATCCCTATTTTAGTCCTTCAACAGTAATGTATTTTGAATAGTGTTTTCAAAAACGCATAGCTGCACCAAAATCAATTTTAATGAAAAAAACAGTAAAAACCGGAATTCTATCTTTTGGGATGTCTGGAAAATTATTTCATGCTCCTTTTTTTGAAGAGAACGATAATTTTGAATTAACAGCCATCGTAGAACGTACCAAAAAAAATGCTCAAGAGGAGTATCCTACTATAAAAAGTTATGACAGTGTTAATGAAATACTCGCAGATCCTAGCATTGAACTAATTGTTATAAACACACCAAACGGAACTCATTTTGAGTATGCAATGCAGGCTTTAAGAGCAAAAAAACACGTTCTCGTTGAGAAGCCATTTACCGTAACATCAGCACAAGCCAAACAACTATTTGAGGAAGGTAAAAAAAATAACTGCTTTGCTATGCCTTACCAAAATCGAAGATATGACAGTGATCTCTTAGCTGTAAAAGAGATCTTAGATTCCGGAAAATTGGGGGAATTAGTAGAAGCACATATTCGATATGATAGATACAATATTGAAATTGGTACCAAACCTGCAAAGGAACATGACATTCCTGGAAGTGGATTATTTTACAATCTAGGGCCACATATTATAGATGCTACTATTGCGCTATTTGGCATTCCTGTGAAATGGACTAAAACCCTTGGCAAGCATAGACCAAATACCTTGGTAGACGATTACGCACACGTACATTTACAATACCCAGACGATTTAAACGTATATATAACTGCAAGTCTTATGGTTGCCGAAGAACGTCCGGCTTTCGTACTTAATGGTACTAAAGGTTCTTTTGCTAAAATGCGTTCTGACATTCAAGAGAGTCAGTTAAAACTGAATATGAAACCAAACGACCTCTACTTTGGTATTGAAGCAGAAAATATGAAAGGTAAACTCACTACAATTTCATCGGAAGGGATAAAAACTAAAGAAGAGATTACGTCCAAAAGGTCATCCTACCGACATATTTTGGAGGATGTCTATCAATCCATTAGAGAAGGAAAACCATATCCTGTAACGGAAGAACATATCATTACACAATTAGAAATTTTGGAAGCTTAAAAATTATATTAACACCTTCGCATCATCGGGTGCATCATGCGCGTAACCCTTTATATATTGATACGAATTATTGCAATCTATTGAGCATCTGGTATAAATCAAGATGAAGAAAGAGACATTCAAATTGAATATGGTATTACACGAGAAATGGATTCTGGGAATTTTCGAGATGTCTATTTTGGAGAATTTATTACTTTATTTAAAGACGCGTATCATGCCCCAGATTTTAAAATTAATTTCTTTATGCTATCATGCAACAGGTTGAAATCATACTGGAGAGCGTCAAAAAGTAAAAATGGTGAGAGCCGTTTATTTTAAAAGTCTCAAATAACCTCATAAATTTTAATAATAAATTTCAATATTATTAAAAAATTAAAATAAATATTATTGAATAAATTACTATAGATAACCAAGTAGACTCAAAATTGCTAAATAGAGGAATATAGGATGTTTCTAAAACCAATAAACAGGAAATTTAACGAACAAATAATTGCGTTTATCAAAACGCAACTTTAGTTATACAATTAGTTGTGCAATATTTGATAAAAATGAAACTTTCAAAGAAAAAATCTAATGAGCGCAAAATAATTTAAGAAAATTCCAATAATTGAAATTGTGAAATTGCTAAAAGACGAAGATGATAATCACCGACTTGGTGCAGTCTCAATGCTCGATTAGAAAGCAAGAAATAAGAAAACTTCAACAGAAGAAAAGAAAAATATATGCAGCGCGTATATTACAAATCTCAAATGGCTTGATAATTGGGGTTTGGTTGATAGAGCAGCACCTTATGTGGTCGGAGAATATTTATACAAAAACGATAAAAAGCCATTATACGATTTAGTAAAATCTAAAAACCCAATAGAACGAAGAACGGCGCTTTCTAACAACGCAGACTTTGACTTTAAATCATGCTTCCTCTGGCTTGGAGCGTAACAAACGAAGATCCTGTAACAGGAGGAACAAACACTTTTTTGGCCAAATAGTGGAGTGAACGAATCCACACAGCCAACATAAATTCCTTTCAACGTTCTGAAAAAACTAGATTTGAAGGTGAATTAAAAACTTGACGTATAAACTAAAAAGATAGTTACGAATAAACATCATTTACCCTAAAAACAGAAATAGCTCATCTCGGAAAAAAAATATCGTAGAAAAAGAGGTCTATATATATTATACTGGCTCTGCATACAAATCATAATCTGCTGCTGCTGTTATCTTTACAGTGGCAAAATCTCCTGTTTTTAAGTAAAATTTCGATGCGTCAATCAATACTTCATTATCAACATCAGGAGAGTCAAATTCGGTACGACCAATAAAATTAGTCCCTTCTTTACGATCAACTACTACTTTGAATTCTTTTCCTATTTTCTCTTGATTCAATTCCCAAGAAATTTGAGATTGTAATTCCATTATTTGATTAGCACGTTGTTGCTTTATCTCTTGCGGAACGTCATCTTCTAGAGCAAATGCACCAGTATTCTCTTCGTGAGAATATGTAAAACACCCTAAACGTTCGAAACGCATCTCTTCTACCCATGTTTTCAATGTTTGAAAATCGGATTCTGTTTCTCCCGGATATCCAACAATTAATGTGGTTCGAATAGCCATATCTGGAACAGCTCTTCTAAATTCTTTTAATAATTTTGTAGTCTTAACCTGTGTAGTACCACGTTTCATACTCTTTAAAATAGCATCTGAAATATGTTGCAATGGAATATCTATATAATTACAAATCTTCGGCTCATTCCTCATCACTTCCAACACATCCATCGGAAATCCTGTTGGGAAAGCATAATGTAAACGAATCCATTCAATACCTTCAACTTTAACCAAAGTTTGTAGTAATTCCGCTAGATTACGTTTTTTATAAATATCCAACCCATAATATGTTAAGTCTTGCGCTATCAGGATTAATTCTTTTACACCTTTAGCAGCTAATTTATTAGCCTCTATTACAATTTCTTCAATAGGAGTCGATTTGTGCTTTCCTCTCATTAATGGAATCGCACAAAAACTACAAGGTCTATCGCACCCTTCAGCAATTTTTAAATACGCGTAATTTTTAGGAGTGGTTGTTAAACGCTCACCAATCAATTCGTGCTTATAATCAGCGCCTAGGACTTTTAATAATCCGGGTAACTCAGTGGTTCCAAAATATTGATCTACCGCAGGAATCTCTTTTTGTAAATCTGGCTTATAACGTTCACTTAAACAGCCCGTAACAAAAACTTTATCTACCAACCCTTCTTTTTTCTTCTGAACAAAATTCAAAATAGTATTAACGCTCTCCTCTTTAGCATTATCAATAAAACCGCAGGTATTTATCACAACTACATTCCCTTCATCTTCATGAACTACATCCTTTCCATTTGCTTTCAATTGACCCATCAAGATTTCTGAGTCATAAACATTTTTAGAGCAACCTAAAGTAACAACGTTGATTTTATTTTTCTTTAAAGATTTTGTACGCATCGTCCTAAATTTTAGGGTGCAAAGGTACTTAAACCTTTTGAGTTACGTTTAGTCAAAAAAGAATATCAATTCAAAAAACTATAAAACTTCCCAATCTTTTTATAATTACTACCCCACTACTCTTTTTTTCTTGTTTATAAAGTGACGATATTGAAGGCCCACCTCCACCAAAAACAGACATGTACTTCCCTCCCATTGATAGTAATACTTGGGGAACTATTTCGCTATCAGATTTAGAATGGAATGAAGGTAGTTTACAATCATTAATCAATTTTGTTGAAGAGAAAGGACCCAAGGCATTTATCATTTTAAAAAATAGTAAAATTGCTATCAAATGGTATGGAAATGGTTTTACTCAAAACCAAAATCATACTTGGAATTGTGCAGGAAAAACTCTATCAGCGTTTACTATTAGAATTGCACAAACAGAAGGCTACCTAGATATCAATGAATCATCCAGCCTCTATTTAAGAAACAATTGGTCTAATTTAACAGATACGCAAGAAGAAAATATTACTATTCGGCATCATTTTACTATGACCACAGGATTGGATTATAACGCGACAAAGACCTATTGTACTGAGCGATAGGGCTTAGTATATAAAGATAAACCTGGAGCTTATTGGTGTTATCACAATGACCCCTATACAATTACACATGATATTATTGCAGTTGCTACAAACACAACTTTCAATAATTATTTTAATAAGAAAATAAAAGATAAAATTGGTATGTAAGGAATCTGAGTTTCTTTTGGATGTTTTAAGTTATTTACGAGTACCGTAAGAAGTATGGTACGTTTTGGCTTATTGAATTTAAACAAGGGCACGTGAGATATTGAAGTGATTTTAAGCGATAAAAATTTTTATAGTGAGATGATTAATACATTACAAAACGACAACAATGCACATGGTTATTTATGGTGGTTAAATGGGAAAGATAGTTTTAGACTACCAGCGACCAAAGTCACTTTCTATGGAGAATTGATACCAAACGCGCCTAATGATATGTTTTCTGGCTTAGGAAAAGATGACCAAAAATTATATGTTGTTTCAAGCCATAATTTAGTAATTTTAAGAATGGGTTATAGTGCTGGAACTTCTCAATGCGACCCAAGTAGTTTTGATAATGAATTATGGGAGAAAATAAATAAGGTGATTGCGTATTAAAATTCAATGCAGAGAATTCATTGACATACAAGTTTATTTGCAATGCAAAAATAAATCACTCTAAAATATTCAAAATAGAAATATATTAATTAACCGTTTATTAACCTGCATCCGTTATTTAGAATTAGTCATTTATATCTACTTAAAAAAAGAATCTACAAATTCTACTTTATTAAATACTTGTAGATCATCAATTCCTTCTCCAACACCAATATACTTTACAGGTATTTGGAATTGATCAGATATTCCAATAACAACGCCACCTTTGGCAGTGCCATCTAATTTCGTAACTGCTAGAGAAGTAACCTCTGTAGCTCTAGTAAATTGTTTTGCTTGTTCAAAGGCATTTTGACCAGTAGAACCATCTAACACCAACATCACATCATGAGGAGCATCTCCAATAACTTTTTGCATTACGCGTTTAATTTTTGTCAACTCATTCATTAAATTAACTTTATTATGTAAACGCCCTGCAGTGTCAATAATAATTACATCCGCATTTTGAGTTAATCCAGATTGTAAAGTATCATAAGCCACCGAAGCAGGATCTGACCCCATATCTTGACGTACGATTGGCACACCTACACGATCTGCCCACACTTGTAATTGATCAATCGCTGCAGCTCTAAAAGTATCTGCTGCACCTAAGACAACCTTATGACCCGCTTTTTTAAATTGAGATGCCAATTTACCTATAGTTGTTGTCTTACCAACACCATTTACACCTACAACCATCAACACATAAGGTTTTTTATCCGCTGGAATTGAAAATTCAGTTTCGTCACCTACATTGGTCTCTGCTAATAAACCCGATATCTCTTCTCTTAAGATTCCGTTTAACTCTTCAGTTCCCAGATATTTATCACGCGCTACACGTTCTTCAATTCTATCAATTACCTTTAGTGTGGTCTCAACCCCAACATCAGATGAAATTAAAACTTCTTCTAAATTATCCAATACATCCTCATCTACCCTTGACTTACCAGCAACAGCTTTTGACAGTTTAGAGAAAAAAGCAGTATTTGTTTTTTCTAATCCCTTGTCTAAGGTTTCTTTTTTCGCTTTTGAAAATATTTTTTTAAAAAAACTCATTTCTTTTTTCTAAGTTGTTATTAATGGGTAGGAAGGAGTCTTATTCTGTATAACTAGCTAACTACTTTCAATGGCATAAAAATTGATACAATCTTTTTAAGCTCAAATCAATATAAACGTGATATGGAATCTAAGTTTAATTTAACGTGTAATTAGCGTTCGTGATTAAGATTTCGTTCGCCCATCTTAAAAGCACCTTCTTACAGGTGAGTCACCTAAGAGACCTAGCCCCAAAATCGATACAAATATAAAACAAAAAAGGCTATTTCCTCTAAGAAAATAGCCTTCTAATATTGTATGCGTAAATTTTACTTTTTACTGAAAAAGTCGTTTACTGCTTTCGGATCCATAATTGCCTCAACAAAAGTGTAAGCACCTGTCTTCGGTGACTTTACCATTTTGATAGCTTTGGATAATCTCTTTGAACCTGTTTGTAGGGATGCTACTGATTTCTTTGCCATAACCTATTATTTAATTTCTTTATGAACAGTCATTTTCTTCAAGATTGGGTTAAATTTCTTAACCTCTAATCTATCTGGAGTGTTTTTTTTATTCTTTGTAGTAATATATCTTGAAGTACCTGATTGTCCAGAAGACTTATGCTCAGTACATTCTAATATTACTTGAATTCTATTTCCTTTGCTCTTTGCCATCTTAGTATACTTTTATTATTAGGAAATTATTTCGCTAAGAAACCTTTAGCTCGTGCTTGTTTAAGCACAGCAGAAATTCCTAACTTGTTAATATTCTTCAATGCAGAAGTCGATACTTTTAAAGTAATCCATTTATCTTCTTCAGGAATATAAAAACGCTTCGTAATTAAATTAGCGTTAAATTTTCTCTTAGTTCTATTCAAGGCATGCGAAACATTGTTCCCAACCATTGCTTTTTTACCTGTAAGTTCACAAACTCTAGACATTTCTATACAGTTTTATTGTTATCTCAAAACGAGGTGCAAAAGTAGAAACATTTTTAGAAACATACAAGACAATTTGAACTAATTTAAATAATTTCTTTTCTTAACATTTGTAATGCCTTAATTGTTGCGCGCTCAATTACTTTTCGTCTAGGTTTTCCAAAAAAGAATTCCCTCGAAAAAACACGTGTCGGAGTTGCTATTGCAATAAACACAGCACCCACCGTTTTATCAGTATTATCAGTTGTTGGCCCTGCATTTCCTGTGACACCAATAGCATAGGAAGTATTATATTTCTTCTGAATTCCTACTGCCATTTCTTCGGCTACTTCAACACTCGCTACAGAATACTTTTTTATAGTATTAGGTGAAACATTTAATTCTGAAATTTTAACTCGTTCCGAATAAGAGACTATTGAACCTACAAAATACCTCGAAGCACCCGGGATAGATGTTATTTGTTTAGCAATCGCACCTCCCGTGCAACTTTCTGCTGTCGCCAATGTTAATTCCTTTTCGGTTAAAAATTTTCCAATTGAGATTTCTAATAAATCCGAATCTTCCATACCCAGAATAATATCGCCAATTATCCCGTATAGTTTTTCCAACTCTTTTTCTAAAGAATTTTCTAAAATCGATTTACTAGTTCCCTTTGCACTTAGGCGTAAACGTACTTTTCCATAGGCAGGCAAATATGCCAATTTAATAAATGACGGCAACGCATCCTCCCATACTTCTATTTTTTCTGCAACAGCACTCTCCCCCATTCCAAAGGTAATTACCGTTTTATGAATGATATAAGGCAACTTAAATTTCTCTTTAATTCTAGGTAACACCGCTTCACTCATCAATCCTTTCATTTCATTTGGTATTCCGGGTAAAGACACGACCACTTTATCATCATCCCCAAACCACAAACCTGGTGCCGTTCCATAATTATTCTTTAAGGGTGTACATTTTACGGGTACCAACGCTTGCAATCGATTGAGTTCTGTAAATCGGTAATTTTCTTTTTTAAATAACACCTTAATTTGTTCAACGATTTCATCGTTAATCACTAACTCAGAATCAAAATATTCAGCCAAGGTATGCTTGGTAATATCATCTTTCGTCGGACCTAAACCACCCGTAATTATAACAATATCAGCATTAAATTGCGCCTCTTTTAAAGCCTTCAAAATATGCTGCTTGTCATCTTGAATCGAAGTGATTTGATACACAGAAACTCCAATCTTATTTAATTCCTCTGCAATCCATTTAGAATTAGTATCTGTAATCTGACCAATTAAAATTTCGTCGCCAATTGTGATGATTTCTGCTTGCATATTTTTTTTAGTTAACCGCAAAGGTAATTAATAATAGAGAATGAATAATTAAATATAAATAGTTAAAAAAAACTAGAGCATATTGTTGATAAATGAACTACCCCGAAGCGAAGCCATCGAGGCATCAAGAGGGAAAACTTATTTTTTAGTTTTATGAAAACCATCCGTTTTCAAACTTTCCTTTTAACTCCGAGGGATTCATTCGATTAAATTATCTACACACAATACTATTCAGTCAATACTATTCAGTCAATACTTATTTCATTACTTTTGTTCTCACTAATTTTTCGAAATATGAATTCGATTTCCCATTTATTATTAGACAAGTTAATTGCTTCTGGAATGTCCGAGAGTCTAGCTACAAATTTAAATATGCTTAGTTTACTCTTTATCATGCTCATTTTATTGTATCTGGTGGATTTAATTTTGAAAAAAATCATCATTACAACATTCAATAAAATATCTGTAAATACCCAAACAAACTTTGATGATTTATTAGTTAAGAATAAAGCACCTAGAAATATTGCTCATATCATTCCAATATTAATTGCGGATAATTTATTATCAATAATATTTTTAGATTTCCCGAGTACGGCGAAATTTTTAAGTAAAGGTATTGAAGTATTTGGCGTTTTCTTAATGCTATGGATCGTTAGAAGCTTGCTTAATACATTTAAAGATTACTTTAAAACCCTGCCTAGATTAAAGGACAAACCTATAGATAGTTATATTCAAGTGTTTATGATTTTTTCTTGGGCCATAGGTTTTATGTTTTCATTTGTAATCATAACAGGAACTGACCCTTGGAAATTCTTCACAGCATTAGGAGCGGCATCCGCTATTATTTTATTAATGTTTAAGGATACCATTATGGGATTTGTGGCGAGTATTCAAGTTGCTACCAATGATATGGTTCGTATTGGAGACTGGATTACTTTTGAAAAATTTGGTGCCGACGGGGATGTTATAGAAATTAACCTAGTATCTGTAAAAGTTCAAAATTTCGACAAGACTATTACTACTATTCCCACTTACGCTCTTATTTCTGATTCGTTTAAAAACTGGAGAGGAATGGAAGAATCTGAAGGACGCAGAATTAAAAGAGCACTTATAATTAAGCAAGAAAGTGTGAAGTACTTAACCGCGGATGAAGTTGAAAATCTGAAGAAAATTCAACTTGTTTCTACTTACTTAGATAAAAGACAAAACGATATTGAAGAATACAATTCCAAGAATAAAGTAAACAAAGAATTACAGATCAATGGTCGCAACTTAACGAACATGGGAGTATTTAGAAAATACATGGAAACCTATGTTGAAAACCACTCCGCTATTAACAAAAACATGACAATCATGGTGCGTCAATTAGCACCGACTTCTCAAGGAATTCCCATTGAAATCTATGCTTTTAGTGGAGATAAGATCTGGAAAAACTACGAATACATTATGGCTGATATTTTTGACCATTTAGTAGCGGCAGTTCCCTATTTTGATTTACAACTATTTGAATTACCAAGTAATACTACTTTTAAATAATATTCCACTGCGAGGCCTGTGAGATCGCATGTAGGGCCTTAATTAAAGGCCTTACTTAATCTTAACACGAAAGTTTTCTTTACCTTCAAGAGTCCCAACTAACACATCATTAGTTGAAACTTTTCCAACACCTGCAGGTGTACCCGTAAAAATAAGATCCCCTTTTTTTAAGGTAAAATATTGCGATACATAAGCAATCAATTCATCAATTTTCCAAAGCATCGATTTCGATTCACCATCCTGAACCATTCCATCATTTTTAAATAATTGAAATTTTATATTATCTAAATCGAATTGCTCTTTCGGATAAAATTTCCCAACAATGGCACTCCCATCGAAACCTTTTGCTTTCTCCCAGGGCAAGCCTTTTTCCTTTAATTTACTTTGTAGGGCGCGATCGGTAAAATCAATTCCCAATCCAATTTCATCATAGTATTTATGGGCGAATTTAAAATCTATATGTTTTCCTACTTTATTTATCTTTACTAGAACCTCTACTTCGTAATGTATTTCCTCAGAAAAAGCAGGTATAAAAAACGGATTCTTTTTGGGTAAAATTGCGGAGTCTGGTTTTAAAAATACAACAGGTTCTGTTGGACGTTCGTTCTCTAATTCTTCGATATGTTTAGCGTAGTTTCTGCCAATACAAATAATTTTCATGCGCTAACTTTTAATTCTTAATCAATTTAGTTTTACTCTCCCGGTTCTGGAAAAACAATCGCTTTATTCCCATCAATAATTATTTGATTGTTTAGATGACAACTCACTGCTCGTGCCAAAACCATTGTCTCAATATCTGCTCCAATTTTTTTAAGTGAGGTTGGTGTACTTTCATGAGAAACACGCTCCACACCCTGCTCAATAATAGGCCCCTCATCTAGATATTCTGTAGCATAGTGCGCTGTAGCCCCAATCAATTTCACACCTCTCTCATAAGCTCTTTTATACGGATTTGCTCCTTGAAATGCTGGCAGAAACGAATGATGAATATTGATAATTTTTTCTGGAAAAACTCCAATAAAATTCGAAGATAAAATTTGCATATAACGTGCCATTACAATCAAATCAATATGATGACTCGTAAACAAATCAATTAATTCTCTTTCTTGACTGTCCTTCGTCTCTTTTGAAACAGGCATATAATAAAAAGGAATCTCAAACATATCGGCAATAGGCTTTAATTTCTCGTGATTACTCACAACCATAGTGATATCGCAGTTTAGTTTCTCCTCTTTATGCCTATGTAGCAAATCATATAAATTATGACTTGTATTTGATACCATAATCGCAACTTTCTGCTTTATGCGACCGTAGTCTACTTTCCAATCAATCTTAAACTCAGACGCTAAAAGGTTGAAACGTTCTTCTAATTGTTTTTTACTCAATGCAACAGTTTCATCTGAAACTACTCGAATTCTCATAAAAAATTTATCTTCAATAGAATTTACGTATTGCTGGCAACTTATAATATTAAATCCCCCGTTATAGAAAAAGTTGGTAGTTTTTGCGACCAAACCCTTTTGATCTGGACATTTAATTAGAAAAGTTATTATTTGTGATTTCATAGAAGTATCTCTAAATTATTTAAACTTGGCTGTTAATTATGGTAACCATTTCTTTTCAAAATTAGGCTTCCGTTTTTCTAAAAAGGCATTTCTACCCTCTTTTGCTTCCTCCGTCATATAAGCCAAGCGGGTTGCTTCGCCAGCAAATACTTGTTGTCCCACCATTCCGTCATCTGTTAAATTCATTGCAAATTTCAGCATTTTTATAGAAGTAGGCGATTTTTCTAATACTTCTTGTGCCCATTCATATGCCGTGTTTTCCAATTCATCATGGGGTATAACCGCGTTGACCATTCCCATTTCATATGCTTCTTGAGCAGAATAATTACGCCCTAAGAAAAATATTTCTCTCGCTTTTTTCTGACCAACCATTTTTGCTAAATATGCAGATCCGTATCCTCCGTCAAAACTTGTAACATCTGCATCCGTTTGTTTAAAAATAGCATGTTCTTTGCTTGCTAAAGTCATATCGCAAACAACGTGTAAACTATGTCCACCTCCAACAGCCCAACCAGGAACAACACATATTACCACTTTTGGCATAAAACGAATCATTCGCTGAACTTCTAATATATTTAATCTATGCTGACCATCTCTACCCACATAACCTTGATCACCCCGTGCTTTTTGATCACCACCACTACAAAAAGAATAAACTCCATCTTTGGTGGAAGGGCCCTCCGCAGACAATAAAACAACTCCAACAGAAGTGTCTTCCTGCGCATCATAGAACGCTTCAATTAGTTCAGAAGTAGTAGCGGGCCTAAATGCATTTCTAACATTGGGTCTATTAAAAGCAATTCTTGCTACTCCATTATATTTTTTATAAGTAATATCGTTAAATTCCTTAACCGTTTCCCAATTAACTGATTCCATTTTATACTATTTAGGGGGTAAAAATAAGCCATTTTAATAGTTTACAAAACATTTATTTAACAAGTTCAGTTGACGAATTATCCTGATAATTATCAAATAAAATATAAAGTGTAATTTTAAATCGACACAAACGACAAATGTTCCATAAATGAACTGAATTAATCGAGATGAGAATCATCCCTTCAAACTACGATCACCACGCTGCACTTCCTTTAAAAATAAAAATAAGTTTTGAGGCCGTTTATCAATACTTAGAAACTATTGAACAGCAAAAAGATCACTTTCTAAATACTACTTCAAAACAGTTATTGAAAAGATATAATGCATTCCCTATTTTACGAGAAGGGTTTGAAGACTTGAATAATCTAGAAACCTATGGAAAAGAAATTGGAGAACTTCTCGATATTCTCTTTCCCAATCTGCTCGAGACAAATGAAATTAAAGCAGGTAGTATTCCATTTGAATTCACATCTTTCAAATTAACTAAAAGGTTTAAATCTATTTTAGAAAACGCGCCGACAGATTATAAATTAAAACTTCGAAATTACGATCATTCGAATATCTTTATAATGAGTTGCACCTTTATTTTAATGTTTCACTACGACATAAAATTAGATTTCAAACGTCCATTCTATTTCGATATACCAGATAAAAGAACTGGTTTTACAAAAAATTACAGAACCTTATTTAATGGTGACTTTTTTAAGGTTACTCCACTACCGAACGCTCCAAAATTAACAGAGGATGATATTAAATCATTACTAGATAATTTTGATAACATCGATTTATGGATGGAGAAATTTCCCCCAGAAAGTTACGAATTCAAAGGGTTTGGGATTATGACACTTGTTGACATGACGATGGATCAAACCATTTCAAACATAAAAGAAAATCTATTAAACACTGGTAAAGATACTATTTTAGAAGTTGAAAAAAACATATCCATTCTTTTTGGCTCAAAAGAAGTTAAGTTTGAATTTTCAAATTACGCTAGTATTAACGGAAAAATAACCTATTTACAAAGTCATAAACAACGTAGTTTTGTTATATATGAAAATAATCCAGAACGTGGATTTCAATGCAATGAATATTTCTGTAAAGGCATTCTTGATAAATTATTTAACTCAAAAAAACTAATTGCTATCTCTGATTTAGATTCCTATGCCGTTAAAAATAACAATAATGGATTTTCACAAACACTGCTTAACCAAGGTTTTAAAAGTGTAATACTGGTTCCTTTTAAGTTCAATGAAGAAAGCCTTTGTGTAATGGAATTAGTTTCTCCCAACAAATACGAGTTAAACTCGCTAAATGCCATCAAATTAAATGACGTGATTCCTGCATTTAAAGTTACTGCCCACAGATATTTAGAAGAACTTAAAAATAAAATGGAGTCAATTATTCAAGAACACTACACCTCTATTCATCCAACCGTAAAATGGAAATTCTTAGAAGCAGTGGAAGATTATATTAACAGAACTTATGAAGATGATACCAACGAAACATTGAGTGAAATTATTTTCGAAAATGTTATTCCTCTTTATGGACAAAGTGACATTAAGGGGTCTTCAAATGCTAGAAATTCAGCTATTCAAAAAGATTTGATAAAGCAACTTGAAATAGCATTCAGTGTTATTGAAAAAGCTAAAAATATAATAGACTTACCTATTTACCATGATTTACAATATCGGATTTCAGAATATTCTAAAAACATTCATAATGGATTAAATTCTAGCGATGAAGTAAATCTTACGTATTTTCTAAAAAAAGATATCTACCCTGTATTCACCCACTTAAAAACATTAGATAGTTCACTTAGTGATGATGTTGACACTTATATGGAACAACTAGATTCTAATCTGCATGTTGTTTATGATGAAAGAAAAAAATACGACCAGAGTGTTAACAAATTAAATGAGAAACTCGCTAAATTCATCGACTCTAAACAAATTGAAGCTCAAAAAATGTTTCCCCATTATTTTGAGCGCTATAAAACTGACGGCGTTGATTATAACATGTATATAGGACAATCTTTAATAAATAATAAAAAATATGATGCGATCTATCTGTACAACTTAAGATTGTGGCAATTACAAATGATGTGTGAAATAGAAAATGTAGCCTATAATCTAAAAAATCAGTTAGATCATCCTTTAGAAGTTGCTTCTTTAATATTAGTGCACAGCACACCATTAACAATTAAGTTTAGAATGGATGAAAAACGTTTTGATGTGGATGGTGCTTATAATATTAGATATGAGATTCTAAAAAAACGCATTGACAAAGCTCATATTAAAAACACCAATCAGCGACTAACTATCCCCGGTAAAATTGCTATAGTATATAGTCAGGATGATGAGGCAGAAGAATACATGAAATATATCAAACATCTTCAATCAAAGAATTTTATTAAAAAGGGCGTTGAAAGTGTAGAAATTGAGGATTTACAAGGATCTACTGGATTAAAAGCCTTAAGAATTGCTGTGAATTATAAAAAAGATACTGATTGAAAAATTACACTTGATGACTCAATGGATGTTAGTAAAATTAAATTTCTAAAAGTGCAAACGAAAGTAAAAACGCAACAACTGAAAGAATGATTCCTATCATAAAAACGGTATAGGCAACGCGCAATAAGCGATACTTTTTATTCAAAACCAATCCTAAGAAATATAAATCTTTCATTAACGATTTATATAAATAATCCCGATCATTCATCATTTCTGTCATTCCATCTTGAAAATCTTTTAAAGACATTTTATAAAAATTTCCAAAGAATAGTAAATTCACCTTTCTATTGGCGATATCTTCTTGGGTAAAAGTGCCAGAAGTTACTTTTGGTCTTGTTGACAATATAGAAAATATCATGGTAGCCACTGAAACTAAAATAAACAGTACCGCAGGATATATTAAATAATCATTGTCCGCTTTATCTAATTTTGGAAACAAAACTGTCAAAGCAATAGATAAAGTAATCGCACTTACGGAAAGTAATATATTTGCTTTGGTATCGGCAATATCACTTAATTTAATATGATTCTTTAAGGTAACGCGAAACATTGTCTCTATACCTCGTTCAGAACGATTTTTTTTCTTTTCACCCTTTTCTATTTTAGAAGTTTTACTGTTCTCTTTTTGCTGTGCCTTTTTAAGGTCTTTTTTTAATTTAAGCCAATTCGCTATTTTCTGTGCTCCCAATTTTTTATAAACATAATTTGTAAAATATTTATGCTCAGCTAAAAACTTTTCGTTGCTTGAATACCATTCAATATCACTTTTAACATGATTACAAGTCTGTTCCCATTCAGATCGCAACAAATTAGACTTCTTTTTAAAATCAACCGATCCCAAATGAAACAAATCTGCATCACAGATTATCTTATCCATTTTACTTTGAGGCTTTTGAGGCATTTTTGTAGCGCCTATAACACTTTGTACCTCTTTAATTTTAGAATCAGTTACTCCCTTCGACTTTAAAAATTTGCTTGCAATTTCTTTACTGTGTTCTTCATGCTCTTCATGAGACATAGTAAATCCTGTATCATGAAACCATGCCGCCATTAACAATATTTCCAATTCAGATTCAGAAATATTTTCAGCCATAGCAATTTCATTTGACGCTTCAACTACACGCATAGTATGATTAAAATTATGATAAACTACCTGAGTTGGAAGTGAGTTTTTAAACAATTCAAAAACATAGGCTTTTAGAGCAACAAAAAAATCATTTTCTAACATGATAAAAAATATGAGTGCATTCAAAAATACGTAAATTTATGTACTTTTAACTTTTAAATAATTAATTGAAATTTATGAGTTACACGAAGTTTCAAAAACTTTCTATTCTACATATTATATTGTTTTTATCCAGTTGTGCAACACATCATGTTCAATATGATAAATCTGTAATTGATTGGAATGAAAGTCAAAAAGAGTTGGACTCTAACGTCTCTCATACCTTCTACTTAATTGGAGACGGAGGAAAAGCCTCTAAGTCATCTGTTAATACTAATTATTATTCCCTTAAGAATGATTTAAATAAGGCTTCAAAACAAAGCACTGTTCTTTTTTTAGGGGATAATATTTATGAAAAGGGTATGCCAAGAGAAAATGATCCTGATAGAAAAAGCGCAGAAGAAATTTTGGACGCTCAACTTTCATTAGTAGCTAATTTCGCAGGAAAGACAATTTTTATCCCTGGAAATCATGACTACTATAACGAAGGCCCATTAGGGTTAAAAAGAGAAGCAGACTACATCACAAAGAAACTTGACGACAAAGATGCTTTCTTACCAAAGAACGGTTGTCCAATAAAAAAAGTAACTATTTCTGACAATATTGTTCTTGTCATAGTAGATTCTCAGTGGTTTCTTGAAGATTGGGATAAAAGCCCCACTATGAATAGCGAATGTGACATAAAGACTCGAGAAGGTTTTTTTGATGAATTCGAGGGACTACTAAAAAAGAACGAACAAAAAACAATATTAATCTCACTACATCACCCTTTATTTTCTAACGGCCCGCATGGTGGACAATTTTCTATTAAACAACAGCTATTTCCAATCAATGATAAAATACCCCTTCCTATTTTCGGTTCTTTTATAAATTTATTAAGGAAAACAAGTGGTGCTTCTCCTCAAGATTTACAAAACCCTATCTACTTAAATTTCAAAAAACGCATTGTAACCATAACACAGAAATCAAAAAAAGCAATTTTTATTTCGGGTCACGAGCATAGTCTTCAATATATTGAACGTGAAAACAAACCTCAAATCATAAGTGGTGCCGGATCAAAATCGAGTGCCGCTAGAGCCGTAAATGGAGGCAAGTTCTCTTATGGTGGAATTGGATATGCCAAAATAGAAGTTTTAGAAAATGGAGCCTCATGGGTCTATTTTTATACGGAAGAAAAGAATAAACAGACGTTATTATTTCAAAAAGAAATATTTCAAAAAACGCCTCTACCTGTAAAGTATAACTATCCCGATTCTTTCCCGAAAACTGTGAAAACTTCTATTTATTCTAAAGAAGAAACGACTAAAGGCAAGCTTTTTAATGCCTTTTGGGGAGAACATTATCGTAAATATTACAGTACCAAGGTAGAAGCGCCAACCGTTTTGTTAGACACATTATTTGGAGGACTCACTCCAATAAGAACGGGAGGTGGACATCAATCTCGTTCTATCAGATTGGTAGACAAAGATGGAAAGGAATATATTATGAGAGCGCTAAAAAAAAGCGCCACTCAATATTTTCAAGAAGTAGCCTTTAAAGACCAATATGTCCACAATCAATTTGAAAATACTTATACAGAAGAATTACTTTTAGATATCTATACAATAGCGCATCCTTATGCAACTTTTGCCAACGCGACATTATCAGAAGCCATAGGAGTTTATCATACAAATCCAACGCTATATTATGTCCCTAAACAAAATAGTCTAAAAGAATATAATAATGCATACGGTAATGAGTTATATATGATTGAAGAACGCCCTTCGGACGGCCATGATGAGGTTAAAAGTTTTGGTTTTGCAAACAAAATTATAAATACAGAAGATTTTTTGCAGAAACTAAAAAAAACGGATGATAATCTATTAGATGAATCAAGTTATATTAGAGCAAGGTTGTACGACATGGCCATTGGTGATTGGGATAGACATGAAGATCAATGGCGCTGGGCAGAATTTAAAGATGGAAAAAAAACCATTTATAGACCCATACCTAGAGATAGAGATCAAGCATTTTCATCTGCAGATGGTTTTGCCTTAGGAGCACTTACCAGAATCATAAAAGACTTAAGCTTAATGCAAGTATATAAAGAAAATATGCGAAGTGTAAAACGGTTTAATATGGAACCCTTTCCCCTAGATATCACTATTATTAGTGATGCGGAACTAGGAGAATGGGTGAAGCAAGCCAACTATATTCAAAAGCACTTAACTGATGACATTATTGACGAAGCTTTTAAACAACTGCCTTTAGAAGTCCAGGACGAAACTATTGAGAAAATTAAAACGCAATTTAAAGGACGAATTAAAAATATAGAGAACATCGCACGAGAATATTATGATGATATTCATAAGTATGCGATCGTAAAAGGAACTGACAAAGACAATTGGTTTGATATTCAACGTAAAGAAAACGGCGAAACGTCTGTTATTGTTTATAATATAAAAAAAGGTAAAAAAGGTTCTGTCATTTTTAAAAAAAACTACCACAAAAAAACTACTAAAGAAATTTGGTTCTATGGATTAGGTGATTCGGATATTTTTAATGTCTCTGGAGTTAAAAACGGTATTATAAGACTTCGATTAATTGGTGGCCAAAACAATGATCTCTATACTATTAAAAATGGTAAAAAAGTTATAGTATATGACTTTAAATCTAAGAAAAATACCTTCAAAACAAACAATACAAAAATGCACCTTATAGATAATTACCAGCTGAATACACATGCCTATAAACGATTGAAACATCGTAAAAATCAAATAATTCCAATGATCGGGGCAAATCCAGATGGCGGTTTTAGAATTGGCCTTAAAAATATTTATACCATTCACGGATTTAACGGAAATCCATATACACAGCGTTATACTTTAGACATCAACTATTATTATGCAACTCACGGTTTTGACACTTCTTACAATGTGGAAATTGGAAATATTGTACATGATTGGAATTTCAGCGTAGATGGAATATTTACAAGTCCTAATTATAGTATAAACTATTTTGGCATTGGAAATGAATCGGTAAACGAAGATGATAAACTGGGCGTTGACTATAACAGAGTTAAAATTGCCTCATTAAGCGCAAACCCTTCTTTTAAATGGACAGGCAGAATGGGTGCTGAATTTAAAGGTGGCTTATTGTTTGAAAGAAGGCAGGTAGAAAAAACATCAGGTCGATTTGTTAGCGCACTCCCAGAAGTCTCTGATGAAGAAGAAAAGTATGTAGGATTTAATGCAAACTATTCTTTTGTGAATTTCGACAACAATGCGCTTCAAAATTTAGGAATGAAAACCGATATTAATATAGGCTGGAAAACTAATACCTCAGATCAAACATTTAATAATGGCTATCTAATTCCTGAACTCAGTTTTAATCATAAATTAGATAGCAACGGAAAGATTGTTCTTGCTACAAAATTAAAAGGACACCTTATTATTGGAGACAAGTTTGAATTTTACAATGCGGCAAGTATTGGCGGAAAAGATGGACTAAGAGGGTATCGGAATCAACGATTTACAGGAAATAAATCGTTTTATCAAAATACAGATATCCGATATAACTTTCAAAATCTAAAAACGAGATTGCTTCCCTTAAAACTTGGGGTGCTAGCAGGTTTTGATTATGGCCGCGTATGGGTTAATGGAGAAAACTCCAACGACTGGAAAACATCCTATGGCGCTGGATTTTGGGTTGTAGGTGCAGAAATAATAAATTTAAACTTCTACATATTTAATTCTAGAGAAGGAGCTTATGTCCGGTTTGGATTGGGCTTTGGATTTTAAATAAAATAAACTTATGAAAAATATCACTTTTATAGTAGCCTTGGTTAGTTCTGTTATAATGTACAGTCAAAGTTCTGTCAAGAAATATATTGAATCCTATGAATTGTCGGAAACAAGAGAATTAAGAGTCTTTTTACCAGCTTCTTACGAACAGGATTCTATAAGATATTATCCATTGACTGTAGTATTTGATGGAGAATACTTGTTTGATGTTGTTGCTGGAAATTCTGTTTTATTTTCACAAAAAAACAAAGCGCCAGAACAGATTGTTGTTGGGATAAGCCAAGGGAATAATAAGAGATATCAAGATTGTGCCTACAACCAAGGTACTAGTTATCCCGATGGTAAGAGTGAGGCCTTTTATAGATTTGTGAGAAGTGAACTTTTGAGTTTCATGGAACAAAATTATCGTATTTCCCCCTTTAAAACAATTGTAGGAAGCACCCTAACAGCTAATTTTGCTAATTATTTTATTCTAGAGGACAGTCCTGGATTCGATGCCTTTATAGTTATAAACCCTTATCTCGCTCCAGACATGTCAATATTACTAAGCAATAATGTGGCTCATATTAAAAATAACACATACTATTACTACATGAGTTCAGGAGATTACAATTCTGAAAAAAGGCATACTGCTATAAAGACGGTGGATCGTGAACTTTCACATAAGAAAAACCCTAGATTCAATTACAAATATCAAGAGTTTAATGGGGGCACCTCAACATCCTCTATAGGTCAATCAGTTTCTAGCGCACTTGCCTTCATCTTTGAAATATATTCTTCCATATCTAAAAAAGAATTTAAAGAAAATATTAAAGATCTTTCTCCTCCAGATGCCATTGCGTATTTAGAAAATAAATATGTAGAAATCGACTATTTATTTGGTTCCAACTTAAAAATAAGAGAAAGAGATATTTACGCCATTGAACCAATCATTATTGACAAAGAAAATGGAGAATATTTACGTGACTTTGGAGAAATGATTTACAAACTATTTCCAGAATCACCACTTGGCGATTACTACGTAGGACTTGATTTCGAATTTAGAGGTAAATTTAAGCAGGCCTTAAAAGCCTATAAAGTAGGCTATATGAAATTTAAAAACGATCCGGTCGGAGCCGAAAGTTTTTACAAAAATATTGAGCGTGTTGTAGATAAATAAAATCATCTGATAATCATACGAATACCATCTTCATCGATAGTAATCATTTTTATTTTATACAATCCGCCGATAGCACTTTTAAATGCTTTTTTACTTATATTCATTTTATATTTAATATCATCTGGACTACTCTTATCATGAAGTGCAATAAAGCCTTCATTCTTTTTTAATTCGTCTAAAATCTTAATTTCGTTTTTAACCAACGTTTTTCTAAAACCTATAGGTTGCAAACTCAAATCAATGCCACCATCTTCACGAATTTTTTTGATATACCCAATAACTTCATCACCCTCGGCCAACCTCACATATAATTCATTCTTATATAATAAACCTTCAGTATCTTTATTTATTAAAACGGTAAAACCTAAACGAGAAATTCTTCCAATAACTAAATTTACCTTATCTCCTACTTTATACTCCATATTATTTATTTTAATGCTTTAAAATATAATTTTAAAATTAAATCGTTTTTTTCACTTGGAGTGAAAATCTCCAAAATTTTTGGTTTTTCTGAATCCTCATAAAAAAATTCCAACTCCGAATTAATACTCTCTAAATTATCTGCACTTGAATACGCATAGCCAAACATGGCTGCCAAATGATTTGCTGTTAAACCATGTGGTGTTTCAAAATAAGACAAAGCCTTCGATTCTTTTGGTCCTGGAATAATCTTAAAAATCCCGCCACCATCATTATTTAAAATGATGATTCTGAAATTATTTTTTACATGCTCGTTCCACAGAGCATTACTGTCATAAAAGAAACTTATATCCCCTGTCACAAAAGTGGTTCGTAATTCACTCACAGACGCCGCACCAATTGCCGTACTCGTGCTACCATCAATACCACTTGTACCACGATTACAATAAACATGTATTGTATTATTTATATCAAACAACTGAGAGTATCTTATAATAGAACTATTACTCAAATGAAGTTTTGAATTATATGGGACTGATTTTAAAATCACCTCAAAGGCTTTTAAATCAGAATAATCACAAGCTCCCAAAAATGATTGATGGTTTTGAAATCTAAAATTTTTAATAGCCAACCATAATTTTTGAAAATCACTTTGCTTTTCCTTCGTTAAAAAGAAAAACTGACTAAAAAATAGTTGTGGTGAAATTTTAAAGTGTTGCGATAAACTAAAGAAAGTGTCATAGGCTCTGCTTTCATCTATATGCCAATGATATTTTGGCCGCTGTTCTCTTAAAAATTGCTTTACTTTTTTAGAAACAATCATACCTCCAAAAGTCACCAGTATTTCAGGCTTTAAATTTTCTAATTCGATTTCATCTAAAGGAAATAATACCTTATCAATACAATTAATAAACTTGGCATTGTATAAATTTGAAGTCGTTTCGGTTAACACAATAACGGAATCATCTTCAATGATCTTATTTAGTTGAATTTGCAACAATTCATCGGGAAAGTGAGAGCCAACTAGCACCATTTTTTTAGATGATCCATTCCAAATAGTCGCGAATTTCTGTAACTCATCCATCGCTAAGGGAACTTCAGTGACATCAATTTTAACGGAATCAAATTTCAACATATCATCCGTCAATTCATACAATGGCTCTTCAAAAGGTACATTAATATGAACAGGCCCTTTTAAATATATCGACGCTACAAAAGCCTTATTTATAATATCTAAGTTGTCATGTGTATCCTTTTTCAAATTTGCCGAAAACAATATATGATTTTCAAAAACATTTTCTTGTCGAATGGTTTGCCCATCTCCAATATCAATCTTATTCTCTGGTCTATCTGCTGAAATAACAACCAATGGAATTCGACTATAAAAAGCTTCCGAAATTGCTGGATAATAATTAAGTAATGCTGACCCTGAAGTACAAACTACAGCCACTGGTTTCTGAATTTGTTGCGCTATTCCAAGAGCAAAAAATGCGGCGCATCGCTCATCAACAATACTATATGTTTTAATTGCTGAATGGTTAAAAAAACCAATGGTTAAAGGCGCATTTCTAGACCCAGGAGAAATAACAACATCTTCAATGTTATTTGCTATACATGAAGCAATTACAAGTTGAGCTAATTCGTCTTTTGGAAATTGAGGCATTCGAAATTCTTAATGGTATGCAAAGGTACGTAAACAAATTAAAGATAAATTAGAATCATACTTAGTTTTAATTTATCACAAGTAAAAATATCAATGCACTTCTAACCATATTCTTTTTGAAATTCAAACACCTTACACCTTTTAATTTTATTATTTTTACATATCATTATAGAATTCAGACCAATTATAATTACTAGAATATATATTTGACAACGATCAACAAAATACTTACTTATGAACTTTAAAAAGAAAATCCTAACGCGTCTCCCTTCAGTTTTAATTTTCCTTATAATTTTTCCAATTAACGGAAATGCAGCGAGACAAAATAAAAACAAGCCAAACATTGTTGTCTTCCTGGTGGATGATATGGGACTCATGGATACCTCGGTTCAGTTTATTATTGATAAAGATGGGAACCCAACTAAGCAACCTTTGAATGATTATTATCGTACACCCAATATGGAGAAATTGGCAAAAAATGGAATTCGGTTTAGTAATTTCTACGCACATTCTGTTTGTTCACCAACAAGAACATCACTCATGTCAGGTCAGAATTCTGCGAGACATGGAGTTACCAATTGGGTACGCTCAGAAAGTAATAACAAAACACCTTTTGGCCCTCCAAAATGGAACTGGGAAGGACTTACTAAATCTTCAATTACCCTACCAAAAATATTACAGCAAGCTGGCTATAAAACGATTCATGCTGGTAAAGCCCATTTTGGACCAATTGGTTACGATGGAGAAGATCCATTAAACATAGGATTTGATGTAAATATTGCTGGGAATTCTTTTGGTCAACCGGGGAGTTATTATGGTAAAGAAGGTTTTGGACACATTAAAGGGAATAAAAATAGAGCCGTTCCAGGTCTGGAGAAATACCACGGAAAAGAAATTTTTCTTACAGAAGCACTAACTTTAGAGGCAAATACTGCAATAACTAGCGCTAAGGAAGAAGGGAAACCTTTTTTCCTATACATGGCACATTATGCAGTTCATGCTCCTTTTCACTCCGACCCTCGTTTTGCAAAGAATTATAAAGATTCTGGAAAATCTGAAAAAGCACAAGCTTACGCAACGTTGATTGAAGGTATTGATAAATCTCTTGGAGATATTGTTGCGCAGATAAAAAGCCTTGGTTTAGGCGAGAACACAATTATCCTGTTTTTAGGTGATAATGGTTCGGATGCACCATTACCTATTAAAGAAGATTATTCAAGTTCTGAACCTCTAAAAGGTAAAAAAGGAAACCATTGGGAAGGTGGAATGCGTGTTCCTTTTATTGCTTCATGGACTAAAGTTAATGGAAATAATAATATGCAACAAAAACTTGCCATTCCTCAAAATTCGATTCAAACCCAAATGGGAACTATTTTTGATGTTTTCTCAACGGTTTGTGCATTGGCAGACATAAAACCTCCAAAAGATCACAAAATAGACGGTATAACGTTACACAAACAACTTGAAGGAAAAAGAAATGGAAATCATCCAGAAGTATTTCTTAACCATTTCCCTCACGCACATCGTACCAATTATTTTACGAGTCTTGTAAAAGAAAACTGGAAAGTTATTTATCATTATCAAGTTGATGGAAGTCCGAGGTATGAGTTATTTGATTTAGAGCAAGATCCTCTTGAAGCGAATGATTTACGGACACAAAATCCGAAAAAACTTAAAAAAATGATGCAACTATTAGTAAAAGAATTACAAGATAGCAAAGCGCTTTACCCTGAAAAAGATGGAAAAAAATTAGTGCTAATTATGCCCAAATAATATTTTATTAAAGAATTTTAGAAGAGCTATTGAGGTTTTACTTTTTAATTAAAGTAAAACCTTTTTCATAACGTTTGTTTTAGCAACAGTCTCTAACCATTCCTTTTCTGGAATTGAGTCTTTTGTAATCCCTCCCCCCACAAATAGGGTAGCCATGCTCTTAACAAGGTCAATTTTCATACATCTTAAATTTACAAATAAATCTGCTTCACGATCACTTAATTCGCCTAAAAAACCCGTGTAATACTCACGGTTATATTGCTCGTTCTCTAAAATGAATAATTTCGATTCATCTTTGGGCAAACCACAAACTGCTGGGGTTGGGTGCAATACCTGTATCAAAGGCTTTATAGATTTAGTACTATCAGTAATCTCTCCCTCTAAATCGGCCCTTAAATGCAATAAACCACCCGCTTTCACTGTATAAGTATCTGAAGTTGAAATATTATAATCTTGCATCTTATCTGCAATATAATCTATCACAATTTGATGTTCCTCTCTCTCTTTTTCTCCCCACTCTACACGTAAGACACCATTAAATTTTTGAGTAGACGCCAATGCCATGATCTTAAACTTATTGCTTTTAACGGTTAGCAATCGTTCTGGAGAAGCTCCCATCCAAATACCTGATATTGGATGACTCCACAAATAGACAAATGCGTTCGGATAAAAATCACACAATTCATTAAAAGTATCCAAAATATTAAAATCAACAACTTCAATTTCTTCCTTTCGAGATAATACAACCTTATCTAGCTTTGAATTTTTAATATAAGCAATTCCCTTTTTTACTAACTCAACATGATTCAACTTGACATCTTCAGCATTGACCACCTCTTTTTTATTTTTAGAAAGCACTGGAATTTCTGATTTACATTTCAGGATTCGAGCCTTAGAATACGGAATTACAATTGTATTATTTTTATCATCAAAGGGTGCAAAAATAAACCCATTCCCTGACAAATCTTTAGAATAATGCAATCTATTATCTTTTTGAAAAACACCTATAATTTCTTCAGAATGCGGCTTTCTATAAATTACAAAAGGAAACTTACTGTTCTGACTTCTACATATATTTTTTTCTAATTCTTTCAATCGTCTAAAACTTTAATCAGTTCTTTTTTTATTTGATCGAAACGAGACCAAATTAAATCATGACTCGCTTTCTCTAAAGTAATTAATTCAAACTGATCTCGTGAAAACTGCTCTTCTAAGAACAGCGAATTTTCATAAGGAACTATCCGATCTGTATCTCCATGAATTGATAATATATTTGACGAGTTCTCAACCCATTTTTTCTCCAACGTTTTTAAATCTTCTTTGTGTTGAAGTTTTTCTTTGGACGCCGCTTTTAAAAATTCAGGAATAAGCCAACGGGTGACCTTCCATCTGTAAAGATTCAAAAACCAAAACATAGGTTCCACTTCAGAATATATGGCTGGAGCACAGAGCACTATCTTTTTATACTGTTTCTTTGATGCCAAGGCAACCGGGCCACCATAAGAATAACCAACCAATATGGTATGTGGAATATCTAATTCAGAAATTAAAGAATTTAGTATTTGGGCTTCCGTTGAAATTGTTTGAATATCACAAATATTATCTTTGTTATAGCCAACTCTATCAAAAGAAATTAAATTTGCCCTTTTGTTAAGATCTTTATCCAACAAATAACGTTTAAAATCCATCGCTGATCCCGGACTTCCATGAACAAAAACAATGTTTGGTAAGGTCGTATCTAATTCTTTTTGAGTTGAAATGATACGAATTTTTTTATTTTGAATGTATTTGGTGTCGATTTGTACAATTGCATCAAATTCTTGAAAAATCTCATAAATATCAGCATCTGATTTTGGCTTAAAAAAAACATGTATCAAAATCAAACACACCGTCATTAAAACGAGAATGATTGCGCCAACAATTTTCGCTGTTTTCTTGAAAAATCGTAACATTATTAATTTCTTTTTTCTAAAACAATCATTGTGATTTTACACAAAGAAATTAAAGTTCCAATTTCATCCGTAATTTTTACCTCCCATAAGTGTGTCGTCCTTCCTTTGTGGATCGGTCGGGCAGTCGCAGTAATAATCCCGTCTCTCTTACTTTTTAGATGATTGGCAGAAATTTCAAGCCCTCTTACTTCAAAATTATCGCTATCAATAAAAACGTGAACTGCCGCTGAACCCGTGCTCTCTGCCAGCGCAACTGAAGCTCCTCCGTGCAATAACCCCATAGGCTGATGTACACTCGAATTCACTGGCATTTGAGCCGTCAAATAATCTTCACCAATATCCGTATAGGTAATATTTAAGGTTTCCATCAAGGTTCCTTTCACCATAACATCATTCATAAAACTAAGCGTCTTTGCCTTATCCATAAAGTTTAATTCTTTGCTCGTAAAAGTAATACTTTATAACATTAAATAGTATTTTTGCATTATAATTTCAAAGCATGATTTACAAGATAAGAGCCATTTTGGATGTTGAAAAAGATGTTATTAGAGATGTTCTAATTGACAGTGCAGAGAATTTAGAAACGTTGCATAATTGTATTTCAAATGCCTTTGGATTCAATGGGCAAGAAATGGCATCCTATTACAGATCTGATAATGATTGGAATGAAGGAGATAGAAATTCCTTTGTTCAATATGTCTGATGATCCTAGCGCGATTTCGATGCAAAGCTTTGCGCTTGAAGATACACTGCCAATTGAGGGGAGTAAATTAATCTATGTATATGACTTTTTATCGATGTGGACATTCTATATCGAATTGTCAGAAATTAAAGAAAATACGAGTAATACTGATTTACCTAAGATTGTCTTTGCCTTTGGTGATGTGCCAGAATCGGCACCAGAGAAAGAGTTTACGTCAGAATCTGATGGTGATTTTGATTTAGGAGATGATACTTTTGATAATGTCGACGAATTCGACAATATAGACGATTACGACTTTTAGATTTATTTCATGTGTACGCTTTTATTCTACTTTACAGGTCATCTGCTGTTCGCTTATAATTATTGCTCTATATGATTCAAATTTTTACTTTGTCGTTTACTGTAACAATATTCAATCTTGGTCGTTATCTTAATAGTAGCCAAATTTCTCTATACAATTGGAAACAATATTAGTACTCAAAAACCTTGATAAAAAATACGGATCAATTCACGCCGTGAATGATTTATCCTTTGAAATTAAAAAAGGAAATGTTTACGGAATTCTTGGCCCAAATGGAAGTGGAAAATCTACTACTTTAGGAATTATTCTAAATGTAGTTAATAAAACCTCTGGTGAATTTAGTTGGTTCAACGGAACCAAATCAACTCATGAAGCCTTAAAAAAAGTTGGTGCCATTATTGAGCGCCCGAACTTCTACCCCTACATGACAGCAAAGCAAAATTTAAAATTGGTTTGCAAAATAAAGGAAGTCTCAACTCAAAATATTGACGACAAATTGAAGGCTGTAAATCTTTTTCATCGAAGAGATAGCAAATTCAGCACCTTTTCATTAGGAATGAAACAACGATTAGCTATTGCCTCTGCCCTCTTGAATGATCCAGAAGTGTTACTACTCGATGAACCCACAAACGGGCTGGATCCTCAAGGAATTCATGAGATAAGAGAAATTATTAAAACCATAGCTATCAACGGAACCACTATTTTGCTTGCTTCCCATTTATTAGATGAAGTTGAAAAAGTCTGTAGTCATGTTGTGGTGATACGAAATGGTGTGAAATTATATGAGGGAAGAACAGAAGAAATGACGGCTTCCAATGGTTTTTTTGATTTAAAAACAGAAGGAAATCAAGATAAGTTGGAATCACTTCTTGAAAATTTTGAAGGTATTTATTCTATTAAAAAAGAAGCTGATGGTAAATTTATTGCCATATTAAATCGTGATATTTCTGCTGCCGAACTAAACGCGTACCTATTCCAAAATAACGTTGTTTTATCACATTTGGTAAAACGTAAACCAAGTTTGGAACAACAGTTCTTAACATTAACAAACAGCAAGAGTTAAGTATGTTTCGATTATTAAATATTGAATTCCATAAATTAAAACACAGTAAAGCCAGCAAGGTTTTAATCATTACTTATTTCATACTATTAACCTCAACAGCGCTCATAGCAACAATTAATTTTGATTTTGCTCAAGTTCAATTTCACTTAGCCGAAATGGGAGTTTTCAATTTCCCTTACATATGGCATCTAAGCACATACTTATCCTCTGCGATAAAGTTTTTCCTTTTATTAGTAATTGTTTCTATGATGGCTAATGAATATAGCAACAAAACTTTGAAGCAAAATTTAATCGATGGATTGAGTAAAAAAGAATTTGTTCTGTCTAAATTCTATACCGTTATTATTTTCTCTCTTGCGTCAACAATTTTTGTATTCTTTGTATCCCTAATACTAGGTTTGATTTATTCCGACTTCACCGAGATTGCCGTAATTTTTTCTGATTTGGAATACATGCTTGCTTTTTTTATAAAATTAGTTGGCTTTTTCTCCTTCGGACTTTTCCTTGGCATCCTAATTAAAAGGTCTGCTTTTGCAATTGGAGCAATGATCATGTGGTTTATGTTTGAAAGTTTTATCAAAGGAATGCTTCACTGGAAATTAAAAGGTTCCGTAGACTTTATCATGCAATTCTTACCGTTGGAATCAATGTCCAATTTAATTAAAGAACCCTTTACACGCTTCTCAGCAGTTAAATCTATCGCGAAACAAATTGGTGAAGATTTAAGTAAAGATTATACTGTCCATTTTTTTAATATTATTATTGTAATTGTTTGGACTATCATTTTCGTATATCTCTCTTATTGGTTATTAAAACAACGAGATTTATAGATGACATAAAATCTTGAATAATTTTAATAAAATAATATATTCGTATATTTGTCAGTCTTCAAGCATATAAAAATTGATGAAAAACTTTTTAATTTTCATACTAATATTTACATCTTATATTAGTTTTTCCCAAGGAGAAGCTAACAATTGGTATTTTGGAGATAGTGCTGGAATAAGTTTTGACACAGGCACTCCGGAAAGTATCTCTAGTCCGTCTATAAAAATAAGCACGTACGAAGGGTGCTCTTCAATTTCTGATGCCGAAGGAAAGTTACTTTTTTACTCTGATGGAAGTAACGTATGGAATGCCTCACATGCTCTTATGCCAAATGGGAGGAATTTACTGGGACACCCGTCAAGTACTCAATCTGCTATGGTAATTCCAAGACCAAAGAGTAGTACTCAATATTATTTATTTACTGTAGGAGCTTGGGATGATCAAGGAGGTACTAATGGATTTGATTATTACACCATAGATATGAATGCAGATGGAGGGAAAGGAGATATCATTGCAGGACCCGTTAACTTATCTGGTCTATTATCACCTCTTTGGACGGAAAAAGTTGCCGCTGTTCAGGGAGCAGAATGCAATACCTATTGGGTTGTTTCTTATGATGGAACAAATCTAAAATCATATAAAGTTGATGAAAATGGTGTGAATTTAACTCCTGTGGTATCGCCGGCAACAGCCAATGAAAAAGATAGAAGAGGCTATTTAAAAATATCGCCCAATGGAAAAAAGATTGCCATCGCACACTATTTATACTACGGATTAGAAGCATCAGGCGAACTAATACCAGGTGGTGACAGCCAAGTTTTGCTATATGATTTTAATGATTTAACCGGACAAATAACAAATCCCATTGAAGTATTTGATGATGTAAATAACAAGATTCACCCATATGGTCTCGAATTCTCAAGACAATCAACAAAATTATATACTTCTGCTTTAATCGAACAAACTATTCTTACTGACAAAGTTTACAATGTAGTATATCAGTATGATTTAGAGAATAGTGACATCCCATCTACTCAATTTGAAATACGCAAACAAATTGGATACAGAGGGGCATTACAATTAGGGCCAAACGGAAAAATATACGCTACAGTTCCTCAGTCATATCGTATTGGAACTAGTTTTTTAGATGTCATCAATAATCCTGATGAATTAGGTTTAGGTTCAGATTATCAAGAAGATGTAGTCAATTTAGGCTTTGGGCGAGCAACACAGGGACTACCTCCATTTATTGCTTCTATTTTTTCACCAATAGAAATTTCCACTGATGATAGTAGTGGGAGTCCCACCTCATTAAACGGTCAATTGATAGATTTATGTATAGGAGATAATTTGACGATCGCCTCAGAACCTATAACTGGAAATGTTACCTATGAATGGTTTTTTAACGGCACGTCCATTTCTCCTGCTGAAAACCTAGAATTGTCTAATATTGATTCAAACTCTATAGGTGACTATAAATTAGAAGTTTCTTCGATAGACGAATGTGACCGTATTAGCTATAGACAGGCATACTTTTCAATTGAATCCGTGAACCCTCCTCCAATTGCGTATCCAGTTGACAATTTTCTTATATGCGATGATGACTATACGGGTACTTACGAATTCAATTTTAATGACCTATTTTCTACCACCATATTAGATGTACAAGACCCTGCTATTTTTGAAGTCGCATATTATGGGAATTCTACCGATGCGGAGAATGATACGAATCCACTGCCTGTTCCCTTCAATTCTCCGAATACAACTATACATGCGCGTGTTCAAAACATCAATAACAATAATTGCTTTGCAACTACAAGTTTTGATATAAATATTTATCAATCAGCCTTGTCTATTGAGACAGATAGTATTGAATCCCTGAGGTTTTGTGACAATATATCGGTTGGAACTGACACCGATGGAATGATAGAATTTGACTTAGAATTAAGAAAAATGAATTTGTTGAATGGGCAACCTGATTCAGACTTTACTCTGACTTACTACACGGATTCAAATTATACCGATATCTCTAAAATACCAAATCCTAATACTTTTGAAAATACTATATCAGGTAAACAAATAATTTACGTAAGAAAAACAAATAATTTAGAGGTAAATTGCTATACAGATACTTCTTTTACTATTGAAGTCTTAAAATTACCTGAAATTCAAGCAGCCATTACTTTTAAAAACTGTGATGACGATGGTTCTCCAGATGGATTTACAGATTTTAATTTAGAAGAAGCTACTGATATTATTACAAACAAGAACCCTTCCTTGACTGCAACGTACCACGGTTCTTCTATAGATGCGACCGCTGGTTTACATCCTTTACCTTTTATATATAACAACGCAACCTCAAGTGCCGTTTTTGCCAGAGTAGAAACAGTTGATGGCTGTCATCGAATTTCTGCGGTAGACTTAAAAGTTTCAACCACTGCATTCCCTCAAGGATATTTAAAGGAGTTAGAAAGTTGTGATGACGATGATGAATTAGACGGATTGCACTTATTTGATTTAACGCAAGCCTCTGCAGAATTTATAGCTCAATTTCCAATAGGAGAACCCTTAGAAATTGAATATTATAGAACGCAAGAGGATGCTCAGTTAGAATTTAATAAAATTACAGATCAAGCCAATTATGTAAATGAAACTCCATTTACGCAATTAATTTATGTTCGCGTAGAAAGCAAAGACAATGGCAATTGTTTTGGCATCGGTCCATATCTTAAGTTAACCGTTCATCCAAGGCCAGAATTTGAGGTCGTTCCCTTAGCTTCCGTCTGCATAAATCTTGGTACGGTAACGTTAGAAACCTTTAATCCAAAAGGTGATTATTCATACCAATGGTTTAATCCGAGTAATGATTTGATTGGTTCATCACCAACTTTAGAAGTAAGTATAGGTGGCGCATATAATGTCATTGCGACCTCTGGATTAAATTGCGCTTCATTTTCTCAAATAATAACAGTTATTGCATCTGATGTTGCTACCATTAATGAGAATGATATAACTATTACCGATGATTCCAATAACAATACCGTTTCCATCAATAATGCTAATCAGAATTTAGGAATAGGGGACTACGAATTTTCGTTAGATGACGAATTTGGTCTATTTCAAGATGCCCCTTTTTTTGATAGGGTTCTTCCTGGTATTCACACCATTTTTGTTCGTGACAAAAATAGTTGTGGACTGGTATCAATAGATATATCTGTTATAGGGTTTCCAAAATTTTTCACACCTAATAATGACGGTCAAAATGACTATTGGAAAGTTCTAGGTGTAAATCAATATTTCTTCCCAACTTCTTTGATCTACATTTATGATCGATATGGTAAGATATTAGCGAAAGTAAACCCACATGGGAAAGGATGGGATGGCTATTATAATGGTATTCAACTACCTTCAGATGATTATTGGTTTTCTGTTCAACTCAAGAACCTTAATGGGGTTGTGAAAAATAAAAAAGGTAATTTCAGTATAATTAGGAGGTGATTACTTTTATATCAACTAATCCTTAACAAATCTTAACAGCTACTATTTTTCATACTCATAAAAAATTGTATTTTTACAATTTTTAACTTAAACTGATTTATGGGGAAAATTATTGCGATTGCAAATCAAAAAGGTGGTGTAGGGAAGACTACTACTTCCATCAATCTTGCTGCCTGTTTAGGTGTTTTAGAACAAAAAATACTACTTATAGATGCCGATCCACAAGCTAATGCAACTTCTGGCCTTGGTATAGATGTTGATAGCGTGGCATTGGGTACCTATCAATTATTAGAGCATACCGCTTCCGCAAAAGATGCAATTCAAAAGACGAACTCTCCAAATGTTGACATTATACCTGCGCATATAGATTTAGTTGCTATTGAGATTGAATTAGTAGATAAAGAAGCTCGAGAATATATGCTTAAAAAAGCATTGAAAGACATCAAAGAGGAATATGACTACATTTTAATAGATTGTGCCCCGTCATTGGGACTGATCACTCTAAATTCACTGGTGGCAGCAGATGCCGTAATAATACCTATTCAATGCGAATATTTTGCCTTGGAAGGTTTAGGTAAATTACTCAATACGATCAAAGGCATTCAAAAAATACATAATAAAGAACTTGATATAGAAGGCTTACTTTTAACTATGTATGATGCTCGGTTAAGACTTTCAAACCAAGTGGTAGATGAAGTGAAAAAACATTTCGACAGTATGGTTTTTGATACTATTATTCAAAGAAATGTTAGATTGAGTGAAGCTCCAAGTTATGGAGAAAGTATCATTAAATATGATGCTACAAGCCGAGGTGCAGAAAATTATATTAATTTAGCGAACGAAATTCTTAAAAAGAATAAATAAGCATGGCAAAAGCGACAAAAAAGCAGGCATTAGGAAGAGGCCTCTCTGCGTTACTAAATGATAATAGTGAAGATATCACATCTATAAATGATGAAAATGCTAACAAACTTGTTGGTTCTATTGTCGAATTAGATTTAGAGAATATCCAAGTTAATCCATTTCAGCCGAGAACTTACTTTAATGAAGAAGCACTTCAAGAATTAGCTACATCCATCCGAGAATTGGGTGTAATTCAGCCTATTACAGTTCGGAAACTGGAAGGAAATAAGTTTCAACTGGTTTCTGGAGAGCGTCGTTATAGAGCTTCTAAATTAATTGGCAATAAATCTGTACCTGCCTACATAAGGTTAGCCAATGACCAAGAAATGCTAGAAATGGCTTTGGTTGAAAATATTCAACGAAAAGATTTAGATCCTATTGAAGTAGCCTTGTCTTACCAACGTTTAATTGATGAGATAAACCTAACTCAAGAAGAAATGAGTAGACGCGTTGGTAAAAAGCGATCAACGGTTACAAACTATTTACGATTGTTAAAACTAGATCCTATCATACAAACAGGTATGCGAGATGGGTTTATATCAATGGGGCATGGACGAGCTTTGATTAATATTGAAGATTTTAACGGTCAATTATCTGTCTATGAGAGTATTATAAATAAAAAACTCTCTGTGCGTCAAACGGAAGCGCTTGTGAAAAGCGCTAAAGAAGGAAATGAATCAAAGTCTGCTCCGGTTGAAAAACAAATGCCGAAATTTGTAAAAAAGAGTCTGAAAGATTTCAGTGAATATTTTGGACATAAAGTAGATATTAAAGTATCTAGTAAGGAAAAAGGGAAAATCATAATTCCTTTTCATTCTGAAGAAGATTTTAATAGAATTAAAAAGTTATTACAATAGTGTTTACTATCAGGATTTTCTTTGCTGTAATTTGTTTATTAATATTACAAACGACCTATTCGCAACAGGAAACAATTACTGTAGGTGATATAAAGACTATAAACCCATACGATGAAGGAATCGACCCGTTGTCCCCTTCACGAGCAGCATTTTACTCAGCTGTATTACCCGGATTAGGACAAGCTTACAACAAAAAATATTGGAAAATTCCACTTGTATATGCCGCACTAGGAACTTCTATTTACGCATATAATTATAACAGAACAGAATATAAAAGATATAGGGATGCCTACAAATCAAGCGTCACAGGGAAACCTCATGAATTTGATGGGGAAGGACAAAATCCTTTTTTAAGTAATGAGGGCCTTCAAAGAGCACAAAAGAAATTTAAAGAAGATCGAGATTTAACTGTGATGATATCAATTGGTTTATATGCGCTTCAAATTATTGAAGCAAGTGTAAATGCACATCTTATGCAAATGAATACAATTGACAGTATTAGTTTTAATCCAAATTTTCTTGTTGACCCAGTAACAAATAAATTTGTTGGTGGATTTACAGTTTCCTTTAAATATTAATTAATACGGATGTGACTAAACACCGAATATCTCAGTTTAATATATGAATAACGAGCATGCTAAAATCTATATCTCCCAAAGGAATAATGAATAGCGAACAATGGGCGACCGTTAAAAAAAAATAATCATAGACACATGAAAATAGCCTTATTAGGATATGGAAGAATGGGGAGAGCAATTGAGAAAATTGCTTTGAATAGAGGACATGAAATCGTATTAAAAATAGACATTAATTCCCTAGAATATGATATTTCAGAAGTAGACGTTGCCATAGATTTTAGCATACCTTCTTCTGCATTTAATAATATCACTAATTGTTTTAAAAATGGCGTACCAGTAGTCTCTGGAACCACAGGTTGGCTTGACCAATTTGATGAAGCGACCGCCATATGTACTAAAAACAAGAGTGGTTTTATTTCCGCCACAAACTTTAGTTTAGGCGTAAATATATTCTTTGAACTAAATGAACAACTTGCTAAAATAATGGCAGACTTAGAAGATTATTCCATTTCTATGGAAGAAATTCATCATACCCAAAAATTAGATGCTCCAAGTGGCACAGCTATAACGTTGGCAAAAGGAATTATAAAAAATTCTTCTAAAAGGAAATGGGAACTGGATGTATCAACAAGTAATAATACTATTCCAATTGTAGCAAAAAGAATCCCTGAAGTTCCTGGAACACATTCTGTTACATATGAATCAAGTATCGACACCATAGATATAAAGCATACTGCACATAACAGAGAAGGTTTTGCCTTAGGAGCTGTTGTTGCCGCAGAATGGTTGGTAGGTAAAAAAGGAATTTTCTCAATGAAAGACGTCTTAGGTCTTTAAAAAAAATAATTATGACATTAATTCAACTTTGGTTGCTGTTTATTTTAGGTACACAAATATTACACTTTTTAGGAACTTGGAAATTATATGCAAAGGCAGGTAGAAAAGCTTGGGAAGCTGCTATTCCCGTATATAACGCCATCATTTTGATGCACATTATAAAGAGACCTAAATGGTGGGTCCTCTTGCTTTTCATTCCAATTATTAATCTTCTAATGTTTCCAATTATATGGATTGAAACAATCCGAAGTTTTGGTAAAAATTCAAGACTAGATACAGCACTTGTGCTAGTAACATTTGGTTTATATATTTATTACGTAAGTTACGTGGATACGGTAACTTATAAAGAAGAACGGAGTTTACAACCTCAAAGTGGATTGGGAGAATGGGTGAGTTCTATCGCATTTGCCATTATTGCAGCCACCATTGTGCACACGTATGTTATGCGCCCTTACACCATTCCCACATCTTCGCTAGAGAAGTCTTTGTTGGTAGGTGACTATTTGTTTGTAAGTAAGTTCCATTACGGGGCAAGGACACCAATGACTCCAATAGCAATGCCTATGGTTCATGACTCTATTCCAATGACCAAAAAACGATCTTTCCTCAACTCAATTCAATTACCTTATATGCGCCTACCTGGGTTGCAAAAAATAAAAAGAAATGAAATTGTTGTATTTAACTGGCCTGCGGATTCTTTAAAGTGGATGTGGAATGATAATTCTGGAAAATTCACATACAAACCTATAGACAAAAAAACGAATTATGTAAAACGCTGTATTGCAATTGCCGGCGATTCTATGCAAATTATTAATGGCGATATCTTTATTAATGGTGAGTTATCTGTAATGCCAGTCAGGGCGAAGCCACAATATTATCATGACGTCATACTTAATGAAGGGCAAAGAATTAGTGGTAAAAGTTTGCATGAAAGATATGGAGTTCGTGAGGGATTTTCTACCAATAATGGAAATTATAATTTAAATTTAACCGATAAAGAAGCCGCTTTATTACGGAAAAATCCATCTGTTAAAAGTATAATTAAAAGAATTGAATCAATCGGAAGATATGATCGTCGTGTTTTCCCTCATGATGCTCAATACCCTTGGACACAGGATAATTATGGTCCTATTTACATTCCGAAAAAAGGAGAAACAGTTGAATTAAACCATAAATCTATTCCATTTTATAAACATTTAATCAAAGAGTATGAGCATCATGAAAATGTTACTTTTAATGGTGATGAAGTTTATATTAATGGCCTTAAAGTAACAAATTACACCTTTAAACAAGATTACTACTTTATGATGGGAGATAATAGACAAGCTTCTTTAGATGCTCGTTTTTGGGGGTTCACACCCTTTGATCATGTTGTTGGAAAACCTGTTTTTATTTGGTTTAGTTGGGAAACAAATGCCGAAGGAATTAAAAATAAAATTAGATGGGATCGACTTTTCACAACCGTTCATGGTGATGGAAAACCTAGGTCTTACTTCTTTTATTTTCTAGGTTTCTTTGCATTATATATACTGTATAGTCATTTTGCTAAAAAGAGAAAAGAAAAATAAGTGCTGTTTTTACCTACATACTTTGCCCCTATTTCACAATACAAAGAAATTTTTAAAAATGATGCTATTGTATTTGAAGTAGAAGACAATTTTCAAAAGCAAACCTATAGAAATCGCTGTTATATTTATGCCGCTTTTGGAAAACTACAAATGAATGTACCTGTTATTCATACGCATAATAAAACGGTCAGGCAGAAAACTAAGGACACGAAAATAGACCCTAGTTATTCATGGCAAACTCGACAACTTAAAACTTTGCAAGCGGCTTATCGATCTTCTCCATATTACGAATTCTACGAAGACGACTTACTGCCATTGTTTACAAAGAAACACACTTTTTTACAAGACTTAAACCTAGAAGCACATGCTTTTATTATGGATGCAATTCAAGAGGATATTCCGTTTTCAAAGACGACTGAATATCATATAGATTCACCTATAAAAGATGATAGAATTTTAGCGAATACAAAGATAAAATCATCCATTGAGTTGAAACTTTATACACAAGTTTTTGACGACAAACACGGATTTATTCCAAACCTTAGTATACTAGATTTACTATTTATGGAAGGTCCGAATACAACCTCTTTTTTAAAGTAAACAAGTGTTATTTTCTTTTTAATGAAGAAAAAAACCAAACTATAATAAGCAATACAAAACCTGTCATTATAGGTGTAATTATAAATTTATCTGCAAATACACCTTCAGATAAAATCATGAAAACTGCTATTAATACTTGACCTAAAGTAAGAACATCATTTCTTTTCATTAATTAATAGTTAACAGTTCAAAATTATTTAAAAAAATAGCCGAAAAACAGAATACTCTTTGAGTACCTATTTTTCGGTTTATAATATTTTCAAGAATATAAATTTACATCCTTACTTTCAAAGTAATTCTTATCTAACTAACTTTTTATATTTAATCCGTTTTGGCATTAAATCACCTCCTAAACGTTTCTTTTTATTTTCTTCATATTCAGAGAAAGAACCTTCGAAGTAATATACTTGAGAATCTCCTTCAAAAGCTAAGATATGTGTACAGATACGATCTAAAAACCATCTATCGTGTGAAATTACAACGGCACATCCGGCAAAATTTTCTAAACCTTCCTCTAGTGCTCTCAAGGTATTTACATCCAAATCATTTGTAGGTTCATCCAACAATAAAACATTTCCTTCTTCCTTTAAGGTCATTGCTAAATGTAAGCGGTTACGCTCCCCACCAGATAAAGCACTTACTTTTTTATTTTGCTCTGACCCCGCAAAATTAAAGCGACTTAGATAGGCTCTTGAATTTACCATTTTACCACCCATCATCACCAAATCTTGTCCATCTGAGAAATTCTCCCAAATAGATTTATCTGCGTCAATATTTGAATGCGCCTGATCTACATAAGCGATTTTTGCAGTATCTCCCACTTTAAAATCTCCTTTATCTGCTTTTTGCTCACCCATTATCATTTTGAAAATGGTTGTTTTCCCGGCTCCATTGGGCCCAATAACTCCTACAATTCCATTTGGTGGAAGGTTAAAATTTAAGTCTTCATACAACAATTTTTCACCAAAAGCCTTGGAAACATAAGAAGCATCTATAACATTGGTTCCTAGTCTTGGCCCATTCGGAATATAGATTTCTAATTTTTCTTCTACTTTCTTTTGATCCTGACTCATCAACTTATCGTAATTCGCCAAACGCGCTTTAGATTTTGATTGACGACCTTTAGCACCTTGACGTACCCAATCCAATTCTCGCTCTAACGTTTTCTGACGCTTAGAGGCTGTTTTTTCTTCTTTAGCTAAACGCTCAGATTTTTGTTCTAACCAAGATGAGTAATTTCCTTTCCAAGGGATTCCTTCACCTCTATCTAACTCTAAAATCCAACCAGCAACGTTGTCTAAGAAATACCTGTCATGCGTTACTGCTATCACGGTTCCTTTATACTGAGATAAATGATGTTCTAACCAATGTACAGACTCTGCATCTAAATGGTTTGTTGGCTCATCTAACAATAATACATCGGGTTGTTGCAATAATAATCGGCATAAAGCAACTCTTCTTCGTTCTCCTCCAGACAATACTTTAATAGGTGTATCGCCGTCTGGCGTGCGCAAGGCATCCATAGCGATCTCTAATTTTGTATCTAATTCCCAAGCATCCAATGCATCAATTTTATTTTGCAACTCTGCTTGCTGATTCATCAACTTTTCCATTTTATCAGCATCAGAATACACTTCTTCCAAACCAAACATATCGTTGATTTTATTATACTCTTCTAACACTGCAACAGTTTCAGCAGCACCTTCTTTTACAATATCCATTACGGTTTTAGACTCATCTAATTCCGGCTCTTGAGATAAATATCCTACTGTATACCCTTGGGAAAATGTTACATCACCTTGATAGTTCTTTTCAATTCCAGCAATGATTTTCATCAATGTAGATTTACCAGAACCATTTAAACCTAGAATTCCAATTTTAGCTCCGTAAAAGAAACTTAAATGTATATTTTTTAAAACTTGTTTGTTTGCACCAGGAAACGTTTTGTTTACCTTTGTCATCGAAAAGATGATCTTTTTATCGTCACTCATTACACTCTTCCTTTTAAAGCGTTAAACACCCATGCATTTGCAAAAAAACCAACACCAACAGCGGCAAATCCCCATCCAGCAACGTCGTCATATTTAAATGCTCCTAAAGCAATTAATAGAATTCCCATTGCAATCATTATAAATGTAGCCCATGAAAGGACTGTATTTTTATTCATCATCGACATAATTAAAAACTTAATCGTGCATAGCACTTATTACGAAAGCAAATATCGCCATTTTATACAAAAAAGCACCCTATTAGAGCGCTTATACCAAATGAATTTCAAAATGATCGTTATAGGTTTGTTTTTTTTTTACTCAAATAAAATAGAAAATCTAATCATAGCCGGAGTTAAGGTTCTTTTTTATATTAAAATTTAGGCGAAAAAGAAACGAATGAAACGAGCATGCTAAAGATTTCATCACACAATAAAATGATTAATAGCGAACGGCATCTGACGAAACAAAAAATAAATATAAACAGATGAAATAGGTTATTATGCCGTTTATTTGGCACTACGATTAATTTGGAAGAAACCCCATTTTACCTTGCTGATAATCTCGCATTGCCTCCATAACCTCAGTTTGAGTATTCATTACATACGGACCATGTTGTACTACTTTTTCTTTTATCGGCTCACCAGATAAAATCAACAGATTACTTTGAGAAGTTGTCCGTATATTAAAGTGTCCTCCATCTTGATTGAAAACAACCATTTGTTGAAATCCTTTTTTAAGAGATTGCTCTTTATTTACGATGGCTTCACCATCCAATAAATAAACGAGTGTTTCGTGGCTTTGCGCTATATCAATAGTTATTTCACCTTCTCCATTCGATTTTAACATATACACATTTACCGGAGTTTGAGTTTCAATTCTACCATACAAACCTTTTTGTTCTCCGGCTACAACTTTTAACGAGATTGATTTATCAGCATTTTCAACAACATTCATATCTTCACTTTTCACATGTTGATAGGCGGCTGGCATCATTTTCTTAGCAGCGGGAAGATTCAACCATAATTGAATTCCCTCTAACTCACCTCCTCTTAATACAAATTCTCTAGTGGGACCTTCCGCATGAACGATTCCTCTTCCCGCAGTTGTCCATTGTACATCACCCGCCTTCACCAACATTTCGTTACCTAAGGTGTATAACGTCAGCAAAAAGTGAACTAATTATCACTTTAATATAAGAGATAGGTTTTATTATTTTTACAAACCTTTAAATCTTAAATGATGAAAAACAAGAAAAGTGCCAGTGCTTTAATTAGCGACTTAAAACGTAAGACAAGAAAAGCTTACAATTCAGAAGACAAAATCAGGATTATTATTGAAGGAATGCGTGGTGAAACGACCATTGCAGAATTGTGTCGAAAAGAAAGCATCCATCAAGCTAATTACTACAAATGGTCCAAAGATTTCATGGAAGCAGGAAAGCGCAGGCTAAATGGAGATACGATGCGAGAAGCTAACACATCGGAGGTTCACGAACTCAAAGGTGAGAATGGTACTTTAAAAGAGTTGGTTGCAGAGCTTTCTCTAGAAGTTCGGTTTCTGAAAAAAAACTTACGTGGAGACGAGTAAAAAGAGAGAAGTATATGCACTATAGTCAATCAGAAAAGTACGAAATGATACAACTTGTTGAGCAGTCTGATCTTGGAATAAACCGAACACTCAAAGAGCTTAAAATCAATAAGACAACCTTTTATAATTGGTATAATTTATATACCCAAAAAGGCTTTGAAGGTCTAGCTCGTAAGAAATCAGAGAGAGTTGGGACGTGGAATAAGATAAATATCGTCGATAGAGACAAAGTAGTTGAAATTGCGTTAGAAAAGCCTGAGTTATCTTCTAGGGAGGTTGCTTGGCATATTACGGATAATTACAACTATTATATCAGCGAGTCAAGTGTCTATCGGATTTTAAAGGAAAATGGATTCATATCATCGCCTTCATTTAGAATAATGAGTGCTTCGGATAGTTTTCACGATAAAACAACTGCCGTGAATCAAATGTGGCAAACTGATTTTACTTATTTCAAAATATTTGGTTGGGGTTGGTATTATTTATCAACTATTTTGGATGATTACAGTCGTTACATTGTTACATGGAAGCTTTGTTCAACAATGAGAGCAGAAGATGTCACCAATACAATCGATGCAGCTATTGCATTTTCTGGAGTTAATGAAAAATCAATGCCTAGGTTGTTGTCAGATAATGGGTCTTGTTACATCTCACACGAGTTAGCAGACTATATCGGAGAGAAAAATATGAAACATATCAGAGGAAGACCATTACATCCTCAAACTCAGGGCAAAATTGAACGTTATCATAGATCAATGAAAAACATTGTAAAACTTGATAATTACTTTAGCCCTGGACAATTAGAAGAAAAAATGAAAGAATTTGTTCAGTATTACAATTATGAACGCTATCATGAATCTTTGAAAAATGTAACTCCAGCAGAAGTATATTTTGGAACAGCCGAAAGAAAATTAAGAAAACGCAAAATGACAAAAAATAGCACTTTGAAAGCTAGAAAAAAACAGTATCAAAATTTTTAACTAAATTAGCAGAAACCTCTCTTAAATTTTGAGCGAAAAAGTTCATTTTTATTTGACTACATACACCTAAGGAATCTCTATGTAATTGTGCTCCTTTATAAAGTAATGTAATGGGTTCAAACCCTCTATGTGGGTGAGGACCTAAATCAAACGGATTATTAAACTCACTAATGGCGTAAGGTCCGTAATGATGTAATAAAATAAACGGATCTACATTTTCCATCTCTCGATTAGGAATTGGTTGCCGCAATCTAATTGGTCCCATATTGACCATAGGACTATCAGAAACCGCTCTTATTGATTTTAAATTGCTCATAATTCTATTCTTTCACATTTATTGAATTCACACTATTTTCCATGGAAAATATTTAGATAATTTTTATCGGATTTTATCTAACAAATCGCTCAATTGATTTGCTTCTGTTTCCGTTAATTTCTCTAAAAGATCATTATTTATATTTGATCCGATTATTTTTATCAAATTCATTCCAACTTCAGTTATTTCGACATATACTACGCGTCGATCATTTTCACAATTAAACCGAAATATCAAATTTTTAACACATAATTTATCCATTAAACGGGTGGCATTAGGTGACCTTTCAATCATGCGTTCTTTTATAGTTTGAACTTTTAACGCTTCACCCGCCCCTTTTAATATTCTTAAAATATTATACTGCTGTGGTGAAATACCATACGGTTTAAAATATTTATTTTGATGACTTGTCAACCAATTAGATGTATAAATTACATTCAACATGGCTTTCACCTTATAATTTGGAAATGTGGAATTGATATCTTTTGAAAAATCTCCCATTTGTTACTCACCTTTATTTAAATTTAACGCCGATATATATCCCATCAAAGCATCGCTTATTCTTGGACGCTCGAAACCTACAATCTTCCTTTCTTGGAATACCTCTTGTTCCTTTTATTTCGTAGTAGATTCATAGGACAATACTCCAGAGGGACATACTTCCACTTGTTTTTTTAATCCTTTCTGTAGTTGCTCCATCCATATGTACCCCTAGTCTATTTTTAGGATTAAATACTTGAATGAGGTTTTCCGACAATGCCTTGCATGGATATATTTTTTTGGTTTCCAAAAAACAGTACTAGCATCATTCTTATATTTTATAACGGCTTCCTTTTGATCCGAAATTTAAAGCTTATAGTGCCCTATCCAATTTCAAGACTTCTGATTTTAAGATTTCATTCAACTCCCCATTGGTTACTTTTCCATCTCTAAAATTATCAAAAAAACTTGGAAGAGAAAATTCACCAACAATATTTCCACCCTGATAAGGATACGCCATCTTGGCACTTGCAAAAACACCGCTTCCGCCTCTCACTCCTGGTGAAGTACTCAATAATAACATCGGTTTATTTCTCCAAACTTTTGCCTCTATTCTAGACATCCAATCGAAAATATTTTTAAACACGGCTGCATAACTACCGTTATGTTCAGCTAGCGATAACACAATACCATCCGCGCCTTCAATCAAGCTAACAAACCTTCGCGCATTTTTTGGAACTCCAAATTCATTTTCCGTATCAATTCCATAAATAGGCAAAGGAAAATCATTTAAATCTAATACCTCAATCTCTGTATTTTTTAACAATGAACTCGCATATGTAGCCAATTGTTTATTTATAGATGCTTTACTATTACTTCCTGCAAAAACTAGTACTTTACTCATTTCGATTCTATTTAGATTATGCTTGTTTTTTACTAAAAATATAAGATACCATCAATAACACCATTGCAATTAAGGCTCCTATCTGTTCTCCGTCTCCTATCATGTGGTGCGCGAAAAATGCCAATATAAAATTAAAAAAGAATCCAGCATACGCCCATTCTTTTAATACATTAAACTTTGGATTCCATATAGCAAATAATCCTAAAACTTTCGCAGCCGCCAACGGATAAATAACATATGTAGGAAAACCAAAACTCGTAAACATTACAGATACTTCCGTATTATTAAAAAGGTACATTCCAACTGACATTAGGAGCAGTACAGATAATAATCCAGTCGCTATTAGATAAATAATTTTATTTCGTTTCATAATTTTCATATTGGACTTGAGTACAAAGATACAATAATTAAATTTATTTTCCAAGGAAAATAAATACAAGGAAAATTTATAATTATATTTTATATTCATTTTGTACATTAGCAGCATTAAATAATTTGAACCTAATGGATCTGAACTTCAATAAAAACGAAGACTTTAATAAACTTACACTTGCTGAACTCAAGAAAAAACTACTTAAAGTTTATAAAGGTGGCGGTGAAAAAAGAATTAAAATTCTTCATTCAAAAGGAAAACTATCAGCCCGAGAAAGAATTGATTACTTATTTGATAAAAATTCAAAATCTATCGAAATTGGAGCCTTTACAGGTGAAAATATGTACACTGAACATGGCGGTTGTCCTTCTGGCGGAGTTGTTGTAAAAATCGGATATATCTCAAAAAAACAATGTATTGTTGTTGCCAATGATGCAACTGTTAAGGCAGGTGCTTGGTTTCCTATAACAGCAAAAAAGAATTTAAGAGCGCAAGAGATCGCTATAGAGAATAAATTACCCATTATATATTTGGTAGATAGTGCTGGTGTGTATTTACCTTTGCAGGACGAAATTTTTCCAGACAAAGAACATTTCGGGAGGATTTTTAGAAATAATGCCATGATGAGCAGTTCTGGAATTACTCAAATATCTGCCATTATGGGAAGTTGTGTTGCAGGTGGTGCTTATTTACCTATTATGAGTGATGAAGCCATTATAGTTGATAAAACTGCTAGTATATTTCTTGCTGGAAGTTATTTAGTAAAAGCGGCCATCGGCGAAAATATTGATAATGAAACGCTAGGAGGCGCTAAAACACATTGCGAAATAAGTGGAGTTACGGATTATAAAGCTTCTGATGATAAAGATGCTTTAGATAAGATAAGGAATATTGTAAGTAAAATTGGTGCCCCAGAAAATGCAGGGTTTAATAGAACTAAACCGAAGAAACCCTCAGAAAGAGAAGAAGATATATACGGATTACTTCCTAAATTGAGAAGTGAACAATACGATATGAAAGAAATTATCAAACGTTTAGTTGATAATTCTGAAATAGAAGAATACAAAGCGAATTACGGAAAAACGATAATTTGTGGATATGCAAGAATTGATGGCTGGGCTACAGGAATTATAGCGAATCAAAGAAAAGTTATCAAAAACTCTAATAAAGAAATGCAATTTGGTGGGGTTATCTATTCAGATTCTGCAGATAAAGCGACACGGTTTATTGCGAATTGTAATCAGAAAAAAATTCCCTTGGTATTTTTACAAGACGTAACAGGGTTCATGGTTGGAAGTAAATCTGAACATGGTGGTATTATAAAAGATGGAGCTAAAATGGTTAATGCTGTAAGTAATTCTGTCGTTCCAAAATTCACAATAATTATAGGTAACTCCTATGGTGCAGGAAATTATGCTATGTGTGGTAAAGCTTTTGACCCAAGACTTATTGTTGCTTGGCCATCAGCAAGACTCGCCGTCATGGGAGGTGCACAAGCCGCCAAGGTTTTGTTACAAATTGAAATTGCAGGTCTTAAAAAGAAAGGTGAAGTAATTTCACCGGAAAAAGAACAAGAAATATTAAGTACGATTGAATCGAAATATGACAAGCAGACTTCTCCTTATTATGCCGCTTCTAGATTGTGGACAGATGGAATTATAGATCCTCTAGACACTAGAAAATGGATTAGTTTGGGAATTGAGGCTGCCAATCAGTCACCGATAGAAAAACGATTTAATTTGGGAGTTATACAGGTTTAAGGTTGTAAAATAGTAGAAAAAATAAGACATTTGAACACATCAAAAAATAAGTAATATTTAGAAATGGGAAGAGCATTTGAACTTAGAAAAGGAAGGAAGATGAAACGTTGGTCTGCAATGGCAAAAACGTTTACCAGAATCGGAAAAGATATTGTGATGGCGGTGAAAGATGGAGGTCCAAATCCTGATGCAAATTCGCGATTACGAGCCGTTATTCAAAATGCAAAGGCAGCAAACATGCCGAAAGACAATATTGACCGTGCAATTAAAAAAGCATCTGACAAAGATACTGCTAATTATAAAGAAGCCTTGTTTGAAGGATATGCGCCGCATGGGATAGCAATTGTGGTTGAGACAGCAACTGACAACAACAATAGAACCGTTGCCAATGTTCGTGCTGTTTTTAATAAATGTGATGGGAATATGGGAACTTCAGGATCGGTAATTTTTATGTTCGATCATACCTGTACTTTTACACTTAAAAAAGACGATATCACCACAGGGTTAGAAGAACTCGAACTCGAATTAATAGATTTTGAGGTGGAAGAGGTTTTTGATGATGAAGAAGGAATTATTATCTATGCTCCTTTTGATCAATTTGGAGCTATTCAATCCTTTTTTGAAGAAACTAATGTTGAAATTTTATCTTCTGGATTTGACCGCATTCCAACAACGACTACCAAATTAAAAGAAGAGCAACAAGCCGATGTTGAAAAATTATTAGAAAAATTAGAAGAAGATGAGGATGTTCAAACAGTGTATCATTCTATGGTGATGTAATATCATACTACATTAAAAATTTATTAAGTCTAGTGTTTCTTTACGCTGGATTTTTTTTGTTTCAGTTTCAATGAATTTTGGAATGCAAAAAACTTGTTTTGGGATTTCAAACTTGCTTAAAGGTGTTAGATTCTTCGCTTTACTTCGACTCCGCTCAGCAATCATATCCAGAATAATATTTGAATCGACTTCTTCTTCTATGACTAAAATTAGTTTCTCTCCTAGCCTTTCATCAGGAATACCAGCAACAAAAAATCGTTGGTGAATGATTGGTGATAATTTTTCTTCAATTTGTTCTGGATTTAACTTTACTCCTCCCGAATTAATTATATTATCATAACGGCCCAACCAGGTAAATGCCACATTTGATATGAGCTCAATGACATCATTCGTGACAATTTTAGTTTCTGCAACTTTTGGTGCATCTATTACTAGACAATTTCTATGGTCTTTTGAGATTTTTACGTTTGGAAAAATTTTATAAACACTTAGACTACGTTCAGTGTCCGATAAAAAATTGTTTAACTTTTCTACCGCAATATGAGAAACGGTTTCCGTCATTCCATAGGTACCGTAGCATTCCGTAGAAATATTTTGTAAGGCCATTTTTAGCAGGTTTGAAACAACACCTCCGCCTATTATCAATTTTTTTACTTTTTGAAGATCCTTCAAAGAATTATGGACCTGTAACGGCACCATTGCCGAGAAATCGTATATCGTAGCACTATGCTTCAATGGGTTGCTAGAAGGTGTAACTACATCTAAATGCCACCCTAAAAGCATCGCTCTTACCAACATCATCTTCCCTCCTATATAATTAGGATTCATACATAATAAAGCCTTAGTATCCTCTTTTAAATTAAAAAAATTACCGGTTGCTTGTGCTGAATTTATCATACATTCTTTCCGAACTTCTATAACTTTTGGAGCACCTGTAGAGCCAGACGTTTGCAATTTAATCGTTTCGGTATTATCTAGAAATTGCGAGATAAAATTTAGTTCAAAAATTGTATTTGAAAATAGCAATAACTCCTCTTTTGTTGTAAAAGAAGTATCATTCAATTTAAAATTATTATGGATTTCAAAATGCATAAAACAAAGAAACAAAAATGGTACAACTATTGCCTTACTTCTAAAAGATAAAATTTTCTTAATATAGTATCCAACTATTGGTCACCACTACAATTAGCAATATATTTGACTTCTAATTTTTTTTTAGATGAAAAAAACACTTTTTGCCTTAATTCTTATTTGCCAAATTTCTTGGGGACAACACCCCATAGATTTTGACAATGAAGATTATTATTTCCTCAAAAGAAGTCATCATTTAAAAATTGAATTAGTAGAACAAAAACTAAAAATTGAAAACGAAGTATTTGAAAAAGCAAAATTCAACAATGGTAAAATGCTTTATCTTTTTGGTAGTGGTGAATACATTCATTTTGATAGTTTTACTGAAATTGAAAATATAGATGCCTTTACTGAAACTTCATCTGGAATTATTAAAGTTGACCATTTTGAAACCAAAGATCAATTTGGAGGAGGTGTTTTCTTTAGTGATCAACAATCTATCAATTTTGTATTTCCTGCTGTTGGAAAAGACGCCGTTACAACCCTTCGATATAAAGAAATTATAGAAGACCCTCATTTCCTCGGTTCGTTCAGATTTGGAACGTATGTCCCAACCAAAGAGGCTGTCTATACAATTGAAGTTCCCAAAGGAGTAGAATTAGGGTATAAAACTTTTAATTTAGATTCAATCGACATCACTTATGAAAAAATAGAAAATAAAAAAAACACTCTTTATTCTTGGAAAGCAAATAATATTAAGCAATTTAGAAAAAGTGAAGAAAGTTTATCTGTGCTTAATTATTTGCCACATATTATTGTACATATTAAAAATTATACGGTCAAAAGAAAAACGATACCTGTTTTAAATGACGTTTCAGATTTATATGCATGGTATCATTCATTAACTTCTCAAGTTGACGAAACCAATATTGCTGAAGTTCATGCAATTGCTGATAAAATTGTTGACGGGTTATCTTCAAATAAAGAGAAGGCTAAAGTCATTTTTAATTGGGTACAGAGTCATATAAATTATGTTGCCTTTGAAGATGGTTTAGGTGGGTTTATCCCAAGAGGATCCTTTAGCGTTTGCACTAAAAAATATGGTGATTGCAAGGATATGGCCAATCTATTGTATGTAATGCTTAATCACGTAGGCGTTGAGGCTTACCATACTTGGATTGGAACCAGAGATAGACCTTATTCTTACTACGAAGTTCCAACGCCGGTTGTAGACAATCATATGATTACCGCAGCAATAATTGATGGAACAACAATATTCTTAGATGCCACGGATAGTTATGTACCATTTGGAATGCCTAGTTCTTTCATTCAAGGGAAAGAAGCACTCCTTGGAATCTCTAAAGACGAATATAGAATTATAAAAGTTCCTGTTCAGGAAAAAGAAATAAATCATACCGTGATAAAAACTTCTGTTTCTATTAAAAGAGATACTGTGCGAGCAACTAGTACACGAATCATGAAAGGGTATGACATGGTTGATTTCATTTTCGATGCAAAATTCAAAAAAGATGAAAAAACAGATGCCGAATATTTAAATTCAAAATATGAAATAGGTAATAATAAAACTACTTTTTCAAATATTGATTTAGGCGATTTAAATTCATTGAATGATTCGTATTCCATAAAGTATGATATTGATATTTTTAATTACTCAAGAACTATAGGCTCAAAAATATTCTTAAATCTTACTTTAGAAAAAACCCTCGCAAAAGATATTATTTTAAGTGAAAACCATCCATTTGGAAAAAAAATTGATCACAAGTTTGTACGTGATTATAGCACTACTTTCGTGATACCTGAAGGGTATCAACTAAAATCTATTCCCGAAAATACTGCCAATGAATTGGAGGATTATGGGTTTTCATTCAAATACACTTTAAAAGATAATAAATTAACTGTGGATCAGCAAATTTATATGAATACCTTGGCCATCAAAAATGAGCAGTTTGAGAATTACAATATCTTTATAAAAAGTTTGTTAAAGGTTTATAAAAAAAGTATAGTTTTAGAAAAAATTCAATAGCCAATATTGGTAGTTCGCTTCTGAACCCTTTCAAAACTTAAGAATAAAATACAGGTATAGAAATAATATGAAACATTTATAACGTAATGTCGATACCCAAAGTAATGATAATTATGAATGAATCATGTGACCGAATTAACCCATAGTATATACACATGAAAAAAATAGTAGTAATAGCATTGTTAATATCCGCATCAAATAGTTTTTCTCAATACTATAAAACCTATGATTGGGAGACGAACCCCAAAATTCAAGAGTTAAAATCGTATGAATTACAGGAGTCTTCAGTAGCAATTTTAAAACGTAATATTGTTGAATACGTTCAGTCGAAAACCACTAAGAATATTATAGTCTTAGAAACTACTCATAATATTATACACGTAAGTGACGAAAAAGGGATTCAGCGTCATAATCAAGTTTATATTCCAATGCGAGGTGAGACTAAATTAAGAGGAATAAAAGCGCGCACAATTGCAAAAGATGGTAGTATTACCAATCTAGATGAAAACAACATCAAACAAGTTGAAAATATAGATAGCTATGGTAATTTTCAGATTTTCGCAATTGAAGGGGCACAAATTGATTCAGATATTGAACTGTTGTATACTACTGAGCGCAGTTATACTCCGTTTGGAAGTGAATTATTTCAAACAGATTATTTTATAAGAAGAGCTGAAATGGTTTTTATTACCAGTGAATTATTTGGCCAAATTAAAACCTATAATACGGATCAAGAATTTGAACGAACCTACTTAAACAATCTTCTCGTTCAAGAATTAGTGCTCTCTAATATTCCTCCGATAGCAGAAGAAGAATACTCTGCTACAGATGCCAATAAAATTTATACAGCCTATCAATGTTTTGGAAATACAGAAGTAACCCAAGATATTCTATGGTCGAACACTATAGGAAATCTAGCTAAAGATCTATTTCCTTTAGAAACTAATGAAACGGTTTTTAAGGAAGTAGAAAAGAATATAATCAAGACGCAAGATTCGTTATCTGTTTTTGAAAAATCTGCTTTTGTAGACAATTATATCAAAAGTAATTTTACCGTTGTAGAAAACCGAAACACTCAATTGGAAGAAATAGATTACATACTTAAAAATAGAAGTTCTAGTGATTTTGGTATTTTAAAAGTTTATGGACATTTCTTAAGAGCGCTTGATGTTGATTATGAAATTGTGGTTACGGCCAATAGATATACGCATCGTTTTGATCCAGAATTTTACAATCCTAATGCGCTAAGAGAATTTTTAATTTATTTACCAGAAATTAAACAATATATTTCTCCAACCCGAATTGATTATCGCATAAGTGAAGCTCCAACAAATATATTAGGAAACTATGGAGCGTTTGTTAATAAAGATCTTGAATTCCATTTCAGTAAAATCACCCAATACGATCCAGAATACAGCAGAATTAAACGTGTTATGGATATTAATTTTTCAGAAGAATTTGATAAAGTTACCGTAGATGAGAGCCAAGAATATTACGGCCATTGGGGCGTACAAAACAGAGCTTACATGGCTTTGATGACGGGTGACAACAAGGCTAATTTTAAAGATTATTTGACGGGATCTGGAATTGAAGATAAAAAAGTTATAAAGCTTGAATTGGACAATACAGACATGAATCAAACAGTTTACAACCTACCATATATAGTAAATAGCACTATTGAATCTTCTGCATTAATAGAAGATGCAGGGGGAAGTTATATTTTTCAGGTTGGTAAAATAATTGGTATACAAAGTGAACTTTACCAAGAAACCAAAAGATTGAATCCTATTGAAATGCAGTATCCAAATCGATACAATTATACGATTACTGTTGATATTCCAAAAGGGTATTCTTTAGAAGGATTGGAGTCTTTAGTAATTGATAAGAAATTAGAAGTTGATGAGAAACTACTCTGCAAATTTCAATCTAACTATAAGATTGAAAAAAACAAACTTGTTATTTCTATAGAAGAAGAATATAAAGTCAACGAATATGCCATAGAGGATTATGAAGCATTTAGACACGTAATTAACGCGGCTTCCGACTTTAACAAAGCGGCAATTCTATTTTCAGAAGAATAATTATACTCGTCAATTTTTATACGGATCCTGTCAGTTTTTCTTTCCAATCTGTCCATTGATATTTTCTTGAAAAAATGATCAAGAGGATTGGATAAATAATAAAAACCGGCACAAACATTTCCATCCCAACTGAAGGCTCTGCATGATCTATATATAAGGCATCTGTTTGCACTGCAGTCCAACTTGCAGTTATAAACAAAGAAACGGCAATATTATTGGCAGCATGCATTCCAAGTGCTAATTCCATTCCATCATCCATTAAGGTAGAAATCCCATACAGCAGTCCAGTCCCAACATAAAAAATCATAACCGACCAACCTAGTGCCTTTACTTCTGGGTTTATCCAATGCATCAATCCAAAAATGATTGAGGTCAGTAGTAAAGAAGTGAATTTTGAATTTGATAAAACACCCATTCCTTGCAATAAATATCCTCTAAAAATTAATTCTTCTGTTCCTGTCTGAAAAGGAAACAATAGAAATGAAATTATCAATAATATTAAAAAAGGTATTAGTTTAAAATTCCATTGCAAATCATCACCTCCAATTAAAATCATAATGACTAAACTCATTATTTGAATTCCAAAAATCAAACCAAAACTAAATAAAATACGTTTCCAATCAATATTTTTACGTGAAGTTATTACGGAGGTAAAACTTCTTTTGTGCAGCAGTTTCACAACATATTTTACCGACAAAAAACCAAACACTCCAGAAAGTAATATCATGAATAAGGTTAAATTTCTGTTTATTTCCAGCGTTGAAATATTATTTTCTAAGGCTTCCAGTACTTCAGCAAAATCACTCGTATGCAATATTACAGTAATCATATATGGTGTTACTCCGATTATTTGCCAAAAGAAAAATATGATACAAAAACCCAATATATATTTCCACCATTCATTATTCCCTTTATATGCCTGTTCTATAAACCCCATTTAATATAAATTAAAATTCCAACTTTTATTTTTATTATATCCTAAATGCCCTTTAACCACTTCTAGCGGACTGTCAAAGTTATTTGTAAATAAACTCCCTGTGCCTAAACCTTGTGGCATCTCAACTCCAATATCGTAGGTGTATTGCGCAATAGCACTTAGCCCTATATTACTTTCTAGCGCAGAAGTAATCCACCAACCTATGTTATATTTCTCGGCTATTTCTATCCATTGTCTGCACCCCTCAAAACCTCCAACGAGACTCGGTTTTAATATGATATATTGAGGCTGAATACTTAAAAGTAGTTCTTCTCTAGCATCCTCATCAAAAATACCTATCAATTCTTCATCTAAGGCAATTGGTAAAGGAGTATCGATACACAATTGAGCTATTTCTGATATTTGTCCTTTTCGAATGGGTTGTTCTATAGAATGTAGTTCGTAATCTGACAATCGCTTTAATTTTTCAAGGGCGTTACCTGGTTGAAAAGCACCATTGGCATCAACCCTTAATTCTACTTGATCAGCAGAAAATTCAGTCCTAATAGATTTTAACAAGGACAATTCTGTATCAAAATCAATGGCTCCAATTTTCATTTTTATGGTCGTAAACCCGGATTTTAATTTTTCTTTGATTTGTTTTCTCATAAAGTCTTCACTGGCCATCCATATCAAACCATTGATAGGTATCGTTTCTTCACCTTGCGTAAATTTTGAAGGAAATAACTCGAACTTATCCTTGTTTTCAAACGATAGCAATGCTTGTTCTAAACCAAATTGAATAGAAGGGAATTCCTTTAATTCATGTAACAAAACTTTTTTCTCAAGATGAATATAGTCGCAAAGCCATTGCATTTTTTTTTTATAATCTGGTCTGTCATCACAGCTTAATCCACGAAATAAACCACACTCTCCTATTCCCAATTTATGTTGTTCAGAAAGTAATAGAAAGAAGGTTTCCTTCGTATGCAAGATCCCCCTAGATGTTCCACTAGCCTGTTTAAAATTTAAAATGTATTTTTGAAAAGATGCCTCCATTAATATTGCTAAAATAATACATTAATAAATGGTAAAAAATTATGAATGAAAAATTGCTCTACAAATTTAATCCAGCATTATCATTTTTTTTTCAATAATTTTAAATTTAAATAAATAATACGTCTGACTATTCCTGAGATTCCGAATTATTAGTTGAAAACAATAGCTTTAACTTGTTTAAATTATTAATATTTAGTACCTAACCCAAATTGTTTGTAGTAAAAATAAACCAATAAATTCTTGAGTTCAAGTTTTTCAAAAGATTATATCGTAAAAATAAGAAAACACCTCTTCCAAAGGTTTGCTCATTATAGTTTTTCTATTTATATCATAACTCTTTGGCGCTAAACTGCCAAGAGTACTGTTACGGCAACAATCCCATGTAAAATATACATAGTTATAGTTTTTAGTCATTAGAAAATAGTAGTTCGTCCTTTCATTTAATATTCAATACCAATCTTAAACTTCTAAATTACTTCCAACCTCCAGTAAAATCAGTTCTTTATTCACTTCTTTAAATTTTAATTTAGCGAACTCACGATCAATTTTTATATAGCCAAAAGTGTCATAATGAACTCCTAATATTCGATTACATTGAACGAAATCTGCAGCTATAACTGCACTATTCATACCCATCGTAAAATTATCTCCAATAGGTAAGACTGCCAAATCTATGGTAAACTGCATAGGAATTAATTTCATATCCATGGTTAAAGCAGTATCTCCCGCTATGTAGATAGTTTTCTCCACAGATTCTATAATAAACCCTCCAGGCTGTCCACCATAGGTTCCATCAGGAAAAGAACTTGTGTGAATCGCATTTGTATAGGTCACCCGTCCAAAATCAAACTGCCAACTACCTCCATGATTCATGGGGTGAGATTCAAATCCTTTGGCACCATAGTACGTTGCAATTTCATAATTTGATACAATAGTCGCTCCTGTATTCGTAGCGATTTGTTCAACATCTAAAATATGATCTTGATGCGCATGGGTTATCAATATATAATCTGCTTTTAAAGTAGTTATATCTATTTGTGTAGCCAATTCATTTCCTGAAATAAACGGATCTACGATTACAGTTTTTCCTCCAACTTCTATTTGTAAACTTGCATGTCCTAAAAAGGTGATTTTCATTTTTACTGATAGATTTTAATTGTCGCTCGGCAAGTTACTAAAATAAAAAAACACGAATGAAATCATTCGTGTTTTAATCAAAAAATAATATGTTTTAAATACGTTACTGTATCACAAAAGAAATATTAAGAAATATATTTCTTCCCATTCTTGGAATATTATTCCAGTCTGCATACGTAGAATAATACGTGTCAAACATATTTTCAACCCCCGATTTCAAAATCAATTTATTATTTTCAAATAATAAACTATAAGATGCGTTTGCATTAAATACAGCATAAGCACCCGTCATATCTTCACCGTAGTCACTACTAAAGTTAGATTGTTCTCTTGCACCATTCATATTAAAGGAGGCATTAAAATAATTTTTTCTATAACGAATGGACATTCTATAGTCTAATGGACTAATTAGTGGTAAATTCATTCCAGAATAGTCTTGACCTAAATTATAACTTAGCCCGCCTTCAATATCTATTGCTGGCAATAAATTATACGATACACTTAAACCTGTATTAAAAATAGTAGCATATTCTAATGCTTCATAAACTCTAACTCCATCTGCACCAATTGTCATCTGTGCTAGGGTTGGATCAATTTTTCCAATAATATAATTAGATATAAAAAAAAATGATGTCGTTACTCCTGCTTTAAATTTGTGATTCGAGTAATTTAGATTAAAGTTAACTTCGCTCGATTTTTCATTATCTAAATAGGGGTTTCCAATATAATCGTAATTATCAAAACTATTGTACAAATAAAATCCGTAGGCTTCAGAAACAGAAGGTGCTCTTTCACCATATCCAGCGCTTAGTAAAAAATCGAAATTATTAATTTTATTTTCATACTGTGTTGAAAGATTCAATAATATTCGATTTTTTTTACCTTCTAATTCTCGATAAAAAATACGCAAACTATGTAACCCAAACTCAGAAGCAATATACTCGTTCTGGTATCCGAATCTTGCGGACACTTTTAACTTTTGGCGATTCTTAAGTTCAATTTCATCTTCACCATATACACCAGAATACAATGTTCTTACATCGGGCCATGTTAACATAAACATGCTGTTCTCGTTTAGATCATTTGGATACATGGTCATTTCTGCCAAGGATTTATTATAATATGCGTTGACATTAAAAAGCAATGTATGCTTTTCTTTTTTTGCATACATTTTTGTGTAAAATCCATAAGTATCGCTCCACCCAGGCATATCCATATGAATAGGCACATCGGGTCTTTTGGTATCATCCATAACATGTCTAATGGTATTATGATACAATTTCGATTCCCATTTATGAATCACATTGTGTACGTTTTTATGCTCATAACTTATAGATGATATTAAAGCTTTCGCTAAAGAAACATCCATGAGTAACGCTGGATATCCAACATCACTCGCTTCATCATAAATTACAGATCCAATTACTGAACCTTCGTCACTAACCTTGCCCCCTACTATTGCAGAAACATTAAATTTCTCAAATTGTGAAAACATAATTTCCTCATTCCCTCCGGCAAAATAGTTCTCCGACTTTCGATGTATCCCATCTATATTTACAAAATACTTCTCACTAGAGTAATTAAATTCTGAACTGATAGTTTCTGAATTCCCATTGGATCCATAGCCAATATCAACACCTATATTCCAGTCATCATATCCAAAACTGTTTTTTTGAAGTTTCAAGTCGATCCCTCCCCCTATTGTTGAACCATTTTCTGATCCCTGCTGCCCAGATTTCACGTGAACTTCTGAAAGGTTTGAAACGTCCATATAAGAAGTAATTGGATCCATTTTGTCCGTACATGCTCCAAAAATTTGCATCCCATCTATGGTTACAGATAGTCTATCAGTAAGCATGTTATTCATAGAAGGTTCCCACGCATAATTCCCCCTTTTTATCGTGGTGATTTTATTTGACTTCTCTAAATATTCGTCTAAAAAAGAAAGAGGTTTTTCTTGTTTATAATTATTTAACCCTACTCGACTTATGACAATCACCTCATCTAAATCCATAACTTTAGTAGAATCAATTTGTTTTTCCTGTGCATACAATATTGATGATAAAAAAAATAGTACAAACAAAGAATAAAAAATTCTACACATAATAATGTTGTTTAAAACAGCCCTTTAAAAGTCTGTTTAACTAAATAATTATTAAAATTCTAATTCTAAATACAAACTGCTACTTTCAATTGTACCTGAAACCTCTTCACCTTTAAGCAATTCATTGTTTGCATTGTATAACATCAAATTAAGTTTCCAATAACCAGTCATCGTTAAGGATAATTTTCCATTATACATTTCTGATACATCATTATAAAACAAATCTTCATTATTTGGAGATGTATGGCTACTCATACTCGGCATTCTTGGATCCAACTTTATCATAAAGTCTTCAACCAATGGAAAACTCATCATACTTTCCATTTTATATAAGCCAACAATCATATCATTCACTGCAACTTCTGGACTTTCCGGTCCAACCAGCGCAAGAATATACTTTACATCATCTGCTCCCATAAAAACTGAGACCACCTGCCTATCAGACATTGGAACACTAATGTCACTTATAACCGAGTACTCTAAGTTGTCAACCATATAATTTATAGTCAAATCCCAGCCTTCATTAGAATTTTCTGGCATTTGAAAAATGATATATCCAGTATATATAGTCTCCCGCTCAGTAACTTTTATCACATCAGAATTTGGACAGGAATGCATTCTTGAAGTCATGTGCATCATTGGTGTCCATGTTATCGATGCATTTTGAATAAATTGGTTTGAAACTTTATCTCTAATTCTTAGAGTAATATTATTATATCCTTGTGTAAAATCACCACTTTGCGTGTATAACTCAACAATGTGCGTTTCGTTTGTAAATTCTTGAACCAACATTAATGCTACTACTTCGTTAATTGACTCCATATTATCATCATCATCTGAACAAGAAGTGAAAGTCAGAATTACCAATAGCGGTAGTATGTATTTTAATAATTTCATTATTTTTAGTTTAATTTATAACAATGGGAATTACAGAGTTGATTTCACACCAATTCATATCTTTTCACAGAACTATATCTGTAAAACCCAAAATAATCGTTTGATTTTAATGAACAAGCAATGTATTATCCAAGAATAATTTCGAATATAATTACTCCTTTGCTCCAATTTAACAGTGGCTAAACTCAAACAATAGCGATCATAATTACTTGTAATCTTGAATTTTAAACTAAAATTTGCGGTGGCTTAAAAACTGAGGAAGTATACTTTACAGGTAGTTCTTGCCTGTAAAAAAAAGTTGAACTTTCAACTATCTCGATAACATTAACGCTATCACTTATTTTATTATATAGAGGTGCTACTGGGTATTTCGATAAATCGATTTGTGGCAATGAATGATCATGTGAATCATGATTTTTAGATGCTTCAATTTTCTTATTCAAATAACACTTACCATTACAAGCCATTTTTGGTTTATTTCTGTTCTCACACAAAACACTTGCAATGTATTCTTTATTCGTTTGATATTCAATTAAAGGCATAATAGGCTGCAACATTGCAACTACATATAACATGTAAAAAAGTGTGCCTAAAATTTGATTTTTCAAACCTTATAATTTGAATGTAAAAATACATCTATTATAAATTTTAAAAGACAATTTATATCAGATTTTTTAAATTAAAAAACCAATTCCTAGTAAGAGCGAAAATAAAAATGTAGCTACTGCCAATTTTTTTAATTCAGGATCTAATTCTGCTGGATTCTGATTTAAATAAACGATGTATAGATGTTTGAATATTGGCATATATGCTAGTAAAAATAAAAACTGATTTGCAGACTTAAATTGAAGCCCAACGAATAGCAATGCAAATAAAAATGATGCAACCAATAAATAATAATGATAGTATTTGGCATATTCAATTCCTATTTGAACTACTAAAGTATTCTTTCCCGATTTCGAATCTGAAACTCGGTCTCTCATATTATTTAAGTTTAAAACCCCTACACTTAACATACCGATTGAAGCAGCAGGAAGAAAAATAGTAAAATCTAACTGCTTTGTAAATAAGAAATAACTACCACAAACACTTAACAGTCCGAAAAAGAGAAATACAAAAATATCTCCGAATCCGCTATATCCATAGGCATTCTTACCCATTGTATATTTAATAGCCGCCACGATACTCCCAATTCCTAAAAAGAAAAATAATAGAGAATATCCGAAGTTTTCTATTCCAAACGAAATATAGATTAAGAACATAGCAATCAGCAGTGTAAAAGTACCTGTAATTTTAATCGCATTCAACATTTGCTTCGGTGAAATTACTCCACTTTGCAAAGCCCTTTCTGGCCCGACGCGATCGTCGCTATCGGTACCTTTTACGCCATCACCATAATCATTAGCAAAATTTGATAATACTTGTAATCCTATTGTTGTTATAATTGCAAGTACACAAATATTCCAATTAAATGCCTCTTGAGAGGCGGCTAAGAAACATCCTAATACAATTCCTGAAATAGATAAGGGCAATGTGCGCAGCCGTGCTGCTTGAATATAGTGTTTGAGCATATAGAAACTTGAGGAGCTACTGATAATAGTTCAGCATAGCGAACTATTTTATAAATCTTCAGCGTTGGCGATTAATTCTGCGATATCTAAAACCTCAACTGATGCTTCATTATTAGTTGCTTTTACACCATCTGTCATCATGGTATTACAAAATGGGCAGCCTGTTGCAATTATATTTGGTTTGGTTTCGATGGCCTCTTCGGTACGCACTACATTAATATCTTTATTTCCTTTTTCAGGTTCTTTAAACATTTGCGCACCTCCAGCTCCACAGCACAATCCGTTGACTTTACAACGCTTCATTTCAACCAATTCAACATCTAACTTTTGAATTAATTCTCGAGGCGCTTCATACACATCATTAGCACGACCTAAATAACAAGGATCATGAAAAGTTATGCGTTTCCCTTTAAATTTGCCACCTTCAATAGTGATTCTTCCCTCAGCCAATAATGTTTTTAAAAACTGTGTATGGTGCATAACTTCATAAGTACCCCCTAACTCTGGATACTCATTTTTTATGGTATTAAAACAATGTGGACATGCAGTTACAATCTTTTTAACTTCATAGCCGTTTAACACCTCTATATTAGTCATGGCTTGCATTTGAAATAACATTTCATTGCCCGCTCTTTTAGCCGGATCTCCAGTACAGCTTTCTTCCGTACCTAAAACCGCAAAATCAACTTTTGCTTTATTTAGTATTTTTACAAAAGCTTTTGTAATCTTTTTCGCTCTATCATCAAAACTACCGGCGCAACCCACCCAAAACAACACTTCTGGTTGTTTTCCTTGAGCCATCATTTCCGCCATTGTTGGTACGTTCATATCTCTTTCTTATTAGTTAGTTCTCTACTATACTCGAACTGAAATTCTTTAAATTATTCATCTTTCCAATTCAATCGATCCATTTGATTGTATTGCCATGGAGCACCATTGTTCTCCACATTGGTCATCATTATATTTAATTCTTGTGGCGCTGCAGATTCCTCCATCACCAAATATCGTCTCATATCCATAATAATAGATAATGGATCAATATCTATCGGACATTCTTCTACACATGCATTACAACTCGTACATGCCCACAACTCCTCTGGAGCAATATAATCATATAACAACTGCTTTCCATCCTCCTTAAATTCACCATTTTGATCGATATTATTTCCAACTTCTTCAACGCGATCGCGCGTTTTCATCATAATCGCCCTTGGTGATAATTCTTTTCCTGTTTGATTTGCTGGACATACAGAAGTGCAGCGACCGCACTCTGTGCACGTGTAAGCATTCATTAACTGCACCCAATTTAAATCAGTTACATCACTTGCTCCAAACTTTTCTGGGACTTCATCTTCTTCACCTTCTGGAGGCGCTGCAAATGCATCTGTATTCGGATCCATCATCATTTGAACTTCTTTCAATACCGTCTTGTCGTTTGTAAACTGCCCCTGAGGATTTAAATTCGCAAAAAATGTATTTGGAAATGCTAAAAGTATATGCAAGTGTTTTGAATAATATAAGTAATTCAAAAACACTAAAATTCCGGCAATATGCATCCACCAAGAAGTTCTTTCAATCAAGTGATTTGTCTCTAACGAAAATCCATTGAATAAATCGGCAACAAATTGACTTACTGGATTTCCTGAATTTAACTCTTGAAAATGAACATCCGTAGCATTCATTATCAAAAACAGACTCATCAATACCATTTCGAAATAAAGGATATACAAGGCATCATTTTTCGGAAATCCTTTCATTTCTTTATTCCAAAATCTTGGAATCCTAATAATCATTCTACGAATCCAAAAAACAATAACAGCAACTAGTACTAGCACAGCTAAAATTTCAAAACTTGCTATTAAGAAACTATAGAATCCTCCCATAAAACTTAAGACTCTATGCGTTCCAAAAAGCCCATCAATAATGATTTCCAACACTTCAATATTGATGATGACAAACCCTACATAAACGATTATATGTAAAACACCAGAAACGGGTCTACGTATCATTTTACTTTGACCAAGTGCAATTCGAAACATATTATTCCATCGCTCGCCAATTCTATCCGAACGATCAATATCTTTTCCAAGATTGATGTTTCGTTTTAATTTTTTAAGATTTTTTATAAAAAAACCAATTCCAAAAACTAATAATATGGCAAATAAAAAGTTATCTATATATTCCATTTTAAATTCTTAATATAAATGGTTTTATTGAACTAGTTTATAAAGTATTTATGAAGGTTAGAACCGTTTTTTGTCGTTATAAACCTTTAAGTCAAATGATTACTCTTCTTTTTCTTGGTAACCTTTATCTTTTTTTCCAAAAATAGAAATATTAACAAAGCGCCTTGGATGTTCTTTGATTTCTCTTAGTAACTCCTCTAACTCTTTCGAGGCATTCTCCAGATTTATATAGAGACCGTCATCCTTCAATAATTTTCCAACGGAACCTTCTCCTTGCTCAATACCCTCCATAATTATACCAAATCTAGTAATGCTTTCTCTCAACGCGTCAACAGTTCCAACAATATTTATGGAAACTAGTGAATCTGAAATTTTTGCGAAATTTTCCGTGGTAACCGCAAGATTAGAAATTGAACTCGATAATTCATCTTTGTTCTCATTTATAACATTATTTAGTGAAACCGAAGCATTTTTAAATCCTGATACAGTTTCATTCAACCCTGAAATGGTTTCGCTAAGATTTCTTCTTCCTTCCTTATTTAAAACAGAATTCAATCCATTTAACAATGAGTCCGCACTTTCTAATACGCGTTCAAGTTTAACTTGTACTGGATTAATCGTTTCACCTAATGAAGTAAACATGTCTCTTTCGACCTTTCCCGCTAATAAATCGCCAGACAAAGCCTCTTCGCCTTCAAAAGAAGCATCAATGGAAAGTGCTTTACCCCCCATTAAACTAGCACTGTAAATAGTGGCTATACTATTTTTACTAAATTTAAAATCATTATTCACTCCAAATTCGACTATTAACATTCCACGACTTTCTGGATCTCTGTCAAAAGTGATATCAACAATTTTACCCACCTTCATTCCGTTAATCGTTACGTTACTTGCAGTACTTAAACCACCAATATTCGAATATTTGGCGAAATATGTCCGAGGAGAAGTGTCAAAAATGTTTTGCCCCTTCATAAAATTATATCCCCAAAAAAATAATGCAATGATAATTGCAGTAACTAAACCCGTTTTTAACTCCCTCGATAGCTTCAAAATAGTGATGATGATTTAATAAACAATATTACTAATTATTTTTGTGAGCAAAAAACAATTTTTCAAGGAGTTTTAATTGCCTCTTGAATACTTATTTTTTTACCATCTTTTGAGGCCACAATAAATGCAGTTTTGTAACCTTTACTTCGAACTTCTCTATGAAAATTCTTAACCTCTTCATAACTCGAAGTCTTTCCAAAATAATATTTATACGCATTTCCAACATGAATACGCTCGACATTCTTAAGCCCCTTAAAATTATACGATTTCGTAACCAATTTCTTTGAGCCAGTAGCTATTTGAACTTTAAAAACCACATTCTCCTGCATTATTGGCTTGTCCAATGAATTTTTACTTTCACCACCTACAACTACAGAATTCAAAGCTACTTGATTAATATATGTACTAATTCCTTGAGCAATAGAATTGGCATATTTAGATTGGACCTTTGCTGAATTCAAATACGCACCTTCTGCTTTGTTTGAAAGAAAACCGGTTTCAATTAAGATACTAGGCATATAAGTGTGGTGCAAAACAACAAAACCAGCTTGTTTAACTCCTCTGTCCTTTCGTTTCAAATCAGTAACCATATTATTCTGAACAATATTAGCCAAAGTTAAACTTTGATCTAAATATTCTTCTTGCATCAATTTTATTCCAATAATTGAGGCAACAGAATTGGGGTCAAATCCCTTATAGTTTTCTTCGTAATTATCTTCTAGTAAAATAACTTCATTCTCCTTCTTAACGACTTGTAAATTTCTATCATTAGCATGTAAACCCAAGGCAAACGTCGAAGCGCCGCTTGGCTGCTCTGTACCATGAGAATTGCAATGAACTGAAACAAACAAATCTGCATCAGCTTTATTAGCTATTTGTCCACGCACCCATAAATCTATTAACACATCTGTTTTACGCGTATAGATCACTTTTACATTATTATGCGCCTCTAATATTTTACCTACTTCTAAAACAATTTTTAAAGCAATATCTTTTTCTTTATACTTCTTGAAACCAATATTACCAGGATCTCTGCCTCCATGTCCAGCATCTAACACTATTGTATAGATCTTTCCTTGCGAGAATGACATCGTATTTATAAGAATCATAAAAAAAAAGAAAACATGTTTTGCTTTCCATTTGGCATTAATTTTGTGTAACATCTGCAAGGTCATCAATATATTTTAGTTATTTTTGGCATCTCAAAATAGGTTCTTCAAGTATCGAGCCAATTGATAACAAATGATTAAATTTTGGTTATGAAACTCATTAGCGAATTTAATAAAAGTTGGGAGTTTCAGACCATTTTAAACTGTTTTTTTATATAAAACAAAAAAGTATTTATAGCATTGCGATTTATTTTTCATATAATACTTTTACCACTATTTTTATTTGGTCTGATTGGGCATTCTTTAATGGCGCAAACAAATAAATCATCTATAACTTTAGGGATATTGAATGATACTATAACAACAACGATCCCTCCAACCGAAAATCTCAAAAAGCAACAGGACAGTTTAATTCAAAGTCCTGATTTATTATTAGAGCCGCAAGACACTGTTCCGACTGATAGTATTAAAAAACCAAAGGGGGCTTTGGATTATATTGTAGACCACAAGGCTGAATCTGTGAAGGAAAATTTCCTAAAAACGCTGATTACGCTACATGACAACGCCGAAATAAATTATGGTGACTTAAATATAAAAGCCGGTCATATTGAAATAAACCATGAAACTAACATGGTAATGGCAACCGGAATTATAGACACTACAGGTTATGCGCAGGCTCCAATTGTTACTCAGGGTGGTGAAGAATCTACACATGACTCCATCAGATTAAATTACAAAACCGAAAAAGCCATAGCATGGGGTACAAAATCTGAGTTGACTGGGATGCAAACCGATACACATATCATGAAAAAGGTAAATGACTCCATGATTTATATACGAGATGTTATCATTACTACTTCCGATAATGTAGCACCGCGAGATTACCATATTGTTGTTGAAAAAGGCGTTATGGTGCCTGATAAAAAAATTATTGGAGGGAAATCGCAACTTTATATTGCAGAAGTGCCGACACCTGTAATTTTACCATTTGCTTATTTCCCCTTAACACAAGGAAGAACATCTGGTATTATTATGCCTTCATATGGTAGTACACAAGCCCAAGGGTTTTTTCTTCAGAACGGAGGTTATTATTTGGCGCTGAACGATTATTTTGATTTGGCTTTAACAGGTGACTTATATACTAATGGTAGTTGGGGAATGAATGCGCAAAGTGCCTACAACGTGCGCTATAAATATGCTGGTAGTTTTGGATTGCGGTATGAAAAATTATATAATAGTATTCGTGGTTTTAGTGATTTTGGAGAAAGTTCCAATTATAATATCCGATGGAGCCATAGTCAAGACACCAAAGCCAATCCTAACGCTCGCTTTAGTACTTCTGTTAATTTAGGAAGTAGCACCTATTATAGGCAGTCCTTAAATGAATCCAACAGTAATGCATTTTTAAACAATACCTTAAGTTCATCTATCTCATATCAAAAGCGTTTTGTTGGAACACCTTTTAACTTAACCTCTTCCATGACCCACACGCAAAATACGAATACCCAAAGTATTGACATGTCTTTACCTTCATTACAAGTAAGTATGGATCGTATTTACCCCTTTGCTCCCAAAGACGGAACCAAAAAGGGGATGTTGCAAAATATTGGAACAACCTATAATTTTAAAGGCGACTACAAAATTAATACAACGGACGAATTCTTCTTTAAAAATGAAATGTTTGCGACTGCTCGAACTGGAATGCAACATGATGCCAACTTGAGTACCAATACAAAAATTATGAAGTACTTTACGTTGTCTCCAAATGCTAGATACAAAGAGGTATGGTATTTTGATTCTGTTTCCAAAGAATACGTCCCAGAAATAGATCAAGTTGTAACAGATACTATTAGCGGTTTTAGTTCCTTTAGAGAATATAATGCTGGTGCATCCTTATCTACAACATTATATGGTGATTTTAAATTTAAAAATGGAAATATCGAAGCCATTCGACATACCATGAGACCTTCTGTCTCCTACGGGTATAGACCAGACTTCAGTTATCAGTATGAAGAATATCAGAACAGTGCCGATCCCGACGATATAAACGAATACAACCCCTTTCAAAACGGAATTTACGGTGGCCCTTCTAAAGGGATTTCAAATAGTATGGGTTTCACCGTTGCGAATACCCTAGAGGCTAAAGTAAAATCTAAAGATTCAACGGATTTGAAACCTAAAAAGTTGAGTTTAATTAAGAATCTTAATTTTTCTTCAAACTATAACATGGCGGCAGATTCTTTAAAATGGAGTCCTATTAGTACAAATATGGGTGTGTCATTTTTTAATAACAAATTGGCGGTAAATATAAGGGCCATTTTAGATCCTTATGCTATGGATGTAAATGGAAAAAAAATAGACAAATTTAATATTGATAATGGAGGTAGTTTATTTAGACTTACAAGTGCAGGCTTGCAGACTAATTACTCTTTTTCAAGTAAGTCTACTAAAAAAGATAAAAAAGAAGCGCCTAAAAAAGATGACACTAATTCTGATGGTATTTTTGGGGAAGACATGGCTGCTACCAATGAGAGCCGAAGTACTGCTAAAAATGAAAATGATGAAACTAAAAGTACCAAAATTTTTCAATCTAGAATCCCCTGGGATTTAAAAGTTGCATATGCGGTTAACTATTCGAACAATTTGGGACAAAATGAATTTAGTTCTCATTCTTTGATGTTTTCAGGTGATTTAGAATTAACTCCTAAATGGGAAATGGGGTTTAGTTCGGGTTATGATTTTAAGAATAAAGGTTTTACTTATACACAATTAAGATTTAATAGAGATTTGAACAGTTGGAGAATGAGTTTTAACTGGGTACCATTTGGACTAAGAACCACATATAACTTCTTTATAGGCATAAAATCTGGAATAATGAGTGATCTAAAATACGATCAACAGAAAAAACCAGACCAGCGATTATTTTAAAATTTCTATTATGAAACGAGTATGTTAAAAACTTTTATCACCCAAGGGAATGATTAATGGCGAACAGCATGTGACTTCTGAAAAACAATAAATACAACGCATGAAAGTAATCATCAATACACCAAAGGCTCCTGCTCCAATAGGCCCATACAATCAAGCTGTATTATCAGGAAACACCTTATATACTTCAGGACAAATTGCTGTTAATCCTGAAAATGGAGAACTTGTACTGGATTCGATAACCAATGAAACTAAACAAGTTATGGAAAATCTAAAAGCAATTTTAGAAGCGGCAGATATGACTTTTGAAGATGTGATTAAAACATCCATTTTTATTTCTGACATGAATAATTTCGGACAAATAAATGCCGTTTATGGAAATTATTTTAAGTCTGAAACAGCGCCTGCAAGGGAAACCGTAGAAGTAGCCAATTTGCCGAAATTTGTACATGTAGAAATTTCTGCAATTGCTATAAAGTAAATTTAAATACTATTCTATATTACTTTTCTTAAAACTTATTATAGGTTGTTTGACTGGAATAGCGTCTTGATGTATTTGAATAGAATCATTTTCTACCCTCTTTTTCTTTAACCCTATTCTTTTTAAAAACTCTGAGAATATATCAAAATCAAATTGATACGATATCCCAACCCCTTGAGTATACCCTTCCTCTTCTTCAGAATACTGAATTTCATTTTGGCGATTAAAAACATTCGATCTTAAAGAACCTTCATCATTTAATAAAAACTCAATCTCAACTTCACCAACCAATCCAGATTGGTTTGCTAAACTTGAATTTGCGCCTCCTGTAACCCCCAATTTACCATCGATTAGTATCTTATCATTTATTTGAGTTACAACAGTAATTCCTAATTGATCTTGTGTTTGTAAATTCTCTATGTCTGACCTAGAATCTCCAATATCATAAGTAACACCCACTTTTAATTTAGAATCGCCACTATTTAAAATATTGGTTAAAGCATTAGACAATAACTCTTCGCTTAACCCAGTAATCATCATAACCCCATTAGTACCCATCGATGTATCTGTACTTGTAAAGGTTCCTGCAAATAATAGGGAACCAAAATTATTCATTTTAGTATTAAGGTCATTGGTACCGTTCAATTTAAAATCCAACTCAGCTTTTAATTCAGAATCGGCATCCGGCAATAAAATATCATAATCTTGTTTTGAATCAAATAAATCTCCCGTAAATCTTGCAACCAAATCAACCGCAATATCTCTACTCGTATAAACATTTTCTAACAAATACTTTGGATTTGCATAAACACGTACCTTAGTTTCAATATCAATATCTGCTTCATAGGGGTCTCCACCCCAAGAAATAAGACCACCCTGAGTTACTAAGAATTCTTTATTAATAACATCTTTAAAATTAAAATTATAGATTCCATTATCAATTATAAAATCACCAAAAATATTAAACTTACCATTTGTATCGATTTCGATTTTTAAATCACCTGTTCCACTTCCCTTTAATTTACTTCCACTTACTTCATCTAGTACCATTTCAATTTCAGTATCCTTTGTTATCTCTAAATTAAAATTAAGTGATAAGCCCTTATATCGCTCTAACAAGTCTTTTGCAATTAGTTTTGAAGGTTCTTCAATTTCTTTGGGAGACCTGAAGTTCACAACTCTAGAATCTCCCACAATTTTTGTATCACTCATAGGAATTACAAAACGCGTACCTTTATTCGTCTTTGCATTTACATCAATCGTTAAATTATCTGTATAACCATATATATTGGCTTGTCCCTCTATGAATCCTTGCCCATAATAAAGGGACTGCTCTTCTTGTTCTGTATTTAATATTAACAAATTTTTAGTAGTTAAATTTAAATCTAATTTCCAATCCGTAAAATAGTTATGTGAAATAGTTCCTGTAAGTTTCCCGCTAGTATCTTCTATGAGATCCTTTAAAGTTAAATCGATAATTTCAATAGTCTGTCCATCTAGATTGATTACGGTAGTTCCCTCAAAATCGTAGTCCACGTTTAAATAAGGCATCGCCATTCCAGCGTCGAACAAATAAAATTCTCCGCTCATATCTGGATTATTTAGTAATCCCGATAAACGGGCACTACCATAAATCTCTCCTCTAATATTTGTGAAATCTTCGTCTCCAATTGGCCCTAATATATCCAACTTAAACCGCTCAAATTCAAATCCAACATCAACCGTAGATTCGTCGGCAGCAAAGTCTAAAACACCATTGGCAAATAACGCATCATAGCCATCTTTCTCTAACGCCATATTAATGTTATAAGTCTTATAAGAATTTCTACCTATCATTCCGACTTTAAGATCTCCTTGATGCGAGCCGTTTACGGAAAAATTATTAATGTCAAAATTTGCTACAGGCAACACACTTTCATCTGTTTGATCATACTGTAATGTTCCATTTATAACCCCTGTTAAATCCCATTTCTTTATGTTTGGACTAATCGCTTCTAAGGCAACATTCTCCATCTTTAAATTTAAATCTTTTTGAATAGGTCCAAAAGTTGATCCAAAAAACTCAATTTTTTGATCTCCAGATACAATATCAAAATCTCTAATGTCAAAATGTTCAAATTTACTATCAAAAACAACCTTATTCTGCTTATTTTTTTTAGGGTTCAACACCCAATCTGTATCTTTAAATTTGATGTTTGATTTTTCTATTCCAATCACAGATTGTTTCTCCTTATCAATTGTATGATAAAACCCTAAATTATAGATGTCTGTTTTCTTTACTCCACCGACAAACTCTGTTCTAAAAAACAAGGTGTCATTCAAAGTAACGTTTATCAAATCTAATTTGGAAATATCATACGTTGTACCTTTAATTCTCTGTATCGAAAGTTGGGTGTTAAAAAGCGGATTTTTATTATTTATATCTAATCGAATACTATCAATTACATTATCGTAAATTTCAACTCTAGGTGACCTTACTTTCAAATTAAAGTTCTTTTCGTCTGAATTCACAAAGCCACTTATATACGAATTAGAAGCTAACTTTACATATGGAAAAAAAACATCTATAATCTTATTGTAAATATTAAATTTAAAATCTAAAAACTGGTCATCATCTACTTCATCTGGTAAATAATTGGAATAAATACTACCTAACGCATTTTGAGCCAGTTTTGGTATTTCTAAAAACTGAAAATCACCCACAATTTCACCATTGATAATATCCGGCGAATTAATAGTAATTGTTCTTATGGTATCATTAAATGTAGAAGAAATATCAAAATCTTCAAAATAAAAACTCTCCTTTTCATTCGTATATGAAGTTCTTTCAAAACTTATCGCTCCAACTAAATTTTCTATTGTTGTGCCTTCAAAATCAATATCTATATCTCCCTTTAGAATAGCAATTGAATCCCGCGTAAATAAATTTAATTCATTAAAATTAGCATGAGCCACTACCGTTTTAAAATCAAACTTATAGATCTCTTTAGACAAATCAGCGAGTCCATTAAATTTCAATTTAATATTAGCATCATTAATAATCATTTCTCCTTCAAACTTCTTATTTTGAAACCTTCCATTAATATTAATATGGCCATAGACATATCCCTTATATTCATAACTACTCACTTCACCGTCAACCGTAGTATTTAATTCTTCAAGAGTAAACCCCTCACCATCTATGTCTGCTTCTGCAGATATTCTACCAACTAAGGAATCATTAACCATTTTACCCAAATCAAAATCTATGATTTTAATGTGACCTCGATACGTTGCCTTATCAATAGTACGAATATTAGTGAGTCTTAAATCTGCAATAGTTGATCCAATATCTGTATTTAATTCTATTTGCGCATCTATAATCTCATTCGAAATAAATGAATGCCCAATCATATTAAACCTTCCTAATTTTTTTAAAGACGACGGTAAAGATTTTGATAATATATTAGGGATCAGAATTTTTAAATTATCATAATCCGACACCAAGTTCGAAAGTTGCGCTTCAACTGAGAATCCTTTTTCTGTATTAAATGAATTAACTAAATGAAAATCACCATCCACAATAGTTTTTAAATCAGATCTCAACCGAAAATCTTTCGCTCTCATATCATTAAGTGTTCCAGATAACTTTGTTTTAAAATGAAGGACATCAAGCTTTCCAAATTCACCATATAATTTATTTAAATCTCTTAAGGATAAATTAGCATCTTTAATATCACCATCAAACTTTACTTTATTCTTGAAATCTGCCAAAGAGCCGTCCCTATAAAAAACGATATCTGCATCAACCTTAGATGATTTCGTCTCAAGCCTCGTATTCAAAAGTTTCATTTCCTCTCGTGTATACGAGAAATCAGATGTTAAATTTTCTACTTCAATATCATGTGACTCTACAAAACTGATACCTCTAACCTCACCAGAAATGTTTGGCCCTTGGATATTAAAATTCCTCACACTTCCTTCAATCTCATAAAAAGTAAGCGGGCTACTATTCTCCTTGTTCTCATCAAGAATTACAAAATGAGCACCCTCAAGATTAACAACTTCTGCCGATAATAAAAAATCTAAAGGATCGTTACTAGAGTTTTTATTTTCAAAATTTTTAACAAATTGAACAAAGGCATCTTCCCTTTCACCCGCATGAGTCCGCATTATAAATCTTACTCCAGTTAAAGATACTTCACCTAATTCAATTTTATTCTTTATAATATTTCTATAACTATAAATGGATGTTGTAAGGTTCTTAACATAAATCATAGAATCTAAATAATGATCCAATATTTCGACTTCTTTAAGTTCAACACTCCCTAAAAATGACAAATCTACTTTACTAACTTTTATATGAGTATGAAATTCTTCATTCAAATAGTCTGTGGCAATTCTACCCAATTTTGATTGAACAGCAGGAGTTCCCAACAAAATTGACAACAAGACTAAAAGTATTGTGAAGACAAGTAAAAATCTGGATACTATTTTCTTAAATCGTTTGATATGTTCTAACTTTACAAACTAATAGGCAATTTCTGTGCCTTAGTTATTTTTAATGAATAAATCAATTTATATTTTGGCTATTGAATCATCATGTGATGATACAAGTGCTGCTGTATTATGCAACGATAAAGTACTGTCAAATGTTGTTGCTAATCAAGGAATTCATTCCGCTTATGGCGGAGTCGTTCCTGAATTAGCTTCTCGTGCTCATCAACAAAATATAATTCCAGTAGTTCAGCAGGCAATCCAAAGAGCAAATATCGACAAAAATCAGTTAAAAGCCATAGCTTTTACACGTGGACCAGGATTAATGGGATCCTTACTTGTCGGTACCTCTTTTGCAAAATCTTTTGCCCAAGGCTTAAACATCCCTTTGATACCTGTTAATCATATGCAAGCTCATATTTTAGCGCATTTTATTAACGACGAAACTCAAAAAAAACCACCTTTCCCATTTATTTGTCTCACGATTAGTGGAGGCCATACTCAAATTGTAAAAATAGCATCCTATTTTGACATGGAGATTCTAGGAGAAACTCTTGACGATGCGGCTGGTGAAGCATTTGACAAATCTGCAAAAATTTTAGGACTACCCTATCCAGGAGGTCCCTTAATTGACCAGTATGCTAAATTAGGAAATCCAAATGCATATCCATTTACAAAACCAAGAGTAGGCCCTTTAAGTTTCAGTTTTAGTGGACTTAAAACTGGAATTCTAAGGTTTATTCAAAAAAATGTTCAGCAGAATCCCAATTTCATAAAAGAAAATCGTAATGATATTTGCGCCTCTATTCAACACACCATTGTTCAGATCCTTATGGACAAATTAAAAAATGCCGTAAAACAAACAGACATCAAACATATTGCGATTGCCGGGGGAGTCAGTGCTAACTCAGAAATACGTAAAGTTCTTACGGAATCTCAAGATAAATATGGATGGACAACATATATTCCAACCTTCGCATATACCACAGACAATGCTGCTATGATAGGTATTACGGGATATCTAAGTTATATTCAGAATAATTATTCAGAAATAAATAACGTTGCTACCGCTCGATTAAAAGTTTCGGAATAAAAAATATTTTTTTTCACAATCAAACCAAACTTCGTTAGATTTTAAAAAGAATTAAATAATGATTCGAACCTTTTAAACAATATCAAAAAAGCGTACATTCGTCTTTAAAAAGAATCTAGAACGACGCATTCAAATTCCAAGCCTCTAGATAGTCTTTTATATGCTTAATAAATAACCCACCCATTGCGCCATTTACCACGCGGTGATCAAAAGAGTGAGATAAAAACATTTTTTGACGAATCCCTATAAAATCGCCTTCAGTTGTTTCAATAACCGCTGGAACTTTACGAATTGTACCTAATGCCAAGATTCCTACTTGCGGCTGATTAATAATTGGTGTTCCCATAACACTGCCAAAGCCTCCCACATTTGTTACCGTATAAGTACCATCTTGAATATCTCCCGGACTTAAGTCATTATTACGTGCTTTTATCGCTAAAGAATTTACTGCTTTCGCCATTCCTACTAAATTCAGTTGATCTGCATTTTTGATCACTGGAACTATTAAATTACCATTGCCCAGCGCAGTAGCCATACCTAAATTAATATTTTTCTTCTTAATCACTGTTTCACCGTCAGTACTAATATTAATTAGCGGAAAAGCCTTTAAAGCTAAAGCAACTGCTTGCATAAATACTGGTGTAAACGTCAATTTCTCTCCTTCACGAGCAATGAATTGATCCTTTACTTTATTTCGCCATGTAACAATATTAGTAACATCAACTTCAATAAACGATTGCACATGTGCGGATGTCTGAATGGAATGCATCATATGATTGGAGATCATTTTTCCCATTCGAGTCATTTCAATAACCTCATCTTCTCCACTGATTGAAATTGGCACCTTAGTTACTTGAGAAGATTCAACTTTTGGAGTTGATACATTTCTGGTAATAATAGGTTGATTTTTTCTATTCTCTAGATATTTAATGATATCATCTTTTGTAACCCTTCCTTCATTACCTGTACCGGAAATTGATTCCAATTCTTCCATAGAAACACCTTCTTTTTGAGCGATATTTCTTACTAAGGGTGAGTAGAACTTCCCGCTTTCACCAGTCTTCTCTATCTGGACAGAACCTTGCTGGATGGTTTCTTCAACCGATTTCTCTATTTCAATAACAGGAATTTTATCAACTTCTGGAGGTATCGCAATTGATTCAGATTCTACCAAAATATCGTCACCTCCTATTTCAATAATGGCTAATATTTCTCCAACCTTCACCACGTCATTTTCAATAAATAGACGCTCTAGTAAAACACCTTCAACTTCGCTTGGCACTTCTGAATCTACCTTATCAGTTGCGATCTCTACTATTGAATCATCCAATTCAATGATATCGCCAACTTCCTTTAACCATTTGGTAATTGTAGCTTCAGCCACACTTTCACCCATTCTAGGAAGTTTCAATTCGTATCTACTCATGTTATAAATTTAATCGAAGCAAATTTAGTAAAAATAAACGCACTAACACTCCTGATACCGAAATAGGAATTGATTGATTTTTATAAATTTATTTCAAATGGTACATCTTATTATTATCTGGATAAATAATTAAATAGAGGTCAGTAGATCGTTTCATATAGTAGTAATCCATAAAATAAGAGTTTTATGGATATATTTAAAGGACAAAACCTTAGGGAGCTTAGTGAACACTTCAAAGCAGATGATAATTGCAAAGAATATCTAGCAAATGTTAAATGGAATAACAGTTTTGTATGTGCGAGATGCAGTAATAAAACGAGTCAAATTCGCAAGAATTCTGCAAGAACTTTTAATAAGTGTAGCCATACAGAAACTCCTCCATCAAATACTTTGTTTTATAAGGTAAAATTTGGTTTGCGAAAAGCGCTTTTTAGCTGTTTTGAAATGTCAACTCCTCCAAAAGTTTATCTGCAAGTTATATCGGAGTTCGATTTGGAGTTCCAGAAAAGATAGCTCGATTATTTATTTATAAAGTTAGAGAGGTAATGAAATCTAGCGAGAGTCACCCAATGGATGGTACTATTCATATTGATCAATTTGTAGTTAGAGGTTGAGAAAAAGGGAAAGTTGGAAGAAGTTATAACAGTAAGAAAAAAAAAGTTGTAACGGCTTTAGAACTAACTGACAAAGATAAAATAAAAAGAATGTACACTTTAAAAATCGATGACTTTTCAGCAAAAGAATTAGAAAAAATATTTAACAAACATATTGATGAAAATGCGAAAATAACAACAGCTTTATGGAAAGACTATCGCCCTTTGTTTAAAAAATATGACATTACGTAAATCAAGAGTAATAACAAATGGAATTTTATAGTCTTACACAACAATGATACATCAGATTAAATCTTGAATTAGAACTACCTATTCTTGGGTAAGTGATTTTAATATAAACAGGTGTTTAGATGAGTTTTGTTATCGTTTAAACACATCTAGAAGTAAAGTAAACATATTTAATAATCTAATTAGAAGAATGGCCATATCTGATAAGATTTATCAAACAAAATTATATGTTCGTAACTACTGACTAGATATATAAATCACAATCATCTGACTATAAAATACATAGTAAAGTAATACCTATTATTTTCTTTGTTCAAATATTCTTTACTTTTTTCGATTTCCAATTATTTTAATATTCGATCGGTATTAACATACTTTTTTATCTGCTAGTGACCTATTCGTTTTGATAGATAAAAAGACTCTTCCATCGCTTTTTTATATTTTTCGTTAAGTAGTACTACTTTCGATTTTCTTTTGAACAATCCAAACATATCGCTATAATTTTAAAGATACTATTCCACAATCGACTCTTATAATTTGCCCTGTAATCGACGAAGCTTTTTCTGAAATTAAAAAACTTGCCATATCGGCTACATTTTTTGGTTCTAAATATTTTTTTAAGGGATGACGATCTGCAATAGCCTCCTTCATTTTATCATTTCTCAATATTTTAGAAGCTAGTTCTGTATCTGTCAAGGTAGGAGCAATCGCGTTAACTCTTATTTTTGGCGCCAAATCAGCCGCAAGAGATTTTGTTAATCCCTCGACTGCTGCTTTTGCTGATGCTATACTTGCATGAAATGGCATTCCCAAAACGGTCGCTACGGTACTAAAAAGTAATATACTCGATTCATTATCTAAAGAAAGTTTAGGTAAATAATGTTTTATTATCTTGATTGCCCCGAGTACATTAATTCTATAATCATTCATGAAATCATCTTCAGTCAATTTACTAAACGGTTTAAGATTAATGCTTCCTGGACAATAAATTATGCTATTTAATTTTTCTATTTCGGGAAAATCATCCGCTAATACATCTAACTCAATTTGACGTAAGTTTTTATGTTCAAAACCAGATTTATGACGAGAAATAGAAACAATAGATGATGCTTCTACTTCATTTTTAACGATGGCTAAGCCAATACCTTTACTTCCACCAACAACTAATATAGTTCTCATAATTATTAAATTTAAGAGTTTAACATTGCGAAGATATTATTTTCTGTTCAACTCTTAGTATAAAAACATTAAACATTTTGTATTTTTGAAGAAATTATGAATATTATGAGCGCGAAAAAAATCATTAAAGAGAGCACATTAGTTTCAAAATATATGGATATGTTTCTAGAGACCGGAAAAGAACCAACTTCTATTTATTTATTTGCCAAGTCGTTAAATATGGATGAAGCAGAATTTTACAAATACTTTAGGTCATTTAAAGAATTAGAAAAAAGGGTTTTTGAAATGTTTTGTGAAAATAGTTTAAACCTATTGGCTAAAAACGATGATTTTAAAAACTATGAATCTAGGGAGAAACTATTGAGTTTTTACTTTACAATAGTAGAAATGATGACTGCCAATAGATCATTTATCGTAAAACAATTAGAAGACAATAAAAACGTTCTAAAAGGCTTAAACAAACTTTCAAAACTCAAACGCTCATTTAACCAATTTACATCGACTTTAGATATTAACAAAATTGACCTAAAGCAAAATAAACTCGAACGTATTCAAGAAAAAGGTATACAAGAAATGCTTTGGGTACAGTTGTTATTGATCCTTAAATTTTGGCTCGATGACAATTCTAAATCCTTTGAAAAAACAGATATTTTTATCGAAAAAAGCGTAAACGCACTTTTTGACATGATGAATACCACCCCTCTTAAAAGTTTTTTAGATCTCGGGAAATTTATATTTAAAGAAAAAATGAATTGTAAAATGTAGCCGATGAAATCAATAGATAAAATTCCTACCTCAAAAATCGAACGAGCGTCTAAACTTTTTAAAACAGGTGCGAAAGTTGGCGTAAATTATATCAAATTTTACGGAGATAAAATTATAAACTCAGAAAAAGAAGCAAAAGAAAGACTGCATGAATCTAATGCTAGCGATATTTATGACGGCCTAAAGACCATGAAAGGGAGCGCATTGAAAGTTGCGCAAATGTTAAGTATGGAAAAGAATATTTTACCAAGCGCATATGTAGAAAAATTTTCGCTTTCACAATTTTCTGTTCCCCCATTATCTGCTCCTTTGATTGTAAAAACCTTTAACCAATATTTCGGAAAACACCCAAATGAATTATTCGACTATTTTGATTTAAACTCTGTAAATGCGGCATCTATTGGTCAAGTTCATAAAGCAGAAATTAACAACGAAAAACTTGCTGTCAAAATTCAATATCCAGGCATTGCAAAAAGTATTTCTTCAGATTTGGCTTTGATAAAACCTATTGCTATTAAAATGTTTAATATAAAAGGTAAAGACTCTAATAAATACTTTAGAGAGGTTGAAGACAAACTAATAGAAGAAACAAATTACGTCCTAGAACTTAATCAAAGTCAAGAGATTGTAGATGCCTGCAAACATATTCCTAATTTAAGTTTCCCAAAATACTATAATAAATATTCAACTGATAGAATAATTACGATGAGCTGGATGGATGGCATTCATTTGTCTGAATATACAGGCAAGCCATTTAATAAAGAAGATGCCAATAAACTTGGACAAGCTTTATGGGATTTTTATATGTTTCAAATTCATATACTAAAAAAAGTACATGCAGATCCGCACCCTGGGAATTTTTTAATTAGTAAGAAAAAAGAACTTATTGTAATTGATTTTGGGTGTATAAAAACCATTCCAGATGAGTTTTATGAGCCTTACTTTGAACTTGCTAAAAAAGAAAATATAGACAATCCGGAGTACTTTGAAAAAACACTTTTTGATTTAGAAATACTTCGAGAAGATGATAGCGCTGAAGAAACTGTTTTTTTTAAATCCTTATTTTATGAAATGCTGAGCCTATTCACACAGCCACTTCAGAAGGAATATTTTGATTTTTCTGATGAACTCTTTTTTGGAAAAATAATAGAATTAGGAACAAAATATGCAAAAAGTACTGAGTTAAAAAAAATGAATGGAAATAGGGGTTCAAAACATTTTATTTATATAAATCGTACATTTTTTGGGTTGTATAGTCTAATGCATGACTTAAAGGCGACTCATGTTAAAATAGACTCGTATCTGAAATATTGATGATTGAATTTAATAAAAAGGCTATTGAAGATCTAGAACATCTCAAAAAAATAAATCTTATAAATTCTGCGAGCGGATACAAATCATGTAATTTAATTGGGACAAAATCTAATTCTGGCCAATCAAACCTGGCGATATTCAGTTCAGTCATACATTATGGCTCTAGCCCCGCAATTTATGGCTTTGTCTTACGGCCAACAACAGTGAAACGGGACACTTACGAGCATATAAAAGAAACAACAGTTTATACAATTAACTCCGTTTTTAGTGATATAATTGAAGATGCACATCATACTTCTGCAAAATATCCAAAAGAAGTTTCAGAATTTACAAAGACGCATTTTGAAGAAGAATACAAGAATAATTTCTATGCTCCATTTATAAAAAATACACCGATTCAAATTGCCATGAAATATCTTGAAGAGTATTATATAAAAGCGAACGGAACTATTTTAATACTGGGTGAAATTGAGAAACTTTATGTAAACGAAAGCATTTTGGATGAAGATTTTTTTATCGACTTAAGCAAAGCCAGAATAGCGGCAATTAATGGGCTTGATGCCTATACAGTTCCTAAAAGGAATATAAGACTTCCGTATCAACGTATTAAAAAATAAATTTAAATAGTCATTGAGAGAATTCTAGTTTCAGGCTTAGTTCGATGCAATTTAAAATCAAAATCCTTACAGACATTTCTATATAACCATTTTAAAAAAAACAATTGTTTTCCCAGTTCATATAGATGATACTTCTCTTTGTCCTTTGGCAAATCATTCTCATTAAATCTACGCTGACCAACACCTAAAAAGTTTGTTATTTAATAATATAAATCCGATTTAACTATATCCATTCTTTTGGATTTTTAAGCACCTCTAGCAATCTTGCCTCTTCACTTCCTTTTTCTGGTTGATGATTGTAATGCCATTGCACATGAGGTGGTAAACTCATTAATATACTTTCGATACGACCGTTGGTCTTTATCCCAAATAAAGTTCCTTTATCATGAATTAAATTAAATTCTACATATCGCCCTCTTCGCACTTCTTGCCAATTGCGCTGTTCTCTGGTGTATTCTAACTCTTTACGCTTTTCTACAATCGGCACATAACCTTGTAAAAAGCTATTCCCTACTTCCGTCACAAAATCAAACCAATTCTGCATATTCATGTCCTCAGTTTCTGAGCAACGGTCAAAAAATAAACCACCTATTCCACGTGCTTCATTTCTATGTGTATTCCAAAAATAAGTATCACATTGCTTTTTATATTTTATATGAAATCCGTCATCATGACGGTCACAGGCCTCTTTACAAGTCGCATGAAAATGTTTCGCATCTTCGTCAAACAAATAATAAGGCGTTAAATCTTGTCCGCCACCAAACCAACTATTAACAATGTTTCCTAATTTATCATACATTTCAAAATAACGCCAATTTGCATGAACCGTGGGCACCATTGGATTATTTGGATGTAAAACCAAACTAAGCCCACAAGCAAAAAAATCGCCCTCTTCTACTCCAAAATATTTTTTCATCGCATCTGGCAACGCACCATGAACTCCAGAAATATTTACACCTCCTTTTTCAAAAACCGCTCCGTTTTCTATAACACGCGTTCTACCTCCACCTCCTTCTGGACGCTCCCAAACATCTTCTTTAAAGGTTGCCTTTCCGTCTACATCTTCTAATTTAGCAGTGATTGTATCTTGTAGGTTTTGTATGTATTTGTAAAATTTTTCTTTCATAATGACTAAACAATTGATTTATTGTAATAAGAACTCTCTTCAACATCCCGAATATTTATTGAAATAATCGGCACCTTCAGAAATAACTCCTTAAATTTCGTACTTATCAGTTTAGATAGGTTTGCTTTTTGTTCGTCTGTTCTACCTTCTATTATTTTCGCAAAAACATGAATAAAATCATTTTCACCTTCTTGAACCTAAGAATATTTAAAAGGATATTTAAAAAAACAAACCGCTAAACTTAATAATTATCGAAAATTCAACTTCCTTATGATATTATCTATAGACATTTAAGCTTCGTACTCTTTTACCGTATCTATAAATGCCTTTGCATTGTCTAAATCAATATTTGGTAAAATACCATGACCTAAGTTTACGATATATTTATCTTTTCCAAAATCGTCGATCATAGCCGTTACTAATTTCTTGATTTCTGCTGGTGGCGAAAACAAACGTGTAGGATCAAAATTACCTTGAAGTGTAATTTTGTTTCCTGTAAATTTACGTGCCATTTGCGGCGTAATTGTCCAATCTACACCTAAAGCCGCAGCATTTGAATTTGCCATCTCTTCTAGTGCAAACCAACATCCTTTCCCGAATGCAATTACAGGAGCATCGTCTTTTAATGCTTCTATAATTTGGTTGATATATTTCCAGGAGAACTCTTGATAATCTACTGGAGATAACATACCTCCCCAAGAATCAAATATCTGAACCGCATTTACGCCTGCTTTTACTTTTTCTTTTAAGTAAAGAATCGTTGTATCCGTAATTTTTTGCAATAATGTATGTGCGGCAATAGGTTGTGTAAAGCAAAACTCTTTTGCTTTGTCAAAGTTTTTTGAACCCTGCCCTTGGATACAATAACATAATATTGTCCATGGTGAACCTGCAAATCCGATCAACGGAATGTCATCGTTCAGCATTTCTTTGGTCAACTTAATGGCGTCCATCACATAACCTAAAGTTTCATCTATATTCGGAACAATCGTTTTATTTACGTCTGCCATAGAACGAATCGGATTTGGTAACCAAGGTCCAATTCCGTCTTTCATTTCTACTTCAATATTCATTGCCTGCGGAATTACCAAAATATCTGAAAATAAAATTGCCGCATCCATTCCATATCTACGAATTGGTTGCATGGTAATTTCTGCAGCTAATTCTGGAGTTTGGCAACGTGTAAAAAAATCATATTTCTTTTTTATTACCTGAAATTCTGGAAGGTATCTCCCTGCCTGGCGCATCATCCAAACTGGAGGTCTTTCAACTACTTCTCCCTTTAACGCTCTTAAATATAAATCGTTTCTTATCATGTTTTGCTTCTGTCATTCCTGCGTAGGCAGGAATCTGTTTTTAAAACTTCTCTTTCTTTGGATTCCTACCTTCGCAGGAATGACAACATTATGCTTCCGACACCTTCCCCATAGCAGCATCAATTGCTTTCTTAATTACTTTCAAATCACTATTGTCTAATGCAGATGATAAAAACCAAGCCTCAAATTGCGAGGGTGGTAAAAACACACCGTTTTTAATCATTTCCCAAAAGAATATGCCGAATTTTTCTGTATCACTTGTCTGCGCAGTTGGAAAATCTACAACCGACTCTTTTGTGAAAAACGGATTCATCATAGAGCCAAATCTATTGACAACCAATTCAACATTATACTTTTTTGCTGAATCAAGCAAAAATGATTCTATTTTTTCTGCTACGCTATTAAAAGCCGTATATGGATTCTGCTTTTTTAATTCAGACAGGGTAGCGATACCTGAAGCCATTGCAATCGGATTTCCAGATAAAGTTCCTGCTTGGTACATATCACCTAACGGAGAAACCATTTCCATAATTTCATTTCTTGCTCCATAGGCTCCTACTGGAAACCCTCCACCAATTACTTTGCCTAAACAAGTAATATCTGCTTCTACATTAAATAACTCTTGCACCCCTCCAAATTTTGATCTAAATCCTGTCATAACCTCATCTGCAATTAACAAAACTCCATATGCTTTACATAGGTCTTTTAAATCACTCAAGAAATTATCTTGCGGAATTACAACGCCCATATTTCCTCCAACAGGTTCAATAATTACTGCTGCGATATCTTTATTTTCGTCAAAGTGTTTTTTTACACTTTCTAGATTGTTGTATTCTGAGATCAAAGTATTCTTAACCGCGTCTTCTGGCACGCCTTTACTCCCTGGCAGGCTTAATGTTGCTAAACCAGAACCAGCCGCAACCAATAAAGCATCTGCGTGACCATGGTAACAACCAGAAAACTTTACGATTTTATCCTTACCAGTATAAGCTCTTGCTAAACGCAAAGCACTAAATACTGCCTCAGTTCCTGAATTCACAAAACGCACTTTATCCATTCCTGAAAAAGCATCACAAACAATTTTTGCCAGTTTAATTTCATTTTCTGTCGAAGCACCAAAAGAGTATCCGTTCTTTAAGGCTTTTTTAATTGCCTTTTGAACCTTCTTATGTCTATGTCCTACGATCATAGGCCCGTAAGACAAAACTAAATCAACATATTTATTTCCGTCAACATCAGTAATACCGCTCCCTTTTGCTTTCTTAATAAACAACGGATTTCCACCTACAGACGTAAATGCCCTTACGGGGGAATTAACTGCTCCAACAAGGTTTTTCAATCCTTTCTTATATAGTTTTTCTGATTTCTTGAATTTCATATCTAATTTTGTATTTGTTGTCACTACCATCAAAGTGAAGCAATCTCTATATCTATAAACAAATTACTCCGAGTTCCTTCTCCCAATGACTTTTTACTTCAACAATTTCCTTGCTACTTCTTTAGCAAAATAAGTAATAATAATATCTGCACCAGCTCTTTTCATAGAAAGCAATGTTTCCATCATTACTTTTTCACCATCAATCCAGCCTTTCTCTGCTGCAGCCTTAATCATAGCATATTCACCACTTACATTATAACATGCGATTGGTCGATCAAAATTATTTTTTAAATCTCTTACGATGTCTAAATATGACAATGCCGGCTTCACCATCAAAATATCGGCTCCTTCCTGATCATCAAAAGTTGCTTTCCGAAGCCCTTCATCCCTATTTGCGGGATCCATTTGGTAGGTTCTTCTATCTCCAAAAGTAGGAGCAGAATCTGCAGCATCTCTAAATGGTCCATAATATGCAGATGAATATTTTATCGAATACGCCATAATTGGCAATTCAGCAAAACCAGTATTGTCTAAGGATTCTCGAACCATCGCTACGGTTCCGTCAATCATTCCAGATGGAGCTATCATGTCTGCGCCTGCTTGCGCATGAGAAATGGCTTGCTTTGCCAGATTGACAAGTGTTGAATCATTCTCAACATCGTTGTTATGAATAACTCCACAGTGACCGTGACTTGTATATTCACAAAAACATACATCCGTAACAACATATAAACTTGGGTAATTTTCTTTTATAAAACGAATTGCCTGCTGAATAATTCCTTGATCATTCCATGTTTCAGTTCCTATATCATCTTTCTCTGATGGAATTCCAAATAAAAGAACTGCGGGTATATTTAAAGAAACAACCTCATCCAATTCTTTAGAAATTTTATCTAACGAAAATCTTTTAATTCCCGGCATAGAAACAATTTCTTTTTCGACCCCTGAACCCTCTTCAATAAATAAAGGATAAATTAAATCATCTATTGACAATTTCGTTTCCTGCACTAATCTTCGAATATTCTCCGATTTACGTAATCTCCGAGTCCTATTCATAATATTTATTTACCGTTTTAATCACATTCTCTATTGATGGTAGTTCTGCAACTTGCACCTTTTCAAAATACTTTCTTGCCTCTTGAGCCGTAGTTTCTCCAATACAAAAAGCAACAGCAATTCTATCTATATTGTCATTTAAATAACTTTCAATTCCGGATGGGCTATAAAAAAGAATTCCATCAAATACTTTATCAAACTTTCGTTCATTTAAAACAGTTCGATACGCCTCAATATTTGTTACTTCTACGTTATTTTCTGAAAGAATCGTATTTAATTCATCGCGTTTCAAATTACCACAGAAATAAGTCGCTTCATTCAATCTCATTTTAATAATAAACTTTGCCAATTCTTTGGCTGAATTTTCAACATGAGCCACCTTTTTTCCAATCTTTTTCTCGATCAGTCTTTTAGTTCTGCGACCAACACAATAGATGTTTTCAAAATCCATTTCAGCGGGTGCATAGTTATGCAACAGTGCCTCTACTCCATTCTGACTCGTAATAATTACATTTTTAATGCCGTTCTTAATTACTGTTGGTTTTAATCGATTGTAACGAATGGCGATAAAATCACTCATTTCAAACCCAATTTTTTCAGAAAACAAATCGGTTTGATTTGTAGAAAGTTGTTTGGTAGATAAAACTTTTAGTTCTTTTGGAGGAGTTACATCCTTAATCATCAGTTTCTTACCTCCGCGCAACAAAATATCTTCGGCACATCTTTTTCCTAAATCTTTCGAATTTACTCTGTAACAGAGTTGATCCATTGCTATTTTTTTCTTTCCATCCAAACTAAATAAAGCCCCTTTAAAAACAATTTGTTCGTCTTTAAAGTACGCCAAAGCCCCAATAGGCGAGGAACATCCACCTTCTAAGACTTGCAAAAATTGACGTTCAATATTTGCACAAATTTCTGTGTTTTCATCGTTTAACTCTTTACAAACCTCTAATAACTCCTTATTTTCTCCCAATGCAGCAATCATCAAAATTCCTTGCGCTGGCGCTGGAATCATCCAATCTAAAATCGCATGATTTTGGGGTAATAATTTCAAACGATGCAATCCTGCTTGCGCAAAAATGGCACCGTTCCAATCGTTATCTTCTAATTTTTGTAGACGAGTATTTATATTTCCACGCAAACCAGTAATTGTATGAGTTGGATAATGATGTAACCATTGCGCTTTCCTTCTAAGACTTCCCGTTGCTATTACCGCTGCTTTTTGATGCAAAAACTCTTCATTGCCTTTAAATACCAAAATATCTAATGATCCACCACGCTTTAACACGGCTGCTTGAACAATATTTTGCGGAAGTGCTGTGGGTACATCTTTCATTGAATGCACAGCAATATCTATAGTTCTATTTAACAGTGCTATATCTAGATTTTTTGTAAAAATACCAGTAATCCCCATTTCATACAATGGTTTTTCTAGGTTGATATCTCCTTGAGAATCTATTTTAACAATTTCAGTCTCATGTCCTAAATGGTTTAATTGACTGGCAACCGTATTTGCTTGCCAAAGGGCCAACTCACTAGAACGCGTTCCGATTCTAATTTTTTTATCCATTAATTTATTTGGCTATTTAAGAGTAAATACCTTTTGCATAACTTCAATACTTTGAACCTGCGAGGTGTTTTCATCTTTTAAGTGTTTCACAAACTGTGTTGTGATTTTTTGTATAAAACGGGAAGTGATTATTTCTGCTTGCTCTACGTCAAAATCTTTGATTTTCTTTTTGTGAAAATCTATTTCGTTCGACTGAATCTCTTCCAAAGAATTTTTCAATGCTGTAATCGCTGGAGTGAATCTTCGATGGTTTAACCATTCTGTAAATTCATCCATATAAATATCAATAATCAACGTTGCTTTTGGAATTTCTCCTTCTCTAATTGCTAAAGTCTTATCCGTTATTTTCGATAAATCATCAACATCAACTAAGGTAATTTCTTCTCTATTTTTTAGTTCACAGGCAACATTATTTGGCATCGACAAGTCTAAGATCAACAACTCTTTCCCATTCTTTACATGCTTAGTAATAACTGTAGGCTCCTGTGCTCCCGTAGAAACGATTAAAATATCTGCTATATCAATTTCATCTGCTAGGTTACTATACTCTGTAAAACGAATATCAGCATAGTCATCAGCAAATAAAGCCGCTTTTGAATCTGTTCTGTTAATCAAACAAACGTTCTTGTTCTTCGTGTATTCCGCTAAATTCTTACAGGTGTGTTTTCCCATTTTACCTAAACCATACACCAAGATATTCTTAGAGTCGTGATTTGATAAATTCTCTAAAAGATACTGCACAGCAGCATACGAAACAGAAGTCGTTCCTGAACTCAATTTTGTTTTATTCTTTACACGCTTACTTGCTTGTAACACTAAATTAATAAGTCTTTCTAAATACGCATTTACAACTTTTTGCTCTTTTGCCATTTTAAAAGACTGCTTCAATTGACCAACTATTTCATAATCGCCTAATATTTGACTCGACAAACCTGTTGCCAAATTAAATATATGATGAATTGCATCCTTGTCCTTGTTTACATTAGAAAATTTAACAAATTCATCTACCGTTCCATGTGAATATTGACACAATAATTTTATTAATTGAAAAGGGTGCTCTGCAAAACCAGTGATCTCTGTTCTATTACAAGTTGACAATACAAAAATACCATCGATACCTTGCGACTTCGCATCTTGTAACAATAAAACTTGATTGTCTTTTGAAATACTAAACTTTCCTCGTGTATGAACATCGGCCTTTTTATAACTTAATCCTACGTTATAAAACTTCTTGGATGTACTGTTTTCCTTCATAATTAGTTCGTCGAATAAACATCGCCAAAAGTACCACCATCATAATCATAAAAACATCGACATAAGGACTAATTATATCGCTATTAGTATTAATCGCTAATTTAGAATAATTTTAAATAAAAGACTAACCTGTTCTTATTCAACAAAAAAACTAACAAAACCAAGTGGTCTATTGATACAAAACCATATTGAAGCAGTCGGAATTTATAGGACATTATATACCCATATACCTTGTAAATAATGTATTTTTGCACATGAAAGTGTATTTAAACCTCTAAAAGTATCGATATGCAGTTCAAAGCTATTATTAAAGAAAACAACGACAAAAGTCCCGATTTTTTTCACAAAGAAAAAGGACGCTTTTCGGTGATGTATTTAAAAAATGATTCAGATAACACGCAGCGTTATTTTCATCATTTGGGAAACAACTATATTCAATTATATTTTTGTTTAAAAGAAGAGGCTACGGTTGCATTTAACATGGAACATTGTAAAATTGAATTGTTAAATAACGAGTCTGGCTTTATCTATTATAAGGACACAGAATCGAACTTAGCCTTCGAACTCGAAAAAGACGCCGAATTAGCAATTATCTTAATTCCATTACAACATTTTCATTCGCTTTTTGCACACGAAGATAATTACAATTTCAATTTCGAAAACCTTAAGTTCGGAAAGCCGATAATTGAAACAAAACCGACAAGTACATCGGTAAAAGCGATCCTTCATCAGATGTTTAATCAAAAAATAAATGATGCTTTAAAATCGCTGTATATAAAAGGAAAAGTATACGAACTTCTAAGTTTATATTTTAATGTTGTAGACGAGAGCGAAAGTGAACAATGCCCTTTTATGGCAAATGAAGATACGGTTCTTAAAATAAAAAAAGTGAAAGATATTATTACTTCAGAAATGTCCTCTCCTCCCAGTTTAGAAGAACTTTCTAAACTCGTTGGACTCAATATTAAAAAACTCAAAATGGGCTTTAAAGATTTATATGGTATGCCTGTATTTACCTTTTTGTACCATTACAAAATGGAGCACGCAAAAAAGCTTTTAACAGATATTGACAACAATGTAAATGAAGTAGCCGTGCAAGTCGGCTATAGCACATCTAGCCACTTTATAGTCGCTTTTAAAAAGAAATTCGGAATTACACCAAAACAATTTACCAAACAAGAAGTTAACTAAATAAAAGGAGCATGTTAAAATTTTTATTCCACAATAAAATAATTACTAGCAAACAGCAACTGACTAACAAAAAAACAAATATAAACAGATGAAAGGAATATTACTAGTCAATTTAGGATCACCAGATAGCACCAGTACCAAAGATGTGCGCAAATATTTAGATGAGTTTTTGATGGATGAGCGCGTGATCGACATGGCTTATTGGAAACGGTTTTTGCTGGTTAAAGGAATTGTTTTAAATACTAGGCCAAAAAAATCAGCGGCCGCCTATAAAAAAATATGGTGGAAAGAAGGCTCTCCTTTAGAGGTAATCTCTCAACGATTTACTCATAAATTCAAAGAGAAAGTAACTATTCCTGTTGCTTTAGGAATGCGTTACGGCTCTATGAGCCTGGAAAAAGCTATTATTGAATTAACAGATCAAGGTGTGAATGAAATCTTTATGATTCCGTTATACCCTCACTTTGCCATGTCTAGTTATGAAACTGTTGAAGTAAAAGCTCAGGAACTTATTTTAAAATTTCATCCCAATGTAACACTAGAATCTTGTCCCGTTTTTTACAATGAACCAAATTATATCAAAGCCATGGTAGCAAATATAAAAGTACATCTTGATGGTGTAGATTTTGATCATATATTATTTTCTTACCACGGCTTGCCAGAAAGACATATAAAATTAGCAGATCCAACGAAGTCGCATTGTAAATTAGATGGCACGTGTTGCGACACTCCATCTGAAGCACACAAGACTTGTTATAGACATCAGTGTTTCGAAACTACCAAGGAAATTATTAAATTGCTAGGTCTTGAAGGAAAAACACACAGTAATTCTTTTCAATCAAGATTATTAAGAGATCCCTGGTTAAAACCCTATACTGATTTTGAACTAGAAGGTTTTCCAGAAAAAAGGATTAAAAAATTGATTGTTATTACACCTGCTTTTGTAACAGATTGCCTAGAGACATTAGAAGAAATCGCCATGGAAGGTAAAGATCAATTTATAGAGGCTGGCGGCGAAACTTATAAGCACATTCCGTGTATGAATGATAATGATGACTGGGTTGAAGTGGTTGCAGATTGGTCTAAAAATTGGCAGAATAAATAAATATTATGGATTTTCTTTACTTAAAAGCATTGCATATCATTTTTGTAGTAACTTGGTTTGCAGGATTATTTTATATAGTTCGCTTATTCATTTACCACATCGAAGCAGAAAGTAAAGAAAGTCCAGCAAGAGAAATTCTTCAGACTCAATACAAATTAATGAGCAAACGATTGTGGTATATCATCACTTGGCCCTCTTGTATCTTGGCTTGCGGTTTTGCTATTTGGATGTTGTATCTAAATCCAGATTTGCTATTGGCAAATTGGATGTTAGTTAAAATAGGCTTTGTTGGTTTATTGCTCTTATACCATTTATCATGTCAAATAATTTATAGAAATCTTCAAAGAGACATTATCAAGATGTCCTCTTTTAAATTAAGAATATTTAATGAGATTTCAACCATTCTTTTATTTGCTATTGTATTTTTAGTAGTTCTTAAAAACACCATTAGTTGGGTTTGGGGTGTTGTTGGAATTGTTGCTGTTGGTGGGCTATTGATGGCAGGAATAAACCTATACAAAAAAATACGACAAAAATAATAAAGAAGCGTAATTGTATCTTTTATAAAGACACCTAACTCTGTAAAGAATTTTCAAACGGGATTCTATTGATAATACTTCTACCTAGCGTGATTTCATCGGCATATTCCAATTCATCACCTACAGAAATACCTCTAGCAATTGTAGATAAAGTAACATCAAAACCATCCAACTGTTTATAAATATAAAAATTGGTTGTATCTCCTTCCATCGTCGAACTTAATGCAAAAACTACCTCCTTAATTATTCCACTTTTTACCTTATCTACCAAACTATCAATAGTTAAGTTTTGAGGGCCAATGCCCTCCATAGGAGATATTTTACCCCCCAACACATGATACATTCCTTTATATTGAGCAGTGCTCTCGATCGCCATTACATCCCTTATATCTTCCACCACACATAAAATTTCCTCACTCCGATTATGACTCGAGCATATTTCACAAATATCTACATCAGAAATATTATGGCATCGCTTGCAAAGTTTGATATTATCCACTAACGTATTTAACGCATTTGCCAAATGATGGGTCTGTTCTTTAGGGCGTTTGAGCAAATGCAATACGAGTCGCAAAGCTGTCCTCTTACCAATACCAGGTAATTGAGAAACTTCATTTACAGCATTCTCTAAATATTTTGATGAAAAATTCATGTGACAAATGTAACAATTCAATATATAAGATAAACTTATTTTTGTTTCTTTGATGAAAAAAAAACATGCAGCCAATTCATATCCTATTACTAATTCTAGCCTATTTCGGCATCCTAGTATTAATTTCCTATTTCACTGGAAAAAACGATTCAAACGACACCTTTTTTAAGGGAAACAAAAAATCTCCATGGTATGTAGTTGCATTCGGAATGATTGGAGCTTCGCTCTCAGGAGTTACTTTTATTTCTGTACCTGGCATGATTGGCGGCCAGCAATTTGCGTATATGCAAGGCGTCTTTGGATTCTTTTTTGGATACCTATTTATCCTATTGGTGCTATTACCAATCTATTACAAACTAAACGTTACTTCTATTTACCAATACCTAGAACAACGATTTGGAAAAGTAAGTTATAAAACCGGCGCATTTTTCTTCTTACTTTCACGAGTTACCGGTGCATCTTTCAGGCTATTTCTTGTAGCAATATCTATGCAATACATTGTATTTGAACAGATAGGAATACCCTTTTGGGCAACCGTTGTAATTTCAATTTTACTGATTTGGATCTATACTTTTAGAGGAGGTATTAAAACAATTGTCTGGACAGATACACTGCAAACGCTCGCCATGTTATCCGCTGTTGGAGTTGCCATCTATTTAATCAATCAAAAATTAGATTGGACTTATATTGAATTTTTAAATTCAGAAAGTTTTACAGAAAAAGGACGAATTTTCTTTTTTGACGACCCTAATTCTAAAACCTATTTTTGGAAATATTTTATTGGAGGAATTTTTATTACTATCGCAATGACTGGACTGGATCAAGACATGATGCAAAAAAACCTGACTTGCAAAAACCCCTTAGACGCTAAGAAAAACATGCTTACAATGTCGGTTTTACTCGTAATAGTTAACTTCTTTTTTCTAAGTCTTGGAGCACTCTTGTTTATTTATTCTGAAAAATTTGGTATAGAAATACCAGTTGTTGACGGCAAAACAAGAACCGATTTGTTATTCCCAGAAATTGCTATGAATCAAGATTTAGGAAAACCGTTGGCTGTTGTTTTTATCATAGGGTTAATCGCTGCCGCCTATTCCAGTGCAGATAGTGCCTTAACCTCTTTAACAACTTCATTTTCTGTTGATTTTTTAAGCATCGAAAACAAGCCTAAAGCCGCACAAAAACCTTTACGTAAAAAAGTACATATTGCTGTTTCCATTTTACTGATGATCGTAGTAATAATCTTTAACTACTTAGACGGAAATGTTGTAGGAAACCTATTCAAGTTTGCTACCTTTACGTATGGTCCGCTGCTAGGTTTATTTGCTTTTGGAATATTAACATCGTATAAAATAAAAGATTCACTCGCCTGGTTAGTTGCGCTTATTGCAATTGTGATCAGCCTTGGAATCACATATTTACCTGAAAATATTATTGGAGGCTATGAATTTCATTGGGAAATTTTACCTTTAAACGGATTGATTACATTTATAGGTCTATGGCTTATTCGCGAAAAAAAATAAAATATTAATTACACATGGAAAAAGATTTAAGTAATCACCGAAAGGTTTACGAAAAAGGAGCGTTAACCAAAGCCTCAGTTCCCGAAAATCCAATGGAATTATTTCAAAAATGGTTTTATGAAGTGGAGAATTTTGGAAGTACGGAAGAAGTAAATGCCATGACTATTTCTACAATTGGTCTAGATAATTTTCCGAAAAGTAGGGTTGTATTGTTAAAGAAATTCAACCGGGAAGGATTTATATTTTTCACAAATTACTTGAGTGAGAAAGGAAAAGCCATTGAAGCAAATCCAAACATTTGCCTTTCTTTTTTTTGGAATGATATGGAGCAACAAATAATAATCAAAGGAGTTGCAGAAAAAACCACAAAAAATATATCTGACGGCTATTTTGAATCTAGACCCAGCGGATCAAAACTAGGGGCTTGGTGTTCCAAACAAAGTAGTATTCTATCTTCAAGAAAAACATTAGATACATCATTACGCATTTTTGAAGAAAAATATAAGAACCTTGAAATTCCAAGACCAGATAACTGGGGAGGTTATTTAGTAAAACCCATTTCAATTGAATTTTGGCAAGGACGGCCAAATAGAATGCATGATAGAATACGATATTCTCTGCAGAAAAATTTTGATTGGAAAATTGAGCGATTGGCACCATAATTTTTTATATTTGACTTTATCTTAAACAATTTAATGAAGACATTATACATTGTAAGACATGCTAAATCTTCCTGGGAATATGAAGGAATTGATGATGCAGACAGGCCATTAAAAAAACGTGGAATTAAAGATGCTCATATGATGGCTGCGATCTTAAAAGAAAAAATAGAGCGTCCAGATGCCTTTATTTCAAGTAGCGCAAATAGAGCGTTGCATACAGGAGTTATTTTCTGTAAAACCTTTAAATACCCCATGGCAAACCTAAAAATAAGTAGTTCGCTTTATAGTTTTAGCGATGGTTATTTAGTTAAAACCATAAAAGCGCTAGATAACGGGTTTGACTCTGCTATTGTGTTTAGTCATAATCATGGAATCAATGATTTTGTAAATAGCTTTGGTAATAAATTCATTGATAACGTTCCAACATCTGGAATTGTAGCCATTGAGTTTAATACAGACCATTGGAAAAGTATAAAACGTGGAAAAACGATTATATCCTATTTTCCTAAAGATTTTAAGACACTATAATACAAACGATTTTGGATATAAAGAAATATGCTGCAATTGACATCGGATCTAACGCCATTCGATTATTAATATCAAATATTGTTACTAAAAAAGGAAACGAACCTCAATTTAAAAAATCATCACTTGTAAGGGTTCCTATTAGATTGGGTGAAGACTCATTTATTAAAGGTTTTATTTCTGAAAAAAACAAAGATAGAATGATTAATGCCATGAATGCATTTCAACTTTTAATGCAAGTTCATGGAATTGAAAAATATCGTGCGTGTGCAACTTCTGCAATGCGAGATGCAAGTAATGGAGACGAAATAATTGAAGAAATAAAAAAGAAAACCGGTGTGGAAATTGATGTTATTGACGGTAAAACAGAGGCTAGTATAATTTTCTCTACAGATTTATCAGATGTCATTAAAGACAACCACTCATACCTGTATGTAGACGTTGGTGGCGGAAGTACAGAACTAACAGTTTTTTCAAATGGAAAAATTGTAAGTGCAAAATCCTTCAAATTAGGAACGGTAAGACTTTTAAATAAATTAGGCAATACAAAAGAAATGTGGAAATCCATGGAGAAATGGATAAAATCTAATACCAAGGGTATGAAAAAAATAATCCTTATCGGAACGGGTGGAAATATTAATAAAATTTATAAAATGTCTGGAAAACCACCAGGAAAATCACTTTCATATATTTACATGAATGCCCACTATAAATTTTTAAAACAAATGTCTTATAGTGAGCGGATCTCTGAATTGAGTTTAAATCCGGATAGAGCAGATGTTATTATTCCTGCAACAAGAATTTATTTAAATGCTATGAAATGGAGTGATTCAAACAAAGTAATTGTTCCAAAAATTGGACTCGCAGATGGAATTATAAAAACATTATATTTATCTGAAAAAATTGATCTCTAATTTAAGTTACAAATGAGATTTTAGACAAGTCATGACATGCGTATCAAAATCATGTTCCCTATCAAAAAGGCTCACTTTAATTTCTAAATAAAAAATAGGCAACCTATTTTTTAATCGAGCATAATCTTTTTCTGTAGTTAAAATTATTTTCTTTTCTAAGGAAATACTTTCAAATTCCTTTGTTATTTGTTGAATCTCCAATTCAGAAAAATTATGATGATCGGCATATTTCAAATGCCTGAAATTTATCTTTTTAGAATTCAAAAAATCAACCATAGGTTTTGGTTTAGCAATACCAGTTATTAAAATAACCGAATAATTTTTTAATAAATTTAAAGAAATCGAATCATTCTCATTGATGACCTCATTAGCATAAGACACCTTCGAAAAGAACAGTTTTTGATATGCCTTTAATTTTAATTTCTCTTTTATTTTTTGTTTTTCAAAAGTTAACAATTCATCCGGACACTTGGTCACTACAATAATTTCAGCACGTTTCGCTCCTCTGCTACTTTCACGTAAATTTCCAGCTGGTAACAGAAAATCATCAACATATAAATCTCCATATGCTGTCAACAAAATATTGAAAGACGCATGTACTTTTCTATGCTGAAAAGCATCATCTAACAAAATAATTTCAGGACGGGTTTCCATCTCTAACAAACTATTGATTCCATGAACTCGATCTTCATCTACAGCAACAGCCATCTCTTTAAACTTTAAGAAATATTGAAAAGGTTCATCGCCGAGTTCTTGCACAGTAACATCTTTTGCAGCAATTACAAACCCCTTAGACTTCCGTTTGTAACCTCTGCTCAATACAGCAATCTTAGTACTATTTTTCAATAATTGAATTAAATATTCAATATGGGGCGTCTTGCCCGTACCTCCCACACTTAAATTCCCAACTACAATTACGGGTAATTCAAATCTTGTAGACCTTAAAATCCCAATATCAAACAATGTATTTCTTAGTGAAGTGATTCCGTCATACAGTATTGAAAACGGAAATAATATTTTTCGAAGTCCACTCATCAATGCGAAAATACAAAACAATTGTAATTATTCACAGTAAAAGTTTAACTTTGAATTTTAGCTTTAACACATATGAAAATAAAAGATATTACTAAATACATTGAAGAAATCGCCCCACTCCAAAATGCTGAAGACTTTGACAATGTAGGGTTACTCGTTGGGGATTATAACGATGCTGTTTCAGGAGTTCTTGTCACGTTAGATACACTCGAAAATATAGTAGACGAGGCAATTGAAAAAAGATGTAATCTAATTGTTAGTTTTCATCCTATTATTTTTTCCGGATTAAAAAAATTGAATGGAAAAAACTACGTAGAAAGAACTGTCGTAAAAGCCATTAAAAACAATATTGCCATTTATTCTATGCATACAGCTCTCGATAATTCTAATGCAGGTGTAAATGCAAAAATAAGTGAAGTATTAGGATTGATAAATCAAAAAATATTGATTCCAAAAAAAGGGATTATTCGAAAACTTACAGCGTATGTGCCAAAGAATGATGCCGACAAATTGAGAAAAAGCTTATTTAGTGCTGGTGCGGGGAATATTGGAAATTATGACCAATGTAGTTTTAATACGGAAGGTTATGGAACCTATAGGGGAAATGAAAAATCAAATCCAACCCTTGGCAAAAAAGGAAGTTTACATACAGAAGAAGAAACCATTATTAGTTTAATTTTTGAAAAAAGAGTTGAAGGCAAAATCATTGAAGCATTATTTCAAAACCACCCTTATGAAGAAGTCGCCTATGATATCGTTTCACTTGAAAACAGTCATCAGGAAATTGGAATGGGAATGATAGGAGAATTTGAGAATGCCATGAGTGAAGAAGATTTCCTAAATCACGTGAAAAAAAACATGAAAACTGACTGTATTCGACACTCTAAACTATTGGGGAAATCGGTTAAAAAAGTGGCAGTATTAGGTGGGTCTGGAAGTTTTGCTATTGGACACGCAATCGCAGCAAATGCAGATGCTTATGTGACTTCTGATGTGAAGTATCACGAATTTTTTAAAGCAGAAAATAAGTTGATTATTGCTGATATAGGACACTATGAAAGTGAACAATTCACAAAAACCCTTTTAGTTGATTATCTTACAAAAAAAATTCCTAATTTTGCAGTCGTTTTATCAGAGAATAATACAAACCCGATTTATTATAAATAATCATGGCAAAGAAAAAAGAAGTTACTGTTGAAGATAAGTTAAGAGCATTATACGATTTACAGTTAATTGATTCTAGAATAGATGAAATAAGAAGTATCAGAGGAGAACTTCCTTTAGAGATTGAAGATTTAGAAGATGAAATTGCTGGGTTAAATACAAGGATTTCTAATCTTGACGAAGATGCTACTAATTTAGAAACAGACATTAAGAATAAGAAGAATACTATTACTGAAGCTGGAGATTTAATTAAAAAATACGAAGCGCAACAACAAAAAGTACGTAACAACAGAGAGTTTGATTCTCTTTCTAAAGAGATAGAATATCAAGGACTTGAAATAGAACTTTCTGAAAAAAGAATTAACGAGTATAAAGTTAAGATCGAACAGAAGAAAGAGGTCATCGACCAAAATAAAGAAAAGCTTGCTAGTAAGGCAGATCATTACAAGCACAAGAAAAATGAATTGGATACCATCTTAGCAGAAACTCAAAAAGAAGAAGATTTATTAAACAAGAAATCTGAAGAGTTTGGGGCTGTTATAGAGGAGCATTTAATGAAAGCTTATAATAGAATTCGAACCAATGCAAACAATGGATTAGCAGTGGTTTGTGTTGAAAGAGGTGCTTCTGGAGGATCTTTCTTCACTATTCCACCGCAAAGACAGGTTGAAATAGCAAATCGCAAGAAGATTATTACAGATGAGCATTCTGGAAGAATCTTGGTTGATGCTGTATTAGCTGCCGAGGAAAAGGAAAAAATTGAAAAATTGTTTTCATAAATTTTCATCAAAGATAATAATGTACGAAGCCTCCTAATTTCTTAGGAGGCTTTTTTTGTGCGCTTTATGTGCGCTTTATATGCGAAAGTTATAATCCTCTTTTTATTTTTACTACTTTTAGATATCCTCTAAAAATTATAAAATGATTCTAAATCGCATAATCGCTTCCCTTATTTTATGTATTGGAATTGGTTGTTCCACAGCACCGAAAGTGCCCGATGAGCAAGTTCGAAATTCGCCAAATATCATACTAATTATGGCAGATGATTTGGGCTATCACGATTTAGGCTGTTACTGGAATAAAAACCATCTCACTCCAAATATTGACAACTTAGCAAAAAATGGAATTCGATTTACAGATTTTCATTCTAATGGCGCCGTTTGCAGTCCAACCCGTGCCGCACTAATGACCGGGAGATACCAACAAAGAGCAGGAATTGAAGGCGTAGTTACAGCGCTAAATCATCGACATACCGGCTTAGATCCAACTGAAATAACAATTGCTGATTTCTTTAAGAAACAAGATTACAAAACCGGATTAATTGGAAAGTGGCATTTGGGGTATGATACTATATTTTCTCCTACCAAAAATGGATTTGATTATTTTAAAGGGTTTGTGAGCGGAAATATTGACTACCATTCCCACGTAGATCAAGTTGGTCAATATGATTGGTGGCTAAACACAGAAACCATTATTGAAGAAGGCTATAGTACCGATTTAATCACGAACAGCGCAATCGACTTTATTTCCAATAATAAGGAGCAACCCTTCTTTTTATATATTGCGCACGAGTCACCTCACTATCCATACCAAGGCAGAAATGATAAAGCAGATCGGATTCCTGGCAATAAAGACTTTCATACACATGGCTCAAGAAAAGATAAAAAAAATGCCTACAAAGAAATGATTGAGGTAATGGATGAGGGCATTGGCGATTTAGTTGAATACTTAGACAAAGAAAAATTACTAGAAAATACGTTACTATTATTTATTTCAGACAATGGAGCGGCGGGAACAGGATCTAATTATCCGTTAAAAGGAACTAAAGGAAGTGTTTGGGAAGGCGGCCATCGCGTCCCAGCAATTGCATATTGGAAGGATCATATCAATTCAAGCACATCGCAGGAAACTGTTCTAACCATGGATATTTTTCCGACACTAGTCGACTTAATTAATCTTACTTATTTCAACAATTTTATACCTGATGGCAAAAGTTTTTTAACTGTTCTTAACAACGATAAAATAATTCTCATCTCAAAAACAGACCCTTATTTTGGCGAACTAAAAATAAAAAAGCAGTGAGATTAAATAAATGGAAGTTAGTTGTTGACAAAGAAACTTATCTTTTTAATTTAGACGAAGACGTAATGGAAAAAATAATCTTATTAATGAAAATGACGAAGTACGCGACTATCTATTAATTCAATTGAAAAACTGGGAATTGGAAATGAATCAATATTCTCAAAAAGCGAAGTAAACAGATACTGTTGCTTCCTAAGAAATCAACAAAACCAAACAAAACCAAACTATAGGCATGGACTCTACCCAAAAGGAACTGTAATAAATTGATTGCTTTCGCGTAGCAAAGATTAATAAAATAATAGAAATGAGAACGACAATAGAAAATGCTCCTATTTCAATGAATTCCCTATCTAAGTAGAGCCATTGCAAAACTAAAGAGAGCACTCCCAAAATGACACCAAGCACCTTCGCTTTTTTTACACCAAATATTTGCGGAATCGTTTTCAGTTTTTCGCTATCAAAGTCCACATCGCGAATATCAAAGGGAATTGTAATGAGTAGAACAAAAAAAATACGTTGTAAAAATAACAGCCAAACAACTAAAGTGATACCTACTCCATTTTGTACCAATGGAAAAAGTACAGTAATCCCGGCAAAACAAAAAGCAATTAAAAATATTTTAATCCCAGGAACATTGCGAAGTGACAGTAAAATTTTCGGCGAAAACACTCCATAAAGAAATGTAATAATAAAAAAAGGCACCAAAAGAAGAAGCGCATTCACAGAAAGGTCTTTCAAAAAATATACACAGGCCAGCGCACTAATTAGAGAAAGTATACGTATTGAAACACGTTTTTTTACAAACCATTTCGCCATCCAATTCGTATGAGTAGGCACATTCAAAAAGCGAATAAAATTATAACCCAAAACAGTTCCAAAAAAAGCAAAAATAGCGGTAGTATTTTGGCCTATATCAAATGATAGTAGCGTAATTTTCACAAAGCAGAAAACACCAAGAGCTACGTGGATGTTACTAAAAATATAGTAATTAAAAATACTGCGTAGGATTTGCATAGCCCAAATCTACAAAAGATTATCCCTATATCATTTTGAAAGAGAAGTTAATTTCATGACTCCTTCCTCGAAGAATACCCTTTTATAAACATTATTTTATTCACTACGTTTTTCTTTAACAATTCTCCATTCGCTTATCTTTACAATCACCTGATTTTTAAAGACGTAAATAACTCTTTATCAATCTATAACAAATCCTTATTGTATTTTTGAGTATCCTATACTAGGATAAAATTATCCTTGTTAAAATCTTATGTAATTCATCCCGTTTTTAACGCATAATTTTGGTGTTTTTTTAATTACTTTTGTATTAAAAATTATCAAATCTAAATATGAGAACAGACTCTTTCGTATTGCGTCATGTGGGACCAAGACAGTCCGAGATTGCATTAATGTTGCAAAAAATAGGAGTAAATTCTATTGATGAACTAATTGATCAAACGATACCTAATGATATTCGTTTAAAAGAACCATTGCATTTGTCAAAGGCACTAAACGAATCAGAATTTGTAACTCATATTAAAAGTTTAGCTGCAAAGAACAAACAGTTTAAAACGTATATTGGGTTGGGCTACCATGCAACTATTACTCCTCCTGTAATTCAGCGTAACATATTTGAAAATCCAAATTGGTATACATCCTATACCCCATATCAAGCAGAAATTTCACAAGGTCGATTGGAAGCCTTGTTAAACTACCAAACTATGGTGGGAGATCTCACTGGTTTTGATTTAGTGAATTCATCATTGTTAGATGAAGGTACAGCTGCTGGGGAAGCAATGATTATGCTATATAGCAATAGATCTAAAGTGCATAAAAAAGCGAATTCTAATCTCTTTTTTGTTTCTGATAAAGTATTGCCTCAAACGATAGACATTCTTAAAACGAGAGCAATTCCTTTAGGCATAGAATTAATTATTGGAGCTACTGAACCTTTTGAATTTCCCGCTGCGGTATTTGGAGCGATCGTTCAATACCCTTCAAAAAATGGTGGTATTTATGATTATACAGATTTTATCGCCAAAGCACATGACAACGAAAGTAAAGTCGTAGTCGCTGCAGATTTATTAAGTTTAACGCTGTTAAAATCACCTGCAGAAATGGGCGCCGATGTTGCAGTTGGAACTACACAACGTTTTGGAATTCCTTTAGGATATGGAGGGCCTCATGCTGGTTATTTTGCTACTTCAAACAGTTATAAGAGAGCCATGCCAGGAAGAATTATTGGAGTTACTGTTGATGTAGATGAAAATAGAGCCTTAAGAATGGCTTTGCAAACACGTGAACAACATATTAAAAGAGAGAAAGCTACTTCAAATATTTGTACCGCACAAGCACTATTGGCCGTAATGGCAGGAATGTATGCTGTCTATCACGGACCAAGTGGTTTAAAATATATTGCCTCTAAAATTCATTCATTGGCAAAAACGCTGAGTGACACCATAGAAAAAATAGGAATAGTTCAAGAAAACGAGTTGTATTTTGATACGCTTAAAGTAAAAGTTTCTGATGTTAAAAAAGTAAAAACGCTTGCGGAAGGCAAAGAAATTAACTTCTTAATTATTGATGATACTACCATTGGAATTTCTATAAACGAAACGACTACGCTAGATCATATTCAGGATATTGTTGACATTTTAGCAACCGTCGAGTCAAAAGCGATTCCAACTGTTGAAATCTCAGAAAACGCTGCGATCCCAAGTGTCATGGAGCGCACCTCAACATACATGCAACATGAAGTGTTTAACAGTCATCATTCCGAAACGGAAATGATGCGATATATTAAAAGGCTTGAAAATAAAGATATTTCATTAACAGATTCTATGATTTCATTGGGTTCATGTACCATGAAATTAAATGCGGCTTCAGAAATGCTTCCATTGAGTTATGGAAGTTGGAATAACATCCATCCGTTTGTACCTGTTGAACAAGCACAAGGATACCAAGAATTATTTATTGGCTTAGAAGCGGCCTTAAATGAAATCACTGGCTTCCATTCAACTTCCTTGCAACCCAACTCTGGAGCTCAAGGAGAATATGCCGGACTTTTAACGATAAGAGCCTATCATGCGTCAAGAGATGAATCACATAGAAACATCTGCTTAATCCCTTCTTCTGCTCACGGTACAAATCCAGCATCAGCAGTAATGGCCGGAATGAAAGTTGTCGTTACAAAATCAGCTGACAACGGAAATATCGACGTAAATGATTTGCGTGAAAAAGCAGCCTTACATAAAGATAATTTAGCCGCTTTAATGGTGACCTATCCATCTACCCATGGGGTATTTGAATCATCTATTAAAGAAATTACGCAAATTATTCATACCAACGGAGGGCAAGTTTACATGGACGGTGCCAATATGAATGCACAAGTAGGATTAACCAATCCTGCTACAATTGGAGCCGATGTGTGTCACTTAAATTTACATAAAACATTTGCCATTCCTCATGGTGGAGGAGGCCCTGGAGTTGGTCCTATTTGTGTTGCCGAACATTTAGCAGAATTCTTACCGTCAAACCCAGTCATTAAGACTGGTGGAAAAAGTGCCATCACCGGTATTTCTTCCGCTCCGTGGGGATCTGCTTTGGTAGACATCATTTCTTATGCATACATCAAATTACTAGGAGTTCAGGGTTTGACAACCTCAACCAAAATAGCGATTCTAAATGCTAATTATCTAAAGGCCTCGTTGGAAGAACATTATACGATCTTGTATACTGGGGAACAAGGGCGTGCAGCGCACGAAATGATCGTTGACTTTAGAGAATTTAAAGAAAAAGGGATTGAGGTTTCAGATATTGCGAAACGATTAATGGATTATGGATTCCATGCTCCTACCTTATCTTTTCCTGTTGCGGGAACGTTAATGATTGAACCTACAGAGAGTGAGAACAAAGGAGAATTAGATCGTTTTATCGCTGCATTTATTTCCATCAAGAAAGAAATTGACAATTTTAATCCAGCAGATTCAGTGTTAAAAAACGCACCGCATACGCAAGCCATGATTACGGCTGATGAATGGTCGCATTCTTATACAAGACAAGAAGCTGCTTTTCCACTAGACTATATCAAAAAGAATAAATATTGGCCAACGGTACGCCGTGTCAATGACGCCCATGGTGACCGTAATTTAATTTGTTCCTGCAATCCTATTGAAGATTATATGTAATAAAAAGGGTAGCAATAGCTATACAAAGATTAAAATATTTCTAATCTTAAAAATAAGTTTTATAAAAGTGGTTTTTAGTTTATATTCGAACTTTAAATCACTTTTAGTATATGAATTCTAAAGTCCGTAACATTAGAACCGAATTATTATCTGATAATTGGTACACCCTTAACAAGATCACTTTTGAATATCTCGGTAACAACGGCAAATGGCAAACTCAAAAGCGAGAGTCTTATGATCGCGGCAATGGAGCGGCCATTTTATTATACAACCAAGAGAAAAACACGATCATTCTAACCCGACAGTTTAGAATGCCCTCTTATTTAAATGGCCATAAAGACGGAATGTCTATTGAAGTTTGTGCGGGTCTTTTAGATGGTGATGAACCTGAAGTTTGTATAAAAAAAGAAGCCGAAGAAGAAGTTGGTTATCGCGTTTCAAATGTTCACCGCGTATTACAAGCCTATATGTCACCTGGCGCTGTAACCGAAATCGTGTTTATGTTTATCGCTGAATATTCAGATCAAATGAAAGTAAGTGAAGGCGGTGGTTTAGCAGAAGAACATGAAAATATTGAGGTTTTAGAAATCTCTTTTCAAGAAGCTTTAACAATGGTTGAAACCGGAGAAATTTTGGATGCTAAAACAATACTATTAGTACAGTATGCTCAAATCCAAAAATTACTCAAAATTTAACTCCGTTGCCATTCTTAAACTAGGAGCAGTGTCGAAACATAATGGAGTGAAGAATCTCCAAGAAATAATCTCCTAATTAAAAGGATAATTACTAATTAATTTCAAAGAATAATTACTTCAAAAAATTGCTAATAAGTCGCCTACTATTTTAAAGTCACTAAAAAATAAAATGATCTCAAAAAAACAGTAATAATACTTCAAACTTATTCAGAAAGTCTTATTTTTGCATACGCATCGATAAAATGATATTTATGAAGCCTATCACTAAAGAAACCTATGTAAATTGGTATAAAGACATGTTATTTTGGAGGAAGTTTGAAGACAAACTTGCCGCCGTATATATCCAACAAAAAGTAAGAGGTTTTTTACACTTATATAACGGACAAGAAGCTGTTTTAGCAGGTGCGTTACACGCCATGAAATTGGGAACAGACAAAATGATTACTGCGTATCGTAATCATGTTCAACCAATTGGAATGGGCGTTGACCCGAGGCGAGTTTTTGCTGAATTGTATGGAAAAGTTACTGGAACATCCCATGGTATGGGAGGTTCAATGCATATTTTTTCTAAAGAAAAAGGATTTTATGGAGGTCATGGAATTGTAGGTGGTCAAATCCCATTAGGAGCAGGAATTGCGTTTGCAGACAAATACTTTGAAAGAGATGGAGTTACCTTAACCTATTTTGGTGACGGTGCTGCTCGACAAGGTTCTTTGCATGAAACCTTTAATATGGCTATGCTTTGGAAATTACCAGTTGTATTTATTGTTGAAAACAATGGATATGCAATGGGTACTTCAGTTGAAAGAACAGCAAACCATACAGATATCTGGAAACTAGGTTTAGGGTATGAAATGCCTTGTGGACCCGTGAATGGAATGGATCCTGTTGCAGTTGCAGAAGCAATGCACGAAGCGATTGAAAGAGCGAGAAGAGGTGATGGGCCAACATTCTTAGAAATGAGAACGTATAGGTATAGAGGTCACTCAATGTCTGATGCACAGCACTACAGAACAAAGGATGAAGTTAATGAATACAAGAAATTAGATCCTATTACACAAATACTTGAGGTCATCAAAGAAAAAAACTATTTATCGCAAGATGAAATTGACGTTATTAGTAAAGATGTAAAAAGTAACGTACAGGAATGTTTAGATTTTGCAGAGGAATCTGCCTACCCAGAAACACAACAGTTATATGACATGGTTTACGAACAAGAAGATTATCCTTTCATAAAACATAGATATTAAGTAGTAACAATAAAGCAAATCACAAATAAAAATCTAAATAGATTTTTATTGTTTTTCAAATTTTAGATTTGGAATTTATTTAATTTTAAAAAGAATTAATTCATATGGCTGAAATCATAAATATGCCTCGATTAAGTGATACAATGACGGAAGGAGTTGTGGCTACTTGGCTTAAAAAAGTTGGAGATAAAATTGAAGAAGGAGATATTCTTGCTGAAATTGAAACCGATAAAGCAACAATGGAGTTTGAATCATTTAATGAAGGTACTTTATTGTATATAGGTTTACAAGAAGGAGAAACTGCTCCTGTAGATGCATTGCTTGCCATTATTGGTGAAGAGGGTGAAGATGTCTCTGCAATAATTGCTGGCGGTGCTACCGATGATGCTAGTGAGGAAACAACTACGGAAGAATCGCCTGCTGAAATTCCTGAAGTTACCGCTGAAGCTGCTGCCATACCAGATGGTGTTATTGTGGTAACAATGCCACGTTTAAGTGATACTATGACCGAAGGTACTGTTGCTACTTGGTTAAAAAGTGTTGGTGATAAAATTGAAGAAGGAGATATTCTTGCTGAGATTGAAACTGACAAAGCAACCATGGAATTTGAATCTTTCAACGAGGGAACTTTATTATACATCGGATTACAAGAAGGTGAAACGGCTATAGTAGATTCTTTATTAGCCATTATTGGTGAAGCAGGAACCAACGTTGATGCAATCGTAAATAACTTTATATCTGGTGCCGAACCAGCGGCTAAAAAAGAGACGCCTGCACCAACGAAAGAGGCATCTCAATCGGTTGCTGCTAAGGCTGCAACTCCGGCTCCAAAAGGAGTCGTTGAAATGCCAAAAGCAACGGCATCGAATGAAAAAATAATTGCTTCTCCTTTGGCTAGAAAATTGGCTGAAGATAAAGGAATCAACTTATCACACTTACAAGGTACTGGGGATCACGGTAGAATTATAAAACGAGATATTGAAAATTACGTTCCTGCTGCGACCGGAGCATCAACATCTGCTGCTAAATTTGTAGCGAGTGGTGTTGAAGATTTTGACGAAGTTAAAAACTCTCAAATGCGTAAAGCAATTGCACGTTCTTTAACGAACTCTAAATTCTCTGCACCTCACTATTATTTAGCGGTTGAATTTGATATGGACAATGCTATGGCATTCCGTGTACAATACAATGCAGTTCCTGATACTAAAATTTCTTTTAACGATATTGTTGTGAAAGCAACTGCTTTAGCATTGCGCCAGCACCCACAAGTTAATTCTCAGTGGTTTGACGACAAAATGGTATTAAATAACCATGTTCATATTGGTGTTGCCGTTGCTGTTGAAGATGGATTGGTTGTACCAGTAGTGAAATTTGCTAATGAGCAAACATTACCGCAGATTGGTGCTGCTGTAAGAGATTATGCTGGAAGAGCGAAAAAGAAAAAATTAACGCCAGAAGAAATGCAAGGGAGTACTTTTACTATTTCTAATTTAGGAATGTTTGGTATCGAATACTTTACTTCAATTATCAATCAACCAAATTCCGCGATTCTTTCTGTAGGTGCTATCGTACAGAAACCAGTTGTTAAGAATGGACAGATTGTAGTTGGTAATACTATGAAATTAACGCTGGCTGCCGATCATAGAACGATTGACGGAGTTACTGGATCTTTATTTTTAGAAACGTTAAAAGGATATATTGAAAGTCCTGTGACGATGTTGGTATAATTGAAAATTATAAAACGATAAAAAAAGCATCCCTAATGGGATGCTTTTTTTATTTCCATCCTTTTGGCTGTATCTTCTTATTTATTCTAAAAAGATTGTTTCTATCATAGCTGGCTTTCATCTCAGTTAAACGTTCATAGGTGACCATAACTAGTCTTTACGCATTCTTACCCTGGATCCGTCATAAAATTGGAATCCACTCCACCTGAGGAATGCGGATGCAGTGCACTCCAATAACCTTTGCAACACTTGGTAATATTTTCTGTATTTACTGGATCAGGATTAACCCCCACAATAGCGCCTGCATAACTTGCCTCACGATATGCCCAAGGAGTTTCTTCCGATCCTACGCTACTCGCAGCGCCACTTATTGGATATACATGTATTTCCGATAACAAAATTAGAATACAAGAACCTTATTTTACATGTTCTTACAAATAGCCCCAAGGTCTGTCCTCCAAAAGCAGTTTTACAGAATGCGCTTAAAATTTAAAAAAATAACCCACAAAAAAATCCCCAACATTTCTGTTGAGGATTCTACTATGAATAGTATAAAAGTTCTTATTTTTTGAACTTTGCGTATCTTGTTTTGAACTTATCAATACGTCCAGCCGTATCGATTAATTTACTCTTACCTGTATAGAAAGGGTGAGACGTTCTCGAAATCTCTAATTTGATTAATGGATATTCAACACCATCTACCTCAAGAGTTTCTTTTGTATTTGCTGTTGAACGGGTTAAAAATACGTCATTGTTTGACATGTCTTTGAATGCCATCATTCTATAATTTTCTGGGTGTATACCTTTTTTCATTTTTCTTAATTTTGATTAACGCTTTTTGACGTTACTATTTTTGAGTGTGCAAATTTAATTATATTTTTGATCTTTCGACTAATAAAAAGACTTTATTTGTATAATAATCCGTATCCATAAATAACGATCTCATGACCCTTAAAAATTATTATAAAATACTGACCTTATTAATCTTATGTAGTTCCTGTAAAACGGATTATAAATTCCTTTTAGAAGTCCCTAAAAAGTTACAAGTAAATGAAAAACTGACCATTTCTTTTTCTGAAAAAGGTGGTATGCCAATTGATTCGGTTCAAATTAGCCTAGATGGAAAAAAAATAAAAACGGATACTAATTATAGTGCTACACTCGATATTTTAAACTACAAATTAGGCCTTCACACAATCACAGCCTTGGCCTTTTTTGAAGGACACGTTAAAAAAACAGAAAATAGTGTGATTTTTCTTGCAGACACCCCTCCTGCTATATATACCTATAAAATAATTAACAGGTATCCTCATGATAAAAAGGCATATACACAAGGTCTTGAAATCTATAACGGGTTTCTTTATGAAAGTACCGGTAAAAAAGGTAGATCTTCTTTAAGAAAAGTTGAACTTACAACCGGAAAAGTTATGCAACAAATAGATTTGGATGAACAATACTTTGGAGAAGGTATTACAAAATTTGGCGATGAAATTATTATGCTTACGTGGAAAAACGGAATGGGGTTTATTTATGACTTTGAAACCTTTGAGCAAAAAGGTACGTTAAATTATAAGAATAGCGTCGAAGGATGGGGTTTGACGAATGATGGCGAAAAACTAATTAAATCTGATGGTACCGAGCGTATTTGGTTTTTAGATGCCAAAACATATAATGAAACTTCCTATATAGAAGCATATACCAACGAAAGAAAAGTAGAAAATTTAAATGAATTAGAATTTATTAATGGCAAAATATACGCAAATATATATCAACAAAATTCCATCTTAATCTTCGATAGTAAAACCGGTAAAGTTGAAGGAGTTGCAAATCTTAATGGACTTTACAATGAAATGTCGAAAACCCAAAAACTGGTTTTACAAGATGAAGTTCTAAACGGAATTGCCTACGACCACGCTACGAAAAAACTATATGTTACGGGTAAACATTGGGGTGAATTATTTGAAATCGAACTCATAAAAAAGAATTAAACTAGTATTCTAATTCAATAAAAGATATAATATTATAACAAATCATTTTCATGAAGCATTGCTGGCTACTCTTTCCAATTATATGTGTAATACTGCTTTCTTCTTGTTCAGACAATTTTGACACAATCCCCAATACTGGCAATCTAACATTTTCTAGAGATACTGTTTATTTAAATACTGTTTTTACAAATATAAGTTCAAGTACTTATCAATTAAAAGTGTACAACAAGAATAATCAAAGTATACATATCCCATCTATTAAATTGGCATTAGGTGAAGCATCTGCATACCGATTAAATGTTGATGGAATTCCCGGAAAATCTTTTAGCGATATCCAAATTTTAGCAAATGACAGTTTGTATGTTTTTATCGAAACAACGATTGATTTCAGTCAAGTATCGGATCCGCTTTACACCGATAAAATAATTTTTGACACCAATGAAAATCAGCAAAATATTGAATTGGTAACACTTGTTCAAGACGCTTATTTTTTATATCCATCAAAAAACGCACAAGGAATTATTAAAACTATCGAAATTGGCAATTCACCCATGGGCAAAACGCTATCCGTCCAAGGTTTTTATCTAGATAAAAGCACCATTTTTACCAACGAAAAGCCCTATGTAATTTATGGCTATTGTGCTATTCCTTCAGGGAAAACCTTAACTGTAGAAGCCGGTGCCCGCGTCTATTTTCATGCTAATTCTGGTATGATAGTAGATAATGGAGCCACCCTAAAACTAGAAGGTACCTTAGAAGAAAACATCATTATAGAAGGTGATAGGCTTCAACCTCAATTCGAAAACAAACCCGGTCAGTGGGGAACTATTTGGCTTAGAGCAGGGAGTACAAATCATTCTATAAACTATACCACTATTAAAAATGGTGAAATTGGTATTATGATAGATTCTATTGGCAATACCACAAATCCAACTTTGACGATCAAAAACACGCAACTATACAATCATTCCACTTACGGAATATTGGGAAGGAATACTTATATTCAAGGGGAAAATATAGTAATTAATAATGTAGGACTTTCATCAATAGCATGCACTGGAGGAGGCACTTATGAATTTTCACACTGTACCTTTTCCAATTTTTGGAACCAAAGTATAAGACAATCTCCTACTGTATTAGTGAATAACTATTCTTTCGTTGGCAATGGCGGAATAGCATCTAGTGATTTAAAAGAAGCTACTTTTGTTAATTGTATAATTTCTGGAAATAAGAATATTGAACTTGTTTTAGACAATGAAGCAACTGCTGAGTTCCACTATAATTTTAAAAATAATTTAATTAAATTTGATGATTTCAACAATACTTTTGTTGATATTCCTGAGTATAATTTTGAAGATATAAACCACTTTCAGAACAATATTTTTAATAAAAAACCCGACTTTAAAGACCCATATGAAAACAACCTCAAAATTGGAGTTGATTCAAATGGAAATAATCAAGCCAACCTTGATGGGGCATCAAAAGTTGCTTTTGATATTTTAGGTGTTAATCGAACAATTTCACCAGATATTGGAGCCTATCAGCACCAAGTTTTTGAAGAATAAATAAAAGGAAGGCCGTATAAAATATAAAAAAAATGAAAAACATCATTATTACCGGAGCCAGTAGAGGTATTGGATTTGAATTGATACAGTTATTTGCCAAAAACGGACACAATGTATTAGCGATCTCAAGAAATACTGAACCAATAAAAGCTTTAAATATTAAAAATATCACATGCCTTTCAATTGATTTATCTATTGATTCCGATATCGAAAAAGTGTCAAATTTTGTAACTGAAAATTGGAAGGATATTGACATACTCATTAATAATGCTGGACGGTTAGCGAACAAACCTTTTTTGGAAACATCCTCAAAAGATTTTCTAGCTGTCTATAAGGTGAATGTCTTTGCGGTTGCTGAATTAACAAGACAATTAATTCCTTATCTTAAAAAGAGTAGTCATGTCGTTACGATTAGTAGTATGGGTGGAATTCAAGGTAGTATGAAGTTCCCTGGTTTAGCAGCTTATAGTTCTTCTAAAGGGGCTGTTATTACACTTTCGGAATTACTTGCCGAAGAATATAAAGAGAGTGGTATTTCATTTAATGTACTGGCATTGGGTGCTGTTCAAACAGAAATGTTAGAAGAGGCATTCCCCGGTTACAAAGCGCCAACATCTGCACTAGAAATGGCAAGCTATATTTATGATTTCGGACTAAATGGAAACAAACATTTTAATGGAAAAGTAATCCAAGTGTCTTCTAAAACTCCATAAAACATAAAAAAGGTTTGAGAGAATTCTCAAACCTTTTTTACATATTCCATTTTGAGGATTTTATCGCTCAGATTGTAAACCTTCATTCTTTTTTGAGATTTCCTTTAATCTCAAATCTCTTTGCATAGGATTCTCTGACGAACGTCCAGATCTAAACAACTCAAACTTAGTTGGAGCCTGTTTTTCTGGCCAACTGTTATTGTTGATATCTGTATCTGCTGTTTCTAAAAACGGATCTACTAAAATAGAACTTACTTTTTTATCGAAGAAAAACACTTTTGATATTTCCGATTCATATTTTCTCCAAATCTCTGCTGGAATATGTACAATCTCGGTTGAATTATCTTTAAAAGTAAACTCTAAAATTACAGGCATTGGAATCCCTCCAACATTACTAAGTTTTAACTCGTAAAATTGCATTCCTGAATTTAATAATGCTAAATCTTCTGTAGATAATGAATTTTTAAATACATCGTAATCTACATTATCAATGGCATCAACTTCATAAATATCTCTAGTTGCATAGAAATCATCAATATCAGAATCTCTCTCGTTTACAGTTTCTTTAACCGATTCTTTGTTTCTAGTGTCTCCGATAAACTGTTGCTTATTTTTATTAACTTCTCTAGCCGTTACCTTTTCAACATTCGGATTCTTGGTGTTCATTTGAAACCAGTTCACCTCATCTAAACTAATATCTACATGATCTGAAGTATAGAACCATGCTCTCCAAAACCAATCTAAATCAACAGCAGAAGCATCTTCCATTGTTCTAAAGAAATCAGCAGGAGTTGGATGTTTAAACTTCCAACGCTCACTATATATTTTAAATGAATAATCGAACAATTCTCTTCCCATTACAGTTTCTCTCAAAATATTAAGAGCCGTTGCAGGTTTACCGTATGCGTTATTTCCAAACTGCCAAATAGATTCAGAATTGGTCATAATTGGAGAAATACCACTCTTATCTCCTCGCATATAATTTGTAATTAAATGAGCAGGACCTCTTCTAGAAGGGTATCCTCTTTCCCATTCTTGCTCTGTAAGATATTGAACAAAAGTATTCAATCCCTCATCCATCCAAGTCCATTGACGTTCATCAGAATTAATAATCATAGGAAAAAAATTATGTCCAACCTCATGAATAATTACTCCCCACATTCCGTATTTAGTACTTTCAGTATATGTGCCGTCTGCTTGTGGTCTTCCACCGTTAAAACAAATCATTGGATATTCCATTCCAATGCGATCTGTATGTACAGAAATAGCGACAGGATACGGATAATCTACCGTATATTTAGAATATGTCTTTATCGTATGCGCAACTAACTTTGTTGAATAACGTTCCCATAAAGGATTCCCCTCTTTTGGGTAATACGACATTGCCATAATGTTTTTTCCTCCGACTTTAACTCCTTGTGCATCCCACATGAATTTTCTAGAAGATACAAATGCAAAATCTCTAACGTTTTCTGCCTTAAAAGTCCAAGTTTTTGTTCCAGTAGCTTTTTTCTTTTCAACCTGTTCAGCTTCTGCCTGTGTAATAATTAAAATTGGTTCATCAGAATTCTCTGCTTTTTTCAATCTACTCTTTTGATCTGAAGTAAGGATAGAATTTGCATTTTGTAAAACACCCGTAGACCCTACAACGTGATCACTAGGTACGGTTATAGAAACTTCGTAATCTCCAAATGGTAAAGCAAACTCTCCATTCCCTAAAAACTGTTTGTTTTGCCATCCTTCAACATCACTATAAACACACATTCTTGGAAACCACTGTGCAATAGTATATAAATAATTATCGTTCTCTTTAAAATATTCGTAACCACTACGACCACCAATTTGCGAACGGTCATTAATATTATACCACCATTTGATATTGAATGAAATTGATGAATTAGCCGCCAATGGCTTATCCAAATCAATTCTTAACATTGTTTTATTGATGAAATATTTCATGCCACGACCTGATGTAGAAGTAACTTCTTCTATTTTAAATCCGCCGTCAAAATCAAACATTTTCTTTTTAATACCCCTTAAACTTCTAAAATCCTCCATTTTTTCAACAGAAATTAATTTAGAATCAGAGTCTTTAGACCTTACATTTTGGTCTAATTGAATCCATAAATACTCAAGAGCATCTGGAGAGTTATTCGTATAAGTAATCGTTTCTTTACCTAATATTATTTGTTCCTCATCATTTAGAGTCACATTTATTTTATAATCTGCTTTTTGCTGATAGTAGTTATGCCCTGGTCCACCAGCAGCATTTCTGTATTCGTTCGGAGTAGGTAGTAATTGCTCTAATTGTGCAAACTTATTATTCTGTGAAAAAGAAATAATAGGTAACAATAAAGCAATAAGAATAATTTTTCTCATGGTATATTAATTAAGTTTAATTGTTTGCGTTTTTTCTGAAATTAAAAAAGGTCTTGTATACGTTTTCTTCTCATGATAAAAAGTGATTTTATTTTGTTGTTTTTTATTATGATTCATTAACAAATCATACAACACTTCTACCTGATTTTCAATTTTAACAGACTCCGATTGTAAGTAAAACTCGGTAACTCCTTTTAATGATATTTTAAATCCTAAAAGTTTAAAATTCACTGATGAAATTGATTTTATTTTAAAATGCCTAAGTAGATAATTTTCAATAATTTCAAAATCTTTTGATCCTTTTTCAATTTCTGAAAAATCTCTGAGTAATATTCCTTCTTTTTTAATTGCCACTTCTAAATCGTGTGTAGAAACTGTTAAAGTTGCCTCTAACTTTTTTGAACTTTCATTATATTCAACTTCTGCAAAAGCAAAAAAATAATCATGTGCGTAGGTATTGAAAGAGGTTAATAAAACCAATAAAAAAAGTCTCATATTTTTAAATTTAAAATCTAGCAATATTAAGTCATTGGTTGACAAAACCAATATCCTTTAACAAAAAAATAACATTCTAGTTATTTTCAACAAAACACAATTTTAGGTTACTATTCGTCTATCTTTACACATCACATATTTAAAAGAACTGTTTTGTTAAAAACAAATCAATAGATTTAAATATTACTTTAAGAATATGAAAAAATACAAATGCGTAATTTTTGATTGTGACGGTATCTTAGTAGATAGCGAACCTTTAGCAGAAGCAACCATTGTCGCAATGGCTAATGAAATTGGAATCAACTTTGATATTGAATATGCAAAGCGTAATTTTAAAGGAGATTCTTTTCAAAATATCTTAGATCATATTGAAGTTACATTTAATATTAGCTTACCTTCAAATTTTAAAACTGAATACAGAAGGCGTTCTTTTGAAATGTTTAGGAATCATTTAAAACCAGTTAAAGATATTGAAGCCGTATTAAAGTCTTTACAAGTTCCTTTTTGTGTAGCCTCTAGTGGACCGCAAAGTAAAATAAAACACAATCTAGAATTAACAGGACTCCTCCCCTATTTTGAAGGTCGAATCTTTAGTTGTTACGATATTCAAAAATGGAAGCCAGAACCCGATATTTTCCTACACGCTGCTAAAAGCATGGGGTATTCTGTAAATGACTGTGTTGTAATTGAAGATACTATAATTGGAATAACCGCTGCTAAAAGTGGAGGATTTGACGTTTTCGGATTTGCAGAAGAGTATAATGTTGAGACGTATAGTAAGAACACGACTAAAACTTTCACAGCAATGAACGAGTTAAAAAAACTACTTTCTACTAAATAAAAAAGTGCTTATCAAATAAATGAAAAGCACTTTGTGGCTGTAGCGATAAATTTTTAATTAAGAAGTGCATCCAACTTTTTTCTTAATGCTGACTCAGACAAGATACCCACTCCTTTATCAACCACCTCTGAACCTTTCAAAAAGAATAAGGCAGGAACACTTCGAACTCCAAACTTTGCAGCTAATTCAATGTTTTCGTCCACATTTACTTTTTGAATTTCCACTTTGCCATCATATTCTATTGATAATTTTTCTATTGTGGGTAAAAGTGACTGACAAGGTCCGCACCAATCTGCATAAAAATCTAATAATACAGGGTTGTCTTGATTCATTAATTGCTCAAAATCTTGGTTGTTTTCTACTTTTTTCATAATTCTCTTCTTTTAATTATTATCTAAATTTTAATTGTGTTAAATACGAATGGTTTCTTTTACTATTCCAAATAACATGTTTTACGTTAAAGTTCAATCCTAGAATTACATTCGTTGCTTTTTCGCTTTTTTTGGTTGTAGTTCTCATCTTTTATTAATGATTAATTTAACACTACAAAGATGCGAAGAGAATGAAGATTGTTAGTAGGGATAAATTCCCGATAAGTTGGCTATTTTTCCTAAATGGCTAGTTCCTTAAATTCTGAAGGTGAAACGCCTGCTTTTTTCTTAAAAAAACGACTAAAAGTCTGAATGTCATCATAACCAATTTTATAAGCAATTTAATACAAGATGTGCTATTTTTAAAACTAACAATAATACAATATATATGAGTGAATTAAATCAAATCTAACGTAGAAAAAATTAAATTTTTTTAATGTGTTTACCCTGAAGTAATTTAATCTTACCTAATTCAACTTTTATCACTATACTTCCCTCTCTTTTTTAACATCTGTTTAACAACATGATTTCTCTATAATTGTACTTTTGTTTAATAAGAAAGATCCTTTTTTTAGTATACATGAAATTAAAAATCCTAGTTATAGTTATTGGTGTCCTTTCTGCAATATTTAGTTGCGGAAAGAAAGACTCTATATGTAACGCTACTTATTTTGGAGGACAAATAATTAACCCAAAAGAAAATTTCATTACTCTTTATAAAAATAATGATGTTATTGAAATTATTGAATTAGATGACAATAATAATTTTATGGTTCAATTAGATGCTGACCTAGAAGGTTTATTTCATTTTAACCATGGAGTAGAATACCAATATATTTATATTGAGCCTAAAGACAGTATTTTAATACGTTTAAATACTTGGGATTTCGATGAATCGTTGGTTTTTAGCGGAACAGGTTCTGAAAAGAATAATTTCCTAACCACTCTATATCTTCAAAACGAAAAAGAAGAACGGCTCTATAGTTCATATTACAAATTGGAAAGTGATCTATTTGAAGAAAAAACTGCGAATTCTACTTTCTCTAGTGTTCAACTTTATAACCAACTGAAAGCTTCTGAAATAGTCATTTCAGCAAAATTCAATGAACTAGTACAAGTTGCCATCAATTACCCTATTTATAGAAGAAATGAAATGTATTCATGGAGGTTTAACCGGCAAAATAAAAATATTACAAATAAAAAATTGTCCGAAGATTATTATGATTACAGACAAAACATTAATCTAAATAGTGAATATTGGTTCAATTATGACCCGTATTATAACTATGTTAGTGCTCGTATAAGTGGCATTGCAATGGAATATAGAAGAGAACGTAAGACAGAAAATATTGAGTTCCTTGAACACAAATTAAATGCTATAATAAATACTATTGAACATGAGGCTCTGAAAAACAAACTTTTACATATCGCCCTTTACAATGATTTTAGGAGAAGTGAAAATTCGTGCTCACTTAACGAAAGAGGTTTAGAAATTTTTATGGCTAATTGTTCCGATAAAAAAATTATTAAAAAAATAGAATTACTTTTAAATGATTGCTCAAGTATTGTTCAAAATAATAAGATTGAAAATTTTCAATTAAAGACCATCGATAAAAAACGCATAGACATTAATACGGTTCTCAAAAACAAAAAAACGGTGATCTATTTTTGGTCTCCCGACATTATTAGTCCAGAACTGCTCATTAGTCGAATTGAATACCTAGAAAATAAATTTTCAGATTTAAAATTTATTGGCATCAACATGAACCCTTCTCAGCGAAGTGCCAAAGTTAATCACAAAATTGGGAACCAATATTATTTAACAAAAGAAAGTAGTGCTCATAATTTCATCACTAGTTCTGAAGCTAGAACGCTATTAATTAATCAAAAAGGTATTGTGCATAATAGCTTCACCTATTTATCTTCTCCCTATTTAGAAAGACAATTAAATAAATTGAATAATCGCTAGTATTCCCCCTACCAAATTCACGTGTTCAAGTTGTTTAAAGCAAATTAAACTCGTTTTCAAGAGAGATTCTGATTAATAAGGCGTAATTTTGCGCCCTGAAAATCAGATTTATAGATGCGGGTGTATCTGTGAATCATTAAACACACAGGATGTCAACATTTAAAGATTTAGGGCTTAAATCGGAAATAATTCAAGCTCTTACAGATTTAGGCTATGAAAAACCTACAGAAATTCAAGAAAAAGCAATTCCACAAGTTATTGCTTCAGATCAAGATTTAAAAGCTTTTGCTCAAACCGGAACTGGTAAAACAGCGGCTTTTAGTTTGCCAATTTTACAAAAATTAGATTTAGATAGTAATCAAGTTCAAGCAATTATCCTATCTCCTACGCGTGAATTGGCTATACAGATTGCAAGAAATATTGAAGAATTCTCAACACATTTAAAAGGTTTTAGAGTTGCGGCCGTATATGGTGGTTCTGATATCAACGGGCAAATACGTTCTTTAAATAAAGGTGTTCAAATTGTTGTTGGAACTCCAGGTAGAACGGTTGATTTAATTAAAAGGAGAAAATTAAAACTCGATTCAGTTAAGTGGTTGGTCTTGGATGAGGCTGATGAGATGCTAAATATGGGATTCAAAGATGAATTAGATCAAGTACTACAAGTAACTCCAGATACAAAACAAACGTTATTATTTTCAGCAACCTTCCCGAAAGAAGTTGATAGAATCGCCAGAAACTACATGAATGATCCTGCTCAAATTGATGCAGGAAAACGTAATTCTAGTACAAATAATGTATCACATGAATATTATGTTGTAACGGATAGAAATAGATACCCTGCCTTAAAACGTATTGCAGATATCAATCCTGATATTTATGGAATTATTTTTTGCAGAACACGTAGAGAAACTCAAGAAGTCGCTGATAAATTAATTCAAGACGGGTACAGTGCTGATTCTCTTCATGGCGAGTTATCACAAGCACAACGTGATATGGTAATGCAAAAATTTCGTAAGAAAACATTACAAATATTGGTAGCAACGGATGTTGCGGCACGCGGATTGGATGTTGATAGTTTAACCCATGTTATTAATTACAAACTTCCAGATCAAGTAGAATCTTATACACACAGAAGTGGTAGAACTGGTAGAGCAAATAGCACTGGTATTTCTATTGCTATCGTTTCTCCTGGTGAAAGAAGAAAATTAGGTCCTATTGAAAGAATTATAGGTAAGAAGTTTGTTCAAATGCAAGTTCCTGACGGAAAAGAAATTTGTAAAAAACAATTGTTAAAATTAGTTGATAAAGTAAATGACTTTGAAGTAAATGAAAGTCAAATAAGTGAATATTTACCTACAATACAAGAGAAATTAGAAGGATTAGACAGAGATGAATTGATCAAAAGATTTGTCTCAATTGAATTTAATTCGTTTTTGAGTTATTATGAAAATGCAAATGATTTAAATAGTACTTCTAAAGACAGAGGTCGTGAAAGAGAAACTAACGGAAGACAAAGAAACGACGAAAACATGTCGCGTTTCTTTATCAACATTGGTCGTAAAGACAAATTAAATCCGGCAAGATTGATTGGATTGATCAACGAACAAAATATTGCTAAGAATATTGAAATTGGTCAAATAGAAATATTAGATACTTTTTCTTTTTTCGAACTAGATAAGAATTTTGAAAGCGAAACCTTAGCAGCCTTTACGAGAGATAGCGATATTTCATTTGAAGGAAGAGGTGTAAATGTCGAAAAGACTGAGAAAAAACGTGCTGGTAGCGGTGGCGGAAGAAAAAGTAGTGGTGGCGGAAGAAATCACAGAGGACGCAGTGGAGACGATGAAGGACGTCGTTCTAAACCATCTGGCGATAGTGGTTCTTCAAAATCATTTAACAAAGGTGGTTTTGGAAGAGATCGCAACAAAGGAGGAAGAAGAGGCAACTAAAGACTCGTAGTTCTTATAGTATAGAATCCCAATTTCATATGGAATTGGGATTTTTTATGCTATTTAAAATTTCTTATTGTTGTATTTTCCCAATTGCACCAAATTCAGTTGGAAAAAGTTCAAAAATGTATGTTGGCTCCAAACCTTTTTCCTTTCGATGGGATACATAAATGATACTTGTTTCTGTCTCCTTACTAATTTTATTGATTAATTGCGTAAACAATAAGGCTGCATGATCATCTAAACCAGCTGTAGGCTCATCTAATATGAGTAAAGGAGGGTGTTTGACCATTGCTCTCGCAATAAGTATCATACGCTGCTGTCCAAGTGTTAGAGATGAAAAATTCTTCTTCCTTATTTCATACAGCCCCAATAAGTCTAGCCATTGAACTGTAATTTCTATTTGCCTCTTTGAAGGCTGCGTGTACAACCCAATAGAATCAAAAAAACCAGAAAGAATCATTTTCTCTATAGACTCTCTTCGTTGAAAACCACGTTTTAACTCCGAACTAAAATAGCCTACTTTCTTTTTAAGTTCCCAAATACTTTCACCACCTCCTTTTTTAACACCGAATAGCGTAATATCCTGTCCATAAGCTCTCGCATTATCTCCAGAGATAAGTGATAGAATTGTACTTTTCCCTACTCCATTTGGCCCTTTCATTTGCCAAAACTCCCCCTTCTGAACCTCCCAATAAATATTTTTCACTATGGGAACTCCGTCGTATGAAACAAAAACATTCTTTAATTTTACCAAAGAATCTCCACTTACTTCAATTTTTTCGTAAGTATCAGGAATAACATACGCTGGCCGAATATCGACCACTTCTTCCATATTCATTCGACTTATCACCTCCCAAGAAGTTCCATTTTGGACATATATATTCTCGATAAAATCTAATATATCACTCTTTCGGTTCGCAATTTGAAGTATCGTAATAGATTCTTTTAAACTATGTAAGGTTTTAACAATCTCAGCTTGTGCATTAATATCTAGGTTATCCAATATGTTATCTACAATAATATATTTAGGCTTTTTTGAGATGATATAAGAAAGTAAAGCCTTTCTTTTTTCGCCATCAGAATACTTCACTAAATTCTTTTTGGCTCCTGAAGAAATCACATCAAAATGACCATGAATTTCCTCTTCCCTAATAAATGAATTCAGCGCAACTTCAGAGTACAATTCACAATTCTTAGTATCAATACCTTTTACAAAGGTACCAAGTCTTATTTGAGTTATTAAATCCTGTTTGTTTTCAAAATTTGAGAGGTAAAATGCGTAATGATTCATTGTCGCAGAAAAATAATTTAAAACGTTAAATATAGGTTTTTCAATACTTATTTAGAGCTGCTTCTTTTCCAAAACACCTCAATAGTCCTTTTGATAATCGCAATGCACTCCAACAATTGCAGTTCAGTAATGACCAATGGAGGTGCAAATCGAATTATATTTCCATGTGTTGGTTTTGCCAACAAACCATTATCCCTTAGTTTAAGACATATATTCCATGCCGTTGTACTATCTTCAGTATCATTGATTACGATCGCATTTAATAATCCTTTACCTCGAACCAAAACCACTAAATCATTCTCTGCAGCGAATTCAGTTAATTCTTTTCGAAAAATTCTCCCTAAGCGTTCTGCATTTTCCGCTAATTTTTCATCTTCAACTACGTTTAAAGCAGCCATAGAAACAGCTGCAGCAATGGGGTTCCCCCCATAGGTAGAACCATGTTGCCCTGGTTTTATAATACTCATAATATCACCGTCCGCTAATACAGCACTTACCGGATAGACACCACCCGACAATGCTTTTCCAAGAATTAATATATCTGGACGAACATTTTCATGATCCACTGCAAGCATCTTCCCTGTTCGCGCAATGCCAGTTTGAATTTCATCTGCAATAAACAAAACATCATACTGATTGCACAAAGCTTTCGCCATGGAAAGATACCCTTTACTCGGAACGTTCACCCCTGCTTCTCCTTGAATCGGCTCCACTAAAAAACCTGCAATATTACTATTTGACTTCAATAATTCCTCTAGCGCTCGCAAATTATTATATTCAATACTTATGAAACCTGGTGTATGTGGTCCAAAATTTTCACGAGAACCTTTGTCGCTAGAAAACGAAATAATTGACGTAGTTCTACCGTGGAAATTTTCATTACATACCACTATTTGAGCTTTATTTTCTGCTATCCCTTTCACTTCATACCCCCATTTTCTACATATTTTAATGGCAGTTTCGACGCCTTCCGCTCCAGAATTCATGGGTAACACCTTTTCAAAACCAAAAAGAGTTGTTATTTGTTTTTGAAAATCCCATAATACATCATTGTGAAATGCCCTTGATGTCAATTCTAAAGTTTGTGCTTGCTCAATAAGAGCGCCAACAATTTTTGGATGACAATGGCCTTGATTCACCGCAGAGTATGCAGATAAAAAATCATAATATCGCTTCCCTTCAACATCCCATAAGAACACCCCTTCTCCTTTGGTCAATACTACCGGTAAAGCATGGTAGTTCTCAGCCCCATATTTTACTTCTAAGTCAATTATTTCTTGAGATGACAACGATCTTTTATTCATATTTAAATAAATTATATTTCTTATTTGAATTTGATCAAATTTAAGTCACTTAAAAATATATTTTCCATAAAAAACCAATTCATTTAACATGAATTATAATAAATTCTTTAGAAGCTTAAAATAGTCGTAGTATAAGGTTAATTTTACGAAAAAAAAGAAGCATATTTTACTTTTTTTTTAATAAATTTGTGTAGTCATTTTTAACATTATTATATTATGAAAAAATTAGCCTTTATACTAATGGCCTCTTCAATATTACTAGTAAGTTGTGGTAATTCTAAGAAAAAAGAAGCTCCGAAAAAAGTAAGTGCAAAAGTTGAGAAGAAAGCTACGCCAGCAGCCAAAGCAGATCCTGTAGCTGGAAAAAAATTGTTTGGTTCAAAAGGATGTACAGCATGTCACCATGAGACAGCAAAAATTATTGGCCCACCTGTAAAAGAAATAGCGGCAAAATATGCTGAGAAAAAAGCAGATGTCACAAAATTCTTAAGAGGAATTAGTCCTGCGATAGTTGACACTGATCCAACTCAAGTTGCTATTATGAAAAATAATATTGACACAATGGTAAAAGCTATTTCTGATGCTGATTTATCAAACATTGTTGCCTATATCAATTCCGTAAAATAATTTCACATTCAATACAATTTCAAAAAAGACATCTCATTAATTTGAGATGTTTTTTTTATTTTAATGATGTACCTTTGCACTTATGGCAAGAAAAAAGAAAAACTATATTTTTGAAAACATTGAAGTAATTGATGCAGGAGCTCGAGGCAAAACTGTTGCAAAAGCACCTGACGGACGTGTTATATTCTTAACTAATACGGTTCCAGGAGATATTGTTGATATCAGAACTGGTAAAAAAAGAAAGGCGTATTTTGAAGGAACAGCCATAAAGTTTCATAAAAAATCTGAAAAACGAACGGAACCTGCTTGTCAGCATTTCGAATACTGTGGTGGTTGTAAATGGCAAAATATGGGGTATGAACACCAACTTTACTATAAACAAAAAGAGGTAACGAATAATTTGATCAGAATTGGTCATTTAGAATTACCTGAGGTTACTCCTATTCTTAGCTGTAAAAAACAGTACTACTACAGAAATAAGATGGAGTTTTCATTTTCAAGTAGCAGATGGTTAACGTATGAAGAAATAAATTCGGAAGAAGAAATTGACGATAGAAATGCGCTTGGTTTTCATATTTCTGGAATGTGGGATAAGATATTGGATATTGAAAAATGTCATTTGCAAGAAGAACCTTCTAATGCACTAAGAAATTTCGTAAAAAAATTTTCTATAGAAAATGATATATCGTTTTTTAATCCTAGAGAGCAAAGTGGAATGTTGCGAACGATGATGCTTAGAATTGCATCGACAGGAGAAATTATGCTTGTAATTCAGTTCTACCAAGATACTATTGAAAAGAGAACCTTATTATTAGATGCTATCACCAAAAAATTCCCTCAGGTAACTTCTTTGCAATATGTTATTAATTCAAAGGCAAACGATACCTTATATGATCAAAATATAATTCTATATAATGGAAGAGATCATATCTTCGAAGAAATGGAAGGATTGCGGTTTAAAATTGGCCCAAAATCATTTTATCAAACCAATTCTGCTCAAGCTTATGAATTGTATAAAATTACAAGAGATTTTGCCAATTTAACCGGTGAAGAATTGGTATATGATTTATACACAGGAACAGGAACAATCGCTCAATTTGTTGCAAAATATGCCAAAAAAGTGATTGGGGTTGAGTCAGTACCAGATGCTATAAAAGATGCTAAACTCAATGCTGAATCCAATAAAATTGATAATACTGAATTTTATGCAGGAGACATGAAAGACGTCTTTAATGATTCCTTTATAAAAACTCACGGACAACCAGATGTGATTATTACAGACCCACCTAGAGATGGTATGCATAAAAATGTAGTAGCCAAAATTTTAGAAATTGCACCTGAAAAAATTGTGTATGTAAGTTGTAATTCTGCTACACAAGCCCGAGATTTGGCATTGATGAAAGAACAGTATAAAATCACCAAAACGCAGGCTGTAGATATGTTCCCGCAAACTTTTCACGTTGAAAATGTGGTTCTTTTAGAAAAAATTTAGAATGAAAAAACTCTTTATTACAACCCTAATTATCTCTAGTATTTTGGCAAGTTGCCAAAAAGATGATTTCTGTGTTGATCTTATTACACCAAATTTAATTATTCATTTTTACGATTCAGTGAACCCTGAAGAACGTAAACAAGTTGAAAACTTAACTGTTTGGGCAGATGGATTAGAAGAATTGTATACCAATGTGGCCATAGATTCCATAGCATTGCCTTTAGATCCTGCAGAAGATTTTACCACTTACCATTTAAATTCTGGTGAATCGCAAGACCAAATCACCATCAATTATACTAGAAAAGAAGTTTTTGTTTCTAGATCTTGTGGCTATATATATAATTTTACCGAATTAAATCTTACTGATATATCCAATAATTGGATTGTAAACTCGGTAATAATAAACGAAACTGTAGAAGATGACAGCGAACACCTTAAAATTTTGCATTAGTATTGCAATATATGTGATTTCCTTTTCTACGCGCGCGCAAGAAGTAGAAAAACAAGTAGACCTAGATGAATCTATCGAAACTCCTGTAGCAGTGCTAAACGATACCTTGTCTAAAAAAAAGGAGAAATATGGATTGCGTATTGGATTTGATATCCTAAAATCAACCATCTCCTTTATTGATGAAGACTTTACGGGTATAGAAATTGTTTCAGATCTTAGGTTTCAAAAGAATCTATATATCGCATTAGAGTTTGGTGCTACTGAGAGAACAGATCAAGAAGATTTTTTGAATTACACCTCTAAAGGGGGATACGCAAAAGTTGGAGCAAATTATAATTTATATAAAAACTGGCTCGACATGAACAATGAAATTTATGTTGGTGTTCGATATGGATTTAGTTCGTTCTCACAGAAATTAAATGAATTTACTCCAAATTATTATGGAACCTACTTTGATGTTCCAACATACACTTCAAATATTGAAGTTGATGGATTAACCGCCCATTGGTTCGAATTTGTAATTGGATTAAAAGTTGAACTATTTAAGAATTTTTTCTTAGGTACTAGTATTTCAATGAAAAATATGATTAGTCAAGATCAACCAGCTAATTTTCTAAACCTCTATATCCCAGGATTCGAAAGGGTATATGTAAATAATAAAGGTTTTAGTGCAAATTATACGATGTCTTATGTAATTCCAGTTTTTAGTAAATAGCTGTTTACTTTCCTAAAACGAAATTAGCCAGACACATAACGATTCCCTAATCATATCTTGAATCATATGAATTTAGACAATTCATTAAAATTATTTAAGTAATTTTATACGTGCAAATTAAAATCAATATGAGTAGTATACCTAGTGTAGATTTGTCAGATTTCATTTCTAATGATGTTTCCAGAAAAAATAAATTTATTCAAGAAATTGGACAAGCGTACGAAGAAATTGGATTTGTTGCCTTAAAAGGTCATTTCTTAAGTCAAGACCTCGTAGATAGTTTATACAAAGAGATTAAAAGTTTTTTTGATTTACCGTTGGAGATAAAAGACAACTATGAAATTCATAGTCTTGGCGGTCAACGTGGCTATACCTCTTTTGGTAAGGAACATGCAAAAGGTAGAAAAGAAGGTGATTTAAAAGAATTTTGGCATTTTGGACAATATGTAGATAACGATGCTACACTAGAAAGTGCATACCCTGCGAATGTCGAAGTTGAAGAACTAGCAACGTTCAATGAAGTAGGTAAAACAACTTTTAAAATGCTCGAAAAAACGGCTAAATATGTTTTACGAGCTTTGGCACTTCATTTGGGATTGAAAGAGTTTTATTTTGATGAATATATCTTAAATGGGAATTCTATATTAAGACCAATTCACTACCCTCCTATTCTAGAAGAACCAAAAAATGCAGAGCGTGCAGCAGCTCACGGCGACATTAATTTAATAACTTTATTAATGGGCGCTCAAGGAAAAGGATTGCAGGTTCAAAACCATGATGGCACTTGGATCGATGCCATTGCACAGCCATATGAACTGATGATTAATGTAGGAGACATGCTATCAAGACATACGAATAACAAACTCAAATCCACCATTCATAGAGTTGTAAACCCATCCAAAGAATTGTGGAAAACTTCTCGCTATTCTATTCCCTTCTTTATGCATCCAAAAGGTGATATGAACTTAAATGTTTTGGAAAGTTGTATTAGCGAAAAGTGTCCGAAATTATATGATGATATTACTGCTGGAGAATATCTTAATGAGCGCTTAATTGAATTAGGTTTATTAAAAAATTAAATTATGGATTTAGAAGATCAATTAAAAAATTTATTTCCGGATCACATTGCAAAACCTATCGAAGAAACTAAAGAAGAAAAAGAGGCTCTTTGGATGCAAGACGAGCCCATAATTTGCAAGTATGAAAAACGAAAAGGAAAACCCACAACCATTTTAGAAGGATATTCTGGCGCGGACTCAGATTTCAAAAAGTTGGCCAAAGAAATTAAAACCAAATTGAGTGTTGGTGGAAGTTTTAAAAATGATCAAATTATTATTCAAGGAGATTATCGCAATCAGATTATGGAAATATTAAAGATTAAGGGGTTTAAAGTCAAACGAGTAGGAGGCTAAAAAAACCTTTAAAGCTATTCTTTAGTGAAGAAAACCTTAAAACTGATTTACAACACATTACGCAATAGAATTCTAAAAAAGTTAGACCGTATGTTGTAAAAGGAAGTCGTTCGTTGATGAATACGTTGCGCAGTTCGAAGGACATTGAAGGATTTATGACCTCAGCTCCTAGGTTTTATGGACCACAAGGTAGAATAGTAAAATTAGCCCTATTAGATTCTCAATTAAACAATAGAATAAGTAATTTTAATGGCATTGTAATTACCAATCTTGAGAACGAAACATCAGCTATTTACGGTTTATCCGAATTAATGGGACATGAAATGATTTCGATGAATGCGATTATTGAAAATAGATATACAGACGAATTTAGCACAAACCTCAAAGAAACCAGTCATTCTTTGATTAAATACACCTTAGATAAACTAGTTTAACAACACGTTTTTGCATTCATCAAAAAGACATCAATAGAACGCATTTTTTAGAAATTAAAATAAACTGTAATAGATAACGTTCGTGATAGTATGACAAATCATATACCATTTCATGAGTCTTTATTTATTGTTTTTCATTTGTCACATGATGTTCACTATTCGTAATTCCTGTGGGTGTTAAAAAACTTAACATGCTCGTTTCATAAAAAAAATATATCTTTGATTTTTTAAACTCTTATTGACATGAAAAAATTTGCTATCCTTTTATTATTTATTTTCACTGTAACGACAATCACTTCTTGTAAATCTACAAAAGGTTGTGGATTGACGGGATCTCTAGAAATGCAAAAAACTGAAGTTTCCCCTTTAGGTTAAAGTATTCTAAGAGTTCCTCTACTAGATTACTAATTAACTGCCATCACCTGTATAAAATATTTTTCTATTTTTAGGAAGTTGAGGCCAAAGAATTTTTCCTATAGGTACATGTTTTGGTTGGTTTTCGCCAATCCCAGCATAATATGCTTCAACCATTGAAGTGTATTCGTATTCTCTTTCTGCTCGTATACCCATGACAAGGCCGGAGACATGCATAAATTCATTACTGACTTAGGAAATGGTCTGCTTCCTGAAAAATCAAATTTTTATTAAGCTCTAGAGTTGAATTGGGCTGATTAGACGCTATATCATTTGATTCTGACGGACCTTGTGCTAAATTATACATTCCACCTCCTAAAGGTCTGTAATCGTTATTTCGAATACAAGGTAATCGAACACTGGTCGTAACTTCAAAACTATTTCACTCTTAGAACATTTATTGTTTTCCAAAAACATATCCGTCAAATCAATTCCATCAACAGAATTTTCTCGCTCTCTTTCTTACAATAATCAAAAGAGTATTGTGAATATTTACTTCCTAAGCCTTTACTAAAGAACTCTCTAGTTGTTAATATTGTTACCTATAAAGAAGCTAGACTCGTTTTTAGTGTTTCAATTTTAGCCTCAGCATCTGCTTGTTTCTGACGTTCATTTGTAATTACCTGATCTGGTGCATTATTTACGAAACGCTCATTACTCAGTTTTTTCTGAACAGACTTTAAAAACCCTTCCGTATATTTTAACTCTTCCTCAATCTTTGTTTTTTCTGCTTCAACATCGATAGAGTCCCCTAAAGGAATAAAATATTCATTTGACTTGACTCTAAAACTTATAGCTCCGTCAACTGTTGCAGCTACATAATTAATAGCACCAATATTCCCCATTTTCTCAATTATCGCGTCAAATTTCGATGACGTCTTATCGTTGTTCAAAACAGAAAATTCAATTTCCTTTTTAAAGGCAATATTTTTTTCCTTTCTAACAGTTCTAATTCCAGAAATAACTTCTCTCGTTACTTTAAACGCCTCAATAATTGATTCATTCACTTCACCTATTTCAGGATATTCAGCAATAACTAATGCATCTTCTGGAGTTCTTTCTTTAATAAATTGCCAAATTTCTTCCGAAATAAACGGCATATATGGGTGCAATACTTTTAAATTATTTTCAAAAAAAGCAATCACACTATTATAAGTTTTACTATCAATTGGTTGTTGGTAACCTGGTTTTACCATTTCCAAAAACCAAGAAGAAAAATCGTCCCAAACCAATTTATAAATTGTCATTAAGGCTTCGCTAATTCTATATTGATCAAAAGATTTCTCTAAATCTAATAATGCCTGATTAAATTTTGACTCATACCATTCAATAGCAGCTTTTGCAGCTTTTGGTTGTTCTATTTCTTCTGAAATCTCCCAACCTTGCACCAAACGGAATGAATTCCAAATTTTATTTGAGAAATTACGTCCTTGAGCACATAACTCTTCCTCAAATAATAAATCATTACCTGCAGCAGAGCATAATAACATTCCTACTCTCACTCCATCTGCACCGTATTTCTCCATCAATTCAATAGGATCTGGCGAATTCCCTAAAGACTTCGACATTTTTCTACGTTGCTTATCTCTTACAATTCCTGTAAAATAAACATTGCTAAATGGTTTTTCATCTCTCAATTCATAACCAGCAAAAATCATACGTGCTACCCAAAAGAAAATAATATCTGGACCAGTAACCAAATCATTCGTTGGATAATAATAATTCACCTCTTTGTTATCTGGATTTCGCACACCGTCAAAAACCGCGATTGGCCATAACCAAGAAGAAAACCAGGTATCTAACACATCTGGATCTTGCTTTAAGTCTGACACCGAAAGGGAATTATTTCCAGTTTTATCAATTGCCAATTGGAGAGCAGCTTCTGCAGTTTCTGCAATTACAAAATCATTTACACCATCACCGTAGAAAAATGCGGGAATTTGATGTCCCCACCATAACTGACGAGAAATATTCCAATCTCTAATATTTTCTAACCAATGACGATATGTATTGTTATAATGTTTTGGAAACAATTTAATGTCTTCATCTTCTAAAACCGCTTTTAAAGCTGGTTTTACAATATCTTTCATTTTTAAAAACCACTGTGCCGAAATTTTTGGTTCAATAACAGCCTTGGTTCTTTCAGAAGTCCCAACTTTATGCATATGTTGTTCAACCTTTACTAAACAACCTAATTCTTCTAATTCTTTGGTGATTTCCTTACGAACTACAAAACGATCTTTTCCTTCATAATGTAATCCAAGTGAATTCAAAGTGGCATCATCGTTTAAAATATCGATGACTTCTAGTTCATGTCTTTCTCCTAATACCTTATCGTTTTGATCATGAGCAGGAGTAACTTTTAGACAACCAGTCCCAAATTCAATGTCAACATATTCATCTTCAATAATAGGAATCACTCGATTAACAATAGGAACAATTACTTTTTTCCCTTTTAAATGAGTAAATCGATCATCATTAGGATTGATACAAATAGCGCTATCTCCCAAAATAGTTTCGGGTCTAGTTGTTGCAATAGTTAATACCTCATCACTACCTTCTATTTTATAATTTACATAATATAAATTCCCAAACTTTTCTTCAAAAATAACCTCTTCGTCAGATAACGTAGTCTGTGCATCAGGATCCCAATTCACCATTCGGTAACCACGATATATCTGACCTTTTTTATAAAGATCAATAAAAACTTTAATCACAGATTCCGACAAATCTGGATCCATCGTAAACTTGGTACGTTCCCAATCACAAGAAGCACCTAACTTTTTTAACTGCTCTAAAATTATTCCACCATGCTTATGCGTCCAATCCCAAGCATGTCCTAAAAAGTCTTCTCGACTTAAATCATTCTTATCTAAACCCTCACTCTTCAATTTGGCTACAACTTTTGCCTCGGTAGCAATAGATGCATGATCCGTTCCCGGAACCCAACAAGCGTTGTATCCTTTTAATCGAGCACGACGAATTAAAACGTCTTGAATGGTATTATTCAACATATGTCCCATGTGCAAAACTCCAGTGACATTTGGAGGTGGAATCACAATAGTATATGCTTTTTTTTCATTTGGTTCTGAATGGAAATAATTTTGCTCCATCCAGTAGTCATACCACTTTTGCTCTACTTTTAAAGGATTATATTTTGCCGGAATATTCATTCTAAATCGATATTTAATTTGTAAGTGTGCAAATGTACAATTATACCTTTTGAATGTGAAATATTTTAAAAACAAAAAAAAAGTGGTAATTTTGTGACATAAACCAACTAAAATTATGAAAAAAATAGCACTAATATTATTTCTAAGTATCTACACATTTAGTCTAAATGCGCAGGGTAATACCGAAGAGAAAAAAGAAGGACCTATATTCAAATTTGAACATGAAACTATTGATTATGGCAAAATTGATAAAGGGTCAAATGGTGAAAGAGTTTTTCTTTTCACTAATGTAGGAACGAGTCCACTTATAATAGAGAATGTAAAAGGAAGTTGTGGATGTACCGTACCAACGAAACCAGACAAACCTATTTTGCCTGGTGATAAGGGTGAAATAAAAGTTAAATATGACACCAATAGAATAGGTGGGTTTTCTAAAACAGTTACTATTGTTTCGAATGCCATTGAACCTAGAAAGATTGTAAGAATTAAAGGCTTAGTAGAAAAACCAAATGCGACAACTGTTGTTCAATAACCATAAGCCTTGGTTAAAACATTTTTTTAAATAATTAAAGAGAGGCTACCTAATAAGAGCGTCTCTCTTTTTTATAAAAACTTTCTAAGCCTTTAAATCGAAAACTAAAAAAGTATATACAAATTCTACTACCCTAGTAACTCTTCCCGTTTAAATTCAAACTTCATCCTCCTAACTTCTCTTTCTAAGGTCGATTTTATATTCTTCTCCTTTTTAGAATAAAACTTATATGCAACTTACTGTTAATCAGAATCATATGTTAAATTTCTCTTTTTAGTTGTGAGATAGTCACCTTCTAAAAATACTCTTAATTTTATATGTTTTATATCCTTAAAATCTAATAAATCAGATGATTTAAGATGAACGATTAGAAGAATACGAAGTCCTGAATCCAAAATAGAAGATACCTCTGCACTGTTCGCTTCTCTAGGAGAATAATAAAATTATTACTCATTTTAAACTTCATAGTTTGGGTTTCCCTTTCTCAATAAAATTATAATCCTACCCAAGGGCAATTATGACTATGCATAGAAAAAATAATGAATAAAAAATGTATATCCGAATTTTATAATTATTAATAATTACCCACTAAAACTGAGGTTTCTTAATTGGAATATGAAATTTTCAACTCTCTATTTATCAACTATCAATTCAAGAATCATACTCTAAAACTATACATTAATTTTCCTTGGATTAAGTCGTGTATTCCAGATATAAATTGCATTTTTGCTAAAATCTAATAGAAATGCCCACAATATCTTCAAAAGGAAAATTAATGCCAGCGTCACCAATTAGAAAGTTGACTCCGTTTGCTAGAAAAGCTGAAAAAAAAAATATTAAAGTTTATCATTTAAACATTGGTCAGCCAGATATAAAAACTCCACAAATTGCCTTAGATGCAGTAAAGAATAATGATATTGAAATATTGTCATATGGCCAATCAGAAGGAACGGATGGTTACCGTTCAAAATTGGCTAATTATTATCATAAGCAGCATATCGAAGTAGAAAAAGAAGACATTATTGTAACTACCGGTGGCTCCGAGGCCCTGTTGTTCGCGCTAAATACGATAGCAGACCCGGGTGATGAAATTATTGTTCCAGAACCTTTTTACGCAAATTACACTGCATTTGCTGTAGGAAGTGGATTAAAGGTAGTACCTGTTATATGCAGTATTGAAAACGGATTCGCGCTTCCAGACATATCTGAATTCGAAAAACTTATTAACAAAAAAACCAAAGCTATTTTAATTTGTAATCCAGGAAATCCAACGGGTTATTTGTATTCAAAAGATGAAATAGAAAAATTAGCTGAAATTGTAAAAAAGAATGATCTTTTTTTAATTTCAGACGAAGTGTACCGTGAGTTCGTATATGATGATGATATTCAACATCATTCTATTTTACATGATTTTGGCCTAGAGAACCACGCGATCATGATCGATTCTGTTTCTAAAAGATACAGTATGTGCGGTGCTAGAATAGGTTGTTTGGTTTCAAAAAACAAAGACGTTATTAATACTGTATTAAAATTTGCTCAATCCAGATTAAGCCCTCCAACCTATGCGCAAATTGCAAGTGAAGCGGCACTAGATACTCCTTTAGAATATTTTAAAGAAATCAATGCAGAATATAAAGAGCGAAGGGATACCCTTATAAATGAATTACAAAAGATTGATGGCGTAATTGTTTCTATACCAAAAGGTGCCTTTTATTGCCTCGTTCAGTTACCTATTCCCGATTCAGAAAATTTTGCTGTATGGATGCTAGATGAATTTGAAGATAATAAGGAAACCATAATGGTGGCACCTGCAGCAGGGTTTTACTCAACTCCTGGAAAGGGTGAAAATCAAATTCGAATTGCCTATGTATTAAATAAAGAAAGTTTAATTCGTTCGGTTGAAATTCTTAAAATTGCACTAGAAAAATACAAAAATCGCTAATTGATTATTCAGCATCATATATCTTTAAAAAACTACAATACCTTTGGGATTAATGCATATGCTTCTAAGTTTCTAACCATTAATTCCGTAAATGAATTACGTGAAATTTTAGCCAAAGAATCTGATGTTTTTTTGTTGAGTGGTGGTAGCAATATGCTTCTATTAAATAATATTGAAAAATTAGTTTTACATATCAATATAAAAGGAATTGAAGTTGTTAAAGAAGATGACTCTCATGCTTACGTTAAAGTTGAATCAGGAGAAAACTGGCATGATTTTGTACTTTGGTGTATTGAAAACGATCTTGGTGGATTGGAAAATTTATCACTAATTCCTGGAAATGTTGGCACAAGTCCAATTCAAAATATTGGTGCTTACGGTGTAGAAATAAAAGATTGCTTTTACCAGTTAAAAGCCATTGAAATTTTAACTGGTAATAGGTGTATCTTTGATAAACCTGAATGTGATTTTGGGTATCGAAACTCTGTTTTCAAAAACAGTTTAAAAGGAAAATACGTTATCACGTCTGTAATTTACAAATTAACAAAAACCAACCATAAATTAAATTATTCCTACGGAGCCATTCAATCTGAATTAGATAGTCGAGGAATAACGGCACCAACAATCAAGAATATTTCTGATTGTATTATCGACATTAGAAATAGTAAACTTCCCAATCCAAAAGAAATTGGAAATAGCGGAAGTTTCTTCAAGAATCCCGTAATCTCAACTAAAGCCTTTAATCAACTTAAGTCACAATATCCAAATATTCCTTCTTACGTAATTTCTGACTCAGAATTTAAAGTTCCAGCAGGCTGGCTCATTGAACAAAGTGGATTTAAAGGGAAACGATTTGGTGATGCTGGAGTTCATGCAAAGCAAGCTCTAGTTCTTGTAAACCATGGAAATGCTACTGGAAAGGAGATTTATGAATTGGCTCAAAATATTCAGAAAAAAATCAAACAAGACTTTCAAATTGATCTTGAAATTGAAGTCAATGTACTATCATAAATAACCTAATTTATGTACTTTCTATTATCTCTATATCTATACAATCCTTTAGTTCAAAAAGGCTATAAAAATCGAACTCTTTCTTAGATTTAGGACTATTTTTTTAAACTTAAGGTTTCCTGTACTTCCTTCAAGTAACACTCGTCCTTTTCATATATCATATAAAAAGAAATCGTCTTAAGACAATCAAGAGCATCATTCGTATTTGAAATGTGGAATTTATCCTTACATCCATTTTCAGGATAAAAATCATATTTTCCAGAAGAAAATTAGACTTTAATCGGACTCTATTTTAAACCTTAACCTATTAAGACCAATAATTCTCGAAAAGCACTAGGAGAAAACACTTCAATCTTATTTCCTTCTGTAAGGATTAAGTTTTTTACATTTTCAAATATCTTCCAAGCTTCATTACTTGAAATTCCAGAACTTCGATCACTTCCAGAATTCGGATCAATATAGTACGCCAAATTCTTCTTAGAAATTTTACGATTTCCCTCTAAAGGATAAATTTCCTTAGAATTCACTAAACATTCTAGTTAGAACCGGGTATCGAGTGCTCTTCCGTCAGTTATTGTTTTAAGTTCGATTTTGAATAATACTCAACAATACCATTATCTATTTTCTCTAACATTAACATCTCAGCATAAAACTGCCAATCGAAAGAAGTAGTTTGATTTGCTAAATGCACATGATGATCTTGATCTAAAATATAATCAGAAGGCTTCGTCAAATTTCGAGTTTTTCCATACACCAATTCAAATTGCTTTCTCATGTCCGTATATTCTTTCTTAAGTTCTTTAAGAGCATTCAATGTTTTTTTCTCCTCTACACCTGGCTTAGAATTATCGTATGCTTTTAAACTCAATAAAATATTCGTTCCAAACCTTACTAATTCATTTACCTGTTCATAAACTTCTAAAGAATACACATTCCTTTTTGCGCTCAATTTCATAGCAGTAATTTTCTTTGAAACAAGAGACGTCTTTTTCATTACAGAAGTTGCTTCCATTAATCTCTTTTCATATTTAGCGCTCCATTCACCTTTTTTATTTTTATCCGGGAATTCAATTACCAATGTATTCAATGGATCTTTCTTAGACTGCAAGTGATTTCTTTGATTTCCTTTTAACAAAGCATTCTTCCAAAACCTAACAGGGCCTTCTAAATTATCAATAAATGAATTTTCACTCGAAGCTATTGTATTTGCAAACTCTCTATGTCTGTAGGCCGCTTTAATCGCATTTTTCGTTCGTTTATCACCTGTCCATGTATATTCAGAAAAAGCAATAATTCCACGCATATACAACTCGAAATGCGGAGAATCATCATCCCAAAGTGTAAGCAATAAACCGTTTAAATTATTTTTTATAGAAGAATTCGCAAACGCTCTAATATTATCCATATTACTTTCTTCCTGTGGCATCAGCACCCATCTTGTTTGTCCTGCAGTGGCGCCCATTACTTGCATGCCATGACTGCGGAACCAATTCATTGCTTTCTCATTTCCAATAGCCTCTGAAGAATCATAATTCCATCTCATATAAATACAATTCTTAGGAAAACGATCTAAAAACTTCAATAGTTTATGTTCATTTTCTTCCCAAACTTTATCTACCTCTTCTGCTGTTAATTTAGTATCAAACATTGCTTTATAAACACCGGCCTGCTTTAAAGGCATATCATCCCAAAATATTGGAATTCTATTATTTTCCTTAGCAAACTTGCAGACTTTATCTAACCAAATCAACTGCAATTCTAAAGGGCTTTTCGCACTTCCTCTTCCAGTTGTATGTACCTCATCACCTCCAATATGTAAATATTTTCCGTGTGGGGTTGCTTTCATAGCATCTCTATACAAATCAAATTGAACTTCATACGTTTCAGGATCTAACGGATTGTACTCCCAATCTCTTTCTGGATCATCACGCAAATGCTTGTATTTCTCATGCTTTAACACAAAAGAGGAATGTCCTAATCCCTGAATTAGCGGGCTTATTTCAATATTTCTTTCCATCGCATAATCACTCAATTTTTTCCACTCATCAATACTTAATGCATCTTTAGAACCAATTCCTGGTTGAAGTTCATACTGGATTTTATCTTCCAATTCAGCAATGATTGCGTTCACCTTGTAACCTGCCATTTTATCAATTAGATCATAATAGTAGGACGTTTTCTGAATGTGATGCTTAACATCTAGATGAATTGCTCTATAAGAAAGCATTGGATAATCGGTAATCGCACAAAGTGGTAGATTTACATCTTGATCTTTTGCATCTTGAAGCAATTGCTCCAAGGTTCTAAAACCATAAAACACACCTTCCGTATCTTTACCAACAATCGTAATTTTACTATTCTCAATTTTCAGGGTATACCCCTCGTTCTTAACATCTAAAGAGGCATCAATTTTAAATTCTATTTGAGCTTTAGAAGCATTATCCTCTTCGTTGATATTCCCAACTAGATCGCCAAGAACTGGTAGCTCAACATTATCATGTGCAAAATAACTTTTAACCTCGTCGTACTTCAAATGACTTGAACCTTCTATAGACAGTTCCTGTGGAAATGGCAATAGATCGAACACCCCTAATTTTTGAACGGATGATGGTGTGCAGGAAACAACTAGAGTAAACAATCCTAAAAGAGTAAAATTTAATAGTTTTCTCATGATAAATGAATTTTTAAAGATATTTGTTACGTTTAATTGAATAGCGAATTTAACCCATTAATTTTAATAGTCAAAACTTAAATTGAGACATCTAAAGTGGATTGATCTTTCAAAATCTACTATCTTTGCAAAACCATTTAATTAACTTCTTTTAGTACAGGGTTTATTTATTTATAACCATTAAGAAACAGGGATTGATTAATGATCGTTGAGAACTTTAAAAGTATACATTAATCATGAAATTAATATTTATCACAATAGGATTGTTAGCCTTAGCAGTTGCAGGAATTGCAATTAAAATTTGGGCCAAAAAGAATGGTGAATTCGCTGGAACTTGCGCAAGTCAAAATCCAGTATTAAATGACACAGGAGAACCTTGTGGGTTTTGTGGTAAAATGCCTGTAAATTGCGAAAATAAATAGTAAATGCTTTATGTATTATATACGTTTATAGCGGCTTTTAGTATTCAACTTATTTACTACCTTCTTATTTTTAGTAGGGTTTATTTTATAAAACCTGCCGAAGTTACTTTGAATTCATTTCCCACATCAGTATTACTATGCGCAAGAAATGAAAGCGAAAATTTAGACAGAATTTTACCACTACTATTAGCACAAAACTACCCTGATTTTGAACTAGTTCTAATTAATGACGGTTCGTTCGACGACACTTTAGAAAAATTCAAAGCCTTTAAACTTAAGAATAATACCACCCACAATATTAAAATTGTAGATGTAATCGAGAATGAAAACTTTTGGGGAAATAAAAAATATGCTTTATCTCTTGGAATTAAGGCTGCCTCTTTTGAACAGCTACTTTTTATTGATGCAGATTGCATACCGCTATCAGAAAAATGGATAGCTGAAATCGTTCAAAACTTCAAGGATGACATAGAAATTGTTCTAGGTTATGGAGCTCATGATAAAGTAAAACATTCACTATTCAATAAATTACTGCGATTCGAAACACTTTATACAGCCATACAATATTTTTCATATGCCAAAATTGGAATACCCTACATGGGCGTTGGAAGAAACTTAGCTTATAAAAAATCATTGTTTTTTAAATCTAACGGCTTTGCAAAGCATATGCATATAAAATCTGGTGATGATGATTTATTCATAAATCAAAATGCAACGAGAAAAAATATAGCGCTTGCAATTTCACATGAAAGCTTCACTAGTTCTCTCCCTAAAAAGGATTTAATTAAATGGATTAGTCAAAAAAGAAGACATATTTCAACTGCAGATCAATATAAATTTATTCACAAATTTTTACTAGGCCTTTCTTACATTTCACAATTATTCTTTTGGATATTTGCTTCTGTCCTCCTGATTTTAAATTACAACTTCATTCTAATTACAACTATTATTGTTGTACGGATATTCATCCAATATCTAATAATCGGATTCTCGGCAAACAAATTAAAGGAAAAAGATCTCATATTTTGGATTCCATTTTTCGAAATATTTTTGATTTGCGTACAATTGTATATCTTTATACAAAATAAAATTTCAAAACCCACACATTGGTAGTCACTATGGCCAATAAAGAAGACATTCAAAAAATTATTGAGGACGCTAGAATCGGTAAAGAAAGTGCTTTTAAAAAACTTTTAAATACCTATTGGAGTGATGTTTACCGTTTTCAAGTTTCAAAAACTAATAATGAAGATGATGCTGAGGACATCACCATCAAAACATTTGCAAGGGCCTTTGACAAAATAGACTTATACGATGATAACTACAATTTTAAAACGTGGCTTATCTCAATTTCTAAAAATATCTTTATTGATTCCGTGCGAGGTCAAAAAAATGTGACACTCTCTATTCATAAGGAGAACTCTGAGGCTTATAATATCTCCGATCTAGAACCTACCCCTGAAGATAAAATTATTATTGAACAAAATTTAGCGGAACTTTTAGGATATATCAAACAACTAAAACCGGCACATCAAGAAATTATCAATTTACGGTATTTTCAGGAATTGAGTTATAAAGAGATTGCTTTAACCATGAATGAACCTATGAGTTCTATTAAAGTAAAACTACTTAGAGCAAAAAGAATTCTATCAAACATAATCCATAATAAATGATTAAAAAATTAAAATCTCTTGGGCCTGGCCTATTATTTGCTGGCGCTGCCATTGGCGTTTCGCATTTAGTACAATCAACAAGAGCTGGGGCTGATTTTGGTTTTGGCCTACTATGGGCCTTGATACTGGTACATTTATTCAAATATCCTTTTTTCCAATACGGACCGAGATATGCCGCTTCAACAGGTGAAAGTTTACTTGACGGTTATAAAAAATTAGGGAAAGGTGTTCTTATCGCCTATTTCATACTGAATCTTGTAACTATGTTTACCATACAAGCAGCAATTACTATTGTTACGGCTGGACTTGCAATTAATTTATTTGGATTAACGGATGACTTAGTTACTTGGAGTATTATTATAACCATTATTGGAATTGTCATTTTATTGGTTGGAAAGTATAAACTACTAGATAATCTTATAAAGATTATAATTCTAACTTTAACTATTTCCACTATTTTTGCAGTTCTAGTAGCCATATTTAACGCAGAAGGATCTTTTTCATTCGTTCAAATACTTCCAACTGAAAGTATTGAAATAGGATTTCTAATAGCGTTTTTAGGATGGATGCCGGGTCCTTTAGATCTTTCTATATGGCACTCTCTTTGGGCCGTAGAAAAGAAAAAAGATACAGATTTCGACACTAAAAAGAGTATTCTTGATTTTAATATAGGTTATTTCGGTACCCTATTTTTAGGAGTTTGTTTTATTACATTAGGAGCCTTAGTAATGTATGGGTCTGGAGAAACTTTTAGTAATAGCGCAGGAACCTTTGCAGGACAACTCATCAACTTATATACAAATACCATAGGAGATACGATGTATATTGTAATTGGAATTGCCGCTTTCACCACGATGTTTAGTACAACATTAACCATATTAGATGCATCTCCTAGAGCTATGACACATACAGTAAAATTACTATTCAATAAAGGAAGTAGTAAGGTGTATTGGTTTTGGATTCTTTTGCTAAGTGTAGGTACCATTTTAATTTTGAACTTTTTTCTTTCAGAAATGGGCACTTTAATTAAAATTGCCACAATACTTTCATTTTTAACGGCTCCTTTTTATGCTATTATCAACTTCGTTCTAATTTCTGGAAAACACACACCGCCAGAATGGAGACCTTCTTTTAAAATGAAAATATTAAGTTATTTTGGTATTATTTTCTTAATCGGATTTAGTGCTTGGTATCTCCTGAATTTGTAAGTTTGTCCTTCAAATGTTTTAGATGTCAGAACAAGTTGCAATTATAAAAAATAAGAAGCCAAAATGGATCCGTGTAAAATTACCTACTGGTAAAAAATACACCGAATTAAGAGGTCTAGTAGACAAGTATAGCCTAAATACAATCTGTGCAAGTGGCAGCTGCCCTAACATGGGAGAGTGCTGGGGAGAAGGTACCGCTACATTCATGATTCTTGGGAATACTTGCACACGCTCTTGTGGATTCTGTGGTGTAAAAACTGGAAGACCGGATACTGTAGAATGGGATGAACCAGAAAAGGTGGCGCGTTCTATAAAATTGATGAAAATCAAGCATGCAGTAATTACCTCTGTAGACCGAGACGATCTAAAAGATGGTGGTTCCATCATTTGGTCTGAAACTGTTAAAGCTATTAGAAGAGCGAATCCAAACATTACGTTAGAAACTCTAATTCCTGATTTTCAGGAAATTCATAAGAATATTGATCGAATTATTAAAGTAGCTCCAGAAGTGGTTTCTCATAATGTAGAAACTGTAAGAAGACTAACACGTGAGGTTCGAATCCAAGCAAAATATGATCGTAGCTTAGCGGTACTGAAATATCTAAAGAAACAAGGAATTCGTAGAACAAAATCTGGAATTATGTTGGGTCTGGGAGAAAAAGAGGATGAAGTTATTCAAACATTGCAAGATTTAGCCGATTCTAAGGTTGATATTGTTACCATAGGACAATATTTACAACCGAGTAAAAAGCACTTGCCCGTAAAAGAATTTATTACTCCAGAGCAATTTAAAAAATACGAAGAAATCGGTCTTAAAATGGGGTTTAGGCATTTAGAAAGCGGCCCATTGGTGCGATCTTCTTACAAAGCTCAAAAACACCTCCTATAATTATTGTTAAAATATTTTTTTAAAACAAATCTTTGGCATGATGATTGATAATATATAAATGCAAGGAGGTAGTAGACCTTGTTTTCATACATTAAATGAAAGATTAGTTAAGTTAGTTTAGCGTCCACCTATTTAGGTGGACGTTTTTTTTATACAACATGTTTAAATGATCACTTTAACAGTTTATGAAGAAAACCCGATTAAACCAAATCGTTTTAAAACACTCGAAGGTTAAACAAGGAGTTAGTAGACCTTGTATTTCATACTAAAATTTAAAATAGTTAATTAAGTTTATTTTACATCCATCAGAAATATTGGGTGTTTTTTATGTCTGAAATAAGACCAAGTATGAATTAATCAAATTTGATTGCTTTTACAGGACTTATCTTCGTAATTAAGTATGAAGGCAGTAACAGCATAAATACGCATAGCATTAAAGTCCCTAAGTTTAGTAATAAAATATGAGATAGTTTTATATAAACAGGCGCTTCTTTAACATAATATGTGGCAGGGTCTAGTTTCACAAAGCCAAAATAATGCTGAAGCAGCATTAAACTAATCCCTATTAAATTGCCCCAAAACAAACCTCTAAATATAATATAAGAAGCATTGTATAAAAATAATTTACGAACACTCCAATTTGTACTTCCCAAAGATTTAAGAATTCCAATCATCGGTGTCTTTTCTAAAATAAGTACCAACAATGCCGTTATCATGTTAATTCCAGCAACTAAAATCATTATTATAATAATCAACATCACATTATTATCGAATAGTTTTATCCATTCAAAAATATTCGGAAATTTTTGAAGAATAGTTGTTGTATCTAATGCAGAAGGTGTTTCTGCATAAATCTGATTTCCTTTGATTTCAATTTCGTCAAAATCGTCCAGGAATAATTCAAATCCTCCAACTTCTGTTCTATCCCATTTATTTAATCGCTGAACATGTTTAATATCCGCGAACAATACACTTTCATCAAAATCCTGCATACCAGAATTATATATCCCTACTAATTTAAAGACTATGACACTTGGCGGCCTATTTGCATCCTCTTTCAAAAAGAAGGTGTTAAACTCATCTCCTATTTTAAAATTTAATCGATTGGCAATATGTTCAGACAACAGAACTTCTTCATTATATTCTGTACCATTATATTTTGGCAATTTCCCATCTACTAAGTATTCTGAAATATATTCCCAATTATAATCTTCTCCAACTCCTTTAACAACGACGCCTTCAAAATCTGTCTTTGTTTTTATTATTCCTGCCTTTGTTGCAAAAACCTGAATACTCTTAACACCCTCAACCAAATTAAAGTTGGGATAAAATTCTTGTTCCCTAGAAATAGGAACTAAAGAAATTTCAGAATTATTATTATCAAAATTTGTTATTTGGATATGACCATTGAAACCAGAAACCTTTTCACGAATTTTTTCCTGCATTCCAGTGCTTGATGCTATCGAAATCATCATAATTATAATTCCAAGTGTAATTGCAACGATTGCAATTTTTATTATTGGAGATGAAATACTACTTTTATACTGCTTTGCAGCAATCAGTCTTTTAGCAATAAATAATTCGTAATTCAATTTAAAATAATGATACAAGTTCGATTCAAAAATACACATTTCTTTTCAGTTTTATTCATCCTGACTTTGTTCATTTCCTGCGCCTTTGTCAACTCTATAGAAGAAGAAAAGACCATTATAGTTGGAGCGAATAGTACAACGGAATATCTCCCTTTGCTAAAAAATAAAAAAGTAGCAATCGTTGCCAATCAAACCAGTGTGATATTTAAGCAAAATAAAGAGTACAGCCATATTGTTGACTCTCTGCTATCACATCAAATAAATATTGTTAAAGTATTCGCTCCAGAGCACGGTTTTCGAGGGAAAGCGGATGCGGGAGAACATGTAAACAACCATACAGATACTAAAACAGGAATTCCAATAATTTCACTTTTTGGAAAAAACAGAAAACCACAGCCCGAAGTACTAGAAGGTATAGACATTGTAATATTCGATATCCAAGATGTTGGCGTACGTTTTTACACCTATATATCTACTATGAGTAATGTTATGGAAGCTTGCGCCGAAAAAGGAATCCCAGTAATTGTGCTCGATAGACCCAATCCAAATGGCCATTATGTAGATGGCCCGACGCTAGAAATAGCACATAAAAGTTTTGTAGGAATTCATCCTATCCCGCTAGTTTACGGAATGACAATTGGAGAATATGCACTCATGGTGAATGGAGAAGGTTTGCTAAAAAATAACATAAAATGTGATTTGACTGTAATTAATCTCAAAAATTATACGCACAACTCAGAATATAACTTACCCATTCGCCCCTCCCCTAATTTACCAAATGACATATCAATTAATTTGTATCCTAGTTTAGGTTTCTTTGAAGGTACGCCTGTAAATGCAGGTAGAGGAACGGAATTTCAATTTCAACGCTATGGTTCAACAGATTTCCCAACAAGTAACTTGACATATACACCGCAACCAAATTTCGGCTCAAAACACCCGAAACAGGAAGGGAAAACTTGTAATGGTGTAGATTTAACAAAAGAAAAAAGGCTTTCAGAAGTAAATATTTCGTGGTTGGTAGATGCTTTTCAGAAATCTTCTAATAAAGAAAAGTTCTTTGGCAATACATTTACCGTTCATGCAGGAAATACCACATTACAAAAACAAATTGAAAATGGTGTATCCCCCGAAGAAATTCAAAATTCATGGAAACCCGAAGTTGAAAAATTTAAAAAAATAAGAAGTGAATACTTAATTTATTAAATAAATTCATAGTTTTTTTTATATTATTAAAATGGTTGCTTTAACAACTCAACAAAATCAGAAATTATTTTTTTTATCAGAAAAGGTATCTACTCCCTAGACTATTTTCTCACGCTCCATATATAAGTGAGTTCTAAAGATGCTATATCATATAGAAAAGATGTTTCCGTAATTTGAATCTGTATATGCGAATACATTATGATGATGAATTTCAAGCATATCAGAAGACACAATGATATTATCAAATTAGTGAAACTCTAAAAAAAATAAAACAAAAATTTCACCGTAGTTCAAATTCAAATTCATCGCTACATTGGCAACTTCTTCTTCAAGGCTTCAATGATATTATACGTTGCAGGGCAAATCTCAATATTTTTTAACGTTAAATCAGTTATTTGAATAAACTTCTTACGATTAGTGTGCGGGTATTCCTTACAAGCCTTTGGGCGAACATCGTAAATAAAACAAGAGTTATCGGTATCTAAGAAAGTACAAGGAACCGTTTTCATTACATAATAATCATCCCCATCTCGTTCTAAATACTGCGAGACAAAATCGACTTCTTTTACTTTTAAATGTTTCGCAATTCGTTGAATATCCTTTTCTGTTACAATTGGACTCGAAGTTTTACAGCAATTACCACAATCCAAACAAGCGGTCTTTGCAAATTCTTGTTCATGTAAATCCTGCATTAAAGGATCCAAACGCTTTTGTTGTCTCTTCTTTAATTTTTGAAAGTACTTTTTCGTTTCATCGTAAGTCTCTTGAGCCAATCTTGGTAATTCTTCTAACCTTTCCTTCATACCACAAATATAAACCCTAATTTTACAATACAATCAATTACAGTATCGAAATAATATTCCAAAAATTACGCTATTTTTACCAAAATAAACATATCAAATCTATTCTTATGAAGAACGTGTTAATCTTAAGCCTTACCATAATAATACTTGCCTCTTGCGCTCCCACTCCACCAAAACAAGAATGGAAAAAAGGAAATTTACATACCCACTCATTATGGAGCGATGGTGATGATTTTCCAGAAATGATTATTAAATGGTACAAGGATCACGACTATCAATTTATCGCTATATCAGATCACAATACGATTGCCAATGAGGAAAGATGGTATGAAATGAAAGACAGAGAATCTAAAAACAATACACTTGCAAAATACAAGAAAACATTCGGCGATTGGGTAGAAGAAAAAGATAGTGCAGATGTTACCTATGTGCGATTGAAAACATATGACGAGTATCGATTAAAATTAGAAACCCCAGATAAATTTACCATTATTAAATCAGAGGAAGTTACCTCTTCTTTTGAGAGAAAACCCGTTCACATCAATGTTTCAAATATAGAAAATTATATCCCTCCAATCAAAGGAGAATCAGTTGTAGATATCATGCAGCAAACTTTAGATCACGTACATGCGCAAAGAAAAGAAACAAATACACCCATGTTCGCCCATATCAATCACCCAAATTTCGGATATGGAATTTCGGCAGATGATTTTAAAAAATTACATGGAGAACGTTTTTTTGAGGTATACAACGGGCACCCTTCTGTGCATAATGAAGGAGATGCAGATCACATGAGTATTGAAGAAATGTGGGATGCTGTCAATGTTTCGTACCAAAAGCATGGCAAACCATTACTTTATGGAATTGGAACCGATGATAGTCATCATTACCACACACTCTCCTCTAAGCACAGTAATTCTGGCCGTGGTTGGGTGATGGTAAATTCAACTAAAATAGATGCGAATAGTATTATATTAGCCATGGAAGCGGGTGAATTTTACGCTTCTAGTGGAGTTCGTTTAAAAACAGTACTTCATAAAGACCATACATACTTTATAGAAGTGGATCCTGTAGAAGGTTTCGACTATGAAATCATTTTCTACGGATTGAAAAAAGAAGGAAATGCCGTTGTTGAATTGCAAAGAAGTTCTGACTTATCTGCAACCTATAAATTTCAAAGTGACGATGTTTTTGTTCGCGCCAAAATTACTACAAATTATGCTATTGAAAATCCGTATAAAAAAGGTGAAACTGCACAAGCATGGACGCAACCAGTGATTCCAAACTAACTAAAATATAAAGCGTTAAGAAAACCGTTTTGCCTTATATAATGTAGTAAATAATTAAACGTATAAATTAATTTAATCGTCTATTTATTACTAAATTTGCATGGCAATTTTTTTAGATAATATGAATATTCAAAACACGATTGAAGCCGCCGTCATTAAAGGGTTTAAATCTATTTATAATACAGACATAACCAACGTTGAGTTTCAAGCAACACGTAAAGATTTTGAAGGTGACATTACCATTGTAGTATTTGCTTTTTTACGATTTGTAAAAGGAAATCCGGTTCAAATAGGAACCACAATAGGTGAATACTTGAAGGAACATATTACTGAAGTAACTGATTTTAATGTAGTTAAAGGATTTCTTAATTTGGTAATTTCAGACACCACTTTTATGAGTGATTTTAATGAGATTTACGCCAATACTTCTTTGGGAATCATAGCGCCTTCCCATACAGAAAAAGCTGAAATGGTAGAGTATTCTTCACCTAACACGAACAAACCCTTGCACTTAGGTCATGTTAGAAATAACCTATTAGGATATTCTATTGCTGAGATTATTGCGGCATCTGGTAAAAAAGTTTACAAAACTCAAATTATCAATGACCGAGGAATCCATATTTGTAAAAGTATGCTGGCTTGGGAAAAATTTGCTCCCAATGGGAGTGATGGCAAAAAAGAAACTCCTGAAAATACGGGATTAAAAGGAGATAAACTGGTTGGAAACTATTATGTGAAATTCGACCAAGAATATAAGAAAGAAGTCGCTGAATTAGTTACAAACGGTTCTTCTGAAGAGAATGCCAAAAAGCAGGCTCCACTCCTACTTGAAGCGCAAGAAATGTTGCTTAAATGGGAAGCAGGAGATGAAAAGGTCGTAGGCCTCTGGAAAATTATGAACCAATGGGTTTATGATGGGTTTGCAGTAACATACAAAGCGTTAGGAGTTAATTTCGACAAAAATTATTACGAGAGCAACACCTATCTTTTAGGAAAAGATGTAGTTGCAACCGGACTTAAAAGTGGCGTTTTCTTTAAAAAGAATGACGGTTCTGTTTGGATCGATTTAACCGAAGATGGTTTGGACGAAAAAATTGTTTTACGTTCAGATGGCACTGCAGTTTACATGACACAAGATATTGGTACAGCAATTGAACGCTTTAAAGATTACGCCCTTGATGCATTAACGTATACTGTTGGTAATGAGCAAGATTATCATTTCAAAGTATTATTTTTAATCTTGAAAAAATTAGGGTTTGAATGGGCAGAAAACTTACATCACCTTTCTTATGGCATGGTAGATTTACCATCAGGAAAAATGAAGTCTCGCGAAGGTACGGTGGTCGATGCAGATGATTTAATGGCTGAAATGGTCAATACAGCACAAGAAATATCAGAGAGTTTAGGAAAGCTAGAAGACTATTCAAACGAAGAAAAAGAAAGCCTTTATAAAATTATAGGACTAGGAGCGTTAAAATATTATATCTTAAAAGTAGATCCTAAAAAACGAATCCTATTCGATCCGAAAGAATCAATTGATTTCAACGGAAATACTGGACCTTTTATTCAATACACATACGCTCGAATTCAATCTATTTTGCGTAAAGCAGATTTTGATTTCAGTACAGTCATACCGAGCAAAGCCGAAGTATCTCTTCATCCAAAAGAAAAGGATGTAATTAAAATATTACAACAATACCCAGAAACGGTTCAGTTGGCAGCCAAAAACCATAGTCCGGCTTTAATTGCCAATTACACCTATGAACTGGTTAAAACATATAATTCGTTTTACCAATCGGTTCCAATTTTAGGAAGTGAAAATATGGAAGAAAAGATATTGAGAACGCGACTTTCAAAAAAGGTTAGTGACACCATAAAATCTGGATTTAATCTTTTGGGAATTGACGTGCCTGAGAGAATGTAGTTATACCATGTCATTCCTGCGAAGGTAGGAATCTCACTATATGAAATACAATGGTTTTGAAAATGGATTCCTACCTTCGCAGAAATGACAAGAACCAAACTAAAAACAAAGAATTTATTGAATTATTCACTAAATTTGCAAACGAAAAAACAACAATATAAACATCAATAAAATGAAATACGACATCATCATTATCGGTAGTGGACCTGGAGGATATGTAACTGGAATTAGAGCATCTCAGCTTGGTTTTAAGGTTGCCATCGTAGAAAAGGAAAAACTAGGAGGTATTTGCTTAAACTGGGGATGTATTCCTACAAAAGCCTTATTAAAAAGTGCTCAAGTATATGATTACTTGAAACATGTTGATGAATATGGATTAAAAGCAGAAGCAATTGACAAAGACTTTTCTGCGGTAATTAAACGTAGTCGTGGTATTGCTGATGGCATGAGTAAGGGTGTTCAATTTTTGATGAAGAAAAATAAAATTGACATTATTGATGGTTTTGGAAAAATTAAACCGGGAAAAAAAGTTGATATAACTGATACTGAAGGTAAAACAACAGAATACAGTGCAGATAATATTATTATTGCAACGGGTGCTCGTAGTAGAGTTTTACCAAACTTGCCTCAAGATGGTAAAAAAGTTATTGGATACCGCAAAGCCATGACTTTACCAGAGCAACCAAAAAAGATGATTGTTGTCGGTTCTGGGGCTATTGGGGTCGAGTTTGCTCATTTTTACAATGCTATGGGAACTGATGTTACCTTAGTTGAGTTTATGCCAAATATAGTTCCTATTGAAGATCTTGAAATTTCAAAACAATTTGAAAAGTCCTTGAAAAAAGCGGGTATTAAAGTCATGACAAATTCTTCTGTTGAAACAGTTGACACTTCTGGTGAAGGAGTAGTTGCTAAAGTTAAAACGAAGAAAGGAGAAGAAACTTTAGAAGCTGATATCTTATTATCTGCGGTTGGTATAAAATCAAACATAGAAAATATCGGATTAGAAGATGTTGGAATTGTAGTTGATAAAGATAAAATATTAGTCAATGATTTTTACCAAACAAATATGCCAGGTTATTTCGCTATTGGAGATATAGTACCGGGGCAAGCATTAGCGCACGTTGCTTCTGCTGAAGGAATTACTTGTGTTGAAAAATTAGCTGGACTGCATGTAGAAGCGATCGATTATGGAAATGTACCAGGATGTACCTATGCAACTCCAGAAATTGCGAGTGTAGGTATGACAGAAGCACAAGCAAAAAAAGCAGGTTACGCAATAAAGGTTGGTAAATTCCCATTCTCAGCATCGGGTAAGGCTACAGCAGCTGGAACTCCTGATGGGTTTGTAAAAGTAATTTTCGATGCTAAATACGGAGAATGGTTAGGATGTCATATGATTGGTACAGGAGTTACAGATATGATTGCAGAAGCCGTTGTAGCGCGTAAACTAGAAACAACGGGACACGAAGTCCTAAAATCTATTCACCCTCACCCTACAATGAGCGAAGCGGTTATGGAAGCTGTTGCGGCAGCGTATGATGAAGTAATTCACTTGTAAAACTTTATATCCCTCTAAGGGATCGTTATTAAAATATAAAAAAACCGAAACGATTAGTTTCGGTTTTTTTATATTTTAATAATAGAAACTAAAAACAAGCGCGCAGATACATAATATATACTTTGGAGTGTTTAGTTGAAAATATTACTAATTATCTAAAACCAGTTATCCTGAAAAAATGACTTGTAATCAATTAGGTGGAACTTGTGAACAGGAATTCTAAGCGAATACATTTGAAGAAATAGTCGAACAAAGTAAATCCGATGGTATGGAAAGGTTTCAAAAAGGAGATGAAGCGCATCTTAAAGCCATGGGTCAAATGCAAGAAGAGATGAAAGTACCGAATGCAGTGAACGAATGGTTTGAAACGACAAGAATTTGACAACTTTCCAACTGTTTTTCTTAGCTTAAATAGTTACGAAAAATATATATTAAAAACGATCAATTAAATAGTCATTTTTGATTATAAATCTTACGAATAACAAAACAAAATCAAATTCCTTATATTTGAAATCTAATTAATTTTTATGAAATGACTCTGTTCAAATATCTATCCCCTAATTATATAATAGATTCGGAAGAGCATACCACCATTTGAAAACAATAAACACATACACATGAAATACCTATTCCCACTATTCGCCTTACTACTTTTAATTTCTTGCAATTCTGAACCGAAAAAGAAAAGTACCCCTGTTCAAAACATTCCATTAAAAGAACGCCCTATCCCACCTTTACCTGGATCAAATGCTTCAAATTCGGTAGTCGGTGGTGCGCATTATATTTGTCCTAAAAATTGCATTGGAGGTACTGGTGCTGCCGCTGGTGCTTGTTCGGTTTGTCAAACAGAAATGGCCCATAATCAAGGGTTTCATGCAACACAAAATAACAATATTGTACCGGGGGCACAAAACCCTGCTGCGGCTAGTACGGGAGATTTACCCAATGCTAATGGTCAATATCATTATACTTGTCAGAAAGGTTGTACTGGAGGTAAAGGTGGTGCTGGATCATGTGCTAATTGTGGAGAAACGCTCGCACATAACCAGGCTTATCATATATAAGATTTATTTGACTTGTCCTGCGAGGTCTCTGAGACCGTGTAGTCATATTTTAAAGTTAGACATGTATTTATTGAAGTACTAACCGACCTTCTTTTCGTTTCTGTAGAATTCTAGTTTTAGAAGTGTATTAGCATCCAACGAACTGGTCTGGATGTGTTCGCATAAAAAAACGCTAGAATTCAAATAAACTAAAATAAGTCTTTTTTTTTGGAGTCCTGAGCGGATTAGAAGGGTTTATAAAGAAAAAGTTAAGAGGGATTGAATAAAAAAAGTTTCTAGAGAGCTAAATATAAGCACCCTACAACAATTACGTCAATGGTATCTTTCGTTTGTCGACAGACAGACGCAGTTCAGAACTTACGTTAAAATAGTATACTCGAAGTTTTTTTTGTGCATTTCATTCAAAAAAAACTCGAATGGTCGTATACTTATATGTTTGAGGAGTTAAAACTGTATAATCGTAAACTCTAAGTCCAATGGGTTTAGCGCTTCTTTCAACTTAGGAATCAACGCATCGCCATATTCTAGATAATGTTCAGAGAAGTTGGTATTTCGCTCTTGTAAACTTTGCTTAGGGAAAATTTCGTTTTGAAGTTCTTTAATACGTCTAGCTATATCTGCATATTTTCTTCGTTCAGCTTTTAACAAACGTTTTTCTAAATTTTCCAACCCCTTCAATTGCTTTACTTTCTGGGCTTTTACGGCTCCTATAAAAGATTTATCTGTATGATTTGCAATTTCTTCCAATTCTTTAAAATATGAATCTATTTGGTTTCTTTGCTCGCTAAAATCAACATTAACGGTAGAATGTTCCGTAATTTTTTTATTTACCAACTGTTGTTGATCTAAAAAAAGCTCTTTCGTTGTAATATTCAGATTCTCCATTTTTTTAGTTTGTTTCTCAGAAATTAACACGGCAGAATTTCGTAATAATAAAATAGGAAAAGGAATGCCTACTTTCTCAAAATAAGATTTCAATTCAAACCAATAAGCCAACTCACCACCTCCACCGGTATAACATAAATTAGGTAAAATTACTTCCTGATATAATGGACGTATAATCACATTTGGACTAAATCGTTCAGGATGTAATTTCAATTCATACTTCAATTCATCCAGCGTAAATTCGATACCCGTATTAACTACTTTAAACGCTCCATCTTCAAATAAAATACGCTCTCTTAAACCGTCTGTTAAATAAAATAAATTAATCTCTCTCGGGTTTACTTGAATTTTATAATGTTCCCCTAATTTATCAATCGTCTCTAAAACTTCATTATACGCCGTTTGATTCAATAATTCATCTTCTACAAAAGGAATAAACAGTCGCTTTAAACCAGTATCATCACCATCAACAATCACCAAACCATAGTCAGCAAACAATTCGTTGGCTAGAAACCGTGTCGCTTCCGTTAATGTGCCATGTTTTAAATAAGAATTTTTAAATAACTTTTTTAGTTTCAAAGCGTTCTTGCTCGTTCCTAAGTGCTGCGAAAACTCCTCAAGCACAACTTCTAAACCTTCATTCGATAAGCGACCCACTCCACCAACGGCATCCCTATTCCAACTCATTTTAGCTCCCTTGAAATTAAAGTATTGTATTTCCTCAAAATCGTGGTCTTCCGTTGCCATCCAATATACCGGAACAAAGTTGTTTTCTGGATAAGCTCCCTTTAACTGTTCAGCAAGATTGATGACAGAAATTATTTTATATAAAAAAAACAGGGGGCCTGTGAATAGATTCAACTGATGTCCGGTAGTTACTGTAAACGTATTTTCATTGGCAAGTGAGGCTATATGATCTTTAGTACTTTCCGATGTTGAAATATGCTGATATTGTTTTGACAGAGCATCCACTAAAACATTCCTCGACGCTGATGGAAAAGATTTTTTTTTCGTTACAATTTGGGCTTTAAAATTCTCCAAATTTGGAAATGCCCCAGAAAATTCGATAATCTCTTTTTCTTGACAAACATAATCACAAATAGTTTTAGAAAAATAACCCGTTTCATGAAACGGAATTGTTGAAGTTTTGGTCACAGATATTCTAATTTTTGATAAAAATAGTCAAATTTATACTGATGTCGTGCGAGTCTTACTTTTCTAACATTTTTTTAACGATAAACTTTAATAAGAATCCTTTCAGTTATTCTAAATACGTTTTTTAACCTGTATGCCCTCAACCATTGATTCTTGAAAAGTTACTATTTGAATTTCGTCTATAGATAATTGGTGATTTATGTTCTGCAGATTTTAAGTCGATCAATAGCTCATTCATATTCCATTGGTCGTGAATTTATAAAATCGCCTACAATCTGCTGTCTAGATCATTACTCGTTTCAACAGACGTTTGTTTTCAACTCAGTTCTTTGTTGTGCCCGGTTCTGTGGCATTAATCTTACAGATTCTGAAAAATTAATGTAACAGAACCTACTAAAAGAATAGACATAAAAGTTAGGAAATCCAATCCTCATACCCCGTAAAATGTTTACCTAGGATGGTTTCTTTATCTCTTTTTACAAAATCCAAATATGCTTTTGCTACAGGAGAGAGTTTTTTATTCTTTAACCAGATTAATCTCCAATCCGTTTTTAAAGGTAGTCCGCGCTTTTTAATAATTTTTAAGGAACCCTCCATAAGCTCATTTCTAATTCCGATAACAGGAAGAATAGAATGTCCTAATCCAGCTAACACGGCTTGCTTAACTGCTTCGTTTGATGTCAACTCAATCTTTTTTCTCTTATCGGAATTACTCTTTTGAAAGTAGTCTACCATTACTTGCCGAGTTGCGGATCCTTTTTCTCTATAGATTAAGGCTTTCTTCTTTTTATAATTTTCTTTCGTACCCACTAAATAGAGTTCATTCTCTAAGAGCAACTCCTCATTAACTTCTAAATCATTAGGTAATACTGATACAATGGCAAATTCAATCTCATTATTCTTCAAACTTTCCACCACCTTTGATTTATTGGTCACATCAAGCAGTAAATCTATTCCGGTATGTTCTTCTAGAAAATCAGACAAGAAAAATGGGACAACATATTTACCTGTAGAAGCCGATGAGATTCTCAACCTTCCCGCAAGAACACCTTCATATTCTTTAGTCTTGTATTTTAATTCATCTAGTTCTACAAAAACTCTTTCAGCAATATGAGCAATTTCAAATCCAAACTCTGTAATATGAAGTCTTCTACCTATAAGTTCGGTTAGCCGAATATCAAACTGGTCTTGAAAATTTTTAAGTTGGATAGAAACAGCTGGTTGAGTCATAAACAACTCTTCAGAAGCTCTGGTTACACTCTTTGTTTCAACAACCTTCAAGAAAACTCGAAGTTGATTAACTGTGTAGTTCATAAATTTTACTTATGGTATTGATTGTAAATATAAATAAAAAATCACGATTACACCCTCTTATATTTGCATAAAAAATGGAAATCGTTTAAATAATAGATTATGATATTACAAGAAATAATTATTGAAGAGGCTGGCCTACAAAAAGACAAATCAAGAGAACAGATCCTAAATCTGATCAATTCTCAAATCAATCAACACAAATTACAATATTGGTCAGAATGGGAAGGAAACCATAATTTATCTCCCATTTTAAGGGATGAAAAAATTAACGCCCTTAATGATAAAAAAGTGCAGGTAGAAAAATTCTTTAAAGAAGTGAAATCAGATAAGAAGAATATTGATATAGCGTTTTCAATTCATATAAAAACTGAACAAAGTAAGTTACAAAAAGTTTTAGCTTAGTCTGAATAATCGAAGGCAAACATCAAATCAGAGAGTATTAATCACAAAAACTAACAGGTATGAAGTATTTTAATAAATATTTTTTTTATAGCTACTGCCCTACTAAGTGCTCAAGTTAAAAGCGAGAGTAGCAACTTTAAAAGTAGAGAAGAGGCTAGAAAAAATACTGATTATGCGGAATGGTTAACGCTCCGAGATATGGGGGATTTAGATAAGTTTCCTGTTGAAATTTTTGAATTCAAAAATCTAAAATATCTCGACGTTAGTCATAATAAACTAAGTGTCCTACCTAAAAATATTGACAAACTAAATTACTTGATATATCTGAAGATCAACTCATAGATTTACCTGGTGAATTTTCTAATATTAAGAATCTTCAAAACCTATACTTGAGTTATAATTATACTTTAAACCTAGATAAAGATTTAGAAATACTTCGTAAATTATCTTTATTGAAGGTTTTAGATCTTATAAGTTGATTCGATTAATTATTCTTTCTGGGCTAGGCCCAATTGAGAAGATCATCGCTCCAAGCAATCCCAATCGAAGCATTTTTATCAAAATCTCCTTCACTTTCGGATGTAGGACCTAAACCATGAAAAAACAGAATGTACTTACCTCGTTTTTTCTTTTCCCTTAGGTTCATTGCCGTTTCCGCTGTAATTCTTCCTTTTGCCCAGTCCCATTCATCTTGTCCCAAAGTGATGAGGTTACCCCAATCATTCCACCTATTTAAATCTGAAGAACGTTTAATAGATATTCCATTTGGTGGAGAATGAAATAAGATATATTCATTGCTCTCATTCAATACACATACATTTTCATCTGACTCCATATGCCCATAAAAAGTCCAGTTTCGCAAGTCGTAACTGTATGACATACTTACTCCATTTTGTAGGTTTTCTTTCTATTTTTCGAGCTACATTTTTAATAGTTCTTCCGGCACCTCTCAAATAAAGCAACCAATTTGGCAACTCACTTTTGGCAAAATACTGTTGGTCTACAAAACCATCTTTGTCAATCGAACGAGCAACTGAAAGTAACAATTGAGTATCATCAGAATATGAACCTGAATTTAGTTTATCAATACAGTCGTAAAATCGACCTCCAACATTTTTTCCCCAAGCGTGAAAAGAATTAATGTAATCAGTTACAAACTTCTTCTTTAGTGTATCTTGCCTTTTTTCAAATTCAGTCATCCAACCTAAAGCATCGCGAATAGCTACGAGTTTTAAGCTGCCTTTATATTTTGTTTCTGCTTTCATATTGAACGGTTTGGTGAAAATATTTCCTTATCAACTACAAATTTACTTGTATCAAAACAAGACATTGCTACTTTAGCTTCTGCCATTTTTTCTTCTGATTCAAAACAAACCGCTAATATGCTATCTGATGAAATTTCATCCTTAACTAAAATTTCTGCTTGAACATCAGTTAGGTATTTTAAATGAACCGAATTTCTGGAAATAGTACGAACTCCATTATACGTATTTATGTTAAGTTGTTCTATAAAAAGCATTTTAAATTTATCTAAATCTCCTGAAATTCCGTATTGCCTTTTCGCTACATTTAAAGCTGCATTAGTAATTAAAAAAAGAGTTTCGGTATCGTAAATGTGTTTTGGGTCTAATTTTATAACGCACCAATTTATTGTAAATTCGTCTTTAGTTTTTTGTCGAAATTTTGAAAACAAAAAAGTGTTTGGACCTGAAAGAGAAAGATTAATATAATTTTTGTCGTCAAACCTGACGTCATCTATAAATTGTACATAATCTAAAATGTCAAATTGTTTAATATCCAAATTTTCCAATTTGGTTCTGCTCATCAACTCATTGTTTTCTAAAACACTAAACAAATTAATAGTTGTTGTAAAATGAATTAAACACTCAATTTCTCTTTGTTCTATTTCTTTCTGAAATTCTATGTGGTTTGGCTTTAAACTCATTATCAATTATTAAAAAGGTAAGTCATCTAGTACACCTACATTTATTTCTTTTGAGTATCTTGATGGATTGTCTTTATCGCTAGAAAACAGATAAAGTTTGTTTCTCCCTCTAAACATACAAGTATAAAGTTTGATTCGGGCCAAAAGCCTTCAATTTAGCGCAAATTCCCTATATTTTTTATACATTATTACCAACTAGCTTTTTCCAATATTTTATTTAGTTCAGTTTCTTTTTGAGTTCCAATTAGAAGTTTTTTTTCATTCTGAAGCTCAATTGCCAAACCTTTGTCTCCTTTCGTATTATAAACTGTTCCGTATTTTGTCCAAAGTCGGATTCCCCAGCCTCCAACAAACCCATAATTCATGATTTCAGCATTTTTTATTTCTTTTCAATTTATCCGCTTTTTAACGAAAGGGAAGAAGTTCATTCGGATTTCATTTTGGTCAATTTCAGTTTTCAGTCGCATAAACCAAAACATAACTATTAAACCAAAAATAAATACACAGAAAATTATAAGACCGAAGTCAGACATTGGTTTATCTCCAAATTTTCCTCCAAGAATTAATTGTTTGTAAATTCCGAAAATCGGTAAAATTCTAATTCCGATTAAAATCAGCCAAAGCTCCCATTGTGTGAATTTTTGTTCTTCTTTAAATTCAATTTTTATTTTGTGTTCGGGTTTTTAGCTAGTTGGTAACGGGTTTGTGTATGATTAGTTGCGAGTTTTGAACACCAAAATTAGCAAACAAATCAAAGAGAGAAAGTCCGAAAGGACTTTTTTCCTTTTAGATTCATCCCATATTAGTTCAGAAGAATCTCTACGTTCCTCAGAATATTCCACCCATTGAATTGGATTAGCATTTAATATATGTTCCTTTATTTTATCGTTCATTTTAATTGCTTACAACTGGTTATATCAGAATTTTTGTTTGGTTTTTCCAAGTCTACTTCCCCGATAACAGAAATTTTTAGTTATTTTATCCATTTTTAATTGTTCTATATCGCTCAAAATTTTCTTTTTAAAAGAATATTAAAAATAACTCCTTTATTTTATACAAGCATACGGATACTCCTTTCAATTAGTAAAGATATTCCTTTCAATTAGTAAGGAGTATCCGTACTTCTGTTTTAAGATTAATTGCGCAAAGGGAAGAGATAGAATTATTTTAGGGATGGGTACTACAGTTATTTTATAACCAGTCAACTCCATAGATATTTTATGGATAGTTCATCGCACTGCACTCAATGAACCTTTTCCATCCAATCGCACTTTTCCAATCAACAAAACAATACTATTACTTCCCTCTAAACTAGCGCAATAAACAACACACTAAAACAATAAGACACTAATCAAATTCCTCGTATTTTTACAGCATGGATTTTAAACTAGTTTCAGAATTTCAGCCAACGGGAGATCAACCAGAGGCCATCAAACAACTCATAGCAGGATTGGATAATCGCGATAAGGATCAAGTACTTTTAGGAGTGACAGGATCTGGTAAAACATTTACGGTAGCAAATGTTGTTGAAAGAGTGAATCGTCCAACTCTAGTTTTAGCGCATAACAAAACCTTAGCGGCTCAATTATATTCTGAGTTTAAACATTTCTTTCCGGAGAATTCGGTGGAGTATTTTGTTTCATACTATGATTACTACCAACCTGAAGCCTATATACCCGTTACGGGAACGTTTATAGAAAAAGATTTATCTATCAATGAAGATATAGAGCGCATGCGAATTAGCACCTCCTCTGCACTATTATCTGGACGTAGAGATGTATTGGTAGTGGCATCGGTTTCGTGTTTATACGGTATTGGAAACCCGAATGAATTCAAAAAGAATGTCATAGAAATTGAAGTAGATCAGGTTATTTCTAGAACCAAATTTTTACACAGACTCGTACAAAGTCTTTATTCTAGAACTGAAACAGAGATTAGCAGCGGAACGTTTAAAGTAAAAGGTGACATTGTTACCGTCTATCCCTCTTATGGTGATTATGCCTATCGCATCCATTTCTTTGGAGATGAGATTGAAGAAATTGAAAGTTTTGATTTGCAAAATAATGAGGTTGTAGAAAAATTTAAACACCTTACTATTTATCCCGCCAATCTGTTTGTAACCTCGCCAGACATTATGCAAAATGCCATTCATCAAATACAAGAAGATTTGGTGAAACAAGTAGATTACTATAAAGAAATCGGTAAACATTTAGAAGCTAAACGCTTATTAGAAAGAACAGAATTCGATTTAGAAATGATTCGAGAATTGGGGTATTGCTCTGGTATTGAGAACTACTCCAGATATTTAGACGGAAGAGATCCTGGAACGCGTCCCTTTTGCCTATTAGATTATTTTCCTGATGACTATTTAATGATTATTGACGAAAGTCACGTAACAATTCCACAAACACATGCTATGTATGGCGGTGACAGAAGTCGTAAAATAAACTTAGTAGAATATGGTTTTAGATTGCCTGCCGCTATGGACAATAGACCGTTGAAATTTGATGAGTTTGAGGCCATTCAAAATCAAACCATTTATGTCAGTGCTACGCCTGCGGATTATGAATTACAAAAGACAGAAGGGCTTTTTGTTGAACAAGTTATTCGTCCAACCGGACTACTAGATCCTGAAATTGAAGTACGCCCAAGTTTGAATCAGATTGATGATTTGATTGAAGAAATTCAAATAAGAATTGACAAAGACGAACGTACTCTAGTTACAACACTTACCAAGCGCATGGCGGAAGAATTAACCAAGTACCTGTCACGTATTGAAATACGATGTAATTATATCCATTCTGATGTGGACACTTTAGATCGTGTAAAGATTATGCAAGACTTACGTTTGGGAATTTATGATGTGCTTATTGGTGTAAACCTTTTAAGAGAAGGATTGGATTTACCAGAAGTATCATTAGTCGCTATTTTAGATGCCGATAAAGAAGGTTTCTTAAGAAGTCATAGATCGCTTACGCAGACTATAGGTAGAGCAGCAAGAAACGTAGAAGGTAAAGCCATTTTGTACGCAGATAAAATTACGAACAGCATGCAACGAACTATGGATGAAACCACTAGAAGGCGTGAAAAACAAGTTGCTTATAACACGGCAAACAATATCGAACCCAAACAAATTAAAAGAGCCATTGACAACTCATTGATTCAAAGGAATGATGCTTCTTTCCATCACGATACAGAAAATAGAGCTGCAGAAGAGGAAATTCAGTATTTGACGAAGCCAGAAATTGAAAAACGCATTCGTGATAAAAGAAAAGCCATGGAATCCGCAGCTAAAGAACTTGATTTTTTAGTGGCTGCAAAATTAAGGGATGACATTAAAAGATTACAAAATATTTTGTGATTATTATCAATATTACCGAGGGAATTGTAGGTTTAGAAACTATGTAGAGTAACTAATCATTAATTTTTTTTTTCCCACTATGAAAAATAAGTACTTTTAATTGTACTTATATCACCATTTTATACAAAAGCTCAAGAAAAGAATCCGCAAAGTTTCGAATTAACTTCTGCAACAGATGCAAGCCATTTTAGACTTAGTGAGGCAAAGGAAAGTTATGTTGCCTTAGACTTTTTATTAAAAACTGATTGTCCTTATTGCCTGCAACATACACGCGATTATTTTATAAAATCTAAAGAACTTCCAAATGTTATACAAGTTTTTATCAAGCCTGATTCTAAAAATAACATTCTAAATTGGACTAACAATTTGGAAGATAATGATTCTATCGACTACCCTATTTATCGAGATCCAGAAGCAGAGTTAGCAAATTCATATAATATTCCAGACGGCTATTTTTTTCATGACCAGTTTGTTCATTATCCAGCATTCATTCTATTAGATAAATCCGGTAAAGAAATTTTTCGCTATATAGGAGAGAGCAATAGCGACCGTTTTAAGTTTAATCAATTGATTCATAAAATGAAAGAAATTACTGAATTAGAATCAAAGTCGAAGTAATTTCTTCTACTACATAAAAAAGCCTCTTTTTTTAAAGAGGCTCATATTGTCGAAATAAAATATTTTTACTCCTGTAAAAATGTTTTAATTTCCTTTTTGATAGTCTGCTAAAAATTTAGCTAAACCACTATCTGTTAAAGGGTGTTTCATCAATCCTTCAATAGCACTTAATGGTCCAGTCATTACATCTGCACCAATTTTAGCACAATCTATAATATGCATGGTATGTCTTACAGAAGCTGCTAAAATTTGAGTTTCATATCCATAATTATCATAAATCAAACGAATGTCCGCAATCAAGCCCAATCCATCTGTAGATATATCATCAAGCCTTCCGATAAAAGGAGACATGTATGTTGCCCCTGCTTTTGCAGCTAAAAGTGCTTGCCCAACAGAAAATATCAACGTTACATTAGTTCTAATTCCTTTCTCTGAAAAATATTTACACGCTTTTATACCATCTTTTATCATTGGTATCTTTACAACGATTTGCTCATGTAACATTGCCAATGCCTCACCTTCTTTTACCATACCGTCAAAATCTGTAGCAATCACCTCTGCACTTACATCACCTTCTACAATATTACAAATATCAACATAGTGTTTTAATATATTTGCTTCTCCAGTAATTCCCTCTTTCGCCATCAATGATGGATTTGTCGTAACTCCGTCTAAAATACCTAAGGCTTGCGCCTCTCTAATCTGGTCTAAATTTGCTGTATCAATAAAAAATTTCATTCTATTTTTTTAAATTAAATGTATAAGTGCGAATATATAAAAAACAATCAATATTTGGATTAATATAAATTAGAATCTCTTACAACTCATAATGATTCATCAATAATTTCTCATAAGTTCTATCGGGTAAAATTCGTTTTAAAACAATAGAAAACTTCTGCATAAAACTACCAATCTTATAATGCACTCTCGGATTTTTATTGTTGATAATCGCATATATTCCCTTCGCCATTTCAATAGGGTTATCCCCATCAGAAACATGCGCATCCATCAAATCTAAATTATTTTGGTAAATTTCTTTGTATGCCGAATTTTCAAAAACCGGGGTATGAAAGCGCCCTGATGCTATACTCGTGGCAAAATCACCTGGCGCTACACTTATAACTTTAATCCCAAATTGTTTTACTTCCATACTCGTTGCTTCTGTTACCAATTCTAAGGCTCCTTTGGTCGCTGAATAGATGCCTCTAAACGGTAATCCCATATAACCTGCAATGGATGTGATATTAAAAATCATACCGCTCTGTTGCTTGCGCATTTCAGGTAACACTGCTTTTATCATGTCAATAGCTCCAAAAAAATTGGTATCAAAAACCCTACGCATTTCATCGGTTGGCGTATCTTCAATAGACCCAGTAATTCCCATCCCTGCATTGTTAATTAAAATATCTAATCTATTTTCTTTCGCAATCACTTTTTTCACAGCAGCTTCAATAGATTTTACTTCCTTTACATTTAAAGTAATTAAGGGGAACGGGTGATTTTCAATCAATTTCGGATTACGACTTGTACCATATACACGAAAGCCTTTATCGGCTAAATACGCTCCTATAGACTTTCCAATTCCTGATGATCCACCAGTGATTAAGACAACTTTGCTCATTTATTCTATATTAATTTCTATGGCGATTCTTCACCACGTGAATTTGGCTATAAAAATAGGTGAATTAATTCCAAAAAAAAATCCTGTAAAACAGGAAGTATCTCATACCAAAAAATGGCAAGCGACCTACATCACACCGCTACAACATTGTACCCTTGCTGCGTTCCCACCCTGGGGGATTTCAAAGGAGCTGGTTGTGTAGGACTTGCCGCTGCAAATTTACAATCAATTTTATTTTTAGACAATAATTTTTATATATTTTTTATATATTTTTTAATCGATTGATTCTTACATGATTTAAAATTAAAAGATGTACGAATCTACAATAAAAGGTTGTTTTTACTATATTTGTTGAATTTTTAATCAAACTTTACTATGGAAAATGAAAATATCTCATCAAAGCAAATAATGATCAATTATGGTTTATTATTAGGATTTATTGGTATCCTATATAATTTGGTTTTATATGCTACTGGCACCTTGTACAATCCACATTGGTCATTAGGAACACTTATTTTAGTCGTTTCTGTTGTAATTTTAATTTTAGGTATTAAAAAATTTAAAATGTCGAATGACGGATTTTTAAGATTGAGGGACGCTCTAAAAATAGGCTTAGGTGTCGCATTAATTTCTGGAATTATAGGAGTAATCTATACAATGATCTTTGCAAACATTATTGAACCAAACCATTATGAATATGTTGTAGAAGTGGGGGAATCACAGATACTCGAACAATATCCGAATTTCTCTGATGAGCAATTAGAAGCTGCATTAACCATTCCTAAAATGATGGCAACTCCAGGAATGGCAACGGCTATGGGAATTGCAAGTAGTTTGATTTTCGGATTTGTAGTTTCGCTTATAGGCGGTCTAATTATGAAAAAATCTAACGAAGAAATTACAAGTATTTAATAAAATTATTTGAATGAATATATCTGTAGTCATTCCTTTGTTGAATGAAGACGAATCTTTACAAGAATTATATGATTGGATTTTACGTGTAGTGCTATCTAATCATTATTCTTATGAAATTATTTTTATAGATGATGGTAGTACCGACAACTCTTGGAAAATAATATCTAATTTATCCATCCAAGACAAAAATGTTAAGGGAATTCGATTTCAAATAAATTATGGGAAAAGTCAAGCGTTAAATGCTGGTTTTAAAGAAGCTTCTGGCGATATCGTTATTACCATGGATGCCGATTTACAAGACAGTCCTGATGAAATTCCAGAATTGTATGACTTAATTGCACAAGGTGGATTTGATTTAATATCTGGTTGGAAAAAGAAACGTTATGATTCTAAGATCAGAAAAAATATTCCTTCCAAACTTTTTAATTGGGCCGCTAGAAAAACATCTGGTTTAAAACTACACGATTTTAATTGTGGATTAAAAGCCTATAGCAACGAAGTTATAAAAAACGTTGACGTTTATGGTGAAATGCATCGATATATTCCAGTGCTTGCTAAAAATGCAGGTTACACGAATATTGATGAAAAGGTAGTACAGCATCAAGCAAGAAAATATGGAGTTACCAAATTTGGAATCGATAGATTTATCAATGGCTTCTTAGACTTAATTACTATATGGTTTTTATCTAAATTTGGAAAACGCCCTATGCATCTTTTTGGCCTTATGGGAAGTTTCATGTTTTTAATAGGGCTCTTCTCTATAGCATATATTGGAATCTCCAAATTATTGAAATTATTTTACCTTCATACACCTACTCAATTAGTAACGGACAATCCTTGGTTTTATATTGCCTTAACAACCATGATGATTGGAACATTATTTTTCCTTTCAGGGTTTATTGGAGAACTTATAGTACGATCTAAAAGAGATGAAGCCCTCTATAATATTAGCGACAAACTAAACTTATAATAAATATATTTGTAATACGCAACTAACACCTTTTACCTTTGGATCAAAATCAAATTATTACTCGAGCAAAAGAATGGTTAACTGGAACTTTTGATGGCGAAACTCAAAATGAAGTTCAAGATTTAATTGATACTAATATTGAAGAACTTATAGATCGATTTTATAAAGATACTGAATTTGGAACAGGAGGTATGCGTGGAATGATGGGCGCTGGAATCAATAGAATCAACAAATATACGTTGGGGAGAGCGACTCAAGGTTTATCTAATTATTTAAATGCTACGTTCCCAAAGAAACAACCAAAAGCAGTAATTGCTTTTGATTGCAGACACAACAGTAAAAAGTTTGCGAAAATCGTTGCAGATGTATTTTCTGCGAATGGAATTAAGGTGTTTTTATTTGAAGATTTACGTCCCACTCCAGAATTGTCTTTTGCAGTGCGTCATTTAGGTTGTGATGCAGGAATTGTATTGACGGCCTCTCACAACCCACCAGAATACAATGGATATAAAGTGTACTGGGCAGATGGAGGTCAAATTGTCCCTCCACATGATGTTAATATTATTAACACGGTTAATAATTTATATTTTTCTGAAATTAAATTTAATGCAGACGAAAGTTTAATTGAAGTTATTGGAAAAGAAGTTGATACTGTTTTTGTTGATGGTGCCGTCCAAAATGGAATTATTCCTTCACTAAAAAACAGAGACAACCTAAAAATTGTATTTACTTCATTGCACGGAACTTCTATTGTATCAATGCCTGACACTTTTGCAAAAGCAGGCTATAAAGATGTTCATATTGTTGAGGAACAAAGAGAACCAGATGGGAATTTTCCAACCGTGGCATCTCCTAATCCTGAAGAACCGGCAGCATTAAAAATGGCTACAGATCTCGCGGATAAAATAGGCGCAGATATTGTGATTGGTACCGATCCCGACTGCGATCGATTAGGAGTTGCCGTTAGAAATATAGAAGGAAAAATGACCCTGTTAAACGGTAATCAGACGATGAGTGTCATGACCGACTTCTTACTTAAAAAATGGAAGAACGAAGGCAAATTAAACGGTAATCAATTTATTGGAACTACTATTGTTTCATCTGAATTGGTCAATAGAATATCTGAAAGTTATGCTATTGAAACCAAAGTTGCTCTAACTGGTTTTAAATGGATCGCCAAAATGATTCGTGATAATGATACGTTCGACTTTATTGGAGGAGGAGAAGAAAGTTTCGGGTATATGGTTGGCGACTTTGTACGCGATAAAGACGCTGTTACCTCTACCCTATTAGCCTGTGAAATTGCGGCGTGGGCAAAAGAAAATGGGACTTCATTTTATCAAGAATTATTAAATATCTACGTTCGAAATAATTATTACAAAGAGCATTTAATATCTATAACTAAGAAAGGTATAGATGGCGCAGCGCAAATTAGTCAAATGATGACTGATATGCGAGAAAATCCTGTAAAAGAAATTGATGGAGAAGTAATTGAATCTCTTTCTGATTACGAATCTTCGATTAGAACAAATCTTATCACTGGAGAAAAGTATGTAATCAATTTACCAAAATCTAATGTATTGATTTATCAAACACAAAGCGGTACTCGAATTGCTGCAAGACCAAGTGGTACAGAACCAAAAATTAAATTTTATTTTAGCGCAAACGCACCTTTGGACAAAGCAAGCAATGCTAAAATAGTTGAAAGTCAATTAGACAAAAAAATTCAACGAATCATAAAAGAAATGAAATTGAATTAATGACGTATTTTAAAAAAATACTACGCTACGCCATTCCTTATAAGAGTTATGGCTTTTTAAATATATTTTTTAATATTTTATATGCGTTTTTTTCTACCGTATCATTTTTGGTTTTAATGCCATTGCTTGAAGTTATCTTTAAGCCAGATGCTGAACCCATTACGGAAGTCCCAAAACTTGATGGAATTCTAGACTTGGTCGATTTCTTTAAAGATTACATGAATTATTTTATTACTCAAGTTGCAGGAGATGACAAATCTCAAGCTTTAATGATTGTGGTTGGTCTTGTTATTTCTACTTTCTTATTTAAGAATTTATTTAATTACCTAGCAATGTTTTTTATCACTTTTCTAAGAAATGGTGTTTTAAAGGATATTCGAAATGATTTATATAAAAAAACCTTAGACTTACCTATTTCTTTCTTTTCAGAAAAAAGAAAAGGAGATATTATGGCGAGAATTAGTACAGATGTTTTAGAAATTCAACATTCCTTTTTATCTGTTTTAGAAATGTTAGTTAGAGAACCTTTAACTATTATTTTCACAATAACGGCGATGCTCTTAATTAGTTCAGAACTCACATTATTTGTATTTATTTTTATCCCTATCTCTGGTTTTTTAATTTCGCTAATTGGAAAAAGTTTGAAAAGAAAATCGGATCGAGTTCAAAAAGAGCAAGGTTACTTTTTGTCTCTGATTGAAGAATCTCTTGGGGGGTTAAAAATTATTAAAGCGTTTAATAGTGAACATAATTTTAATACGAAATTCCAAGAATCTACTTCACGATTTTATCACTTTTCCAACAAACTTTTGAACAGAACAAATCTCGCAAGCCCTACAAGTGAATTTTTAGGAATTGGAGTTATTGCCATTCTACTTTGGTATGGTGGTAAACTTGTTCTTATTGACCACAGTTTAGAAGGTGAAGCTTTTCTTGCTTATATGGGATTGGCTTATAATATTTTAACACCGGCAAAAGCCATTTCTAAAGCGAGTTATAGCGTTAAAAAAGGGAATGCGGCTGCAGAACGTGTTTTGGAAATTATAGAGACAGAAAACTCTTTAAAGGACAAACCAAATGCGATAGTAAAGGAATCTTTCAACCGAAAGATTGAATTTAAAAATATCTCATTTAAATATTTAGATGAATATGTTTTAAAAGACTTTTCATTAAAAATAGAAAAAGGGCAAACCGTTGCATTGGTTGGTAAATCTGGTAGTGGAAAATCTACGTTAGCAAACGTAATTACGCGTTTTTATGATGTAAATAAAGGTAGTATTTTAATAGATGACGTTGATATAAAAGACATTCGTAAATCTTCCCTTCGCGGACTTTTAGGATTTGTTACTCAAGACTCCATTTTGTTTAACGACACAGTCAATAATAATGTTAAACTTGGAAAAGAGGATGCAACTAATACTGAAATATTAGAAGCCTGTTCAATTGCAAATGCACACGAATTCATTAAAGATTTACCACAACAATACGATACCAATATTGGTGATAGTGGAAATTCTTTATCAGGCGGACAAAAGCAGCGTCTTTCTATTGCAAGAGCAGTTTTAAAAAATCCTCCTATTATGATTTTGGATGAAGCAACATCCGCTTTAGATACGGAAAGCGAGCGACTCGTTCAACTTGCATTGGAAAACATGATGCAAAATAGAACCTCTTTAGTCATTGCACATAGACTCTCCACTATTCAAAAGGCCGATTTAATTTTGGTACTACAAAAAGGAGTTATCGTTGAGCAAGGCAAACATGATGAACTTTTAGCTTTAAATGGAACCTATCATAAGTTAGTCAATATGCAATCTTTAGCTTAGCAAGAGCACCAAAAAATGTAGGTTATTTCAGAAGTAAAAAAATGAAAATCGAAATTTTTATAAATCAGTTAGTTCTTTATTTAGACCTAAACTTTCTGCTTTATCTAACATAAATTGATAGGCTTCCTTGTAATCATTGGCTATTTCACCTTCTAATATCGCTTCTTTAATAGCATCCTTAATTTGCCCTATTTCTCTGCAAGGTTTTAAATTAAAGGTTTCCATAATTAACTCACCAGAAATTGGAGGTTGAAAATTACGTACTTGATCCCGTTCTTCAACTTCTTTGATTTTTCCTCTAACAATCTCAAAATTACTATGATAACGATTAAATTTTTTCGGATTCTTTGTAGTGATGTCTGCTTCACATAAAGTCATTAAACTGTCAATATCTTCCCCCGCATCAAAAACCAAACGTCTCACCGCTGAATCTGTAACCTCCGTCGCCAGTACAATTGGTCGAGAACTTAATAACACCATTTTCTGAACAAATTTCATCTTGTTATTTAGGGGCATTCTTAGCCTTTTAAAAAGTTTAAATACCATTTTTGAACCTACAAATTCATGAGCATGAAAAGTCCAACCAATTGTTTTATGAAATTTCTTTGTGGGTGCTTTTCCAATATCATGTAATAAAGCCGCCCATCGTAACCAAACATCCTTTGTATGTTTAGAAATATTATCTACCACTTCTAACGTATGGTAGAAATTATCTTTATGCTTTTGTCCTTCTACTTCTTCAACACCCTTTAATGCCGTTAATTCCGGTAATATTTGCTCTAATAAGTTCGCTTTTTCTAACAACAGAAAACCGGTAGAAGGAATAGGAGAACTCATTATTTTCTGTAATTCATCTACAATCCTTTCACGTGTAATAATTTTTAACCGATTTGAATTATCTACGATCGCTTTCAATGAAGACTCTTCAATTACAAAATCTAACTGAGTAGCAAAACGAATGGCTCTCATCATCCTTAAGGGATCATCAGAATAAGTAATACTTGGCTCCAAAGGTGTTCTAATTATACCCCTACGCATATCTTTCAAGCCATTAAAAGGATCTAACAGTTCCCCTATTGTGTCTTTATTTAAACTAATAGCTAGGGCGTTAATTGTGAAATCTCTTCTGTCTTGATCCTCCTCTAAGGTTCCATTTTCAACAATTGGGTTCCTCGTATCTAAAGTATAGGATTCTTTACGTGCTCCTACAAATTCAACTTCAATATCTTCAAATCGAAGCATAGCCGTTCCATAGGTTTTAAATACCTGAACCTTTGGTTGGTTGGGTAATAAATTCGCCACTTTTTTAGCGAGCTCTATCCCACTGCCAACAGTTACAATATCGATGTCCTTAGCAGAACCTCGTTCTAAAATAAAATCTCGAACAAATCCTCCAATAACAAACGATTGAATACCTAAGGCTTCAGAAGCCTGAGTAATAAAATTAAAAATAGGATGCTTAATTGCGTTTTGATACATTACTTCTTTTTTATACTCTTATCGTTTCTATGGTTCCATCCCTAGTAACTTTAATTATACTCGATGGAATCTCGCTACTTGAATGGTTTGGTAAATTTACAACATAGTCTGCGCCTTCCAAAATATCATTTTGAATTTCAGAAAAACTTTTTGGTGTTGAACTTCCACTCACATTTGCCGAAGTTGAAACAATAGGTTTCTTAAATTGTTTTAATAATTCTTGACAAAAAGAATCTTTAACTATGCGAATAGCAATTGTATTATCCTTTGCTATACAATTTTTTGCAATATTAGTGGGATTTGAATAAATTACTGTAGTTGGTTTAATAAAGGTATATAAACTCCTTTCTACGCTAGATGGAATAGCCACATAATTTTTAAGCATTTCAACATCTGAAACTAATAGAATTAGGCTTTTAGATTCGTTTCTCTTTTTTAATTGAAAAACTTTTTCAACTGCAGCCTCGCAAGTTGCATCGCATCCTATCCCCCAAATAGTATCTGTAGGATATACGATTGTTCCTTTATTATTGAGTAATTTTAATGAACGTTTAACCTCAAAATTCATATTTCTAATATTTACCAAACATTTTATTCATTTTTCGTCGTCTCAACCAAGATAATTTTCGACTTTCTGGAACTTCATTTTCTTCGAGATAAACCAGTGCAGCATCAATCATTCTTACAGCAGATTTACCGTCATTATATGGATGATAATCACTATAAACTTCTTTTCTTAGGGACTTAAAAGAGTCCTCCTCGAGATTAGATGTCACTTTTTCTACTAAATGATTATATTCTAATGAATCATCCCACTTAATAATTTTCGAATTATTCTTGAAGGTAATCGCTGGTTTATCTAAAAATAAAAATTCGTATACTACTGAAGACGTATCACTTACCAAAATATCTGCCATTAACAAAAACTTTATAACATCCTTTTCACTTTGAAATAGTATAGCGTCATTGAATACTGCCAATTTTTTATATTTGTCAATCAACTCAACAGGCATTAAGTCATGAAACTTAATTAAAATTAAATAATTATCATCCTCAGAAAGACGCTTAATCTCTTTATATAAGTACGGTGCTGAAGTAAAAGCAGGTGAAAACGTAGGTGCATATAAAACAATTTTTTTTGCTTGATGCTTTTCTAACAACTGTTGCTTTTCATTCTCATATTTCTTGGCATCCTTTCCAAAAACATCTAATTTACACCAACCAGTTTCGACCACTTCGAAATTTTTGTGTTTTTCACTTAATTTCTTAAATCTATTTGTATAGAAAGGACCGGGTGTAAAATAAAGATCAAAATAATCTCTAATTCTAAAATACCTTTTTTTTTCGGCAGCCAACCCATGAAAAACTTGAATTTTTAGACCTCTTAAATAATGTGGAACTTCATTCCCTGGAACAAAAATTACGTCAGCCTTAAATGAAATTAGTTCCTTCATATCTGAAGTTACGTTTTCATCATCGTATGGAAATCTATCTACTATGGATGCACAAACAAACCATAAATAATCATAATTCCTTTCGACTAATTCGTCTTTTATTGACTTTAATATTCCAAATGAATAAGGGTTTTTACAAAATAAAACGACCTTCATACTAACAATTATTTAAAACTAGTGCTCCTATTTACAATACAAATCCAAGTGTTTTTAGCGAAATTCATGGCAAAATTCTTTTGACTTTAAAACTCATAAAGAACAAGTTGAATTAAATGAATCGTATCGCTATTCTTTAATTTAATCGTTTTATATGATAAGAATTAATTACTAAAAAATCATTTATTATACTAATAAGATTGAAGTAATAACAATTCTTTTTCACAGATAGCAGTTAAACGGCTACATTATTCTCACGTAATGCATCGTTCAACGATGTTTTTTTGTTGGTACTCTCTTTACGTTTACCAATGATAATTGCACATGGAACATTATACGTTCCCGCCTTAAACTTTTTCGGATAAGATCCTGGAATCACAACCGAACGTGCAGGCACTAAACCTTTCATCTCTATAGGCTCATCTCCGGTAACATCAATAATCTTCGTACTCATTGTCAATACTACATTCGCACCTAATACCGCTTCTTTCTCTACGCGAACACCTTCCACAACTATACATCTTGACCCTACAAAAACATCATCTTCAATAATTACTGGTGCCGCTTGAAGAGGTTCTAAAACTCCTCCAATACCTACTCCTCCACTTAAATGCACATTCTTGCCAATTTGCGCACAACTACCAACGGTAGCCCATGTATCCACCATCGTCCCCTTATCTACGTAGGCGCCAATATTTACATAACATGGCATTAAAATAGTCCCAGATGATATATAAGATCCATGTCTTGCAACTGCATTAGGTACAACTCGAATACCCCTTTCAGCATAGTTTCTTTTTAATGGAATTTTATCGTGATACTCAAATATACCAACCTCAAAAGTTTCCATTTTTTGAATAGGGAAATACATCACAACTGCTTTCTTAATCCATTCATTCACTTGCCAACCTCCTTCAACTGGTTCCGCAACTCGCAATTCACCTTTATCTAATAAATCAACTACCTCTCTAATCGTGTTTTGTGTTGACGCATCCTTTAATAGTTCTCGGTTGTCCCAAGCACTTTCAATAACATTTTGTATATCTTTCATTCTTTCTAAAAATTGGAAATACAAAGATACTTATCCACAGTAAAATCCCCTCAAAAAATCATATTTTATTTATTAATGGTACTTTTGCATTAAACTCTTTTTTTAATGGCTAGAATTTTGGCGTTTGATTATGGTAAAGTTAGAACAGGAATTGCTGTTACTGATGAATTGCAAATTATTGCCTCTGGATTAACTACCGTTAACACCAAAGAGGTATATAAATTTATTGATTCCTATTTAAAAACTGATACTGTTGAATTATTTGTTGTAGGAGAACCTAAACAAATGAATGGCCAACACAGTGAATGTGAAATTTTAATTGTACCATTTCTTAAAAAGTTAAAAAATAAATTTCCTCATATACCCATAATTCGAATGGATGAGCGGTTTACTTCAAAAATGGCATTTAAATCAATGATTTACAGTGGTCTAGGTAAAAAAAAACGAAAAAACAAAGCCCTAGTTGATGAAATTAGTGCCACCATTATATTGCAAACTTATTTAGATCAAACTTGATGGAATTATTAAGAAAGTTATACGTTTTTATTCGAAGAAAATATCGTGTATTTAATAAAAAGAAAATAGTTCTTTTAGAAAATGAAAAATTAGAAAACACGCCATTCGTAATCATTGCCGATAATTGTTGGGGAGGCTCGGTTTATCAATGGTATGATCGCCCATATAACTCTCCTTTTGTTGGCTTAGCTATTTACGGTGACTGTTACATCAAATTAGTTTCGAAATTCGATTATTATATGTCCAAAAAATTAGTTTTTCAAAATACGTCCAAATATCTTTTTACAGGTCGATTGTTAAATTATCCTCTGGGGCTTTTAGATGATATCGAAATCCATTTTGTACATTATAAAAACCCTGAAGAAGCGCAGGAAAAGTGGAATCGTAGAAAAGAAAGAATGCTCAAAGAAAGTAATAAAGATAATTATTTCTTTAAAATGTGTGATGAATGGAAGGCGGATAACGAAATGTTAGAAAAATTTCACCAATTACCCATTAAAAATAAAATTACCTTTGCTCAAGGAGATAAAGAAATAGTTTCAAGAAGTAATCATATTAAAATAAAGGAGCGCCATAAACGTTTTAAAAACACCGTTCCGAATGGTGTGAAATTGTTTAAAATTTCTTTTTTATATTTTGATCTAACCGAATGGCTTTTATCATCTAAAATGAAGCGCACGACTTTTAGAAAATAAGGCGCTAACTATTCTTTCTACAAATCTGAATATTCTGAACATCATAATTTCAAATTTTAAAATAAACCTGAATAAAATTACATCTAAAATTGTATTTTTGCACACACTAAAAAATACATAATGATATTACCTGTTTTCGCTTATGGCGATCCTGTTTTAAGAAAGGTTGGCGTTGATATTGATAAAGACTATCCTAATTTAGAAGGACTTCTTGAAAATATGTGGGAAACCATGGAAAATGCCAGTGGTGTTGGATTGGCAGCTCCTCAAATTGGAAAGGCTATTAGATTGTTTTTAGTTGACACAACTCCCTTTGCAGAAGATGATGAACTTGAGAAAAATGAAAGAATATTTTTAGCAGATTTTAAAAAGGTATTTATCAATGCTCAAATCATTGAAGAAACGGGTGATGAATGGGTTTTTAATGAAGGTTGTTTAAGTATCCCAGATGTAAGAGAAGATGTTTTTAGAAATGACACCATTACTATAGAGTATTTAAACGAAGAATTTGAACCACAGCGATCCGTTTTAAAGGGTTTAGCGGCAAGAGTCGTTCAACATGAATACGATCATATTGAAGGAGTTCTATTTACAGATAAACTATCTTCTCTTAAGAAAAGATTGATCAAAAAGAAGCTAGATAATATAACAAAAGGAAAAGTAAAAACAGATTATAGAATGCGCTTTTACAATCCGAAGAAAAAATAAAAATATGAGTTTAGAAAAAATTATTTCTGTTACTGGAAAACCTGGGTTATTTGAAATTATAGCCCAATCTAAAGGGGGCGTTATTGTAGAATCTCTAATTGATAAAAAGAGATTCCCAATTAATGGAATGCACAATGTTAGTGTACTAGACAATATCGCAATCTATACCTACGAAGAAGAAGTTCCTTTAAAATTAGTTTTGAAATCAATTTTCGAAAAAGAGGAAGGTAAAGAAGGATTAAGCCCCAAAGAAAATAGTAAGAAATTAATGGCTTACTTTTCTGAAGTTTTACCGAATTACGATGACGAGCGCGTATATCCATCGAATATTAAAAAGGTACTTCAATGGTATAATTTATTGGTAAAAAATAACTTCGACTTTTCAACAATATCTGAAGAAAAAACTGAAGAACAAGCCTAAATGAACACTCGAGCGCAACAATTAGAAGCCATAGATAGATTGCTAACTATTATGGATGAGTTGCGTTTAAAATGTCCTTGGGATAAAAAGCAAACGCTACAATCATTACGTCACCTCACCATAGAAGAAACGTATGAGTTAGGTGATGCTATTTTGGACAATGACTTAAACGAAGTTAAAAAAGAACTCGGTGATTTACTGTTGCATATTGTTTTTTATGCCAAAATAGGATCTGAAACCAATGATTTCGATATTGCAGATGTCGCGAATGAAATCTCAGAAAAATTGATTTATCGACACCCTCATATTTACGGTGACGTTGAAGTAAAGGATGAAGAAGAAGTAAAACAAAATTGGGAGAAACTAAAACTGAAAGAGGGGAAAGAATCTGTATTAGAGGGTGTCCCCAAATCTTTGCCTGCTCTAGTAAAGGCAAATAGAATACAGGATAAAGTTGCCGGAGTGGGATTTGATTGGGAAGAACCTCATCAAGTTTGGGAAAAAGTTCAGGAAGAATTGAATGAATTGAATGTAGAAATTGAAAAGGGAAATACCGATGCCATTGAAGCCGAATTTGGTGACGTATTGTTTTCTTTGATCAATTATGCACGATTTATTAAAGTGGATCCTGAAAATGCTTTAGAACGCACCAATAAAAAATTTATTCAGCGGTTTCAATTTTTAGAAAAAGTGATCAAAGAAAAAGGCAAGGAACTTTCTGACATGACCCTTGGTGAAATGAATGTCTATTGGGAAAAATCTAAAAAAAATTTCAAATAAAAGATTAGTTACTTACCAAATTCAAAATACGTATATTTAAAGATTTAATTAAATTTCCTAACGCTTTAAAAATCTTCTAATGAAATTCACTAAATCACTGTTTTCACTACTGCTATTATTCGCCATACTATTAGTTTCATGTTCAACGAATCAATCTAAAAAAATGGAAAACGCTAAAACCCTAAGACACTTGGTATTCTTTAAGTTTAAAGATTCCGCTAGTCCAGAGGAAATTAAAGTTATAAATGATGCCTTTATTGCATTACCAGAAAGTATTCCTGTAATAAGAGATTTTGAATGGGGATTAAATAACAGTCCCGAGAACTTAAACCAAGATCTTACGCATTGTTATATGGTGACTTTTTCATCAGAAGCTGATCGCGAAATTTATCTTCCTCACCCTAGCCATAAGGCTTTCGTTGATAAACTTACACCTATACTAGACAAAGTAGTTGTCCTCGATTATTTTGCCAAATAAAACAAAAAATGCCATTCTTAATTCGAATGGCATTTTTTTTACTTTTAATGAGGTTCTTAAGACCTCTTTGCTCTCGCGACTTTTTGTTTTGTCAGTGCTATTTCAATCACTTCTTTCATTTCTTTAACATAATGAAACTTAACTCCTTTAAGATATCTTTGATTTATTTCATCTACATCTTTTTTGTTATCAGCACAAAGTATTATCTCCTTAATATTTGCACGTTTCGCAGCTAATATCTTTTCCTTAATTCCACCTACAGGAAGAACCTTACCCCGCAAAGTAATTTCTCCAGACATTGCTAATCTAGCTTTTACTTTGCGTTTTGTAAATACAGAAACCAAAGATGTAAGCATTGTAATTCCAGCACTTGGACCATCTTTTGGCGTTGCACCTTCTGGCACGTGAATATGAACCTTATTTTCACTAAGAGATTTATCTCTTATGCCAAAAATAACTGCATTAGCTCTTATATACTCCATTGCAATTGTGGCAGACTCTTTCATCACAGTTCCTAGATTTCCAGTAATTGTCAGCCCTTTCCCTTTAGAAATTATAGATTCAATAAATAAGATATCACCTCCAACACTTGTCCACGCTAATCCTGTAACCACACCCGCCACATCATTATTTTCGTACTTACCACGTTCTAAATGAGAAACTCCTAAGATTTTCTCAACATCCTCCAAAGAAATTTCAGTGTTATATTCTTCTTCCATGGCGATAGATTTTGCTCCAAAGCGAACAACTTTCGCTATTTGCTTATCCAATCCACGAACTCCAGATTCTCTCGTATATCCAGTAACTATTTTTTCTAATTGTGCTTTCTTTATCTGAATATCTTTCGTTGTTAAACCGTGTTCTTTCAGTTGTTTTGGCAACAAATGCTTTTTCGCTATTTCTACTTTCTCTTCAATAGTATACCCACTCACATTAATAATCTCCATACGATCTCTCAATGCCCAAGGAATAGTAGACAAACTATTTGCAGTTGCTACAAACAATATTTTAGATAAGTCATACCCTAATTCTAAATAATTATCATAAAAAGAAGAATTTTGCTCAGGATCTAAGACTTCTAGCATGGCTGATGATGGATCACCATTATGAGAACTCCCAGCCAATTTATCTATCTCATCCAGCACAAAAACTGGATTTGATGTTCCTGTCTTTTTTAAACTTTGAAGAACTCGACCAGGCATAGCACCTATATATGTCTTTCTATGCCCTCTAATCTCAGCTTCATCTCTCAAGCCACCTAAAGACATCCTAACATACTCTCTCCCTAAAGCTTCTGCTATCGATTTACCTAAAGATGTTTTACCAACTCCAGGAGGACCATACAAACAAATAATAGGAGATTTCATATCACCTTTTAATTTTAGTACCGCTAAATGCTCTATGATTCTATCTTTTACCTTTTCAAGACCAAAGTGATCTCTATCCAATATTTTCTGTGCCCTTTTTAAATCGAACAAATCGGTAGAATATTCATTCCAAGGCAATTCAAGTAATAGATCTAAATAATTACGCTGAACAGAATACTCAGCTACTTGAGGATTCATGCGTTGCAATCTTCCTATTTCTTTCTCAAATTTTTCAGCAATCTCTTTATTCCACTTTTTTTCAGCCGCTTTTTCTCGCATTTCGGCTATTTCTTCTTCATAAGAAACTCCTCCAAGCTCCTCTTGAATAGTCTTTAACTGCTGATTCAGATAATACTCGCGTTGCTGCTGATTCATATCTGTTCGCGTCTTGGACTGAATATCTTGATGCAACTCTAATTTTTGCATTTCCTTGGTCATAAACTTTAACGTTCGCAAGGCTCTTTCCTGTAAATTATTAATATCTAATAATTCTTGCTTTTCGGCTACAGAAAGATTCATATTTGAAGAAACAAAATTCACCAAAAAAGGACTGCTTTCAATATTTTTAATGGCAAAAGACGCTTCAGAAGGCAAACTCGGATTAATTTTAATAATCTGCAGTGCCATAGCCTTTATCGAATCTATGATCGCTTCAAATTCAGTGTTTTTAATCTCTTTTCTATCTTCTTCAACCTTTTGGGTTGTCGCTTTTAAGTAAGGGTCCTCTTGCGTAATTGTGTCTATTTTAAATCGTTTTGTTCCTTGAATAATAACGGTCGTATTACCATCAGGCATTTTTAACATCTTTAAAATTCGAGCTACTGTTCCAACTTTATTAATATCATCTATTGAAGGGTTTTCTACTCCTTCATTCTTTTGAGCCACAACACCAATTATCTTGCTTCCTTTATTGGCATCCTTAATTAATTGAATAGATTTATCTCTTCCAGCAGTTATAGGAATTACAACTCCAGGGAATAGCACTGTATTTCGCAACGGCAAAATTAACAATTCATCTGGTATTTCCTCTTTATTAATTTTCTCCTCATCTTCTGGAGTCATCAAAGGAATTAATTCTGCTTCCTCATCAAACTCTTGTTGAAATGACAAATTGTCAAGTTTTATAAATTTAGAATCACTCATATTTTTTTTGGGTCATTTTGTCATTAAGAATTGTAAAAAAACCTCAACAACTTAAAACTACACTTCTTTTATACTTTTGATATTCAATTGTTTACAATAATAAAATCTTCTTCTTCTAACCAATAAGTTCAATAGTTATGCCATTCAATTAAATGGCACTACACAATTATTTTTTGAAAAGTGTAACAGATTAATTTCTAACATGTCTTTCTAATAGAAATGATTTAATTGCATCCTATGAACCAACATATTAATAAGCTTTTACAACGTTGATTAAACAGAGAATAAAGTGCTTAATTCGAAATTTATAAGCACTATTACAAAGTAAAGTATAATTCTGTGTTTAGAATTTTAAAAAATAACTTTGAAACTGAAGGTACGATGCAGGAATCGTTTCTGACTACATTTAAAAAACTGAGTACTTTTAAAGAACAAAACCTTTTAGAGCATAGTGAACAGTTCAAAAACAGACTATAGTTGCAAAGAATATGTAGCAAATATTAAATGGAATAACGATTTTGAATATTCAAAATGCAGTAATAAAATGAGTCAAATGCGCAATAATTTTGTAAGTACTTGGCATAATACTCTAAATATCAGTTAATTAAACCAAATATAAAATGAAAAAATTAAATTTTTTTAATGCGTTCGACGCTGAATCTCTTATAAACAATAGACAATGCTGTGATTGCATCTATTAAATAAGCATTTACTTGAATGTCTGTCATTACACTAAAAAGTAATGTGGAACTGTGTGTCCGATAGTAAAGAAACTCAAATACACTACTATTTCTTTTGGCTTGCATAGAAAGAAAATGACTCCGACAAGAAATAGTAAATGGTTATATCCAGTAATCATATTTTTTGCACCGATATATAAAAAAGAGCCAAATGCAACTCCTTTCTTTTCAATTAAAAAGGACTTCGTAATAGCATCAACTCCATGTGCATCTATAGAAATTATAAGAAAGAAACATACGATAAAAATGGAGAGTATTAGTAATTTATATTTACTAGTTGCTTTGTTCATTATTTTTCAAAAACATATCATCTCTTTTAATTAATTTTATGCTAGTTTACTAATTACACGTCATTCCTTATCTCAAAATAAATACGCTGTTAAAATATACTATTTCTTATTCAAAACTTAAAAGTAAGTCCTTTCTAGTATCAATTTTTTAACATAATTACTATAATTTTGTATTATATCTTAGCGCTAAGGTTAAATAGTACGCAAATAGAATAAGATTTAATAAATTCCTTCTTTTTAATTATTCTTATTTTGTAATTCATTAATTATAAGTTAAACTATGTTAGCAGGAATTGATTATTTTATTGTGATAGCATACATCGTAGGGATGTTGTTATTGGGTTTGTATTTCAAAAAATTCGTCAATAGTTCTGATGATTATTTCTTAGGTGGTAGAAGTTTACCGTTTTGGGCAATTGGTATGTCTATTGTAGTCTCTGATATTGGGGCTATTGATTTTGTTGGAATTTCAGGTCAAGCTTATCGCTACGGAATCTCTGTTGGAAATTTTGATTGAATTGGATTAAACTAAACTACAAACATTAAACTGGAATTAAAATAAACATAAAAATGAAAAAATTTTCAATATTATTCGCAATAACTTTTATCATAAGTTCTTGCTCTAACAGTAAAAAACTAGACACTAGCAAATTGCCAACTAAAATAGGAACACATGCTGCGGTGGTTCAAGAGGAATTCATTTACAAATTAGACGAAAGACTTACCCCGCAATGTCATGCTTCTACCATTGAAGTAAGTAATGGAATTCCCGTTGCTTCTTGGTTTGGAGGAACCGAAGAAAAGAACGACGATGTCGGTATTTGGATCTCAAGAAAAGCGGGTGCCAAATGGTCTGTTCCTGCCGAAGTAGCTAATGGAGTTCAAGAAGATGGAACGAGATACCCATGTTGGAATCCAGTATTATTTAAACCTAAAAACGAACCTTTAATTTTATTTTATAAAGTGGGACCAAATCCAAGAACATGGTGGGGATTGTATATGACTTCAGCGGATGATGGACTTACATGGTCTAAAGCAATTAAATTACCTAAAGGTATTTTAGGGCCTATAAAAAATCAGCCCATTCAATTAGCGGCTGGCACTATCTTATCTCCAACAAGCACAGAAGATGACGGCGATATTTGGAAAATCCAGTTAGAGATCAGCAACGATTTTGGAAAAACCTGGACATCTAGCGGAGATTTGAACGATGGAAAAGAATTTGGAGCCATACAACCATCCATTTTAAATTATGGTAATGGAAAACTTCAATTATTGAGCAGAACCATGAATGAAGTTATTACCCAAAACTGGTCTTATGATTATGGAAAAACTTGGGATAAAATGCAAACGACCACATTGCCAAATCCTAATTCAGGGATTGATGCTATTAGTTTAAAAGACGGCCGACAATTATTGGTTTACAATCCGACGGGTAAAAACTGGGGAGATCGCGTTCCTTTGAGTATTGGAATTTCTACGGATGGTAAAAAATGGGATCGCGTTTTAGACCTAGAACCGCTAACGCCTAAAACAGATCACGAGGGCGAAGAATATTCGTATCCAACAATGATTCAAGCAGCAGATGGTTTGGTTCATATCGTTTACACTTGGAATCGTGAAACCGTAAAATACGTGGTATTAGATCCAACACAAATGAATTAAAAAAGTATTCTCATGAAAAAATGGTTAAAAATTATAGCAAGCCTTCTAGTGATAATCCTTGTGATCCTATATGTTTCTATTAGCAAGATTGATACGAGTCCTTACTTCGAATCATCTTATTACCATAACACTATTGCTAATATTAACGTAGCAGATTCTATTAGAAAAACGAGTAAAGGCCGGTTACTCGCTGGCTTTGCACGTATGAATATCACTCCTACAATTATGGATGGAGATGCATCGAACGGAGAATTCAATAAAATAAAACTAGCAGGGTTTGGAGATGGTCAAATCGCTACAGGTGTCCATGATTCTATTTTTGCGAAGGCAATAGCCCTTGAAGTTAATGGCGAAACCATTGTACTGGTGAGCGCCGATTTATTAATGATGGCTGAAACTGTTGTTGAGGGAATCGAAAAAGAATTAAAAGGGAAATCTACTCTTGCTAGAGATCATATTATTTTCGGGGCAACACATACACACTCAAGTATGGGAAGTTGTGTACCTGGTATTATTGGGGAAGGTTTTGGAGGTGAATATCAACCTAAATTTATAGAATGGATCAGCAAAAAATTTACGAAACTTATCCTAAATGCTTTGAAAGATAAGAAACCTTCTCAACTATCTTCTGGTTATATAAATGTTCCTCATTTAGTAAGCAACCGAATTATTGGTGAAACCGGACGCTTAAATGACAAACTATCTATTATTTCTATCAAACAAGATTCAGCAAAACAAGCTGTTATTGGTGTTTTTGCTGCGCACGCAACAACAATAAGTTCTTGGAATTCAGAATATAGTGCTGATTACCCTGGCTATTTTCAAAGAAGTTTAGAAAATAGCGATATTGATATGGCGCTATTTTACGCAGGCACGGTCGGCAGTCATACGAACAGAGGGGAAGGTCAAAAATTTGACAAACCAAAATATGTAGGCGAAAATTTAGCGCTTGCTGCTAAAAAATGTATCAACACTTTAGAATATTCTTCTGAAGTAGAACTATCCTTATTATCTGCCGAAATCGAGGTTCCAAAATTGCAACTAATCCATATTACGGATCGTTTAAGACTATCTCCCTATGTTGGGAATAAATTAATTCCTAAAATGAATCGTATTCTACTTCAAGGCTTAAAAATCAATAACTTAATTTGGACTGCACTTCCTTACGAATTTAGTGGAGAATATGCTATCGATCTAAAAAATGCTTTAGAATTGAAAGGCTATAATTCTATATATACGAGTTTTAACGGACAATATTTAGGATATATCGTTCCAGCAAAATATTACTATTACGATACGTATGAAGCGCGATTAATGGGCTGGTATGGCCCAAGCATGGGTGATTATTTGGTGGAATTAAACTATAAATTGGCCCACAACCTTACAAAATCTAAATTATAATACGAGCATGTAAATGCTTTTATCAGTAAAAATAATAAATATAGACCTATGAAACATTCATAACTTAAAGTTGATACCCAAGAAAATGACTATTATGAATGAACCATTTGACTTAATTAATAAATAATATAGACACATGAAAAAATGGCTTAAAAGAGTTGGAATTATCCTTCTGGTAATCTTGTTAGTACTTATTTCAATATTAATGTATAATTGGCGTGACCGACATCCATACTATGTGGTTGATCTTAAAATTGAAGCAGCAACAACGCCGCAAACCATCACCGCCGGGTTTTCTAAAATGCCTATTACACCAACCATCGTTGATACTTGGAATGATGTAAATGGTGATTTTCAATACAATGAAAAAGATGGAGATAGTTATAATGATGTAAATAATAATGGAACTTTTGATGCCTTTTGGATCGCAGGAATGAGTAATAAAAAACCAGCGCAAGGGGTTCATGATGATGTTTGGTCAAGAGTAATGGTCATCGATGATGGTAATTCTAAAATCGCTTTAATTTCGATGGATGCTATTGGATTCTTACACGATGATGTTGTTGATATTAGAGAAATGATTCCGGAAGAATTAGGTATAGATTATGTGTTACTGTCTTCAACACATACACATGAAAGCAATGATTTAGTTGGAATTTGGGGTGGTAGTATCTTTAAAACTGGTGTAAATGCCGAAGCCATGAAATACGTTAAAAGTCAGACGGTCGCGGCTGTCGAAGAGGCTGCGAAACATATGAAATCGGCTCATTTAATTTTTGCTGAGGATTTGTCTGGTGAAGATGGACAATTTATAAAAGACACTCGAAAGCCAATTGTAAAAGCTACAGGTATCCATTTAATACAAGTCATAGATTCAGAAAACAACACGACTCTTGGCTCTATTGTCAATTGGTCAAATCATCCAGAAACACTTTGGAGTAAAAACTTACTGATTAGTTCTGATTTTCCACATTATGTGCGGGAAGCCATGGAAAATGGAATTTATAACGACGATGGGGAATTAGTGCAAAAAGGTCTTGGCGGTGTATCAATCTATTTTTCTGGAGTAATTGGGGGCTTAATGGCACCACATCCAAGTTTAGGAATTCAAGATATGCATACAGATTCCGTCTACTTTAAACCTACTTTTGAAAAAACCAAAGCCATCGGAGATCAAATAGCAAGACTTTCTTTAAACGCTCTTAAAGAGAAAGGCGATACCGTTAAAAAAGCGAATATTTCATTGCGTGCAAAAACCCTTATACTCCCCTTAGAAAACACACTATTTAAAATTGCAGGTGGACTAGGAGTTATAAAAAGGGGATTGCCTAGTTTGTTCACTACTCGTACTGAGATTGGTGCAATTAGAATTGGACCTGCAATGTTCTTGAGTATTCCTGGTGAACTTTATCCTGAAATAGCTTTTGGCGGAATTGAAGCTCCAGAAGGTAGAGATTTTGATATTCAACCCCTCGAAATACCGCCACTACAAGAAGTTATTAAGGATACATATAAATTTTATATTGGCTTGTCTAATGATTTGATTGGCTATATAATTCCAAAAAGTGAATGGGATGTTGGAAAACCATATCTCTATAACGATCATGGAGATACCTATGGCGAAGAAAATTCTTTAGGACCAGATACGGCCCCTATTTTATATAAAGAGTTGAAGTCTGTAATAAAAGATTTAGATTAAGTGAAAAAAGAATTATTCCCTCTTAACGGAATTGTTACGGTCCTCAATACGCCATTTTCGCAAGAAAACAAGATTGATTTAGAAGCGCTTAAGAACAACGTAAATAGAGCTCTAAAGTCTGGTGTTGCCGGATTTTTAGTTCCTGCAATGGCTTCAGAGGTTTATAAATTATCTGAAGCAGAAAGATTAGAATTATTGCAAACAGTTCTTAAAACTGTGGGAGACAAAGCAATTGTTATTGGTGGTGCCGGAGAAACAGACCTAACAAAAAGCAAACGAATTTTAAAATCGTATTTAGATATAGGCTGTAAAAACGTACTGTTCCAAATTCCTTATAAAAGCGATGCCCAATTTAAAAGTCATTTTATGGAATTGGCAGCGCTTGATCCAGAAATGATTATGCTACAAGATTGGGATGCATCTGGCTATGGACTATCAGATGAATTGATTTGTGACTTATTTGAAAATGTTGCCGCTTTTCGTTGTTTAAAAATTGAAACCGTTCCCGCAGGAGTTAAATATTCAAGAATTTTGAAATTGACCAACGGCAAATTAAATATTAGTGGCGGATGGGCAGTTTCTCAAATGATTGAAGGATTAAAACGAGGAGTTCACGCCTTTATGCCGACAGGTATGCATACAATATATACTACTATTTATAGGTTATATAAAGAAGGAAGGTATGAGGATTCAGAAGCGTTATTCCGACAAATTCTGCCGGTTTTGGCATTCTCAAATCAACATTTAGATATCTCTATCCATTTCTTTAAACACTTATTAAACCGTCAAGGAGTCTACCCTACTTCCAATATTCGTGAGCCAATACTTCCGTTTGATACCATTCATAAAGAAGTTGCCGATCGTCATATAGATATCATCATTCAATTAGAAAATGAATTGAATGAAGTGTATTGAACTGTGTGTGGTAAACCAACAACCTCGACGAATAGCAATCAGCATAGACCCTTAAAAAAAATTACCTATGAAAATAACAATGATAGTAGGAATATTCAGTTGTACAATCGCTTTCAAATGCTATACTCAACAAACCGTTTATGAAGATGTTCCGTATTGGTAAGGTCATAGCGAATATTTCTCTTTAGAAGAATCAAATGAAGTCGAATTAAGAACTATTTTTATAGACAGAAATCAAGTGATTCTTTCTTTCAAAGGTCTCATGATTGTGTTTAAAGAAAAACTTCCAATCAACAGGTCTTATCGCCCCATGATGGTAATTATTCCAAATAGTAAAACCTATAAAAATCAATTTATTTAACAGACAAGCTTGTTTTGAGCAATGCTTGGGTAGGTCATGTTTATTTAAAACACTGGGTTTCTAGCGCTCACTATTTTGACGGAGATACTGTATTTAATTTTCTAGTAGATTCTGATATTGGTCAACAATACAGTGGTAAAAGCATTCAACAATAGAACTATACCTTTCAAAGTAAAATTCATTTGAAGATGATAAAATATGATGATAACAAAAGTGGGTTTTGGATATTGAGCAATGGTACCAAGTCTTTTTATGAGCCTTCTTCAAATAAATTCACACAAAAATACGCTGATACCAATCTGACGAGTTTTACCATTTTAGAAAACGGAAAAGAAATAGTATTAAGAACAAATAATGAATATCTAATCTATGATAAAACAACAAACAAATTAGCTAAAGAGAACAACCGATTACCTTGAAGTGAAATCACTTGTGTTACCGAAATTGACAGTAAATTATGGTTTGCAACTCAGGAAACTTTTATCTTGAGAGAAGATAGCAAATTTAATTAGTATACTTCTAAGCGATGGCTTGCAGATGACCTTGTAAAAAGTATCGCTCCCGGAACCGAAAACACTATGTTGATATTGGCCTCAAAAGGGATGTCTAAACTCGTTTTTGATACGATAACTTTAGAAGAAAAAGGGATGTACTTTGCGAAGCAAGTCCAACAGCGACCTACCTGAAATAGATTTAACAGCAATACTATTGTACTGACTGAACCAGGGAATCTGAGTACAGCACAAATGGTCGATTCTGATAATGACGGTTTGTGGATATCTATGTATGTAGCAAGTCAGTTATTTCGCTATACATAACTAAATCGGAGGATGCTTATCAAAATAGCTTAGAATCTTTTGATGCCATGGAACAATTGTTTGAAATTAATAATGTTCCAAGATTCCCTTCACGTTCTTATGAGAGATATGGTTATTTTAAAAGTGATAAAGACCGATGGAGAGATGATAAAGATGACATTTGGAGTTGGAAAGACACCACAAGTAGCGATGAAATTATTGGTCATAATATTGCTTTCTGTTTAATTGCTGAACTAATAGAGGATGCGGTTATTCAGAACAGCGCCATTAAACTCATTAAAAAAATTACTGATCATATTATTGATAATAATTTATATTTGATTGATTCTGATGGAAAACCTACCATTTGAGAACGTTGGCTTCCAAATTACGTGAATGCTTTTCCTAAAAATGTTGGAGATAGAAAATTAAACTCTTCGAATATCATTGCTTTTTTACAAGCCGGGTATCACTTTACAGGAGAAGAGAAATACAAAAAAGAAGCCTATAAATTAATAAATAGATATAGCTATTGGAGAACCTATTCAAAAATTCTACTTGTAGTCTCACCATGTAAATTATTCCTCAGAATAACATAGTAATAATTATATAAAGTGCCTTGTAATTGAATTGCTGAAAATGTACAAAAACTCCATATGATCTTTGACTTTGTAGTATACCAAAGTGCTATAAAATAAATAGGTTTAAAATTATATCTGCTACAGCATCAAGGCAGCGTCCTGTGAACGAAGGTGTCTTTTTTACCCGAGCAAACTCTCCATCGGCAGCATCTAATATTGATTTAAACATTGAAAAAAAAGCCGCCGCCGAATAACACCCACAGGATATAAACAACACCTATTAAACCAGAAATAATAAACCATCTTGCAACAGCAATTGGCATATATGATGTTTTTTTGAGCGAATTAGTTATAAGTCTTGCAATAGGTCTTCGACAATCTGAAAGGTCTATAAATTTATATTCTTCAGGTAATTTAGACATCCTACTTTTAAATTCTGAAACTTTTATGATTCTGCTAAATAACCACGAATAAAAGATATGCTGTTTAGCATACTATGTAAAATATACAATAGCCTTAGATTAAGCCCATATTAATATGTTAATTTTGTATAACTTTAACTTTTATTTGTTAAACATTTTTGTAACTTTGCTCAGCATTCGAAGAAAGCATTCACGTCAAAATATACTTTTAAACTCCTAGAAATATTCAAACAAAATAATTAATACTCTTATATAGTAACATAGATGAAATTAAAAACTGCAAATTTAGCACCTAACAATAGTAGCATAATGAATGATTTATCAATTGATGATATAGGAGATGACCATCTTTATACTGGATTAGAAACTCCTATGAAATTAGATGCATTTATCATGTCTGATAAAGAAAAAAAAGAAAAGATTTCTGATTTGTTTTTACAGATTATGGATGTTATGGGACTTGACCTTACAGACGATTCATTAAAAGGCACACCCAATAGGGTTGCTAAAATGTATATTGAAGAAATATTCTCAGGGCTTAATCCTGATAATAAACCTAAAATTGCATTATTTGAAAATAAATATAAATATAACCAAATGTTGGTTGAAAAGAATATTACATTTTATTCTAATTGTGAACATCACTTTGTTCCAATTATCGGTCAGGCTCACATAGCTTATGTGTCTTCCGGAAAAGTTATTGGACTTTCTAAACTTAATAGAATTGTACAGTATTATGCAAAACGCCCACAAGTACAAGAGCGATTAACAAATCAAATAGCAATTGAACTAAAGACTATCTTAAATACAGAAGATATTGCCGTTATCATTGATGCAAAGCATTTATGTGTTTCGTCTCGCGGCGTTAAAGATGATACCTCTGCTACAGTTACCTCCTACTATGGTGGCATATTTAACGAGCCACATAAAATAGTCGAATTACAAAATTATTTAAAATAATAAAATTATTCGTTCTGTCTCGTATATAATATTTAACACTGTTATAAGTTATACAAGAATATTCAAAAATTTGAATAGTTCGAAATCATTAAAATATTTTAATGTCTATTCCAACAAATGCGACAGTAGCTTTTATTACTTTGCACAATGAATTATTCAAAATAACAAGATCATATTTATGAGAAGTCAATTGGAATCAATCAGACCGGAAATTCAAGGGGTAATTATCGAAAATGAGACTGGTGCGATGGAGTGCTTTCAAAACCAGACGCTTCGTCCTATTCTAAAATTCCAGAATGGTTTAATCGTATCTATTTTTCGATATCATATTGAAAAACACAAAATCACTTTTCATCAATTGACTGATACAAAAAAAAATGAATATATTGAACAAATCATTCAAAAAGATCGAAAAATTCATCATTTATTACTAGGAATAGTAATTGGGCATTTTACAGAAATAGAGTATGATAAATATCTTAAAAATGAAAAAGAACTGAATCGTCGTATATTCAATTTACTCATTCAAAGGTTACAAAATCAATTATAAAACGTATCTTATGTTTCTTTTCTTAATGCGTTCTAATAAATAGTTTTATGCCCTCTATAAAAAAAAACCTTCCTCCTATTATTACACCAATAAATGAAGACTTACTTTACTTTGAAACCCATGAGCGTTCAACTATTGATGCATGGGTGCTTTTAGTGCATGGTGCCGGCGGAAGCACAAGAACCTGGAAGAAACAAATCGAACAGTTAGGAGTACATTATAATTTATTGATTATTGATTTGCCCGGTCATGGAAAAAATGCGCGTAATTCTGATCAATTTCCAAATTATTCTTTTCTCTTTATGGCAGACAAAATATGGGAAATTATCGATCATTTAAAGATCCATAAAATTCATATTATAGGTGTGTCATTGGGTACTATTATTTGTTTACAGATGCGCCATTTAAGGCCAGACAGAATACTTTCTGTTATTATGCCAGGTGCTATTGTAAAAATTAATACCAAACTAAAAATATTAGCTAGCCTAAGTTTAGCACTCGCTAAAATTATAGGTTATCGCAGCTTCTATAAACTCACTGCTAGTATAATGTTGCCCCGAAAGAATCACAAAAAATCGAGAGATATATTTATTAAAGAATCGCAGGCGTTAAGTCTAATTGAGTTTAAGAAATGGACGGCATTGTATTATAATCTCAACAAAACACTTCTTGATTTTTTTGATACCCAATCTCCAATTCCTCATTTATTGATTATGGGAAGTCAAGACCATTTATTTCTTGAGCCTGCCAGAGATTATGCGATTCACCATAACAATGCTCAACTCAAAGTGATTCCAGATTGTGGTCATGTGGTGAGCATAGAAAGTGCTCAAAAATTCAATAGTATCTGTTTAAAATTTCTAAAATCACTTTCATAACTGCTCTTGGTAAAGTTTTAAGATAAGAATTATTCTTTTCCTTTATTATATATCCTTAAACTGGTTCTGGGTTCTGCTGTATCTATAAAAAAAGATTTCGGTACACTCGGAGTGCAGACGCCAAACAAAACTGTTAATCCACAACGAAATCATAACTAATAACGTTGTATGTAAGTAAACAAAAAAATACGAAAAATATTATATTTAGGATTTGGATTACAGATTTATTAGCTGGACATACAGAACTTTTTGTGATTTATTTGTGATTTATTAACGTGCCGCTGATCTAATTTTGAATCAAAAATAAATTAATCAACAAATTATGAGGAAAACTATTTTACTGTTTGCATGCCTCATTAGCATGTTCTCTTTAAAAGCGCAAACAGATGCTGAACAATTAAAAGATAAAAAAATAACACTAGGCTTGCGCACTGGTTATGAATTTCAAGCTAACAATAGTAGTTTAAATTACAAACTTAATTTACCCTATATAGGTATTTGGTCTGATTTTAAGTTTAGTGACAATTGGAGTTTCCAGTTAGAATTAAACTTAAGGTCTGAAAAAAGAGAAATGCTTTTTAATAATGGTTTGAGAGAATCTATTGATGAACTTTATTTAACAAGTCCGGTATTGTTAAAATTTCACCTTAACAGAAAGTTTAAAGTATATACTGGTACACAAGTTTTATCAGCTTCTTTTAAAAATGATATTTTTGGTATTAAAAAATGGAATGGTATTCTAGGTATAGAATATAATACAATAAAAAAAATCTTTTTTGACACACGCTTTAGACATGGCTTTAGCGGACAAAGATCCATTAATAACTTTCGAGATAACAGAATAAGCATTGGTGTTGGCTATAAATTTTAACTAAAAAACAACTGCATACAACAAAGAACTTTGGCTAAAAACAAGTAAAATCTGATTAATTTACCGATAATTTACTTCTGTAGTTTTGGTCATATGATGGTCTTGATTTTATAATGGTAAAAACTTGTTTCAACAACTCCTTTTTGAAAGTAAACTTGCAAACTTTACTCTAAACGATTTCTCAGAAGAAGCACAATGGCTTGCTCAGGAACATATTTCATTGCCAATTCCAACAGAGAGAAAAGAAGCTTCGATTTCTAAAGTGAATGGAGAGAAAATTGCAATTGGATCTGGATTACATGATAGTTCTTCTTCAATAATTCCATTGCTAGAAAACAACTCGGAATCGAATGGAGAATTTGTTTTGTTGTCTACAGGTACTTAGATTATTTGTATGAATCCTTTTAGTAGAGAAAAACTGACGCAATCTCAATTGAAAAAGGATTGCCTGTGTTTTATGACTCCTGAGAAAAAACAAGTGAAATCATCTATGCAATTTTTAGGAAGAGTTCATGAGGTAAATGCGATGTTAATAAGTGATTATTTTAATGTTGGTAAAAGTCCTTTTTTAAAAATAGGATTGAAAAAACAATTATGTATAAATATTTTCAAAAAATCGGCAAACATTTTTTTTCCAAATGATATCCCTTTAGATTTTAAAGGAAACCAAAATCAATTAAATAAATATAATTGCTATGAAGGAGCATATTATCAATTGATTTTTGAAATTACGCATCGGGTTTGTCAACAAATTCAAAGTGTTTTAGATAAAGATAATGATCTTAAAGATGTGTATATCTCAGGTGGTTTTAATCGAAACGAGATTTTCATAGAGTTTTTGTCGTTAATGATGCCGGGGCAAAATATTAAATTCCCTGAAGGAAAAAATGCAAGTGCTTTAGGAGCTGCATTGTTGATGAAAGGCTATCTGGAATGTTAACATAATAAAATATAGTGATTAGAACAAACACACAAGTATGAGTAAAAATATAACATTAGGAGAATTTATTATTGAAAATAAAAGTTCATTTCCCTATTCAACTGGAGAGTTATCTAAACTACTAAATGGCATTAGACTTGAAGCAAAAATGGTGAATCATGAAGTTAATAAAGCTAGTTTGGTTGATATTATTGGTGGTGCTGGAGATGTTAATGTGTAAGGAGAAAACCAACAGAAATTAGAAGTTTTTGCTAACGGAAAATTTATTAAGGCCATAAAAAATAGAGATATTGCTTGTGGTATTGTTTCAGAAGAAGAAGAAGAAGAAGAAGAAGAAGAAGAGAATCGTTTTTTTTACCAACGATCAAATCATCAAAATAAACCCAAATCAAGGGATGAAAAATCTATCTCACATTTATTCGTAAAATATTTTTACTCTTATCCAACAATAATTCTTTACTTTTGCGCTTTGGGTAGAACAGAAAACAATGGATTATAAAAAACAGATTGGTAAAAATATAGCCGCATTATTGCTCTTTGCAGTTTTAATGCTGCCCTCTGCCATTCCGTTTATTCATATATTTGATGGGCACGAACACATTGCTTGTACAGAAAAGACAACCCACATCCATAAATCCGTTGTAAAATGTGAGATTTGTAGTTTTCGTTTTGTATCGTTCAATAACGATATAGCCAAATACCCTGAATTATTACTACCAAAAATTCCTGTAAAGATTGAAGTAAACTTTGCTTCCTTACAATATCATTCCTTTAAAATAACCAATACACAGTTACGTGCACCCCCTATTTTTTCTTAATAAACAAAAATATATTTATTATTATGTTAATTAGGAATTTATATGCGCAAGTATGCCTTATTGATACTGTTATTGAGCAGTATCCCATCTATATCACAAAATTGTGATAACACACTTTTCGGCACGATAACAGACCTTTACGATGGATCTTTCCTTGCAGGTGCAACACTTATTGTTACAGGTTCTGAACAAACTGTGCAGACAGACCTCGATGGAAATTTTACCATTTCAAATCTTTGTAATGACACTTATTCCATACAAGTATCACATCTATTCTGCTTGACCAAAGGATTTACCATTAAAGTATCTGGTAACACGAATAAGAACTTTAAATTGGAACACCATTTGGAAGAACTTAAGCAAGTTACTGTTAAGGGAAAAACTTATAGCAACAAGTCCAAAACAATACTTGAAAACACTATCTCAAAAGAAGAATTGGAACGCTTTAGTAGCGGTACGCTCGGCGATGCCCTTAATAGTTTGAGCGGCGTTTCTTCTATAAATACTGGAAATACAGTTGTAAAACCGTTAATTAATGGCCTTCACAGCAGCCGTGTTGTCATAATGAATAACGGTGTGAGGATGGAAGACCAAGAATGGGGGGCAGAACATGCCCCAAACATTGATATCAATGCCGTAGGCCATCTTACACTGATAAAAGGCGCGGATGCCTTACAGTTCAGTGGTGATGCTGTGGGAGGTATTATTGTTGTCGAAGCCGCAAAAGTTCCTGTAAAAGATAGTCTTTACGGGAAGACTTTATTTACGGCTGCAACTAACGGACGAGGTTCTTCCATGAGTTCCGAATTGACCAAAAGTTATCAAAGTGGCTTGTATGCAGCCGTGCAGGGGACATTGAAATATTTTGGCGATTTTGAAGCACAAGAGTATATATTGAGTAATACAGGGATTTTTGAACGCAACACATCTTTGCAAGTGGGTCTTAATAGGTTCAATTATGGCATCGAGGCCTATTATTCACTCTTTAAAAATGAAATCGGCATTTTAAGGGCATCTCATTTGGGCGGTGCGCAAGACCAAATTCGAGCAATAGAGAGCGACAGACCTCTAATCATCAATGATTTTACATATCAAATTAACGCCCCGAAACAAGATGTCACGCATCATTTAAGCCGAATAAAAGGCTTCAAAAGGTTTGATAGCTTTGGGAAATTGAGTCTGCAATATGACTTTCAGCGTAACAAACGCTTGGAATTCGATATCAGGCGCGGTACAGATAAGGATAATGCATCATTAGATTTAAAACTGGACACGCATACACTGATGTTGGATTTGGATTCCCATTTGACTGACGCAATAAGCCTAAAGACTGGTTTAATGGCACGATATCAAAATAACTTTGCAAACCCTAATACTGGTGTACGTAGGTTGATACCCGATTATGACAAATACGATTTGGGAATTTATGCCATAGTGGATTACCGATTGAATCACAACCTACTCGTGGAAGCCGGTGGACGATTTGATTATAGGTATATGGACGTTTTTAAATTCTATCGTACCTCTTTTTGGAAATCCCGTAATTATGAGGAAGTATTCCCTAAAATTATAGTGGAAGAATTGGACAATCAGATTTTGACCAATCCACAACTGAATTTTTATAACGCTTCGGCAACTTTAGGAGCAACATACGATTTTGGCGAGGGGCATAAATTATTTTTTAATTATTCACTAGCATCAAGAGCACCCAATCCTTCTGAACTTTTTAGCGAGGGCTTGCACCATTCTGCCTCTCGCATCGAGTTAGGGGATTTACGTTTCAATTCAGAAATTGGTCATAAAATTTCTCTAACATTTCAAAGAGAAAATGAAAAATTCAGTTTTTCAATAAATCCGTTCATAAACGCTATTTCAGACTTTATAGTTATCGAACCCACAGAAATCCAACAGACGGTACGGGGTAATTTTCAAGTTTGGGAATATAGACAGACCAATGCAAAACTAATAGGTATAGATTTTGACACCTCTTATGCCTTTGCCCAAAATTTTCGCTTCAACCACCAATTTTCACTTGTAAAAGGTTACGACCGTTCATTAGATCAACCTTTGATAAGTATGCCGCCCGCAAATACGAAAAACGAAATTGTCTATCAAAATCTACAATTCAATAATCTGCGTTTAGCATTGCAGAGTGCGTATGTATTCCGCCAGAACGAATATCCCAATAACAATTTTGAAGTGTTTATTCCAGAGACCGAAACTATGGAAACTGTCGATTTAAGTACACCGCCTGATGCTTACCATTTACTCAACTTTAATTCTAGCATTGATTTTAAAGTAACTAAAAAATCAACACTCACACTAGGTTTGGGAATCACCAACGTATTGAATACTTCCTACCGAAATTACCTAAACCGTCTGCGCTATTATGCAGACGACTTGGGTAGAAATTTTTTATTAAATCTAAAATTCAATTATTAATCTTTAAATATTAAACAAATGAAAAAAGTAAAATTTTTAGCAACTGCAATTCTTGTAACAGTATTATTCGTTTCGTGTTCAAGTGACGATGATACGCCAGAACCTGTAAATGAAGAAGAAGTGATTACCACTTTAACCCTAACCCTTGCACCCAATGGCGGTGGAACGTCGATTACTTTGCAGACGCAAGATTTGGACGGCGATGGTCCAGACGCACCCATAATTAACGTTTCGGGAAATTTAGCAACTGGAGTTACTTACAATGGAACGCTTGTATTACTCAATGAAACCGTGAATCCACCTGAGAATATAACGGAAGAAGTGGAAGAAGAAGATTTAGATCACCAATTTTTCTACACGCTTGGTGGCGGATTGGACGTAACAACTGCCTATACTAACTTTGACAGCGAAGGAAATCCTTTGGGCACAGAATTCACCCTTACAGCAGGTGAAGCCAGTTCAGGCACATTAACAGTTACACTTCGCCACGAACCTACTAAACCAAATACTGATTTAGCGGATGCAGGTGGAGAAACGGATATTGAAGCAACCTTTAACGTAACGGTACAATAGATTTTAATTAGTCATACTTTTCTTTATTCCAAACTGAATGCCCTTTATGATTTTTCTGTAAAGGGCATTTTATTTTAGAGTTCTTTAGAAAAAAGCCAACGCACAAAAAGACTCTGAAAAACTCTTAATGTGACCAACTATATCAACCAAAGTTTATGTGGCTTATATACATAAATTTTCTAAACCGATTCGAGATTCTTTTATTACTCTTAAACTAAATTTCAGCGGTTATAGGAACAAAGACACGCAAGAATTAATTATCACAACAGATTATTTGAATGTATTAGAGTATTCTATTCAAAAAGATAAAACTCATTTAATCGATGAAAAAAATGGGAATTGTAATTCGCAAAGAAGATAGTTTAATGGTATCCAAATTTAATACTGATATCTTTGATAGATTCAATCAAACTACAACGAATTCAGGCGCTGAAAGCAATTCGGACGAAAGTACAACCCACAATCGAGTAGACGGGTGACGATTTAAAAATCGCCACTACGCCTCTCGCACCACCGTACGCATGGGTCTCGTATACTGCGTTCACCAAGTTGAAATTTACGTATTATTAATGTAATCTACCGAAGGTTTATACCCTTTTCGTTTGTGCCTAGATTTAGTCATTGTCGTTTACTTTATAAGAGTTATTGGATATGGTAGTAAACAAAGCAAATTGATTTTATTTTTTTTCAATTAATATATTCAGGCGGTTGACACTTTGAATAATGGCTCGAACCGAATGGTAATTAACCTTCCATGAATGGCTCATATGCCTCCAAATGGGTTCCCCCTTGCGACTTAGCAAGGGATACCATTCTCCAACGCCTTTATTAATGACTTTTTCAAAAACAAAACTGTGAATATTTTTATAAGCATTCCAATATTTCGGGTCATCAAATAAGATGGCCGCATCCAAAACTCCAATCATGACCTCGGCTTGTTGCCAAAATTCTTTTTCTTTATCTGAAACACCTCCCGAGTGCGGTCCTTCAACATAAACTCCACCATATTCATTGTCAACTCCATTATCTACAGAATGATCAAAAATAGTTTTGAGCAAGTTAATATACGCGTCGTTACTATTACCTAATATATTGAGAGCATGAATAAATAACCAAGCGAATTCGGCATTATGACCATAACAAGTATTGTCTATAGCATTATTTTTTGAACCATCGTCTGAATACCGATCCCATCCCCAAATGATATCGAACTTAATTTGAGGAGCTATTTCCCAATTTGACCAGAATTGAGGAATACCTGTTTTATATTTTTGATCCATCATTCGGTTCAGCAAAATTTCAATATCTTCCAAAAGCTTTCTGCGATGTACATTTTTTTGCGTTGCCTCATAAAGCGTGGTAAATGCTTCCATCAAATGCATATGTACGTCTAAGGTTTTCCGGTCACCTCCTGCACTTCCTGGCCCCGCCAAAATCCAATTGCGGCTAAACATTTCATAATAACCCCCATGATAAGAATCTACACAATATTTTTGAATCAGATCAAAAACCTTTTCCGCATATTCCAATCCGCGTGGGTCTTTAGTCGCCAGGGTGTACTCACTAAGCGCATATATGGCGAAACTTAACCCGTATACAATTTTTTGATCTATTTTAATATTTCCCTTTCTATCAACCATCCAGTAGAAGCCGCCATGTTCTTCGTCCCACATTTTATTGATGATAAAATCCGCTCCATGTTTCGCCAGTTTCAAATAGTTTCCGGTATCATATCCTACCAAAATAGACATCCGATGGAGTTACATTGCTCAAAGATTCATGATATCTTTCATTATTATAATACTCTACCCAGTCGTTTATTGCATTTTCTAACTCTGACGGACTGTAATAATGATGTAGTTTTACAATATCCATCAAACTACCTCCTCCGAGTTTTTTTTGGTTTACGATACTTCCTGGATTGTCATCAAAAAATGAAAATGAAGACTGAATTGTTTTCAAGGTTCCTATCTCTCCAGAATCAATCAATTTTTTTGCTTTTATCCACTGAGGATGGTACTTGTACATAAATGCTTCCATAATTTTTAATCTCGGATGTTTTTTTGCCTCATCCATCAATTTCTTCGCTTCAACACTACTCAATGCAATTGGCTTTTCAACAAGTACATGCTTCCCAGCCCTCAAAGCCTTAATTGCCCAGTCTACATGAAGATGATTTGGCAATGGAATATAAACGGCATCTATAGAGGTATCATCTAACAAATCTTGATAGGCTCCATAATGTTTTGAAATATTAAAATGTTTCGCAATATCCTTTGCCTTTTGCTTGCTTCTGGATGCTATTGAAGTAAGTTCTGCATATCGACTTTTTAACATAGCTGGAATCACAAAATCTGTTGCAATCCATGCAGTCCCTAATATTCCCCATTTTATTTTTATTTCCATATAAAATCAGTTTAGCTCGTATATACGCACTCCAAATTAAGGATACTTTTTGATTAATTTTCCGTCTATTCCTATTGATTTATTTTCTTTTAAAATCACTACTGCTACGCTGTCACCAAAAGCGATATTATGATTTTCAATTTATTTTCTTATAAAAAAAAACGCATTAACTTATTAACCCACAGGCTGTCAATGCGTTTTTTATTGAAACTTTAAACTTTATATTTACATAAAAATTGTTTAAAGTTATGTTCATTTTATTAGGATACTATTTGTTTTCTTTTATTGATAATAACAAATAATAAAGCGAGTGAAATCAACCCAGCGGTTCCCATAGCTCCAACTATAATTGAGTCTATATCACATTGCAACCAAGCATATTCTGGTGAAAGATCTCTAAAGAATGTTCCCCAAAGAATTACAAAAACACTAAATACTACAGAAGCAATACCTTGTGCCTTAGAAATTTTAACATTAAAAATAGCCAGTAGAAATAATCCTAAAATTCCACCACCAAATATTCCTGATACTTGCCACCATAAATCCAACGCACTAGTTGCATTAATCATCAAAAGTGCAAATAAAATTCCAAAGATGCCCCAAACTACGGTTGACCACCTTAAGAAACTAATACTCGTTTTTTCAGTCGGATTTGTTTTAAAATATTTAGTATAGTAATCTTCATACAATACGGTAGCGGAACAATTTAATGCTGAATCAATGGTACTCATTGATGCTGCCAATATCGCTGCGATAATTAGCCCTTTTATACCCACAGGCAACTCCGTTGAAATGAAATAAGGAAATACCTTGTCGCCTTTTAAATCGGCTGGATCTAATACATTTTCTGTTCCTGAATAAAAAGCAAACAATGCTGATCCTATGTACAAAAATATCATTGTTAAAGGCAAATACATCAACATGGCAAACCAAACAGATCGCTTCGCTTCCTTCTCCGTAGACACCGATGCATACTTTTGCGTATAATTTTGATCAGCCATCAGATTTCTAATATTTTCAGACAATCCGTAAATAATCATTACCCAGATAGTTCTACTACTCAATGACAATGAACTGTCTCCTAGGCTGAATTTATTTGCATCAATTGCATTCTGAATTAAGTATTCTGGTTTGGCAAAAATCTCAATCGTTAAAAGGTACGCTACAAATAACACTCCTCCAATCATAATAGCAGATTGCATTACATCTGTCCAAATCACGGCTTCCATACCTCCCATTAACGTATAGATAATGGTGACAACTCCAATAATTACAATAAGTGCTCGAATATCAATATCAACAAATGAGGTTAACAATAAAGATGACAAGTATAATATTACAGCCGTTCTACCCACCATAAAAAGCAGAAACGAAAAAGAAGCATACACTCTTCCCCATTCACCAATTTTATCTTCCAGATATTTATAAACAGAAATGATATTGTTTTTTCTATAATGTGGAATCACATATTTGGTAACAAACCAAGTAACTGGTATTGCCGTAAGTGCAAATATAACTGGATGCCAATTTGAATCAAATGCTTTACCAGGAACGGCAATGTACGAGACACTACTCGTATATGCACTCATTACAGCGATACCGGCTGCCCATGCAGGTATTCCTCTACCAGCCACCATAAACTCTTCTGAAGTTTTGGTTTTTCTGAAGAAATAAATTCCCATCCCTACTAAAATTAATCCGTAAACAATTAAAATAGTGGTGTCAATAGTTCCTAGTTGATAATTCATGTTTTTTTATTTAATGAGTATATTCATACTCCTCGACATATTTTTTTATAATCGCTCTGTTTTCATCGTCAAAATTACGCAAAGGCATCGCCATATAATCTTCACAAACCCCTAAAGCTTTCAGCGCAGATTTTGTCCCTTTTATAAATCTGGAAACGAATTCACCTGTATCATAAATAGTATCATATAACTTCAAAACTTTTTCACGAAGCCGCGCAATTGTTTCAGTATCATTAGCAACAGAAGCATCGTATAAATCTACAAATAATCTCGGGAAGAAGTTTGCCCCTCCTGCAATAGCGCCGTGGCCACCATAAATAATTGTTTCTGGCAGAAACATTTCGGTTCCTGTAATTAAAGAAAAGTTAGGGTCATTTTTAAATTCTTCTATCAATGCATAGAAGTAACCTACATCCCCAGAACTGTCCTTAATGCCTATAGCTCCTAATTCTTTTGATCTCTTTATCGTATCTAGAGTCAAGTGCATTTTTGTGCAACTTGGCATATTGTACATTATAAATGGTAGTGGTAACTTCGGAACTAATTCTTCCAAATATTCTACCATTTCAGATTGGGAAATCGGCATATAATATGGCGGTGCAATTACAACTGCATCCGCTCCCGCCTCTTTTACGTGTTCTGCTATTTCAATAGATCCATCAAAAGATGTATCTGTAATTCCTACAAGTACAGGGATTCTTTTTGCAACTAATTTACACGATTCTGTGATTAACTCTTTTCGTAACTCGTAGCATAAACTAGGTGCTTCTCCATTTGTGCCAAGCAAAAAAATACCATGTACACCACCTGTAATTAGGTGGTCAATTAAGTTTGTCAGTCCTTTTTTATCTAATTTGCCATCCTCTGTTAACGGTGTAATCATGGGTGGTATTATTCCTTTTAATGGTAATTTCATTTCGTCTAAATTTTATTGAGCTAAATAAATTTAAATTAGGGCAAAACATCACAATAATTTTATTCATCTTACATCATATATTGACAAATGAACCAATTATATTATGTATTTTTGAGAAAAAAAGTTAATATAAACAAAGTATGGAATTTGTTTTTGAAAAAATTATCTTACCGGGAAGACAATCTTTTATTACAAGGAAATTACCTTTAATGGCAAATGAAAGGATTCATTCGCACACAAATTTTGAACTGAATTTAATTACCCATGGCTCTGGAAGAAGAATTGTAGGAGATAATATTTCTGGATTTGAAAGAGGAGATTTAGTTTTACTTGGAAGAGATCTTCCCCATTGTTGGGAAGTTTTAGATCATGAAAAAAATTATGAATCTACATGTATTGTAACCCATTTTACTGAAAACATTCTAAAATCAGCTTTTTTTAACATGCCAGAACTTGATAGCATGTTTAATTTATTAACAAGTGCGAATCGCGGAATTCGTTTTAAAATAATTGATATTAGTGAAATAAATGGGCTGCTTGAAAAGATGGTAGACTTGGTAGGATTAGAATATTATATCAATCTCCTTCAGATATTCAATATACTTTTAAAAGTTAAAAAAACTGAATTTCTTTCAAATCCAGTGAATCCAAATGCTCCGTTTTCAGCAAATCTTGAAAAAATAAATAAAGTTTACGAATATGTATTTCAAAATATTCAAGAAGGCATTAAACTAGAAGATGCCTCTTCGGTATTAAATATGGCTCCGAGTTCATTTTGTAGATATTTCAAGAAGAAAACAGAAATTACCTTTATGGAATATGTTAAAAGCGTTCGTGTTGGAATCGCTGCAAAATTATTGGCCGAAACAGATAAACAAATCACTAAGATTTGTTATGAATGTGGGTATAACAATCTTGCAAATTTTAACCACTACTTTAAGAAAAGTATGGGTTTAACTCCAACTGATTACCGTAAAAGCTTTAGACATGACTAATAATTTGTTACTTTCTTTTTTTCAAATAGTTGATTAAATTTTTAACCCCAGCTGTTTGGCTCTCTCTATTTCTAATTCTAAAATATAGAACTATTCTTCAGCAGTTACCTGTTTTTACCTCTTATAACGTTCATATTATATTGTTTTGCCGTCCTTTTATATTCAAAACGTTTACTTACCCATATCGGTTATGATTAATTGCGGATGTACTTCTTACATACGTTTTTTAGAGCCAGAGTCTGGTATTACAATACATTCTTAATAGTTTTTTTACAATCTTTTTAATTACATTTAACTATGAACCTGGGATATAACAAATAATGTCACGCTCTATTTTATAACTCTAAGTTCGCATTTGAGGATGTATATAGGCAAACTCCATAAACTTGTTATGCCTTTTCCGAAATTATGGAATGGTACTCATCAATTTAAAAAAAGTAGGGTTCTAATCCATAGACAAAATATCTTACTAATTACATCGATATTTAATGTATTGCAAGTAATGAGAAGATTAAACCTCTATCTTTGTCATTCATGCAAAACGAAGTCATAAATTATATCCCAGAGAACGCTACTGAACTTGTACTTGAGTTACTCAATGAGTATCCACATGTCCTTAAAATTGTTAATCAAAGACAAACTAAGCATGGTGACTTTAGAAAGACTATTGATGGTAGGTATCAAATAACAATTAATAACTCCTTAAACCAATATCAATTTCTACTGACCCTAGTTCATGAAATTGCCCACTTGGCGACTCATTTAAAATACAAAAGAATAAAACCACACGGAATAGAATGGAAGATCAGTTTTCAGCATTTAATGTTGCCATTTGTACGTCCTGAAATATTTCCAATGAGTATCTTACCTTATCTGGCAAATTATTTAAAAAATCCAAAAGCGAGCACAGATACAGATGTAAACTTATCACTTGCGATGAAACAATTTAATAAAAAGTCGGATAAGAGTTTTATATTTGAGGTGCCTCTGAATGGTGTATTTAGTTTTAAGGACAAAACTTACATTAGGCAAAATAAAAGACGTACTCGTTTTGAGTGCTTAGAATTAAGATCAAAAAGACTTTATCTATTCAATCAAAATGTAGAGGTTGAACTAGTCACAATAAAATAACATATGAATAATAATTATTTCGGTGTAATAATGGCCGGCGGCATTGGATCAAGGTTTTGGCCAATGGGAACGGAAGCATTTCCAAAACAATTTCAAGACTTTCTAGGATCTGGAGAATCATTAATTCAAAGTACTTATGCCCGGCTAAAAAAAACGATTCCATATGACAATATCTTAATTTCAACGAATACAAAATATAAAAATTTAGTCCAAGAACAACTACATTCTATACCGGAAAAACAGTTGCTCCTGGAACCATCTCTGAGAGATACGTCGGCCGGTGTATTATACGCTGCTTTAAAAATAAATTCTATAAACCCTAATGGAGTAATGGTCATTGCTCCTAGTGATCACTTGATTGACGATGAGGAAGCTTTTGGCAAGAAAATTAAAGCAGCACTAGACTATTGTCAACAAAACGATGTATTAATGACCTTAGGAATAGAGCCTAGTTCTCCTAATACAGGCTATGGTTATATACAATATAAAGAAAGTGCTGATTCGTTTAAAAAGGTAAAACAATTTACTGAAAAACCAACGATAGAAATTGCCGAAGAATTCATAAAAAGTGGTGACTATTTATGGAATTCGGGTATTTTTATTTGGAGCGTAAAAAGCATTTTAAAAATGTACAAAACTGCGTTACCCGAAATGTTTGAGTTACTGTCAGGTGGAACTTCTGTTTACAATACCGAAAATGAAATCGATTTTATAAATAACAATTATTCGAAAGCGGAAAGGATTTCTATCGATTTTGGAATACTGGAAAAAGCCAACAACATTTATGTATTACCTGTTGATTTTGGTTGGGATGATCTCGGAACTTGGGGGTCATTTCACGACAAACTTCCAAAAGACGAGCAACATAATGCAGCAGTTGGTGGCGACGTTATTTTTAGAGATGCATCGAACAATATAGTAAGAACACAACCTGGTAAAAAGGTAGTAATTCAAGGGTTGGAAAATTTTATTGTTGTTGAAAATGAAGATGTTTTATTAATTTGTCCAAAAAATGCTGAACAAGATATTAAAGAAATCAGTTTAGATGTAAAAAATATATTTGGAAAAGAATATACATAATGTTATGAATGATCAAATATACAATCAAAACAATAACGAAAATCAAGCGCCAAAAATCGATATTGGGGTAATTTAGAACGATTTTATTTCAAAAAGTAATTTTAGATATTGGGCTTGATACAGATAGAAAATATACCATTCAAGATATAAAAGATAATATTTCTATGAAAGGACATAATGCTTGTGTATTGGTCTTTTCTGTTTTAATTGCCTCTATAGGTTTAAACATCAGTTCGGCTGTAGTTGTAAATCGATGCCATGTCAATCTCCCATCTTATGGAGCCTGTTTTAGGAGTTCGTTTATCTATTGGAATAAATGACATAGATACTTTACGTAGATCTTTTGTACATCTTGGTGTTATGGTCAGTTTTAGTTTCGTAACTTATTTACTTTTTTTTCAACCCCTCTTTTTCAAGATTTAACTCCAGAAATTAAGTCCAGAACAGTTCAAGATGTTCGTGATGTTTTCATAGCTGTTGCGGGTGATCTTGTTTTAATTATTACGATAAGCAGAAGGTGTAAACAAAAAATATAATTGCTGGAATTGCGATTACCAGCGCTTTGATGACATTATATTTGGCGGGTTATGCTTACGCCTTTGGTGATTTTTATTTTTTCTTAGCAGCCATGTTATTATTTACAATCAACACCATATTTATTACACTTGAAATATTTCTAATCGTGAAATTTCTAAGATTTTCCATAGTTAAATATATCAATTCGGTAAAGCGAAGAAAAATTACTCAAATGGCCTCTACCGTTGCCATTATTATATTTGGATTTAGTGTGTTTCAGTTTATAAAATTATATCAGAAGTAGCAATTCAATAATAAGGAAAAACATTTAATTATTAAAATGAAATCGCGAGGTGATCACATTTTTGATGTAGATAGTAAATTACACTAAAAATGAAATTAAATTATTGGTGTATGGGAATGTGTTAAAGGAACAATAAATTCGTAATTGGAATGAAAGACTCATCGATTTTAACTTAATTGATACCAAATTAATATTAGAACAGAGTCAGGATTCCGATTTACAACAAAAAGTAGAAGAACAATCTAATTTATATGCCCGAAATCAAGAGATCATCTCTTCTAGAGATCAAAATATCGAAAAAAGAGAAGATCAAATTATACGTCTTCAAAACGAACTAAATAAATATTACAAAGTTTCTTTTATCCAAATCAGCAAAGAAGCAAAAGCCAATTACAACGTTTTAAAATCGTTGAGTTATGGCAATAACAATAAGTACAAATTTTAAATCTAATGACACGATATCTGTTTTTGGAGCAGCTTGGTATGCTTCAATTCCGAATGCCAAACAACAAGAGAATAAATTGCAAGTGCAGCTTAAAATAAGATTAGATTAGAGTTAGACTCTGTAAGGATTATAAAGAACTAAATGCGTTCATACCGTTCTTATAAAGAGAATTTATTAAAATCTAAAAATTAACGGAAATAAAGATCGTTTTATAAACTATCTCTTTTCTACTGGCACAAACTCACGTAAACTTTCTCCAGTATATATTTGCCTTGGTCTGCCTATTGGCTCATTATTTAAACGCATTTCTTTCCATTGAGCAATCCATCCTGGCAAACGACCCAATGCAAACATGACTGTAAACATGTCCGTTGGGATACCCATAGCGCGATAAATAATACCTGAATAGAAGTCAACATTTGGATATAATTTTCTAGCTACGAAATAGTCGTCAGCTAAAGCCTGACTTTCCAGTCCTTCTGCAATGTCTAATACGGGATCTTTTACACCTAAATTACCTAAAACTTCATCAGCCGCCTTTTTAATAATTTTTGCTCTTGGATCAAAGTTTTTATAAACTCTGTGACCAAATCCCATTAAACGGAATGGATCATTTTTATCCTTAGCCTTAGCCATGTATTTATTTGTATCTCCTCCATCCTTTTTAATACCTTCTAACATTTCAAGCACCGCTTGATTTGCACCACCATGTAACGGACCCCATAATGCAGAGATTCCAGCAGAAAGTGACGCAAATAATCCAGCATGTGAAGAACCAACAATTCTCACTGTAGATGTAGAACAGTTTTGTTCATGATCTGCATGAAGAATTAATAATTTATCTAAGGCATTAACTATAATCGGATTTTGAATATACTTTTCATTTGGTTGTTTGAACATCATTTTTAAAAGGTTCTCTATATAGCCCAATGATTTCTTTCCATAATCTAACGGTAACCCTTGCTTTTTACGCATCGTCCAAGCTACTAACACCGGAAATTTCCCTAATATCCCAACAACAGAATTATACATATCTTCTTCTGAGTCAATATCTACAGCACCTGGATTAAAAGCAGTTAAAGCACTTGTTAGAGAAGATAAAACACCCATAGGATGTGCAGATTTTGGAAAAGCATCTATAATCTTCTTAATATCATCATCTACAACAGAATTCTTCTTAATATCGCTATTAAATTTATCCAACTGTTCTTGTGTTGGTAATTCTCCGAAAATCAATAAAAATGCAACTTCTAAAAAGTCTGCCTTTTCCGCTAACTCCTCAATAGAATACCCTCTATAGCGTAAAATTCCTTTTTCACCTTCCAAAAAAGTGATTTCACTCAAACATGAACCGGTATTTTTATAACCTCTGTCAATCGTTATTACTCCTTCAGTTACTCCTCTTAATTTAGAAATATCAATAGCACTTTCATCCTCAGTTCCTGTATATATAGGGAATTCATACACTTTACCTCCTACTTCTAACTTTGCTATTTCTGACATATTTTATCTGTTTTATAATTCATTTATTTGAGCTGCAAACTTACGAAATATTGACTTAAAATAAAAGTTTAATTTTTTTACAAAATACTAAGTAGTTCTATTTCTCATCCTAAATTCCTAGTAATAGGATACATAAAAAAAACCAGTATTCTATAGAATACTGGCCTAAATTTTTAATAACGGTCAACCTATTTTAGGCCAACTTAAACTAAACTTAGTTTATTTTAAAAGCTTTTTCCTGAGGATAATATGCCGTATCGCCCAATTCCTCTTGAATTCTCAATAACTGATTGTACTTCGCCATTCTATCAGAGCGAGATGCAGAACCTGTTTTGATTTGTCCTGTATTCAACGCTACTGCTAAATCAGCAATTGTATTATCTTCCGTTTCTCCAGATCTATGGGACATTACAGAAGTATATCCTGCATTATGCGCCATATTCACTGCAGCAATAGTTTCTGTTAAAGTTCCAATTTGGTTAACTTTAATCAAAATTGAATTTGCAATACCTTCATTAATTCCTCTTGAAAGACGCTCAACATTTGTCACAAATAAATCATCCCCAACTAACTGAACTTTATCTCCAATTTTTTCTGTTAAGTATTTCCATCCTTGCCAGTCATTTTCATCCATTCCATCCTCAATAGAAATGATTGGATATTTAGCCGCTAATTCTGCAAGATAATCTGCTTGTTCTTCAGATGATCTAATTTTTCCAGAATCTCCTTCAAACTTTGCATAATTATATTTACCATCCACAAAAAATTCAGCAGCAGCACAATCCAACGCTAACATTACTTCACTCCCTGCTTTGTAACCTGCCTTATCAATCGCTTGTAATACTGTATCTAACGCATCCTCTGTGCCATCAAAAGTTGGTGCAAATCCACCTTCATCACCTACAGCAGTACTTAAATTTCTATCGTGTAGTATACTTTTTAAGTTATGAAAAATTTCAGAACCAATTTGCATTGCATGCGTAAAACTTGTAGCTCCAACAGGCATTACCATAAATTCTTGAAATGCAATAGGAGCATCCGAATGAGATCCGCCATTTACAATATTCATCATAGGAACAGGCAGTGTATTAGCACTTACACCTCCTACGTATCTATACAACGGAATGTTCAATTCATTTGCAGCGGCTTTAGCAACTGCTAAAGAAACACCTAAAATAGCATTAGCACCAAGATTTGCTTTATTTGGAGTACCATCTAAATCAATCATTAATTGATCGATTGCATTCTGCTCAAATACTGATGATCCCAATAATTCAGCCGAAATGATTTCATTAACATTTTTCACAGCTTTCAAAACACCTTTACCCATGTAATCACTACCTCCGTCTCTCAACTCTACAGCCTCATGTTCTCCTGTTGATGCTCCAGATGGAACTGCAGCTCTTCCTAAAACTCCATTTTCTGTCACTACATCAACTTCTACCGTTGGATTACCTCTTGAATCAAAAATTTGTCTTGCGTGTATATTAACAATTATACTCATTCTTTCTTTTTTTTTAATTAATTATAAGTTTGCAAAGATACGAAACACCTAGGAATCAACATTAAAGTTGTGTTGATTTCTTACATTATTCTTAAATAAAAAAAATGGAGTTTACAATTTGTAAACTCCATTTTTTTATTTAACTCTTTTAATATTTTCAATAAACTCATCAAATAAATACGCTGAATCGTGCGGTCCAGGACTTGCCTCTGGATGATATTGAACCGAAAAACAATTTTTATTCTTCATTCTCATTCCTGCTACGGTTCCGTCATTCAAATGTTCATGTGTTAATTCAAAATCTGAATTTGCTTCTAAAGATTCTTTTTTTACGACAAATCCATGATTCTGTGAAGTAACCTCCCCTTTACCTGTAATTAAATTTTTCACAGGATGATTGATACCTCTGTGCCCATTATGCATTTTGTAGGTTTCAATTCCATTTGCCAATGCAATTATTTGGTGTCCTAAACATATTCCAAATAATGGTAAATCTCTAGAGATAATTTCTTTTGCAACTTGCTGAGCACCTACCAAAGGTCTTGGATCTCCAGGTCCATTTGACAAAAAGTAACCATCCGGATTAAAGTTTTTCATATCTTCGAAACTAGCATCGAATGGAAATACTTTTACATAACATCCTCTATTAACAAGATTTCTCAAAATATTCTTTTTAATCCCAATATCTAATGCGGAAATTTTTAGAGGAGCCTTTTCGTCTCCTACAAAATATGATTCTTTTGTAGAAACAACGGAAGCCAATTCTAGCCCATTCATATCTGGTTGATTCGCCAATGCTACTTTTATAGCATCCAAATTTTCTAAATCTGTAGTTATTACAGAATTCATGGCACCTTTATCACGAATATATCGCACAACAGCACGTGTGTCAACATCAGAGATTGCCATTAAATTTTCCTTTTCAAAGTATTCTTTTAAAGAACCATTTGATCTTTCTCTAGAATAATTAAAACTGAAATTTTTACAAACTAATCCTGCTATCTTAATTGAATTAGACTCTACTTCATACTCATTTACACCATAATTACCAATATGTGCATTAGTAGTTAACATCATCTGCCCATAATAAGAAGGGTCAGTAAATATTTCTTGGTAACCTGTCATTCCAGTGTTATAACAAATTTCACCAAATGACGTACCCTCTATTCCTACCGATTTCCCTTCAAAAAAAGTTCCATCTTCTAATAATAAAATTGCTTTTTTGCGCTGTGTATAATTCACTTTTTTTGTCTTAAATTTCGATTTCAAATATAAAAAAAAGGATAAACTATCAATTAGTTTATCCTTTAATATTATTAACTACTTATCCATTATTACTCTTTAGTAACTTCTAGTTCAGAAGTTGTTGGTGTTTCTTCAACTGCATCAACGGGTGCTGGGGTAGCTTCAACTTTTTTGCTTTTTCCTCTACGCGTAGTTTTCTTTTTCTTCTTGCTGTTAGGATTGTAGATTTCATTGTAGTCCACTAATTCTACCATAGCCATAGAAGCATTATCTCCTTGACGATTTCCCAACTTGATAATCCTTAAATAGCCTCCTGGGCGGTCTGCAACTTTTACCGATACTTCCTTAAACAATTCAGTAACTGCAAATTTATCTCTCAAATAACTAAATACAATTCTTCTATTGTGAGTTGTATCGTCTTTTGACTTTGTAATTAAAGGCTCAACAAACTGACGTAATGCTTTTGCCTTTGCTATTGTTGTATTGATACGCTTATGTTCAATTAATGAACATGACATATTCGCTAACATCGCTTTTCTGTGCGCTGTCTGTCTTCCTAAGTGATTAAATTTCTTTCCGTGTCTCATGACATTTGCTTTTTACTTTCATCTTGCATCAACCCATTTAGAGGAGCAAAATATGAAAGATTATTCTTTATCTAGTTTATACTTACTTAAATCCATTCCAAAATTTAAACCTTTTACTGCAACAAGTTCATCAAGCTCAGTTAAAGATTTTTTACCGAAGTTACGGAATTTCATTAAGTCATTTTTGTTAAATGATACTAGGTCACCTAACGTATCGACCTCTGCCGCTTTTAAACAATTCAATGCTCTTACAGATAAATCCATGTCAATCAACTTCGTTTTAAGTAATTGCCTCATGTGTAATGACTCTTCGTCATATGTTTCTGTTTGCGCAATTTCATCAGCTTCTAATGTAATTCTCTCATCTGAGAACAACATAAAATGATGAATCAAAATCTTAGCCGCTTCTGTTAAAGCATCTTTAGGAGAAATAGAACCATCTGTTATCACATCAAATACTAATTTTTCATAATCAGTCTTTTGCTCAACACGGAAATTTTCAACAGCATACTTTACATTCTTAATAGGTGTATATATTGAATCTGTAAAAATTGTTCCCAATGCTGCCGCTGCCTTTTTATTCTCATCCGCTGGTACAAAACCTCTACCTTTTTCAATAGAAAGTTCAAATTGTAAATTAACCGAAGATTCCATATTACAGATTACCAAATCAGGATTTAACACCTGAAAGCCTGAAATATACTTTTGTAAATCTCCTGCTGTTAACTGACCTTGATCAGATACTGATACATTAACAGTTTCTCTATCTGTATCATCAATTTGTTTTTTAAAACGAACTTGTTTTAAATTCAAGATGATCTCAGTAACATCTTCTACAATACCTTTAATAGTAGAAAATTCATGCTCAACGCCTTCAATACGAATTGAAGTTATTGCATACCCTTCTAAAGATGAAAGTAAAACTCTTCTCAAAGCGTTACCAACCGTCAAACCAAATCCTGGTTCTAAAGGTCTGAATTCGAATCTACCTTCAAACTCAGTAGAGTCAATCATTATTACTTTATCGGGCTTTTGAAAATTTAATATTGCCATAGTTTAGATTGGTATCTTAAGATTATTTAGAATATAACTCAACAATTAATTGTTCTTTGATATTTTCTGGAATTTGCAATCTTTCTGGAACAGATACAAACGTACCTTGCAGAGTAGCACTATTCCATGTAAGCCATTCGTAAACATTGCTCGTATTAGCCAATGAATTTTCAATCGCTTCTAAAGATTTAGATTTTTCTCTTACTGCAATAACATCTCCTGCCTTTAAAGAATAAGAAGCTACATTTACGATCCCTCCGTTTACCGTAATATGTCTATGTGAGACTAATTGTCTAGCTGCATTACGCGTAGATGCAATTCCTAAACGAAATACTACATTGTCTAAACGAGACTCAGCCAATTGTAATAAGATCTCACCAGTGATACCTTTACTACTTGAAGCTTTTTTAAATAAACCTCTAAATTGACGCTCCAATATACCATACGTATATTTTGCTTTTTGCTTTTCCTGCAACTGAACAGCATACTCAGATTTCTTACCTCTTCGTTTGTTGTTACCATGTTGACCTGGAGGAAAATTTCTTTTTTCAAAAGACTTATCGGGTCCGTAAATTGCTTCCCCAAATTTACGTGCAATTTTAGTTGTTGGTCCTGTATATCTTGCCATTTCTTTTTATGTTAATAGGGATTATGAATTAAGGCTTAACTCCTTCGATAATCTAATTCCTATTGTTAGAATTAATTTAATTATACTCTTCTTCTCTTAGGAGGACGACATCCATTATGTGGCATTGGCGTAACATCGATTATCTCTGTTACTTCAATTCCATTATTATGAAGTGTTCTCATCGCGTTTTCTCTTCCGTTTCCGGGTCCTTTAACATAAGCTTTCACTTTTCTTAAACCTGCTTCATGTGCTACTTTTGCACAATCTTCAGCGGCTGTTTGAGCAGCATAAGGAGTATTCTTTTTAGAACCTCTAAAACCCATTTTACCAGCTGATGACCACGAAATTACATCACCTCTTTTATTCGTCAAAGAAATAATGATATTATTAAATGATGCCGTTATGTGTGCTTCACCAACCGCTTCAACAATAACCTTACGCTTTTTACTTGTCTTTGCCATTCTATTCGTTATTATTTAGTTGCTTTCTTTTTATTCGCTACTGTTTTACGCTTACCTTTTCTGGTTCTAGAGTTGTTTTTTGTTCTCTGACCTCTTAACGGTAATCCAGTTCTGTGACGAATACCTCTGTAACATCCTATGTCCATAAGACGTTTGATGTTCAATTGAGTTTCAGAACGCAATACTCCTTCAATAGAATAAGTTCCTGCTTGTTCCCTAATTTTCCCGATTTCATCATCGCTCCAATCTTGAACTTTTTTACTCTCGTCAACGCCTGCAGCCTCTAAAATCTCTTGCGATCTGCTCCTTCCTATTCCAAAAATATAAGTTAATGCTATAACTCCTCTTTTGTTTTTAGGGATGTCAATACCTGCTATTCTTGCCATAATTATCCTTGTCTTTGTTTAAATCTAGGATTCTTTTTATTGATTACATATAATCTGCCTTTTCTACGCACAATCTTGCACTCGGCACTTCTTTTCTTTACTGATGCTCTAACTTTCATCGTTTATAATTTAATATCTATAAGTAATTCTTGCCTTCGTTAAATCGTAAGGACTCATTTCTAACTTAACCTTATCACCTGGTAATAACTTAATGTAATGCATTCTCATCTTACCAGATATATGTGCCGTTACAATATGCCCATTCTCTAGTTCTACACGAAACATCGCATTTGATAATGCTTCTGTTATTGTTCCGTCTTGCTCTATTGCCGATTGCTTCGCCATTATGTTATTGATTTTCTTTTAGTTCCCGTTTTCATCAAACCATCATAATGACGATTCAATAAATGAGAATTAATTTGTTGAATAGTGTCTATTGCGACACCAACCATAATCAATAATGATGTACCACCGTAAAACATAGACCAACCTTGTTGAACTCCAAACTGTACAACAAATGCTGGAAGAATTGCTAATAATGCTAAAAATAATGATCCTGGAAATGTAATTAAAGATAAAACTCTATCTAATAAATCCCCTGTTTCCTTTCCGGGTCTAACTCCTGGAATAAAACCACCACTTCTTTTTAAATCATCAGCCATCTTGTTTGTAGGTATTGTAATCGCCGTATAGAAATAACTAAACACTATAATCAAAAATGCAAATAAAATATTGTATCCAACTCCGGAAAAGTCAGCAAATAAGCCAGCAACACTTTTCACACCGTCAGATGTAAACTCCGCTCCAACTAATGCCGATGGCACAAACATAATTGCTTGTGCAAAAATGATTGGCATTACGCCCGCTGAATTCAACTTTAAAGGAATATACTGTCTCGCTCCTGCTACATCTCTTACCGTTCCAGCAACTGTTTTTCTTGCATATTGCACCGCTACTTTACGAATAGCAGTTACCAAGTATACACATGCCGCAATTACAGCAAACCAAGCAATAATCTCAATTAAAATCATCATAAATCCACCAGCCCCGCCAGTAGTCATCTTAGCCTGAAGTTCTTGTACAAATGCACTTGGAAATCCAGCAATAATACCAATCATAATTAATAACGAAATTCCGTTACCAATTCCTTTATCAGTAATTTTCTCACCTAACCACATGGCAAATACAGAACCCGTTGTTAACAAGACTAATGATGATAACCAAAATAAGCCACCTTGCCCCATTAAAAATGCTTCCGAAGGAATGCCTAAAGAAGGTAAACTTGCAATATACGCTGGCCCCTGAACCAATGTAATCGCAATTGTTAACCAACGCGTAATTTGTGTTGTTTTCTTTCTACCACTCTCTCCATCCTTTTGAAGTTTTTGTAAATAAGGAATTGCTATTCCCATTAACTGAACAACAATAGATGCAGAAATATAAGGCATTACTCCTAATGCCATTACTGAAGCTCGAGAAAATCCACCTCCAGTAAACATATTGATCATATCCAAGATTCCACCACCACCTCCAGATTTACTACTCATTGCATCAGCAATTACTGTAGCATCCAGACCAGGTAAAGTTACCTGAGCTGCAAATCTATAAATCACCATGAAACCAAGTGTAAGAAGAAGTTTTCTTCTTAACTCGTCAATCGACCAAATGTTTTTTACTGTTTCTATAAATTTCTTCATCTAAAAGCTTTTACAAAGTTGCTGCTTCACCACCCGCCCCTTCGATCGCGGCTTTTGCTGTTGCAGTAAATTTATGAACAGTTACGTTCAATTTTGCTTTAAGTTCTCCTCCGCCTAAAATCTTTACTAAATCGTTTTTTCTAGCCAAACGGTTTTCAATTAATATATTTAAATCAATTGTATCAGAAACTTTTCCATTTTCAACAAGACCTTGTAACTTGTCTAAATTAATACCAACATACTCTTTACGATTAATATTAGTAAATCCAAACTTAGGTAAACGTCTTTGTAAAGGCATTTGCCCTCCTTCAAATCCTATCTTTTTAGAATACCCAGAACGTGATTTTTGTCCGTTGTGTCCTCTTGTTGCAGTTCCTCCTTTACCAGAACCTTGTCCTCGACCAATTCTCTTGCCTGCTCCTTTTACCGAACCTGCAGCTGGTTTCAAGTTATTTAATGCCATAACTGTTTATATCTGTTATTTAATTTCTTCAACAGAAATTAAGTGTTTAACTGTATTTACCATTCCAAGGATTGTCGGTGTAGCTTCATGTTCTACAACTTGATCAATCTTACGTAAGCCTAATGCTTCTAACGTTCTCTTTTGATTCTGAGGACGTCTTATCTTACTTTTTACTTGCTTAACTCTAATTTTTGCCATCGTAATATTGATTTTATCCTTTAAAAACTTTATCTAAAGAAATTCCTCTTGCTTTAGCAACAGTTACTGCGCTACGCAATTGTAATAAAGCATCAAACGTTGCTTTTACTACATTGTGTGGATTAGAAGATCCTTGAGATTTAGATAATACATCATGAACTCCAACTGAATCCAGTACTGCACGTACAGCTCCACCAGCAATAACCCCCGTACCGTGAGATGCTGGTTTCAAAAATACTTTAGCTCCACCAAATTTACCTTTTTGTTCATGAGGTAAAGTTTGATTAATAATTGGAATTCTTACCAAATTCTTTTTTGCATCTTCAATTGCTTTTGCAATTGCCGAAGCGACATCTTTAGATTTTCCTAATCCGTGTCCAACTACACCGTTTCCATCACCTACAACAACAATAGCAGAAAAGCCAAATGCTCTACCTCCTTTTGTTACTTTAGTAACACGTTGCACTCCAACTAAATGATCTACAAGTTCTAAACCACTTGGTTTAACTCTTTCTACGTTTTTATATGAATTGCTCATAATCTAATTAAAATTTTAAACCTGCTTCTCTTGCAGCTTCTGCTAGAGTTTTAACTCTACCGTGATACAAATAACCATTTCTATCAAAAGCAACGGTTTTAATTCCAGCTTTTGATGCAGCTTCAGCGATTCCTTTTCCGATTGCTGCGGCTAAATCTCCCTTAGATCCTGAAACGATTCCCTTATCTCTTGATGATACCGCTCCTAAAGTAGTACCTGCAACGTCATCTATTAACTGAGCGTATATTTCCTTATTACTTCTAAAAACAGATAATCTTGGCTTAGATGCTGTTCCTGTAACAATCTTTCTAATTCTAAATTTAATTCGCTGTCTTCTTTCTAGCTTTGATAATGCCATAATTCTATAAATTATGCAGTTTTACCTGCTTTTCTTCTAATTTCTTCACCAACAAATTTAACTCCTTTTCCTTTGTAAGGCTCTGGTGCACGGAAAGAACGAATCTTAGCGGCTACTTGACCAACAAGCTGTTTGTCATGTGAAGTTAATTTGACGATAGGGTTCTTTCCCTTTTCTGACACTGTCTCTATTTTTACCTCTGGAGCGACATTTAAAACTATATTGTGAGAGAATCCTAAAGCTAACTCAAGTTTTTGACCTTGGTTACTCGCTCTATACCCTACACCAACTAATTCTAAATCTTTAGACCAGCCTTTCGAAACACCTGCTACCATGTTATTAACAAGAGCTCTGTAAAGACCATGCTTCGATTTATTTTCTTTACTATCTGAAGGACGTGTAACGACGACACTTCCATCTTCAACTACTACAGTAACATTAGAAAATTCTTGTTGTAATTCTCCTAATTTTCCTTTTACCGTAATTATATTTTCGTTTACCTCAACAGTTACTCCTTCTGGAATTGTTACTGGATTATTTCCTATTCTTGACATCTCTAGTAATTTTTAATAAACGTAACATAAAACTTCACCACCAACATTTTCTTGAATAGCTTGCTTATTAGTCATTACTCCGTTAGAAGTAGAAATAATAGCAATACCTAAACCATTCAATACTCTTGGCATTTCAGAAGTCCCAGTATACTTACGTAAACCTGGTGTACTAATTCTTTCGATATTCTTAATTACTGATTCTTTTGTTTGTCTGTCATATTTTAAAGCTATTTTGATAGTTCCTTGTACAGAATTATCTTCGAATTTATAACTTAGAATATACCCTTGATCAAACAAAATTTTTGTAATCTCTTTCTTCACCTTTGAAGAAGGAATATCAACAACTCTGTGTCCTGCAGCAACAGCATTTCTCACTCTTGTGAGATAATCTGCGATTGGATCTGTATACATATATATTAATTTGCGGTTTTGGTTTTTAGCAATTTGCCAAACTTCAAACCAGTTAAAATTTAATTCTTACCAACTCGCTTTTCTAACTCCTGGTATCAGACCTTCATTTGCCATTTTACGGAAAGTCACACGTGAAATCCCAAACTGACGCATGTAACCTTTAGGTCTTCCCGTAAGTTTACAACGATTATGCATACGAATTGGAGATGCATTTCTAGGCAACTTTTGCAATCCTTCAAAGTCTCCAGCCTCTTTTAAAGCTTTTCTCTTTTCAGCATATTTTGCTACTATTTTTGCTCTTTTAACCTCACGAGCTTTCATTGATTCTTTAGCCATCTTCTAGTTCTTTTTAAAAGGTAAACCTAATTCTTGTAATAATGATTTCGCTTCTTTATCAGTAGGCGCGGTAGTTACGAAAGTAATATCCATTCCTCCAATTTTATTCACTTTATCAATATCAATCTCAGGATAAATAATTTGTTCAGTAATTCCTAAATTATAATTACCTCTTCCGTCAAAACCGGTTGCTTTAATACCATTAAAGTCTCTTACACGAGGTAATGATGCTGTAACCAATCTATCTAAAAATTCGTACATTTTGATTCCTCTTAAAGTTACTTTTGCGCCAATTGGCATTCCTTTTCGTAACTTAAAGGCAGCAACGTCTTTCTTAGACATTGTAGCAATAGCTTTTTGCCCAGTAATCGTTGTTAATTCTTCCAACGCATGGTCAATTAATTTCTTATCGGCAACTGCTGCACCAACTCCTTTACTAATTACAATTTTTTGTAATTTCGGAACTTGCATAACGTTTTTATAACCGAATTCTTCTGTAAGAGTAGTAATAATTCTTCCCTTATATTCTTGCTTAAGTCTTGGTATATATTCCATTACTAAATTGCTTTATTCGTTTTTCTAGATACCCTAACTTTTTTACCACCTTCAATACTGTATCCTACTCTGACAGTAGCACCCTTTTCAATCAAACCCAAGTTCGAAATATTTATTGAAGCTTCTTTTTTGACGATTCCTCCCTGAGGATTCTCGGCGCTAGGTTTCGCATGTTTAGATACCAAATTGACACCTTCAACAATTGCTCTGTTTTTCGCTATGATTACTTTCACAACTTTACCTTCTTCTCCCTTGTGATCACCAGCTAATACTCTTACTGAGTCCCCTGTTTTTATCTTTAATTTTGCCATCGTTTCTTATAGTTTATTAAAGCACTTCAGGTGCTAATGATACAATTTTCATGAATTGTTTTTCACGAAGTTCTCTAGCAACAGGTCCAAAAACACGTGTTCCTTTCATTTCTCCAGAAGTACTATCTAATAACACACATGCATTATCATCAAAACGGATATAAGATCCATCTTTTCTTCTCACTTCTTTCTTAGTGCGAACAACAACCGCTTTTGCAACTTGTCCTTTTTTTACTGATCCGTTTGGCGTAACATGCTTAATTGAAACAACAATTTTGTCTCCAATTGAAGCATAACGCTTTTTAGTTCCTCCTAAAACACGAATAACTAAAACTTCTTTTGCTCCAGTATTGTCAGCTACTCTTAATCTTGATTCTGTCTGTAACATAATAAATTATTTAGCTCTTTCTAGGATTTCTACTAATCTCCAACGCTTTGATTTACTCAACGGACGCGTTTCCATAATTTTAACCTTGTCTCCAATGTTACAATCGTTTGTTTCGTCGTGCGCAACGTACTTTTTCGTTTTTAACACGAATTTTCCGTACATAGGGTGCTTCGCTTTCTTTACTTCAGCAACAACAATAGATTTATCCATTTTGTTACTAGAAACAACACCTATTCTCTCTTTTCTAAGATTTCTTTTTTCCATCTTTAAATACTATTGTACTTCTCTATTAGTAATTTCCGTTGCTATCCTTGCCACAGTTTTTCTAAGGCTATTCAATTGCATTGGAGTTTCCAACGGTGTAATTGCATGTGCCATTTTAAGATCAGTATAATTTTTTTTCAACTGTACAAATTTCTCCTGTAGATCTTCAGCTGATAATTCTTTAATTTCTGATTGTTTCATTCTTTAATCGATTAAGCGTTATCAAAATCTCTAGCAATAATAAACTTTGTTTTTACTGGCAGTTTCTGTGCCGCTAAACGCAATGCTTCTTTTGCTACTTCAATAGGAACTCCTCCAATTTCAAATAGGATTCTTCCTGGTTTTACAACTGCAACGAAATATTCTGGTGCACCTTTACCCTTACCCATACGTACTTCTAATGGTTTTTTGGTAATAGGCTTGTCTGGAAATATCTTAATCCATAACTGCCCTTCTCTTTTCATATGACGAGTTGCTGCAATACGAGCCGCTTCGATTTGACGAGATGTAAGCAAATTTTGGTCTAATGATTTTATACCAAACATTCCATTTGAAAGTTGTGTTCCACGATTGGAATTCCCTTTCATATTTCCTTTTGCTTTCTGTACTTTACGATATTTTACTCTTTTTGGCTGTAACATCTTCTCTAGTTTCTAAAATCTAAAATTTATTTTCTTCTACGAGGTTGTCTCTTTCCTGGCCCACCACCCTTGTTAGCACCGCCTTGCTTTTTAGACAATCCTACTAAAGGAGATAATTCTCTCTTTCCATATACCTCACCTTTCATAATCCATACTTTTACACCTAATTTTCCATAGGTAGTATTAGATTCTACAAACGCATAGTCAATATCAGCTCTAAAAGTAGACAAAGGCACTCTTCCTTCTTTATAATGTTCAGATCGCGCCATTTCAGCACCATTTAAACGTCCACTAATTTGAACTTTAATTCCTTCTGCATTCATTCTAGTTGCAGCAGCAATTGCCATTTTAATCGCGCGTCTGTATGAAATTCGGCTTTCAATTTGACGAGCGATACTCGCTGCTACTAATGTTGCATCAAGTTCAGGGCGTTTAATTTCAAAAATATTTATTTGAACCTCTTTCCCCGTAATTTTTTTTAACTCTTCTTTTAACTTGTCTACCTCTTGCCCACCTTTTCCGATAATAATACCAGGTCTAGCAGTAGTGATAGTAACGGTTACAAGTTTAAGTGTGCGTTCAATAATTACTCTTGATACACTTGCTTTAAATAATCTAGCACGAATGTACTTTCTTATTTTATCGTCCTCTGCAATTTTATCGCCATAGTCATTTCCTCCGTACCAGTTAGATTCCCATCCTCTGATAATTCCTAAACGATTTCCTATTGGATTTGTTTTTTGTCCCATTCTACTTTGATTATTTGCTTTGAACAATTTTGTTACCCAACACTAAAGTCACGTGATTAGAACGTTTTCTAATTCTGTGAGCACGTCCTTGCGGTGCTGGTCTTAATCTTTTTAACATACCTGCGCTATCTACGAAAATTTCTTTCACAAATAAATTGGCATCTTCTATACTTGCATCCTCATTCTTTGCTTGCCAGTTTGCAATGGCAGACAACAATAATTTCTCAAGGTTTATAGACGCTTCTTTTGCATTAAATTTCAAGATTTGAAGTGCTTTTTCCACTTCAACACCTCTAATTAAATCTGCAACTAAACGCATTTTTCTCGGTGATGTAGGACAACCTGTAAGCTTAGCAACTGCAAGTTGCTTCTTCTCTTCTTTTAACTGTTGTGCTCTTAATTTTTTTCGAACTCCCATGATTACCTACTATTTTTTACCTTTATTTTTCCTGTCTGCACCATGCCCTCTGTATGAACGTGTTGGTGAAAACTCTCCTAATTTATGTCCTACCATATTCTCAGTAACGTATACTGGAACAAACTGGCGTCCGTTATGAACTGCAATAGTCTGACCAACAAACTCAGGAACAATCATAGATGCTCTTGACCATGTTTTAATTACAGATTTCTTACCAGAATCTAAATTTGTTTGTACTTTCTTTTCCAATTTATGGAAAACGTAAGGTCCCTTTTTTAGTGAACGTGCCATATCTAATTATTTTTTTCTACGTTCTAAAATATACTTATTACTCGCTTTGGTCTTCGATCTCGTCTTGAATCCTTTTGCAGGAATACCATTCTTAGATCTTGGATGTCCCCCTGAAGATTTACCTTCACCACCACCCATTGGGTGATCAACTGGATTCATCACAACCGGTCTTACTCTTGGTCTTCTTCCTAACCATCTACTTCTACCTGCTTTACCAGACACTAGTAATTGATGATCTGAATTAGACACTACTCCAATTGTAGCCATACATGTCAACAAGATATATCTTGTTTCACCTGATGGTAATTTTATTGTCGCGTACTTTTTTTCTTTCGCTAATAATTGTGCGAAAGAACCAGCAGAACGTGTCATTACAGCACCTTGACCTGGCCTTAACTCAATACATGAGATGGTTGTACCTAAAGGAATATTTGCCAAGGGCATTGAATTTCCTATTTCTGGTTTAACATTATCTCCTGACACTAGAGTTTGACCAACTTCTAATCCATGCTGAGCGATGATATATCTTTTTTCACCATCAACATAAGCTAACAATGCGATAAACGCTGTACGATTTGGATCGTATTCAATTGATTTAACTGTTGCAGGAATACCATTCTTATCTCTTTTAAAATCGATAATACGATATTGCTTTTTATGACCACCACCTAAGTGTTGCATAGTCATTTTCCCGGTATTATTTCGACCTCCAGACCTTTTTTTCGGAGCAAGTAAACTTTTCTCCGGCTTATCAGTAGTTATGGCGTCGAACCCATTTACTACTCTAAAACGCTGCCCTGGTGTTATTGGTTTTAATTTTCTAACTGACATTTTCCTTAATTAGATATTGCTATAAAAATCAATATTTTCTCCTTCTGCTATCTGAACAACTGCCTTTTTATAAGCACCTTTCATCCCGTTTTGAACACCAGTTTTTGTAAACTTAGTAACCCTTTTGACTGGGTAATTCATTGTTCTAACTTCGCTTACAGAAACACCGTAAGTTTCCTCCACAGCTTTTTTGATTTCTACTTTATTAGCTTTCTTATTTACAACAAATCCATAACGATTAAATAATTCGCTATCATTTGTCATTTTTTCCGTTATAATAGGTTTAATTAAAATATTCATCTTGCTACCTATTTATCTTATAATTGATTAATTTCCTCTAAAGAACTCTCTAATAGAATTACTTTACCTGCATTTAAAACTTCGTAAGTACTTAAACCTGAATTGGTTATGGTTTTTGCACGTTTTAAATTCCGCGATGACAAATATACATTATTATTTGAATCACCCAACACAAACAAAGACTTTTTATTCTCAAGACCAAGAGCTTGCAAAACTGAAATAAAATTCTTAGTACTTGGAGCCTCAAAATTGAAGTCTTCAACCACTAAAATATTATTATCATTTGCCTGTGTACTCAAAGCCGATTTACGTGCTACTTTCTTCAAACCTTTGTTTAATTTAAAGTGGTAATTCCTTGGTCTAGGACCAAACATTCTTCCACCACCTCTAAAAACACCTGACTTGATACTTCCTGCACGAGCAGTACCTGTTCCTTTTTGTTTCTTTATCTTTCTAGTAGATCCAGCAATTTCTGCTCTCTCTTTAGACTTATGAGTTCCTTGTCTTTTGTTTGCTAAATGTTGCTTCACATCTAAGTAAACAGCGTGATCATTAACTTCAACTGCGAAAACAGCGTCTGAAAGTTCAACTTCCCTACCCGTTTCTTTTCCTTTTATGTCTAAAACTTTTACTTTCATTATTTCTGAACGATTACATAAGCGTTTTTGTGACCAGGAACACATCCTTTAACAACAAGTAGATTCTTATCCGCAACTACTTTTAAAACTCTTAAATTTTGAACTTTCACTTTATCACCACCCATTCTTCCTGCCATACGCATTCCTTTGAATACTCTTGCTGGATAAGACGCTGCTCCAATCGAACCAGGCGCTCTTAAACGGTTATGTTGACCGTGTGTTGCTTGTCCAACTCCAGCAAATCCATGACGTTTTACAACCCCTTGAAAACCTTTACCTTTAGAAGTTGCAGAAACATCTACAAATTCTCCTTCAGTAAAGTACTCAACCGTAATTGAATCACCTAATTTATACTCTTCTTCAAACCCTTGGAACTCAATGACTTTTTTCTTGGCTGTGGTCCCTGCTTTTTTAAAGTGACCATCTAAAGCTTTATTCGAGCTTTTTGCCTTTTTGTCATCGAAACCAAGCTGCAACGCATTGTAGCCGTCAACCCCTTCGGTTCTGACTTGGGTAACAACGCATGGACCTGCTTCGATTACTGTACAAGGAATATTCTTCCCGTTTTCGTCGAATAAGCTGGTCATTCCGATTTTTCTTCCTATTAACCCAGACATATTTAATTTAATTTAATTATTTACTTTATTTATATTCCAAAAAAAATAGGGTCAAAAAAATATTTCAACCCTGAATTATTTTTTTCCGTTTTTCCTTCGTCAATCGCTCCGGACATGTCCATCCTGAATATAATTCAGAATCTTTTCATGAGATTCCGAAACAAGTTCCGGAATGCATTCAACCAATCTTTTTCAATAATGAAAAAGAAGGTTCATTACACTTTGATCTCTACCTCAACTCCACTCGGAAGTTCTAACTTCATTAGCGCATCAATAGTCTTTGAAGAAGAACTATAGATATCTAATAATCTCTTGTAAGAACTTAATTGAAATTGTTCTCTAGATTTTTTGTTTACGTGTGGTGAACGCAATACAGTGAAAATCTTTTTATGTGTTGGTAAAGGAATTGGACCGTTTACAACTGCTCCAGTATTCTTTACTGTTTTTACGATTTTCTCAGCAGATTTATCTACTAAATTGTAATCGTAAGACTTTAATTTTATTCTGATTTTTTGACTCATCTTATATTATTTAGTGATTAACCTTTAGCTTTTGTAATTACTAGTTCCGATATGTTAGAAGGTGTTGCAGCATAGTGAGAAAATTCCATAGTAGAAGTGGCTCTACCAGAAGATAATGTTCTCAATGTTGTAACATATCCAAACAATTCTGACAATGGCACATCAGCTTTTACAACTTTCGCTCCAGCTCGATCATCCATCGCATTTACTTGACCTCTACGACGATTCAAATCTCCTACGATATCACCCATATTTTCCTCAGGTGTTACCACATCCATTTTCATAATCGGTTCAAGAATTACAGCACCAGCCGCTTTTGCAGCAGCCTTATAACCTAATTTCGCAGCTAATTCAAAAGAAAGTGCATCAGAATCCACAGGGTGGAAAGATCCATCCTTTAGTGTAATCTTCATTGTATCCATTTCGAATCCTGCTAAAGGTCCATTAAGCATCGCTGCTTTAAATCCTTTTTCAACAGAAGGAATGAATTCTTTAGGAATACGCCCCCCTTTAATCTTATCGACAAATTGTAATCCTGGTCCTTTGAAATCGTCATCAGCAGGTCCCATTTCAAATGAAATATCACCAAACTTACCACGTCCACCAGATTGCTTTTTATATGTTTCTCTGTGTTCTGCAGTTCTTGTTAGTGCTTCTTTATATTCTACTTGAGGCTCCCCTTCATTAACTTCAACCTTAAACTCACGTCTCAATCTATCAACAATGATATCTAGGTGCAACTCTCCCATTCCTGAGATAATTGTTTGTCCAGATGCTTCATCAGTCTTTACTTGGAATGTAGGGTCTTCTTCAGCCAATTTAGCCAAAGCCATACCTAATTTATCAACATCAACCTTGGTTTTAGGTTCAACCGCAATACCAATTACTGGATCGGGAAAATCCATAGATTCTAAGACAATCGGAGCGTCCATTGCAGACATTGTATCTCCTGTTTTAATATCTTTAAACCCTACAGCTGCTCCAATATCTCCAGCTTCGATATAGTCAATAGCATTTTGCTTATTAGAATGCATTTGATAAATTCTTGAAATACGCTCTTTTTTACCAGAACGATTATTCAATATATAAGAACCAGCATCTAAACGCCCTGAATATGCTCTAAAGAATGCTAAGCGTCCCACAAAAGGATCTGTAGCTATTTTAAATGCTAATGCAGCAAATGGTTCTTTAACATCTGGCTTACGAGAAACCTCTTCATCATTATTAGGGTTTATTCCTACAATCGCATCTTTATCCATTGGAGAAGGCAAATAACGACATACAGCATCTAATAGAAACTGTACACCTTTATTCTTAAATGCAGACCCACAAATCATTGGAATGATAGCCATATCCATTACAGCAGCTCTAAGCGCGGTATGTACTTCGTCTTCTGTAATAGAATCTTCATCTTCCATGAACTTCTCTAATAAGTTCTCATCGTAACTCGCTACTTCTTCAATAAGTAATGCTCTATATTTTTTAGCTTCAGCTTTAAGTTCTTCTGGTATTTCAATAACATCAAAAGTTGCCCCTTGAGTGTCATCATGCCAAATGATAGCTCTGTTTTTTACTAAATCAACGATTCCTTTAAAATTTTCTTCATCACCAATATTTAAAACAATAGGCACTGCATTAGAACCTAACATTTCTTTAACTTGGCGACAAACCATCATAAAATCAGATCCTTGACGGTCCATTTTATTAACAAAACCAATACGAGGCACTTTGTAATTATCAGCAAGTCTCCAGTTAGTTTCAGATTGTGGCTCAACTCCATCAACTGCACTAAACAAGAACACTAAACCGTCCAGTACACGTAAAGAACGATTTACTTCTACAGTAAAATCAACGTGACCTGGTGTGTCAATAATATTAAAGTGGTAGTCTTGTGCGTCTTCAGTAGGCTCTGCGTTTTCCTTAGGGAAAACCCAGGTACAAGTTGTAGCTGCAGAAGTAATTGTAATACCTCTTTCTTGCTCTTGCTCCATCCAGTCCATTGTAGCCGCTCCATCATGTACTTCTCCAATTTTGTGAGAAACTCCTGTGTAATATAATACACGTTCAGTTGTAGTAGTTTTCCCTGCATCAATATGTGCAGCGATCCCTATATTTCTAGTAAATCTTAAATCTCTTGCCATTTCTTACTAAAATCTGAAGTGTGAGAATGCTTTATTAGCTTCTGCCATCTTGTGAACATCAACTCTTTTCTTAACAGCAGCGCCTTCTTCTTTAGCAGCAGCCAATATCTCTGCAGCTAATTTCTGAGCCATTGTTTTTTCGTTTCTTTTTCTTGTATATGAAATCAACCATTTGATGGCCATAGAAATTTTACGATCTGGTCTAATTTGCATTGGAATTTGGAATGTTGCTCCACCAACACGACGACTACGTACTTCTACCTGAGGCATTACATTAGTTAATGCATCTTTCCAAATTTCTAAAGATGATTTTTCTTCGTCTGTTTTTCTTTCTTCTACGATATCTAATGCATCATAAAATACTTTAAAAGCTGTAGATTTTTTACCATCCCACATCAAATTGTTCACGAAACGTGTAACTAATTGATCATTAAATTTTGGGTCTGGTAAAAGAATTCTTTTTTTCGCTCTCCTTTTTCTCATGTCTTTCCTTTAAAAGTTGTTAATTACTTAGGTCGTTTTGCACCATATTTTGATCTACGTTGAGTTCTACCCTCAACACCTGCAGTATCTAATGCACCACGTACAATATGATATCTAACACCTGGTAAATCTTTAACTCTTCCTCCTCTAACTAATACTATCGAGTGCTCTTGTAAATTATGTCCTTCTCCAGGGATATATGCATTTACTTCGTTTCCGTTTGTCAAACGAACCCTTGCTACTTTTCTCATCGCTGAGTTGGGTTTCTTAGGTGTCGTTGTGTAAACACGAGTACATACTCCTCTTCGTTGTGGACATGAATCCAAAGCAGCCGATTTACTCTTCTTAGTTATACTGGTTCTTCCTTTGCGTACTAATTGTTGTATAGTTGGCATACTAATTTAATTATTGTTTAAGTTTTAATTATTAAACGTCTCTTTTTTAGAGGGTGCAAATATATGGTTATATTCCAATTAATCAAACCCTAACTGATTTATTTTCAATAATATCTTTCAAATACTAAAAACACTTGGCCGCTTCAAAAATCTCCCTCAAAAAATTACAATTGATTTTAACTAATAATAAATGAATACTCAAAAAAAGAATACTTTCAAAAACAAGATATTTAAGTAGAACAGTCTCCTGCGTTACTACTCCTTTAAACTTTTCAATAAAAAAATTCGTTCTACCTAAAATCAACAAGAGCCAACTGCATTTTAACTCAAGGATTATCGTGAAAATCGATGATTCAGATTGTTCACATGATGAATACCCTTATAAACTGGACTTCAACAACTAAAGGCCCTTAGGTTTTGTCTGCTAGCTATTTATCACACTACAAAATACAGTCCAGAATAACTTGCAATAATTGAAGAAATCGCGAAGCCATAAATTCGATTTCGCGTTGATTTACTTGGCTATCTAAGGATTTTTTTAAGACTTTTACATTATTAACCCCTAATAATTCATACGATGAAAACTTCGTTAAAAGGTTTCACAACTCTTTTACTCGTGTTTGTGGTACAGTCTTCTTTTGCCCAAACCAAAAATATCTCAGGTACTATTACCGATGACTCAAGTTCACTTCCAGGACTAAGATTCTTATAAAAGGCACTAGTGCAGGTGTCGAATCTGATTTTGATGGGAATTACACGATAGAAGCTTCTGTTGGAGATATTCTTCAATTTAGTTTTGTCGGAATGGAAACTATTGTAAAAACTATTGAAAATTCTAATATTATTAATGTCGTCTTAAATAGAGAAACTGAATCCCTTAGTGAAGTAGTGGTCGTTGCATATGGCACTAGAACTAGAGAATCTATTGTTGGTGCCGTTTCCGTTATAACAAACGAAGTTATACAGAAGCAACAAATAGTATCTATAGTAAACGCCCTTCAAGGAACGGTTCCTGGTGTTCATATCATAGCTTCATGCGGTCAACCTGGCAGTAATCCTTCCATATATAGACGAGGGGTAAGTTCCATAAATACAACTGCAGAACCACTTATTATTTTAGATGGCGCTCCTTTCAATGGTAACATTAATAGAAGTAGTAGTGACCAAATTGAAAGCATGACCGTATTAAAAGATGCTTCATCAACATCACTCTATGGACCACGCGGTGCAAATGGTGTTCTATTAATAAACACTAAAAAAGGAAGAACCAATTCATCTACATCAATTAGTTTTAATTCTAGTTTGGGTTTTACCAATCAAGCAGTTAAAAATCATCATTAGTAGATACTGACACTTTTATAGAATTTACTTGGGAAGCCATGCGAAATTCAGCGCAATACGACAGTGGGTTATCCTAATAGCGCTACTCAATCAGCTACAGATAACCTCGTTCAAAGACTTGGGTACAATCCATATGGAAACACGCTACCTGTTGCCGTAGACGGTAAACTCGTTTCTACAGATAAAAGTTGGGAAACTGATTGGACCGAGGAGTTGTTTAACGACGCTGCAATGCGGACAGAACATACTTTAGCCGTTTCAGGAGGAAGCGAAAACACCTCTTATTATTTTTCATCCAATTATTTAGATCAAGAAGGTTCAATTAAAACATCCGATTTTGAACGCGTAACGACAAGAATGAATATTGATTCAAAAGTAACAGATTGGATAAATGTTGGATTAAACTCTTCCTATTCTACTTCTTCGCAAACAACTCCCAATCAAAGTGGATCAGAATTCACCAACATAATTCAATGGATAAATAGCATTGCTTTTTTATATCCAGTTTATAGACATGATGCGCAAGGTACTTTAATAGTTGATGCTGGAGGAAATAAAATTTATGACTACGGAAATAATGCAGATGGACAATCGGTAAATGCCCGCAGAACTTTTGAAGGTGAAAATATTGTTGGATCACTATATCTATATGATGCCTTAACCAAACAAGACAATGTTACTTTAAATAGTTACGCTCAAATAAAAATAACGAAAGATTTAAGTTTCAAAACACAATTGTCTTATGAAAAATACACCTTTGACGCTTATAACTACTTAAACAATGAATACGGAAAAGCGGCTAGTATAGCTGGTAGCGTTGAGCAAAATATAAATTTTATAACTACAAAGAATATAATAAATTCATTCAATTATAATAAATCTTTCGATAAGCATACCATTAGTGCAAATGCAATTCATGAAGCATATAAAAAAAATAATGATGATATGGTTGCTGCGGGAATTGGATTTTTACCAAATGTAAAAGTACTCGACGGAAGTACTTCGCCTGAAAGTGTATCTGGATCTTTTACAGATGAAACATTGGAATCTTATTTGGCCAGAGTAGCTTATGACTACAATCGCACCTATTTTGTAGAAGGTTCCTTCCGTACAGATGGTTCAAGTAGATTTAATGACGAAGTACGATGGGGTAATTTTTATTCGGTAGGTGGATCTTGGATTATATCGCGCGAAAATTTTCTAGAAAACAGTCAATTTTTCGATTACCTAAAATTAAGATTTTCTTATGGTGAACTTGGGAATAATAGAGGAATTGGATATTTTCCGTAACTGTCACTATACGAAACTGGATGGAATGAGTTGGATAATACAGGAGTCATTTTAGGCGATGTTGCTGATCCTATTTTAACTTGGAAAAAAACGAAATCTACAAATATTGGTTTAGATTTTAAAGTTTATAAAAGCATTTTTAGCGGTTCTGTAGATTATTATAGCAAAGAATCTTTAGATCTCATTTATGACAAACCACTGGCACCATCTATAGGAAACGAAACTATTAAGACGAATATTGGTGTACTAAAAAATTATGGTGTTGAGGTTGCATTAAATGCCAACATTCGTAGTACCGATAAAATACGCTGGACAAGTAGTTTCAATTTCTCAATGGACAATAATAAAGTTACAGAATTAACACAAGAGTCTATTATAAAAGGAACGAAGAGATGGGAAGTTGGAAAATCATTGTATGAGTTCTATATCTGGCAATGGGCTGGTGTTAATCCGTCCAATGGCTTCGGAATGTGGTTTAAAGATGTCTTAGATAGTAATGGAGAGCCAACGGGAGAACAAGAGACTACTTATATTTTCTGAAGCTTCAAGAAATTATATAGGAAAATCTTCCATGCCCGACTTTATAGGAGGTTTCAATAACTCTTTATCATTTGGAAATTTTGATTTCAATATTCTTTTCAATTTTAGTATGGGTGCGTATATTTATGATTATTCATATGCTGGATTGATGGTAGGATTTCAAACAGCGGGAAACCCTGACTCTGTTGACAGTATTGATCGCTGGCAACAACCTGGTGACATCACTGACACCCCTCTGTTTCTAGCATCTCAAAATGACTTTTCAACAGTTTGAGATAGGTTCTTGTTTAAAAACGATTGTGTAAGATTAAAAGCGTTAACCTTTGATTATTCAATACCGTCACAAATGATATCAAAATATGGCATATCTAAATTAAGCTTTTACTTCCAAGGCGATAATTTAGTGACTTTCCAAAGTCATGATGGAATCGATCCTGAGCAAAGTATTTATGGAACTACAAACAGTAGATCCTACAATCAAAGAATTACTTCTCTCGGAATTAACTTAGAATTTTAAAAAAACAATCATGAAAAGTTATACAAATAAAATCAACTTATTATTGATCTCAACTTTCCTAACTATAGGATGTAGTGACGATTTTTAAACGACCTCATACCAACAGATTCTGTTACTAAAGAGGTTGTTTTTGAATCAAGAGAAGGAGTAGAAGCAAGCTTATCAGGTATTCATAGTAAATTTAGAGATTATTTCAGTTATGACGACACTGCTGGCACTTCTTCCATGTATTATGCTAGAACCATTAAAGGAAATGATTTTATAGCAGAAGCATGGTTTACCCAAGATTATGCAAATGATAATAGAGAATCAAATAGACGCCGTACACATTTTACTTGGGAGTTTCCTTACTACATGATTAATCAAACTAATTCTCTTATCAACGGGGTTGACGCTAGTAATTTGTCGGTTATAGATAAGGCTGAACTTGCAGCACAGGGAAAAGTGATTCGTGCATACTTTTATTTCCAATTGGCTATGGAATTTCAGCACACATATACCTACGACTCTTCTTTCCCCGCGCCTCCAATTTACACAACGCTATCCTTAGAAGTAAACCGATGAATACTTTAGAAGAAATGTATCAATTAATTACTACTGATTTAACATATGCCGTTGCTAATCTTGATACCTCAAGACTCGGAAAATCATATATTAATCAATAAGTTGCAAACGGTATTTTGGCTCGTGTTTACCAAGTAATGGGTAATTGGGAAGGAGCAGAAAATGCTACTAACCAATCTTATGGAAGTGATGCTGCTACTGTTCTAGATGCCCTTAATTATGGTAATGGTTTCGATGATCTATCAAGTATTAAATGGTTATGGGGAATGCCACAGACTTCAGATCAAAACATCGATTATACTACAACACCGCATTCGTTCACAGATCATTATAGTGATGGCTGCGCTGACGCATATGTCAATGAAGATTTCGCAGCACTATTTTCTGAAACAGACATCAGAAATTTATTTGACAACACCGATGGCGGAGATCCAGAAGATTACTGGTATTTGACTACTACTAAATTTACTTTTACTTTTGAATCTGATATGCCTCTAATGAGAACCGCTGAAATGATTTTAATCGAAGTCGAAGCAAAATATTGGAGAAGCAATGAAATAGATTGTCATACATTACTTTACGAATTACAATTAAATAGAGACCCCGAAGTAATTAAATCTACGAATACAGGAACTGATTTATTAGAAGAAATTTTAGTAGAAAGAAGAAAAGAATTATACGCCGAAATTGGTGTAGAATGGTTTGATGCTAAACGATTGAGAAGATCCTTACCTAGAACTGGTAATCAAAGACTCATAGATTTAGATTTAATCGCAGATGATAAAAAGTTCTTCTTAAAAATACCACAAAAAGAATTAGACGCAAATGACAATATCAATAAAAGTGTAAATGCTAACAGATAATGCATTAGTACACCCCTAACCATTAGTTAAACTTTTTAAAAGTTACGTTAAAAATAATTTAATTATGAAAAAAATTACATATCTCATAATATTTATCTTCTCATCTTTTATATTAAATAGTTGCGAAGAAGAAGCACGAGAACCGATTCATTTTATATCTTTTGAAGCTGCTGATTTTAATTTTGGCGTTGAGCTAGAAGGCGGTACTTCTCTCGAATTAAAAGTGTTTTCAGCGAACCTATCAAGTTCTGATAGAACTTTTGAAATTTCTATTGCAACCAGTTCAACTCTGCACGCTGCATCATACTCTGTTGCAACTGTGGTAACAATTCCAGCAAATAAAAATGTTGGTTTAATTCCTATTACGATTTCCGATACAAACATAAGTGAAGGAGGCGAAACGTTAATCTTACAATTTGTATCTTCAAAAGGAGTTTATACGGGAGAAGACATGATCTTAAATGTAAAACAAGTATGTCCTTTTAATGAACTTGAATTAAACATTACTTTCGATGATTGGGCTGAAGAAACTTAGTGGGAGTTACTTGACTCTAATGGTGATGTCCTAGTATTTAGTGAAGAAGGAGATTATGCAGGTGAAGCCGAATTTTCTAAAACATTTTGTCTTCCAAATGGAAGTTATACATTTACCATATTTGATGCTTTTGGAGACGGAACTGGCGACTATCAGCTAATAGGCGGCGAAACTATTCTTGCAAGTGGAGGAGGGTTTGAATATGAAGATGTCACCTCTTTTGATATACTTAAATAAATTAGATGGTATAAAAACATAAAAAAGCACCCAACTCAAATCAACTTGTTAGGTGTTTCTTTTTTTGTTTTTTCCATAATTATTAAAACTGGTAGTAAATATTATAGTACTATTCGTCTACAGTAATTTCCCATTTAACTAACAACTAATTACACTTAACGAATTTTAAAATAATTTGGCCTAAAGGTTTTTAATTTTGACATATGTTAAAATAAAAACCATGAAAAAAATAGTACTATTTATTATCTGTTATAGTTTTAATATAACAGGTCAAAGCGAAACGACGCTAACAGATTTATAAACAATTAACGACTCATTCACAAATACTTACGCAACAGTACTAGAAATATCATACTGTAAATAATAGTTTTTCTTATCGTTAAATATTTATTTTGTTTTTAACTTAAAAGCACATAAATATTGATGGATTACATGAATCTATTAAAGATTATATGGACTGGTATAACACCAAAAGATTACATTCTAGTTTAGGGTATCTTACTCTCCTTGAAATGGAATTAAAATTAAAAGGAGTAACTAAAAAAGTGGCTTAAAAAATAGTCGCAAATTTACGCGGTAGTCCACAATAACTCAAATAACTATATAAATGAAAACAAAGGTTAATGGAATTTTAACGCTGCTATTGGCGTTTGTAGTGCAACTCTCGTTTGCACAAACAAAGACTATTTCGGGTACTGTGACTAACGAATCAGATCCACTACCAGGAGTTAGTATTGTAATTAAAGGGACCTCTGCGGGTACTCAAACAGATTTTGACGGACATTATACGCTTACCACATCGGCTGGAGACATTCTTCAATTTAGTTTTGTTGGTATGACTGACCAAGAGGTTATCGTTGGAGATTCAAATATACTCAACGTTACACTTGAAGATGGCTACTTTTTAGATGAAGTTGTTGTTACAGCTATGGGAATCTCTAAAGAAAGGAAAGCCTTAGGTTATGCTGTCGCTTCAATTGATGGCGATGAAATTACATCGGCTCAAGTAGTAAATCCAATGAGTGCCCTTCAAGGAAAAGTGTCTGGTGTAGATATATCTACAGCACCTGGGCCTGGAGCGACTCAGAACGTAATAATACGTGGAGCTTCTTCATTTGGAAACAACCAACCTCTATATATTGTTGATGGTTCTCCTTTAACAAATTCGCAAACTAGATCGGGAAGCGACCTTAATAATCAAGTAGATTTCGGTTCTGGTATTAATGCTATTAACCCACATGACATCGAAAACCTTACTGTGTTAAAAGGTGCAGCAGCAACAGCCTTATATGGTTCTCGTGCAGCAAACGGTGTCGTCATGATTACAACTAAAAAAGGAAAAAATAGTGCATTAAGCATCAGTTTCAACAATTCGTATGGAGTTACAAGAGTTGGAAGATTACCAGATGTACAATCTCAATTTGGACAAGGATGGAGTGGAGATAGAGCACTTGATGAAAACGGTAACTGGGGAGCAGCTTATGATGGTATTGATAGAGTATGGGGGCGTGTTATCAACAATAGTCAGCAAATTAAACCTTATGTATTTTTAGACGGTACAGTTAGAGATTTCTATGAGTATGGTGAAAATATTCAAAACTCTCTATCTTTCTCTGGTGGTAGTGAAACGGGCAATTACTTCCTTTCACTTTCTCAAGCTTCTATAGATGGAGTGATCCCTACTGACAACGATTCATATAACAGATATACTGTTGCAACAAGAGGATCACGCACTTATAACAAACTTACAATAAGTTCCTCTATAAACTTCAGTCTAGAAGATACAAATTCAGTTCCATCTGGACAAGGAACATCGCTACATCAATCTTTATACGAAGTTGCTAATGACATTTCTATTGTAGATTTAGAAGATTATCAAAATAACCCTTTTAACCATCCAGATGGCTACTTTACACAATATGGTGTAAACCCATACTATATATTAGACAACGATGCTGCAAATCAAAAGAAATTTAAACTTTTTGGTAAGTTTCAATTTGATTATGATTTTAGTGATAACTTAAATATGACTTATCGTTTTGGTGGAGACTTTGAAACAAGTACCACGAATACACACAAAGGAATCATTGCACGCAGCCCTGATTCGCCTAACTTTGGTTCAGATTCTGCAACTCCCGGTAACTATAAAGAGGAAAGAATTAACAGAACTCAAATGGATCATGATCTAAGTTTAAAATACACTAAAGAATTAAACACAAATCTTAACTTAAATGCCATAGTAGGTTTAAACGTAAATGATAGAGAATCAAATTCATTATTTGGAAGTATCTCTTCAATTGATGTTCCTGATTTTTATAATTTAAGTAACAGTTTAACACCTGCCGAAGCTGGACATACACATTCACATAGAAGGCTAATGGGACTTTATGCAAGTGTAGATTTAGCTTATAAAAATTACCTGTATTTAAATCTTACAGGTAGAAATGATTGGTCATCTACACTACCTACTGAGTCTAATTCATTTGCTTACGGAGGTGCTACTTTAAGCTTTTCAATAACTGATTTCCTAAAAGATAAAGATGTTGACACTGGAATCTTCAATTTTTCTAAATTCAGAATGGCTTACGGCTCTACAGGTAACGATGCGGCACCTTATGTTGTTAGCGATAGATACGTGCCAGGTTTCTCTACCAATCCAGGTTTTCCTGATATTGATGATTTAACTTTTCCATTAGGAGGCGTAAATTCTTATACAGCATCCAATATCTTAGGAAACTCTTCAATTGAACCGGAACTGACTACTGAATTTGAAATTGGATTTGAAAATTATATGTTAGATAACAGAATTGGATTTGAATTTTCTTATTATAACAGGTTTACCGAAGGTTTAATTGCGGCATTACCTATTGATCCATCAAGTGGTTATACTTCTATTACTTCAAATTTAGGAGACGTTAGAAACGAGGGATTTGAGGTGAACTTAAATTTTAAACCAATTAAAACAGACGATTTCTTATGGGATATCTCGGCAAACTATTCAGAAAACACAAACAAAGTTGAAAGACTTAACGTTGGTGAAGTATTTTTATCTGGGTTTGGAACTGGCGGTATATACGCAATTGAAGGAATGCCATTAGGACAATTTAAATTTGCCGTTGCAGAAAAAGTTAATATTAATGGTGAAGATTTCACTGTTGTAGACGGAACTGGAAATCCACAAATGACAACTGATCAAACTTTACTAAATAAAGATATCAACGAAAAGTTTAGAGTTGGTTTAACAAATACCTTTACGTGGAAACAAATATCTCTTTCAGCAACATTTGATTATAGAGATGGAGGTTATATGTTCTCGGGCACTAAAGATTATATGCACTGGACTGGAAGTTCACCAGAAAGTATCTTAAATGATCGTAATCCATTTATTATTCCTAACTCTGTTAAGCAAAATGCAGACGGTTCTTATTCTGAAAACTCAACTCCAGTAGACCCTACTGCATTGCACACATTCTATAGTCAAGGTGGTTTTAACGGAGATGATTTCGCTGTAATTGACAAGTCATATCTTAAATTAAGAAATATTATTCTAGCATATCAAGTACCGCAAGACATCATTAATAGTTTAAAACTTAGCAATGTTAAGTTATCACTTACTGCAAGTAATTTCTTGTTATGGACTCCAGCTGAAAATGCATATATAGATCCTGAAACTACGACATTTGGTAACGATATAGATGCCAAATTTGGTGAGTTTAGAGCAAACCCAACTAACGAAACTTTCACTTTCGCTCTAAGTATTAATTTCTAAAAAATAAAAAAATGAAAAAATATATATTAAATTTTACATTGATTGTGTTGATGTTTATTGCAGGAAGTTGTGACGAGTATTTAGACATAAATCAAGATCCAGACGTACTCGGTTCTACGGATGCTCCTGAGATTATTCTACCAAGCGCACAAGTAGATTTGGCAAATAATTTGATGGGATGGGATCTTGGATTCGGAGGAGGATATTGGAGCCAATATTGGACTCAATCTTATACAGCATCTCAATTTAAAACTCTTTGCGAGTATCAAGAGACTAGCTTTTCTTATGCTTATTCAGGATTAACTACTGGAACATTAAATGATTTAAAACGAATTAAATCGTTATCTGTAGATCCTGAGAATTTAGGTTATTACTATATTTCAGAAGCGATGTCAATCTTTACTTGGCAATTAATGACAGATCTTTGGGGTGACATTCCTTATACTGAAGCTTTAAAAGGCAATGAGGAAGTTAATTCTCCAGTATTTGACAGTAGTACAGATATTTATGCAGATTTAATGTCTCGTATAAATACTTTATTAACTCTTGATCCTACAAACTCATTTGTTAAAGAAAATTTTGATTTTCTTTATGCGGGAAATTTAGATGAATGGGTAAAGTTCGCGAATTCTGTAAAACTAAAATTAATGATTCGTCAATCTGAAACATCAAACTATAATAACGGAGCTGTTCTTTCGTTCGTTGCTGCTAATTCATTTTTAGATTCATCTGCAAAAATTGTAGGAAGTTATTGGGACGACACTAAAGAAGGCAAAAAACACCCAATGAGAGAGTTCTCAACTGGTGGAGCAAATTATTTTTCTACGAATGTCATAGGATGTAAAAGTTTTATTGACTATTTAAATAAAAATGATGATCCAAGAATTGATGTATTATTTGAAGCTCCATCAGGAGGGCATCAAGGTGCTTTCTTTGGTGACTTTGATTCTAAACAAGATTCAAATGGAAGTGGAACTGAAGATGAAGATGAAGACTATAGTGAAGCTATTTTTGCTGCAGATATGGATTTAATGATTATGTCTGATTGGGAAGTTAATTTTTACATTGCAGAAGTTTATGCTCGCGCAAATGACATGGCTAATGCTAAAATTTATTATGATGCAGCAGTAACTGCTTCTTTAAATCAAAACTCAATTGCTGATATTAGTATAATCACCGCTGGTTACGCTTTATGGGTAGATGGAACTGAAGAAGAAAACATCAAACAAATTGCGATGCAAAAATGGGTTGCCAATGCAAACTACCAGCACATTGAATCATTCCTAGAACGCAACAGGACGAAATACCCTGCTGTTAACGAAATCGATATTAAAAGTAATAGAAACGCTGCGTTTTTAGCGTTTCCTACAGGAGATCTTACAATTTCTGTGAATGGTAGAGATAAAACAAATGGATTTCTTCCAGCAGCTCCTGTCTATCCAAATAATGTATTAACAAGAAATGTGAATTCACCTGCTCAAAAGGTTGATTTATTAGAAAAGATCTGGTGGAATCAAAAAGTAGGAAAATAACATTTAAAATAAAAAAAATGAAAAAAATCATATATAAAATACTATCTATAGTTTTTATCTTCGCTACCTTCATTTCATGTGAGCAAGACGACACATTAGATATATCAAGAGTTACCTATTTTAATGATATAAAAATGATAGGAGATGAGTTAACTCTAAGTCCAATTGGCACTGTATACCAAGATCAAGGTGTTAATGCTTATGAAGGAGACGAAGATGTTACGAGCAGGGTTATAACAGAAGACCCAGTCGATTCTAACACACTTGGATTATATACTGTTTCGTATAGTATTACAAATGCTGATGGATTTGAAAAATTAGCAACTCGAACAGTTATTATTCATCCAATTCAAGATTCTGGCGTAGATTATTCTGGAGTTTACACAGGTGATACAAGAGGTGAAATTATTGAAAATGGTTGTACTATCACAAAACTAGGGCCAAGTACATATTTCGCTTCAGACTTTTTTGGTGGCGTTTATTGCTGTGGTGCCAGAGATTATGGGCCTGTTTATGTGATGCCAGCATATTTTGTTGTAAATGAAGACAATACAGCATTTTTAGAACTCTCTAATGATTCGCCATGGGGCCCTTGGTTTAATATTAATCAAGCAATTTCTGGATCTACAATATCACATAAAGTAGAATCATCTCCGGGTGGATTTGGTTTTGAGGTTATATTAATTAAACAATAAATTAAGAAAAATGAAAAAAAATATAATATATATAGCGCTTTTGTTCTTTTCTTTTACACTAATTTCTTGTGAAGAAGACTTAGAAATATTTGATAGTAATACATCGAGTTATTCTGGAACTTATTTTTGGCAACTGTGGGATGAAACCTATACCGAATTATATTCCGGGTATGATCATGCATCACAATTAATGATTTATAACACTTCAGATAATTTAACAAATGAGATTTGGTTAGAAGATATAAATGAAGATTTACCTCTTAAGAGTAAATTCTTTTTAAGTGGAATGGCAGAATCATTTCAATCTAGCAGTATGGATTTTGCTGATTTAGAAAACAACCTTTATGCTATTGAAGCTCCAGGAGCGAAACCTACAGGGCTTGGTGAATCTGTGACTGTAGGGAGAGAGTATATTAGAAATGTCATTATTGAAGGTAAGGTTCTAAAAAATCTAGCAACTACAACTAGCGGGAACCCTGTTGATAGTATCTATATCAAAATTAAAATGTTAAGTGGTACTGTCAATTTCACTAGTTTTAGTGTCCCTATTGAAGAAAGAGCTGATCCTGAAGTTGAGCAATTTGATTGGCTCTATGAATCTGCCGCTTATGATAACACTTTAGATGAATCTTACGTTTTAGCCGGACATAGAAAAACTGGTTTTGCTGAAGATGATCACTAATTTAATTAAAATTTAATTATTATAATTAACCATCCATGTAACTCGTGGATGGTTTTTTATTTTTTACCTTTGACACATGGAAGAAAAATCATCTAAAATATTTGGAATAAGAGCAATTATTGAAGCAATTAATTCTGGAGCTACCATTCAAAAAGTCTACCTACAAAAAGGACTTACTGGAAATTTGTTCTCAGAATTAAACTCTTTAATAAAAGCCAATAGTATAGCAACGAGTCATGTTCCTGTTGAGAAATTGAACCATTTATCAAAAGACAGCAACCATCAAGGTGTTGCTGCTACAATTTCTCCGATTGATTTCCATGATTTAGAAACCTTAGTCGAAAAAGTTCTTGCTAGTGATAAAACGCCTCTTTTTCTTCTACTTGATCAAATTACAGACGTCCGCAATTTTGGTGCCATTATTCGAACTGCAGAATGTACAGGAGTAGATGGTATTGTAATTCAAAATCAAGGAAGTGCTCCATTAAATGCCGATGCTATTAAAACTTCTGCAGGTGCAGCTTTTAAAGTTCCAATTTGCAGAGTAGATCATTTAAAAGACGCTTTGTTCTTATTACAAGCATCAGATATACAATTAGTCGCAGCAACGGAAAAAACAGAATATACATTATTTGATGTAGATTTCACAAAACCTACGGCCATCATAATGGGTTCTGAACATAGAGGCGTAAACCCTTCTATTCTTAAAATGGTAGATGCTAAGGGTAAATTACCTATTTTAGGTTCTATTGAATCTTTAAATGTATCAGTAGCATGTGGAGCTTTCTTATATGAGACTATAAGACAAAGACAATAGAGGTTTATTGCTCTTCTTCCATTTCTTCTAATGCAGGCGGATTATAATTACCGTCTTCATCAAACATCAAATCAAATTCAGTTTTCTCGTAATTGAACTCGCGCTTTTGTGGCCCTTTATTTTTGTATAGAAAGGTTAACATTAGCCCCGTTAAAAATCCCGAAAGATGACCCTCCCATGATACGCCATCATCTATAGGAAAAACATACCAAATTAGGCCTCCATATAAAAACACAACAATCAGTGATAAAGCGACCAATCTATAATGTTTTCTTAAGATTCCACTAAAAAAAATAAAGCTAAAAAGCAAATATATAACTCCACTTGCCCCTATGTGATATGAATTTCGAGCGTACGTCCAAGTAAGAATGCCGGTTAAAATAGTACCGACAACTAAAACCTTAAACGCAACTATTCTATAGAAGAAGAACAAAAACCCTAATAATATGAATAATGGAACTGAATTATTAAACAAATGAGACGTACTACCATGAATAAAAGGTGAAAAAAAGACACCTTTTAAACCACGTATTTTTTGAGGTAGGATTCCATAATTATTAAAATTATAATTAAAGGTTATTTCAACCCAATAAACCATCCAAATTAACACAATGGCACAAATGGGAACGATTATTACTCTATTAGTAAACTTAAAATTTCTCGAATCTTCCATATAATTAGCGATATCACTTACAGAATAGAACTATGCAAATAATGTGAATCGTTTTACAAATCTAAGTATAAATCTATTATTTTTATCCTATGAATGAACCATTGGCAGAAAGGATTAGACCTAAAGTTTTGAGTGACTATATTAGTCAACAACATTTAGTGGGTGAAAAGGGATATTTAACGCAACATATCAAACAAGGTATTATTCCATCCCTCATATTATGGGGGCCTCCAGGTATAGGGAAAACAACTTTAGCCAATATCATTGCAAAAGAATCCAAACGCCCTTTTTATGCATTAAGTGCAATAAATTCTGGCGTTAAAGATATTAGGGAAGTCATTGATAAAGCAAAACAAAGTGGTGGGTTATTTACTACCAAAAACCCCATTTTGTTTATTGATGAAATTCACCGGTTTAGTAAATCACAGCAAGATTCGCTTTTGGGTGCTGTTGAAAAAGGTTGGATAACTCTTATTGGAGCTACAACAGAAAACCCAAGTTTTGAAGTAATACCCGCCCTCTTATCTAGATGCCAAGTTTATATTCTAAATTCTTTTTCTAAAGATGATTTGCTAGAACTATTGAATAGAGCGATTAAAAATGATGAAATCATATCACAAAAGAAAATAAAACTAAAAGAGACAGAAGTACTTCTTCGTCTATCGGGAGGAGATGCCAGAAAACTCTTAAACATCTTTGAATTACTCATTGCATCATCAGAGAATAAATCAATAACAATTACAAATAAATACGTAAGAGATCGCGTACAAAAAAACATGGCGCGATATGATAAAACTGGTGAGCAGCACTATGATATAATTTCTGCATTTATAAAATCGATTAGAGGAAGTGATCCAAATGGTGCCGTATATTGGCTTGCCAGAATGATTGAAGGTGGAGAAGATGTTAAGTTTATTGCTAGACGATTACTTATTTCAGCCTCTGAAGACATTGGAAATGCGAATCCTACGGCATTGATTATGGCAAATAACACCTTTCAAGCTGTTACAACAATTGGCTATCCAGAATCTAGAATAATCTTAAGTCAATGCGCCATCTATCTAGCTAATTCACCTAAAAGTAATGCTTCATACGAAGCGATTGGTAAAGCTCAACAATTAGTAAAACAAACAGGAGATTTATCTGTACCACTGCATTTAAGAAATGCTCCAACTAAATTAATGAAAGATCTAGACTATGGTAAGGAATATAAATATTCTCATAGTTACGATAACAATTTTACTGTTCAAGAATACTTGCCTGAAGAAATAAGCGGCACCAAACTATATGAACCCAGCAATAATAGCAGAGAAATTGCTTTCAGAGAAATATTAAAAAAGCGTTGGAAAAAATATAATTATTAGAAGAATTTAATATTTAATTCTTTAGAAATGAGTGCCCCATTGCGATAAAAATCAATTTTCCATAATCCATTTTCCTTATAGACAACTCCACTATTATCCTTTATGACATAAACATCGTTAACGGTTGTTTCTTGAATCACATACAACACTTTGGGTGTGCTATCCACAAGTTGAAATCCGTTCTTAATACTTTGAGCGTATAATATATTTTGTAACACGTCCTCTTTAACTACAACATTTTCAGACACAACAGTATTCACTGTAGTCGCTGATGCAGCGATTACTGCAACCGCAACTGCTAGCTCTAAACTTTCTTCCTCAATAACTACAGAAGTTTCTTCCTTCGATTGAACAACCTCTTCAACCACACTAATTAAGACCGCATCTTGCGGAAAATCTGTCGCCTCAGAATAGGTGTATCCTAATGCTTTAATTCCTTCGAATGATTCTCTGATACATTCATGAAAAGATTTCTTATAATCCTTCTCCTTAGACTTACCATCTATGGAACTGAATATTATGTTATTATTACAATCTATGAGATCAAAATGTAATTGAGTTGATAACATTTTGGACTTATCAATGAGTTTTGCCGTAAGAGATAAACATCTGTTTTTTCGCAACTCCTCGGGTAACTCCGCATTACTTAAGTACGTTTCAAACCCAGCTTTATTGAATAAATATTCAGTTAAAGAATTTATTTGATATAAATCTTCCCCTTTTTGAAAGTCATACTGTATAGGCACAATAACATACTTATAATCATTTATACTCTTTTGAGCATTCAAAGAAATCACACAAAAGATAGAAGTAATAAGGCATATCTTTAATCTCAACATGGTACAGGTTTTTGGTAAAACTACGGAAATTTTTTATCAAAAATAAAATTAATTCCAAATTGAAAAGAAGCATTGTTTGCCTTTGCGATATTCTGAAGATACAGTAAATTATCTGCTAAAACATATAAATTTACCGGACCAAATTTAGTAGATAAACCCAGTCCTATATTAGAGTAAGAATAAGAATCAATTGAATATGTTAGTTTGGTACGCAACATACTTCCAAACCTTCTTTCGTAAAAAAGAGTAGCGTCAAACATCTGAACTAACGGTCTTTTAATGGTATACAATTGAAACCCTATTGAATTTAAATATGGGTCATCTGTACTACTTTCGAAACAATCTTCATAGTAAGGCTTACCAAAACTGTATTTGACCGATGCGTTTAATTTAATAGGTCTAAATGAATTATAGGATGTATGCAAAGTGTCTAGGGGTAGTTTACTCCAAAGATCTTCTACAAAATCTCTCCAATAATCTTGTCGAACATCGGGACTAAATTCTAATTCAACACCCTCAGTATCGTAATCCCCTCTAATATTATAGGAATATACATCTTCTGAGTTTTTTACTATTCCAATATCTAAAATGCTTCCTGTGACATAAAGTTGTTCGCTAAATTGATGAGTAAAGCCTAGATCAAATCCAATACCTGGATTTTGAAAAGAGAACATTTTTCGAGTAAAATCTGAGGGTTCAAAATCATCCTCATCTTTATAAATTAATCCTGATGTTTGAATGGTGGCATCAAAATTAACCAAATGATGTTGGTAAAAATTAATAGTACCAGTTGACGTATAAAAAGTTCCTCTATTGTTCTTTGTTTGAGCATTCAGCAATGAAGAATATAATTTTAATCTACCTCCAATTGTGAGATTTTCATTCACTTTATGTGTCACACCTGCATGAAAAACACCTAAAATTTCAGCACTCAAATTAGCGCCTTCAACAGAATACTCTTTATTCAAATTTGTGGTTCCTTCATAAAACAATTGTACAATATCAGACGGGTAATACAAAACAGCATCAAATTCTTCATACATTCCAAAACTAAAAAAGTCATTTTCACTTAATCTTAATCCAACGCTAAAAATATCTAACTTTTCATTTACTATAAATGAATCTTTAGTATCCATCCCATAAATCACATCACTAATTTTATCGTTTATACTTCTACCGTCATCTGCAAAAATATCATACATATTAAGGCCTGTTGCTCCACCATCAATCGATATTCCAGCTAAAAGCGGAAAACCAATAAAGTAATCATGACTATAATTAGTTCCCGGGTTTAACAACAAGGTTTGCGGAATTTCATCGAAATCATAAAGCACTTGCATATTCTGACTAAAACATATAAAAGGGAAAACCAAAAAAAATAAGAGTTTCATTATTTTAATCATCTCCTGCCTTCACTTTATAGTATAACAATAGAGCCATTTGCGAACTGAATAAATAAGTTTGGTTTTGATCTAAAGGATTGCTACCATTAGACAGTTTTAAATTCACTACCATACGTTCTGTATCAAAAACCCTTTGTAATTCGAAATCATCAAATTCTTGAGTCACTTCAAAATTTGAAATATTAGCATCAATATATATTTTTTGCAATGTAAAAAGTGAACCATTATACGCATCTAAAAATTCAATTTCTAGACTTCCATTCCGATCAAAAGAATTCGAGAATTTATATTTTAACTCGGCTTGATTTAAATAATTAACAGTATAATTTCCTCCAAATATAGGTAACGCAATAGTATCTGAACTCATTAGAACTTCATTCTCAAAATCATCTAAAAAATTAGATGGTTCCATATCAAAATGTATTAAAGAAAAATTGTGAATTGTATTTATTTCTATATCATCCAACTGATCAAAATCAACATCTCTAACGCAACTTTTCAAAAGAAAGCACCCCAAAACCATTAAGTATATATACATCTTCATAATAGCTAACTTACAAATAGTTTTTTATCTTCAATACTCTTCGCTCCCATTATATCAGCCTCCCAGTTATCTCCAGTCATAATAATTTCTCGAATATTTGCATTGGCCATTTCAATGACAAACTCAAATATTTTCGGATTTGGATTTTTAGTTCCAACCATCTCAGCAGTTATCACATTGTCGAAATGTTTTTCAATACCTACTTTTTCTAATTTACTATATTATACTTGGCTAAATCCATTTATAATAATATGTAATTGATATTTCGCATGTAAGCTAGACAGTAATTCATGCGTACCAACGAGTACTTGATTTTACAAAGGCAATATGCGTAAAGTATCATTTTGTTATAAAATTAATTTCTTCATTAGAGACATTATATTTCAAAAAATCAAAGGTTTCTTTTAGTCTAACAGAGAGAAGCTCTTGCTTTGTCATCTTATCTTCTCTGTACAATTTCCAATAACGGAGATTAAATATTCTATACTAATTCAAAACATATTTACATCAATTCTTATGCTTGCATTCTTAAAAAATTTACTGTAAGCCCTTTTGGAATTTGCTTCAAAATCCTATAAAGCGTGATCCAAATCAAAAAATACATATTTTATTCTCAATACTCTTAATTTAGATTTAACGAAAAACAGTTCTTATAAATTGCTTTTATACTTCTAAATAAATCTATTTATCTTCATACAAATATTGATAAATACCCTTCCAATCTTTCCAATGTTCATTTTCACTTAGTGACTCATTATGAAATAGAGTGACAAACGTTCCATTTACATTTTTCACCTCTTTCAATAATTCCGAAATTTTAGATTTTGCAATCGCGGGGATCAATTCTAAATGCTCTTTAAAAGTTATATCCATAAAGGCAAATGACACAATTTTTAACGGAGTTTGAATTTCAAAATCCAAGTCATAAAAATAAAATGGAGTACAAGTACTAGCCCTAAATCCATATTGGGATTCATACCCCATAGAATGATCTTCCATGATTTCTAAATCAAGTAAATTCTGATATGTTTCTGGAAGTCTTAAACGTAAATAATGCTGTCTCGATCTAACTATTGGCTGATTAACAATATCCTCTATTCTTTTTTTTTCCTTTTTAAGTTTATCCGAATTTCTCATGGTAAAGTAAGACGGTTTCAAACCAACGGAGACATAATCTGCTATGGATTTTATAATTGACCTATATACATTATTTGAAGATGAGACATTGGTGTCATAGGTCGTATAGTCTCCAATTAAAAAGAAAAATATAGTCTCTATATTTCCATCTTTCGAAATTCTTAAAATCTCATCAAAAGTATCAAAGGGATCTTTTTTTAAACCGAGCAACACAAAAACTCTTTCAATGACTTTATCAAAACGCAACGTAAATATATCAGCAACTATTCCGCCAAAATTCCGAGGAACACCTTTTTGTTTATAGGCAAACAAATTATTGATATCGATGGTCGAAATCATCTGAAACTCTCTTTCTAGAAAAGTAAATTCTTGAAATGAATTTTTAAGTATGCTTAAAAATTTCAATGCCCAAATATCTACTAAGGGTTTTTCCAAAAAACCTTGTTGGAATGCTAAACTCTCGCTTGCAGGGAATCGTTCAAATTCATCTTGAACATATGGCAAATATTCTTCATAACGACTCAACAAATAAAAACTAGCGGCAAAAATATCAAAGGGAATTTCACCTTTAGGATTGTTTTGAAAAAAAACTGGAACCTCTCCCCAGTTAGACATATTTACTTCTATATCATTGATGCCTTGTTCAAATAGCAATTCATTGCACTTTACAAAGAGTTCATTCGCTAAAGGTTTTCCCGTGTAGGACATCTTAGGCCCATTATGGGCTATAAATTCTGAAACTTCAGTTGTAATATTCACTTTAACATTGATTAATCTAATAAAAAAATGCTTGAGAATATAACTCAGTCTGGGGGTAACCTTATGTGTGTAGACTAAAACCAATATTACTCTTCTATAAATTGTTTATAATGATTATAGCGCTCAAATATTTCCTCAACATATGTAAAAGGCTCTATACCCCTAACATAGCCGCAGTCTATATGCGATTGACTATAGTTCTTTCTAAGACTCAATACCAAGATCATTTTTTCCAACATTCTCATCCCATATATTTCTGTCTACCCCTTTTTTATCAGCCAATGTTTGGGCATCTCTTACATGTCCATAACCACAATTATAGGCAGCCATGGTAAATTTCATTCTTTGTATAGCATCTTTAATAGCATCAAATCGACTCCATAAAATACCTAAATACCTCGGGGCTCCAGTTACATTATCCGCAGAGTCAAACCTATCTTTCACTCCCATTTCTTTTGCAATTGCTGGCATCATTTGCATAAGTCCACCAGCTCCCACCCATGATTTCGCTCCTAACTTAAATTGGGATTCTTGATAAATCAAGACTGAAGTTAACCTCCAATCCCAGTCTAATTTTATAGAATTCGATTTAATTATGTCATCATACTTACTTATAACATCAGAATTCACGCTATAAAAATCACTTTTATTCCGTTTTTTAAAAACACGCTCATTTTTAAAATACTTATTATAAATTACATAATAATCAGATTCTTTTTTAAACTCTTCTAGCCAATTATTCAATTCTCCAAAGAGTTGCGGCGAATTCAATCGCGTTACCCAACCAACCCTCTGTGAAAAACTAATGGGTACTTCCACATTTAATTGCGGATAATAAGAGGCTACTATAGAAGCAATATGATCATTTGCTATTGTGTATGTTATATCTCCATCAACCACCATTTTAATAATCTCATCTGTGGCGATTGTAACATCAATCCTATCAATTTTAATAGTTCCAACAATTTCAAGAGAAAGATGTTTTAATCGCTGCATATGCGAAGTCTTCTCTCTAACAGAAACTATTTTACCGTCCAATTCAATTACATCTTGAATAAGTTCCCTATCAATTTCATGCAACTTCATCTTACGCCAATTTAACGGTTTTCGTTGTACTAAAATCTGATAAGTTAAAAATATGTAATCAGAAAAACTAACTAATTTCTGCCTTTTTTTGGTGATTGTTAAACCATGAGCTATTAAATCAACTTTTCCAAAATTCAAATTTGAAATTAAATTATTGATATCGTTAGCCACTACTATTTCTATTTCAACACCTAAATAATCTGCAAAGCGCTGTAGTAATTCATATTCGAACCCTAAGGCTTGGCCTCTATATAAAAAGGAACTAGTCTCACTATATGTTGTCGAAACACGTAATTTTCCTTCCTTCAAAATTATATCTAGATCTTTACTAGTTTCAGCTTTGCCCTTATCCAGTTCGTATTCTTTTACTGGTGGACATGAATATATAAAAAAAATTAAAGTGGCCATAGCCATTTTACCTAGCATCATATTTTTAAAGATTAAAGCACGGTGTTAAACCAAAAGATTTGCAATAAATTTACAAAATTACAACGCATTAGAATCTGCAAAACTAAAATAACTCTTTTCTGTAACAATAATATGATCTAATACCTTAATATCTAAGGTTTGTCCAGCTTTAAAAATTTTTTGAGTTAATATTTTGTCTGCGTTACTTGGAACAAGTGTTCCTGAAGGATGATTATGTACTAATATTAAGGAGGTAGCTCCAATTTCAACCGCTTTTTTAAAAACCAATCTAGTATCTACCAATGTTCCACTAATACCTCCCTTACTCATTTGAAATTTCAACAGAATCTTATTTGAATTATTTAAATACACAATCCAAAATTCTTCGTGTTGCAATTCTCCAAGAATTGGCTGCATTATGTCAAAAACTGATTTACTACTTGATATTTTGGATTGAGTCAAAGCCTCTTCCAGTCTTCTTCTTCTCCCTATTTCCAGCGCGGTAACAACGGAAACAGATTTCGCCTCTCCTATACCATTAAAGGCCATTAATTGCGGGATAGACAATTTTGCAAGAGTACTCAAATTGTTTTCTACAGACGACAAAATCCTTTTGGCGAGATCCAAGGCGCTCTCCCTTCTACTTCCAGATCCAAGTATAATTGCTATCAATTCTGCATCAGATAAAACATCTTTCCCCTTCGTCAATAATTTCTCCCTTGGGCGGTCGTCTTCCTTCCAATTCTTGATAGAGAAAGTTACCTTCTTCTCTTCCATAAGCCTTTTTTTATCAAATATAAGTTTTATATATTTGTATTAAATTTTTTAAATGAAAATTATTATTGCAGGTGCTGGTGATATCGGATTTCACCTTGCAAAATTACTATCCTACGAATCACAAGATATTTTTGTAATCGATACGGATAGTGAAAAGCTTAATTACTTAGATTCGCATCTCGACGTAATTACCACCAATGGAGATGCTACTTCGGTAAAAACATTAAAGAATATTTCTATTGATAAAACAGACTTACTTATAGCGGTTACAGACTCTCAAAATACAAATTTTGCTATTGCCATAATTGGTAAAAAACTTGGAGCAAAAAAAACTATTGCAAGGATTAACAATCCTGAGTTTATAAATAATCCCTATATCAATTTTAAAGAGTTAGGATTAGACTATGCCATATCACCAGAGGAATTGGCTGCAAATGAAATAAAAATGTTATTAAATCAGTCTGCTTTTAATGACTCCATAACATTTGAAAATGGTGCTTTGAATATGGTAGGAAGCACTTTAAATCAAGGATCTCCAATCCTAAATTTAAATGTGCAACAAGCCAAAAATAAATTTTCTGATATCGATTTTATTACTATTGCTGTTAAAAGAGTTGATGAATCCCAAACAGTGATACCTAGAGGAGATACTTTGTTTAAACTCGGAGATGAAGTTTACTTTTCATGCCCAAAAGAGAGTATTCCAAAACTACATATATTAACTGGACAGGAATCTTTCTCGGTCGAGGATGTCATGATTTTAGGAGGAAGTAAAATCGGAGTGAAATCTGCAAAAAAATTATGTGAAGAAAAATACAAGGTAAAACTTATTGAGATGAACAAAGACAAAGCTTTTAACCTTGCTGAAGAATTACATAATACCTTGGTAATTCAAGGAGACGGAAGAGATCTCGAACTTCTCGAAGAAGAAAATATTAGAGAAATGGATGCCTTTATAGCAGTTACAGGAAATTCTGAGACCAATATAATGTCTTGTCTAGTTGCAAAATCTAAGGGCGTAAAGAAAACCATTGCACTCATAGAGAACATGGACTACATAAATATTTCTCAAACAATTGGTATCGATACACTTATTAATAAAAAATTATTGGCTGCAAGTGAAATATTTAAACATGTAAGACAAGGGGAAGTCGTGGCATTAGCGAACTTAAAACATGTAGACGCTGAAGTTTTGGAGTTTAAAGTTAACCACAATTCTCCCGTTACCAAAAATAAAATTAAAGATATTAAATTAACCAGAGCGGCCGTTTTTGGCGGAGTTATTAGAAATGGAGAAACGTTTATGACTTTTGGAGATTTTCAAATATTGGCAGGCGACAAGGCCGTTGTATTCTGCCTACCGGAATCAATTTCTGAAGTTGAGAAACTTTTCAAATAAACCGTAATGAAATCCCTTAATTATAAAATAATAATCAGTTTTTTAGGCCTTACAGCGATGCTAAATGGACTGTTTATGCTATTTGCGCTTCCGTTTAGCCTTTATTATGAAGAAAGTCATCGATGGGGCATTTTACAAGCTGGATTGATAACCATAGTTCTAGGATTTTACATGTGGTTTTCCAATAAGAATGCTCCTAAATATCTCCAGAAAAAGGAAGGGTATTTAATTGTAACTTTTGGATGGTTAATTCTTTCATTAACAGGCACACTGCCATATTTGCTTACTGGTTCAATTCCCGATTTTACGAATGCATTTTTTGAAACTCTTTCAGGGTATTCCACTACTGGATCTACAATCCTTAACGATATAGAATCCATGCCAAAGAGTATTCTATTTTGGCGCAGCGCTACACATTGGATTGGTGGCATGGGAATTATAGTACTAACAATTGCAATATTACCCTTACTTGGTATTGGAGGTATGCAACTTTTTATGGCAGAAGCGCCTGGACCATCTGCGGACAAAATGCATCCAAGAATTACAGAAACGGCTAAGCGGTTATGGCTCATTTATTTTTCGCTGACCATCACAGAATTTTTACTATTAAAACTGGCGGGAATGAGTTGGTTTGACGCTATTAATCATGCTATGTCTACAATGAGTACGGGAGGGTTTTCTACGAAAAATGCAAGTGTAGCACACTGGAATCATATGCCTTTAATACAATATATCATTACTTTTTTTATGTTTATTGCTGGAACAAACTTTATCCTTACCTACTTCATCTTTAAGGGTAAATGGGAACGCGTTTACAAAAATGAAGAATTCAAATGGTACTTTTTTGGAGTTCTCTGGCTCGTCTTTATTTTAACCGTAATTATTATCAATTTTCAAGATCCCAACCTTCAAACTAGTGTATTCCATACAAAACCTTATGGAAATACCGAAAGCGCAATTAGACATGCATTCTTTCAAATAGTTGCTATTCTTACAACAACTGGTTTCGTTAGTGCAGACTTTACAATGTGGAACTCTTTTGCCACAATGCTTATCTTTTCTTTGTTCTTTATTGGCGGATCTGCTGGATCTACAAGTGGAGGTATAAAAATAGTTAGACATATAACCATAATTAAAAGTAGTCTTTTGCAATTAAAAAAATTACTGCATCCTAGCGCAATTATTCCGGTAAGATATGGTGGCAAAGCTATTCATCACACTATTATATTTAATATATTGTCCTTTTTCGTGCTATACATGCTCATTTTTGTTTTAGGGTCTGTCCTTTTCACTTTCTTAGGATTAGACTTTATTTCGGCCATTGGAGCCACAGCTTCTTCACTTGGAAATATTGGCCCAGCATTGGGAAGTTTAAGTCCTGTTGATAATTTTTCACATCTATCTAATGGAGCTAAATGGTTTAGCACTTTTTTGATGTTAATTGGTAGACTAGAATTATTTACTGTGCTCATATTATTCACGCCGTACTTTTGGAAAAGAAATTAGTTTCTCATAAATAAGTACTTTTTGATTTCATTAACACATTCCTTCACTCAAATAAATTAATTTAGCAAATAAAAGTACTATGGGCTTTAAAAAAACGTTACACATTTTTTTTTGTGGTATGATATTTTTACATTCGATTTCATCACTTGGACAAGAAATTGGATCAAATTCTAATGTAAATAATTCTTCTTCATTTAGCGTGGCTCCTTCATTTGCACCGCCAAAATCAGACAAGACCTTTTTAGAGTTAAAGGCTAATGAGAATGAATATAAAAACCCAATTGATACAACTTTAAAAAGTATCATCGCTGAAGAAAACAGGAGGAACCTTCGTAACAAAGGAATTATTGATCCCCAAAAAATTCAAGAAGAAAAGCTTCAAAAGGAAATGTCTAAAATCAATAAACAATATGCCAAAATTGATCAATATTTAGGTGGGTTTAGCAGTAAATCAAAAACTATAGTTATTGTTTGTCGCGACTTTCAGTATCCGGATGGAGACACCGTTACCATTTATCTTAACGACGAACCGCTCATTCAAAACATAGTGCTAACAACCGCTTTTCAACAATTCAAATTACCCCTAATGGAAGGCCTAAATACCATTTCCTTTAAAGCATTGAATCAAGGTACATCTGGCCCAAATACGGCATCATTTATGGTTTTCGACGAAAACGGGAAAGTATTAACCTCTAAAGAATGGAATTTAGCAACAGGAGCAAAAGCAACACTTTCGGTTGCTAAAGTTGATTAATAAACCTTCCTACAGACGCAATTAATTTATTTTATAAAGATCTCCAAAATCAAATGCTAAAGAAAAGCGCAAAGTATTTTCTAAAGGATTGTTTACTTCAGATGAATTAAACAAATAGGATATATCCATTCTTGAACTTTTAAATTTAAATCCAAGTCCCATAGTAACAAATTGTCTCGCTCCTTTAAATTCGCTTTCATGAAAATAACCTGTTCTTAAAGCAAATGTATTAGCATATATATATTCTGCACCAATACCCCAAGTAAACTCTTTCATTTCTTCTCCAAATCCATCTGGAGCATCACCAAATGATTGAAACACTCCTGTAAAGAATGGCACATCGTCATCTTTTCCTTCTATAATATTTCCTTGACCATCTCTAAGTGGTGGCGAAGGAACCAACAACTTAGTAAATTCAACAGTTGTACTAATCGTATTCAAGTCATTCAATATAAAATCGAAACCTCCTCCTAATTTCATATTTGAAGGAATAAAATTTTCTTTACCTCCATCAGAATAAGTTACTTTAGGACCGAGATTTGAAAAATTAAATCCACCTCTCCATCTTCCATCAAAATTTTCATACTTTTTCGGAATAGATTGATAATACCCAGAAATATCAACTGAAAAAGTATTCACTGTATTTAAAATAGAATTATCGACCTTCAGGGCAAAATCTGATCTTATATACCTCATGGTTACACCCATAGAGAAAGTTTCGTTCAGTTTCAGGGCATAAGTTCCGTCTAATGAAAACTCATTAGGTTTTTCTATTCCAAGAGGATTTCCCTCGATATCAGTTAGTTGAATCTCGCCCAATGTAAAATACTTCATACTTGCTGCCCATGCACTTCTTTCATTAATCCTATTTGCAAATGTTACGCCTCCTAAAAAGACATCGTTTACCAATTCCCGCATCCAAGGTGTATAATTAATTCCTAGGGTGTACTGAGACTCTAAAAATGCATATTGAGACGGATTGTGATGTTGTGAATTCTCATCAGCACTCGTTGCGACGCCGACATCTCCCATACCTCCTGCTCGAGCATCTGGTACAATTAATAAAAATGGAGCCGCAGTAGTTACTGGATTAGGCTCATTTTGAGCAAATAACTTTGGGATAAAAATCATTATAGCAATTAATGATATTCCTAATTTTTTCATCAAGTAAAATTGGTTGTTAGGTATACAAATATCTAAATTTAAATTGAAGTAAAAAAGTTTATTATCCTTTTCTAATAATAACGAAGATAACGTTACAATTCTTCCATGTAATAATAAAAATTAAAAACTTTAAACTTGCATGTTTATCATTTTATGTAACGTTCCAGTTCTAAATATATTACTTATGCTTAAGAAACTTTATATCGAAAAAATAATTTCGTGTTCTAAAGAAAAAATTAAAAAAAACCCATAATAAAGAGAAAAAACTATCGTTATATACCAAGAATAAAAATTTTTACGGCCTCTTTTTTCTTAAAAATAAATGGTGAGAACATTATTTTAATGTAAATTGCGCTCAAATAAATCCCTAAAGTTAAAGTAACTATGAAAAAAATAATTGCTACATCAAATTATATTTTGATTGCTATTATCACTATTTCCATCATTAGTTGTCATAACAGAAATCCTAGAAGTGTATCTTCACTGACTGGATGGTCGTCAAAAGATAAGACAAAGGCCGGATTCGCTCCTGACAAAGATTACAAAGGACAGTTAACACCGCCAGGTATGGTTCTCATAGAAGGAGGTGCTTTTGTTATGGGTAGCGTCCAAGATGATGTTATGCATGATTGGAACAGCACTCCTGCTAAACAACAAGTACGTTCCTTTTATATGGACGAAACTGAAGTTACTAATTCTGAATATAAGTTTTATTTAGAATGGTTAGCACAAGTGTTTCCTCCTTCTGAAGAAAACTACAAACATATTTATACTGCAGCAGTGCCAGACACATTGGTTTGGAGAGAGGCATTGGGTTATAACGAAATATTGACAAAAACTTATTTAAGACATCCGTCTTTTCAAGATTATCCTGTTGTTGGAGTAAGTTGGAATCAAGCAACAAATTATTGCAAATGGAGAACTGAAGTTGCGAACGAACGAATTTTAATTGAAGCAGGAGTTCTCAAAAATATTTACTCTGAAGATTCGTTATCTGTTGATGGTAAAAATCACTTTAATACGGAGGTCTATTTCTCTAATCCTTATGCATTATTTGATGGAGACTCGACAATATATGATAAAGGATTACCAGAATACAAAAAAACGAAAGGACGTTCGGATCGTGATGAATTTTCAGGTCGGCATGTTAAAATGAGAGATGGTTTGACAATATCAGGATTTCGATTACCTACGGAATCTGAGTGGGAGTTTGCTGCCAAATCAGATGCCGAAAATCGAGAGTATAATAATATTAGGGGTAGAAAGAAATATGCTTGGCAAGGTAAATATACTAGAAACAAATCGCGCAGAAGCGAAGGAGATCAGTTAGCGAATTTCAAACAGGGTCGAGGAGATTACAGTGGTGTGGCAGGATGGAGCAGTGATGGTGCTGATATTACGATGGCTATAAAACAATACCCTCCGAATGCTTTTGGATTGTATGATATGTCTGGAAATGTTGCCGAATGGGTTCAAGATGTCTATCGTCCAATTATTGACACGGATGCAAATGATTTTAATTATTTCCGAGGTAACGTGTTCACAAAACAAAAGATTGGCCCTGAGGGAAAGGTAATTATTGCCGATTATAAAAATGTAGAATATGATACATTAGCAAATGGTAAAATTGTAGTTGAAAATTTACCCGGAAGAATAAAAAGAGTTCCTATTGACAAGCGAGACGCCTATATGCGATCTAATTACGATAAAGCATACCAAATAAATGAGCGTGATGGAGATTTAGCTTCAACTAAATTTTTCGAAAAAGACGAAGAGGAATTTGAAGCCATACCTAGAATGTATAATTCGCCAGTTGCCAAGAAAGAAGTGGGTGAAAAAGGTTTGATGATTCAACAATATGATAAAGAGAAGAGAACAACTTTAATTGGTGATAATGCCCGAGTCTTTAAGGGTGGCTCATGGAACGATCGTGAATTCTGGTTGGATCCTGCTCAAAGAAGATATTTACCCGAATATATGGCTACAAGTTATATTGGGTTTAGATGCGCAGTGGACAGATTAGGGCCAATGACTCCAAAAAGACGTAAGCGCTTTAACTCAGACGTTGTTAGATAAATTTTTACTTAAACTATTTATAAAAACCTCGTAAATTTAACGAGGTTTTTTACTTTTATAATATGACTATAGAAAATATATACCAACTATATTCAAAATATTTTTTAGTTGATACTGATACTCGAATAATCAGAAAGAATACTATTTTTTTCGGTTTAAAAGGTAAAAATTTCAATGGTAACAAATTCGCGAAAAAAGCATTGTATAAAGCTGCATCATATGCCATAGTTGACGAAGAAGAGTATCAAACAGATGATCGTATTATACTTGTTAAAAATGCTTTAGAAACACTTCAAAAACTAGCAACATATCATCGTCAAAAACTCGGGATTCCAATCATCTCTCTTACAGGAAGTAATGGAAAAACAACAACCAAGGAACTTATAAATTCAGTGTTGTCTACAAAATTCAATACAACTGCGACTAAAGGAAATCTGAACAATCATATAGGTGTGCCGCTTACCTTATTAGATATGACTCCTAATACCGAAATCGGAATCATAGAAATGGGTGCAAACCATTTGAACGAAATTGACTTTTTATGTCAAATTGCGAAACCAGATTATGGATATATTACAAATTTTGGCAAAGCACATTTAGAAGGTTTTGGAGGTGAAGAAGGAGTGATAAAAGGTAAATCTGAATTATTCAAATTTATTAAATCTAAAAATGGAATAATTTTCATAAATGAAAAAGATCCTATTCAGGTTGAAAAATCAATTGGTATAAATTCGATAAAATTTCACCCTAGTCTTAATTTTATAGATGCAACTCCATTCGTGTCTTTACAATTTGAAGAGACTAAAATTCAAAGTCAACTTATAGGCGCATATAATTACACCAATATTGCTGCTGCCATAAATATTGGTAACTATTTTAAGGTGGACAATACTAATATCAAAACTGCTATAGAAAATTACGCTCCAAGTAATAATCGCTCTCAAATTATTGATAAAGGATCCTCTAAAATAATATTAGATGCTTATAACGCTAATCCAAGTAGTATGGATGCAGCCATCAAAAGTTTTCATCAATCACAAAGCAAAAATAAGATAATTGTGCTGGGTGACATGTTTGAGTTAGGTATGTCAAGCGAAAGAGAGCATCAGATAATCACCAACTTGATAGAAGATATGAATTTTAATTTTGTCTTCCTTATAGGGGCTCATTTTTATAAGGTAAAAACAAGAAAAGCTTCCAAATTTGAAAGCTTTTCTGAATTTATTAAAAATGTAAATTTCAATGATTTTAATAATTCCACAATTCTTATAAAAGGTTCTCGTGGAATGGCATTGGAACGTTTACTTGATTCCCTTTAGTTGTCTACGGTGATGCTCTATTAAACCATCAATTGGCCTTCTTACGATATTTCCAACTTTTACATTGTACTTTTTTGCTACTCGATTAATTATATCAGTAGAAAAAAATGCAATTGACCCAATAAAATGTACAGGAACCTCTTGGTATTGATCATAGGTCTTAATTCTAGTTTTGAAAAACTGTTTAATCCCTTTTTTTACAACTCTCGTAAAATACTCATTACGCTCATTTCTGAAAATGAATTCTGCAAACCTTGCCAAATAAGCATTCGGATTATCTTTTTTATAAAGATTCTCTTTGATAGCATCTGGATCTAAGTCAAACATTTTTGCGAATTTCTTACGCAAATTCTTCGGCATTTTTTTGTAAAAATAATCTTGTATTAATTTTTTACCAAAATAATTACCACTTGCCTCATCCATTACTGAATACCCCAATGACGCGACAGTTGTATGAACATCAACCCCATCAAAATAACTGCTATTAGAGCCTGTCCCTAGTATACATATAATTCCCGGTTCAGTTGTAGCAGCAAACGTTGCAGCATAAGTATCTTCTTTTACTACTACTTCCGCATTCTCAAAAATAGATTCAAAAATTTTACCTAAAGCCAAACTAGGTTTTTCAGTACCACAGCCAGCACCATAAAAAAATATTTTTAAAATTTTACTGGCATGCTCTTTTAACGGTTCATTTTCCAATACTCGTTCAGTTAGAACTTCTTTACTTAACACCGCAGGATTTAATCCATGAGTTCTTGTTTTTAAAACTACTAAACCTTCATTATCAAGAATTATCCAATCACATTTGGTTGAACCTCCGTCAGCTATTAAAATCATTTATTAAAACTTAAGATATTATAAAGAATCTACGTGTTGCGCTAATTCAACTAATTTCGTAGAGTAACCAAATTCGTTATCATACCAAGAAACTAATTTTACAAAATTATCGTTCAATGCCATAGATGCATTTGCATCAAAGACACTTGTTCTTGGTTCTGAAACGAAATCTTGAGAAACTACGCCTTCTTCAGTATACCCTAAAATTCCTTTTAATTCATTTTCTGATGCATCTTTAATTGCCGCTTTAACCTCTGCCCATGAAGCTCCTTTTTCTAAACGACATGTCAAATCTACTACAGATACATCAACAGTAGGAACTCTAAATGCCATACCAGTTAATACTCCGTTCAATGCTGGAATTACTTTCCCAACGGCTTTTGCAGCTCCAGTAGATGCAGGTACAATATTATTCAATGAAGAACGACCTAATCTAAAGTCCTTTCTTGAGGGTCCATCCACTGTAAACTGAGTTGCAGTTGCAGCGTGAACTGTAGTCATTAAACCTTCTGCTATTCCAAATTTATCATGAATTACTTTAGCTAAAGGTGCTAAACAGTTTGTCGTACAAGATGCATTGGATACAATAGTATCCGTTGCCTTTGCTTCTTTATGATTTACTCCCATTACAAACATTGGTGCGTCTGCAGATGGCGCAGAAACAACTACTTTCTTAGCCCCTGCATCTAAATGCGTTTGTGCTTTTTCTAAAGTTGTAAAGATACCTGTACAATCTAAAACAACCTCTGCTCCTACAGCATCCCATTTTAAATCTGCTGGATTTCTTTCAGCCGTAATTCTGATTTCGTTTCCGTTTACAACTAAATTACCATTATTAACAGCAATGGTTCCGTCGAATTGACCGTGAACCGAATCATATTTCAATAAATAAGCTAAATGATCTACATCTAACAAATCATTAATTCCAACAACTTCTACTTCATTTGGCTTAGACATTGCTACTCTGAAAGCAATTCTTCCTATTCTACCAAATCCGTTAATTCCAATTTTAGTTTTCGACATCTTTTATTCTATTTATATTAATATTTATTTAAGTGCTCATTATATCTGAAACACGAAGTAATTCTAAATTTATTTTTGATTTTCCTTTTATGGCATTTTCTAAAGGTGTTAATTCTATATTGTTATTTAACAATCCAACCATAAAATTTGATTGATTCTCTAGCAAGGATTCTACTGCTTTTACACCCATTCTACTTGCTAAAACACGATCAAAACATGACGGTGATCCGCCACGCTGCATGTGCCCTAACACTGAAACTCTCACGTCATAACCTTCCATATTTTCATCCACATAGTCCTTAAGTTCAAAAATGTTCTTGCCAATCTTATCCCCTTCTGCTACCACAACGATACTTGAAGATTTACCAGATTTTCTACTTTTATTTAAAGACTCTACAAGTCTCTCTAACCCCAAATCTTCTTCTGGAATTAAAATCTCTTCTGCACCACCAGCTATCCCCACATTCAACGCGATATGACCTACATCACGTCCCATAACTTCGATAAAAAACAATCGATCGTGCGAACTCGCTGTATCACGAATTTTGTCTATTGCTTCAACAACAGTATTTAAAGCAGTATCAAAACCTAAAGTATGAGTCGTTCCGAAAATATCATTATCAATTGTGCCAGGAATTCCCATTACCGGAAAACCAAATTCTTCATTAAAAATAAGAGCTCCTGTAAAACTACCGTCTCCACCAATAACTACTAAGCCATCTATACCGGCCTTATTTACATTCTCATATGCTCTTGCACGTCCTTCTTTTGTCCTAAAATCTTTAGACCTTGCAGATTTCAAGATTGTACCACCCTTATTAATAATGCCTTTTACGCTTCGTGCATCCATGACATTAAAGTCTCCTTCAATTAATCCTTCATATCCACGGTTAACCCCAACACATTTAATATTATAAAACGCACAAGTTCTAACTACCGATCTAATTGCCGCATTCATCCCCGGCGCATCTCCTCCTGAGGTTAATACTGCTATTTTTTTTATTGTTCTTTCCATATAAAAATAAGAAGTGCAAATTTAAGATATATTAGCCTTGATTCCTATTAATTCTGACTCATTTTGACCAATTCTGTATTCAAATTGTATTTACTACTAGCAATATCAATTAAAACTATGTTATTATCAATATTCCACTTTAATCATATAGTTTACTCAAAATAACACACTTTTAGCAATCTAGAAATTAAACTCTGTAGTAGTCCGGTCTCCAATTAATAATGCTTTTTTTAATATCCTTCTCTGATAGTTTTTCCTTTAATGCCTTCTCGACTAAAGCCGGAAATTCTTCATCTGAAGCAAAACGCAAACCTATAATTTGTCTTACTTTTAACTTCGCGTCTAATGTTTTTCCTGTCAATAAATAATAACGCAAATTCTCCTCAGCCTTTATAACTCTATCCTGAGCTATTAAAGCAAAAGTTCTTGTGTAAAAGCCTATAAGCACTAGGACAATTGTACTCAAAACAAGTAACGAAGCGGAATATCGATTATCATGGTTCGATGTAACTAAATTTACGATACTCCCTATCAACAATGCGCATAGTAATAAAGTACTTACAACATGATACCCTGTAACAAATCGGCTATGGTTTTTAAAATTTTGTTCTTTCATAATGGCTTATAATTAATGTTTTACTGGTAAAGTTACTAAACGGATACTTCCTGCAAACATATATTATACTATAAAATCAATTCTACCTCTCACCTAAAACTATATAAAATAAATTATCCTTAATTTAGTCAAGAACAAAAAGCAAACTTAATTTTTAGCATATAACGGAATTACTATAAGCGCAAACAGACGTAATTTTTTAAAAAAGACACTCTCAGCAACAGCACTTAGCATTGGAGCACAATGATTTCATTTGGACAGGAATTTCTATTTGAACCCATCAATTCAGCAGTAGCATATATATTTTTAACCAAACCATACTTTCAAAACCCAACGATTAACAGCATGACCATAATGTGGATTGTCAATTTAGCGTCCTATGGTTATCTAGAATTTAGAGAAACTGAAATTTTGGCTAAAGGGCTAGAAAAACTGAAAATGAATTCGTTGATGCATGCAATCTCGTAAATAAAATAACACTAAATAATTTAAAATCTGGTACTACTTATTACTACCGAGCTGTTTCAAAAAAAATTCAAAATTTGCCCCCTACAAATTAGTCTATGTCCACACTATCAAAAGTGAAATTTATAGTTTTACCACAGCCTCTAAAGAGCAAGATTCTGTATCCCTTTTAATCTTGAATGATATCCACGATCGTCCAGCAACAATTCCGCACCTGACAAAATTAGCAACTATAAAAAAATTATATTTTGATAAAAAATTGCATGGATGTCGCATATAGCGAAGGTATATCAGGAACCATCTTAATGGAAACTTCCAATAAAATTAATAGTGACTTTAAAACTGAATTTGGACTGAACTTAATTAGTGCAGATGCCATGCTTGATATTCCCACTGGAAAAAAATCTTCCCTTCAATTATCAGCCAGAAAATCTATCAACTCTGTTATAGAAACATCTCCGTATAAAAAGTATTATGACAAAGCCTTTCAAAACAGCAAAATTCTAAACGATTCTGAAAATGTTATTAACTCTAATGATGAATTTTCTTTTTACAATATAAATGCTCGCTGGCTGTATGACATTAATCCGAATGACAACATTCGAGTTAACTTTTTAAATTTCGACAATAACTTATTGTTTTTTGAAAATGCACTTATAAACAATATAGAAGAATCGAAGAGAGTAGCGCAGCCCAACGGAATTTGGCAGGAGGGATTAACTACCACCGAATTTGGAATGATCAATTTTCGATTAATTTTCAAGTATACATTACAAATTACGCTTTAGAATCTATCAATCATGATATTATAAATAACCAACGTTTACTTCAAGAAAATGAAGTTCTAGAGGAGTCTATAAAACTAGATTCTGAGTTTAAACTATCCAATAGAGTTTCACTATTTAATAGTTATCATTATCAGGAAACAGGAGTAACAAACATTCAAGATGTGGACAATCCACTATTTCAAAGCAAATTTAAACAAGTTATTCGATCCCACGGATTGTCTTCCCAAATTGGTTTTCAATCAGGGAACCATCATACAAATTCAAGAATTGGTATTCGGTTAAATTACTTAGAAAAATTTTCAAAATTTTTAATAGAACCACGATTAAGTTTCAGCCATCAAATTGTAGATAATCTTACTTTTCAATTACTTGGTGAACTAAAGCATCAAACGGCTTCTCAGATTATTGATTTCCAAGATGATTTTCTAGGTATTGAAAATAGACGATGGATCATAGCTAATGACGATGCGTTTCCTATTTTAAAAAGTTATCAGGATTCCTTAGGATTATTTTATACCAACAATGGTTGGCTTATTCGTACTGAAGGTTATATGAAAAACGTTGACGGAGTTACCACGAAAAGTCAAGGATTTCAAAACCAGTATCAATATGTAAATGATATTGAGAATTATGAAGTTTTCGGTACTGACTTCCTTATTCGAAAAAGATTTAAATCAATTAATAATTCCATCAGTTACAGTTATATGAATAATAAATATACCTTCAATAATTTATCCAAAATCAATTTTCCGAGTAATTTTGATATCACCCATAGTGTGTCATTTGTCTTTACATATTCAATCAAAAAATTAAATATTTTAACTGGATTGAATTGACACTCTGGAAAGCCGACAACCAAACCAGTAAAAGGAATTGAAATAGTTGATGAAGCCATCAATTTCGAATCTGCAAACAGTACTCGATTAGAAGATTACATGCGAGTAGATATTTCTGCCTAGTACAAATTTAATCTTTCAAAAAGAGTGTTGGCAAGTAGAACTATATCAGTTTGGAATCTTTTTAACCAAGAAAAAATTACTAATACATATTACAAAATTGATGTGAATAAAGTAATTGAAGTCAATCAAAACTCCTTAGGGTTTACTCCTAATTTGAGTTTTAGAGTCTCCTTTTAAAAACTCGCCTTAAATAAAGTGCATAAAAAAACTCCCACTATCGTACGGAGTTTATTTATTATTTATTGACTAGATTTTTATAAAGATGGTAAATCACCATCTCCTTTAGTTGCCAAATCAGATTTTCCCATTAAGTAAATATCCACTTCTCTTGCCGCTTCTCTACCCTCTGAAATAGCCCAAACAATCAAAGATTGTCCTCTGCGCATATCTCCTGCTGCAAAGATATTAGGAATATTAGTTTGGTACTTACCATACGCTGCCTTGTAATTAGAACGAACGTCTTTCGCAATGCCCAATTTATCTGAAATAGTACTTTCAGGCCCCGTAAATCCTAATGCCATCAATGCTAAATCACATGGCCAAGTCTTTTCAGTTCCTTCAATTTCAATTAATTTCGGACGCTGTCCAGGAACTATTTTCCATTCAACATTTACCGTTTTTAAAGCCGTTAATTTATCATTCTCGTCCGTAACAAATTCTTTGGTATTAATCAACCAATTTCTTTCTGCCCCCTCTTTGTGAGACGATGAATTTTTTAATTGTAATGGCCAATATGGCCAAGGTGTTGAAGCACTTCTAAGCCCTGGTGGCTTAGGCATAATTTCAAAATTCGTAACAGATCTTGCTCCATGACGATTTGAAGTACCTATACAGTCAGAACCTGTATCACCTCCACCAATAACAATTACATCTTTATCAGTAGCTAATACTTGGTTTTCTATGGTTTGTCCAAAATAAACTTTTGTTTGTTGCGTTAAGAAATCCATTGCTTGTATTACGCCATCAGCATCAATACCCGGAGTTGGCAAACTTCTACTTTCAGTGGCCCCTCCACAAAGCACAACTGCATCAAAATCTTTCAATTCTTCTACATCATAATTCACACCAACATTTACATTTACTTCAAACGAAACACCTTCTGCTTCTAGAATAGCAATACGTCTATCAATGATTCCCTTTTCCAATTTAAAATTGGGAATACCATACCTTAGCAATCCACCGATAGCGTCATCACGCTCAAAGACAGTTACAGCATGACCTGCTCTATTTAATTGTTGAGCTGCTGCTAAACCCGCAGGTCCAGATCCAACAATTACAATTGTCTTTCCTGTTCTCGTTTTAGGTGGCTGTGGTTTGATCCAACCTTCTTTAAATGCTCTCTCAACAATATTCTTTTCTATATTTTCGATAGCAACAGGCTCTTCGATAATACCTAACACACAAGATGTTTCACAAGGCGCTGGACATAAACGCCCTGTAAATTCCGGGAAATTATTTGTTGAATGCAAAATCCAAGAGGCTTTTTGCCATTCTCCTTGATGCACCATATGATTGAAATCTGGAATCAAGTTCCCAAGTGGACAACCACTATGACAGAATGGAATTCCACAATCCATACATCTCGAACCTTGCTCAGTAATTTCAGCATTACTTAGAGGCACCGTAAATTCTTTATAATCAGCAACACGCTTTTTAACAGCAGTATATGCCTCATCTTTTCTTTCGAATTCCTTAAAACCAGTTGTTTTTCCCATTCTATTATGCTGTTAATTCTTCAAACATTTGTTCTTCTGTCTCTAGACGCTTCAAAGCGCGCTTGTATTCAATCGGCATAATTCTAACGAAATTACCTAAACTTGTTTCCCAGTCTTTCAATAATTCTTTCCCTAAATTACTCTCCGTATATAAAACATGCTTCTCAATCAATCCCTTAAGATCTTTTGCATCATCTTCTAAGATTTCTTCAAACTCAATCGTTTCCGTATTACACAAACCGTTTGCAAATTTATTTTCAGGATCATATACATACGCAATTCCACCACTCATTCCAGCAGCAAAGTTTCTCCCTGTACGACCTAAAACTACAACCTTACCTCCTGTCATATATTCACAACAGTGATCTCCTACTCCTTCAACAACAGTAGTTGCCCCAGAGTTTCGTACTGCAAAACGCTCACCTGCGATACCATTAATATAAGCCTCTCCTTCTACTGCTCCAAATAAACAAACATTTCCTACAATAACATTATCCGCTGCTACAAACGTCGCATTTGATGGCTTCTTAACAATTAGTTTCGCTCCAGACAAACCTTTGCCTAAATAATCATTAGTATTTCCTGACAATATAAATGTTAACCCTTGCGCTCCAAAGGCTCCAAAACTTTGTCCGGCTGAACCACTAAAATTAATATTGATGGTGTCTTCAGGTAATCCTAAATGACCATACTTTTTAGAAATTTCATTACTTACTATTGCCCCAACTGAACGATTCGTATTATTAATAGGATACTCCAAAGTCATTTGTTGCTTTCTATATAAAGCACGGTGTGCTTCTTTTAAGATTTCAAAATCTAATACATTTTCTAAATCGTGATCTTGCTTTTCTGTATTTCTAACAGTTCCTTCTTTATATCCTTTAGGAGTATGCAAGATTGAAGACAAGTCTAATCCTTTAGCCTTATAGTGGTCAATTGCTTTATTAGAATTTATCTTATGTGTTTGACCAACCATCTCATCCAATGTTCGAAATCCTAATTGCGCCATGATTGCTCTTAATTCTTCAGCAATATAAAAGAAGAAATTAATAACGTGTTCTGGCGTTCCTTTAAAGTTCTTACGCAACTCTTTGTCTTGGGTTGCAATTCCAACAGGACACGTATTTAAATGACACTTACGCATCATAATACAACCCGATGCTACCAATGGCGCCGTAGAAAAACCAAATTCTTCAGCGCCTAATAAAGCCGCAATCGCAACATCACGTCCAGTTTTTAACTGACCATCACATTCTACCACAATTCTACTTCTTAAATTGTTTAATACTAACGTTTGTTGTGCCTCTGCTAATCCGAGTTCCCATGGCAAACCTGCGTGCTTCAATGAAGTCAAAGGAGAAGCTCCTGTTCCACCATCATACCCTGAAATCAATACTACATCCGCTTTGGCTTTTGAAACACCTGCAGCAATAGTACCAACACCAACTTCGGAAACTAATTTTACATTGATACGTGCTTCTCTATTGGCGTTTTTCAAATCATAGATCAATTGAGCTAAATCCTCAATCGAATAAATATCGTGATGTGGTGGTGGCGAAATTAATCCCACAAACGGAGTAGAATTACGTGCCGCTGCAATCCAAGGTAAAACTTTCTCTCCCGGTAATTGACCTCCCTCTCCAGGTTTCGCTCCTTGAGCCATCTTAATTTGTATCTCTCTTGCATTCGTCAAATAATGAGATGTTACCCCAAAACGACCAGATGCTACTTGTTTAATTGCAGAGTTTCTATTATCTCCATTTACATTTGGCTGGAAACGATTTCTATCTTCACCTCCTTCACCAGTATTGGATTTACCTCCTATCCGGTTCATGGCAATCGCTAAATTTTCGTGAGCCTCTCTAGAAATAGATCCATAAGACATTGCTCCCGTTTTAAAACGCTTTACAATTTCTGTCCATGGTTCAACTTCATCCAAAGGAATTGGATCTAGATTATCAAACTCAAATAAACCACGAATGGTCATTAAATTTTTAGTCTGTTCATTGATCGCTTTAGCATAGATATCATAACTTCCCTGATCACTTAGCCTCACCGCTTGCTGCAATTTTGCAACAGTTGTTGGATTAAACAAGTGTCTTTCTCCGTTACGCCTCCATCTATAATCTCCTCCAATATTCAATCCTAATCTATTATTGATTGTAGTATCTGGATATGCATATTTATATCTTTCGTTAATTTCTTTCTCTATCTCATAAAGTCCAATTCCTTCAATTCTTGAAGCAGTATATGGAAAATATTTTTTTACAAATTCAGAATTGAAACCTACGATTTCAAAAATTTGAGAACCTCTGTATGAATGCAATGTAGAGATTCCAATTTTGTTCATTATTTTTAAAATTCCTGTACCAATTGCCTTGTTAAAGTTATCCACTGCTTTTTGCTCATCCATATCAGCAATGAACCCTTCCTTCACTTGCATTCTAATGATTTCATTAACCATATAAGGGTTAACGGCACTTGCCCCATAACCAATCAATGTTGCGAAATGATGTGGCTCTCGTGGCTCGGCAGATTCAATAATAATATCAAAATAAGAACGCTTTCGTAAACGATTCATTTGATGATGCACAAAAGAACAGGCCAATAAAGAAGGTATTGGAGCAAATTCTTCATTAACACCTCGATCTGATAAAATTATGATATTTGTTTTTCTATCAATTGCTTTAGTAATTTGAACAATAATATCCTCTAAAGCATCTTCCAATCCGTTTAATCCCTTTGCTTTAGGATACAACATTTCAATAGTTTCAGTTTTAAAATCTCCAATTGAAATATGTCTTATTTTTTCTAAATCATCATTAGAAATTACTGGATTTTGAATTTTAAGTTTTTTACACTGTCTTTTTGTAATACTAAAAATATTTCTATCCTTCCCTAATGCTAAACTGATGTCTGTTACAATTTCTTCACGAATACCATCTAATGGTGGATTTGTAACTTGCGCAAATAATTGTTTGAAATAATTTGAAATTAATTGAGGTCGATCAGATAATACTGCTAATGGCGTATCAATACCCATTGAACCCAAGGCTTCTTTACCAACCTGAGCCATTGGAGTAATGATTTCTTGAATATCTTCAATTGTATAATTGAATAAACGCTGTCTCGTATGAATATTAGTTATTTCAACTTGACAATGATTTTTATTGTAAGGAACATCCTTTAAATAAAGTCTTGTTTCATCTAGCCATTTTTTATAAGGTCTTTCAGAAACGATTTTACTTTTTATTTCTTCATCGTTGATAATACGACCTTTATTCATGTCTACCAAGAACATTTTTCCTGGCTCTAATCTACCATGACTTTCTACGTCTTCAGGAGCAACTTCAAACACACCAATTTCAGATGACATGATTAATTTACCACTTTTAGTAACCGTATATCTAGAAGGTCTTAAGCCATTTCTATCTAGTAAAGCTCCGATATAATCACCATCTGTAAAAGGCACAGAAGCAGGACCGTCCCAAGGTTCCATAATACAAGCGTTGTATTCATAAAACGCCTTCCTTTCGTCAGACATTGTCTCATGTTTTTCCCAGGCTTCAGGAATCATCATCATCATTACTTCTGGCAAGGATCTACCAGTATGCGTCAATAATTCAACTACCATATCCATCGATGCTGAATCTGATTTCCCCGGTAAGATAATTGGAAATAATTTATCTATTTGTGGTCCAAAAACCTCGCTTTTCATGATTTCTTCACGAACACGCATTCTACTTACATTTCCTCGTAACGTATTTATTTCACCATTTTGACATATATATCTAAATGGTTGCGCTAACTCCCATGAAGGCATTGTATTTGTAGAAAAACGCTGGTGTACTAAAGCTAACCTCGTAACTAAATCTTTTTGTTGTAAATCTAAATAGTAAGGACCAATATCTTCAGGCATGATAATGCCTTTGTAAATAAGCGTCATGTTTGAAAAACTTGATAAATAGAAATACGAGCTTTCAGACATTTTAGAATTTATAATGGCATGCTCTGTTATTTTTCGAGCAGCATATAATTTTGCTTTAAAAATATTCTCCTCTAACTCTTCAGTCTTACCAACAAATATTTGTTCAATATTTGGTTCCGAAGCCAAAGCAATTTCACCTAACTGCGAAGAATCAACTGGGACCTTTCTCCATCCTAAGATAGCTAATCCTTGTGCTTTTATTTCTTTTTCGAAAGTCTCTCTACAAAAATTATATTGGTTTTTATTTTTTGGCAAAAACACCATTCCAATAGCATATTCTCTAGATGCCGGAATATCAAATTCACATACTCGCTTAAAATAATCGTGCGGTATATCTATTAAAAGACCAGCGCCATCTCCTGTCTTACCGTCAGAACTAACTCCACCTCGATGCTCTAATTTTACTAAAATTTCTAAGGCCTGATGAATAATTTCATTAGAAGTTTCACCCTTTAGATTACATATAAAACCTGCACCACAGTTTTCGTGTTCGAATTCTGGTAAGTATAAACCTTGTTTCTGTATCATATTATTCAAAATTGACTACAAAGTTACCTATTTTCTATAAAATATATCACATCTACAGCCAGTTTAGGCTAATTAATATGGCTATTAAAATAATTCAATACATATTTCCTCATAATAATGAAATTAAGTAGGATAGATTGTGATATTAGTAAAAAGAGTGTCCTAAATAAACGAAAGAAGCGCCCGATAGCAATACTATCAGACACTTCTTTCTCTTTGGGATATTTACACTTAAATTTTTAAGCTATATATAAGTTCAAATACTTACTGATTATTGCTCGTTCATTCTAAAATCAGGATAAGCATCCATACCATGCTCATGACTATCAAGACCTTCTAATTCTTCTTTTTCTGAAACTCTAATTCCAACAGTTTTCTTCAATATAAAAAAGATAATGAAAGAAGAGCCAACACACATGACGGCATAAGAACCGACACCTATTAATTGCGAGATGAATTGATCTACTCCTGCTAATGCTCCAAACAAACCAACAGCTAAAGTTCCCCAGATTCCACAAATTAAGTGAACGGCAATTGCTCCAACAGGATCGTCAAGTCTTAATCTGTCGATAAATGCTACAGCAAATACAATAATTGCACCACCAATTGCTCCGATTAAGATAGCGTCTGTTGGACTCATTTGATCTGCACCCGCAGTAATACTCACTAAACCTCCTAATATTCCGTTTAAGAACATCGTTAAGTCAAAGTTTTTGTACATCGCAGTCGATACTAAGAAAGCAACAATACCACCAGCAGAGGCAGCCAAACATGTAGTAACTAAAGTCAACGAAGTTAAAGCAGGGTCTGCAGACAATACAGAACCACCGTTAAATCCGAACCACCCTAACCAAAGAATTAGTACACCAGCAGTTGCTAAAGGTATGTTGTGTCCAGGAATCGCTTGAGGCTTTCCATCTTTGCCAAATTTTCCAATTCTTGCTCCTAGTAACCAAACGGCAACTAAAGCAGCCCATCCACCAACAGAGTGAACTAAAGTTGATCCTGCGAAATCGTAAAATCCTAATCCATCTAAAAATCCACCACCCCATTTCCATGATCCAGCGATTGGGTAAACAACGCCAACATAAATGATTACAAAAATCATAAATGGTACTAATTTCATTCTTTCAGCAACAGCACCAGAAACGATTGTGGCAGCCGTAGCAGCAAACATTCCTTGGAATAAGAAATCTGTCCAATACGTATAGCCTTCGTTATATGCTAAATCAGCAGCAGCAACAGCATCCAATCCGAATCCTGCAAATCCTAAGAACCCGTTAAATTCTCCAGGATACATTAAGTTAAATCCAACTAAGCAATAAAGCAAGAGACCAACGGTAATGATAAAAATATTTTTAAATAAAATGTTTAATGTGTTTTTTTGTCTTGTTAATCCGATTTCTAAAAATGCAAATCCTAAGTGCATAAAGAAAACCAGGGCTGTACAAATCATCATCCATACATTATTTATTGTAAGTAATTCCATAATACTTTTGTTTATTAAATTGTTTGGTTAATGATTATTTTAAAGTGTCTCCGCCTTTTTCTCCAGTTCTAATTCTATATACTTCAGAAATGTCTGAAACGAATACTTTACCGTCTCCAACTTCTCCAGTTCCTGCAGATTTAAGAATAGCGTCAATAGTTATATCTTCAAAATCATTATTTACTACAATAGAAAGATATCTTCTTTGAATATCACTTGTGCTATATGCAACACCGCGATACACATGACCTTCTTTTTCATTTCCCAAACCTGTTACATCCCAGTAAGAGAAAAAATTTACGCCCACTTTATGCAAAGCATCTTTTACTGCTGTAAATTTTGATTTTCTAATAATTGCTTCTAATTTTTTCATTTTTATACGTATTTAGTTATATTAAATAATTGTTCTTAGAAAGAATAAACGGCTGCAATTGTTAAAGCAGATACACTTTTTTCCGTTGGAAATGCTTCAATAATTAAATCGTCAGAAGAATCAAGTCTAAATTCTGTGATTAATTTGAAATCATCAGATAACTGAGTACTCGCTGTTAAAGAAGTAGCAAAAACACTAGAAGAAGTTCCAGCATTATCTACACTGAAATATTCCGGACGAATTCCTAAAGCGAATTTGTCTGAGAAAGTATTTTCTAAGTATAATGCAATACCAGAGTATCCTGTGTCAGCATCATCAGAGTGCGAGTATGCGGCATTGATTCCAAACCAAAAAGATTCGCTTAAGTTGAATCCACCAGTATAATCAATAAACATCGCATCATTTACTCCGCCAGCATCAACTGCACCGTAGATAAAGTTTAAGTATTGTCCTTTGTAGCCAATCTGTGCTCCAAATTGCATGTCTCCTGAAGCGTTTCCATCTATACTAGATATGGCATGTGCATTTGTTGCTGCTAATAAGAAAGATAAGTCTTCAGATGCAGCATAATCCATTTTTATACCTGTATGAGAAAACGGGCCCGCATTAAACAGGTAAGATACTGTGTAGTTAAAATTTACCACTGGAGAAATTACTTCGTAACCTAAGAAAGTATTAAACTGACCTGCAGTAAATCTAATTTTCTCATTTACTTGGTAATAAGCATATGCTTGGTTGATTGCACCTGCCATGTTCGCATCATCTGCTCTAGGTCCGAATGCTATATCAGCAACAAAACCATAATTTTCTCCTTCGTAACCTGCAATTATGTTTGCCATACCTAGTCCGAATGCATTTGCGTTTTCTGGATTTGCAATTAATAATCCAGGGGTTCCAGGACCATCTGCAAAATTCATTGTACCATATACATCTACACTTCCAGAAAGTGTAAACTTTTTTTCTTCTGTTTCTTGTGCGATTGCACTTGTGAAACTAATTGCTGTAATTAAAACTCCTAGTAAAATTTTTTTCATGATTTGTGTGTTTTTTTTTGTTATAATTATTGTTTTTGAATCGTTAACGGGGTCAAAAGTATGTTAAAAAATATTACCCCCCTAATTTTTAGGGGGTATGAATCATTATAATAGTTAAAATTTAAAATATACTACTCAAAAAATACAGTATAAATGTTGTAAATTTTAAATTTTAAATTTTAAGGTGTGAAAAAATAGGGGTATTGATAAATAAATCAAAAAATATTAAAGATTTAATAAAAATGATAGTTTGTAGAAAATAAGGCAAAAAAAATCCGGCAAAAAAATCGGATAATTCAATTTGATACCGAAAAACAACAAATCACTCCTTTAATAAATTTCTTGAGATGACTATTTTTTGAATTTCAGAAGTACCTAAATATATCTGTGTGAGCTTAGCGTCTCTCATCATTCTCTCTGCATGGTATTCTTTTACAAATCCGCATCCTCCATGCACTTGAACAGCTTCAATTGTTAAACGCATAGCCATTTCAGCAGCGCATAACTTCGCCATAGCACTAGACTAATCACAACTAGTAACAGTATCTTTATCATAAGCAGACTTCAAACACAACAATCTAGCAACTTCAATTTCAGTAGCCATGTCAGCTAACTTAAATGCAATTGCTTGATGTTTAACAATTTCCTTCCCAAAAGATTTTCGTTCTTTAGAATATTGCAAAGACAATGTATAGGCTCCTGACGCGATACCAAGAGCTTGAGAAGCGATACCTATTCTTCCTCCCGCCAATGTTTCCATCGCAAATCTGAATCCTGACCCCTCTTCCCCAACTCTATTTTCTTTAGGGATCTTAACATCTGTAAACATTAAAGAATGTGTATCGGATGCTCGTATCCCTAATTTATTCTCTTTCTTACCCTCCTGAAATCCCTCGGAACCTCCATCTACAATAAATACATTAATCCCCTTATACTCTTTCTCAAGATCCGATTGAGCAATAACCAAATATACACTCGCTGAACCACCATTTGTCATTCAATTCTTTGTTCCGTTTAACAAATAGTATTCACCCTTATCTCTAGCAGTCGTTTTTTGAGAAGTTGCATCGCTGTCCGCCTCAGGCTCACTCAGGCAGAAAGCGCCCAATATTTCTCCCGAAGCCAAACGCGTTAAATACTTTTCTTTTTGGAATTCAGTTCCATATTTTTCAATACCCCAGCAAACCAAAGAATTGTTTACAGACATAATCACACCAGCAGAAGCATCAATCTTAGATATTTCTTGCATAGCCAACACATAAGACACCGTATCCATAACCCCTCCATATCTGGGGTCAACCATCATCCCTAAAAAACCCAACGCGGCCATTTTTTTAATCTGCTCAAAAGAAAACTCTTGTTTTTCGTCTCTATCTATTACCCCAGGCCATAACTCTTTTAGGCAAATTCTCTAGCAGAGTACTTAATTAACTCTTGCTCTTCAGACAAATCAAAATTCATTCTATCACGACTTTAAAAGATTGTATATTGCCAAATATAACACTTTAAAACCTTAATTCTTAACCATTATTAATTAAGGATGCAACGATCAAATCATTTTTATCTTTACTAATATGAAGCAAAATACAACCTTCGCAATCGGATTGATGAGCGGAACTTCTCTTGACGGAATAGACCTAGCCTATGTAAAATTTACGCAGACGAAGGAGTCTTTCTATTATTCCATTATACATAGTGAAACATTTAAATATTCAGAAGAATGGATTCATCGATTAAAAAATGCTTTTTCAGATGATAAAAAATCAATAAGGAAGTTAGATACTGTATACGGATCTTTTCTAGGAGGAATTATAAATACTTTCATTTTAAAAAATGACATAACTAAGATTGACTTAATAGCTTCTCACGGACATACTATTTTCCACAAACCAGATGAAGGAATAACAGTTCAAATTGGAAATGGGGATGTCATTTCAAAAGCTACTGGACTTAAAGTAATTTATGATTTCAGAACGCAAGATGTAACATTAGGCGGTCAAGGCGCACCCCTCGTGCCGATTGGTGACGAATTACTTTTTTCAAAATTCAAATACTGTCTAAATCTCGGAGGCTTCGCCAATATTTCCTTTCACAACGACGGAGAACGCATCGCTTTCGATATTTGCCCCGTAAATATTGTAATGAATCACTACGCCAACAAATTAGGTTTAGCTTACGACAATAAAGGTTCCGTTGCGTCAAGAGGTATAATTCACACCCCTTTATTAATTGAACTAAACGCCCTACCCTATTATAGTGAATCCGTTCCAAAGTCCTTGGGTTTCGAATTCGTGATTGAAAATATTTTCCCTACAATAGACAAATACAAACTCTCGGAGCAAGATATTTTACGAACTTTTATCGTCCATGTAGTTCAACAAATTAAATCTAAGATCTATTTAAAAGGTGAACTTCTAATTTCAGGTGGTGGAACCTACAATATTTTTTTAATACAAGAATTGAAAAAACAAATTTCAAATACTATCCATATACCAGACGATACATTAATTGATTTTAAAGAAGCTTTAATTTTTGCTCTCTTAGGAACCTTGAAAAATCAAAACAAAGTGAATTGTTTAAAAAGCGTTACAGGGGCATCAAAAGATCATAGTAGCGGTAAAATTTCTCTACCAATAAGGCATCGCTAAAATTATTTTATTTTAGTAATTAAAAATAATAACTCCGATTATGGATTTATCAGATAAAGAGTTAAGTTTGCTGCAAGAATTTATTTTCTGGACTTTTTGGAAGCATTGCACATTATTTTAGGACTAGAAATAAAATACCCAAAACTACCTGATATTAAATTTTTTTATTAATTAAAACCTTTAGAGTAGTTAAAAAAAGTAAAAATGGAGAACATCATCATTGGAATATTCATTATTGGATATTTAGCAATTGCATTAGAACACAACTTAAAACTAGATAAACTTATCCCAGCACTAGCAATGATGGCGATTTTATGGGCTATCGTGTCTTTCGGAATCGACACTTTCCCTACTTGGTTTGATTCAGGAGCCCATCAACTGATTGATGGATTTTCTGGTTTTACAAGTGAAGAAAAACAACATTTACTAGAGGAAACGCTACTTCATCATCTTGGAAAAACAGCGGAGATTCTCTTTTTCTTACTGGGAGCAATGACCATTGTGGAAATCATAGACTATTTCGATGGGTTTTCTACCTTTAAAAATTACATCAAGACAAAAAGGAAGAAGAAACTATTATGGATATTCGCTTGTCTAGCTTTTATACTTTCTGCGATTATTGATAATTTAACAGCAACCATCGTTCTAATTACGATTCTTCAAAAAATAATCAATGATAAAAACACACGACTTTGGTTTGCTGGTTTGATCATAATTGCTGCCAATGCTGGTGGAGCATGGTCTCCTATTGGAGATGTAACTACAACAATGCTTTGGATTGCAAATAAAGTTTCTGCGGGGGCATTGGTTAAGTACTTAGTACTACCTTCATTAATATGTATGGTAGTGCCCGTATTTATCGCATCTTTTTTAAAACCTTTTCAAGGGGAAATTAAAAATTCAGTTACTGAAGACACAGCCACTCAAAGTAAGTATGGATCAAGAATGTTATACATTGGACTAGGCGCGATTGTATTTGTTCCATTCTTTAAAACAATTACTCATTTACCTCCTTATGTTGGAATGATGCTATCCTTATCCATCGTTTGTGTTTTTGCGGAAATTTATAGCAGATATGCATTTACCATTGGGCAAGTTTTTGAAACTGAAAATAAAGAATCAGATAGCTATCACAGCCCTGTGCATAGCTCCTTATCAAAAATTGAGATGCCAAGTGTATTATTCTTTTTCGGAATATTAATGGCTGTAGCCGCATTAGAATCTCTTGGTATATTATTTATTGGTGCAGAGTCCTTAAAAACAATCATTCCAAATACAGACATTGTTGTAATGTTATTAGGAGTTGGATCAGCCATTGTAGACAATGTTCCTTTAGTAGCTGCCAGTATAGGAATGTTCCAAGAACCCTTAGACAGCCCATTATGGCATTTTGTTGCGTTTTCTGCAGGTACAGGAGGAAGCATGTTGATTATAGGTTCTGCCGCTGGTGTTGTTGCCATGGGTATGGAAAAAATAGATTTCTTTTGGTACTTTAAAAATATAGCGTGGCTCGCAGCCATTGGCTTTATAGTTGGCTCAATTGCCTTTATGGGGCTTAGAACCCTTTTGAATTAAAAAAAACCCGAGTTTATCTCGGGTTTTTTTATGAAATAAATTTGCACCTGTAATTTCCGATAAGTAATTTCGTTACATAAAAACAAACTCATAAATAAAAAGACAAAATGCGACAAGAAACTCAAGAAATCTTAGAAGATGCATTAGCTGAAGAGAAAACACTCTCTATCTATAATTTAATTATGGATGGCGGCACAGGTGGTCAAATTATTATCGCAGTATTACTTGTGATGCTAGTTGCCGCTCTTTACATCTATTTTGAACGTATTTTTGCTATCAATGCTGTCTCTAAAACTGATGACTCTTTTATGAACCAAATAAAAGATCATATTTCCAACGGAAAGTTAGACGCTGCTAAAGTACTTTGCGCACAAACAAATTCACCAGAAGCTCGATTGATAGAAAAAGGAATTTCTAGAATAGGAAAACCCTTAGATGACATAAACACTTCTATAGAAAGCACGGGCACTCTTGAAGTTTATAAACTTGAAAAGAATGTAAGTATTTTAGCCACCGTTGCCGGTGCTGCTCCCATGATTGGATTTCTAGGAACAGTTATAGGAATGATTTTAGCCTTTCATGAAATGGCTACCAGCGGAGGGCAGGCAGAAATGGGATCTTTAGCTGCTGGAATTTATACTGCAATGACTACAACTGTGGCAGGATTAATCGTGGGAATTATTGCCTACATTGCATACAACCATGTAGTTGTAAAAACTGATAAAATAGTACATAAAATGGAGGCTAAGGCTGTTGAGTTTTTAGATTTATTAAACGAGCCAATATAAACGCGGATGAAATTTAAAAAAAGAAATAAAGTAAGTCCAGAATTCAGTATGAGTTCTATGACCGATATCGTATTCTTATTACTTGTCTTTTTTATGCTAACCTCGAACGCTCCCAACGCTTTAGACATGATTTTACCAAAAGCAAAAGGAAAATCTACCAATACTAAAAATGTAGCTGTAAGTATCAAAAAAAATCAAAATTACTACATCAATAACAAAAACATAACCGCTTCAAAAATAGAAGTTGAATTAAGAAATTTATTGGCGGGACAAGATAAACCAACCGTGCTTTTAAGAGTTGAGGAAGGCGTTCCAATCGAGAAAGCCGTATATGTTATGGATATTGCAAATCGGAATAAATTCAAAGTAATACTAGCAGTTAGGCCAAAATAGTATGGAAATCTTAAATACGATTCATAAAAGAAAATCTGCCGTACTTACGACAATAATTATGTTATTGTTGTTACTCCTTATTTTCTTCTTTGGATTAAAGTATCTAGACCCTCCTATTGAATCTGGCATTGCTGTAAATTTCGGAACTTCTGAAATCGGTAGCGGTACCGTTCAACCAAGAACACTCATTAAGACCAAAGTTGCTCCAGAGGTTCAAAATCAAGATCAAGTTTTAGAAGAAGCAGCCCCTTCTAAGCAAAAAGAAAGTGCCCCTGCTGAAGAAGTGCTGACGCAAGAATCTGAAGAATCGATAAAAATAAAACAATTAGAAAAAGAAAAAAGAGATGCTGATGCTGCAGCAAAAGCTGCCAGAATAAAAGCCGAATTGGAAGCGCAAAAAGAAGCAGATAGAATTCAAAAAGAACAAGATGCGAAAAAACAAAAATTGGACGCTTTAATTGGAGGTATTAACAATAGCGAAGGAGAAGAAGTAGCAGGCCAAGGTGATGATAATATTGGCGGAGACAAAGGAAAGAAAAATGGTGATCCCAATGCAATTGGTTTCTATGGAACTGGAGGCAATGGAGGACAAGGAGATTATCAGTTAGGGAATCGCAGACCGCTTTACAAACCAAAACCAGCGTATAAATGTGAAGAGGAAGGATTAGTTGTAGTTACTATTGAAGTAGATAGAGCCGGGAAAGTCATTAAAGCTACTCCTGGAACCAAAGGCTCTACAAATAGAGCTTCTTGTCTATTATCTCAAGCTAAAATTGCCGCCTTAAAAACAACGTGGGACCCAGATCCCTTGGCAGGATCTAAGCAAATTGGAATTATCAAATACCGATTTTCATTAGCAGAATAATGGATTACCAAAACACTATAAATTGGATGTTTACGCAACTTCCAATGTATCAAAACACTGGAAGAACGGCCTATAAAAAAGATTTATCCAACACCCATAAACTATCTAAACATTTAAATAATCCTGAACAAAAATTCATTAGCGTACATGTTACAGGTACCAATGGAAAAGGATCAACAAGTCATATGCTGGCTTCAATTCTTCAAGAAGCAGGTTATAAAGTAGGATTGTATACATCACCACATCTAAAAGATTTTAGAGAGCGAATCAAAATAAATGGTAAACCTATTTCTGAAAAAGCGGTCATTCAATTTATTGAAGAACACAAGCCTTTTTTCAAAAATCAAGAATTATCCTTTTTTGAAATGACAGTTGGATTGGCCTTTAACTATTTTGCTAAAGAAAAAGTAGCGATCGCAATTATTGAAGTAGGCTTAGGTGGCCGCTTAGACTCAACCAATATTATAAATCCCATATTATCTGTTATAACAAATATTGGCCTCGATCACACGCAAATATTAGGACACACTTTACCAAAAATAGCAGCTGAAAAAGCAGGAATTATAAAGAATAATATTCCAGTTGTAATTGGAGAATACCAAGAAGAGGTTCATCCAGTATTTTACAAGAAAGCACTGGAAACAAATTCTAGTTTATTTTTAGCAGAAAAAAATATTAATTCTAATTTCACAACCGACTTAAAAGGAACTTATCAAACTAAAAACGTAAAAACTGCCGTACAATCCATCTACATAATTAAAGAGCGAGGATTTAAAATTTCTAATTTAAATATAGAAAATGGTCTTATAAATATTGTAAAAAACACTGGTTTATTAGGTCGCTGGCAAATCTTACATGAATCTCCGTTAACAATTTGCGATACTGCTCACAATAAAGAAGGACTTACTTATGTTCTCGAACAACTACTAGATGAGACTTTCAAACGATTACATATCATTCTAGGAGTGGTAAATGACAAAGAATTAAAAAATATTCTACCCCTATTTCCGAAAAATGCTATTTACTATTTTTCTAAACCCAATATCCCAAGAGGGCTCGATGCCAATATCTTGAAAGAAAAATCATTTAGTTACGATCTTAAAGGTACTGCATACAGTTCGGTTAACAATGCCTTAAAAAACGCACAAAAACAGGCGGATTTCGATGATCTAATATTTATTGGCGGTAGCACCTTTGTAGTAGCAGAAGTTGTTTAACAGTAAACTTAAATTACAAAATAGTTGTTTTTCTAGAGAAT
>CAJIZG010000003.1:880000-1159407 GCA_905181865.1 Urechidicola croceus
CCTCGACTTGCATGTGTTAAGCCTGCCGCTAGCGTTCATCCTGAGCCAGGATCAAACTCTTCATTGTATAAATCTTATATAATTTATAATGTGAATAGTCTCAAAAAAATTCGGCGTTCTTTCCTAAAAAAAAACATCCATGTTTCTTACTCAATTTACGCTGTCAATTTCAATATTTTCAATGAACTTCTTATTCTATTCTTTTCCTAAGCGGGTGCAAATATAAATACTATTTCTATACTCGCAAATTAAAAATGAAGTTTTTTGTAAACTTTATTCCTAACACCTTTCCTAGTAATTTAATGAACTCTCTAACTCAATATACATACCTGCGTTAGCGGGTGCAAATGTACAAACAAAAAAAGCACGCATCCTAATAAAATCATTGAAAAATAATACGAAAATTAAAGTTTATTATAACTACTTAACAACCAGATTCGTCCTTACAAAACAAATTTAAGCAATGCTATCAATACTTCGATATTACCGGAATCAAGTATTCTTTTATACTTCCAAACGACCGCCATATTACTCTGAATTATACTATTAATTTACGCCTATAGATAAAAATAGATCCATCCTTAAAAAATCTCCTTTCCTAAAGAAACCTTTAAAAAAAAACAATTAATGAATGTTTGCACACTATTCCAACTAAAATAATAGAAACAGTTTCAATTTCTTATATTTGAATCTTATTCAACGTATGATCAACACTCATTTTATAAGTATCGATTGGGGCACCTCCAATATAAGAGTTCGATATGTTGAAATAGCTACTCTACTTATTATAGAAGAAACTACTTCCTCCAACGGAATAAAAACCATTCATGATGCGTGGATGCGCCATGGAGGAGACCGAGAACTCTATTACGCAACCTTTTTAAAAAGTCAAATCAACCAATTCAATTCAAACATTATAGCAGGAACTATGATTGTTATTTCTGGTATGGCTTCTTCGAGCATTGGTTTGAGAGAACTCCCTTATACCAATCTTCCCGTTGAAATTAATGGAAACACCATATATAGCGAGACAATAACACACTCTCATTTTCCTTACCCGATACATCTCATTTCTGGTGTAAAATCTGAGGACGATGTTATTCGTGGCGAAGAAATCGAACTTCTAGGTTTAATTGATAAAAACGATACTCAGGGAAGTACTATTTTTATAACTCCAGGCACCCATAGCAAACATATACTAGTGGAGCGGAATTTTATCACCAATTTCCATACCTATATGACGGGAGAACTCTTTAACATTCTTTCAAACCACTCCATTTTAAAAAACGCTATCCATAAAAGTGAATTCAACCATAAAAACAACGCGTCTTTTAGCAAAGGTGTCCTCACTTCAGCAGAAGGAAATACCATGTTAAACTCTTTATTTAAAACACGAACTAATATTCTATTTGAAAAGCAAACCAAAGAAGAAAATTACTACTACTTGAGTGGATTGCTAATTGGAGAAGAGTTAAGCACACTTAAACATGCAACGTATGATACTCTTAAACTTTGTGCAGGAGGAAATCTTTTTGAATTATACCTTGAAGCCATCAAAACTTTGAACCTATTTTCAAAAACGAAAATCATCTCAAAAGAAACCGTCGACAAAGCCGCCGTTAAAGGTCAATGGAAAACCATCAAACACTTATACGTATGAAGAATCGCTATCATGAAGAATTATTCATAAAAATGCCAGTAATTGGTATTCTTAGAAATATACCCCTAGAAACTATAAAAGAAATTGTACCGCTATTTATAAAAGCAGGACTTACGACCATTGAAGTAACCATGAATTCTACAAAAGCCTCAGAAACTATTTCATATATTTCAAAAAATCACCCAAACCTAAACATAGGAGCAGGAACTGTCTGCGATATGAACGATCTTCAAAAAGCGTTTGACGCAGGAGCAACTTTCATTGTAACTCCAATAGTATATCAAGAAGTAATCGTTGCATGTTCTCAAAGAGATATACCAATATTCTCTGGAGCCTATACCCCTACAGAAATATATATGGCATCAAAATTAGGAGCCTCTATGGTAAAATTATTCCCTGCCACACAACTAGGACCCGCTTATATAAAAGATGTTCTAGCGCCATTGAACAACTTAAAATTAGTGCCTACCGGCGGCGTTTCAATTGATAATATTGCGTCTTTTTTTAAGGCTGGTGCAGCAGGAGTTGGAATGGGAAGTTCTCTTTTTGATAAAAAATTAATTGCAAAGAAAGATTTTGAAGGCTTACTAAATCACTTTAAAAAGATTTGTGCTATCGTGTCAAAAAATAACTAAATCCAAACAACTCTAATTCGCTCTATTTTACTTAAAACAAAGACAATAAACTTCGAATTTACCCTTACTTTTGACTCAAAATTTAAACTAAAATAAACAATATGAAAATTTTAAGAGTGCTACTAGTCCTAGCCATTATTTTTACAACCCTATCATTTACTAAAAATGACCCCAATGAAAAATCAACCAAAAAAACGATTCCTACAAAAAAATTCTCTTTTGCTGCTTGGGGAGATATTGGTAATAAAGAATCTATTGAAGAACAAAAAAAGCGTATAAAAAGACTTACAGATGCAGGGCTCACAGATCTACTTCCTAGTGCCGGCGTTGAACGACTAAAAGAGCTCATTAAATTGGGTGACGAATTTGGGTTAAAAATTCATGCTTGGCATTGGATGATGAACGTAGGCGGAAGCAAAGAATGCCAAGAACACCCTGAATGGTTTTCTGTAAACCGCTTGGGACAAAACTGTAAAGACTTTCATCCTTATGTAGGTTATTACAAATTTTTAAGTCCGTTTGCACCTGGAGCACGCGCATATATAAAAAGAGGTGTTCGTGAAAAGGCGCAAATTAAAGGATTAGCTTCTGTACATTTTGACTACATAAGATATGTAGATGTAATTTTAGGTGCGAATCTTCAAAAGAAATACAAACACGAAGGAGGTGAATTAGTACAGGATAAAATACTTCCTGAATATGACTTTGGTTACCATCCACTTGCCAGAAAAGAGTTTAAAGAAAAATTTGGTATTGATCCATTAGAAATGGATGACACCGCTGAAAATCCGGCATGGCAACAATTTAGAATGAATTCAATTTCTTCATTGGTAGACGAATGTGTTGAGATCTGCCATGAAGAAGGAACCACGGCTTCTGCTGCAGTATTTCCTTTTCCTCAATTGGCGAGAGAATACGTGCGACAAGATTGGGGACGTTGGAATTTGGATACTTTTTATCCTATGATTTATAAAAAAGATCATCAAGGAAATGTACATTGGGTTGGGTTTTCAACCAAAGAAGGGGTGAAAGAATTAAACCCTGGTCAAGATTTAATCACTGGTATTTTAGTAGGAGATTACGGCAAGAATTTAGCAGATTTTGAAAAAGCAATCGTTCAAGCGCATGACAATGGCGCAAAAGGCATTGCCTTTTTTACGGCAAATTCTCTTACCGATGCGCATCTTACTATTATTAAAAAATATGACGAGAAATACAATAAGTAAATGTTGAATAATTTTTAAATCTATAACGAGTCAGTAAATGCTGACTCGTTTTTGTTAAAATTATATTTAATTTTCACTATCTTAATGGCCCAAACATAAAATCATGTATGTCTAAAATAGCATCTAACTATTATCTGTTAAAACAGCGTCTTCTCAACACGCATGTAACCTCCTTTTTCTTATGCATGCTGTTTCCAGTATTATTATTCGCTCAAAACAATAAGGACATCGATCGTGAGATCATTGAGATGATGAATAACATCAATTTAAAGCCGACAGCAATTTCATTTAAAAGTACTATTCCTGTGAATAATAATGGAGGGCATATTCAGGGAATCCAATACCTCCAGTACCAAAACCAAGATTACTATTTCTTATCTGGAAGTTCAGACAGTTATTCTTATTATAGTATTGTTGCCACCAAAAAGAATAACGCAGTAATCTCTGTCAATAAAATTCTTGACAACCCATATAGACATGCAGGTGGATTTCAAATTTCAAAGGGTCTTATGGCTATTGGTATTGAAGACAATTACTTAAAAGACAAGTCAATGGTATACATCTATGAAATAAACAATCCGAATAAGCCTCCCAGCAAACCGCTCCACATTATTCAGCGCAGGGGGATCACAAAACGGGTTACGGCAGGTTGTGTTGGAATCATTGAAATTGAAAATCACATCCTTGTGGTTGTTGGCAACTGGGATACGAAGTATCTGGATTTTTACCGACTCCACAAAGACAAACTCCATACTAAAAACGAACAGTTTACATGGATTACCACCATAGAACTGGCTACAACAGACAGATCCCAATGGTTAGATACCGCCTGGCTTTCTTACCAGAATATCAATTTAATAGCTGATGCTAGTGGCACCATTTATTTGGCAGGAATGGCAACAAAAAAAGGAGCAGGTAATTTTTTAGATATGTACCGATTAACGCCAAAAGGAACAAACGATTTCCAACTAACCAAAATTCACTCTCGCACGTTTCTTGAATCTGAGACCTCGAAATTTGAATGGGGTGCAGGTATTTATAGCCATAAAAACCAGCAATTAAAAGTTTTCTCAACGGGAGATCACTTTACACCTACCGCTACCCTACTCAGGTTTGAATGATTCCAAAAAAATATTCAAAAGCATTGTTCTTTAGTATTTTACCATGTTTTTATTTTAGAAAAATCCAAAATAAAACAAACTTAAATTTATAATTTAACATAAAACACTAGTTTTTATTGAACTAAATTTATTATCTATTGTTCTATAAATATCAACGACATATAAGCATCTATTGACTAAGGTACGAAAAAGCCTTAACGAAGCAACCGAGATAACAATGAATCATCTAGCTGTACAAGAAAAACAATATTCTTCGCGCGTTATAAGCACTATATAATTTCTTACTAGTTATTCCCCGATATTTGATAAAAAATAATAGTACCTTTTAAGCTATTATATTTAACTAACTTTTACAGTTAGTTAAAAAAATGAAACTAAGATTGAATAATCAAATAGTCAAAGAGAAATGAGAACAAATAAAAGAAAATAGCATTATACCAAACACCTAAAAGGATAAAATACGGTGAGAAATATATCCAACAGTTAAAACCAATCAACTAACTTTTTTTTAATCGAACTCCGGTTTTAAGAATATTATTAATTTTTAAACGATTCGAGTAAAGCATGTTGCTTCTAAATCAAATAAGTGCAACTAAAATCAACCAACCACGAAATCAAAATTACTTTTACTATCATTTATTATGTTATTAACTACTGCAACAAGTTTTGTACAAACATCTGCTTCTGGTATTGCTATACCCGGTATTGCTAGAGATAATAATAATTCGCCATTAACAAATGACTCTATAAATTTTAAATTTACTTTTGCTGTTTTTATAGCGGCCCTCATTTATTAATTCATGACTAAAAATTTCTTTAACAGACTTAATTGTGGCATTTTGATCTAACAATCATTGATGCTTATGAAAGTTAAACTTACTCGATTTATTCTCTTTCTTCCATCGTCTTATTATTCGTTAATAACTGTTATGAACCATGCCTACCATATTTATTATTTTAGTTTTATTAATCGTATGTTTTTTAAATATAACATTGACTAGATCGTTCTTGGATCGGATGTCCCAAACTTTTTTTTAAAAAAGTTCACGCTGAACTTCTACTTCAATTTCCTTATTACTTCATAGCTTACGCAGTATTCTGTTTTCTTCCGCTGCTCTCTTCAGTTCTTTACTACTAGTGTCATAAGTGACTTTTAAGCCTGCTTCTTCTTACTTGTCATTTTCATTTCGCCAACTATAAAAAGTGCAAGTACTAACATTTTATTTACGCCACATGTCAACGATACCTCGTTCTTATAAACTCCATTTCTTGTATTTTATATCTCAAAGGTATTATTTGAAATTTAAAATAACGCGCCGAACTTATTAGGGGCTAAACTATAAAGGTAGTAACTCCAATAATTACAATTGAGCTTATTGAGAATCTATTGACTCTTTTCCTTATATGTGTTTATCCAAGAAATATGCCTAAAAGGGAACAAATAGCGCACGTACTTTACTTATTTTAAAACGATGTGAATAGGTGATACTCTATTTAAATCATCTCATTTCCCACCTAAGTTAAAAGCCTTCAGAAAAATAATTTTTTTTATGTGTAAAATTTAAAACAAAAAAAAACCTATCGGCTACGACAGGTTTTCTATGCAAATATGTAAAACGTTATAAATTAAATAACTTTTACACCTGTTGCGTTCAATCCTTTTGGACTTTCTTCTACATCGTAGCTTACTTTGTCTCCTTCATTGATTTCATCTATTAGTCCATTTACATGTACAAATACATCTTTGCTTCCGTCTTCCGGTGTGATGAATCCAAATCCTTTAGAATCATTGAAAAATTTTACTGTCCCGTTACTCATAATTAAAAATATTTTTTAGACTGCAAATATATGGATTTGTATTCAATTTTATAGCATTCGCAATAAAATTGTAAAAAAGAGTGAATAATTTTTAATACAGACCACTTCTCACCTGTGTTCAAAACTTCAAGAAATCGAAACTTTTATTATGCTTACACTTAAATATTTGGTGCTTCCCTTTACGAACTTATTAAATAACAATGTCACTAAGAATCGTACCTTATGGCTACTTTAGCCCAATTTTATTGTCTTTATTCTCATTCAATAAGATCTTTGTGGGACAAAAATTATTCGAGTATATTTAATCATTTATTGCTCATAACCTATTTTTTTTGAACCATCATTTTTTTGCTGACATTCCAGTAAAAATGATGACATATCTTAGGAATCGCTTTGTTTTTGACAAGAAACAAGTTCAAAAAACACTTTCTTTTCACCATAATATACAGCTAAATAAGTTGGATTAAAAGGGTATTCTTGTACAATTATACATAATCTTTTTCTATGTGTTTGGGCCTAAACAATAAATCCTGTAACAAATATTTAGTTTCTATGATATTATGATTTAAAATCTGAGTATCTAATAGGTGGTTTTTATACACAAGGCACTCACAAAAAATCAACACTCATTATCCTAAAAAACTCAAAAAAAATAGGTTGCGTGGATACAAGTATTTAAAATAAAAAATTTATTTCAATACCGTTACTAAAGATCTCGCTGAAATAATTACTTTATCCAATTTTTGAATGGTTAATTCCAAATTATGATCGACGTCTGGAGTATATGTTTTCGCCTTTTCTTTTTCTCTAAAATTCATTTTCACTTCTACTTGGGATAAATTGGTAAGCATATATATGACGTTCCTATTTTGAACATCTTTATACGCAGAAACTAACAAACCATTCGCCATCGATTGTTCTTCTGACAACTTACATGCTATCCTAACCATACCCGGAGGTACAAATCTAGAATAGTTTCCAAGAACTCATAGTAATTTACTATCGTAGTATTGACCATCAAACTTTATATCGACCGTTGCTCCTTGTCTTTTTACTCCCTCATTCTGATACACTAATCCATCTTTAAAATCCTTTTGAGAAATCGAAGTGCACCATTGCCAAGAAGAAGTATTTATTAGCACCATATCATTGTGTATACATAACAGTAGACATCCCTAGATCAATTTTACTTCTCCCTTAATTTCATCATATTTCTATAAAATACAGTATTCACTTTACCAGGAACTCCCTTCCCTAATCTCATTATTCAGCAGCTGACGATATTCAACTTGATTTGATAATGGCCAAACAGAAAAATAACTATGAGCCGTAATCATGTTTTCAATATTTGGTAAATTTCCCATATAAAACGACGAATCTGAACTAAAGAAAAAACGAGCCTGATCATCTCTACCATCCAAATCATGTAAACGTTGTTTTACTCTAGAATAAATTTCCTCGTTAGAGGCAGGTGTTCCTTATTGTGAATTTTTATCCCAATTCTATTTCGGTTCGTTAACAGGACTAACATAATTAAAATGAAATCCTTTTTTTTCAAAATGTTCGAAAAAATCCACTATAAACTTAGAATAATCATCACACATTCCCACTTTTAAATTTAAATGAGTATCCCCTTTGGTTACAAAATCCAATCCGTTCTTGGTCATGTGTATTGGTAGCGAATTAGGAAAGGCTAAAAGATTCGCTACCTACGACCCCCTGCCGCTTTTATAAACTGGCGTTATCCTTCCATTTTTATCCAATCATAAGTACCGTCTGAATTTTGAAAACATTCTCCCCTCCTCTATTCATTTCCAATCTTCGAATTTTCTCCTTGCTCTATAGTTCCTGCACTCAAGTAAAAACGCTAAATAGACATTCCTATGCCTTTCGGATTTCCGTTTTCACCATCCTCTAAACCAAACAGCAAATCTGTAATACCTTTTCTTTTCTAAACTGTCTAATACTTTCCAACAAATTGTGCCATCCAAGCATCTGACCCTCCAAAACCATCAGTCAGTTGATATTCGGTTTCTGGCGATGTTGCAATCTCAATGTACTCCGCTTTCTGCGCGTATATCACCCTATTTAAAATCAATAGTAAAAGAACGAAATAAGTTCTCTTTGAAATAAAATCATTATCGACGTGAATCTAATTTATTTTTTTTATTAAAATATCGATTAAGAAATGAGGTACTATTATCTTTTATTCTTTTTGCTTTGCATCAAAAATACTATTTTTGAATCAGATTTATATCGAATTGAATCAACACAGAACAATCCTTTCAAACTTTATGAATGAAGTTTATATTGGATTTTAAAGTTACACCTATAAAAATCACAAAGACACATTATGAGCACTTCTAAAAAATCAGACATAGACACAATTTCGAACGCACTAAATCAGTCAAAAATTGATTGGCAACAGGTTTTATCACTAGTTATTTCTCGCTACAATTGCTCTACTGGAACGTTACACTTTTTAGACAAAAATACCAATTTATTAAAAATAGAAGTGCATCAAGGAATCCCTGAATTTTTAGTGCCAAAACTATCCGAAATTCCTATAGGAAAAGGAATGGCTGGCATTGCTGCTGAACGAAGAGAAGTCGTAGAAATGTGCAATTTACAAACTGATACATCTGGGGTTGCGCGTCCGGCTGCAAAAGAAACCAAGGTAGAAGGCTCCATCGCTGCTCCTCTGATTTTTGAAGGCGTATTATATGGTACTATCGGAATCGCGAAGCCTGTTTCCTATAATTTTACTTTAGAAGAAAGAAATGGACTGTTAAAAATTGGAGAAGAAATAAGTAGCGTAAGAAGTCAAAATTAAATTGATTTTAAGTTTTACCCTCAAAATATTCTATTAAATAGAACAGGGTCGCATAAATGTGACCCTATTTTATTTTTAATAATACTATCTTAAAACCAACGCTCTATTTATACTGACACAAATACGAAGTCTGACCTACAGATTTTACTTTAAAAGACGTATTTGTGGCTACCTCAAAAGAAGTACCTGCTTTGTAAGACTTCCATGCTGTTTCATTTGGAAACAAAGCAATCAATTCACCTTCTATAACATTCATTGTTTCATGTGCAGAAGTTCCAAACTCATAGGTTCCTTCTTCCATTACACCAATAGAAGATTTTCCTTTCGCAGAAGTGTATCCCAAAGATTTTACCGTTGCATCAAAATATTCATTTACTGAAATCATAATTTAATTTAAAAATGAGTCGCAAAGATACTTCAAATAATGTTTCTACAAAACTCAAAAACTATTCAAAATATATGTCACGATTCTCTTTCTAGTCGTTATAAGTAATCCTAAATATTGTTCCGTTCAAATCCTCCCCTACATAAAGTTCTCCATTTGGTCCTTGAGCCAAACCACAAGGACGATGTAATATTGGTCCTTCAGGGTTCGCTAAATCAATTCCAGCATAATTATCAGAGAATACTTCCCAATCTCCCGAAGGCTTACCTTTTTTAAATGGTACAAAGGCTACTAAATAACCTTGCTTTAACTCACGATTTTGATTATGAAACGCTACAAAAGCTCCATTTTTATACCTTTCTGGAAACATATCTCCTGTATAAAACAACATGTCATTCGGCGCAAAATGTGCTGGAAAAGCGGCAACAGGATCAATGGCATTTTCACCACCCATTATCTCTCCATCTCCACCATATTCTGGAGCCAATATTTTCTGTTTCTTAAATTGGTCATAATATACATATGGCCATCCTACATCATCACCTTCCCGCAATTCATATAAAGCCTCTGCCGGTAGTTCAGCGTCTTGCTTTGCGGTATAATACTGTGGATAATGCTGATAAAACCCTCCACGACCATGAACAGCAGCAAATAATGTTTTCGTTTCAAAATTCCAATCAATGGCTACCGCATTTTTTACTCCAGTCGCATAACGCATACCATTTGCCAAAGTCTGATTTAATTGATCTGCCTTAAATTTCCAAATTCCTCCAGCAGAATCTAAAATTGTACATGGCTTTATTCCCTTACTACTTCCCTCTTCACGACAAGCATCGTTCCAAGATCCGATAGTAACATAGATATTAGACCTACTATCAATTACAAAAGGTTTCGCATTATCTCTCCCCATATCGATCAATCCATCCACTATTTTTTCTGGATTGTCAAAATCAATTACATCACCAGAACTATCCAATTTATAACGAAATACCGCTGAATTAGAAGACGCATACAAATAGTTGTCATCTACTAGTATTCCTGTTCCTGGTAAATCAGCAAAAAATTTCTTTTCGTCAATTTGGCCATCTTTATTTGTATCCTTTAACAAAATAATTGCTTTTCCATCTACCAAATTTTTTCTATTTGCATAGATATCTCCATTCTTAGAAACTGCTAAATGGCGAATTCCGCCTAAATCTTTCGCTACGATCTCAACAGAAAACCCATCAGGTACAGTTACCTTTGTTTCAATCGGTTTTAGCTCGATAACCTTAATCTCTTTTGATTTAGAATTGCATTGAATGAATAAAGATCCAATCATTAAAGACGCAGCAAGTGTATAACTAACATTTCGAAGAACAACGTGTTTCATAAGTGTATTTATATTGAAAAATCAAAGTTACTAAATCAAATGAACCTAATAGTCCTTAATTTAAAATTTACCAAAGATTTTAAATCCGTTCAAATATGCCCTTCAGTATTGACAATGTACTAAAAGAATAGACCCTAATTTATTACATAATCGACGTTGGTTGGGTTTAGCAAGAAGACATTATAAATTTTATATAGGGAGTAAATGTAGAGCATAGAAACTGTCGCTATTAAAAAGAAAAATAGTGTCCATTGAAAAAAAGGAAAGTGTTAAAGGAATAACTCGATTATTAAAAATTAACCCTAATATACAAAAAACTCCTTAAAAATTCAAGGAGTTTTTTTGTAGCGTGATGCAGAATTGAACTGCAGACCTCCGGGTTATGAATCCGACGCTCTAACCAACTGAGCTACCACGCCAAAAGCGGCTGCAAATATAACACAAAAAAATACTATACCAAGGGTACTGATTATTTTTTTATTGTTTTTTAATAGGAAGTAAAATAAGAACTAAAAACGGAAGTAAATTCTACCATAAAATGAAGTGAGGTTGTATAATTCAACCCCTTTCATTATTTTTATATTTCGCAATATATAGACAATCAATCTTGTCAAATCCCCTATTTTTTATCAACAATCAATCTACCATCTCTATTTACAATTTCCCATGCCGTATAAAAGACCAATTTCGCTCTAGCTGTCATTAATTCAAACTCAATTTTTTCTACAGTATCTGTTGGTTTGTGATAATCTGGATGTGATCCTGTAGTATAAAAAATAACAGGGATCCCATTTTTTGCAAAATTCCAATGATCAGATCTGTAGTAAATACGCTCTGGATGCCCTTCATCATTATAGGTGTAATCTAGAAACAAATTGGTATACGTGCTATTTGCTTTTTCACTAATAGCATGCAACTCAGTCGATAATTTATCTGAACCCACCAAACTCACATAATTTTCAGATTTTAATTCCCTGTCATCTATTCTGCCAATCATATCAATATTCAAATTCGCTACCGTGTTCTCCAAGGGGAAAATTGGATTGTCAGCATAGTATTCAGAGCCTAGTAATCCCTTTTCTTCTGCTGTCACAGTCATAAATAAAATACTTCTTCTAGGCCCTTTTCCGTCTTCTTTCGCTTTTACAAATGCTTCTGCAATATCCATTACAGCTACAGTACCTGAACCGTCGTCATCCGCGCCGTTATAAATTTCACCATTTTTAATTCCCACATGATCATAATGAGAAGTCAATACAAGAACCTCCTCTTTTAAATCAGTTCCTTCAAGAAAACCCAAAACATTTTCAGAAACAATCTTCTTGTTTTCGAAGTCAAGTTGGTACCCTATTTTTTCACTTTTTAATTTTTTATACGGATTTTTCTCTCCATTCTTGGCAGCATCAATAGCCTTTTCAATTTTATCGAATGAAGTGTTCAGCATGCCAGCTGCGACTGATGGACTTAGATAAAACATCCCGACCTCTTTCCTTTCATCTTTATCAAGCTTCATTGTCCCGCTACTAAAATAATTTCCGAAATTAGTTTGAAAAACCTTAAATTCTTCATCAGAAGATCCTCTTACACTAAATATCATTTGTACCCCTTGCTCTTTTGCCAATTTAGAAGCCAACACTCTTCCATTCCTATCCGTATTGTATATTAAAATTGACTTCCCTTTTACTTCATTCTTTTCAAAATCTGCTTCAGATCCTTCTCCCATAAAAACGACTTCCGTAGGAACTTCGCCATTGGTATTCCCTTGACCAGAATACAACACTTCATCAATATTATTTAACCGTACTCCGTTGATCATTAGATATATTTCACCTGGCTTAACTACTTTAAGTGGTACATTCTGATAATATGGACTTCCTGTTCCTTTTACGGGACCTACTAAACCCAATTCTTCAAAGTGTGTTTTAATATATGCGGCAGCCATTTTCTGACCTCGCTTTCCCGTCTCACGCCCTTCCAATGCATCAGATGCCAAAATGGTTAAGTCTTCTTTTAAATCGGCCACAGTAATTGTCTCTGCGTATTTAGTCGCATCAGAATTTACCGATGAAGGCGGTTGTGAAAATATTATTCCTGAATATAATATCGCTATTAAATAAACTGATTTCTTCATATCATTAAAATATTAAGTATGGTATTGATTAAGAAATTCAAATGTAGTTTTCCCTTCACAAATGAATTCAAAAAATATGTTAAAAAAGCAAAGCACTATTATACGATCTCTGCAGAAAGCCCTAGAGAAAGTAATTTTGAACATCTAGGCTTAAGGTAGTCATATTCTCCAGTTTTTACCGCACACTTTCCCTTATAATGTACCAAAAGAGCACATTGTTCTGCTTGCTCTAAAGTATGTTCGCAAACACTAATCAGAGATTCAATAACAAAATCAAACGTATTAACATCGTCATTGTGCAATACGATCTCATACTTGTGTACTTCTTGATCTAAGACTTCAACGTCTTCATGTATTTTCTCTTTTGTACCCATCAACTACATTTTAAAGAAACCCAGTTATTTTTTTCAATAACTACATCAATTTTTAAGCAATATTTTAATAATTTCCTTTCCAAAACTGGAATATCGTCGCGGTAAAATCCACTTAACAACAGCACACCATTTTTATTTAAACAACTGGCATATGTCTTCATGTCATTCAACAAAATATTCCTATTGATATTCGCTATAATTAGGTCGTAATTTTTTCCCTTTAATAAGGCAGCGTCGCCTTCATAAACATCAATATGATGGCAATTGTTTCGTTCTACGTTTTCAAAAGAATTCATATAGCACCAATTATCAATATCGATAGCGTCAATTGGTTGGGCTCCTTTCATTTCAGCAAAAATCGCCAAAATTCCGGTACCGCAACCCATATCTAAAGTTTTCTTTCCTTTTAAATCTAATTGATGTAGATGCTGCACCATCATATGAGTTGTTTCATGGTGTCCAGTACCAAAACTCATTTTTGGTTCTATAACAATGTCATATTGCAAATTAGGATTCTCATGAAAAGGAGCACGTATACTCACTAAACCATCTACTTGAATCGGATTAAAATTCTTTTCCCACTCAACGTTCCAATTGGTATGTGCTATTTCCTCAATTTTATATGAAATATCAAATTCCTTAGTATTCAGTACAAAAATAGTATCCAAAATCTGTTCATTATGTGCTTCTTTTTGAATATAAGCCATAAAGCCATTTTCTGTTTCTACGAAACTTTCAAATCCAGCATATCCCAATTCAGCAATCAATATTTCTGATGCGGGTTCTTTAGGCTTTACCGTAAAATCATACGAAATGTATATCATAAACTATTATTTCTTGTATTCGATTAAAAACAAATACGTATCTAATCTTATATTAAAAGAGGCTGTCTAAAAAGTGAACTATTTGTCATTTTAAGCAGCCTCAATATATGTGTTATTACGCCCTATTAAAGGTCCGTTTTTCTATCAATTAGAATGACTTCACCAACGAAACAAAATCATCAGCATTCAAAGCAGCACCTCCAATTAAACCTCCATCAACATCGGGATTTGAAAAGATCTCCGTTGCATTTGCTGGCTTTACACTTCCTCCGTATAAAATAGAAACTTCATTTGCTACTTCTGCTCCATAAGTATCTACAATCAAATTACGAATAAAAGCATGCATTTCTTGCGCTTGTTCGGGACTTGCAGTTTCACCGGTTCCAATTGCCCAAACTGGCTCATACGCCAACACAATATTTTTCCAAGCAGCCGCTTCTAAATGAAATACTCCATTCTTTAATTGACTTTCTACCACATTAAAGTGATTATCAGATTTTCTATCTTCTAATTCTTCTCCAAAACAGAAGATTACCTCTAAATTATTTTTTAATGCTCCATTCACTTTTTCAGCCAATAAAGCATCGTCTTCACCAAAATAAGCTCTACGCTCAGAATGACCTAGAATTACAGATTCAATTCCAATACCTTTTAACATTTCACCAGAAATCTCGCCAGTAAAGGCTCCACTCGCTGCTTGATGCATATTTTGAGCCGCTACTTCTACTGCTGACTCTTTTGCAACTTCAACGACGCTAGATAAGTTTACAAATGTAGGAGCAACAATGACTCTGGTATTTTCTAACGTTAATTCTGCTACCTGATTCATTATCTCGTGCACCAAAGCATTAGACGCCGCTAAATCATTATTCATCTTCCAATTTCCTGCTACGATATTTGATCTCATTAAATTTATTTTTAATTATTGTAATTCATTTTATTTTGCTCGAATTCTCGGATCTAGCCATCCGTAAATAATGTCGACAAAGATATTGATAATAATAAACATAGTCGCTATAATTAATACACTTCCCATGATTATTGGCAAGTCTAACGTATTTAATGCATTTACAATTTCTTTTCCCAAGCCATTCCAGTTAAAAATATATTCGACAAATACAGCTCCCGCTAATAAAGAAGCAAACCAGCCTGATATAGCAGTCACTACCGGGTTCAACGCGTTTTTTAAGGCATGTTTACGAATAATGCTATAGGTAGACAAGCCTTTTGCTTTTGCTGTTCGAATATAATCTTCTCCCAACACGTCTAATAAAGAGTTCCGCATTAATTGAATAACCACTGCCAATGGTCTAATTCCCAACACAAAAGCAGGGAGAATTAAATTCTTCCATTGAATGTATGATCCCTCTCCAAAATCGTCCACCTCATATAAACTACCAGTCATATTTAAATGGGTGAATTCGTGCAATACAAACCCAAATATATACGCTACTATAATTGCTGAGAAAAATGAAGGAACGCTCATTCCAAAAGTACTGATCACAGAAATAAACCGATCAAAGAAAGTATCTTTATATAAAGCAGAAAGAATACCCAAAATAATTCCAAAAGTAATAGCTATTAATATTGCAGAAACGGCTAAAATAAAAGTATTAGGCAAGGTTTCATATATCACCGTAGATACCTTTTTCCCATTCTTTTGAAAGGATTCTCGTAAATATGGAAATTTCAACACCACCGTACTATTCCCTATTTCAAACAACTTTGAACTTGTATACTTGTTGCTTTTTAAAAAAGTGTAATTTTGTTCATTTTTACTGTGAATAGAAACTGGTGACAAGTCATTTAAATAATAAAAATACTGTATAGAAATAGGTTTATCAAATCCATACTTTTTTCGAATATTTTCTAATTGAGCACTATCTTCACGTTGATCCAACATCATGCGAGCAGGATCATCTGGCAAAACATTAAACAATAAAAATATGACTGTAACCACTCCGAAAAGGGTCCAAATAGCATACATTATTTTACTTATTATTGTCTGTAACAAAATTCTAAATTCTCATTAATATTTTCATATATATCTATAAAAATATTCTGTTTTAGTAAATTTTCACCCTTAATATTCGTTGTGAAATTGATTTTCACAAATATAATTAATTACTACCTTTGCCCAACTTTATTTCTAGAACAATGACGAAACAAGAACTTATTGAACAGATCAAACTTAAAAAATCATTTTTATGCATTGGTTTGGATATAGATCTAAACAAGATTCCAACTTTTCTTTTAGATTTTGAAGACCCTATTTTTGAATTCAACAAAAGAATTATTGACGCCACACATCACCTTGCCGTGGCTTATAAACCCAATACCGCTTTTTATGAAGCGTATGGAATTAAAGGTTGGACGTCTCTAGAAAAAACCATTACTTATTTAAACGAAAACTACCCTGAAATTTTTACGATTGCAGATGCAAAACGTGGAGATATTGGAAATACATCCACCATGTATGCCAAGGCATTTTTTGAGGATTTAAATTTTGATTCCGTAACGGTTGCGCCGTATATGGGAAGTGATTCTGTTGAGCCTTTTTTAGCCTTCAAAAACAAATTCACCATTATGCTTGCCTTAACGTCAAATAAAGGAGGATTGGATTTTCAAGGATTGAAAACGGCTAATGAGACACTCTACAAAGAAGTTTTAAAAACGTCACTTACTTGGAAAAACAATGAACAACTTATGTATGTTGTTGGAGCTACCAAAGCTGAATATTTCAAAGGAATTAGAGAGGTTGTTCCAAATCATTTTTTGTTAGTTCCAGGAGTCGGCGCACAAGGTGGAAATTTACAAGAGGTATGCAAATACGGAATCAACGATGATATTGGTCTATTAATTAATTCATCACGCGGCATCATTTATGCTGGAAATGACGAGGAATTTGCCGTTGATGCAAAACAAAAAGCCTTTGAATTACAGCAAGAAATGGAAGTTATTCTGAATTCGTTATAAAATAAAAAAAACAAGAGAACTCTTATTTTTTGTTTTATAACTGTTTTAATGACTGTCTATCTTGAAGTGCAAATACTTTTTTTAATAAATCTGAAGTACGTTTATTTAGATTATTTCGAATTTCTTTTTCTTCTACCTCAACCATTTTATAAACTCCTTTTAACGATTCTCCAGTCACATATTCAGTTAAATCCGGATTCACATTTCTAGTAAGTGGCAATGAATTATATTTCGAAATAAGTTCTGACCATATTTTATCTGCACCAACCTTTTGAAAAGAATTTTTAATTATTGGATTAAACTTTTGATACAAAGCCTCAGAAGTTTTTTTTTGTAAAAAAGTCGTTGCCGCATTATCGCTTCCCAACAAAATAGTTTTTCCATCACTAATAGTCATTCCTTTTATCGCATCAACAAAAATTGGAGTAGCTTCTTTCACAGCATCTTCTGCGGCTCTATTCAAGACTTTAAGTCCCTCATCCGCAACCTTGGACAATCCAATATTTCTTAAAGTTCTTTCTACTTCCCGAAGTTCTTCAGGTAATAAAATTTTAACCAGTTCATTTTCGAAAAAACCATCTTTAAGAGCCAAAATACTCACTTGATTGGTAATACCATTTGTTAGAGCTTCTTTTAATCCATTCCCAATTTGGTCATTCGATATACCTTCACTTGGCAATTGATTAATTACCTGTTGTAATTCTGCACAACTCACAAATTGAAAAACAAAAACAACACACAGTACTTTTCTAATTATATTCACCTTAAATAATTTATTTCTTACAATCGTAATACTGAGACTCCTTGCATAAAAACAACATCAACCGGAATACCTTTGGTTACTAAACGGTCTAAATCTAGTTGTAATTCATTTGAAATAACTCCTTTTTCTTTGACTAACAATCCAACACCAATATAATCGCCGTTACCTTGAAGTGTCAAAATTAAATTTGACAATTCTCGCATAGCGATTTCCATTTTATCAAAATTCACTTTAAAAGTTCCATCATCATTCCTTGAAAAAGCACCTTTTTCTTTAAAGAAATTAAATCGAATCATGTTTGCTTTTCCATGTGCCGAAGCGGCACCAAAACGAACTGATCTAAAAATTCCAGCCATAAATGTGACCATGTTATCTTTAAAGTCATTGGTTAACTCTCCTTTATCTGTCAATTGTTGTACCATATACAATCCAAGAATATCTGCCTTGCCTTCCTCCAAAGCACTCGAATATTCTTGCAAAGCCTTCCTCACTGTTCCTTTTCCATTAATGGTATTTTTAATTCCTAATCCATGAGCGACTTCATGGAACATGGTATTTTCAAAAAAAGCATCAAAGGTTATATGTTTACGCTGACTTATATCTATCAATACATTTGAAATAGGAACTAAAATTTTTTCAAATTTGGCTTGCATGGTGTTTTTCAATTGCAATCTTCTCGTTCCTTTTTGCAACTGAACTTTTTCATCATTCGGTAAATTGATAGCGATAGTTTTACTTCCAGCGTTACAATCTCCTGCGTAGAAAACAACGTCGTAGGCATTTAAATCCGAGTTCGTACCTGGCATTTCTTTTTTATATGCATCATCCACTGGAAGTTCTCTTTGAAGTTCTGGCAAATACGCACTAAACTTTGCTAACCTTTTACTCCAAATCTGATCTTTTATCAATACATAAGCCTCATGAGATGCCTTGTTTCCAAACAATTTATCTTCGTATGTTTCAATTGGACCAATAACAATATCAAGTGTGTTAGATTTCATATCCATCCAGGCCAAATCACTTTTTTGATAATCATCAGTCAGTAATGCCTTCGCTCTTAATTCTAAATAAACTTTTAACCCTTTATCTTCGGCCAATTTAGAGGCTTCCAACAATAAAGATGAAACTTCTTTTACTTCTTTTTCAAACTGTTTATAATATGGTATTGAATACAACGCCCCTTCCTTATTTCGCCTAATAAATGTATAGAGACTTCCTTTGTCTTCAATTGAAGCATTCTGATACTCCTCTTTTGTCATATCGATAGGGTAAAAATTAGCACCCAATGGTTTATCTAATACCCCTTCTACAAATGGCGCGTTTCCTTCCAAACGATCCCAAGGACCATAATTAATCTCTGCGTATTTTTTCGTATTTACGTCTTCGATAGAATTAAGTAATTCTTCACTATCACCATAGGACTCAAACCAAAACAAATCATTCATTTTGTCAGCGGCCTTTATCAATAAAAGTAACATCTTCTTTTCATTATCAGTTAATACGCTAATATCCGTATCCAACTTTACAACTACATATTTGTTTGATTTTTTAAGCATATCAGAATTATTTTGTTCAACTGTAACTTGTTTAATTGGTTTTCTTACTTCGTCTTTTGGACCGCACGAAACTGCTACAAGTACAACGATTATAAAATATATTCTCATCATTATTGAATTAAAAATTTTCAAAATTAAAAATCAAAGTTAAACCATTTAAATATTCTGTTGTCATAGCAGTATAACAAAATTAAAAACCACATACAATGAAAAAAGTAGTATTCGTATTAATAGCACTAATTGCTTTTAATATTCAAGCCCAAAAACAGCAATCACGTAAAGGGAGTAAAATGACTCCTGAGCAAATGGCAACGATGAAAACCAAACAAATGACACTTGTATTGGATCTTAATGAATCTCAACAGAATAAATTACTTGTATTCAACAAGCAAAATTCGAAAGATTTTAAAGCCTTAAGAGGTTTGACGCAAGAAGAGCTATTTGAACTAAAGAGCCAAATGTTAGATAAACAAATTGCCAATCAAAGAGAAATGAAAAATATTCTCAACGAAGATCAATATGGAAAATGGAGAGAGATACAAAAAATGCGTCAGTCTAAAATGGCTAAAAAACGAGGACACGGTTCAAGAGGAGAATACTCTAAAAAAGGATAATCTTTATAAAAATTGACCTATAAAAAAAGGCTGTTTTAGAAACAGCCTTTTTTTTAGTTTTCTACTATTATTTTTTGACCAATAGCTATTCTACTACCTACTAGTCCGTTAATAGATTTTATCTGATCTACGGTTAGTCCATATTTACGTGAAATAGAATATAAGGTGTCTCCCTTTACTACTTCATAAGATTTTACAGTGACTTTCTTAACTCGCTTCGTTCTCTTTCCTATAACCCTATCATCATACTTGTACAAATCATAGTCCTCAACAATTTTAATTAACTTTTGAGGATACGCTCTATCTGTTGCATAGCCTGCTTTTTTCAAGCCTTTTGCCCAACCTTTATAATCTGTAATTTTTAATTTGAAAAGATCTTGATATCGTGTTCGTTCCGCTAAAAAAAGTGAATGATCTTTAAACGATTTTTCAGGATACTTATACACTCTAAAACACTCTCCTTTCTCATCATCATCATAATAAGTCTTACCACCAGTCCATCCCTTATGACATTTAATTCCGAAATGATTATTTGATTTTTTTGTTAATTCACTTTGACCACTCCTGGATTCCAAGATCCCTTGAGCCAACGTAATACTTGCAGGAATTTTATACTGACGCATTTCATTCATAGCGATATCACTATATTTATGAATATAAGCCAATTTAGAATCTGAATACGCCTTTACTTTTTTCTCTGAAACAACTTCTTTGTGAGGAGCATCTGCTACTCTCCTTTCTTTCTTAACAACTTGCTCTTCAGCTGGTGTTGTTTTAACTACTCTTTTTCTTGAACTACAACTTGTTATAAAACAAGCAACAGCAATAATCATTAGCATTTTTAATTTCATAGGGGTTCAATCTTTACTTTATTATCAAACTATTTTTCTTCCTTAAAATTGTATTCATTCCTTCTATTCCTTGGAGCCCTCCAGTATGGATTGCTAAAATATTCGTTCCTTTTTTAAAGAAACCGCTCTTAACTAATTCAACGATACCATATATCATTTTCCCTGTATATATTGGATCTAAAGAAATTTTAGTTTCTTCTTTAAATTTATTTATACATTTAATCAATTCCGTAGTTACTTTGCCATAACCACCAAAATGATATTCCGTATTCAGCATCCAATTATCATCTCTACTAACATATTTTTCAATTTCTCCTTTTAAAAAATCCCCTTTCAATGCAGGAAACCCAATTACTTTCTGCGCGTCTTTTACCGAATTTATCAATCCGGAAATGGTACCTCCTGTTCCAACCGCTACACAAATATAGTTGAATTTTTCTGTTTCTTTATTTACTATTTCTTCACATCCTTTTACTGCGAGTTCGTTTGTGCCTCCCTCCGGAATCAGATAATAGTTCCCAAACTCTTGCTTCAAACTATCTGTAAAGGCCTCTGAGGTTTTCTCTCTATAATCACCTCTGGATACAAATTTAAATTTCATACCGCACTCATGTGCAAAGCGCAGTGTAGTATTTTGACACAATGTCTCTTTCAAATCATTTCCTAGTTCATCTCCACGAATAACACCTTTAGTTTTTAACCCATATAATTGACCCACAGCGGCAACCGCAGCAATATGATTTGAATAAGCTCCACCAAACGTAAGTAGTGTATCTTGCCCTAAGTCTTTTGCTTTAAGAATATTGTATTTTAACTTTCGGTATTTATTCCCAGAAATATGAGGATGTATTAAATCCTCTCTTTTAATTGAAAGCGAAACACCATAACATTCTATTTCAGAAAAACGAACTTCTTGTATAATGCTGCGACTACTATTAGGCATTTACTTGATCTTCTAATTCTGACCAAGATTCCATCAACCCATCCAATCGATCTTTTTTCGCTTGATAAGTTTTATAAAAATTAGGGTCTGATGATACTCCCTCAAAATCGTCAGCTATTCTAGCGTCCATTGATATAATTTCCTTCTCTATATCCGAGATTTCAGTTTCAACTTTTGACAACTTATTCTGTAACTTTTTTTGTTCTTTATCATTCTGTCTATTTTCTTTCGAATTGGCATTTGACACTTTCTTTTCAACCACCACTTCTGTTCGCTTTTCCGCTTCCCTAAGATTCTCCATCTTATGTTGTTCTAAAAAGTAATCAATATCTCCTAGATACTCTTTTATAACCTTGTCTTTAAAACCGTATACAGTACTCGTAAGGCCTTGTAAAAAGTCCCTGTCATGCGACACGACAATTAAGGTTCCTTCAAAATCCTTTAAAGCCTTTTTAAGTACATTTTTAGAAGCAATGTCTAAGTGATTTGTAGGCTCATCCATTATCAACGTATTGATTGGCTGCAACAAAAGTTTACACAACGCCAATCGGTTTCTTTCTCCACCTGATAATATCTTCGCTTTTTTATCTACATCATCTCCCCCAAACAAAAAGGATCCTAACATATCTCTCACCCTCATTCTATTGGTATCTGTAGCAGCGTCTTCCATAATTTGAAGTACCGTTTTTTCACCATCTAAATATTCCGATTGATTCTGTGCAAAATACCCAACCTGAACATTATGACCTATTTTCATGTTTCCTTCAAAAGGGATTTCACGAACCATCATTTTAGCCAACGTAGATTTACCCTGTCCATTTTGACCAACAAATGCAATTTTACTGCCTCGTTCAATCAACAAATCAACATTCTCAAGGACTTGCTTATCACCATAATTTTTGGCCAAATCAAACGCTTCAACAATTATCTTACCAGGCTGAATAGACAAAGGAAACTTTACATTCATTACGGCCGTATCTTCCATATCAACCTCAATCCGCTCCACTTTATCTAACTTCTTAATAAGTGATTGCGCCATGGATGCTTTATTCGCTTTTGCTCTAAACTTATTAATTAAATGCTCGGTCTGCTTAATTTCCTTTTCCTGATTTTTTTGTGCTTGCAGTTGTTTCTCACGAATTTCTCCTCTTAACGCCAAATATTGCGTATACGGCTTTTTAAAATCGTAGATCTGCCCCAATGAAATTTCTATGGTTCTATTGGTCACATTGTCTAAAAACATTCTATCATGTGATACCAATACTACGGCTCCAGAATAATTTTTTAAAAAAGTCTCTAACCAAATTATCGATTCAATATCTAAATGGTTTGTAGGCTCATCGAGCAATAATATATCATTATTCTGTAGCAATAATTTTGCTAACTCAATACGCATTCTCCATCCTCCAGAAAAAGTATCTGTTAATTTATCGAAATCTTCCCTTTTAAATCCAAGACCTTGAAGAATTTTTTCAGTATTTCCCTGATAATTATATCCACCTAATAATTCATATCGATGTGTTAAATCTGTCAAATCATTGATCAATTCGGAATAAGAATCACTTTCATAATCCGTTCTCTCTAAAAGTTCTTTATTAACATTTTCTAATTTCCTTTCGACTTCTTTAATTTCAATAAAAGCTTCATAGGCTTCATCTAAAATAGTTCTTCCCGCAACAAAATCGATATCCTGACGCAAAAACCCAACGCTTACATCTTTTTCGAATGCCATGGTTCCTCCATCGTATTCAAGATCGCCTGAAATAACTTTAAGTAAAGTCGATTTTCCTGCACCATTTTTACCTACAAGTCCTACTCTATTACCTCCATTAAGTCTAAAAGTAATCCCAGCAAATAAATCTTCTCCTTGAAAAGAGACCGTTATATTATGAATGTTTAACATGAATAATTATCGTCGTATTAATTTAAATTTTATGTTTGCAAAAGTAATCTATTTTTTGACTTATGATATTTAAAAAAGGAACGAAACTCTACAGTATTATTAATAATAAATGCCCTAAATGTCAAGAAGGTGATTTTTTTAAAGAGCGTAATTTAAGCCGCTTTAAAAATTTGCTGACATTGAATGATACGTGTAATCATTGCAACTTAAAATATATGATAGAACCCGCTTTTTACTACGGAGCGATGTTTGTTAATTATGCTTTAACTGTTGCTATTGCTGTAACCTCATTTATTATTGCATTTGTATTCCTAAACCTCACTCTCATTGAAAGTTTTATGGCAATCGTTATTATTCTTGCCTTATGTTCAATGTATACTTTACGGTTATCAAGAATTATTTGGATCAATTTTTTTATAGCATATCAGTTTAAAGATCCTAAGAAAATCTAGCAATAGTTATTTCCGTTCGAAGTTGCTCTCCTTTTTCCAAATGATTAAAAAGTTCTACAGCAACTCTCGGAGCGATCATTACTCCGCGTGTCCCAAGGCCATTTAAAATAGCTATCTTAGCGTTTGCGGGGTGCGTTCCTACTAAGGGTCTTCGATCCTTCACTGTTGGACGAATTCCTGCTACATGCTCTACAATTTTATAGGGTACTTTTATTAATTTATCTAATTTATCTACCAACTCGGTTCTTCCTTCCGTAGTTGGAATACTTGTTTTATCCTTCCAATTAAAAGTAGCCCCTACTTTAAATAAACCATCGCACAAGGGCATTATAAAAACCGAAGATTTCAGTACAAAATCAATTTCTAGTTCTGGCGCATGTATCGTTATCAATTCTCCTTTAACCTCATTCATTGGAAGATAATTAAAAAAAGGGTTTTTATGGATACCAAACCCTTCGCAAAAAACAACCCTATCTGCCTTGATAGATTTATACTTTATTTCCTCTTCTAATTGTTCTATGAGATCATAATTAAAAGACGTCTCTTGCAAACAATCTTTCCTTTTTAAATATAATTTATAATCGTTCAAAAGTTTCTTTGTGTCAATTCTTCCCGTATGTAATACTTTCCCGTAACCGAATTTAGCTTCAATTCCCTTAAAACTTTTAACTATTATTTTTGGAACTAAATATTTTGACAAAAACGGATGATCACTTTTTGCAAACCAATTATTCTGTTCTTCAATAGAGGTAAACAAGCGATATGTATCAATAGGGTAATCATAGGTAGCCCCTAAGAATTCTTCCAACTCTTTATAAAATGGAAGCGCAACATTTAATTGAGCTTCAGCATCCCAAACTGGCGTAAAACGTTTTAAAATTACGGGATTATACATTCCACCAGCAACTATAGAAGACTGTCTACTTTGATCTTCAAACACCACAAAAGTCTTATTATTTTGTTCCAACACACGGGTAAAGGCGACTCCAGCCAATCCCAATCCAACAATAATATAATCTACTTTTTGCATTGTAATATTCGTTTATTAATCTCTACGACAGATTAAATGACAGTAATAGTCCAAAAAAAAAGTTCTGCTTAAAACAGAACCTTTTTTAAATATTTTAAATCAGAAACCTTTTAATAGTTCCAAATATCTAACTCTTTATTTCTAATAGCTTCTTTAATTCTATTAGACTCTAACACTTGAAACAATGCATTTCCTTTAACATAATCTGATACATCTCTATTCCCATAAAGATTTTCCTCTCTATAAATATTTGAATTAAAATGCTTGGCATTCAACAAATGGTCAAAAGAAATGGGACGTGAAGAGTTTTCAGGGTTAAACACCTTCATATCATACAATACTTGCCTAGCACCTGGATACCAAACCCAAAATAAAGCAAGTTTTTCATCTAACACTTCAATATCAGATCTCCCTTTTGTTTGCACATCTGGTGATACCGGAGCTATTCCTAATAATCGAAACTTCATCTCTCCTTGACGCTTATCTAAATACCAAACTCCTTTAATTTTATATCCTACAATATCTCCAGGGTTAATTTCAGTTCTAGTTATATATTCTTCTATATTTGTATTTCCAGCGTTTAATTCATCCTTACCTGCATCTGTTGTATCGATTCTAAATAATTTTGCTTCTATTTCTTTTTTCGTCAATTTTGTTGTAAAATAAGTGTCATCGTAAACCTCTGTTATTTGCCCTTCTTCTCCTTCTTCTTTCATGATTCCACTTAAAAGTGTAGAGAACAAAGATTTTCTACTTTCAGAAGTGCTATTTTCATGAATAGGGTAATAATATTTCAAATTAAGTCGCTCATTAAGATCAATATACTCCCAAACCACCGATGACCACATCATATCACGATCGTCAACGTATGCATACGGCAAAGGTCTATCTCTATTGGCCGCCTCTTGCTCAGCCGTTTTTACACCAATTTCACTTGGAGTCTTTGCATTTAACAAATTTGACTGAGCTCTACCACTTACAAGTGTAAAAACTGTAATCACCGTTAAAATTAAATTTTTCCTATTCATGCTCTATTTTCTTTATTACTGTACCTCTATAGTAACAGGAGAAGCATCTTTAATATTAAGAGCAACTCCCTTAATATTTGATTTTACATCAAAAATACTTATGACATCTCCCACTCTGGCCTTATCCACAGCCGATTGAGCTTGCGCGTTCATTTTATTTCCATTCACAATGATCGCTGCTTGCCCAGGAACTTTCAACTTGAAACTTTTAATAATAAATTCTAAATCGAATAAAAAATCTGGCAATTCCACACGAATCGTTGTTTTATTTATACTTGATTTCGGCATTATTACATAACCTGATTCCTTTCTAACCGTTGCCATCGGCTTTGGAATATCCTTTATTCTATAAGTTTTAGAACTACTTCCTTTACTTCCACCAGGCAAACTAAATTGAACATTAATTCTTATATCTTTTCCATTCCCTGGAACCATCATGTATTTTCCTATACCTGCAACTTTTGTCAATCCGGAAGCAGTTGCTTTCATATCATTATCAGCAACACCAGGAACGGAAATAGTCATTGGATTTTTCAATCCACGATATACTACATTCATTTTATCAGCTGAAATAACCGCATCGTTTGGTTTCGCAACAACTGCATAAGTGCTCATAATTGGAATTTCAACTGATTTTCCATCTTGTTGAAATACAAATTTTCCTTTTATTTCATTTTCACCAACATTACCTGCCGGAAAATTTAACACCGCCCCTCCATTATTCAAATCAGTGACTTGTTCCCCATTAACCACGACTTCTGATGGCTTTAAAGTCTTATCATATCTTCCCAAAACAATCTCACCTGTAACATTTTCTCCAGGAAAAAACGATGATTTCGAGGGCATAAAAATAGTTTTATAAGTACTCGCACTTATTCCTGCATCAGCAGATAATTGAACACCTAACATAGCATTTAACACATTGCTTTCGGCAGATCTAATATCTGTTTGCATTAAAGTCAATTTCGTAAGGGAAGCCACCGCTGGAAATCCAACAAAGTTATAATCAATCCAGTCCTTAGTAATCCCTTCACCATCGGTAACATCCTTTGTAACAAAATAATCTACCACCGACTGTGACACCTCAGGGTACTTAGATCCCAAAATTTCCACAAGATTAGTCCTATATTTTTCTATGGCATCCAAAAATGCCTGTCCGTTTTCACTTACCTCTCCTTTTTGATAAAGATACAAATCTAAAACATCTGGTTTATCCATAGTTTCATAATCCTTAGTGTCTTCTACACTGGTTAAAAGTAATTCTTTAATTCCAGCTATATGATCAAATAATTCTTGAGATAAACTTTTTATTTTTTGTGCTTTTTCATTTTCATCGCCAAATTTCTCTTCTTGCTCACTAGCCTTTAGTTGTATTCCGCTGTACATAAGTTCGTTTTTGTCAACTTGCGAAACATTAAACGTTGTCAATCGTTCATTTAAATAACCGAAAGCGGTTAATACTTCCTTGGACATTTGCAACGCTAACATTGCTATAAATACCAAATACATAAGATTAATCATCTTCTGTCTTGGTGATAAATTTCCTCCTGCCATAATTAATTAGTTTAAAGGGTTAGTAATCTATAAAGACTACTTAATTTTTAGACATTGCAGAAAGCATTCCACCGTAAACACCATTTAAGGAAGACATATTTGTTGCCAATGACACCATTTGCTCTTTTAGTTTTCCAGCATTCTCAGCTGTTTCAGAATTTATTTCTACCTGTTGAGAAGCACTTTCTAATTGTAATTGATACAAACTATTCAATGATTCCATTTGAGTTGCTGCCAAGGTTAATTGCTCGCTATATTTATTCGTGGCAGCAATAGAATCGACAGCAGGGGCAATATTCTCTGCGGCACCTTTAAAGTTTAGAATACTGTCTCCTAAACTTTTCATTAAGCCAGCGTCCAGTTTTGCTTCTTGTAGCATATCATCCAATTTTTGAGACAACATACCTTGAACATCTCCTTTTTGTTTTTCTTTTTCTTTTCCTCCTGTCAGTTCTGGATAAACTTTTGACCAATCTAAATCATCCTCTACTGGTTCAAACGCAGATATTGCAAATACTAGCGCTTCCACAATCATTCCCACCATTAACATTTCGTTACCATAAGCCCAGTGCAATATTTTAAACAAGGCTCCCAATATCACTATTGAAGCACCTAGTCCGTATGCCATATTAAATATTTTCTTAATTGCTTTTGATTGTGCCATAACTTTTTTATTTTTCGGGTTAATTTGGTTATTTTTTCTAATTAATCTTTGTTCCTAAATAATCATGAACCGTTCTAAAGCCAATATAACTTCTAGCCGAATCAGCATATTCATAATTACGAGAACTTACTTCTAAGAAGTAGGCAATATCTTTCCAGGACCCTCCTCTTATAACTTTACGGAAATTTTGCTTATCAACTACATTCGGATTCATTGTAGATTCTTCATAATAAGAAGACTCATCATATGAAGAATTGGTCCATTCTGAAACATTTCCTGCCATATTATACAATCCATAATCATTTGCGTTGTACGATTGAACTTCTACCGTATATAGTGCTCCATCTACAGCGTAATCGCCTCTACTTGGCTTAAAGTTTGCCAAAAAACACCCTCTATCGCTCGTTGTATATGGTCCACCCCAAGGGTAATTTGCGAAATTTAATCCACCTCTCGCGGCATATTCCCATTCCGCTTCAGAAGGTAATCTGTAATCTGGAACTCTAGTAATGCGCTTTTTAGTCATTAAATAGTTATTCTTCTTTTGAGTTCTCCAATTACAAAACGCTCTTGCTTGTCCCCAATTTACACCTACCACGGGATAATCCTGATATGCTTGATGGTAAAAATAGTCCTGGTGCATTGGATCATTATAAGAATAATCAAAATCTTTAATCCAAACAGTAGTATCTGGATATACTTTTAAAATAGACTCCTTGATATAATCAGATCTTTTTCCTTGATTTTTAGCGGCTTCTTCTGTATCCAACCAATAATAACGATATTGTAATTGTTCCGTATCAATCAACCTACGGCCACCAAAACTGTTGCTTAAAGAAATATATAAAGAATCCATTACAAATACATAACTTTTATCTGGAAAATCTTCTGGGCTCCATATTAATTCTTCTTCCCAATTTAAACTACGTCCCATTGAAGGAGAGTTAATATCCCCTAGAGATCCATACATGTTAAGCATGTATTTTACATATGGTGAAGCATCTGCAGTATCACTACTTTTATATTGGTAGTCTACTAATACCTTATTAGGATCTTCAAGTTCTAAACCTGAATTCATAAAGTCAGCTTCATCTGCTAGTCGAGATCTTAAAATAGAATCTCTAACCCAGTAAACAAATTCTTTGTATTCGCTATTAGAAATCTCTGTTTCATCCATATAAAAAGGCTTCACAGTAACGGTTTTTGAAGGGGCATCCATTGCTCCTGCCATATCTTCATCTTGCTTACCCATGGTAAATGCCCCACCTGGAATCTTAGTCATTCCATATGGTTTTTCAGCATTCCATTTACTCTTGGATCTCGCACCGACAAGTTCTCCCCTGTCACTTTGACCACAACTGACAATGAGCGTTAGCAAAAGCATATATATTAGTATATTTTTCATAATGTAATTTCTATCCTTTTCTAATTTTGCGTAAACGTAAAAATTATTTTTATAATACCAATTTAAATTTCATTCTAAATTGAACCTTAAACTACCTTTTTTAAAGTTTTATACCATCTATTCGGTATTTCCTGATTATTTGCATTCAAATAATCTTGGTATGTACATGGTATTAACGAATGCCTTTCGTATTTATTATTTTCATTAAAATTAATTTCCATCCACCATCTACCACTTTTATCACTTTTATAAAAGTTTAATATTTCATCCTTTATAGGGATAATATATTTTTGATAGTTATCTTTTGTTCCAAATGGATAATCATTTGATCTGCAATTTACACCTTCAATAAAGTACCAAACGGCCTGAGCAATTAACTGAGCTGTTTGCCTCTTGTTATCAAACTTATAATTGTATTCGTAGATACCAAATGATGAAACTTTATCACTAATTCCTGCATAACGAGAAATCACGCACAAATCTTCACCATAAAATCCATTTGGTGTTGCATTATTATTGGCGGGTGCTTCACTATTTCTTAATGCTCCTATATCAATTGATACTATATCGGCATCTCTAAGCACAGGTTCTACTATCTCAATATTTTTTGCAACTTCACCTAATCGATACGCATCAAAAAATAGATCATTTATCAAATCGATCTCTTCCTGTGAATTAAAAAACGTCTGATACCCTATATTACTATAATTAAATAGGTTGTTAGGTTTCTCCATGACTATTGAACTCAAATACGATTGAGATGAAATTCCATCTTGAATAGTTCCAAAATCAAATTTATTATCAACTGAAACTATATTCACAGATTGTTCAAGAGAATCATACGCTCTATAATTGGCGTAGGTTAAATCTTGACCTCCTCCAATTATAATAGGAATAATATTAAGTTTCATGAGGTTTGACAAAATCTCCTTTACAGCGAAGTAAGTGTCCTCAATTGTATTTCCTTGAGGAAGGTTCCCCAAATCGGCGATTTTAGTCATCCAATTGCCTGGGAATAATTGATACAAATGTTTTCTGATTTCATCTAACTCCTGACCAGCCCCATCATTACCTATAGCGCCTCTTCCCTCTTCGATAACAATAATAGCCAATCGAACATCATTTAAATCTGGGATTCCATTTTGCTTGGTATGAATAGCAATATGATTACCTATTGATTGATCGGAATACCTAGAAGAATGACCCAAAATAGCATCATCAACTGGAAATAAATAATCAAAATTCATATTTATTTAAGTCATATAGGGGTTAACAAGTGTGCTAAAGTAGTCAATTATTTCTTTTTTGGTGCTTTTTTCCTCGTAGGTTTCTTTTTTGGAGCATTTTTATCAATGATTGCCTTCACTTCTTCAAGCGTTAATTTATCCACTTTCGTGGTCTTGGGCATCTCTATTTTAACCTTTCCTTTCAATATATTAAAACGGCCCCAACGTGCTTTTTCTACACGAATTCCTTCATCTTCCCAGTTATGAATTACCTTATCAATATCTTTTTGTTTTTTAATTTCAATCAATTCAACAATATTATCAAAAGTCAAATTATCAAAATCATACTTTTTATTGACATTAATAAAAACCCCATTCCATTTAATAAAAGGCCCAAATCTTCCAACACCTTTTTGAACTGGGAAGTTTTCATATTCAGCAATTGGTGCATCTGCCTCTCTTTTTGCCTCAATCAATTCTATTGCTTGATCTAATTCAATCGCCAGAGGATTTTCACCCTTTGGGAGAGAAACGAACATCGTTCCAAAACGCACATAAGGCCCAAACCTTCCATTTAAAATAATAACATCCTCTTTTTCATATTGACCTACAGTTTTTGGTAATAAAAACAAATCTATTGCCTCCTCTAAACTTATCGTTCCCAAAGTTTGATTTGGTTGCAGGCTTGCAAATATTTTATCTTCATCCTCTCTATCTCCAATTTGAACCATGGGCCCATACTTACCCAATCTAACCAATATTGTTTTACCTGATTCCGGGTGCTTGCCTAAAATTCGCTCACCAGATTCCCTTTCGGCATTTTCAGCTACATATTCAACAGTTTTATGAAAACCAACATAAAACTCTTTTATCATAGAAGTCCAATCTTCTTTTCCCTCCGCTATTTCATCAAAATCAGATTCTACCTTAGCCGTAAAACCATAATCAAGCACACTAGAAAAATTGGCTACTAAAAAATCATTCACAATATTACCAATATCAGTTGGCACCATCTTACCCTTATCTGCTCCCGTTTTTTCAGTCAAAACTACTGTAACAACCTTATCCTTTTCAAATTTTAATTGAGTATAGTTTCTTTCAGCCCCTTCGATCACTCCTTTTTCAACATATCCCCGGCGTTGCACTGTTGATATCGTTGGTGCGTATGTAGAAGGTCTACCAATACCCAGTTCCTCTAACCTTTTTACTAAGGCAGCCTCAGAATATCTGTAAGGTGGTTTCGAATAACGCTCGGTTGCGGTTATATAATTATTTGCAAGCAACTCATTTATTTCCAATCGTGGCAACATGCCCTCTTGCTCCTCTTCTTCATTATCATTACCCTCTATATACACCTTTAAAAAACCATCGAATTTTATCACCTCTCCATTAGAAGTTAATATCTTATTATTATTAGAGTTCTCTATTTTAACATTTGTACGCTCCAATTTAGCATCACTCATTTGTGACGCTATAGTTCGTTTCCAAATCAAACTATACAATCTATCTTGATCGTAATCTACCGAAACTGAAGACCTATCCATATTTGTAGGACGAATAGCCTCATGTGCCTCTTGAGCACCCTTTGCTTTTGTCTTAAAATTTCTAGGACAACTATATTCTTCACCAAATGAAGATGTTATCTCTACCTGTGCATCCATTTTTGCATCATCAGAAAGATTTACACTATCTGTTCTCATATAAGTGATCAATCCCGCTTCATACAATCGCTGGGCAATCATCATCGTTTTGGCCACTGCAAAATATAATTTTCTAGAAGCCTCTTGCTGCAATGTAGAGGTCGTAAATGGAGCTGCGGGACTTTTCTTTGCCGGTATCTTTTTTAAATCGGCAACAGAGAAATTAGCTTGAATACAAGAATTTAAAAAGTCTTCTGCTTCTTTTTTTGTGCCAAAATTCTTAGGCAATTTAGCCTTGAAATTTTTTTGGGCTTTATTTACAAATTCGGCATCAACTCTATAAGATGGTTTTGCATTAAAGGTTTGAATTTCTCTCTCTCTTTCAACTATTAATCGAACTGCTACTGATTGAACACGTCCTGCGGACAATCCACCTTTTACTTTTCTCCAAAGAACTGGTGATAATTCATATCCTACCAATCTGTCCAATACTCTGCGGGCTTGCTGAGCATTAACTAAATTATAATTAATATCTCTAGGATTCTCTACAGCTTTTAAAATTGCTTTTTTTGTAATCTCATGAAAGACAATTCGTTTTGTATTCTCTTCCTTCAATTTCAATTGCTCAGACAAATGCCAAGCAATAGCTTCTCCTTCTCGATCCTCATCACTAGCCAACCAAACAGTTTCTGCCTTCTTTGCTAAATCCTTTAATTTTTTTACAACACCCTTTTTATCCACTGATACAGAATAATTTGGCTTAAAATCTCCATCGACATTTATCCCCAACTCATTGGAAGGTAAGTCTGCAATATGACCAAAACTTGATTCTACTTGAAAATCTTTTCCTAAAAATTTCTCAATGGTTTTTGCTTTTGCCGGTGACTCTACAATAACTAAGTTCTTTGCCATATATTTATATTCTTGAAATGGATTACACCTTATTATTTAAGACCTTTCCAGAATGCAAAAGTAGATGGTTTTTTTGAAATTCAAATTTTTTAACAATATTTTTAAGAAACCTATTGAGATCACCTGCTAAATAAATCTGCCACTTTGTCACAAATTCAAGAAATTGGTTGTACCTTTGCAAACCAATATTACGTATATGATTTCTGAAAAGATAATTGACGAAAAAAGACAAGGAAAGCCATTAATTACTGAAAAAACAAACGGTAATAACAAAAAACTTTTTATTGAAAGTTATGGCTGTAGCATGAATTTAAATGATAGTGAAATCGTTGCATCTATAATGGCTGAGCAAGGTTTTAATACTACATCAAAACTTGAAGAAGCCGATTTAGTATTGGTAAACACATGCTCGATTAGAGAAAAAGCAGAACAAACAATCCGTAAGCGTTTAGAAAAATATAATGCTGTTAAAAGAATCAATCCAACCATGAAAGTTGGAGTGCTTGGATGCATGGCAGAACGACTAAAAGAAAAATTTTTAGAAGAAGAAAAAATTGTTGACTTAGTCGTTGGTCCAGATGCATACCGAGATTTACCTAATCTACTTAAAGAAATTGATGCTGGAAGAGATGCTGTAAATGTAATTTTATCTAAAGAAGAAACGTATGGAGATGTTTCTCCTGTTCGATTAAATTCAAATGGAGTCTCCGCGCTTGTATCGATCACTAGAGGATGTGATAATATGTGTACGTTTTGTGTGGTACCATTTACAAGAGGACGGGAACGCAGCAGAGATCCTAAAAGTATTTTAAAAGAAATACAGGAACTTGTAGATAAAAATTACAAAGAAGTTACCCTCCTTGGCCAAAATGTAGACAGCTTTTTGTGGTATGGAGGAGGTCTAAAAAAGGATTTTACAAGCGCTTCTGAAATTGCTCAAGCAACTGCTGTTGACTTTGCACAACTTTTAGACTTATGTGCTTCTACCTTTCCTAAAGTTCGCTTTAGATTTTCTACTTCAAATCCTCAGGATATGGCCTTAGGCGTTCTTTACACCATGGTCAAACATCGAAATATTTGCAAACACATTCATTTGCCGGTACAAAGTGGTAGTACAAAAATTTTAAAAGCAATGAATCGCCAGCATACTCGCGAAGAATATTTGGAATTAGTAGACAATGTTTTGCGTATCATTCCAGATTGTGCTATTAGCCAAGATATGATTATTGGGTTTTGCGGAGAAACGGAAGAAGACTTTCAAGACACTAAAACTTTAATGGAAAAAGTTAAATTTGATTTTGGATATATGTATACCTATTCTGAAAGACCAGGGACATTAGCTGGAAATAAAATGATCGACGACGTATCTTTTGAAGATAAAAAAAGAAGATTGACTGAAATCATACAAATACAACAAAACCATAGCGCCTTGAGAACGAAATCAAAATTAGGGGAAACGTTAGAAGTTTTAATTGAAGGAAATTCGAAAAAATCAGCATTACATTATAAAGGAAGAACTTCTCAAAACCTCACCGCTGTATTCCCAAAAGAGAATTTCGCTATAGGAGATTTTGTTAATGTTAGAATTGAAGACTGCACTGTTGCCACACTAATTGGAACAGCAATTGAATATTCGGAAAATAATTAAATCAAATGGAATCTTTACAAACAATTAAGCAACGGTTCGGAATCATTGGAGATAACACTTATTTAAATAGGTCCATATCCAAAGCAGTTCGAGTTGCACCTACAGATATTTCCGTACTAGTAACTGGCGAAAGTGGTGTCGGTAAAGAAAGTATTCCTAAAATTATTCATGCCTTATCTCATAGAAAACACGGCAAATACATTGCAGTGAACTGTGGAGCAATTCCAGAAGGAACCATCGACAGTGAATTATTTGGACATGAAAAAGGTGCTTTTACAGGAGCCACCGCTACACGAAATGGATATTTTGAAGTTGCAGATGGTGGTACTATTTTTTTAGATGAAGTTGGAGAATTACCTCTCACTACTCAGGTTCGTTTATTGCGTGTTTTAGAGAATGGAGAATTTATTAAAGTCGGCTCGAGTAAAGTTCAAAAAACAGATATCAGAATCGTTGCTGCCACCAACCTTAAAATGATGGAAGCAATTGATAAAGGTAAATTTAGAGAAGACTTGTTTTATAGGTTAAGTACTATTGAAATCGACTTACCTCCCTTGCGAGAAAGAAAGGAAGACATCCATTTGTTATTCAGAAAATTTGCTTCTGATTTTGCTCAAAAATATAATATGCCAACAATGAGGCTAACGGATGATGCAGTACAAATACTTATAAATTACAATTTCCCCGGAAACATTCGACAATTGAGAAATATTGCTGAACAGATTTCCGTGGTAGAAGAAAATAGGAGCGTCGATTCTGCTAAAATATCACAATATCTTCCAAATCGAAAACGTAATTTACCTTCAATAATAGAGGGCACAAAATCTAAATCCGATTTCGCTAACGAACGAGAAATAATGTATAAAATTCTGTTCGATATGAGAAATGATATCAACGATTTAAAGAAATTAACTTTAGATTTGATGCAGGAAGGAGATCATGATAAATTCAAAGAAAAAAATCAACGTTTGATTGAAAAAATTTCAAGCGATCCTAAAGAAAATTTACATCAGGAAAACACTGTAGAAGTTGTTTACCAAAAACAAAAAAATCAGCAAGAAAATTCATCCTATGATTTTGCAGAAACCATAGACGAAGATGAATCTCTTTCTTTACAAGACAAGGAATTTGAAATGATAAAAAAATCTCTTGATCGTAACAGCGGAAAACGTAAATTAGCAGCTCAAGAACTTGGAATATCAGAACGAACATTATATCGTAAAATAAAACAATACGATTTGTGAAAAACCTCTTAGGATAATGAAGAAACTATATTATTTAATGGCTTTCGCCATATTAATTACAACCCAAAGTTGTTGGGTTTATTCTTTTGGGGGTGTTAATTTAGACCCAAAAATAAAAACTGTTCAAGTAGACTATTTTCCTAATAATGCTAGATTAATAGAGCCAGGTTTAGCTCAAACCTTTACAATTACGCTTCAAGATATTTTTATTAGCCAAACTAATTTAGGTATGGTAAAAAATGGTGGTGATATTTATTTTGAAGGTGAAATAACAGGCTATCGTATAAATCCTATGACTGCAACTGCAGATCAAAAAGCGGCTCAAAACAGACTAACAATAACGGTGAATGTACGTTATTTTAACAAGTACGAAGAAGATAAAGAATTTGAACAAAGTTTCTCCTTCTATCATGATTATGATGCTAATGCGCAATTAGTTGGCGGAGTTCTGCAAGATGCTTTGGCTATTATTTTTGAAAGAATAACTCAAGATATATTTAATGCATCTGTTGCACAGTGGTAGATGAAAATACAAGACTTTACATATCTAATTAATAATCCCTCTAAGATAAATTCTTTACAAACTGAGGAGTTAGAAAACGTAATAGATACTTTTCCATACTTTCATTCTGCAAGAGTTCTCCACCTTAAAGGTTTAAAAAAACAAGATAGTTATAAATATAATCAATCTTTAAAAACCACGGCAGCTTATACGACAGACCGAACCCTTTTATTCAATCTGATTGCAGAAAATCATTTAATCGAATCCAAAACAAATATTTCAAACAATTCTGAATTGGAAGATATTGAAGTTATTGATGCAGGAATTATAAAAGCCTTGCATCAAAAACTTACTGCAAGTACTTCAGAAAAAAAGAAAGACAATCCAATTGAGATATTAGAAATTGGCAAGCACTTTAATTTTAATAATAATGAATCTCATTCTTTTGGAGAATGGCTTCAATTAGGATCCATTAAACCTATAGAACGAAAAAAAAGAAAAACTGATAAAAAGTCTAAATTTGACCTAATCGATAAATTTATTTCTTCAAATCCTAAAATAAAACCACCAAAAGAAAGAGAGACTAAAACTTTCCATTCAGAAGTTCCTAGAACAGATTATGATAACTTAATGACAGAGACTTTAGCTAAAGTTTATTTAGAGCAAAAGAAATATGTAAATGCTATTAAAGCATATCGAATATTAAGTTTGAAATATCCAGAAAAAAGTAGTTTCTTTGCAACCCAAATAAAAGCAATAAAATTATTAGATAAAAAATAAATTATGACGTATACACTATTTTTAGTTTTGATTATGATTGTAGCAGTTTTGCTCATATTAATTATTATGGTACAAAATCCAAAAGGAGGAGGCTTATCTTCTTCTTTTGGAGGAAGTGGTTCTCAATCGGTTGGTGGTGGGGTTCAAAGCACAACAAACTTTTTAGACAAAAGTACTTGGACTTTGTCTATCGCCTTATTAGCATTAATCTTGTTATCTAATTTTGCTGTTCCAAATAAAAGCAGCTTACCTGAAGATACTACTATTCAAGAAACATTGGATAATAGAGATGTTCAAGATTTACCTATTCAACAAGCACCAGCAGCGACTGACAGTGTGAACTAAAAAATAGTTTTAAAATATAAAAATGCCAACGTAAAATGACACGTTGGCATTTTTTTTCACACTATGTCATACTAAAACTCTTTGGCATACTTTTGGGGGGTATATTATCTAATTAATAAACTAAAATATTATTCACGATGAGTAAAGTATCAATAAAACCATTAGCTGACAGAGTGCTAGTTGAGCCAGCTGTAGCAGAAACAACAACCGCAAGTGGAATTATCATTCCAGATTCAGCAAAAGAAAAACCTCAAAAAGGAACTATAGTTGCAGTAGGAACTGGAACAAAAGACGAGCCTTTAACTGTAAAAGTTGGAGACGAAGTTTTATACGGGAAATATTCTGGTACTGAATTAGTAGTTGAAGGAAAAGATTATTTAATAATGAGAGAAAGCGATATATTCGCAATCGTTTAAAAAAAATATAAAAATGGCAAAAGATATTAAATTTGACATAGAAGCACGTGACGGATTAAAACGTGGAGTAGACGCATTGGCAAATGCAGTAAAAGTAACCTTAGGACCTAAGGGAAGAAATGTAGTTATTGGAAAAGCTTTTGGTGGGCCAGCAATTACAAAAGATGGTGTTTCTGTTGCAAAAGAAATTGAATTAGAAGATCCATTAGAAAACATGGGAGCTCAAATGGTCAAAGAAGTTGCTTCTAAAACTAATGACTTGGCTGGAGATGGAACTACTACTGCTACTGTATTAGCTCAAGCAATTGTTAAAGAAGGATTAAAAAATGTTGCTGCTGGAGCAAATCCAATGGATTTAAAAAGAGGCATAGATAAAGCTGTTCAGGCGATAGTTACTGATTTACACAATCAATCTAAAGTTGTTGGAGACAACGCTGAAATGATCAAACAAGTTGCTTCTATCTCTTCGAATAACGATGAATCAATTGGAGATTTAATCGCTCAAGCTTTTGAGAAAGTTGGGAAAGAAGGTGTAATTACCGTTGAAGAAGCAAAAGGAACGCAAACTTATGTTGACATTGTAGAAGGAATGCAATTCGACAGAGGATATTTATCTCCTTACTTTGTATCGAACACTGAAAAAATGTTGGTTGACCTTGAAAACCCATATATCTTATTATTTGAAAAGAAAATCTCTTCCTTAAAAGATTTATTACCAATCTTAGAACCTGTTGCACAATCTGGAAAACCATTATTAATTATTGCTGAGGATGTTGAAGGTGAAGCTTTAGCCACTTTGGTAATGAATAAATTACGTGGTGCTTTAAAGATTGCTGCTGTAAAAGCTCCTGGATTTGGAGATCGTAGAAAAGCAATGTTGCAAGATATTGCTATCTTAACTGGTGCTACGGTAATTTCTGAAGAACTTGGATTGTCTTTAGAAAAAGCTACTATTGAAATGCTTGGGACTGCAGAAAGAATAACTATTGACAAAGACAATACTACTGTTGTAAATGGTGCTGGAGATTCAGAGCAAATTCAAGCAAGAGTAAGTCAAATAAAATCTCAAATTGAAACGACTACTTCTGATTACGATAGAGAAAAATTACAAGAGCGTTTGGCTAAATTGGCTGGTGGTGTTGCAGTTTTATATGTTGGTGCAGCTTCTGAAGTTGAAATGAAAGAAAAGAAAGACCGTGTAGATGACGCTTTACATGCTACAAGAGCAGCTGTTGAAGAAGGAATTATTGCTGGTGGTGGAGTTGCGTTTATTAGATCTAAATCAGTTTTAGCGGCTATCACAACAGACAACCTTGATGAAATCACAGGTATAAAAATCATTGACAGAGCAATTGAAGAGCCTTTACGTCAAATTGTTGAAAATACTGGTAGAGAAGGTTCTGTAGTTGTTTCTAAAGTTCTTGAAGGAACTGGAGACTTTGGATATAACGCTAAAACTGGTGAGTATGTGCAAATGTTGAGTGCAGGAATCATCGATCCTACAAAAGTTACACGAATAGCTCTTGAAAACGCTGCGTCTGTTGCTGGAATGATCTTAACCACTGAATGTGCATTGGTAGATATTAAAGAAGATGCTTCAGTTGCGCCTCCAATGGGAGGTGGCGGTGGTATGCCAGGAATGATGTAATTGCAATTATCATAAATAAAAGCAATGAAAACTATATTTTTTATTGCATATAAAAACACCCGCTCAACGAGCGGGTGTTAATTTTATATAAATAATTTATGTTTACGCACTAATCATCATGATCGCGACCTTCACTTCCATGCTCTCTTTTTGTATCTTGATCGTCACTACCTTCGGTTTCCTTGGTAACTAATTTCATTTTACAAACAGGACATTTAGTCTCCTTATTCGCATACGTTTTATCAACCTCGCATTGCATGGGACAAGCATAGACAAACTCAGCATGTTCATGCGTACCCTCCTTGATTTCATTTTTACAAGCAATTGTAGAGACCGCTATTAAAGCAATCATACCTAAAAATACTTTATTCATTTTTATAATTAATTATTACTTTTAATTCTCACTTAACTCGTGATCTTTTACTACCTGCTTATCCTTATACTTACAACAATCATCTAACTTATGATAAGCCTCTTTTCATATCTACTACAAAACTACTCAAACTAACAAAATTACTCTAAATTTTGTGTTATACTTTTACCTTCATTTTTTTCTGAAAATAAAATGAAGGTAATAATATTAATAGCAATAGCGGATGAATTAATATTCGACGAAGATAAAATGCAAACAGATAACCGTTTGGAAACTCTATTTTTAAATACATGAAGTAAAGCAGACCTATAATTGCGAATGTAAGAGCATACAATTTAATTGCAAAAAATAGATTTTCCTTATTTAAATATGCCATATAAATTATAATTAACGAAAGTAAAGTATTAACAATATATCTTGCGAATAGGTCTAACAAAAGTGGTCCCATCACAAAAACTGGAAAACCGCCCTTTAAATAGTCAAATTTAAAATATTGAACAAATGGATCGTAAAACAACACGTCTTCATAGGCTCTTACTAAAACTAATAACAAGACCATGAAAACTAAGATTAATATTCTATTTCGTTTATTCAATTTCGTTTATTTCGTATAGCATAGTATCTAATCCAAAAAAACCATAATATAAGTACCATGCCATAAATTATAGCAGGAAAAACTAAATCATGTAATACCTCTTGAAATTGAGGAAAATGATAAATAACTAAAACCAAAAATACAATTCTAAAAATATTGACAATATAAATCATAATAATTCCAAAAACACCAAAAAGTAATGTCGCCTTTAATTTACCCGCAAAAGCAATGATGAAAGCCAAAAACAAAATGACAACACCAATACTAGAACATCCCTCAACAATCTTAACAACATATTTTTGATTTACTTGAAACATCATTGAAAGTTCATCTTTATTCTGTTGGGTAAAAACATCATACCCCAATAATTCAACCATGTTTTTAGCATGTTGCGTAATAACTTTCGTTATTGGCGCACAGGAAAAAATATTCGATGAAATTTGAGTTTTATGAAGGTAAAATGAATACAATACCGTAAGCGCAAAATACACCACAAAGAACCTAACCAAAAATAATATGACAACTCTATTCTTTCTCAAAGAACCCTATTAGTTTTATTTCAAAATTAAACATTCAAATGGAAACGAACATCCTAAAATTTACTATTATATACATAATTCAAAAACCTACCTCAACGCAATCCATTCTACAGTCAATATGTGATTTTTTAAAATAAGGAGGAATAATACTTCGATTGGGTGGGATTCTATTTTAAAAATAGCGTAATTTATTGGTACATCGATAGAGCATCCTATTCTTCCCTTTGGCAAAGTCATCTTTGGACAAGTAGCGGAAACCAGTCAAAACTTTGTTTTACAGGATGGCACCAAACAAGATAATTATATCTCTTGTCGATGGAAGGTGAAATCTGAAATTATAATTATAATATGTAAAAATGAAGAAAATATTGGTCAGATTGATATTCATTCACAAATAGTTAACCTGTTTTTAAAAAAAAATCAAAAATTACTAGAATTTGTATGTGAACAAGTGTACCAAATAATTTGAAAAATATCTTTTTTTTTAGCTTGTAAAACCTTTTCAGTTTTAGTAATTTTACGTAAAAATAACAACACACTAAATGAGCACAGCGAAAACATCAAAATCAGCATTAATCTCAGTATACCATAAGGACGGATTAGGCCCTATCGTACAGAAATTAAACGAATTAGGAGTTACAATTTATTCTACTGGTGGCACGGAGAGTTTTATAAGAGAAATGGGGGTCGATGTTGTTCCTGTTGAAGATTTGACATCATACCCTTCTATTCTTGGTGGTCGTGTAAAAACGCTGCACCCAAAAGTTTTTGGTGGAATCTTAACACGCCGTGAAAATCAAAGTGACCAGCAACAAATTGCTGAATTTGAGATACCAGAAATCGACATTGTAATTGTTGATTTATATCCATTTGAAAAAACTGTTACAAGTGGTTCTCCAGAACAAGATATTATTGAAAAAATTGATATTGGTGGAATTTCATTAATTCGTGCAGCTGCCAAAAATTTCAAAGATGTTATGTGCGTTTCTTCTATGGAACAATATGATGAGTTTTTAAATATCATCACAGAAAGTAACGGTGCAACTACCATAGAGCAACGTAAATCTTTTTCTGCAAAATCCTTTGCTATTTCCAGCCATTACGATTCAGCCATATTCAATTATATGAATGATAATCAACCTGCTTTTAGACAAAGTTTTGATACTGTAAAGCAATTGCGGTATGGAGAAAACCCACATCAAAAAGGATTTTTCTACGGTAATTTAGAAGTATTATTTGATCAACTACACGGTAAAGAATTATCATTCAATAATCTATTAGATGTTGATGCCGCAGTCAACCTAATTAAAGAGTTTAAAAACGAAGGTGCAACTTTTGCTATTTTAAAACACAATAACGCCTGCGGATTTGCTCAAAGAGAAACACTCGTTCAAGCATATATTGACGCACTTGCTGGAGATCCAACTTCTGCTTTTGGCGGAGTTTTAATCGCAAATAAAGAAATTGACCGAGCAACAGCTACAGAAATTCATGGTTTATTCTGTGAAGTAGTTATTGCTCCTTCTTATTCTGATGAAGCGCTAAAAATCTTAAAAGGAAAGAAAAATAGAATCATCTTAATTCAAAAAGATGCTGAACTCCCAGATATCAGTTACAGAACTGCATTAAATGGAGTATTAGCGCAAGACCCAAATAATGTTACAGATTCTAGAGAAGAGTTAAAAAATGTAACTAACAGAATTGTTTCTGACGACGAAATTGAAGATTTATTATTCGCTTCAAAAATTTGTAAACACACAAAGTCAAATACAATCATTCTAGTTAAAAACAAACAATTATGTGCTGGAGGCACGGGACAAACATCTCGCGTTGATGCATTAGAGCAAGCAATTGCGAAAGCCAAGGCATTCAATTTTGACTTAAACGGAGCTGTAATGGCAAGTGATGCCTTCTTCCCATTCCCTGACTGTGTCGAGATTGCTGATAAAGCAGGAATTAAAGCTATAATTCAACCAGGAGGTTCAATTAAAGACCAACTTTCTATCGATTATTGTAATGAAAATAATATTGGCATGGTAATGACTGGAACTCGTCATTTTAAGCATTAATTTCATTACATTTGTAAATTAACTCCAATACAAGACTATCTTATGAGTTTTTTTGACTTCATGACAGAAGATATTGCTATTGATTTAGGGACAGCAAACACCCTTATCATCCATGATGGAAAAGTAGTTGTTGACGAGCCTTCAATAGTAGCTAGAGACCGAATATCAGGTAAAATCATTGCCACCGGAGAAAAAGCAAGTCAAATGCAAGGAAAGACGCATGAAAACATCAAGACAATACGCCCATTAAAAGATGGTGTAATTGCTGATTTTGAAGCTTCTGAGCAAATGATAAAGGAGTTTATCAGGAATATCCCAACTATAAAAAAGAAATTCTGGACACCTTCTCTTCGAATGGTTATTTGCATTCCGTCTGGAATTACCGAAGTTGAAAAGCGTGCTGTTCGTGATTCTGCGGAACACATGAATGCTAAAGAAATATATTTAATCCATGAACCGATGGCTGCAGCAATAGGTATTGGTATTGATATTACCCAGCCTAAAGGAAACATGATTATCGATATAGGTGGTGGAACTACCGAAATCGCAGTTATTGCTCTTGGCGGAATTGTATGTGACAATTCAGTAAAAGTCGCTGGCGATGTTTTTACAAATGATATAACCTATTACATGCGTACTCAACACAATTTATATATTGGAGAACGTACGGCTGAAAATATTAAAATCACCATTGGTTCAGCGACAGAAGATTTGGAAACTCCACCAAAAGATATGCTTGTTCAAGGTCGTGATTTATTAAGTGGAAAACCGAAACAAGTACAAGTCTCTTTTAGAGAAATTGCTAAAGCACTAGACAAATCTATTATTAGAATTGAAGATGCTGTCATGGAAACTTTATCAAAAACACCTCCAGAATTAGCAGCAGATATTTACAACACAGGAATTTATTTAGCAGGCGGTGGGTCGATGCTCAGAGGGCTAGACAAACGTCTTTCAAGAAAAACGGACTTACCCGTATATGTTGCCGAAGATCCATTGAGAGCAGTAGTTCGAGGTACTGGGATCACTTTAAAAGATTTAGAGAAATACAGTACTGTACTTATGAAATAGTGTGAAATACAGATTGACTTATGCAGCAGATATTCAAGTTTATTGAAAAATATAAGTATTTTCTACTTTTCCTTATTTTAGAGTCTTTCGCGTTATTTTTCACCATTCAAAACCATTCATACCACAGGAGTAAATTTATAAATTCAGCAAATACTCTCACTGGCGGTATATATAGACAGATGAGCTCCATTAACGACTTTTTTTATTTAAAAAAAGAGAACCGGTTACTTTCAAAAGAAAACATACACCTTAAAAATCTTTTATCCTTAAGCCCCTATGATTTAGATTCAGTAGTTTCGGAACAAATTGATACTGTTAATTTCTATCAAAAATACAAATACTATCGAGGAAAAATCATTAGTAACAACTATACTAAACGCAATAACTTTCTTACCATAAACAGAGGTGAAAAACACGGAATTACATCTATAATGGGTGTCGTAAATAGTTATGGAATTATTGGAGTTACTAATTCTGTTTCAAAACATAATGCCACTGTAATGTCTATTCTTCATAAAGACTCTCATACAAATGTGAAATTAAAAAACAACGATCACTATGGCTCGCTCATCTGGAATGGCAAAGATTATAGAACTGTTCAATTAGTAGATTTACCAAGACAAACTCAAGTAGGAATTGGTGACACAATTATTACTGGGGGCAAATCTTCAATATTTCCTGAAGGAATTTTAGTCGGAACAATTAAAGATTTTGAAAAACAGGGAAATGATTTTCAATTAATTAATATAAAACTCTTTAATGATATGAGTGCGTTAAGTAATATTAATATAATTTCCAACCTTGAACAGAAAGAGATTAAACAATTAGAAACTGCGAATGAATAATATCGCCCAAAATACGATATGGTTTGTGTTACTTGTTTTATTACAAGTCCTCATATTTAACAACATCAATCTTCTGGGTCATACGAATCCTTATATATATATTGCTTATATTTTTTATTACCCTATAAAGAGAGAGAGAGGTCGTTTTCTATTCCTAAGTTTTCTTTTAGGCCTATCTATTGATTTTTTTTCAAATACCGGCGGTATTAATGCAGCTTCGACATTATTTATTGCGTTTATTAGACTTTCAGTATTATCTTCTATCCTAAAAAAAACAGACTTTGATTTCCATCAATTTAACATTCGGTCGATTTCATTCGGAAGAGCATGTACATTCATAACGATACTTACGTTTACGCATCACTTTATTTTATTTTCATTAGACTATTTCAGTTTGAAAGATATGGGAAGTATTCTTTCAAAATCTATTACTACAGCATTCCTTTCTATTTCCCTCATTTTAATTGGAATCATTTCATTCACTAAAAAAAAATGAAATGAAAAAGAACGGGTTATTAGTTGGAATTATTTTACTAGTTGGATTGATATTCATAGGTCGATTATTTTACCTCCAAATTTTAGACAATCCATATAAAACCTCACCATTAAATAACGCTTCAATCAAGAGCGTTTACGACTACCCGGCACGAGGTTACATTTATGATAGAAATGGAGAATTAATTGTAGCGAATGAACAGTCCTATGATGTTATGGTCATCCCAAGAGAAATTAAACCAATGGACACCTTAGAATTTTGTAGTCTTCTTAAGATTGACAAAGAATACTTTAAAGGACGTTATAAAAAAGCAAAAATTTATTCTCCTCGTTTACCATCCGTTTTTCTGGGTCAGCTATCAAAGGAAGATTACGCTCCTTTACAGGAAAAACTTTTTAAATTTAAAGGTTTCTATATTCAAAAAAGACCCATTCGAAAATACCCACTTAAAACAGCAGCAAACGTCGTAGGGTATTTAAATGAAGTTGATGAAAGAGCAATCGCTAAAGATGATTATTATCAACAAGGTGAACTCTTCGGATATACTGGTGTAGAAAAAAAATACGAACTCCTATTAAGAGGGACAAAAGGCGTTAAAAGAATTCAAAAAAATCGATTTAATAAAGAAATTGGATCCTACAAAAACGGTCTGTATGATACACTTTCTGCTCCTGGAAATGACCTTACACTTTCTCTTGATATTATCCTTCAGCAGTATGGAGAGAAATTAATGACCAACAAAAGAGGTGGGATTGTAGCTTTAGAACCTACAACCGGAGAAATTCTAGCACTGGTCACTGCTCCTTCATATGATCCCAATATTATGGTCGGAAGAAAACGAAGAAAAAATTCCGTTCTATTACTTGGTGACTCAATTAACAAACCCATGTTCGATAGAGGTCTTAAGGCGCAGTATGCACCTGGCTCGCCTTTTAAAATTATTACTGGGCTTATTGGACTACAGGAAGGAGTAATTGATGAAAACACTATCTTTACATGTAACCACGGATACCGTTATAGCCGAAGTAGAAAAATGGGATGTCATGCACATGCCAGCCAAGTAAAATTAAACTTTGGCATTTATACGTCATGCAACTCCTATTTCGCCAATACATATAGACGAATTATCGAGAAATTCGATACAGCACACGAAGGAATGGAAACGTGGAGCAAGCACGCAAAAAGTTTTGGACTCGGAAATTTTTTAGGGTATGACTTGCCCGTTGGAAATCGAGGACTTATTCCAAATGCTAATTTTTATGATCAATGGTATACTGCAAAAAATTGGACCGCCACAACCACCCTTTCCAATGCAATTGGTCAAGGAGAAGTTATAACTACTCCTATTCAGTTGGCGAACATGACAGCTACTGTTGCTAATAGAGGTTATTATTACACTCCGCACATTGTTAAAAAAATTAAAGGTGCATCCCTTGATCCTAAATTTACGACCAAGCATGTCACTACCATTGATAAAAAACATTTTGAACCTATGGTTCAAGGCCTTTTTGACGTTTTTGAAAATCCTGGTGGAACGGCTTTTAGATCTAGAGTTAAAGGCATAGAGATCTGTGGTAAAACGGGTACTGCACAAAACTCGACCAAAATAAATGGCGCAACGGTTAAACTTACAGATCATTCTATATTTATTGCCTTCGCACCAAAAGACAATCCTAAGATTGCAATAGCAGTATTTGTAGAAAATGGCTATTGGGGATCACGCTGGGCTGCTCCTATTGCTACTTTAATGATTGAAAAATATTTGAATAGAGAAATAAGTAGAAAGGCTCTTGAAGTTAAGATGTTTAACGGAAGCCTACAAGATGAATACGACAGGCAACTTAATGATCCGGAGTACCATGCAGAATCAAGATAAATTTCAAATCCAAATAATGATATAAATACGGTGCAAAGAGAAAAAAATAACATATTCGCTGGTGTAGATCTCTGGCTTGTTTCAATGTACATCCTATTAGTTTTTATTGGGTGGTTAAATATTTATGCTGCTTCAACATCAGAACTACACTATGAGGTTTTTGATTTTAATGCGCGATATGGTAAACAAATAATATGGATTGCTTTGGCAGTACCTGTAGTAATGGTAATTCTATTTATTGAAACGAGATTTTATGAACGTTTTTCTTCTTTATTTTATCTCGCTGCGATTTTATCGCTTATAGGTCTTTTTATATTTGGAAAAAACATTAATGGTGCACGCTCTTGGTACGACATAGCAAACTTTACCATTCAACCTACTGAGTTTGCTAAGGCTTTTACATCTCTTGCTGTTGCAAAACTACTAAGTGATAAAGCTTTCACTTTTAAACCCTTTAAAAATCACATTAAGGCCTTTTTTATTATTCTACTTCCTGCATTTCTCATTACACTTCAGCCAGATCCTGGATCGGCTATTGTGTATCTCGCTTTTCTTTTTGTATTCTATCGTGAAGGACTTTCTGTATTCTATTTTATCCTCGGGATTCTTGGAGTTATATTATTTTTGCTAACCTTAAAATTTGGCACGTATAATTCCATTCCAATCATGATTTTAGTTACTGCTGGTTTCTACGTGTTATTTATGATATACACGGCCATGTATAAACCATTATTTCTTAAACGAAACTGGATGAATACCACGATAATTTTAGTAATTACTTGTTCATATATCCTTAGCATCAATCCATTATTTGAAAACGTATTTCAACAAAGACATCGTGATCGTTTTAATATTGTGTTAGGACACTCTACGGATATTCAAAAGACTGGGTATAATACGGATCAATCTATCAAAACTATTGCATCTGGAGGGTTTATAGGAAAAGGCTTTTTAGAGGGAGACAGAACCCAAGGGAAATTTGTTCCAGAGCAAGACACCGACTACATTTTTAGCACTGTAGGTGAAGAGTGGGGGTTTTTAGGAAGCACAATAGTCATCATACTATTTATCGTTTTTATGCTGCGTATTATTCAAGTATCAGAACGTCAAAAAACAACGTTTAGTCGCGTTTATGGTTATAGCATTGCTGCTATATTCTTTTTTCACTTTATGGTAAATATTGGTATGGTTATAGGAATATTACCTACAATTGGAATTCCCTTACCGTTTTTTAGTTATGGAGGCTCTTCTTTATGGGGTTTCACTTTGCTATTATTCATCTTCATTCGATTGGATGCAAATAGATCTTATGAATGGTAAATTGAATCACTACTTTTAAAAGAGCAAACCTCAAACAATTACTTCTTAAGATTCTTTAATATTCACAACAATAAAAATTTCTTACAAATCTAATAACGTCTATACTAGTATCGCATTTAAACCAATTTTAACCACAAAAAAAACCGCTCTAATATAGAACGGTTTCAATCTTTTAATAAACCTTAAATTATAACGCTGCTACGTGCTTCGTTAATTTAGATTTCAAGTTTCCTGCTTTATTCTTATGAATAATGTTGTTTTTTGCCAATTTATCTAACATTGCAGCAACCTGAGGTAACAGTACCTCTGCCGCTGTTTTATCCGTTGTAGCACGTAAATCTCTAACCGCATTACGTGTTGTTTTGTGTTGATACTTATTTCTCAACTGTTTAACTCCGTTACTTCTAATTCTCTTAAGAGCTGACTTGTGATTTGCCATTTTATTTATTTGTTTTAAAAACTTGTAGTCCGTAGGGGAATCGAACCCCTGTTACATGGATGAAAACCATGCGTCCTAACCCCTAGACGAACGGACCAATTATTACTTGTTTGACTTAGCGGCTGCAAATATACAACATAATTTTTCTTCTCAAAACTTTTTTTAAAAAAAATTAATATGCTTTTGCGAAAAGCACTCTTTTAGTAGATTTACCCCCAGAAAACACACAAATCCCATCTTCAAATTTTACATCATTTGGTATACAACGGATTGTTGCCTTTGTCAAACCTTTTATCTTTTCCTCTGTTTCTATGGTACCATCCCAATGAGCAGACACAAAGCCTCCCTTTGTCTCCAGCACTTCCTTAAATTGTTCAAATGAATCTACTTCTGTAATGTGACTTTCTCTATAATCTAAGGCCTTCTTAAACAACTCTTTTTGAATTGTTTCTAAAGTTTCTTGAACAAACGAAACAGTGTCTTTTATTGCTATTGTTTGTTTTACTGAAGTATCTCTTCTTGCTATCTCTAAGGTACCATTTTCAAGATCTCTAGGCCCCATAGCAATTCTTAAAGGAACTCCTTTTAATTCGTATTCTGCAAACTTCCAACCTGGCTTATATGTATCTCTTTTATCATATTTAACAGAAACACCATTATTGCGCAATACTTTTGCCAGCGCTTCCACTTTTTCAGAAATTGCATTTAATTGTTCTTCTCCCTTGTATATAGGAATAATAACAACTTGAATTGGCGCTAAATTAGGTGGCAATATCAATCCTTTATCGTCAGAGTGCGTCATTACTAACGCACCCATTAACCGCGTAGAAACGCCCCAAGATGTAGCCCAGACAAACTCCCTCTTCCCTTCTTTAGATGTAAACTTTACATCAAACGCCTTGGCAAAATTTTGACCCAAAAAGTGTGATGTGCCTGCTTGCAAAGCCTTTCCGTCTTGCATTAATGCTTCAATTGTATATGTTTCTAATGCTCCTGCGAATCGCTCGCTTTCAGATTTAAAGCCTTTTATCACTGGCATTGCCATAAACTCCTCTGCAAAAGTTGCATATACTTCTTGCATTTGCTTAGACTCATCAATAGCTTCTTGCTTTGTTGCATGCGCTGTATGCCCTTCTTGCCATAAAAACTCTGCCGTTCTCAAAAACAAACGCGTTCTCATCTCCCATCGAACCACATTAGCCCACTGATTAACCAATATTGGCAAATCTCTATAAGACTCTATCCACTTTCTATAAGTATCCCAAATTATCGTTTCTGACGTTGGACGCACAATTAACTCTTCTTCCAACTTTGCAGTCTCATCCACCACTACTTTGCCATTCTCATCATTTTTTAAACGATAATGAGTTACAACGGCACATTCCTTTGCAAAACCATCAACATGACTCGCTTCTTTAGAAAAATAAGATTTTGGAATAAAAATAGGGAAATAAGCGTTTTCATGCCCTGTTTCTTTAAACATTCGATCCAATTCTGCCTGCATCTTTTCCCAAATAGCATATCCGTATGGTTTTATAACCATACAGCCTCTAACTCCCGAATTCTCCGCCAGATCGGCCTTTACGACTAGTTCGTTATACCATTTCGAATAATCTTCTTCCCTTGTTGTCAATTTCTTACTCATACCTTAAAAGTTTGGCACAACTATTGCGTTATTGATGTTAATATATTAATTTCGACAAAACTACTTATTTTTGATAGTTCGACATAAAAAAACACAAGGATTATGAAACTTTTTTATATATCTCATTTTAAATTTACACGTTTATCATATTCTTTTATTGCCCTGTTTGCGATAGTATCTTGCGGCACCTACGAGAGCGTATACAACGATGCCGATGGAATCTATGCGACTGGCGAGACTAAAGCCGTGGTAATGGAAACACGAATTCCTTCGGAATCCGAATTATACTTTGATCAAGTTGCAAAAGAATATAGCCGAATTGAAGATAGAGATATTATAACAAATATTGATGAACTAGCATATGACAATCAAAATAATCTAGAAGATGAGAGTGGCGAAATAGCATATGCTCAATCTAGTGCACCCTGGGGATACGAACCAAATGTTTCAATCAATATCAATAGTGGTTTTGGGTATGGCTCTGATTTTGGATTTGGTTCTGGTTTTGGTCCTGGTTTTGGTTTTGGTCCTGGATTTGGTCCTGGATTTGGCCCTGGTTTTGGGTATGGTCCTGGTTTTGGATTTGGCCCTGGCTTTGGATTTGGCCCTGGCTTTGGGTATGGTTCTCGTTTTGGTCCTGGTTTTGGATTTGGCTCTCGTTTTGGATTTGGTCCTGGTTTTGGGTATGGCTCTGGATATTACAGCGGCTTTTATGGGGACTATTTGGGCTCACCTTTCAGATACTCTCGTCATTACGGATATAATCAACCTTATTATAAGCACTACGATTCTTACGGAAAAAGAGACTCCTATAATACTGCAAGTGCATACGGTAGAAGAAATAGAGTGACCACCTCTAGAAATTATACAAATAGCAAAATAAACTCTAATTCTAGTAGAAGAAGTGTTTCAACAACAGATAGAGCGACCACTTCTTCTACTGGGAAAAGTAGTGGCGTTAACTCAAATAAAAGAACCTATACCACTACTAGAAGAACAACCAGTCCTTCTTCAACAACTGGAACTAGAAATCGTAGTAGCACAAGAAGTACGTCTAAACGCTATACAATACAAACTTCTCGAAGGAATATAAATGCACATAAATCTCCGAGCAATTCGAATAGTAGCACTTCAAGATCTACTTATTCAAGTTCTCCTCGAAATAGCAGTAGTAGTTCAAAAAGAAGCACTGCTGTCGCTCGATCTGCACCAAGCAGAGCTACTTCAACGAGCAGTCGTAGTTCTTCTAGTTATAAAAGATCACCTAGTTCCTCAAGTACGAGTAGATCAACGAGCAGCTCTAGCAGCTCTAGCAGTTCCAGCAGCGGAAGTAGAAGGTCTTCTGGAAGTGTTCGAAGAGGTAATTAAGTATTCATTAATTTTTAAAGATTAAAAAATGAAAAACATATTTTTTATTGGTGCATTGTTATGTTCATTTATTTCCTATTCACAGTCTTTAGGATATAATGATTTGGGGAAACTTTTTACTGATGAGGACAATAACGGAACAGCAAGATTCAGAGGAATGAGTGGAGCCTTTGGAAGTTTGGGTGGAGATATGAGTGCCATTGAAATCAATCCTGCCGGAACCGCCGTTTTTATGAAAAGTGAATTCGCTACTACTATGAATTTTAGAGACGAAAACATCACGTCAAATTATTATGGCAATAGTACATTAACAAATAACGATTATTCTAACATATCCCAAGTGGGCGGTGTATTTGTTTTTGATACTGGAAAATCCACTTGGAGCAAGACAGCGATAGGGTTTAATTACAGTGTATCTAAAAATTATGAAAGCCATTGGATAGCCCAAGGAAATAGTAACTACCCAACTTTTATTTACGACGATGACTATACAGATGACGGAGATAACTCGAATGATACTATTTACTTAAACTCTAACGAGCAACGTTTTAAAAATTTTTCTGATGGCGAAAATGGTAAATACACATTTACTTTTGCTTCCCAATACTCAGACAAACTTTATGTTGGAGCCGCTTTTACAGCTAATGACGTTCGGTTTTATCAATCCGTTTCTCTAGAAGAAGATAATAACGATGGGATGGGAAATAATTTAACTGGAAGCTTGCGCGAAGAGTTGTTAACTTTTGGTAAAGGATATTCTTTTAATTTAGGTATTATCTCCAAGCCTTCTAATAATATCAGAATTGGACTTTCATACCAATCACCAACTTGGTATGACTTAACGGAAGAATTCGACTCTGAAGATGGTTTTAATGATTTTCAATACTCAATGACTACGCCCAGCAAAACAACAGGAAGTTTTGCTTATATATTTAGTCAATCTGGATTGGTAAGTTTAGATTACGCCTATAGAAATTATTCCGGTATCGATGTAAGTCCGAGTCAAGAATTCACAGAAGAAAATCAAATTTTCTCAACTGATTTTAGAGGTACCTCTGAGCTAAGATTGGGTACCGAGTGGCGGGTTAAACAATTTAGTTTTAGAGGAGGATACCACTATCAACAAAGTCCTTATATGGACGCACCTGTAACTAATGACGTTACTGGATTCTCGGCAGGAATTGGGTTTAATTTTGGCAATGTTAAACTTGATATTGCTTATGAAACCTCGAAGAAATACGACTCGTATGACTTCTACTCTCAATATGATGAAGTTGACACTACCGATTTAAAAATTGACAACTCCAAAGTTACAGCAACGATCGTTTTTAAAATCTAAAGTCAATTTATATTTTAAACGCTCTCTTGCTGTAATTTGCAACTGTAAATAGGATAGATATATTAAACTTACTATCAATAGAATTAGTACTTTTGCAGAAATAAATTTCACTAATGAGCAGCATAACAGTTTCTATACAGTCAACAAAGAATCCTTCTATTTTAAAGTTTACGCATACGAGTAAAATTACGAATGGAAGTTATGAATATAATAATATTGATGACGCAAAAAATTCGCCAATAACTCAACAATTATTTCACCTTCCCTTTGTAAAGAAAATATTCGTTTCCGCAAATTTCATCGCTATTGAAAAATATGATATTGTAACATGGGATGATGTTCAAGAGGAAGTGCGCGAACAAATTGAAGTGTATTTAAACTCTAACGATATCATTATTGACTCAGCACAAAAATCACCTACCAAAGTAGCTATTGAAATTTATGCAGAAACAACGCCAAACCCAGCGGTAATGAAGTTTGTTTCAAATAAAATGGTAGCTTCTCAAACCTTTGAATTTAAAGACATCGACGAAGCCAAAACCTCACCTATAGCAGTAGAACTTTTTAAATTTCCATTTGTAAAAGAAGTATTCATTTCTCAAAACTATATTTCTATTACTAAATTTGATATGGCTGAATGGTCTGACATCGGTCAAGAAATCAGAAACTTTATAAGAACTTATATTACAGAAGGTAAAATTTTAATTTCAGAGAATGCAACACCTGTTGAAAATAAAAATACAGGGACTGTTTCAGAAGATTTAGATGACATCTCATTACAAATTATTACCATTTTGGAGGAATATGTGAAACCTGCGGTTGCTTCGGACGGTGGTAATATTCAATTCGCTTCTTACGAAAAAGACACCATGAATGTAAATGTCATTCTTCAAGGAGCCTGTAGTGGCTGCCCGTCTTCCACTATGACTTTAAAAAGCGGTATAGAAAACATGCTTAAGGAAATGCTCCCCGACAAAATTAATTCTGTTATTGCAATAAACGGCTAACTACATGTCTGAGAACGTAACTCCATACAAGAACTCCAATCTTGGTAAAAAAGAACAGGTTGCTACTATGTTCAACACTATTTCTAAAAACTATGATAGATTAAATCGTATGATTTCATTTGGGATTGATGTCAAATGGCGAAATAAAGTAGTTCATATTATTGACAAAACAAACCCCAAAGAAATTTTAGATATTGCCACTGGAACTGGAGATCTGGCTATCAATTTTGCAAAAAATACTTCCGCAAAATATATAACTGGGTTAGACATCTCTGAAGGTATGCTATCAGTTGGAAAAACTAAAATTCAAAAAGAGAATCTCTCCGATAAAATTTCTATGATCCTTGGAGATTCAGAAAATCTTCCTTTTGACGATAATTCTTTCGATGCTATTTCTGTAGCTTTTGGCGTACGGAATTTTGAAAACTTAGAAAAAGGACTGGCAGAAATTCTTAGAGTACTTAAAACGACCGGAACTTTGGTTATTTTAGAAACCTCAGTGCCCACAAATAGTCCATATAAGCAGTTTTATAATTTTCACAGTTCAAGGGTTTTACCGCTGTTGGGCAAACTCTTTTCAAAAGATGCGTCTGCCTATTCCTATCTTTCAGAATCTGCATCCAAATTTCCTTACGGAAAAACTTTTAACAATATTTTGAGAAAAACTGGGTTTAAAGAGGTAGAAAACAAACCACAAACTTTTGGTGTAGCTACAATTTACACCGCTACTAAATAGTATGAACAAAATATCAGTTCTTTTTTTTGGAATTATCTTTACGCTTTCTTTACCATCAAAAGCACAAAAAGAAGTAATTGAATATGGTTCAGATCTTGACTACAAACAAATTCATTTTGGTTATTATTTAGGTCTTAATACTAAAGGGTTTAACATTACATATACCCAACCAAATACCTTTGTAGAGGTGAGCAAGAACATTGGATTTAATATTGGAATTATCAGCGGATGGAGAATTAACAAAAATGTTTCTCTTCGATTAGAGCCAGGGTTATCTAGTAATACAAAATCATTGGCCTTTACTAATATTAGAGGTGGAGAAAATGACAGTATTAGAAAAATAAGCGGAACTTATTTACACATCCCCCTTCTTCTTAAATTAAACACAAATCGCCTTGGAAATATGAGACCTTATGTTTTGGGAGGATTCTCATACGACTACAATTTTTCAAGTAATGAAAATAATCCAGAAGATAATTTTGGTGGAGAATTTAGAATGACAACTCATAATTTCTCATATGAAATTGGTTTTGGTGTAGACTTATACATGTTCTGGTTTACATTCTCCCCTTCGATCCGAGGTATTTTTGCTATCAACAATGAAATCGTAAGAGACAACAACCTTAACAGTCCTTGGACAGAACCCATAGATCGTTTCGGAACACAAGGCCTCTTTTTAAATTTATCTTTTCATTAAGATCGTTTAAATTCACTCAATAAAATCGCCGTTGCACTGGCAACGTTCAAACTTTCGGTCATTTGAGCAACGCCAAATTTAGGAATTGTCAGTCTGTTTTTTATAAAAGTATTCACTGGTGAACTCACCCCATTAGCTTCATTCCCCAATACGACCACGGCCTTTTCTGGAAGGCTTGAAGTATACACATTCTCACCAGACATCATAGTTGAATACACAGGTAAAGACGCCTTCTTTATAAAACTTTCTAAGTCAGTATAAATAATCGAAACACGCGTTAACGAACCCATAGTAGATTGAACTACCTTCGGATTAAAACAATCGACTGTATCCTTCGAACATACCAACTGCCTTACTCCAAACCAATCACACAAACGAATAATAGTTCCTAAATTTCCCGGATCATTTACTCCATCAAGTACAATAGTAAACGCGTCATATTGTAGTTTCCCAGGCACAGAAATTTCAAAAAGAGCCAACACTTCATTTGGAGTATTCAACTTGCTTATTTTATGTAATTCCGTTACAGAAATTATTTCGATTTTCTCTGAACTTAGAGTATGTTCGAATTCATCTATACAAAATAACTTATAAAGGGTAAAGTTAGAATTCAAAAATTCATTTACACCTTTTACGCCTTCAACAATAAATAAATTATTCTTAATTCGGTACTTTTTTTGATATAAACTTTTTATTAACTTTAGTACGTTTTTAGATAACATTAGAAAGTGTTATTTTTGAACAAATTTAAACTCTTATTTGTTGAAAAGCAACTATACATTAGTATTCATTTTTACTTGGGTTTCAGTATTTATTTTTTCTTCGTGTAATGTTGTAAAATTCGTTGATGACGGCGAATATTTACTAAAAACAAACACCATAAAAGTAAATGACAAAAAGAGAATTGACCAAGATGTAAGTAAATACTTAATTCAACAGCCAAACAGTTTGGTATTAGGTGTGCCAGTATCATTATACTTTCATAATCTAGGTAGTTCCAATTATATTGATAATTATGAAATTTGGAAAGATTCGTTTCCTAAACGAGAAAATTTCTTATCCAAACTAATGTCAGAAAAACAATCGAGAGTTTATAGGCGTTTTAGATCCGATGCTAACCAATGGTTTTTAAAAAGTGGCGAGTCACCAGCCCTTGTAGACTCTATCAAAACAAAACAAACTGTTAAAAATTTAACGGCACATTTTAAAAGCCAAGGTTTTTTTAGAACAAAAACAAATTACAAATACATATACAAAGCAGAGAAACAAGCGGAGGTGGAATATCAAGTAAATACGGGGAATGGTTATAAATTAGATGGCATAACAAGAATCATTCAAACACTAGTATTAGACTCTATTTATGCTAACAATACAAAGGATTCATTTATACAGAAAGGAAATCAATATCGAATACAAGATTTCGAAAATGAGTCATTACGAATTACAGATCTATTTAGAAATTCAGGAATATATCATTTTAACAGAAGTGATATTTTACCTTTTGAAATAGATACTACCAAAAGTAATTACACCGCAGATATTAAATTGAAAATTAAAAATCGCATCATAGAAAAAAATGACTCTACATATTTAGAGCCCTTTAAAATACAAAAAGTCGACAAGGTGGATATTTTTACTGATTATACCTATGCTGAAAAAGATAAACCTTACACCGTCGAAGAATCTTATAAGAACTATACCTTTCATGCCCATGAAAAACTTAAATATAATTCAAAACTATTAACAAATAGTATTTTCATTTACCCAGATAACATATACAAAGATGAAGACAGAGATTTAACACGTAAAAATATTCGAGGATTAAAAAATTTTAGATTTGTAGATATTAATTATATTGAAGAAAATGATAGTTTAAAAGCCATCATTAACCTAACCCCCCACAAAAAATATTCTTTTAAATACAACCAAGAAATATCACATTCCAATATTAGACAAATGGGTGTATCGGGTAAGGTTTCTTTTGAGAATAGAAATGTTTTTAGAGGTGCAGAAATTTTAGAACTATCTTTTCAAGGATCCTTTTTTAATTCTACCGACGTAGATGATTCTGATAAAAATATATTTTTTAATGCTTGGGAATTTGGAGTAGATTTATCCTTAGAAATCCCTAGAATTCTATTCCCCATTGGAACCAACAAGATAATTCCTAAATACATGTCTCCAAAAACAGAGTTTACTTTAGGATCTAGTTTCCAAAAAAACATTGGATTAGACAAACAACTTTTTACTGGTATTATTGGGTATAATTGGCAATCAAGTCAAAACATAAAACATCGATTTGAGCTAATAAATAGTCAATTCATTAAAAACTTGAATCCAGAATCCTATTTTGATATTTATACTTCGGAATATAACGATCTTGTAGACGTCTCCGAAATCATTTCAGAAACAACTACAATTCCACCATTATATTTCGATGAAAACGGGAGACTCATAGCGATTCCTTTTATAGATTATGTATTAAATTCTACACCTAATTTTGAAGCCACAAATCTAGTAGAATACAATGCTACTAAAAACATCGATAAAAGATATGAAATTATTACAGAAGATGTTTTAATACCTGCTGTAACGTATGAGTTTATTTATAATAATCGTAAAAACTACAAAGATTCTGATTTCTCTTTTTTTAGAATTCGAGTAGCTTCATCGGGAAATTTAACGACAGCCTTCACCAAAGAGAGTCCAGTTAGTACCAAAAAAGAATTAGCTGGAATCCCAATAGCTCAATATGCTAAAACAGATATAGAATACAAAAAATTCTGGGGAGTATCCGATAAAAATACCCTCGCTTTTCGAAGTTTTCTTGGAGCTGCATTTCCTTATGGAAACTCTACTTCAATCCCATTTAATAGAAGTTATTTTATCGGCGGTGCCAATGACCTTAGAGCTTGGAAAATTTATGATTTAGGTCCAGGCTCTTTAGACAATAATCTTGAATACAATGTAGGAACTCTTAAATTTTTAACTAGTTTAGAGTATCGATTCAATCTTTTAAATAGTCTTAAGGGAGCTTTTTTTGCAGATGCGGGAAACATCTGGGACATAACTAATTCTGAATTAATCGATGGAGGGGGAAAATTTAAAAGTTTAGAATCTTTAAAAGATATTGCTATAGGAACTGGTTTTGGACTAAGATATGATTTTAGTTTTCTTGTTGTTAGATTAGACGTAGGGTTCAAAACCTATGAACCTTATATTACAGATAATAAAAAATGGTTTAGAAATTACAATTTTAATGATTCTGTATTTAATTTCGGGATTAATTACCCATTCTAAAAGTTCGTTTACGAGGTGTATGTGAATAGATTCATACTTTCTTCATAATTTTACGTTTAAAAATTTCTTTTTTTAATAATTACACCTTCTAACTGGTTGAATTGTAGATGAAATTCAATGATATTTTGTACTTTTGCACACTAAAATTTAATTAAAGCAATATGAGTTACAATATTAAACCTGGAGTTGCAACAGGAAAGGACGTTCAAGAAATTTTCAAATTGGCGAAAGCTAAGAAATTTGCGTTACCAGCAGTTAATGTAATTGGTTCAAATACTATCAACGCAGTACTAGAAACAGCAAAAGAGTTAAACGCACCAGTAATTATTCAATTTTCAAATGGTGGAGCGATATTCAATGCAGGTAAGGGATTGTCTAACGACGGTCAAAAAGCTGCAATTGCAGGTGGTATAGCAGGTGCTAAACATGTACATATAATGGCAGAAGCTTATGGGGTTCCTGTTATTTTACATACAGACCACTGTGCAAAAAAATTATTGCCTTGGATAGACGGTTTATTAGATGCTAGTGAAAAGCATTTCGCAGAAACTGGAAAACCACTTTATAGTTCTCATATGATTGATCTTTCTGAAGAGCCAATTGAAGAGAATATTGAAATTTGTAAAAATTATTTAGCTCGTATGAGTAAAATGGGAATGACTTTAGAAATTGAATTAGGAATTACTGGTGGTGAAGAAGATGGTGTTGATAATTCTGATGTAGATGTCTCTAAATTATATACGCAACCTGAAGAAGTAGCGTATGCATATGAAGAATTATTAAAAGTAAGCTCTCAATTCACAATCGCTGCAGCATTTGGCAACGTACATGGTGTTTACAAGCCAGGAAATGTGAAATTGACTCCGAAAATCTTATTAAACTCTCAAGAGTATGTTTCTAAAAAATACAATGTTCCTCACAACACTATAGATTTTGTATTTCATGGTGGATCTGGCTCAACGGTTGAAGAAATTAGAGAAGGAATTGACTACGGCGTGATCAAAATGAACATTGATACTGACTTACAATATGGTTTTGCAACAGGAATTAGAGATTTCTTTGGTAAAAACGCTGCGTATTTAAAAACTCAAATTGGAAGTCCAGAAGGAGCTGATTCTCCAAATAAAAAGTATTACGACCCACGTAACTGGTTACGCCAAGGAGAATTAACTTTTAAAGCACGTCTTAAAGATGCTTTTTCAGATTTAAATAATATCGATACTTTATAAGTCTCGCTCATATAAAAATAACATTTAGATAAAGAGAAACTATTTACAGTTTCTCTTTATTTTTTTAGTAAATTGCTCGTCCATTTAACTATAAAATCTTTACTATATGTCATCTTGGTTTAAAAGAACAGACAAAGGAATTCAAACGCCTACGGAAGAAAAAAAAGATGTGCCTAAAGGTCTTTGGCATAAAACACCTAGTGGGAAATTCGTTGATGCCGATGAATTAAAACAAAATTATTATGTAAGCCCTGAAGATGGCTACCATATGAGGGTAGGAAGCAAAGAATACTTTGCTATGCTTTTTGATAATAATGAGTTTAAAGAATTAGACGCTAAGTTAACTTCAAAGGATCCTTTAAAATTTATTGATAGCAAGAAATATACAGATCGCTTAGAAGCTGCCTATAAAAAAACAAATCTAAAAGATGCCATTAGAACAGCCGTGGGGAAATCTCAGGGTAATGATTTAGTATTAGCATGTATGGACTTCTCTTTTATTGGCGGATCTATGGGAAGTGTTGTTGGCGAAAAAATTGCTCGTGCAGCAGACTATGCACTGAAGAATAACATCCCGTTTATGATCATTTCTAAATCTGGTGGAGCCAGAATGATGGAAGCTGCCTTGTCGCTAATGCAATTAGCGAAAACTTCGGCTAAACTTGCTCAATTAGCGAATGCCGGTGTACCATACATTTCACTATGTACAGACCCAACTACAGGCGGAACAACAGCTTCGTTTGCCATGCTTGGAGATGTTAACCTATCTGAGCCGGGAGCTTTAATTGGCTTTGCTGGACCTAGAGTAGTCAGAGACACCACTGGTAAAGAATTGCCAGAAGGTTTTCAGACAGCAGAATTCGTTCTAGAACATGGGTTCTTAGATAAAATTATTGAGCGTAAAAACTTAAAAAAACAGATCAACCTTTACCTCGATCTAATTCTAAACCACCCATTAAGAAACTAACATTTAAATGCTAAGAATAATCCTTGCATTCTTTTTAATTTCTATTTCACAATTGTTTGTAAATTGTAAAACAACGAAAGTTCAAGAACCAATCACAGTGAGTAAAATTCCCTATTTTACGCTTTACACATTGGACTCTCAACGTTTTACAAAAGAAAGTTTTGATACAAAACGTACAAAACTTATATTATATTTCAATTCGGAATGTGAGCATTGTGAAAAGCAAGCGAAATGGCTGTCCAAGGATATCGAATTACTTTCAGATTTAGAAATGGTTTTCGTTTCTTTTGAAGAAATGAATGCCATTAAAAAGTTTAGGGATCTATATAATTTCAACCAAAAAAACGTCACTTTCTTGCAAGATGCGCGACTTACATTTTCAAATATATTTGAAGTAGAATCTTTCCCTAGTATCTTAATTTACAATAAGAAGGGCCGATTAATTCATAAATTTGAAGGAGAAACTAAAGTCGAAAAGCTGCTAGAATTCATTCCAAATTAATAAGAACATTCTTATTGCAAAATATTGTTATTCACAATAATAGTGGTATCTTTGCAGCCTGATTTTAAAGAATCAAATATTACATAAAAATTATTAAAAAATTAATGTTAGCATGTATTTAACTAAAGAAGTAAAAGCAGAACTTTTCAAAAAACACGGAAAAACTGTAACAAACACAGGTTCTGCAGAAGGACAAATTGCATTATTTACTCACAGAATTAAGCACTTAACTGGGCACTTAAAAAATAATCACAAAGATTATAACACTGAGCGTTCATTAGTGAAATTGGTAGGTAAAAGAAGAAGTCTTTTAGATTACTTAATCAAAAAAGATGTCTTAAGATATCGTGCAATTGTAAAAGAATTAGGATTAAGAAAATAATCCAAATAAAAAAGAGGCTTATGGCCTCTTTTTTATTATAATTAAAGAAAGTTAAACTTTTCATTGGAATAAATCGCAACACAACAACGAAAAAACCAATAGTTTAATTTAAAAAATTTTAACAATTTATGATTCCAAAAGTTTATAAAGAGATCATTGATCTTGGAGACGGAAGAGAAATTTCTATCGAAACAGGAAAATTAGCAAAACAAGCTCATGGTAGCGTTGTTGTGCAATCTGGAAAATGTATGTTATTATGCACAGTTGTTTCCAATTACGAACAAAAAGATCTTGGTTTTCTGCCATTAACAGTAGATTATAGAGAAAAATTTGCTGCTGCTGGTCGTTACCCAGGAGGTTTCTTTAAAAGAGAAGCAAGACCAAGTGATGGTGAAGTATTAACAATGCGCTTAGTAGATCGTGTATTACGTCCATTATTCCCAAAAGATTATACCGCAGAAACACAAGTGATGATTCAATTAATGTCTCATGACGACGATGTTATGCCAGATGCAATGGCAGGATTAGCTGCTTCTGCTGCAATTCAATTATCAGATTTCCCTTTTGAATGTGCTATCTCTGAAGCTAGAGTAGGTCGTGTAAATGGTGAATTTGTAATCAATCCAACACGTGCTCAATTATTAGAATCTGATTTAGACATGATGATTGGTGCTTCTGCAGATTCAGTAATGATGGTAGAAGGCGAAATGGATGAGATTTCTGAAGAAGAAATGGCAGATGCAATTAAATTTGCACACGAAGCAATTAAAGTCCAATGTGCTGCTCAAATTAGATTAGCTGAAGCATTCGGAAAGAAAGAGGTTCGTGAATATGAAGCAGACAGAGTAGAAGAAGGTTTAGCTAAGAAAGTACATGACATGGCTTATGATAAAGTGTATGCTATTGCAAAAGCTGGATCTGCTAAACACGAGAGAAGTGCTGCATTTTCTGAAATAAAAGCAGATATTAAAGCGACATTTTCTGAAGAAGAATTAGCAGATTACGGTGGTTTAGTTTCTGACTATTACCGCAAAGCTGAAAAAGCTGCCATTCGTGATTTAACCTTAAATGAAGGCTTACGTTTAGATGGTCGTAAGACTGACGAGATTAGACCCATCTGGTGTGAAGTTGATTACTTGCCATCAACGCATGGTTCTTCAATTTTTACACGTGGTGAAACTCAAGCATTAGCTACGGTAACTTTAGGAACCTCTAGAGATGCAAACAAAATAGACATGCCATCTCACGAAGGCGAAGAAAATTTCTATTTACATTATAACTTCCCTCCTTTTTGTACAGGTGAAGCTAGACCAATTCGTGGAACCTCTCGTAGAGAAGTTGGACATGGTAATTTAGCACAACGTGGTTTAAAAGGAATGATTCCTGACGATTGCCCTTACACAGTGCGTATAGTATCTGAAGTATTAGAATCTAACGGTTCATCTTCTATGGCTACAGTATGTGCAGGAACTATGGCTTTAATGGATGCTGGAGTGCAAATGAAAAAACCTGTTTCTGGTATTGCAATGGGATTAATTTCTGATGCTGATTCTGGAAAGTATGCGGTATTATCTGATATTTTAGGTGATGAAGATCACTTAGGAGATATGGATTTTAAAGTAACGGGTACTGCAGATGGTATCACGGCTTGCCAAATGGATATTAAAGTAAAAGGATTATCATACGAGATTTTAGTTAACGCGCTTCAACAAGCACGTGCTGGTCGTTTACATATCTTAGAGAAATTGACTGATACCATTGCTACACCAAATGCAGATGTTAAAGATCATGCTCCTACCATGGTAACAAGACGTGTTCCTAACGAATTTATTGGAGCCTTAATAGGCCCTGGTGGAAAAGTTATTCAGGAAATGCAAAAGGAAACTGAGACGACGATCGTTATTAACGAAGATCCAATAACTGAAGAAGGAATTGTTGAAATCTTAGGTGTTGGAAGAGTAGGTATTGATGCTGTAATGGCAAAAATAGATTCTATCTTATTTAAACCAACAGTTGGTAGTGTTTACGAAGTAAAAGTTATTAAAATGCTTGACTTTGGTGCAGTTGTAGAATATATGGATGCTCCAGGAAACGAAGTGTTATTACACGTAAGTGAATTAGCATGGGAACGCACGGAAAACGTTACTGATGTTGTAAACATGGGAGATGTATTTGACGTGAAGTATTTTGGTCAAGACCCGAGAACACGTAAGGAAAAAGTATCTCGTAAGGCCATTTTACCAAAACCAGAAGGTTTTGTTGAAAGACCACCAAGAGACAATAACAGAACTGGCGGACGCGATAATAGAGGTCGTGACAATCGTGGACGTGATACTCGCAGAGACGATAGAAAAAAAGACTAATTTGATTCGTATTTAATAAAGCAAAAACCTCAAAATTAATTTTTTGAGGTTTTTTTATGTTTTCGTGTAACAAAAAGACCAAAGCTTACGTATATATAATTGACACTTAAAATTATCGCAAAGAGATGAGACAATTAAAAATTACCAAGCAGGTTACGAATAGAGAAACTGCTTCATTAGACAAATATTTACAGGAAATTGGAAAAGTAGATTTGATTACTGCTGATCAAGAAGTTGAATTAGCTCAGCGTATCAAAGCTGGAGATCAAGTCGCACTAGAGAAATTAACGAAAGCAAATTTACGCTTCGTAGTCTCCGTAGCTAAGCAATACCAAAATCAGGGGTTGACTTTACCAGATTTAATTAATGAAGGTAATTTAGGTTTGATCAAAGCAGCAAAGCGTTTTGATGAAACTCGTGGATTTAAATTTATCTCTTATGCTGTATGGTGGATTCGTCAATCAATTTTACAAGCGTTGGCAGAACAATCTAGAATTGTACGTTTGCCTTTGAACAAAATTGGATCTATTAACAAGATCAATAAAATGTACGCTTTCTTAGAGCAAGAAAATGAACGTCCTCCTTCTGCAGAAGAAATTGCAAAGAAATTAGATATGACAATTTCTGATGTAAAAGAATCTATGAAGAATTCTGGACGTCACGTCTCTATGGATGCCCCACTTATTGAAGGTGAAGACTCTAATTTATATGATGTATTAAATACTGGAGATTCTCCAAACCCAGATAGAGTTTTAATGCACGATTCATTAAAGATCGAAATCATTAGAGCTTTAGAAACACTAACTCCACGTGAAGCAGATGTAGTACAATTATACTTTGGTTTAGGTGACGCACACCCCATGACTTTAGAAGAAATTGGTGAAACATTCGACTTAACACGTGAGCGCGTTCGTCAAATTAAAGAAAAAGCAATCAGAAGATTAAAACATACTTCTAGAAGTAAAATCTTAAAAACTTATTTAGGGTAATTCAAATTTGGAAGTACGAAATAAGAATTTCTAATTGATTAAAATAAAGATGCTGAGCAATAATTCAGCATCTTTATTTTTTTAGAATATTTTCATCATTTTTACTTTCACAGATCAAAAGTTAAACTTTTAACTTTTAGCCTTTAAACTTTTAACAACTTTCATATCTTTGAAACTTATAAACTCACATACATCTTAAATGTCAAAATTAATTGCCCCTTCGGTTTTAGCAGCAGACTTTGCTAACATTCAACGCGATATAGAAATGCTTAACAATAGTGAAGCTGATTGGATTCATATTGATGTAATGGACGGCGTATTTGTCCCAAACATTTCTTTCGGAATGCCGGTAATTAAAGCGATTCAAAAACATGCAAAAAAAACAATGGACGTGCATTTGATGATCGTCAATCCAGACAAGTATATTGAAACATTTAAAAGCATAGGTGCAGATGTATTAACAGTTCACTATGAGGCCTGTACTCATCTACACAGAACACTACAAGCCATAAAGGCGTCAGATATGCAAGCAGGCGTTGCATTGAACCCTCATACACCAATTAGTGTTTTAGAAGACGTTATTAACGATATCGACCTTGTATGTATTATGAGTGTAAACCCTGGTTTCGGCGGACAAAGTTTTATTGAAAATACCTATAAAAAAGTCATTCAATTAAAGGACTTAATCACGAAGTCTAGTGCACCTACCAAAATAGAAATTGATGGCGGTGTTACAAATAAAAATGCTCACAAATTAGTTTCTGCAGGAGCTGATATATTGGTTGCTGGGAGTTATGTGTTTAAAAATGAGAATCCAACCCAAACTATTAAAGATTTACGAGCGCTCGTTAATAGTTAATTTCACTGCGCGATTTACATAAAAAATACATACCAACTGTGAAAATTACAATACCTGGATTATTCATTCTATTGTGCGCATCATCAGTAGCTCAAACTAAACAAATTAATTTACCAAAATCATACATCGCATTTCATACTTCAGAGACCCTAAAAATTGATGGAAAACCCGATGAAATTTCTTGGGAAAAATCAATATGGAGTGACAACTATGTAGATATTGAAGGAATTAAAACTCCAAAGTACAGAACACGTATGAAAATACTATGGAATGATAAATTCCTGTATTTTCTTGCCGAATTGGAAGAACCGCATATTTGGGGAAATCTAACAAAAAGAGATGCCGTTATTTATCACAACAATGATTTCGAAATCTTTATAGATCCTGATGGTGACACACATAACTATATGGAGTTCGAAATGAATGCATTAAATACCGTTTGGGATTTACTACTTACAAAACCTTATAGAAACGGTGCAACAGTCCTCAATGATTGGAATATCAATGGATTAAAAACAGCTGTTGCTATAGATGGAACGCTCAACAACCCTTCAGATATCGATAAAAAATGGACTGTGGAAATCGCCATGCCTTGGAGTGCTCTTGTAGAACAATCAAAATCGAAAAACATTCCTAAAGATAAAACTTGGCGCATTAATTTTTCTCGTGTAAATTGGGATCTTGAATTAAAAAACGATAGTTATTATCGAAAAAAAGATTCTAAAACAAATAAACGACTACCAGAATACAATTGGGTATGGTCTCCCCAAGGTGTTATTGCCATGCATGAACCTGAGAGTTGGGGATATGTCCATTTTTCCCGCAAACCCGTTGGCTCTAAAGACTCTTTTACCTACGGAAAGGATGAAGAACTAAAATTGAGAATGTATCAATATTATAAAAAATACCGCAGTAAAATAATAAATTTCAAGACTTGGAAGAACGCCACTTTTCCAAAATCAATTTCTGTAAACAATCATACTCTAGAAATCTCAGCAGAATTTACCTCTTTTAATTATATCATCTCGGTCGAGAGTCCTTTTACTAGTAATTTCCTATCGATTACAAATGACGGGGAATTTATGACTACCAAAGGAAATTAATCGTACAAATTTCACCATACTAATTTTATGACACCAATTAATTGACTTCATCAATAATTTTTCCTCTTTCATCGAAATCAACAGTATCTTCATCTAATTAATAGGAGTACTTTCGCATTTAATCATTAGTTTTAGATTCTTTTTTAAATTAAACTAATAACGATGAAAAAATATAGAGTTATCCTTTATTTCTTGATACCTTATCTGTGTTTTATATTGGTGAAATTCTTATTTGCTGATGATGGCAACTATAGTATGTTGAGTGCTTCAAATCAATCAGAAGGTTATTTAAATGAAAGTGAACAAACTATTCCTGAAAAAGTGAGTTTTAATTTTCATGTTAAACCCATTCTTTCTGACAAATGCTTTTTATGCCACGGCCCAGATGCTGGATCGCGGGAGGCAGGTTTGCGATTCGATACAGAAGAAGGTGCTTTTGCCGCATTGGGTAAACTCAAAGATCATTACGCCATTGTACCGAACAAACCTGAGGAAAGTAAATTGGTTTTTAGAGTCACTAATGATGATCCAAATGTCATGATGCCTCCACCAGCCTCAAACTTGAGGCTTACAAATTATGAAAAAGATATCTTTGTAAAATGGATTGAACAAGGTGCTAAATGGGAATCTCATTGGTCTTTTATCCCTCCAGTAAAATCGGAATTACCAGAAATAAAAAATAAAAAATGGGCGCAAAATGAAATTGATTATTTCATTGCAAATAAATTTGAATCTAAAGGTGTTAATCCTTCGGAAAAAGCCTCCAAAGAAAAATTAATTAGACGTCTTTATTTTGACATAACAGGATTACCGCCTGGTATAGATGCGATAGACTCCTATTTAAAGGATGAAAGTTTAAATTCCTATGAAGAAATTGTAGATCAATTGTTGGCCTCTGAAGCTTATGGAGAACGTATGAGTTCAGATTGGCTAGATGTTGCACGTTATGCAGATTCACACGGATATCAAGATGATTTAGAAAGAACTATGTGGCCATGGAGAGATTGGGTGATTTATGCCTTTAACTCAAATTTGCCATATGATAAGTTTATTACTTGGCAACTAGCTGGAGACCTATTAGAAAATCCAACAAAAGAACAAATCATCGCTACAGGGTTTAATAGAAATCATAAAATAACCCAAGAAGGTGGAGTCGTTGATGAAGAATACCGCGTAGAATACGTAATGGATAGAACTATTACTACGAGTAAATCGTTGATTGGAATTACTATGGAATGTAGTCGTTGTCATGATCACAAGTACGATCCTGTTTCCCAAAAAGACTTTTATCAATTGTACAGTTTCTTTAATCAAGTAAAGGAAAAAGGTAGAATAGGCTATAGCGAAATCCCAAAACCTTATATTGACATTGACGCTGCATTTATTGCGAAAGGTGCTTCTTTTATTAAAAAACCAGACTCCATTAAAGAAATTAAATTAATGGTAATGGAGGAAACTCCTGGAATTAGAGAAACGCATATCCTAAATCGTGGAGCCTATGATGCCCTCGGTGAAATTGTTGATTTTGGAACCCCTAGTGCAATTCTAGAATTTGAAGAAAGTTTACCTAAAAATAGATTGGGATTGGCAAAATGGTTTCTTGATAAAAAAAACCCATTAACTTCTAGAGTAACTGTAAATAGATATTGGCAAATAATTTTTGGAAGAGGAATTGTTTCAACACCTGCTGATTTTGGAAATCAAGGGGCGTTGCCTTCACATCCAGAATTATTGGATTGGTTATCGGTTAACTTTAGGGAAGAAGGGTGGAATATTAAATCCTTGATTAAAAAAATGGTAATGTCTGCTACATACCAACAATCTTCAAAAATCACCAAAAAAGGGTTGACATTAGATCCTGAAAATTTATTATTAGCAAGAGGATCACGTTATAAACTAACAGCAGAAATGATTCGTGACAACGCGTTGTCCGTAAGTGGCTTATTAGTTAAAAAAACGGGCGGACCAAGTGTAAAACCTTATCAGCCAAAGGGCTTATGGAAAGAAAAGACTGGTGGTGGAGGTGGTAGTCTCGCCAGTTACAAAGTTGGAACAGACGAACACTTATACCGAAGAAGTTTATATACTTTTTGGAAAAGAACCTCTCCACCGCCGTCTATGATGATTTTTGACGCCAATGGCAAAGATTTTTGTGAAGTTTCTCGGCAAAAAACAAGTACACCGCTACAGGCCTTGATTTTATTAAACGATCCGCAGTATATTGAAGCAGCTAGAGTTTTAGCATCAAATATATTAAAGTCCGGATCTGATGACGACACTAAATTAATATCGCAACTCTTTAGAACTATTACATCTCGATATCCTGATAAAGATGAAATCGAAAAAATGTCTCTGTATTTAGAAGAATCTGAGGAAGGGCTAAAAGATCCAAATAAAAATATTGAAGATTTATTAGAAATTGGAGATGCACCTTTAGATGATACTTTAGACAAAACAAAACTGTATAAGTATACCACTCTGGCCTGTGTAATATTGAATTTGGAAGAAACAATTATTAAAAGTTAAATAGCAGAAGATGGACGAAATACTTAAAAAACTCAACATAAATAATAGACGTCACTTTTTAAAAAATTTAGGTTTTGGAATTGGTGGAGCTGCAATGGCATCAATGATTGACCCTCTAAATTTGTTTTCTGGTGGTGATACTGGAAACTTAACTGGATTAGATAATGGCCCTTTAAATCTGCCACATTTTGCTCCAAAAGCGAAAAGAGTTATTTATTTATTCCAAAGTGGTGGCCCATCACAGCTCGATCTTTTTGACCACAAGCCGTTATTGAACGATATTAGAGGGGAAGAATTGCCAGATTGGGTGAGACAAGGACAGCGTTTGACTGGAATGACTTCAAATCAAAAAAACTTTCCTTTAGTCGGCAGTAACTTTAAATTTAACCAATACGGTCAGTCTGGCGCTACTTTAAGTGACGTACTGCCGTATACGGCGAAGATTGCAGACGAATTATGTTTTGTGAAATCGATGCATACTGAAGCTATTAATCATGATCCCGCGATTACCTTTTTTCAAACAGGCTCTCAACAACCGGGAAGACCTTGTATGGGTTCATGGATGAGTTATGGATTGGGAAGTTTAAATAAAAACCTACCTACATTTTCAGTATTACTTTCAAGAGGTACTGGCCGACCACAAGCCCAACCTTTATATTCTAGGTTGTGGGGAAATGGCTTTTTAAATTCATTACACCAAGGTGTACAATTTAGGGCTGGTAAAGATCCGGTACTATATTTAAAAGATCCGGATGGTATGAGCCGAATGACGCGTAGAAAAATGTTAGACCACATTGCTGAACTAAATGAAAAACAAGAACGCGAATTTGGAGACCCAGAAATAAATAGTAGAATTGCTCAGTATGAAATGGCTTACAGAATGCAAACTTCTGTACCTGAAACAATGAATATTGAAGATGAGCCAGATTATATTTATCAAATGTATGGTGCTGATGCCGCCAAACCTGGCACCTACGCAGCAAACTGTTTATTAGCGAGAAGGCTGATAGAAAAAGATGTTCGCTTTGTACAATTATACCATATGGGATGGGATCACCACGCAAATCTTCCAAATGCCACTGCAAAACAGGCCAAAGATACCGATCAAGCATCTGCTGCATTGATTATGGATTTAAAGCAACGGGGTCTCTTAGACGAAACACTTGTCGTTTGGGGAGGTGAATTTGGCAGAACAAACTATAGTCAAGGAACGCTAACTGCTGATAATTATGGAAGAGATCATCATCCAAAATGTTTTACCATTTGGATGGCCGGCGGGGGGGTTAAACCTGGAATGACATATGGTGAAACCGACGATTACGGCTATAATATTACAAAAGACCCTATGCATGTTCATGATCTACAAGCTACTATGCTACATTTAATGGGTATAGATCACACCAAAATGATTTACAAACACCAAGGACGTAGATATCGCTTAACAGATATTGCCGGAAATGTTATTCATAACGTTTTGGCCTAAATTTAAAAACAATAATTCATCTATTTTTTAATTGAAACCATTTAATTGGTGACTTGATAAGAATTAAATATCCCATGGTAAGACAAAATAAAATCTTATTTTTTGTACTCTCACTTATTTTTTCGTTGAGTGCATTTGCAAATCAGGAAGAAGAAACTCCAAAATTTTTGTTGTTTTTAGGTAGATTCCATCCCTTATTATTACACCTACCAATTGGTGCTTTACTACTTACCTTTTTCATCGAGATTATTGGTAGAATTCAAAAGAATGATATCAGCCTAATAATATCATACGCCCTCGGATTTTCAGCTTTTTTCTCTGTGCTTACCGCCATAATGGGATATTTGTTATCTCTTGAAGGGGGATATGGAAAGGATGTTTTACAAATACATATGTATGCTGGGTTTACAATGGCAGGATTAACGTGCCTTTTATATTTTACTCAGAAGGCTAAAAAAAGTGCTTTAAAAAAATCGTACTTGCCACTCTATCTCATCACATTAACCTTAACAATTATTACGGGTCATTACGGAAGTATCTTAACACATGGCGACACTTTTTTAACGACTTATTCCCCTATTTCGTTTGAAGATGAAAAAGAACTTATTTTAGAAACTGACAGCCTCTATTATTACAAAAATGTAATAACACCAATACTTGAAAACAAATGCGTGCAATGCCATAACGACAATAAAATCAAAGGAGAGCTAAACCTCACAACTATAAAGCATATTTTGGCTGGAGGTGAAAATGGAGATATTATAAAGGCAGGTAAAATAGCAGATAGTCCAATTTATATGTCTTTATTACTCCCAATTGAAGAAGATAAACACATGCCTCCATCTGGAAAACCACAATTGACAAGAAATGAAATTTGGTTGATCAAACACTGGATTAAAACTGGAGCCGACTTTAAAAAACAGGTAGCTAAGTATACATCTAATGACACCCTAACGAATTCTTTAAATGACTATTTAATACTCCCGAAGCGCAATGTTGAAAATGCAGGCATGAACGAAGTGAGTCGACTTATTGCTCATGGATTTACAATTAAAAGACTGGTATATGGTGAACCTTTTTTAAGTGCTACCTATACTAGACCCAATCAAAAAATTTCTAAAGAAGCAATGCAAGATCTATTAGATATTTCAGAACAATTGGTTGAATTGAATCTACAAGAAAGCAAACTTACAGATGACTTGGCTAGCAGTATTAAAAAGTTAACTTCATTGCGAACTTTACGTCTCGACAAAACTATGATTACTGACGAAACATTACTGTTACTAAAAAAGCATAAAGAGTTGTCTGTTTTAAATTTGTTTAATACAAATATCAGTAAAAATACACTTTCAGAATTATTGACATCAATTGAGTTAGAAAAAGTATTTTTTGGGAATGAAGAAAACCCAGAATACACATCAACCAAAGAAATTGAGAAAGAAAAAAACACAACAATCGTACAAGGAATAAAGGAGGGTTTTATTGTTAAAACAAAATTAGAAAAACCAAAGATTATTAGTAATATTTCAATTTTTGAAAATAAAACCAATATTGACCTAACCGGTAATTTAAAAGAAGAGAAAATTAGATATACACTCGATGGAGAGGATCCAGATAGTACTTCCACAATTTATGAGGAATCCATTCTATTAAATAAATCTGTATTATTTAAAGCAAAAGCATTCAAAAAAAATTGGTTTCCTAGTGATATTGTCCAAAGAGATTTTAGTCTCATTAAAAGACAAGCAAAAGAGATTACTGTTAAGTATGCTCCTAACAAATCGTATACTGGAATAAAAAAATTAATTGATTTAGAAAAAGGATCTTCTAGCTTTAGAGATGGTAAATGGAATGGTTACCTAGATGATTTTGATGCCACGCTTGATTTAGGAGAAGAAACCACTTTTGAAGGCGTTTCTGTAAATTGTTTAGAACGTTTACCTAGTTATATTTTTTACCCAATAGATATGGAAGTATATGTAGGAAATGACAAAGTTACCATGAAAAAAGTTGGATATTTAGACATCCCTCCTACCGATAGAATTCAAGACATTAAAATCAAATCATTTATCATTAATTTCCCAAAGGAAAAAGCGCGATATATTCGTGTAAAAATGAAAAGTCTAAAAACTATTCCAACATGGCACGAAGGTGCAGGAGCTGAAGTTTATATTTTTATTGACGAAGTAATGGTATTGTAATTATAACTAATCTGCATCATAACTAAAAATACCTCGGTTTTAAATTCGAGGGTGTTTTTAGTTTATTAAAGCTGATCTAATAAAAAATTTATCAAATCTACTATGGTAATAATTCTACTAACTTAAAGTCATCTGCGACTGGTAAAGCGTGTAACGCCCCATTTGCCAATATTTGAGATACATCTTTTATGGTAGTTATCGAAGAAACATTTACACTGTTTTTTACCATCACTTGCTCTAAAGTAAACATATTATAAATAACCGTATCTACAGAATTATGATCATCGTCTAAAGCATCTGCAAAACGAATACCCAGTAAGTCTGTATAACTTAAAATACCAATAATAGACTCTCCATTAACTACTGGTATCTATCTAATTTGATGTTTTTTAAACAGCTTTTCGGCAATTAACAAATCGTCTGTATGATTAAGAGTAACTATGTCCTTCGACATTATTACTGAAACTGGTATTCTTTTTTTATCCTTTTTCCGTTGTGAAATACACACAAATTTATAAAATGTAAACTTAAGCCGTATATAATTTATTGCTTGGCTCTCGCTACTTACGAAAATCCTCGCGGATTTTCTAGTTGGTTTTGTATTTACTAAATTAGGTGCTTGAACACGCAAAAAATCTTTTACAAACACGTTAGCCTTAATACCTCACTCAAACACAAATAATCGGATTTAAAACAGAATTCTAAAAAACAAATATTACGTGGACTTTTAGCAAGTTACGGAAAGATTATGAAGAGGAAGGTGGGTGAGGAGATGAGGAGGTTAGGATAAATATACACAAATTGTGCAAGAGATAAAGTTATGAATTAGATGCCCCATTATTTCTCTGACGGTTGTATGGCATCAGTATATAAAGTCAATCATAAAACACACCATTTAATTAATTAAAAGATATTAAAGCGAGAAACACTAATTATTTAAATTAGATTTGCTGATGGATTTTAATTCTTTAAAAAATAAATATAGTCCATTTAAAAGATATATTGTTTTTTAAATTCATATTAATTAAGATCATTGATGTCATGAAGAATAGGATTGTAGTGTTTATTTTTGGTTTTTTTTCTATCACCAGCTGTTCCCTCCAAAATAATAATGTGCAACCTTTTTCACTCGGACCTAGAATAGCAGAAAGTAAATCATATTCCCTTTCTGCAAATGGAATTCCAATTCCTATAGGAGTTGAAATTTCAAATGATTCTATTTTCGAAATTTCAAAATTTGCTTTGAAAGATGAAGCCTATATTGAGATTGAAGCTTTAGGAAAGATAGAAAGTTATTCCATACACCCCCTCGATAAACACATTCAGGCAGAAGTAAAAAATAATGTCCTTTCGTTTAAAATGTCTGAACCTCTGAAATTAATGGTGAAAGTAAATAATCAGACTCCATTATTGATTATGGCGATTCCTGAAGAACAAAATAAGCCAAATCAGTCGGATCTAAATGTTCTTTACTTTGGTCCGGGAGAGCACCATATTGGTCGCACCACATTAAAAAGTAACCAAACGGTTTATATTTCGGATGGAGCCGTGGTCTATGGAACACTAGAGGGTTATGAAGTTGAAAATGTAACCATAAAAGGAGGAGGTTGCTTAGATGGGGGTGAACACACTTCATGGAACGACAGGGTTTTTGGAATTTATTTTGAACGGAGCAAAAATATCACAATTAAAGGTATATCCATTCGAAACTGCAAGTGGTGGGTGACCGAATTTTTGCTTTGCGCTAATGTTACTATTTCACACATCGATATATTTTCTTTTTACAGAAACAATGGAGGATTGATGATGGATGGTTGCACCGGTTTCACTGCCAGTGATTGTATGATTTTTACCATGGACGATTGCATTTGCCCTCATGCCTTAAATGCGGCAGGAAACGGAGAGCCTCAGGCAAATGATTATACGTTCAAAAATATGGTGTTGTATAACGTGGATGCAGGAAATGGAATTCGGATTGGGGCTTCCTTTGAAACGTCAAAAGTACAAAACTGGATTTTTCAGGATATTTATGTATTGGCACACCGGGGAGCCGCGTTATATGCCGACCACTCGGATTGGGCTGAAATTAATAACCTTCAGGTTATCAATTTTTATGATGAACAATCAACCGAAAATACAATAGAATTTTTTATAGACAAAACCCGTTACTCTTGTTTTACCGGATATAGAGATGAGAGGGGACATATGAAAAACATATTATTCAAGAATGTTCAAACACCTGGGGGTAATATTGTTTTAAAAGGCTTTGACGCCAACCATAAAATCGACAGTGTATATTTTGTTAATTGTCATATTGGTGGGAAAAAGATTAACAACCATAAGGATATTATTACAAATGAACATGTGACCAATATTCAGTTTATTGAGGAGGGTGCATTCAAACTAGAACTTGAAGAATTGGAACAAGTTGCGGAGAAAATAACAAGTAGCCCCCAGCAAATAGTAATTGATAATAAGGATCCTAAATGCATGAACGTAGGATTTGAGTTTAAAAGTGATGGTTTTGATTGCTTTAACAACGATTATTTAGAAGCAACGATTCCCAAAGGATTTAGTAATTTTAAGGCAGTTGTTTATGAACCCCTTATAAAAGGTAAATATGATATATATATATACTGGGGGAATTGGAAACATAAAGCCACCAATGCCCGTTGGATTGTTCATCATACGGAAGGCTATACATCAAAATATTTCAATTTAAACAATTCGCCTGGTTGGAATTATCATGGCTCCTACAATTTGGACACAAGTTCTTACATTCGATTACCCTTGCCAGGATATTATCAAATAGCTGACGCAAATGTAATTGCCGATGCTGTAAAACTGGTGAAAGTAAAGTGATTTTAGATAAAACCAATTTATGTTTAGTGTCAGCAAAAAGTGAATTTTTAAATGGTTAAATCTTATATGAGAATGAAGTAGAAAAAAGGGGGAAAAGAATAACGCACAATGGTAATCGTTGCGCAAGCCTTTACAAAAGATATACAATCATACAAAAGTTCCTTTCTAAGGGGCTTTTTTTTATAACAGTTCTATAATCGTAATTTTAAACATTGGCTAATCTGCTTAATTTAAGTCTAAAATAGGTTTTTAAAATAATACACAAATGATGTATTGCTTTGGCATCATTTTTTACGGTTTTGGAAATGGATTTCAAGTATTTCTTAAGATTATAGGCAATGGCTGACATATGCATAACCTTGTTCGCTTGTTTAATTCCAAGAGTATTTATTTTTCGAAAATTAATGTTCCAAAGACAGGTTCAACGGTGCTCTGTCGTTTGGCTTTCATACACCGACCCCGATTGCTTTTCTACTCTGGTGATGTTGCGCTCATACTCCTCTTTGTAATAAGTAATAGTTATGCGTTTTTCTTGGCTCTTTTTTAAACAAGTACTCCGTATTGGACAATCTAGGCATAGCTATTTGGATGCTCGGTATTCTCTCTTTTTGTTGTTGTTTACTTTCTCCCTCCCATAGCCTTAAATCTACTTTCTCGGCATATTTACAGATCATCTTTGAGTCACTTTTATCCGTTTTTATCTTGGATAGTTTCATCTGGATAAATCGTTTTACGACAAAGGGTTTTCTACGGAAACTAGCACTTCATTCCCAAGTAAGAAATATGCTAGTTTGTAATGATAATAACCTGTTGCTGTCATTACACAATGGCTGTTTCACCTAACAACTTCTTACACTTTTTAAAGCCCTTAAATTCTTTTGTAAATTGATAATGGGTCTCTTTTTGGTCTGTAACATCGAACACATCTTTGCTAATATCAATTCCATAATAATTTGTACTTTTATTCATAATAAAATGTTTTACGAAAGGACAATCTACTTTACTTTCTACTACTTAAGAACGAGGTCTAAAAGCCTAAAACAACTGTTCGAAATGTGGTTAGAAAAGAGAGAAGATTATCAATGTTGACGAAGTATTAACTTCTACGTATAAAATAATCTTAATCCTTTCTGTTGTGCTTTCTGATTTATTCGTTAAATTTATAAACTGCTAACTTAACACGTATAAACTTTATTGCTGGCTTTTTGCTTACTTAAAAAAGTCCTCGCGGACTTTCTTGGCTGTTAATTATTCAGCAACTTTATTGCTAAACCAGCCCAACAAAGCTTATACAGCGACGTTACCTGCAAACTGAAAAAAAATGCGACAACAAGAAGAAATAAAATTCGATTATATAATTGCAGGCTCAGGATGTGCAGGTTTAAGTCTATTATACCGCATCTTAAGCGACCCAATCCTAAAAAAGAAAGAGGTCTTAGTAATTGATAGGGCTGAAAAATCGTCAAATGACAGAACTTGGTGCTATTGGGAAAGTCAAAAAGGAATTTTTGACTCAATTGTAACTCACGAATGGAAAACTCTCGAATTTTTGACTTCCGACTTTACTCAAAGATTCGACTTGAAAAACTATAGTTACAAAATGATTAGAGGAATTGATTTCTACAACCATATCTTATCATTTGCCAAAACGTTTAAAAACATAACTTTCAAATTTGAGAAAATAGAGAAAATACAAACAGACAATAATTATGCGTTCGTAGAAACTGAAAAAAATAAATATTCATCAGAATATGTTTTTAATTCTACAAATTTATTTAATCCAATAATTAATACGAAAAATTCCCTTTTACAGCATTTCGAAGGTTGGGTAATTAGGACTAAAAAGCCAACTTTTAATAGTAAAATAGGCACTTTGATGGATTTTAGACTAAATCAAGAAAACGGGACTACCTTTATGTATGTTTTGCCAACTAATTCAAACGAGGCACTGATAGAATATACTCTATTTAGCGAAAAAGTCCTGAATAAAGAAAAGTATAAGGCGGAATTGGAAAGTTACATAAGAGACTATCTAAAAATAGAACAATATGAAATAACACATAAGGAGTTTGGAATAATACCAATGTCATTAACTAAATTTTGGAGAAATCCGAATTCTGAAGAACGAATAATCAATATTGGAACGGCTGGTGGGTTTACTAAAGCAAGTAGCGGATATACCTTTCAGTTTGTTCAAAAAAATTCTGAAAAAATAATTAGCAATCTATTAAAAGGTAAATTACCAAATCCAAAGAGAACCTTTAGAGATAAAATGTTTGAATGGTATGACCGAACAGTATTGGAGGTGATGATTTCCGGAAAAATGTCAGGTAAGGAAATATTCTCTATAATGTTCAAAAACCTCTCACCAGAAAAGATTTTAGCCTTTTTGGGAAATGAAAGCAAGTTTGCAGATGAAATTAAGATTATGAATATTTTTCCAAAAATACCTTTTATTATTGCGGGAATAAAAAAATTGAGGTAAAATGAACAGTGGAAAAAGCCTACAGGTAACCATGCGTATGATGACCATGTCGGAAAAACACCGCTTTATAGTGTCAGCAAAAAGTGAACTTTTAAAGGGATTTATCTAAGAGATAGATTTAATATATTTATTAACCTTTAAATTGAAACAAATGTCAAGAAAAAAACAGTTCCAAAAAAAATCAATTAAATTTATAAGAGTACTCTCTTAAATTTTAACCCAAAAAGTTCAAATTCTTTTGACGACATACAGATTTGGTTGGTTCTGTTTCATCTTGTAAATTTATTAATTCTTCTTGGGTTAAGTGGTTTAATAGTTTTTATTTAGTTAGTTCTCAAACACCAAGTAAGGAGAACCCAAATTTCAAGGGAATCTCTAAAAAGAAATATCAAATTTAAGTACATCATTATTCATTGCTCAAACCACAGGCAACAATTAAGAGTAATACCTTTTAATTTTGCCTTATGAAATACTCAAAATACTTTGGGGCAATTACAAGAGATAAGGGAGGCTTAAATCTATCAACCGCACAAAGCCAACGGTTAATGAATATAGTCTTTGTAGAGGGTTCTATTAATGGTTTGAACAAAGCCAAACAGACCTATAAAGACATTAATCAGTTTTATAGATACGACACTATCATATTTAAAGAGAATAAGAGGTTAACAGATTTAACTGGAAACTTACCTCCTGATAAACTTCTAAAAGAAATGCATAGAGTTGATAAGGATTAACTATCATTTAAAATTGTTTACCATCTATATGGAATTTTACTATATTTGACATGCTATGAACAAATCCCACATCCTACAATTTCAATTTTCGTCCTTCATAAAAACTCGCTTAACAGCAATGTATCCTTTTTCGGACGTATGTATTTATATTGATGAAATGTTGTCAGGGATAAAACAAGTAAAAACTAACGTTATCCCTTAAATTGGATGGGGTTAAACGCATAAAATATAAACATATAACCGAGTTGTAGCACATTTGATGCAACCAATTAACTATTCCTGCATCTACTTAAAAAAATACTTGTTATGAAAAAAATCTTTCTAATTATTATCGGTTTATTCTTTTTTAATCTACTTGTAGCACAGAATCAGGCTATAAAAATCAATAACATTAATACCAATAAAGAAAAAATCATTAAGGAGAATAAGAGAATTAAGCTAAAAACATTTGATGGACAAAAAGTTAAAGGTCGTTTTAAGATAGAAAATAATAGTACAATTATTGTTGATAATGTTCGTATAGATTTGTCTGATATTGATGCATTGAAACGGAATCCCCTTTTGACTTCCATTTTAACTTCTGGATTTCTTATTTACAGTGGAACTATAGCAGCTGGATTTGCTGTTTTAATTGGTGTTTTAGTTGATTCAACAGCTTTTTGGCTGACTATTCCAGCAGCTGGAATGATTTATACTGGAATAAAACCACCGAATTTTAATAAAAACCATAAAACAGATAAAGGGTGGGAATTTGAAATAATAACAATATCTGATTAAAACGTGCTACAACAATGGCTATAAGTAATTGCTTGTTCTCGACTACTTTGGAAACTCCTGCGAAATTTATAACTTGTTGTCTACTTGTAACGTTAAGTGCTAAACCACGCAACTACTCATAGCCTAACCGTTTGCATTCATTACACTTACAATACGCTTCAATTCTTCTACATGCAATTCAAACGCACTTCTACCTTTAGCAGTTAAATGAAACCACCTGCGCGCTCTCCCATTTACCTTATTTTTCTTCTGTTTGATGTAACCTACATCCTCCAGCTGCTTAATGTGTTTGGATAATACTGAATCACTAACATCCAACTCTTCTTGAATCACTCGAAATTCAACTTGGTCAAGTGGTGAAAGCAATGCACAAATCTGGAGACGGTTAGGTGCATGTATTATTGGGTCAAATTTTGAATCCGCCATTAGCTCCTACTTGTATTAAGTCTTTTATTGTATGCTCGGTGAGCACCAATCATTGCACGTCTTCATACCAAGGTGGAATAATTTTGTATCAATTTAGTAAATAGTTTTTATATTTCATAATTATGCTGATATCAGCTTTTGTTTTAAATATTCTTGTCTTATTTTTTGTATAGTTCTTAGCTTGGTTTGCTTCCTTTTTTTTACGGAGACTACTTGTTTTTCTTCAGTAAGTTTTGTTTTGCCATTTCCCTTTTTATAAGATACATCATTCTCGCCTTTTCTATTGTCGGAATTGATTTTAATTTCTCTATTACTGTTTTCTCTGTTATTGATTCCGTGTTCTTCTTGTTGAGTTCATTTAGATTCTTCACCTTCTTTGACTTTTTCATTTGAGATAGATTTATTTCTTGTATTTCTCCGAGAACTCCTGTACGGCTGCTAACATTGCTTTTAGTCGTATCAGTTCGTTCTTGGTTAGTGCCGTAGGTTCATTCTTGTTCGGCTCTTGAGATTGAATTGATTTTTCCTTTTTTATTCTATAAAGATATTAATTTGAAGTTATATGTATAATATATTGATACTAAATAGATTATAGTTATTATTTATATTGATTCATGTTATCATCACTAATACCTATCTTAACTAACTGAAATAGAATGAAATACAATAATCAATTTATGTTGTTTTGTTATAAAGGTTAAAACCGATAGAATAACAGTCCCAAGACCAAACATATCCGAATATCAGTTAATTATTTTACCCTTAAAATAAACTAAAAAGATGAATATTTAAAAATTGTTGAGGTTGTATCGTACCCCCTACCAAAACAGAAACGACTTTTCCTTTTCAATCATTCAACACATAAATACAGTTCCAACAATAAATATGAGTGTAATTTTTTTTGTAATTTTAACTCAAACATTGTCTACCATTAAAAAACAAATATGAAAAGCAGCAAGTTGAAGGATAAATTTAGGAGTTTGGCTGTCACATTATTTGTCTTTAGTGTTTTTGCTTTGTTAATACGGAATACTGAAATAGATGTTTTCAAGTAGTATTTGTTTCTTCCCATTATTTTATTTTCTATTATTGTAGGAATCTTTTTTGCCAACGTGTTAGTTTTTTTAATATTAATCTATTTCGTTTTTGGGTATCTCCTTTTACAAAATTATTTTCTAATAGCGGATAAAGAATTAGGTAAGAACTTAGTAATAATCTTTTTTTCTGTTTTAATTAGTTTAAACATAATTAGGTCTTTGGTATATTTGCATCCAGAGACCCATAAATATAAAAACAAAGGACTATTAACTCTTTTTGAGTTAAGAGCATCCACCTACCAATTAGATGCAAAGGGAATGTCTATATTGTTTGTTTTAAATTTTATCAAAGGTATATATGTCTTTAAACTCTATATTCCATCTCTAATAATTACGTTTTTATTTTACTTGTTTTTTCTATAATAAGAAACTGTAACATTTAAATAAATCAAAGTGCTAAATTGACTAAAAAAGAAGATGAAAATTAATTTACCGCATAGAAATCGTACATATCAATATTTTATAAACGAAAAAACACTTGAAAATCAATAGATTAACAAGTGTTTTAGCGGTCTGGACGGGACTCGAACCCGCGACCTCCTGCGTGACAGGCAGGCATTCTAACCAGCTGAACTACCAAACCGTTGCTCTTAGCGGATGCAAATATACTTGCCTTTTTTAAACCTGCAAAGGTTTTCTGCTAAAATTTATAAAAAACTTTTTCGGCTTCTTACGTAGGATATTAAGACTTGATCGAAGCCTTTATTTATATCCACAGGAACATAATCTATCTTGTACTGCATACACTTCATTTTTAGCTTATTAAAATAATCTTCCACTTCAACTTTATAATTTTCCTTTACAGAATCTGCATATAAATTCACCTGTTCTCCTGTTTCTATATCTACAAACTTTTTTGGCTTATTGTCAAAATCAAAGTTTAATTCTAGTAATTCATCGAAGGTATGAAACAGAACGACCTCATGTTTGTTGTATTTTAAATGGCGTAAAGCCTCAAAAAGTTCTGCTTCTTTTTTATCGGACTGAAACATATCTGTAAATAAAAAAAGCAAAGAGCGTCGGTGAATCTTCTCTGCTATTTGGTGCAAAACTTTATAGGTAGCAGTTTGTTTGTGCTCTTTGATATCTAACAATTGCTCCAATTGTTTTAAAAGCATCCTTCGATGCGCGTTGCTACCTTTTTCAGGTGCGTAGTAACGTAACTCCTCATTATATATACTCAAACCAACTGCGTCGCGTTGACGTCTTAAAATCTCCAATAAGGCCGCTGCCGCAATGGCCGAAAACTCAATTTTATTTAAATGATCTAACGAGAACTTGTTTTGTTTGGGAAAATCCATAGAAGCCGAATTATCTATAATAATGTGACATCTTAAATTCGTTTCCTCTTCATAGCGTTTTACATACAACTTTTCGGTCTTAGCAAATAATTTCCAATCGATATGACGCGTACTCTCTCCTTTGTTGTACAAGCGATGTTCTGCAAATTCTACCGAAAAACCATGAAACGGACTTTTATGCATTCCAGTAATGAATCCTTCTACCACTTGTCTTGCAAGTAATTCAAGGTTTTGCAGTTCAGGAATATGTTTGACACTTAATTTACTCATGGATTCAAAGATACTACTTTAAAGATTCTTCACTTTATTCAGAATTGATAAAAAACAAAAAAGACCCCACTTTCGTTGAGTCTCTTAAAACATTCTTTGGAGCCTATATTATATAGCGGCATCGATTTTTTGGGTGTATGTGCTTTTTGGAGCAACTCCAACTTGCTTATCGATAACTTCACCGTCCTTAAACAATAAAACCGTTGGGATATTTCTCACACCATATTTAGCTGCAAACTCTTGATTTGCATCAACGTCTACTTTACCAACAACAGCCTTCCCTTCATATTCTGAGGAAATCTCTTCCATGATTGGCCCAACCATCCTGCAAGGTCCACACCAAGCTGCCCAAAAATCCACTAATACTGGTTTGTCTGACTTTAACACCACTTCATCAAAAGAAGCGTCCGTAATTTCTAATGCCATAATCTTATTTTATTTATGTTATCCTAATAATTATTACATTACAAAAGTAGGTAATTAATCCCCTCAATTTTATCAAATTTATCAGTTTTCTTTATAATAGTATTTAAAAAAGTAATTTACTTCCAAAATAGTTATTTTTTCGCACTTAATTATTGTTCGATCGTTTTATGGAAGAGCATCATATTCAAGCAGACCACCTGCCAAAAACTAGCAACTAGAAACCATTCCCTAAAACACCTCTTTGGCGATAGCTTCAATATTACTTGATTTCCCCATAGAGTAATAATGCACCAAAGGAACTCCTGCCTCCATCAATTCTTTACTTTGCTGAATTGCCCATTCAATTCCAACTTCACGTACAGCCCTATTATCTATGCACCCTTCCATCGCTTTTACCAAATCTTCTGGCATATCTAGTCTAAATATTTTTGGTAAAATTGTTAAATGACGCTGCACTGCTACAGGCTTGATTCCAGGAATAATAGGAACATTAATTCCAATAGTTTTTGCCGCTTCCACAAAATCAAAATATTTTTTATTATCAAAGAACATTTGTGTTACCACATAGTCTGCTCCTGCATCTACCTTTTCCTTTAATCGTTGCAAATCTGAATTAAAACTTGGAGATTCAAAATGTTTCTCTGGATAACCTGCAACTCCCACACAAAAATCTGACGAAAAATTTTTGTCTATATTTTCATGTAGATAGTTTCCTTTATTCAACTCCGAAATTTGATCAACCAAGTCTAGTGCAAAATTATTCCCTCCTTCCATTGGAGTAAAACTTTGCTCGTGCTTCATAGCATCGCCTCTTAGCGCCATAACATTGTCAATTCCTAAATATTGACAATCTACCAGTACATATTCTGTTTCTTCTCTCGTAAATCCACCACATAAAACATGTGGGATCGTATCTACATCGAATTTATGCTTGATGGAGGCACAAATCCCAACGGTACCCGGACGCATACGGGTAACCTTTCGCTCCAACAATCCAGGCCCTTTGTTAATATACACATACTCCTCACGCGATGTAGTTACATCTATAAAAGGAGGTTTGAATTCCATTAAAGGCTCGATATTATCATACAATGTCTGAATATTTTGCCCTTTTACTGGAGGTACTATTTCAAAGGAAAATAAGGTTTTTCCTTGTGAATTCTTTATGTGATCTGTTACTTTCATTTACTCTTTTTCTTATTGGTTGATGTCTGATAAAAATAAAAATATTACTTTAAATTATAAGATTCCTATCCTCATAGGAATGACATTCATACTAATTCTCTGCCAAATTTGGACCTAACCACCTTTCCGCATCTTTTACTTTTATTCCTCTACGTGCTGCAAAATCTACTACTTGATCTTGTGTTATTTTACCCAATCCAAAATAACGACTCTTCGGATGTGCATAATAATACCCCGAAACTGCAGCGGTTGGAAACATGGCTAAACTTTCGGTTAACGCTACTCCGATGTTTTCTTTAACTTTCAACAAACGCCATAAAGTATTTTTCTCTGTATGATCTGGGCACGCAGGATATCCTGGCGCCGGACGAATGCCTTGATACGCTTCTTTAATCAATTCTGCACTAGTTAAATTTTCTGCACTTCCATATCCCCAAGATTCTTTGCGAACTTTGTCATGTAAGTATTCAGCAAAAGCTTCTGCCAATCGGTCTCCTAAGGCTTTTACCATAATACTATTGTAATCATCTAAATTCTCTCTGTATGTTTCCGCAATTTCTTCAACGCCAAAACCTGTGGTTACACAGAAAGCGCCAATATAGTCTTGCAAGCCCGTTTCTTTGGGTGCAATAAAATCTGCTAAAGCAATATTTGGCTTACCTGCAGCTTTTTTTGACTGCTGTCGCAGTGTTAAAACCGTTTCTAAAATTTCACTTCTAGACGCATCGGTATACACTTCAATGTCATCAGAATTTTTAGCTGTATTTGCAGGAAATAATCCATAGACCGCTTTTGCAGTAAACCATTTTTCGTCTAAAATGCGTTGTAGCATTTCTGAGGCTTCCTGATACAATTCTGTCGCCTGTGATCCAACTATTTCATCTGTTAAGATTGCAGGATATTTTCCGTGTAATTCCCAAGATTGAAAAAACGGCGTCCAATCTAAATATGGAACTAATTCCTTTAAATTTAAATCTTCAATTACATGGATTCCTAACTTCTTAGGTGTAAACACCTCTTCCGCTTTCCAGTCAATTTTGAACTTGTTTGCTCTTGCTCCTTCTATTGGTAAATACACTTTTTTTCGAGAACGCCTTAAATAACCATCTCTCAGTTTATCATATTCGCTATATGTTTCTTTTAAAAAATCGCCTCTTTTATCATCATTTATTAAAGTACTCACAACAGGAACTGATCTTGAAGCATCCAATACATGAATTACTCCGCTGTCATAATGCTGTGCAACTTTTACGGCTGTATGTGCCCGCGAAGTAGTAGCTCCACCAATTAACAAAGGAATTTTAAAATCCAGTCGCTTCATCTCTTTGGCTACATAAACCATTTCATCTAAAGAGGGGGTTATCAAACCGCTCAATCCTATAATATCTACTTGCTGTTTTCGCGCCTCATCTAAAATCCTTTCGGCGGATACCATCACACCCAAATCGATAATCTCATAATTGTTACAAGCCAACACCACGCCTACAATATTCTTACCTATATCATGTACGTCCCCTTTCACCGTTGCCAATAATATTTTTCCTTGTGCGCGAGAATTTCCATCTTTCTCTGCTTCTATAAAAGGCATTAAATGCGCTACTGCTTTTTTCATAACACGCGCTGACTTTACTACTTGGGGTAAGAACATTTTTCCAGCACCAAACAAATCTCCAACAACGCCCATACCAATCATCAAGCTAATTTCAATGACTTCTAATGGTTTTGCTGCTAATAATCGAGCGTCTTCAACATCTTCCACAATAAAAGAATCGAGTCCTTTTACCAATGCATGCGTAATTCTATCTTGTAATGGTTTTTCTCTCCACTCTAAATTTTGAACTTGTGTTTTTGTAACCCCTACAACAGACTCTGCAAAATCCAGCAAGCGCTCGGTAGCGTCATCTCTTCTATCGAGAATAACATCTTCAACATGCTCCAACAAATCTTTTGGAATTTCATCGTAAACCTCTAACATAGCCGGATTCACAATTCCCATATTCATCCCATTTTGGATAGCATGGTATAAAAACACAGAATGCATCGCTTCACGTACGGTATTATTTCCTCTAAAAGAAAATGAAACATTACTTACACCTCCACTGACACTTGCATTTGGTAAATTTTCTTTCACCCACTTTGTGGCGTCAATAAAATCTATGGCATTTCTTCTGTGTTCGTCCATTCCTGTTGCTACAGGAAATATATTTAAATCGAATATAATATCTTCAGAAGGGAAACCCAACTCATCTACCATAATGTCATAAGATCTCTTTGCCATTCTACAACGACTATCAAAATCATCTGCTTGACCAACCTCATCAAAGGCCATCACAATTACAGCCGCTCCATAACGTTTTAACAATTTTACTTGTTTTCTGAAAACCTCTTCTCCTTCTTTTAAAGAAATAGAATTCACTACACATTTACCCTGAACCACTTGCAATCCGGCTTCAATAATATCCCATTTAGAACTATCAATCATGATAGGCACTCTAGAAATGTCTGGCTCGGCCATGATAAGATGTAAGAATCGAACCATAGATTCCTTACCGTCAATCATACCATCATCCATATTAATATCGATGATTTGGGCACCTCCTTCAACTTGGTCTCTAGCAATATCAAGGGCTTCTTCGAAATTTTCTTCCTTAATCAAACGCAAAAACTTACGAGATCCCGCAACATTTGTACGCTCACCTACATTAATGAAATTACTGTTTTCATCAATGATTAATGGCTCTAAACCTGAAAGCATCATTGGCTTTCTTTGTTGGTTGTTCGTTGTTGATAATTCGTTACTAGAATTCATATTATTTGTTTTTAAAATAATTAATGAATCTGTTCAACAACTTTTTATATGTTGTGCTTTTTTCTAACAAAATGTCTAAATCTTTATTCGTCATATACTTTTAAATCTAAAGCAAGTAAAGCTTGTGTTTCTAGTTCATGCAATAAACCCGCTCGAAATATATAAAAAACGTATAGTCTCTTTCGCTGTTTACCTGCAACATCCTTCTGCGATATTAGACGGAACTGAAACAGCACTTCTTCTTACCTGATTTGTTAATCCATCATCTAACTCACTATAATTCATGCTATAATCTTTCCGTCAACTAACCTACTGTGCTTCTAGTCGAATAGTCCTCTGCCATATCGGCAATCGCTTTAATATGCTCTGGTGTTGTGCCGCAACAACCTCCAACTATATTAATCAACCCTTTCTCTAAATACTCTTTTATTTTGCCAGCCATTTCTTTTGGAGTTTCATCATATTCTCCAAAAGCATTTGGTAAGCCAGCATTTGGATGTGCAGAAATTGCAAATTTAGACTTATCAGAAACTACTTGTAAGTATGGTGTTAGTTGATCTGCTCCCAATGCACAATTAAAACCAACGGACAATAAATCAATATGCGATATAGAAATTAAAAAAGCCTCTGCTGTTTGACCCGATAAGGTTCTTCCAGACGCATCTGTAATTGTGCCACTTACCATTATTGGCACCTGTAAATTTCGCTCTTCATTGACTTCTTCAATAGCAAATAATGCTGCTTTTGCATTTAAGGTATCAAAAATAGTTTCTACCAATAAGACATCTACACCCCCGTCAATCAAAGCACCCACTTGCTGCTTATAAGCCAACCGCAAATCATCGAAAGTCACTGCTCTATAACCAGGATCATTCACATCTGGAGACATACTTGCTGTTCTGTTTGTTGGCCCAATGGACCCCGCTACAAATCTAGGCTTGTCTGGCTCCGTTTCTTTAAATTCATCAGCGACTTCTCTTGCAATTTTCGCCGATTGATAATTTAACTCATATACATATTCCTCCATGTCATAATCAGCCATTGCGATGGTCGTACTTGAAAACGTATTGGTCTCTACAATGTCTGCACCGGCATTAAAATATTGCCTATGAATCTCTTTAATCGCTTCTGGCTGCGTAAGAGATAGCATATCGTTGTTCCCTTTTACCGAAGTGTGATACTCTTTAAATTGCTCACCTCTATAATCGTCTTCCGTAAAATTATGACGTTGAATCATAGTTCCCATAGCTCCGTCTAAAATTAAGATGCGGTCTTTTAATATGTTTTTTAGTGTACTCATTATACGTAGAAGTAATTATTTAATATCAAGTAATTTAGCCTTTTAAAGCATAATATTTCGCTTGTAAAGATATTCATAATCTTCACCAAATACTATTTTCAAAAATCAAAAAACAGGATGTATGTAACCATATCAAATCTGTGCTAATTTCGCCCTTTTTATGTATGAAAATATAACTCAAAAAAAACTCCCAATTTAATTTTGGGAGTTTGTCTTTTCTATACTTCTGATTCAGGAGCGAGTTCAATTTCTAACCCGTCCAGATCTAGTGTTATATGTATTTGACATCCCAATCGACTGTTGTCCTCAACATAAAATGCTTCTGCCAGCATCAAGTCCTCATCGGTACTCATCTCTGGTAATTCATGGTCTGAATGCACGTAACATTGACAAGAGGCACACATGGCCATTCCTCCACAAATTCCAATAGTTCCTTCTGGAGCCAATTCATAGGCTCGAACAACTTCCATTAAATTCATCGCCATATCGGTTGGCGCTTCAATATCATGAACTACTCCGTCCCTATCTTTTATTTTTATATTTATATCTGACATTTAATCTTATCCTTATTTTATGAAAATCCTGCATTCGTTGAGATTTCGTTCAATGGGCAGCAATGACGATAAAATTAACCTATACTTTTCACAACTGCTGCTTCAGCTTTCTTAGTTTCACCATCAAACCCTGTTACTCCATTAACTGTAGTATATTTCATCACATATCTTTTACCAGGATTGATAATATTATATGCGAATTGCACCGCAATTGTTGCTTCGTGGAATCCACATAAGATCAACTTTAATTTTCCAGGATAGCTATTTACATCACCAATCGCAAAAATTCCAGGAACGTTTGTTTGATAATCTAAAGCATTGTTCACCACAATGGCGTTCTTTTGAATTTCAAGACCCCAATTAGCAATTGGCCCTAATTTTGGTGACAATCCAAACAAAGGAATGAAATGATCCGTTTCTTGAATAATATCTCCTTTTTCTTTATGCTTGATCAACAACGAAACTACTTTACCCGTTCCATTGATTTCTTTCACTTCGGCATTCGTCAAAAGGTTGATTTTGCCCGCCTTATAAAGTTCTTCCACTTTTTCAACAGAATCTAACGCTCCTCTAAATTCTCTACGACGATGCACTAAGGTAACTTCACTCGCAACATCAGACAAAAAGATAGACCAGTCTAGCGCAGAATCGCCACCGCCAGAAATAACAATCTTTTTATCTCTATAAAATTCTGGATCACGGATAATATATTCTACTCCTTTGTCTTCATAATCTGTTATAGAAGGAATAGGTGGTTTGCGAGGCTCAAACGAACCTAATCCACCTGCAATAAAAACGACAGGAGCATTGTGTGTCGTTCCTTTATTTGTAGTTACTACAAAACTACCATCTTCTATTTTCTCAATAGTTTCGGCTCTTTCACCTAGGGTATAACCAGGTTCAAAAGGTTTAATTTGCTCTGCTAAATTATCAATTAATCCACCCGCCATCACTTCTGGAAAACCCGGAATATCATAAATAGGTTTTTTCGGATAAATTTCTGAACATTGTCCACCTGTTTGAGGTAACGCATCTATTAAATGACAATGCAACTTTAACAAACCTGCTTCAAATACTGTAAACATTCCTACTGGGCCTGCGCCAATAATTAATATATCAGTTTTAATCATTACTCTTTTATTATAAAACTCTTTGTTAATTTATTTAATATTGAAACTTTTTGGCTAAAATTTCCTTTTAAGCCACTTCTATACACGCTCAAATTTTCGACCAAATCATCAATATTTTCAGGAATTATTTCTTCAAAAAATTGACGTAATCTGTTTGCCATAGTTGGCGACTTACCATTGGTTGAAATTGCAACCTTTACATTTCCCTTTGTTACAATTCCGCCCAAATAAAAATCACATAGATCTGGAGTATCAGCCACATTTACCAACAATTGTTTTGACTTCGCATCTTGATAAATCTGACGATTCACATCAATATTGTCTGTAGCAGCTATTACCATATGCTGTTTATGTAGCAGATTCTTGCTATAAGGTCTCCACATTAATGGGGTTTTATATGTATTTGCTAGTGCAATAATGTCTTTCGAAAATTCTTTCGACGCTACTACCACATTCGCATTTGGACTAGATTTTAATAAAAAAGAAAGTTTTTCATACCCCACAGTTCCCCCTCCAATAATCATTATATTGAGCTCGGATACTTTTAAAAAAATGGGATATAATTCATTTTTCATTATACAACGGTATTCAATTGTTCTTCTCTGTAATTTTCAATCCTTTTTACAAAAGACTTGGCACCTTCCAAATAATTTAAAGCAAATTCCTTACTTGGCGTATTTTGATTTATTTGGTTTACAAAAGTACTAAAACTAGTTGGTAACTCAATTATGTCTAATTCTACAAAATGTGTATCAAAATCTTTGATGATTCCGCCATGCGTATTTGTCTTTTTTCCTTCTGATATCAATAAGGCTTTTGCCGCATTTACAATAGAGGCATATGCGTGATAAATACTATCTGACCATTGCTTTTGATCTATCGCAAATTGCGCATTTTCAATTTTCTCTTCACTTTCATAAATCAAAGTTTGAATTAAATCAATCACAACTCCAGCACACTCTCCTACTCCAATAGCTTTTACATACTTTTCTTCTGTTCCCCAGTCAATAAAGTCTGAAGCTTCTAAATTATCTGTATTCGCTAAAGGCTTTAATAATTCGTAAAAATAAATCTCTCCTTTACGATCATAGTACTGCAAGAATTTTTCAGAATCTAAGGCATTTTGAGCATAATCATTCAATAAATATCGCAAAGCATCATCCCCTCTTTTACTAGGTATTTTAATTACTTTATCTGAATATCTACCTTGACCGTTTCCAATATTTCCTCCACCCAATAATACTTGTAAGGCTGGTGCTACTTGCTTATTTTTTGTACGGATTGACATTCCTTGGAAACCAATTTCTGCCATATTGTGCTGTCCACAAGCATTCATACAACCACTAATCTTAATAGTAATATCTTTATTATTAATGTATTGTGGGTATTCTATTTTTAAAACACGCTCTAACTCATCGGCAATACCTGTACTGCTTGAAATACCTAAGTTACAGGTATCCGTTCCTGGGCAGGCTGTAATATCTTGCGCAGAATTATAGCCTAAATCAACAAAGCCTAATTTTTGTAATTCAACATAAAAAAATGGAAGTAATTCCTCTTTTACATGTTTGACCAAAATATTTTGCCGTAAACTTAAGCGAATTTCATCACCCGCATAGTTTTTAACTAAATCTGCTAATAATCTTGCTTTATCTGTATAAAAATCTCCTAATAAAACTTTGATTCCTATAGCAAATAATCCTTCTTGTTTCTGAGCAAATACATTTCCTGCTTTCCACGCTTGAAAAGTGGCTTGATCTTCAATGGCTACATTTGGAGTTTCTAAGGTCGTCAATTGAATTTCCTTCTCAAACTTTGAAGTATCAATTGCTACTGATTGCTGCACTAATGCTAACTGTTCTTCTTTTAATAATTTAATAAAAGCCTCTACACCTATATCTTTTAACAAGAACTTCATACGTGCTTTTGCTCTACGAGTTCTTTCACCATACCGGTCAAAAACTCGCAATGTACCTTCTGTTAAAGGAATAATTTTATCTGTTTCAATAAAGTCATAAATCACATCACCATGACGCGGCTGAGATCCTAAACCTCCTCCAAGTAATACTTTAAATCCACGTTTTCCATCTTTTATTTTAGCTATAAACCCAAGATCATGCATATAACTCAAGCCCGTATCAGCATCCGTTCCAGAAAAAGAAATCTTGAACTTACGTCCCATTTCTTGACATATTGGATTTCTTAAGAAGAAACGGAACATGGCATCTGCATAAGGAGATACATCAAACGGTTCGTCTACATCAATTCCAGCCGTTTCTGAAGCAGTAATATTTCTAACGGTATTACCGCAAGCTTCACGAAGCGTAATATCACTTTTTTCTAACTCAGCCCATAAGTCAGGCGTTCTATCCAAACTGACATGGTGAATTTGAATATCTTGTCTTGTTGTAATATGTAATCTGCCTCGAGAATACTCATCAGACACATCACATATTCTATGTAATTGATCAGATGAAACTTTCCCAAATGGCAATTTAATTCTAATCATTTGAACACCTGCTTGACGTTGCCCGTAAACTCCACGAGCCAATCTTAAACTTCTAAAGCGCTCTTCATCTATTTTATCATCCTTAAAAAGTCTTATTTTCTTTTCTAAATCGATGATGTCTTTTTCGACAATTGAATTCTCAATTTCAGTTCTAAAACTTAACATAATTTTTTATTTAGGCGTGTAATCCACATTCTCTACTCTCCAATACTTTAGTAGGATCATAATATTTAAACTCGTTTGGCAAATTATTTTCCTTCAAGTAAACATCCAATTGCTCATCAGACCAGTTGTAAAAAGGGCTCACTTTTAAAACGCCATCTGCACTTACAGAAACGATGTCTATAGAGTTTCTAAAAGTAGTCTGTCCTTTTCTCAAGTTCGTAAACCAAACATCAGGCGTATGCGCTGCCATCGCTCTTCTAAATGGTTCTAATTTTACTTGTTCTGTAAATAATTTATGCTTTGGATCATCGATTGATGGAATCCCCATCGTTGCATCTCTATGACTTGTTGTTTGAGCAGGAACATACAAATAAACGTTTAACTGCAGTTGATCAATCAACTCATCTGCATGTCTATAGGTATTGGGAGTATTGTATCCCGTATCGCACCAAATTACTTTCATGTCCTTATCCACTTTTGAAACAGCATTAAGAATCGCCACTTCATAAGGTCTAAAGTTGGTCGTAACTAACGGATTTTTAGCGACTAATAACGCCCACTCAATTATCTCATGTGGTGTTTTATCACTCAAATACTCATTTGCTTTTTGAATTTCTTCTCTTTCTAAAACTACACGCATCTTCTCAAAGTTTAATTAAAATCTATTAACCTATCGGATTACTAGATTAAAAAACAAATGTATACTATATTTATTGTATTCACAAAGTTTTTTTAAGAAAAAAGTCGAAAAATTCTGAACTTCTTTATAAAATAAGATCCTCTAAAGAAGTATTTCTGAAAATTTGAAGCGTACTATCTCGTACTTGAATCATTAATTTATGAACACTACATGCCTTTTCATCTGGACAATCATCGCACTTTTCATAAAAATTAAGGCTCACACATGGCAACATAGCAATGGGTCCTTCCAAAACACGAATAACATCTGTCATTAATATCTCCGAAGGTTCTTTGATCAAATAGTAACCACCACCTTTACCCTTTTTTGAGCCGAGCATACCTCTTTTTCTTAAGGATAAAAGAATGCTCTCTAAGAATTTCTGAGAAATATTTTCACTCTTAGAAATTTCTACAATTTGCACTGGTTTCTTTGAGTCTTCTTGTTTTGCCAAATAGGTGAGAGCTTTTAACCCATATTTTGTCTTCTTCGAAAGCATTAGTCTACTTAATTGATAGTTTTAGTTGGTGAAAGTACTAAAATTTATACTAAAGCAGTCTTTTACATTACAATTAACGCTTGTTCTAAATCAGCTATAATATCATCTATATTTTCTAAACCGATAGAAATTCGAACCAATCCATCCGTAATCCCCACCATTAAACGATCTTCTATACTCAATTTACTATGCGTTGTAGAGGCTGGATGTGTTACAATAGTCCGTGTATCTCCTAAATTTGCCGATAAAGTACACATCTTAATATTATTTAAGAAATTTCTTCCAGCGTCAATTCCTCCCACAACTTCAAAAGCAATGATATTACCCCCCAACTTCATTTGCTTTTTAGCAATTTCATATTGAGGATGTGATTTCAAAAACGGATACTTAACCCAATTTATATTGGATTTCGACTCCAAATACTTTGCTGCTTTTAGCGCATTCTCACAATGTCTGTCTACACGAATAGACAACGTTTCTAAACTCTTTGAAAGTACCCATGCATTAAACGGAGACATCGCTGGCCCCGTATTTCTTGAGAATAAATAGATTTCTCTCATCAAATCATTCGTTCCAACAGTAACTCCACCTAATACGCGGCCCTGACCATCCATTAATTTTGTAGCGGAATGAATTACAAGATCTGCTCCAAACTTAATAGGTTGCTGCAAATAGGGCGTGGCAAAGCAATTGTCGATGACTAAAAGTAAATTATGTTTTTTAGCAATCGCTCCCATTTTCTCCAAATCTAAAATATCAACACCCGGATTGGTCGGAGACTCTGCGAATAACATTTTCGTACTTGGCCGAATCAAACTTTCTATATCTTCTATTTTCAGTACATCAAAATAAGATGTCGTAATATTCCATTTCGGAAAATATTTGGTAAACAAGGCGTGTGTTGATCCAAATATCGATCGCGAAGAAACAATATGATCACCACTATCTAACAGCGCACCTAAGGTTGAAAAGATTGCTGACATTCCTGTTGCGAAAGCATAACCTGCCTCTGCACCTTCCATTTTTACAACTTTAGAAACGAATTCCGTTGTATTCGGGTTACTGAATCTGCTGTATAAATTCTTCTCTTTTTCTTCAGCAAACGAAGCACGCATATCTTCAGCATCATCAAATATAAAACTAGATGTTAAATATAATGGTGTAGAATGCTCAGCAAACTGAGATCGCTCAGTTTGAGTTCTAATAGCCTCGGTTTCAAAATTGTAATCACTCATATTAGTATTTATTTATTGATGCCTACATCAATTTTATGACTCCTTATAACATCAATTATGTGTTAAAAACGTCTTTTAATAATTCGTTTAATTGGTCAAACTCAATTAAAAAACCATCATGTCCATAAATGGATTTAATTTCTTTGAGTTCGTTGCCGACACCTATTTCATCCAGCATTTTGGCAGTATCAATATTTTCTTGTGGAACAAAAAAGATATCCGTATCAATCACCACTTGTGTGATTTTTGCTTTAATCGATTTTGCCACTTCCTTAAAATCACCTCTTCCTCGAGTAATGTCTATGTGAGTTAGCAAATAATTCATTAATTGGTAGGCTTCTAAATCAAATCGTTCTTCTATTCGATTTCCATGATGCAACAACCAACTTTCGGCATTAAAAATACCCAACTCCTCGTTTATACTTCTGTTGAATCTTTCTTTAAAAGAAAGCGCTGTTCTATAAAACAACATCGCCATTAACCTAGCGTCATGCAAAGGTCTAGATGAATTATTTAATATTTGTTCTTGCGTAAGATTATGTGCAATAATCCAATCAGAAGTTTTCCAATCTGAACCTAAAACCACTAAATGCGTCATCAAATCTGGAAAAAGCACCGACATTTCCCATGCAATTCCGCCACCCAATGATGGGCCAATTACTGAATGAAGTTTTGCAATTCCAATAGCCTCTAATCCTAAACCGAATATTTTAGCAATATCCCTTGGTTTAAAATCTCTGTAATTATTTATAAGATTTACAGGTTTCTTATCGTAACCGTTTCCTGGAATATCAAATGAAATAACGCTATATTTATGGGTGTCAATCAGTTTACCTTTCCCTACAATTCCACTCCACCAACCTTGGTCTCCCGCTACTTCAGAATTACCCGTTAAGGCATGACTAATCATTACAATAGGTGCTACATGCAATGGCAGCCCGATCAACTGATAAGTCAAATCAAAATCCGACGTAAATCCTGTTTCAGTTTTAAACTCTGAAATTTGAATATGATGTAATGTGTTTTTCAACGTAATTAAAATTTAATATTAAATACGAAAAGAAGTTATTATAAAAAGAGAAGAATTGAGCAAAATTCATACTGTTATCTATCCAAAAAATTGGTAGAATTTAGCACCTACTTTAAAATTAAAGGGTTGCTAAGGATTCAACGGGTCTAATCCCTCGGCCTTTCTTTATAACATTTTCAATAAGTATTTGAACTTAGGTACAAAATAAAGCATAAATAAATTATTGAGCAATATTTATAGTGATTTTCTTTATTTTAAAACCTAAACAAATAGACCTGCTTTTCGACTAAAACTATTTGAAAAAACTTATTTTTAAATCATACAATCTATTTAACCTTTAAGCAGGGACTCTATCTTTGAGTTATAGAATTCTTCCTATTTTAATAATCATATTACTATTCAATTATTCTTGCCAAAAAAACAGGACACTATAAAAATAGGAATGTGTTCAGATGCATACCTATCTCACATGCACCACTCTGAATACAGAATGAATACCTTCATTGGTAGGATGAAAAATGCTACACCAGACTTTATAATAGAACTCGGTGATTTTGCAACACCTGCGCACGAATACAAACATCCTTTTGATATTTGGAATTCTTTTCCCAGTGATAAATATCCTATCCTTGGCTAGCACGAAATAGATATTGGTTTTTCTCGACAAGAAGCCATAGCATGCCGTGGTATGAAACTCATAGTTTTCTTTTGCCCAAAATAATTTTCATTTTATTGCCTTAGATGGTAACGATCTGAGAACGAAAAGGGATACAACAACATGTTGGATCTAAACAAATTGATTGGTTAAAATAAGAACTCGAAATATCCTATAGTTATTTTTTTACATCAAGGACTAAGGACATATCATGGAGGGGAAGGTGATGACTATGGCATGGAAAATGATAAAGAAATAAGACAATAGTAGCGGTTCATAACCGCTCGCATCCTAAAACAAAAGTAATTGTTTACTTTAATGGTCATACCCCATTTAGACTATGCTGAACAGGTGAACGATTTGGTACGTCACTATTAATTCAATGTCATATCAATGAATGGAAGAAGCATATAAGATATAGCGATGAAATTGATAAAAATTTTCGTTAGATAAAATACACAGCACCCCTAAAGAATCGCTTTTTACTACAGTTGAAATCTCAACAGAAGGAACTATCAAAATTAATGATAAGAAAACGGAATGGTCAGGGCCTTCTTCTTGGGAGGTTGGTTATCCAGAATTTTAAAAGAATATGTGAAACCAAAAATATACAAAAGACTCATGAGATTTAATCTTGATTAATCAAATTTAAAATCAAAACTAAAAAGCAGGCTGAACTTAATATCAACCTGCTTTTTTTATTTATTTAGAAGCCTAAAAAAGTATTATAAAGCTTGTTCTATATCAGCAATTAAGTCTGAAAGGTCTTCCAAACCAACTGACAAACGAATCAAATCTTGTGTTACCCCTGCAGATGCTAGTTCTTGAACTCCTAATTGTTGATGCGTGGTACTTGCAGGATGAATAATTAGAGATTTGGTATCACCAATGTTCGCCAATAAAGAGAATAACTTTGTTTTATCTGTAAAAGATTTTGCTGCTTCAAACCCACCTTTCAATCCAAAAGTTACAATACCACTTTGTCCTTCTGGTAAATACTTCTTAGCCAAGTCATTATATTTACTGCTTTTTAATCCAGGGTAATTCACCCATGCGACAGCCTTATTAGATTCTAACCAAGTAGCCAATGCTAAAGCATTTTCACTATGCCTTTTCATACGAATTGGCAATGTTTCTAATCCCTGAATTATTTGGAAAGCATTAAAAGGACTCATTGCTGCTCCATAGTCACGCAATCCTTCAATTCTTACTTTTGCAATAAATGCAATCGCTCCTAAAGCTTCAGCATAATTTAATCCGTGATAACTAGGGTTTGGAGTTGTAAACTCTGGGAAATTTCCATTTGCCCAATCGAATGTTCCAGCATCAATAATCGCTCCACCAATAGAATTCCCCTGTCCGCCAATATATTTGGTCAAAGAATGAATAACAATATTAGCACCGTGCTCTATAGGATTTAACAAATATGAAGTTGCCACAGTATTATCGACCATAAATGGAATTTTAGCCGCTTTCGCTTGTTCAGAAATTGCTTTAATATCTAGTACATCTAATTTCGGATTTCCAAGACTCTCAACAAAAATTACTTTTGTAGTATCTTTAACCGCAGCACCAAATGCTTCAGTATCCGAGCCATCAACAAAAGTGGTTGTGATTCCAAGTCTAGGAAGTGTATTACTCAATAGGTTGAAAGTTCCTCCATATAATGAACTTGAAGCCACAATGTGATCTCCAGTTTTTAGAAGCGTCAACAATGCCGTGAAAATTGCAGCAGTTCCAGAGGCTAGCACGACTGCGGCTACTCCTCCTTCTAAAGCGGCTAAACGCTGTTCTAGTATGTCATTGGTAGGATTATTCAATCTCGTGTAAATAAAACCAGGCTCCGCAAGTGAAAAAAGATTTGCTGCATGATCTGTATTATTAAACACATAAGATGATGTTTGGTAAATAGGCACTGCTCTTGTTCCCCCTGTTGCCGTTGTATCATGACCAGCATGCAATGCTTGTGTTGAAAATTTCTGTGTACTCATAGTATCTATTTTAATAGTTATTAAATATTTATTTCAAGCTTCTAACTTAAGACTTTCACGTTTTAAAAACAACACTTACAATTCATTAAGTGATTTTATAAATAATGAACCCTTCGTTTTTTTATCATTCTATTATTCCAATAAAAAAACCCCTGAATATTAATCAGAGGCTTTTTACAGTTTTATTTACGCATCAAACAAAAAAGGCAACCTCTTAATGGAGATTACACATCATAGTTTCTGTTTTGATTAAAGAATAATTCATATTTCATTAAATAAGAAGGTCAAATTTACTTTTATTTTTTTAGAATTCAAAATGGAATTCATATTTTAATTTACAATGTCGAAAACTTACTGAAAAATCTACGCGCCAAACATTCATAATTTTATAGATCTTTATTTTCTGGAATGGCACATGTATAATTGCTGTTTACACCTTTGATATCAAATAGATATACGTAATCTGCAGAATACTTTATTGTAGATAAATAGCTTAATAATTTAGGTCCTATATCCGTTTTAGAATTAGTGAAATATAAAAAAAAATTCTATATTTATAATTGCTGTTCCTATAGTTATATGCGCATCCGAAACGAATGTTCCTAAAAGCCCTCCTTCTTCTTCTACTTCTAACTCCTCCTTCTCCTTCATGCCTTTTTCCTTCATTTCGGGCACGTCTAGAATTTTACCATCACTTCCAGAGCTGCACCCTATCAGAGCTAAAATTAAAATAAAGTGCTAAAACTTCATAGGTCGATTCATTTTTAAACGTTGTCTTATTTTATGCTAAACCTCATACTTTAAATTTTACACAAAAAACAAACTTAAATCGGGAGTATTTTTGTAAATTTGTGCTCGAAGTCATTAGAGGAAAATTTGAACTGATTGCAACCTCTTATACTGTGTAAAAGCAGTATGAATAAAAAAATGCTAAAGCAGTAGATTCCACTCTAGTCTTTTTCTATTTTTAATTCTGATTTTATTAGTAACAATAAAATTATAATAATATGTCATATTTATTTACGTCAGAATCTGTTTCAGAAGGGCATCCTGATAAAATTGCAGATCAAATTAGTGATGCTTTAATAGATCAATTTTTAGCATTTGATAAAAATTCTAAAGTGGCCTGTGAAACTTTAGTCACCACAGGGCAAGTTATATTAGCTGGAGAGGTGAAATCAACCGCTTATTTAGATGTCCAACAGATTGCAAGAGATATAATCAATAGGATTGGGTATACTAGAAGTGAATATATGTTTGATGGAAACTCGTGTGGGGTTTTAAACGCTATTCATGAACAATCACAAGATATCAATCAAGGAGTAGATCGCGGAGATTACGAAGATCAAGGTGCAGGAGATCAAGGAATGATGTTTGGGTATGCCACCAAAGAGACAGAAAATTATATGCCTTTGGCATTGGATTTAAGTCACCGTTTATTAAAAGAACTGGCTGTAATTCGAAGAGAAAATTCGGACATTACCTATTTAAGACCTGATGCAAAAAGTCAAGTTACCGTTGAATATTCAGATAACAATGTACCGCAGCGGATTGACACGATTGTAATCTCTACACAACATGATGATTTTGATGAAGACGAAACTATGTTAGCAAAAATCAAATCAGATTTGATTTCTGTTTTAATTCCAAGAGTTAAAGCACAGCTACCCGCAAACAAGCAGTCGTTATTTAATGACGATATCACCTACCATATAAATCCTACTGGTAAATTTGTAATTGGAGGACCACATGGAGATACTGGACTAACAGGTCGTAAAATCATCGTAGACACCTATGGTGGAAAAGGAGCCCATGGTGGTGGAGCCTTTTCTGGTAAAGATCCAAGTAAAGTCGATAGAAGTGCTGCGTATGCAGCACGTCATATTGCTAAAAACTTAGTTGCTGCTGGAATTTCTGATGAAATTTTGGTACAGGTATCCTATGCTATTGGAGTGGCACAACCAACTTCTATTAACGTGGATACATACCGGACTGCCAAAGTAAATCTATCCGATGGTGAAATTTCTAAAATTGTAGAGCAATTATTTGATATGCGACCAGCAGCGATCGAAAAACGTTTAAAACTGAGAAACCCTATTTATTTAGAAACAGCAGCATATGGACATATGGGTAGAACTCCGGAAATTAAAAAATTAGAATTTGTTTCCACGGAAGGAAGAAAAGTTGAATTAGAAGTTGAAACTTTTACTTGGGAAAAACTCGATTTTGTTGACAAAGTAAAAACAGCATTTTCGATATAATACTAAAACGTATAAAGCAGCAAAAGATCCAAAAAATTCTTCTGCTGCTTTTTTATATATAGAAATTAAACTAGTTTTAAGTAGTTTAATTGACATATAGACGAAATCGAAAAACATCTCAACTTTATACAATAATTACTGAAAATATTACAAATTATATTTTATTGAAAATAATACTCGCAACGACATTACATAATAACTTGTAGCACGTGATACCGTTTCAGTAAAACTATCTCTATTAATAGACTGATTATCTGTCAAATTCTTACCAGACAAGATAAACTCCCACTTGCTATCTTTCTTCTGATAAAAAAGATTGGCATCTAAAAATGAATAGGTGTTTTCAATTGTATTGGTGCCATCACTATAATTATAGTAACTATAATCTACTACGAGACTAAAGTCTTTTAAAAACAATGTTTCTAGTTTTGCGAAAGGTCGATCTGTTGTGAAATCACTGCTTCTTGAAGATGATTCGAATTGGTTAAAAGTTTTAGAGTATCCCACTTCTAAATTTGGAGCGTTCTTTAAGTTGGTACCAAAACTACCGGTAAAATTCTGTGTGAATGTTTCTGACACATTTGGATTATCATTGACGATTCCATTAAACTTCGAATAATTCAACCTCATATTTGCATTCACCTTGAATTTTCCAAAACGTCTTCCGTACCTGGCATTTCCACTTAATGTTTCATCAGCCAAATTTGAATTATAAGGTGTTCTTATAGTTTGATTAAAACCAATGAAGTCTGAAATGTTTTTAATGTCGTTTGTCTTTTTAGAATAGGTAACTGATGCATTCATATTGGTGAAATTGAACATGCTAAAACTGAAAAAGTTTAAATTAAATCGATTGTACAAAGCACTTTCCAATTCTCTATTCCCTCCAAACATAGAATTGAAATTATTCAACAGATAACCCTCAGACAACCTATTAATATCTGTGTATTCTCGAGTCATAGCATAATTAAACCTTAAGTTCTGTGAACTTTTTAATTTCCACTGAATTAGCATATCAGGTAAAACCTCAAAATCATTGTTAGAATTAGCACTCCCTAATTGCGTATCTTCCGTTTGATAACTATGAGCTGTGACACCTGGAGTAAATGTAAATTTACCAGCAACTGTTTTATAATATAATCCAAAAAAGATGTCATTAAATTGATACGTTATATCATTTACCAATTCTTCTTCTCCAAAATCTAATTGAGATCCATCGTTTAATATTTGAAAAATATTAGAATCAAAATTCTGATGACTAATAGTACTCCCCAATCTAAAGTTTAAATTACTTTTATTGTTTACTATTAAATAGTAATCAACCTTGCCATCAAATTTACTGGTTCGAACCTCTTGTTGTTGAGACATATTATAAATAGCTTCTGGCTCAGTTGGAATAATTTGAAAAGGCTGAGAACCTCTTAAAAAGTTGATTAATGGATTCTCTACTTGATATAAGTGTTGCATTTCTAAAGAAACTACATCATTATTCTTCAAGACCTTATAATAGCTCAAATTCTGATTTATTGATATTGGATTTTGTTCTTGATTATCTATGATTATTTCATCTTCACCGTTTACTACAGATTTGATCAAACCTATTTCTTCTTGCTTTGACATCTTCATTAGGATATCGTAATCAAAATGCGATTCGGTATTTGGAACATAATTTGCACTCAATTTAATCATTCCTAATTGAGATTTTTGATCGTTCGTGTTTTCTCTTAGTTCCAAATTATCGGTCACAATATTTCTAGTTACTGTTTGACTGAACATTTCTACCTCCGATTCATTCGCGATGGCAAATCCACTTAGGGTTAATTTCTTTTTAGAGGAATGACTAATGTTCACCGCTCCAAATTTTGACAACACTTCTTTCGCCATACTATTTTGAAGAGATGAAAACCCTAAACCTCCACTACCAACACTAAAATTTGTTCCACCTCTACCAGTTGGGCTCCTAAAGCCCCCTGAAAACCTACGGTAATCTTGCTGTGTAAAGGGGATTTCTCCCACATTATTAAAGTCAGTAATCACATTCACACTTGTTTTGGGACTATAGTAAAACAATTTTGGATGTACCAAATACCTCCCATCTGTTCCGACTCCTGCTGTTATTTCACCAAACCAAAAGTTTTCCTTTCCCTTTTTTAAACGAATATTAATCGCAACATTATCAGAATCATCACCCATACCGCGCATAGGAGTGACCTCATTATAATTTCGCAATACTTCGATTTTAGCTACGGCACTTGAAGGAATGTTTTTTGAAGCAATTTTGGAATCGCCATCAAAAAAATCTTTTCCTTCTACCATAACTTTCTGAACGACCTTACCTTCTACTTCAATCTGACCGTCTTCAGTGATCTCTATTCCTGGCAACTTCTTTAATATATCTTCCAATTTCTTTTCAGTCCCATTTGTAAACGAATCGGAATCATAAATAATAGTATCTCCTTTTATTGTTACTGGCATTTCAAAAGTAAGCTCAACTTCGTTCAAAGTATTATCTTCTTCCTTTAAAGAAAAATCGTTATTAACTATATCTTCAGAATAATCTGGAATATTAAGTTCAGCAAGGTGGATTTGAAATCCAATATAACTTATTCTAAACGAATAAGTAGCATTGGTCGGAAGGACTAACTTGTACTCCCCTCTATCATTGGTAATAGAGTAAGACTGTACTTTGCTAGTTCCTTTTACAAACGCAATTACATTTGCCAGTTCCAAAGGGTTTCCAATACTATCTTTTACAAACCCTTCTACTTTTACTGATTGTCCGAAACTCAACATTGCAACTGACATTAATGCAATAAAAAAAAACTCTTTCATATCATAAACCTATTATCCTCTAAATTAAATTAATTATATATTACTGAATGGAGCCTCAGCCACCGCGACCGTCTCTAACACCTCGGCTTCTAAACATCTCTTGCATTTCCTTCATTTTCTTGGCCAATATATCATCGTACTCTGCCTGAGTAACTACTTTACCCTTTTTAGGCTCCTTTATTTCAGCCTTATCTTTTGGGTTAATCACAATCTTAGTGCTTACAATCTGAGTTTTATCTGCATTTATTTCTAAAATTAGTCCAGGTAAACCCCAATAATCTCCTGGACCTTGACTTACAGGTATATCTGGCGTATACCAAGCAACTACCAATATTTGCTTTAAAGAATCCTTTGGTTTATTTTCCCCTTGATTTCTTCTACCAAATCTAAACTGATCTACATTTGGTATCATCCTTTTTGCGACTGCCTTAAAGCACAAATGTTGTCCAACCATTTTTGATTCGTCTTTAAATTCCCAATTCAGCGTTGGCAAACTATCTTTAATCAGAAACATTTTTCCTGAAAACTCTTGCTCAGTAGTATACGTTTTTGATTTCGTGTCTTTGAATTTTTTACCATTCGTAAACCCTCCAAATCTAAATCGACCTCCTTGACCCGGCTGCTCCAATTTCTCCTCTTCTTTATAAATAGACTCAGATGCATTAAAACTTAATACATAAACTTTTTCATTCATGCTTTTCATTCGATCCGCAATTCTTTTTTGCTGCTCTGGATTAAACCTAGTACTATCCAGTTTCATATCTACAGTTGTCTTCGTTTGATATACCACTTTACCCTGAAATCCTTGGGAGAAACAAACTGTTGTGAAAAGTAGAAATATTACTAGAATATTATAGTTTGAATTTTTCATAATAAATAGATAAGGTTTTAAGTTTTATACAGATTTTAGACTACAACTTAATCAAAAAGTTTAATCCAATAATATTTTATTGTTTGAAACTTCTCTATAAGTTGAATAAAACGAAATAAAAAATTAATTTAGCGTACTTAAAAAACACATTATGCATATAGCCATTGCAGGTAATATTGGAGCTGGAAAAACAACGCTGACAGAATTATTAGCCAAACATTACAAATGGACTTCTCATTTTGAATCCGTAGATCAGAATCCATATTTGGATGATTTTTACAGTGAAATGGAGCGTTGGAGTTTTAATTTGCAGGTTTTCTTTTTAAACAGTCGATTTCGTCAACTCTTAGAATTACAAAAAAGCGGAAAAAATGTAATTCAAGACAGAACGATTTATGAAGATGCCAGTATTTTTGCACCGAATTTACACGCCATGGGTTTGATGACCAATCGCGACTTTAACAATTATTCATCACTCTTTGAATTGATGGGGAATTTAGTTTCTCCTCCTGATTTATTAATCTACCTAAGAGGAAGTATACCAAAGCTCGTAGGACAAATTCACCGCCGCGGACGCGAATATGAAAACTCAATTTCAATTGATTATTTGAGTAGGTTAAACGAACGCTATGAAGCTTGGATAACAACCTACGATAAAGGGAAAGTCTTAATCATAGATGTCGACAACTTAAATTTTGTAGACAATCAAGAAGACCTAGCGTCTGTCATTGAAAGAATTGACGCTCAAATTAACGGCCTGTTTTAACCTTAAAAATTTACCAATAAAAAAGCCAGCAATCGCTGGCTTTTTTATATCTAAACCTAAATTTTACTAAAATTACTCAACGATAATTTTATTGTTTTTATCAGATGAAGTTACAAAAGTTTCTTTTGCTACATCACTAGCAGCTACTTCAATTATAATTTCTTTCTTACTTGTGTTTTTTGCAGTTTCACTTTCTGCATGTCCTCCTAAGATTGGAGCAATCACCAAACCTATTAAACAAGTCAATTTAATTAAAATATTCATTGACGGTCCAGAAGTATCTTTAAATGGATCTCCCACTGTATCTCCAGTAACAGCCGCTTTATGAGCCTCAGAACCTTTAAAAGTCATTTCACCGTTAATCTCAACGCCTGCTTCAAAAGATTTCTTTGCATTATCCCAAGCACCCCCAGCATTATTTTGGAATATAGCCCAAAGAACACCACTTACAGTAACACCAGCCATATAACCACCTAACATTTCAGCAATTGCTAAATTGTCCATTCCAAAAATCATTGGAACAAAAGCAATAGCTAGCGGAAAACCGATAGTTAATAATCCTGGCAACATCATTTCTTTCAAAGATGCTTTTGTTGAAATTGCAACACATTTATCATATTCTGGAGTTCCAGTACCTTCCATAATTCCTGGAATCTCTTTAAACTGGCGACGTACCTCATATACCATTTCCATGGCCGCTTTACCAACAGCATTCATTGCCAAGGCAGAGAATACAACAGGCACCATTCCACCAACAAATAACATAGCCAATACTGGCGCTTTAAAGATGTTAATTCCGTCGATTCCAGTAAATGTAACATAGGCCGCAAATAATGCTAATGAAGTTAACGCTGCAGAAGCAATTGCAAAACCTTTTCCGGTAGCTGCAGTTGTGTTTCCAACAGAATCTAAAATATCTGTCCGTTCTCTAACGATAGGCTCTTGTTCACTCATCTCAGCAATACCACCTGCATTATCTGAAATAGGCCCGAACGCATCAATCGCTAATTGCATAGCAGTTGTAGCCATCATAGCAGAAGCTGCAAGAGAAACTCCGTAAAATCCAGCAAAAGCATAAGATGCCCATATTGCAGCAGCAAATAATAATACTGATGGAAAAGTAGAAATCATACCCGTTGCTAAACCAGCAATGATATTTGTACCTGCACCGGTACTTGATTGCGCAACAATTTTTAAAATTGGGCTTTTTCCTAATCCAGTATAATATTCCGTTACAGATGAAATTCCAGCACCTACAACTAAACCAACAAGCGTAGCATAAAATACGCGCATTGAAGAAATTTCTTGCAAACCTTCTCCAAAGAAATTCATTTGCATCGTTTCTGGCAACATCCAAGTTACTAATACATAACAAGAAATTGCTACTAATCCTATCGAAGTCCAATTACCAATATTTAAAGCACCCATTACCTGAGTTTCTTTAGCATCGTTACTTTTTATCTTAACTAACATCGTTCCAATTATTGAAATAATAATCCCAGCACCTGCAATTGCCATTGGCAATAAGATTGGTCCAATTCCGCCAAATGCGTCAGAGATATTACCTCCCATATCTTTTATAACATAATTCCCAAGAACCATGGCCGCTAATACTGTTGCAACATAAGATCCAAATAAATCTGCACCCATACCTGCTACATCACCAACATTATCTCCAACGTTATCTGCAATTGTTGCTGGATTACGCGGATCGTCTTCTGGAATACCTGCCTCTACCTTACCAACTAAATCTGCACCAACATCTGCTGCTTTTGTATAGATACCTCCACCTACACGTGCAAATAATGCAATTGATTCAGCGCCCAATGAAAATCCGGCTAGAGTTTCTAAAACGATCGTCATTTTATCTACAGAAAAAGTTCCTTCTGCTCCCCCCATGAAATAGTTGTAGAAAATAATAAAAAAAAATGTTAAACCTAATACCGCTAAACCTGCAACTCCAAGGCCCATTACCGTGCCACCCCCAAAAGAAACTTTTAATGCGTTCGGTAAACTTGTTTTCGCCGCTTGTGTTGTTCTTACATTTGTTTTGGTGGCAATTTTCATTCCCATATTTCCTGCCCAAGCAGAGAAAAATGCTCCAAAAATAAATGCTACCACTATTAACCAATGTGTCGTTGGAACTATAAACGAAACTATTGCAAGTAAAGCACTTACCACTATAACGAAGATCGTTAAAAGTTTGTATTCTGCACTTAAAAAAGCCAAGGCTCCTTCATATATGTGATCTGCTATCTGCTTCATCTTCCCATCTCCAGGATCCTGACTTAGTACCCAAGACCTCTTGATTACCATATAAATTAACCCCAAAAATGCCATTGCGATAGGCATATAAATCATCATTGATTCCATACTATAAATTAAGTTTTAAGTTTGTTTTTTAAACGGGGGTAAATGTAGTGAAAACAATGCAAATAAAAAACCTCTTAATTATTGATAATTAAGAGGTTTAAATTGTATTTATTCTACTCGTTTACAGCACAAAATTACCATTTCTCTTATGCTCACTCGATTCGTATCTTTCTATACATTTGTAAATGATTTCGTAGGCTTCTTTTACATCTCCCCAATCACCTACATCTACTTTCTTCTTTTCTAAATCCTTATATACTTGAAAAAAGTGCTCGATTTCTTTTAATCTATGTGGATTCAATTCAGAAAGATCACCTTTCTGATTCCAAATTGGATCTGACACAGGAACACAAATAATTTTTTCATCTGGTCCTTTTTCATCCGCCATATGAAAAACGCCAATAGCTCTTACTTCCATCACACACATCGGGAAAGTTGGCTCATGCATTAAAACTAAAACATCCAATGGATCACCATCTAAGGCCAATGTTTCTGGAATAAATCCATAATCACCAGGATACATCATTGAAGAGAATAGCATTCGATCAAAACGAATTTTATTTAATTCAAAATCATATTCATATTTGTTTCTGCTTCCTTTTGGAATCTCAATTAATACGTCAAAAGTTTTATTTTTACTTAATTTCATACGGTTGATTTTATACTGACAAAATTAGTAAAACTCAACCTTTAGACAAAATTAATAAGACTAGAATGAATTAAAAACTAAATCCGAACGATCCTTTAATTCCAAAATTATTGGCATTCGGCAACTCCTTATAACTACCTCTCCAAATAAAATCCAATCTGAATACTTTAAAAATATTCCCTACTCCTGCGCTATATTCGAAGTAGATATCTTCTGGAGCATGATATTCTATATTCGAAGCATTCACAGCTATATTTTTATCAGAAATAGTCCCCCAGACTGCTCTAAAACCAGCAATTTCTCTTAATTTAAGCTTGCGCAACAATGGAATTTTTGATAAAAACCGACCATTAAAATGATGTTCTAAATGCACTGAAGCATGCTTATCTGTAACAAAATCGTAATAATCTAACAATGAATACGTATTATCAATCACAAAATAAGATTGATTCCCAGGCACAACACTTAATAAACTTAAGGGAACTTCTCCAAATATTTTACCTGCTTCAAAAGTTGTATATGTTCTTCCAAAACCTCCAATTAAAAAACGGTGATGATAATAAAATTGTAGTTTATGGTAGTCAAAGTCACTTTCAAAAACATCTGGCAAGCCTCTTGTATAATTCAATAAAATTCGAGCATAATCCTGATTCACATCCGTTCTTTCTACGCCATAACCAATCGTTTTTCTCCTAGGTGTAAATTGTATAGTGAAATCTAATTCTGTCTGTTTTACTTCAGACTGAACAACACCATTCTCATCATAATAATCTAAATTAAACGTCGGAGATGCAGTTTTTAGCGTTCTATATGACATTCCAAATTCTAATGTTATATTTTTCTTTGGCTCTATTGCTACTGAAAAATTTGATAAATTTATTGACGTAAGTTTTCCTGTATCTCCGGATGAAAAAAACGACGAAGAGGCAAAACTTCTTCCTAGAATATCTTTGGTTGTAGTAAGACTTACACCTATTTGCTCCACATCTCTACGATTACCTCCACTTAAAACAATTCGATTCTTTTTATCAACCATCCATTTTCCAGACAGTCCATATTTAACCTGATCATCTTTAAAACCATAGGCCATATAGCCTTCTAATCTCCAAGGTTCATTTCCGCCAAAATACGTCCTCCCTCCTGCACGTATTCTTAAACCTTCTACATCATTAGTTCCAATCGTTGAAAATAAAGGGCCATAATCAAAATTATTAAACTCTACATAGCCCGATCCAAGAATGGTCACAATATCTGTTAGACGTTTAAACTTTGGCACAGTACTTAAAGTATCTAACATCTTATAAATACCATGCTCGTCATCGTTTAATTTCTCTTGCCGATTCTCTGACCAATACGTGGCGTCTCGGCTATAAATTTTCTGATCATAGATATCAGATTCATCTTTATAAAAGTCTTCTCCTTTGTCTTTATTAAATAAATAATTTTGATACAATGTTGTTCTCTTTCCGTATATTCCCTTAGCTTTATCCCTGTCGGAGAGACTAAAATCTGAAAGCATAAAGTCTCTTTCTAAAAGAAATACCGAGTCATTCAGTACTTCAAATTCCTGTTCAATATAAATATCGCTAATCCAATTAATATTCGCACTTTTATTGGCATACATGTTAATTTCTTTAACCGCATACGTAGAATCATTTACCCAAAAATCACCTTTAAAGGTTAATTCATTCTTTCTCCTGGGATAATATACGATGTTGTAGCACCACTTATTATCAATATAAGCACTGTCTGAAAGCGCATAATTATAGGTAAGCAATCCTCCTTTTGAAATAGGACTTACAAAGCTTTTATCAAATATTTTAATATAATTATCATAGATGTTGTATTCCAAATAAAGGTCTTTAATAAACGAAATCACATGCTGGTTTGATTCGAATCCAGAATTCTTATTTGCAATTAAATCTTCCCTTTTCTTCTTTGTCTTATTATTTCCAAACGTATTATAGATTGCCTCATTGATAAAAATTGGGAGATATGATTTTCCAGTTACATTAGAAGTATCAATACTTTCAAAAATAAACTCCATGCCCTTAAAAATTTTACGTTTCATCATAACGCTATCGATATTATTCATATCAAATTCTAGTTTTTCATATTTTTCGTATTGATATTGATCAAATAAATGTATCCCGTTTTGTCGTTTACGTTCCCATATTTTTTTTAGAATTGCAACGGCAGGATTCCCTTTATTTTTAATTTTACCTGTATATATGACAACCTCGTCTAACTCATCGCTCCGCTCTTCTAAGACAATTTTCATGTCAAAATCACGTCTTACAACGTACATCTTCTTAGATTGATACCCTATAAATGAAACTTCAATCTCTGTGTAGTTTTCGTCTGATTCTAAATAAAATTGACCTTTCTCGTCTGATACAGTGCCCACGGTAGACCCAACAAACACGACGCTGGCAAATGGGATACTCTTGTTTTTTGTGTCAAAAACAACCCCACTAATTTTAACTTGGCTGTATATCGATACAAAACTCAATATATAGATTATGGAAAATATTTTCTTTTTCATATATTATATGTAATGATTTATCAAAAATCATACGTTTTTTTGTGAAAAGATATTTTTGCGTATTAAAAATAAAAAAGACCTTTCAAATAATAGTATTAGAAAGGCCTTTAATTTTAATTTTACATTCTTTATTTTACGTACATCACCTCTTTTACAGCCTTTACGACATCATCGGCATTTGGCATCCATTCTTTCAATAACACTGGTGAGAATGGTGCTGGAGTATCAGCAGTTGTAATTCTTTTAATAGGAGCATCTAAATAATCAAATGCATTTTCTTGTACTTGGAAGGTGATTTCTGAAGAAACGCTTGCAAATGGCCAAGCCTCTTCTAAAATCACCAATCTATTTGTTTTCTTTACAGATTCTAAAACAGTATCGAAATCTAATGGACGAACAGTTCTTAAATCAATAACCTCCGCAGAAATACCAATTTTTTCTAAAGCATCTGCTGCTTTAAAGGCTTCTTTTATAATTTTGCCAAATGAAACTATAGTTACATCCGTTCCTTTTCTCTTTATATCCGCAACGCCAATTGGCAATATGTATTCCCCTTCAGGCACCTCGCCTTTGTCTCCATACATTTGTTCAGACTCCATAAAAATAACTGGATCATCATCGCGAATCGCTGCTTTCAATAAGCCCTTAGCATCATAAGGCGTAGATGGAACAACTACTTTTAAACCTGGTGTATTTGCAAACCAATTTTCAAATGCTTGAGAATGCGTTGCTCCCAATTGACCTGCAGAAGCAGTAGGCCCTCTAAATACAATAGGACACGGAAACTGTCCTCCACTCATCTGACGAATTTTAGCCGCATTATTAATTATCTGATCTATCCCAACTAGAGCAAAATTAAAAGTCATATACTCTACAATTGGTCTGTTTCCTCCCATGGTCGATCCAACTGAAATTCCCGCAAAACCTAATTCTGCAATCGGTGCATCAATTACTCTTTTCTCACCAAATTCATCTAACATCCCTTTCGATGCTTTATAAGCGCCATTATATTCCGCAACCTCCTCACCAATTAAAAAAACAGACTCATCTCTGCGCATTTCCTCACTCATCGCCTCGCATATCGCCTCTCTAAATTGTATAGTCTTCATATGTTTCTATTTAAGAGGGCAAAAGTAAAGAATTTACACATAGTTTTAAAAGTTAAAAAGAAAAAATTTTACTATGCATGCATAGTATTTTAAATTTATTTATAGTACTTTTGTAATTGAATAATCAACACTATTCAATCAATATAAAATAATAAAAAAATATGAAAATTTTAGTTTGTATTAGTCACGTTCCAGACACGACTTCTAAAATAAATTTTACAGATAACAATGCCACTTTCGACCCTACGGGAGTGCAGTTTGTTATTAACCCGTACGACGAATTTGCCTTAACAAGAGCCATGTGGTTTAAAGAGAAACAAGGTGCGTCTGTAACGGTAATCAACGTTGGAAATGCATCCACAGAGCCTACATTAAGAAAATCATTAGCAATTGGAGCAGATGAAGCTATCAGAGTAAACGCCGAGGCTACCGATGGTTTTTTTGTCGCAAAGCAAATTGCAGAAGTTGCTAAGAACGGAAATTACGACTTAATTTTGGCTGGTAAAGAATCTATAGACTATAACGGAGGAATGGTTCCTGGTATGATTGCTTCTATACTCGATTATGATGTTGTTACAGCTTGTATCGGACTGGAAATTGACGGTTCTTCTGCGACCATAATTAGAGAAATAGATGGAGGAAAAGAAACTTTATCTGGTAGTTTACCCTTAGTTATTGGTGGTCAAAAAGGATTGGTCGAAGAAAAAGATCTTCGCATACCGAATATGAGAGGGATAATGACGGCTAGAAAAAAACCATTAACAGTCGTTGAATCTATAGCATTTCAAAACACTACAACTTCTACCAATTTTGAAAAACCTGTGCCTAAAGGAGCCTGCACAATGATTACTTCAGACAATGTAGACGAACTCGTTTCGCTATTACATGAGGAAGCCAAGGTCATTTAATATCCACAAGATCATCGAAAGGAAAGTTTAAAAAGATCCTGAATAGTATTAAGGATAAAAAGTAAAGAAATTATGCCAGTATTAGTATATGCCGAATCATCGGAAGGAAAATTTAAAAAAGTAGCATTGGAAGCTACCTCATACGGAAAAAAGGTTGCTCAACAATTAAAGGACTCACTAGTGGTTTTAACGATTAACTGTGATAACCCATCAGAATTAAACACCTATGGTGCTGATAAAATAGTAACAGTTTCTAGCAACAAGAATAATTCAGATGCCAAGTTTGTTGCAAATAGTATTCAACAAACTGCTCAAAAAGAAAATGCCTCAGTTATTATTATTGACTCTAGCGCTAATGGGTTAAGTATTGCTCCAATTGTAGCTATTAAATTAAATGCGGGATACGCATCTAATGTCGTCGCACTTCCAAATAGTACCAGTCCGCTTATTGTTAAAAGAAAGTCATTTTCAAACAAGGCCTTTAATCATACAGAAATTAGTACTCCTGTAAAGATTATTGGGTTGGCAAAAAATTCATTTGGTTTGATTGAAAGTAATACGGAAGCTTCTATTGAAGAATTTTCTCCTATTATCGTTAACTCTAGTTTATCATCTGTGAGTATCGAAAAATCTTCTGGTACAGTATCTATAGCTGATGCAGAAATTGTTGTTTCAGGAGGACGTGGATTAAAAGGGCCAGAAAATTGGGGGTTAATTGAAGACCTTGCCGCTGTATTGGGCGCGGCTACAGCATGTTCAAAGCCGGTATCCGATATGGGTTGGAGACCTCATGGAGAACATGTTGGCCAGACTGGAAAACCTGTTTCTTCAAGTTTATATATCGCAATTGGTATTTCTGGAGCGATTCAACATTTAGCAGGAATAAACGCGTCTAAGGTCAAAGTGGTCATTAACACGGATCCGGAAGCACCATTTTTTAAAGCAGCAGACTACGGAATAGTTGGTGATGCTTTTGAAGTGGTTCCAAAGTTAATTGAAAAGTTAAAATTATTTAAAGCGCAAAACGCATAATTTTTAGTAAATTGTGCCGCGAAGACTACCTAATTTAGATTTTCTGAAAGTCTTGAATTAGGTAGTTTTTTAATACTCAAATTTAAATACAATTCAACATTGAATTTAGTAAAACTAGACATAAAAGGAATTTCATACAGTCAAACACAAAGTGGCGCATATGCTTTGGTTTTAAGTGAAGTAGATGGATCACGCACCCTTCCGATTGTTATAGGTGCGTTTGAAGCACAATCGATAGCCATTGCTTTAGAAAAAGAAATAAAACCACCTAGACCTTTAACTCATGATCTTTTTAAAAGTTTTGCAGATCGATTTAATATTTTCATAAAACAGGTTATCATACACAAGTTAGTGGATGGAGTTTTTTACTCTAGTTTAATCTGCGAAAGAGATGGCATAAAAGAAATTATAGATACGCGAACTTCAGACGCTATCGCCTTAGCCACGAGATTTAACGCTCCTATTTTCACCTATGAAAATATTCTAGACAAGGCAGGAGTCTTTCTAAAATTGAAAGATAATGACGAAGACGAAAATCTTAATTTGGAGGAGTTCATTTCTGAAACGGTTGACGAAATTTCCTACACATCGGAAAGTTTAGACTCTTTAAATCAAAAACTCAAAGAGGCAGTTACCAATGAAGATTACGAATTAGCGGTAAAAATTCGCGACGAAATCAATAAAAGATCTAAATAAAAATTGACTTCATATGCAAAAAAAGCTATTAATTACTGCGGTTCTTTTTATTAGTTATTTTGCATGTAACGCTCAAAATATTTCAAATAATTACATAATTCCAAGTCAAGGAATATCGCTTAATTCTATTTTAAGAGGAGTGTTAGGAATGTCTGTTTTGATTGTTCTTGCTTTTATTTTTAGTGCGAATAAAAAATCCATTGATTGGAAGACTGTTGGTCTAGGTCTTGGATTCCAACTTCTTATTGCTATTGCTGTTTTAAAAGTGTCCTTTATTCAATCTATTTTCGAGTTTATCGGTCAAAAATTCATCGATTTACTTGATTTTACCTCAGCAGGGAGTACATTTCTTTTTGGAGAAATGATAAACGTTGACTCGTATGGTTACATATTTGCATTTCAAGTTTTACCAACTATATTGTTTTTTTCGGCCTTAACTTCAGTTCTCTTTTATTTCGGAATAATTCAGAAAGTCGTGAAAGGAATGGCATGGTTGTTAAGTAAATTCTTACATATATCTGGAGCGGAAAGTTTAAGTATTTCTGGAAATATTTTTTTAGGCCAAACGGAGGCCCCTTTATTGATCAAGCCGTACTTAGAAAAAATGAATAAATCCGAAATCTTATTAGTAATGATAGGGGGAATGGCAACAGTTGCCGGAGCCGTTCTAGCTGCCTATATAGGATTCTTGGGGGGAGATGATCCTCAGTTAAAATTATTATTTGCAAAACATTTATTAACAGCATCTGTCATGGCTGCACCTGGCGCAGTTGTTGTTTCTAAAATATTATATCCACAAACTGAAGAAATAAATAGCCACATCGATATAGCTTCGAAAGATAATGGTTCAAACCTATTAGATGCTATTTCTAAAGGAACTACGGAAGGATTAAAATTAGCCGTAAATGTTGGAGCCATGCTACTGGTGTTTGTTGCATTAATTGCCATGACAAATGGAATACTTGGGTGGTTTGGAGACGTTACAACCATCAATACATGGATGGTAACTCATACCCACTACACGCAAATTTCCCTCGAATCTATTTTAGGAACGATCTTTTCACCTCTTATGTGGCTAATCGGTGTGGCGAAAGAAGATATGATGTTAATGGGGCAACTTATCGGAATTAAAATTGCCGCCAGTGAATTTATAGGATATGTTCAACTAGCAGAATTAAAAGACATCGCTAGTACTACGCATTTACATTTTAACAAATCAATTATAATGGCTACTTACATGTTATGTGGATTTGCAAATTTTGCATCTATCGGAATTCAAATAGGAGGTATTGGTTCATTGGCTCCTGGTAAACGTAAATTATTGTCAGAATTTGGCATGAGAGCACTTTTAGGAGGAACTATTGCCTCTTTAATGTCTGCTGCTATCGCTGGAATGATTCTAGGATAGTATCCCACTATATACTTTTATTAATAAATTAAATACTGCTATAAAATTAGTTAATAACCTATTAATAATTTATACCTCTTTTAAGAGATAAACATTATCCTTTTTTTTATTTTTACATATCTTTTAAAAGACACCTCTTTTTAAACAATAGCAGTAAGTTTATGAAACAATATTTAGATTTAATAAAACATGTAAGAGCCAATGGTTTTGAAAAAACAGACAGAACAGGGACAGGTACAAAAAGTGTTTTTGGATATCAAATGAGATTTGATTTGGCTGATGGGTTTCCAATGGTCACGACAAAGAAATTACATTTAAAATCAATTATTCATGAATTATTATGGTTTTTAAAAGGAGATACAAATATCGAATATCTTAAGCGAAATGGTGTTAAAATTTGGGACGCTTGGGCTGATAAAAACGGGGATTTAGGACCTGTTTATGGGCATCAATGGCGTAACTGGAATAGTGATGAAATTGATCAGATAGTTCATGTAGTTGAGCAAATAAAAAACAATCCAGATAGCAGAAGAATGATTGTTTCTGCTTGGAATCCAAGTGTATTACCCGACACATCTATTTCATTCTCAGAAAACGTAGCAAATAACAAAGCGGCCCTACCCCCTTGTCATGCTTTCTTTCAATTTTATGTTGCTAATGGAAAATTATCATGTCAATTATACCAAAGAAGTGCAGATATATTTTTAGGAGTTCCGTTCAATATTGCCTCCTATGCTTTACTCGTGATGATGATGGCACAAGTTTGTGGATTAGGTTACGGCGAGTTTGTCCATACCTTTGGAGACGCTCACATATATAACAATCATCAAGAGCAGATCGACTTACAATTATCTAGAGATACCAGGCCTTTACCTACGATGAAGTTGAACCCTGAAATTAAGAACATTTTTGACTTCACTTACGATGATTTTAAATTGGTTAATTACAACCCTCATCATTCTATTAGAGGAAAAGTTTCAGTTTAATCTATTATTTATTTCAATTCAATTTTAAATGATTACGATCATAGCCGCCATAGCAAATAAAAACGCGCTCGGAAAAGACAATGACTTAATTTGGGATTTACCAGCAGATCTTAAAAGATTTAAAAAGACAACTTCTGGACATCACATTATAATGGGGAGAAATACCTTTGAGTCCATTGGAAAACCTTTACCAAACAGAACAACTGTAATAATAACTAGAAACAAGTATTATAAAGCCCAAGGTTGTATAGTGGTGCACTCCCTTGAAGAAGCCCTTAAAATAGCAATGACAGACAACAGCCCTTTTATTATTGGAGGTGCTCAAATTTATGAACAGGCACTTTCGATTGCTGATCGACTAGACATTACTGAGGTTCACCACTCCTTTGAGGCAGATGCTTTTTTCCCTAATATTGATCTAACTAACTGGAAAGAAGATACCAGAATAAATTTTGAAGCCGATAAAAAAAATAAGTATAATTATAGTTTTGTGAGTTACTCTAGAAAATAGAATATTCATTAGCCAAATTTTATTTTCCGAGACAGGAATGCACAGTAATACCAATAATTACCTGAATCAAACCTAATTTCTTTCTTTTAAGAAAAAAGAAGGTTCGCAGAAAACAGTATTGTCACGACTAAAAGGCTATACTCATTTTTAGCATTCATAGCTGAAGTTCATTTAAATTTTGGCTTAAGTCTGATGGAATTCTTTTTTACAATGATAGATATATCCTTTTGGAATATTTCTAGTTGTTGTTAAAATACAATGATTAAAGATTGATTGAAATTTTTTAAAATTTAATTTAGAATAAAGAATCTGACTATAATAAGCATTCTTTGCTAATCCATCATAGGCTCCTTGAATGATTTGAAACTGTTTTTCCTTTGAGAAAAAAGAATATGGGATCGAACCTACAACAGCGTGAACCTCCTCCATTACGTGATTATTTAGATTCTCAGCTCCATCATTTATAATAATAAGTCTTTTATCATCAATAGATTTATTTACGTACGCACAAAAATCATCATTTACTTCAAACGCGTACACCTTTGAAGTTGAACTTATACAATTCAAAATTTCACGTGTAATATTCCCATGCCCCATACCAAACTCTACGATTACTTTACCTTCTTCTTTCGGTAGATATTTGCAAACTTCCTTTGCTGTTTCTTCGCTTGATTCTGTAATCGCTCCAGTTGTAAACAAATTTTTTATAAAAGCTATTGAAGTTGACATTCTTTTTTTCATACTCTTTCGGGGATTATTTAAATTTAATAAATTCTTTATTTTTAGGGTTCTCAATTAAAATGCTATTCAAAATATTTGATACATCGTCTACTATATTCATCCTCAAATAAGCCTTTGCCAATTTAAAACTAAAATTTACATCTCCTACTTTATTCTTTAAAGCTTTATTATAAATAGAGAAAGATTTATAATCTTGATCTGACCCCCAATATAAATCGAACAATACCGAATAAGTATCATTATAATGTGGGTTTCTCTTAACTATATCCTACAATTCAAATTCAACCTCTTTGTATTCTCCATTCCAGGTATACATTCCACGAATTAACATTCTCCAATCTATATGTTTAGGTAATTCGTTTAGAATGTACTTACAAAGTTTTCTTCCCTTTTTATAGTCTTTGCTAAACCAATATTCTCTTACCACCAAAGAAGCATCATCATAATTAAGCAAACTACTTCATAAAATAGATTTTTAAATCACACAAAAGGTGCCCAAAAGCCAGAAAGATAAGCCTATTTTTAGTATATCACCTATTAGATTCTATATCGAAAAAGCGCGTATCCATGCATTATGTTTTGTTGTTTCGAAAAACAAAAGACACGGAAAACTATGTTATTCACTTATTAAGAAACCTATCCAGAGCCATAGAAGGACCAAATGAGCTTTCAAGAGAGATGGTTTACGTTATAAAACAGAAAAATATCACAGATATCTAAAGCAAGAATACAAAATGAGAACTTTTGATATGTTACTCTCTATGCTCGTCACGCGCACAGCAGCCATAGTTATGATTTACAAAAAAATACAAATGTTAGAATTTTAGTTAGTTTACAGATGCTGGCTGCAGCCACCTCAAAAAACATACTATTAGGGAACTTACCAACATGATATAATATCTAGTGTAGTTTCTATTTTACGGATCCCTATTAAAATGAACTAAAAAATAATGAAAACACATACTCAAGATAATACCTGACAATTAAATCTGATATTCAACTAAAAAAACAAGGGATAGCCAATTATCATTAGCATGAATAAAACTCATAAAGTTCTTAGTTCTAAAACCGTATTTTCTCTTAAACAAACTCTTAAAGTGTTCAATGCAGTCAATTACTTCTTTATTCTTGGAGGTGCTCAAATTTATAAATAGGCGATTTCGATTACCGATCGATGAGAAACTACTGAGATAAATCAATCATTTAAGGCAAATAATTTTTCCCAAACATTGATATAGATAATTAGAGGGAGGATAGTAAACTATTTTTTGAAGTTCCTAAAAAAAATAAGTATAGATCTCGATTCGTCTCTTATTCAAAAAAAAAGGCTGAATCTAATTTACGATTCAACCTTATAATATTATTTTATTGTTTACATGTATTCTAATTTAAAATTACATATTCTACAAATTTCACATCATCAGTTTTTAGTACTATTTTGTATTTCCCTTTATCCAAATTAGTAAGATTTAATTTCACCCCATTTTTTTTCTCAATATCGATAATCCCTCTATATAACAAATGAGATTCCGAATCAAAAATAGTTACCTCTAGATCTTTAGGATTCAAATTATGTTTTAAAATTGTAACCATAGAATCATTTTTATACAAAAAAGGTCTAAATACTCTAGTCTCTTCATTCTTTGAAAAATCGACTTCATTACCCTCTATTGCAAAAGGTATTTTCTTTGCCGAACTCATACTCGAAACTTCAATAAAATAAGAACCTTCAAGTAACCCAGTAAAACTGAAATTTTTCGAATAATTAATGGCCTTTATTGTTTCACGAAAATAAATTACTCCACTGAGATCCTTGATAACGATTTCGAAGTCCTCATTTAGATCATCCATCATAAAACGTATAGACATATCATTTTTATCTAAAACTTTTATCACTGGTTCCATTACTGATGCAGATACATTTAATGTGATGAACATAATTAATATCGCAATACTTTTCCTTACTAATTTTCTCATAATATTTTAATTTAGATTAATAATAGGACAAAATTAAGTACATATTTAAAGATAAACTACAAGCAATTTTTCCAATATAAATGGTATATTTGCTCATATCGTAACTATTATATAGTAAATAGGTTAATATAGAATATAATTTCGTGAATTTTGTATCATTTACTTGTTCTTAATGCTTTTAACTTAAAAAAAGTAATTTATATTTAAATAAAACAATAATAATCAATGTTATATTTAATATTTAAATCGCATAGAGCATCATATACTATACATAATTACGAATCAATGAATTTACATCAAAGATGTAATTAAATATTTATCATGAAAATATCTAAACCTGCATTTGAAAAAATAAGTCCAGAATTCGGTAGTTCGTTACTTATTAAAAAACACAACGAGCAAATAGAAAACAAACTACCTTTTTGGCATTTCCATCCAGAACTTGAGTTAGTTTATATAAATAAAGCGAAAGGAAAACGACATATTGGAAGTCATCTTTCCTATTTTAATAATAGTCAATTAATATTAATAGGCGCAAATTTGCCACACAGTGGTTTTACCGATCGATTTACAGCAAATGGAATTGAAACCATTGTTCAATTTAAAGACGATTTCTTAGGTAATGACTTTTTTCAAATTCCAGAAATGGGGCCTATCAAAAATTTATTTGCAAGAGCAAAAAAAGGGCTACTATTTGGAGTTGAAACTAAGCAATTATTGGGTGACAAAATCATTCAATTAAATGATAGTAGTAACATTGAAAGAATCCTTCTCTTTTTAGAAATATTAAAAGACTTAGCCAACACAGATAATTACACATTGCTTAATGCAGATGGGTATGCTTTTGAAATTAGACCGCAGGACAACTTAAAAATTGAAGTTGTATTTGGACATGTAAGAGGTAATTATCACCGTGCTATTCCGTTGACAGAAATCGCTGATATGGTAAATATGACAGTTCCTGCATTCTGTCGATATTATAAAAAAGTTACTGGTAAAACATTTACCCAATTTGTTAATGAATTTCGAATAGTTCATGCAACAAAACTTCTTGCTGAAAGTCATAGCAGTATTACAGATATATGTTATGAAAGTGGATTCAATAACTTTTCTCATTTCAACAAACTATTCAAAAATTTTACGGGAAAAAGTCCCCTAAAATATCGTAATGAAATGAAACAACTTTTAATTTAAAATATGGTTAAAACAAAAATGAGGCCACTTTCGTAACCTCATTTTACATTTAATTAACTAACTACTAAATAAAGAACTTATGTGAAGAATAAGAATGAAATATAATTTTCATGTCTTATGTTTTACACCTCAAAGATACGTACAACTTGGATACTACAATACAACCTATTTTCCATATTTATATACTATTTTGACATTTTAACAGGATACACATACAGTAATATGTTAATTTAACATTAAAAAATGGTAAATTAGTACCTTTAAGTTTACTCTATTTCAATACTAAAAGGTATAATTGCCTGAATCCCTTGAAATTGAGACACATCTCTAATTTCTTTGTAAATTTTATAGTTACTACTACCAAGTTCTTTCTCAAATATCCTTTCTTTGATTTTCATAAAAGGGAAAAAATCAAATACATCCTCAAAGTCTTTTTCAAATCTCGGGTAATCACTTGTTCTATAATTAACCAATCCAGCTAATTCTGCAGCCCGCTGAACGGCATCATCCAAACTACCCAATTCATCAACCAATCCATTTTCCAACGCTTCTACACCCGTCCAAACCCTTCCTTGGGCAACGGCATCCGCTTCTTGATATGTCATTTCTCTCCCAGCGGCAACCCTACTTAAAAATGCAGCATAAACTTCCTCCACGCCTTGAGACTGTTCATCATAAAACTCGTCCGTAATTGGTTCGTACAAACTATAACCCTGTGCTTGTTTATTTGTAGATACACGTTCTGCATTAATTCCAATCCGATCTGCCAAACCACTTACATTGGGAATTGTTCCAAATACGCCTATTGATCCAGTAATAGTCGTTGGCTCTGCAATTATTCTATCTCCACCACACGCAATATAATACCCCCCAGAAGCAGCGACATCTCCCATGGAAACAACAAAAGGTTTTTCAGCCTTCAACAATTCCAACTCTCTCCATATTAAATCTCCTGTAAGCGCAACTCCTCCTGGTGAATTCACACGTAATACCACGCTTTTTATTTTCGAATCCTTCTTGATTTTTCGAATAGCACCTATGACACTTTCTTGACCAATAACGCTTTCATCGCCTTCTCCATATAGCATAGTTCCCTGCGTATACAAAATCGCAATTTCATCAGTTGCTGTAGACCTTATCCTTCCCTTACCGGTACTTATATAATCTGAAATACTCACATAGTTAACATCAGTTTCAATCAATTCCTCTAAAACTTCTTCATATTGATCTCTATAGATCGTTCCGTCTATCATATTGCTTTTCAATGCTAATTCTGGAGAACGTGTCCCTAGTGTATCGGCTATGTTATTCAGTTCTTGAACAGTTAAGCCTCTACTTTCTGAAATATCAGCTAAAAATTCACTCCAAATAGAATTTAAAAATGAACTTATTTGCTCTCTATTCGCTTCGCTCATTTTATCATCTAAATATCCTTCCACAGCACTTTTGTATTTTCCATGCCGAATCACTTCCATTTTTACACCATATTTTTCTTGAAAATCTTTAAAAAACAAGCGTTCAGATGAAAGACCCCTAAATTCTATTATCCCCGTAGGTGTAACATAAATAGCATCCGCAATGGAACTTAAGTAATAACCTTTTTGCGTATATATATTTGCATACGCCGTTATAAACTTTCCCGATTCTTTAAACTCTTTTAATTTATTTCTTATTGATTGTACCTGAGAAACTCCTACACCAGCCAACTCTCCTGAAATACTAATCCCTTTAATCTTATCATCATATTTTGCGTTTTCAATCGCGTTAATAATTTTGCTCAATTGCAAAGTTTGCACAGGAAAAAGAGCATCAATGGGATTCTGTGAAACAGGCACATAATCTTTAACCCCATTTTTTAAACTTAATATCAATACAGAATTATTTTCAACACTTGCAATGCTTGCCTGTTCACGCGAAGAAATGAACGTACTAATTAGTATTATTCCTAAACCAAAAACTACTATAAGGGCAATCAAAGCACCCAAACAACTCGAAAATAAATTTTTAAAAAAACTCATGTAAAAATGAAATTAGAATCACAAATATACACTTTTATAGAGTAGGTTTCTTTACTTTGTATGACCAATGAAAATAGTAAGAACCACATATATTTCTATAGGATCAAACGAAGGAGATAAAATATTAAACCTTCAAAATTCCGTTGATATGATTGGCGAAGTCGTAGGTTTAATATGCCAAATATCTCCTATTTATAAAACTAAATCTTGGGGTTTTGACAGTGATGACTTCTATAATATTTGCCTTGAAATCTCAACAAATTTAAGCCCAGAAAAATTACTTACTACCGTACTAACGATCGAAAAAGAGTTAGGTCGAAAAAATAAAGACATAGCCGGTTACGCCAAACGCCCTATCGATATTGACATATTACTATTTGATGATGAAATTATTTTTTCACCTGAATTAATGGTGCCACATCCCACAATGTTACAACGAAATTTTGTGCTCGTTCCTTTGAATGATATTGCTCCAAACTTTAGGCATCCCATAGCAAAACAAATAATTTCTATATGTTTGCAACACTGCGAGGATAAAGGAAATATTCTAAAATTAGAAGCAACTATTAAAAAACCAATTTCATTACACAATATATATGATTATATCGCAATTGAAGGTAATATAGGTGCAGGGAAAACAACACTAGCAAAAATGATAGGAGACGATTTTAATGCTAAAACCGTTTTAGAACGTTTCGTTGACAATCCCTTTTTATCAAAATATTATAAAGATATGAATCGCTATGCATTTCCATTAGAAATGAGTTTTCTAGTAGATAGGCACAGTCAATTAAAGGAAGAACTTGTTCAGTTTGATCTATTTAAAAACTTTATCGTTTCAGACTATTATATTTTTAAATCCTTACTGTTTTCAAAAATATCATTGCAAACCGCCGAGTTCGCGCTATATAGAAAAATATTTGACATCATGTACAGTGAAATCCGCAAACCAGATTTATATATATACCTTCATCGCAGCACCACTGATCTTATTGCAAATATTAAAAAAAGAGGTCGAGATTACGAACAAAACATAACGCCTGAATATCTAGAACAGATTCAGGAAGGTTATACCTCTTTTAAAATGTCGAATACAGCATTAAACATCCTCACAATAGATGTTACTAATTTAGATTTTGCAAACAATCGGGAAGACTATCTTGCTATCATCAAGAAGATCAAAACTTTTAGTCGTTAAAAGTTATTTTATAAGTTCTAGTTTTTCTGCAAAATAATCACAAAAATCGCGCATTGTTGCACTCATTTTTTCGTCGTTAGTCGCAGATTCAAAAGAATTAGCCATTGAGACTAACGTTTGATGGAAAAATTGTTTCATTTCATCCACAGGCATGTCTTTTGTCCATAAATCGACTTTTAAAGTATCCTTTTTTTCAGGATCCCAAACCGACAATAATATGGCTTTTGTTTCTGCATTTTTTATAGCCCCATCCTGAGCACTCCAATGCAATTTTTCTGGAATTTTATTTTCATCCAGTCCTATTGTAATTTCAATTTTAGAAGTATGTTTAACGGCCATAATTAATCCTTTCGTGGTTTGTATTTTGATTTATTGTAAATAATTTCCGGCGAAGCCTTCATTAATTCCTGTAAAGTTACATCATTATTTTTCATATAAGACCTTATTATTTGCCAACCCATCCAAACACCAATTCTACCCGGCGAATCGTTGTCTGATTCTAAATAAAACTTTGAGAATGGCGCTAAATCCAAAAATCTCGTATTCAATGAACTTTCTGTACTGTATAAGATTTCGTTCTCAATAAAATATTTCCAAACATCCGATTCATTTTTAACCGCCCATTCAAATTTTTCTTTGGAATAACCTATAATTAAATGTTTATCAACCAAAGGGAGGTTTAGTTCATTGGCAAATACAAATTTTGCTTCATTCAGCATCTTATCTCTAAAACTTCTAGCCCGAATATTTTTGTACAACTTCCTATTCACTTGTTCAGAAACATCAACAATTAAACGATCCTTTGTGAAATTTTGCGATAAATACCTCGGAAAATCACTATATGCGATATGATCCTTCCCTAAATACATATCTAAAGAAATAAACAACAAACTATCTGCATAAATCACAGGATATTGAAAATCAAGATTTGAAATATGGGAAATAATATTTGGCACTTTAAAATTTATATTCCTATATTTAATTTGCTGAAACAATACCGTTAATTGAAGTTGCTCAGCACTAAAATCGTTAAAAACTCTTTGTGATTCTGAAAATAAAAACTGCTCTTGATCGTTATTTATTTTATGCAACCAAACACTATCGTGAACAGTGCTTGGAAACATATACGAATACTTATTTTTTAGTTTCCCTAAACTTGTTTCATTGGCTTTATAAAATTGTTGCTCAAACCTAAGAATATCGAAATCTACTTTGGGCAATTCATCATTCTTTTTCGCATCGTTCACACAAGCAATAAACAAAGATAGCAACACTAAAATTTGAATTATTCTTGACATATATTTTACTATATTTACATTTGATTTTTATAAGGTTCAAAAATACTAAATAGTTTACAATGAAGTCTGAAAAAGTGGTAAATCATATTGTTACATGGTTAAAAGATTATGCAACAAAAACTGGAGTAAAAGGATTTATAATTGGCATCTCAGGGGGTGTCGATTCTGCATTAACATCTACACTTTGTGCTAAAACTGGATTGCCATTACTTTGTTTAGAAATGCCTATTCATCAAGAAGACAACCAAGTAGGTCGCGCAATAAATCATATTTCTTGGCTACAAGAAAATTTTGAAAAAGTTTCAATAACAGAAGTTAATCTTACGCCAGTGTTCGACAGTCTCGTAGCGGCATTACCTCCCGTAGAAAATGAGGAAGAGCGATTTATGACTTTGGCAAATACCAGAGCTCGATTACGCATGACTTCGTTATATTACTTCGCAGGCCTTAACGGTTACTTGGTTGCTGGAACAGGGAACAAAGTAGAAGATTTTGGTGTTGGGTTTTACACAAAATATGGTGACGGCGGTGTCGATTTGAGTCCAATTGCAGATTTGGTTAAGACCGAAGTGTTTGAGTTGGCTACTTTTCTTGGCATACACTCGGAGATTTTAAATGCCGCTCCTACAGATGGACTTTGGGGAGATAATCGCACAGATGAAGATCAAATAGGCGCCTCATATCCAGCACTTGAATGGGCCATGGATATGGACAGCCAAGGCAAGTTAATCTCAGAATTTAAAGGTAGGCAAAAAGAAGTTTTTGAAATTTATAAAACATTGAATTCGGCAAACCAACATAAAATGAATCCGATTCCAGTTTGTGAAATTCCAGAAGATTTTAGATAACATCTTACTCTTTCAATAATCTTTTTATTTTCTTTTGAAGAAAAAAATTAATTTCTTTTAGTATGTTAAAAGGGATTTCTAAAATCCAATAAATAACATAGGCCGTTTTTTTAAACTTGTTCATTTTAGGTTGGTTTACCATTAAAACAAGTCCCTCTCCAAAAACCATACCCAATTTTACAAAATTTTAATGTTTTTTCCTTTTGACGTAATTTCACGTAACTTTTAGCGCAATCAGCAATGCTTTTAGAAAATTAACTAAAAGATTCACTTAAATTTAAAATTATAAAATCTTAAATAACTCTATTTAAATGCTTAAATAATTTCCTTTTAAGTTCGGAATAATCGACAACCTCCTCTAAAATTGACTCATTACTTGATTCTTGAGATATTTTTACGACCAAAGAAGCTATTTTCTCGTCAATCAAAACACGTCTTAGATTAAAGATAGCATCTGTTACCATTTTAGCAAGTTCAGCATCAACGTCTTTTACAATAACTTCCTTTCTAGCCCAGTTACTTAAAGAATGCTTTTCATCATCCATCAAAATATTGGTTACAAGAGATGATATCTCAATATTCTCATGATTAATAAAACTATCAGTACCTATAGGTTCCTCTTGATTCAATTGATTAATTACATCAAAATAAACTTGTTGAAACAAGGTGTCTGTAAACTCCATTTCATCCTCTTGAAGGCTTAAATACACTTCTTGCGCAACAATATTGGAGTAATATTCTTTCTTTGAATTCGAAACTTCCTCTTCACTTAGCTGCTGGAAGTCTGCTTTTTTATTTCCATGTAACAACAAGATTTTAATAATCTCCTTTTCGTATTTAAACTTTTCATCAATCTTTTCTACCTGCATTGTTTTCTGCAGCACAGGTTCGTCCATTACTTCCTGCGTTGTTTTCCGTGAGGCCTCTTTCTGACTTTTTTTAAATAATTGCGCTAGTTCATTGAACAATACATTCTCTGAAATATTCATGATTCGTGCACACTCTTGCAAATACACCTCTTGTTGAATTCTATCTGGAATCTTTGAAATACTAACTACAATTTCACGAATTAAATCGGCTTTCTTTACTGGATCTTTTTTAGCATCCTCCATCAATAAAGAAACCTTAAAATTGATAAAGTCTTGCGCATTGTTTTTTAAATAATCCTTTAATTCGTCCGTAGAAACACGTTTAGAAAAACTATCTGGATCATCACCTTCCGGAAAGGTAAGGACTTTTACATTCATTCCTTGCTCTAAGATCAAGTCAATTCCTCTTAAAGAGGCTCTAATTCCTGCAGCATCACCATCAAATAGTATGGTAATATTTTGGGTTAGCCTTCGCACCAATCTTATTTGATCTGATGTTAAAGCCGTACCCGAACTGGCTACTACATTCTCAACACCATTTTGATTGAATGAAATTACGTCTGTATACCCTTCTACCAAAAAGCAATTATCCTCTTTTGCTATTGCTTGTTTCGCATGATAAATACCATATAAAACAAAGCTTTTGTGGTAGATGTCACTGTCTGGAGAATTTAAGTATTTCGCTGTCTTTTTTTCATTGGTTAAACTACGACCTCCAAACCCTAGAACACGTCCACTCATACTGTGAATTGGAAACAACACCCGCCCTTTAAAACGGTCAAATTGTTTGGTTTCATTCACAATAGTAAGACCCGTTTTCTCCAAATATTTCTTATCGTAACCTTTACTTAAAGCGGCATCAGTAAAAGCACTCCATTGGTCTAACCCGTATCCTAACTCAAACTTTTTTATAGTTTTCTCTGTAAATCCACGCTCCTTAAAATAGGACAGCCCAATAGCCTTCCCCTTTTCATTATTTAATAAAATATCATGAAAATAATCCCTGGCAAATTCAGACACCAAAAACATGCTTTCTTTTTCACTTGCCTGTTCTTTTTGCTCGTCAGATTGCTCCGTCTCTTCTATGTCAATATTATACTTTCTTGCTAAATGACGAATCGCCTCTGGATAGGTATATTTTTCATGCTCCATTAAAAAGGAAATCACATTCCCTCCTTTACCTGAAGAGAAATCCTTCCAAATTTGTTTTACGGGAGAAACCATAAATGAAGGAGACTTTTCTTCAGAAAAAGGACTTAATCCTTTAAAATTACTCCCAGATTTTTTCAATTGTACAAATTCACCAATCACCTCCTCCAAACGAGCAGTTTCAAAAACTAAATCAATGGTACTTCTTGAAATCATGTATCCAATTCTTCTCCCTTTATAGGGCTTTATATATAAAGTTGTACGCCTCTGTAAATAGCATAAAGCAATACTAAAGACTCTTTACTTCTCTGAACTCGTTTCGACTCCGCACAACACCTTCGGCTAAACGCAACGATCAAACAAATTCAGAATCACATCCTAAATTTTTATAAATTACGAGACCGCTTTCAACTTTTTAAGTTTCGCTTTTGAAATTTTTGTCTCCGCATAGTCCTTTGTAACGTGAATCTCTGACACGTCAGATCCTGGAAGTTCAAACATAGCATCTGTTAAAATAGCTTCACACAATGAACGTAAACCACGCGCACCTAATTTATACTCCACCGCTTTGCCCACAATGAAGTTCAAGGCTTTTTCGTCAATACTAAGTTTGATTTCATCCATTTCAAACAATTTAGTATATTGTCGTATAATAGAATTTTTTGGCTCCGTTAAAATTGCTCTCAACGTTTTGGCATCAAGTGGATTCATATGTGTTAAAACTGGAAGTCTTCCTATGATTTCAGGAATCAATCCAAATGACTTTAAATCAGTTGGCAATACATATTGTAACAAATTTTCTTCATCTACTTTATCATCACTAATCGATGCACTATACCCAACCGCCTGTCTATTCAAACGATTACTAATCACTCTATCTATACCAGAAAAAGCACCTCCCGCTATAAATAAAATATTCTTAGTATCTACTTCTATAAATTTTTGATCTGGATGCTTCCGACCTCCTTTAGGAGGAACATTTACTACAGTTCCTTCTAAAAGTTTCAATAAAGCTTGCTGCACTCCTTCACCAGAAACATCACGTGTAATCGAAGGATTATCTCCTTTACGCGCAATTTTATCAACTTCATCTATAAATACAATGCCGCGTTGTGCCTTTTCAACGTTGTAATCTGCTGCCTGCAATAAACGCGTTAAAATAGTTTCTACATCCTCTCCTACATAACCTGCCTCGGTTAAAACAGTGGCATCTACAATACAAAAAGGTACGTTCAACATTCTTGCGATAGTCTTTGCAATTAAGGTCTTTCCAGTCCCCGTTTCCCCAACAATAACAATATTACTTTTTTCAATCTCCACTTCATCATCTTCCTTGGTTGTATCCTTCTGCATCAACCTCTTATAATGATTGTAAACCGCAACCGCCATTACGCGCTTTGCCTGTGTTTGACCAATCATATATTGATCTATAAACGTCTTAATTTCCTTAGGCTTTTTAACCTCTATATCTGCAGATAATTCATCTGTCTTTCCTTCAGCAACCTCTTCAACAACAATACCATGTGCCTGTTCAATACATTTATCACAAATATGTGCATCTAAGCCTGCAATGAGCAAATCAGTTTCTCCCTTCTTACGCCCGCAAAACGAACATTCTAACGTTTCATCTTTTGCCATAATCTTTCTTCTTTTTTATCCTGTTGAGCAGTGCAAAAAACCTTAGAGATTCTTCACACTAGTCAAAACGACCTTTATTTACGCTCCAAAACTTCATCAATCATACCATACTCTTTGGCCTCAGCCGCTTTCATCCAATAATCTCTATCAGAATCTGAATGTATTTTTTCAACAGTCTGACCTGAATGGTTCGAGATGATATCATATAGTTCCCCTTTTAATTTTAAAATCTCTCTTGCCGTAATTTCAATATCACTTGCTTGTCCTTGAGCGCCTCCCAAAGGTTGGTGAATCATGACTCTAGAATGAGGTAAAGCAGATCGTTTCCCTTTTTCTCCTGCACACATTAATACGGCTCCCATAGAAGCAGCCATTCCTGTACAAATAGTTGCAACGTCTGGTTTGATAAATTGCATGGTATCATAAATACCTAATCCTGCATAAACACCTCCCCCTGGAGAATTGATATATATAGAAATATCTTTTGAATTATCTACACTTTCTAAAAACAACAACTGCGCTTGAATGATGTTTGCAACATAATCGTCAATAGCCGTACCTAAAAAGATAATTCTATCCATCATTAAACGAGAAAAAACGTCCATTTGAGTGATATTCATTTGACGTTCTTCCATTATATAAGGTGTCACATTACTCACGATTTTATCATAATACATACTATTTATTCCGTGATGCTTTGTGGCGAATTTTTCAAATTCTTTTCCGTAATTCATATGTCTTTCTTTATTTTGTTGTTTGCTGGTACACGCTGTTCGCTATTAGTTATTTCATTGGTTGATAGAAATTCTAACATGCTCGTTTCATGTGAATTGTTTTTTAAATACTAATTGGTAAAAGTACTCATTTTTCAGTAAATATTATATTCTAAACCAAATTAGACTCATGTATATTTTTTTGCTATTTTTGGTCTAATATCAATTGCATTTCCAATTGAGTAATAAATAAATTTGAATATTTTTAGTTTAGACGAGGCAAAAAGAATGAGCATAGCCTGCCCTGCGCTTATCTGCTTTTAACGAAGGGTAAACTGAAAAGAACGAATTTATATCGATTAATTGTTGATGTAACTCTACAAATATAACGTTATAGATAACTTATGGCTAACGGAAGATTAGAATTTAAAATTGGAAAAATAGAGTTTGTTGGTGAGGGCGAACAAGACTGGGTCACAGAACAGTTAGAAAAAATGCTGGAAAGAATTCCAGGATTAACAAAACAAAACAACGCAATAAGTTTAAATACAGAATCTGCTAAGTCAGTAAATCCTTTAGAATCTGGACAGACAACGACTAATTACACTCCATCTCAACCGACTACTTCTCCTAAAGCGATCTCTGAAAATCTATCTACTTTTTTGCGCAAAAAAGACTGCGTAGACAAACAGCGACGAAAATTTTTAGGAGCGGCCGTATGGTTACAATTAAACGGAAAATCGATCATTAAAACGAAAGAAGTGACGGATGAATTAAAAATAGCTAGACAAATTAAAATCACCAATCCAAGTCACCAATTAAATCAAAACATCAGTCAAGGGTTTTGCCAAAAAGAAGGAAATGGTTTTTATGTAACTCCTGAAGGTGTGGATAATATTATTTGATTCAAAAAACGAAAATTTACGAATTCCACTAAATTATCACAATTTATTTATTTGGATAAAGGGATGATGCGCTATACACGAAACCTAATACTCCAAGTACTCGCACCAATAGACACTCACTAAGGATTACTCTACCCTCATTGGAAAGCAACCTTTTAAAGTTAGCAATCATTTTTAGGCATAACTGACATAGTTTAGATGGTATAAGATTATTGAACTAAGACTATTTATAACAATGAGCAAATGACTTTTTATCACCTTTAATTATTTTATACTTATAATCTAATTTTTTTACAAAAAGCCACCATAGTCTCTTTTTCCATTTCTTAATTTACCTGGAGGTCCATCAATAATTATCATGTTGTGATTTTGATTTAATCCTTTTTTAACTTGATCTCTCTGATACCACTCATCTTGCATTGGCGCCAACAATTATTCGTGACCTACACTCCAAATTAGTTGTGCAAGATTTACAACCATACTCTCCATTAATCTGCCGTTGTTCGACTTTGTTAATTGCTTTTGCACATATTAAATTTTATTTTTTCATAATAAAAAATTTAATGTAATTGAGATTAGTAATTACCAACATATAATTTTGTTTTGACAAACCGCATGTAAATACCTGTTTATATTAAAATCACTTACCCAAGAATAGCTAGTTCTAATCCAAGATTTAATCTTATTTACCATTGTGTGAAATACTATGAAATTCGGTCCGTTATTACTCTTGATTTACGCAATGTCATAGTCTTTAAACAAAGGGAATAGCCTTTCCATAAATCTGTTGTTATTTTCATCAATATGTTTGTCAAATATTCTTTCTAATTCTTTTGCCGAAAAGTTATTGATTTTTAAAGGGTATACTTCGACTGCACTCAACACAGGTATGCTATTCGCTACTAGTCATTTTTTTTGAATAACAAAAGTTTTAACATGCTCGTTTCATCAGTTATTTTTTTTGCTGAAATTAGCATAACCACTTGATATGATTAACAGGCAAAATTCTTATTATGTGATATCTAACCGTTTCTAATAATTATATGTTAACGAACCTTTAATTATAATTTAAAACTTGGGAATATATTTAGGGTCTCGCCAAAAGACAGGCATGATTTATATGTCACTTCCGCAGGAGTTTGAGAATGTTCTGTAATCTTTTATAATTAAATAATTACTAAAGTCGTTGTCTAAAAATATATTTTTATTTTTTTTAGACAATATTGATAAGAAAAAAGAGGGTATCAAAAATAGGATACCCTCTTAAAGAATAATTAAATTATATAGTTTTATTGTAGCATAAAACTAAGTCTTGCAAAAACATATCTTCCTGTAAATCCAAATTGAGAGGTTCTTCTAGAATATGGGAAAGAAGCATTTGATTGACTTCCTGGTCTATTATCATCTGGATAAACATCAAAAATATTATTAGCACCAATAGTAACCGTAGTACTTTCAGAAATATTATTCGAAACAGAAAAATCAGTAATAAGTTTACCTCCATAAATAGCATTGTCATTTATTGTTGCACCTTCAAATCTAGACTGACCTCCTAACTCGTCTGGATCTGTAACCTCACCATAAAATACATTCCGTAAGGTAAATGCCCACTTGTCATTAATTAACGAGTTCGTCAAATTAAGTTTAGTTCTTGGCTGTGCAATTGTTAAAAATGCTTCTTCTTGGCCATCAAAAAAGTCTCCACTCAGTCCTGCATTTTCAATCAACTCAGGTACATTAATATTTGTAACCTCTGTTTTAGAAAAAGTTGCCGCAAGTGAATTGTTTAATTTATAATCTCCAAAAAAATCAAAATTATATCCCGCAACGATATCAAGACCATAATTCTTTGTGTCTACAGCATTTGCTAAAAATTGGGCTTTTCCTGCTCCAGCAGCTCTAAATATAGCTTCTAAAATTGGGTCACCACCATCAGTAAATTTACCTGAAAGAACGATGCGATCATCAATTATTATATGATATGCATCGACTGTTAAGGAGAATCCGCCGTCAAATCTACTCGTAGCACCAATACTTAAACTTTGAGAAGTTTCTTCTTTTAACTCTTCAATTCCAAGTAATTTAGCTGCTTGACTATTATTCCTAAACAACCCAACCTCTTCTGCAATACCACTGGCGTTGAAAACAGTACTACTTCTACTAAAAAATTGTTGGTGTAAAGAAGGTGCTCTAAAACCAGTACTAAATGCAGCTCTTATATTAATATTTTCCGTTGCTTTTAATCTTGAGGCTATTTTGTAGTTAAAAGTACTTCCAAAATCAGAATAGTCTTCATATCTTAATGCCAGACTCACTAAAAAGTTTTCAGTAAAATCTGCTTCTGTATCCACGTATACACCAATACTATTCCTGAATTCATCCGTTGCGTTTTGAGGTGTAAATCCACCAAAAACCTGTGAAGTGCCAGGTAATGACTCACCTAATGCATTCGTTGCACCGGGGGCAGCACCTATTGTAGGTACACCAAATTCGTCATAAGTTGTATAAGAATTTTCTGCACCTTCTTCAATAATATAATGCTCAACTCTGTATTCTGCTCCAAAAGCTACGTTCAAACCAGCAAAAATATCATCATGAAATTTACTAGCATCTAAGTTTGTAGTATTTTGTGTAAACCTATTTGAGCCTGCATTAAAATCTGAAGGAGATGCTGCAGCTAAACTAGCATTCGTAGTTTCAACAACTCTATAGACAAATGAATTTGCTCCATACGTATTTGAGAAATCAACAAACCATCCACTTTCTAGTTCTCCCTTTATACCAACCGCATAAGATTGATCTAAAATATCGGATTGAATACCCATCCTTATTAACAGCGGTATTTCCTTTTGGTCTCCATGGCTCTCGTAAGAAACCATAACCAAGACCTTGCCTATATGAAATACCTCCAAAAGCATATACTTCGGTTTTTTCTGAAACAGGAATTGCCATGTTTGCAAAGAACTTTCCCTCTCTAAGTTTAGAAGTACCTACTTTAAACCTAAAGTCATTTCTTTCTTGCCCTCTAGCTGCAAATTGTGCGTCATCCAATCCTTGGTATGTCGAAAACTCACCCGTACCGCCATTAGGTAATAAAGCACTTAACTCAGCAACACCAAGATCAGTTGAAGCATCGAGAGCAGAAATTGCTGCTTGATCTACTGTACTAATGTATTCTGGACCTAGCATTGCTGCTCCAGATTGATAATCAGCAGTTGTCATATCAGAAATTGGAGTGCCTGTAGAAGATGTATACGCATTTTCTACTGCATTTGCAATATCATAAATTTGTTCTAAGTTCGTAGCATTTCTTAATGCTGGCTGCCTTGTTGACATGGATCCAGCAAAATTAATAAACCCACCTTTATCTCCTAAATCTAGACCGTAATTAGCATCTATTTGAATTTTCTCACCATCAACCCCGCCATCTTGATGATTACTCTTGTCTGAAAAATTTGCTCCAGTTGTAATCGCCATGTCTAATTTATTTGTAATGTCTTTTAATACAATATTAATAACACCAGCGATTGCATCAGAACCATATTGCGCAGCTGCACCATCGCGTAATAATTCGATTCTTTTGATTGAAGATGTAGGTATAGCATTCATATCTGTTCCAACACTTCCGGCACCTACAGTACCATTCACATTAATCAAAGAACTATTATGTCTTCTTTTTCCATTTATTAAAACCAATACTTGATCTGGACCTAAACCTCTCAATGAAGCAGGATCGATATGGTCAGTACCATCAGATACGGTTTGTGATTGTGATGTAAAAGAAGGTGCAACCGAATTAAGTATTTCATTAATTGAGACTTGCCCACTTTTTGATGCAATTTCACTAATATCAAATACATCAACTGGTACAGGAGTATCAATTGCAGTTCTGTTTTTATTACGAGAACCAACGATTACAACTTCATCTAGTTCTAAACCAGATACCATAACAACATTAAGAGTTGCTGTGCCATCCATTGTGACTTCTTGATCATTAAAGCCTACAAAAGAGAATGCTATTACATCTCCATTTGAAACCGTTAATAAGTAATTTCCGTCAAAATCAGTTGACGTTCCGTTTGTAGTTCCTTTAACAACTACAGATACTCCCGGTAAAGGGTCATTTCCGCCATCAGCAACATTACCGCTAACCTCGTAGGATTGAGCCATAACTGTAAATGTTGCCAATAAAAAGAAAGAAAATAAATAAATTTTTAATTTCATAATAGTTGTTAAACCGAAAAGTAATTTTTTGTTCATAGTTAATAATTATAAAAGGTTTATTCAGTAATCTTGTTAATACTTATAAGCTGTTTACTCTATTCAAATTAGCACACACTTTCTCTAATTTTTTCGTTATTCTTACATAATTTTTTAAATTACAAACAGCATACACCTATAAATATTTAATTAATTCCCACTTACTATCATCTGCCAATTAAAAAGGTCAACGAACTATTTTACGTTAATTATTTCCTAATTAATAGTATCCATTTCGCAATTTTTTAATAAAAATATTATAATAATCAAAGCACTACTAGAGTATTAGTTGAATGAACAATAAGTATCGTTCAAACTCACTTTTAGGTAGGTTTCCTGATATAGATGTAGTGCTAATTATACAATAAACTCTCAGGTCAAGAATTTAGCCAGTTCCAAAAGTCGCGTCATGAGTAGTGTCAGTTTGGAGGTATAGTGGGTTAGGAACATTAACAGGAAGATCATTAAGATGTACATACAACCTAAGTAAACAAAATTGAGCATTTTGAGTTATAGCATCTAGAATGTATATGTTACCTTCATAAGTTGGATAAGTAACAGGATCAAATCCGTTTTTAACTCCTAAATTTGAGATAACATCACCGATAACGGTTCCGTAATTCCTCCTGTAAGTTCATTTACTTATTCAGTAGTCTCATTTACTGTATCTATAACTGGAGTATAATAAGGTTTTAGAAGTTAATTCATCTCAAATATAAGTTTATTTAAATAAAAAATGTCATTTCATTCAAATTATCACGCACCCATAACAAATATAAATTCTTTTAAATGAGGGTGTTAAATATAAGTAAGGTTATTTTCTTGGGTAGAATTACTCCATTTCCTTTTATAGACAAGCATAAACAAAAGACCTATAACTGTAAATGATTTCAATACTTTAACGACCAAATATTTATTAGTTTTGCTACTAAAAGATAAAACATATTCATATCCTATCTGAAATTTGAAATGCAGTTATCATATCTCTATCTAAAAATGTATACATTTCTATGTTTAAATGTATTTAACTATTCTTTACACTGCTTTAGAGAAAAAAAGAAGAGAAATAATTCCTCATGAGTAGAGAATATTATATGACCCAAATTATAGCGCGTTAAAAAACTCCTTGATTTCTCAAGGAGTTTTTAGTTTTGTTAATATGCTCCTAATGTGCCTTCGACTCTGCTCAGTGACCAAAGAGAAATGACGCTTCGCTTACTTATAAACCTCTTTTACAAAGTTATCATAGGTGATTTCTTTTATTTTAAAAGTGATATTCTCTTTATAGAAATCTAATAATTTCTTGCTGATTAATTGATCTTGCAATTTTTTTGCTTCCTCTTGATTTCCTAAAACTCTATCGGCAATATCTTCCAATTCTTTTTCTTCTGGATTCAAGTTTCCGTATTGTGCCATTTGATCTTTAATAAATCCTTTCGCGTAGTCTTTTAACTCCTCAAAAGTAACTTGTAAGTTATTTTCTTTAATTACATTCCCTTCAATTAACTGGTAACGCAATCCTTTTTCAGACTTTTCAAATTCTTCCGTTGCTTGCTCTTCAGTTAAAGGATTCTCTCCTGCAACCGCTAACCATTTTTTCAAAAAGTCTGCTGGCAAATCAAACTTTGTGTTTTCAATTAAATACTCAGTAATAGCATTCAACAATTGTTGATCTGCTTGAGATTCGAATTGCTTTTCTGCATCCTCTTTAATTTTTTCTCTTAATTCTGAAGCAGAAGTGACTTTACCCTCACCAAAAATCTTATCAAATAACTCTTGATCTAATACTGCTAATTCTGTAAAAGTAATATCTTCGATTGTAAATGTTAATGGAATTTCTAATCCGTGAACATCATCATGACTTAAACCGGTGGCACCCATTAATTTATGATCATCCTCAAACAAGCCCTTTGTTTTTAGTGCAACAACCCCTCCTGCAGCCTGACCTACTAATTTCTTCTGGTTTGGTTTTCCTTTGATATCTTCTAATAAGAAACTGTATTTCTTTTCTATCTCTTTCTCTTCATTCACAAAAGTACCAGTGATATTTACTCCCTTCTCAATTGCGTCTTTAGCAGACATTTTACCGAAACGTTGTTGTAAATTCTCAACCTCTTTCTTTATTAATTCGTCGTCAGCAACAATAGTATATTGTGTTATTTTCTTTTTTGAATTTAAATTAACCTCAAATGCTGGAACTAATCCTAACTCAAATTCAAATGAATACTCTTGCTTATCCCAAGAAAAATCATCTTGTGCTTTAGGCAAAGGATTTCCTAATATATCTAGTTTCTCTTCAGTTATAAATTTATTCAATGAATCTTGAATCAATTTATTTACCTCATCCATCATTACAGATTTCCCATATTGTTTCTTCACCATTCCCATTGGAACATGTCCCTTTCTAAATCCAGGTACATCTACTTTTTTAGAATAGTCCTTCAATACTGTAGCAACTTTTTCTTGATAATCTACTTCAGAAATCTCAATTTTCACAACTGCATTTAACGCATCAATACTTTCCTTTGTAATATTCATTTGATAATTATTTATATTTTCTAATTAAACACCCGCAATTATCTTTCGATTATTGCGGGTGCAAAAATAATGTTTTTTTACAATTCAACAAAGCTTTAACTCCTTCAAATTCAACTTTTTTGAAGTATCGCTAATTAAAGTTCTTATGCAAATCCTTGTTAAAAGTTCTCAATCTAATTGAAGGAATATTAATATTTATTTTTTGATTCATCTTTTAAAATAAACGAAAACAACACCGATTGTAAAAACGATAATAAGATACTAAATATAAATGCCGACCAAAATCCGGACACTCCAAATCCATCGACCAAATTACCCGCAATTAAAATAATGATTGCATTTATTACAAAAAGAAAAAGACCAAGAGTAACAATTGTGGCTGGTAGCGTAAAAAATATCAACAAAGGCTTAACAGTGATTCGTAAAAGTCCTAAAACAACAGCTACCCAAATTGCCGAACTTTCATTCTCTACCGAAACTCCTGGAAGCACGTGAGCAATTATCCATACTGCAACCGCAGTTAATAAAATTCTTAAAATAGTTTTCATCTGTATATTTATTATTTATTCATGTCACAGGTGCTCGCTACTCATCATTACTAATAAATGATGAAAAATTTAACATGCTCGATTCTTGTGTTTTTTTGTTTAAATGAATGACTAAAATACAAAAATGAAAACAAATTAGTATTTCGACAAGAACTGGAAAACTTCGTTGTAAAAATCAGTTGGATTATCGGCATGTAACCAATGTCCTCCATTTTTAATAATCACAATTTTATTGTTAGGAAAGTGCGCATCAATTAACGCAACGTCATCATCGCTAATATAACCCGATCGCTCTCCACTTAAAAATAAAGTTTTTCCTTCAAATTGGGTTAAAGAAGGCAATGCCATGGTGATCTCTTCGTAATTTTCAGTTAAACTCTCTAAATTAAATCGATATCCAAAAGTGTCTTTTGATGTACGAGTCACATTTTTTAATAAAAATTGACGTACCCCGAATTCCGGAATATATTCCTTAAAAATTGCTTCTATTTCATTTCTTGATTTCTGAATAGAAAAATCAACTGTATTTAAAGCCTCTAAAATATCCTGATGGTGCGGCGGATAATACCTCGGAGAAATATCTACTACTATTAATTTACTTATCAATTTTGGATAGTTTACGGCAAACAACATGACTGTTTTACCTCCCATAGAGTGACCTAGTAAATTGACCTTTGTTAAATTATGAGCTTTCATATAATGCAATAAATCAGCGACCAATAATTCGTAGTCAAAGTCTTCTGAATGAAAACTTCGCCCATGATTTCTTTGATCGATAAGATGAACTTCAAAATCAGTAGAAAACTGACTTCCTAACGTTTTCCAATTATCGCCCATTCCCAAAAAACCATGAAGAATCAAAAGCGGCTCTCCCTTTCCTAAAATTCTAGAATACAACACATTTTCACTCATATCTAATTCCTTTAAGCGTCTATTTTTCCAACTTATATAAATACATATTAATCACATTTTCCAACCCTAAGTACAATGATTCAGTAATTAAAGCGTGGCCAATCGAAACCTCATCTAAGAAGGGTAAACTTTGAGCAAAGAACTTTATATTATCCAAACTCAAATCATGCCCTGCATTGACACTCATTCCTAAATCATGTGCCAACTGAGCACATGCTGCATATGGTTTTACCGCAGCTAAATTTCCCTTTTGGTATGCTGTAGCAAAATACTCTGTATACAATTCAATTCTATCTGATCCTGTTTTCACTGCATTCTCAACCATTTTCAAATCTGGATCTACAAATATGGAAGTTCTAATTCCATTCCTTTTAAATTCTGTGATTACTTCAGTTAAAAAAGATTGATTCGCAACCGTATCCCAACCAGCATTAGAAGTAATAGCATCGTCACCATCAGGAACCAAAGTTACTTGAGTTGGTTTTATATCCATGACCAAATCCATAAATTTTTTAATTGGATTTCCTTCAATATTATATTCGGTAACAATAGCCGGAACCAAATCATAAGCATCTTGATATTTAATATGACGCTCATCTGGTCTTGGATGAATTGTTACTCCTTGAGCCCCAAACCTTTGAATATCCGTAGCTGTTTGAACAACATTTGGAGTATCACCGCCACGAGAGTTCCTCAAAGTTGCTATTTTATTAATATTTACACTTAATTTTGTCATGTGAAGATTTTTTTTGTAAAAATAGTTATAAATTGATGATTGTTGAACTTAGAATTAGAAATTGAAAACAGAATCTGAATTCTTCCTTAAAATTTCTAATTCCTAAATTCTGAAATTGTAAATTTGCTTTATAGTCGTTTTAATGAAAATATCAGAATACATATCAAAAGACATTAATGCACTGACTTTAAATAGTACTGTTGCAGAAGCGAAAAGGTCAGTAAGTGACACCTCGTATTCTCATGTACTAATTGTAGATAATCAATATTTGGTTGGTCTTATTTCTGAAAGTGATATTGACACCATCGAAAATAAGTCGGATACGCTAAAGAACTACGAACATTTATTTGAACATTTCTTTATCAAAAATTCTGATAACTGGATTGATATTCTAAAAATGTTCGCCGCATCAGAAACGAATATTGTACCTGTATTGGGTGATAATAATGAATATGTAGGTTATTACGAGCTCGCGGATGTCTTACACTATTTTAACGACACCCCATTGTTAAATCATGACGGTTTCTTTTTAGTTATAGAAAAAGGAATTAAGGATTATTCGTTCAGTGAGATATCCCAAATTGTTGAGTCGAACGACGCAAAATTAATAGGCATATTTATCTCGGGCTACAAAAATGATTTGGTGAGAATAACATTAAAAATTGCATCCGAAGAAATTAATGATATTATCCAGTCCTTTAGGCGATATGGGTATAATTTACTCACCAAACACAAAGAAGACATGCTGTTGGAAGAACTTAAAAACAGGTCAAATTATCTTCAAAAATATTTAAACATTTAACGTATGAAGATTGCAATCTACGGCCATTATTTCAACGAAGATGCTCAGCGATATGTTGAAGATTTATTGAACGCATTGTACGCAAAAAATTCCACTATTTTTATTGAAAAAGAATTTTTAGAATTAATTAACTCAAATGTAAATAACTCCTACGATTATCAAACTTTTACCAACCACACCGAATTAGACAGTTCTTTTGATTTGTTTTTTACACTCGGTGGAGATGGCACTATATTGCGATCTATTACCTATATTAGAGACTCTAATATTCCGGTAGTAGGTATAAATATTGGTCGATTGGGCTTTTTAGCCACCATTAAAAAAGAAGAAATCGCTGAAGCCATTGAGGCTTTATGTGCAAATGACTTCACCATAAAAGAACGCTCTTTATTAGCGGTAAAAACCTTGCCAGAAAACGATTCTATCCTAGAACTTTCTTATGCACTCAACGAAGTAACTTTAAGCAGAAAGGATACCGCTTCTATGATAACGATTGAAACGTATTTGGACGATGAATACTTGACTTCTTATTGGGCTGACGGACTAATTATAAGCACCCCTACAGGCTCTACGGGATACTCCCTTAGTTGTGGTGGACCTGTAATTACACCACAAGCAAAAAGTTATGTATTAACGCCGGTTGCGCCCCACAATCTAAATGCACGCCCTCTAATTATTTCAGACAATACAAAAATTAGAATGAGAACCATTGGGCGAGAAAATGAATTCTCTTTATCGCTAGATTCTCGTATAGCAACCGTTTGCAATTACACTGAAATTTTGATTGAAAAAGCGCCGTTTACAATTAAAATGATTGAATTAAAGAACAACACCTTTATTAAGACGCTTAGAAAAAAGTTGTTATGGGGAGAGGATACTCGAAACAAATAATACTCTAACCACTTTTTCCACAATATTTTAACTTTAAAACAGTTATCAAAAAAGTGCTTTCAATCCGTTTCGAAATGAATTGAAATGCCTATATTTGCACGCTATTTTATTATGCTAAAAAAGATTTTATTTATTACAATCATTTGTACAACGGGAACAACCAATGGACAGATTAATGAAGTAGGCATATCTATGGGAGGAAGTAATTATATTGGTGATATTGGCCGCGAAAATTATATCTACCCTAATAATTACGCTATTGGCGTTATTTGTAAATATAATTTAAATCCAAGAATAGCCTTGAGAGGAACGTATACATACTCAAAAATTAGTAATGATGACGCTGATTCTAAAAACGTAGCTAGGCAAATTCGTGATTTGCATTTCACCAATACAATAAATGAATTGGCACTGGGTATCGAATTTAATTATTTTGAATATAACTTATCCGCTAGAGACAAAACACATTCTCCTTATATTCTCATAGAAATAGCAGCATATAATTTTAGCGTAGTGAAATCTGAAATAAGCCCAGGGCAATTTGAATATGAATCAAAAACATCATATTCTTTACCTTTTGGACTTGGTTACAAAACAAAAATTTTCGGAAAAATAGCAGGAGCCTTTGAAATTGGAGTCCGCTATACTATGGATGATGAATTAGACTATAACAACCACGATATTCAAGGACTAAATTTTGGAAATCCAAATAACAATGATTGGTATGTATTTACTGGAATAAATCTTGTTTATACATTTGGACGCCCTTCTTGTTATACAAATCCACTCTAAAAATAATGGATTTCCTTTCTAAAATCAATACTCAAAATATACCCAAACATGTGGCCGTAATTATGGACGGTAATGGGCGTTGGGCAAAAAAACAAGGGAAATCACGAATTTTTGGACATAAAAACGGAGTAAAAGCTGTTAAAGAGACTATTGTAGCGGCTGGAAATGCTGGGGTAAAAGCATTAACGTTGTACGCTTTTTCAACTGAAAACTGGAAAAGACCAGAAACTGAAATAAAAACCTTGATGACCTTGCTTGTTACTTCACTTAAAAACGAGGCCAAAGATTTAATAAAAAACAACATCAAACTTCAGGTGATAGGAAATCAAAATCATCTTCCAGAAATTGTTCGTAAAGGCCTCAATAAAGTCATAGAACAAACCAAAAATAACACTGTATTAACCTTAACAATCGCATTGAGTTATGGCTCTAGAGAAGAAATTGTTAATGCTTTCAAAAATATAGCTAAAAAAGTTGTTAATAATGATCTTTCGGTTGAAGAAATTAATGAAAACATTATTAATAATCATTTATATACGTTTACTTTGCCCGATGTCGATTTAATGATAAGAACGAGCGGAGAAAAACGAATTAGCAACTTTCTTTTATGGCAAATTGCATATGCTGAATTACACTTTACAGATGTACTTTGGCCCGATTTCACAAAGAATGATTTTTACAACGCGATAATTGAATATCAAACTATAGAACGACGCTTCGGAAAGACAAGCGATCAAATTAAACTACCAAATGAGATATAAGTTACCCTTAATATATTTTTCTTTTCTATTTTTTACCACATCAATTTTCGCTCAAGAGTCCAATACGATCGATAATACTGTTTTGGTTGTGCAAGACACCATAGTAAAAGAGACAAAGCCTAAGGCTGCAGGTCCTATTAAATACAAATCAGGTGACACCTTTGAATTGGGAGGAATGACTGTTACAGGCCTTGAAAAGTTCAGCGAACAAGCAGTAAAAGTTTTTACAGGATTAAAAGTTGGACAACAAATTAAAATCCCAGGGGACAAATTATCAAGCGCTATTAAAAAGTTATACGAGCAAAAGCAGTTTAGTAATGTAGACGTGTATATTTCAAAAATAGATGGAAAAGTTGTCTATCTCGAGTTTGACGTAAAAGAATTACCGCAATTGAACAACATAACCTTCTCTGGTGTTAAGAAAGGAAAAGCAAAGGAACTTAAAAAAGACACAGAACTGATAAAAGGGGCCATGTTGACCGACAATCTTTTAGTTACTTCTCAAAATTACATCAAAAGTAAATATCAAGAAAAAGGATTCTTAAATGCTAAAGTTAGACTTGACACTAAAAAAGATACAGCCGACGTTAATAGTCTAGATATGCTGGTGCATGTGGACAAGGGAAACAAAATTAAAATTAAGGACATTTATTTTGACGGCAACGACAAAGTAAAAGACAAAACATTGGCGAAAGCCATGAAAAACACCAAAAAGAAAAAGTTTGGTCGTTTTTGGAAAGGGTCAAAATTTATTGATGAAAAGTTTGATGAGGATTTGCAGTCTATTCTAGATAAATTCAGTGAAAAAGGACATAGAGATGCTCGGATTTTAAATGATTCTATATCCTGGAATGATGACAACACTATTAATGTTCATATTGTGTTAGAAGAAGGGCAAAAATATTATTTTGGAGGGATTGAATATATAGGAAATGTCGCTTATTCAGATGCGCGATTAAATTCAATTTTAAGAATTGACAAAGGCCAAGTTTACAATGCTAAAGTATTAAAAGAACGTGTTTTAGGTGATGGCACTCCAGAATCTCAAGATATTAAATCGTTATACGATAATACTGGATATATTTTTTCTACGGTAACTCCTGTAGAAACTAAAGTTGAAAACGATTCTATTTACGTTCAAATCAAAATTTCCGAAGATGAACAAGCCACATTAAAAAGAATCACGGTTAATGGAAATGACAAAACCAATGATCACGTTATTTATCGACAAATCAGAACGCGTCCGGGGTACCTATATGCAAAAGACGATATCATTCGTACTATTAGAGAATTGGGACAATTAGGCTTTTTTGATGCAGAGACTATTACGCCAGATTTAAAACCAGACTACATTGCTAAAACAGTTGACATCGACTATTCGGTCACTGAAAAAGGTGCCAGCCAAATAGAACTCCAAGGCGGATACGGTGGAGGCTCATTTATTGGGACACTTGGTTTGTCTTTTAATAATTTCTCTATGAGAAATATTTTCAATGGAAAAGCATACAAACCACTTCCAATGGGAGATGGACAATCGTTGTCATTACGTCTACAAAAGAGTCGATATTATACGACGACTAGTTTTTCATTTACAGAACCTTGGTTAGGCGGTAAAAAACCACAATCATTGTCCTTTTCTATCTACAATTCAAAGCAGTTTAGATATAATTTTCAAACAAGAGACGTTGATAAAGATCAAAGATTAGATATTATTGGAGCATCTATTGGTTTAGGAAAAAGATTAAAATGGCCTGATGATTATTTCCAATTAACACAGACGGTCAGTTTACAACGATACGACCTTAAAGATTATCCTATTGGTTCATTTTCTTTTGATACCGGTATTTCGAACAACTTGTCTTATGAAATAACCTTAGCAAGAAAATCTGCAGGTGCCAACCCAGTCTTCCCAACGTATGGATCAGATTTTAGTATTGGTGCAAAAATGACTTTTCCTTATTCACTAGTAACGGAGAAAGATTATGACAATGTTGATGACCAAGAAAAATATAAATGGTTAGAATATTATAAATTGAATTTTAAAGGAAAATGGTACACGTCTCTTTTTAGTAAAGTTGTTTTAATGTCGAATGCTGAATTCGGCTTCTTAGGTTACTATAATAGTGAACTTGGATATTCACCATTTGAAAGATATTATGTTGGAGGTGATGGATTAGCAACCTTTCAATTAGATGGTCGTGAGACTATTGGCTTAAGAGGATATGAAAATTCACAAGTATCTTCTATCCAAGGTGGAACCATCTATAATAAATTTCAATTAGAAATGCGTTATCCAATAACATTAAAACCTTCAGCTTCTATTTATGCCTTAGCATTTTTAGAAGCAGGTAACTCGTACGATGGCTTTGAAGAATTTAGAGCTTTCGAATTAAAAAGATCGGCAGGTTTAGGGGTAAGAATCTTTATGCCAGCCTTTGGATTATTAGGAATTGACTTTGCGCACGGATTTGATCCATTGCGTCCTGGAGAAGAAAAATCTGGTTGGCAAACTCACTTTATAATTGGGCAGCAATTTTAATTAATTCATTACATTTGTATATATAGTAAATATTTGGCACTATATTTTTAAAATACATAGTTGTTATGACAAAAAATATTCTTTTTGCGTTTGCAATTGCCCTCCTTGGGATGACCTCTTTTTCACAAAAGGGCCAAAGAATTGCTTATGTTGATATGAACTATATTTTAGAAAACATTCCAGCCTATGCCAGTGCTCAAGATCAATTGGATAAAAAAGTTACAACTTGGCAACAAAATTTAGATAAAATCCAACATGAGATTAAAACCATGAAAACAAATTTAAGTAATGAAAAGACATTACTTACCAACGATCTTATTGCAGAAAGAAACGAAGACATTGAATTGAAAGAAGAGGAATTTAAAAAATTAGAGGAGAAATACTTTTCTTCTGATGGTATTCTTTTCTTAATGCGCAAACAATTGGTAACCCCTATACAAGATCAAGTGTATAACGCAACGCAAGATATTGCCAAAACACGTCGCTATGATTTTGTTTTTGATAAGTCCTCAGATTTAATCATGCTATATTCAAGTAAGCAAAATGATATTAGCGAACTTGTATTAAAATCTATTGAAAGAGGAGAAAAGGCTTCGAAAGCTGCCGTCAATAAAGCGTCAAGGTCTAGAAATTCGGCCGTTACTAATTCCGATGGCCCTGAAGTGTCCGAAGATCCTTTAGAAGATGACGCGAACGAAATTAAAATTAGTGATAGGAATGCTAAGAGACAAGAGGCACTAGCAAGAATAGCAAAACAAAAAATAGATCGTGCTAAAAAGTGGGAAGCACAAAAAAAAGCCATTCAAAATAAAGCATCAAGATCTAGAACTTCAAAAGTTTCAACGGATAGTATTGTTGCTACCTCCAACGAGTCACCTTCTTCTAATTCAGATGGAATTGAGGTCCCAGAAGATCTTATAGAAAACGACGCCAAAGAAATTAAAATTAATAAAAGAGACGCGAAGAGGCAAGAAGCCCAGGCGAGAATAGAACAACAAAAATTAGATCGCAATAAAAAGCGTAAAGATCAAAAAAAAGCCATTGAAAAGAAACGATTAGAAAGATTAAAACAACGAGAAAAAGCACCAAATGAATTAGAAGACAACAAAGAGAGCGACACCGATAGTAAAAAAGAAAATGTAACAGAAGAGAACGAAAACGAATAGAAAGAAAAAAACCAATTATTAAAAAAACAAAACATTAAAAATGAAAAATTTAAAAACATTAGTATTAATCGCAGCAATTACCTTAGGATTTAACACGATGCAAGCGCAAGAAAAATTTGGTCACATTAACATGCAAGAATTACTTGCAACAATGCCAGAAGCAAAAGCAATGCAAGTTGAGTTAGAAAAATTAGACAAAACGCAGCAAGCAGATTTACAAAGTGCAGTTACCGCTTTTCAAGCAAAAGTACAAAAATACCAAACAGAAGGACCAACTCAAACGGAGGGTGAAAATACTAAAAGAGCTGCTGAATTGAAGGCCGAAGAACAAAAATTACAAATGGCTAGCCAAAGTGCACAGCAATCAATTCAAAATAAACAAAGAGAATTATTGGAGCCAATTGCAAAAAAAGCAAATGAAGCTGTGGAAGCTGTTGCCGAAACAGAAGGCTTCAAGTATATTTTTCATAGAGAAGTTTTAGTAGTCGCTCAAGGAACTGATATTTTACCATTGGTAAAAGCTAAATTGGGAATTACTGAATAATACATAATTATTTTCTACACTAAAAATCCCGATTATCGTCGGGATTTTTTATTTTTGAACTATGCATAATTCACATCCCATTGGTGTTTTTGATTCCGGTATTGGAGGGACTTCAATCTGGAGAGAAATCAATCTTTTATTACCAAATGAAAATACTATTTATTTAGCAGACAGTGCTAATGCTCCCTATGGTAATCAATCCCCAGAAAAAATAGTAGAACTAAGCATCAAAAACACAGAGTATTTAATTGACAAGAATTGTAAAGTAATTGTTATAGCCTGTAATACCGCAACAACAAATGCCATAAAATTATTGCGAAATTCGTACGATATCCCTTTTGTTGGAATAGAGCCCGCTATTAAACCCGCAGCGCTTAATACACAGTCAAACTGTATTGGAATACTAGCAACAAAAGGTACATTGAGTAGTTCCCTGTTTACCGAAACATCCGATAAATTTGCTTCCAATATTCAAATTATCGAACAAGCAGGAACTGGAATTGTGGAATTAATTGAAAGCGGGAAACTTCATTCGAAGGAAATGACTCTATTACTTGAAATCTATCTTAAGCCGATGCAAGAAAAGAAGATTGATTATCTTGTCCTTGGCTGTTCGCACTACCCTTATTTGACACCTCAAATTCAACATATTCTTGGAAAAGATGTTACGATCATAGACTCCGGATTTGCGGTAGCCAAACATGTACAATCTATAGTAACGTCGTCTAATCTATTGTCAGATTCAACGGACAGAGGAACGCACGAGTTTCTTTCTAATGCCAAAGACATGTCAACGTTAAAAAGTATTATTGGAGCACTACACAGCAAGTATAGCATAAGTTCTCTAAAGTTTTAACCATTAGAAAGACGCGTTTATATTTGGACAACCAGCACCACGTGGTTGCTTACAAAACAAGTTAAATCCTAAAGTTATTTGGTGATATCCACCATCGTCAAACAGTAAATCGCCCGTTTGCTTTGTATACGTATAGGACAACATCATTTTTTTATAGTTCACTCCAACAATTGGTGAGAAATAACGTGGTTCTTCAATATTATTACCATCAAAACCAAGACGATATGACAATCCTCCCCATACTTGAGCATTCTCTAAATTTTTGTAAACTTTCATGTTAAAATCAGCAGACATTTCTCCAGTTCTCTCGGCCATTTGATACAAAATAGATGGTTCAAATTGTAACCCTCCATCCTGTCCAAAATAATAACCCGCACTGAGCAAATACCTCCTTAAATTTAATGGTTCTAGCTTATCACTATATAACTCTCGAGGTGTTAACAACAAGTTCTTTGCCGTAAAATAAGATGAAAACCCTTGGTTGTGATATGCCATACTAAAATCAGCATTAAAATAATTTTTACTATCAATAATTCCAATGACTACTGGATCTGGTATGGTAAAAGAAGATTCGTCTAAACTATTTTGAATCATCATAAATGACATTCCAAAGGACAATTGATTGATATCGTCTATTCTACCCAACTCAATGTGATACGCATACGCCAATTGCACCCCTTTTTGAGAATGATATCCATTTTTATCATTAAATAAAATGGCACCTGCTCCTGCTTTATATCCTAATCTCGTATGAAAACTTAGCGTTTGAAGTGAAGGAGCATCAGCTACACCACTCCATTGATTCCTACCCGTTAATCGTATCTTTCCACAATTTCCAATACCAGCCGCTGATGGATGAACCAAAAACACATTATCAGATAAATAATCAGAATAAATTGGTAGCGTTTCCTGAGCAGAAACTGCGCTCGAACTTAAAGCTAAAAACAAAAATACTATAAAAACATGTGTATATTTCCCCAAAAAATACATATATAAATTAACCTATTTTAACCCTTTTCAAATATATAACATTTGAAAACTTTACTACTCATAATCCTCCAATTAATTAAAATCACCTTCTCACTAAACTAAAATGTCTCTTATAAATTAATTTTCCTCCACTCACATCTTTTAATTCTGCAATGTACCCGTAAACAGTCGAAATTGCAGGTATATTTCCAACTGTTCCATCTCACCCTCGATCATTCGCATCAAATATTGACAGTAATTTATCGTATCTGTCATAAATGTATATGCTTGATTCTGGAAAAACTGTTTGATCAATACCTCTTACATACCATCTATCCTTTTCCCTATCTTTATTTGGTGCAAAGAAATTTGGAAACCCTAACACCTAAACCTCCAGTTGAATCAAACCACAATCATTTTTATCTCTAACAAAAAGTGTTTGCTCACCAGGAATCACATACGAAAATAGTGGGCTATCTTGATAGGGGCCAAAACTATCATTCAACGAAAATTCATAATCACCTATCCCTAAATTTTGATTGGAAGTAATTCTCTCCAAAACATTGTTTCTTGAATTATCAATTGTAATTGCATCCTCAGACACCAACGCTGTAAGATCAGATTCTTGAATGGTAATTGTTTGCGGAAAGGAGCGACAACCGAAGTTTGTCATTACAACAACAGTATAATCTCCTCCTATTGTGGTTTCTGCAAAAGACTGTTGGCTGCTAACATTATTAGAACTATCCGTCAACTCATAGGTGTAAAAAATCATTGGGACCAGAGGTAGTTATGATAACTGGCACATTGTTCAAACAAAGAATACACGTCTCAACAAACTCAAACTCTACTGGTGGATTCAGAATTAATTCAAGTGCCAGAGACACCCCAAAGAAACCACCGTTTATAGAACTTTCAACATGTACCCACATAGTTTGATTAAAGAGAGATTCGTAGACTTTACAATAAGATCGGTTTACAGACTATTTATAGAGCAGCAAGAACCTCTCTAAGAAATAAGACTGAATATGTGTTTTCGGATTTATTACGTAATTTAGAAATAGAAGCGTCTAATCAAGTTTGGCAAACTGATATTACTTATATTTCAATGGGTAAAGGATTTATGTGCCTAACAGCAATCATTGATTTGTAAAGTCTTAGAATAATAGGATGCAGTTTGTCTAATAGTATGACAAAAGAATAGTGGTGTGATTTAATAAATGATACTATAGAGAAACATAGAAAAATAGCAAGTTAAAATAGTTGTGGATGGCAAAACAAGAGCCTTAGACAACATATACATTAAACGCTTTGGATATCTATAGTATGAGCCAATCTATTTAAATCATCCTGAAAACGGCCTAGAATTATACCAATCAATACAGAAATATATACCGTTTTATACTAATGAAAGAGACATACAGAATTGGAAAATAAAGCTCCGTATTCTAAATTTAATCAATATAAATTGGCAGCATAAAAATTAACTTCTAAATTTAATCGTCTTAAAAATGGGGAGTAGCATAAATTTTTTAACTCCCTATTTTATCGGGGCTGTTACTATAAACTTTTTTAGAACTATGCATTTTTAAATCTTTATAGAAGTTACTGTTATACTTTTCGTTTCTATCTTTTGTATGGTTCTAATAAAGATTCTGAGGGCTAAGGTTTTAAAATGAAAGCCTAATTGATGACTTTAAAAACAGAACATAAAACGAATACGCATAGCGTCTCTATATTCAGATTCAAAAGCGTAGTTATTACGACTTCTAATTTTTCAGAAATTTTGTTCAATTAGAACACCATTTATTATTACAGATAACTATACATCACATATAGTAATTCCTTCTTGTAAGGCTGCTAATTTATCGTCATAAGTAGGTATAAACTCCTGTGCTACAAAACCTTTATATCCTGTCTCAACAATCGCTTTCATAATGGCTGGGTAATTCAATTCTTGCGAATCATTTATTTCATACCTTCCAGGAACTCCTCCTGTATGGTAATGTGAATAATATTGATGGTATTTTCTAATTGTTGCAATCACGTCACCTTCCATGATTTGCATATGGTAGACGTCATACAATAACTTAAAGTTTTTAGATCCAATTTTCTTAGTTAAAGCAACCCCCCAAGATGAATTATCGCATTGATAATCTACATGATCAACTTTACTATTTAATAATTCCATCACTAGCGTCACGCCTCTTTTTTCCGCTTGCTTCACTAAAACATCCAAACCTTGCGCACAGTTTTCCAATCCAATTTCATTCGTCAACTTTCGAGTATTTCCAGAAAAAACGATGACCTGCTCCACGCCAGCATCTGCCGCTTGGTCAATTAAGACTTTGTAGCCTTTTTGTAATTTTTTATGAATATTTATATCGTTAAATCCATGTTCAATACTTGCTATATTATCTGTAGCCATAGAGCATTTGAGTCCATATGTATTGGCAACAGACCATTCGCTAGGTTTTAACAAGTCTATTCCCTTGAGTCCCATTTCAGCAATACTTTCTGCAAATATTTCAAGTGGTATATCTCCATAACACCATCGACAAACAGCGTGATTAATATTTCCTTTTAATAATGCTATTGCACCTGTGCTCATTGACATGCTTTTAATTGCTTGACGTCTGTCCATTTGTTATAATTATTCTAACCCCTAAAATAAAGAATTAACGCAAAGAACCTAAAAAATTATAGCTAATAAATTGAACTCAAAAGCCCTTTTACTAATATTTGAAATTTTAAATACGTAATGTATTTAGACACATTATGATAATAGAATCTAATTATTGTATAATTTCCTTGGAAAATGTATTTATTTATGTGTTCTTACATATTAATTCTAAACAAATAATATTTTCTGAAACTCCAAATAATGTTTATTTTGTGCTTCGCTATTTCTCACCAAACAATACTTTTGAAAATGAAATTAAAAAACACTCTTATAACTTTTTGCATTTTATCAATAATTGCAATGATCGGTTGTACTTCATCCACTGTCGAACAATCAAAACCAAATGTACTTTTTATTCTCGCAGATGATTTTGGATATCACGATATGAGTTCATCGGGCAGTACATATTACGAAACGCCTAATCTTGATAAAATTTCGAAAGAAGGAATGACGTTTACTGACGGCTATGCAGCCTGCCAAGTTTGCAGCCCATCTAGAGCTAGTATTATGTCTGGAAAATCTCCTGCAAGACATGGAATAACAGATTGGATTGGCGCAAAATCCGGAGAAGATTGGAGAAAAAAAGGTCGTTTTAATAAATTGTTACCAGCAGAATACAATCATAATTTAGAAAAAAAATATATCACGCTTCCCGAAGCGATGAAAGAAGCTGGGTACAAAACATTTTTCGCTGGCAAATGGCATCTGGGGGAAGAAGGTTCATGGCCTACCGATCATGGTTTTGATATCAACAAAGGTGGATGGACATCAGGCAGCCCTAGCGGAGGTTATTATTCTCCTTGGAAAAACCCGAACCTAGATAACATAAAAGACGGTGAAAACTTATCGATGCGATTGGCAGAAGAAACGGTGACGTTTATGAAACAACATAAAGATTCTTCTTTTTTTGCATTTCTTTCCTTCTATGCGGTTCATGGACCTATTCAAACCACGGAAGCCAAATGGAAAAAATATCGAGATAAGGCAGCAGTAAATGGAATTGATTCAACTGGATTTGAAATGGCAAAATACCTACCTATTCGAACCAAACAAGACAATCCAATTTATGCTGGCTTGGTAGAATCTATGGATGATGCTATAGGAAAAGTTTTAAGTTCTTTAGAAGAAATGGGATTGGATAAGAATACCATCGTCATCTTTACTTCTGATAATGGAGGAGTTGCTTCCGGTGATGCTTTTGCTACGTCTAACCTGCCCCTTAGAGGAGGGAAAGGCGTTCAATATGAAGGTGGAATTAGAGAACCCTATTTTATAAAAGTTCCTTGGTTAGAAGGTGGACAAAAAAATAGCACACCCGTAACTGGAACTGACTTCTACCCTACCATTCTTGAGCTAATTGGCGAAAACCCGAAACCAGAAGAGCACAGTGACGGAATAAGTTTAGTGCCTTTGTTAGAAGGAAAGACATTGAACGAAAGACCCCTTTACTGGCACTACCCACATTATGGAAATCAAGGTGGTGAACCCTCATCTATCGTTCGTTTGGGAGATTGGAAATTAATCCACTATTACGAAGATGGAAGAGAAGAATTGTACAACCTTAAAAATGATTTGTACGAGACGACCGATGTTATTGAAAACAACAAAGAACTAGCCTCTCAATTAAGTGAAACCCTTTTCACCTATTTGAAGAGTGTCAATGCCAATTTCCCACAGAAAGATCCAGAATACAAAGTCGAGTTAGAAAACAAGTATCTAGACAAAATCAAAAATCAAAGATGGCCAAATCTAGAAAAACAACGACTCCAATTTTTATCTGAAGATTTTGATTCTAGAAACAAGTGGTGGGGAAGTAAGGTTACGAATGATTAAACGTTTAATTAAAAATATCCTTGTCGCAGCGCAACAAGGATATTTTTAATTAATTATTATTTCATCAGCAAAAATCCAAGAATTTGAGCCAGAGGCGTGATGCCAATAAGGAGCCTGCTTCATACTTTCTGCCACAACCTTTATATATCGAGCATCACTCTTTAGAAACTGAAGATTAAAATATTGTATTTCGTTTTTCTTTGTTTTCTTAGTCAATGGATCCTTGTTTAAAACGCTACCCAATTTCACAAAATGCTTATTATCTTTTGAACCATAATAGGTCACTTTATTCGGATAAAACACCACGTGATTCGTCACTTTTAAATAGGCCATAGCAATAGAACTTATCGCTTCCACTTTTTCTAAATCTATTACGGCTCCTAGATCTTCTCCTTCAAAACCCAACCAATTGGCATAGAAGTTATTTCCTCCTAATGCACCGTCCGTTAGCGTCTGAGGGTCTTTATTGGCATATTTTTTAGGTTTCGTTAATAAGCATACCTTTTTGCCTTTTGCCTTGTTAGGAAGCAAGGCTACTTCTATTGCTTTTTTATAACTGCTATAATACGCATCTACTTTGAAGCCCATTTCATTCATGAGGGTTATATGCTCTCTTTTGCATGTAGCATAAAAACTTTCCAATCGTTCTTGAGTATTTGTATTAGCAATTGCAGCACCTTTTTCGTTTTTCAATGTCAAACTAAATTGCTCGTTTCCTCCCTTTTTACATGCTTCTAAAATGGCGAAATCAATACTCAGCCGAGCTGATTTTACTCGTGCTACAATTTCTTTGTCATACGCAACAGCTTTCTCTGCATCATCAAAAAATTGATTGTATTGATTTAATAAAGCGGGACTCAAATACGAATCAAATGCTTGTGATGGATCTCCATATAAGAATAAATAGAAATCTTGATCTTCTTTCAGTTTCTCATGGACTAATTCGATATATTTTCTAACATGTACACCTGCCTCTTTGTAATATCCATCCGTAAATTCTTTAACCAAAGCATTGAAATCTTGATCTGGATTCCAAAGTAATTTTGCCAAAATATATGATCTCAACTCAAACAACTCACTTGGATGGTTGCTGTGTTGTTCAAAAATCCACTTTGTATGCTGATCTCTTAAAAATTGAATATTCGGTTGTAAGGTGTGTAAATTAGGAAACGGTGCTAGAAAATTGGTAAACTGAGTCGTATAATCCCAAATTCTAATATTACTAGTGAGTTTTCCCCAAGCGATAACATCTTCAGCAAAATCAGTACATTTTTCTTCAATAGGAGCACTTCTATCACATTCTATAGAGCATAATGTAATTAATACATTGTCTAGTGGTTTTACTTTAGGAGCCTTTCGGGTATGCTGATATGCAAGTGTAGAAATCGTTTTATTCGGAAAACTTTTTGCTACTTCATTTACAAAATAAATCGTCTTTCCTGCAGGACTCCCTTCCGCTTTGTCAATAATACTACATTGTTCACATTGACAATATTGCGTATTATCGTCTTGACTTACAGATACAACAGTGGCTTCTGGATATTGATTGAACAGCGATGCTACTGAATCTTTGACAATGTTTAAAACGGATTCATTTGTTAAGCACAATTGAGTAGGCATCCTTTTACCTCCTCTCAAAGCAAAATATTCAGGATGTTCTTTGAAAAATTTTTCTTCAGGTATAAACCGATGAAATGTATGAACTCTGGCTTTTGGAACATAATACGGAAAGGATTCTGATGTTACTTTATGTTTTCCAGCAAAAGTTGAGTTATCATAAAACAAGCTAGAATGCACAGTCCTCGTGGTAACTTCTGGCGTATACTTATAATCTATAGGAATTGCTATAGCGATTTCATCATGCAACGGAATAGCCTCGACGGTAGGAGAATAAAACTTGCACTCTAAATAAATTTCCAAAAATTCATAAACGGCATTCTTCAAAGCGGTATCCGAACCTGCACGTATGATTAAATCTTTTTCAGAGTTTTTAAACAAAACTTGATGTTCATCTGCAGCATTTACTTGAAGTCGTATTTTTGATTTCTTCTTATTCTCAGTTCCATTCGCTACAATCGGAATTTTAACACCTGAAATTTTAAGTAAATACTGTTGTAATTCCAATGCTGAAAATTTTACCAATTCTGATGATTCCGACGGAACAATAATCTCATAATTTGATTTTCCACGAGTTGCGAGTTCAAGTACATTTGAATTATTACAAGAAATAACAACCACCACAAAACAAAGCAACAATAACTTTTTAAAAATACTATTTCTGATTACCATAATTTAGGAGTAGAATTTGTTCTTATTTCATTATAACTTTTAAAGTCGATCCATTCACCAATTCATCATGCGTGATAAAATAGTTCTTAAACGATTTTCCATTTACTTTAAACGATTTAATCGCCGTTCCTTCTCCAACTTTTTCAATAACCAATTTTGCATTCGAGTAATAATTTCCATCCAATGAAATCGTAATTTTATCAAACACAGGTGTAGATAAGGTATACATAGGTTCTGCTGGCACAATTGGATAAATTCCCATCATTGAATAAATCAACCAGGCAGACATGGTACCAGTATCATCATTTCCTGGTAAACCACCTGGTACATTTCTGAAATGTTTACTTCTCAATTCATTAACCATTTTTTGAGTTCTCCATTCTTCCCCTTTCGCAAAATTAAATAAGAACGGATAGCCCATATCTGGTTCATTCGCCATATCATAATATCCATCGTCAAAAACTTTTTGTAATTGATGTACATAGGCTTTTTTACCACCCATCATTTTCATCAATTCTTTCGTATCGTGACTTACCATAAAAGTGTATTGCCAAGAATTCCCTTCTATAAATCCTAAATTCTTCTCGAAATTTGCTCCTTGATTCGGATTAAAGGGTTCATGCCAAGTACCGTCATCTTGTATTGGCCTTAAGAGGTTAAAATTTCTATCGAACAGTTTTCTATATGAAATAGATCTTTTAGCATACTTCTCTGTATCTTCCTTTTTACCTATTTCTTGTGCCAATTTCGAAATAGCATAATCTGTAATATTATACTCTTGAGTCGTTGAAACCGATCCGCTCTTCGTCGTCTTGGTCGTTAAATAACCTTTTGACAGATAATCTTTAATCCCAGGTCTTAAAGCATTATCTTCTAACTGATTTGCGCTTTTAATCATCGCCTCATAAGCCAGTTCAACATCAAAGTCTTTTATTCCTCTTCGATACGTATCTGTTATAATTATTCCAGCCGGATCACCGACCATCGTTGTTGTTTCTGTTGCATTTAATTCCCATTTTGGCAACCAACCACTTTCTTCATAAATACGTAACATACTTTTTACCATATTGCTTTGCTGTTTCGGATATACCAACGACATAAGCGAATGTAAATTTCTATAGGTATCCCACAATGAAAATACTGTAAATCGAGTATCAGACGTATTTAAAGTTTCTCGAGTAGCCATTTTAGGATAATCTCCATTAAAATCATTCAAGGTATTTGGATGAATTAAGGTATGATACAAGGCCGTATAAAAAATAGCCTTGTCATCTTCCGTTCCCCCTTCTACTTTTATACGCGATAAAAGATTATTCCATGCTTCATTTGACTTGTCTTTAATCTGATCGAAATTCAAACTTTGAGTTTCCTTTTCCAAATTTTCACGGGCATTTTCGATGCTCACATAAGAAACCCCAACCTTTACTTCTACTGTTGTAGGCTTGTTAAAGTTATACGTAAAGTATGTTCCAATACTATCTCCTACTATTTCCTTTTGATATTTTTTATAAAACCTTTTTTGTCCGTTATACCCCATCCATTGTCCTTCAGGCCCTCCATATTTGGCCATTTTTTTCCATACTCCAAAATCCTCTGCGGGCTCACTAAATTGAGCTACAAAATAAACTGGATATGATTCTTCTGCTTTATAGTAGCAAAAGGATCCTACATTTCTCATTCCTTCAATTTCAGTGGGAGAAACAATTTTGACCATCGCTCCTTCTTCATTTGTCAAGCCTAATCCAAGATTTAATAAAATATTAGACTTTCCTGTTGGAAAAGAATACTTACTAATTCCTGTTCTTGTGGTAGCCGTTGTTTTTACATCAATTTTATATGTATCAAGCGTTGTTTCGTAATATCCTGCGATGGCTTTTTCATTCGAAAAGGTACTGCCATATTTCAAAAAATCCGTTTCTAATTCACCCGTTGTTGGCATTAACAAAATAACTCCTAAATCTGGACACCCCACTCCGCTTAAATTCACGTGCGAGAATCCGGTTAATAATTTATTACCAAAAACATAGGGATTAGACAACCAACCCTTATCCTTTTTTTCCGCTACGTTAAAAGGAGAAACACTCACCATACCGCGAGGTGCAATTGAACCTGGGTTCGTAGCACCGTAATTAGAGGTGCCAATAAATGGATTTACATAGTCGACAACATTTTGCGCGTTTGAAGATAAACTCGGTAAAAAAGTTACCATGATTAATTGAAACTTTATAAAACTTTTAAAATAGTACATCACTTTTTTTTCTTTAATTAATCGATTATAACCTCATCCACAAACAATCAAGCATCTATTCCTTTCGTAGTATTTTTAAATTGGTCGTTTTTATTTTTACAAATTTAGCTTTCACAATTTTAAAATTTATACTAAATAACTGTAATCCTTATTTTTTTTAATTGTGGACAAACAAAAACATTTAAATCTTCGTATTCTAGTACTATTTTTAAATTACTATATTGTCGTCTGCTATAAAGTAGTAAATATGAATTTATTTAAATGGAGTTTGAAATAAATTAGATATACGACGCCATTAGAAGGCCAAACAAATCAAAAGCCGCATTAAATGAATTCTATATGTACAACTGAATCAGAAAACGAATAAACAATGCTTAACATAACTATTTTCCATCATATTATTTTTTGGACGGTATATTTTATATTGAATACGCTTCGCTGGGGTAGTTATTTTAATGATTATTTGTATGCGCTAAAATCAACTTTATTAGGTTTTCCTATTCACATGACATTGTGTTATTTACATGTTTATTTCTTAATGCCTAAACTTTTGTTTAAGAGAAAATATTTATACTATTGTCTTGGGCTTATTTCTGCCCTAATTGCGATGCTCTTCGTAAAGTTTAATCTCACTTATTTTCTTATCAGTCAAAATGTATGGCCAGAAGGCCCCGCATTCACAAGCCAACTATCATTAAACTATTCTATTGAGATGATGATAGGCGAATTGTATGTAATCACCTTCGTAACTGCTATCAAAATTACTATAGATTGGAATAACGAACATAAAAGAGTTACTAATTTAGAAAAAGATCAATTAGAGGCTGAATTACTATTTTTAAAAACTCAAATATCTCCTCACTTTTTTTTTAACACCCTAAATAATATTTATTCACTTTCACTAGACGCTTCAAAAAAGGCTCCAAATAGTATTTTAAAACTTTCAGATTTGATGCGTTACTTACTCCATGAAACTAAAAAGAAAAGGCAGAGTTTAAAGAAAGAAATTGAGTGCATTCAAAATTACTTAGAGTTAGAAAGGATGCGTTTTGACGACAGGCTTGAATTAGTTTTAAACGTTACTGGATCTACAAATAATAAGAAAATAGCTCCTATACTATTGCTCTCTTTTATAGAAAATGCTTTTAAACATGGTGCTAATAAAAACATTGGCCATATTAAAATTGAGATTAATTTTAATATTATTGGCGACTATTTACATTTTAATATCTCTAATCCGCTGCCAACAGAAATCTCTTTTGAACAATGCTTTAATACCAAAAGTGGAATTGGATTAAAAAATGTAAAAAAAAGATTGGCATTGGGCTACGGAAAAGATGAATATGATTTATCCATTAAAGAAAATAGTAGCATTTTTGTTATTGACTTAAAAATTAAGGTCTCATGATCAAAAACTGTGTCATTATTGATGACGAACCTTTAGCAATTAAGGTGATTCAAAATCATCTTAGACAAGTGAAAAATCTAAACTTGATTCATACATTTGGAAACGCTATAGACGGACTTTCATTTATCGAAGAAAACAAAGTAGATGTTATATTTTTAGACATAAACATGCCTTTGCTCGATGGTTTCAATTTTATAAAAAGTTTAGTGAAAAAACCACTTATTATAGTAACTACAGCTCACTCTGAGTATGCGGTTGAATCGTATGAATTAGACGTGCTTGATTATTTGATTAAGCCAATTTCATTTCCTCGATTTATAACGGCAATCAATAAATTTCACAGAGCCATTAACTACGAAATAAACCCAGCCGATGAAAGATCTTATATTTTTGTAAAAACCGACCTAAGGAAAATGCAGAAAATATTTTTGGATGAAATTTTAGCCATTGAAAGTTTAAAGGATTATTTAAAAATCATAACCCTTTCAGGGAAATTTGTAATCTTAAAAACTCTTAGTACTTTCACTGAAGAACTTCCCTCAAAAAACTTTGTAAGAATTCACCGATCATATACAATCGCTATTGATAAAATTGATACAATACAAGGCAACACTGTTAAAATAGATGGTGCCAAATACGTCATTGGACGAACCTATAGCGATGCATTCAAAGAACGCATCGCTAAGCATATTAATAAGACAAATTAATTGTCTCTACAACTTTTTAATTTTTAATTTCTTATAAAATACTTGCATTGATGGTCCTGCATGAACTTGTAATGCTAGTACTCCGGAAGTTGCCAATTTCTCAGTTTCATTATCTATTACATCTATTGTTAATTGACCATTGATATAATGTTGTAAATGATTCCCTTTTACGACAACCCGATAGTTATTCCAATCATCTTGATTAATAACTGCCTGAACCTCTTCTGAGGATATAAATTTTTCTACTGTTTTCTCTCCACTTTCAGAAATAATCACCTTCTCTCCTCGTTTTGCTATAATCCCTCTTCCCTTTTCTTCATATAAAATTCCGGAATGTTGAATCCCTGCTTCCATATCAGCTTGATACCCTCCAATGATAAATTTCTCTTCATCTATTACTCTTGCACGGTACTGCACGCCACTATTTCCTCCAATAATCTTATATTTAAAGGTCAATTCAAAATCAGAAACAGGTTTATCATAAATCAAAAAGGTATTTTGCTTGATAACAACTTTATCAGTAGTTTCACCCTTAATACATCCGTTCTCCACAGACCACACCCTACTATCTCCCCTCCAATGGCTAAGGTCTTTTCCATTGAATATTTTTTCCGCTTTACTTCCTTTTTGCCCTGCTACATTGCAACTTACTAAAATTGCAATAACTATTGTGTATATTAATTTTTGATTCATTTTTTCATTTTGTTTTTGTTTCCTCCTGATAACATATACGCAATCAAGTCTGTAATTTCTTGTTCATTTAGTCTATTAACCAATCCTGCAGGCATTGGCGATACCTTCGATAATTCAATACTTTCTAATCTATCTTTTCTAACTTTTGTAGTAACATCAGCGGCAAATGCACTAATACTCACTTCAATATTTTTATCATCTTCATCAACTTTAATTCCGGTAACTACCGAGCCATTTTTCATATGATAATTTGAATACTGATATCTGTCTCCAATGGTACCGGATGGATTGACAATCGCCTCTCCAATGGCTCCAACTGTAAATCTTGTACCAATTTGCGTCAACTCAGGCCCTGTACTTCCGCCTGCACCATTCATACTATGACAAGAAATACATAATGAAGCTTTGAATAAATTCTCTCCATTCTCAAAATTGGCATTCTTATAATTCTTCTCATACGCAGACATTAAGAGTTCAACTGTATAATCAATTCCAGGCCCTTGAGGTTGTTTTACGTCCTTCATATAATCTGGCCTAAGAGCGGCAGCTATCTCCGTTAATTCAGAAAGGTACTCTTGCTCTTTCTCAGGAACATTTGCCAATGCTGTTTTTTGAATCGCTCTAATAAAATTTAAATACTGTTTACCTCCCGCTTTTTGCAGCGCATCTCCAAACCATTTAAAATAACGCTCTCTTGTAGAAGTTGACCAACCTTTTTCAACAGCACTCAAACTCATGGCATAACTAATGTTACGTTGATTTGGCATATTTGCTAGCATATTCTCAACATCTTTTCCATATTGTTCACTTCTATTAGAAATATCTCCAGACAGGTATAATTCCTTCATTCCCTCCATCGAAGTATTCGTTTCCATTTCATTTAATGTTAACTCAACTACTTCTTCTACCTGTAAATAACTTAGAATCTTACCCAATTCCATATTCAAGGCTTCAGAACCTGCCAAATAAGCAGGCAATAATGATTCCTTAATCTTTCCTTGTAGGTCATTTGATAAAGTTCCATCCATTCTTAATAACAATAGATCGATTCCTCTTATAAAATCTAATTTTTTAGAATTCTCTAAACCTTGCCAATCTATTTCCAATAAAGTATTCAAGGCTTCATTCCTAGCAGCATCGTTACCATGACGCGCAATTGCCAACGCCAACCCTACAGATACTTCTGAAGAATTATCTTTCTTAATTTCATCTTTCCAATGCTTGTAGTCTAAATGTTCCAAAGCAATTCTTGCAGAGAATCGAATTGTACGATCTCCATGATCCAAATTTTTCACGATAAACGAGATTTTATCTACGGATGGAACAGCATGCAATGCCTCCAATTCTTGTCTTAATTCTCGCTGTTTTTTACCACTAGATCGTTCCTTTAATTCTAAAACTTCAGACGGCAATTCACCTTCATAAGTTACGCGATATAACGCAGACTCTAATCGTCTTCCTCCAGTTAAGAAGTAAAAAGCGCCATCATCACCTACTACACCGTTCGTAATTGGTAAAGGAACACCAGAAATAAATTCTGTCACCTCTGCGTCAAACGAACTACCATTTGGTGTTAGCTTCGCATGATACATCGTTCCATAACTCCAATCAAACACATACAATCCTTTTTGATAGTATGCTGGGAACTTTAACCCTCTTCCATCCAATAAACCTGTTGGGGATCCTTGTCCTAAATTGGCAATACTCGAAAGATTATCTGGATAAAAATCTCTAAATTTTCCAGTACCAGTTCTCCATCCAAAATCTGCGCCACTTGTCATATGATTTAAACGAATTGGTCTATACCATGGCATTCCTAAATCATACTCCATATCAGAATCAAATCCAAACAATTCATCATCACGGTTAAAAGCAATATCATAGGTGTTTCTCGTTCCAACGGTAATCAATATCCACTCTTTACCTTCAAAATCTGTTTGAGCCACCCAACCACCAGGAGCTTTTCTTGAATTTGCATGACCACTAGGGTCTTTAATTACAGGTAACAAATTATCTTCATCCCAAACTTCTGGGACTGCTCCTCTTACGTCATCTGGAATATCGGTATGATTTCCAAAAACCATATACATGGATTGACCATCTGGTGCCAATACAATATTGTGTGGTCCATGCTCACCTCTTCCATTCACAGTCTTTAAGGTTTTAACAGTATCTAACTCACCATCTCCATTAGAATCAATGATTTTGTACAATCCACTAGGAATCTTTTTATCACCTGAATTTACTAAGGCAAACAACTCATTATTATGATACAATAACCCCTGAGCTAATCCAATATTGATATCTAGTTTCTGTATGTCAAGGACGTCTTTTTCTCCAGACTTTGTAAGCCTCGATTTATAAATACTTCCGTATTGATCGGATGCGTAGAAATTTCCTTTATCATCTTTGGTAATACTTACCCAAGATCCTTGTTCATGCTCTGTAGGCTCATACAATTTAGAAATACTAAAGCCTTTTGGCAATGTAACATCCTCCATTGTAATTTTCTCAATAATAGGTGTTTCGTTGTCAGCATCTACATTGCACGAAAGAAGCAGTGCACAGGTAATGCTAAGTAGTAATAGATTGATTTTCTTCATAATATAATAGTTAGGTGGTTATTTGATTTTAATTGTTTTTTATGGTGCTGTAGCTTTATAAATAATTGCGGATGATGAACTGCTTATTTTATAGTCACTATTCGCTGTTAAAAATACTGTTTCTCCTTTTCCTAATTGTAATATCGTCTCTCCTTCATGAATTTGGACTTTACCTTGAATCACAATTAAAATCTGAGCCGTCTTTGAAATCGATTGATATTGATCTCCTTTAGCAATAGAAATTTGACTCAATTCAAAATCTGGCGCTGGACTTTTGTAAATGCGTTCAAGGCCATCTTCTTGAAGTTTACCCAACATAATATTAGGATGCGTTTCGTCAAAAGCTACATGCTTTAATAATTCAGCAACATCTACGTGCTTAGGGGTTAAACCTCCTCGCAATACGTTATCAGAATTTGCCATGAGTTCCATGTTTTGTCCTTCTAGATACGCATGTGGAATTCCAGCATCTTGAAATACGGCCTCTCCCTTGTTTGCCTTTACAACGTTGAAGAAGTAAATAGAATAAATTCCTTTATCTAATATGAATGAATCTGCTGCAGTGGCCACGGATTTCGCCGCCCAATAATCTGAACTTGATTTCTCCAATTTTCCTGATTGGTACAATGGTAAAATCCGATCAACCAACGATTGTAATGTTTGATTAGTCTCCTCTATAGATTCTTCCATCACTCTTTTATACAATCCAAAGTAGCCGTCTTTTTTGAAAACAGGCAGTAAATCCACAAATTCTGGTGTATTCTTTAAAACCTGAGTCAATGTATCTTTTGGCAAGAAACCATGCAACAACCAAAACTCACTCAAAGCCACCATAATTTCTGGCTTGTGATTGTCATCTTTATAATTTCTATGCGGAGCAGCTAACGGAATCCCAATTTCATTTTCATAAGCAAATCCTTTTACTGCTTCTATTTTTGTTGGATGCACTTGAATTGATAGTACATCACTTACATCCAACACTTTAAATAAAAAAGGCAGTCGCCCAAACTTTTTCGCGATATCCTGTCCTAAGTTCTCAGTTAAATTTGAATTCAAAAAAGCATCTAAATTTTGATCTCCTTCGGATGTTGATACTATTGATGGGGCGTTTACATGAGCACCTAACCAATATTCTGCACATTTATTATCACTCGCTTTTTCCCCTAATAATTCGGGAATAAATTGAATACCTCCCCAAGCATAATTTTGAATTTTTCCTTTAAGTCTATATAGTCTAGACATATATGTTATGTTTTTTATCGGACATTATACAAAGATTCAATTATAATTATAAAATACCTACATAATACTTTTCAATTTCTAATACTTTTATTGCTTTAATCGATCTGTTTTTAATTTACTTACTAAAAAAACGTATGTTAAAGGCACAAATTCATGTTTTAGAGAATCTAAGGATACATTCCAAAGTCGAAACCCCATAGGTCTTCCGTCAAAATTTTTACTAGTAGTTTCTCCGCTTACAAATTGAATATCATCAACTGCATTAATTAGGGTTTCATGTTTATGACCTGACAAATATGCTTTTACTTTATTTTTCTTAAAAAGTTCTAATATTCTCTCTCGTTTATCCAATGGTAAATTGAAATACTGCTCTTCCTCATCTGGAGTTTTTAGAAATATTGGATAATGACCAATTACGAATGATTCTAAATCCTGCTTCCCTAAATCATTCAACGTGGTTTCGAACCATTGATGATGTTTTTCAGATTCCTCCTTTACATCAACTTTCCACAATTGGGTGTTGGTCATTACAATCGAAACTCCTTTATTCTCAAAAGCATAATAATCATTTCCTATCGTTTTTCTATAGTAGGCCAATGATTTCGCGTCAGGCTTATTTCCTACATCGTGATTTCCAGGAACGGGATAACACGGCATGTTAAACCCCTTCTTAATTCTATTAAAATCTGCAAAAGAACTATCCACTGCATTGTGAACCAGATCACCACAGATGACTACAAAATCTGGATTCAAATCATTTATTTGTTTTACCGCCTGCTCAAACATTCTCACATCATGCTCATAACCACCCATGCCCAATTGAGTATCGCACATTTGAACAAAACTAAAAGGCTCTCTTTTAGAACATGACAAACTTAAAAATAGTATGATCACTAGGCACAAACATAATTTACAATTTGATATTTTCAAAAGTTTTATCTTTCCCACTATGCAAATAAATCTAGTACGGGTTTTCCATGTCCATCTGGAGTCGTATAAAAAGGTCTTCCTTCAATAGTATAGTTGGTCTCAGGATGCATTCCCAATGCATGATAAATAGATTGATGTACTTGATCTATCACTACTGGTTTTTCAATAGATGAACAAGGTCTTTCATCAGCCGTTTTTCCATAAACCAACCCTTTTTTAACACCTCCACCCCACATCAATATGGAACCTCCATCTGTAAAGTGACGGTGCATTCCGTAAAATTTTTCATCTTCTATTAAATCTGGTTGAAAGACTTGACCTTTTACATTTTCACCTGGTCTACCTTCCATAATTGCATCTCTGCTAAACTCACTTGCCAAAATAATTAGTGTTCTGTCCAAATGCCCTGTTTCATCTAAATCCTTCACTAATTGAGCAATGGGACCATCAATCATTTCTTTCATTTTTACCAATCTTATATGACCATTTTCATGTGTATCCCAACCTAAAAACGGTTCATATTCAGAGGAAACACTCACGAATCTCGCTCCGTTCATCGCCAATCTTTTTGCCATCAAACAGCCCAAGCCAAAACGACCTGTATCATATTTATCATAACTTTCCTTTGGCTCTAATTTTAAATCAAACACTTTTGATTCCGGAGAATTCAACAACGTATAGGATTGCTCCATGGAACGCATCAGAGATTCCTTTTGGTAATCACTCCCTCGCTCTAGCGTGGCACTTTTTTTCGTTAATTCCTTATATAATTCGTTTCTTGCCTCAAATCTTTTCAATGTCATTCCTTGCGGTGGGCGCACACTTTCTAAACCACTTGATGGATCTGGAATTAAAAAGGGCCCATATTCACTTCCTAAGAATCCAGCCGAATGAAATGCTTTCAATTCTTCTGCTTCACCGACCGTAAATCTTTGCCCTATCGAAATAAATGGAGGGATTACATTATTTACTGGACCTAATTCTTTCGCGATCCAAGCTCCTATATGAGGCGCCTGCACAGATTGAGGTGGCTCATAACATGTATGCCAATGATATTGATGTCTAGTATGTAAAATATGACCTAAATCAGCCGCTCTGTATGAACGAATAATAGCACCTTTGTCCATCACACTTCCAATACCTTCTAACCCTTCAGAAAAATACAAATCGTCAACAGCAGTTGGTACTTTTGGAAATGTACTCAACACTCTTTTACTTTCCACTCCCTTTGAATAAGGAGTGTACTCTTTAGGATCGAACGTTTCTGTATGTGCCATGCCACCCGCCATCCATAAAAGAATAACAGTATCTGCAGTAGAAGTATCTATGGATGAAATATTTGAACAAGAACTTAAAAAACTTGCCGTTGGAATACTCACTGCCGCCGCAGAAAGACTGGCTGCTCCCATTTTTTTTATAAACTCTCTCCTCGAATTATTTTTATCTATACTCATATCTTTATCCATTAATAAATAAACTGAAATTCCGGCAATAATAATGTTGCCCAAAATAAATCTTGAACAGCCTTTATATTTGGTTCTTCACCCAAAGCGTGTAACATTATTTTCTTTTCTTTTGTTGATGGCATTCTACCTAATGCTTGACGATATAATGTATCAACTATTTTTTCTGAATCTTCATCGTACTTCGATAACCATTCATTTGCACCTACTTCTAACACTGAATTAAAATAAGAACCGTTTGTCAATTCCAATGCTTGCAATAAAGTTGCCTGATCATCTCTCGAAGTTGTAATGTTCTCTCTACTTGGTCTTCCCAATGCCTTTAAAAAAGTATGTTGTTTCACCATACTTGCACGAGCAAATACGGCTTCGTTGTCATGAAATGAAAAATCTAATAATTTACCCCAGTGACCCGATCCAAAATTCTTTGAAGCACTCCATTCAGAATCATCGAACCTCAACGCTACCCAATCTTCAGCAGGCCTATCATCTGTACTTTTCCAAGTTTTATCCGAATGAACAAGAGTTTCTTTTCCTTCCTCATCAATGATTTTCATAGCGAATAAAATTCCAGCAGGTTTTGGAATATTTCCTGTATTCTCTCCTTCAACTGCAATAATATTTTCTCCTTTTTTTAAATATTTGGCAATATCTTTCTTCCCCACCTTCTTCCAATTATCTCCGTTTAATACTTCTTTTCCATTAACAAATAATACATATGAATTATCCACAGAAATCAAAACTTGCGCAGTTTCAATAGTTTCTGAATCAAGTTTAAACGTATGTCTGAAATATCTTTTTCCAGGATCTGGCAACACATCTCGCTCAAATTTTCGCTCCCGATGCCAAATTCTATTGGCTGATAATTGTGAAGGGTCTGGATTAAACTCTGCAGCATAATAAACAGGAGAAATAACTTGACTTATAGCATCAGAAAATTGCTCTGCACTCATCCGTCGTATAATTGGCCCCTTAAACTTATAGGAATCTGATTTTATAACGGCCACTTCCTTATAATTTACAGTTGGCAATTGATATGTTTTTGAAGTCATCACGGTTCGCATTAATTGCTTTAAATCATAGCCAGATTCAATAAATTCAGCCGATAACCAATCTAATAAATCGACATCCCAAGGAGCATTGTCCATTTCATCCACTGGTTCTACAATACCTCTGCCCATCAATCTTTTCCAGATTCTATTTGTTATCGTTCGATACAACCTACCGTTTTCAGGCTTCACAATAACTTCAGAAAGTTTTTCAAGTCTTCCTGCCACCGTAGGCGCATCAATAGAACCAAGAGATGGGTATAAAAAATTCACCTTCGCCATTTTCCCTATGGGCTTATCGCAACGATTTAATTCTAGGATCGAATCCGAAAATACGGTTGCAAATCCATACGCTTGATCTAAGGTTAAATTACTTACAAAACTATTGTGGCATGATGCACATTTCAAATTCACTCCCAGCAAGGCTTGTCCAATATTCTGAGCCGCCTGCATTTCTGTACGCTGACTTGCATTTACAACACCTCTCCATTCTATCCCTTTAATAAACCCAATAGATTCTTCCGTTGGATTCATCAATTCCTTAACCATAAGATTGTATGGTTTGTTATCCATCAATGATTTATATAGCCATCGTGTAATCTGCTTTCTTCCTCCTGTAATAAACCCAGTTCCAGAATAATCGTTTCTCAATAAATCATTCCAAAAACTCAACCAATTCTGCGAGTAACTTGGCGCATTACTTAAAAGATTATCAACTAATTTTCCCCTTTTATCAGTACTAGTATCCTTCAAAAAAAATTCTACCTGTGCAATTGAGGGAAGTAAGCCCAAAACGTCAAGATAAGCACGTCTAATAAAAGTACGATCATTAACAACACCTGAAACCTTTATATTATTCTCGTCAAAATAACTAAAAACCAATTTATCAACTGGATGTTTCTCCGAAATCTCTTCAGGTAATGATGGTTTTTCTAAAGCCAAAGGTGCTTCTGGAAATATTTTTAATGCTTGATCTGCCCAATGCGCTCCTTCTTTAATCCATAATCCAATCAATTCAATTTCCGAATCTTTTAACACCTTTCCTTTTTTAGGCATCACATCATCATGATTTGGAGATAATGTAATCCTTTTATATAGTTCACTTTGATTTGGATAACCTGCAACGATAGATTCACCTGATTTACCTCCTTTAAAAACACCTTGTTTATTGTCTAAAACCAGTTCTCCTTTTTTTTTATTCTCGTTGTGACACTGATAACAATTGTGAGCGAAAATGGCTCGGACCTCTAAATTTAAAGCATCTTTTTGAGGTTTAGATAAAGTGTCCAAGGGAGTTAACTGCGATAACAACACTCGTGTCTTTCCATCATCATACGATTTAACATTACCAGGGAGCACGCTCGTTAAAAAATCTTCACCGTGGGTAAGACTAGCCCCTAAATGCCCGGTTACAGAAAGTATAATTACCGTTAAAACTAATCCACTTCTATATTTAAAATAATTTGGTTTTTGAGTTTTGGCAAGTCTAAACAATATAACAGCGGTAATGGAGGCTAAAACAGCCGTGGCAATTCCAAAATATTGATGCAAAGAAACTAGGTCTCCAGTATAATTATCGAACGTTCCTAAAAACCAACCTAAACAAGCAGATACTACAGAAAAAATTGCTCCTAAATAAACCATCCAGGCAATTCCTTCACGTAACCCTTTACGCTTTCCTTTTAATGTTAAAATCTCCAACAATAAAGCCACTATTAATAGACCTATTGGAAAATGTACTGCTAAAGGATGCAACCGTCCAAGTAATTGAACAATCCAAATCCACGAATTTCCTTCCATTGCTGCTAATATACAGTTTTATATATTTCTATTTGACCACTCATATCAATTATAATTTGTTTTTTTAGTACCCCTATCTAGTAGTGTTAAAAATTTGTAATTTGTGGAGACTTATTATTACTTTTTTTTAAAAGCAACTCGCGTTTGACTAAAATACAATAAATATTGACCCCAAATAAAGAATTATACATTGATATAACTGTCCTGCTCTGTCCTGCTCTCCTCTATCCTGTTCTGAATTCAAAAAATATCACTTTGTAGTTTTTATCTACAAAGTGCTATTTTTATTCGCGTTTTAAACTGAATCAAAACTACACTAGAATTCCCATTTTAATATGGAGAATTCAATCAAAAATATGGGATTTCAGTCAAATCTAGCCGAGTATTGAACAATTACCTTACCACCCAGTCACCTTTAAAATCTTATCATAGATTTCATTATTCTCATAAACCCCAGAAAACACCTCTGAACCAGGCCCATACGCGAATACTGGAATTAAGGTTGCTGAATGACCTCCTGTAGAAAAGGTTGGCTCAATTTCACTATAATCGCTATACTCGCTACCATCTTCTCTTTTCTTTTTCTTAGCTGCTAAGGTAAAACCTCCAGTCTCATGATCTGAAGTTACAATAACCAAGGTGTTTCCATCTTTTTCAGCAAAATCTAATGCCTTCCCAATGGCTTCATCAAAATCAATTAATTCAGAAATCAAATAGGAACTATTATTCTGATGTCCTCCCCAGTCAATCTGTGAACCTTCAGACATTATAAAAAAGTTAGCATTATCTTGACTTAAAAATTGAATAGCCTGCGCTGTAGCATCGGAAAGAAAATTTCCGCGGCCTTCTTCCATCTTTGGCATGGCATCTTTTGCCAATAAATAACCTACTTTTCTTTTCGATTTAATTGTTGAAAAATCTTTCAATCCAACGGTGTCGACTTTGAATTTATTTTTCTTCAATTCTTTTAATAAATTTCGTCCATCTTTTCTTTCGTTAAAATGTTCTAGTCCTCCACCAGCAAAATAATCTACTCCCGAATTTAATAAATCAACAGCAATATCATCATTCATACTTCTACTAACGGCATGCGCGTAAAAACTTGCTGGCGTGGCGTGCGTAATTGAAGAAGTCGCTACCATTCCTGTTTTAATGTTTTTTGAAGAGACTCGCTCCACTATATTTTTAACGGAAGTGGAGTCGTCAGCCACTCCAATAGCTCCATTATACGTTTTTACACCACAAGCAAATGCCGTAGCACCAGCTGCAGAATCAGTGACATCTTGTCTCGAGGATGAAGTCTTAATTAATCCAATATTTTGAAATCGTTTGTAGTTAGGTTCCGAATCTTTAAAATAAAAAGCTGATGAAATTTGCGACAATCCAGTACCATCACTTATTAATAAAATTACATTCTTCGGAGTTTTGTTTTCTTCCTTCGCCTTTGCATCATTCGTTGTATTCGATAACAGCATCAAAGGAACCACTGCCAACATAATCTTCGTTAATTTCATTTAATCTTTATTTTAAGTATTATTTCGAGTCATTGATATAAGACTCTATATTCATTTTATATAAATTTCCGCCAATATTTGAACTAGCCCAATATTCATCTGTGATATAAACCTCTGAATTTGACACAAAACAAACTGCTTCTTTTTGTGTGTTCTTCCCTAAATCAATTTCAACACAATCTCCTCCAAAAAAATCATCTTCATCAAAGTTATAGAACACCCATAATTTACGCCCATTTATAAGGCAAACTCTCTTTCCGTTTGGACTAATATCTGCTCCTGTAATCCAATATTCATGAAAATCATTTGAATTACCAGATTCCGTACCCGTAAAAAAATATCCTATTTTTTTTGCGGTATGATCTCCTTTCTTTGTTGAAACACGATATACATTTGTTGAAGAAGGAAATGATCTGTGTTTTGTAAACAAATAAAGTTTATTATTACTCCAAAACATACCCTCACAATCGAAATTCATCTTCTTTTTATTTGGTGGAAAATGTTTCTGATCTTCAAAATTAAAGGAAATTGTTTTGGCAGAAGTTTCTTCATCTTTAATCTCTGGATTTGAAATTTCGAAGACCCTTAACTTCTTCGATTTGTTACTGTTATTACCAATATCTCCAATATAAATATTTCCTTTATCATCTTTAGTTATATCTTCCCAGTCCCTATTCTTAGCCTTATCTATAGCGAGCGTTCGCAATAAGTTCCCGGTAAAATCACATTCGTATAATTCCGATTTACCTCCGCTATCATTGAATGTCCAAATACTATCATCACTTGCCATTTCAATACCAGAAGATTCATGTACTTTAGCGGGGAGTTTCGTAATGAATTCTAGCTTTTGACTATACATATTAATAGTGATACCTATAAAAAATAGCAACACTATTCTACCGAATAATCTAAACCTAAAAGTCATATCAGCGATCATTAAACTTTAATCATTGAAGAAAGCACTAAAATAGGAAAATTTACGCATAATAAAACTGCAATTTCAACTGTTTATTTTTATTTTGTGATAAAAATTTTAACATGCTCGTTTCATTTTATCGCATACAATCATTTTCTCAATTTAATGAGATCAAATAGCTCACGATATCAGCCAATTTTTGCTCCTCTAAATTTAGTGATTTTGCATCTGGCATAATGCTCGTTTTCATTTGTTGCTTACTTTCAATATTACTCGATTTAATTACAACTTGTTTTCCTGTAAAATCTTTTAAAACAGCGGTCTCTCCTTCCGAGAGTAAAAAACCATAAAATACTTGTCCTGTTTTCGTTTTTATCATCATTGGTTCAAAACCAAATGCAATAGCCGAACTTGGATTAATAATGGCATCCAATAAAGCCAACTTGTCAAATTTCTGACTCGCTGTAGTTAACATGGGGCCAATATCTTTGCCTAAATCTCCTACTTTGTGACAGGCTATACAGAAAGTAGTCACGAACTCTAGTCCTTTTTTAGGATCCCCCTTTAAAGCACTTATATTTTTAATATTGTATATTTCTTCATCCGCCTTTTTAAAATATTCACTCGCTAAAGTTCTAATTTCCAATTCAGGATTATCAAACAAATCTTGAGAAACTGACGCTATCATTTCTTTTGAAATTTGTTCTTCTGCTGCTAAGTTTATTAAAAGACGACCTCCAACGACTGTTTTAGCTATTTTTTTAGCAGCTTCAAGTTTCTTATCAAAAGAAATTATTTTTGACAAAAGTGTTTCTTTTAAGTTCGAAATCTCATCTGACAATCCAAAATAAGACTTGCTCTCATAGGCATCCCAATCCCATAAATTAAACCAGTCATTCCCTCTTCTGTAATTCACCCAATAAGCAGCTAATTCTTTCACTGCTTCACTATCGGTATTTTCCTTTAAGCCAATCATAGTTTCAACGGCTTTAACATCAGAAATAAAGGCAAGGGCATCTACAGAAAGCATCCTTAAACTATCTGACAATTGATTAGAAGAAGCTCTTTTTGCCAAGGAATTTATAGATTCCTTCGGATGAATTCTCCAAACTAAAGAAGCCAGTTGGTTTGACCATTTAACAGACTCTATATGCTTCGAAGAAACAAAATATTGGTATGCCAATGCTTCTTTTCCTTCCAAGGCCATACCCAAAGCCTCCAAATACCACCTATCAGAGCCGTCATAACCTTTAAGCAACTCTTCAATAATTGTCTTACTCTCTTCCCAAGGAATATCTCTTAAAGAAATAGCCACTTCTCTTCGTACAGACGGAGAAGGGTCACTCATTGCAATTCTAGCATATTTCAACAAATCCTTTGATTTCTTTTTTAAGGCTCTATACGCAGTTACCCTCAGTCGAGGGTTTGGTTCTGATTTCAAAACACCTTCTACCATCTCTATTCCTCCTTCTCCCAATTCTGATAATAGCCAAATTGCTCTAGCTTGATAATATGAATTGGATGAATTTAAAATGGTCTTCACTTCATTTAAAACCAAATTTCCTTGACTTTTCAATTTCTCATACCCTAAATAACGCACGTTAACGGCAGGATTTAATAAGGCTTCAATTTGACCTTTCGTCGTATTCAAATCAATTTTAGGATTTGCTAATTTATTATTCTTTGGAGTAATTCTATAAATTCTTCCGTTCCCAACAGTATCTAACATTTTATGTCCTCCAACCAATGGATCGTACCAATCGGCTATATAAATTGCACCATCAGTGCCCACAGCAACATCACTTGGACGAAACCGTTTTCGAGTATCTCCATCTACTTTATGCCAAATATATCCTTCTGTGGATTCACTAAGAGACGTGATTAGATCCTTCTTCTCCAATTCGAATCCTGCACCATTATAAGATGGTTTGTACGAAAAAATTACATTTCTCCCAGCATCCGCACTCAACAACATTCCCTGAAATTCTGGTCCAAATGCCTCTCCTTCATATACAACCACTCCAGTTGGCGATCCTGCTCCTGTTTGATCTCCTGCAGGAATTACTCCAGGATCATTTTGATGCCAATGAGAAGAAAAAATATCTTGATTCGGTTTTTGGTCAGCGCGCCAAGTTCTACTTCCATCAGCATTAAAAAAACCTGCATTTCCCCCTTCCATCAACCAAGTGGTTCTACAAGTTTCTACGCCATCGTCGTTATCATTTTGCCACATGTTGCCATAAGAATCTAAGGCAAGTTCATAAGCATTTCTAAAGTTATGTCCAACCACCTCAAGTCCAGCACCATCCTTTCCAATACGCATGGCCAAACCACCAACCCAAATACGTCCATCATCACTTACTTGTGCCGGTTGATTCTTTTTATTATAGGGCGTTCCACCAGAGTACACACTTCCTGATCGTAAATTCCAACCTGCTTTATCTTTTACATTATGGGGTCCCGCATTACCCGTATTAAAATAAAATTCGCCATCAGGTCCAGTAGTTAACGCATGCAAACTATGATCATGATCAAACCCTCCAAAACCCGTTAAAAACACCTCTCTCTTATCAGCGACATCATCATTGTTTTCATCCGTATAGACAAATAAATTAGGTGCACATGAGACATACGCTTTGTTCCCAATAATAGCAATTCCTAGTGGAGCTACCAAATCTTCATCCTGCACAAAAACCTTCGATGAATCAGAGATACCGTCTCCATCTGTATCTTCTAATATCACAACACGGTCACCTTTTTCAAAATTCAGATGATCTTTTGGTTTGTTGTTGAAGTTTCTATAATTAACTGCCTCTGTTACCCAAATTCTACCTTTCGCATCTACATCCATATTTGTAGGGTTGTATAAACTTGGAGATTCTGCCCACAACGTGGCTTGCCACCCTTCAGGCAAAATAAAGCTATTATCATCAACGGTTTTAAATTCTAGTGGATCAATAATGACATCCGCAGATCTAGAATCCGCACAAGAATTGACCAGCAATACAAATAAAAATAGTAGTAGAATAAATTTTTTATTTGATTTCATATTTTTAAATTTTAATACTAGAGAGAAAGATATTTATATAATCCCTGAAAATGAGATTGATAATAAATAAGAGCATACATATTATATGCTTATTTTAGTGAAAAATAATACTCATTTTAAATTTTATAAAGAATGATTTCCAGAAGACACATATTAAAATTATCTCTAGGAATAGTCGCCCTAAATTACATAAATATTTTCAATGCTTTTGGATCGAATTCTAATTCAAACCGATTTCAAATTGGAGCCTGTGATTGGTCTATTGGACAACACAGTAATATAGAAGCGATGTCAGTGGCAAAAAAAATCGGATTAGATGGTGTTCAGGTCAGTTTAGGAACGGTAAAAAACAATATGCACTTGAGAGAAATTGAAATTCAAAAAATGTATCAAGAGGCCTGTAAAAAGAATAATGTATCCATCGCAGGAATTGCAATTGGAGAATTAAATAGTGTTCCTTATAAGTCTGACCCAAGAACTGACAAATGGGTAAGTGACAGTATAGATGTTGCCCATGCATTGGGCTGTAAGGTTGTTTTGTTGGCGTTTTTCGGAAAAGGCGATTTAAAAGGAGACCCAGAAGGCACTAAAAATGTCATTAAAAAATTGAAAAAGGTTGCCCCAAAAGCAGAAGAAAAAGGAATCATTCTTGGAATCGAATCTTGGTTAAATGCAGAAGAGCATATGCATATTATCAATGCCGTGGGATCCCCAAATGTAAAAGTGTATTACGATGTGGCAAATTCAAATAAAATGGGATACAATATCTATGAAGAAATTCGGTGGCTGGGCCATAAAAACATCTGCGAGTTTCATGCCAAAGAAAATGGTTTTCTTTTAGGTGAAGGAAAGGTCGACTTCAAAGAAGTTAGAAAAGCAATGGACGATATAAACTTCAATGGATGGGTGATGATTGAGGGGGCTGTCCCAAAGAATGCATCTATGTTCGAGAGTTATTTGAAAAACAATACCTATTTAAGAGGTGTCTTAAAGTCCTAATATTAATCAATCCAATTAAAGTTTGTCTGAATAAGATCTGAATTCAGACAAACTTTATTTATTCTACTATTTACTCCTAATAAGCCTCGTATTTCTTAGATACGCGTAAACCATACCAAGCGATATAAATAAAACATATTAGCGGAAGCCCATAAGAGATATTAACTTCAGAAACTCCCAATATTTTTATGTCTGCAACACCACGACCACCAAGATCAATTACTAAACCTTGTAATTTTGGCAGTAAAGCACCCCCTACAATTGCCATAATCAAACCAGCAGATCCAACTTTTGATTGCTCTTCTGTTAAATCACCCAAGGCAATTCCGTAAATTGTTGGGAACATTAATGACATCCAAAAAGAAATACCTACCAAACTGTACAAACCAACCATACCTTGAATAAAAATGGTAGCCAATGTAAATACCATTCCGAAAACAGCAAAGTACATTAACAACCTTCCTGAACTCACAAATCTTAACAAATAAGTTCCTACAGCACGGCCAATGGTAAACAAAATAAAGGCGGCCATCTGATAATATCCAGCGGTTACGCTATCCATACCAATAGCCTCAGCATATTGATAAATATATGTCCAGCACATAACTAGACATCCTGTATGAAATATTTGGGCTATAACTCCCAATACATATTTCTTGTTCTTTCTTAAGATAACAAATGTTTGTCCTATTTTTGGCATTCCATTTTCGTCTTTAGCTTGCGGCATTTTATTCACCACGAACAAAATAAATACTCCAATTAAAACCAACCCTAAAATCACATATGGATTTCGAATTACTAATAAATCAGAAGTCTTAATCAAAATCTTAGAGGCTTCATCTAAAGCACTAAAATCAGTAATATCGTCTGACTGTAATTTCTTTAGCACAAATTGTTGTGCTACAAATAATCCAACAATCAATCCAACTGGATTAAATGCTTGCGCTAAATTTAGACGTTGTGTGGCAGTCTCCTTTGCACCCATCGCTAGAGCGTATGGATTTGCGGCCGTTTCTAAAAAAGCCAATCCAAAAGTTAAGATATATAGCCCTAAACAAAAGAACCAAAATTGTTCTGTAACAGCCGCTGGATAAAATAGTAAAGCACCTATCGCATACAGGCCTAATCCTATTAAAACACCTACTTTGTAAGAATATTTTCGCATAAATATAGCTGCGGGTAAAGCCATACAAAAGTAGCCCCCATAAAATGCCATTTGCACCCAAGCTGCCTCAGAATTAGATAGTTCTAATACTTTTTTAAAAGCTTGTACCATCGGATCGGTAACCGCGTTGGCAAAGCCCCAAAGTGCAAAAAGGGAGGTTACAAGTATAAAGGGAATTAGCACTTCTTTTGATACTACAGGAATCTTATTTTTTTTGCTCATTTATATGATTATTAGTTAGTTATTTATATTATTCGTTAAAAATTATTCCGAAAAGAATGACCAAACTTGACCAATAGTCTCACTTCCGTTGCCTTACTTCACTACAATTTTCCAATAGGTAAGTGTCATCTGAAACCATAGTAACTTCATAGTAATTTTCACTTAAACCTTCTACGATCATTGCAGGTGGATTATCTAGTCCAAAATAGACATCGTACTTTAATAGATCGTTATCCAAATCTGCTGCATTCCATTTTAAAGTTGTGGAAGTGACTGATAATTATGAATTCAACACAGGACTTGATAAACTAGTTACAAATGGCAAATGATTACTCACCCCTCCCCCTTCCAAATAGAATTTCCAAGTCGAAGAATACACCCTTGTTTTATTTTTGGCATCTTTTGCATATACTCTCCAATAAAAAACTTCCTTTTTTAACGTAAAATGTACGAATGTACTCTAAGTGGTTGTAACCTGCAAATCTTGAGTAAATGAATTATTGGTGGCTACCTGGATATAATATAAAATTGCATCGCCTTCAGGATCTGTAGATTTATTCCAAGAATAGTCCAAAGTGTTATCTGTATACTTTAAATCATTAACGGGTCTAACTAAAGTTGGAAGGTTTTAATTGAACTTAGTCAAAACAATCATTTTTTTATATATTCCATCTTATTGCTAAAGTAGGATAGCTTTAAATCCATCTACACCCCCAAATTACTTGACAATTCTACTTCACCACCTACCCAAAAACTATTGTTTAAATAATACCAAATCTGTGGTTCAGAAATAAAAGTAGTTTTATCTGCAGAACCCTCACTGGTTAGCTTATCTTTCATAATAGTAACGCACCAAATTCCTGTTAATTGAAAATTCGCTTTTCCTGCATCTTTGATTTCTTTATATCCTGCATAGTTGGAAAATCCCCAACTGCGATAATCTTTCCCATAATTCACACCGACTATCCAGGCATCATTAATAATATAGCCCTGAAGTTCATCGTCAACTGGAAAAGTTCCTAGAGCACCGCTATATTCTAAATTTAATTTGTATTTCTAATTTTATTTTAAGTATCCATTTTTTAATCTATTCCATTCAGTCAATGACTTCGGAAGATAATCCTCCGGCTCTTTATCAAAACCAAAATTTATATGTCCTACAGGTTCTTTATAGTCTATACTTTTTAGTGCTTTTAAGAAGGGACCATAATCATATTCACTATCCTCTAGAGGTTGAATCGTTGTTCTATCCATCGTTTTTCTTCTGGTCCTATCCACCTCTTTAGCCGCTCCAGCAATCGTGACAAAACTAATATAACCCTTCATATTATTTACAACCTCTGCCAATATACCGGCATTTCCTGCTTTTAATTCGTGACAAGTATGAACAAACTATAAATTAGCGTGTTACACTAATTCTTATAAATAATTGAAACGATGCTCGCCCCTTTAAGTGAATTCACGATTCTAAAAATATTAATAAATGAACTAAATCATTACCTAAGAATTACGCTACAACTTTCATAAATCAAACGTTTATTTGGTCTACACAATTGTGTAAGCAAGAGGTAATTCGATCAATATTGGAGGAAATGAAGAGTATGGGTATTCTCACTTTTAGTCAAAGAACTGACGAACAGAATCAACTATTATTAGACCAAATGGAAATTAGGGCCTGAAAATTATAAGGTTAGTTCTATGTATATTGAGAAATGGAGAGCGGTTTTAATGAAGATAAAAATTAATAAATCCATGTTAATTTCTCTAGAAAAAAATATCAGAAGAAGAGACTACTGATCTTAAGTGTGATAGCCTATTTACTAACAAGTGACAACGCACAATTGGAAAAAAGTCACCCTGTTTATTATTGGTACATAGATTTAGTAGGAGTCAAAAGTAAGATAGGTTGAATATACAAATTATATAAAAGCAGTAATCAAACTGATTTCTTCAAACGCAGCAAAGCCCGTGATTATTATGCTAAACAGAGCCAATAGGTTTGGAGGGAGTATGTATCATTGCACTTTAATTCACCCGCTCTTTGCACAGGAGTTTTACAATAAAGTTAGAAACTATTTGTTTTATTCACGAATATGTCCGTCTCCAAATACGTAATACTTATTGGTAACGAGCTCGTTTAGTCCTAAAGGCCCCCTATGATGTAATTTATCGGTACTAATTGCAAGTTCTGCACCTACACCCATCTGACCACCATCAGTAAATCTAGTAGATGCATTTTTATATACAGCAGCACAATCTACTTGTTCCATAAAAAGGGATGCCTCTTTATTACTGGTTGTCATAATAGTCGCTGAATGCCCCCCAGAATATTTGTTTATTTTTTCAATCGCTTCTTTTGTTGAATCAACGGATCCAATACAGCACTTCATTTCTAAAAATTCGTCTTTCCAAATTGACTCTTCCAGTATGAGAGGTTCCTCTTTTAAAATGTTCTTCACATTAGAATCTACCAATATTGATACCCCATTATTCTTTAAAATATTCTTCAAATCAGTCATCTTATTATCGTAATCTAAAAGATTGGTATTGACTAATATTTTATCTAAAGCATTACACGCTGATATTTTACTAGTTTTTGCATTAAGAATAACCTCAATACTGTTTTTCCAATCTGCATTTTGATCTACATATAAAAAATTATTACCGCGACCACTTACCAGAACAGCACATTTTGCATGTTCTTTTACAAAGGAAATCAATTGTTCCCCTCCTCTAGGCACAATTAAATCTATATGCTGTGTTGGGTTTTTAAGAAATTGCTGTGTCTCTGTTCTATCCATAGTCAATAATTGGATATAATTCGTACTCAACCCATTTTCGAGCAACGCCAGATGCCAAAAATTAACAAGTATTTTATTACTCCATAGCGCTTCTTTTCCTCCTTTGAGTAAGATTTTATTATTCGCTTTAAAAGAAAGTACTGCTGCTTCAACCGTCACATCGGGTCTGGATTCATAAATAATCATTATAGTTCCAAAAGGTGCTGTTTTATTTATTACTTGCAATCCGTTTTCAAGCTTCTTATCGGTGATTATCTTGTTTACTGGATCTTCTTTCGCTTGCACCTGTAAAATAGCCTCTATCATTCCATCAATCTTACTATCATTAATAAGTAAGCGATCGTACATTACCTTATCATCTTTGTTAAATGCATCGAGATCCTTTTTATTTGCAGCGAGTAGTTGTTTCCTGTTTTCGCCTAAGATACGCACCATACAACCCAATACATCATTTTTTATCTCTGTCGCTATCAATTTTATTTTATTTTGATTAAAGGGACACTTTCGTCCCGACACTTTTCCCATCTATTATATCAACAATAGTATTATCTCTTTTTCCATTAGCGATATATGTAGGAATACTATGCGCAGCAGTCTGTTGGGCATAATTTAATTTAGAGCCCATACCACCACGACCTTCTCCTTCTAATTTACCACTATCTTTAATATACTTATCAAGGTCTTCTCTTGGATCTACATTTTCAATAAGATTACTGCTAGCTGAGTCTGGGTGACCATTATACAATCCGTCAATATCTGTTAGAATAATAAGCCTGTCTGCATTGATTAATTGTGCAATAAGACTCGCTAGTTCATCATTATCAGAGAACATAGACATGGCTACCGATACAGCATCATCCTCATTTGCTATAGGGATTACTCCTTCTGATAGTAATCCTTTAACGCAATTAATCATGTTTTCCCGATGTATACCTGGACTAAAATCTCGTTTAGTAGGAAGTACTTGGGCACATTTCATGCCATATTCCTGAAAAATATTATAATATAGACTCATCATTCGGGGTTGCCCAATGGCGGAATATACTTGTCTTTTCTGTGTTTTATCTATTAGGCTAGAATTCCCTATAACCTCTTTTCCTGCAATTACAGACCCCGATGACACCAAAATAGTTATAATATCGCGCTCGTAAAGTTCCGCAATTTGTTTAACTAATCTTCTTAATACTGGCCTTACAATTCTATTGTCTTTATTGGTCATTACGTTTGTTCCAACCTTAATGACTATTATTTCTTTGTACATATTAGTTTTCTTTGCCCAATTCTACAGCACGACTAAATGCAGCAAATGCAGCTTCTTTGATTAATTTATTTACATTATTGTCGTCCATAGAATCCAGTGCTGCTTGTGTTGTTCCTCCTTTTGAGGCTACTTTCTCCATCCAGGATTTGGGAGATATATCAGACTGATTAAAAAGCTCTATTGCACCTGTGAATGTCTGACTAACCAGCACAGTAGAATCCTTTTTTGAAAACCCCATTTGCAAAGCGGCATCCATCATACTTTGCATAAAGTAAAATACATATGCCGGTCCACTCCCAGAAATTCCTGTGGAAGCATCAATGAAACTTTCCTTACTCACCAAAATAGATTTCCCAGTAGTGTTTAACAAACTTTCTATAGTTGATATCTCTATTCGTGAGACTTCTGATGAGGCTACATACGATGTTAACCCAAGCCCAACTTTTGCAGGTAAGTTTGGCATCGCACGTATTACTTTCTTTACACCAGAAAAGCCCATTATTGTTTCCAAAGTAACTCCCGCCATAATGGATACGATAATTTGATCTGCTGTAACCATCGGTTGCATATTTTTGAACAGTTCTTCTGCGTGATGCGGTTTAACGGCAACAAAAATGATATCCGCTTGTGGAACACAATCTTCCAATTCCTTATAGGCATCGAAGTGAGAAATTTGATGAAGTTCTTCCAATTTCTTATCAGATTTATCCAATACCATGATATTTTTATTCTTGAGCAGTTTTGATTTAGACATTCCCTCTGCATAGGTAAGACCCATATTCCCGGCTCCAATTACTAGTACTTTCATTTAGTATTACGTGTTGAATTAATTATTAAAATAAATAGGATATCATATAGGTTACACAAACAATATACAATCATCATAATTTTTCACTTCGCGATAGTAGGTTTCTCTATATTTATGTAAAGTTTTAATAGGCAGGCCTAAAAAGTACTTTCTTATGTAAGTAACTTTGGTTATAAGTTCCCCTATTATTGTATTACTTTGTTTCTCAATTTGTGTATTTCTTTTAATATAAATGATTTTCATAAACTAATATTTATTGTGGTTAATAAAACCAATATTTTTTGAGTTCTACCTATGTTTTTATAAATCACTGTGAGATAAACTACACTACTACAACTCACGATGCTCCCTAATATATTGCTCTTTATCCCCTGTTTTTCCCGCCATCTTTTGGTAGATTCTTGGGAGAACTATTTTCGTTCTCTAATTTATTGATTTCAGTCTATTACTTTTCCAAAACTAGATTGAATGGATTACTGCATCAATTTGGTAGGTATTAACTAATTTTTCAGCAAATATTTTATGACCAATTGGAGCCAATAAATGCAACTTTCCATTCTTCATAGAAGCCAGAAAACTTAAGATTTTCCATTTAGTAATTGTTTTTTTGGTGCTCGTTTTTTACAACTACTACTGAATAATGTTTAACTCCTCCATGAGTAACAAAGGATAAATCAGCCTGAATTTCTTCTTGAGTAGTTTTGCTGATAAATATCTGAGGGTTTTCGTACCCCTCTGAAATCGATTTTAACGAAATGGTCGATTTCTTTTCAGCCCACTCAACGGGCCTTTCTAAATATATCTCTTTATCCATATATTTGTTTTAGTGAAACTATACCCAAAATCCTTATTTAACATGCTATTATTGCAAATATACAAAAAATAGTTCGTGTAGAAACTATTCAAAAGTTTTAATATCAAAACATACACTTCAAACATCTATTAATCAGCAATTTATAAAAATAAAATTTCTTTACGCTCTGATGATATTCTAGGTGATATAGCATTTAGTCGAGCAAATTATTCGGGATGATTTGTTATTTCTTCTATAGTAAGTAATGGCGCTGCATCCAAACCTTCGACATCCATTATAATAGTTAGCAATTCAATATTTCTATCTAATTCTTCTATTTGCTCAGGGGTTAACTTTTTTAATTTTTGTGATAGTTTCTCCTGAAGTGTGGGTGGGTATTTATAAAATAAATCAGCACCTTTAGCAGTCAAAATAATATATGTAGCTCTCTTATCCTTCGGTTTTGAGGACTTTGCTACTAAAGCTTTGCTTTCTAATCTGGAAATAATACCAGAAACGGTACTGGCATTTAGATTGATATATTCTTTAATATCTTTAGCAAAGGCTCTATAATCTTTTTGATCAGATAAATATTGAAGGACTAAAAGTTGAGGGATGCTTATTCCTAATTCTTTCTCTACTTTTTTGCTTTCCAGATTTATAGAGCGGATAATTTTACGAAGTTTTATAAGTATTTCAATGTATTTCAGAGCCTATATATTTTAAATTTATCCCAAAATAAAACTATTTTAGGGAAATAAATGGTTTTATTCACTTAAAAAAATAAAATACTATCTGTAGAAACTATAATAAAGTAATCACACTCTTTTAATGTTTGTTTATTCCTAAAGCGGCACATGAGAGTTATAACAAAAAATAGTCCCAAATTTACGAGGTAGTCCAGCTACATCTTTTAATTTAATAAATTCTTGTTCCGCGTCAATGATGTTCTATAGCCTAATGAAGAATGTATTCGTTGTCATTGTATATTATTTTTGAGACTCTTTAATCTCACTAATGCTTCTAAATAATAATAATCTGCATAATTCAATGGCACATCTATTTCATTATTATGAGGAATACTTCCAACACTGTGTTTTAAAACAAAATTCTTATTTTCTCCTAATTTTGCTGTGTACTGGCTCGACGCTAAAGAACTCATGATTTTTTCAATATCTAAAGCATACGATTCTTTGGTGTAACCGTCTAACTCAATCAATGCAGATACCGTAATTGCTGCTGCAGAAACATCACGTGGTTCATTTGGGATATTTGGCGCATTGTAATCCCAATATGGAATTCCGTCTTCTGGTGTGTCTTTATATTCTAAAATATACTGTGCGATTTTTTGTGCTTGTTCTAAATATCGCTTATCTTTTGAGTATCTATAACAAACTGTGTAACCATAAATACCCCATGCTTGTCCTCTAGCCCAAGAACTTTCATGTGCGTATCCTTGTGCAGTATGTTTATTTCGAACTTCACCAGTTTAAGGGTCGTAATCTACTACATGTACTGAACTATTGTCTTCTCTAAAATGATTTTTTAATGTTGTATCTGCATGTGTAATGGCTGCCTTCCTATATGAATCATTACCGGTTAATTTTGACAATTCAAATAGCAACTCTAAATTCATCATATTATCGATAATCACTGGGTATTTCCAGCCCCTCTTAGATTGCCATCCCTTATCAACATTCCAACTTTGAATACAACCTACTTTTGTATTGAAGCGTTTCATTAAAGAATCACCAACGGTTATCATAACCTGCTTAAAGTCCTCATTATTGGTTAATCTATAACCATTTCCATAAGAACAATTAAATACAAAACCTAAATCGTGACTTGTCGTCTTTACTTTATGATGCTCGAACATTGATTGAAATTTTTCAGCAGCATTTTTCCACTTTTTATCTTTTGTTACTTCATAAAGGTACCAGCAAGAACCAGGAAAAAAACCTTCTGTCCAGTCAAAACCAGATTTAGTCCAGTGCATTTCTCCTCCCTCCGTTAAGGTTCTTGGAATCTTGTTTTCCTTTTCTGCATCAATGAGCAACAGGGACAACTGTTCATTTACAAAAGACAATTGATCTTTTGTTTTATATTCTGCCTTATTTGATTTTGTAATATTGCAGGCACTTAATAAAATTAAAACTGCAAATACACTTAAATAATTTATCGCTTTCATTCTTTTCAATTTTTAAAACGCTATTCTAAGAGATCGATTTACTTTTATTTATGTTTACAAATTGCGAATAAAAATAAAGTTTATTCCCAAAATAAATCGAAACTCATATGACCATCTCTATCTTCTGTAAAAACATACTATTTATAATACAATCGATTGTATTATAAATAGAAAAATTAAGTAGTCCTCTACGAATTTATAATTAAATAGTGCTAAACCATTACGTCAAAAAATCATGAAGTCACGAATATTCAGTGTATTTTATTTGCCAAAATTAGATCCCTTGATTGCTGACAGTACAAGCCATTATTTAAAATTATCCCCAAACAATTATCTTGCAATACATCGTATAAGTTGCTATTTAAGAAGTTAAATATTTTTTATAAATTTACAATACTATGAAGTCTTATCACCAAATATTTCATGTGTATAGTAAAAATTAAAAGTTTACACCTATCTATAAAAAGTATACGCATACTAAAATGTAATTTTCTTATTTAATAAATCAAAGCTTATGAAAATTGTTTGGATTATAGTTCGTGTCCTTTTCGCTATATTTCTGATATATGCCGGAATACAACACTTTGTGAAACTCGCTTTTTATATTCCATTTGTACCTTCTTTTTTACCTTTCACTGCGGCCATCATTTATGCCTCGGGTATCATAGAAATTCTTTTGGGCATCATGATGATCATGCCAAAATACGCAAAGCATGGAGCCTTTGGGATATTACTACTCATGCTAATCTTTCTACCAATACATGTGTGGGATGTCTTTTCAGTCACTCCTGCTATTGGCAGTCATCAGGTCGCTTTAATAAGGCTGCCCATACAATTTTTGTTCATCTTTTTAGCCTGGCACATAAAGAAACTCAGCCAGTGAGCATACTATAAATAACATGTTTTACCCGTTCTTCATCCTCAAAATTAGCCATCATTATTAGCAACCGATGCTAAAATTTTTCGGAAAAAAAACAGAAACTATTGACTGAGCATAAATTTAGCAAATATTTGATATTTGCCGTTCGTGAAATTCTTCTTATTATTTGAGGAATGTTGATTGCACTTCAGATTAACAATTAAAATGAACACCAAAAGGAATTGAAACAAGAAAGATGATTATGTTCACCCTTCATAATGCGTTTACAAAAAATAATGAATTACTAAATAAACATAGAATATAATATCAAAAAGTTAAAGAATCAAACATCATTAATCCGCATATTAAAAGACGTTTCACCACCATAACATTCGGATTGGGAGAATCCTATTAAACTGTCATTACAAGGTAAAAATGCTTTACTTCAATGTATTGCAACTCAAAGTATCATGATAGGTTTTCGGATATGAAGAATCCAAAAAAATGTCATTATGTTTGCGGTTCTTCAGTTTTCTTACGAACGTAAACTTGTTACAAAAACTGAAGATACTATGTAGTCGGGATGACAGGATTTGAACCTGCGACCTCTCGACCCCCAGCCGAGCGCGCTACCGAACTGCGCTACATCCCGATGTTTTTGAAAAAAGAAAGCAAATACGTTTTATAAATGATTCATCCTTAAAAGCGTAAATATAGGACACCTTATAAATTTAGTTGTATACCTAGTGATAAACTTTTTTATCGAAAATAGTTGACACGTTGTCAAACTTCTATTTTTTCTTCTGAAAATGTAGTGCTCCGCTCTCATGCATGGTATATAGTAGAAATTGGTTTCCGTCATTTACTAGAATACCAATTGATTTATTTTTCTCTAGTATTGGGTTTTGATCATATTTATTCCAGTATAGCAAATCTTTTGAGGCCGCCACATTGGTAGACCATTCGTGCCAGTCTTCATATGCAGTAGCATGATAATATGCATAGTACCATCCCTTATATTTTACGATTTGGTTTACTGCGAGCCCATACTGATCATAGATTTCCGGTCCCATACTGATAACGAGGTCGTCCTGTATATTGGTCCAAAACAAGAGGTCCTTTGAGGTGGCCAACCAAATCCCCAGATCATTGCGCTCATAAAATAAATACCAAGTATCATTCTCAAACTATACGGTTGGGGTACCATAAGGTCCTTCGCTCAAAGGAGAACCATTGGCACTGCGCATATCCAACGGACCATGATCTATCCAGTTTATGCGATCTGAAGAAGTGAGTCGATGCGCAATATCACCCTTACCTTCAGCAAACATATGATAGGTATCCGCTACTTTTAGAACCATCATGTCTTCCGTCCAGCTTTCATTAAAAATAGGATTTTCCAAATAACGTGTCCATGAAATACCGTCTTGGGATGAAGCATACCCCTAGGACAATGACTTTCGTCTTACGAAATCCAGTATACCCCATATGAAATGTGTCCTCTTCTTTCAATATGAATCCTCTTTCTCTTATCTTTTGGTCCCATGTTGCGCTAGGGGTTCCCGTAAAAGTCGGGTTTTCTGCAAAAGATATAAAACCAGTCAATTCTTTGGGAAATGGTATGCTATTTGAACAAGTTCTTGCTTCAATGGCTATGTTGCTCTTTATTAGACTTCTTAGGAACTCTATTACAACCTATTAAACTATGTTTACTATTACTAAACATACGATATGTGTTTTCATCTGATGTTTCTAAAGAATCCTATACAGGAAAAATTTTAAAATTTAGTTCGTTTAGTTACATATACGGCTTTTTACTTATCGTGAGTATTAAAATATAAAAAGACCTACATTTTCATGTAAGTCTTTTATGTTTTGCTCCTCCTCTAGGGATATAAAAAGCGCCTTTTGTTTATTCTGATTTCTTAACGGCTAACGTATAAATAACCAGTCCGAATCCAATCTTGTTTATTGCATCCGCAATATTGTAAACTATATCTACAGATCCAGAACCTAAAAGACTACTGTACCATCCATCAGTTCCTAGCATATATCCAATAGGATAGATTGCCCAACCAACTAATACGAACCAACATAAAATCTTGTGTGCTTGTAAAACATCTCCACCAGCATCAACTGCTAATTTTTTGGCACTTCCTAACCAAATTTCATATACAATATAGAAATAAGCCAAACCTGAAATTAACCCCCACAAGGCAGATTGGTCTGTATATACAGCTTCTCCGAAGTAACCTGCAATTAACATTATCATTGAAGCAAATATTAATTTCCACATCAAAGATTTTTTAGCACCTGCTACTTTTAAAATAAGGTAGAATTCAACACACATTAAAGGAACTGTTAGAACCCAATCAACGTATCTAAAGAAGGTTGGAGATTCACCAAATTCAGCCCAATAATCTCTCATATAAAAATAATGGACCGCTGCAATAAATGTTATTATTCCAGATACGAGGACTGACGTCCTCCATTTTTTATCAAACTGACTCAGCGATAAAAAGAAAAATACGGAGGCGGCCATCATAGCCATACATCCAATAAAAAAAGTAAACCCAATGTAATCAGAAGGATCCATTTTACCCATAAATAGTAATGTGTTCATAATTGTTAAATGTTTTTGTTTAATCAAATATAGTAAAAAGTTAAACTAAATTAAAAATATTTGCATGTTTTTTTTTTATATTTACAATTTATTAATTTTATTATGAATAAACTATGTAGTTTTTCAATTGTAGCAAGCTTTATAGGACTTTGGATTGTTTCAAAGGTTAATCCGGAATTTGAAATTATTTTAGGGTTTCTTTTTATTTTTTCCTTTGGAGTTTTACATGGGTCCAATGATATTCTACTGATTCTTAAGTTATCTAATGAAAAATATAAAAAAAAATTCTTCAAGGTTATAGCATTATACATTTTAACAATTATCATTGCAATTATACTTTTTTATATTTTTCCTTCTATCGGATTGATGCTATTCATATTGTTCAGTGCATTTCACTTCGGAGAACAAAATTGGGAGCCAATAAATTTAAACTTGAAAAAAATATATAAAAAAATTTTTTACACTACCTATGGCTTATTCATTCTTTTTTTATTGTTTAAACTTAATACAAATGATGTTTTAGATATTACGGATTCAGTTTTAAGTTCATCTATGGGAGCGCTATGGATTGATTATGTGTTTTTATTTACATTGATTTTTCTGATTATATTTTTTGCTATCAATTTAATTATTAATAAAAAAAAATACAAAATTTTTATCTTAGAAATTTTTAAACTTTTGATTTTCGGGATAATTTTTGAGGTATCTACGCTAATTTGGGGATTTACTATATACTTTATTCTCTGGCATTCTATTCCATCTTTATTTGAACAAATAACCTATATTTATGGCGATTTTAATAAAGAAAACGCTAGAGATTATGTTAAAAAAGCTTTTCCATATTGGCTTATTTCTATAATAGGGCTTGTTGTTTTATATCTAGTTTTTAATGATAATAGCCTGATTTACATTATCTTTTTTTCTTTTATAGCAGCCATCACTTTTCCTCATACAATTGTAATTAATAGATTGTTTAGAGCAAAAAAATAAGCAGGTCGTTTAAGCATGTTTAAATTAAAAACTTTGCAAGGTGATAATGTCTAATGTTGATATCGTTATTCTTATGATGTATTAAATAGAATTATAGGGAATGTAGAAGAGTTATAAAAAGCATAAATAAAACCAAAGGTTAATAGACCTTTGAGGTTAATAATGGTTTTAGAAAAAATAACCTAGAAGATAGCGATGTTTTGATAATACGTTTTTTCACCAACATTTACGTTGATCGTATAAGTGCCTTTTTCAGCCTTTTCAAAATTGAAGGTTTTACCATCAACACTTTCACCTTTTCTTACTTCTTTAAAAAAGACACTTCCATCTTGGTTAAGGAGTTCGATGTCGACTTTATTCTGATCAATATTTAAAAGGTTGACATAAACGTTTTTCTCAACTTTTCTAAAAATAGACACCTGGATAAGGTTCTCTTCTGTTTTTGTAATATTTATCCCTGCGATTTGTACGTTTAGAGTATATATGACAGATTTTGATTCGTTCTCTATTGTAAAATGATAAGTACCGAATTCAAGATTTTTCAAATTGAACTTTTTAACGCAACTCTCATCGATAATCTTCTCAGAATATATGGTATTGGATTCATTATCAGTCAATATAATTTTCGATTCCCCCTAATTTGAATTCATTTCAAAAACAAGACTTTTAGAATCCTTTTCAAGTTCTAAATTCAATTTTGGTTCGTTAGCCAATCTTCTTGTAATAATAAGTAATAGCGCTAATACTGCTATACTTCTTAAAATATTTTTCATGTTATTTAAATTTTAGATCTGCTTTATTATAGACGGATTATTAATGATTTACAAAACAAACTTACATCAAGAAACCATGTGAATTTTTAAAATAAGATGAACCCGAAAAAGTTTGCGATGAACTCTAAAAAGTAATCTGTTAATAATTTTAGGGGAAATAAAAAATGTCTATTTTAGGGGATATAAAATCTATTTTGTAATGTCTCAAAAATAGCCCTTTTGTGAAAAGACATTCAATAAATTAGAAAATTTGCTATATCTCAACAATGCATAACTCTTAACCAAACTATGAAAAATGATAAAGAGAAACAAAAATTCCGACTATCTCGCAATTCTTATTAATAAAGAAGTATTTTAGTCTTTATATAATACGTTAGCCTTAATGTGCTTGCGAAGAGTAATTACCAATTAATCAAACTATGACAGCAGCTGAAATTATAAGCAAAATATTTTTACCATTATCCCTTGCTATTATTATGCTAGGAATGGGAATGACTTTAATTCCTTTGGATTTTACCAGGATTCTGAAAAATCCTAAAGCCACTTTAATTGGTCTTACCAATCAACTCATCTTTTTACCAATTATTGGGTTTTCACTGGCAATAGTATTTAATTTAAGTCCTATAATGGCTGTTGGACTCATGATTCTGACCACGTGTCCAGGAGGCCCAACTAGTAATCTAATAACACAGGTTTGTAGAGGTAATATTGCATTATCCGTTACATTAACTGCTATTGCTAGTATTTTAAGTGTACTTACAATCCCTTTTGTCTTGTCCTATGCGTTAGAATATTTTGGGACTGGTACACATGTCACAATCAAATTACCCATCTTTGATACGATCCTTCAAATAATGGTAATCACAATTATTCCTATCTCAATGGGAATGCTCATTCGCAGATTCAGAACAAAATTTGCAATACGAATGGAAAAACCAATGCGTATAGCTTCTACCGTAATTTTTATTTTAGTCTTTCTAGCTGTGATAGCTGCAAATTTCAACATAATAGGTAAAGCAATGAAAGAAGTAGGGCTGGTTACCTTACTCTTAAATATAATAACTATGGGATTGGGTTATTTAACGGCTAGATTATTTAAATTAAATTTCAAGAGCGCCATTTCAATCACTGTGGAGAGTGGTATACAAAACGGAACGTTGGCACTTGTGATTGCTACTTCAATATTAAATAATGTAGAAATGGGTATTCCAACTGCAGCATATGCTATATGGATGTTTATGACTGGTGGAATTTTAATGTGGCACCTTGGAAAAAAATCTGAAATAGCATCTAAATAAAAGCACTAATTCTAATAACGTGTATGATTTTTAACTTTTTTAAAGTTTAAACAAAGGTCGCTACAACTTCATTCCATATAGATTTCTGTGATCTCAAGTTTAAACTTTTCTCTTATAACCCGGCGCTTTAGTTTGAGCGTAGGAGTTAACTCTGCTTCAGTACCATCTTGGTGAAATGGAAGCCAAGGGCTAGAAATCAACTTGAATTTTTTAATCTGCTCCACATGACTGAATTCAGGATTGTATTTATTGACAATCTTTTGGTATCGCTTTAGCACTTTTTTATGCTTTATAATTTCATTCAAACTTGTCCAAGGGATTTCTTTTTTCTCGCAGTAACTTTTCAGTGCTTCTTCGGCAGGAACGATTAATGCAGAAACGAATTTTTGCCTATCTCCAATAACCATCATTTGTTCTACTAAAAACTCTTCCCGTAATCTATTCTCTATAGGTGCTGGAGCGACATATTTCCCCCCCGATGTCTTGAGTAATTCTTTCTTTCTATCTGTAATTTTTAAGAATTCACGACCTGTCGGTCCTTTAACCAACTTTCCAATATCTCCTGTACGGAACCATCTCTTTCCGTTAATCTCACAAAAAACTTGAGCGTTGATTTCAGGTTTTTTATAGTAGCCCGTCATCACATTTGGCCCATATGCCAAAATCTCGCCTTCATCATCTTTATAATCCCCTTCCTCTTGGTCTATTAATAATTCAACACCCTTTATAAGAGGTCCTGCTGTGCCTAACATGGCTCCATCTGCTTCCATGGTATTTATAGTTAACGTTGGTGAAGTTTCTGTAAGTCCGTAGCCTTCTCGAATAGGAATTCCAGCGGCGCAAAAAACACGCATAATTTTCACCGGACAAGGAGCAGCACCGGTTACAATGACCTTTACATTCCCGCCCAAAGCTTCCCTCCATTTGCTAAAAATCAATTTGTCTGCAAGACCCCATTTAAGTTTATTTCCAAAGGATAATTCCTGATTTAACTCGTAATCATCTGTTAAACTCAATGCCCAAAAGAAAAGCTTCTTTTTGGTTCCGTCTAACATCAAACCCTTGTTGTAGATCGCCTCATATATTTTTTCAAGTAGTCGAGGAACGGTGCTGAAAGCTGTTGGTTTTACAGCTGCTAAATCACCTTCGGGGCCACTTAGATTATCTGTTCCTGTAAAATAAGTCTCACAGCCTTTGAAGTAATGCACCATAGAAACTGCTCGCTCAAAAATATGACAGAGAGGTAAAAAACTTAAAACATTATCTCCTACATCTGTAGTCAATACAGCAGCTGTTTTATGAACAACATGCATTATATTTGAATGGGTTAGCATAACACCTTTCGGGTTTCCAGTAGTACCCGAAGTATATATTATGGTAATTAAATCTTCTCCTTTTATTTCAGCTTTTATTTTTTCGACCTCAGCTTTATGGTCCATATTGAATATATCTTCCCAAAATGGTTTTCCTTCTTCTTTGTCAAAAGTATAAATATTGCCAAAACCGGATACGTTTTGTTTTGCTCCAGTTAGTTTATCATATAAGTCGCCACCTCCACAAAAAGCTATTTTTGCCTCCGCTTCGTTTAGGATGTATTCATACTCACCAACACTAATGGTCGGATATAATGGAACGCTCACCAAACCAATCACCTGCATGGCAAAATCCATGATCATCCATTCAGGTCTATTCTTATAGATGACCATCGCCACTTTATCACCTCTTTTTAAACCTAAATCTAAGAGTCCTGAAGCCGCCCGTTCGGTCGCATCAACTACTTCTTGTGAACTATAGCTTTTCCAATTGCCATTGGCATCTCTGCCATTGAGGGATTTTTCTAAAGGATATTTTTCGAGCTGATAATACAGTAAGTCAAAAAGTCTGGTCATTTGTTTGGTCTTTTAATTTACAACTAATATAGGTGTGTTTCTTCTAAATTATGCTTATTCAAACATTAAACTTAAAAATTCTGCCGCGCAAGCAGGTTTTTTAGAGCCTTCAATTTCAACGGTGCAGTTCCAAGTAATTTTTAATCCGGTATCTCCGAAGTCTTCGATATTGGAAATACTTCCAACTAGTCGGAGGCGACTATCAACTACAACAGGACTCGGAAAACGGACTTTATTCAAACCATAGTTTACACCCATTTGAGCAGATTTTACTTGAATTACCTCTTCTAGCATTTTGGAAATTAAGGACACTGACATAAAACCGTGAGCAACCGGTTTTTTAAAGGGAGAGTGTTTTGTAGCCTTTTCAACGTCTATATGAATCCATTGAAAGTCTCCCGTAGCCTTTGCAAAATTGTTTATCATTTCCTGCGTAACGGCCATCCAATCGCCTTCTGGAAGTTTTTTTCCTTCCAATTCACGAAAAGCTTCAAAATTTTTGAGTGTTAGTTTTGCCATAATTTTATCTTGAGGTTCCTCCATCAATCGTTAAGCATATTCCTGAAACAAAACGCGCCTCATCGGAAGCAAGATATAAATATCCATAAGCGATATCGATGGGTTGGGCTACAGTTCTTAATGGGATGCTAGCCTTGATAGCCGCAAAATGTTCTTCGGGAATCTTGTCAACCATATCGGTCATTGTAAATCCGGGGGCAATAGCATTTGCAGTAATCCCATATTTACCTAGTTCGACTGTCCATGTTTTCGACATGGCAATAACTCCTGCTTTGGTTGCAGCATAATTTGTTTGTCCAAAATTACCTCGTAATCCTACATTAGAAGCAGCACTTACAATGCGTCCATATTTGTTTGCTTTCATATACGATGCAGCTGCTTGTGTACATAAAAAAACACCTTTTAGGTTCACCTCTATTACAGCATCAAACTCATCTTCGCTCATTTTCTCAAGGGTTCTGTCTCGCGTAATCCCAGCATTATTGATAAGAATGTCTAATGTACCATATTTATCATTTATTTCTGCAAAGAGTGTTTCTATCGCAGATTTATCAGTTACGGAAACAGCATGGAATTCTGCCTTTCCTCCATTGGTGTTGATTGCGTCTGCGACCGCTTTTCCTTGTGGTAATAGGTCTACTATAATTACAGTAGCACCTTCTTTGGCGAACAACTCGGAGATTGATTGACCGATTCCTCTTGAACCACCTGTTACTACTGCTATTTTATCTTTTAGTCTCATACTATACTTATCATTTTAAATTTGAACAATCAATTTTCCTTTTACCTTTCTATCGGTCATTTCTTTTAGTGCTTTGGAGGTATCTGCCAAATCATAAATCGCATGAATATGCGGTTTTAACTTTCCTTCGGCATGCCATTGCATTAAAGTCATCGTATTTTGCATATTTGCTTTGAAATTTCTCATCGCGAAAGCCCCCCAAAATACACCAACGACAGATGCCCCTTTCAATAGGGGAAGGTTCAAGGGTATTTTAGGAATGTCTCCTGCCGCAAAACCCACGACCAAAAATCTCCCGTTCCAAGCGGTACCTCGCAACGCTGCCTCTGAATACACCCCTCCAACTGGGTCATAAACGACGTCGACACCGTTGCCTGCGGTGATCTCTTTTATCGTAGCCTTTAAATCTTGTGTGGTGTAATTTATAGTTTCATCTGCACCATACTCTTTACAAAGCGCCAACTTCTCGTCAGTTGATGCAGCTGCGATTACTTTAGCTCCCATCAATTTTCCTAATTCAACGGCAGCAAGACCAACGCCTCCAGAAGCACCTAAAACCAACAACGTTTCTCCTTCAGTCAAACGACCTCTATCCTTTAAAGCATGGTATGAAGTCCCATAAGCCATTAAGAATGAGGCGGCGGTTGGAAAATCCATTTGCGTAGGTTTTGGGAAACAAGCATTTGCAGGCACAAGAACTTCTTCTGCTAGCCCACCATGCGCTACGAAACCGAAAACTTCTTGTCCCACTTTTAAATGAGACACGCCTTCTCCAACTTTCTTTACAACACCAGCAACATCACTTCCTGGTGTAAATGGCAACTCAGGTTTAAACTGATACAATCCTTGAATAATAAGGGTGTCGGGGAAGTTAAGTCCGCATGCCTTTACTGCTACTAAAACCTCTTTCGCTTTCGGTTTTAGATTTTCTACCTCTTCCAAAACTAAGGAAGATGGCGGACCGTATGCTTTACATCGTATTGCTTTCATGAATTAGACTATTTTATTTTTATTGACTTTGTCGAATTTTTCATTTCCCGCGCAGGTAGAAATCTATTAAATTTTGTTTTTTATTATTCAATTACTTTCAATACCAGTTTTCCCATTTTATCTCCTGAGAAAAGTCGGCTATAGGTTTCTGGGAAATTCTCTATGCCTTCATAGATGTCTTCGCGGCTTTTTAGTTTTCCTTGAGCCATCCATTCCTCTAAAACCTTAGCGCCTTCTGCATATCTGGTTGCGTAATCAAAAACAATCATTCCGGTCATACTCGCTCTATTTACCAGCAACGATAGATAATTACTCGGCCCTTTAATAGTGGCTTTATTATTGTATTGCGAAATCGCACCACAAATAACGATTCGTGCATGCATGCGCAATCGTGTAAGTGCTATATCTAGAATCTCACCGCCAACATTATCAAAATAAATATCAATTCCTTTAGGACACTCTTTTTTAAAACGAGTGGCTACATTTTCATTTTTATAATCAATACATGCGTCAAAGCCCAATTCATCAACAACATATTTACATTTTTTAGGTCCACCTGCAATACCTATAACTTTACATCCTTTTAATTTTGCGATTTGGCCAACAATACTGCCTACCGCACCAGCTGCACCAGAAACCAATACTGTATCTCCTTCTTTCACTTTACCAACTTCGGTAATTCCAAAATAAGCTGTCATACCTGGCATTCCCAAAGTACTAATATACATGGGTAAAGGTGCTAGTTTAGGATCTACTTGGTAAAATCCTTTTCCATCTGTAACTGCATATTGCTGAACACCACCGGTACCTGCAACATATTGCCCTACTTTAAATTTTGGATTCTTAGAAGCAACAACCTCACCTACAGAACCAGCGCGCATTACGGAACCTATTTCCATAGGCGCTATATAAGACCTTGCATTATTCATCCATCCTCTCATTGCAGGGTCTAAGGATACATAATATTGTTTTACTAAAATTTGCCCTTCACTGATTTCAGGAATGGGATTCGTTTCTAACGACCATGTGGAAGCATCGGCTTCACCTTCTGGTCTTTTTACAAATAATAATTGTTTGTTCATAAATACGCTTTTTTTATTGTCATTCCCGCTAAGGGTACAATTTGTTTAATCAGGTTCTGATTTCTATTCATAGTTCTTCACCAATTTACATTCCTAACACACAGTCAATTATCGACTTCGCTCGAACCTATAAATGGACATTGTTTTTATTTACTCGAAAAACGTGCAACATAAGCCTTCATTTTGGCACGTATTTCAGGTTTCCACCAAAGTTCGGACGCCTCTTTTAAAGAGTTTTCTGCATTTAAATCCAATTTATCCAAAAGGTGTTTTCTTAGTTTTCTTTTGGTATTTATTAAAATTTCTTGGTCGGCTCGCATATAAATCTTCATTTGCTTTTCTGCTCTTTCAAGTACCTCTTCTAAAGGGACTAATTCATCTACCAATCCTGCTGCAAGGGCTTCTTTTGCTGTCAATAGTTTCCCTTCTAGGATATATCTACTAGCCAATCCTTCCCCCATCCAAAAAGCATAAACTTCTGTGAGGTTTTGACTAATTTGAATGTGAACTGCGACCTCATTCAATCCTATTACATAGGTATCGCTATCTGCCATATAGCGATTATCACTTGTGACCGCTAGAACGCACCCTCCGGCTGGGGAATGTCCTGAAATAGCTGAAATAAAAGGTTTTCTAAATTGCATCAGTTCAAGATATAATGCACTAAAGGATGTAAAGAAATCTCTAATCTTACTCTTGTCATATTGAAGCAATTCAATCAAATCTAATCCTGCAGAAAAATAATGCGGTTGACCTGTAAGAATAACACCTTTCACGTTAGTGTCCTCTTCCATTTCATGAAAAGTATCTCGCAACTCTTGAACCATTTCAAAATTGATTGCATTGACCTTACCACGATTCATTTTAACTATAGCATATTCATCTTTGTATGTAATCTCTAATGTGTTCATATGTTTTTATAAGGATGTACCTCCATCTAGTGTAATCGTTTGTCCTGTAATAAATTTAGAATTCTCGGAAGCCAACCAACAAATCGCTTCTGCAATTTCATTCGCTTCGCCAAAGCGTCCCATCGGTATAAAGCGTTTCAACTTATCTCCCATACCAGGACTTACAGACAATAATTGGTCTAAAAGTGCCGATTGTGTATACCCCGGACAAACAGCATTAATACGAATATTTTTTCTTCCATATTCTAGCGCTGCGGACTTTGTCATTCCGACAACCGCAAATTTACTTGCACTATAGGATAGATTGTTTCCTGACGCCTTCAGTCCTGCTAAGGAAGCCACATTTACCATGCTTCCGTGACCTTGGGCAAGCATTTGTTTAAGGGCTACTTTCATACAATAGAAAACCCCTGTTTGATTTACAGCAATTACAGTATGCCAATCATCATGCGTATGGTCAGCGGTCTTTAGTTGCTGCTTCCCCCCTATGCCCGCATTGTTTATCATGACATCGAGTCTTCCGTATTCTTTTACAGTCGTCACAATTAAACTTTCGACTTCTTCAAATTCTGTAACATCTGTTTTTATAGCCAATGCAGTACCTCCTCCTTTCTTAATTTGGCTAACTATTTTTTTGGCCTTTTCTAAATTAATATCTGATACAACCACCGTTGCCCCATGAGTGCCAAAAAGTTTGGCAGTGGCCGCGCCGATACCGCTACCTGCTCCAGTAATAATTACAACTTTATTTTCTAACTTCATCTATAATATTTTTATTCAGATTAGTATTTACAATAAATCAACCTTGAATCTTCTAACGATTGCGCTCTTAAGTGAGAAGGATAACCTATTTCTTTCAACATTCCCAGAAAACCAGCAACTGTATTATACTTTACAAGTAACACCTTATCCCATAAATCTTCCTCTTCTGGGCCGATAAGCATCGTTTGTGGTTTTCCTAGGAAAAGAACTTCTGCATCTGCCGTTTCAAAAAATGGAGTTGCTTGCCTCATATACTCTTTATAGGATGCCTCTCCAGTCAATCTAGTTTCGGGAACTGTATCTTTAAATTTCAATAAATTCAACATCACCAAAGGTTTGTCCATAGGTAATTTCATAAATTCTTTGAATTGCTCTTGATTGATTTCTAAATAAGATCGCTTTTCCATAATCCTTAATATAAATTATCGATTTGGTTTTTCTGAATTGCCTGCCAAGCCGTATTGCAACATAACTGGGATGCTTTATTCAAAAAAGCAAACTTAGGATCGCTCGTATGACCATGCTTATAGCGATAATAAATTTGTTGTGCGATTACGGCTATTTTAAAGAGTCCATAAGCATAGTAAAAGGTTAGGTTGTCTATATTCCGTCCACTTTTAAGAGCATACTGCTGTACGATTTCAGTTCGTAATAGATTGCCTTCCATTACTGTTGGAGATTGCAAACCTTGCTTCATGATATCAGGATCAGTTGCCGTTGTCCAATAGCCTAAAGAAGTTCCCAAATCCATCAAAGGATCACCAAGAGTACACATTTCCCAATCTAAAATGGCTATGATTTCTTTCCAGTAGTCATTCTTAAAAACGACATTATCATACTTAAAATCGTTATGGATAATCGTATGGACATAGTGTTTGGGTTGATTTTTTTGCATCCAAGTCATTACCTTTTCAGCAGTTGGCACATTAGCTGTTGCAGCCGCTACATATTGTTTGCTCCAATTGGCAACCTGACGCTCTACATAACCTTCTGGGCGACCCAAATCTTTAAGTCCTGCGGCTTTATAATCAATATTATGAAAGGCTACAAAAGTATCTAGCCACGTATTTGAAATTGTTTTAAATTCGTTAGGAGTCACTTGTCTTTTGTAAGCCTCTTTTGCTGTCAAAATCTGTCCAGAGACCTTACTCATAATATAAAAAGGAGCACCAATAATATCAACATCCTCCGTGTAAGCAAAAGCCTTGGGCGTTTTCGAAAACACCTTGTTGAGATTATGAATTACCTTGTATTCCCTTCCCATATCATGCCCTCGTTTTGGGGCAGAAAATGGAGGACGCCGCAACACATATTCGGTATCCTCAATATTTAAAAGATAGGTAAGATTTGAAAATCCGTTAGAAAATTGACTGATTGTTAATTCACTTTGGACATCAGCAATCAAATCTTTTTCTAACAAAAAATTTTTTATACTTTGCTGATTTAACGCTTCTCCTTCACGTACGGGTTTTGTATGTTGATTTTCTGCCATTTATATCCTTAAGAATATTTTTTTATGATACTCTTGCCAAGTTGACTCATATGTACCTCATCTGGACCATCTGCTAATCTGAGCATTCTTGCAGCGGCAAAAAAGTATGCCAGGGGCGTATCGCTAGAAACGCCCTTACCTCCCATTATCTGAATAGCTCTATCAATAACCTCGAGCGCCATTTTTGGAGTTGTTATTTTTATCATTGCAATCAGATCTTTGGCTTCTTTATTTCCTTTCCTATCCATTTTATCTGCAGCCGAAAGCACTAATAAACGTGTTTGCTCTATGTCACATGCAGATTTTGCAATATCTTGACGAATGCTACTGTAGCTGTCTAAATTTCTTCCGAAAGGAGTACGTTTTGTGGTGCGTTCGGACATTAATTCCAATGAGCGCTGGGCCATACCAATTAAACGCATACAATGGTGAATTCTCCCCGGACCTAAGCGACCTTGGGCTATCGCAAATCCTTGTCCTTCACCAACTAATAAATTCTCCTTGGGAACACGTACATTATCTAAAACTATCTCCGCATGCCCTTCGGGGGAATCATTATAACCAAAAACGGTCAAAGGTCTTACGATTTTTAATCCGGGTGTATCCATAGGAACCAAAATCATACTTTGTTGCAGGTGTCGGGGAGCATCGAAATCAGTTTTCCCCATAACAATCGTAATTTTACAATTCGGATCCATAGCGCCCGATGACCACCACTTTGTTCCGTTAATTACATAGTCATCTCCATCAGCAACAATCGAAGTTTCAATATTCGTTGCATCAGAAGAAGCAACGTCTGGTTCGGTCATTAAAAAAGCAGAACGGATAGTTCCGTTCATCAAAGGTTTTAACCATTGCTCTTGCTGCTCAAGTGTACCATATTTTGCCAACACCTCCATGTTACCCGTATCAGGAGCACTACAATTAAATATTTCAGAGGACCATAACCTACGCCCCATAATTTCCGCTAATGGAGCATATTCCAAATTAGTAAGGCCTGGACTTAAAGCACCATATCCTTCGGGGAGGAAAAGATTCCATAATCCAGCATCTTTTGCCTTTTGCTTTAGGCTTTCAAGACCAGGCCATCTTTTCCAAGCATTTTTAGGCTCTCTGCTAAACGCTACTCCTTCCTCTTCCATTGGAGCGACATGGGTCGCTATAAACTGCTTTAGTTTTTCTTGAAGTGCTACTGATTTTTCGCTGTATTCGAAGTTCATCTGTGTGTTTTTTATCCTGAAATTAAATAACCTCCGTCTGCAGCATATACCCCACCAGTCATGTAAGAACCCGCCTCTGAAGCCAAAAGCATTACCACTCCGGCCATCTCGTCGGGTTCAGCCATTCGCTGAAGTGGTACCGTTTGGTTATATCCGGCGACGAGTTTTTCATTTGACCAAAGGCCTTCACTAAACTTTGTTTTGATGAGTCCTGGGCAGATTACATTTGAGCGAATACCATATTTACCCCATTCTTTCGCCTGATTTTTTGTCAACATAATCAGCGCTGATTTCGTCATACTATATAGACCTAATCTAAAGCCTGGATGAATTCCTTCGACAGAAGAAATATTAATAATACTCCCATTACCATTCGCTTTCATATGTGGATATACCAAGTTAGAAAGCAACCAAGGTGCTTTTACATTTACATCCATTATTTTATCAAAAACGTCTTCACCACAACCTTCCAAAGGCCCATAAAAAGGGTTGATTGCAGCGTTGTTTACCAAAATATCAATACGACCATACTTCTCTATCGTTTTTGCAATCAGCGCTTCCCGCTGCTCTGCATCACCAATATGGCAAGCAATTCCGATGGCTTCTAAACCTTCTTTATTAAACGCTTTTGCAATGGCATCAACGGCTTTTTGTTTTCGACTACTGATGACCAACTTGGCTCCGTTCTCTGCCAATCCTCGGGCAATCGAAAGACCAATCCCTTTGCTAGAACCGGTTACAATAGCTACTTTTCCGGTAAGGTCAAATTTTTGTTTTATACTGCTCATATATGTTGTTTTTCGTTTTTAGGCAAAAACTCTTTTATCCGTTCTAATTGTCAAGGCTTGACTATTGTCTATTAAAATTTCTGCGAGTCCTGTTGTTTTTGGAAGTTCATATTTAAAGTAGAATTCCATTGCATGGATTTTACTTTCATAAAAATCTTTACTATTCCCTTTGCTACCAGCGGCCAAAGCCTTTTGTGCTTCACGTGCTATGTCTAGCCACAACCAACCTATCAAGATGTTACTAAAAAACTCCATAAAGGGAGTGGCATCTGCCAAGAAGCGTTGGTAATCTCCTTTCATAGCAAAGCCCATTAATGATTTTAGCACTTGTTGTGTCAGTTCTAATTTTGCTTCTAACTTCTGAGCATATGGAACTAAAGATTCTTGCCCCAAGCTTGCTTTGATAGAATTCATAATTTCTTCCGATAACAATTGCAAAGCTTTCCCATTGTCCATGGTTACTTTACGTCCTAATAAATCTTGAGATTGAATTCCTGTTGTGCCTTCGTAAATCGCGAAAATTCGAATGTCTCTCAAGTATTGTTGTAAAATATAATCAGTACAGAAACCATATCCCCCTAAAACCTGAACTCCATTATCGACGGCAACTTTACCCATTTCTGATGGATATGTTTTTACTACCGGAGTCATTATTTCTAATAATAATCTGTATTTTTCGCGCTCGTCAGCATCTGCACATGATATCGAAAGATCCTGGTATTTTGCGGTCAATAAGATTAGACTTAAAGAACCTTCGGAAACTACCTTTTGTAGTAACAACATTCTTCTTACGTCAGGATGATTGATAATTAAAGTCTGTTCTTGATTTGCATCTTTCTTACCTGTACTTGTGAGTTTGCGACCTTGCGATCTTTCGTTCGCATAATTTAAAGAAGCCTGATATGCTGCTGTTGCAATTGCAGCGGCACCTCTTCCTACTCCGATTCTAGCACCATTCATCATCAAGAACATATATTTGAGCCCTTGATTTTCTTCTCCAACTAACCAACCTTGGCACGCCTCTTTATCACCAAAGAACAAATGCGTTGTGCAATATCCCCGTTGCCCCATCTTTTGAAAATCGGCAACGGTTTGCACATCATTTGGCGTTAAACCTCCATCACCATTTGGTCTCTTTTTTGGAACTACGAACAAAGAAATACCCTTTGTTCCTGCGGGTGCCCCTTTTACTCGAGCTAAAACCAAATGAATAATATTTTCAGCCCCTTTATAATCTCCCCCAGAAATAAATATTTTTTGACCATGAATTTTGTAGGAATCTCCGTTCGGAGTTGCCGAAGTAACAATATCTGACAATGAACTACCTGCTTCAGGCTCTGTTAAACACATCGTGCCTCCCCAAGTCCCTTCTAGCATTTTAGGTATATAGGTCTCATTCAATTCTTTATTTGCAAAATGAGTAATTAATTCTGCCGCACCAATAGTCAACCCTATATAACCTGGCAAATGATTATTAGCAGCATCTTGAATAAAAGCAGAAGCGTGCATTACCATTGCTGGTAATTGCATTCCTCCATCTTTATAATTAAATCCTCCGGAGATAAAGCCCATCTCACCACCAACCTTCATATATTTATTTACCTGCGGATGCACTAAAACCTCTCCATCCTTGAAATGGGCAGGATCTTCATCCATTTCCCTGAAGTATGGAAACAACTCTTTATCAGAAAAATCCTTTACAGAATTCAACAACATCTCTATCGATTCTTTATCGCAGTCTGCATATCTTTCTTGGTCAAGTATTTCTTGCACCCCGTGCACATTATACAGCAAGAATTTAAGTGTATCTATATCTACATATTGGTTTGCCATGACGAATCTCCTCTTTTTAAATTATAGCCCGTTAAGATAAAATTATTTCAACTTAAACTCATTAAACTAGTTTAATAAAGTTTCTTTAAGAGTATCTAATGTAACAAGAAGTACAAATCTATGTTGGGTAGCATTTGGCTAGACCTTCATCAACCTTTTCCTAATTTTAGAAAGACCAACAGGGGTTAGCCCTAAGTAGGAGGCAATAAGATATTGCGGCACTCTTTGAAGAAGTCCAGGTCTTTTTTCCAAAAGTCGTAAATAACGCTCTTCATTCGTGCGGTTGTTCATGCGCTCTACACGGCTATACGATTTTATAAATGCCTCTTGCATTGATAACCTGCCGAAACGCTCTAATTGATGCGATTCATCATAGGATTTTTCAGTATAGGTCTTTTTAATAGCATAAACAATTGTATCTTCTGTGGCTCTTAGGAAATACTTTGATGGTGCACCTTTTACATAAGATGGCAAATCCGTAAAAAAAACATCTTCCGTATAAAATTCTAATACCTTGGTCCCACCATCCTGCATTTTATAATAGTAAATACAGCCTACATCTAAGTAGTAAAAGTGGATAACCACCTGGCCGGCTGATACGAGCGCCTCACCCTTTTTTAGTTCGATTTTCTCATAAAACGACAACCAATAATCCAAAGGCTTTTCATCTACTTTAGTATATGATAGAACTTTGTTTTTGAGATTTTGTAGCGAATCCATTTTTGATGTTGTATTTATAATGAGCCAAATCGATTTGGGATGGTTATAAATATAAGCATTTTGTCAAAGAAGACTATAAAAATCTGTCAAATGCATAATCTGAGCACTGAGGAGACAAAACATATCTCTTAAAAAAAATGGAGAATTTAGCAGAAATATTAAATATTAATCCTACCGTTAAAAAAGGTCTTTTAAGAAGAACTGACCTAAAAAAAACAAGTTTTTATGGGTTCCTTTTCCTACCTTCATAGCAATAGTAAGTTTTGGATTTTTTTTACGTATTCTTCGAAGCCTATCTATAAAAAATTAGTTCCTCTAATCGATGTATTTCTCCCAGAAGTTTATCCGTTTCTAAATTTTTAGTTAGGTCCGAGTGCACCTACTTTGTTTGAATATTTCTTCGAAGAAGAATATAAAAGATACCGGTTTAGTACTAAAACGAAAATGAATTTTATAAATTAACAGCATAAATTCAATTTTAACTTGTCGCGATATTTCAGGACGAGACATTATAACAAATGATAAAAACTTAAGAAAAATATGAAAAACAAAAAAGCAATAATTACTGGAGGTAGCAGAGGATTAGGAAAAGCAACTGCCATAGCATTTGCAAAAGAAGGCATTGACGTCGCTATAACAGGTAGAAATGAAAAAATTCTAAAAGAAACAGTTTCTGAATTAAAGACTTTTGGAATTAACGCTATGTATTCAGCATTTGACGTAAGTAGCTATCAGGATGTTAAAAGCGGTATAAAAAGTATTGTAAACACATTAGGCTCTGTTGATATTTTAGTAAACAATGCTGGAATTGCAGCTTTTGGGTCGTTTAATGAAATGGATGTTAGCCAATGGAGTCAAATTATTCAAACGAACCTTATGGGCATGTATTATGTGACTAAAGAAGTTTTACCATACTTAATAAGTCAGAATGAAGGTGACATTATTAATATTTCATCTACAGCAGGATTAAATGGAAATGCAAATACATCTGCCTATTCAGCATCAAAATTCGCAGTTATTGGAATGTCCGAATCATTAATGAAAGAGGTTCGTAAAAATAATATTAGAGTTTGTACTTTAACACCAAGCACTATAGCAACTGATATGTCAATCGATCTAGGTATTGCAAATAAAGATTCTCATGATAGCGTTTTACAACCAGAAGATTTTGCAGAATTAATCGTTGCTAGTATAAAACTACCTAGAAGAGCAATGCTTAAAGGGGCGTCATTATGGTCTACAAATCCTTAATCATAACCAATGATTAAATTCTTTAGAAAAATTAGACAACGAATGCTGACTAAAAATACATTTAGCACATATCTTATGTACGTTATTGGGAAATAATACTCATGATTATTGGAATTTTAACTCCTTTATCGATTCCTAATTTGGAATGAGGACCGTAAAGTAAAAAATGAAATTCTAACTGCAATTTTACGTGAAACGGAGAAATAAACTTTCTGGAACTAGCCCCAAACCTAGAAATATTGAAGCCCAAAAATACACTAAAAACGAACAGTGCATGCATAAAATTGCTTAATCTAGAAATATAAAATGATTCTAAAACTTAAATATCTTAATTTTAACCTGTAGCCATATTTCAGTACTAGACATTACTTAAAATGAAAAGGAAAATTGTAATTTTGATACTTCTTGTCGTTATAATTGCTGGAGATTTTTCCTATTAGTTTGATCCATATCATGAGATGCGTTTTTTAGGAATTAATATTTATAAACTCATGGGTTCTGGTGTGTTTTTCGGTTCTTTAATTCTGACTTTACTGCTAATTGAAAAACCTTGGGAATTACCGCAGGAGTACTAATTAGTCAAAAACATTAAGATGTCAAAAAGAATAATTTTAGTCTGTTTATTTTGAATTGTTGTATTTCCGCTATTTATATCTTGTGTAGAACAGCAATAAGCAAAAGGCAAACTATTTATCATAGGTGATGGATCAGGACCTTCAGTTGTTAAACTTCACCGAATCAATTCCAAATCACTCAATCTTGGTTTCAGCCTGTACTTTAATTCCTATTCGTAAAAATTAATTTGACGAACCTTTATATACTTTTTAGTATAAATTAAAGTATACTTTTTAGTATTAATTAAAAAAAATACGTATATTTGCCTTGTAGAATTATTTATATCTCATAAAACTTTTAAACAATGAAAATAACAGCACAAGACGAATATGGTTTAAGAATATTGGTTCGGATTGCAAAGTGTAAGATTAATACTGGCTTAAGCATCCCTCAGCTTAGTGAATTGGAAGGATTGTCTCAACCCAATGTTTCTAAATTAACCCGAATACTGCGTATAGAAGGATTGATTAATAGTACTAAAGGACACGTTGGAGGATATGTACTTGCCAAACCTGCTGCCGATATTACGGTGAGCGATGTTTTGAAAGCTTTAGGTGGACGTTTGTTTGATGAAGAGTTTTGTGCCAATCATGTGGGAGTGCTAAAACTGTGTACTAATTCTATTGACTGTTCTATTCGTTCACTTTGGTCAATGGTGCAATCTACTATTGACAAGCTATTAGATAAGGTAACATTGGCAGATTTATCGAATAGCGAACAGGAAGCTACGTTTACTTTTCAAAGTTTCCTGAAAGAAAACATCAATTAAAAAGAATACAAACAGCTTATCCATAATCTAATACCTAAATAAAATGATAACAGTTTCAGAAAACGCAAAACAACATGCTTTAAGTTTAATAGCAAACGAAAATAGTCCCGAAGGAACATTTATTCGTGTAGGTGTTGATGGCGGTGGATGTTCCGGTCTTACCTACAAACTTGTCTTTGACAATGTTATTACCGAAACAGATAAGGTTTTCGAAGACAAAGGAATAAAAATAGCCGTTGACAAAAAAAGCTTTCTATATTTAATAGGAACAGAGCTTGATTTTGAAGGAGGCTTAAACGGAAAAGGGTTTGTCTTTGTCAATCCAAATGCGAGTAGAACTTGCGGTTGTGGAGAATCGTTTGGCGTATAAAACAGTTAAAAGCGTTTAGATGTTTTTCAGAAAACAGTCTAAGTTAGATACAACAATATAAAAATAGAGAAAATGGCAATTATAATTACAGAAGAATGTATTAATTGTGGCGCTTGTGAACCAGAATGTCCTAACAATGCAATCTACGAAGGAGGTGAGGAATGGCGTTTTTCTGATGGAACATCAATAGAAGGAATCTTTACCTCAAAAAGTGGATTGACTGTCGATGCAAATGAAATACAAGATCCGGTATCAGACGAAGTGTATTATATCGTAACCGATAAATGTACAGAGTGTGTTGGTTTTCATGATGAACCCCAATGTGCAGCTGTTTGCCCAGTAGACTGTTGTGTAGATGATGATAACTGGCGCGAAAGTGAAGAAGAATTATTTGCAAAAAAAGACACATTACATTTAGTGTAATGCCGATATATAGGATAAAAATAGTTCAATACAGTGCATTGAGTTTCCCGAAATGTATGAGATAATATAATAACTTAATCCAGAGGAGTATTAGAATTTGGATGTATCAATGAATAACACATAGTAAAACTTACATAGTATGAATGAGGTTATAGAACAAAAAGTCAATACGGAATACAAATATGGTTTTGTTACAGATATTGACTCTGACAGCGCACCGAAAGGATTGAATGAAGATATTATTCGTTTTATTTCTGCTAAAAAAAATGAACCAGAATGGATGTTAGAATATCGATTAACGGCATTCCGTCATTGGTTAACAATGGAGGAGCCAGACTGGGCCCATGTTACTTATAAAAAGCCTGACTTTCAGGATATCATTTATTACTCAGCTCCAAAGCCCAAAAAAGTATTAAAGAGTCTAGATGAAGTGGATCCTGAATTGTTAAAAACATTTGATAAACTTGGTATTTCAGTCTTAGAACAAGAACGCCTTTCGGGGGTAGAAAGTAGAGTAGCATTGGATGTTATTGTGGATAGCGTTTCTGTAAAAACAACATTTAAAGAAACGTTGGCTGAAAAAGGAATTATTTTTTGTTCGTTTGGCGAAGCAATTCAAGAACATCCAGCATTAGTAAAAAAGTACATGAGTTCGGTTGTTCCTTCTAGCGATAACTTTTTTGCGGCACTGAACTCCGCTGTTTTTACCGATGGTTCGTTTTGTTATATTCCAAAAGGTGTTCATTGTCCGATGGAACTTTCAACGTATTTCAGAATAGAAGCGGCAGGTACTGGTCAATTTGAACGTACCTTAATTATTGCAGAGGAAGGTTCGAAGGTAAGTTACCTTGAAGGATGTACAGCACCAATGCGTGATGAAAATCAATTGCACGCAGCAGTCGTAGAACTTGTTGCACATAAAGATGCGCAAATAAAATACAGTACCGTACAAAACTGGTATCCAGGAGATAAAGAAGGTAAAGGAGGTGTTTTCAATTTTGTTACTAAACGTGGTATGTGTTTGGAAGAAAATGCTAAAATATCTTGGACACAAGTAGAAACAGGATCTGCAATTACCTGGAAATATCCATCGGTCATCTTAAAAGGTGACAATTCGATAGGTGAATTCTATTCTGTTGCAGTTACAAACAACTATCAGCAAGCGGATACAGGAACAAAAATGATCCATATCGGGAAAAACACCAAAAGTACGATTATCTCAAAAGGAGTTTCGGCCGGCTTTAGTAACAATAGTTATAGAGGGCTAGTTCGTATTGCAAAAGGTGCAGAAAATGCTCGTAACTTTTCGCAATGTGATAGTTTATTGATGGGGGATCAATGTGGAGCGCATACATTTCCATACATCGAAATAAAAAACAATACCGCCGTTGTAGAGCACGAAGCAACAACTTCAAAAATAGGTGAAGATCAGCTCTTTTATTGCAAACAACGAGGTATTGATAATGAAAAAGCGATTGGTTTAATTGTAAACGGCTATTGCAAAGACGTATTAAGTCAGTTGCCAATGGAGTTTGCTGTTGAGGCACAAAAATTATTAGAAGTATCCTTGGAGGGTTCAGTAGGCTAAAAATTAATACTTAAAATTAAAGAAATGTTATCAATAAAAAACCTGCATGCGTCAATTGACGGAAAAGAAATTCTGAAAGGAATTAATTTAGAAATAAAAGTTGGAGAAGTACACGCTATTATGGGACCTAATGGTTCGGGAAAAAGCACATTGGCATCGGTGCTTGCAGGACATTCGGAATATGATGTTACAGCAGGAGAAGTGCTCTATAACGGTAAAAATTTATTAGAACTAGAGGCGGAAGATAGAGCCAGAGAAGGCGTTTTTCTTGCGTTTCAATATCCTGTTGAAATACCGGGAGTCAGTAATATTAATTTTTTAAAAACAGCTATAAGTGAAATTCGTGCTTACAAAGGATTAGATCCTATGAAAGCAAAAGATTTTTTAAAGATGTTAAAAGAAAAGCAAAAGTTAGTTGAGATAGATGGAGCGCTTGTCAGTCGTTCTATAAACGAAGGTTTTAGCGGTGGTGAAAAAAAACGAAATGAAATATTTCAGATGGCAATGCTAGAACCGAAACTATCCATACTTGATGAAACCGATAGTGGGCTTGATATTGATGCGTTGCGCATTGTTGCTAACGGGGTAAATAAATTAAAATCGGAAGAGAACGCAACTGTTATCATCACTCACTATCAGCGCTTGTTAGATTATATTGTACCTGATTTTGTACACGTATTATACAACGGAAAAATTGTAAAGTCAGGGTCAAAAGAATTGGCTTTAGCGTTGGAGGAAAAAGGGTATGATTATATTAAAGAAGAAGTAGAAGCTTAATTTATTACAAAATGGAAACAGCTATTAAGACCAGTACAATAAAAGATAAATTGATTTTTGAATACGAGAACTCCAAATTATTTTTATTTGGAGATACACAACTTCGTGATAAAGCTATGGAAAGTTTTTACGAGCAAGGTATTCCAACACGAAAGCACGAAGAATATAAATATATTCGTATGGGTTTGATGCTGAAAGGAGAATTTAATATTTCGATAAATGAAAATTGTAGCGATGCGCAAATTGAATCCCTAAAGTTTTTAAAAGAGGCCTATGTTGTAATTATTGAGAACGGTATTTTTATTGAAGGAGCATCAAACGTGCAGAACCTTCCAAAAGGGTTGACAATATGCAGTTTAGTAGATGCAGAAAAAAGTAATTCACCGATTTTTGAAAAACATTATGCACAATATGCAGATGTAAAAGCAGATCCATTCATTGCATTGAATACCGCTATGACTAAAGATGGTGCATTTATTCATATTGCAAAAAATACGATCATTGAAAAACCGATACACGTCATTCACATTTCAACAGCTTCAGAAAACACCCTTATTCATCCACGAAATTTAATCGTTGTTGATGAAAATTCGCAAGTAAAAATTGTTGAATCGTTTGAAACGGTAGCTACTACCGCAAAAACAGTGAGCAACGCATTAACAGAAATTGTAGTTGATAAACACGCTATTGTTGATCATTATAAAATTCAGGATGAAAAGGAATTGGGGTGTTTAGTAAATACTACACAGGTAATTCAGCAAAAACAAAGTGTATTTTCTACCCATACTTTTACGTTGAGTGGTTCATTGGTTCGTAATAATTTAACGGTAGTGTTAGATGATGAACACATTGAATCACACTTAAACGGATTGTATTTAACGGCGGGAAATCAAGCTGTAGACAACCACACTGTGGTAGATCACCGCAAGCCAAACTGTAACAGTAACGAGCTTTACAAAGGCATTATTGAAGGGAAATCAACAGCAACCTTTAATGGAAAAATATTTGTGAGAAAAGATGCGCAAAAAACAAATGCGTTTCAATCAAATAAAAATATTTTATTGAGTCAGGATGGAACAATCAATACAAAACCGCAATTAGAAATTTATGCCGATGATGTAAAATGTTCGCACGGATCCACTACAGGGAAGTTGGATGAAGAAAAAATATTTTACTTACGTGCCCGTGGAATAAGTGTGATAAATGCTAAAAAATTATTGATGCATGCGTTTGCTTCGGAAGTTGTAAATACTATAAAAATTGAGGCTTTACGTGAATATGTTCAAGAAAAAATTTGAATAATAAAAATGGAAACAATCGCAAAAAACAGTATTCTCAATATTCCAAAACTTCGAAAGGATTTTCCGTTACTTTCCAAAAAAGTAAATGGCAAACCCCTCGTATATTTGGATAGTGGGGCAACATCACAAAAGCCTAAACAGGTAATTGATGCTATCAGCAATTATTATCAAACACAAAATGCTAATATACACCGTGGTGTTCATCAATTGAGTCAAGAGATAACGATTGCCTATGAGAATGCCCGTACTACCGTTCAAAATCATTTGAATGCAGCCGTGTCGCAAGAAATTATTTTTACCAGCGGCACTACCGAAAGTATCAACTTGGTAGCGAGCTCATTTGGGAAAAAATATATAAAGGCAGGTGATGAAATCATCATTAGCGAAATGGAGCATCATAGTAATATACTTCCTTGGCAGGTGCTTTGTGAGGAAAAAGAGGCTGTATTAAAAGTAATTCCGATCAATGAAAATGGCGAATTACATATGGATGAATACAGAAAATTATTGTGTGACAAAACAAAAATAGTAGCGGTTACACATGTTTCAAATACACTTGGCACCATTAATCCGGTAAAAGAAATGATTGCGCTTGCACATGAAAAAGATATTCCGGTATTAATTGATGGTGCTCAGGCAGTGCCACATGTAAGAGTAGACGTACAAGCCTTAGATGCAGATTTTTATTGCTTTAGCGGGCATAAATTATTTGGGCCAACGGGTGTTGGAATACTGTATGGAAAAGAAAAATGGTTGAATGAAATGCCCCCGTATCAAGTGGGAGGTGGTACCATAAAAACGGTTACGTTTAAAAAAACAACATATGCCGATCTGCCTTTAAAATTTGAAGCAGGAACGCCGCATATTGCTGGTGGTATTGGATTAGCAGCAGCCATTGAGTATGTAAATGAAATTGGCTTAGAAAATATTGGTGGGTATGAACATGAACTCTTAGAATATGCCACTTTAAAACTTTTGGCTATTGAAGGATTGAGGATTATAGGTACGGCAAAAGAAAAAGCGAGTGTTATTTCTTTTGTAATTGAAGGAATTCATCCATTAGATATTGGAACTTTATTAGACAAACAAGGCATTGCTGTGCGCACAGGACACCATTGTACACAACCGCTGATGGAGCATTTTGGCTTGCCAGGCACCATACGTGCCTCTTTAGTGTTTCACAATACGAAAGAAGAAATTGATGTGCTGGTAAATGGAATACAGAAAGCAATTAAAATGTTACAATGAGAATAGCAGAGATAGAAAATGAAATAGTAGAAGAGTTTGAGTTATTCGGTGATGACTGGGAAGGTAAGTACGAGCACCTGATTGATTTGGGAAAAAATTTACCATTGATTGACGCGCGATATAAAACTGATGACAAATTGATAAAGGGCTGTCAGAGCAAAGTGTGGTTGCACTCAGAATTGAATGATGAAAACATTGTTTTTACAGCAGATAGCGATGCAATTATTACGAAGGGAATTGCAGCATTAATGATAAGAGTTATATCAGGGCATACAGCCGATGAAATTATAAATTCACCCTTTGAATTTATTAACAGAATAGGATTGATAGAACATCTGTCGCCTAATCGTGGCAATGGTTTGGTTAGTATGATAAAACAAATGAAATTAGATGCAGTGGTATTGAAAGTTCAAAAGTTGAACTTTCCAACTTTAAATTAAAAAAAATGACAGCAATAATAAGTACGCAAAATACCGAGCTTACACAGAAGACTATTGACAAACTTAAGAGTTGTTACGACCCTGAAATACCTGTTGATATTTGGGAATTGGGTTTGATTTACGAACTTAATATTGACAAAAAGAACAATCTCAAAATACTCATGACTTTAACCTCACCAAATTGTCCGGTTGCTGAAACATTGCCCCTAGAAACAGAACAAAAACTGCGTGAAATAGAAGGCGTTACATCCGCAAAAATAACAATGACTTTTGACCCACCTTGGGAAAAAGAAATGATGAGCGAAGAAGCAGAACTCGAATTAGGATTTATGTAAAATGGAAAAGGAAATAATTAATAAAGTAGCATTAAGTGGTATTGTCACCATCAACCTTGAAGAGTTTTACCCTCAGGGAGAACGTGTATTGTTCGATATAAAAGAGCACTTATTTCAAGGTTTAATGTTGAAAGAAAAAGACTTTAGGGGATTTGTTAAGCATGAAGATTGGAGTAAGTATACCGATACATACGTTGCACTTATTTGCTCTGAAGATGCGGTTGTTCCAACTTGGGCATATATGCTATTAGCAACACATTTAGCCCCTTTTGCAAAGAAAGTGGTGTTTGGTGATTTAGAAACACTTGAAACAGTTTTGTATCATGAGATACTCAATAAACTAGATATAGATGCTTATAAAGATATTCGTATCGTTATAAAAGGTTGTGGCGATTTGCCCGTCCCTAAAGCGGCTTATGTTGAAATCACGAGACTTTTACGCCCGGTTGCAAAAAGTATTATGTATGGCGAAGCTTGTTCTATGGTTCCCTTATACAAACAACCCAAACAAGTTTCGTGAATAAATAAACTGACAATATGGAAAATACAAAGGTTAAAATTACCATGCTAGCAAACGGAGCACTACTCGTAGAAGGAAACATTACAATAACGAAAAAAGACGGTAGTTCAGAAGTAAAAGAGGGGCGTTTTTCCCTGTGTGGCTGTGGATATTCAGAGAATAAACCGTATTGCGATGGTTCGCACAAGAATACTGATTTTTAAGGTTAATATCAATTTTTGTAATCGGTATTCGCACTCCAGTGCACAGGAAGTGGTTTGAATACGATTTTAAGGAATAAGACCGCATTTTATATTTTTTGAAAAAATTTGAAAGCATTCCTGAAAATGGGCATCCTAAAATTAAATTTAAGGAATACGATTGGATAATTCTGAAAGATAAATTTGCAGAATAACGTATTTAAAAATAGTGTTCTGTACACAAAAGTTGTATGTAATTAGAACAAAAGCAAGGACAAATAGCACCATAAATGAAGACAACAAGAGAAAAAAATATTGATGTACAACACATCGCAACACTTACCGGACACAATGGTTGTGTATATGCGATGGACAAAGGTATGTCTGAACATACTGTTTTTACAGGAGGTAGTGATCGATTTATTGCATTATGGAATTTAGAAACCCTGAAAGCCGAAAAATTTTCAGCATCCTTGCCAGCGCCTATTTATACCATTTGTCATATTCCTGAAAAAAACATCTTGCTTGCAGGAACAACTACAGGAAGCATTCACATACTTGATTTAGAGAAAAAAGAAGAGATCAAAATACTGCAACATCATCAGGCACCCGTTTTTGATATACAATATTCATTAAAAACCAATTGTTTTTATACAGCCGGTGGCGATGGTAATTTTGCAGTTTGCTCATTCGATACGTTATCATTGGTTAAGATGAAAAAGCTATCCCAGGAGAAAGTACGCAGTGTTGATTTTAATTATACGACTTCCGAAATAGCCGTTGCCTTAGGTGATTGCAACATTCTTGTATTTGACTTGCACACATTAGATCATAAAAAAGATTTTATTGCCCATGAACTTGCAGCAAATGTTGTGCGGTACAGCCCTGACGGGAAATTCCTTTTAACAGGAGGAAGAGATGCCCATTTGAATATTTGGCAAGTAGGGAATTATGAATTAGTAAAGTCAATTCCTGCCCATAATTGGGCTATTTACGATATCGTATTTAATCCTGATGCGACCTTATTTGCGACTGCCAGCCGTGATAAAACAATCAAAATTTGGGATGCAAAAACATATCAATTATTAAAACGCATCACAAAAGAAAATTTTGAAGCACATACACATTCTGTAAATAAATTAGTCTGGAGTACCTATCATAATTATTTAGTTTCTGCAGGTGATGATAGCATGGTGATGATACGGGAAGTACATCGAATATAAAATTTGACAGCAATTTAAATTTAGAGATTCGTTTTTACAAAAAATAATATAAACTAGTAAGGAGGGCAAGAATGAACATAACGAAAGAACACGTTTTAGAAGCGTTAAAAAATGTAGATGATCCTGATTTAAAAAAAGATTTGGTAACGCTTGGTATGATAAAGGAGTTGGAAGTAGATGGTAAAAACGTCCGTTTTACCGTAGTGCTTACAACACCTGCCTGCCCAATGAAAGAAATGATTCATAAGGCTTGTGTAAATGCAGTTTTACATTATATCGATGAAGAAGCAAATGTAGCTGTGAAAATGACATCTGATGTGACATCGCGTAAAGGCAGTGGGCCTATGTTGCCAAACGTAAAAAACATTATTGGGGTAGCATCTGGCAAAGGCGGTGTCGGGAAATCAACAGTAGCTTCCAACTTAGCTTTAGCTTTGGTGAAGTTAGGTGCATCGGTCGGTTTGGTTGATGCCGATATTTATGGTCCGTCACAAACCATTATGTTTGATGTAATGGATGCAAAACCAATCAGTAAAGAGATTGACGGTGTACATAAAATGATTCCGATAGAAAGTTTTGGTGTCAAATTATTATCTATCGGATTTTTTACAGAGTATAAAGTATTTGGAAACTTGAATAAATCACCATTTTACAGTGCTGTGGGAAAAATGGATGCTCCATTCGGACAAATGGGAACTGTAAACCCATTTACTAATTCAACTATGTGGCATGCATTCGGTGGTCTAGGTTACGGTGCCCAGATTGGATATAATAAAGGAGGGCTTCATGCTAAAATCATGTTGGCTCAAGGAGGTGCTCAATTTAGAGCATTACATGTACCTGTTGGGAATGCAACTGCTGTGCCTTCAAAACTTAACAATCTTGTTGCAGATTTAAACTATAAATTAGTTATTTCTGATAAAGTAAATTTAAAAGCTGGTGCATCATATAAAAAAGGAGGTGCATATTGCCAAGGCTTTCCTGTTTTTCATTTTACACCTTGTGAAGAAAACAATCCTGAGTATACTGTATACGGTACATTAGATGTAAATAATCGTCTTATTGTAATGGCTTCATTTGCAAAAACTTTTGATGAATGGGAAGGTACATTTAATCCAACACCACCACTAAATATATTTGAAGCCTCTAAGGTTAGTTCATTGAGTCTTGGTGCAAAATATGATTTAAATAAAGTAGGTAAAATCAAACATACACTTTCTGGAGAATTTTCAAATTTTATAGCTGGACCAAATGGGGCTCCCTGGGAAAGACAAAACCAGTATGTTCTAGGATATCAAGCCTTAATGAATAAATCAGCAAAACTATTTGTTGAAATATTCAGAACTGAAGGTTTTGCTCCATTAAATTTTATAAGTGGAAGTGCTGACTTTGATCCATTCCCTCCTGGCACCACTCATAGTGATAGAGATGCCAATAGCATGGGAATTGTTTTAGGAGCACAGATATCATTTTAAAGAATAGGACAGATTTAACCATTTACCTTAATTGTAAAAGTTTAATCGAGCTCATTTAAAAAACACGTTTGGTAACAATGTATATAAAAAATAGGCTAAATAGTAATAAATTCAAAGCTTTTAGCTCGCATCAAGCTTTGTGCTTAACCGAAAAATTAGTGCTTCGAAACCGCCTACTTTTCATATACTAGACCGTTAGCAACAAGCAAATCTAAATTGTGAAATATTATTTTGAAAATTTTGTAACAACATAATCCCCCCAGTTAGCAATAGATTTCAAAAGAGGAATTAGTGTTTTCCCAAATTCAGTTAAAGAATACTCCACTTTTAAAGGTGGCTTTTTAGAAAACACTTTTCTTTCAATAATCCCATCTTCTTGCAATGTCTTTAATTGTAGGCTGAGTGTTCTTTCTGTTACAGTTTGCATTCCTTTCCGAAGTTCATTATACCGCAACGACTTTTCTATCAAATGAAATAATATTACCGTTTTCCACTTACCTCCTATTAATGCCATTGTAACACTTGCAGAGCAAGGATATTCCTTTCCTTTTATTTGATGCATAATTCTTTATTTTCAATAAATTTTAAACTATCCTTTCTGACCGTTATTGTACAGGATTAAAACTATACTTATTTTTGCAACTATACTAATTATAGTAACAAAAATAAAAAAAACATGAAAGCAATATTATTAGAAAAAACAGGTGGAGTCGAAAACTTTTTAATTAAAGACGTTAAAAAACCAGCTACAAAGGAGAACGAAGTACTTATTTCAGTAAAAGCAATAGGTGTTAATCCTGTAGATTTTAAAGCAAGAGCTAATGAAGATTTACTAAATTCGCTAACTGGTGAGCAACGACCAGCTATAATAGGATGGGACGTCTCTGGAACCATTGTTGCAATTGGAAATAATATAATAAAATTTAAAATTGGAGATAATGTATTCGGTATGATTAACTTCCCTGGAAGCGGCAATGCTTATGCAGAATTTGTGGCAGCACCTGAAGATCATTTGGTTAAAATCCCAAAAAACATATCATTTGAAGAAGCTGCAGCTACTACTTTGGCAGCAGTTACTGCCTTACAGGCTTTAAAACCAAGAGTTAAAAAAAGTGATCGTGTTTTGATACATGCTGGTTCTGGTGGTGTAGGTCATTTTGCTATTCAAATTGCAAAATCATTAGGTGCTTATGTAATTACTACAAGTTCTGCTAAAAATAAAGATTTTGTACTATCACTAGGTGCTGATGAACATATAGACTACGGTTCACAAAAATTTGAAGAAATCCTTACAGATATAGATTTTGTATTGGATATGTTTAATGGAGACATTCTACTCAATTCAATAAAAATTACAAAAAATGGAGGTGTAATTATCTCATTGCCAACAGCTGACTTCTCTGATGAAGTTTTAAAAGCAGCAAAAGAACGCAATGTTGATGTTTTTTTCACGGTAGTACAATCTAATGGAGACGATATGAACACTCTTAAAAATATGTTGGAAAGTGGAACTCTAAAACCGCATATTTCTAAAACGTTTGCTTTTGAAAAGATGGGAGATGCTCACTTACAACTTGAAAGTGGCAGAACTGTTGGAAAAGTGATCGTAACAATGAAATAAGAAAAGCCAGTTGCTAACAAAGTGTATAAGTAATGGCTGAGAAAGTGCAAACCTCAAAGTTTGCACTTTTTTTATACTTTTGAGATTAACAAAAAAGTAGAGCTTTTTAATCACCACTACTCATACACAAACCGTTGTATTTAATAAGCAGTACCATTTGGGTTCCAAAGAAGTTTTTTAGTGGCTCAAATAAGATTGGAATTGGGTACAATTTTAAAATACTATGTAGTTGAAACTCGACAGAGTTTTTGGCTCAAACTGTACGATTGAGAATCGTTGAGAGTTACACTATCAAAACGTTTAAGAACGTATACAGTTTGGCTAAGTTAGTGAAAATAAATTGTATTGTCAATTGATATTCAATGACTTATAAATAATTTAAAAATTGTAGTTGGTTAAAATCTGAAATATATTTAGCCATTTTAGTGAAAACCGAACCTTATCAGTTGTGATTAATAAGGTTGATGTTCAAAAAAAGAAAGCTTTTTGGAGTGCTAAAAATGTTTAGGTATGCTGACTACGTATTGTAAAATTGTATATTGACAATTACAACAAATACTAAAAACAACAGTGTATAAAAAAAATTGCTACATCGAGTTCTAAAAAAAGAACTCATGCTAGAAATACGCAACTGTTTTTATACCAAACGTTGTAGCCAATTTAAAAAATCTCGTAATTTACTCTGGTATAGTCTAAATCATAAAATTAAAAAATAATGGAATTCGCAATAGATACTGATACATGGTTTATCTTCACTATATTGTTTATCAGCGCATTGGCTTTATTTATTTTGGGGTATGTTGTAATTCCTTATTTAACAAGAACAAAACACCTTAACCGAACAAAACTTAGAAACAAAAGAAAGCACGATAATTATAAACGGCTAGATAAAAAATATTCTGACCGTAAAATCACAAATCTAGAAGAAGACAATCAAAAATTACAAATTGATTTAATAAATGATTTGCAACAAATGCTGCAATCTAATTTGAAAACATCTAACCTTTTACCTTTTTTTTCAAATTTTGAAAAATTATATCCAAACTTTGGACAATCTTTGCGAAAAATAATTCCAGATATTACTGCTAACGAATTAAAACTTTGTGCTTTTTTAAGACTCAACCTAAGTTCAAAAGAAATTAGTCTCCTTTTGAATATAACTTCAGAAAGCGTTAATAAAGCGAGATATAGACTTAGAAAAAAAATGGAATTGAATTCTAAAGAAGATCTTTTTATTTTTCTTTCAAGTATCTAAAAATCTAACATTTAAATCTATGTCCATTATTTGTCCATAGTCTTTTTTTTGAACTGGTTATTTAATTTAATTCTTTTGCTTTAAAAATAGAAACCATGAGAATTTTTGAAATTATTTTACTAATCATTAGTACCTTTTTTCCTTTTTATATTTCAACAAGGAACTATCGATTAAACAAAAAAACAGTTTTAATTTTAATTATTTGCATACTCATTCTGCATCTTGTTCTAGAAGGGTATAGGTGGCAAATGTTTCCCTCCTATTTGATAATTTTAATTTTAGTATGGTGTTTGTATAAAGAACATAACTTTTTTAAAGGAAGATGGATTAGAAAAATAGTTAGTGGAATAACATTCATTATAGTAATGCTATTTGGTTGGGCGATGCCTTATATTTTACCAGTTTTTGATTTACCAGCCACAACAGGAAAATATAATATAGGATCTCAATATATCCACTTAAAAACCAATCAAGAGGAATTCATTACTTCAAAAGCAGGAGATAAAAGAGAATTGAATATTAAAATTTGGTATCCTGCCATCATAAATAATGATGAAAAAGAACCTTATCTGAATGAAGGAGAACGACTTGGATTTGCATCAAAATATGGATTGCCCAAATCTACCTTTAATTATTTGGACAATGTTAAAACGAATACTTACAACAGTCCTTCGGTGGCAAAAGGGAATTTTCCTGTTTTAATTTTCTCTCATGGATATTATTCAAATGCTTCAGGTTATTATGCTTTAATAGAAGAAATTGTAAGTCATGGATATATTGTAATAAATATCAATCATACTTATGAAAGTACGGGCTCATTATTTTCAAATGGAGAAATTAAACTTTATAACAAAGTCTATGACAGAGAACATAATAATAAAGAAATGGCTGAAATGATTTGGAATGCCACTGAAAACTATAAAAAAGCAACAAACCCAAAAGAACAATTTAATGCCGTTGAAAATCTTATCCGTAATTATATTGCGGCAGAAATAACAATTCGGTGGAGCAAAGATATTTCATTGGTTATAGATGAATTAGAAAAATGGAATAACTCCTCTTTTTTAGCGGAGCATATAAACACTTCTAAAATTGGGGTATTTGGGCATTCTCAAGGTGGCTCCGCCGCTGGTCAGGCTCTACTCGATGACAAGAGAATAAAAGCTGGAATAAATATAGACGGTGTACAATGGGGGCCAATGATTGATACAATAATGACCAAACCATTTGCTTTAATAACGTCTGAATGGGATAACTCTCACCCAAATTTAAACGTACATGCATATCATAATGGAAGTTCTTCTGATTTTTATAATTCCAAAATTTTAAACTCAGGGCACTCAAATTTTATGGACATTCCACTAATGATTAATTTACAATTTATAAATGAAGCTGGAACGATAAATCCAAACAGAGTATATAAGTTAACTACAGAAATAGTATTACAGTTTTTTGATATGTATTTATTAGACACACCGTCTAATTTATTAGACTTGAAAACTAAATATCCTGAACTTGAAATTGAATTAATGGAAAAAAATCAATGAAAAACTGGCTACAACAAGCCGTGTAAAATTCATTGCTAAGTCTTGGCTTTCTTAGGAAAATCCTATCGGATTTTCAAGTTGGTTTTGTACTTATGAAGTTAATTGCTAATTTCACGCAACGAAATCTTACACAAATCCGCCGTTAGCATTCATTAGAACGAACTTTATGAACATAGATATTATTGGAGCAGGAATAGGAGGATTAACGACAGCAATTGCACTTGAGCAAAAAGGAATAAAAACAAGGATTTTTGAACAAGCCGAACAGATAAAAGAAGTTGGTGCTGGAATATTTTTAGGGGTACCTCGTGGTACACTTTTTCATCAAAAAAAGTTGACAAGTTGACGAAATAAAGTGAAAATGTAAATTGTATTGAAATGGAAGTGTAAACTCTGTAGGTAGTGCTAAAACCAAAAAAGACTTACACTTTCATGTAAGTCTTTCTGCTCTTAAGCTCCCCCTCAAGGACTCGAACCTTGGACCCTCTGATTAACAGTCAGATGCTCTAACCAACTGAGCTAAGGAGGAGTGTTTCCGTGTTTAATTTCGGTGTGCAAATATATATCTTTTTATAATTCCACCAAATAATTTTCAAAAAAATATTATTCATTTATTTCATTCTTTAATTTTATGACATTCTTTAAATAAGTCTGCAAATTTTATTTATATAATCCTCTTTAATATTCATTGATTTTCTGAAATATTGTATTTTTGTCCAAGTCTTAAATAAAACGTATAAGTACGATATAAAATATGGATAAGTTTTCGTTTCTTAATGCAGCACATTCGGGGTTCATTGCCGATTTATACGATCAGTATCTGGTCAATCCAGATGCGGTAGAACCAAGTTGGAGAAGTTTTTTTCAAGGGTATGATCTTGCCAATGAAAATTATGAAATTACTGACGAAGAAACTTCAGTTGTAATTCCAGGTCAAGTAAGCAAAGAGTTTCGTGTTTTAGATTTGATCGATGGGTACAGAACAAGAGGTCACCTATTCACAAAAACAAACCCTGTTAGAGCTCGGAGAGAGTACAAACCTACTTTAGCTATTGAGAATTTTGGGCTTTCTACAGATGATTTAGATAATTATTTTGATGCCGGTGAAGTTTTAGGCTTAGGAAACACAACTTTAAAAGATATTATTTTTCATTTAGAAAAAATCTATTGCGACTCTATCGGAATAGAATATATGTACATCAGAAATCCAGCGGTGATTAAATGGTGGCAAGAAAGACTGAATACAAATGACAACCACAGAAAATTTTCGCTGATTGAAAAAAAATATTTTCTATCTAAATTAAATCATGCGATTACGTTCGAAAACTTTTTACAGACTAAATATGTTGGTCAGAAACGATTTTCACTTGAAGGAGGAGAATCTTTAATTCCTGCGATTAGTTCTGCATTATTCTACGCCGTAGAGTCGTATGGCGTTAAAGAATGTGTACTTGGAATGGCGCATCGCGGTCGATTAAGTACGCTTGTAAATGTTTTTAGAAAACCAATGCACGAACTCTTTAGCGAGTTTGACGGTAAAGATTTTGAAGATCAAAACATTGACGGTGATGTTAAATATCATTTAGGGCTTACGCTTGATAAAACCTATCAAAACGGAAAGTCCATTAAAATGAATTTAGTCCCAAATCCTTCACATTTAGAAACAGTAGCTTCGATTGCAGAGGGAATTACCAGAGCAAAAATTGATAAAGACTACCATGGAGATGATTCACAAATTCTTCCTATTATAGTGCATGGTGATGCAGCGATTGCAGGACAAGGAATTGCCTACGAGGTTGCACAAATGAGTGAATTGAGTGGATATAAGACTGGTGGAACGATTCACATTGTGGTGAATAACCAAATTGGTTTTACTACAAATTATTTAGATGCACGCTCAAGCACCTATTGTACAGACGTAGCCAAAGTAATACTGTCACCTGTTCTTCATGTAAATTCTGACGACGTTGAAGCGGTAATTCATGCTGTTTCTCTAGCGCTTGATTATCGAATGAAATTCAAAAAAGACGTTTATATCGATTTATTGGGGTATCGAAAATATGGTCATAATGAAGGAGATGAACCTCGTTTTACACAACCAAAATTGTATAAAAAAATTGCCAAACAGAGTAATTCTTTCAAGATATATAGTGATAAATTAGTTGCAGAAAAATCCATTGATGCTGCTTATCCTCAAAAAATTGTTGCCGAGTTTAAATCAATGCTCGAGACGACTTATTCAAAATCAAAAGAAACTACCTCAACCAAGGTGCGTGAATTTATGCAGGAACGATGGATTGATTTTAAACGTCAACGTTTAGATGGGATTCTTAAACCTGTTGAAACTTTCTATGACAAGAAACGTTTAGAAGGAATTGCAAAAGTAGTATCAACAGTGCCCGATGGTGCAAAGTTTATGCGAAAAGCAGAACGTATATTAAAAGGTAGAGAACAAATGGTTTTCGAATCTGATACGCTAGATTGGGGTTTGGCAGAAACCTTGGCTTATGGAAGTTTAATGGAAGAAGGTTTTGATATTCGTATTTCTGGGCAAGATGTTGAAAGAGGTACTTTTAGCCATCGTCATGCGATTTTGTGTGATGAAATTTCTGAAGAGCGCATCAATCTATTAAATACAAATCCCAAGAATAAAGGAGAAATGTATATTTACAACTCTCTTTTATCAGAATATGGTGTGCTTGGTTTTGATTATGGCTATGCTATGGCAAACCCAAATACCTTAACTATTTGGGAAGCTCAGTTTGGTGACTTTAGCAATGGTGCCCAAATTATTTTTGACCAATATCTATCGGCTGCCGAACAAAAATGGAAAACTCAAAACGGAATCGTAATCTTATTGCCACATGGATATGAGAGTCAAGGTTCTGAGCACTCTTCTGCTCGTATGGAACGTTATTTGCAACTTTGTTCAAAAGATAATATGATTGTTGCAGATTGTACAACTCCAGCAAATTTCTTCCACTTATTGAGACGTCAAATGAAATGGAATTTCAGAAAACCTTTGATTGTTTTTACACCAAAAAGTTTGTTGCGTCATCCAAAAGCGGTTTCTTCATTGAGCGAATTAGCGAATGGCAAATTTCAAGAAGTAATTGACGACTCCATCAACACTAAAAAAGTGACGAAAATGGTGTTCTGTACAGGTAAATTCTACTACGAACTATTGGCTGAAAGAGAAGCGCTAGAAAGAGATGATGTTGCCCTTATAAGAATTGAGCAATTGTTCCCATTACATTTAGATAAAATCCAGAAAATTATAGATCGTTATCCAAATGTTTCTAAATATGTTTGGGCACAAGAAGAACCAAAAAATATGGGTGCTTGGACACATATGTTACAGCGTTTAGATATCGTTAAACTAGAGGTTGCATCAAGAGATTACGCCGCTGTACCAGCACCAGGATCTGGAGCAAGAGATAAAAGAAGACAGCAAAGAGTAATAGATACTGTTTTTAATACTGACGAAAAATAATAATAAAACGTAAAATTATATACCATGATTTTAGAAATGAAAGTTCCTTCTCCGGGAGAATCAATTACAGAAGTAGAAATTGCAAGTTGGCTAGTAGAAAATGGTGATTATGTTGAAAAAGACCAACCCGTTGCTGAAGTTGATTCAGACAAAGCAACCTTAGAATTACCTGCTGAAGAAAGTGGAATTATCACTTTAAAAGCAGAAGAAGGAGACGCTGTTAATGTGGGTGCTGTTGTGTGTCTTATCGATATGGATGGAAAGAAACCAGCAGGCGATTCAGCTGCAAAACAAACAACAGAAACTATAGAAACTGCAGAAGTAAAAGAAGTTGCAAAACCAGTTGAAACGATAAAAACGTACGCATCAGGTACTGCCTCTCCAGCCGCTAAGAAGATTCTTTCTGAAAAGGGAATGGATGCTTCTGGCATTAAAGGTTCTGGAAAAGATGGAAGAATTACTAAAGAGGATGCTGTTAAGGCTGTTCCTTCTATGGGTACCGCTCCAACTCATGGCGAACGTGGATCTGAACGCAAAAAACTTTCTATGTTGCGTAGAAAAGTTGCACAACGTTTAGTTGCTGTTAAAAATGAAACAGCCATGTTGACTACCTTTAATGAGGTAAACATGCAGCCTATATTTGATTTACGTAAAGAATTTAAAGAAGATTTTAAAGCGAAACACAATGTTGGCTTAGGATTTATGAGTTTCTTTACGTTGGCTATTGTACGCGCATTAAAATTATTTCCTGATGTAAATTCAATGATGGATGGAGATTATAAAATTACTCCAGATTTTCAAGATATTTCAATTGCAGTATCTGGACCAAAAGGTTTAATGGTTCCTGTGATCAGAAATGCTGAGAACTTATCATTTAGAGGTGTTGAAAGCGAAGTGAAGAGATTGGCTATTCGAGCACGTGATGGTCAAATTACGGTAGATGAAATGACTGGAGGAACGTTTACAATCACCAACGGTGGTGTATTTGGATCTATGCTATCTACTCCTATTATTAACCCACCACAAAGTGGTATTTTAGGAATGCATAATATTGTGAATCGTCCAATGGCTGTTAATGGTGAGGTAGTGATTCAACCCATAATGTATGTAGCGTTGTCTTATGACCACAGAATTATTGACGGAAAAGAATCCGTTAGTTTCTTAGTTGCAGTAAAAGAAGCCTTAGAAAATCCAATTGAGTTATTGATGGATAAGAATGCCTTAAAGTCCTTAGAACTTTAGGTATATTTAGTTTATGAATTAGTTGTTTGTAAACTTTAAGACAAAAAAATCTCCGAGTAAAGCACTCGGAGATTTTTTTGTCTTATTTAAACCATTATAATTTTGGGTCCCATCCTGGTTCGTACGTACGAGACCAAAATTTCATTGCATCACGATCATAAATACGACCTGTATTTTCATCTACTTCAAATGATTTTCCAATTTTTGAAGCAATATTTGCATAATGTGTCATCGCTTGCGAAGTAGCCCCTTGCTGAATTGGAGAAGTTAATTCTTGATTTCCTCTAATTGTTTCAAAAAAGTTAACAGCGTGTCTTGTAGAAAGATCTCCTCCTCCTCCAAGCGCTAGTCCACCTTCAGCACCTGAAGATTTATTATCTTTAATCAATTTTCCTGCAAGATCATATAAGGCAAAACCTCCACGATCTATAAAAGCAGATCCTTTCGATCCATAAATAATGGTTCCTCTTCCCTTACCATATTTATTATATCCGTTTCTACTTTGCCCATCCCATTCTATCACTTTATTTCCAGAAAATTTAAAGGTAGCATTCATAGAATCATACATTTCCCAACCATCATTTTTATAATGATTCTTTTCGGCAATCACATCTACATGCTCTGGAAGCGACACTCCTAACGCCCACCTAGCGATGTCTAGTTCATGTGTTGCATTGTTCCCCATTTCTGCGGTTCCAAAATCCCAACCATACCAGTGCCAGTTGTAATTCCATGTATCATGAGTATACGCTTTTCTTATTGCTGGCCCTTGAAATAACTCCCAATCCAATCCTTCTGGCGGTGCAGCCTTTACAGGAATTGGCACTTCACCTCTTTTATTGATATAAAAAGCTGTCGCTTTGTACGTATCTCCAATAATGCCATTATGGATTTCCTTAATAATTTGAGAAGATTCCGCAGAGGATCTTTGTTGATTTCCCATTTGAACCACTTTATTGTATTTTTCTTGGGCAGCTACAACCATTTCATTTTCATTCATGTTGTGCGAACATGGCTTTTCTAAATAAATGTGTTTTCCTGCTTGCATTCCCATAATAGCTCCTGGCGTATGCCAATGATCTGGAGTTGCCATAAAAATAGCATCTACTTCTTTGTCATCTAATATCTTACGAATATCGTTTTCTACTACTGGTTTGTAATTAACACTTTTAGAAAATTTTGCTGCAGCCTTATCTCGCTGACTTTTCATAACATCGCAAAAATACTTCAATGTAACATTGTTCTTCTTATCTAGAATAGGTGGAATATATGCTCCATATCTTCTTCCTAAACCTTGAATGGCAATATTAACACGATCATTTGCTCCAATTATATTTGAATAACTTTGAGCGGACATAGCATTTACTTTATTCCCTAATGCAACACCTACGACACCAACGGCCGCTTTTTTAATAAAACTTCTTCTACTTGAACTCATATCCATAATTTTTATAATACACTTAATATCCCTTTTACATACCCTACAGATTCTGAAACACCCGGAAATGGGTCATCTGCCTCTGCCTCATACTCCAAGGCCAAGGTGCCTTTATAACCCAATGCAACAACCGACTTTAAAAACACAGGGAAATTGATAACACCTCTTCCTATAATGCACGTCTTTCCGTCACCTGCTGCTTTTGTGACATCTTTTAAATGGATGTCAAAAACTCTTTCAAAATACGCTTCTAAATCTTGCTCTGGATTTCTATTAATTCGTTTTGTATGACCAATATCTATGCAAAGACCCATTCGTTTGTCTCTATCTTTTATCCTAACATACGCACTCTCTGCACTTGGATACAGTTTATCTCCTGGTCCATGATTATGAATGGCAAAGTTAATATCGTATTCCTTCACCTTATGCTCAACATAATCTAACAACGCGTGATTCGGAACTCCAATAATCGTTTTTGCTCCAGCAGTTTTGGCATATTCAAATGCTTGATCTACCTCAGCCTTCGATTTCATATAGATAACCCCAACACCATACAAAATAACTCCTTTTTCTTTACATAGCGCTGCCGCCATTTTAAGGGTTGCTGTATCCGAATCTAGAGGCAAGTGCATACTCTTAAGAGAAATCCTATTCAAACCACTTCTTACAACCATATCAAGCGATTCTTCCAATGAAAATTTTCGCAAAGAATACGATGCAACTCCTAAATTTAAAACTGTAGATTTTGCGTCTATAATAACTTCATTAGCAGCATGTGCCACACCAGAAATTGATGCCGTTGCAATTCCGATTGCACCAACTGCTGTCTTTTTCAAGAAATTTCTTCTATTCGAACTCATATCGTCAAGTTTACTTATCAGTCAATACTTTAATTTTTACATTTCTATATGAAACATAATCTCCATGGTCTTGCAATAAAATATGCCCTGACTCAGCCTCTCCAAAATCTTTCCAATCCTTATACTTACTTTCCGCTACTAGTTTTCTATACGATTCACTTTTACGCTCAAATTCTAAAACTTTCCTACCATTCAACCAATGCTCAACATGATTATTCTTAGAAAGAATACGTGCTTGATTCCATTGTCCAATAGGATTTACTACTTTATTCGTGTCTGCTTGTATTAAATCATACAATGAAGATATTGTTCTGCTTCCATCATGATTTCCTAGTTTTGCATCTGGGTGTTTTGCATCGTCTAAAACTTGAAATTCTAATCCTATAGACGAGCCAGCACCTTTATTTAAATCAGTATTTACAAAATACTTTATGCCACTATTCGCCCCTTCTGTAATTTTAAAATCAACTCTGAAATCAAAATCACTGTATGTATCGACAGTTACAATATCACCTCCAGCTGTAGATTCATGTCCGCCAGAAGCTAATACAGAAAGTTCACCATCATTAATTTCCCAACCACCAGTGGGAAATTTATCTAACTTGGCACCTCTCCAGCCCTTCGCAGACTCTCCATCAAATAATAATTTCCAACCACCTTTAATTTCATTATCCGTTAAATTATTCTTCGTTATAATTGGGCTTATTGTAGTTGCTTTGCTATACTTTGAAACATCTTCTGTAATAATTTTTACATTCTTCCAGATTACCTGAGTTCCCTTCCTTTTTTCGTCCTTTCCAATACCATGAACTTGTAGACCAATAAATCCAGTCGCTGTCATGTCATCAATCAAATAAGATGCAGGCACTCCATTAATCCATGTCTTTAAAGTATCTCCAATGGCTTCAATGCGATAGTGATTCCAATCGTTTTGTTTAAACGCTTTTTGTGCAGCAGGATTTTTAGTCAAAGGATTTAACCAACCTCTACGTGATTCATCATAAATACCAGCACTCCATGCTCTTTCAGAGGGATCAATTTCAATTTGGTATCCATGAACCCGTCCATTTCGATAACTAGGAATACTGTTACTTCTAATCTGAATTCCTGAATTCAATTTTGGATCAACTTTGTATTCAACTTCAAAAATGAAATCACCATAAATCTTGTCTGAACGTAAAAATGTATTTGGCGTGTTTAAAGTCGAAGTCCCTACTATAGTTCCATCTTTTACCGCATACGATGCTTTACCGCCAATAACTGACCAACCATTTAAGGTTTTTCCATCAAATAGCGCTACCCATGGAGTGTCATCCTTTTCAGTTGCTGTACAACTGGCTAATACAACTGTCATTGCAAAAGCAATTACTTTTGCAAAAATCTCTTTACTTTTAAATTTCTTCATTTTTATTTTATTTTAGTATGTGTTCTATTTCATTATTTCTAGTCAAATGTAACTGCGCGTAATTAATAAATAATATCAGATTAACTAATATTTCTACAAACCAAATAACCTAGGTAAAAACATCGATATCTCAGGAATATAACTGATCAACATTAATACAATTACCATAATTGCTAAAAATGGTAACAAAGGTCGTATTACATTCGTTACAGATACTTTAGCCACACCACTACCCACAAAGAGCAAGGTTCCTACGGGTGGTGTACAAACCCCAATACATAAATTAAGTACAATTACAATTCCGAAATGAACTGGATCCATTCCTAAAGCAGTTACTACTGGTAAAAATATCGGTGTAAATATTAACACGGCAGGCGTCATATCCATAAAAGTTCCAACAATTAACAAGATTACATTGATTGCTAAAAAGATTGCAAACTTATTATTTAATTGTTCCAATAAGAAACTACTAATCATTTCTGGAATTCCTTCAAAAGAAAACAACCAAGACATCGCCATAGATGTACAAATTAAAAACATTACTACAGCCGTAGTTTTTCCACTTGACAATAAAATCGCTGGAAAATTTTTAACCTTCATATCACCATATATGAGCGATAAAACTGCTGCATATAATACGGCGATTACTGAAGCCTCAGTAGCGGTAAAAATACCCGCAACAATACCACCAACCACAATGAATAACATGAGTAAACTAAAAAATGCTTTTCTAAAATAAGTCCAAATTTCTAATACTGTTGAACGTTTTCCTTTAGGATAGCCTTTTTTAATAGCAACAAAAGCAATATACCCCATAATGGCCAATCCCACCAAAATTCCTGGTAAATAACCGGCAATAAACAAAGCCGCTACTGATGCCGTTCCTCCACTCGCTAATGCATAAATAATCAATGTATTACTCGGTGGAATTAACAAGCCTGTAGTTGAAGATGTGATATTAACCGATGCACTAAACGTTCTCGGATATCCTTCTTCTTCCATTCTATCTGTCATAACACTTCCAATCGCTGAAGCAGCCGCAAGGGCAGAACCAGAAATGGCTCCAAATAACATAGATGCCAAAACATTTACATACGCCAAACCTCCGGGAAGACTGGCGACCAAGGACTTTGCAAAATTTATCAATCGATTTGCAATACCTCCTTGTTTCATAATTTCACCAGCGAGGACAAAAAATGGAATTGCCAATAAAGCAAAACTATCAATACCTGTTGTCATTCGCTGAGCAATAGTGGTTATACCCGGTAAATTATCAATATTTAATAATAAACTAAGGGTTGTTGCAATACCAATACTATACGCCACAGGAACATTTAAAAGTAAGAGGGTGAAAAAACTTATAAATAAAACTAAAATACTTAAAACTTCAATACTCATATTAATCGATAATTTGGTTTGAATTAATTTTTGAAATGTGATACACACAAAATAACATAATCAGCAATCCACTAGCAGGCATCACCGCATAAACATACCCTAGAGGAATCCTTAAAGTACCTGAAAGCTGTTCTAAATGCAATGTGGTGTACACTAAATTAAAGCCTCCAATAACCATTACAACAAGTGCAAATAGAAATACTAAAATTTCAATAAGTATGGATGCTTTCCTTTTATTGGTGACTGATAATTTCTGATATAAAAAATCCATTGATAAATGCTCTCTTTTTCCATTCAAATAAGCGGCTCCTAAAATAGTCATCCAAATCAATGAAAAACGTGCCAACTCCTCTGTCCATGTAAATGACGTCCCTAAAATATATCTTGAAAAGACTTGAAATAATACATCAACTACTAACAATGCAAATATGGAAATTAAGAAAATCTCCAATACTCGGCTAACCTTATTAATAAGGATATCTGTTCTACTCATAATCATTTTGCTTTAATTTGTTTAACAACCTCTTCCATTTCAGGATACTCCTTTATGAAATTTTCCAATACTGATTTTGACTTCTCAGCAAATAATGACTGCTCAGGAATAATAATTTCAACACCTTTCTCTTTTGCTGCTTTCATAGATTCCTCAACAGATTCATTCCAAAACACTTTTTGTGCTTGTGCAGATTCATCTGCTGCGGATTGCACCCATTCTTGTTGTTCAGAAGTTAAACTATCCCAAAATTTTGTGCTGATCAATAATACATCTGGCTGGGAAGCATGCTCATCTAAAGTATAGTATTTACTAATTTCATGATGATTAGAACTAACGAATGACGGCGCATTATTTTCTGCTCCATCTACTACACCTTGTTGAATTGCTGTATACAACTCGCTATAAGAAAGCGGCGTAGCCGATCCACCCATTGAATTAACCATATTGATAGCCATCTGATTATTCATAGTCCTAATTTTAAGTCCCTTTAAATCATCTGGAGTTCTTATGGCTTTTTTACTGGTATAAAAACTTCTGCTTCCAGCATCATAATAACACAATCCACGTAACCAAAATTTACTTCCTTTTGCTAATATTGCTTTTCCTATAGGGCCTTCTAAGATGTCAAACTTATGTTTTTTACCTCTAAAAAGATAAGGGATTCCCAAAATGTGATATTCAGGAACAAAATTAGATAACGTCGCTGAACTCACTTTTGTCGCAGCAACACTTCCTATTTGCAATAATTCTAGCACTTCTCTTTCTGATCCCAATTGAGCATCTGGAAATATTTTTATTTTTAAAGTTCCTCCTGACTTTTCCTCTAAGGCAGATTGAAAAGCCATAATCCCCTTATGAACAGGATGTGATTGTGGTAAGCCATGAGCCAAATACAGCACCTTTATACCTCCCTCTTTTTTACAAGATGAAAAACTAACAAAAAGAATTGCAAGTAGTATTAATTTATACTTCATACCGTCTATTTTTATTTAAAATTGAAATAATTTACTGCATTATTATAGCAGATATCTTGTATCATCTTCCCTAAGAATTCCAAATCATTTGGCACCAAGCCTTTATTTAAGTCTTCCGCAATTAGATCACATAAAATTCTTCTAAAATATTCATGTCTCGGAAATGATAAAAAACTACGACTATCTGTTAACATTCCAACAAATCGGCTTAAAAGCCCCATGTTTGAAAGTACATTCATTTGCTTTTCCATTCCGTCTTTTTGATCTAAGAACCACCATCCCGTTCCAAATTGCATTTTTCCCGGAACACCTGCTTCACTATAATTTCCCATCATGGTTGCAAAAACTTCATTTTGGGTTGGATTTAGATTGTAGGTTATTGTTTTGCTTAAGCTGTTTTCCGAATCTAACCTATTAAAAAGTTTAGACATTGCTTCCGCTTGATTGAAATCTCCAATGGAATCACAGCCTGTATCAGCACCTAATTGTGCTAATAATCGACTATTGTTATTTCTTAAAGCGCCTAAGTGAAATTGCTGTACCCAACCTTTAGCATGATACATTTTACACAACTTATATAGGATACATGAAGCATATAGATTTACCTCCTCTTCAGAAATGCTTCCACCAGCCAATCGTTTCTTCAAAATAGCATCTGCCTCGTCTTCGGTAAAATCAAAAGCATATAATTGGTTCATCCCATAATCAGACAAGCGACAACCATTTTCATTAAAAAATTCGACTCTTGCTTCGATTGCTTTCAACAAATCATCTAAACTTTCAATCGAAAACCCAACACAAGAGGATAACTTAGCGATATACTCTGTGAAATTATCTTGATCTATTACAAATAATTTATCTGGTCTTAAAGTAGGATAAACTTTTGTAAAAATATTTTGTTCTGCTATTTGCTGATGATATTTTAAATCATCAATTGGATCATCTGTAGTACAAATAACCTTAACATTCATCTCTTCCAACAATTGTGCAGGAGTTCTGTCTGCTAGAATCTTATTTGCTTTTATATATATATCATTTGCCGTATTTGGCTGTAATATTTCATCGATATCAAAATAGCGCTTCAATTCTAATTGAGTCCAATGAAACAAAGGATTTCTAAGTGTATACGGAACCGTTTCTGCCCATTTTTCAAAACGCACTTCTAAAGATGTATCTCCAGTAATAAATTCCTCTTCAACGCCATTGGCTCGCATTCCTCTCCACTTGTAATGATCACCATCTAGCCATGCTTTGGTAATATTATCGAAAGTTTTGTTCTCTGCTATTTGTTTTGGAGACAAGTGATTGTGATAATCAATAATTGGCATTTCCTTCGCGTACTCATGGTACAAAGTCTCTGCCTCTATTGAATTCAGCAAGAAATTATCGGTTATAAATGTCTTTGATTTAATTCCTGCCATTCTTATAAATTTTTAGCGATTCCAAATTCCAATCCTCTTAATTCAGCCAATCCCCTCAGCCTTCCAATTCCAGAATAACCAGGGTTAGTTTTCTTATTTAAATCATCTAACATTTGATGACCGTGATCTGGTCTCATTGGCATTCTAAGATCCTCTCTTCCAGCCTCTTTTCTTTGTCTCTGCTCCAATACTAAAGCTTTCATCACACCATACATATCAACATCCCCTTCTAGATGGTTCGCTTCGTGAAAATTCCCTTCGGCATCTCTTTGTGTACTCCGTAAATGAATAAAATGTATTCTATGGCCCAATCGTGCAACCATTCCCGGCAAATCATTATCTGCTCTAACGCCAAAAGACCCTGTGCAAAAAGTTAAACCATTGTTAGGACTATCAACTGCCTGATATAAATCCAATATATCTTGTTCCGTACTTACGACCCGTGGCAATCCTAATATCGGAAACGGTGGATCATCTGGATGAATACACATCAGCACTCCTGCTTTTTCAGCAGCAGGTATAATTTGAGCTAAAAAGTTAAACAAATTTTCTTTCAATTCTTTAGGCCCTACTTGAGTATAGGTAGCCAAAATTGCATTGAATTCTTCCAAAGTATATCCCTCTTCTGCACCGGGTAAACCCGCAATTATATTTTTGATTAAAAGTTTCTTTTCAGCATCACTCATTTTATCGTTCAACTTGCTTGCCTTGTCTAATTGGGCTGTCGAATATCCTTCTTCAGCGCCTGGTCTTTTTAGCAAAAACACTTCAAAAACAACAAAAGCAGTTGCATCAAAACGCAAAGCTCTTGAGCCATCATCTACTTTATAGTCTAGATTCGTTCTTGTCCAATCCAAAACGGGCATAAAATTATAACATACAATATCAATTCCGCATATTCCCAAATTCAATAATGTCTGCTTATAATTAGCGATGTAAGCCGCTACTTCGCCCGAACGCGTTTTAATATTCTCATGAATAGGAACACTCTCAACTACAGACCATGTAAGTCCAGAAGCTTCAATAATTGCTTTTCTTTTTTGTATTTCTTCTACTGTCCAAATATCACCATTTGGAATATGATGTAATGCAGATACGACTCCTGTTGCACCTGCTTGTTTTATATCTGACAGAGAAACTGGATCATTTGGACCATACCATCTCCATGTATTTTCAAGACTTAAACTCATAATTCTATTTTAATATTTTTTAAACTCCGCTAAACGCGCTAAACCCACCATCTATAGGAATAACGACACCTGTTACAAAATTAGCCCCTTCTCCACATAGCCATAATGTCGTTCCAACTAAATCCTCAGGCTCACCAAATCTTCCCATTGGCGTTTGATCTATAATCGTATTTCCTCTTGGGGTTAAATCGCCATCTTCTTTGGTTAATAAGGTTCTATTCTGATCTGTTAAGAAAAATCCAGGAGCCAATGCATTAACACGAATTCCAACTTTAGAAAAGTGGACTGCTAACCATTGCGTAAAATTTGAAACAGCCGCCTTAGCGCCACTGTAAGCCGGAATCTTAGTTAAAGGCGTAAAAGCATTCATAGATGAAATATTCAAAATACTACATCCTTTTTTACCTACCATATCTGTTGCGAAAACTTGGGTTGGAAGTAAAGTTCCAATAAAATTTAGATCAAATACAAATTTAATTCCTTCTGGATCCAAATCAAAAAAGGTTTTAAATCCTTCCGTCTTATTCGCGAGGTCTTCTTCTACCAAATGCGGATTAGAAGTAGTTCCCAATGGATGATTACCCCCTGCCCCATTAATTAAAATATCGCAAGATCCCAGTTGCTTGTTTACTTCGACTTTTGCATTAATCAAAGATTCTTTCTCCAGCACATTTGCGGCAACACCAATGGCTGTTCCACCCTGGGAATTTATTACGTCTGCAACTTTATTCGCTGCTTCAATTCTTAAATCTAAAATTGCAATCTTATGCCCCTTTTCAGCCAGTGCCGAAGCTAATGTACTGCAAAGCACTCCACCTGCTCCAGTTAAAACAATTACTTTACTCATTTCTGTTAATATTTTCTATAAATTAATTACTTATCAAACCCTTTTTTTAAGCCAAAAACCTCTAAATAAAAACACTTTATTATCAGTTATTTTAAGGGGTTATGCCCGTATTTAAACAATTTACCTCCAACTATTAAATTCATAAAAACTTACGAAAGGAAAATTATTTTCGTGTGCGAACACGCAAATATATAAATTTTTGTTAAATTTAATGCTTTAATTTCAACAACTATGAGCTATTCATATTATATTTGAATACGAGGAAATTATTAGAATAACATCTTTTTAAACCTATGACCACAATAAAAGAAATTGCAAAGCAAGCCAACGTCTCAGAAGGGACTGTTGACAGAGTTCTTCACAACCGAGGTGGTGTTTCAATAAAGACAGAAGAAACGATTAAAAAAATTCTTAAGGAAAATAATTTTACTGCAAATCCAATCGCTAGAGCGCTGGCGATGAAGAGTAAATATAAGTTATGTACGTTGATTCCTGGATATGACGCCGCCAACTTGTTTTGGAAATCTCCATACATGGGGATTTTAAAAGGAAGTGAAGAGGTTAAAAATTACGGCATTGAAGTTACCAATTTTAATTACAATCAATTTGACCCAAAGTCATATGTTGATGGATTCAATAATTTAATGGAATTAAATCCATCTGCTGTATTGATCGTCCCTAATTTTGTTAATGAGACGAAACAAATTGTTAAACAATTAGAGAAAAATAATATTCCTTATATCTTTTTTAATATTGACTTAGACGGGTTTAACAATATTTCTTTTATCGGACAAGATTCACATACCGGTGGCTACGTCGCTGCAAAATTAATGCATCTGAGTCTTGGAGATAACCCTACAATATTAACGGTTCAAACTCGTATCAACATAAGCAACAGTGGAATTTCAAAAAGAATTGATGGTTTTAATGATTATTTTATTAAAAATAACATTCCTATTGAACGTTTATTTTTAGATTTTGACAACATTAATAATGTTGACGAATCTGAGGTAGCATTGAATTCAATGCTTGATAAAAATAGTCATATTCAAGGAATATTTGTTCCTTCAAGTCGAATTTCAATTATTGCCAATTGCATCAAAAAGAAACATTTAAAGAGCCTTCAATTGGTAGGGTTTGACAATACACCACAAAATATTAAATGTTTAGAAGAAGATAAAATCTCATTTATTATTTCACAGAAACCTTTTAATCAAGGATTTGAATCTATTCATTTACTCACGGATTATTTGGTCAAAAAGAAAAATCCAATTCAAAAAAACTATTCTCCTATTGATATCCTTACCAAAGAAAATGCGCGCTACAACGAACGTTTTGAGCTCGAATACGAAAATGAAAACCCTGACTTAAATTAAGTTATTTGGTGTTTGCATTTTTTAGAGTAACAATTACAACACCATTTGCTCCTCTAGAACCATAAACAGATGCAGCTGCTCCCTTAAGAACACTTATCGATTTCACATCACTAGCTACGATCCCCTCTAAATAACTGTAATCTGTAGCGAATTCATTGACAATAATTAACGCTGCATTACTGGAATTTACGGATTTACCCCCGCGAATTCTAATTTCCCTACCAACAAATTGAATCTGAGCATATTTAGCCTTCATCAATTCAATTATATTGGAATAACTTGCATTACTATTTTCATCAAGGTTGTATTGGTCAATTGCTACTGTTAAGTCCTCTGCATTCATATACCCTCCACCAATGGCAACTTGCTTATCCTTTTCAGTTCCTCCAAAAACTAAATTTACAGATATCGAATCTGATTCCTCATTTATTTTTATCGATTGCGATTTAAAACCAGGCGCATTAAATAACAATTTATCTTTCTTGAATCGTTCAATGGAAAATCTCCCTAAAGAATCTGTAAAGACCGAAACCTTCCCTTTCTTCGAACTAATTTCAGCATTTTCAATCAACATAGAATTAAACGCAGTTACTTTTCCGTACACAAATTTCTCCTGGCCCTTTGCTGGAGAAATACTCAGCAACAAAAGCAGTCCGAACATTATTTTATTTTCGATTCGTTTTATAACTTTTTTGTTTATTATTGCTATTATCATAAAAATATATTCTGCAGCTACCATGCCGATGTTACGTCGTTAAAAATATTTAATTGTTCTTTCATTGCTGTAATTCTGTCAACTGGAAACGAGTGAGCCTCTAGTAAAATCCACCCATTATAATTTATTTGCATAAAGAGCTTCATCAATTCAGCGTATGGATATTTACCCGTATTCATTTCACGAATGTGGACTGTATCCCCAAACCATTTTTTAACTGAATTAAAATTTGTCTCCAAACCTGGCTCCCATAAATCTTGATTATTAGAATTCCAACAAATTTTCACACTATCCTCAGTTACTTGCTCAAAAATAGCTTTCATATTTGGTAATTCCTGAGTTTCTTTACCGTGAACTTCCACTCGAATAATCTGACCTAAATCACTAGCGTATTTTCCAACCTCATTCAATGAAGTTGCAATTTGAGTAATCGTTTCTTCTTTAGAAACCTCTTTTGGAAATCCATTTGGCTTCACTTTTACTCCGGTAGCACCAATATCGTTACAAAGTTTCAAGTACTCCTTGGTTCCTACAATATTCTTTCTCACCAATGCTTGATCTGCATGATGATAATCGAAATTAGAACCATACCCCAAACAAGTTACGTCACTATCTGCAAATTGTTTTTTAACCTCTTTTCGCTCATAGGCATTCAAACTTATTTCAACGCCATGTAGATGTTGTGTGCGTAACTCGACTCCAAGGAAGCCAGTTTGCTCACAATTTTTAATCACGGTTGGTAAATCCCAATCTTTCCCCCATTGGTATGTTACCAACCCTAATTTCATCTTTGTTTTTTTCATCACAGCATATAATGAAATCGGATCTACTAATGACAGACCTGCTGTAACTATCGAACTCTTTTTTATAAAATTTCTTCGCGAATTTGTATTATTTACCATCAATTCTATTTTATATCTACAAGTAGATACATGAGTCTAAATAGACTCATGTATTCCATATTTTATCAAGTACTAAATTACACTCTATTTGGAACTTCAAAACCCTTACGATAATTACGCCTAAGCATTTCATTCGCCTCTGGATCATTTACAAATGTCTCAGATTGCGGATTAAATGTCAAAACACGCTCTGTTTTATACGCAATATTTCCTAAGTGAGCCAAACCAGATGATAAATGTGCAGTTTCTACGGGACCATTCAAAATTGATTTATCTCTTTTGCGGACAGCTTCAATAAAATTAGCAAAATGCCCATCTGTTCCACCTGCACCTCTATCCATTCCAGAAGCAGTCTTTCCTCCATCGCTACCCGATTGACCAGGCTCTCTATTTTTACCTAAGTACGTTTTATACTTGTCATACCCATCAACAACCAACACACCTTTATCTCCATAAAAAATATTCCCCACTGTTGCTCCGCCTTCGTCATTCGTATACCAAGGTCGTACTTCAAATTGAATTATCTTATTCTCTTCTGGATAGTTATAAACAGACGTAAGTACTTCTGGTACTTCTTTGGCATCATCCCATAAAAATTTACCTCCCATAGACGTGATCTTAGTCGGTAATCCAACATCTAATCCCCACATACACAAATCAGTCTCATGAATACCTTGATTTCCAACGTCACCATTTCCATAATCCCAATGCCAGTGCCAGTTATAATGCACCAAATTTCTTGTAAATGGTCGTTTCGGAGCAGGCCCCGTCCATAAATCATAATCTATACCTTCTGGTACAGGTGAAAATCCTTTATCTCCAATACTTGGTCTATGACGAAATACCAATCCTCTCGCCATATAAACTTTTCCAATATAGCCATCACGCATTAAATTAATTGCCTCTTGCACTGCTGGCGAACTTCTTAATTGCACACCATGCTGTACAATTCGATCATATTTAGCGGCTGCTTCAACCATCTTTCTACCTTCCCAAATATTATGAGAACCTGGCTTTTCTACATAAGCATCCTTACCCGCCTGACAAGCCCAAATCACTGAAAGCGAATGCCAATGATTTGGAGATGCTATACTAACAACGTCAATGTCCTTATCATCCATTACCCTTCGTAAATCTTGCTCCAAATACACATCTTTGTCATATGTTTCTTTAAATGTTGCCCCTCGTTCTTTCAACAAATTCATATCTGGATCACAGAGCGTAGCAACTCGTACATTTTTTTGAGCCATCAAACTTTCAATATGTGATTTCCCTCTCCCATTCACTCCCAAAACTGCGGCATTAATTCGATCATTTGCCCCAAAAACACTTGATGAAACAATTGTTGGTGCCATAACTACACCAGAACTAGCCACTGCAGTTTTCTTTAAAAATGTTCTTCTTGAATTTTTCATAATTAATAATTTGTTATTTATTTTCTTTTCGTATTCAATTAAAATTTAACTTATCATAAGCTTTCTCAAAGTTTCCAAATTAATCAGTATATATTAGTATTAATAATACTTACATAGGGCAGTCTCCGTCCAAATTAAACTCTCAAACAACCCATATAATAGTGACCATTTATCTATTCATAAAACTCTATTAATCGCTTACCTGCTCTAATATCATATTCTCTACCTTTCCTTTGTCCAATAACCTTTTTAACCGCTGGCAAGGAAGATTTCGCTACTTCACCTCCAATAATTTCCAAACTGTTTAAGGCGTGAACTCTTACCATTAAATTTTCATTACTCAATGCTTCAATCAAAACAGGAATTGCTAAATCTGATTTACCTATGTTACACAAGGCTTCCGCCGCAGTAATACGGACATCAGCATTCTGATCTTTCAACAATTTTAAAAGATTATTTTTTGCTGAATCGGCCTCCATACCTAAAATTAAGCAACCAGTCGCACCCCAATATCTAACTGTTGCATTTTCATGTTCCATAAATTCCTTTAACTCTCTTAAATTTGATCTATCTCGTAATGTCGCCACATTAGCTGCTTTCAAAATTTCAGGTATACGATATGCATTAGAATGAGCAAAATCAAAGGAATATTGGGTAGAATTCTTTGTAGACATCTCCCCTTCAGGCATTAAACCTGTATCGCGAATTTCAGTCATCCAACGATTCGTTTCTTTACGCATCCGTTCTAGTACTTCTGTATATTTAGAATCACCGGCTAAATTGTTCACTTCCCATGGATCTAAAGTGACATCGTATAATTCTTCTGGTGGTTTTTGATTCCAAAAGGCACTCTGCGCTTCATTGCACTCACCTGCCTTAAAAGCATCTTCCCATGATTTACATGATGGTGCCCGCCACAAATATTCTATATACTGCCCATAGATTCTATGCGGCATATAATTTTTAATATATCTGAATTTTTTATCCCTTACTGCTCGCACCATATCAATTCGCTCATCCATTCTTCCTCTAAACAAATGAACATATTCCCGTGGCGTAGTATCTTGATTTCCCAGAAAGGCTTTTCCGTGCATATATGTTGGTATTTCAACACCTACCAAACTCAAAACGGAAGGAGCCAAATCAACAAAACTCACCAATCTATCAATTTTAGAATTAGGTTTTGCGGGAGCCAAATGCTCATATTTTTTCGGAAATCTCCAAATCATTGGTACATGTGTTCCAGATTCATATACAAATCTTTTACTACGAGCGATTACTCCGCCATGATCTCCATAATACCCCACTATGGTATTTTCAGCAAGACCAGCTTCTTCTAATTCAATTAAAATTTCAGAAACCTGCCCATCTAAATCTTCTATTTTATCATAGTACTGTGCCCAATCATGACGCATTTCTGGCGTATCAGGATGATATGGAGGAAGTGTTACCTTCGCAGGATCATGTCTTAATTTATCATTGGGAATGCTTTTATGAATAGAACTTTCGTGACTAACCGTCAAGTTAAATATGGCGAAAAAAGGCTGTCCCTCTTTGCGGTTTTTGTAATGTGCTTCTTTAGAAGATTCATCCCAAACACCTGCTGGTTTTATCATATTATAATCTTCCTTTGAATTATTGGATGTATAATACCCTGCCTTTCTTAAATACTCTGGAAAAAATTTAATCGATTCTGGTGTACGATAGGTACTCCTCATATTTTGAGTCCCCATAGAAGGTGGATACATTCCTGTGATAATTGTAGATCTGGCCGGAGCACACACTGGCGCATTTGCAAAGGCATTTTCGTATAAAATTCCTTCTTTTGCCAATTTATCAAAAGTTGGTGTGGTTGCAAATTCATCTCCATAGCATCCAAAAAACGGACTGTTGTCTTCACTGACAATCCATAATATATTTGGTTGTTCTGAATCTCCTACTTGACTTTTAAGTGAATAACAAAGTATAAAAAGTACCAGGCTTACGATTACTTTTCTCATTTGAATATTTGTACTAATTACACTCATACATCTATAAATTATTTATTAAAAAATCTTCACGAATTGGACTAAAAACATCGACTAGAACTCCTGAAGATACACATACAACGCCATGAATAGCATTAGGTGGAACAAAAAAACAGTCTCCTTGCTGCAGTAGTTGCGTACTTCCCGAAATAGTGACCTCAAAAGACCCACTTTCTATATAGGTTGATTGTGTATGCACATGACTATGTTGTTCTCCAATACCTCCTTTTTCAAATTGAACGAGTATCATCATCGCATCGTCATTATATCCAGTTATTTTTCGCTTAATCCCTGCACCCACTTCCTCCCATTCTTGCTCTGAACTCTTAAGTAAAGAATCACTTTTAAATTGCATCATTTTATTTTTTTAATATAAATGTTTATTTGCGAATTGAATATATTGCTCCCAATCAAAATCTGTAACATCGTGCTTTCCTGTTCGAATATGATACCCAATATCATTATGAATTGGTTGATTAACTTTTGGTATCTCTGAAGAAATAATCCCTTTCTTTCCAAATAAATTATATACTGGAGATGCATAATACCCCGATAAAAACTCTCCTTTAGGATCTGCCCATTTATCATCTTGGGCACTGGCAATATACACAGGTCTCGGAGCCATTAAGCTAATGAGCATATGTTGATCAACAGGTAATTCATCTACTTTATCGTTATAATATTTATAGTTTTCGTTACACCAATGTGGAAAACTAGTATTCATTATTTTTACGGTCTCACCAATACTTCTTCTGGAAAGTGCCGCACCGCCACATCCCGAATTATTTGAAATCACCACAGCAAACCTTTGATCCGTTGCTCCGGCCCACAAAGAGGTTTTTCCAAGTCGTGAATGCCCCATTACTATAACTTTAGAGTTATCAATATCAGCATCTTTTTCAAAATAATCCATCGCTTTAGTTAATCCCCAAGCCCATGCCGAAATTGAACCCCATTCGTTTGATTTTGGTTTCGACTGGTTGGTGTCATAAAATAAAGGATGTATACCATCAGAGAAATCATTTTTATCTGGATCTACCTCTCCATAGTAGATGGTAGCGATTCCATAGCCAGCTTCAATAATTTTATCAACAGCCCATCGATAGGTTCTTATGCCTCGAGAGTTTTCAGAAGCCTTGTGATTTTTAATCCCAAATTTTTCATTATTACCCACCCAAGAATTAGTTATAAAAACTTCTTTTTCGTTAACAATGGTATGATTACCGTAAAAATTGTACCCCACAAATAGTGGTGCTCTTTTATTATTTTTTGGAATATATATAAGAATGTTAATATCCAATTCTTTATTATTCTTGCTGAATTTCAAAACCACTTGCTTTCTAATCGCGGTATCATCCATTGCATGATCGTCTGATTCAGCCACTTTATAAGAGGTCATGTTCAAGGCTCCAGGAATTTTACCATATACTTTTTCTTCAAAAAGGTTTAAAATTTCCGGCCTTCTCTTTTCTTCCCATTCGCTAATGCTACTAATTTTATTGCCGTTTTCCATTTCGAGGGCAACAGGCAGTGTGAATTCAGGAATTTTAGATTCATCGTAATTCACAATACGCTGTGCATTCGTGCTATAACAAAGGAATATACACGCAATAAACACTATTTTTTTCATCATAATTAGCCTATAAAATTGTGATCATTAAACATCCAATAAATATCGTAAAATATCTCGTACTACTATAAAAATCAAGTGATTATTAAATAAAAAAAGGTCACTAAATAAATTAATGACCTTTTCTCCTAATAAAACTTAATAAACTTATTCTTTAATTTGGATAACCAGGATTTTGAGGGTATCCTCCTATAGTTCCATCAATTTGCTGTTGAGGAATTGGCCTCACAATATGATAATCTTGAATATTAGGTGCTCCTTGTGGATTGTGTAAACGTACACGCTCTATCAATTTACCGGTCCTTGCTAAGGTCCACCAACGATGTCCTTCTGCATACAACTCTCTAGATCTTTCATCTAATAAGAAATCTAAATCTACCACAGTTGTAACTGGAACATCCATCAATGCTTCATCAATCTCAACATCTGCAGCTCTACGTCTGATCACATTGATATCAGTTCTAGCACCAAGTTCATCGCCCTTTTGCAATCTTGCTTCTGCTCTCAATAAATAAGCATCTCCTAAACGCATCATTACAACATCACGCTGTCCTTGTGTTTTTTGACGATCAGGTCTTGTATCATCAATCCACTTGTTCACAGAAGGGAATATTCTTTCATTATAATCGTCAGAGGTGTATACCTCATAGGGTGCCGCATCTTTTTTCGCCGCTGACCAATCAGTATCTGTCCCTGGCCCTGGAATAAATACGGCCGTATCTCCAATCACCAAATTACCGCGATCGTCACTTACATCTTTGTTTGCATACCAAACATGCTTAAACCCTTTGTCATATCTTTCATCCATACTTCTATCAAAAACACCCAATAAATATGGGGTTGGTCTAAAACGTTTCCATGGTCTACCATTGGCAATATCACGCGTCATTCCTCTCCTTTTATCATATTCCATTAAGAAATATAAATGCGCTCTGTGACCATTTCCATCTATACCAGCATCTACTTGTGACTTAGAAACCGTTAAATTCCAAACAATTTCAGAGTTTTCTTGATTTGTAATATCCCACAAATCTCCCCAGTCTGGCAATAACTCAAATCCATAATTATTAATAACATTTGAAAACAACGTTTCTGCCGTTGAAGCTGAAGCAGCTCCACCAGAACCATAACTCAACGTTAAATGTACTTTGGCCAGCAAAAATTCTGCTGCTGGTTTTGTAGCTCTACCATAATCTGATTGTGCTTCTGGTAAATTCGCTATGGCGAATTCCAAATCTGGAATGATTGCTTGACTATAAATCTCAGAAGCAGCTGTTTTATTTGCTTCCAATTCAACTCCTTCAGTTTCTTCCAAAGTCAAATGCACATCACCATAAGTTCTTGTCAAGTCAAAATAGTACAAGGCTCTTAAAAAACGTGCCTCAGCAATTCTTATTGCCTTTAACGCTGCATCCATTTCAATGGATTCAGACCTATTTATAACAGCATTGGCTTGATTTATCCCTTTATACCAGTCTCTCCAAGTATCTCTAAAGTACCCATGACTGCCATTCAATCCGCCATCATAAAAATTTATTACTTTATGACCACCATCTGCTCCATTGGTAAAGTTATCCGTTCCAAACGAAGTCATCGTCCAACCTCTTTCGGGTCCGTAAAAATTCTTTAATAATGCATATGTACCTCGCACAGCATCTTCAAAACCTGCTTTTGTAGTATAATAGGAAGAAGCCGCAACATCTGTTACCAATTCTTCTTCCAGAAACGTGTCGCAAGAATTGGTCACAAAGGCTAATCCTAATACTAAAACTATATATTTTATTCCTTTCATGATTTTCTATTTAAATTTATAATTACTATTTTCATCCTTCCAAAATTCTTAAAAAGTTATATTTATTCCAGCTGAAATCAATCTATTACTTGGAATATCACTACTTCCTATCGAACCTGAATTTTCAGGATCAAAAGTTTCATAATCTGTAATAAACCATAAATTCTGACCTGTTAAAGTCAATCTTAAACTAGACATATTTAACTTCTCAGTCACCGTTTCAGGAAAATTATACCCTAAGGTAACATTTCTTAACTTCACATAACTTCCATCAAAATAACGCATAGTACTATTATTTCTCGGGCTTTCTTGATTCTGATTAGGCCTTGGACTTTCATTTGTTGGGTTATCGATTGTCCAATAATCTGTATCTAAGTTATTATATCTTCCAAACAAACTGTTATTCCTAGACTGGAAATCAGATTGTATTGTTTGCCCTTGTCTAAAGTAAAAGAAGAAACTAAAATCAAACCCTTTGTAATCAAAAGTATTTGTAATACCTCCATAATAATCAGGAACATCAGAACCTATGACCATACGATCAGCAGGAGTAATAACATTATCTCCATCTAAATCTTGCAATTTAATTTCTCCTGGTACTTTATTATCCATTACAAGTGCCTCTGCCGCCTCATTTGCTTGCCAAATACCAATTTTCTTATAATCATAGAATACATTAAGGGGTTGACCAATAAACCAACCATTCGCTATATCATCTGTAATATTTCCATCTGCATCTCTCAAGGCAACATCTACAATTTTTTCATCATAAGATGTAATATTAAATCCAACATTCCAGCGTAAACCATCTTCATTGTCTAGAATATCTCCATTTACATGAAATTCAATACCAGAACTTTCTGTAGCACCAATATTTTGTAAAATGTCCTCATACCCTGAAGTCAATGGCAATAGTCTATTTAATAAAATATCTGTAGTTTCTGTCATATAATAATCTAATCCACCATTCACTCTACCATCAAACAATCCAAAGTCGACACCCAAATCAAAAGTACTAGATACTTCCCAGCCTAAGTCGGAATTTGGAATTTCATTCAATCTAAACCCTAGGGCAGATTCTTCTCCAAACGCATATACACTTCCTGTTAAACGTCCTGCCGTTTGATAAGGTGATACAGAAGTATTTCCTACAGCACCATAAGAGGCTCTTAATTTCAAATCAGAAAACACATTTGAATCTTGCATGAAGTCCTCCTCAGAAATTCTCCATCCTGCAGAAAATCCTGGAAAATAATACCATTTATTTCCTTCTGCTAATCTTGAAGAGCCATCAGCTCTTAAAGATGCTTGGAATAAATACTTTCCTCCAATTTCATAGTTTACCCTTCCCATAAATGAAGATAAAGACCATTCACTTAAACCTGAATCAACAGAAGGGTTTAATCCTGAACTTAAATTATACCAGTATTGAGTTTCATAAGGAATATTTGTAACAGAAGAACTATAATCTTCTCCCCTAAATTTCTGGATACTCTGTAAGAAAGTTAACTTTAAATTGCTGTTATCTCCAACCTCTCTATTATACGTTAATAAATTTTCTAAGGTCCATCCAAAGTCTTCTGAATTCTCAGCTCGTGCTTTTGCAGGTCCACCTCTATTAGCGTTTGTTTGACTTCCTGTAAATAGACCATTTGTTCCAAATCTCATATCAGGCCCAAAAGAAGATCTTAACTTTAAGCCTTCCATCAAATTAACCTCTAAATAGACTGGTGCAAATACTCTAGTACTTTTACGCTCATCTAGAAACGCTCCTGGCACTAATTCTGCTAAAGGATTGGTTCTAATTCCATCATTGGTAGGTTGTAAGTTTATATTACCTTCATTGTCATAGGCTCTACCTAATGGATTGTTTGCCAAGGCTTCTCCCATGGTTGCATCAGACCCATAATTTTGGGTAGATTTAGTAACCGCTATCGAAACTCCTACTTTAAAAATATCGTTAATTCTATGATCTAAATTAATTCTAGAAGTAAAACGTTCATAATCCTGATTACTAATAATTCCTTGTTCCTTAAAATAACCCATAGAAACATTGAAAGTTGTTTTTTCAGAACCACCACTCACACCAAATTGGTGATTGGTTTGCCATCCATCATTGATAACCAAGTCAAGAAAATCTTCTGTACGTCCCAAAGCTATTGATTCCAATTCAACTGGATCTTCAAAAACTTCTGAATCGGCAGGGATGGCTCCATTCCAACCATCTCTATTAGATTCTCTTTTTAAATCAGCATATTGTGGGCCGTCCATCATATCGACCAATCTAGTCGCAGAAGTAGTTCCGAAACTACCACTATATGTCACCTTGGTTTTTCCTACTCTACCTCTTTTAGTTGTAATTAAGATAACACCATTCGACCCTCTAGATCCATAAATCGCAGTTGCCGCAGCATCTTTTAAAATTTGCATATTGGCAATATCTTGTGGATTTAAATCTGAAATGGTTCCTGCTGGAATTCCATCAATCACATATAAAGGATTATTTCCCGCAGATGGAGATCTATTACCCCTAATTCTTACCTGTGGGTCTTGACCCGGTCTACTCCCGCCAGAAACAACATCAACACCGGCTACTTGCCCTTTGATCGCATCAATAGTACTAGAGGTTGCTTGTTTTGTTATTGTAGCAGCATCAACAGTTGCTATCGCTGCGGTTACTTCACCCTTCCTTTGAGTTCCGTATCCAACGACAACTACTTCGTCTAAGGTCGCGTCGCTTACTAAAGTTACACTTATAATTGATTGTCCATTCACCGGAACTTCTTGTGTCGTAAATCCGACAAATGACACTTCCAACGTGGCTTGGCCATTCGCAACTGCTATTGTAAAGTTTCCGTCAAAGTCAGACTCTGATCCATTCTGTGTTCCTTTCTCTATAATACTAGCTCCCGGTAATGGCAATCCAGCATCATCTAAAATAGTTCCAGAAATATTATAATCTTGTGCCTGTGCAAAGACCGTTCCCAGCCCTATGCATACGAACAGCATAATGGTTTTCATTTTATTGAACGCTTCTCGCATTGTTGCGGTTTTCCCAACTTGGGAATTGCGTTTTAAAATTTTAATCATAAATTTTGTTTTTAGTTAATTAAATTAGTTCTTTTTGACGCTTCGAGTTATTCCTTAAGAAAAACTACACGCCTGTTTGTTTTAAATAGTTTAGTAAAGGTTTTTATGTCATAGTAGTTAAATTTTTTAGTTAAAATTAATTTTTTTGCGTGCGCGAACACTATTTGTGATGTGTGCGCACACGATTTTTTTATCTAGGCTAAAAATTTCATACGTGTTAATTTATATTAATTTTAAAAACAAAATAGATATTTAATGATAAGAAAAACTAATATTTACAGTATGATATTTCTAGTACTGTTAGTATTTGTGAATGATTTGTTAATTTATATTAATTATAATTATAGCCAATTTATAAAAAACTAATACAATATTGAATAAATACAATGAAATATTTGCTCATGTTTCGACATACATATAATTTATATCGACAAACGACACCCTACAACCGATATAATTCTAATAGATTTATTTTCCATTTCAACTAAAAATATTTACCTCATTTATCTTGAAATAAATAACGTTAAAACCCTCTTACAGATCAATCCCTGCCATTTTATTAAAAATTTAACTAAAAAAATAAAGGCTTTCGATTAATTTCTTACGGATACCAGAAAATCACCCATTAAGGATACTATGCGTCTGGACAGGTAGAAGAAAATATTTTGAGTTATAGATCCTATTCCTAGAGAATATGAAGCACCTAAACTCACAGAAGATAATGGAATTTATATTTTATAAAATCGTTATTTAAAGCATTTGTGAGATAACCAAATTTACAGTTCTCTAGAAGATGTTTTTAATTTCTTATAGCAAAAAGTTCCAGCAGAATTTGTTGCCCAAACACCTCCAGAATTTAGACATTTTTTACGGTCAGAAATACTTTCCATTTCTTCTGAAGGCAAATTTTGAGATTTAATATTAACTCTAGCAGGCCAGCATTTTGTATTCCCGTTAGGATATTCATAAAATGTACCACCTGCTTTAACACACTTTCTGCGCTCAAAAATACCGGCTTCACTTTCGTTAGTATCTACTTTACCTCCTGACTTTTTATTACTCCTTGAGGTATTATGGTTTGCTTTTGTTTGCGCCATAGCGCCAATAGTTATAAACGCGCATACTGTAAATAATAATAGTTTTTTCATAATAGTTGTTTTATAATTTGTAAAATTTTGTTTCTATACGACTATATCAACTATAGTACTCCCGTTTTTTTCGACATTTTATTAATTTCTTATCTTAGATGTAATATATGAAAGCAACACGAAGAAAATTCAGTACGAGTTTCAAAACCAAAGTAGTTTTAGAAACCTTAAAAGAACAAAGTACCTTACAGGAACTAGCCTCAAAACATGAACTAAGCATTACCCAACTCAATACTTGGAAAAAGGAGTTTTTGAGTAAGGCTGACATTGTCTTTGAAAGTAAAAAAAAGATATAAAAGTATTAGAAAATCAAGATAATTTTTATAAAAAGATAGGGCAACTTCAGGTTGAGGTTGATTTTTTAAAACATGTCTTGGAGAAATGAGTTCTACAGAAAAGAGACAAAAGATAGATAAAACTCATCCAAGACTAAGTCTCCAGAAACAATGCGAATTGGTATCAATTCACAGATCTAGTATTTAGTATCAACCAAAAGGGGAATCTGTGTTAAATCAAGAATTAATGAAAGAAATTTTTAATTTTCATACAAAAATTTTCACAGCCTATTAATAACTCAACATATTATCAAACTTGAAACATCTCAAAACGCGCTCTCATTGTTCAGAGATTTTCAATTATTCTAGTGCAAAACCCGACTAGGTCCTAGTTAATATAATAAATAAATATGTAAATTGCATAATTTAAAACTTGTTGCTTCAACCCACCAATATACCACTTGTTAATACAAACCCATAAACAATATAAAATGAAAACGGCGTATCAAAAATTTGTTGTTATTCAGCATGATGATAACTATCTTCATATCCTGTTCTAACAATAACAAACAAGATAAAATACATTTTGACAAAGCACTAAAAAACGGATACTTGGTAAACGAAGGCTTCACTCGCAGCCTAAATTACGTAACCGATTGGTTAACGTATACTGATTCGTTATCAGGCCTCATCCCTGAAAATTTATCTGGAGGTAAAAACGTATGGAATGCTCATAATTCTGCAGCAGACAATTATCCATTTATGGTGCTAACATCTTATTTACTAGATAAAGAATTGTTCAACGGACAAATGCTAGACATTCTTAATACCGAAAGAAAATTAACTTCAAGGTTAGGGTCTTTACCCGATTCTTATTCGTTTACAAAACAAGATTTTTTAAAAACTGAAATTGACACTTCTCAAATCATCTTCGGCACATCAGAATATATTAAAGATGGCTTAATTCCCTTAACGGAATACATAGGTTCATCGCCATGGAGTGACCGTATGCTAGAAATGTTGGATGATTTGTCACAACATATGGACGTGATAAAAAATATGGAAGGGAAGTTTTATGGTAATTCCGTTGAAACTGAAATAAACGGTGAAATGCTTCAAACGCTTTCAAGAATTTACTGGATGACCAAAGATGAAAAATATTTGAATTGGGCTATTAAAATTGCAGATTACTACTTATTGGAAAACCCAGAAAAAATACTTCATAGTGAACAATTTAGATTACGCGATCATGGATGTGAAATTATAGGTGGTCTCAGTGAAATATATGCCACACTTCATTTTGTCAACAAAGACAAAAAAGGGCTATATCAGAAAAAAATACATGAAATATTTGAAAGGATACTAGATATTGGACGAAATGAGGATGGAATGTTTTACAATGAAATTAACATGACTACTGGAGCCGTTGTAGACGCAAATATTGTAGACAATTGGGGCTATATTTACAATGCTTATTACACTATTTATCTACTAGATAATAATATCGACTTTCTCCATGCAGTTCAAAAGCCATTGAAATTATTAAATGAAAAATATCGAAATTTTAATTGGGAAAATAAAGGTTCTGATGGTTTTGCAGATGCCATTGAAAGTGGCATAAACTTATACAATAGAGAACGTATTCCTGAATTAGAAAAATGGATTAACAGTGAAATAAAACTCATGTGGTCTATTCAAGATTCTAGTTTTAGAGATAACGCAAAAAAATGGAAAAACACTGGAATCATTGAAGGCTGGCATGGAGATGGAAATTTTGCTCGTACAACAATTATGTATTGTCTATGGAAAACCATAGACGTTACTGCAGTTCCATGGAATGAGGATTTAATATTTGGTTCCGAGGAAAAAGAAGGTGTACTACATATTTCATTAAAATCTAAGCGTGATTGGGAAGGTACCTTGTTTTTAGGAACAGAAAGACATAAAGATATATTTAATTTACCTGTTGATTACCCAAGGATAAATCAATTTCCAGAATGGTTTACCATTAAAAATGATGAATATTATTCTTTAGAAATAAACTACAAATCATCAAATATTGAAGGTAAGCGATTAAAAGAAGGAATTAAATTAATAGCAAAAAAGGACATTCCATATCTCATAAAAGTGACAAAACTCAATTAACAACACGAACAATCAAAAAATTAAAATTATCTTGCGAACAACATACTTACAAGCATAACCTTATAAGTATAATCAGATATTTATCACTTATCTAATGAACTCATTTATTAAAAAATACTTTTTGTATAGTTGCTTAATATTTGTAATTATATCTTGTGAACAACCACAGCAAAAGCCAAATGTATTATTTATTTCTATTGATGATCTAAGAACAGAACTTGGAGCCTATGGAAATACCGTGATTCAAACGCCTAATATTGATAAATTAGTTTCGAACGGAGTAGCATTTACCAATCATTTTGTACAAGTCCCAACTTGTGGTGCTTCTCGACATTCTTTATTAACAGGCATGCGACCTCAAACTCGAGCACATTTGGGCAACAACGTCATCGCAAAAGAAATCGCAACACAACCAGAAAAAGAGGGGCCAGAATCGTTCATTCATCAACTCAAAAGGAAGGGTTACCATACGGTTGGAATTGGAAAAATTAGCCATTCAGCAGATGGCCTCGTGTATGGATATGAAGAACAACCTTCGAACCAACGGGAACTTCCGCATAGTTGGGACGAACTTGTTTTTGACAGTGGAAAATGGAAAACGGGCTGGAATTCTTTCTTTGCGTATGCCAATGGTGAAAACCGTCAAAGTATGAAAAGACAAGTGAAGCCATACGAAGCTGGTGAAGTTGATGATGATGGATATCCAGATGGGTTAACAACAAAACTGGCTATTTCAAAACTAAAAGAGTTAAAAGATAATCCGAAACCCTTTTTCTTAGGAGTTGGATTTTTTAAACCACATTTACCTTTTAATGCTCCAAAAAAATATTGGGATTTATATGATCCTGAGACTATCCCAATTTCTCCGAATCCGACTATTCCAGCAAATGTAAACTTACATAGTTTGCATAACAGTGGTGAATTTAACGGGTATGCTTTAGGTGAAGAAAAGGCTAAACTGAACGAACCGATATCGAATGCTTATGCAAGAAAAGTTACACACGCTTATTACGCGGCGGTCAGTTATATTGATGCGCAAGTCGGCCTTTTAATGAACGAAGTCAAAGCGCTTGGATTAGACGAAAATACGATTATCGTTATTTGGGGCGATCATGGATGGCACTTAGGAGATCAACAAGTTTGGGGAAAGCACACCATTTTTGAAAATGCTTTGAATAGCGCGCTGGTTTTCAAAGTACCCGGTAAAAAGAATCAAGGATTTTTACAAAAATCGATCGTTGAAACGGTAGACATCTACCCTACGCTACTTGAACTTTGTGGTGTAGAAACACCTCAGCAATTAGATGGTGAAAGTTTTGTGAACTTAATTGACACAAGGAACACCTCTAAAAATAATGTGGCTTATAGTTATTTTAAAAATGGCATCACATTAAGAACGAACCGATATCGATTGACAAAATATTACCGTAAGCAAGATCCAACTATTGAATTGTATGATCACCTTAACGATCCGTTGGAAACTAAAAATATTGCTTCCCATTTTCCTGAGTTAGTTAATGAATTGACTCCTCTTCTGGAAAAAGGAAATACAGGTCTTTATGAATAGCCACGAATTCAAGCTATATTTGTGACATTCAAAAAAACAAAACAAATGAAAAATAAAATAACACTGTTCGCACTTGCACTTACATTACTAATAGGATGTACAACAGAAGAGAAAAAGATCAATGTTACAACTTCTAATGATATTTCTTTAGTTGATTACGTTAACCCATTAATGGGAACAGATTCTAAACACAGTTTATCAAATGGAAATACGTATCCCGCAATTGCAACTCCTTGGGGTATGAATTTCTGGACACCTATGACCTCGAAAATGGGAGACGGATGGACCTATAAATATAATGAAAATAAAATTAGAGGAATAAAACAAACACATCAACCAAGCCCTTGGATCAATGATTATGCAGCATTTTCTTTGATGCCTGTTACCGGAGAATTGAAATATAAAGAAGATGAGCGCGAATCTTGGTTTTCTCATAAAGCAGAAACGGTAAAACCGCATCATTACAAAGTATATTTAGCTGATTATGATGTTACAGCTGAAGTCACTCCTACAGAGCGTGCAGCACATTTTAAATTTACTTTTCCTGAATCTGAATCATCTTATATTTTAGTAGATGGTTTTTTTAAAGGCTCTATGGTTAAAATTATCCCTGAAGAGCGAAAAATTATTGGGTATTGTAGAAATAATAGTGGAGGAGTTCCAGATAATTTCCATAATTATTTTGTGGTTCAGTTTGATACCGATTTCGAACTTACCCATACGTGGGCTGACGACTGGGAGTTACAAGAAAACTCAGTAAATAGTGAAGGAGAGCATGTTGGAGCAATCATTGGCTTCAGAACAAAAAAAGGAATGATAGTCCATGCCAAAGTAGCCTCATCATTTATAAGCCATGAACAAGCACAATTGAATTTAGATAGAGAAATTGGATCTGATTCATTTGAAGAAACAAAAGAAAAAGCCAAAAATGAATGGGAAAAAGAATTGAGCAAAATAACCGTTGAAGATTCTAATACAGATAACATTGAAACGTTTTATTCGTGTTTGTACAGAGTATTGCTATTCCCTAGAAAGTTTTACGAGTTTGATAAAAATAATGAAGTAATTCATTACAGTCCTTACAATGGAAAAGTATTACCGGGTTATATGTTCACGGATAATGGCTTTTGGGATACGTTTAGAGCGGTTTACCCATTTTTTAACATGATGTACCCAGAACTAAATGGTACTATTATGAAAGGACTCGCTAATACCTATAGAGAATCTGGCTGGTTGCCAGAATGGGCGAGCCCTGGACATAGAGATTGTATGGTCGGTTCTAATTCTGCTCCGATTATTGCTGATGCATTTCTAAAAGGTAATATAGATAAAGATGCAGAGTTACTTTTTGAAGCCATTTTAAAAAATGCCACAGTTGAAGAAGGAAGGCCAGAAAGTTCGGTTGGCAGAGAAGGCTTAAACTACTATAACGAACTTGGATATGTCCCTTATGATATTGGTATTAAAGAAAATACAGCAAGAACTTTAGAATATGCGTATGCAGATTTCACCATTGCAAAAATGGCTGAAAAACTGGGAAAAACAGACCTTGCCAATACATATTATAAGCAATCCTTAAATTACAAAAATGTATTTGATCCTTCAACAAATTTGATGAGAGGTAAAAATGAAAATGGCAAATTCCAAACTCCATTTAATCCATTAAAATGGGGAGATGCATTTACAGAAGGAAACAGTTTGCATTACACATGGTCAGTTTTTCATGATGTACAAGGTCTTATTGATTTAATGGGTGGGAACGAAGCCTTTATTGGGCAACTAGACAATGTATTTACGATGCCTCCAGATTTTGACGATTCGTACTACGGGTTTACCATTCATGAAATCAGAGAAATGCAAATTGCAAATATGGGGAATTACGCACATGGAAATCAGCCGATACAACACATGATATATTTGTATAATTACGCCAATGTGCCTTACAAAGCACAAAAAAAAATTAGAAAAGTATTAACAAATCTATATTCTGCTACTCCAGATGGATATTGTGGTGATGAAGACAATGGACAAACTTCTGCTTGGTATGTATTTAGCGCTTTAGGATTCTACCCTGTAACACCTGGGGCGGATGAATACGTAATTGGTAGTCCATTATTTGATAAGGCAACGCTACGTTTAGAAAATGGAAACACCTTTACCATCGATTCAAAAAACAACTCAAAAACTAATTTCTATATCCAGTCCACTAAACTGAATAATGCCAATTATTCGAACAACTTTATCAAATATGACGATATTCAAAATGGAGGAAGCTTTGAATTTGACTTAAATGATAGTCCGAATAAAAACTGGGGAAGTCTTCCAGAAAACGTTCCTTACTCTTTAAGCTTAAATAAAGAACTATAATGATAAAAAACAGGTTTCCATTCGTAATAACTTTCCTATTTCTAGTTTTAGGTAATTGTTATGCTCAAAAAAATGAACGTCCAAATGTTATCATCGTAATTACCGATGACCAAGGTTATGGAGATCTCGGAATTACGGGAAATCCACATGTAAAAACACCTGTAATTGATGCTTTTGGAAACGCTAGTATCCGATTTAACAATTTTTATGTTTCACCCGTGTGTGCTCCAACTCGATCTAGTTTAATGACAGGCCGCTATTCTTTACGAACAGGAATGAGAGATACCTACAACGGTGGCGCTACAATGGCTTCTAATGAAGTTACGATTGCAGAAATGCTCAAACAAGCCGATTACAAAACAGGGGTATTTGGTAAATGGCATTTGGGAGACAACTATCCATCTAGACCCAATGATCAAGGGTTTGATGAATCCTTAATTCACCTTGCGGGTGGGATGGGACAAGTAGGAGACTTTACTACATATTTCCAAGGAGATAGAAGTTATTTTGATCCAGTTCTGTGGCACAATAATCAAAAAGAATCCTATGTAGGGTATTGTTCCGATATCTTTACAGATAATGCTATTAACTTTATAGAAGAGAATAAGGACACCCCTTTCTTTTGCTATTTATCATTCAATGCTCCCCATACGCCTCTGCAAGTTCCAGATTCATATTATCAGATGTATAAAGATATTGATCCTTCAAAAGGTTTTGAAAATGATGACAGACCCTTTTTAGAAATGAGTACGAAAGACAAAGAAGATGCTCGTAAGGTCTATGCAATGGTTTCTAATATTGATGATAATTTAGGGAAACTATTTCAAAAACTGAAAGATTTAAAAATTGAGAAAAATACGTTGGTTATTTTCATGACCGATAACGGCCCACAACAAACTAGATATATAGCGGGAATGCGAGGACGAAAAGGCAGTGTTTTTCAAGGTGGGGTCCGAGTTCCATTTTATTTAAAATATCCAAAACTCACAAAAAAGGATAAGGATATTGAAACACTTGCTGCTCATTTAGATATTTTACCTACACTCGCTCAACTATGTGATGTTCCGCTCCCAAAAGATAGAATAATTGATGGCAAGAGTTTAGTCCCGCTTCTTAAAGGTGAAAAAGTAAGTTGGGAGGATAGATCTATGTTCTTCTATTGGACAAGACGTTACCCAGAATTGTACAATAATATCGCCTTTCAAAAAGGTGGTTATAAACTGGTTGGAATGACCGATTATGATGCTGAAATTGAAGATTTTGAATTTTTTAACCTTCGCAAAGATCCCTATGAACAAAACAATATTGTAACAAAAAAAAGAAAAAAAGCACTTGAATTAAAAGACGAATTTGACAAAACTTATAAAGAATTAATCACTTCTGAGAACCTCATCAATCCTCAAAAAATCATTGTTGGGAGTGAACATGAAAACCCCATAACATTGAACAGAAATGACGCTGGAGGTGAACGCGGTATATGGGCAAAAGAAGAAGTTTTTGGAAAATGGGATGTGCGTATTCTTTCTGGAATTTATAATGTTAAATTCAAATTTATAAAACCTATAGAAAAAGGCGGAAGAATGTATTTGGAAACAAAGGGTATCATCAATCAAAAAAAGAATAATGAAGATACTATCGACATTCTAGAAATGAAAAATATTTCACTTTCAGCAATGGACTGTGATCTCATTCCTTTTTATATGATTAAAGGAAAGAAAATATTTCCGTTTTGGATTGAACTAGAAAAAATACGAGAAAATGTCAAATAAGAACACACAAGAAATTCGTTGGGGTATCCTTGGATGCGGCGATGTGACTGAAGTTAAAAGCGGACCGGCATATAGTCAAACAGCAGGGTTTAAAATCCAAGCCGTGATGAGACGGAATTTGGAAAAAGTTAAAGATTACGCAAAAAGACACGGTATCGAAAAATACTACACCAATGCAGATGAACTGATCAATGACCCAGAAGTCGATGCCGTCTATATTGCAACGCCACCAGATAGTCACATGTTATACGCCCTTAAAGTTGCAGCGGCGGGAAAACCATGTTGTGTTGAAAAACCTTTGGCAAATTCATATGAAGACAGTCAGAGAATAACGACCGCTTTCAGCGAAAAAAATCTACCCTTATTTGTAGCCTATTATAGGCGTACCCTTCCTCGATTTGAACAAGTAAATAAATGGTTGAAAGATGGTGAAATTGGTGAAACACGACATATTGATTGGCACTTTAGCAAGCCTCCTAATGATATTGATTTAAGTGAAGCACCAAATTGGCGAACAGATCCAACCATGGCTCCGGGTGGCTATTTTGACGATTTAGCAAGCCATGGACTCGATTTATTTATTCATTATTTAGGTAATATTAAAGAGGTTTCTGGCATCCAGGTGAATCAACAAGGTTTGTATAAAGTGAGTGATGCATTTACGGCAAACTGGCTTCATGAAAATGGAGTAACGGGAACTGCAAATTTGAATTTTGGATGCGCTTATCGGGAAGACAATGTGAAAATATTTGGAAGTAAAGGCACAATTGAATTCTCCGTTTTTGAAGAGAATCCAATCGTATTGAAATACGGAGAAGAGCGAGAAGTATTGGAAATAAAGCACCCTAAGCATATTCAAAAGTATCATGTAGAAAATATGAAAAAGGAATTATTTCAAGAAGGTTACGTACATCCATCAAATGGGGCCACTGCGACCCATACAACTTGGGTGATGGATAAAATATTGGGTAATATCTAGGTTGAATATGGCAATTAGGAGTCGTTCAGATCGAAGTATGATGAGGATTCTCATCCCGAAATTTGTATGAGCAATCGTATGCGATTTCTGCTATCGTCGAAATGACAAACCAATTTTTTTGACTCAATAATTTGAATTCAACTTTAAATTATAAAAGAATTATAATTTTTTAAACCATATATTCTTGAACTGCACTAGCATTGGTTTTCCAGAGTGTAATTGTAATGCTAAGAGACCTGATACATCTTTATTTTTCAGGTCATTGTCAATTACTTTAGCAACCAGCACCCCATTAACATACAGCGTTAATTTGTCACCTTTACAAATCAGTATATAATCGTGCCAATCCCCTAATTCAAAATGTGGATCTTTAAGAGTTTTCTTTAAATTGGTTGTACATCTATTTCCATCTTCATCGAATACAGTTTTCTTTCCTCTGTGCGCTAGCGTATGGCGCCCAAACTCATCATAAAGTCTAACTAACCAATCGGTTTTGGTATTGTTGTCAACCTGATAGCCCTTGCAATCATCACCCTCATAATGTTCACTTCTAAATTGAAACCCACCATTAACATTGTGTTCACTTACCAATCTATGCGTGAGTCTTAACTCAAAATCTTCCATGACTCCATATTCACTAAACAAGTATTGATTATCTTTACAGGGTTTTTCACTTGTGATTTCTGCCGTAATCGCTCCATCCTTTACTGTCCACCAATCCATATTCGCAGCTTTCCACCCTTTTAAAGTACGCCCATCAAAAAGAGCCATAAAACCTTTCGGGAGAATATTTGCATTTGATGTTTGCGCCAAACAACACTCAGTAATTAATACGCTAACTAAGACAAAGAAGGTTCCTTTAAGTTTCATACATGTCATTTTTTTAAGATAATAATAAGAAACTTTAAATTAGGGAATTTCGTAACATAATTTTTTTATTTGACAAATTATTTTAAAACTATTCCTATAGTTTCATAAATAAGTAGCTTCTATATCCTAAATAAAAATATAACCTTTAGTAGAGCGTATCATTTCTATCAAGAAAGTTTACTTTATATTTCGGCAAACTCCAAAACTTAATTATTTTTAAAGTTCCAAATTATTAAAATCATGAATATTGTTATTGCACCAGACTCGTTTAAAGAATGCTTATCCGCATCTGAGGTTGCGAAGCATATTTCAAAAGGAATTTTAAAGATACTACCAGACGCAACTTTAACCGCCATTCCTATTTCTGATGGAGGAGAGGGATTATTGGAAAGTTTGGTTGTGCCGCTTCAAGGAACGTTTCATTCTGTAATAGTAAGCGATCCTCTGCAAAGGCCTATCAACGCAAATTATGGGATTTTATCAGATGGCACTACGGCCGTGATAGAAATGGCGAAAGCCTCTGGCTTGGAATTACTTCAAGAAAACGAAAAAAATCCGCTTATTACCTCAACCTATGGAACAGGTGAGTTGATCAAAGATGCCTTAGACAAAGGTTGTAGCAAGTTTATTATCGGAATAGGAGGGAGTGCAACCAATGATGCAGGAACTGGAATGTTACAAGCGCTAGGTGCAAAATTTTTGAATTTAAAAGGACAACAACTAACACAAGGCGGTGGTTCTTTAAATCAATTAAGTACTATAGACCTTTCAGAATTTGACAAAAGACTAGAAAGCTGTGAAGTAATTGTAGCGTGTGATGTATCGAACTTTTTAACTGGACCAAACGGAGCATCTCATGTTTACGGTGCTCAAAAAGGGGGAAGTCTAGAAGATTTAGAATTCCTAGACAATAATTTAAAAAAACTCTCGACGGTTATATCAACTATGCTTCACAAAGATATTGATACCATTCCAGGTGCTGGTGCAGCAGGAGGTATGGGTGCCGGCTTACTGGCTTTTTTAAATGCTAAACTCGTAAACGGTATTGCACTAATTTTAGAAACGCTCCAAATAGAGCAGTACATAAAAGAAGCGGATTTAGTAATTACAGGTGAAGGAAAAATTGACAAACAGACCTTACATGGAAAAACTATTATAGGGATTGCACAATTATCTAAAAAACACAATGTTCCTGTTATTGTGCTTACAGGAAAAATAGGTAAAGGCATTGAACCCATCTATAAGCAAGGAGTCACTGCCATTCATTCCATTTTAAATGAACCTATGGATTTACCTGCTGCCTTGAAAAATGCTGCTGTTCTCATTGAAAGTTGTACGGAAAATGTGATGAGAACTATGCTTAGTTTTCGTAGTAAATAATAATTGACCCCTTCTAGGGTTAACGTGCATATGTATTGATTTCAGTATGAAAGAACTTGATAATAAACAGATAAATTGGGAATCAAAAGACATATTTAATATCCTTTACTGAAAAATATTTAAGAGAGATTTGGTGTTGACATCTCAATTTTTAAAGGAGTTCTATTCTCTATTTCTTCAACGATACTAAAAAATTTATTTAAATATCTGGAAAAATACGCTCTTTCAGTTATTTTTGTCTTATGAAAAAAATTACGAATTATTTCCTGCAAGGTCTGCTATATATAGCACCCATTGGAATCACTGCATACATTCTTTATGTGATTTTCAATTTTACTGATAATCTATTGAATGATATCTTGAAAAAGTTCCTTAAAACAGACATTCCTGGATTAGGACTTGTTCTTCTTTTCTTCTTTCTTGTATTGATTGGCATGATAGGCAGGAGCATACTCGCCCGACCGTTCAAAAATTTATTTAACCGTTTAATCGAAAAAACGCCCATATTAAAACTTATTTATTCAGCATTAAATGATCTCTTTTCAGCATTTGTAGGAAAAGAAAAAAAGTTTAATAAACCGGTTATTGTATTGGTAAATCCGATATCCAATTTAGAAAAATTAGGTTTTCTGACCGAAGAAGATTTGAGCAAAATAGACGAGAGAGATAAAGTTGCTGTATATTTCCCTCATTCTTATAATTTTTCTGGAGAATTGTTTATTGTTCCTAAAGATCAAGTTAGATCTTTAAATATTAGTCCGGCAGTTGTCATGAAATTCATTGTATCTGGTGGAATTTCTGATATTTATAAAGAGCAAGAAATAGCTGATAATACTGATTAGGAAAAAATAAATATTCTATAATAACCAGTAAATATGAAAAAAGAAGGCAAGGGAAAAAATATTGTCAAGATAATTTTACCCAATTTACAGTAGTCGTCCGCTAGTGTTCAGTTCACTTAGAGTTTAAACGAAAAAACACTTTAATAGCATGGACACAAATACTATTCTCTCCATTAAAAGAGCCCTAAAGTTTGTTACTCTAGGGCTCTTCATTTCAATTGATTCTATTCATTGATTTACTTCTTCATCGGATACTCTTTCAATAATTCTTCGGGATTATAAAACCCTTCTTTATCTTTGATTTTGGCTCTTACCTCTTTCACTTTTTCCGGTGTAATCGCGGAGGCTCTATTTCCAAATGAGTTTCTAACATAGGTCAATACCGATGCCATATCTTCATCATTTAACATCCCTTCAAAAGGAGTCATTGGAACCTGACCAGGATATTTTTTGCCTTTCACTTCAATAGGACCTAAAAGACCTTTTAACGTTAAACTAATTAAACGCTCCTCACTTTCTGTAGCCCATTTAGTACCTGAAATTGGTGGAAATCCTGAAGCTTGAAGTCCTTGTCCATCTGGTTGATGACAAGTTGCGCAGTATCCCTCTCTCCCATAAATTTCTTTACCTTTTATAAATCGCTTACGCGCATCACCCTTTAGATGTGTTACAACTTCATCTTCTAAACTTCCTCCTACTTCGTGTCCGTTTAGGTGAGCGATAGCCGCCTCATGGGGTTTTTCCATCCATTTTCCTAAAGGCTTCTTACCTGCTTCCTCAGCAATAGGAAGCCCAATTTCTTTTGGCAACCAAGTAGCCGCGACAAATGTTTCTAAACGTACTCTTGCAGTATCATCTTGCGCTGCTTTCAACAACAATTCACTTTGGTTAGTAAGTTGGTGTCCAGCATATCTCAACACTTTTACTGCTGCTGCACGAGCTCTAAAATCTTTTGCATTTAATAGTTGCCCCATTAAATCAGCATCAATTTTATTCAATCCCCAACTTGTCCAAAGGCCTTCTAATAAATGATGTTCAAATCTTGGATCATTTTCATCCAATCCCTTTGCCCAAACACTTAATTTAGTACTTACTTCGCTAACATCTCTACCTCGTAACTCTCTTCTAGTTCTGTAACGTGTTCTAAATTCAGGTAGTTTTAAATTCTCTAACAATTCATCAACGGTAGCATCCACAACTTTTGCTGGGGTTACCAATGGTCTTGATGGATATGTAATTCTATATATTCTACCATGCGCATGATCACGTAAAGGATCTCTCGCGTTGTGCTGCATATGCCCAATTAAAACATTGTGCCAATCAATAACATATAAAGATCCATCTGGTGCAAACTCCATATCAACCGGACGAAAATTCTTATCTGTAGAAGTTATTAAATCTAAGCGGTGTTTACTTAAAAATCCTGCAGAATTTGGATCATCAACCATTGTATGTTGTTTCGTGCCTAAGAACCCAATTGTATTATTGATTAATAAATCTCCTTGAACTTCATCTGGAAAGTGTCTACTTGAAACAAATTCTAATCCAGAAGTTGGACGCACTCTATGCTCTCTCTGAATTAAATTCTTTGGACGTGGATTCATTACTCCATAACGAGATTTAATCGTTCCTGGCATCATCCAAGTCACATCAGGACCAGAAGTATCTGCATAGAAATTTTGTCCCCATTCATCGAACGCAATTCCCCAAGGGTTTGGAATCGATAATTGTGCCGTTCTTTCTAAATGATGTCTTTGCGGACTGTATCTATAAAAACCGCCTTGCGTTCCTCTTACAGGTCCATAAGCAGTTTCTACATTGGTATGTAAAAAAACACCTTCACCCATATAAATTGCTCCTGATGGATCTGCAGCAAATGCACTAATTGCATGGTGCGTATCGTGATCATCAAATCCACTTAAAATTATTTTCTTTACATCCGCTTTATCATCACCATCTGTATCTATCAACAATATCAAGTTTGTACCTTGAGAAACATATACACCTTCTGGTGCAAATTCAAATCCTATAGTCAAGTGTAAACCATCTGCAAAAGTAGTTTGCTTATCTGCTTTACCATCGTTATCGGTATCTTCTAAAATAATTAGTTTGTCATTTGGTTTAGTATCTCCTGGCTTATAGTGAGGATAACTTGGCATCACTCCTACCCATAATCTACCTTTATTATCAAAAGACATTTGTACAGGATTTGCTAAATCAGTAAATTCTTCTTCTGATGCAAATAATTCTATCTTGTACCCCTCAGCTACTTTAATTTCAGCTTCAGCCTCTTTTCCATACAAATATTCTGGATCTCCATTTTTATTACTTTGCTTATAGTTAGTTTCCACAGGAGGAAGCACTTTGGTCTTTGCATCTGCAGCAGCTACATCTGTTTTCCTACCTTGACTCGCATTCCAGATAGCACCATCTCTTATAGCTGCCATTTCCTTAAGTTTCGAGACTTCCATTGGATAATTAGCAGGTCCAAATGGATCATATCTTCGACCCCAAGCATGCACTCCATTCGGAATTTTATAATCATTGTGCCAGAACCAATTCTTTTCTAGAACGGCTTCATGTACTAATTTACGATTCCCCTCTGCTTTGTTTTGTCCTTTTCCAAAAAGTTCATCAACCAATAATTTAGAAAACCTTTGGTACCCCAAATCGTTTAATTGAAATCCGTCTGCCGTCAAATCTTCACTTTCAGAAGCAAACCAACTTTTAGTAGCATTAAATACATCAACTATTAAAACACCTTTTGCTGCAGCAACTTCTTTCATTGCCTCAGTATACAATTCTAAATTCTTATTTTCTTCTACCCCGTTTGGCAAATCCATTTTTGAAGATAAATCTTCAAAAGCGATTGGCGAAACCAATGCTAATTGTGGTGCACTTGATCCATTGTATTTTTGACTTAATGTATGGTCAATAAAAGCAGTTAATTCTGCTTTGTAATTAGCAACCTTAGAGGCTCCATCAAAAGATTCACTATAACCAAAAAAGGCAATAATAACATCGGCTTGGAGGTTTGTTAGCCATTCATCAGGTGTTGGAAAATGTCCAATACTTCTATCCTCATGAGCTAACTCATCTTGAAATTTTTCTGCTCCTGGAAATGCCCAAGGAGAATTTCTAGAAGAATGCGGTCTAAAACCTGGTGTATTTCCTCCATCACCCATATTTCTAATAAACAATAGACTGTCTGGGTAACGCAATTGCACTTCTGTTTCGAAATAACCGAAATTCTGCATTCGAGAAGCCAAGTTATTCCCTATGAGAACAATATGAGTATCGTTGCTAATTTTCAAAGTGTTTTTAGGTGCGGTACAACTCGATAATATCATTGAAATAGACATCAGCAAGCCCAAGGAACCTAAAACCATTTTCTTGATAATTTTCATAATCTTCATTTTTATTAGGTTTGTTTATTTTTTATTTTAATTTCACATGTATTCCTTTGTCTGCAGATTGCTCACAGGCCTCAATAATATGCTGACAAGTAATGGCGTCTTCCAAACTAGAAAGCGGTGCTTCTCCTCGACGTAATACATTATTTATAAAGTGTGTGGCTGTATTCTTAATTGATTCTGGATAACATTGATACGTTTGAGAGTGCGGTCCGTTTCTATCGTTAATTACCCAATCTCTATAACTATATCTCGTACTTCCCTTTGTACCTATTACTTTTATAATACATGTCCAAGGATCCCCAGCATGATCATCATTGGCAAAACTGGCGCATAAATGGCTTAGTGTTCCATTCTCCATTTGAATGTTGGCCATAGCCACATTCTCTTGAGGAGCCAAAGTATCATCTACTGTTAATTTTAGACAAGAAACCGTTTTAGGTTGTCCTGCTAAATATAACATGGTATAAGAATGGTGTGTTAATATCTGACGGATAACACCAGGATATCGAGCACGAATTTCATCAGCATGATGAATATTATACATCATATAAAACTGTGTAATATCCCCTAATTTTCCGTTTTGAATCATAGACTGAGCACGTTTTATTCCATCCTCATAAATATAATTATGTACGGGCATACATTTTACTCCAGCCTGTTTTATTGCTTCTTGCATTTGCTCTAATTCAGCAATGCTAGAAGCTACTGGTTTTTCTACCAAAATATGTTTCCCCGCTTGAGCCGCCCTAATCGTATACTCGCAATGCGTCTCCATATTGGTTAATATAAAAACCGCATCAATTTCCGGATCACCCAACAATGCATCTACGGAATCGTAGATTTTACAACCAAACTTTTCTGCTTTTACAACCGCCTTTTCATGTGTTCTATTCCAAATTCCTACCAATTCAGCACCTTGCAAAGCATTTACTGCTTCTGCATGTAAATCTGCAATATCTCCAGCTCCTAGAAATCCAATTTTAACCATATCCATTAATTTATAGAATAATCTAAACTGCCTTTATTTGCCATATCCAAGAATTCTATAAGAGATAATCGAACACCTTCGGCAATAGAAGTTAATGGTAAATCATTAAATGTAGCATCAATTTTATCATGACTTAAATCAGACACAAATAAATTTGGATCAGCACCTTCTGCAATAGAAAGTTTTACAAATGCTGACAAGCCTAATTTCCCTGCTTCCTCTTCAATAATTCCTAAAAAATCCTCAATACCGATGGTTTTCCCTTTTACATTAAAAGCACCAAACCCTTCATACTCTTGTAACGTACAAGCAGCAAAATAAGATCCTATATCTTCTACAAAATGATAATTCTCTCTACCTTCATAAGGCATTTCAAATGGCATCAATTCTTTATTAACAGATCCTAAAGCAATCGCTTTTAATGCGTTTGTAGGCGCTGATGTTTTTCCTTTATCTCTCCCTTTTCCAAAAGTGGTATTGATACGTAAACAGACTGTAGGAACTTTGGTGTTGTCATAAAACAAACGCGCTAAATGTTCCCCTGCCAATTTCCAAATACCGTAATGATTTGGCGGCGCTAATTGCGCATCTTCTTTAATACCTGGATTTGGATACATCGCTCTCATTCCATACACTGCTGCAGAACTTGCAAATACGAAACGTTTCAAATTTGGAAGCCTCTCTGCTACATCAAATAAAGCCATAGTACCACCCGTATTAATCTCCATACCTTGCATATGGTATTTAGAACAATCAGGACTTTGATAAGCTCCCAAATGAATTATATGTGTTGGATTTACTTCCAATAACACTTTTTCAATGGCTCCGTAATCTGCAACATCTAGTGTTACAAATTCCAATCGAGGATCCAATTCTTCTCCTAACCATAATTTTAGTGGCGCTATATTATTAGATCTTGACGCCACCACTATTTTAGAAACTTCTGGAGATTCTAATAATTTATAAATTGTAACTGAACCTATGCATCCTGTACCGCCAGTTATAAATATTGTAGACATTTAATTGTTTATTTTAAATAGAAATTAATTCATTTTAATAACCGCTTTCACGTTATTCGCTTTAATCGAATCTTCAAAAGCTTGATTGACATCTTTAAAATCGTAATGGTTTATATATTTCTCCGCTGGAAAAACGCCTGTTACCATTAATTTTTGAGCCACCATATAATCTTCTCTACACGACCCCATGGATCCTCTCATATTCAAAGAAGTTCTCGTAAGGTGCGTAGCATTTATACTTACTTCTTTTCCGTAAGTTGCAATAACACAAATATCCCCTTCTGGTCTTACCACATTAATCGCTTCGGTAAGAACTGGTGGAACACCAGAACACTCAATGAGCACATCAACTTTACCATTACCTCCAAATGGTATTCCACCAGCATCAGTTATGCCTGCGGCCAATTGAGAAGTCAAAGAATTTTCAGGAGACACTTCAATGGTCATAAAACCTTGTTCCGCTGCAACTCTTAATCGATTATCTCTATCATGTGCAATACCCGTAATTGCTACTCGTGCTCCTGCAGCTTTTGCTACTTCAGCCGACATCAAACCAATGATACCACATCCTGTAACCACAACATCATCTCCTGGTTGAATATTACATTTTTTATAAAGGGCATTTACAACTACAGAAAGAGGTTCTACCAAAGCACCTTGCTCAGGAGTCAATCCATCCATCAGGGTAACTACTCTATCAGATTCCAACACTACTTGTTGGCCAAAACCTCCATTTCTGTGAAACCCGATAATTTCTTTTGAAGCACATAAATTCCATTTCGAAACGCTACATGCAGGACAGTCTTCATCTTGACAACCTAGCATCGCAAGTGGTGTAAATATATCTCCCACTTTCAAATCACCATGTTCTCCAGGCCCTAATTCTAATACCTCTGCACTAAACTCGTGTCCAATCACTCTAGGACGTTCTACCCAATCAAAATTAGATTTTCCTATACATGCACTATTATCCGATCCACAAATACCAGTATACAATGTTTTTGCTAATATTTCCCCTTCCTGTAATTCAGGAATTTCCATATCAATAACTACGGTATTTCTAATTACCGATCCTTCTGAACCTGGCATTATCTTTTCTCTACCTTGAAGACAAAATCCTTTTATATTTTCACTCATAATTCTTACCATTATTGATTTACCAAGTTACTCCAGTGTCTTTCCAACTTCTTTGTTTTGCTGAATCTAATACCGCCTCACAAACTTTTTGAGTTTCTTGTGCTTCTTTAAAAGTAGGAGAACATTTAGTTCCCTCTTCTAAACTCTTTAAGAAATCTGCCACATGATGTACAAATGTATGCTCATACCCAATAGACAATCCTGGCACCCACCATTTATCCATATACGGGTGATCTCCATCCGTGATATGAATAGAACGCCACCCTCTTAACTCAGACTCATCTGTATAATCAAAATATTCCAAACGATTTAAATCATGTAAATCCCAACGAATAGAAGCGTTCTCTCCGTTGATTTCAAAAGTTTTTTGCGCTTTATGCCCTCTTGCATATCTTGTTGATTCAAATACTCCTAATGAACCATTATCAAAATGACAGTGAAATATACAAGCATCATCAATCGTTACTTTTTGAACTTCTCCAGTTCCCGTGTGAACACGTTCTTTGATAAAAGTTTCAGTCATAGCAGACACATCTTTAATCCCACCATTTAACCACATAGCTGTATCAATACAGTGTGCTAGTAAATCTCCTGTTACCCCTGAACCCGCAGCTTCATTATCCAATCTCCATAATCCTTCTCCACCTTGTGGAAGATCTTTACTAATGGTCCAATCCTGCAAGAAATTAGCGCGGTAATGAAATACCTGTCCAAGTTTTCCAGCATCAATCAATTTTTTTGCTAAAGTTACTGCTGGGACTTTACGGTAGTTATACCATACCGTATTATTTACTCCAGCTTTTTCAACAGCATCCACCATCGGTTGCGCCTCTGCAACAGTTCTTGCCAAAGGTTTTTCACACAACACCATTTTACCTGCTTCAGCAGCCGCTATAGCGATTTCGGCATGCATGTTATTTGGTGTACAAATATCGATTGCATCAATATCGTCACGTGCTATTAATTTTCTCCAATCAGTTTCTATAGACTCATATCCCCATTGATCCGCAAAAGCCTGAACGCGCTCTTCATTGCGGGCACAAACTGCTTTTAATACGGGTTGATATTCTAAATCTGGAAAGAAATCACTTATTCTATTATAGGCATTAGAATGGGTTCTCCCCATAAATCCGTATCCTACTAGTCCTATTCTTATTATCTTTTTAGTTGCCATTCTAATTTTAAATATTTTTGTTCTACGCTAATTTCTTCAAATAAACTGTACTACTCAGCCTCGTGCCAACCATGTTGCTTACGAACTTTGATCATTGCACCTAAAATATCATTCCATGTTTTAGGTTGCATCATCACATCATTTGGAAACATACAACCGTCCCAACAAATATGCTTGAACTTTTTTGTTAAATCTCCCGATCCATTGCGTAACCAATGTCCTGCATCTACAGGGATATCTAATTTTCCATTTGGATCTGAAGCCTGACAATGTCTTCCCGTTTTATCATGGGATCCAGCACCGAATACCGTTCCATCATTTTGTGCTACGTGAAAATCTATTGTCCAAGGGCGCAATGCATCAGTCAATGTTTTTAATCCTTCGGTAAATGTTGCTCTATCTTCCCATTGAAAGTCTTCTGGCAAAATTCTTTCGTCTGATTTGTTATATCCCAATAAATACAGTAAAGTATGTGCCATATCTGCTTGAAACCCAATATTTGGTCTATCTACCGCTTCTAACGTATTTATCATCGTTTTCCAACCGTGCATTCCTCCCCAACAAATTTCGCCTTCAGCAGCCAAAAACTCTCCGTATTCTGCAGCGACATCACAAGCCTCTCTAAAAGTTTGAGCAATCAATTCGGTATTTCCTTCAGGATCTTTAGCCCAACTCTCAGGATCTACAGATGAATCAATACGTATAACTCCATTCGGACGGATTCCTAAATCACGTAATTTCTTACCTATACTACTTGCTTTTCGAACCTGCGTTACAAACTGATTTCTTTCTTCTCTGGTTCCCATTGCAGAACCTCCTCCAGTTCCCGCCCAAATAGGCGCCACCAAACTTCCAATCTCAAGGTTCTTTGCACGCGCTTTATCTACTAATACTTGTATATCTTCATCAGAAGCGTCAATATCTAAATGTGGATCACATAAAAAAAGATCGAACCCGTCAAACTTCACTCCATTTACTTCTGCATTGGCTGTTAATTCAATCATTGTATCTAATGAAAGTGGCGGCTCAGAATCTGGCCCTTTACCAACAACTCCAGGCCAAGAGGCATTATGAAGTTTAGGAAAATTATTCTCTTGCATAATTCTTGTTTTATATATTATTGTTTCTTTAAAATTTTTCCAGGCATAATCACCGATTTAAATCCTGCTAAATCAGAAGGTTTAACTTTAGATTTATAGCCACTAAAGTTAAATGTTGTTGGCGAATATTCACCAACAAAATCAATATTATTATTTTCTTTAATATCAGTTTCTAAGCCAGTTCCCCAAAGACAAGCGTTCACCATCATTCTTCTAAATCCATCACTCAACAAATCTTCCGAAGCGCCATGTGTTGTAGTAAAAGCTTTACCACTTGCGCCATTTTCTATTTGATACTTGCGAACCCAAGCTACGGGATGTTCTTCTTTTGTGGTATCTGGTTCCGAATCTTGTGTCATTCCATTTAAAATTCGTCCCCTTGCCAACACCTTCAAATCTTCACCTTCTGGAAAAGCCTTATACCCCCCACATTGCGCCCAAGCACTTTCTACTCCTCGCATTATTGGATGTAATTTATTTTCTTCTTCAACAATTAATCGAGAGGCTTGCTTATGATTCTTACCATAATGACCTACCCAAGTCTCTCCAAGAACGACTTCCCCAAAACCATGTTTCCAAGCCAATTTATCTCCCTCATAATTGTAACTATAATGCTCCCATTCCTTATTACCCATATTACGAAACGCATGCGTGGATGTTCTCAATCCAATGACCGACCCTCCGCGCATCAAATAATCATTAATATGTTGTATTTGCTTGTTTTCAAAATTTGCGAAACGCGTAAAAATTACCATTAAATCTGCCTTCTTTAAAACCTCCAAACCTTTAATAGTAGAACCTCCCGGAAAAATATACCCATTGTCATCTAAGGCCCAAATTACCGTACATGTATAACCGTATCTCTTCGCTAATATTCTAGCCAATGCAGGAAGCGACTCTTCACCTCTATATTCGTGATCCGTTGAAATAAATACAATGTGTTTTCCCTTACCTACGCCTTTTTTACCCTTATAAACTACGCTATAGTTTTTTGCATCACCTTCTTCTTTTTCAATTACATCTGCACTTTCAACAAAATCTACACCTTTCCCTTCCAATTCCACTGTCTTCGTTTTGGAACTTTTAAAAGAAAAAAATAATATGCTAAAACCTGTAAAAATAAGTATTGAGAATGCTCTTCCCATTTATAAATCTTTAAATATTAGTTAGTTTTAATACAATCCTACAAATCTAAATTAGAATAGTAGAACTTATTTCCTATTTCTTGCTAAAAGGTGACACTTTTTTATCATAAATTAGCAAAATTATTGATTCTAATGAAAATTTATGAGTAAGCCAAGTATAGAACAAACTCTTACGTCGAATGAGACGTTTATCTTTAAAGATATGACGGACACTTATTTTAATCCTAGTTGGCATTTTCACCCTGAATTTCAAATATCATTTATTGTAAAAGGAATCGGCACGCGATTTGTTGGAGATCATGTCCAAACATTTGAAAAAGGAGACCTGGTTTTTACAGGACCTAATTTGCCCCATTTATGGAGAAGTGATGAAGCTTATTTTGAAAAAAACAACAAACTCACAACGCGCGGTTTAGTTATTTATTTTGACCAGAACCTATTAAGTAAATCTTTATTGAGCAAGGAAGAGTTCTATAACATCAATAAACTGGTAACAAACTCAATACGTGGCCTAGAATTTTACGGTGAAACTCGCAAACAAATAGGTAAATTGATCTTAAATATTGCAGATCAAAAAGGTTTTAGACGAATTATGAAATTGCTAGAAATAATTGACATATTGGCGAACAGCATAGAATACAATCTACTTGCTAGTCCTGGATACACAAATGTTTTTAAAGGTGATGATACCGAAAAAATGAGAATTGTGTATGAATATGTCATGACCAATTTTAAAACTAAAATATCTCTGGAAGAAATTGCTACTATGCTTAATATGACGACAACTTCTTTCTGTAGGTATTTTAAACCTAGAGCTAATAAAACATTTACACGATTTGTTAATGATATCAGAATTGGGCATGCACGAAAACTGCTACTTGAAGATAATTTTAATATTTCACAGATTAGTTATGAATGTGGATTCAATACACTTTCCAATTTTAACAAACAATTCAAAACAATTGCCAATATGTGTCCACATGAGTATAGGAAATTGCTCTTAAATATAAAGACCAGCATTTCTTAGTAAGTGATTTATTTTAATTCAAGTAACATACTTTTGCATACAATATTCCAACGAACCCTTAAGTTAAGACAAAATAGTACCACCTTTTATCAATAAAGAGGAGTTTTGAAGTTTCATTAAGTTTTAGATTTGCTCGAATTGATTTTTTATAATTTAATTTTCACCAAAACTCAACTAAAATCAATCGTTAATTCCTTTGAAAAAATTACTCAAATAATTAACTTGGACTTTTTTGAATTGATACGATTACATTAAATAATTAAAACTAACTATAAATAATAAACACATGAAAACATCAAGTAACGAATCAAATGCTACAAATAAAAAACTATTTTATGCGAGTTGTTTTGCATTAATCACAACCGCTTTATCTTTTAGTATAAGGGCTGGTATTTTACCACAATTGGGTGAAGAATTAAATCTTTCTGGAGAACAATTGGGATATATCAACATGATGTGGTTCTTAGGTTTTCCTATTTCCATGGTCATTGGTGGATTAATCTACAACACTGTTGGAGGAAAAGTAATTATGCAATTCGCGTTTTTAGCGCACGCGATTGGAATCATTATGACAATTTATTCTGGTAGTTATGTTGGATTACTCATTTCTACCTTATTAATTGGTTTAGGAAATGGATGTACTGAAGCGGCTTGTAACCCAATGATTGCTGATGCATATGAAGGAAATATGATGAGTAAAATGATGAACCGTTTTCATATGTGGTTTCCAGGAGGAATTGTAATTGGAGCTTTAGTCTCTAAATTTATGACTGATGGTGGATTGAGCTGGCAAACTCAAATTTGGGTAATTATAATTCCCACTTTAATATATGCCTATTTATTCTTTGGTAAATCTTGGCCAAAAGCAAAAACTCAAGAAGCTGCGTCGCTTTCAAATAATTTAAAAGCAATGGCTTCACCATTATTTATTTTCATGATAGTTTGCATGGCATTAACTGCAATTTCAGAATTCGGCCCACAACAATGGACTAGTATTATACTTTCTAAAAGTGGTGCAGACCCTATGCTAATTTTAGCACTTATAACAGGATTAATGGCTGTTGCTAGATTTTTTGGTGGAGATGTTGTTAAAAAATTCGATCAAACTGGTGTTCTTTTAGGATCCGCTGTTTTGGCGACTATAGGTGTGTTTTTATTTAGTACTCAAACAGGAGGTATGGCTTATGTTGCTGCAGTCTTCTTTGCGTTAGGAGTTGCTTATTTCTGGCCAAACATGCTTGGTTTTATTGCAGATAAAATTCCGAAAAGTGGTGCTTTAGGTCTGTCAATCGTTGGGGCTATTGGAATGTTTTCTTCATCAATGTTTCAACCCATAATTGGAGGTTGGATTGATTCAGATAAAGCAACCGCAGCTGCAAGTGGATTAACAGGTGATGAGCTGGAATTAGCGGCTGGACAAGCTACCTTAGCAACTATGACTATCTTCCCTGCTATTTTAATTGTATTATTTATTATCCTTTTCATATGGGTTAAAAAAATAAAAGTAAAAGAAGTCGTAAGTTAATTACA
>CAJIZG010000004.1:0-452500 GCA_905181865.1 Urechidicola croceus
AATTAATCAGATTTTACTTGTTTTTAGCCACAGTTCTTTGTTAGGCAAAGTGTTTTTTTCATATTTATTATGGATTATTAGTATTGCTAATCCAAACAGGACGGCTACTACAATTAAAATTGTACTTATTAATCCACTTACTCCGAATGACATACGAATTAAAATCGTTGAAACTACAAATCCAGAATTTCTAATTATTTTGTGAAATTTATCGGTGTAAAAAAAGGAAATTAACAGAAGAACGACATCCACTAGTATCAGTAAGGTAAAAAATTCATCAAAGAATAAATTATTAATTGTTTCAAAACTAGGCAGGTCATTAGAAGCAAGAGAAACATCAGAAATCCAATTCAAAAGTGTAACTAAAGCCATTGTAATAAAAATCGGAACCAGAGTAACGGCAATTATTTTTTTTCTACTTATAAATCTTTCAATTTTTAGTTTATTTTCCTCTTGTTGCGTTGATTTTTGCATTCCTTGTTTTTGAAACTGAAAAATCAGATAGAAAAGAATAACTGATGCCAAGATATCATAGGTGAACTGCAGATCTCCTTTTATTTCAAACCAATCTGATGACAGTTCAAGAGCAGATAAATCTTTAAATAATTTTCGGATAATTATAAGTGTTATGATTTCATACTGTTTAGTTATGTAGTTGGTAAATGACTTTGGTAAGTAATAGATTAATAAGTAAACTTCATAAACAAGTATAAATGAGAATGGGGTGTAAATTGCCGATATCGGATTTTTAAATAATTCCGATTCTAAAGACAAATTTAAAATACCGAATTTTGATAAGTAAATTAAAATTAAGTGGATGAAAAAGCCAAATAGCGCAACATAGAGTATTGTTTTTTCAATCCGACTTTTGGCATACTCAGATAGAAAAATTTTGTAAAGTTTATTTAATAAATTCATATTCTATTAAGTCTGATATATTTTGTCTAACGTGTTTGTCTAAGCTTTGTTGCGTTTATAAGCACCTAATTTAGTAAAAAAAAACCAACTAGAAAACTCGCTAGGATTTTCGTAACAGGGCAAACGCATTAAACTTTCATTAGGTTAAGTACTTTAATAAGGTAGTGGTTGTCCCATCCGGCGTTGAGCCTTCTGCTTTTAACTCCAATTTTACTTGACTTTTCATTTTTTAATAGATTCAGTGCTATTTTGTTTAGTATAGAGAAGTTTTGTGATGCATTTCCAATTCTTTTTCTAGAGGCATCTTCACAGAAAGCAACGTCCAATGTCCAATGGAGTTTATTTTCGATTCCCCAATGTGATCGGATGGCATTTTGAAAATCTTCTGGTTTTGCATCTAAACTGGATATATAGTATCGTGTAGCCTTTTCCGTAAGTTTGTTGGAGTTTTTAAACTCACGAATACTTTCTATTTTTATTACTGTTGTTAAGTTTTTCCATTTGTTGCCACCTGCAATAAATTTAAAATCGGTTATGATACTACATCTCCTAGTTTCAATTCTACCATGGTCTAGTTCTTCACTTAAATGAGTTTGTATCTGTTTTCCAAATCTAAATTCATCTTCAATGTCTTGATATAACTGCTCTTGATTCCCTTTTACTGCCAAAATATAATCAGCTTGCTTTTTGATTATTCTTTCTGCTATATCTGTTTGACATCCCATAGCATCAATGGTCACGATAGTATCTTTTATCGACAGAACTTCTAACAACTTTGGTATTGCTGTAATTTCATTTGATTTTTCAGAGACTTTTACTTGACCTAAAACCATATTATTATCATTTGCCCAAGCACTAACCATATGAACTGGAGATTTTTTACCACTGGCTTTGGCACCTCTAATTGTTTTACCATCTATAGCGATGATTTCTTTGGGTTTAAGTTGAGCCAAAATGCTAACCCACTCTATAAAACAAGTCTCAAAATGATTACTGTCAATATTGGAAAATACTCGATTAAATGTGTCGTGGGATGGAATTCCATTTGGTAAGTCAAGGAATGAACGCAAGAAATCTTCTTTTGAACAAGCATAGTTTTCCATTTCATTCCAAGAATCAGCCCCACAAATCACTGAAATAATACCGATAAGAAGGATGCTTTCTAAATCATAAAGTTGCTTGTGTGAACGTCTAAAGTCAGGTATTTGACCAAAAATAGTCTTTAATTTGTTTGTTGTATTCAAAATTAATAACGTATTGATTATCAATATAATATACAATTTTTAATTGTAAAAAACAACAGATTAGTGACTGATTAACAATGAATTAGTTCAAAGTAAAACCTAGAAAATAAAAAGTTTTTTAATGCGTTTGCCCTGGATTTTCGTAAGTATGCGATTACAAACAATTAATTTTATATGGTATTATAGGTAGTTTTTACTCGTCAAAAAAGAAATCATGTATTTCAACAATATTACCTCTTCCTATTTGTACAAGATCACTAGTTCCTTTTAAAAATATACCTAATGACCTTTCATTATAAATTAATTTTATTTTTTCTGAATAATCTGTGACAACATACATATCACCTGTCAATTTATAAAATGGTATAACTAATTTACTCTTAACCTTAACACCTTTATTTACAACTTTCCCTTCTTTCAAAATATTCTTTAAAGTATTAGCATCATTTTCAATTGAAGAAACTTTTACATATGAAATCATCATATTCATCCATTCGTTGTCATCAACTAAGAACCATTTAATTTTATTAAAATCAATCCTATATTCATTAATCCATCCTTGACTTGTAAATCCAAATAAAACTTACTTTCTTACATCAAGCTCAGGATTTTCAATAGGAGTAAACTCATGGATTTTATATGTAATTACCGAATTTTCGGACATATCCTTTAATTTTTTACCATCGAAAGAAAGTGTTTTTAAAGAAAAACTAGTCAATTCTGGATTGTTAGATAATATCCATTGTGTTGCAATAAGTTCGGCTTTTTCTTCCATTTGTTTTACAGCAGCAATTCCAGCGCCTATAGCTAATAAACCACCAGCAACAGCGGCAACTGCAGCTCCATCATTTTGTACTTTTAAGTTTTAAGGTGCTAGATAAGTGATTACTAAAAAAAGAATAAGTGTTTTTTTTATTGGTTAATTATTTTTCTTATAATGTCTAGTCCTGAAATACGGCTACAGATTAAAATTGATTTTATACGATTAATTTATATACTATATTCGGTGTTTTAAAGTCTAGAGATAAGTGTAATCTTATCTCCTTATTTAATTACATTTTTTGCAGTTCTTTTAGCGTGACCCCGGTTCATTAAGGTTTGGTCGAGATAAAACTCATGTTTTAAGATTCCGTTCACACGTTCTGCCATGGCGTTTTCGTAAGAATGATTTTCTTCAGTCATACTTATACCTATCTTTTTTCTTTTTAATATTTGTGTGTATGCATTGCTTCAATATTGTATTCCTCTATCGGAATGATGCCTTTAATGTCTTTAGCTTGATATATCGCCTCATTAAGCGCTCTTACGCATCCTTTTAGTTTAAGGCTATTACCAACAATTTTTCTGGGATGCATATCTGTAATTAATGCGAGATAACAAAATCCTTTAAGGGTTCTGATATAGTTGATATTGGATGCCCACACTTGATTAGATCTATTTATTTCTAAATCTTTTGTAATGTTGTTATACTTATAAAACTGATGGTAGGAGTGCGTTGTTCGAGCACTATATTTCTTTCTAAGTGTTAATATTTTATGTTATCTAAGGATATTAAATAAAGTATCTCTTCCCACTTTTAATTGCTGTTTTTCAAAGTCATTACTTAATGATTTCATTAGTTTACGCATATTGTGCAGTCTTATCTTCGTACATTATCGCAAATTCCAATCCTACATCTTCAATCTCTTTAATGAAGGATTCTGTAATGGTTTTTAATGTACTACAATCGTTTATATCTCTACTACTATACCGGTCAAAGATAACACCATCAATTCCCGATAATTTCAGTAATAACAAATGATATTCTTGTAAGTCATTATCATTAGAAGAATACGGCCCTATTAATGGATAATAATGAGAAGCAATTTCTCTTTTACCATTAGTATCCATCACATTTGGATCTTTATTTGTCATAGTCCAATGTTATCCCCAAAAACCATCCTGCTCAAGATTTAAAAACCAAGGCATATAATGAACATAAACTTTTTTTAGAATTATTCTTTATAACTTCGGAAGCAGCTGGTTGTCTTTTTTGAGTTGTTACATCGTTATAAGGTTTTTCAAGAACATCATTGGTTAATTCGTTATCTATGTCTTTGTCCGTCGCTTTCTCACAACTTGTTACTAAAATCAATAAGAAGATTATACGGAGTAATTTAAATTTTATTTTCATAATATTTTTTATTAATCATAGATAAAGTTACTTTTTATTGTTTTATAATGGTTTCCGTTTTCGCTTAATGAGTTAACTCTGAAGGCTAGAAACAATTCTCTTTCGGTAAACCTGTTTTTACATCTAAAAAAAATTGTGACTAATAAAGAAAGAGTTGAAAAAAAAAGAATATTTTAATTTCTCTTTGATAATGAGTAAATGACTCGATTTTGTGATGCTCAGAGGATTTTACTGAATTTGATATCGGTTAGTTTCTAAACATTTTAATATGAGTGGTTTTCGATAGAAAATTTGATATCATCTTACCTTACACACCGAAAGTATATTAATATTTAACTTTTACTGAGTTGAATAAAAAGGAGAATGAGCAAGAACGTTAATACATCATTGATTAAGAGTTTCGCTCCATAAGTATATGTTTTGAATATTTAGTTCCGTTCTTTAAGCCTATGATTGAAAAGGTTCGCTGTAACTTCTCATCACTCTGTCATTTCTGCACATAATGTTTAAAATTATATAGCCTTTATTCAGGACAGGTCGTAAAGTATGCGTATCGTCATTTTATCATGTGGGGTTTTATGGTATTGGAGGCTTTAGAAATGGCATATTATTTTCGAGTAAAAAATGGCTGTAACTGCTAAAATATGGAGACGTACTTACTGACACGAGTTCCTTACTTGCTCTAAAGAAAATCCACCTATTAATTTCACTACGTATCGTGCTATAGTATACCGTTTCAGGAATAAAAAGTTTATTCTTAGTTTAAGAAAAGTGATATTATTTACGAATAAATTTATAAGAAAGGTGGTTAAATCCTGAAAATTAAAATTTTTCACGGGACAACTTCAATCAAACTAATTAAATTGCTAACTTCCTGCCAATTTAATAACTAACTAATACTTTTCTATATGTCAACTTCCCTTCTTGCTTTTTTGGCATTTATGCCTATTTTGTTAGCAGCCATACTTTTAGTCGGATTTAGAATGCCTGCTAAAAGAGCCATGCCTTTTGCATTTATTGTTGCGGTGATCATTGCTTTTATGGGTTGGGATATTTCACTGAAGCATATTTTAGCGTCTATAATTCAAGGAACGTTCATCACTTTTGATATTCTCTATATTATTTTTGGAGCCATCGTAATGTTGAGTTTACTTAAACATTCGAGAGGTATTGCCGCCATAAGAGAAGGTTTTACAAGTATAACGCCAGATAGAAGAATACAAGTAGTTATTATTGCCTGGTTGTTTGGTTCGTTCTTAGAAGGAGCGGCGGGATTTGGAACTCCTGCGGCCATTGTTGCTCCGTTATTGGTAGGGCTTGGATTCCCGGCTTTTGCGGCAGTGACGCTAGGGATGATGGTTCAAAGTACAGCTGTTACTTTTGGAGCTGTAGGAACGCCCATTTTAGTTGGAGTGAGCGGAGGTATTCAAAGTTCAGAATTTAATTTAGAGTTGGCTGCATCAAATATTAGTTTTGTAGAGTATATTCAAATGGTAACTTCTCAAGCAGTGATGCTACATGCCATTGCAGGAGTTTTAATTCCTACGTTGATGGTTGTAATGATGACGCGTTTCTTTGGAAAGAATAGATCTTGGAAAGAAGGTTTACAAGTACTGCCATTTACCTTATTTGGGGGACTTTGTTTTGTAATTCCTTATGTATTAACGGGTGTTTTTTTAGGTCCTGAATTCCCTTCGCTCTTAGGAGCATTGGTAGGAATACCTATTGTTGTATTTGCTGCAAAAAAAGGATTCTTAATGCCAAAAACTATTTGGGATTTTGATAAAGAAGAAAATTGGCCTTCACAGTGGTTTGGTACCTTAAAGGTTAAATTAGAAGTTCAACAGCACAAGAAGAAGATAACACTCTTCAAGGCATGGTTGCCATACCTTATTTTGGCGTTTTTATTAGTGCTTTCTAGGTTAACACAATTGCCATTTAAAGGGTGGTTGACCGGGATTAAAATTAATTGGAATGAGATTTTGGGAACTTCTATATCGGCATCGAGTACACCTTTGTATTTGCCGGGGACTATTTTATTATTAGCAGGATTGTGTACCATTTTTCTTCATAAAATGAAATTAAGAGAAGTGAAGTCCGCTTTTTCTGAAAGTACTAGAATGATTGTAGGTGCAGGATTTGTGCTTATTTTTACGATTCCAATGGTACGTATTTACATCAACTCCGGCATCAATCCTTCCGATATGGCAAGTATGCCTATTGTAATGGCCGAATGGGTTGCAGGAAGTGTGGGGAAAGTATATCCGTTGTTCGCTCCGGCAATTGGTGCTTTAGGCGCTTTCATTGCGGGGAGCAATACGGTGAGTAATTTAATGTTTACATTATTTCAATTTGGCGTTGCAACACAATTAGAGATGCCTACCGTCATTATAGTTTCTCTTCAAGCGGTGGGAGCCGCAGCAGGAAATATGATTGCAATTCACAATATTGTTGCGGCCTCAGCTACGGTTGGCTTTCTGGGTAAGGAAGGAATGGTTCTTAAAAAGACCATTGCTCCAACAATTTATTATTTAGTAGTCGCCGGTGTATTAGGGTTAATTTTAGTAGGATAGTTTGTGCCTTTTCTTACTCCTTATTAATTTCAATAAAATTTTCTTACGAATTAGTAATATTACTTTTTATAACCAACTGTGCGAATTCATCTAAAACTATTCCGGATGATAAACCTCGTAGAATTGAACTATTATTTTTAGGACATGCTACCGAACATTGTACGTCTTCATACCAAAGTGGAATAATTTTGTATAAATTTAGTAAATAGTTTTTATATTTCATAATTATGCTGATATCAGCTTTTGTTTTAAATATTCTTGTCTTCTTTTTTGTATAGTTCTTAGCTTGGTTTGCTTCCTTTTTTGAAGGATTTTTTCTTCCCTACCAAAATAGACATCCGATGGAGTTACATTGCTCAAAGATTCATGATATCTTTCATTATTGTAATACTCTACCCAGTCGTTTATTGCATTTTCTAACTCTGACGGACTGTAATAATGATGTAGTTTTACAATATTCTTCATAGATCTGTGATATCTCTCTATCTTTCCTTGGGTTTGAGGATGATTAGGTTTGCCTCTAACGTGTCCCATTCCTATATCTGACAAATAGGATTTTAGCTCATTAGAGATATAACAACTTCCGTTATCAGATAGTAATCTTGGAAGTTCTTTTTCTTCCAGATTTGCATTATAAATTGCAGTATCAATACTTCTTTTTACGTCCTCAGTTTTCATTCTTTCACAGAGTTCCCAGCTCACAATATACCTGGAGTAATCATCCATAATAGTGGATAAATAATACCCGCCATAATTTTTGATTTTAAAGTAGGTAAAGTCAGTCTGCCATTGTTGATGTACTCGTGAGGGTTGGTCTTTAAACTTCTTTGCTGCCGCCATTACAATATGAGCTGGAGTGGTTATCAATCCTCTTGTTTTTAGTATTCTGTAGACAGAAGACTCAGAAATGAAATATCCTCTCTCATCTGTGATGTGTGCCGCTAGCTCTCTTGGAGATAATTCAGGTCTTTCTAATGCAACTTTAACCGTTTTATCAATTAGTTTATCGGGTATTTTATTCCAGAACTTACTTCTTTTTCTCTCTTTAGGAGCAAGTCCATCAAAACCATACTTCTCGTATCTACCATACCATTTATAGAATGTGCTGGAGTGAATGTTCAATTCCTTAAGAGTAGGTTTTACTCCCAGTTCTGAACCTTCTACTATTTTAATAATCTCCATCTTTTCTTCTTGTTTGTATCTTCTATACTTCATCCCTATTTTTCTGAAGTATTGTTTTTTTTCAGAACCCTAAGTTCTAAACTTACCTCCTTAAACATATGGGTAAGCTCTTCATTTTCTCTTTTGAGGGCTTTCACCTCTGAAGTATTTGCCTCTCTCAAAGTATCTCCTTGCAATCTATGTTTTCCAGCTTCCATAAAGTCCTTACTCCACTTGTAGTATGTTGCAGGTGTTATCCCGTGATTCCTGCAAATCTGAGCGATAGACTCTTCATTTTTAATTCCAGCCAATACAACTGCTATTTTCTCCTCAGAGTTGTAACGCTTTCGGGTTTTCCTTTTTAGTTCTTTTATGAACTTTATTGCACTTGTTTTTTCTTCCATTTTTATTAAATTTAAAAGGTTAAAATTAATAAAAACTATATACTAGAGTTTTATACTAAACAGTCCACTTTGGTTTGACGGAGTAAATGCAAATAGATTTGGATGGTAGTCTAATTTTTTAGCTAAATCCTTTACCTTTTTCTTTGTCTCTGGATTGATATTGGGGTGATCGTTTAAGGATCTGGAAACCGTAGAAATAGAGATATTTAACTGATTTGCAATATCCTTAAGCGTAGTTCTGCTTTTTTTCATCATTAGTAAGTAGTTATCACATCAATATTAAGCATAAAATTAACATTTTCGCTCAATTTTATCAATACAGATGAGAAAAAATAGGATCTAGTTGATAATAATTTTTTGATGAAACGAATTTATGCAAACGGTTGCACTACGTATTCGTGAATAAAGCTTTGATTAAACAAAAATTTATTTTTCCTTTAGCAAAAAAAATATGTTCAATAAAATTAGTTTATCAACGCTATTTATTTTGTGTTTTTTTACGGTTTTTGGTCAGGAGACTTTTAAGAAACCTCAAATACACTCTCACAATGATTACCTTAAATACGTACCTTTTTATGAGGCTTATATAAATGGGGCTTCTTCTATTGAGATTGATGTCTTTATTCATAAAGATGAACTTTACGTGGCGCATGATTTTGATAAAATAAAGAAGGTTAATACATTTGAAGAATTATATGTAAAACCGCTAGTATCTTTATTGGGTAGGGGGGAGTTGTCAAATGAAAATCCGTTGCAATATTTGTTTGATATCAAGTCAGATGACAGCATAGGTTGTTTAAAAAAATTGGAAGAGGTATGTGCAAAATACCCTCAAATATTTGGAGGAGTTATAAAACCGTCTTTGGTGAATTTTATTATTACTGGAAATAGACCAGAACCGAAAGCATATAAAAATTATTCTAAATTTATATTATTTGATGGAAGACCTTATGAAGTATATACAGAAAAGGAACTTGAAAAAATCGGATTGATTAGTGACAATTTTCGAAAGTATAGTCGCTGGAACGGTAAAGGTAGATTGATCGATAAGGATATGGATACCTTAATTCATGTAATTTCAAAAGTTCATACTCTCAAAAAACCGATTCGATTTTGGGCAACTCCAGATAGTAAATCTTCTTGGGAGGTATTCCATCAATTGGGAGTTGACTTTGTAAATACAGATAATACTAAGGCAGTAAGTGCCTATTTTGAGAATGCACAAACATCTAGGTATTTTTCGCCGAACGGACATACTGTCGATTTTTCAGAAAATGCTACTTTTGGAAAGGTTAAGAACGTAATTCTTATGATTGGTGATGGAATGGGGTTGGCGCAATTAAGTGCTGGATTATTAGCGAATAAAGGAGAGCTCTATATGAGTAAATTTTCTAATTATGGTTTCTCAATGACGCAAGCAGCGGACGATTTCACAACGGATTCTGCTGCTGGAGGAACTGCTATGGCAACTGGAAGTATAACTAAAAACAGATATATAGGATTAGACGCTTCGGGTAATCCTTTAAAATCTTTGGTAGATTTATCGAGTGAGAAAGGAATGAAAGCAGGAATTGTTACAACAGATAATCTAGTAGGTGCAACACCATCTGCCTTTTATGGGCATCAAGCAGATCGTGATATGTCTGAAGGTATTGTAAATGATTTTATTCATAGCAATGTAGATCTATTTATAGGAAATGGGAAGGAAAAATTAGAAGCACTTTTTGATAATGGTATTCAGGCTATTCGTAAAAACGGATATAGTCCGGTTATAGATTCCTTTGAGAATTTGCGACCTCAAGAAGGGGTTAAGCCAGTTGTGTTAGTTTCAAATACGGATGCAAATGGAGAAGGTGGGAATCCACTAATGATGAAAAAAATGGCGACCACAGCAATCAAGTATTTGAATCAAAATAATGATAATGGTTTCTTTTTGATGGTGGAAAGTGCTAAGATTGACTCTGGAGGTCATAATAATAGTACGGAACAAGTGATAGAGGAATTACTTGCCTTTGATAAGGCTGTAGGTGAGGTTATAAAATTTGCAGAGAAAGAGGGTCATACACTTGTAATTGTTACAGCCGATCATGAAACCGGCGGAATGTCTTTGCCTCAAGGAAATAAAATAAATGGTATGGTGCAAGGAATGTTTCATAGTCATGATCATACAGGTATAGCCGTGCCAGTGATGGCTTATGGTGCAGGAGCAAATGAATTTTCAGGAATTTATCAAAATATTGAAATTTTCAATAAAATTCTTTCCCTATTGAATAGTAAGATAGAGAAAGAATAAGATCTAATGAACTAAGACCCCAGTCTAATTCGATAGATTTGACTGTATATAAACTTTATACTTTTATAAAATGAAACGATTTAAAGCCTTAGATGTCTTTCGAGGACTCACTATTTGTTTGATGATTATTGTAAACACTACAGGAGATTGGAGTCTTACCTACGCCCCCTTATTACATACAAATTGGCATGGTTTTACACCTACAGATTTGGTGTTTCCTTCGTTCTTGTTTGCCGTTGGAAATGCATTCGCTTTTGTGAAATCGAGATGGGGCGATATGTCATTATCGGATGTTTTTGGAAAAATTAGTAAGCGAGCAGTTGTGATTTTCTTTTTGGGATATACCATGTATTGGATTCCGTTTATGACATGGACAGAGGCTGGAGAGTTGATCATTGCACCATTTAGCGAAACAAGAATTTTAGGGGTATTGCAAAGAATAGCCTTGTGTTATTTTTTTGGAGCCTTGATGATTTATTTTTTATCGAAACGCCAATTGATAATCGGATCAATAATTTTGTTAGTGGGCTATTGGTTCTTAATGTACGGATTTGGAGATTACACCTTAGAGGGTAATTTTGCCAGAGTTGTGGATAGATTTGTGCTGGGGGACAATCATTTATATGGAGGAGATGGTATCCCGTTTGATCCAGAAGGTTTGTTAAGTACGTTGCCGTCTATAGTCAATGTGATTGGAGGATACCTTGTGGGTGTTTACCTTATTAAGGGAGATATCAATTATGAAAAATTGAGTAAAATGATGTTGGTAGCTTCTGGTCTATTGGTTCTCGCCTACGTTTGGGATTTAAGTTTTCCTATCAATAAAAAATTGTGGACGAGTTCGTTTGTAATACTTACTATAGGTCTAGATATATTGTTATTGTCCATATTGATTTATAATATTGATATGGTTAAAAAACCAGTGAATTACAAATTCTTTGAAGTTTTTGGAATGAATTCCCTATTCATTTACTTATTATCCGAATATCTAGCCATTGGAATGAATTTTATTAGAGTAAATGAGGAGCAGTCTTTATATAATTTTGTGTATGTGCATGGGTTTAGTTGGATTGGGCCTTATAATGGGTCATTTGCTTTTGCCCTAGTGTTTATGCTTTTATGTTGGGCTGCTGGTTGGTGGCTTTATAAGAAAAAGATATATATTAAGGTGTAATGCGAATCAAGAGTTAAATATTAGCATTATAATAACGGCAGCTAGTCGTCCATAAACATGTAAATTTAGACCTTTTAGAGACCTTACTTTACTGACTTTTTGTCTATCATATTTTTCAATAAGTCAACTAAACAATGCTTCAATGGATTGTCTAACTTTAGAGACTCCTCTTGAATATAAATCGTTTGCGGTTCTATCAAATTTTCTTAAAACATCAGGCATTCCTTTAACAGCCTTTACAAGTGTTAATATTTCTGAATTAAATGTATCTTTTATATTCATAAAAAACTTTTAGCGTTATATATTTTATCTCCAAAAAATGTTCGATTTTCTTTTTCGGATAAAAATTCTTTAAATACTGTAAGGTCATTTACCGAAACAGGTGTAAATATAATTTGCGCTGGATGTGTTAATTTAGTTGGATTACAAAACCCTAAAGCATGAAGTTTCAATCCGTAATAATACATGCTCTTTGTAGCGCAATACCCTTTGTCTGTAATTTCGGACGCAACTTTACCTGAACGTTTTCCTGAACAAGGAACAATAGGTACTGAATCTAGTACACTAGATTTTATTCAACATTCCTTCGTAGTAAATTCGTTTAAAAGCATACCCACAGAAGTATTTATAACATTAGAAAGTTTATTAATTCTTTGGTTAAAAGTTTGATAACTTCCTAAATCTGGAAACCAACTTAATAAATATTCACTTTCGAATTGATGAATTTTATTCATTTTAATAATTCCTGGATAATTCCTGGATAATTCATTATAAATAGTTATAATTTCTTGATCTGTAAGTTTTGGATCATTATTTTTACTAAAACATTCACATTCGTATTGTCGGTCTTCTTTAATTTTGTTACAGACATGATCATATATTTTTACTAACTTGGAATCCTTGTTATTGCTATTTATATTCAAAATAATATTGTTAAAATTTAGCATTAAGATACTTAAAAACAATAACTTAAACAAGTTTAAAAGCGTTGTTTTCAACTAATTAAACTTGTTTTTTAGAGTTATTTCAAAACTTTATTCGCATAAGTAATCTAAAAATGGAAGTATTAATTAATAGATGTATTGAGGGGGCCAGGCGGGCAAAAGGATTGACGATTGTAATAGATGTTTTTAGAGCGAGTAACACTATAATTACTTGTTTAGAAAGTGGAGCGAAGTACGTATTACCCGTTGGTGAATTGAAAGAGGCATATAGACTTAAAAAGGAAAATCCAAAAGCGTTACTTTTTGGAGAGCGAGGTGGATTGATTCAGAAAGGATTTGATTTTGGAAATTCACCGATGGAAACGTCGAATATGAACTTAAGAAATAAGGAAGTTATTTTAACTACATCTGCTGGTTCACAAGGGATTGTTTCTTCAAAGAATGCTGAAGAAATATGGATTGGGAGTTTTGCAAATGCGAAATTTATTGTTGATCAATTGAAAAGTAGAAATTTTGCAACGGTTACGTTGTTGGCGATCGGCAATGAAGCGATTGAACCGGCAGTCGAAGATGACGAGTGTGCTCAGTATATTAAGGCGTTACTAGAAAACAAGGAAATAGATATTGATAAAATGAAAATAAGAATTCTAAATTCGAAGGGAGCAGATAGATTGAAAAGGTTGAATCAAGAAGATGATTTGGAGTTTTGTTTAATTTTAAATTCACACGCTATAATTCCAAGATTTGAAAGAGAAAAAGGAGTGATTACATCGTATGTTATCTGAGTGTTATAAACTTAAATCACTCAAGGTATTTATTTTCAGAAATACGGAGTATATTTACAAATAAGATAAAATGATATACAAAATTCTATTTTTTATGCAGACAAATAGAATAGAACAATTTCTATAAATTAAACACCTAATTAAATTACATATGAGATTAATATTTTCGAGAAATTTTTGGAGACTTTTGGTAGTTGTTATGTCAAGTTCAATTTTTATTGGTTGTAAAAGCGATGTGAAATCAACAAATGAAGCAAAAGTCAAAAGCGATGTTGAAATAGGAGTAATTACCTATTCGTATAGAAGTATGCCAGATCAAAGTGCAGAGGCTACTTTAAACTATATAGTAGAAAGTGGCATAAGTGCCATAGAACTTATGGGTGATCCTGCAGAGTCTTTTGCCGGAAAACCTGAAAGTAAAGTTGACTATACTGGATACAGAGATTTAAGAAGTCAAAAGCAGAAAGGAACATTAAGTGAGGAAGGTACGATTAAATTGGATGTAATAGAAAAAGATATTAAAGAATACGCCAATCAAGTGGCTGAATGGCGCGCTACCGTGTCGATGGATAAATTCAAGGAACTTAGAAAGATGTATAATGATGCCGGGGTTACTATTTATGCTTTCAAACCTGATGCTCTAAGAGATCATCATACAGACGAGGAAATAGGTTGGGCCATGCGTGCTGCAAAGACTTTAGGTGCAAGTCATGTTACGGTTGAATTACCATCGGATCCTGCTCATACGCAAAGGCTAGGAGATATGGGTGAGAAGTATCAGATGTACATTGGTTATCACGGACATACACAACAGACGCCGACTTGGTGGGATACTGCATTAGAACAATCGAAATACAACGGGATAAATATTGATTTAGGTCATTATATAGCCGCTGGAAATACAGATGCAATTGAATTTATTAAGAAAAATCATGAACGTATTTTAAGCATGCATATAAAAGATCGTCATAACCCAGCAAATGGAAAAGAAAACAAATTATGGGGTAAAGGAGATACTCCTATTGTAGCCGTTTTAAATTTAATGAAAGACAATAAGTATAAGTTTCCAGCCACTGTGGAGATGGAGTATGCAGTAAGAGAAGGGAAAACGGCGGTTGATGAGGTTAAAACGAGTGTTGACTATTGTAAAGAAGCTCTTAAATAGGAAGGATATATAAAAAGGGTTCTAAATGTATTTAATTAATAATTTATAGATTGAATTGTGAAAAGGAGAAATTTTTTATCAAACACGACATGTTTGAGTATAGGAGCACTATTATTTGGAAGTTCTCAATTAGCAGTTGCAAGTAATAAAAAAGAAAAAAGATATCAGCAGGGTAGAAGCCCTTGGGCAATTTGTTTGGATACAGCAACAATAAGAACCGCTGGGGATATAGAAAAAAAGGTTGATATTGCGATAGCAGCAGGGTTTGATGCCATTGAACCTTGGGATCGTGAATTAAAGGAGTTTGAAGATAACGGTGGAAATTTAAAGGCTTTAGGAAAAAAAATTAGGGATAACGGTTTGTTTGTTCCAAGTATGATTGGGTTATGGGGATGTCTTCCAGAAGACGAAGAGGCTTTCCAAAAATCACTCCCCGAAACAAGAAATAGATTGCGAATGGCATCTGAAATTGGATGTGAATTTGCGCAGGCAATTCCGAATAAAGTAGGAGAAAATTACGATGTGAAGTTTGTAGCTTCTTGTTATCGCCGCATTTTAGAGATAGGCTTAAAAGAATATAATATTATTCCTGCACTTGTGTTTGTTGAAATGTTTCCATTAAAAACATTGGGGCAAGCGATCGCTGTTGCATTAGATGCAGATCATCCAAATGTAAAAGTGATTCCAGATGTATTTCATATGTATATTAGCGAAGGCGGATTTGAAGGGTTGAGACAGTTAAATGGAGAATTATTTGCCATTTTTCAGTTTAATGATGCTCCAAAAAATATGAAAATAGAAGATATGCAAGATAAGCATCGCGTGTATCCGGGAGATGGAATTTTACCATTAGAACAGATATTGAGAGATTTAAAAGAAAGTGGATTTAAACGATGTATTTCATTAGAATTGTATAATCCTACGTATCATGGACAAGATCCTTTGCTAGTTGCAAAGACAGGTTTGGAAAAGACCTTGCAAGTAATTGAAAGAGCTGGAGTCTAGTACAAACCAGTTTTCGAATAAAAAAACACGAATGAATAGATTAAAATATAAAAACATAAAAAAGTTTATTTTTGGAGCAGGACTTATCTCTCTGGTCCTTTTGTTAGCTGTTCAAGTGAATAAAAAAGATTCCGCAACGGTGTTTGTAGAGTCGCTTAATACTGCGCAAAAAGAAAAGATGATAAAACCTTTTGATCATGAGTCTAAAGAGAACTGGCACTTTTTGCCAAGTGTCTTATGGCCAAGACAAGGGGTAGAATTAAGGGATTTAACAGCTGCACAAAGAAACTTATTATTTGAACTACTACAAGAAAATTTAAGCCAAGTTGGTTATAATAAAGTATTGAAAATAATTGACCTTGAGAATGTTTTAATTGAAATAAAGAGTAATGTCTATATGCGAGATCCAGAAAACTATAATGTAAATTTTTATGGAGACCCTGGTAAAGATGACGTTTGGGCATGGACTTTTGAAGGCCATCACATTTCGTTAAATTTTACAAATGTTAGGGGGAAAGTTTCTATGGCCCCGAGGTTTTATGGGGCGAGTCCTGCCATAATTCCAAGTGGATCTAGAAAAGGAGAGCGTACCTTGGCTATGGAGGAAGATTTAGGACTTCAGTTGATTCAAGAGATGACAGCAGGACAAAAAGAAATTGCCATTATTCAACATGAAGTGATTGCCGATATAGTAACGTCTAACAAACCTAAAGTTGATCCGTTAGAACCGGCAGGGATACAATTAAAGGCTTTGTCGAAGTCACTTCAAAAAACCTTATTATTGCTTATTGACACCTATTTATCCAACATGCCAGAGGATCAAGCAGCTAAAAGAATGAAACAACTTAAAAAGGAAGAACTGGAGGAGATTTATTTTGCTTGGGCGGGAGCCACGGAATTGACAAAGGGGCATTATTACAGAGTTCAAGGAAAGACCTTTTTAATTGAATTTGACAACGTGCAAAATGATGCGAATCATATTCATACTGTTTGGAGAGATTTTGATGGAGATTTTGGAAGAGACTTAATTAAAGAGCATTATCACACTTCTCATTAATAGACAGCATATAATTTAAAGAGTATTTGTCTTTTTTAAGGAAGCAGGAAGAATTTTTATAGGGCTATTGGTTTGACATACTTATTCATTTTAATTCACGGAAAAATAACTGTTTAATAAGATATCAATGCTTGTTTTTAATTCGTTAATGTCAGCACCTTCTGCACTAAATATAGTAAGATTCTTTTCAACTCTATTTCTACTTAGACTCGGTTGAATTTCAACGAGTTTGACAGTTTCAATTCTCTCTAGCATACTTTTAATACCGTCATCGAGAGAAAAATCGTTCACATAAACTTTGATGGTCTGTTCTTGTGGGGTGTTTCTAATTTCAGTTCTAAAATGTAACATAAGTTAAGGTTTTAATAGTGGAAAATACGTTGCTATGAGTTCGTTTAAATATAAACAATTATGGTCATAAAAGCAAATGTAATTTCCTAAAATGAAATAAAAAAAAGGCCAATCAAATAAATGATCGGCCTTTCTAACTAATACTAATTAACTAACTATAAACAATTAATTTCCACCACTACCGATAGTAGGGTTGCTTTTATCCCACCACAAACGTTGTGAGTTTAATGTTTCTGGGTTCTCGTCAAGTGCCGTAAAACCTTATGATTGACGTGAAGCATCCCAATTTTCTCTATTCAAATCGCCAGGTTCTGGTGTTGGAATTCTTCTTAGAAAAATAATTTCATTATTATATTTTGGAAATCTTGAGAATACCGATGAATTATATTTTGGATATCCTGTATACATTGATAAGAGCCAACCTTGAGAAGGTAATCTAAAGAAGTTTAAGAAAGATTGTACATAAACTTTTTCAAGATCATCAGTTCCATTAAAGGCTACTTCTGGTGTTGCTAAATAATGAGTAACCTCAGCAGTACTTACTGGCAAAGATGGATGCCATTTTCCAGCAACTGCCATATCTAAATTCTGTTTATCACCAATCATGTCATAGGTAGTTAAAGAAGATTCAACTGTTTTTGTATACCAATTTTCTGCATCTCCAGTATAACCTTTAAGAATAAATTCAGACATCATAAAGCAAACTTCTGAATAAGATAGCAAAACATCTACATAATTTGCACTGTCATTTACAGAAATAGTTAATAGTCCACCATATGTAGAGGTAGAAGTTTGAATCAATCTTTTATGCCATTTAGAGACCATTGGAGTATTAGCAACCTGAGTTCGATTAATATTTAGGCTCCATTTTTTGGATAAAAGATAGATTTTCAGTAAATTAAGGTTTTGAATATCAATTTATTAATCTAAAAGCCTATCTATGTTAATCTATTCTAAACTCACAGAAATAATTTGATCATTTTTAAGGATTCCATTTGCAAAAAATACTAAAGGCGTATACAATGAATTAAAAACTTCATCAAAAAAGTTTTTATCATTTAGTAAAAGTTTAGTTTGAGAATTACTTTTGTTTTTGACTGCATTTAAGTCTTACTTATTGTTGTTTTTCATTGCCAATGTACATTTTTTTTGGTATTTTAAGAATATCTTATCAATATGATGATAATTAGTGAGGTGTAATTGTTAAATATATAATTTTTTTATTAAAAAAAATAATTAAAAATATTAATTTTGTTATGTTATTTAGGAATAGGCTAAAATTAACTACTGGTATTCTAAATAGAGAAGATTGAATATTAATTAAAAACTACCCCATCCAGCCTTCTCTATCTAAACTTCTATATTGAATTGCTTCCCCAATATGATTTTGAGTAATATCTTTAGAATTTTCTAAATCGGCAATTGTTCTGCTTACCTTTAGAATACGATCATAAGCCCGAGCGGATAAGTTTAAACGTTCCATCGCATTTTTAAGAAGTAATTTTGAAGCTATATTTAGTTGACAAAATTCACGAATTTGCTTAACGTTCATTTGAGCATTGTAATGAACGTTATCAATATCTGTAAATCTATTCGTTTGAATCTCTCTTGCGGAAGTAACACGCTTTCTGATTTCATTGCTGGGCTCACCGCGTCTTTCATCTGTTAATTTATCGAAAGGTACAGGTTGAACTTCCATATGGATATCAATTCTATCAAGTAACGGCCCAGAAATTTTACCCATATATCTTTGCATTTCGGAGGCAGAAGAATTAAAATTATTAGAACCATCGTTAAAGTAACCGCTAGGAGATGGATTCATGCTGGCTACTAACATAAAACTACTTGGATACGTTACCGTAAAGCGCGCTCTGGATATCGTAACTTCTCTATCTTCTAAAGGCTGTCTCATAACCTCTAATGCAGAGCGTTTAAATTCTGGAAGTTCATCCAAAAATAACACACCATTGTGAGAAAGTGATATTTCACCGGGTTGCGGATAAGAACCGCCGCCCACAAGTGCAACATCAGAAATTGTGTGATGCGGACTTCTAAAAGGTCTATGATTCATTAATCCGATATTTTCATTTATTCTACCTACGACAGAATGAATTTTGGTCGTTTCCAACGCTTCATTCAAAGTCATAGGGGGTAATATGGATGGAAGCCTTTTGGCCAGCATGGTTTTTCCACTTCCAGGAGGCCCTATTAAAATAATGTTATGACCGCCAGCAGCGGCTATTTCCATGCATCGTTTAATCGACTCCTGTCCTTTTACATCGGCAAAGTCATGTTCAGGATTTTCTAGCGTTTCATAAAATTCTTTTCGGGTATCTATGACGAGCGCTGCAATTGAAGAGGTTCCTTCAAAATAGTCAATAACTTCTTTGATATTTTCTATAGGGTAAACGTCAAGATCATTTACGATGGCTGCTTCTTTGGCATTTTGTTTTGGTAAGAAGAACCCTTTAAATCCTTCTTTTTTTGCTTTTATAGCAATTGGCAAGGCTCCTTTTATAGGCTGTAAACTCCCATCTAAGGATAGTTCACCCATAATGAGATATTCATTAATATTTTTCGCCTTAATTTGATCTGATGCTGCTAATATACCCATGGCCACAGTTAGGTCGTATGCACTTCCTTCCTTTCGTAGGTCTGCGGGGGCCATATTAATGGTAATCTTTTTTCCGGGAAGTTTATAGCCATTATTGTTCAGGGCGGCAGAAATTCTGTACGAACTTTCCTTTATGGCATTATCTGGAAGTCCAACTAAATGGTATCCAATTCCTTTGTCAATATTAACTTCAATAGTGATTGTAGTGGCTTCAACGCCAAAGACGGCGCTACCAAAAACTTTAACGAGCATATTTTTTTCTATAAATATAAGAAAAATAAAAGAAGTTAAAATGAATAGTTTAACTAAATAGTTGAGCGTTAAAAGTATAGGAAGGATTGTATTAAGATATCTGAAGGAACTTTTGGTTTATGAGTAGGGTATATGTAGGGAAGGAGTACAACTTTTTGAAACTAAAAAAGGGTATCTAAATTAGTGATTTAGATACCCTTTTAATATGAATAAAAATGGATATTAAAAAATATCAGATTTTTTGTAGGCTTCGATTACGGCTATTTCGCCCTCTTTTCCTTTACCTGAATTTCCATGCTCCATTCCCATAACTCCATTAAATCCTCTTTTATGGATGTATTTGAAAATGTTGTTATAATTTATCTCACCTGTAGTTGGTTCTTTTCTGCCAGGATTATCTCCAATTTGGAAGTAAGCAATTTCATCCCAAGTAAGATCGATATTATGAATAATATGACCTTCTGTTTTTTGTAGGTGATAGATATCAAATAAGATCTTACATGAAGGACTATTCACAGCCTTACAAAGCATATACGTTTGATCTGATCTTTGAAGATACAAGTCTGGTGAATCTGATAATGGTTCTAATACCATTGTTAATCCATGCGGTTCTAATATCTCAGCGCCTCTTCTTAAAGCTTCAATAACATGTCCGTCTTGAACTCCAATAGGTAATCTTCTGTCATATCCTCCAGGTACTACAGTCATCCATTTAGCATTTACACGTTTGGCAACTTCAATAGATCTCCGGCAACCATCTAAAAAGATATCAATATATTCTTTTTTACCGGCTGCAAGCGTATTCGCCATATTACCTCCTTTGTCTAAAACAAAAACACCCATCGTCATGTTTCGTTTAGCCAAAGTCTCACCTATTTTAGTCTGCGTGGCAATAGTTCGTTTCATCATGCCATTATCTTCAAAAGCGGTAAAGCCTTGATCTGCCATAAAGTTAATTTGGTCTATCAAATCATCTCCGGCGTGATTTTTAAACATGCCAAAATGCGGGGCATATTTTAAATTAAAGTTATGAGGAGCACCTAAGACAATGTTAGACGGTGTGTTCATAGCATGTAAGCCTTGAGCACCAAGCCCTAACAATGAAGCCGCTACCGTTCCTTTTTTTATAAAAGATCTTCTTTTCATTTTATAGTAGTTTAATTATACGGACTTCTTTATTAAAATTGAGTTACACCTGGAATTGGAATAGGGTAATTTCCAGCTGCATCTCTAATCGCAGGTGGTACAGAATTCCAAGTTAATGTGTCTTCATCTGGAACTAATTTAAGGTCAGAAGCCATGGCTTCGTCCCAAGTAATTACTTTTCCAGAATACGTTGCCATTCTACCTAATATAGCGGTCATCGTACTTTTTGCACCATATTCAGTATTGTTTATAACCTCTCCATTTCTTATAGATTTGAATAAACGATTGTGTTCAATTTGATACGGGTTTAAATCATTTTCGTCATCATGCTTATAGATTTCATTTCCAGCGTATGATTTTAAAACAGCATTTCCACCACTTGTATCTACTGTACCCAATGTTCCTTGGAAAGTTTCAGATACACGGTTCATACATCCTTTTTGATGTCTACATTGACTGCTAATTACAGCACCACTCGCATACGTAAACTCAACAAAATGATGATCAAAAATTTGTCCATGATCTTTACCATTTCTCACTTCTCTACCGCCCATACCTTGCGCTTTTATCGGGTAATCTCCAATAAACCAGTTTGCAACATCAATATTGTGAATGTGCTGTTCTAAGATATGATCTCCACATAACCAATTGAAATAATACCAATTTCTCATTTGATATTCTATTTCGGTTTGTGATGCTTCTCTAGGTCTCACCCATACACCAGAACCATTCCAATATACTTGACCGGATACAATTTGTCCAATCTCTCCTTTTTGAATTCTACTCAAAGCAGCTTCATAACTTGGTTGGTAGTGACGTTGTAGTCCAACAACTACGTTTAATTTTTTTGCTTTGGCAACTTTCGCCGCCGCTAACACTTTTTTTATTCCAGCAACATCCGTAGCAACAGGTTTCTCCATAAAAATATGCTTGTCTTGCGATACGGCATATTCAAAATGTTGAGGCCTAAACCCTGGAGGTGTTGTTAAAATTACAACATCCGCTTCATCAATGGCTTTTTTGTAAGAACCAAAACCAACAAATTTTTTCGAAGCGTCTACTTTAACTCTATCTGCTCCAAACATTTTTGTTAGGCTGTCATATGCTTTTTCTAACCTGTCTTCAAAGGCATCTGCCATTGCTACAAGTTCAACATTCTCATCTGCCTTTAATGCTTGAGATACAGCTCCCGTTCCACGTCCTCCACAACCAACAACAGCAATTTTTAATCGTTTTGCTTGGTGTGCTAGTGGTGCAGCACCTAATATTGAAGGGGTTAATAAGAGCCCCCCAGTTAATAATGACGATCCTTTCACAAAATTGCGTCGCGATAAATTATTCTTTTTTTGTTCCATGGTTAAAGTATTAATTAAGTCCGTAATCTTCAATGGCTTCCAGCCAATATGTTGCTATTTCTTCTCTATTTGGTTGTACTTTAGGTCGAACAACTCTAAAGCCTATAAATGGGGCATTTGTATGCCAATAGTTACTTTTAGGAATTTGAGGATCTCTTCTTTTCCATTTAGAAATTGAACCTTCTCTAGCAGAACAACATAATTTGTCTACCGTACTTTTCCAAGACCCACCTCTTACAACTCTAGGGTACAATTCTATAGGGGTATTCCAAGGATTTATCTTAGGAGATTCTTTGTAGTATGTTGTGCTATATTGATCCATTACCCATTCTGAAACGTTCCCCAATAAATCATGAATACCTAAACTATTTGCTTTTTTAGTTCCTGTTTTTTGGTATTTTTCATTAGAATTTTCATCAAACCAAGCCACTTCTTTTAGATAATTACTTTTGTCAGTCTTTCCTTTTTTACAAACATATTCCCATTCAGCTTCCGTTGGAAGTCTGAAAAAAATTCCTGTTTTTGAAGTCAACCATTTGCAGTAAACAAGTGCTGCATGTTGTGTCATATTCACCGCAGGTGAGGTTTCTTTACCCATTCCAAAACTCATATCAACATAAGGCGGTGTTGCACCAGAAACAGCATCGATCCCTAATTCTTTGAGTTCAGCAGTATCTTTAAATTGTGCTGGATCAAAATCGCCAAAAACAAAGGCGTCATATTGCTCCCAAGTAATTTCATACTTACCCATCCAAAAATCACCTACTTCTATTTCGTGTAATGGTTTTTCATCATCTTTTCTATTGGAATCAGTGGCCTCAGCTCCCATCATAAATTTCCCACCTTGAACTGCAACCAAATCAATTACCACGGGTTCATTTTTTAATTCTTGCTTGTAATTCGAAAAATCTTGCGCTTGTACAAATCTTAATTGCAGACTTACTAATAAAACTAACGTAAGTTTTAAATTTTGTTTTAACATTATAATTCTAGTATTTCGATATTTCTAAATTCTACAGGATGACTCTCGCTTTGAAGAGAAATAGTTCCCTTTTTTAAAGGTGTTCCATCTAGAGACTGGAATTTTTCTTTATCCATTGATACATTTCCACCTCCAATTTGAGGTTTGGTGTAACTTAATACTTCTTCACCATTTATATAATGACTAATAATAGAATCATTCATTACTAATATTTCAACAGTAACCCATTGTCGCCATCATAGGTTTGCGAGTTAGAACTGATACAATGATTTTTGAATAATTTATTATCCATAATAACATGTGTACCTGGTGTACAGAGATTACCTGTTGGACGATCTCCATTTCCTAAACCTCCCAATAATTGCACTTCAATAGAAATCGGAAAATCTTGATCCAATTCCATACTTTCAGCAGTTTGCCCATGAACCATAACGCCACTGTTTCGCGTCGCCCATCCTGCACCATCTGCTATTTGGTCACCTATAAATCTATATTCCATTTTAAATGTATAATTAGAAAATTCTTTATTATAAAATAGGTGTCCGTATGATTCGTTAAATTTTCCTTTGTATTCGTCGTAATTTACTTTAAGTATACCATTTTCAACTCTAAAAGTGTTGTTGTAGTTCTCGCCAACTTTATATCCTCTTATTTTTGGAGTCCATCCTTCAAGATTTTCGCCGTTGAATAGTTGTATCCAATTTTCAGATTTGGATGAAGAAACTGCTGTTTTAGTGTTTGTTTTACAGTTTGTAAAAAGGAATACGGAAGCGATAAATACTACTAGTGAACATAATTTCTTCATTGAATTTTTTTTCTTCTTAGTTGATGATTAAGCAGGATAAAGTTGAGATAATCACAAGTAAATTTCTTTATTTAAAATCAAGAGTTTTTTGTAACAAATTTCTTAATCAGTAGGTTAATGAATTCTCAAATATATGAAATTACATTTTTTAATTAATCTAAAGCCTTTATTTTTTTAGTTAAATTTTTAATAAAATGGCAGGGATTGATTTGTAAGAGGGTTTTAACGTTATTTATTTCAAGATAAATGAGGTAAATATTTTTAGTTGAAATGGAAAATAAATCTATCAGAAGGGTATCGCTTTTAGGGTGTCGTTCGTCGATAGAAATTATATGTATGTCGAAATATATGCAAATATTTCATTATCTTGAGTCAAGAATATATTAGTTTTTTATACATTCGCTTCAACTAAAATTAATTTAAATTAACAAGTATGAAGAACAATTTACTTAAAAAAATGTTTTTTGTTGCAATTATGCTCACGGGTAGTGTCATTTTTGCGCAAACAGTTTCGGGTATAATCTCGGACGAAAGTGGTCCGTTACCAGGAGCGAGTGTTCTAGTTAAAGGAACCTCAAATGGTGTAACAACTGATTTTGATGGAAATTTCACATTAGACAATGTAGCGTCTGACGCTACATTAGTTGTGGATTTTCTTGGATTTAAAAGTCAGGACGTAAGTGTTGCTGGTAAATCAGTAATCAATGTAACTTTAGAAGTTGACGCGAGTCAGTTAGATGAAGTTGTTGTAACGGCTTTGGGTATTAAACGTAGTGAAAAAACACTAACCTTTGCACAGCAAACCGTAAAAGGTGAGGATTTGATGAAAACTAAGGATGTCAATTTCGTTAATGCTCTATCTGGTAAGGCAGCCGGTGTAGAGGTGAGACAGAGTAGTTCTGGACCAGGTGGATCTACTAAGATTCAAATTAGAGGGGCAAAATCTGCAAGTGGAGACAGTCAACCTTTATTTGTAATTGATGGTGTTCCAATGACGAATAATAAAGGTGGTCAACCTTCAGGTTGGAATGGAGTAGATGGAGGTGATGGATTATCAGCTTTAAATCCAGATGACATTGAAAGTATGAGTATTCTAAAAGGAGCCAATGCTGCTATATTATATGGTAGTGATGGAGCTAATGGAGTTGTAATTATTACAACGAAAAGTGGAAAAGCAGGTGCTACTAAAGTAAATGTTACTTCTTCTGCGTCTGTAAGAAGTATCATTGATACACCAGAACTTCAGTATAGATATGGTTCTGTAAATGGAGCTAAAGAAAATTGGTCTTACACAAGTGGAGATTATGCTGATAATTTTGTTGATGATTGGTTTCAAACCGGTTTTGACCTTATTAATGGGGTGTCTGTAAGTGGTGGAAATGATAAAACACAGGCTTATTTTTCTTATGGGAATACTACTTCTACGGGAGTTTCTCCAAATAATGACTATAAAAAGAATAACTTTTCATTCAAGCAATCTACCAAAGTATTAAATGATAAAGTTAAAATAACATCGAATGTTATACTTTCTCAAGAGAAAACAAAGAATCGTAATCGTGCAGGTTATTATAACAACCCTTTAACAGGTTTATATTGGTTCCCAAGGGATAGAAACTTTAATGACTTTAAGGATAATTACGGTATATTTAATCCTGACAGAAATTTAGATGAAATGAGTTTGAGTGATTCAGGAGGTTGGTTTGTTCAAGACCATCATCAATCTAATCCATATTGGTTATTAAATAAAGAAAGTCAGGATGATGATTTTAAAAGAGTCATTGCCAATTTATCTGTGGCATGGACTATTGATGATCATTTTTCATTTCAAATGAGAATGAATTATGATTTTGCTAAAAAAACATATGATGAACAGCGCATGGCGGGAGGAAATACAACTACTGTTGCAAGGAATGGACGTTGGGCTTACCAAGACTTTACCGATTCGAAAACCTATATGGATGGAATTTTGAATTATAATAATTCAATAGGTGATTTTACTGTAAATGCATTGGTTGGTGCTACATATCAACGAACAGAATATAGACTAGGTGTTTCTGTTAATACTGGTATGGAAGATTCAGGCTTACTTTATGCCAATGAATTTAATTTTCAAAATATTGGACCAATAGTTCAAGTAGGTTCAACGTTAAATAATAATGTTGAGAAGCAGTCAATATTTGGGAATGTTGAATTAGGTTGGAAAGAAATGTTGTTTGTGGATTTAGCTGGTAGAAATGACTGGGCTTCAACATTGGCTGAAACCGGTAATGAATCTTATTTTTATCCTTCAATTGGTTTATCTGCAATTTTGAGTAAAATAATTGAAATGCCAGATTGGACTAGTTTTTTGAAAGCTAGGGCATCTATGGCGACTATTGGTAATGAAGTACCTTGGAATAGAATTACTCCAGACAATAGAGTTACTGACGCGGGTACAGTATCAACAAACACGGTTAAACCATTTTTAGATGCAAAGCCAGAGTTGATTAGCACTTTTGAAGTTGGATTAGACTGGAGAATGTTTAAGAGTAGATTAGGTATAGATTTTACGTACTATGACATTACAAGTAAGGATCAATTTTTACGCTTTCCATTAGAATCTCAATTATATACATCTGAATATATTAATGCAGGTGAAATTAAAAATTCAGGTATTGAAATTACATTGAATGGAACTCCTATTGTAACTGAAAACTTTAGTTGGTCAACAACATTTAACTATTCAGCAAATACAAATGAGATTATTGAATTATCTCCTAATGCTCTGGATGCAGGGTTAGGTGGTACTGAAGGATTTGCTGCGCCATTGATTGAAGGAGGTTCTTTTGGTGATATTTGGGGTTTTAAATTTCAAAGAGATGGTGAAGGTCGTATCATTTTAGATGATACAGATGGTGGCCCATTAAAAACAGCGCAAAGAGAACTTTTAGGAAATGCTGAGCCAGATTTTGCAGTAGGTTGGTCAAACAATTTGAATTATAAATCTTGGTCGGTGAACATGCAAATCAATGGAAAATTTGGAGGTATTGTAGCCAGTCAAACAGAATCATTGTTAGATGGTAATGGTGTTTCAGAAAGATCTGCAGCAGCAAGAGATAGAGGATATGAAAATATCAATGCAGTTCAGAATGGTCAACCTGTAACTCAAATAGATCCTTTTACATATTATGGAGAAGGTCCAGGAACAGGTGGTAGAAATGGAATTAGTGAGGCATATATATATGATAGAACAAGTGTACGATTAGCGCAACTTTCTATTTCATATCAATTTAATGTCGAACAATTAGATTGGATATCAAATGCATCACTTTCTTTAATAGGAAACAATCTTTTCTATTTTTATAAAGATGCTCCATTTGATCCAGAAATAACAAACAGTACAAGTAGAAGTCAGCCTGGAATTGAAAACTATAATTTGCCAGCAACGAGGACTACTGGACTAAATTTAAGTGTAACTTTTTAATTTTTAAGACATGAAAAAAATAAAATATATATTAATATTTGCTTTTATCTTTAGTATAGGAGCATGTACAGATGGATTTGAGGAGTTGAATCAAAATCCTAATCAAATCACAGATGAATCTCTAAAACAAGATTTTCAAATTGTTGGTTCGAAATATGCACCCTTATTCCAAAATTTATTTGGAAACCAAATTCATCACAATTTATCGAATGAATCGTGGGCACAACATTTAGCGCAACCTACAGTTTTCGTGGGGAATGCAAATAATACAACCTATGATATAACATGGAACCCTAATTGGGATAGGACTTATAATAACATTATGTCGCCTTCTGGATTAGTTATGCTTCTTGCTGAAGAAGCAGAATTACCTCTTTTTGTCCATTGGGCGAAGTTGATTAGAATATTGGCAATGTCGAGATTAACGGCATTTCATGGACCCGTAATTTTCACTCAATTTGGTGGAGCACAAGCTGGTTATGATTCTGAACCGATTCTATATAATGCCTTTTTTACACAGCTTGATGAGATTCTTGCATTCTTCAAAGCGAATGTAAACGCACAAGATATGATGCAATTTGATGAAAGTTATGGAGGTGATATCTCTAGTTGGATTCGTTTGGTTAATAGCATGCGTTTGCGATTGGCAATGAGAATTTCAATGGCAGATCCGGTATTGGCTAAAACACAAGGCGAAAAAGCATTGAGTGATTCAGGAGGATTGATTGAGAGTAATGACCAAAACCTGAATGTTTTTCTTTATGGTAAGGTTTATCACCCAGTAACAATAAGTTTTGGTTGGGCAGACACAAGAATGAGTGCTACAATGGAATCTGTATTAGTAGGATATAAAGATCCAAGAATTTCTAAGTTTTTTGATGAAGTAGCGGATCCAGCATTAGTGCCGGATCATCCAGAATTTCCTTATAAAGGAATTAGAAGTGGAGCGTCGTTAGATGCAAAAGGTGATCATACGATGTATTCAAATATTAGCTCAGACTTTAAAACAGTTACAGAAAGACGTTTTATGGGAGCTGCAGAGGTTGAGTTTATCAAAGCCGAAGCTGCTTTAAGAGGTTGGTCTGGTGTAGGTACTGCTCAATCGCATTATGAAGCTGGTGTAAATAGATCTTTTGAAGAGTGGGGTGCAGCCGGTGCAGCTACTTACTTAGCGAATAACACTGACTTACCTATTGATTATGATGATATTGTATATCAAGGTGATAGAAATGACTTTGTAAATAAAATGACCGTAACTGTTGCTTGGGATAATGCACTTTCTAATGAAGAAAAATTAGATAAGATTATCACACAAAAATGGATTGCATCAAGAACGAATACTATGGAATCATGGGTAGATCATCGTAGAACTGGTTATCCAAAGTTACCGAATATCTTTGATAACAGAAGTAATGCCGAAGATGGAATTCTTGCAGATGACGAATTCTTGAGAAGAGTTATTTATACGAATGGACAGAGACAAAACAATGCTGCTAAAGTTGCAGAGGCTGTTGGATTCTTAGGAGGACCAGATGAAATAGGTACTCGTCTTTGGTGGGATACAGGTGCTAACTTCTAATTAAGTTTATAAGTTTTATTGTAAAAAGAGTTGTTTTATGTATATAAAACAACTCTTTTTTTATTAATTTAGAAATCTGTTTATTACCTAATTTCACAAATAATTATTAAATGCCAAATTTGTCTAAAATTGTTTTAGTTAGTTGTATACTCTCAGTATTTGCTAGTTGTAACGAGCATACTGAAAGGTTGCCTATAGAGAATACTGCATTATTTACAAATGTTCCTACAGATTATTCGGGTATCAATTTTGTAAATAGTGTGAATCAAACAAGAGAAAATAATCATATGATAAATTCTCAATTTATCTCTGGAGGCGGTGTGTCAGTGGGTGATATAAACAATGATGGCTTGCAAGATATTTTTTTTGCGGGAAATCAAGTTAGTGATCGATTGTTTTTAAACAAAGGAACTTTGAAGTTTGAGGATATTTCAAAAAAATCAGGTATTTCAACAGACAATAATTGGTCTACTGGGGTGACGTTTGTAGATATTGACTGCGATGGCGATCAGGATATTTACGTATGTAGATTTACATATCTCGAAAATGAAAAAAGTGCAAATCAATTGTATATTAATAATGGTGATTTGACTTTTACAGAGCAAGCATTTCAATTTGGTTTGGCCGATAAAGGATTTTCTATACAGCCACTATTTTTTGACTTTGATAATGATGGACTGGTTGATGTGTATATAATAAATCAGCCACCGAGTATACCTAATATTGGTAATAAGTTAAACCCCAAAAGTTTTTCTGATATACTTTTCAGTGATAGACTTTATAAAAATAACGGTGATGGGAAGTTTGTAGATTACACGGAAAAAGCCAAGATTAGAAATTTTGGTTTTGGATTGTCTGTCTCATCTGGTGATTTTAATGATGATGGGTGGCAAGATTTATATGTTACAAATGATTTTGACGTTGCCGATCACATGTATATGAATCAAAAGGATGGTACGTTTAAAGATATGATTAAAGAAACTACCAAGCATATTTCAAATTTCAGTATGGGGAGTGATATTGCCGATTATGACAATGATGGTAAGTTGGATGTGATGGTGGTTGATATGATGGCAGAAAATCATAAACGAATTAAAACAAATATGGGAGGGATGTCTCCAGAAATATTTTGGGAAAATGTAGGTGCAGGTAAGCACTATCAATACATGTTTAATACCCTGCAAAGAAATAATGGAAATGGAACATTTAGTGATTTAGCACAATTAGGTGGCGTAACGAGTACAGATTGGAGTTGGGCTCCATTATTTGCCGATTTTGATAATGACGGATATAAAGATTTGTTTATAACAAATGGAATTAAAAGCAATAATCGAAATAGTGATTTGGTAGCTACATATGATGAAATAGTAAACGTTAAAAGAAAAGAAGCCGAACGAAAAGGCTTGAATCCTAATGAGGCGATTGATGTAATGGATTTTGTGAATATTGCCCCTACTGATAAAATCGCGAATTATATTTATAAAAACAACGGAGATCTTACTTTCAGCAATAAGATAAAGGAGTGGGGAATGGATATTCCTACGCTATCGAATGGAGCTGCTTATGCAGATTTCGATTTAGATGGGGACTTAGATTTAGTGATCAATAATATTGATGAAAATGCGATGCTTTTTAAGAATAATGCTATAGAGAATGAGTTGGGAAATTTTTTAAGATTTAGAATTGAAGTAACAAAGGATCAAATTGTTTATGGAACTAAAATTACTTTATTTAAAAATGACAATATCTGGCAAACGAATCAATTGTCCAATGCTAGAGGTTATATGTCAAAAAGTGAAAACATCTTACATTTTGGAGTAGATACTACTGAAATAATAGAAAAAGTTGTTATTGAATGGCAAGATGGATCGACGACAACGCTGAATAATTTAGAAGCCAATCAAGTGCATAGAATATCCCTTGCAGATACAGATAAAGAGATTTGGAATAAACCCTTACCAGCGAATGTTTTATTTAGAGAAGTAACTGCTACTCTTGATCTGGACAAGGTGAAGCACCAAGAAAACGAATATGATGATTATGTAGAAGAAGTATTATTGCCTCATAAAATGTCTCAATTTGGACCATCTATTGCTGTTGGAGATGTGAATGGAGATGGTTTAGAAGATTTTTATTTAGGAGGAGCAGCAGGATTTTCAGGATCACTTCAAATTCAGCATAAAAATAAAACATTTGAGGCTATTTCAAATGGAGCATGGACACAAGACAAGGGAAGTGAAGATATGGGAAGTGTGTTGATAGACATAGATAGCGATAACGATTTGGATCTCATTGTGGTGAGTGGAGGTAATGAATTTAAAGAAGGAGATGCAGCATTGCAAGACAGATTGTATATTAATAACGGAAAAGGGAAATTCAAGAAACAATTAAATGGATTGCCTGCATACTTAACAAGTGGCTCCTGCATTGTACCGAATGATTTTGACAAGGATGGAGACTTAGATTTATTTATAGGAGGTCGATTATTACCTCAAAAGTATCCGCATGCTGCGAACAGTCATCTTTTGGAAAATGTAGGTGGAAAGTTTGTAGATGTTACAAACGAAAAATTTCCAGATTTATCAAATTTAGGAATGGTTACTTCAGCAAGTTGGTTTGATTATAATTTGGACGGATTGGATGATTTAGTTGTCGTTGGAGAATGGATGCCAGTCACCGTTTTTACGCAATCTGATCAAGGAAAATTTTCAAAGGTACCTATAAAAGGACTTGAAAATAGTGAAGGTTGGTATTACTCAGTTGTAACGGCAGATATGGATAACGATGGCGATGATGATATCATAGTAGGAAATCTTGGTTTAAACTATAAATATAAAGCTTCAACCAATGAGCCTTTTGAAGTTCATAGTTATGACTTTGATAAAAATGGAAGTTTAGATATTGTTTTGAGTTACTATGAGCATGGAGTTGCCTTTCCAGTTCGTGGGAAAAGTTGCTCTACGCAGCAGATTCCTTCACTAGGTAATAAATTTCAGAGTTTCCAACAGTTTGGAGATTCTAATCTAGGAGGTATTTATGGAGAGGCTTTAGATGCCGCTTTAAATTTAAAAGCAAAGACTTTTGCTTCAGCCTATATTGAGAATAAAGGGGAAGGAAGTTTCGAAATAAAGCCTTTACCTGCATTGGCTCAGGTGTCATCTATCAATAGTATCCTTTCCAAGGATTTTGACGGTGATGGACATAAAGATTTGTTGGTGGTGGGAAATTTGTACCCGGTCGAGGTCGAAACACCTAGGAATGATGCCAGTACTGGACTCTTTTTGAAAGGAGATAGTAAAGGAAATTTTGTGCCAATTTCCATAGAAAAGAGTGGTTTTTTTGCGCCAAATGATGCGAAGGATATGAAGGTTATAAATATTGGAGCATTGGAATTCGTTTTAGTTGGGAATAACGATGATTTTCTTCAAGTGCTAAAATTTGAATAAGAGGTTAACCTTTGTTTAAAAGAGATATTTTATTAAAAAAAATGGTATAAAAAATCCCAATTTGAGATTCAAATTGGGGTTTTTTATAAAGACCAAACGTTGCCTATATCTTCTGTGAGTTTACGTGCTTTATATTCTCTAGGAATAGATCATAACTCAAAATATTTTCTTCTACCTGTCCAGACGCATAGTATCCTTAATGGGTGATTTTCTGGTATCCGTAAGAAATTAATCGAAAGCCTTTATTTTTTAGTTAAAGTTTTAGTAAAAGGATAAAGATTGATGTTTGAGAGGTTTTTAACAGTATTTATTTTAAGATGAATGGGGTAAATATTTTTTAGTTGAAATGGAAAATAAATCAATGAAAATTGTGTCGTTCGTCGATACAAAGTGGTCTTCTGCCTAAATATAAGCAAATATATCATTGCTCTAAGTTAAATCTGTATTAGATATAAATATATTCGACAGGACTAAAACTAATATGAATTAACAACTCATTCACAAATGCTTACGCAACAGTACTAGAAATATCATACTGTAAATAATAGTTTTTCTCATCGTTAAATATTTATTTCGTTTTAAACTTAAATAAATTAATATAAATTAACAAGTATGAAAAACAATTTACTTAAAAAAATGTTTTTTGTTGCAATTATGCTCACGGGTAGTGTCATATTTGCGCAAACAGTTACTGGTACAATTACGGATGCGAATGGTCCGTTACCAGGAGCAAGTGTATTGGTCAAAGGGACCTCAAATGGTTTAAACACCGATTTTGATGGAAATTTCACATTAGACAATGTTGCATCAGATGCAGTATTAGTTGTGAGTTTTCTGGGGTATATCTCTCAAGAAATTGCTGTTAACGGTCAATCAAATGTGACTGCAACGCTTGAAGAAAGTGCAGAAGCTTTAGATGAGGTTATTGTAACTTCTTTAGGTTTGTCCAGAAGCAAGAAATCTATTGGATATTCTGCAACTCAAGTTAAGGGTTCAGATGTTTCATTGGTAAAAGAAGTAAATGTTGCGAGTGCCTTAGTTGGTAAAGTGGCGGGTGTTGTAGTGTCTAAGTCTACTTCTGGTCCCGGTGGTGCGACCAGAGTTGTAATTAGAGGTAATAATTCCTTGAATGGAAACAATCAACCATTATATGTGGTAGATGGTGTGCCAATTGATAATTCAGGAATTAGTAATGCTGGATCTGGAGAATACAATGTAGCCGATTTAGGTACAGGTATTTCGGATATAAACCCAGATGATATTGAATCTATGACTGTGCTAAAGGGGCCAAATGCAGCTGCATTATACGGTTCACGAGCATCAAATGGTGTAATTATTATTACGACTAAGAAAGGAGTTTTAGGAAAAGGATTGGGTGTTTCTTTCAATTCAAGTTTAACTTTTGATGATCCTTTTGTAATTCCACAATACCAGAATCAATATGGGCGCGGTGAAGATGGAAATTTCTCAGATGTAAATTCAAGTGATCCATTAAGGGATCAAGTAAATACAGTTACGAGCGATGCTTCATGGGGTCCTAAATATGACGGTTCTTCTCAATTAGAGTTTAATGGACAGCAAAGACCATATTCGGCACAAACGAATAATGTTGAAGATTTCTTTGAAACTGGTGTAACAGCAATTAATACAGTAGCAATTAATGGTTCGGGAGAAAAGTCTTCTGTGTATTTTTCGTATACAAATTCTGAGATTTCTTCGATTTTACCAAATTCAAGTTTAAGAAGAAATAACTTTAACCTACGTGGGTCTTCAAAGTTGTCTGATAAATTGTCATTTGATTCTAAAATTACGTATTTCCTACAAGATGCGAAAAACAGACCAAATCAAGGTACTGAAGGACTGGCTGCATACTTATGGGGATTGCCTAGAAATGTTTCTTTAGACGATTTAAGAAATTATCAAGATGTTGATAATCCTATTGATCCTGCAAATCCATATGCTGTAATATCGCCGAATAATGGTACAGGAAATCCATATTGGATTTTAAATGAAGATTCGAATAAAGATAAAAGAATTAGAATTACAGGGTTTGCAAAGTTAGATTATCAATTAACAGATTATTTATCTGTGTTTGCAAGAGTAGGTACAGATGTTGTGAATCATAATACCGAAGGTATCACAGCAACGGGTCACCATTTTGTACCAGAGGGACGTATTGGATTTAGACAAAATGAAATTACAGAAACAAATTATGATTTCTTATTTCAATTTAATAAAGACGTAAGTAAGAAATTTAATTTGGCTGCTAATTTTGGTGGTAACTCAAGAACTTCTTCAAGAATAAGTTCTGGTTCTAGTGGAGAAAATTTTCAGATTCCAGGAAAATGGTTTTTATCAAATACAGATGGTACACAAATCTCTGCTTCTCAGTCTGATTTCATTCAAAAGAAAGTAAACTCATTATATGGGCAAGCATCTCTTGCATATAACAATATGGTTTATCTAGATTTGACGGGAAGAAATGATTGGTCTTCTGCTTTAGCAGCAGAGAATAGATCTTATTTTTATAGTTCTGCAAGTTTGAGTGTTCTTTTAAATAAAGTATTCAAAATGGAAGACACGAACATAGACCTATTAAAATTCAGAGTTTCTACAGCTAATGTTGGTAACGATACTGGCGCACAGCAAATTGAAAATACATTTAGTATCGCCGGAACAGGGTATTTAGGGAATATTCAAGTTGGAAGATCTAGTGTAAAATTTAGTGAAAGTTTGAGACCAGAAGATATTACTTCTACGGATATTGGATTTGAATTAAAAATGTTTAAGAATAGATTGTTTGCAGACTTTTCTTACTATACAATCAATTCAAAAGATTTGATTTTCGATGTCCCTGTAGATCCAGCAACGGGTTACAGTAGGTTTAGAGAAAATATAGGAGAGATTTCAAACAAAGGTTTTGAATTGTTAGTTGGAGGTGTTCCAGTGCAGACAGAAAACTTCTCATGGGAGACGTCATTCAATATTTCTCATAATGAGAATGAACTTGTTAGTTTAATTGATGGTCAAGACAACTTTACATTTAGTACGAGTAATAATGGAGTTGTAGATGTAAGAGCAGAAGTTGGTGGCGGATATGGAGATATTTACACGAAAACTTGGTTAAGAAATGATGCTGGACAAAAATTATTAACTGCAGAAGGAAGACCACAAGCGACAGCAGAAAGAGAAAAACAAGGGAACTACCAACCAGATTATACTGGAGGTTTTTCAAATAATTTCACCTATAAAAATTGGAGTTTAAGAACTTTAATTGATTTTAGAATTGGTGGAGAAGTATATTCAGGAACTGATTCAGGTTTAGATGGATCTGGTGTCTCTGAGCGAAGTTTAGAATTTAGAGAAACTGGTATAGTTGTTGACGGGGTAATCGATGATGGAAACGGTGGATTTACACAGAATACAATTAATATTTCAGGTCAAGATTACTGGCAATCAGTATCAGGGATAGGATCTGAATATGTTTACGACCAAACAAATGTTCGATTGAGAGAAGTTAGTTTAACTTACCGTGTACCAGGTAAGTATCTTGAGAAAACATTTATTGAAGGAGTGGCATTAAGTGCTGTTGGTAGAAATCTATTCTTTATTCATAAAGAGGTAGATAATTTTGATCCAGAATCGAGTTATTCTTCTAATACAAGAAGTCAAGGAGTTCTTTATTATGCATTGCCTACAACAAGAAGCGTTGGGTTTAGCGTAAATGTTAAATTTTAATAAATAAACAGGTAAATTATGAAAAGTTTAAAAGTAATTATTTTCGCACTTTTATGTGCACTCACATCTTCATGTACGGATGATTTTGATGAGATAAACACAGATAAATCCGGATTCACTGCAGATGAAGTTAGTGCAAAATATTTTTTAACAGGTACGCAGGTTGGAATGTATGCACCCGCTAGGTTTGCATATTGGAGAGCGCAGTTAATTAACGCTGATAGATACGCTGGACATGCAACTTTTGGTCATTCTTCATCTTGGTGGAATGATGGTTTAGGATATGATTTTAATGGTTCTTATTCAGATGCTACTTACGGATGGTTATCTGGAAGGTACGGTAGTATAAAGCAGTTCGCTGATTTAACAGACGTAGGAGGCGAATTTGAAAATGAATATATGTATGCAATGTCTACTATTATGAAAAGTTTGTTTTTTCAAATGTATACAGATACGTATGGAATGGTTCCTTATTCAGAAGCAGGTATCGAAGGTATTTTAACGCCGAAATATGATGCGCAAATAGATGTTTACAAAGGTGTTATTGCAGAATTAGATGAAGCAATGGCAACAATTGGATCTGCAGAAAGAACAGGATCAGGTATTAATGATGTAGACACCAATGATATTTATTGTGGTGGAGATTTGCAACAATGGAAACGTTTGGCAAATACGCTTAAATTGAGAATTGCGATGCGAGCAATGGGTGCTCCTGGAGAGAATTTCTCTGCGGCAGCAATTAGTTCTGCATTAGCGGCGCCATTATTAGACGATGCGAATGGAAGTGTTGTTATGATTAAAGATTTACTACAAAGTAAATGGAGTTCTGCTTCTTACGGTGATGTTTGGAATGATTTCGGTGGAGGTTCAGATTGGACAATGGGAGCAACTTTAATTAACTATTTAAATAGTAATGAGGATCCAAGGTTAGCTGTTTATGCGAGTCCTGCGAAAGGAGGAGAATTTGTCTATACAAACGGTGGAGAAGCTGATTGGCAGAAAAGATTAGATTTTATTGTGACTTCATTGGAGGCATCTGGAGCTGATTTTTCATTAACTTCTGCTGGAGATGTAACAACAATTTCAGTTCCTGCGGGCCAGTATATTGGGCAGCCAACAAGAATTAACGGAGACACACAATCATTTGTAAAATACGCAATGTTTAGTACACCAGGAGATCGTATTAAGCAGAGAAGAGGAACTCAGGTTACCACTTATCCAGAGATTATACTAACGAGTGCTGAGTCTTATTTCTTACAAGCAGAGGCAGCAGTTAGAGGGATGTCATCGGGAGATGCTCAATCATTATTTCAAAGGGGAATTCGTGAAGCAATTACGCTTTGGGGAATTTCTGGAGGAGCTGCAGATGAGTATATTGCAAATCAACCATTAGCAGATATTTCAATGGGTACGATGGAAGAAAAATTAGAGAAAATTGGTGTTCAGCGATGGATTGCCGGCTATACTGATGGGTTTGAAGCATGGGCGGTTGTTCGTGATAGTGGATATCCTAAAGAATTAGCGCAAGGAGTATCTGATTTAACGATATTTGCAGGTGGAAACTTAAATGGTGACTATCCGCAAAGATTGCGTTATGGTTCTGGAGCACAAGCGAATCCTAATTACGCTTCTGCTGTTTCTGAACAAGGACCAGATTTACAAGCGACTAAAGTATGGTACGCTAAATAATATCAATAATTTAACTAAGTTAACTAAGAGGCTGAATTTTGTTCAGCCTCTTTTTTTGTATTTTTACTTTTTTTAGAGATAAATAAATCGAAAGATTAAATGAAATTTATGGTTTTTAATAAAAATTTAATAGCAGTAATAAGTGGGTTGCTTTTGATTTCTTGCTTTCAAAAAGAGGTCACTCCGACAGCACTGTTTAGTTATGTTAAAAGTTCGCATTCCAAAATAAAGTTCCAAAATAACGTTCCTGTAAATGTATTGACAAATAAGTTTACTTATGAGTACGTTTATAATGGAGCGGGAGTTTCAGTTGGGGATGTAAATAATGATGGTTTAGATGATATTTATTTTTTATCAAATTTAGAGGATAATGAACTTTATTTGAATAAGGGTAACTTTGAATTTAAAGAAGTGTCTGAGATTGCGCATACAAAAGGAGCGAGGGGCTGGGCCACAGGTAGCAACATGGTAGATATTAATAATGATGGATTATTAGATATTTACGTATGTCGTTCGGGGCCTTATGGAAAAGAAAAACTATTGGTAAATGAACTTTTTGTGAATCAAGGAGTAAATAAAGACGGAATTCCAATATTTAAAGAATCAGCCAAAGAGTATGGTCTTGATGCGACATCGAACTCGATACAAGCAGCTTTTTTTGATTTCGATTTAGATGGAGATTTAGATATGTATTTAATGAACCACAATGCCCAAACGATAAGTAGTGGTGCAAGAGATAAGTTTTCTGCACTTGGAGATAAATTTTATATTAATGAAAACGGAAAATATTTTGATAAGACAAAAGAAGTCGGTATTTATTCCAACGCCATTTCTTATGGTTTAGGCCTAGGGGTTAGTGATTTGAATAAAGATGGCTGGCCAGATGTATATGTTTCAAACGATTATGATGAGCCAGATTATATGTATCTAAATCAAAAAAATGGAACTTTTAAAGAAGTAATTCAAAAAGCCACAAATCATGTTTCTAATTTTTCTATGGGAAATGATATCGCAGATTATGATAATGATGGATATGTGGATATCATTAATTTAGATATGGTTTCAGAAGATAATTATGGTATGAAAACGAGTATGGCAAGTATGAATCCAGAAAAATTTCGAGCAAACGTAGAAAAAGGAAATCATTACCAATATATGTATAACACTTTTCATAAGCACAGTACCTATATGAGTAAGGATGGAATCCCTTTTTTCTCGGATGTTGCACAGATGTCGGGTATTGCGAATACAGATTGGAGTTGGGCACCATTATTGGCAGATTTTGATAATGACGGTTTTAAAGATATCTTTATTTCTAATGGGATAAAAAGAGATTTTAGAAATAAAGATTTTTTTAATGAATCGATGTTATTTCAAAAGAATAATTCAGACGCACTTACCAATTCTAAAAAGTTAATGTCCTTGTTGGAGAAAATTCCTGCTAGAGCAAAACAAAATTATTTTTATAGAAATAATGGGGATTTAACATTTCAGAAAAAATCAATGCAATGGCTTCCAGACAATAGTGAAACCTTTTCTAATGGAGCGGTATATTCAGATTTAGACAATGATGGGTTTAGATTTAGTTGTTAATAATGTGGATGCAGAAGCATCAATTATGAGGAACAATTCAGAAACGCTGAGTAATAATGGGTTTTTAAAATTTAAATTTAAAGGAGGAGAAGGGAATATTATGGGCTTGGGTGCCCAATTATATTTGTATACAGAAAACGGATTCCAACTATATGAAAACTATACGACAAGAGGATATCAGTCTTCTGTTGCTCCAAAATTAAACATAGGTGTAGCCGAAGGAGTAAACATTGATTCAATAAAGGTTATTTGGCCAAATGGTAATGAGCAATTAGTATTGGGAATAGAAAGAAATAAATTCTATTCTTTTGACGTGAAAGATGCAACCCCTTCTTATTTAAATGACGAGGATAAGTTAAATACTATTTTTTATGAGTTAAAAAATAGTTCAAAAATAAAACATACAGAGAATAATTATAACGATTATAAGTATCAGGTTTTGTTGCCTCATAAAATGTCGCAATTTGGACCTGCATTGGCTGTTGGAGATGTAAATAATGATGGGATGCAAGATTTTTATTTAGGTCAGAGTACGGGTGAAGTATCGCGCATTTATTTACAAACAAAAAGTGGAGAGTTTACAGGTGGGCAGTCATTTAAAAATGATCGTTTATTTGAAGACGTTTCTTCAGAATTTTTTGATTTTGACAATGATGGCGATTTAGATTTGTATGTAGCAAGTGGAGGCAATGAATTTTCGAATAATTCAGAAAATTATTTAGATCGATTGTATGAAAATATCAATGGGGTTTTTAAAAGAAGAGAAAATTTATTACCAAAAGATATTTTTATAAGCAGTTCTAAAATTATTATTGAAGATATTAATAACGATGGTTTTAAGGATATTTTTGTTGGTGGTAGGCACAAGCCAAGAGATTATCCTTCGCCAGTAAGTAGTTATTTGTTGATTAATTCAAAAGGGAAATTTATAGATGCTACAGAAGAACTGGTTCCTGAATTAAAAGATATCGGGATGGTGACCGATGCGCAATTTTCAGATTTTGATTCGGATAATGATAAAGATATGGTAATTGTCGGGGAGTGGATGGCTCCAGTAATATTTGAAAATAATAAGGGTAAATTTTCGAAAGTGAAAAACACATATTTAGAAAGTTTATCTGGCTGGTATTACGCGATAAAATCAGTAGATCTCGATAATGATGGAGATGATGATTATGTTTTAGGGAATTTAGGCAATAACTATAAATATAAAGCAAATCAAAAAGAGCCATTAGAAATGTTTTATGGTGATTTTGATGATAATGGAAAGAATGATATTGTTTTGGGTTATTATAATTTTGGTGAATTGTTTCCTGTAAGAGGCAAAGATTGTTCTACGCAACAAGTGCCAACTATTAAAAATGTAACGCCAACATATCATGAGTTTGGGAGTTCAACAGTATTAGATTTGTATGGAGATAAAAAAATTGAGGCATCTTTAAATTTGTCGAGTTTTAACTTTAGTAGCGGAGTTTTAAAAAATAATGGGGTCGATGGTTTTGAGTTTATTCCATTCCCTAATTCGGTTCAAACCTCTTCTATAAACGATGTTTTAATAAAAGATTTAAATACTGATGGTTATACCGATTTGGTCGTAGCAGGAAATTTATTTGTTTCGGAAATTGAAACGCCTAGAAATGATGGTGGTTATGGGCTGGTTTTACTAAATAAAGGTACTTGTAATTTTGATATTATAAACGCAAATAGAAGTGGTCTATTTTTACCCTATGATGTAAAAGTACTTGATTGGATTACTGTAGACGGCAAACAATGCGTAATATCTGGAAGCAACGATGAATCAATGTCGTTATTTGCCTTTGAAAAATAATAATACAAATAAATAAACCCACTGAAATTTAATTTCGGTGGGTCTATTTATTTGAGATATTGGTTAAAAAGACCAAGCATTCCCTATATCTTCAACTGGAATACAAGCTTCGTAATGCCCTGGAATCGGATCATAACTCAATATAGTTTCTCCAACCAATTCTGAGGTGTAATATCCATACAGTGTATATCTTCTCGTTTCTGTTAAAAACTTATAGATTAAAAAAGTATTTAATTTTTTACCGGTAAGTTTAGATTTATTCTGATTCATCATCTCGGAAATCTGCTTTTGTTGATCTGTAGGAACATCGAAATAAGTAGCTAGAACAGTCTCGAATTCCTTTTTTGAACCCGCTGAAGCATCCTTTCCGAATACATTTTTAAAAGTATTTGCAAACGCAGTTGCACCTTCTTTCATAGTTTCTTTTTGAGATTCACTAGCAATCTCATTAAACATTTTATCCATAAACGCTGGCACATGCACGTCTAATGCGCCAGCAATAGCTGTTTTAGGTATTATAATATCCGATAATTGTGTAATCATATGGCCTTCGGTTTCTGTAAAAAAACTGGGTATCCAAGTTGCCACATTAGAAGTACAGGAGTTTAAAATACTGAGCATAGTAGGGGCCGACACCGCAAATCCAAGCGATAATGACATGTTTTTAAGAACTTTTCTTCTATCCATAATTATGCATTTTTAAATTTATTTTCTTTCAATTGTTTTACGGCATGTTCTACCGCTCTTGCCGTTAAGGCCATATAGGTTAAAGATGGGTTTTGACATGCTGCAGAAGTCATACAAGCACCATCTGTAATATAAACATTCTTTACGGCATGAATTTGATTGTGTTTATTTAAAACCGAAGTTTTAGGGTCCCGACCCATGCGAGCAGTTCCCATTTCATGAATTCCTAAGCCTGGAAAAAAAGAACTTTTGTTGTCGAAACCACTCACGTTTTTGTATCCTGCAGCTTTTAACATAGCAACAGCCTGTTCCTGCATATCCTTTCTCATTTTCTTTTCATTTTCTTTAAACTCGACATCGAAAGTTACCGTTGGCAATCCCCATGCATCTAATTTATTATAATCTAAAGTCATTTTATTTTCGTGATATGGAAGGCATTCGCCAAATCCACCCATTCCAATAGACCAAGTTCCTGGTTTCAATAATGCTTCTTTTAATTCTTTTCCATAACTTAATTCGGCAACACCTCGACTCCAATTAGATCTGCTTGCTCCACCTTGGTAACCATAACCTCTAATAAAGTCTTTATGCTCAGTTTTTGAGTCAATATTTCGGAATCTTGGGATATAGATTCCTGCAGGTTTTCGGCCTTTGAAATATTTGCCGTCAAACCCTTCTGCAGTACCTTTTGCCCCTACCCCTAAGTGATGATCCATAATGTTATGCCCTAATTCTCCAGAATCATTTCCGAGTCCATTAGGAAATCTTTTAGATTTCGATTGCATCAATATTGAGGCGGTCGCAATAGCCGATGCACAGCCAAAAATTACTTTTGCACTGTAAATAGTTTCTTCTTTTGTATTTGCATCAATTACTTGAACTCCAGTCGCCAATTTAGTGGAAGCATCATACACAATTTCATGAACGATAGAATTTGGTCTTAACACCATGTTACCTGTTTTTTCTGCTGCTGGTAGTGTAGAAGATAGGCTACTAAAATAACCTCCAAAAGGACAACCTCTTATGCATCTATTTCTATATTGACACTTGCTGCGTCCTTCATGTACTTTATCTCCAGTAATATGTGCCGTTCTTGCATGGGCAATGATCCTATCATCAAATTTTTCTGCGATTTGTTCTCTAAGATGTTCCTCGACACAATTAAATTCAAACGGAGTGGTATATTTCCCATTTGGTAATTGAGGTAAATCCATATTTTCTCCTTGAATACCAATATATTCCTCAATTTTGTCATACCAAGGTGAGATATCAGTATATCTTATCGGCCAATCTACTCCATGACCGTCTTTTTTGTTTGCTTCAAAGTCCATGGCACTCCATCTGTAGCAATGGCGCCCCCATGTAATTGAACGGCCACCTACGTGGTATCCTCGCATCCAATCAAAGCGTTTTATTTCGTTATAAGGATGGTCTATATCATCGACAAAAAAATGTTGAGAAGCGGGGTGCGTCGTGTATCCAGTTCTATTTTGTTTTGACTTCCTTTCTAAAATACGCTTCGATTTTTCGCCTCTATTGTCAAAATCCCACGGATCCATATGCATTGTAGGGTAGTCATCTATATGTTTTATCATACGGCCTCTTTCCAGAACCAATGTTTTAAGCCCTGCTTCGCATAATTCTTTGGTAGCCCATCCACCGGAAATTCCTGAGCCAATGACAATAGCGTCATAGATTTCGTTAGTTAATATTCTTGTTTCGTTCATTATAATAGTTTTTGAGTCAATTAATTTATAAGGAATTTACTATTTTTTTTAGGGACAAATGAAATAAGGGCTATGATTCCCTGATAATTACGCACAAATTAATTATTTTGCACTTCACTTTTGTTTAAAATATTTCAGTGAAGATAAATATACAAAAAATACAGCCGTATATAGCCGAAGATGTGGTCTATCATGCAGATACATGTATTCCGTTAGTTGATGCAGTAGCTCGAAAAAAATTAAAGTTTAAGGCTTTGGCGAGATATACTTATCCTGGGGATAGATTAACGGAGGATACTAAAGGAATAAGTTCAATTGGATATTGGGATGCTGATGAACCACAAGATTGGGGATTAGATTGGCATCGAAATGAAGGAATAGAAATTCATTATTTAGAGTCGGGTACAATGCCGTATGCCCAGGGGCCTGAAAAAATCAATTTATTGCCAAATCATATGACAATTACGAGGCCTTGGGAAGAGCATAAGGTGGGTGATTCTAGCGTAGGAATGGGTAAACTTTATTGGGTTATTATTGATTTAAATGTCAGAAGACCTCATCAAAATTGGGTGTGGCCGGATTGGATTTTTTTAACTAAAAATGATTTAGATAAGCTTACGACTATTTTACGCCAAGATGATAAGTGGCTGTGGAACGGGAGCAAGGAAATAGCATCTTGTTTTCAAAGGTTGGGTAAGGTAGTTGATACCGATGAAAAAGGATCTAATTCTTCAAAAATAAGGTTGATTATTAATGAATTACTGATAGCTTTATTAGAGTTGTTAAAGGAAGATAAAATTATTCTGAAGGAGTCTTTAATAGATAGTTCTAGAAGTGTTCAATTATTTCTGAATGAATTAGAAGGGAAGTTATTTGAGGTATGGACTATTTACAATATGGCTGACTCTGCAGGGGTAGGATTAACACGATTTACACATCATTGTAAAAAGTTGACGAATTTAACTCCCATGCGATATCTTACTATGAGAAGATTGGAGATGTCTAAATTAATGTTGGTTGAAAATGATGAATTGAGTGTAACGGAAATTGCATATAGTTGCGGTTTTACAACGGGGCAATACTACTCAACAGTTTTTAAAAAGCATGAGAAGTGTACGCCATTAGAGTACAGAAACAGGAAGTTGGTTTTTAACTAGAAATTAGATAATTAATAAAATAGTGTTAATTATTTTGGAGTTTATTCAATTGAGGTAGTTAGAATTTGTTCAAATTCTTTCACTGGTAAAAAACAAACACGATGAAGGGGGGGGTTTTCTATCTTAACAAATTAATAGATGAATTAAAATAATCAAATAAATAAAATAAGAAGATGGCAAAGAAAATTAGATTAGGAATACTCGGTGGGGGAGGAGATTCCCTTATTGGAGTATTGCACAGAGTTGCATCATTTATAAATGATAATTATGAAATAGTTGGAGGGGTATTTAACCCTGTATGGGAAGAGAATATTGGTTTTGCTGAAGAAATTGGGATTCCTACAAATAGAATTTATATTGATTTTGATACTATGGTAGCGGAAGAATTAAAACTTCCACAGAGTGAAAGGATACAAGTGGTTTCAATTTTAACTCCGAATTTCTTGCATTTTCCAATGGCGAAAAAATTAATTGATGCTGGGTTCAATGTGATTTGTGAAAAACCAATGACCACTACTTTTGAAGAAGCTAAAATTTTAGAGGCTGCTTTAGAAAAGTCTCAAACTGTTTTTGCATTGACACATACCTACACGGGCTATCCAATGGTACGTCAAATGCGTGAAATGATTAATCAAGGAATTTTGGGAAATATTCACAAAGTTGATGCTCAGTATTATCAAGGATGGATTAATCCAATTGTACATGACGCCGAATTGAGAAAAACTACGTGGAGACTAGATCCTGAAAAAGCAGGAATTAGTTGCTGTGTTGGAGATATTGGTGTGCATGCATTCAATTTAATTGAGTTTACCACTGGGTTGAAAATAAAATCAGTATTGGCAGATTTTAACTATCTTTATAGCGACAATAAAATGGATATTGATGCTACGATGTTAGTGCGTGTTTCTGATACCGTTAAAGGGATTGTTCGTTCTAGTCAAGTAGCAACCGGTGAGGAGAATAGCCTTACCGTTGCAATTTACGGAGATAAAGCAGGATTAAGATGGGAACAAGAAAATCCTAACTTCTTATATTTATTAACAGATGACAAACCCGTTCAAGTCTATAAACCCGGTCATGCCTATAATTCGGACTTGTCATTAGACGGGACAAAATTACCACCTGGACATCCTGAAGGGATTTTTGATTCTATGGCTAACATATATAAAGGTGTTGCAAGAGCTGTACGAGGTGAAAAATACAATTCTGGAGAGTTTCCAACCATGCATGATGGTGTTAGAGGAATGAGTTTTATTGAAAAATCAGTAGCGTCTCATCTAAGTGGAAATGTTTGGTTAAATATTGAGGAATAAAAATAAGAAATAGATATGAAAACTATAAAAGGACCAGCAGTATTTTTAGCGCAGTTTGTTGATGGCAAAGCACCATTCAATTCTTTGGACGGAATGTGTAAATGGGCTGCAGATTTAGGATATAAAGGAATTCAAATTCCAACATGGGAAAACTTTTTAATTGATATAGATAAAGCGGCAGAAAGCAAAACATATTGTGATGAATTAAAAGGAAAGATTAATTCGTACGGATTGGAGATTACAGAACTTTCAACCCATTTACAGGGTCAATTGGTTGCAGTGAATCCTGCCTACGATTTGATGTTTGATAATTTTGCGCCAGATGCGGTAAAGAATAATCCAAAAGCAAGAACAGAATGGGCCGTGGATGTCGTTAAAAAAGCAGCTATTGCAAGCCGTAATTTAGGCTTGGACGTTAGTGCGACTTTCTCAGGTTCATTATTATGGCATACAGCACACCCTTGGCCTCAAAGACCTCCGGGGTTGGTTGAGATGGGGTTTGCAGAATTGGCAAAAAGATGGAAACCAATTCTTGATGTATATGATGAGCAAGGTGTAGATGTTTGTTATGAAATTCATCCAGGTGAAGATTTACATGATGGAGATACTTTTGAGCGCTTTTTAGCAGCTACAAATAACCATAAGAGAGTGAATATCTTATATGATCCGTCACATTTTGTATTGCAACAGTTAGATTATATAACATACATTGATCACTATCATGAATTTATCAAGGCTTTCCACGTAAAAGATTCCGAGTTTAACCCTACGGGTAAAAAAGGTGCTTTTGGAGGGTTTAATGATTGGGGAGATAGAGCAGGACGTTATAGATCCTTGGGTGATGGGCAGATAGATTTTAAATCTATTTTTTCAAAATTAACACAGTATGATTGTGATGTATGGGCTGTCATGGAGTGGGAATGTTGTATTAAGTCACCAGAGCAAGGTGCGCGAGAAGGCGCCAAATTTATTCAAGATCATATTATTGAGGCAACAGAAAAAACATTTGATGATTTTGCAGGTTCTGAGATTGATCCAACAATACTTAAGAAGATTTTAGGTTTATAATTTCGAATATATTTAATCAATTAAAAAAAATATTATGCAGATAAAGGAATCACCAGAATCATTTGATGTGATTATTGTTGGGTCTGGAGCCGGTGGAGGAATGGCAACAAAAATTCTTACCGAGGCAGGATTGAGTGTTGCCGTAGTTGAAGCAGGGCCATTTTTCGATCCAGCAAGCCCAGAACAACAAACTCAACTGAAATGGCCTTACGAATCTCCAAGAAGGGGAGCGGGGTCAACTAGACCATTTGGAGAATTTGATGCCGCCTATGGAGGCTGGGAGATAGAAGGGGAGCCTTATACTCGTGCGCCTGGGACTAAGTTTGATTGGTTTCGATCTAGAATGCTTGGAGGTAGAACAAACCACTGGGGAAGAATCTCTTTAAGATTTGGACCGTTAGATTTTAAGAGAAAAAATCAAGATGGTTTGGGTGATAACTGGCCTATTGGATATGATGATGTCAAGCCTTATTACGACAAAGTAGATAAACTAATTGGAGTATTTGGTAGTAAAGAGAATATTCCTAATGAACCAGATGGGTTCTTTTTACCTGCACCAAAACCAAGATTGCATGAGTTGTATTATATTAAAGGTGCAAGAAAAGCAAATATTCCTGTAATTCCATCGCGTTTATCGATTTTAACAAAACGTATAAATGACGATAGAGGGGTTTGTTTTTATTGTTCTCAATGTAGTAGATCTTGCAGTGTGTATGCCGATTTTTCATCGGGATCATGCTTGATTTTTCCAGCCCAAAAAGCGGGTGGTCAAATTACGTTGTTTAATGATTCTATGGTAAGAGAAGTTGTAACAGATGATGCTGGAAAAGCAACGGGTGTTGTTTTTATCAATAAGAAAAACAGAAAAGAATATCAATTAAATGCAAAGGTTGTCGTTTTGGCGGCTTCTGCTTGTAGTACGGCTAGAATTCTATTAAATTCTAAGAGTAAGGCTCATAAGGATGGACTTGGTAATAGTAGTGGTATGGTTGGTAAATATTTACACGATTCAACAGGAGCGAGTAGAGGTGCTTTTATTCCTGAATTGATGGATAGAAAAATTTACAATGAAGATGGTGTTGGAGGAATGCATGTCTATACACCTTGGTGGGGGAATGATAAAAAATTAAAATTCCCTCGAGGATATCATATTGAAGTCTGGGGAGGTATGGGAATGCCATCTTATGGATTTGGATTTAATCCAAATTGGTTGAATGAATATGTGGGTGGAGATGTTGGAGGCTACGGAGATTCTTTAAGAGACGACGTTAAGAAATTTTATGGATCAACGGTTGGTATGGCTGGTAGAGGAGAGAGTGTGCCTATGGAAAGTAACTATTGTGAAATTGATGAAGATGTTGTTGATGAATGGGGAATTCCAGTATTGAAATTTAACTATAAATGGAGTGATTATGAGGTAGATCAGGCTGAGCACATGCACGACACTTTTGAAGAGGTTATTGATGGTATGGGTGGTACAGTTTTGGGAACGAGACCAGGAAGAGATAAGCAATTTGGTTTGGAAGCGCCTGGAAGAATTATTCATGAAGTTGGAACGACAAGAATGGGGGATAACCCTAAAAAATCAGTGACAAATAAGTTTAGTCAATTGCATGATGTAAAGAATGTATTTATTGTAGACGCTGGTGTATTTGTATCGCAGGCAGATAAAAACCCTACTTGGACTATTTTAGCGCTGTCCTGGAGAGCATGTGATTATATTATTAAAGAACTGAAAAGTCAAAATATTTAAATCTTTTAGAAATGGACAGAAGAGAATCAATTAAGTCATTATTGTTAGGTTCCGTAGCAGCCGGTTTGGTTTTACAAGGATGTGCTCCAGACGAGATTACCACTGCGACACCAGAAGTAAGCCAAGGGCCTTTTTATGGTAGAACTCCAGATGAAGTTATAAGAGACAAAAAACTTCATGAAGAGATGTTTTTTAATGAACATGAACTTTCTACAATAGCAGTATTATGCGATATTATCTTGCCGAAGAATACTTCTTATGGTTCTGCTACCGATGTAGGTGTACACGAATTTATAGCCTTTATTGTAAAGGATATGACGTCTAAAAAAACGCCACTTAGAGGTGGAATTATGTGGTTAGATAGTTTTAGTAATAAATCATATAAAAAGGATTTTGCTGCTTGTTCTAATAAAGAACAATTAGCTATTTGTGATCAAATAGCATATCCAGGGAAGACTTCTCCAGAATTAAATGGAGGGGAGAAGTTCTTTAGTTCTATGCGAAATTTAACGATGACCGGATACTTTACTTCCAAAGTTGGAATTGAAGATTTAGGTTATAAGGGAAATATGCCAAATGTTTGGGATGGTATTCCAGAAGATGTGTTAAAGGATCATGGAATGGCATATGAAAAAGAATGGTTGGCAAAATGTGTAGATCAAACAAAAAGAGGAGATATTGCTGTTTGGGATGATAAGGGTAATTTAATAAGTTAAAACATAGAATGTAATTTCAAGAAAATAACATGAAACTAGTATGTTCAAAATTTTATCACTCAAAGGAATGATTCATAGCGAACAGCATGTTATAGATAAAAAAATAAACATAAAAACATGAAAAAAATAATTTTTTTAGTACTTGTAGGAGTGCTGATGGTTTCTTGTAAAGTAAAAAATAAAACAGAATCTGCTAATTCCGAAGGTTGGGTTAGTTTGTTCGATGGAACTAATTATGACAATTGGAGTGGATACTTGAGTGATGACATGCATGATGAGTGGACTATAGATAATGGTGCGATGCTGTATACTCCCAGTGAAAATAAAAAAAGAGATATTATCACAAAAGCGGAATATACAAATTTTGTATTGTCACTTGAGTGGAAAATATCTGAAACAGGAAATAGTGGTATTTTTTGGGGGGTAAAGGAAGACCCTAAGTTAAAAATTTATGAAACTGGACCAGAAGTTCAAGTATTGGATAATGAGCGTCATCCTGATGCATTTGCTAATCCTAAATATCACCAAGCAGGTGCTTTGTATGATATGGTGCAACCAACGAGTGATGTTTGCAATCCTGCAGGACAATGGAACAAGGTTGAACTAAAAATTAATCATAAGAATAACAAAGGAAGTATAAAACTTAATGGAACTATTATTGTTGAATTTGAACCGCATGGTGAAAGTTGGGATGCTTTAATAGCAAAATCTAAGTTCAAGAATTCAGAGGTATTTGGAACATATCAAACAGGTCACCTTGGATTGCAAGATCATGGAAACAAAGTGTGGTATAGAGATATTAAAATAAAAGAATTGTAAGATGAGAAAAATTTTAATCACTTCACTATCCGTTTTTCTGTTTAGCGTTTCAGTAATTCACTCTCAAGAGTCTGATGGTTTAGAAAAGGAACCGACAAAAGCAAATCAAACTGAAATTTGGGAGCCAAGAATTCCAGTAGTCAATATAAATAAAACTTCAGGAATTCCTTCCGATGCCATAGTGCTTTTTGATGGTTCAAATATAGAAGAATGGGTAAGTTCTTCAGATGCTAATACTCCTGCTCCATGGATTATAAATGGAGATGGCAGTATGACTGTTAAGAATAAATCGGGTAATATCCAAACGAAGAAGAGTTTTGGAAGTATGCAGTTGCATATTGAGTGGAGATCACCTGCAGAGATTCAAGGGAAAAATCAATCTCGTGGTAATAGTGGTGTGTTTTTACAAAAGTTGTATGAGGTGCAAGTATTAGATAATAATGACAATGACACCTATGTAAATGGGCAAGTCGGGTCTATATATAAGTGGTCAATACCTTTGGCGATGGCCTCTTCGCCAACTGGAGAATGGAATTCGTATGATATCATTTACCATGCTCCTTTATTTGAAAAAGGGTATAAAACAAAATCAGGAACTGTAACAGTGCTGCATAATGGAGTTTTAATTCTAGATCATCATGAGATTCTAGGATCGACTGAATATATAGGTTGGCCTAAAAATAAGCCTCATGGGAAGTTGCCTTTGATGTTGCAAGATCACGGTGATAACAGTCGTGTGAGTTACCGAAATATTTGGGTACGTGAAATAGACTAATGTAGTTTTTAGATAAGCTAAAAAAGGGAATTGAGTTTATTCAATTCCCTTTTTTTTTATGGTTCTTGAGGATACTTTAAGCCAACTATTTTTCTAATTTCGTCTAAGATTGAAATGAGATCTAAACTGTTTTGGTGTGACCAAAGTTCGCTTTCAATTTTGTTGTCAGCAATACATTTATGACATTCTAAGATTTCATAGTAATAGCCCATTCCAGTAAGTTTATGGTTGAAATCTATGCTCTTTTCATCTTTATAAACTGAATAATTTTCTGCAGCATGCCATGGTTCTTTTATCTGAATTCTGGCTTCCGTACCACTTACATTTGCTGATATTTCCGTTTTTGAAGCAAAACTACTGTAGAGCATTGCTTGGGCATTTTCATATGAGAAAATCATCGAAGTTTGTACGTCGCATTTAGTGTCTTCATGAAAAAGAGAAGTAGCCATAATTTTAGTGGGTTTTCCTAATATCATATAGGCTAGAAACACGGGGTAAATACCAATATCAAGAATAGCACCTCCTCCAAGGTTAACGTCTAGAACTCTGCTTCCCAAAGGTTTATCTGATTTAAAAGAAAATTCTGCATTCAAATATTTAATTGTACCTAATTCTCCTTGCCTAATTTTATGTAGGACTTCTATAAAAGTTGGGTTAAAACGTGTCCACAAAGCCTCCATAAAAAAGCGAGAAGTTGCGTTGGATGTTTTTAAAATATTTTGAGTTTCATTTCTATTTAGTGCCAAAGGTTTTTCACACAACACATGCTTACCCATTTTCATAGCTTTAATACTTAATGCCGCATGAGATGTGTGAGGTGTAGCAATGTATACAATATCTATTTCACCATCGTTGAGAAGTTTGTCATAGGAGTCATAGGCTTTTTTTGCCGAATGCGTTCGGCCAAATGTAACTGCTTTGTCTTGGCTTCTTGAAGCGACTCCAATCAGTTCAGCATTTTTTACTAAAGCCAAATCACTGGCAAACTTGTTGGCTATATTGCCACATCCAATGATGCCCCATTTTATTTCTTTCATTTTATTGGTTTAAGGATTAATGTAGTTGAAACCTGATCTATTTCTTGTTTGTTAAGTTTCATTTTTCTAAATTTTCCCTGTGCATACATGGCTGCTTGATCTTTGTAAAAAGGGCTAAATGGATTTCCAGAATTTCCCGTTGGAAGGATACTAACGCTATTTTCAATATCAGAAAAATCTATAATGCGTCGCGTCGATGGCCCCCCTTTCACCCGGTATATTCCGTCACTGGTTAAATCAAACATTTGATTGTTTAAAACCTCGTTTGATCCATCAACTTCAAATGGACCTATATTAAAGGTAAAAATATAATCTAGTAATTTAACACTTCCTAAAGGATGTGGGTGCTCACTAGTATGCACTCGATTCCATGTCCATGTATTGATGTTTGGTCCCAATTGCTTTTCAAGTGCGCTGATGGCCTGCGTAAAACTTTTTCGAATAATATCAGTCTTGGTTTCTTTTTCAGTTGTATGGATATTATCCCACCAAGCAGAATTATTTTTCCGTATTTGCTTAGCAATCATACGTTTCATTAAGTGAGTGTTTATAAAATTTTTAAAGGTTTCTTTTCCTATTTCGTCTTCAAAGGTATTCGTTAAGAATGCGTAAACGAATTTGGTGTAGATGGTTGCAGAAACACTTGATTTAATATAGGTTCCATCCCATTTTTCAATCAGATTAAGAGCCTCTTTTTCATTTGGAGTGGTTAGAGGTTTATGAATTTCATTTGAAATGAATTGGATTAAACTTGGAGCGATTGGTGATTTCACATCGTTAATCATTTTCATAAAATCTTCTTTTGTCCAGTCGTTTTTGGGTTCAAGTAATGCAACAATTCTCTTTGCTCTATCCTCGGGTAAATAATACCCAGGGTATAACATTTCAGCAATAGAATCAGGTTGGTTGTTTGCGGAGTAGACATAATTCCGAGGAGGGTTATGGGCTTGGGGATTTTGATTGAAGCTAAGATGACGCTCAATTTCTTGTTCTCCTTGACTTCCATTTAGTATAAGTTTTGAATTTGCATTATTTTCTAATTTGTACAATTGGGCAGCAGCCCACCAAGAGATATTTCCGTCCTTATCTCCGTACATAATGTTTAGGCCTGGCGCGTGAATTTTTGAAACGCCAATTTGAAACGCTAGTTTATCTGTTGCTCTAGACATTTCATATAGGGCAGTCATTAATTGGTTTGGTATTTTAGTGTAAATCCACGATATAGCTATCGGTTCTTGCGAATCAATACCTGTTATAAAGTCATTCATAATAGGTCCATGAAGAGTTGATTTAACTTCGAATAGATACTCTTTACCGTTTTTTACTTTAATAATTTTCTTTGCTGATTCGTAATTTTTATAACGGTTTTTATAGCGGTACTTACTGCTGTCAGTAAGATGCTTTTTCTCTTGGTAAAAATCAATGTCATCATTTTCGAGCATGGTAAGGCCGTATGCATATTTTCGGTTATGGGACATTATAGGAAAGGGGATTCCACCTAAATAATAACCATAACTTTCAAAGTTGGGCGTTTTAATATGCGCCTCGTACCAAACGCTAGGGGAAGAAAACTCGATATGAGGATCATTCGCAAAAAGTACTTTGCCACTCTTCGTTTTTTTGCCAGAAACAATCCAACTATTACTTCCTATGAAGGAAGGTATGGGCGAATTTTTGAAAACGCGATGTATGGCAGCAGTTATTTTTTCATTCGTGTCATTATAATTTTGAATAAAGGTTGAGTTTTCGGGAATTTTAATCCCTAGTTCGGCTATATATTGATCACCGTATTTTGATTGTATACTGCTTAAAACAGGATCAGTTTTATGAGCCATTGCAAAACTAAAAGCCATATATCCAATTATATTATAAGAGTCTTTTAATGTAAACTTTCTTTTTTTTAATTTAAGTAGTCGATATTCTATTGGAGTTTGTCCGTTTTCAATAAATTGATTAACGCCATCGAGATAGGCTGTTGATAATTTATAAGCGGCTCCGTTTTTATCCATAAGTTTAATGGCTTTTTCAGAAGCCTCTTCTATTCCAAGCCCGGCAAAGAGGATATCGTTTTCTAAAGCAATTTCACCAAAAATTTCAGACAGTTGTCCAGGTGCAATTCTTCTCATTAATTCCATCTGCCACAGTCGGTCTTGAGCATGAACGTAGCCTAAAGAGCGAAGTGCGTCTTCCTCAATTTCTGCATAAATATGTGGAATTCCAAAGTCATCAAATTTAACTATTGATTCTGTAGAAAGTTTTGAAAGATCAATTGTACCAGAATAAGTTGGTTTTAAATAATTGGTGACCGCATATAATGAAATTATAAGAATAGTCAAAAGGCCAAGAAGAATCTTGAGTAAAATTCGAAATCTTTTTTTCATACTATATGTATAATAATTGTACAATGAAAGTAATTTATTTACTTCACTATAAAGGTAATCAATTTTAGAGAAATTTTTATAATAAGGATTTCAGATCTATAATGGTAGCGAAGTGCTTGTCTCTCGAATAGGCAATTCAATTGGAAAAATATAATCTCCTTAATATATTGATGTTCTGGATTTCATGGCCAATTCTTGAAAACATTTCTTTTGAAAAGAATTTAAAGAGTGAAATGCTCGGATTGCGACAGGTAGTATAGTCGTGAATCAATTTGGATTTGTACTAAGGTTGGCGTCAAAATATGGCGTATGTTCATCTTGGTTGTAGCTAGGTAAATTCACAGAATTATTTCGGCCTATACGAAGTGTTTTTGCGCAAAATATGCGTTCGTTGTCAATAATACGTTGTAATACTTCCTTAACGGTCCACCTGCCTATTGCATTAGAATAGTTACAATCATTATCATAAATTGATTCGAAAAATTGTAAGGTTGTTGCTTTTTGGTCGTTGAGACCTTGAATAAGTTCAAGGTCTCAACGACTAAAGATATGTAAGTTTTGTAGAATATGTTAAATTCGTTATTCTTTACCCTAAACCCTTTTATTTTAGGCTGAATTTCTACTTGCATTGATATTTCCAAAAAGAGATCGAGTTACAATTTTCTCGTAAACTTCTATTTCTTTTGGATCAGGATTATCTTGGTTTTTCAATTCCTGAATTTTTCTTAACGCAAACTGTTGGATCGTTAAAAGAGGCAATACAATGTTCTCTCTCACATCAATAGAAGCCTTTCCTTCTGGACTATTTTCCATTAATTGCTTATGACCAGCAACTTCTAAAATTAAACGTTTAGATAATTCGTATTCAGCGTGAATCAATTTCCAGAATTCACCAAACTCAGGATCATCTGCCATATAGGATGTTAATTCAAAGAATGATTTTGAAAGTGACATCATACTGTTCTCTAATAAGGTTTTGAAAAACTCGGATTTTTTATATAAATCTTTTACTTTATCCAATTCTCCTTTGTCTGCGTATTTTTTTATGGCAGTTCCTACTCCAAAAAAGCCAGGTACATTTTGTTTTAATTGACTCCAAGAACCAACAAATGGAATGGCGCGTAAATCAGCAAAATCTAATTGTTTAGAAGAAGATCTTTTTGAAGGTCTACTTCCAATATTGGTTTTTGCATAATATTTAAGCGTACTCATTTGCTCTAAATACGGTAGGAATTTCGGATGATTTTTAAAATTAACATAAGCCTCATAACTTGTTTGAGCCATATCGTCCATTAAGTCTTTCTGCTCATTAGAAAGAATATTTTTTGTTCCGCTAAACAATTCATTAGAGATTCCTGCACTTAATAATTGCTCTAAATTATATTGAGAAGAATCTTCGGTTCCAAAGTTTGAACTAATGGTTTGGCCTTGCACTGTTAATTGAATTTCTTGATTTTCAATTGATGGTCCAAAAGAAGCATAGAACTGATGTGTTTTTCCACCACCACGGGCAGGAGGTCCACCACGACCGTCAAAGAAAATAACTTTCACACCATATTTTCTAGACATAGCAGTTAGATTTTCTTTAGCCTTGTAAATACCCCAATTCGCCATTAAGTATCCACCGTCTTTGGTTCCGTCAGAGAAACCTAGCATAATGGTTTGTTTGTATTTTCTATTTTTTAAATGTTTTAAATATGCCTTGTTCTGATATAATTCTTCCATCACTGTATGCGCTACCTTTAAATCTTCGATGGTTTCAAATAAAGGAATTACATCAACAGTAAGTTTGCTGCCAAAACCACATAAATTTAACATGGCAAAGGTTTCCATTACATGTAAGGTAGTCTGGTTATTACTAATAATGTATCTATTACATCCTAGTTCACCATTTTTCTTTTGAATAGTTTTAATGGCGTAAATAGAGCCAATAGTCTTTTCTAAAACTTCATTTTTATAACCACTATCCTTTATTTTTCCTTTTATAGTAGATAAAAATTCTACTTGTTCGTCTTCAGGAAAACTAGAAAAGTTTTTAGGGAAAGTAGTGTCTCCTTCTGCTTGTAATTCACTTACTAATTCTGTAAATGCACTGTGATGAACTCGACTATCTTGTCTGATGTCTAATGTTGCAAAATGGAAACCAAAGAGTTTAATTTTATGAATTAAATCATCTAAGTCTTCTAGAAATAATGATTTGTGTTTAGAAATTACAATTTCTCTTATTCTTAAAAGTTCATTTAATAACTCACTCAACTTTATTTGACCGCGTTGAGGTTTTGGATAGGTGATTTCTTGATAAACACGTTGCTCTAAAATAGAAATAGGCTCTTTCACTAAATCAAAAGTAAGACGTCTTTTTAACTTTCTTAAATCTCTGATATAGCTGATAAGCACAGCATGTCTTAAACGCTCCGCAACCTTTAAAGTAATTTCGGTTGTTACAAATGGATTTCCATCTCTATCTCCACCTGGCCAAAACCCAAGATTGATAACTTCATTAGATAGTTGGGCTTCTGCTGTGATATTTTGCTGGATATAATTACTTATTTTAGAAAACGAATGGTAAAATACATTCTCCAAATACCATATAAGGTTTATTGCTTCGTCATACGGAGTTGGCTTGTGCTGTTTGAAAAATTGTGTTTTCCCTAATTGAGAAAGTAATTTTTTAATCAACAATAAATCACGATCGTTAATCGCTTTTGTTAAGTCTGTAATGATACCAAGAACAGTTCCAGGGTAAAATTGTGTAGGATGGGCCGTTAGAACTATTCGAACTTTGAAATCATTCAAATACTTTGTCAAAGCTTCTAGTTGGTCATTCGATTTTGCAATTTCCTTAGTATTTCTTAAGGTTCCTATTCCATTCATATTATTGATGATTGGGAATGCAGAATCTTCAATAGCATCAAATAATACTACCTGTCTTTCTATGTATTGAATAAATCGAAATAGTAATTTTATTTTTTCATCCTCAGATGGATTGTCTTGATATTTTTTAAAAAAATATTCAACAATCTCCGTTGGATTCTTTTTATTTTTAAACCCTTTGTCGCAAGTCTCGTGAAATAGCGGAAGTAAAACTCCTGTGTTGCTAATACTGTCAAAAGGAAGTGAAGTAAAGATGCTGTTGTAAACTTGATACTTGTCTAAAACATTATCATTAAACCTTTTTAATTTGGTAGGTGTAGCCATAGTGAAATATTCTAATTTTTTACAAAGATATAAAATCATTTATTATTTTACTATAAATATGTAATAAAAATAGTAAAAAGAAATAAATTCTTGTCTATTAGTAAATTTTGTTTTACATTTGAAAAATAAATTTAAACTTTAAGTCGTGAAAAATTGTTATTTATTTCCGTTTAGGTATAAAAAAATTGGGTGGATTCTAGTTTTGATTGGGCTGGGTTTTGGAGTTGTGTATATGCTAAATGAATTTGAGGGATTAAATTGGACTATAAATCTTTTTGCTCTGCTCAATGATGACCTTATTGGTGATGGAACTAATTTTAGTTGGGTTAAAAATAATGTTTTCAATGAGTTGACTGCAACTTTGGTTATTATAGTAGGATTGTTAGTGGCGTTTAGTAAGTCAAAATTTGAAGACGAATACATTTCTGGTATTCGAATGGAATCATTGATCTGGATAACTTATGTGAATTACGGAGTTTTATTATTCACTATATTATTTGTTTTTGGGATGTCTTTTTTTGATGTGATGATTTACAATATGTTTACCATTTTAATCTTTTTTGTTCTTAGATTTCATTTCATTTTATATAAGGCTAAAAGACACTTAAGTCATGAAGAATAATTTAAAAGTAGAGCGCGCTATAAAAAACATAACGCAGGCAGATTTAGCTGAATTTATTGGCGTGAGCCGGCAAACTATCAATGCAATGGAATTGAATAAGTATGTGCCATCTACTGTATTGGCATTGAAAATATCACATGTGTTTGAAAAGAATGTAAATGATATTTTTTATCTTGATGATGATTGAAAATCGTCACCGCAACCGGTGTCAGGATGTCATTTTATTTTGCAAGATTGGTCGCTTGATGTAAAGTTATTCTAAAAGTTTCTTTCGCATAGAACAACTAAGTTCTATCATGTGTTCAGTGTTGGAGCTGGTCTTGAATTTATCGTCAATTCGTTTTCCTAAGATCCAGATGATTTCATTTTTGGTATTGGTAAGAATCCAAGTCCGTTCTTTTTCTATAAGCGACATTTTTTCATCTTTAAAATAATCACTTAATTTCTTTTTACCTCTAAAACCAAGGGGTGTAAAAATGTCACCGTTTTTCCATTTTCTCATAATTAATGGAAATTTGACTGTATCAGCATCTATGAATACTTTGTTTTTTTGATTTTTACGCGACGCTGAATAACTTTTAATAGAAAATTCTAATTTCAAGTCGTGTGTTAAATATTCAGACACAAATTCTTTAAGCGTATAACTTGTGGGATTTGATTTAGTATCAATCTCTGTCAGGAATAAGAATTTACGGTCTTTAAGCAATCGATGTGTTTTACTGAAAATTTGCTTTCCGCTTTGCGCATTTAATAAATGGAATACATCGTCCCATTCTTTGAAATTATAAGGTTTTAGCAGTTCGAACAGATAGGGTTTTGGAACGCTCATTTTTTTGATTTCTTCAATGCTAATTTGAAGAATATCTCCTTTTGCGCTTATTACTTTTTCACGTAAATTGGAAACAGTATTTGCTATTAATTGTTGACTTCCTTTTAGGTGTTCCAACGTGTGTTCAAAAGTGTTTAACAAACTTGGATTCAATTCTTGTAAAACAGGAATAACTTGATGCCTAATTTTGTTTCGTGCATATTTGATAGAAGTATTACTTTCGTCCTCGCGCCATGCGATGTTATTGTCTAATGCATACTTTAAAATTTCATCACGTGTAAAAGGTAAAAGAGGTCTTACAATAGCTCCGTTAATGGTTGGAATACTAGTTAATCCATCTAATCCGGTACCGCGTGTAAAGTTGATAAGAAAAGTTTCAAGAACATCATTTTTGTGATGCGCTGTTAAGATATAATCATAGGATTTCTCGGTTTTAATTTTTTCAAACCAATCGTATCTTAATTCACGTGCAGCTAATTGAATCGATATTTTTCGTTTTTTAGCATAGGCTTCTGTTTCAAAGGAGATGGAATGGAAGACGATATTCAAATCAGCAGCTATTTTTTTTAAGGACTCTTCGTCGAGCACACTTTCTTTTCCTCTTAAGTGAAAATTACAATGAGCCATTGAAATATCATATTTCAATTCGTGGAAGAGCGCTATCAATACATTACTGTCAATACCGCCAGAAACGGCAATGAGCAGTTTTTTGTCCTTTAAAAAAGGAAGATTTATAGTAAGGTGATTTTCAATTTTGGAGAGCATAATTAGGCAAATGTACTAAACTAATTAGAATTCAAGAGCACATCTCTCATGGCTTTTGCCTTAATCAAGCATTCTTCATATTCGTTTTCGGGGTTTGATTTAGAGGTAATAGCACCGCCAACAGAATAGGAAATGTACTTGTTTGTTGCATTGTATAAAATACTTCTAATAACCACATTAAAATCGAAATCTTTAGTTGGTGAAATATACCCAACGGCTCCAGAATACAGTCCTCTTTTTGTTTCTTCTAATTCTTCAATAATCTTCATAGCTGCAATTTTTGGTGCCCCTGTCATACTTCCCATAGGAAATAGACTTTTTAAAATAGTTATGGAGTCAGTGTCTTTTGAAACTTCTGAAATTACGGTAGAAATGAGTTGATGAACCTGCTTGAAAGAGTGTGCTTTACATAACTCTGTAACTTTCACAGAGCCTTTAATGGCACTTCGTGAAAGATCATTTCGGACCAAGTCTACGATCATTATATTCTCCGTACGTTCTTTTAAATCATTCTCCAAGTTTTGTTTTAATATCGTGTCTTCTATACTGTTTTTCCCTCTTTTGGTAGTTCCCTTTATTGGTTGAGAGATGACCGTGTTTTTAGTTCGTTTTAAAAATCGCTCGGGGGAGGCAGAGAGTAAGTATTTTTGATCTAACCTAAGAAAGGTAGAAAAAGGAGCGGCTGAAATCTCATTCAATTTTGAGTAAACATCAACGGGGTTTATTTCTGAATTTTCAGCATAAAACTCTTGACAGAAGCTTACTTCGTATATGTCACCTCTATGAATGTGCGCTAAAACTTTATTTAGTTTATTGAAATATTCATCCTTATGAATTCTACGTTTTATTTTGATGTCATCAAAAGTGTGCAGTTTTTGTTCTGGTTGAAAAGCAGTAATCGTTTCAAGGTCCATATCTATTTCATCAGAATAAGATGGGAGATATTTTACCTCTACCAATGTGTCTTTTATGAAAAATAACTTTTTAGGTTGAAAAAAGCATAGATCATTGAACTGCAAACCATCGAAATTAGTTGAATGTAAACTCTCAATGTCATTTTTTAAATCATATCCCAAATACCCAAAGAGATAATCTGAAGTTTTTTGATGATAATCTTTTAGACGCGAAAAAGAATTTTTATAGTTACATTCTAAAATTGAATGAGCTCCTATTGCGAGAATAGCATCATAGTCCGAGTGGTTTTGAGGTGTTTTATTAACGAATTGATTATTAGAGTCTAGCCAGACAACATGTTTGAATTGTTGGGACCATTCCAATAGGTTGATCTTGAAATCCTCAATATTGGGTATTTGAAATTTTCTCGAAATTCGCATAGTAGTAAAAATAAAAAAGTCCTTTCAAAGGGAAAGGACTTTAATTTTATATTTTCAATGAATTAACTATGAATTGATCTGCCGTCCACAGCTAAACACGCTTCTTTTATAGCTTCTGTATATGTTGGATGTGCATGAGAACTTCGTGCAACATCTTCTGATGATGCTCTAAATTCCATGGCAATAACTGCCTCTGCAATCATATCTGCAGCACGAGCACCGATTATATGCATTCCTAAAATTTCATCAGTATCTGCATGCGCCAATACCTTTACTTGACCATCTATATCCATACTTGCTCTTGCTCTTCCTAATGCACGCATTGGGAAACTTCCTGCTTTGTAATTTACACCGGCTTCTTTCAATTGCTCTTCTGTTTTACCAACAGAAGCAACTTCTGGCCATGTATAAACAACTCCAGGGATTAAATTATAATCAATATGAGGTTTCTGTCCTGCAATAATTTCAGCAGCCATACTACCTTCTTCTTCCGCTTTATGTGCCAACATAACTCCTTTAATTACATCTCCAATTGCATAAATATTTGAAACATTGGTTTGTAAATGATCATTTGTTGCTATTTGACCTCTTTCATTCATATTCACACCAGCATTTTCTAGACTTAATTTGTCTGTATATGGTCTTCGTCCAACAGAGACTAAACAGTAATCTCCTTCAAATGTAATAGGGTTTCCCTTTTTATCATCTGCGGTAACAGTAATAGTACCTCCAGTATTTTCAACAGAAGTTACTTTATGACTCGTAAAGAATTTAATTCCTTGCTTTTTTAAAGATTTTTGTAATTCTTTCGAAAGCATACCATCCATACCTGGAATAATCTTTGGCATAAATTCAACAATGGATACTTCTGAACCTAGTCGTTTATAGACTTGACCTAATTCCAATCCAATAAATCCACCACCAATCACTACTAATTTTTTAGGAATTTCAGTTAAACTTAATGCTTCGGTACTTGTAATAACTCTCTTTTTATCAATAGTTATAAAAGGTAATGTAGAAGGTTTCGACCCTGTAGCAATAATAGTGTGCTTAGATGCTATGGTTTCAGATTTGTCGTCTGATGTAATCGTAATATGAGTTGCATCTTTAAAACTTCCAAAACCTTGAAATACATCAATGTTGTTTTTGTCCATTAAAAAGTTAATGCCACCAGAAGTTTGAGAGACCACTTCGCTTTTACGATCAATCATTTGTTTGAAATTCACTTTCACATCTGAAGTTTCGATTCCATGTTTTTCAAAATGATTTACAGCATCGTGATAATGGTGAGAAGAATCTAATAATGCTTTAGATGGGATACATCCAACATTTAAACAAGTTCCACCTAATGTGTTGTATTTTTCAATAATGGCTGTTTTTAAGCCTAACTGTGCACAGCGTATTGCTGCAACATAACCGCCAGGTCCAGAACCGATCACGGTTACATCATATGTACTCATAATTTTTGGTATAAAATGAACTGCAAATTTACTATAAATTATCAAGTATCCATTGAGAAAACAAGTAATATGAGCTGTCGGAGGTGTTACTTTTCTCGGAGGTCTACTAAATTGAAGAAATTTTTCTTTTTTTCTTAAGTTTTTATATTTCAAATAATGGATGACTAATAAGATTTGAGGTGAAAATAATCCAAACTAAAAAAAAGAAACCTTTGAACACTAAGAATATTCAAAGGTTTCTAATTGAAACTAGTCGTGGGGTTGATTAATATTATTATCTTTTTATAAATATTTGTGTAAAATAGTTTCTTCCTTCAGTATCTTGTTTTGTAGAAATACCAAAGTCGGTGTATTCATTATTTTCAATATTTCCTCTATGTCCATCACTTTTTATCCAAGCTCTTACAACTGCCTTGGCAGTATGATAACCGTAAGCTACGTTTTCACCAACTTTTTTAGCGGAAACTGATACCACTAATTTTTGATGTCTTAACCCAAAATTATCATGGCTAGGTTCTCCTTCAGAAATCATATAAGTAGTATGGTCAATAGCTTCTTTAGAAATAAGATTTAGTGTTTTAAGAGTTGTAAGCCCAATGGAATCTCTATGTTTGTTAATAAGGGTTATGATTTCAAATTCCATAGATGTATAGTTCAATGAAATATCATGGAAACTAACGTCACTATCTGAATAAATTCCATCTTCATCTGATGCACAAGAGAACAGGAATATACTTATTGTTAGAGTAAAAACTAAGTTAAGAATAGTAGGTTTCATATTTATGGGGATTTATGGGGATTGAAATAATTCTACACTACAATAGTATAACAAATAAGTTTCTCGGGCAAGAAAATAAGCTTAAATATTACCATTCATTACTAAAAAAATACTGTTTATTGTTTTTATTCTACCGTTTATTTGTATTTGGAGATTATAATTTTATTTTAAAATAGGTTAAAAATGGCACAGATTTTCTAACTAAATATTCGATTTGATCAAATTTCAGATTGAAAAAGTGCTTATTTAAGCAATCCAGCTCGCTTTAAAAGTGCGTTTGAATTAGGTTCTTGTCCTCTAAATCGTTTGTAAAGTTCCATTGGGTTTTCTGTTCCTCCTTTGGAAAGAATATGATCTTTAAATTTTTGAGCAATAGTTTTATTGAAAATTCCGTTGGATTTAAAATAATCAAAAGCATCTGCATCTAAAACTTCAGCCCATTTATAAGAATAGTATCCAGAAGAATACCCTCCTTGGAAAATGTGGGAAAATGCTGTACTCATACAATTTTCGTTAACAACAGGATATAAACTCGTATTTTGAAAGGAAGTGTCTTCAAATTCCTTCACAGATTTTATATTAGTGGGGTCTTGAGAGTGCCATTGCATATCTAATAATCCAAAACTCAATTGCCTTAAAGTGGTAATTCCTTCTAAGAAGTTAGAAGATTTAATGATTTTTTCAACCAATTCCATTGGAATTAGTTCATTGGTTTTGTAATGCTTGGCAAATAAATCTAAAGCTTCTTTTTCATAACACCAGTTTTCTAATATTTGACTTGGAAGTTCAACAAAATCCCAATGAACACTTGTTCCAGATATACTAGGATAGGTTGTGTTTGCCAATATTCCGTGAAGCGCATGTCCAAATTCGTGAAATAACGTAGTAACTTCACTAAATGTTAGTAATGAAGGTTTTGTTTCTGTAGGTTTTGTAAAATTACAAACTATAGAAATATGCGGTCTTGAGTTTTCTGTATCTTTTTTCCATTGATCCTTGTATGAGGTCATCCAAGCACCGTTTCTTTTCCCTTTTCTAGGAAAGAAGTCGGCATAGAAAACAGCCATTAAGATCCCGCGACTATCGGTTACCTTATAGGTCATTACATCATAATGATACGTGTCAATGTTATTTATTGACTCAAACTGTAGGTCAAATAATTTTTCAGCCACTAAAAAAACGCCATTCAAAACATTTTCTAATTGAAAATAAGGTTTCAATTCTTCTTCGTCTAAATCAAATAATTCTTTTTTTAGTTTTTCAGAATAATAAGCCCCGTCCCACTTTTGAAGCTGTGGAACGCTCTCTTTTAAAGCGATTTTTTTTAATTGATTAAATTCTTGTTCAGCTGCAGGTTTGGCTTTGTCCAAGATATCGTTTAAAAAAGATAATACTTTTTTCGGATTTTCAGCCATACGTTCTTCCAAAACAAAATCTGAATGTGATTTATATCCAAGTAAATTTGCTCTTTCAAATCGTAGGTTTACAATTTCTAAGAGTACCGATTGATTGTCGAATTTATTATTTTGAAAAGATCTTGCTCCAAATGCAAGAGCCACTTTCTTTCTTAACTCTCTATCATCAATATATGTCATAAACGGAACATAACTAGGATAGTCTAAAGTAAATACCCAGCCCTTTTTATCTCTTTGCTTCGCAGTGAGAGACGCGGCTTCTTTAGCGCCTTCGGGTAGTCCGCTTAAGGCACTTTCATTCTCTATGTGTAATTCAAAATCATTCGTTTCCGCCAAGATATTTTCACCAAACTTTAGTGATAATTTCGATAATTTGGAATCGATAGATCTCAGTTTTTCTTTATTACTTTCGTTTAAATTAGCGCCATTTCTAACAAACATTTTATATTGATTGTTCAATAAGGTCTGTTGTTCTTGAGTTAAATCCAATGATTTTTTTTGTTCGTAAACTGTTTTAACACGTTTATAAAGTTCTTTATTTAGTCTAATGTCATTGGCAAATTCTGTAAGCAAAGGAGATACTTCTTGTGCAATTTTTTGAAGTTCGTCTGAAGTTTCAGCAGAATTTAAATTAAAAAAGACACTGGTAATTCTTTTTAGTTGCATGCCACTAAACTCTAATTGTTCAATGGTATTGCTAAAAGTTGGTTGCTCTTTTGAATTTGTTATTAATTCAATTTCGTCCTTTGATAATGCTATAGCACTTATAATTGCCGGTTCAAAATGCTCGTTTTTAATTTTAGAAAATGGTGCAGTTGCGTATGGTGTATCGAAAGTAGTTAAAAGTGGATTCATAAAATTAATTTTAAAGAACTTAGGTTATATAAATTATTAGGGATGCAATCAGTAGATCACTTATTAGAGCTGATTTTTTAATAGGGAAACTGATAAAACTGTAAAAGGTATAAAATGGAAAACTTAGCTTTTCATTTCTTCTGAAGCTTTGTTTACTTTTACTTTAAGGCTTTCTTTGTAAAATAAGATTTTATCTAAAACACATTTGTCCGAAACACCTATGATTTGAGCTGCTAAAATTCCAGCATTGGTTGCTCCATCTAAAGCGACAGTCGCTACAGGCACTCCGGATGGCATTTGTAAGATAGACAACACAGAATCCCATCCATCAATAGAATTTCTAGATTTTACGGGAACTCCAATAACTGGTAATGGACTCATTGAAGCCACCATACCAGGTAAATGTGCTGCACCTCCTGCGCCAGCAATAATTACCGAAATTCCAAGGGTGTGAGCGTTTTTCGCATAATCAAATAACTTTTCTGGGGTACGATGTGCAGAAACAATATCTACCTCAGTTTCAATATCAAAACTTTGTAAAACATCTATTGCTCCTTGCATAACTGGAAGGTCTGAACTACTCCCCATAATGATTCCTACTTTTGCCATGATCTGTATTTATTTGCTTATTACTTTAATTGTCTTTTTTACTTTTTCAGCAATGATTCTCGCTTCGTTTATATCGTTGTTAACGATTGTTACATGCCCCATTTTCCGAAATGGTCGTGTTTCCTTTTTGCCATATATGTGCGGTGTTACACCATCTATACTTAGAATTTCTTCTATGTTTTTATAAACTACATCGCCACTATATCCTTCTTCACCGACTAGATTAACCATAATCCCTGCAACTTTACTGTCTGTATTACCCAATGGTAAATTTAAAATAGTTCTTACATGTTGTTCAAATTGACTGGTATAAGAAGCTTCAATGCTATAATGTCCGCTATTATGAGTTCTTGGAGCAACTTCATTTACTATGATTTCATCATTTTGTGTTTGAAATAACTCAACAGCAAGTAATCCCACATGTTCGATTGCTGCAGCAGTTTTAAGGGCTATTTCTTGCGCGTTTAAAGCAATGTCTTTTGCAATACGTGCCGGACAAATTACATACTCTACTTGATTCGCTTCTGGGTGAAATTCCATTTCAACCACAGGATATGTTTTAATTTCACCATCATTATTTCTGGCAACAATGACTGCCAATTCATTTTTGAACGGAATTAAATCTTCAGCAATACATTCCGTATTAGGCAAAGATTGAAGATCTGTAATAGACTTTACTACTTTTACTCCGGTACCATCGTAGCCAAATTGGGTAGCTTTCCATACAAATGGAAATGAAATCCCACCGCTGTTTGCCAAGTCCAATAAATCTGTTATATTTTTAAATACTTTAAAAGGAGCCGTTGGGATACTATGATCTTTGAAAAATTGTTTTTGAACCGCCTTGTTTTGAATAATTCGTAATGTGCTGGAGGAGGGATACACTTTTTTCCCTAATTTTTCAAGAGCCTCTAATGCATCAACATTCACATGCTCTATTTCTATCGTTAATACATCTACCAATTGACCAAAATTATAGACATCGTTGAAATTCATTAAATCGCCTATGTGAAATTCATTACAAATTTGAGCACAAGGTGCTTCCAAAGAATTGTCTAAAATTAAGGTATAAATGTCGAATTTATGCGTTTCCGCAAGTAGCATTTTTCCCAGTTGACCGCCACCAAGAATGCCTAATTTAAAATTTGAAGAAAAATAATTTTTCACCTATTAAATTGTTTCGCACAAAAATAACAATACGAAAGTAAATAGGGATTAAAAATTACGGATATTTAATATAGAACTATTTGGTTGTGTTACTTTAAATTCACAAACAGAATCTGTTACGCCAGCGGTTTGCGAAGATCCATCTAAAATGCTATACTCATTGTTGTCACATGGGCAAACAAGTTTGATGTTATTTAGAATACTTAGTTTTTCAGCGCAAAAAGTATTACTGGGGCACTCTCTTCCAAATACCTTAAAGGTAGTGCCGAAGTTATAAATAACTAAACCCTTTATTCCACCATTGGCATAAGCCCATCCCCCTGGAACTTGAATATCAATAAATTCAGGGTTAGCGAGATTAACCGTAACAGGGTTAATGATATCACAAAAATTGTTTGGATCATCACTTTCGCAACCTAAGCATAAGATTAATCCAATTAGAATGAGGTATTTTTTCACGTATTTTTTTGAATGCTAATTTAAATCGTCGGCAATTTACAATTATTTTGTACATTTGTACTGTACTATTTAATTAAAGGTATAGGTCTCAGACTCATTGTTAGTTTTGAGATTTTTTGTTTATTAAAACGTCAAGTTATGAGCGATATTTCATATTACACGCCAGAAGGATTTAAGAAATTAAAGGAAGAATTAGAGCATTTAGAAAATTTTGAAAGACCTAGGGTCTCTCAAGAAATAGGAGATGCTAGAGATAAGGGAGATTTAAGTGAAAATGCAGAATATCATGCTGCGAAAGAAGAGCAGTCATTGCTAGAGTTGAAAATTGCTAAATTAAAGCAAGTATTTTCTAACGCTAGAATTATTGATGAATCTCAACTAGATAATTCTAAGGTTTTAATTCTGTCAAAAGTGAAAATTAGAAATACGACCAATAAAATGGAATTTAATTATACGTTGGTAGCTGATTCGGAATCGGATTTGAAAAAAGGAAAGATATCCGTGAACTCTCCAATAGGTAAGGGGTTATTAGGCACGGTAGTAGGTGATATTGCTGAAATTCAAGTTCCTAATGGAATTATGAAATTTAAAATCATTGAAATTTCTAGATAATGACTTCTATTTTTACAAAAATAATTAACGGTGAAATTCCCTGTCATAAGGTGGCAGAAAATGAAGATTTTATTGCTTTTTTGGATGTAAATCCGAATGCTGTTGGACATACCTTGGTAGTTCCAAAACAAGAGGTAGATAAATTATTTGACTTAGATAAGAATACGTATGCTGGTTTGATGGAATTCTCTAGATCTTTAGCGATTGCCCTTGAAAAGGCAGTTCCTTGTGAGCGCATTGGAATGTCTGTTATTGGTTTAGAAGTGCCGCATGTTCATATTCATTTGATTCCGCTGAATGCCATGGCCGATATTCAATTTCAGAAAAAAGTTTCTTTAAGCAAAGAAGAATTCGAACGAGTTGCAAAGTCAATCTCAGCACATTTGTCTTAACTTTATAGGATAGAACTATTTATTTCTATGTCCGCTTCGGACTCTAACAGGCCATTGCTAAATTTTTGTCGAGTCGAGTGGCTTCTAAGAAAGATCGATGCACTTCGGCATGATTAAGGGCATAAGTCAATCGTAATCCTTGATTGAAAAAGGCTTGGGCTCTTTTTTTGTTACTCACAGTGTTAGGGTATCGAATAAGAGATAGTTTGTCTTGTCGTATCAACTTCAGAAAGAAAAAAGTTTGTAGACGAACATTTAACAATGTTTAAGAGAACTATTTGAGATCTTATGTCACTTTTAAAAAATAAACTAAAAGAGAGGTACATGAAAAGGGTGGGAGTAAACGTTAGTAAAACTAAACTGAATTTTAACTTCATACACTTGAATTTGATTAGAATAAGTATATTCGTCTTATCATTCAAGTAAAGATATTAAAAATTCGATACGCTATTGTTTATGAGTGCTAAATGTTTTATGCCTTTTTTAATTTAACACAGAAAGTAGTTCCTTTTTCCATTTCTGACTTTTTCACAAAGATTTTACCATCATGGTATTCTTCAACGATTCTCTTAGATAGCGAAAGACCAAGACCCCATCCACGTTTTTTAGTGGTAAACCCGGGACTGAATATTTTTTGTCTTACATTTTTTGCGATTCCTTTACCGTTGTCTGTTATTAAAATTTGGATCATTTTTGCATTTTCTTGTATTTCAATAGAAATCCGTCCTTTCCCCTTCATAGAATCGATAGCATTTTTTACCAGATTTTCTATAACCCAACCAAATAATTGTAAATTTATGTTAGCATACAATTCCTTGGTGACACTTTTAAAAGTGAAATCTATTTGTTTAGAACTTCTGGATTTCAAATAGTCAAAAGCGTTGGCCGTTTCTTCTACTACATTTTTTTTTGTTAAAACAGGAACGGATCCAATTTTAGAAAAACGTTCTGCAATTACATTCAACCGACTCACGTCTTTTTCAATTTCAGAAACATAACTTTCATCTACATTTTCTAAGCGTAACAGGGCAATCCAACCGAGTAAGGACGATAAGGGCGTTCCAATTTGATGTGCGGTTTCCTTTGCCATACCTGTCCAAAGTCTATTGCTATCTGCAATTTTAGAAGATTTAAAGTAAAAGTAAAGGACAGAAGTAAATAATACTAAAATTAGGATAAGCGCAATAGGGTAGTAGGTTAATTTGTTTAGTAAATCAGAATTACTATAGTAAATGTTATAATCAATATTTACATCAAAAAAGTTGAAACTGTATTTGATTGGCGGGTTTTCTCGCTTCATTTTCAGTAACTTATTTTGTAATATTTTTTGTTCGTGATTTGTGAGAGAATCATAATTATTAATTTCTCTAACCCCTGTGTTTTCCCAATTAACAATGTTGCCTTGTTGATTCGTTACAATTATCGGGCTTTTGGTGTATGTCTGAACGATAGCATCCTCTAATTCCATATCGGCATCGAGGTCAAATTGGCCCATACTATCATATGCCTTTCCAAGAATTTCCATTTTTTGTCTTTCTTCAGATTTGAATTTCTGAAAGAAGACGTAGGTATTCCATAAAATAAGGGTAACTAATACAAAGGATACGCTTATGGCAACACCCTGTAATAATTGTGATTTACTAATTGTAGACATTTAGACAAATATAAAATTTATATGATGATTTAACTAAAATATTAAATTGATATTAATTTCTCTTCTTAGGAAACGAAATAAGATTGAGGAAATTATAATTTTGATTTCAAACATCGATTAAAGGGTCACATACAATTAAAAGAAGGAGATTGTAATTTAATAGTTGTTAATAAGTTTGGGGAATATCCTTTTCAAATTATAAGAATTGAACGTTGAAAAAAACATACATTTGCAAGAGAGAATTTATGTATAATGATAAAATAAGAGTTTTAAAGTGCTCTTATTTAACTAATAAATAGAAAATGGAAGTAACAGGAAAGATCAAATTAGTTAATGAAACGCAAACATTTGGATCAAGCGGATTTAGAAAGAGAGAATTAGTAATTACTACAGATGAGCAATATCCTCAAATGTTGATGATTGAATTTGTTCAAGATAAATGTGATATGTTAAACAGTTATCAAGTTGGACAAGATGTAAAAGTTTCCATCAACTTAAGAGGGCGTGAGTGGATGAACCCGGAAGGAGTTGCTAAATACTTCAACTCTATTCAAGGTTGGAGAATTGAAGTTTTACAAGCAGCAGCACCAAGTAATGAAATGCCTCCATTAGAAGAAATACAAGCGCAAGATTTGTCTAGCGACGAGCCAGACGATTTGCCATTTTAAACACAGTTTTTCTGAGATTTCAGAAATTTAAATATAAGCGTATCTTTTTAGGTGCGCTTTTTTTATTGTAGCATAATGCATATTCTAACCAATATTATAGCGTTTCCGCCAGTAGATCAAGCCAACGAACATGGTGTGTTGGCAATTGGTGGTGACTTGTCTGTAGCGCGATTACAACTCGCTTATAGAAGCGGTATTTTTCCTTGGTTTTCTGAGGGAGAACCCATTGTATGGTATAGTCCAAAAGAAAGAATGGTGCTGTTTCCAGAAGAATTGAAGTTGTCTAAAAGTATGCGCCAGGTGTCGCGAAAAAAAGAATTTAAAATTACCGTAAATCAAGCTTTTAAAGAGGTTATTTTTAATTGTAAAAGTATCAAACGTAATGATGCATATGGAACATGGATTACCGATACTATGGAAAAAGCATATATAGAATTACATAAGTTAGGAATTGCAAAATCTGTTGAGGTTTGGCAACTAGACACTGATAAGGGGGCGTTGAGCGGAGTCGAAGCGACCAGTTATGAAGATGTAACTTCTACTCCGCTCAATCACCATAAAAATTACAAACTAGTTGGCGGTCTCTACGGTGTTGAAGTTGAAGGTGTTTTTTGCGGTGAAAGTATGTTTAGTAAAGTCTCTAATGCTTCAAAAATGGCACTTATACATTTGACTCAGAACATGCAATATTCTTTAATAGATTGTCAAATATATAACGATCACTTGGCCAGTTTGGGAGCGAAGGAAATTAGCAGGGAGGAATTTTTAAAATTTTTGTAAACAGTAATTCATTAACCCAATAATTGTAAGTGAGTTTGTACTTTAAGCTGTAGGTTAGAGCTAAGTCTTAAAATTTAAATTATTGTTAAAAGGCTATTTTTTATTGATAAACAATAAAAATATAGTATGTTACGGACCTAATTTAAGTTTTAACATCATGAAAAATAAAAATACCAAGAATCAAAACACGAGGGTGAATGTTCTCCTTATTATATTTAGAGGTCTTTATTTTTTGACTATTGTTAGTATTGCACTAATGGCATTATTTTTAGTTGTAATGTTGGTAAGTGGTGTGTATCCATTGAATGCACTTGGATTTAATTTTCCAGTTTATTTCGACATGATTCAGAGTAATGGCGTTGCGATGTGGAGTGATCAAACCACAACTCTTTTTAAAATGACAAATGTAATGGGATCTATTTGGTTGTCAGATATTCCAGATGTATTACTGGTTGTTTCTAGTTTTTTTTCAATACTGGTGATAGGATTTGGAATCGAGTCTATTAGATTATGGATTCGAATTTTAGAATCTGTAAAATTTAGAAAATTCTTTTTGATTGAAAATGCTGCTATATTAAGATAGATTGCCTTATTTAATATCGCAGCTTTTTTATTTGTACGTATGAATTCGATTTTTACTTCAAATTATTTAGGAAGTAGAATGGAATTAGTTGGAATTGAATTTGAAAACATAAATCTTCACATGCTTTTTGGAAATACCGATATTGTTATATTTAACCTTTTTCTGCTAATTATTGCTGAAGTATTTAGAGTTGGAGTTGAAATGAAGAATGAGCAAGATTTAACAATTTAAAATTGATAAAATGCCAATTATTGGGAATTTGGATGTCGTGCTAGCAAAACGAAAAATGTCGCTAACAAGACTTTCTGAGAAGGTTGGAATTACCATGTCCAATCTTTCTATTTTGAAAAAAGGAAAAGCAAAGGCTATACGGTTTAGTACATTAGACTTGCTTTGTAAAGCATTGAATTGTCAGCCAGGTGATATATTAGCGTTTGAAAATCCGCTAGATAGTGAAGGTTCTTGATTGGATATTTTCTTTTTTGATTTATTTTTATGGAGAAATGTTTATATGCACGGGTTTGCCTTTTTTATCTGATCATTCGAAGGATACCAAATGTTTATACGAATAGGACGGGGAATGTTTTGATTGTTCCAATCATACAATCGCTTATAGGTTCTTATGCTGTCGATCTTCAAATAATGTTTGAATCCTACTTGAAATTCTCCTTGTTTTAGATCGATTTTGGCAAGTGAAGTTTGTCCGAAACTAAGCGTTACTTGAAAACATAGTAGGATCGTAATTAATTGAAATTTCATAGTATTTAATTGCCAACCATGTATGAAAAGAAGTTTAGAAAGGTCTTATTCAATTCAAAACAGTTGTATAGTTGTTGCGCATTATAGTTAGTTCACCTTTACTTTTCTAAAGATAATAAAACACCTATTACAAAGTAAAGACTAGTTTTTAACTAGTAACCAGCATGAGTAAGACAACGAATTTTAAAGAATTCTCAATAGTTTTCCTGTTCAGAGCGTATCGAAGCGCAACGAGTGGTCGGTATGCGCAAGCAAATGATTACTAGAATTACGTATTCTATTATAGTTGCGGGTAGGGCTATAAGGAGATAATTAAATCTATTGTATTTTAGCATTGCTCTAAGTAGGAATTATAAATTTCATAATAAGTTAATCCTATATTTTATGAGTTTTATTCACAATCTAAAATAGTTACATTCCCCATACGCTCAAGTACTATAATTTATTACATTTGCGTGTTCGAGCACGAAGTTGGATGGATATAAATATTTTAAGTATGAAATTGACATTAGTATATACTCTAATTGCACTTTTATTGTACAATTGCAATATGCAAAAGAAGGAGAAAGAGACGATAAAACCTCCAAATATTATTTACATTTTAGCAGATGATTTAGGATATGGAGACGTGTCAATTTATAATTCGGATTCTAAAATACAAACGCCTAATATTGATAAATTAGCTAATGAAGGAATGCGTTTTACCGATGCACATTCCCCTTCTTCGGTATGTACCCCCACTAGATATGGTATTTTAACAGGGAGATACTGTTGGAGATCTGAATTACCAAGGGGTGTATTGCGCGGGTATGGTGAGAGTCTTCTCGAAAAAGATAGAATTACTATTGCGTCACTTTTAAAAGATCAAGATTATACTACAGGTGTTGTTGGGAAATGGCATTTAGGGTTGGATTGGGAATTGAAAAGTGAATTTATAGATTCTTTAGGAAACTCATCAGTTATAAGAAACCAGAATGGAATGATTACTCATATGAATGGAGATTGGATAGATTTTATCAAAGAGCCAATGGATGGTCCTTTAGATCATGGTTTTGATTATAGTTATATTTTGCCGGCATCTTTGGATATGGAACCTTATTGTTATTTAGAGAATGATATTTTAACGGCTTTGCCAAATGAACATACTGAGGGCAATGATTTAGACACAGATTCCTATGCAACTGGAGCATTTTGGAGGCCAGGACGTATTGCGAAGGGATTTGATTTTTACGAAGTATTACCAAGGTTTGTTGAAAAGGCAAAGAATTTTGTAGCCTCGCATGCCAATGATGAAAAGCCTTTTTTCTTATATTTACCCTTAGCTGCACCACACTCTCCTTGGGTTCCGAAAAAGGAGTATGATGGTTCTTCTGGAGCAGGGCAGTATGGTGATTTTGTACAAATGGTAGATACCCAAGTGGGCAATTTTCTTAAAGGATTAGAAGAGCTGGATATTACGGATAACACCATTGTTATTTTTACAAGTGACAATGGTCCTTTCTGGAAACCAGATTATATTAAAAGGTTTGATCATAGAGCAGCATCGATGTATCGGGGTATGAAAGCAGATACGTACGAAGGTGGTCACAGGATACCGTTTATTGTCCGATGGCCTGGAAAAGTTGAAGCGGGAAGTTCTAGTAATTATAAAACGACACTCACAAATTTAATTGCTACAACTGCCGAGATTGTTGGTGTAAATTTAAATGAAAATACAGGAGAGGACAGTCAAAGTATTCTTCCTGTTTTGTTGAATGACGAAAAAAATGTGGAGGTTGAAATACCAATTATTCACCATTCATCAAAAGGTCATTTCGCTATTAGAAAGGGAGATTGGAAACTCATAGAAAAAAGAGGTTCAGGTGGTTTTTCAATCCCAGTAACCATTGAACCAAAAGAAGGAGAATCAATTGGGCAACTTTATAATTTGGTAACAGATCCATCAGAAAAAAATAATATTTATACTGAAAACCCAAAAGTAGTTGATGCACTTTTACTAGAGTTAAATAATATAAGAGAAAGATAGATGCGATTTAATTCTGGTCATAGAAAGGATAATTTAAACGATCGACAATGTTCTTTGTTGATCAAAATTTTTATTTTTTTCACGATGTCTCTGACAACGACTATTGCTCAGAATAAATTCCCAGAAGATGTGCAATATAAAAAATTACCTACAGATGCTATTGCAACCATCGCAAGTGGCAATCCAGATGAAGCGATTAAAAAAGTAGAGAAATATTTAATAGAATTCCCTGAACATACCGAATTTCACTTTTGTATGGCTGTTGCATATGCGGTTAAAAATAATATTACTAAATCTATAGCACATATAAATTTAGCGATGAAGTTTGGAATGCCTATCGAACGATTTGTGGCAGGACCTAGGGACTTACTTAAAAATACTGTTGAGAGTAGCGCATTTCAAGAATTATTGCAAAGCAGGTCATCTGGGATTATACATGGCCCTATGCTGGGTAATGTTACGGCAACTAGCGCAAAGATTTGGTTGCGAACTGCTAAAGAGGAAGAGGTAACTGTTGTACTTATTAAGAAGGGAGATGAAAAGCAAAAAGAGTTTTCTAGTAAAACGTTGAAATCAAAAGATTTCACGGTAGTTATTCAAGTTAAGGATCTTGAACCATCTACAGAATATAGATACAGTATAAAGATAGAAGGGAATGTATCATTTAAGCATGGGACTTTTCAGACTATAAAAAATAAAGGAGAACACATCCAATTAAAGATTGGTTTTGGAGGAGGAGCTGGTTATACGCCTTGGTTTGAAAAAATGTGGGATACATTAGCTGTGCAGTCGTTTGATACTTTTTTATTATTGGGTGACAATGTTTACATTGATTATCCAAAAGTTCCGGAGGCTCAGGAATATTGTTATTATAGACGGCAGAGTAGATCAGAATTTAGACGTTTTACGTCTAATGTTCCTATGTATGCCATTTGGGATGATCACGACTTTACAGTTAATGATGGCGCAGGTGGATCTGAAATTGAACGCCCAGCTTGGAAAAGACCAGTATTTAATTTGTTTAAAAACCAATGGGCAAACCCTTATTATGCGGGAGGAGATCAGCAGCCAGGATGCTGGTTTGATTTTTCTATGGGAGATATTGATTTCATCATGTTAGATTGCAGATATTATCGAGAGAACCCAAAAGAGATAAGCGATCCGTCTATGTTGGGAAGCGTTCAAAAAGAATGGTTAAAAGAAAGATTGAAATCCTCTAAAGCAACTTTTAAAATTATAGCATCTTCGGTTCCTTGGGCGAAAGACACGAAGCCTGGTAGTGATGATACGTGGGATGGATTTCCAGAGGAAAGAGAAGAACTGTTTTCATTTATTGAAGAAAATAAAATTGAGGGAGTGGTGTTACTTTCTGCGGATAGACACCGTTCTGATGCCTGGAAAATAAAAAGACCGAATGGCTACCCCTTTTACGATTTAATGAGTTCAAGATTAACCAATATTCATACGCATGATATCTTGCAAGAAAGTTTATTTGGTTATAATAAGAAATGTTCATTTGGTACGTTGGAGTTTGATACAACCATTGATGATCCTTCGGTAACGTATACGATTAAGAATATAGATAATGAAGAAATTCATAAGATGACTCTTTATAAAAGTCAACTCGATTTTAAAAGAGATATGGTTAAGAACAAAAAAATGAAATAATGAAACAGATTAGAGAAATATGGCTTTGTAATATTACCGTTTATGTATGTGTAAGTTTATTCATTTTGTCTTGTAGTAAGGCTAAGGAATGGAATACAGATATTCCTTTTACCTTGACTTCTGCACAAGTCTCTGAAGTTGAAAAAAATATTGATCACGCTGGTATAATTCAAGGAATGAATGCTGAGTCCCTTAAAAGAGGTGCTATAATATATCAGAATGTCTGTCATAATTGTCATGGAAATATGAAAGATGAAGGTTCCCTGCCAACCGCACACAAGTTTTGGAGTCAAAAATTTAAAGTTGGGAATGACCCTTATTCTATGTATCAAACCTTAACAAGAGGTTTTGCAACCATGCCTGCGCAAGTTAATTTGGTTCCTCAAGAGAAATATGATGTGATTCAGTATATACGAGAGGAGTTCATCAAAGAAAATAATAAAGATGAATTTTTTGATATCAATGAGGAGTATTTAGAAAGTATACCAAAAGGAGAATCTAAAGGTCCCGCTACAAAAAAGTATGCACCATGGGCAACCATGGATTATGGTAATTTTTTAATTTATACTTATGAACTAGTTGATGAAAATTCACCGGAACGAAAAATGTCCTCTGGAAAGGCTCCTTTAGCAGATGAAGATTTTTCAACTGCAAATATGGCCTATAAAGGAATTGCCATAAGATTGGATGAAGGTGAAGGTGGGGTTTCTGCGGGAAAGGCATGGACTATTTTTGATCACGATTTATTTCGTGTTGCGGGAGGATGGACAGGTGAAGGTTTTATTGATTGGAATGGAATTTTATTAAATGGGAGGCATAATATCTCTCCAAGTACAGTAGGGAATTTACAGTATGAAAATCCAGTAGGTCCTGGTTGGGCGAACCCAGATACAGGTTCTTTTGAAGACCCAAGGTTTGAAGCTAGAGACGGTCGAAAATTTGGACCGCTGCCAAGAAAATGGGGGAAGTATAAAGGAATCTATCAATATGAAGGTCGGACTATAGTATCTTATTCTATTGGTGCGTCTAATGTTTTGGAGGAATTTGGAATAGAAACTTTTGACGGTAACTCTATTTTTGTTAGAACGTTGAACGTTCAAAATGTAAAAAAGAAATTAAAACTTAGAGTTGCGCCAAGTAACGTTAAAGTTGCATTAGTCGGTAGTCAAGGGGAACTTGTAGAAGAAGATGGATATACTGTTTTAGTGCTTTTAAAAGCAAAAGAAATTAAATTAAAAGTACTCATCTCAAAAGAGCTAAACACACTGCATGATTATGCAGAAAATAGTACACCTCCAGTATCTTTAGACAAATTAACAAAAGGTGGGAAACCGCAATATCTAGATGAATTGACCACTGAAATAGCTCCCTTGAATACAGAAGGGCCATTTCTTGTTGATGTTCTTACGGCTCCGAAGCACAACAAATGGAAAAGTAGATTGAGAATGAGCGGGATTGATTTTTTAGATGATCCAAATGAAGCAGTGGTATGTTGTTCTGAAGGTGATGTATGGTTGATAACAGGATTGGAAAATGGGTCTGAATTGACTTGGAAACGAATTGCGACTGGTTTGTTTCAGCCTTTAGGAATCAAAGTAGTTGAGGAAGAGATTTATGTCACCTGCAGGGATCAAATCGTTATACTCCGCGATTTAAATGATGACGGAGAAACAGATTTCTATGAAAGTTTCAATAGTGACCATCAAGTTACAGATCATTTTCATGAATTTGCTATGGGATTGCAAACAGACAAAAAAGGAAATTTTTATTATGCCAAAAGTGGAAGACATGCGAGGGAAGCTTTAGTACCTCAACATGGAACCTTATTAAAAGTGAGTAAAGATGGAGAAAAAACAGCTATTATTGCGCACGGATTTAGAGCGGCTAATGGTGTGTGTTTAAATCCTGACGGAAGTTTCTTAGTAACAGATCAGGAAGGACACTGGAATCCAATGAATAGAATAAATTGGGTGGATAAAAATGGGTTTTATGGAAATATGTTTGGATATAATCCACCAGCCGATAGTTCTGATGCATCGATGATTCCACCCATGGCTTGGGTTGATAGAGAATTGGATCGATCTCCTTCAGAATTACTATGGGTAGACAGTGATACATGGGGCCCGTTTAAGGGAAGTCTTTTGAATTTGTCTTATGGATATGGTAAAATGTTTTTAGTTCCACATGAAAAGGTAAATGGTCAAATGCAAGGTTCCTTTTTTCAAATGCCAATTCCTACTTTTCCAACAGGAATTATGCGTGGAAGATTTCATCCAGTGGATGGTCAATTATATGCCTGTGGAATGTCGGCTTGGGGCACGCAGCAAATGGCGGAACCCGGAGGTTTGTATCGTGTAAGATATAACAACAAACCAGTGTTAGCCCCTCTTAAAGTAAATGCTCTTAAGAACGGAATGCAGCTTGTTTTTGCAAATCAATTGGATAAAAGTTCTGCAGAAAATATAAAGAACTATGCCGTGAAAACATGGGCGCTAAAACGTACAGCGAATTACGGGTCAAAACATTACGACGAAAAGGAAATTCAAGTTGAAAATGCTGTGCTTAGCGAAGATGGTAAAACATTAATGTTATCTATAAAAGACATGAAACCAGTCTGGCAAATGGAAATCAATTTCACATTAAAAGATACAAAGGGTAAAGAGTCTGAAGGTAAAATTCATAGTACTATTCACAATGTAGGTTCATAATAATTTAGGGACTGGACGGATTTAATTAAAATTCAAGGAACTTCGTGATTTAGTCACGAAGTTTTTTTTGAGAAAAAATATAATTTTATCAATCAAGAAGGAGTTTGGTGTTTCTGCTGAAGTTTTGAGATTAAAAGGATTTGTTATTTAAGGTTTTTAAACCTTAGTAAGATTCGTTAGTCAAATTGGAAACATAAAAATATGAAAATTACGAAATCTTTTTTTATAATTACGGCACTATTGGTATCTGTTTTTATTGCATGTTCAAATGAAGATGATGCAGAAGTTCTAGAAGAAGAAACCATTTTAGAAACAGATTATGATGTTTCTTCAATTCTTTCAAAATTTGAAGGAACCGGCCTGTCTTATGCCATCAACGGAAATACAGTTACTTTTACAACACAGGACTTACCAAATCATACAAGTCCGTATTGGCCTGCAAACAATGTATTATACGAAGCTTATAATGGTACGAATAACAATTGGCATCAGAATCCGAATCAAATTGCTACGCAAAATATAGTGTTATCCATTACTTTAAATCCTGAAGAAGCAAATAATCATCAAGCAACTCCTTTAGGTCCTATAGGAATTTCTAGAAATGGTGTCGTGTTTTTTAATCAATATGCTGGTCCAGATCAACCATTGACCAACGAAATAAATTCATTTGATCAATATTTGGGGCATCCAACCGGTTTTGGCATGTATCACTATCATATTGAACCTGCATACTTAACTAGTGAATTTGGAGACGACGCTTTTTTAGGTTTGTTGTCTGATGGCTTTCCAGTTTATGGACCATTGGAGGGTGGAAAAACTATTTCAAATGCAGATTTAGATGCCTATCATGGTCACATATCTATAACATCAGATTTTCCTGAGGGTATTTATCATTATCATATAACAGGCGGGGATCCATACCTCAATGGAAATGGGTATTTTGGAACCCCTGGAAATATATCGAGATAAATGAAATATACCTATGTATATATAATTGTTTTTATAAGTGCTCTTGTCTGTTGTGAGAACAGCGATGAGAAAATTACTATTGAGTCTTCAACTGAGGGTTTAGAATTAGTAAATGGAATATTAGAATTGAATAAAATTTCATTTTCGGGAAGGTTGACAACTCGTTTTGAAAATAATAAATTAAAATCTGAAATATTTTATGACAAGGGTAAGAAACATGGCTCAGAAAAGTATTGGTCAAAAAGTGGTGCTTTAATTCAGGAAAGATTTTATAAAAACGGCTATAAGGCTGGAACTCATAGCGCATGGTGGAGTCCTAAATCTCCTAAATTTGTATATCACTTTAATAATCAAGGAGCGTTTCATGGAGAGGTAAAAGAATGGTATCGCTCGGGACAACTATATATGAGTTTTAATTATGAAAATGGCAATGAAAATGGGCGTCAACAATTATGGAAAGTTGATGGTACTATTAAAGCAAATTATGAAGTTGTACATAGTGAGCGGTTTGGTTTGATAGGTTTAAAAAAATGTAATAATGTAAGTGATTCTGAAATTAGAGAGATCGTAAAAAACGAACAATGAAATATAGAATACATTCTTTGCTACTCGTAATTATATGCATGACGTTTTATACCTGTAAAAAAAGTGCCGCACGGGCAACTGTAGATCATTTACCATATTTTAACAGTGCGGATTTTACACCGAAATGGGAAAAAGGTTCGCATAAAATTCCGGCTTTTTCATTTGTAAATCAAGATAGTGTTGTGATCACGAATAAGACCTTTGAAGGTAAAATATATATAGCGGATTTCTTTTTTACGAGTTGTTCCGGTATTTGCCCAAAGTTGACAAAAAATATGAGAAGCCTTCAGGAAAAATATAAAGATGATGACGATATTATGTTGCTTTCCCATACGGTAATGCCATGGAAAGATTCTATTTCAGTGATAAAAAAGTATGCAAAGGAGAATTTTGTTAATAATGTGAAATGGTATTTGGTAACGGGTGATAAAGAGCAATTATATAGTATTGCGAGAAAGGGGTATTTTGCCGATGAAGATTTTGTAAAAACACAAGATGAATCAAATTTTATTCATACAGAAAATTTCATTTTAATTGATAAACTGGGATACATACGCGGCGTATATAACGGTACGTTGGAAGTTGATGTTGATCGATTAAAACGTCATATTAAAATATTACAAAAGGAAGGCTAATTGTAATCGTTTTTGCAAGATAAGTTAAGTGCGAGATAATAAGTAGTAAGTATTAAAAAGAGACTGTCTTATCGGACAGCCTCTTAAGTTTCTATGTTGAAAAAAATGGAGGTTATTTTCTTTTGGCAGTCAGTTGAAGACTACCATCGCCAGTTTCTGAAACTCCTGTTAAAGAATCGCCTTTAACTGTTAACGTAACCTTTATTGGGTTCCCGTCAATGTCAAATTTAATTACAACTACGTTTTTATCAACTTTTATATCTTTGGTTTCAACACTGTCATATTGAAACTTGATTTCCGCACTGTATTTTCCGTCGTTCTTTTTAATGATAATGTCACCTTTGGCATATTCATACGGTGCATCTGGTGCCGAATAAGCCCATGTTCCTTCTACTCCTTTCACGGTGGTAAAAGATTGGATGGCAAATACTAAGGTTAAAAATAATGTTGCTTTTAAGATTTTTTTAATATTCATTGTATTTAATTTATAGTTAAAATTATATTTTAGTTTACTTCGAATGATAAATGGAACATAATTGCTGGAAAGGTATATAAATCTGGATGTTCAACAACACCTAAAGACATGGCTACATTCATAGTGTTTTCCGTGATATCTTTGATGATTACAAATCCGTTAGCCTCTTTAATTCCGAAGTATTCACTCGTTAATAATTGTGTTTGTCCAGTAAATGTAGGTTGCTCAGGGGCTCCTGTATTAATATTAAATGAGGTTACCGTAAAGTCTTCCTCATTAACACTCCAGTTTCCATCTGTAGGAGTATACGCCACATTAGCTAAAGGAATATTAACTTGATCAGCAGATACTTCTCTAATATCTGCAGCTCGTTCAATAAAGGCATATACCAAGCCCATTAGACTATTACCATCTTTATTATCTACTTTGTACTGCCCGTCATGAACAAACGTAAAAGTATCTTCATATGAAGCGCCTAAACCAACAGCACTTAATAGGTTATCAAAAGAACCAATATCAATTCTTAAATCGTTATTTACGGTATAACCAGCACCTTCTATCCCTGCAGTATAAGCGGCTTTCAATTTCCACGATTTTCCTTCTGGTTTTGCGGGGCCTCCAGTTAATAATATTTCAAAGGATGGTAAAATGGTGACTGTTTTAGTTTCTGTAAAAGTTCCTTTTTCACTAGTTGCCGTAAAACTAACGTCAAATTCTCCTATATCATAGGCATGTATTGGATCTTCTTCTGTAGAAGTATTTCCATCTCCAAAATCCCAAGTATAAGAAGATGTTCCTTCAGAAACGGTTCCGTTAAAAGTAACTACAGCACCTTCTATTAAAAACTGAAAGTCTGAAAGAGGTTCGATTATTGTAATGTCATCATCATCGCTTTCGCATTGAACTAGCGTAAGAGAAATAATGGCAATAAAAAATATTTTAAATGGATTCATAATTATATGTTTTAACATTTGTATCAGTTTTAATTTTTGTCCCACCAAATTGGTGTGTCAATTTTATTTGCTCCTTGTCTTGCTATAGCTTCAGAAGCATTTGTTCCGTTAGAGCTTAATTCAAAACTGCTATATAAAAATCGCTTTGGCATAATTCCATTTGTAACACCACGTTCTAAATCACTGTCGGTTCTTTCTTCAATAACAGGGTAACCAGTTCTTCGTATATGGCTCCATCCTTCGAAATAGTCTGGTGTTAAAGCAATCCACATTTGAGTACCCATTTGTTCTTCTTGTTCTAGGGTAGTTCCTGTTAATGTTCCAATAGGGCTTGCTAGGAAATTAGTGATTTCCGCAGCGCCAACGTTCCATTGACGTAAAGAAGTTTCTATGGCCATTCTATATATATCGTTTGCTACGGCAGGTTCATTATCATATGCTAAAGCGGCTTCCGCTCTAAGAAAGTAAACTTCTGCTGCTGTCATTAAGTACATTTTACTCTCCTTAGAGGAAAGCGCTAATCCCATATCTGATTTACTTGCAAAATCAGACTGACCAAAAGCGACATCATTCAATCCGTTTTTTTGACCTGTATAGTTTCCATTTTCATCTTGCATAACAAAAACAGCAAGTCTTGGATCTGCCGTGTTTTCTAATTTTCCAACCATGAAAGTGGACATTTTAATAGAAGGATATCCAGTTCTATTTCCGTACCATCCATTTCCTTGTCCTTCCGTTTGGATCATAAATGCGTTGTGACTGTTGTCTTCCATCAATGGATCTGCTAAAGATAGACTCACTATTTGCTGTGATAGGGCATTATCTGCATACCTCAATCGCATTCCTAGACGTAAGCGAAACGAATTTGCAAATCGAACCCACTTGTTTAAATCATTGTCAAAAATAGGATCTGAATCTGGATAAGCCATCGCAGGATCTGCGGTTTTAAGTACATTGATGCTTGCTGTTAATCTAGCAATTAAATCAGTGTAAATGAATTGTTGTGTGTCATATTTAGGCGTTAGAATATCTTCAGATTTTCCTTTTCCACCTTCTGTATAAGGAATTTCTCCAAAACCATCTGTAATTCTTGCAAAGCCCATCACGTTTATGATATCTGCCATCGCATATCGAACAGTATTTGGAGTTTCTTCGTTAGAGGTAAGTAAGAGTACTTCTTCTGAATGTCTAATAACTCCATTATAAGTGCCATTTAAAACGCTGTTGTAATTTCCGTCAAAGCCATCTATATATTGATCTGGTTGGCGTGATGTACTTCCTGCAACATAATAATGTGCATGCATTCCAGCAAATCGTACAGTTCCTTGATCTAATGTTCCTCCAAAAAGGCTTCTAACGGCATTGGCAAACAAAGGTGCATCGTCAATAGTTGTTACTGTATTTGGATTTTCTCGAACATCTTCCAAGGTGTCTTCACAGGATGTGAATACTATTCCAACCAGTAAAACAAGTAAAAATTTAAATTTTATATTTTGTATATTTTTCATCATGTTCCGTTTTAAAAGTTGATTTTTATATTTACTCCATAAGTCCTTGTAGAAGGCAGCGAAGCATGTTCTAAAGCAGTCGCTGTTGGACTACTACCATTACTTGCGTCTGGATCAATATCGCCAGTCGCGTTATGGATAAAAAATAGATCCCTGCCTATGGCAGATAAACTTACTCCTTGAACTCCAGAATTGCCTAATGCTTTTTTAGGAACATCATATGTGAATACGATTTCTTTCATTTTAATATTTGAGGCATCAAAAATTAAATCGGTTCTAATATTACTTACGTAATTATTAGTGTAATTTTTTTGTAATGCGCTAACGGGAGTTGTGTTTTCGAACCCAGTATTTTCATTAATACCCTCTTCAATAATTCCATCAACTCTACCAATTAGTGAACTAGCATCTGTACCAAACATTTCGCGGTAACCACGTCCCCAAGAAAAGAATTCTCCTCCTTCTTGGTAACTAATCAACGTTCTTAAGGAAAAGTTTCTATACTTGAAGTTATTACTAATCCCTCCATAAAAATCAGGATTTATAGAGCCTAATTTAATGCGTTCTCCAGGTTGTGCCAATCCTGCATCTGTAATTAATTTGCTACCAAAATTATCACGCAGATAATCAAGTCCGTAAATAGTTCCAAATTCTTCTCCTGGTCTTGCTTCAATAGAAACTTGCATCAAGGAGTTTAAAGTAATACTCTCTAAAGATTCATCGATACTTTCCACAACGGATTTACTTTTGGTAATTGAAAGTCCCATATCCCAACTAAAGTTTTCAGTTTCTAAAGGAATCAAATTCAATTGTGCTTCAAAACCTTCGTTTTTAATAGAACCTGCATTTGTGATATAATTGCTGTATGCCGAAGTGCCAGAAATAGGAACTGACATAATTTGGTCTTCCGTTAATGTTTCATAATAGGTAAAATCTAAATGAATACGATTTTTAAAGAACCCTAATTCTGTTCCGATTTCCCATGAGTTAGAAACTTCTGGGCGCAAGTTTGGATTTGGAAGTGTTCCAGGAATAGAAGCAACCGTATAATCCAGCGTTCGCGCTTGATTTATATTATACGATGATTGTGTTCTATAAGGACTTGTGTCGTTTCCAACCTTGGCATAAGAGGCTCTTACTTTTCCTTTACTTAAGGTGTTTGATTTTAATCCAAAAAACTTAGAGAACAGGAAACTTAGATTTTCTGAATGATACCAGAAAGAATCATTTTCTGCTGGTAATGCAGATGAATTATCGTTTCGTATAGTAGCGTCTAAGTATAAATAGCCACCATAACTAATTTGCCCTAGACCATAATATGAGTAAACAATTTTTTTTCGCATAGAATCTGAATCGCTCACTATGGCATAATTTGAAATTCTATAAAAGTTTGGAACTTTTTCTTCGGTTCCAGATACACCTATAGATTTACTATAGTCAGACCTGTAATTTGCACCAACACTCCCAGTAACGTTAAATCCAGAAAACTTAGTGGTATACGTAGCCAAAATATCAGAATTCCAAGAACTGCTTTTACTTTGATTGGTGCCGTAGTTTCCTAATCCATTGCTATTGGCTTTTCCTCCTGCGGCGGCATGTCTAGTTCCATCACTAACTCTATAATTTAAGCCAGTTTTCCCAGTAATATAAAATTTATCTGTCAGGTCTAGTTTCGCTGAAAATGAACTTTGAAATAAATCTCGACTATCTTCATTATAAACATTGTTTAAAGCCCAATATGGATTATTAAAGGTGTTGTCTAAATTCCATTTGATTTCATTTCCATTTGCATCCAAGGTATTTTTTTTTGCATCTTCTAATCTAATGTCTCTTGGCATTAAAGAAAGTTGTAGTGCCGTATTTGAGGCTCCTTCTCCTAGTTCAGGTCTGTTTTTAACCTTAGATTTAATATAAGTCACTTTACCATCAATCTTTAATTTATCAGTTAAGTTAGAAGAAGCTCTAAAATTTATGGTGTTTTTGTTAAGTGTATTATTAGGAATAATTCCTTGGGTATCTTGATTGGTAAAAGACATTCTGAATCCACTGTGATCCGTAGCCCCTTCAAAAGAGACTCCGTTGGTAAATGAATGTCCGTCTTGATAAAATTCTTCATAGGTATTGCCCCTTGGAGAATAAGTATCCTCAGCTCCTAACCAATTTGTATAGGGCTGCCCCTCCATTTTTGGTCCATAACTCCATGAGCTCGGATAATCTAAATTTGGTCTTCCATCACTTCCTATTGGCGAGAAACTATCAAAAGCTCCCATTCCATATTCATTTTGAAGTTTAGGTGTTAAGGCGATTTCAGTAACAGTAAAGGAAGAGGTCAATGTAACTCCAATGCCATCTTTACTAACACCAGATTTAGTTGTTACAAGTATTACACCGTGCATACCTCTTGAACCGTATGCTGCTGCAGCTCCTGCGCCTTTTAAAACAGTAACTGTGGCAACGTCATTTGGGTTGATATCTGAAAGCGCATCACCACCATCTCTGCCTCCATTTGGATTTCCGCTACTGCTTCCATTTGATACAGGGATACCATCAACCACAACAAGCGGTCTGTTAGATCCATCTATTGTAGTAATACCCCTTAGTAAAATTCGTGAAGATCCATCAACTCCTGTATTACCTTGTGTTATCTGAAGTCCAGATACTTTACCAGATAAGGAATTCATAATGTTGTTTTCTTGTGCAACAGCAAACTCTTCTGGTTTTAATTGTTGAACAGAATATCCAAGGGAGGCTTTATCTCTTTGGATATCGAAAGCAGTAACAATAACTTCATCTAAAGCTTCTGCATCTTCTTCAAGCAATACATTTAGACTGGTTTGTCCAGTTACACTTATTTCTTGGGGCTTGTATCCAATAAATGAAAATACCAATACAGCATTTTCGTCAATATTTTGTATGGTAAAGTTTCCGTCAAAGTCAGCCGCCATACCTTTGGAAGAACCCTTAACTGTAATGCTAACCCCTGGTAATGGTTCGTTTGTTGTTTTGTCAACAACCTTACCGGAGATTGATTTTTGCGCATAAGTTGATATCGAAAATCCGATAGCTACTATTAATAGCAGTAGTTTGTTCATAGAGTAGATGTTAAATTATTAATTTGTTAATTCTTTGGAGTTTTTAAAGCTCCTATTTGGTGCAGACTGATTGGATTGTTATTCGTGAAAATCTGTACTAAATATTATAAAAACAGAGTTTGATTTGAACGTTTATTCAAAAACAGACCGTCCGTTCGGTTGCTAATATATATAAATTTTTTTAAAGTAAAGACAAATAAAAAGATTAACTATGGAATTAAGAACTAGTTAGTTAAGAAAATAAGGGGTTAATCAATCACCTTAGTAAGTTCTAATTGCCGTTTTTTGTAGGCACTGTTAAGTTCCAAATAATCGGCACAAATAAACTTCAAATAGCTGTCAAACACAAGATCATATTTTTTTGATAATTCCTTTTTAACATTATCTTTAATCGTTGAATGGTGCAATGCGACTCCTTCAATGAGACCAATAACTGTAAAAGTAATAGCTTCTAAATCTAGATTGCTCTTAAGTTGTTGATTGTCATGCGCTACATGAATAATATCTCGAATTAAATTTCTAAATTTAGATACAGTTAGCGTAGTTTGCCCGTGTATGGCTTCATTTTTCTCGCTTTCTAATTGGAAACTAAAATAATTTCTGATTGGATAATCAGAGTCTTTCAGGGAAATATTTTCAATAGAATCAAAAAGTTTAAGAGCGAAATCACATAAATATTTAATGTCTTGAACAAAGTTTCCAGATTTAAAATTGAGCCTTTCTGGCTGCATCAATTCAAAATAATAGGTTTCTATGGTGGCTGAATAAATATCTTCCTTACTTTCAAAATGATGATAGATTGCACCCTTTGAAAGCTTTGTTATTTCCATTATATTTTTTATTGTCACCTCTTTAAATCCCTTTTGTAAAAACAAAGAGAAGGCTGCTTTGATAATGGAATCTTTACTGTTTAGATCTTTTTTTTTGACCATAATATAAATGCCTAATGTTAGATTTAAATATTTTTTATTACATTTGTGAACCGACCGATCGGTTTGTAAATGTATCTAAAATATATTTAACCATCCAAATACTATTTTTTTGAGCGGTTGAAATATACGGATTTTGTTCTGGTAACAAGAATGAAATAGTTGAAAGTTACCAAGTTTAAGCACATAAAAAATGGAGAAATTAATAAATTCACAAAGAGAATTCTTTTTTTCTAAAGCAACGTTGGATCTTAATTTTAGAATTGAGCAATTGAGGAAGTTAGAAGGGATTTTAAAAAAGAATGAAACTGAGTTAGATCGTGCTATCTATGCTGATTTCGGGAAATCTTCATTTGAAAATTACGAAACTGAACTTGGATTAATCTATCATGATATTGATAGTGCTTGCCGTAATTTAAAACGATGGGCAAAAGTCAAAAAGGTCTATACAAATGTTGCAAATCTTCCAGGACGGAGTTATATTATACCAGAGCCTTTGGGTGTGTCTCTCGTTATTGGCGCCTGGAATTATCCTTATCAATTATCTTTATGTCCAACTATTGCTGCTATTGCAGCTGGTAATACGGTGGTTTTAAAGCCAAGTGAATTGTCTGCTGAAACAAGTAGGATAATATCGAAACTTATTAATGAAAATTTTGAATCAAATTTTTTCAAAGTAGTTGAGGGAGGCATAGAAGAAACTACTAACTTACTTGCTCAGAAATTTGATAAAATATTTTTTACAGGTAGTACTACCGTTGGTAAAATCGTGTATAGAGCAGCAGCTAAAAATCTTACTCCTGTAACGTTGGAGTTAGGTGGTAAAAGTCCTGCGATACTTGATGAAAAGTGTAATTTGAAAACTTCAGCAAAAAGGCTGGTGTGGGCAAAATTTATAAACTCTGGGCAAACGTGTATTGCTCCAGACTATGTTTTCGTGCATAAATCTATTAAGGAGCAGTTTTTGAAACAAGTATCGATTGAAATAAAAAAATCGAAGTATGCCGTTGAAAATAGTAATTACGTTCAAATAATCAATAAAAGGAATATGGAACGTTTGATAAATTTTATTGATAAGGACAAGGTTTATTTGGGAGGAGATTTTGATATGGAGAACAAATATATTTCACCGACAGTAATGGTAGATGTTGATTTTGATGATGCCGTAATGCAAGAAGAAATTTTTGGACCAATCATGCCGGTTTTGGAATATGAAAACATTGAAGATGTAATTCTAAAGATTAAGGAGAAACCGAAACCTTTGGCTTGTTATGTTTTTACAAATAGTAAGAAGAATAAATGGAAGATATTGAATGAAATTTCCTTTGGAGGAGGCGCCGTGAATGATGCAGTTATGCATATTTCAAACAGTAGGCTTCCGTTTGGAGGCGTTGGAGATAGTGGTACTGGATCCTATCATGGGGAATTTGGATTTAAAACTTTTTCACATTTTAAAAGTGTTTTGGAGAAACCTACTTGGATAGAACCAAATTTAAAATATTATCCGTTGACAGATTTAAAATTGAAGTTGATAAAATTTGTTTTGAAATTATAAGTTAAAGAAAAATTTGAAGTGAGTTTAGGCAATATTAAAATAAAATTTAAAGTAGTATTTATAGCGTCATTGTTGATTTTGTCAATGATGATTTATTTAGGTGTTAAAAAGGAGCAACCTGTTGCGATGTTAACAGAAGTGAATGAAGAATATTTTAATTTAAGTAGTCATTGTCCTCCTGGGTTTATGCTGAATGAAAATAATGAGTGTGTTTCGAGGAATTTATATCAACAATACGAGTACAAGGAAAAGAAAAGTAATAGGGGTGTAGGCGGTTTAAAAACGGCACTGCCAGATTTGCGAGAAGGGTTTAGTCCCCAGCAAATTGATTTGGGAAGATATTTGTTCTTTGACCCTGTACTTTCTGGTGATGGAAGTGTTTCTTGTGCAAGTTGTCATGATCCAAATCAAGGATTTAGCGATGGAAAAGCACTTGGTAAAGGTATTCACGGTGCTAAAATGAAACGTTCCTCTCCAACATTATGGAATGTTGGTTATTTAAAAAATTTATTTTGGGATGCTAGATCTGGTAGTTTAGAGCACCAGATGCAAGGGCCTCTTTATTCTGAAGAGGAGATGGGAACAACGAAAGAACAGCTGCTGAATACATTGAATACCATTGATGAATATAAAAGATTATTTGGGGTAGCTTTTCCACAACGCGAGAAAACCGATAGTATAAATATAGGAGAAATTTACACGTCTATTGCCGCCTTTGAATCGTCTTTAATATCTCTAAATAGTCGATATGATCAATATGCACATGGATTTCATAATGCACTAAATGAAAACGAAATTAAGGGGTTGAATATTTTCAGATCATTTGTTGCTAGATGTGCGGAATGTCACACGCCCCCATTATTTACCAATCAGCAGATTGCCGTTATTGGTACTCCAGAACCAGATGGATTACCATTTGATCCTGGTGCGGAAATTACTTTTAAAGACAGTACAAGAAGAGGGGGGTTTAAGGTCCCTTCTTTAAGAAATATAGAAAAAACCGCCCCTTATATGCATTCTGGAAAATTTACTAATTTACGAGATGCTGTCGAGTTTTACACAAAAGGAAGAGGGCATGCAGTGCCAGAGAATGAGGATTTATTTATACATTGGCACATATGGACGCCTAATTTAACAGAGCTAGAATTAGATCGTTTGGTAGACTTTTTAAGGACCTTAACAGATGAGTCTTTTAAGCCACGGGTGCCGAAAATATTGCCATCAGGAATTAATTCACAACAAATAAAATCATAACTAAATATTAATAATATGTTAAATACAAAAGGAGCATCGATTGGTAAGAAAACTTTATTCTTTATAATTATTTTATCAATTGGTTTTTACGGAGGGTATAAATTTTTTGCACCTACCTCGGAAGTAGCAATGGTAAAAAACGCCTTGTATAGAAGTGGTGCATCGGGTAAGGCGCTTTTGAATCAAACCAAAGAATTTACAGGTCAAGTGTTTGAAGTTAAAGATGGAGATTTGATTATGGATGCTGTTATAAAGGCGCAACCAGGTGATTTGATTCGAGTGTACCCTGGTACATATTCTGAAACAGTGTATGTTGATAAAAGTGATATTACCTTTCAAGGAATAGTTGAAGGAGGAGAATGGCCAACTTTGGACGGTAAAACTACGTTAAATGATGCGTTTTTATATTCAGGAAATGGAATTCATATAGAAGGTTTCAAAATTACGAAGTACAAAGGTAATGGTATTATGGGACAAGCAGGTAATAATTTTGTGATTAGAAACAACTGGATTGTTGATACGGGAGTGTATGGGATTTTTCCACAATATGGAAAAAATGGACTTATAGAATACAATACCTTGACAGGAATTGAAGATGCAGCAATTTATGTTGGAATGTGTGATAATATAGATGTATTGCACAATGAAGTTTTTGGAAATGTTGCCGGTATTGAATTTGAAAATTCACGTCATTGTATTGCTGAAAATAATAATGTTTATGATAATGCAGGAGGGATATTGGCGTTTATTACGCCAGGATTACCTATTAAAACCACCTATGATATTATCATTAGAAATAATTTTGTAAATGAGAATAACCACGTTAATTTTGCCCCTCCAGGATCCACCGTGGCTGGCGTGCCTTCTGGGACGGGAATCTTAATTATGGCTGCGGATGATGTTATTGTTGAAGACAATATCATTTCAGGAAATAATAACGTAGGGATTTTGATTACAGATTTTCCAAATGGTGGAATTAAGGCATCAAGAGATCCAGAAGCAGATCCCAACCCAGACAATGTAACTATATTAAATAATTTGATGATGCGCAATGGTGCTGATCCAATTGATGAAATAAAAGTGTTAATGAAAACGCTATTTATGAAAGTTGGGCCAGATATTTTGGCAATTGGAAAAGGAAGTGGAAGTGCGATTTTGAATAGAGAAAAATATGTAACGTTTGGAATTGGTAGTTACGGAAATCCAACGAAGACCACTTCTTATGGTGTAAAAACATTTTTGTTAGATAAACCTGCTGAGCACAGAGATATTACGAAGAAACAATTAGGAGAATTCACCTACTATGGAGTTTGTGCTGGATGTCATGCCTTTAACACAAGATTAATTGGCGTGCCAACAAATGTGATTCAAGCAATTCATACAAACAACCCCCAAGGAATCGTAGATTATATCAACGCACCTAAAAACTTACGTGAAGATTATCCAGAAATGCCTCCTCAAAGCCATTTGTCCGAGGAAGCAAAAATGGCTGTAGCTGAATATATTTTAGGTTTAAAAAAATAAAATAAATAGTATTTTTTACTATAAATTCTCGCCATAAGACCAACCTTTTCTTGCGGGCTCCTTTATATAAGCATCTATATCAGGTCGGTTGGTTATCTTCATATTAGCTGCGTCATATTTAATTTTAGCACCAAATCTTTGGGCTAAAACTCCAATGAGAGCCATTTCAGTTAGTTCCGCTGCGTAATTAAAGTTGGAACCCGGGAGTGTATTATTCTTAATGGCATTTAACCATTCATCGACCGGTTTTTCTTCCTTAACTCTTGGGATTGTTTTTTCTGGAGTATTTTTCAAAAATTCTTTCCATTCTTCTCCAGATACCAATAATTCTGGTTTGTTTGGTCTTCCTCCCGTAATTAGGGTGTTTTTATCACCAATCATAATCATACCAGATTTATCAAATTCACTAATTCCCCATTCCTTACGAATTTCAGGTTTCGATCCTCCTTCATGCCATTTTAGTGTTACAGGTACTTTGTTTCCTCTTGCACCAAAATTATAGGTTACAACCGACTCTTCTGCCACAAATCCATGTTTAGTCATTGGATTTGGAACTTCCCCTTCTACGGTATGAGGCATTCCTAAATCTAAAGCCCAAAATGGACCGTCAAGTGTATGACAAGACCAGTCACCCAGCATTCCGTTGCCATAATCATAAAACCCTCTCCACGATTTTGGCGCATAGGCAGAATTAAACGGTCGTTCAATAGCAGGTCCTTGCCAAAGATTCCAATCGAGGTATTCAGGTACTTTATGAGTAGCGGGCGGAAAACTACTAGGCTTAGTCCAATATCCTCCTGGTTTAAAATCGAATTTCCCATGCCAAGCATGAATTTCTCTAACTTGTCCGAGAACACCAGCATCATACCATTCTTTAATCAATCTGATCCCGTTGGTAGTGTGTCCTTGATTCCCCATTTGGGAGACAATTTTATAATAGTTCGCAGCTTTTTTTAGCGTTCTCAATTGCCAAATATTGTGTGCTAATGGTTTTTCAACATATACATGTTTTCCAAGTTCCATAGCAATCATGGTTGCTGCGAAATGTGTATGATCTGGAGTTGAAATTATAACGGCATCTATTTCATTGGCCATTTCATCAAACATAACTCTAAAATCTTTATATTTTTTTGCTTTTGGAAATAAGGCGTATCCTTCAGCCGCTCTATTATCGTCCACATCACACATGGCAACAATATTTTCTTGTGAGACTTGACTCCAGTTTGCTCGTGCTCTACCTCCAACGCCAATAACGGCAATGTTTAATCTATTATTGGCAGAAAAACTGTAAAGTTGCGGTAAAATGAGTAAGCCACTAGAAGCAGCTGAACTCGATTTTAAAAAGGATCTTCGAGAAATATTTTTCATTAGGTCTTAAGGTGTTTGTACAATTTAGGTGGGTTCTAAAAATTTATTTTTTTCTGTTTCTCAAAAAATAAGAACCCTTTTTTATCTTTTTGAGAAAAATTTCATTTCAAATCTACCGATAAAATATTGATTTCAATAATAAATATTGAAATTCTATCTATCTATCTATCTATCTATCAGGAAATTATTTTTAGTCTTTTAATCTGTTCATATCTGAATAAATTGCAAGTTAGGTTGATTAGCCCTATTATTCCAGTTGCTCTTACTATTCCCATGGATTTTAAAACTAAACCTTTCATACTTTGTTCCATGAAGCCAAATACATGTTCTACGCTTGCTCTAATTTTTGATTTTGTAGTGTTACTTGTCTTTTGCTCATCGGTTAATGGTCTGTTCCAATAGCCTTTTTCGTGTACTTTATTCTTCATTTCATACTTCTCAATAATCTTATCTTGTTCTTCTCCTGTGTAATTACTGTCTGCATATAAATCCTATTATTTATCTTTTTAGGTAAGTAAATCATCCAAAGTTTGTGAGTCGTGAACTGATGCATCTATCATTTGACCTTCACTAAATATCAACTCTTTTTCTTCTAAAAATGATACAAAATGCTCAAAAATAATTCTTCTACTAAACCAGTTTTTGTTAGGCGTTCTCTAAAAATCCATACTGTTTTTTCATCTGGAACTTTATCGCCTGTTGCTAAGCCTAAAAATGTTTTAAAGCCGCTTCTATCTAATATTTGATATTCCACTTGGCTATCTCCAAGACCATAATAACGCTATAATATCAATATTTTAAATAGCAGCAATACATCATAAGGCTTAGTTCCAGCATTATTCTTTTTGTTGGTGTTGCCCAATTTACTTTCTAACAATTCTCGAAAAACCTCAAAATCAAGTACTTTTTTGATAGCCTCTAATGGATTGCCTATAACTGATAAACGTTTTTTAATGAACTCTTCGTCAAATAATCCTTTATTTCCTCGTGATTTGTACATATCTTGTAGTAATTGTTTTACGGTGCAAATATAAGTACAATAAACTGATTAGAAGTAAGTTAATTTTTAGAAGCCCCTTAAATAAATCAATAGTTAAAGAACTTCAAGGAATTGATTCTAAATTAGGATGTAATAATCTTTTGACTTCAATAAACACCTATCAAACCTTCAAGTTGAGATAATAGTTTGAATCATAATAAACTAATAAAAAGAGTAATAAGTTACCCAATTAAAGCTTGGATAAAAAAAGTAGTAATTAACCCCCAAAAAGTTCCTGTAGCCATGCTTAGAATTGCCAAGACGATTGCATGAGGCATAAATCTTTTATCATAAGCGGAAGCGAGTGCAGGAGAAGTAGAGATCCCCCCGATATTAGCCATCAGGGCAATAGGAGTCCACACAAAAGAAGTTTTTAAAAAGAGTCCTATTAAGGTTAATAAGATCATGTTTAAAACCATCCAAGCTACTATAAAGAATATAAAAACCAGAGGCAGATCAAAGTTCTCTATCTTTAATTTTAACCCTAAGATCGACATGATTAAAATGATACCGATAGACCCAATAATTAAATTTGTTTTGTGATCCCAGAACTTTAGGGCATTACCGATAACCAACCCTATTATAGACAGCCAGATAACATTGGTCAAAAAACTAAAATTAAAAAGTCTAAATAGAATTAATACGCCAAGAATAATCCCAAGAGATTTCATCATAGCCTTCACTGGAGTAACTTTTCCCTTTGGGGCATCCTTAAAATCAACTTCATCATCGATATTAAAAAAACGATTTATTTGATTTGTCTTTTTTACACTCTGGAATAGAAATATCATTACGATATTCTGTAGCAAGGTGTCAAAAAACAAAACAGATAAGAATAATTCTTCATTCAGTGAAATGTACTCTTGAAGTACTAGCATACTTGAGCTTCCACCGATCCAACTTCCAACAACGGGTATAAAACCCTTCCACAACTCTTCATCGATCAGTATGTTAAAATAACTAAAATCAAAAAATAGCACTAAGCCCATTAAAACAACAGGAATCGTTGAAATAATTAACGATCCAGATAAAAAAAGAATGAGCGGCTTTAATCCAATTATTTTGATTTGAGTCAAAGACATTGATGACATTATACAGATAATGACTAAGGGATAAAGGTACTTCTTACTCCAATCATGTAAAGATATTTGTTCAAGCGAAAGACCAAAGGAATTGGTTACGATGGCAGGTAATATAAACGATAACAAGATGCCGGGAATCCAATTGGAGAGGATACTGATTATCCCCGTTTTTTGTTTTTCATAATACGTTATCGAAAAAAAAGTGCCAACGACGATAAGGATTCCAACTAAATTTAAATTCATTATATAATTTAATTAAAGGTGGGTTCTAAAAATTGATTTTTTTCTGTTTAGCAAAAAAATAAGAACCCTTTTTTATCTTTTTGAGAAAAATTTCCTTTAAATCTACCGATAAAATATTGATTTTAATTATAAATATTGAAATTCTATCTATCTATCTATCTATCTATCTATCTATCTATCTATCTATCTATCTATCTATCAGTAAATTATTTTCAGTCTTTTAATCTGTTCATATCTGAATAAATTATAAGTTAGGTTGATTAGCTCTATTATTCCATTTACTCATACTATTCCCACGGATTTTAAAACTAAACCTTTCATACTTTGTTCCATGAAGCCAAATACATGTTCTACTTTTGCTCTAATTTTTGATGTTGTAGTGTTACTTGTCTTTTGCTCATCGGTTAATGGTCTGTTCCGATAGCCTTTTTCGTGTACTTTATTCTTCATTTTATATTTCTCAATAATCTTATCTTGTTCTTCTCCTGTGTAATTACTGTCTGCATATAAATCCTATTTTTTTATCTTTTTCGGTGAGTAAATCATCCAAAGTTTGTGAGTCGTGAACTGATACATCTATCATTTGACCTTCACTAAATATCAACTCTTTTTCTTCTAAAAATGATACAAAATACTCAAAAATAATTCTTCTATTAAACCAGTTTTTGTTAGGCGTTCTCTAAAAATCCATACTGTTTTTTCATCTGGAACTTTATCGCCTGTTGCTAAGCCTAAAAATGTTTTAAAGCTGCTTATATTTAATATTTGATATTCCACTTGGCTATCTCCAAGACCATAAAAACGCTAGAATATCAATATTTTAAATAGCAGCAATACATCATAAGGCTTAGTTCCAGCATTATTCTTTTTGTTGGTGTTGCCCAATTTACTTTCTAACAATTCTCGAAAAACCTCAAAATCAAGTACTTTTTTGATAGCCTCTAATGGATTACCTAGAACTAATAAACGTTCTTTAGTGAACTCTTCGTTAAATAATCCTTTATTTCCTGGTGATTTGTAAATCTCTTGTAGTAATTGTTTTACGGTGTAAATATAATCAACTAATTAATAATAAGTTATTTTTTAGCCCCCCCCTTTAGAAATAAAAAAATTTGATATTGAGGAATAATATTTTTCGCAATAATGAATTAAACTATGGATTGATAATTTGAATTGTTAGGTTAATTTAAAGGTTATCACAGGTCTTACGGAATGATTCGATATATCTTTTGAAATACTTCCGTTAAAAAAATTCATGAGTCCACGTCTTCCATGGGTGTTTAATGTAATAAGATCAGCGTCACTATATTTAGCAAAATTGAGGATTCCTTTTTCGACAGAATTATCGTTATGGATATTTACTGTATAATTTTCAAGTTGAGCGCCTTTTATAAAGGATTTTATTTTTAATTGAGATTTAATTGTTGGCTCAAAATTCTGAGCAGTATTGACTTTAAGTAGATGTATTTTTGCGTCAAAAATAGTTAAGAAACTAATAATTTTTTTAAAGGTTTCTTTAGCACCTGTATTAAAAATTGATGCGAAAACAATGTTTTTTATTTTAAAATCTTCAATTTCATTTTTTATAACTAAAACGTGAATGTCTCAATGGCGAACAACTTTTTCTGTATTAGACCCAACAAACATTTCCTCAAAGTCTGAAACTCCTTGAGACCCCATTACTATTAAATCGACATTTTGTTTTTTGCTTTCATTAATAATGTCGTCAAAAGGCGTATGAAAAAAAACAGACCGAATTACCTTTACATTTGTTAGGAAATAACGCTTTGTAATTTTTTCAAATTTTTAATAGCCCCTTTTCATATGCAAAAGCGTAAAAGGAGAGTTGTTTTGATTTCCATAATTGGACGGGTCAATTACCTCAGTTGTTAGTTCAAGTATATGCAAAAGATACAGTTCGCTATTAGTTTGTTCTACAATTTTTGCGGCGTATTCGGCTTGTGCGGAAAAATCAATTGGGACTAATATTTTTTTCATGACATTATAATTTTAAGATGAGGCTCCCGTAAACTGACAAAAAAGAAGTTTATGAAAGAATGAATTTTTGTCAATGTCAAAAATAGTCCTATATTTGCACACGAAAATAACAAATTATTTGGGAAGCGGAGGGGACGAAAAGTCCCCTCTTTTTATACAGGGGAATGAAATAAGGAGTTGTAAGGCAGAGAGAATGGAACAAGAAGTTGTAAGGCAGTTAGTTAGTGAGGCTATTGAAGAGAATGAAAAACTGTTTTTGATAGAGTTATCTTTTTTGGCAGAGAATAAAATTCTTGTGGAGGTAGATGGAGATGAGGGGGTTAGCTTGAGAGAATGTATTAGGATTAGTCGTCACTTAGAGCATAGTTTGGATAGAGAAGTGGAAGATTTTGGATTAGAAGTCACTTCTGTAGATGCTTCGAAACCATTAAAGGTTGTAAGGCAATATAGGAAAAATACGGGCAGAATATTGTCTATTAAGACATTAGAAGGGCAGAAGGTAGAAGGGACAGTTGTTAGTGCAGATGATAAGATGGTAAACTTGGAGTGGAAAGCAAGAGAGTCGAAACCTATTGGAAAAGGAAAAGTTACTGTAGTTAAAACTGCGGCAATTGATTATAAAAACATACAAGAAGCAAAAGTGAAGATTATTTTTAATTAAAGAAATGGAAAATATAGCATTAATAGAATCATTTTCAGAGTTTAAAGACGATAAAAGTATTGACAGAGTAACGCTTATGGCGTTGTTAGAGGATGTTTTTAGAGCAGCATTGAAACGAAAGTTCGGTTCGGATGATAACTTTGATATTATTATCAATCCAGATAAAGGAGATTTGGAAATTTGGAGAAATAGAATTGTTGTTGCTGATGGAATGTCGGAGGATGATAATGAGGAGATTGAACTGATAGAAGCTAGAAAAATTGAACCCGATTTTGAGATTGGAGAAGATGTTTCTGAAGAAGTAAAATTGATGGATTTAGGGCGTAGGGCTATTTTGGCGTTGCGTCAAAATTTGATTTCAAAAATATATGAGCACGATAGTACTAATATATTTAAACACTTTAAAGAATTAGAAGGAGATATTTATAGTGCCGAAGTACATCATATAAAGCACAATGCTATAATTTTGTTAGACGATGAAGGAAACGAAATCGTTATGCCAAAAAGTGAGCAAATTAGATCTGACTATTTTCGTAAAGGAGATTCTGTTAGGGGTATTATTAAAACGGTAGAATTAAGAGGTAATAAACCTGTGATTATTTTATCAAGGACAGAACCTAAGTTTTTGGAGAAATTATTTGAACAAGAAATTCCTGAAGTTTTCGATGGTTTAATTACCATTGAAAAGGTTGCTAGAATACCTGGTGAAAAGGCGAAAGTTGCAGTAGATTCTTACGATGATAGAATAGATCCAGTAGGGGCATGTGTTGGAATGAAAGGTTCGAGGATTCACGGGATTGTGCGTGAATTAGGAAATGAAAATATTGATGTGATCAATTACACTAAAAATGATCAGTTATTTATTGCTCGTGCGTTAAGTCCGGCAAAAGTTACATCGATGGTTATTCATTTGGAAGAAGGACGTGAAGACGGTAAAAAAGGAAGAGTTGATGTGTTCTTAAAACCTGAGGAGGTTTCAAAGGCAATTGGGCGTAACGGAGTGAACATTCGTTTAGCAAGTCAATTAACTGGATATGATTTAGACGTTCAGCGAGAAGGTGTAGAAGATGAAGATGTAGAATTAACTGAGTTCTCTGATGAAATTGAAGGATGGGTAATTAAGGAATTCCAAAGTGTTGGTCTTGATACTGCGAAAAGTGTTTTAGATCAAAATGTTGCTGAATTAGTAAAAAGAACTGATTTGGAAGAGGAAACCGTAGTTGAGGTTCAGAATATTTTGAAAGCAGAGTTCGAGAATTAGTATTTTCGTATATAAAATATATTAAAGAGTAACAAACGAGTATGGCTGATAACAAAACAATGCGACTTAATAAGGTTCTAAGGGAACTCAATATTTCTTTAGATAGAGCTGTTGAACACCTTTCTGGAAAAGGGCATGAAATAGAGGCGCGTCCTACGACTAAGATCTCCGATGAGGAATATCAAGTTTTGCAGGATGGATTCCAAACTGATAGGAGTAAAAAAGCCGAGTCTAAAGAAGTGGGCGAAGAGAAGAGAAAAGAGAAGGAAGCGATTGCTTTGGAGCGTGCAGCGAAACTTGAAAAAGAAAGACTTGAGGAAGAAGATAAGCAAATAGTTTTAAAAGCGAAAGCAGATAAACTTGAGTTGAAGACCTTAGGGAAGATTGATATTGAAGATAAATCCAAGGCACCTAAGAAGTTAGAGCCAGAAGGTAAAGAGACTATTGCTGTTGAAGAGGTTACTCCGAAAGTTGAGAAAAAAGAGGTGCCAGTTGAAATAGTATCTGCTAAGGTAGAAAAGCTTGAAGTTAAAACTGTTGGGAAAATAGATCTTGGGACAAAACCGAAAAAGGTGAAGAAGGAAAAGGCTCTTAAAGTTGAAGAAGTTAAAGGGGTAGTAAAAGAGAAGGCACCTATAAAGGGTATTGTTGCTAAAAAACCTGTTGCGAAACAAGTGGAAGTTGCAAAGTCAACGGAAGAAACTCCTATAGAGCCTCAAGTATTAACTACTCAATATAAAAAATTAGACGGACCTAAATTGGCAGGTACGATTGATTTAAAGCAATTCGAAAAGCCTAAAAAGAAAAAGGTTGCTCCAGCGGCGAAGGCAGTTGTTAAAAAGCCAGCTGAAAATGCTGACAAAAAGAAACGAAAAAGAATTCGTAAAGATTTTAAACCGGGAGTTTCGAATGCAGGTTCTGGTCAAAGAGGCGCCACGGCGAATAGAGGTGGATTCAATAAGAGTGGTCCAGGTGCTGGAAAAAGAAATATTATAAAAGAAGAACCTACTGAAGCAGATGTTCAAAAACAAGTTCGTGAAACTTTAGAAAAACTTCAAGGGAAGTCTAAAAAGTCCAAAGGAGCAAAATATCGTAGAGAGAAAAGAGAGACACATCGTCAACAATCTGATATTGATCAAGAAATTGCAGCAGCAGAAAGTAGAATCTTAAAAGTAACAGAGTTTGTTACTGTAAGTGAAGTTGCTACTATGATGGATACTCCTGTAAATAAAATTATTGGTGCATGTATGTCATTGGGAATGATGGTAACCATGAATCAGCGTTTGGATGCAGAAACATTAACTATCGTAGCAGAGGAATTTGATTATAAAGTCGAATTTGTTGGAGCAGAAGTAGAAGATGCAATTGTTGAAGAAGTTGATGCAGAAGAGGACTTAAAAAATAGGGCGCCTATTATTACGGTAATGGGTCACGTAGATCACGGTAAAACATCTTTATTAGATTATATTAGAAAAGCGAATGTTATTGCAGGAGAGTCTGGAGGAATTACACAGCATATAGGTGCTTATGGAGTTCAGTTAGAAGGAGGACAAAAAATAGCATTTTTAGATACACCAGGTCACGAGGCATTTACTGCCATGCGTGCACGTGGTGCTCAAGTTACCGATTTAGTAATTGTAGTAGTTGCTGCAGATGATGGTTTAATGCCTCAAACAAAAGAAGCAATTAGCCATGCGCAAGCAGCAAATGTGCCCATTGTATTTGCAATCAATAAGATTGATGTTGTTGGTGCTAATCCAGATAAGATTAAAGAGCAATTGGCGGCTATGGATTTGTTAGTAGAAGATTGGGGTGGGAAAATTCAATCTCATGATATCTCTGCAAAATTTGGTACTGGCGTTAAGGATCTTTTAGAAAAAGTATTATTAGAGGCTGAAATGCTAGATTTAAAAGCAAACCCAGACAAACGTGCTATCGGCACTGTTGTTGAAGCATATTTGGATAAAGGACGTGGATTTGTTTCTACTATTTTAGTTCAAGAAGGCACCTTAAAAGTTGGTGACTACGTATTAGCAGGTAAGAATAGTGGTAAAATCAAAGCGATGTTTGATGAGCGTGGTCATTCTGTTGAAGCAGCTGCACCATCTACACCGGTTTCAATCTTAGGATTGGATGGAGCACCACAAGCAGGTGATAGATTCCATGTGTTCGAAGACGAAAAAGAAGCAAAGCAAATTGCAACAAAACGTTCTCAGTTGCAACGAGAGCAATCTGTAAGAACTCAGAAGCATATTACATTAGACGAAATTGGTCGTCGTATTGCTTTAGGAGACTTCAAGGAATTGAATATTATCCTAAAAGGTGATGTTGATGGATCTGTTGAAGCCTTAACAGATTCGTTCCAAAAATTATCTACAGAAGAAATTCAAGTGAACATCATACACAAAGGTGTGGGTGCAATTACTGAATCAGATGTATTATTAGCATCGGCTTCTGAAGCGATTATTATCGGATTTAATGTACGACCTTCTGGAAGTGCAAGAACAATTGCAGATCAAGAAGAAATAGATATTAGATTCTATTCTATTATTTACGATGCTATTAATGACTTGCGTGATGCAATGGAAGGAATGTTGTCGCCAGAAATGAAAGAAGAGATTGTGGGTAATGTTGAAATTAGAGAGGTTTATAAAATTTCTAAGATTGGAAACATTGCAGGTTGTATGGTCATGAGTGGTAAGATTATGAGAAATTCAATGATCAGAATTATTAGAGAAGGTGTGGTTGTTCATACGGGAACTTTAATAGCCTTAAAACGATTTAAAGATGATGCTAAAGAAGTAACTAAAGGATATGATTGTGGGATTCAAATTAAAGGATTCAATGATATAAAAATGGGAGATGTAATTGAAGCTTACGAAGAAGTAGCAATTAAAAAGAAATTGAAAAAGTAATTCAATTTTCATCATAGAAACAAAAAAATCCGATGCAATGCATCGGATTTTTTTATGGTATCATTCAAGTAGAAATTATAATTTTATTTCGGTCATTAAAATAATAGCGCCAGTAAATTTTAATTTAATAGTTTGTAGCGCACGATCTGCTTCAAGACGCGTTAGATAATTACCAATTCTAACTTTCCACTCGGGTGCTTCATAAGAGAGATCGGCAATTTTATCGAATTCCTCGAAATATTCTTGTTTAATCTCATACGCTCGGGTTTCATTCCCATTGTATAATTGAATTTTGTATCCTTTGCCAGTTGGGTTGTTCTTGCTGTATTCTCTTTTCTTGGACAATACATGGTTGATTTCGGAGTTTTCTTGACTATATACATCGTTGGCAAAGCAGATAAACACCAATAATACCGAGATACCTATTTTATAAATTTTCATTTTATAAGTTTAATTTTGTTCTTTTCAATTGAAAAAGCACGAATTCTATTTTTCAAATTACACCCCCTAATTATAGGGTTTAAATTTACGCTACAAATCTATACTATTGTTTTTTAAATTCTTATTATTTCTAGTTATTTAGAATAATTATAAATTGTATTTTACATTATTTTTAGATTTTAAATTTCCTTAATAAGTGGTATTTTTGCTGAACTATTATAACCCTTAAATGGTTCGGTAGAAATTAGTATATCAAAACTTGAAGAAAACATATATTTATATGAAAAGCGCGAAACAAAAGAGTCTAATATCGAAATTAGCGTTCACTAGTATTGCTTTCCTATTCTTAATTACTTTAAACATATCGGCTCAAGGAGACGCGGTGAATGGTAAAAAACTATTCAACATGAATTGCGCGGGATGTCATAAATTGGATAAGGATTTGGTAGGACCTGCTTTAGGAGGTATGTCAGATAGACGTGAAAATGCGTGGCTAAAATCTTGGATTAAAGACAATGTAGCATTTCAAAAGGTAGATTCAGATGCAAAAGAGGCGGCTGAATATAGTCCAGCAGCAATGCCTGCATTTCCACAATTATCAGATCAAGAAATTGATGATATTATTGAGTATACAAAACCGGTAGTGGCGGAAGAAATGGTGGCAGGCTCATCAACAGTAGTTGTTGCGGCAGCGGAACCTCAAGATAATACCTTGTTATATATTTTAGGGGCGATTGTGTTTGTGCTGATTTTAATGATTTTTAACTTGTATAGCACGGTTAATGAGTTAAAAGGCAATGCTCCAAAAAGGAAAACAATAGAAGAACAGTTAAAAAGCATTTGGCGCGCTTTTGCTGGAAATAAATTTTTACATTTCTTGTTAGTTATATTCTTCTTGTTGTCTTCGGCTTATTTAGGATTTAGTTATTTATTGCAAATAGGAGTTGATCAAGGGTACCAACCAATTCAGCCAATCGAATTTTCGCACAAGATTCACTCAGGTGATAATAAGATAGATTGTCAATACTGTCACTCCGCAGCAAAACACAGTAAAAGTTCTGGAATCCCTCCAGCAAATGTTTGTATGAACTGTCATATGAATATTGCTGAAGTAGCAGATGGAACTGTAATAGGAAATCATGGTAAGGAAGTGTTGAATAAAGAAATTCAAAAGCTATACGATGCAGTTGGTTGGGATAAAGACAAATTAGCATATATCGAAGGATATGAAAAGAAGCCGATAGAATGGGTACGAATTCATAATTTGCCAGACTTTGCATATTTCAATCACTCACAGCATGTAACTGTTGCTGGATTGAAGTGTCAGAAATGTCATGGTCCTGTTGAGGAAATGGATGAAGTGTATCAATACTCGCCATTAACAATGGACTGGTGTATTTCGTGTCATAGAGAAACAGAAGTTGATATGACAGAGAATGGCTACTATAAAAAAATCCATGAACAGCTTGCGAATAAGTATGGTGTTAAGGAAGTAACGGCAGCTCAAATGGGTGGAATGGAATGTGGTAAATGTCACTACTAATAAAGAAGTGTAATAACGATTTTTGAGAAAATAATAAAAATATGGCATCAAACAAAAAATACTGGAGAAGTGTTGAGGAACTAGACGAGAATAGTTCTATTGTTGATACGTTAAGACAAAATGAATTTGTTGAAGAGATTCCTACAGATGAATTTTTAGGAGATAAAGAATCTTTAGAAACGAGTTCAACTACGCGACGTGACTTTTTAAAATATGTGGGATTTACAACGGCAGCGGCATCATTGGCTGCTTGTGAAGGGCCTGTAAAAAAGGCAATTCCTTATATAGTACAGCCAAATGAAGTAATTCCTGGAGTTGCGGATTATTATGCAACGACAATTGCAGATGGTTTTGATTTTGCGAATGTATTGGTAAAAGTACGTGAGGGTCGTCCAATTAAGATTGAACCAAACAAAGAAGCGCTAGGAAGTACAAATGCACGTGTTCAAGCGTCTGTATTATCGCTCTATGATGATTTCCGTTTAAAAGAGCCTACAGCAAATGGAGAATCTATTTCTTGGGCAGATGCAGATACACAAATCGCAAATAAATTAGCACGTGTTAAATCTTCTGGTAAATCAGTTGTATTTTTAACAGGAACGGATGCAAGTCCTTCTACAGCGAGTCTTATTGCTTCTTTAGGAGAAGATGTAAATCATGTTATTTATGATGCAGTTTCAGAATCTGCAGCAGCTGATGCCTACGAGGCAATTTATGGTAGTAGAGCCTTACCATCCTATGATTTTTCAAAAGCAAAAACTATTGTTTCTGTGGGTGCTGATTTCTTAGGTGATTGGCAAGGTGGCGGATTCGATGGAGGTTATGCTAAGGGACGTATTCCAAATGGAGGTACAATGTCTCATCATATTCAGATTGAATCTAATATGACACTTTCAGGTGCAAATGCAGATGTTCGTGTTATGGTAAGACCTTCTGAACAGCATGTAGCAATGACTAAATTATATGAAGCAGTTGTTAATGGGATTTCTACTAGAGAGTCTACTCCATTAGCGAATGCTATTAATAAAGCAGTTGCTCAAATTAAAAATGCAGGAACTAACGCTGTTGTAGTAACAGGTGTTCAAGATAAAAATATACAACTGTTAGCCTTGGCTATCAATAACTATATCCAAAGTGAAGCAATGAACGTGTTGGTTACAAACAACACGCGTCAAGGAAATAGCACTAAAGTTTCTCAGTTGATTTCTGATATGAAAGCCGGAAAAGTGGGAGCACTAATAATCAATAACTCTAATCCGGTTTATACTTTACCAAATTCTGAAGAGTTTGTTGCAGCATTGGCAAAAGTAGATGTAACAGTTACTTGTTCAATGTCTGACAACGAAACAGCAAATGCAACACAATATGCATTGGCTGCGCCTCATTATCTAGAGTCTTGGGGAATGGTTGAAATGAAAAGTGGTGCGTATAGTATAATACAACCAACTATTCAACCATTATTTGATACACGTCAATTTGAAGAAAGTATTTTAAAATGGTCTGGAAGCGAACAAACTTATTATGATTATATTAAGACAGCGTTTGCAGAATTAGGAGCGTCAACTTCATGGAACCAAGCGTTACATGATGGAAGTTTTTCTATTGCCATTGAAAAAGAGGCAAGAGTAAATGAAGTTGATGTAAATGCAGGTTATAAGAAACCGACTTTGGGCGGAATCGATGCATTACAATTAGAATTATATACAAAGACTTCTTTAGGAGATGGTCAGCAAGCGAATAATCCTTGGTTGCAAGAATTACCAGATCCAATTACAAGGGCTACTTGGGATAATTATGTAACTATTTCAAAAGTAGATGCTGTTAAGTATGGAGTTGAAAACTGGAATGTTTCAGATGGAGCTATGAATGGCAGTGTTGTTGAATTAACCGTTGGAGAAAATACGATTACAGCGCCAGCATATATTCAACCTGGTCAAGCACAAGGTTCTTTAGGATTGGCTCTTGGTTATGGACGTAAAAGCGGAATAAAGTCAGAAATGCAAACAGGTAAGAATGCTTACCAATTGTACTCTGATTTTAATAAATCTCAATACAATGTATCCTTAAAAGTAGTTGAAGGTGAGCACAAATTTGCTTGTACACAATTGCATAATACATTGATGGGGAGAGGAGATATCATAAAAGAAACTACGTTAAGTACGTATAATGATCCTTCTTTAAACCCTAAAAAGACTTGGAATAAAGTGCCAATGGTATCTTTAAAGCATGAAGAAGTTGAGGCAACTACAGTTGATTTATGGACTGAATTTGATCGTTCGGTTGGACACCATTTCAATTTATCAATTGACTTGAATACTTGTACTGGATGTGGTGCTTGTGTGGTCGCTTGTCATGCAGAAAATAATGTTCCAGTTGTTGGTAAAGCAGAAGTTCGTAAGTCTAGAGATATGCATTGGTTGCGTATTGATAGATATTATTCTTCTGATATGAATGAAGAGACGTCAGAGGGTGTTGGAATGGTTCAGAAATATGCAGAGATGGAAGATCCTTCGGCAAATCCTACAGTATCTTTCCAGCCACTCATGTGTCAGCACTGCAACCACGCGCCTTGTGAAACAGTTTGTCCAGTAGCGGCGACGTCACATAGTCGTCAAGGGCAAAACCATATGGCTTACAATCGTTGTGTTGGTACTCGTTATTGTCAAAATAACTGTCCTTATAAAGTACGTCGTTTCAATTGGTTTGATTATGCTAACAATGCTGAATTCGATTTCAATATGAATGATGATTTAGGTAAGATGGTATTGAATCCAGATGTAACTGTTCGTACAAGAGGAGTTATGGAAAAATGTTCTATGTGTATCCAAATGACACAAGCTTCTATCTTAAAAGCGAAAAAAGATGGACGCCCAGTGAAGGATGAAGAATTCCAAACTGCCTGTACTAATGCTTGTAGTACTGGAGCAATGGTGTTTGGAGATATTAATGATAAAGAGAGTAAAGTAGCAAAATTAAAAGAGGACACCAGAGCGTATCATTTATTGGAACACGTTGGTACAAAACCAAATGTGGTGTATCAAGTACAAGTAAGAAATACAGAAGTATAAAATTAGTAATAATTAGATAATTATATTTAGACTATGGCGTCGCATTACGAAGCACCTATAAGACAACCTTTAATACTAGGAGATAAGACCTACCACGATATTACAGTGGAAGTTGCTGCTCCAGTTGAAGGTAAAGCAAACAAGCAGTGGTGGATAGTATTTGGTATAGCAGTTGCAGCATTCCTTTGGGGGATAGGTTGTATATTATATACTGTAGGTACAGGAATTGGTGTTTGGGGATTAAACAAAACTGTTGGTTGGGCCTGGGACATTACAAACTTTGTTTGGTGGGTAGGAATTGGTCACGCGGGAACGTTGATTTCAGCGGTACTTTTATTATTCCGTCAAAAATGGAGAATGGGTATTAACCGTTCTGCAGAGGCAATGACAATTTTCTCGGTTATACAAGCAGGTTTATTTCCTATTATTCATATGGGTCGTCCTTGGCTAGCATATTGGGTATTACCTCTTCCAAATCAGTTTGGATCCTTATGGGTAAACTTTAACTCACCGCTTTTATGGGATGTATTTGCAATTTCAACATATTTATCGGTATCATTAGTATTCTGGTGGACTGGTTTGTTACCTGATTTTGCCATGTTACGTGATAGAGCAATAAGACCATTCCAAAAGAAAATTTATAGTTTGTTAAGTTTTGGTTGGACAGGAAGAGCAAAAGATTGGCAACGTTTTGAAGAAGTATCTTTGGTACTTGCCGGTTTGGCAACACCATTAGTACTTTCTGTACATACAATTGTATCTATGGATTTTGCTACTTCGGTAATTCCAGGATGGCATACAACTATTTTCCCTCCTTACTTTGTTGCAGGAGCGGTATTCTCAGGATTCGCAATGGTAAATACATTGTTGATCATTATGAGAAAGGTTTCGAATTTAGAGGCATATATTACAATACAACATATTGAATTGATGAATATCGTAATCATGATTACGGGGTCTATCGTGGGTTGTGCTTATATTACAGAGTTGTTTATCGCTTGGTATTCTGGTGTAGAATATGAACAATATGCATTCTTAAATAGGGCAACCGGACCTTATTGGTGGGCCTATTTATTAATGATGACCTGTAATGTATTCTCACCACAATTTATGTGGTCTAAACGATTGCGTACAAGTATTATGTTCTCTTTCTTTATTTCAATTGTAGTAAATATTGGAATGTGGTTTGAGCGTTTTGTAATTATCGTTACGTCATTGCACCGTGATTACTTGCCATCATCTTGGACAATGTTCTCACCAACTTTTGTTGATATTGGAATCTTTGTTGGAACCATCGGATTCTTCTTTGTACTTTTCTTATTGTACTCAAGAACATTCCCAGTAATTGCGCAAGCAGAGGTAAAAACAATTTTGAAGTCATCGGGAGATAATTATAAGAGATTTAGAGATGCAGGCGGTGTAAATCCAGATGCTGATAAATTAAATAAAAAATAAGGATCGATATGAGTTCTAAAGTAATACAAGCAATGTATAATGATGACGACATATTAATGTCGGCAGTGAAGGAAACACGTGCTGCACATCATCATATTGAAGAAGTTTACACACCATTTCCGGTGCATGGACTTGATAAGGCTATGGGATTAGCACCTACAAGAATTGCAATTACAGCATTTATGTATGGTTTAACTGGTTTGGCAGTTTCTATTTGGATGATGAATTATATTATGATTGAAGACTGGCCACAAAATATTGGTGGAAAACCTAGTTTTAGTTATATAGAGAATATGCCAGCATTCGTTCCAATTATGTTTGAAATGACGGTGTTTTTTGCTGCTCATTTAATGGTGATTACTTTTTATATGCGTAGTAAATTATGGCCATTCAAGAAAGCTGAAAACCCAGATCCAAGAACAACAGATGACATGTTTGTAATGGAAGTTGCGTTAGAAGGAGATGAAAAAGAGTTGACTTCGTTTTTAGAAAAAACAGGAGCAGTAGAAATTAAAATAACTGAAAAGCATTAATTCGATGAACCGAACATATAAGATGTTTTTATATAAAAGAAGGATCAATAGCGAACACATATGTTACCGCTAATAAAAATAGAATCTAAACATATGAAAAAAGTTATAAATATAATAGTATTAGTTATACTTGTTTTAGTTGCTGCATCTTGCGATAGGAGTAAGAGAGCGCCAAACTTACAATATATGCCAAATATGTACGAACCGGTAGGTTATGAGACGTATGGTGCGAATCCGAATTTTGAACCGGGTATGGAAGAACGTTTACCAGTAACAGGAACAATTGCTCGTGGTGCTGAATTTACTTTTGAATATGACGCAAGTATCGAAGGTTATGAATTGGCGAAGATTAATTTAAAAAGCCCATTGGATTTGGCAGATATTGATGCCGCTAGATCAAAATCATTATACACAATTTATTGTGCATCTTGTCATGGCACTAAAGGTGACGGACAAGGAGATTTAGTGAAGAACGAAAAGTTTTTAGGGGTACCCAATTATAAAGATAGAGATATTACAGAAGGTAGTATTTACTACGTACTTATGTATGGTAAAAACATGATGGGTTCTCATTCATCTCAATTGACCGAAGAAGAACGCTGGCAGGTGACTGCTTACGTTCAAGAATTAAGAAACAATTAATAATTCTTTTAATTAGAATTTAGACAATATGTATAGTTTTTCAGGTAAATTAAAAATAACAGCCATAGTATTAATGGTTATTGGAATCCTTGGAGTCGGATGGGGATTCTTAAATACACCATCAACCGTAGAAGAGGCTAAAGAAATAGTAGCTCATAATAGTGCAAACGATTCACACGGTGCGGCTGCAAGTCATGGTGATTCTCATGCAGATACACATCATGATGCATCGCATGATGAACACGTATTTCATCAATTACAGAACCGTCCATGGTCAGCAATTTACGTGGCAATATTCTTTTTTATGATGTTGTCATTAGGGGTACTTGCTTTTTATGCGATTCAGCATGTAGCGCAAGCCGGATGGTCGATTGTATTGTTTAGAGTTATGGAGGCTATTACAGCTTATTTACCTGTAGGAGCAGTAATTTTATTTGTATTTCTTGTATTGTCTAGTATGCATATGAATCATGTGTTTGCATGGATGAATCCAGAATTATTAGATCCATCAAGTGATTCATTTGATCAATTATTATATGATAAAAAGGGATATTTAAATGTTCCTTTCTTTTTGGCAAGAGCGTTAATATATATTGTAGGATGGATCTTGTATAGAAGATATGCGCGTAAACAAACATTGGCCTTGGATAATGCTGTTGAAGGAAATCTAACACATTATAAAAAATTAATGGGTGCGTCAGCGGCATTTTTGGTTTTCTTCTTAATATCAGAATCTATGATGTCTTGGGATTGGTTAATGTCAATAGACCACCACTGGTTTAGTACTTTATATGGATGGTACGTTTTTGCAGGTATGTTTGTATCTGGAATAACTACAATTGCTTTGGTAACAATTTATTTAAAATCTAAAGGATATTTGGAGATTGTAAATGATAGTCATTTACATGATTTGGCAAAATTCATGTTTGGTTTTAGTATTTTCTGGACATACTTGTGGTTCTCTCAATTTATGTTGATTTGGTATGCTAATATTCCTGAAGAGGTAACGTATTATGTTCAAAGATTTGAGGAAATTCGTTTGCCATTCTTTGCAATGGTGGTTATGAATTTTGTTTTCCCAATATTATTATTAATGAACAGTGATTATAAAAGATTGCCATGGTTTATTGTAATAGCGGGTATCGTTGTTTTAGTAGGTCATTATATTGACGTTTATGTTTTAATAACACCGGGTTCTGTAGGTGATCAATGGAAGTTTATTTCTCCTGAGGTAATAGGATCGGCATTATTCTTTTTAGGCCTGTTTATTTTAGTCGTATTCAATGCCTTAACAAAAGCACCTTTGAATATCAAAGGAAATCCATTTTTAAAAGAAAGTGAACATTTTCACTATTAATTTGATATAGAAAACAAGAAAATATGTTAGCATTAATTTATATTTTAATAGGAATATTCATAGCAAGTGTTATTTGGCAATTGACCAATGTTTTTAACTTAAAAAAACCAATTGCAGATGAAAGTGATAATGATCAACAAGGGAAATTGATGTTTGCTTTTATGATAGGTTTTTATATTTTAATGATTTATTGTTTGTGGGAGTATAACCGAGTTTTATTGCCAGAAGCAGCTTCTGTGGAAGGATTAAAGTATGACAGTCTATATTTAATAACGATGATATTGATATTGATTGTTCAGGCAATTATGCAATTTTTGTTGTTTTATTTTGCCTACAAATATAGAGGCGTTAAAGGAACAAAAGCATTGTTTTATGCAGATAGTCATAAATTAGAAACGATTTGGACAGTTACACCTACTGTCGTATTGGCCGGGTTAATTATTTATGGTTTATCTGTTTGGATTGATATTACAGATGTATCTGATTTAGAAGACCCATTAGTGATAGAATTATATGGAAAGCAGTTTTCTTGGGAAGCTCGTTATGCGGGCGAAGATAATTCTTTAGGAAGAGCGAACGTTCGTTTTATTAAAGGAATTAATACCATGGGTGTTGATATGACAGATCTAAATGCGGCTGACGATATTACTGTACGTGAGTTACACTTGCAAAAAGGAAGACCGGTTGTATTTAAGTTTCGATCTCAAGATGTATTGCACTCTGCATTTATGCCTCATTTTAGAGCACAAATGAATTGTGTGCCTGGTATGGTAACTCAGTTTGCCTATACTCCGAACAAGACGACGGAAGAAATGAGAAAAAATGAAAAAATTATTGCAAAAGTAGCGAACATCAATAAGATTAGATCAGAGAAAGGTGAAGATCCTTATGAGTTCGATTACTTATTACTATGTAATAAGATTTGTGGAGCATCACATTACAATATGCAAATGAAAATTATTGTTGAAGAGGAAGCCGATTTTAAAAAATGGATGGCAGATCAAAAAACAATAACTCAGTTAATTAACAAGTAAGATTGGATTAAAAAAAGATAACGATATTATGTCAGATCATCATCATAAAGAAACATTTGTAACTAAATATATATTTAGTCAAGATCATAAAATGATTTCGAAACAATACCTAATTACAGGTATTTTTATGGGAGTAGTAGGTGTTTTCATGTCTATGTTATTCCGTTTACAACTTGCATGGCCCGAGCATTCTTTTAGTTTGATAGAAGCTTTTTTAGGAAATCATCAAGACGGCGGAGTTATGAGTCCAGATATTTATTTGGCCCTCGTCACCATTCACGGTACTATTATGGTATTCTTCGTATTAACTGCGGGTTTGAGTGGTACGTTTAGTAATTTATTAATTCCATTGCAAATTGGAGCAAGAGATATGGCTTCAGGATTTTTGAATATGATATCTTATTGGTTGTTCTTTTTGTCGAGTTTAGTAATGTTAGTGTCCTTATTTGTAGAAGCAGGACCAGCATCTGCGGGATGGACAGTTTACCCTCCGTTGAGTGCATTGCCACAGGCAATTCCTGGTTCAGGAGCTGGAATGACATTATGGTTAGTTTCTATGGCTATATTTATTGCTTCCTCTTTGTTAGGAGCATTAAACTACATTGTAACTGTTTTAAATTTAAGAACGGTTGGAATGAAAATGACACGTTTGCCATTAACAATTTGGACGTTTTTTGTGACAGCAATTATCGGTGTAGTTTCTTTTCCAGTATTATTAGCAGCAGCATTATTATTAATTTTTGATAGAAGTTTTGGAACATCGTTCTATTTATCAGATATCTTTATTGATGGAGGAGTGCTACATTACCAAGGAGGATCTCCAATTTTGTTTGAGCACTTATTCTGGTTCTTAGGTCATCCAGAAGTATATATTGTTATTCTTCCAGCAATGGGAATTGTTTCAGAAGTTTTGGCTGTTAATTCTCGCAAACCAGTTTTTGGTTATCGTGCAATGATTGGTTCAATTATAGCAATTGCTTTTCTATCAACAATTGTATGGGGACACCATATGTTTATTACTGGTATGAATCCATTTTTAGGTTCAGTATTTACATTTACAACGTTATTAATTGCAATACCATCAGCGGTTAAAACATTTAATTGGATAACGACTTTATGGAAAGGTAATTTGAGAATGAATACAGCAATGTTGTTTTCTATTGGATTTGTTTCAACCTTTATTTCTGGTGGATTAACAGGGTTAGTAATGGGTGATTCTGCATTAGATATTAACATTCATGATACGTACTTTATAGTTGCTCACTTCCATTTAGTAATGGGTGTATCTGCAATTTATGGTATGCTTGCGGGGATATATCACTGGTTCCCGAAGATGTTTGGTAGAATGATGAATAAAACCTTAGGATACTGGCATTTCTGGATTACTGCTATAGCCGCTTACGGCGTATTCTTCCCAATGCATTTTGTTGGATTGGCAGGTTTACCTAGAAGATATTATACAAATACGTCATTTCCATATTTCAACGATTTAGCAGATATTAATATAGTCATTACTATCTTTGCCTTAGTTGGAGGTGCTGCTCAAATTATTTTCTTGTCTAATTTCTTCTTTAGTATTTATAAAGGGAAAAAAGCGGTGCAGAATCCATGGAAGGCGAATACATTAGAATGGACAACCCCCGTAGAGCATATTCACGGAAATTGGCCAGGAGAGATTCCTACAGTACACCGTTGGCCATATGACTATAGTAAACCGGGTCAAGAGGAAGATTGGGTTGCGCAAAATATTCCTTTAAAAGACGGAGAAGAAGATTTTTAGAATTCTTATAAAAAATGAATTATTGAGGCCTTTACATTTAGTTGTAAAGGCTTTTTTTTTGATTCCTATGGATCGTTGAATATTGAATAGTTCTTACATAGTATACGATGTCTAATTTGTTGATCGTAAGTCAAAAGCCTTTTCATATGAAAAGGCTTTTGACTTGTATTAGTAAAATCTTATTCTACAATGCCAAGTGGATTTGTGTTTTTCCAATTTCCTCTTGTAAAATCAGGGAATTTTTGAGAACTTCCATGCTCGTCAACAGATGCCTCACTCAATGGTCCTACAGCGCTCCAGAAACAGCCTTCATAAACATTTTGATCTAATGGTTCTCGATTGCGTAAACACTCAATGATACGGTAGGACATCATATAATCCATACCACCATGTCCTCCATTTTTCTTAGATATTTCTCCTAATCTTTTGTAAAGAGGATGTTCGTACTTTTCATAAATCGCGGCTAATTGATCCCCTTGAGCATATTTATGATGGCTTTTAGTCGCTCCTTCAACGCCTCCTTCTAAAGATATACGTGTTGGGAATCCTGTTAAAGTTCCTTTTGTACCCTGAATTAAATTATGTCTTGAATAAGGACGGGGGCTAGTCTCATCCCATTGAACCATTACAGTACGTCCCAAAGTAGTTTTAATGATGGAAGTATTCATATCTCCTCCTTTAAAATCCATTTGATTCCATTTATGGTCAGCTGGAAAATTTTTCTTCGCATAAAGATTTCTTCCTTTTCCTGGCGACGACATGGATACGATACGTTCAAAATTATCATCTCCTCTCCCTAAATTCATGTATTGTGCAACTGGACCTAATCCATGCGTAGGATATAGATTTCCATCCCGGTTGGCGTAATGTGGTGTTCTCCATGAACCAGTTCCACGGTCAACCTCATTCATCTGACCTCTCAATTCGTGAATATAAGCGGATTCACCATGTAATAATTCTCCTATAACCCCTTTACGACACATATTAAGGTATAATAACTCATCACGTCCGTAATTAACGTTTTCCATCATCATACAGTGTTTCTGTGTTTTTTCAGAAGTATCTACGATATCCCACATCTCTTGAATAGTAAGAGCAAGAGGAACTTCTACACAAGCATGAGATTCTTTTTTCATCGCCTCGATTGCCATAGGCGCATGTAACTCCCATGGAGTTGCTATGAAAACAACATCTGGTTTTTCTTTTTTTAACATCTTCTTCCAATCATTCTCTCCTCCAGTATATAAAGTAATGTCGTTATGTCTTTGACCTTTACCGATTTCTTTGCATTTCCCAGAAACTTTTGTTGCATTATTTTCGAATAAATCACAAATAGCAACAACTTCTGTTCCTTCTATATTAGCCGTCCTTGTAGCATGACCAGAACCTCTGGCACCTACACCAATAAATGCACAACGGACAGTATCTAGTTTAGGAGCAGCATAATCTCCCATATAGGTCGCCGCAAAACCAGGTGAAGGATTAAAGTTACTAGCGTTTAAAAAATTTGGCAAAAAAGCAAGTCCAGCGCCGGCAATGGATGAATTTTTTATAAAGTCTCTTCTATTAGAATTCATAAGTTTAAGTGTAAATTGGTTATTAATCGTAAATGTAATAAAAATTGTAATTCATTTATTGTTAGAAACTTTAAAAATAAATTAATATTTGTATGTAGTTGCCTGATTTTAAGTGCGCATTGAATTTATTATTTCTCATTGTTCAAAAAACAGATATCACTAAAAATATTCTATCTTCGCAAAACTTAAGCGTTCTATAAGAGATGAATGAAAATTTAAATCCAGAGAATATTGATTACAATCATGAAGAACTAGAAGTAGAAAAGAAATTACGCCCTCTTTCTTTTGGTGACTTTACGGGACAAGATCAAGTGTTGGAAAATTTGCAAATATTTGTACAAGCCGCTAACCAAAGAGGAGAAGCATTGGACCATACTTTGTTTCATGGACCTCCAGGTTTGGGTAAAACAACATTGGCACATATTTTGGCCAATGAGTTAGAGGTAGGAATCAAAATTACTTCAGGACCAGTCTTGGATAAACCAGGAGATTTGGCAGGTTTGCTAACTAATTTAAGTGAGCGTGATGTTTTATTTATAGATGAAATTCATCGATTAAGTCCAATTGTTGAGGAGTATCTATATTCAGCAATGGAAGATTTCAGAATTGATATTATGATTGAATCAGGTCCAAACGCGAGATCTGTTCAAATAGATTTAGAACCTTTTACATTAGTTGGGGCTACTACGCGTTCAGGATTGTTAACGGCGCCTATGCGCGCTCGATTTGGAATAAGCAGTCGATTACAATATTATAAAACCGAACTATTAACTACGATAGTCCAAAGAAGTGCAAGTATTTTAGGGGTTCCCATTTCCATGGAGGCTGCCATAGAAATAGCAGGAAGAAGTAGAGGAACACCACGAATAGCGAATGCACTATTGCGAAGAGTACGTGATTTCGCTCAAATCAAAGGAAATGGAAATATTAATATTGAAATTTCAAGATACGCCTTGGGAGCACTTCATGTCGATGCTCACGGTTTGGACGAAATGGATAACAAAATTTTGACTACTATTATCGATAAGTTCAAGGGAGGTCCAGTTGGAATTACAACGATTGCAACAGCCGTTGGAGAAAGTAGTGAAACTATTGAAGAAGTTTACGAACCTTTTTTAATACAGCAAGGGTTTATAATGCGAACACCGAGAGGTCGTGAAGTCACTGAAGCGGCCTATAAGCACTTGGGGAAAATACAGAAAAGAACAGGAGAATTATTTTAAACTTAGACATATGAAAATAATTAAATTATTTGTCATTGCAATTTTAACTATAGGTTTTGTTGCATGTAAAAAAGAGGTAAAAAAAGAGGTAACTAAAGAAACTGAGACTATTGATTCCGAACCGATTGGGATTATTTCTACAGACGAATTGAATTCCTTGAGTAATAGTATTCAATTAGTAGATGTGAGAACACCAGATGAGTACGCATCTGGATATATTAAAAATGCCATTAATATTGATATAATAGGGGATGATTTTATTGAAGGTATGGTATTGTTGAACAGAGCTAAACCTGTTTATGTGTATTGTGTTAAAGGGGTGAGAAGTCAAAAAGCAGCAGAGACCCTTCTAGATGCTGGATTTTCACAAGTTTATAATTATAAGGGTGGATTTGGAGAATGGACTAAAGGAGGAAATACCGTAAGTGTTGACTAAACGATAATGACTAAGATTCTAGAAAGTAAAATAAGAGTTCGGTTTCAGGATTGTGATCCATTTAATCATTTGAATAATTCTAGTTATATCGATTATTTTTTTGATGCTAGAGAGGATCAATTACATAAATATTACGATTTAGATATTTATAAGCATGCGCGTGAAACTGGTAAAGGGTGGGTGGTTGTAACCAATCAAATAAGTTATATGAAACCTGCTTTGCTCTCGGAAACGGTTACTGTTCAATCTCAAGTTATTAATTATACCAAAAGAAGTATTCAATTTGAGTTTCATATGTTTGATGAAACGAAGAAGGTATTGAAAGCGGTTATGTGGTCTAAGTTTGTCTATTTTGATATTAGATCCCAAAAAGGCGCTACGCACTCTCAAGATTTCATGAAATTATTTGAGGAGATCTCCTTACCAATTGAAGCCAAAACCTTTGATGAAAGGATAGCGAATATTCTGAAAGGGAAACTTTAAAAGCAAAAAAAGGGAACGATTATCGTTCCCTTTTTTTGCCTTAAATAATTGTTCTAAAATTTACATGTTACACAATTAAGAAATTGGTTGTGGCTTTTGGATAATATCCTGAACCATCTATATTTTTAGTTTCTCCAGGAAGAGACCAAGTATCGTCGAATGTTTATTAGAACCCATTGGAAACGTATTCTATATTAAAAATATTATTGTATATCTGTAATTAGTCATATCCCTTTAATTGATACTATCACAAGCCTATCAAAGATTCTTTCACCAAAATACCTACGGTTAAGTTTATAAACAAACTCATTAAGGTATAATTGTAAATATTTCTTCTTTATTTTATGATAATTACCTGTAAAATTTCGTTTTGCAGTACGAATTGCTATGTGTACCCATTTTAGAGTTTCTTTAGTTGTTTGCTCATTTTATTTTTCAGTCATATGTACCTCTACATAATCAGCAATATTCACATAAGAGGTACTTTTATCTGTAAAGACAATGGATTGTTCATCATCAATAGCGCTGTTAAATGTAGTATCTGTGCCATCAGCCTTATGATCTTCAAGCACGTTGGCTTTAAAATAGCGACACTGTCTATCTACTTTTCCTGTATCTATATTTTCAAGTACTGTACTCTCGGCCATAATCATAACATTATATTTTGCTGTCACGTCCTGCTTTCTGAGTTTTATGCTGATGCTCTGATGCTTCTATAGTAAAATAGCCTTCATCTATTTCTGTCATGCCCTCTAAAGTATAACGAGCATCTCGCTGCCCCATTTGCTTTTCTTAGTTTATGAACCATTACCCAAACTGGCTCATAACGTTTTAAACCTAATTGGCGTTGTATCTCTTTAGATGAAAAATCTTTCTTTGTTGCTGTTAATAAGAACATCGTTTTATACCAAATCAAAAATGATAAATTTGAACTCTGAATAATCGTTCCACTGCGCAGAGAGGTTCGACTTCTACATTTTTTTACATTCATAACTCCATTGACTTTTTATCTAATAATGCTCTGTATGGAAACACCTTTTGCAAATGACACCTATTTTGTTCCGTTCTTCTTTAAAGTGAGTACGACATGATTCTTCACTATCAAATTCTGCTGTAAAACTAAAAATATTCATACTTTTGTCTTTCCTTAAAGATACTAAATAAATTGTTGCTATCAGTGTTTACGGATATACAAATAAAGTAATATTAATTAGAAGGTTTTTTAAATATTTAGGTAAATATTTAATCTTTATTTCCATTTTTCATATTATGATTAAGTAATTTTTGCCGACGTCTGCTATACTTCGTTATAATGAAATATAGCAGACGATAAGCGAATATAGTTTTTCTGGTTTTAGAATCAAACTAAAGTAAGAATCTATATCTTTGCAACTTGTTAAAAATTATTGTCAGGCTGAGCCTGTCGAAGACGCTTTATGAGATGTCTTTTTGGGTCGTTTCAACAAACTCAGCGTGACAAACATAATTGATATTTATGGATATAAAAGGAGCACAATTAACAGTTGATACTTGGATAAAAGAGCATGGTGTTCGTTATTTTAACGAGTTAACGAACATGGCACAATTAACCGAAGAAGTAGGGGAGGTCGCTCGTATTATAGCGCGCCGCTATGGAGAGCAAAGCGAAAAAGAAAGGGATAAAAACAAAGATCTTGGCGAAGAACTAGCCGATGTAATGTTCGTGGTCTTATGCCTTGCAAATCAAACAGGTGTGGATTTGCAAGATGCTTTTGATAAAAAATTGGACATCAAAACAAAACGAGATCACCACAGACATCATACGAACGAAAAGTTGAAATAGCATGTTAGTCTGAGCTTTTCGAGGGATCTCTAATTAAGCCAGTCTTCGTATCTTTGCACTTTTAGAAAAAAATATGAATCAATACAAAAAGACGACATTCCTAAAATTAGCACTTCAATTTTTAATCGGGTTTTTTATTTTTGTGACCATCCTACGATTGTTTACAGGCTTTTTTAAATTCGAAGGAATAGAAGGTGTAAAGCAAGCCTATCTTTACGATGGAAATTGGAAACCCTTTTTGCAAAGCCAAGTGCTGTTTTCTCTGTTATATGGACTTTTTATGGCGGGGTATTATAAATTTATAAAGAAATAAACGTGAACTTACAATTAGCACATTATTCAAATCCTATTGAAGGATCTATACAAATTACAGGGTCAAAAAGTGAATCGAATCGATTGTTGATTTTACAACAGTTTTTCAAGAATCTAAAAATTGAAAACTTAGGGAATTCAGATGATGCGCAATACATGCAAAAAGCATTGGCATCGGAAGTTGAGGTAGTAGATATTTCTCATGCAGGAACTGCTATGCGTTTTTTGACATCCTACTTTGCTGTATTCGAAGGTCGTGAGACTATTTTAACAGGTTCTAAAAGAATGAAAGAGCGTCCTATTAAAATTTTGGTAGAAGCGCTGCAATCTTTAGGTGCTGATATTTCTTATATAGAGAATGAAGGCTATCCACCCATAAAAATCAGAGGTAAAAAATTATCTAAAAGTAAAGTCTTTATTAATGGAGGTGTAAGTAGTCAGTACATTTCTTCTTTGTTATTAATTGCACCAAGTTTAGAGAATGGTCTAGAATTGGAGTTTGAAGGAAAAGTAACTTCGGTTCCCTATATAAAAATGACTTTAGGGTTATTGTCAGAACTAGGAATTGATAATTCTTGGGAAGGGAATACGGTAAAAGTAGTAGCGACAAAGGCTATAAAAGATACTACGGCAGTGGTTGAATCAGATTGGAGTTCGGCATCGTATTATTTTAGTTTGGTCGCTTTGAGCGAAGGCGCCACTATTACACTAAAATCATATAAAGAAAATAGTTTGCAAGGCGATTCATCATTGATTGGGTTTTATAGAGAATTAGGGGTTTCAACCTCTTTTGATAGTCATGTAATTACTTTGAAAAAGGATGTGGCTTGCAAATCTCATGTTGAATTTGATTTAGCAAATGCGCCAGATATCGCACAAACTATTGCAGTAACTTGTTTTGGTTTGGGAGTGTCTTGTGTTTTAACAGGGTTACATACCTTAAAAATTAAAGAAACCGACCGTTTGGAAGCCTTAAAGAGTGAACTTACAAAACTGGGTGCAGATATTGAGGTAACCGATAAAACGTTACATTTGAAACCGGCAACAAAGATTAATAAAGAGGTACTTATTAAGACTTTTGATGATCATAGAATGGCCATGGCTTTTGCACCGTTGTTGTTAAAAACAACTATTGAAATAGAGGATGCAAATGTAGTGTCTAAGTCTTATCCAGATTTTTGGACGGATATTGCATCAATTACTTCTTAAAATAAAAGATCATACGGATTACTTTTAGTATACAGAGGTCACAGAGCGGTGGTCGCAGAGCGGTGATCATAGAGCTTAGAAGTGAGGCGAAGTCAGCAGAAGTCAGTAGAAGTGCGCCTAATTAGGCCAAAATACAGATTCGTTTAAGAAGCGTTTAAATCTTTTTAGTCTAAACACTTGACAACGCCTATCTCGATGTTGTATATTTGCAACTTTTATAAATATATATAACACATGAAACGAGGGTACTAGAAGTTTTTTTCATTCAATAGAATGGTTCATAGCGAATAGTATGTAATCGTTTAAAATCAATAAATAGAAACACATGAAATTATCAAAATTCAATTTCGAATTTCCAGAAGAGTTATTGGCAGAGTATCCTGCAGAGCACAGAGATGAGTCTAGGTTAATGGTCTTAAATAGAAAAGAGCAAACTATTGAGCACAAGCAGTTTAAAGATTTGATCAACTATTTTGATGAGGGAGATTTGATGGTGTTAAATGATACAAAAGTTTTTCCGGCGCGTTTATTTGGAGAAAAAGAAAAAACTGGAGCACGTATTGAGGTTTTCTTATTGAGAGAATTAAATCAAGAGCAACGTTTATGGGACGTATTGGTAGATCCAGCAAGAAAAATTAGAATTGGAAATAAATTATTTTTCGGTGAGGACGAAAGTTTGGTTGCTGAGGTAATAGACAATACAACATCGAGAGGAAGAACGTTGCGTTTCTTGTATGATGGTTCTTATGAAGAATTTAGAGAGAGATTAAAAATGGAAGGAGAAACGCCACTTCCAAAATATATTAAAAGAGCAACTGAGCCAGAAGATGAAGAGCGTTATCAAACAATTTATGCGAAGCACGAAGGGTCTGTGGCAGCGCCAACTGCTGGATTACACTTTTCTAAGCATTTGTTGAAAAGATTAGAAATTAAAGGTGTTGATTTTGCAAATGTAACATTGCACGTTGGTTTAGGTACATTTAACCCAGTAGAGGTAGAAGATTTATCAAAGCATAAAATGGATTCTGAGCAAATTGATATTTCAGTAAAAGCAGCCAAAATCGTTAACGGTGCTATTAATAGTAAGCGAAGAATTTGTGCAGTAGGTACAACAGCAATGAGAACTTTAGAGAGTTCTGTTTCTTCAAATGGTAGATTGAATGAGTTTAATGGTTGGACCAACAAGTTTATTTTCCCTCCCTATGAATTCTCAATTGCAAATTGTATGATTACAAACTTCCACATGCCAAAATCTACATTAATGATGATGACATCTGCGTTTGCAGGCCATGATTTCTTAAAAGAAGCATATGTAGAAGCGGTAAAAGAGAAATATCGTTTTTACTCTTATGGAGATGCTATGTTGATTTTGTAAACCCAACAGAGGACCTAAAAATTTAAACTGGTACAATAGCGATTGTACCAGTTTTTTTATATTTAAATTTGTACAAATTTTCTTACAGTGATAAAAAAGAAAGACATACGCACCTTAACAAAAGAACAACTTCGTGATTTTTTTGTGGAGCATGGAGATAAGGCCTTTCGCGGTAATCAGGTATATGAATGGCTTTGGCAAAAAGTAGCGCATTCGTTTGAGGACATGACTAGTATTTCTAAGGATACACGTTTTATGTTAGAGGAGAATTTTGTAATCAATCATATTCGAGTTGATGAAATGCAACGTAGTTCTGATGGGACAATTAAGAATGCGGTGAAATTACATGATGGTTTGATGGTGGAATCTGTATTGATTCCTACACCAACTAGAACAACGGCCTGTGTTTCTAGTCAGGTTGGATGTAGTTTAGATTGTAAGTTTTGCGCAACATCTCGTTTAAAGCGTATGCGAAATCTAAATCCTGATGAAATCTATGATCAAGTAGCAGCGATTAATCAGGAGAGTTTATTATACCATAATAGAAAACTGACAAATATTGTTTTTATGGGAATGGGTGAGCCGTTGATGAATTATAACAATGTGATTAAATCGATAGAGAAAATCACTTCTCCCGAAGGGTTGGGTATGTCACCTAAGCGAATAACTATTTCTACATCTGGCGTTCCAAAGATTATTAAAAAAATGGCGGACGATGCCGTGAAATTCAATCTAGCCGTTTCTTTGCATTCTGCTATTGACGAGGTGAGAACGCAGATTATGCCTTTTAATGAGACTTTCCCATTGGCAGATTTACAGGAAGCATTGGAGTATTGGTATGAAAAGACCGAGCGAATAATTACCTACGAATATATTGTTTGGAATGGCATTAACGATACCCGAAAAGATATTGATGCTTTGGTAAGGTTCTGTAATTATGTACCTTGTAAGGTCAATATTATAGAATACAATCCTATTGATGATGGTGAATTTCAGCAGGCTAGTTCAAGAGCGGTTTCAGATTATGTTGCCGTTTTAGAAATGAATGATATTGTAGTAAATGTGCGCCGCAGTCGTGGAAAAGATATCGATGCTGCTTGTGGGCAATTAGCAAATAAATCTAAAGGAGAATAATCGATATGCTTTTATTCTTTTTCTTATTTTTGATTACTAAATGAAAGCGGTAGAGCAAATAAAACAACCCATCATAAAAGAAATGGAACTCTTTGAATCTAAGTTCAGAGAGGCTATGGTAACCAAGGTTCCACTACTCAACAGAATTACCCATTATATTGTAAGAAGAAAAGGAAAACAAATGCGACCGATGTTTGTTTTTTTGGTGGCTAAGATGGTATCAGATGGAGATTTTAACGTACGTACGTACAGAGGCGCTTCCGTTATTGAGTTGATACATACAGCGACTTTAGTGCACGATGATGTGGTAGATGATAGTAATAGAAGAAGAGGTTTTTTCTCACTCAATGCACTTTGGAAAAATAAAATTGCGGTGTTAGTCGGTGATTTTTTATTATCAAAAGGACTCTTACTTTCAATTGATAATGACGATTTCGATATTCTTAAATTGATTTCCGTTGCGGTTCGTGAAATGAGTGAAGGAGAATTATTACAAATTGAAAAAGCGCGAAAGTTAGATATTACTGAAGCAATTTATTTTGATATTATTCGTCAGAAAACAGCGAGTCTAATCGCTGCATGCTGCGGAATTGGAGCAGCCTCTGTTGGAGGGAATGACGAAGAGGTAAAGAAGATGGGTAAGTTTGGAGAATTAATTGGAATTGCCTTTCAAATAAAAGATGATTTGTTTGATTATTCTGATGCCAAAATTGGTAAGCCTACTGGTATAGATATCAAAGAGCAAAAAATGACCTTGCCTTTAATTTATGCGTTGAACAATTGTGATAAAAAAGAGCGAATTTGGTTAATAAATTCGATTAAAAACTACAATAAGGATAAGAAAAGAGTGAAAGAGGTCATTGCATTTGTAAAAGAGAATGGTGGAATTGAATACACCATAAAAAAAATGAACGATTACCAAAGTCAGGCCTTAGAGATACTAAAGACCTATCCAGATTCGGAATACAAGGATTCACTTTCAACGATGGTGAGTTATGTAATTGAACGAAGAATTTAGACAAGTTTATAGTTTAGGTTGACTATTCTGTCATCCTTAATTATAAAAGTTAGGAAGCCTCTAGTCGAAAATTAATTGGAAGTCACCATACTTAACTGCAGCAATTCCTCCATAAACTTTCTTTTGTTAGACAATCGCGGAATCTTATGCTGTCCGCCTAATTTGCCTTTCATTTTTAACCAATCATAAAATAGATTTTTTCGGGCTATATGGACTATTGGCATAGATAGCGTCATATTATTGTAGCGTTTTGCTTCGTAATCTGAATTGATAGATTTCAAAGCATTGTCAAGTAATTCTGTGAAGTATTTGATGTTACTTGGAGTTTTGCTAAACTCAATCATCCATTCATGCGAACCGCTTTTTTTTCCTTTCATAAAAATTGGAGCTACAGAGTAATCAGTGATTGCAGCGTTTGTTTTTTTACAGGCTTCTTTCAAGGCTTCTTCTGCATTTTCAATAATCAATTCTTCGCCAAAAACATTGATAAAATGTTTAGTACGACCCGTAATTTTAATGCGATAAGGATTGAGTGAAGTGAATTTTACAGTGTCACCTAAAAGATAGCGCCACAGTCCACCGTTAGTCGTAATTACTAATGCATAATTTGTATCTTTTTTAACTTCAGATAGCGGGATTACTTTTGAGTCTTCTCCATCATATTTGTCCATAGGAATGAACTCATAGAAAATACCGTAATCTAGCATCAATAATAGTTCATCAGAATTATTTTGATCTTGAATAGCAAAAAATCCTTCAGAAGCATTGTAAGTCTCATAATATTTAAAATCCTTTTCAGGAATTAACTTTTTATATTGTTCGCGGTACGGATTAAAGTTAACGCCTCCATGAAAATAAACTTCCAAATTTGGCCATACTTCTAAGATATTATCTTTTCCCGTTACCTCTAAAACTTTGTTGAGTAATACAAGCATCCAACTAGGCATACCTGCCAGACTTGTAATGTTTTCATGTATAGTTTCTTCAATAATGGCATCCATTTTAGATTCCCATTCGGTCATTAAGGCAACTTCTTGTTTTGGTGCAGAACTAAAATCTGCCCAAAAAGGCATATTTTCTATAATGATGGCAGAAAGATCTCCAAAGTAAGTATTGTTGTCTTCATAAATGGCTGAACTTCCGCCTAATCGTAAACTTTTTCCAGTGAATAGTTGTGCGTCAGGATTATTGTTAATGTACAAGCATAACATATCTTTTCCTGCTTTCAGGTGACAGTCTTCAATCGCTTCCTCACTCAACGGAATAAACTTGCTCTTTGCATTGGTTGTGCCACTCGACTTGGCAAACCATTTAATAGGACTTTCCCAAAAAAGATATTGCTCGCCCTGCCTCGTCCGTTCTATGAATGGAGAGAATGATTCGTATTTCTGAATAGGGATACGATCTGAAAACTCTCGATAACTTTTAATTGATGAGAAATCGTATTCACGTCCCATAAGTGTTCGCTTAGACGAATTTATAAGTTTCATCAAGAGTTCATCTTGAACATCGATAGGGTATTTTAAAAATAATTGAATTTGATGAATTCGCTTTTTTAAAAACCATGAAATTATCGAATTGACAATTGGCATAGGCATAGTAAATTAAGTATCTTTATCGAGTTAAAAATAATCAATTCCTATGACGTATCAAGGCGTACTTAAAAAAATGATGACTTCAAATGAAGAAGTGGTTCAGTATTATTTAGATATGGAGGCTGATTTCTTAAATATGAATCAGTTACTAGATAAGGAAATTACGCTTTCATTTATGAAATTTGAATGTTTGAATTGTGGTTTGGAGAAAAAAATTTACCGACAAGGATTTTGTCAGTCTTGCTTTTTTGAAACGCCAAATGCAGGTGATTGGATTATGCGACCAGAATTGAGTAAAGCACATTTAGGAGTTGAAGATCGTGATTTAGAGTTTGAAAAAAAAATGCAACTGAAGCCACACATCGTATATCTCGCAAATTCTAGTAATGTGAAAGTAGGAGTGACTCGAAAATCACAAGTGCCAACTCGTTGGATAGATCAAGGAGCGCATGAAGCGATTGAAATTGTTGAAGTACCTAACCGATATTTAGCTGGAATTACTGAGGTTGCTTTAAAAGAGCATGTTTCCGATAAAACCAATTGGCGTAAAATGCTGGCCAGTAATAATGAAGATATTGATTTGTTGAAGCATAAAGAATTATTAGCCCAATATATTCCAGAGGAGGCAAAGGAATATTACCTTAAATCGAATACTGATGAATTCAAAATAAACTTTCCAGTAATTCAATTTCCTGATAAAGTAAAGAGTTTGAATTTGATAAAAACAGCAACATATACAGGCGTTTTAAAAGGTATAAAAGGACAGTATTTAATGTTTCAGGATAGTATTGTTTTTAATGTTCGTGCAAATGAGGGCTTAGTAGTTTCTATAGAAGTGTAAACTTGCTTTTGCATTACGCATCGGTTGTCATACCTGCGTGGATAGGTATCTATACTATTCTGGGTTTATTTCTAATTGGCGCGTAATCAAAAGATTCCCCGAAGTCTTTTTTATTGATCCTTTTTCTTCTTCTTAAAAAGACTATTTAAAAGAGATTTTGCCGCTTCCGTCGCGGTGTCAGTTTTGGGGGAATCAATGCTTTTCGAATTTACATGTAATAATTTGTTCAATTCATTTTTGCCTTGTTTGGTAAGTTTATTTTTCTGTTGTGCTAATAATTGATTTGTTAGGTTACTCACCGCTTCATTCATATTTGTTTTAAGCGTAGGATTGTCAAACGAACCCATAATATTAGCACGTAAGGGAACTCTTATGTTCTCCGTGTCTTGATCACTTAGATCTGTTAATAAACTAGAAACTTTACTACCCAAGTATTTGGCAGGAATATTAAAATTTAAGTTGTAATCCATAGATTTATCGAACCCATGTTTTCCACTAACCTCTATATCAATGTCCTTATATTTTAAGTTGAATGGTTTTACATCGACCTTGCCATCTTCAAATGAAATTGCTGCTTTTAAAGCGTTTAAGTTTAAATTGTCTAGATCGATAAAATTTAAATTATTGGTTACTAAGGAAAGCGCTTTTGAATTTTTTAAGGAGGCTTTGATAGGGAAGATTTCGGAAAGGGCGTCGCCACTTACAGAGGTTAAGTTAGGAGTTAAATCTTTATTTAAAAAACCAGCAAGATTGATGTCCATATTAATTTTTCCTTGGACCAATTTACCAATTGGTGCCAGTGCGCTAAAGAGTTTGAGTTGTAAAAAAGATTGAAAAATATCGAAATTCGTAATTTCCATTTTTAATGCGAATGTTGGTGTTTCTTTTTTTGTGGAGACTGTTCCGTCAATAGATAATTTACCATCAAACAAATTGGAAGATAAATTTTGTAACGTTGCCTTTTCATCTTTAATAATCAAAGAACCTTTTACATCTCTCAAATTTAAATTGTCATAGGTAACATTTGTTGCTTCAGCTTCAATGGTGCAATCTAAAAATGAAGGGATTTTTAGTTGCTCCGATTCAGGGGGATTCGTGTTGGTTGAATCTGTTGATGTTGACTCCATAAAGTCACTCACATCAAAATTGTTCGAGTTCATTTTAAAATTACCTTGAACGTTTTCATCGTTAAAAACAAAACCAATTAAGTTGTTGATATCTCCATTTATTTTTAAATCTGAATTTCCTGTTTTTGCTTCAAAATTATTCAGTTTTACACGATCATGGTTAAAAGTGACCTGAGCGTTACTAATGCTTATTTGTTTCGCAGATTCATCACCGTCATATTTAAAATTATGTATCGATAGGGTGCCAGAATTCTTCGTGTTTTTATAGTTTTTTTGCTCAATGGATTTCATGTCAAATACAGTTTGAAAATCTGCTTTTAGAATTCCTTGTAAATTTTGAATAGCTTCCATTGGATAGGCATCTCCAATACTTTTTAAATTAATGCTTCCCTTTGCTTGGGTTCTTATTCTTGGGTTGTCTATAGGGTTTGTAATTTGAGCACTTGAAGTAAAGGAATTTTCGTCAATTTTGAACGAGAGTCTTTCTATGTTTATTTCGGTATCATCGATGATTCCTGTTGTATTTATTAGTGTCGCGTTCAGGTTTATGTTATGAATGGTATTTGGTAATTCTGGATAGTTAAAACTGGCACTATTCGAGGCCAATTCTATATTAAAAGTAGGTATATGTTTATCGTCTACAATACCTTTTAGAAATCCTTTTACTTCAAAATCACCTGTAGTTTTTACACCACTAATATCTTTAGAATACACTTCTGGAACCAATGCTAAAAAGTTTTTGAAATCTGATGAGGGCGTATTAAAATTAATATCCAATGCTTGATTGTTATCATTCAATTTAATAAAACCATCAAAAACTAAGGTCAGTTGATTTATGACCGCTTTGTTCTTTAAAAATGAATATTTATTTTCATTTAAATCAACACCAATCAAAGCATCCAATTTAATGGAGTTATGATCTAAATATTTTGTGTGATCCATTTCAAAGGAAACATTTGAAGATGTTTCTGTTTTTAATTCAGAAATAGCGGTAGATAAATTTCCGCTTCCAGAATGATTGAAATTGTTTAACGTTAGAACCATTCCTGATGATTTATCAAGATATTGAATGGTGCTATTGGAAATCCCATAGTTCTTCAGGTTAAGGGTAATGTTGCTTTCGTTTTCTTCTGATATAGCATTTTTTTTATCGGTTGTCTCTTTACCGATATCGTAATTGACCTTTCCGTTTTTATCTATTAAAATATGTATGCTACTATTTTCAATAGAAAAGGAAATGATATTTATTTTCCCTGAATTTATTTTGAATAGACTTGATAATGGAACTTTAAAAGAAATAGTTTGTATGCTCGCCAAAGTGTCCCCTTTAAACGGTTTGAAAGTGGTAATCAGTAGTTCGTTTATTCCCACTTTCGCGTTCGGAAAATTTGAAATTAGACTGATGTCAAGATCTTTGAAATCAACTGTTGCATTTATATTTTTATTGATAGTCTCTTTTAATACAGCAATAATTTTATCCTCAAAAAAGAGTGGAATTATAATGAGTGCTGCTAGTAGTAGGATAAATAGACCAATAAATATTTTCAGTACCTTTTTCATAATGCATATATTTTAGGGGTCAACGGGGTTCTTTAAAGATAAACAAACGCTACTAATTTTGAGTTGTTGTTTTTAATAAGAACTTACACTGAATATTCTTCCTATTTTTCAAATAAGGCAATTTCTTCACCTACTTTTAGATTAAAAGTTTTTCTAAAAAGATAAACGAGTAAATATAGAACAGGAGTGTCTAGTGCAGCAATAATTACTTTGAATAGGAATCCACTAATCAATAATCCTCTGAACATTTCCCAAGGTAAAACTTTAAAGATGCAAAGCAGTCCAACAACGGTAAAAGTGTCGATAAATTGAGAAGTAAATGTCGAAAAATTATTTCGTAACCAAAGGTGTTTTCCCTGTGTTTTGGCTTTCCAATAATGAAATAATCGAATGTCTATAAATTGAGCAAATAGATAGGCCATCATTGAGGCGAGAACCCCTATAGGAGATAGACCAAAAACTTGTGTAAAGGTTTCGTCGTTAATGGGTGAGCCTTCTATAGCAGGCGCAACATTTGCCAAATAAATGATTCCCATTGAAAAGATAGATGCGGCAATACCAGCAATAATAACTTGATTTGCTTTTTTCTTTCCGTATATTTCTGAAATAATATCGGTAATTAAAAAAGTAATTGGATAAGGAAGGATTCCAACGGAAACTTCAAAGCGAAATAAACCAAGTGGATTCCAATAAATGAATTTCTGAAAAATTAAATTCGAAGCCACTAGGGAGGCTATAAACATTGCTGCTAAAATTAAATAGATGTTGAATGCTAAGTTCTTTTTTTGAGAAGTCATAGGTGGATGGTTAAAACACGAATGTATTAAAAATTATTCCAAGTCATTGCGAACGAAGAGAAGCATTTTTTTAATATCGAGATGATTTGTGGTTTATCATTCTTGGACGAGCAAGATGAAGTAAAGAATCTATAGGTATGATATTTCTTTTCGGAAGTAAATAATCCGATTTAAAAATTCTTAGTTTTGCGTCCAACTTATCAATTAATCAAACATAGAACATATGAAAGCATATATTTTTCCAGGACAGGGCGCGCAATTTTCAGGAATGGGATTGGACTTGTATGAAAACTCACCTTTAGCCAAAGATCTTTTTGAAAAAGCAAACAAAGTTCTTGGGTTTTCAATTACAGAGGTCATGTTCAAAGGGACTGCTGATGAATTAAAACAAACGAAGGTAACGCAGCCAGCAATTTTTTTACATTCTGTTATTTTAGCAAAAGTTTTGGGTGATGATTTTAAGCCAGAAATGGTAGCAGGGCATTCTTTAGGAGAGTTTTCCGCTTTGGTGGCAAACGGAGTTGTAACTTTTCATGATGGGCTAACGTTGGTTTCTAAGCGAGCTTTAGCCATGCAAAAAGCATGTGAGGCTCAGCAATCTACTATGGCTGCAGTTTTGGGATTGGACGATCAAGTAGTAGAAGATGTGTGTCACGAGGTAGCGGGAATAGTAGTAGCAGCAAATTATAATTGTCCAGGTCAATTAGTGATTTCTGGAGAAGTAGCAGCAATTCATAAAGCGTGTGAATTATTAACTGAAAAAGGAGCAAGACGTGCTTTGGTATTGCCAGTTGGAGGTGCTTTTCATTCGCCGTTAATGGAGCCTGCTAGAGAAGAGTTATCAGCAGCGATTGCGGCAACGACTTTTAGTGAGCCAACTTGCCCAGTATATCAAAACGTAGTAGCGAAAGCTGTTACAAGTCCAAATGAGATTAAAGAGAATTTAATTGCTCAATTAACAGCACCTGTAAAATGGACACAATGTATACAAGCCATGGTTGCCGATGGTGGAACAGAATTCGTTGAGGTTGGCCCAGGAAAAGTACTTCAAGGATTGATGCGTAAGATTGACCGTTTGGTTACCGCAAGTGGCGCTACTTTTGAAGCGTAAATATTTCTGTCACTGCGAGAATGTTGATCGAATTACCTAGGAGTCTATTTATAATTAAGTGATTACTTTATTTGTTCACTATTTCAAAATGACGACAAACTATAAATAATAAATCCCAATCGATAAAGATTGGGATTTATTATTTGTATTTTAAAATTTAGCCGATTATAAACCCTCTTGCCATTTCCAAGAACTAGCCAACCCTTCTTCTAAACTCATTTCGGTTTTCCATCCCAATTCGGTATTGGCCAAAGTTGTGTCTGCGTACGCAGTTACTATATCTCCAGCACGTCGTGGCGCAATTTTATAATTAACTTTCTTGCCAGTGGTCTTTTCAAAAGCATGTACAACTTCCAATACAGTACTTCCTTTTCCGGTTCCAATATTAAAATATTCACAGTTAGCTTTGTTTTTTTTATCTAAAAGTCGGTTTAAAGCAGCAATATGTGCCTTTGCCAAATCAACTACATGGATATAGTCCCGAACGGCCGTTCCATCTGGTGTTGGATAATCATCTCCAAAAACAGAAAGTTCTTTTCTAATTCCAGCAGCAGTTTGAAGGACGAACGGAATTAAATTTTGAGGAACTCCTATGGGTAGTTCTCCAATTTTAGCAGATGGATGTGCTCCTATTGGATTGAAATACCGCAAGGCGATTGCTTTTAGATCGGTTGCTTTAGTAGTATCGCTAATAATTACTTCACCCATTTTTTTTGTAGCTCCATAAGGAGATTCTGCTTCTTTAGTTGGCGCATTTTCTGTAATTGGCATTTCGTCTGCTTGTCCATAAACGGTACAAGAAGAACTGAAAATAAAATTTGATACATTGTTTACCACCATTTCCTTTAAAACATAAGTCAAAGTAGAAATGTTATTTTCGTAATACTTTAATGGTTCATGAACACTTTCACCAACCGCTTTGGAAGCAGCGAAATGGATAACACCATCAACAGCATAATATTTAAAGAAGTGTTTTACGGCCTCTCTATCTTTTAAATCAATTTGCTCGTATCTTGGTTTGATACCAGTAATTGAGGTAATATTGTCTAATACTCCAATTGATGTATTTGATAAATCATCGATTATGACAACGTCAAATCCTACGTTTTGTAATTCTACTACCGTATGAGATCCTATATATCCCAATCCACCTGTTACAAGTATTGTTTTCATAATATTCTTATTTTTAAGATTACTGAGGAAGTCGAAGAGATTGTTAAGTCAATTATATATAGCTTTGACTCCGCTCAGCCAACATTCAATTTTACTCAGAATATAGTTTACTTATTAAAAAAATCTAATATCCTGTTTGTTATAAATGTTAATTGCTCTTCATCAAATTCAGTATGCATCGGTAAAGAGATGACTGTTTTGATTAGTTTATTTGTTACCTCAAAGTCTTCTTCATTATAGCGTTCATCTGCATATGCTTTTTGACGATGCAAAGCCACAGGATAATAAATAGCATTTGGAATGCTATTGTCTATTAAGTATTTGTGCAATGCATCCCTTTGTCCATTTGTGATTTTTAAAGTATATTGATGGAAAACATGGCAATTACAATTTTCACAAATTGAACGGCAGACTTGGGTGGTTGGCGTAACTATAGAATCGATGCTTTTAAAGGCCTTATTATAGAACCGAGCAGCATTTCTACGCGCTTCACAGTAAGTATCAAGTAAGGGTAATTTAATTCTTAAAATAGCAGCTTGAACACTATCTAATCTAGAATTTACGCCAACTACATCGTGGTAATATCTTCGATACATTCCGTGATTTACAATACCTCTTATGGTATGTGCTAGATTATCATCATTTGTAAAAATGGCACCTCCATCACCATAACAGCCTAAGTTTTTAGAAGGGAAGAAAGAAGTAGTTCCAACAGTTCCCATGGTTCCTGCCTTCTTTACAGTTCCGTCACTAAATGTATAACTTGCTCCGATCGCCTGTGCGGTATCCTCAATTACACTTAGATTGTGCTTTTTAGCAATCTTTAATATGGCTTCCATATCGGCACATTGTCCAAATAAATGTACAGGAACAATTGCTTTTGTTTTTGGAGTAATGGCTTTTTTCAAAGCATCTAAATCCATATTAAAGGTGTCTTTTTCGACATCAATTAAAACTGGAGTTAATTTTAGCAATGCAATAACTTCCACAGTTGCAGCAAATGTAAAGTCAACGGTTATGACTTCATCGCCTTGTTCCAGTCCTAACCCCATCATTGCAATTTGCAATGCATCAGTTCCGTTTGCACAGGGAATTACATTTTTAACGTCTAAATAATCTTCTAAATCTTTTTGAAACCCGTGAACCTCCGGTCCATTGATAAAAGCGGTAGATTCAATAACATTAATAATAGAAGAATCTACTGCAGATTTTATTTTTTCGTACTGACCTTTGAGGTCAACCATTTGAATTTTTTTCATGCGTCTTTATTTAGTATTTTTTTATGATCACATGCCGTTTGCTATAAATCATTTCATTGAACGATAACTATTTTAGCAAGCTTGTTTCATAATTGAATTGCATTTTTCCAACTGCAAAAATACGCAATTTAAGCTTGAGATAAAGTGAAAACGAAGAGTTTTCAGTCCCAATAAGACTCCGAAATAGAATGGAGTTTAATCAAATAGATCTGAAGATAAATAGCGATCTCCGCGATCACAAATTATTGCAACAACGACTCCTTTTTCTAGTTTTTCTGCAATTTTTATAGCGGTAGCAACAGAGCCTCCACTACTCATTCCACAAAAGACACCCTCTTCTTTAGTAAGTCTTTTTGCCATAGAACGGGCTTCTTCTTCGCTAACTTCTAATATACGGTCTACTTTTGAACGATTGAATATTTTAGGTAAATATTCAATCGGCCATTTTCTTATTCCAGGAATTTTAGAGCCATCTGTGGGTTGAGCTCCGATAATTTGAATATTCGGATTTTGTTCTTTTAAATAGGTAGAGACTCCCATAATGGTGCCGGTGGTTCCCATTGCAGAAACAAAATGTGTGATTTCTCCATCTGTATCTCTCCAAATTTCGGGCCCCGTGGTTTTATAGTGCGCTTTCCAATTATCGTCGTTCGCAAACTGATTCAACATAATATAGCCTTCTTCGCGTACCTTTTTGTCTGCATAATCACGTGAGCCTAAAATGCCAACTTTGGCAGGTGTTAAAGTTACTTTTGCTCCGTAGGCTCGCATAGTTTGTACACGTTCTTTAGTAGAATTTTCGGGTAAAACCAGTTCGATGTTCAATCCTAACAATTGAGCAATCATGGCTAGCGCTATTCCGGTATTTCCACTAGTAGCCTCAATTAATTTTGAATTTTGGTCAATTTCTTTTCTGTCTAGGGCAGACTGAATCATATTGTGTGCTGCCCGGTCTTTTAAGCTTCCTCCAGGATTATTCCCTTCTAATTTAAATAATAATTGAACACCTTTTTTAGCGAAAACTCGATGCGCTTTAACAAGAGGCGTATTTCCAATAATATCTAATAAATTATGCGTGTTCATTATTTTTATTTTAAAAGGATATGAATTTGTTTTATTACCGCTACTAAAGTACTTCTCTATCTTAAAAAAATGTATCGAAAATTAAGGATATTTATTCTCTATAAACCGATTGAAATCAGAAAGATGCTCAAACTAACGCGTAAAACTATTTCTTAGGCTTCATTTTGGTTTCAGGCTTGTGATACACAAAAGAGTTTTCTGGAACAGAACTTGTAATCCATACGTTACCCCCAATAACACTATTTGCTCCGATGGTCGTTTCTCCGCCTAGAATTGTTGCATTTGCGTAAATAACAACATTTTCTTCAACCGTGGGATGACGTTTGGTGTTTTGCAAACTCTTTTTCACTTGCAATGCTCCTAAGGTTACACCTTGGTAAATTTTTACATTGTCTTTAATTATACTGGTTTCTCCAATAACAATTCCAGTGGCATGATCTATAAAAAATGATTCTCCAATGGTAGCTCCAGGGTGAATATCTACTCCCGTAAGTCGGTGTGCATATTCACTCATTAATCGAGGAATTAGAGGGACATCTAAATTAAATAACTCATTGCAAAATCTGTGAATTGCGATTGCAAAAAAACCAGGGTAGGCAATATATACTTCTTCGACACTATTTGAAGCTGGATCAAAATCGACACAAGCTTTTGCATCAAAATTTAGTTTTTCTAGCAGTGTAGGTAAAGTTTGAAGAAAAGCATCCCAAACATTGGCACAGGGTATTGATTCGTCAAAACACGCCAAATTGTACATCTCAGAAAATAGAGATTCTAATTTATTAATATTTGTTTCTACGCAAGATTTTGCATCAAATAATGTGTGAAATAAATCATCTGTAAATTGCTCTGTTTTGTACTTTACGCTAAAATCAAGACGCGGTGTTGCCCTGTTAGAAATAATTTTCTTAATGATAGAGTCTTTGGTCATTAGGTTGGATTTTCAATTTTGTAAAACTACGAAATGTAGTCGACTAAATTAAAGAACTTTACTTATTTCCATTAACTCATGAATGTCTTGATCAACGACTTCTTTTTTCTGATCGGCATATTTTAAGAACTCTGGATATAAGGCGTCTAATTGAAATTTCGTCAATTCATATCCTACGTTTTTAGCGCGGTATGCCAATGCTGCTCTACCACTGCGGGCCGTTAAAACTATAGAAGATTTCGTTACACCTACGTCAGTAGGATCCATGATCTCATAAGTCTCGCGATTTTTAATCACGCCATCTTGATGAATTCCAGAACTATGAGCGAAGGCGTTATCACCAACAATTGCTTTATTAGGTTGTACATACATACCCATGTGTTCTTGAACCATTTTACTTGTTTCAAATAACATTTGAGTATTAATATTAGTGTCTAAATTTAAATGTGGATGTTGCTTCATGATCATCACTACTTCTTCTAAAGCAGTGTTTCCAGCGCGTTCTCCAATTCCATTAATTGTACATTCTATTTGACGAGCACCATTTTGAACTCCTGCAATAGCATTCGCAGTTGCTAACCCTAAATCATTATGGCAATGGCAAGAAAGAGTTACATTTTCAATACCCTTTACATTTTCTTTTAAGTACTTTATTTTTGCTCCATATTCTTCTGGCAAACAATAACCAGTAGTATCTGGGATATTTAAAACAGTAGCACCTGCTTTAATAACAGCTTCACAAACTCTTGCTAAATATTCGTTATCTGTTCTTCCTGCATCTTCGGCATAAAATTCAACATCTTCAACGAAAGATTTTGCATAAGAAACTGCGGCAATTGCACGCTCAATAATGATTTCTGGAGTGGTGTTAAATTTAAATTTTATATGCGATTCAGAAGTTCCAATCCCGGTATGAATTCTAGGTCGCTTTGCATGAACCAGAGCTGCTGCCGCAATTTTTATATCGTTTTTATGAGCACGAGTTAAACCGCAAACAGTAGCGTTTTTAACTAATTTTGAAATCTCTTCAACAGATTTAAAATCACCAGGACTTGATACCGGAAAACCCGCTTCAATGATGTCAACACCGAGTGAGTCAAGTTGCTCTGCAATTATTAATTTTTGATCCGTATTTAACTTACAACCTGGAACTTGTTCACCATCTCTAAGAGTAGTGTCAAAAATTTGAACTCGATTTGTACTCATTATTTAAATAATTTTATCACTTTTGAATATTCAAAAATAGGTATGTATTATGAGATTGATTTCATTTTAATTGATTCTATTACTACATTCAGACAATACAACAAACTCATAACTTGTTGTAAATCATAAATATAAAACGATTTATTTACAATGGCTACAGAAAAAAATGACGCATTATTTACCTTGATAAAGTCTTTGTCAAAATCTGAAAAACGTCAGTTTAAATTGTATGTAGGAAGGCTGGGAGGAAATGCAGATGCAAATTTTATAGCATTGTTTAACATTTTAGATAAACAAACTTCCTATAACGAGAGACAGATTCTTCAAAACACGCATATTAAGAAGCAGCAATTATCAAATTCCAAAGCACATCTGTATAAGCAATTGTTAATTAGTTTGCGTTTGAGCCCTTTACATCAAAATGTAAAAAGTTATCTTAGAGAGCAAATTGATTTTGCTACGATTTTGTATAATAAGGGATTGTACAAGCAAAGTTTAAAGTTATTAGATAAAGCCAAGAATATGGCAATTGAAAACGAAGAGAATAATCTGGCTTATGAAATAGTAGAGTTAGAGAAAGTCATTGAATCACAATATATTACAAGGAGTTTGGGGAATAGAGCTGATGTGTTGGCTGTCCAAGCAAAGGAATTAAGCATGAGAAATGTAACGATAAGTAAATTATCAAATTTATCGTTACAATTATATAGTTGGATGTTACAAAAAGGATATGCCAAGAGTAATGATGATATAGAATTAGTGACGGATTATTTTAATTCTAGAATGCCAGAATATAAAATTGCTCAATTGGGATTTATGGAGAAAATGTTTCTTTATAAGGCATATTTATGGTATAGTCTGATAACGCAAGATTTTATAAGTAGTTACCGGTATTCCCAAAAATGGATAGATATATTTAACGATAAACCCAACATGAAAAAGGTAAATCCTATTTTTTATTTAAAAGGGTATAATTATCTGTTAGAGTCCTTGTTTATGATTAAGCATCATAAAAAATTCAGATCAACCTTAGAAGATTTGAAATTAGATATGGATACCAAGAAATTTTCAATGAATGATAATACAGAAGTGTTGGCTTCTATTTATTATTATCAGAATCGTTTGAATTTATTCTTTTTAGAAGCTGATTTTTCGAAGGGTGTTTTATATGTTCCCGAGGTATTGAAAGAGGTAAATCAATTTAAATTAAAAATTGATGAACACCATATCATGGTTTTTTATTACAAAATTGGTTGTATGTATTTTGGTGTTGCAGATTATGAGAACTGTATTTTGTATTTGAATAAAATCATATCGAATAAAGAATTGGCGATGAGAGAAGATCTATTGTGTTTTTCGAGGGTGTTGAATTTAGTGGCGCATTATGAAGCGGGTTTAGATGAGAATATTGAAAGTTTAATAAAGTCCACCTTTAAGTTTTTAATTAAGATGAATGATCTTCACGCTGTTCAAAGGAAAATGATTGAATTTTTGAGGAGTTTGACTGAGATGTATCCTAGTGAATTAAGGGCTGCATTTAAAAAATTACATGCCGAATTGAAGGTTTATGAAAATCATCCATATGAAAAACGATCTTTTTTATATTTAGATATACTTTCATGGTTAGAAAGTAATATTGAAGGAATTCCGATACCTGAAATAATCAATAGAAAAAATAAGTTATTAAAGAGTGAATAGGAATCTTTTAAAAAAATGAATTTTTCGAAAAAATAGTTATATTTTTGTCTCCATAAATGAATAAAATAGTTAAAAGTAGTATGTCAATTTTAGTCAACTGCGTGGTTATTACCGCATAAGTGATAAAGGAATGATATAATATTGACAGAAAATATATAACCTTCCTTGAAAACGGGAGGTTTTTTTGTGAATTAAATAAAAACATTTTTAATATATAGATGTGATTGGTGTAAAATGGAATATAATAACGTATTGAAATTAAGCATGTTGAATGCTTTATTTGAGTTTTGCATATTGTAAAAAAAGTGAATAATTGCAAATAAAATAAAAGACTCAAGGTACTTTTGAATAATTATAAAAGAATCAAACTTAGATGGAATTAAATAAATACAGTAAAAGATTAACCCAAGATGAATCTCAGCCAGCTTCTCAAGCGATGCTATATGCTGTTGGTCTGACCGATGAAGATATGAGCAAAGCTCAGGTCGGTATTGCAAGCACTGGTTATGAAGGGAATCCATGTAATATGCATTTAAATAATTTGGCTACAGAAGTCAAAACCGAATGTAATATTGCGGGTCAAGTTGGTTTGGTCTTTAACACTATCGGTGTTAGTGATGGTATTTCTATGGGAACATCTGGGATGAATTATTCTTTAGCTTCTAGAGATATTATTGCAGATTCTATTGAAACGGTAATGAATGCTCAAAGTTATGATGCGTTGATTTCTGTTGTTGGATGTGACAAAAATATGCCAGGAGCTGTAATTGCTATGTTGCGTTTAAATCGTCCATCAATTATGATGTATGGAGGAACAATTGCTTCTGGAAAGTACAAAGGAAAAAAATTAAATATTGTTTCTGCTTTTGAAGCTTTAGGGCAAAAAATGGCAGGAGAAATTGAAGAAGAAGAATATAGAGAAATTATAAAAAGAGCAATTCCAGGAGCAGGTGCTTGTGGCGGAATGTATACGGCAAATACCATGGCTTCTGCTATAGAATGTATGGGTTTTGCATTGCCTTATAATTCATCAATTCCGGCAGAAAATCCGAATAAATTATCTGAAGCAGAAAGAACCGCTTTGGCGATAAAAAACGTATTAGAATTAGATTTAAAACCTTTAGATATTATTTCTAAAAAATCTTTAGAAAATGCCATCGCAATTGTAAATGCTTTGGGAGGATCAACAAATGCAGTTTTGCACTTTTTAGCAATTGCACATGCTGCAGATATCGAATTTACTTTGGAAGATTTTCAAAGAGTAAGTGATAGAACGCCATTAATTGCAGATTTAAAACCATCAGGAAAATACTTAATGGAAGATGTGCATGGAATTGGAGGTACGCCGGCAATCATGAAATATTTATTAGACAATGGCTATTTACATGGAGATTGTTTAACGGTTACAGGAAAAACATTAGCAGAAAATTTAGCGAATGTTAAAGCCATGGAATTTGACGAGCAAGATGTTATTTATCCGAAGGATAAAGCATTAAAATCATCAGGAAATATTCAAATAATTTACGGAAACCTTGCTACTGAGGGGGCCGTTGCAAAAATATCGGGAAACGAAGGTTTGCTTTTTGAAGGAAAAGCAGTGGTTTATGACGGTGAACAAGCAGCAAATACAGGAATTGCAAACGGAGAAGTAGAAAGAGGTGATGTCGTCGTCATTCGATATGTGGGGCCAAAAGGAGGTCCAGGAATGCCAGAAATGCTAAAACCAACTTCGCTAATTATGGGAGCAGGTTTAGGAAAATCGGTCGCTTTAATTACGGATGGTCGTTTTTCTGGAGGAACGCATGGTTTTGTTGTCGGTCATATTACCCCAGAAGCACAATCTGGAGGCACAATCGGGATTTTAAAAACGGGTGATAAGATTAGAATAAGTGCAGAAGACAATTCAATAAATGTTTTAATTTCTGAGAAAGAAATCGCAGAAAGAAAAACACAATGGGTTGCCCCAGCTCTAAAGCATACAAAAGGAATTTTGTATAAATATGCAAAAACGGTAGCATCAGCATCTAAAGGATGTGTTACCGATTTATAATAAAAAAAGACGGTCATTCCTACGAAGTTAGGAATCTAAAATAAAAAATAATAATAAGAACAATATGGAAACGCAAACCATAGAAAACAAAGAAATAGCAACAAAAGTTACAGAAAAAATTTCTGGTAGCGAGGCAATCGTAAGGTGCTTAATTGCAGAAGGTGTAAAAATAATTTATGGATATCCTGGCGGAGCAATTATGCCAGTATATGATGAACTATACAAATATCAAGATAAAATTCATCACGTTTTAGCACGTCACGAACAAGGTGCAACACATGCTGCACAAGGTTTTGCAAGAATTTCTGGTAAAGTTGGAGTTGCAATTGCAACTTCGGGACCAGGGGCAACAAATTTAGTTACAGGTATCGCAGATGCACAAATAGATTCTACACCAATGGTCTGTATTACTGGACAAGTTGCGTCTCATTTGTTAGGGAGTGATGCTTTTCAGGAAACAGATATTGTTGGTATTTCTACACCCGTTACAAAATGGAATTGTCAAGTTACTAGAGCAGCAGACATACCAGCAGTTTTAGCAAAGGCATTTTACATTGCAAAATCTGGAAGGCCAGGTCCAGTTTTAGTAGATATTACGAAAGATGCACAGTTTGAAGATTTTGATTTTTCCTATGAAAAATGTACTAAAATTAGAAGTTATGTTCCGATTCCGAAAACCGTAATAGGTTCTTTAGAGGCTGCTGCAAAATTAATAAATACTGCAAAAAAACCTTTCATAGTTTGGGGTCAGGGTATTGTTTTAAGTCAAGCTGAAGAGCAATTTAAAGCGTTGGTAGAAAAAGCAGGAATTCCTGCGGCTTGGACAATTTTGGGGGCTTCGGCATTGCCAACTTCTCATCCATTAAATGTTGGTATGTTGGGGATGCATGGTAATTATGCACCGAACAAATTAACGAACGAATGTGATGTTTTAATTGCCATTGGAATGCGTTTTGATGATCGAGTTACTGGGAAATTAGATGAATATGCTACGCAAGCAAAAGTGATTCATTTTGAAATTGATCCTGCAGAAGTAGATAAAAATGTAAAAACAGATGTGGCTGTTTTAGGCGACGCAAAAGTAACTTTAGAAGCTATTTTGCCTTTAATTGATGAAAATTCTCATGAAGAATGGCATCAGCAATTTAAAAACTTATATGAAATTGAATATGAGAAAGTAATTAAAGGCGATCTCTATCCAACGAAAGAAGGGTTAACAATGGGTGAGGTTATTAAGGAAATTAATATTCAAAGTAAAGGAGATGCTGCAATTGTTACCGATGTTGGGCAGCACCAAATGATTGCATGCAGATATGCAGAATTTAATAAAACTAAAAGTAATATCACTTCTGGCGGATTAGGAACCATGGGTTTCGGATTACCAGCAGCAATTGGTGCAAAAATGGCAGCGCCAGAACGCGAAGTTGTTTCAATTTCTGGCGATGGAGGCTATCAAATGACTATTCAGGAATTGGGGACTATTTTTCAGCAAAAAGCAGCGGTTAAAATAGTGGTTTTAAATAATGACTTTTTAGGAATGGTTCGTCAATGGCAGCAGATGTTTTTTGAAAAAAGATATGCATCCACCGAAATGGTAAATCCAAATTTTGTTGCCATTGCAGAAGGATATTATATAAAAGCAAAGAAAGTTACAAAACGTGAAGAATTAGCAGCTGCAGTGGCAGAAATGATGGCGAGTAAAGAGGCCTATTTTTTAGAAGTTTGTGTAGAAAAAGAAGGAAATGTGTTTCCAATGGTTCCTTCTGGAGCCAGTGTTTCAGAAATAAGACTAGAGTAAGATGAATACAGAAAAACAACTATATACCATATCAGTTTACACCGAAAATAATATTGGATTGTTGAATAGAATATCAGCAATATTCCAAAGAAGACATATCAATATTGAGAGTTTAAACATCTCTCCTTCAGAAATTGAGGGTATAGCTAAATTTATAATTGTAGTCAATATGACCGAGGTAAACGTAAAGAAGATTATTGGTCAAATAGAAAAACAAGTAGAGGTAATTAAGGCATACTTTCATAATCTTGAAGAAATTATTTATCAGATTTCTGGATTGTTTAAAATCAAATCAGAATTGTTATTTGAGGAACGTCAAATTCAAAACATCATTAAAGAAAGTAATGCTAGAATTGTTACCGTAAATAAAGAGTTTTTTGTGCTTGAAAAGTCAGGAAAAAAAGAAGAAATAGCTGAATTATACAATCAGCTAAGTGTATATGGCATTATGCAATACACACGTTCAGGTTTAATTGCTGTGACCAAAGAAGCAATGAAAATATCAGAATTATTAAAATATTAATTAGAATTAGAAATTAAATATATAGAAAATGGCAAATTATTTTAATACCCTTTCGTTGAGAGAGCAACTAGCACAATTAGGTGTTTGTAAGTTTATGGAAACTTCTGAATTCTCAGAAGGCGTTAACGCGTTGAAAGGAAAAAAAATCGTAATTGTAGGTTGTGGAGCGCAAGGATTGAATCAAGGGTTGAATTTAAGAGATTCAGGTTTAGATGTTTCTTACGCATTGCGTGAAGGTGCTATTACAAGTAAACGTCAATCATTTTTAAATGCAAGTGAGAATGGATTTACTGTTGGTACTTATAAAGAAGTAATTCCTACAGCTGATTTGGTAAGTAATTTAACTCCAGACAAACAGCACACTAGTGTTGTAAACGCTGTAATGCCGTTGATGAAAAAAGGAGCAACATTATCGTATTCTCACGGATTTAATATTGTTGAGGAAGGAATGCAAGTTCGTAGAGATATTACAGTAATCATGGTTGCGCCTAAGTGTCCAGGATCAGAAGTTAGAGAAGAATATAAAAGAGGGTTTGGTGTACCAACATTAATTGCTGTACACCCAGAGAATGATCCAGAGGGAAAAGGATTTGATCAAGCAAAAGCCTATGCTGCTGGTACAGGTGGACATAGAGCGGGAGTGTTACATTCTTCTTTTGTAGCAGAGGTAAAATCTGATTTAATGGGTGAGCAAACAATTCTATGTGGATTGTTACAAACTGGATCTATCTTATGTTTTGATAAGATGGTAGAAGAAGGAATTGAGGCAGGTTATGCTTCTAAACTAATCCAATACGGATGGGAAACTATTACAGAAGCAATGAAGTATGGTGGAATTACGAATATGATGGATCGTCTCTCTAACCCTGCTAAAATCAAAGCATTTGAATTGTCTGAAGAATTAAAAGGAATCATGCGTCCATTATTCCAAAAGCATATGGATGATATCATTCAAGGTCACTTTTCTAAAACAATGATGGAAGATTGGGAGAACGATGATAAAAATTTATTGACTTGGAGAGCGGCTACCGGTGAGACAAATTTTGAGAAAACGCCTGCTGCAGATATTGAAATTTCTGAGCAAGAATATTTTGATAACGGTGTCTTAATGGTTGCGATGGTAAAAGCTGGTGTAGAGTTGGCTTTCGAAGCAATGACTGAATCTGGAATCATTGAAGAGTCTGCTTATTATGAATCTTTACACGAAACGCCATTAATTGCGAACACAATTGCTCGTAAAAAATTATTTGAGATGAATCGTGTTATTTCTGATACTGCTGAATACGGATGTTACTTATTTGACCATGCATGTAAGCCTTTATTAAAAGACTTTATGAAAGGTATTAAAACAGATGTTATCGGTACTCAATTTGGAGTAGGTGGAGGAAATGGTGTTGATAACAAAGAATTAATTTTTGTTAACGAAAACATCCAATCTCATCCAATTGAAGATGTAGGATATGAATTGCGTCTTTCTATGACTTCAATGGCTAAGATTGTATCATAATTGTAGTTATCGAAGAACTTTTAAATGGCAGAACCAAATAAAATAGTGTCTTTGGACCTAATTTATAAGGCAAGCAAAAACATCAAAGGTGTTATAAAAGCAACACCTTTGATGTTTGTAAAGTCTTTTTCTGATAGGTATCATGCCTCAATTCCTTTTAAAAGATAGGATCTGCAAGTAGTCCATTTTTATAAATTAAGAGGTGCTTATAATAAGATGAAAATACTTTCTTCTAAGGGATTCAAGGGTGGCGTAGTCTGCGCGAGTGCTGGAAATCATGCGCAAGTGGTTGCTTTTGCTGGTAAGGAATTAAAAGTAAAAGGAGTTATTTTTAGGCCCTTAACTACGCCTAGGCAAAAAGTAAATCAAGTTCGTATGTTCGGTGAAAAATTTACCGAAATTAAATTGATTGGAGATACCTGCGATGAAAGTTATCATGCAGCAAAGTAATTTTGTACATCCTTTTGATGATGTAGAGGTTATTACTGGTCAAGGAACTGTTAGGTCTAAAAATTCTGAACGAAACAGACGCTAAAATTGATTATTTAATTTTACCTGTTGGAGGTGGAGGTTTGGCTTCTGGTGTGGGAAGTGTATTTAGGGATTTGAGTCCCGAAACAAAAATTATAGGTGTTGAGCTTACTGGTGCGTCATCTTTAACTGTTTCGTTGAGAAACAATAAGAATACAGAACTTGAAAACGTTGAAAATTTTGTTGACGGAGCTTCTGTAAGGCTTATGGGCGATGGTAATTTTGAATATTGGAAGAATGGTTTAGATGAATTTTTGACCATAGATGAAGGGTTAATTTGTTTAACTATATTGAAAGTTTATAACGAAAATGCTTTGGTGGTTGAGCCAGCGGGCGCTCTGAGTATTATAGCATTGGAATTGTTGGAGGAAAAAATTAAAGGTAAAAATATTGTTTGTTTGGTGAGTGGCGGAAACAACGATATTACCCGTATGGAAGAGATAAAAGAACGCGCTCTTTTGTATGAAGGTTTAAAACATTATTTCTTGGTTAAGTTTCCACAGCGGCCAGGAGCCTTAAAGGAATTTGTTGTAAGTGTATTGGGAGATACTGATGATATTGTGCATGTTCAATATACAAAGAAAAACCAAAGATCTATGACTACCGCTTTGGTAGGTATTGTTTTGAAAAGCAAAAGTGATTTTAAGCCATTAATTTCAAGGATGGAGGCGTTTGGGTTCTTAGGTGAGTATCTCAACGATAATGAGCAATTATTTGAGTGTATAACCTAATAAAGAGAATAACAGATTCAAACGAAAGGATCGCTATGAAACGAGCATGTTAAAGTTTTTGTCATCAAAGTAAATAGACGAATAGCGAATAACATGTGATCTTAAAAAAACAATAAGTATAGACACATGAAACGAGCATGTTAAAGTTTTTGTCATCAAAGTAAATAGACGGATAGCGAATAACATGTGATCTTAAAAAAACTATAAATATAGACACATGAGACGAGCATGTTCAAAATTTTATTACTCAAGGGTATGATTCATAGCGAACTACATGTGATAAATAAAAAAAAGTAAAGAAAGCTAAATGAAAAATATCTTTAAAGATATTAAAATTCCAGAAATATTTCGGATTGAGGAACTGCATCAGGATACCTTTCTGTTGAACGGAGAACTTGTTCAATGGACTGGTGAGACTTTAGCCGTACAATCTGCCATTACCATTGAGAACTCTAAAGGTTCAAGTGAGCGCAAAGTACTGGGGTCTATTCCCAATATGCAACATGAAGATGCTTTAAACGCTTTAGATGCTGCTTATACCGCCTATGAAAATGGAAGCGGTGTTTGGCCCTTGATGAAAGTCCAAGATAGGATAGATTGTGTTGAAAAATTCGTAGAAATGATGAAGCCTACTCGATTTGAGGTGGTAAAATTAATGATGTGGGAAATAGGGAAATCTTTCGAAGATTCTTGCAATGAGTTCGATAGAACTATTGAGTATATAGAGGACACCATTTTTACGCTGTATAAGATGAATAAAGAGCAGTCCGTTATTCTATCGCGTAAAGGAATAGATGGTCAAATAAGGCGTGCGCCGTTGGGCGTTGTTTTCGGTTTGGCACCTTATAACTATCCTTTAAATGAGACTTTTTGTTTGTTAATACCCGCATTGCTTTGCGGTAATACTGCGGTATTTAAACCTGGAAGGTATGGAGTGCTATTGCTCTTTCCGTTATTAAAAGTGTTTCAAAAATGTTTTCCAAAGGGAGTTGTAAATTTTATATATGGAAATGGTCAAGTTTTAGCGAGACCTATTTTAAAAACAGGTAAAGTTGATGTGCTCGCTTTGATAGGGAACAGTACTTCAGCAAATAGTTTACAAAATTTACACCCTAAGCAGAATAGACTGCGATTGGTTTTAGGTTTAGAGGCTAAAAATCCTGCGATTGTATTGTCAGATGCCGATATTGATATCGCTGTAAAGGAATGCGTTTTAGGAGCGTTGGCTTTTAATGGACAACGTTGTACTGCCTTAAAAATACTATTTGTACATGATGATTTAGTTGAGGAGTTTAACAAGAAGTTTGTTCAACAAGTAGCTTTGTTGAAGTATGGGCTACCTTGGGAGGAAGACGTTCAAATTACACCGCTTCCAGAACTTGAAAAGCCTCAATATATAAAAGAATTGATTGCAGATGCGTTAAAGTATGGAGGGAATGTAATTAATGAAAATGGCGGACGTACAATTGAAAATTTTGTTTTTCCAGCGGTAGTTTTTCCAGTAAATGAAAAAATGAAAATATATCACGAAGAGCAATTCGGCCCGATAGTTCCAATTGTGCCTTTTAGTAATGTTTCAACTCCACTGGACTATATTGCTGATTCTAACTATGGGCAGCAGGTTAGTTTGTTTAGTCAAAGAGCAAGTTCTTTGGCACCGTTAATCGATGTGTTGGTAAATCAGGTAAGTCGAATTAATATCAATGTAAAATGTCAGCGTGGCCCTGATATTTTTCCCTTTACGGGCAGAAAAGATTCAGCGGTAAGTACTTTAAGTGTTCCCGACGCGCTTCATTCTTTTTCTGTTCCAACCATGGTTTCGATGCGATCTAATGATTTTGATAAAACTATTTTAAAGGAGTTGATAGCGAGTAAACGTTCGAATTTCTTGAGTGATGATTAGTATGTTTTAGTTTGTATCTTTTGTATGTGACCACAAGACAAACAAGTACTTGGGTAAGAACTCGTTTGCGTTTTGTTACTTGGTATAATTATTTTGAATTTACCTTATTTACAGGATGCGCGAACTGAACTATGGAATTTTTATGTTGGATTTAAAGCAGTGGTGGATTCGCGAAAAAGTTACTTACAAGTATCCCAAATAGCTTCTTTTGGAGTTGGAGCTGTTAACGAGATTTCTTCTTTACTCACAGGATGCGTAAATGCGATTTTACGAGCATGTAAATGAATACTACCGTCTTTGTTACTTAGATTGAATCCGTATTTTAAATCACCTTTTATTGGGCTGCCAATATTAGAGAGTTGACATCTTATTTGATGGTGGCGGCCGGTTTCTAAATCTATTTCTAACAAAAAATAAGAGTGAAGCCTTTTGATTATTTTGTAATGTAAGATGGCGTGTTTAGTGCCTTCAGTTTCTTTGTTGTACGCAGTTGATTTATTGTTTTTCGGATTCTTTCTAAGCCAATTAATCAGCGTATCAAGTTCTTTTTTTGGTTGGCTTTTAACCACCGCCCAATATGTTTTATTAATTTTTTTCTCTCGTAACATTTTATTAAGTCGCTCCAGTGCTTTTGAAGTCTTTGCAAAAATAACTACGCCAGATGTAGGTCTATCTAGTCTATGAACAACGCCTAAATATACATTGCCTGGTTTGTTATATTTGTCTTTGATGTATTCTTTAACGACTTCGCTTAGCGGTTTGTCACCAGTTTTATCTCCTTGAGTAATATCGCCAGGTCGCTTGTTAATAATAAGAAGGTGATTGTCTTCAAAAAGAACCTGTAGATTATTTTTAGTAGAGTGCATACCTTATTTATTATCTTGATTGGCTGCGTTAAGTTATTGAGCGGCGTCGAAGTGACTGTTTATTAATGAGTTTATTCAAAGCATAGAAATAGTAGATATCTAATTACTTGAATTTATCTGCAACATTTATATTCACCTCATCAATAAATTTTAAAACTTCATCTCTACCCATGTCTGTTTCTGAAGAAGTGATAAAATGAGTTGGAACTTGCTCCCAGAATTTCAGCAACTCTTTTTTATACTTGGTAATATTCTTGTTTAAGGTAGAACTTCCTAGTTTGTCAGCTTTCGTAAAAATAATTGCAAAAGGAATTCCGTTTTCTCCTAAGAATTGCATGAATTCTAAATCTATTTTTTGAGGTAAATGTCTTGAGTCTACTAAAACAAATGAGCAAACTAATTGTTCTCTTTTTAAAAAATAATCTTTTATGAATGACTGAAATGTCTTGCGCTTGGTTTTAGAAACTTGAGCATAACCATATCCTGGTAAATCAACCAAAAACCAAGAATCATTAATTTTAAAATGGTTTATTAACTGAGTTTTCCCAGGTTTTCCAGATGTTTTTGCAAGTTTTTTGTGATTTGTTAATGCATTGATTAGGGATGATTTACCCACGTTTGAGCGTCCAATAAAAGCATATTCTTGAATGGTATCTTTAGGACATCTGTCTACATCAGTATTACTGATGATAAAATTGGCTGAATTTATTTTCACCGATTTATAGGTTTCGTTTTTTAAGCCAAACATCCAAAGATTTATTGAATTCCTCTGGTCTTTCCATCATTGCTGCATGTCCACATTTGTCTATCCAAAACAAATCGGAATCAGGGAGTAGTTTGTTAAAATCATGGGCTACTTCAGGAGGCGTCACACCATCTTGTTTTCCCCATATTAGGCAAACAGGAATGTTCATCTCAGGTAAGTTTTCTGCCATATTATGGCGAATAGCACTTTTAGCAATGGACAATGTTTTTATCGCCTTGATGCGATTGTTTACAATTTCGAAAATACCATCTACCAATTCTTTTGTTGCAACTGCTTTATCATAAAAAACGTCTTCAGCTTTCTTTTTGATAAATTCATAATCGCCCCTCTTTGGATAAGAGTCTCCCATAGAATTTTCATATAACCCAGAACTTCCTGTTAAAACAAGTGCCTTCACTCGATCAATATGATGTTTTGTGAAATAAAGTGCAATATGTCCTCCTAGTGAATTTCCAAGAAAAACAGATTTTTCTATATTCATATGGTCGATAAAATCTTCTACAAATTTGGAGAGACTTTTAACATTCGTTTGGATAAGTGGTAACGTATATAGCGGGAGTTCAGGTATTAAGACGCGATAGCCATTTTTTGAAAAGTACGATATGACTCCGTCAAAATTACTCAATGCACCCATTAATCCGTGAAGTACTATTATTGGTTCTCCTTCTCCTTCATCTATATATTGAAATTCTCCTTCTTTCTTAAGTATATAACTCATTCGTTAGTTATCGGTTTAAGCATTTTGCAAATGTAGCCAATTTAAACGAAAATACGATTTTTTTAGAGATATCAAGTATTTAATTTGAGTAGAATCGGTAGGATTCCCAATAATACCCGTGTAGACTGATTTTTAATTTTGCGGCAAAAGTTATTAACAAAGTGGTAGAATGTGGTATAAAGTGGTTTAAATTTTCTACTTTTGAAATTAATAATCAAAAAGTTAATGATCAGTCTAATTGGAACATACGAGTGTAAAGCCGATATAAAAGGTCGCTTAATGTTGTCTTCTGCACTTAAGAAGCAGTTGGCGCCAGTGTTGCAAGAGGGCTTTGTTTTGAAAAGAGGAGTGTTCCAGTCTTGTTTAGAATTATATCCAATGTCTGAATGGAATGCTATGATGGCTAAAGTGAACAAGTTGAATCGGTTTGTGAAAAAGAACAATGATTTTATAAGAAGGTTCACGGCTGGAGTGAAGATGGTGGAATTGGATGCTTCTGGTCGATTATTAATTCCGAATGATTTGCAAAAGTTTGCAGGTATTACAAAAGAAGTGGTTTTATCTTCTGCTGTAAATATTATTGAAGTTTGGGATAAGGAGAAATACGAAATTACTATTGATGCAGCTGCTGTCGATTTTGGTGAGTTGGCAGAACAAGTGATGGGTAACTTAATGGACGGTGAAGATGGAATATCATAACCCCGTATTGCTACATGAGAGTGTTGATGGTTTAGCGATTAAACCAGAGGGGGTTTATGTAGATGTAACTTTTGGAGGTGGAGGTCATTCAAGAGAGATTCTGAATAGATTGGGAGAGAAAGGAAGGTTGTTTGGTCTTGATCAAGATGTGGATGCTCAGGCGAATAAAATTGAGGATGAAAGGTTTGTGTTGATCCCAGAAAATTTTAGATATATAAAAAGATTTTTGCGTTTTTATGGTGTGTCAAAAGTGGATGGAGTGCTGGCTGATTTAGGCGTTTCTTCTCATCAGTTTGACGAAGCAGATAGAGGTTTTTCAACTCGTTTTGATGCAGAGTTGGATATGCGAATGAATCAGAATGATCGATTGTCGGCATTCGCAGTAGTGAATAAATATGATGAAGAGTCTTTGAGTAAAGTTCTTTTTAATTATGGAGAGTTAAGAAATGCGAACGCCATGGCTAAGAAGATAGTTTTGGCTCGTGACGAGGGTAAGATAAAAACGAGCTTTCAATTGAAGGAAATCTTGAAGCAGTTTTTGCCCAAGGCTAAGGAACATAAGATTTTGGCTCAAATATTTCAAGCGATTCGAATAGAAGTGAATCAAGAGATTGACGTATTGAAAGAGTTTTTGATGCAGATGCCAGATGTATTGAATGAAAAAGGTCGATTGAGCGTGATTTCATATCATTCTTTAGAAGATCGATTGGTAAAAAGATTTATTAGAAACGGGCTTTTTGAAGGAGAGCCAGAAAAAGACTTTTATGGGAATTTTGAAGTTCCCTTAAAAAAGGTGGGAAAAATGATGATTCCTTCAAAAAAAGAGATTAAAGTAAATAATAGAGCAAGAAGTGCAAAATTAAGAATCGCAACTAAAATTTAGAATGTCAAAGTTTAAACAAAACATATACGATGTCTTAAAAGGTAAGTTTCTAGTTAGCGAAGATGCATTTAAAAACTGGAAGATTATTATATATGTAGTACTGTTACTGTTGTTTATGATTTCAAGATCACATTCTACAGATAAAAAGGTTTTAAAGATTGCAGCGCTGAATAAAGAAATTAGAGAGTTAAAGGCAGAGTTTGTCGATACAAGAACAAAGGTAATGCGTTTAGAATTAGAGTCGTCTGTCCAAAGAAGAGTAGCTGAGCGAGGATTGCTACCATCAGAAAATCCTCCGAAAAAAATTAAGGTAGTTAAAAAAGTAAATTAAATTGGCAACAAACAAAAAGAGCATATTAAACAGGTTATATATTGTTTTTGTCTTTTCGACCCTGTTTTTTATCACAATTGTCGCCAAATTATTTCATATACAGTATAGTGAAGATGGCGATCGCTATCGAAATATCTCAGTAGAAAGAACGATAAAGAATGATACGATTCATGCAAATAGGGGAAATGTGTATGCAGATGATGGCAGTTTGTTGGCTACATCAATATCGCGCTATGAAATAAGAATGGATGCTTATACTGTTGAAAAAGATGACTTTGAAGAAAATATAAAAGGATTGTCTATAGAGTTGGCGGGAATGTTTGGAGGGACTTCTTCTTCATACGTTAAAAAGATAAGAACTGCTAGAATAAATAAAAACGGCTATTTATTTATTGCACGAAATATTGGATACTTAGATTATCAAAAAATCAAAAAATTTCCAATATTTAATTTGGGAGTTTATAAAGGAGGCTTTATAGCAGAGCAGACGACAAGACGGGAACATCCTCTCGGGAAAATAGCAGAAAGAACTATTGGTTATGATGATTATCGTGGCGCACCCGGAATTGAAGGGGCATATAAAAAACATCTTCGTGGAAAGTCAGGGTGGCGGTTAAAGCAGCGCATTGCTCAAGGGCAATGGAGGCCAATAAACGATAATAATGAAGTAGAGCCGCAAGACGGACGTGATATCATTACAACTATTAATGTAAATATTCAGGATATTGCGCATGATGCTTTATTGGGTCAGTTAGAGAAATTTGAAGCAGAACATGGATCAGTGATTGTGATGGAGACAAAAACTGGGGAGGTTAAAGCAATTTCAAACTTGGCAAGAACTTCTAAGGGGACTTATTTTGAGAAAAGAAATTATGCGGTTTATGAAAAGCATGAATTAGGATCTACATTTAAATTAATGAGTATGGTGGTTGCTCTAGAAGATAGGGTAATTGACACGAGTACGGTGGTAGATACGCAAGATGGAATTTATAAGATTTACGGTCGATCGGTACGGGACTCTCATAGAGGTGGGTATGGTAAAATTACCGCTGCAAAGGCATTTGAATTGTCATCGAACGTAGGTTTGGTGAAGTTAATTTATGAAAATTATAAAGATCAGCCAGAAAAGTTTGTTAATAAACTTCGTGAGTTTGGATTGCATAAAAAATTAGGGATTCCAATCAAAGGAGAAGGGCAGCCTATCGTGCCTCATCCAGATGATAAAAATTGGAGTGGAATATCACTTCCTTGGATGGCCTACGGATATGGTATTGAATTGACACCGCTACAAACGCTAACGTTTTATAACGCTATCGCTAATAACGGTGAAATGGTAAAGCCGCGATTTATCAAAGAGATTAGGCTACAAAATAAAACGGAAAAGGAGTTTGAAAAAGAAGTTTTAAATGAACAGATATGTTCGCAAGAGACTGTTGACAAGATGAAAGTGATCATGAAGAATGTGGTTAAAAGAGGAACAGCTAAAAATTTATACTCTCCCAACTTTTCTATGGCAGGTAAAACAGGTACTTGTCAAGTAGATTATGGAGATCCAAATACCCCGACTCAGTACATAGCGTCATTTGCAGGATATTTTCCTGCAGATGATCCTATCTACTCTTGTATTGTAGTGATTCATAGACCCAGTAAGAACAAAGGGTACTATGGTAACATCGTTGCCGGCCCTGTATTTCAAAAAATCGCGCACAAAATTTATAGAGACGCTTTAATTTTAGAAGAGATACAAAACGAAGAGCCTCAATTTGTAAACGTGAATGATGATTATGAAACTTATTTTAAGGTTTCTAAGGAGGAGAGGGATGATAAAATGCCTGATTTGAAAGGAATGAGTGGTATGGATGCCATTTCTTTATTGGAGAATTTAGGGTTAAAAGTAGAGTTTGTAGGAAATGGAAAAGTAAAAAAGCAATCAGTAAAATCTGGAAATAATATAGCAAAGGGACTCATAGTAAAATTGGAACTATCATAATGCAACTATTAAAAGATATATTATACAAAGTATCCGTAAACAAGGTTTACGGTAGCACTGATGTTTCTATATCAAACATTAAATTTGATTCTAGAAAAGCAGGAAGGAATGATCTGTTTGTCGCTCAGAAAGGAGTTTCTGTAGACGGACATATATATATTGAGAAGGCTATTAAGTTAGGTGTTGCCGCAGTAGTTTGCGAGGTGTTACCTCAAAAATTAAATGGTATGGTGACATATGTTGAAGTAGAGGATTCAAATAGTGCTTTGGCGATTATTGCCTCTAACTATCACGCAAATCCATCTCAGAAATTAAAATTAATTGGAATAACTGGAACCAATGGTAAAACGACCATTGCTACCTTATTGTATGATTTATTTAGAAAAGCGGGTTATAAAGTCGGATTGCTTTCTACTGTAAAGATTTTGGTTGATGAAACAGAATATGTGGCAACACATACAACCCCTGATTCTGTTTCCATCAATCATTATTTACAGTTAATGAATCAAAGTGGTGTTGCGTATTGTTTTATGGAAGTGAGTTCTCATGGAATTCATCAGAAGCGCACTGAAGGATTGTATTTTACGGGTGGAATATTCACCAACCTAACGCATGATCATCTTGATTATCATAAGTCTTTCTCTGAGTATAGAGATGTAAAAAAATCATTTTTTGACTCCTTACCTAAATCGGCATTTGCACTAGTGAATAGTGATGATAAAAATGGATTGATAATGTTGCAAAATACTAAGGCGAGGAAAGTAACGTATGCTCGTAAATCAATGGCAGATTATAAGGTTAAGATCTTAGAAAATCAATTTTCAGGATTGTTGTTGAGTGTTGATGGTATGGAGGTTTGGGTGAAATTGATAGGAAGTTTTAATGCTTCTAACATGCTAGCAATTTATGCTACTGCCGATTTGTTAGGTTTCGATCAAATAGAAACATTGCAGATCCTCAGTCAGTTAGAAAGTGTTGATGGAAGGTTTCAGCAATTTATGTCTGACGGCGGTATAACTGTAATTATTGATTATGCACATACTCCAGATGCATTAAAAAATGTTCTGGAAACCATTAATGATATTAGAACTGGAAATGAAAATATAATTACAGTCGTAGGTTGTGGCGGAGATAGAGACCGAACGAAACGTCCAAAAATCGGGCATATTGCTTCGGCGCTTAGTTCTCAGGTCATTTTTACATCGGATAATCCTAGGCTAGAAGATCCACAGTTTATTCTTGAGGAGATTGAGGCTGGCGTAGAGGCACAGAATTATAAAAAAACACTATCGATTTTAGATCGAGAGCAAGCGATAAAAACAGCGAGTAAATTAGCGGTTAAAGGTGATATTTTATTGGTTGCAGGTAAAGGGCACGAAACATATCAAGAAATAAACGGAGTAAGGTCTGATTTTGACGATTATAAAAAAGTAAGAATAATTTTAAAGGAAATGCACAAATAGTATGTTGTATTATTTATTTGAATATTTAGGAAATCATCAGGATATCGCAGGAGCAGGATTGTATAAATACATTTCCTTTCGTGCAGCATTGGCCTTTGTTTTTGCTTTGTTGATTTCTACAGTCTATGGTAAAAAAATCATCGAATATTTAAGAAGAAAACAGGTTAGTGAAACTGTGCGTGAATTGGGATTGGAAGGACAAGTTCAAAAATCGGGTACTCCAACGATGGGAGGTATCATTATTATTATGGCAACGATAATTCCAGTATTTTTATTTGCGAAGTTAGCCAATATTTATATTATTATATTATTGATTACAACAGTTTGGATGGGTGCAATTGGGTTTGTCGACGACTATCTAAAAATACTAAAAAAAGATAAAGAAGGTTTAAAAGGTCGTTTCAAAATTTTAGGTCAAGTCGGACTTGGAGTTATTGTCGGTAGTATGTTATATTTCAGTGAGAATGTTACGATCAAGGAAGAGTTATCACCCCAAGATGTTATACAAATTTCCGAGAGTAAAACCCCAGTTTTCGGTTATGCGCATAAATCAACAAAAACTACAATGCCGTTTTTAAAGAATAACGAATTTGATTATTCCAAAGCCCTTGTTTGGTTAGGGGATGGTTATGAAAAATATGCGTGGATTATTTTTATCCCATTTGTAATTTTAATTATTGCAGCAGTTTCAAACGGAGCAAATTTAGCCGACGGCATTGATGGTTTGGCAGCAGGTTCATCCGCAATAATTGTAGTTACTCTTGGAATTTTTGCTTGGGTATCTGGAAATATTGTTTTCTCAGATTATTTAGATGTCATGTATATTCCAAATTCTGGCGAAATGGTAATTTATATTAGTGGATTTGCCGGTGCTCTCATAGGGTTTTTGTGGTATAATACATATCCAGCCCAAGTTTTTATGGGTGATACAGGTAGTTTAACAATTGGTGGAGTCATTGCGGTGCTGGCAATCGCTGTGAGAAAGGAATTGTTGATTCCGGTTTTGGCGGGAATCTTTGTAGCCGAGAATTTATCAGTGATTTTACAGGTAGGGTATTTTAAGTATACTAAAAAGAAGTTTGGACAAGGAAGGCGGATATTTAAAATGGCTCCATTGCATCATCATTATCAAAAGTCGGGTTATCACGAAAGTAAAATCGTGACGCGTTTTTGGATTATTGGAATTATGTTGGCCGTAATAACAATTGTTACGTTGAAAATTAGATAAATGAGGTTAGTTATTCTTGGCGGTGGAGAAAGCGGAATTGGGACAGCGATTCTTGGATTGAAAAAAGGATATGATGTTTTTGTTTCAGATAATGGAGTAATCGCAAAAAAGTATAAACAAGTTCTTTTAAGTAATAAAATAGCATTCGAAGAAGATGGCCATTCGGAAGAAAAGATTTTTTCAGCAGATGTTGTGATGAAGAGTCCAGGGATATCAGATACGGTTTCATTGGCAGTGAGTTTAAAAGAAAAGGGAGTTAGAGTGATTTCGGAAATTGAATTTGCATCTCAGTTTACGGATGCTAATATTGTTGGAATTACTGGGTCAAACGGGAAGACAACCACAACAATGTTAACGCATCATATTTTGAAAGAAGGGATGTTGAATGTTGGAATGGCAGGGAATATTGGAGTTAGTTACGCACTTCAAGTTGCTGAATCAAATTTTAGTGATTATGTTTTAGAATTAAGTAGTTTTCAATTAGATGGAATTGAAAAATTTGCTCCGCATATTGCAATTATAACAAATATTACGTCTGATCATTTAGATAGATATGATTATAAAATTGAGAATTATATAGCATCTAAATTTAGGATCACAAAGAATCAAACAAAAGAAGATTTTTTGATTTATGACGCCGATGATTTGATTATTGAAGATTGGCTAAAAAAGAATAAAGTACAAGCACAGCTTTTACCATTTTCATTAGAAAAAGAATTTATAAGAGGTGCATTTTTAAAAAAAGACGAAATAATAATTAGGACTAATACAGACGAATTTAAGATGGGGATTACATCATTAGCTTTACAAGGAAATCACAACGTAAAAAATGCGATGGCAGCTTCTATGACTGCACAGTTATTGAGAGTTAGAAAAGAAACGATACGTGAAAGTTTAGAAAGTTTCGAGGGTGCTGAGCATCGATTAGAAAAAGTTTTGAAAATAAACGGAGTTGAATATATAAATGATTCAAAAGCGACCAATGTGAATGCGACATTTTATGCTTTGGATAGTATGCAAACTCAAACGGTATGGATAGTTGGTGGCGTTGATAAGGGGAATGATTATTTTGAGCTAATGCCATTAGTTAGAGAAAAGGTAAAGGCTATTATTTGCTTAGGTTTAGATAATCAAAAAATCATACAAACGTTTGGAAATGTAATTGATTTAATTGTTGAAACTGCTGGTGCAGAAGAGGCGGTTAAAGTTGCCTATAAAATTGCAGGAAAAGGTGAGTCGGTGCTCTTGTCGCCTGCATGTGCAAGTTTTGATTTGTTTGATAGTTATGAAGACAGAGGGCGCCAATTTAAACAAGCAGTAAGAGAGTTGTAATAATATGAGTAAACACCTAAAGTATATTGAGGGAGATAAAGCGATTTGGTTGGCTATTTCGGTTTTAGCATTTTTCTCCTTTATGCCTATTTATAGTGCCAGTACGAATTTGGTTTATGTGGTTAAAACCGCAACTAGTCCTAGTGCTATTTTATTTAAGCATGCGGTATTGTTAATTTTAGGGTTTGTTATATTGTACGGCGTTCATAAAATTCCTTATCGATATTTTAGCGGAGCCTCAGTTTTAATGTTGCCGATTGTTTTTTGTCTATTGTTATACACTTTAACTAGAGGAAGTACTATAGGAGGTGCAAATGCAAGTAGATGGATAAATATTCCAATTGTAGGTATTGGTTTTCAAACTTCAACATTAGCGGGATTAGTATTAATGACCTATGTGGCGCGTTATTTAGCAAGAAATAAGAATAAAAAAATTTTGTTTAAAGAAAGTTTTTGGTATTTGTGGGTACCCGTTGGTGCTGTATTACTACTTATTTTGCCAGCCAATTTTTCCACGACGGCCATTTTATTCTGTATGATATTAGTGCTCACTTTTATTGGAGGGTATTCAATTAAATATATTGCTTATATCCTAGGAATGGGGATAGCCGGTTTAGTAGTTTTTATATTATTAGCGATGGCCTTTCCGGATGCTATGCCAAACCGAGTAGATACTTGGAAGAGTCGAATTGAGAATTTTTCTGATAAGAATGCAGAAGAAGCATATCAGGTAGAAAAAGCAAAAATAGCTATAGCAACAGGTGGGATTATAGGTGTGGGGCCGGGTAAAAGTGTTCAGAAGAATTTTTTACCACAGTCTTCGTCAGATTTTATTTATGCGATTATTGTTGAAGAATTTGGATTAGTCGGCGGAATCGGGGTTGTTTTAATATATCTGTTCTTGTTGTTTAGAATTATGATAGTTGCGAAGAAGGCAGAATCTGTTTTTGCAACCTTATTAGTAATTGGTATTGGTGTGCCTATTGTGTTTCAAGCGATGATAAATATGGCCGTGGCGATAAACTTGTTTCCAGTTACGGGACAAACACTACCGCTAATTAGTAGTGGAGGAACATCTATTTGGATGACCTGTTTTGCAATTGGAATGATACTGAGTGTTAGTTCCGAAAGGAAAGTACATGCACGTAAGTTTGATCAAGAATCTCCTTTAAATATTTTGGATGAAGCAATCAATTAAAATATTACTGAGTGGCGGTGGTACAGGAGGACATATTTACCCTGCTATCGCTATTGCAAATGAATTGAAAAGCCGTTATCCAACCGCTGAATTTTTATTTGTAGGGGCGAAGGATCGCATGGAGATGGAGAAGGTTCCAGAAAGCGGCTATAGAATTATAGGTTTGTCGATTTCCGGAATACAAAGAAGTTTCACATTGAAGAATCTTAGTTTTCCTTTTAAATTAATGAGTAGTCTCTGGAATGCATTTAAGATTGTGAAAAAATTTAAGCCAAATGTGGTGATTGGAACTGGTGGATTTGCGAGTGGCCCCATACTTTTTATGGCTTCTGTTAGTGGGATCCCAACGTTAATTCAAGAACAAAATTCATATCCAGGGATTACCAATAAATTATTATCGGGTACGTCAAATAAAATCTGTGTTGCGTATGATAATTTGGAACGTTTTTTTCCTCAAAATAAAATTATAAAAACAGGGAATCCTGTTAGAGGGGATTTATTGACGATATCAAACAAAAGAGAAGAGTCTATAAAGTTTTTTCAATTAGATCCAACAAAAAAAACATTGTTAGTTTTAGGAGGAAGTCTAGGAGCTAGGGCTATAAATGCAGTAATAGAAGAAAATATTGAGTGGTTGGTGGAGTTGGGAATACAAGTAATTTGGCAAACAGGAAAATTATATTTTGAAGAATATAAAAAATATGATGCCTTAAAGGGTGTTCAAACATTCGCTTATTTGAATAAGATGGATGTAGCTTATGCCGCTGTAGATATTATTATTAGTAGAGCTGGAGCTAGTTCTATCTCAGAACTTTGTATTGTGGGAAAGCCAACAATATTTATTCCATCTCCCAACGTTGCTGAAGATCATCAAACCAAAAATGCATTGGCTGTTGTATCGAAAAATGGGGCAATTTTATTAGAAGAGAAAAATATAGAAATTTTTCAATCTGTTGTTGAAGAATTATTGAATAGCAAAGAGAAACAAAAAATCTTGACTGAAAACATGAAGAAGTTGGCCTTACCAAATGCCACGGATTCAATTGTTGATGAGATAGAAAAATTAATAAATACTTCGGTAGATTAAATGTATTTAAAAGAAACTCAACATATATACTTTATAGGAATCGGTGGAATCGGTATGAGCGCTATTGCTCGGTACTTAATGATGAATAATAAGTGCGTGGCAGGATTTGATAAAGTAGAAACTGAAATCACCAAAGCTTTAGAAATAGAGGGTGCGGATATTCATTTTATAGATTCTTTAGCATTGATTCCTAGTGATTTTAAAAATTCGAAAACGACACTAGTTGTATATACCCCGGCTGTTCAAAAAGATCATGCTGAGTTTAATTATTTTATTGATAACGGTTTTGTGATTTTAAAGAGATCGCAGCTGCTTGGTGAGATTACTAAGAGTACATTTTGTTTTGCTGTTGCTGGAACTCATGGTAAAACAACTACCTCTACAATTTTAGGTCATATAATGAAAGAAAGTGGTTTAAATGCCACCTCATTTTTAGGTGGGATTTCAGAAAATTATCATTCAAATTTAATTTTGGGTGGTGATTTAGTTTCGGTAGTGGAAGCAGATGAATTTGACAGATCTTTTTTATACCTATCCCCTAATATTGCATGTATTACTTCTATGGATGCAGATCATTTAGATATCTATGGTAAGAAAGATATTTTGGGAAAATCATTTGTAGAATTTTCTGAAAAAGTTTCTGATACACTGGTTGTCTGTAAAGGATTGCCTATCGAAGGATTGACCTATGCTGTTGAAGAAGAGGCAGACTATTATGCAGAAAACGTAAAAATACAAAATGGCTCTTATGTTTTTGATGTAATGACGCCAACTGAAATTATAAGAGATGTGGCGTTTAACCTCCCTGGAAAGCACAACATGCTTAATGCTGTAGCTGCTTTGGCGATGGCCAATATATACGGAGTTTCACTCCAATCTATTGCGAAAGCTTTACTTTCTTTTAAGGGCGTGAGACGAAGGTTTTCTTATAGAATAAAAACGAAGAATTTGGTGTTGATTGATGATTATGCACATCACCCAACAGAGATATGTGCAGTTGAAAGCACAGTGAGAGAAATGTATCCGGGGCAAAAAGTTTTAGCAGTTTTTCAGCCTCATTTGTATAGTAGAACACGTGATTTTGAGGAAGAATTTGCAGCGAGTCTGTCAAAATTTGATGAGGTTATTTTATTAGATATTTATCCAGCAAGAGAACTTCCTATAGAAGGAGTTACTTCCGAAAGATTATTGAATAAAATAAACTGCTGTAAAAAGAAGTTAGCGACAAAGAATAATTTAATAGACTTGATTAAAAAGTCTCAAGCATCAATTAAAACTATTTTAGGTGCTGGAGATATAGGTGAATTGGTTGACGATATTACAAAACAATTGAAAGGTGAAAATTAATCGGAATTACATAAAGGGAACTTTACTAGTTGGGCTGGTTTGTATTTTGGCTAGTTTTTCCAATTTTAAAAATCAGGACCAGATAATTTCTTCGATAAACGTTCAATTTGAACAAGGAGACAACCTTTTTATGAGTTATGAAATGGTTAATAAGTTGTTAATACAAAATGGAACGACGGTACAAAATCAAGCGAAATCATTAATAGATTTGAGTAAGTTAGAAAAACAGGTATTGTCGCACCCTATGGTGGAAGATGCTACTGCCTTTTTAACGGTAGATGGTCATTTAAAAGCAAACGTAAAACAGCGGACACCAATTGGTAGAATTAATTCGGAATCAGGGTCTTATTATTTGGATAGATTAGGAGAAATCATGCCGTTGTCAGAAAATTATTCAGCACGAGTACCAATTATTACGGGTGTTATGAGTACTGAAAATTTGGACGATTTATATACGTTGCTAATGTTTATTAGAGCAGATAAGTTTCTTGAAAAGCAAATTATAGGAGTTCGTAAGGAAGAAAACGGGCAATATAATTTATTGACAAGAATGGGGAATCAAGAAATAGAACTTGGTAAAGTAGAGAAATTGCCATTAAAATTTAAAAATTTGAAAGCGTTTTATAATTATATCGGTGCGGATAAAACAATTGAGAATTATAACAGAATAAATTTAAAATACAACAACCAAGTTGTGTGCACTAAAAAATAAGAGTATGGAACTTAATGATATTTCGGTTGGATTAGATATTGGAACAACAAAGATTGTTGCAATGATTGGTCGTAAGAACGAGTATGGTAAGATTGAGTTGCTTGGTATTGGAAAAGCAAAGAGTTTAGGAGTGCATCGTGGAGTTGTAAATAATATCACGCAAACCATTCAATCTATTCAGCAGGCAGTTGATGAAGCAATAGCAGTTTCAGGAGTACAAATATCTGATGCGGTTGTTGGGATTGCAGGTCAGCATATAAGAAGTTTACAGCATAGCGATTATATAACAAGACCCAATTCTCAAGAAGTTATTGATCAGTCGGACTTAGAAAAGTTAGAGAGTCAAGTTCATAAGTTAGTGATGTTGCCGGGAGAAGAAATTATACATGTACTGCCTCAAGAGTTTAAGGTAGACGGACAAGGTGAAATAAAAGAGCCTATAGGGATGTATGGTGGAAGGTTAGAGGCTAACTTCCATGTAGTTGTTGGTCAAGTTTCATCGATTAGAAATATTGGGCGTTGTATAAAAAGTGCTGGATTGAGTTTAGCAGGAATCACTTTAGAGCCGCTAGCATCTGCGGATGCAGTTTTAAGTCAAGAGGAGAAAGAAGCTGGAGTTGTTTTAATTGATATTGGAGGAGGAACTACGGACCTAGCCATTTTTAAAGATGGAATTATTCGTCATACCGCCGTTATCCCGTTTGGTGGAAATGTAATTACCGAAGATATTAAAGAGGGTTGTTCTATAATTGAAAAGCAGGCAGAATTACTTAAGACCAAATTTGGTTCGGCGTGGCCAGGAGAAAATAAGGACAATGAAATTGTTTCTATTCCAGGATTAAGAGGACGAGACCCTAAAGAGATTACCCTGAAGAATTTGTCAAAAATAATTCATGCTAGGGTTGTTGAAATTGTAGAGCAGGCCTTTGTTGAAATAAGAAATTATGGGCACGAGGAGGCTAAGAAAAAATTAATTGCAGGGATTGTTTTAACTGGTGGTGGTGCTCAATTAAAGCATATTAAGCAATTGGTGGAATATATTACAGGAATGGATACTAGAATTGGTTATCCGAATGAGCATTTAGCAGGAAGTACTGATGAAAGTATTTCCAGTCCAATGTACGCGACGGCGATTGGTTTATTAATGAAGGGGGTTGATGATAAGAATAAAAGACCTAATACAGAAAAATTAGCGTCAGAAGAACTGGCAAATGGAACTAATTTACAAGAAGAAAAAGAAGGAGTACAAGATGCTCCAACTAGTGATAAAAAATCGTTGTTTGAGAAATGGTCTGATAAGTTCAGAGACTTTTTAGATAATGCAGAATGAAAAAAGAAAAAGAATTAATAAAATTAAATAATAGAATATAACCCTAGTAAACTATGGATAATTTTGAGAATATTTCCTTTGATATGCCAAAAAACCAATCTAACGTGATCAAAGTGATTGGAGTTGGAGGTGGAGGTAGTAATGCTGTAAACCACATGCTGACACTAGGAATCAACGGAGTTGATTTTGTAATCTGTAATACAGATGCCCAAGCGTTAGAGAATAGTCAAGTGCCTTCGAAGATTCAATTAGGTATGAGTCTTACGGAAGGACTAGGCGCTGGAGCAAACCCAGAGGTTGGTCAACAATCTGCTTTGGAAAGTGAAAGTGAAATTAAAAAAATGTTAGGGAGTAACACCAAAATGGTTTTTATCAATGCTGGTATGGGGGGCGGCACTGGAACTGGAGCGGCACCGGTAATTGCTAAATTTGCGAAAGAAATGGATTTGTTAACGATTGGCATCGTAACAATACCATTTATTTTTGAAGGAAGAACTAGAAATGAACAAGCACAAAAGGGGATTGAAGAATTAAGAAAACATGTAGATTCTTTAGTTGTAATTAATAATAACAAGTTAAGAGAAGTTTACGGAAACTTAGGATTTAAAGCCGGTTTCTCGAAGGCAGATGAAGTATTGGCAACAGCTTCTAGAGGAATTGCAGAAGTAATAACGCATCACTATACTCAAAATATTGATTTAAGAGATGCTAAAACGGTATTAGCGAATAGCGGCACAGCAATTATGGGGTCTGCAAAAGCATCTGGTGCCAATAGAGCGGAAGAAGCAATTAGTAGAGCATTGGATTCTCCGTTATTGAATGATAACAAAATTGAAGGCGCTCAAAATGTATTATTGTTAATTGTTTCAGGGAATGATGAAATCACAATAGATGAGATTGGAGAAATTAATGATTACATACAAGCAGAAGCAAAAACTAGCGTAAATATTATTATGGGTGTTGGAGATGATGAAACGCTAGGTGATGCGATTTCTGTTACGGTAGTTGCGACAGGATTTCATAAAGATCAACAACACGAAATCTCAAATACAGAGCCTAAAATCATTAGACATACTTTAGAGGAAAGTCAAAAGGCAACGTATGATTTTTCGAAAAAAGAGATAGGAAAAACGTTTGCTACTGAACCCGCAGTTACACACTCTTTGAAGGATGTTAGTGGGATAGAACCAGAAATAGTAATTCATGACTTAAATGAGCAAATACCGTTGACTCCACCATCAAAATTAATTAATAATATGGAGGTGAATTATGAAGAAGTCTCTCATGAAAAGATTGATGATTTTATAATTACCGCTGCCGTTAAGGATATTGATGTGAACTATGAAGAGGTGAATGCCAAAAAAGATCAATTTGAACTTACGTTTGATTTACATTTAGATAAAGGTCAAAAGAAAACAGGAGAAATTAATATAAACGAAATTGAGGTAATTGGACACATAGAGGTAAAACCAATTGAGAAAAAAGAAGAGACTGTATACTTTAATCTTGCTGAGTATACGCAGTTGGAAGATAAGTTAATCAATGCTAAAAAACCAGAAGTTGAAGTAAAAGAAGCGCCAGTTGAAGAAGAATTACGAATGAATGTGCGCACTGAGACGGTTCCTATTTCTGAAATTGAAGTAGTAGATGCAAAAGAAGTATCCCCATTACATTTAACAATTTCAGAATTGCAAAAACGTTCTGAGGATAGAAAAGAGAAAATGAAGCAATTCAATTATAAGTTCTCAAACAATGTTAAGCAAAATATAGATGAGATTGAAAGAGAGCCTGCTTATAAGAGAATGGGAGTAGAATTCGATAAGACGGGTTCATCATCCGATACGAATCAATCTAAGACAACTTTAAGCGTAGACGGAAATGATGAGTTACAATTAAGAGCAAACAATTCATTTTTACACGATAACGTAGATTAACTTTTTACATCGTTACTTAAAAATATAACCCCAATTGAACTCGAATTTTTTCATTAAGTTGAATTTAGTTCGAGTTTTTTTTATCTTCGCAGTCAAATTAATATAATATGAGTTTACAAATTGAATTAATGGTGCAATTGAAAGCGGCAATGAAGTCAAAAGATACGATTGCACTTCAATCATTACGTGCCATAAAATCTGAAATTTTATTGGCTCAAACGAAGGGTGGAGAAGTTAGTTTTACAGAGGAGGATGAAATAAAATTATTACAAAAATTAGTAAAGCAACGCAAGGATAGTGCTGCGCTCTATATTGAGCAGTCTCGACCAGATTTAGCCGAACCAGAATTGGCGCAAGCCATAATTATCTCACAGTTTTTACCGGCTCAAATGAGTGCCGAAGAATTAAAATCGTTTATTGGTGGCTTAATTGAAAAAGTTGGAGCAATTGGCATGAAAGATATGGGTAAAGTGATGGGAATGGCTTCTAAAGAATTATCGGGTAAAGCTGATGGCAAAGCAATCTCTATCCTCGTTAAGGAATTACTTTCTTAACAAGTAAGATTAAAATAATTAGGCCCTGTGGCGCAACTGAATAGCGCACTGGATTTCGGCTCCAGCGGTTGTAGGTTTGAATCCTACCAGGGTCACTAGAGGAGATAGTTAAAAGCCTAAAATGTAATTAGTTAGGCTTTTTTTATGTCAATATTTTAGAAATTGGTACTATATTTGGCACGATTATGTTTTAAAGAGGGTTTTTTTATAAGGTAAGGTGGAAGCAAAATGACAATGGAAAGGTTAATGACTTCATTTTTTATTTGTATTTGAAGGGTGTCATTATCAAATTCAATAGTCCCTTTAATCTTAGTTGAAAGTCAACCAACGGCTGTCTGAATAATTGTATATTCCTGTGAGTAACTATACGATGCTATTATAAGTTAATAATACCAAAATAATTTCTCTCATATTTTTGTTTGTTAATTATCCCTTACCTCCTTTTATAATGGGTGAAAGTTCACTTTTAAGTTTGTCATATTCTTGTTGCGACATCATTTCTATTTCCAACAAGTCCTTTGCTTTTTTAAGTTTCGCAATAGCCTGAATTCTCGTCATAGGTCTGTTTGGGTTAATAATCTCACCTTTTAAAATTGCTTCTTCTAAGTTTAAAATACTTCCATACTTTCCAATCCCCGTGTTTGTTCCATCTTTTTTAGTAAAATCAACAACTATTTGAATTGTTTTTTTTGTCCTAAAAACTTTAATGCTTTCAACTACAATTTCTGTTTGTGAAAAAGAACTACTAAAATAAGTTGCACTCATAGCCCCCATAAGTGAATATTTACCAACCATTAAGAAAGTATAATTTACTAATGTTTCAGAAACTTTGACACCGTTATAAACATTGTTATTTATGTTTTCAGGATTGGAAGGACTTCCTATAATAAAATCACTGCCCTTTTGGGTTATTGTTCCATCTTTGAGGGTAATAACCTCAACATCAAACCCATTTTTATATTTTTTTGAAACATCCTCTGCTCTGATTTTATTCAGATCCAGTGTATCAATAGATTTTAATTTTTTTTGAGCATTTATAAATTGCGTACAGATTAGTCCTAATATTACAAGTGATTTTTTCATATTTTTTTGAGAAAGACAACTATTAATTGATAAAGATTGAGTTCAAATATCAATAAGTAATTTATATTACATCTCATTATCCGAATGAAGTAAGGGAGTTTTCTTTTTTACTAAATAAAATTAATTAATCTTTTATATCAGTTGGAATTTTAGCAGTAATTGAAAAAAGTTGATTAATTAGGTTGATACATCTCTCTAAGCAGTTTCTCAGGCTCTAAATTACCAGTCAATTCCGATAGTTTCCCATTCTCTTTAAATATGATAGTTTCATACCTATAAAACTGATTAGTTTCTTTATAAGTCTGTTTGGCTTTGCTCAAATCATTAATAGCACCCTCTACAAAGACTATATTCATTAACCGTTGGAATTGTGCCGTAGATAGGTTTAAGCTGCCCTTATCTCTTGTAATTAAGCCAAAGTATTTTGAGTATTTCATAAGGCAACAATTAAAAGGTATTACTCTTAATTGTTGCCTATGGTTTGAACAATAAACAAAAGAGCACCACTAATTAAATAATGATGCTCTAAATTTGCTATGATGAAGAGTTTGACGACATACAAATAGAGTTTTAAAAGCATGTCTAGAATTTTACTATGATTTCTATATTAATGATATTAAAAATCCCGAAAAAGCAATTGCCTTTTTTGAACATGGCAAAAATAAATTTAAAGACAATCAAATTGAGTTCAGTTATTTTATAGCAAAGGCTTCAATTGAAAACGATACCAGAAAAAGATTAGGAAAGTCAAATTTAAAATATTGTTTAAAAAACTATAAAAAAACATATATTTTAGAGAAATTGATTTAAAAAATTTAGATAAATTCCTTTAAAAGTTCACTTTTTGCTGACACTATACAATACTAGATAATTTTACTTTAAACTATGAATGAGGATTTATAAACTTATTAATCTGCTCTTTTGTTATTTTTGGATTAGCTCCTTCACTTGTAGCTACCAATGCTCCAACAGCACATGCAAAATCAATAGCCTCTTGCGGATTTTTATTTTTAAGTAATTTACTAATTAATGAAGCTAAAAAAGAATCACCAGAACCAACGGTATCTATTACTTTAACAAGATATCCACTATTGTAATAAAACTTTCCGTCATACATTAAGACTGCTCCATGACGTCCTTTGGTCACACAAATATGGTTAGTATTGGTTTTCTTTGATATATAACGAATATTTTGTTCTAACGAAAGGTATTTTGACCCCTCTTCTTTGCAAACTTCATATAGTTCATCATCATTGAATTTCATAAAATCTGCCCTGTTCATTAAATAGTTTAAGACTTCTTTGTTATAATAAGGAGGTCTTAGGTTTAAATCAAAAATTTTAAATTTGGCATGTTCAATCAATCCATATAATGTTTTTCTTGAAAATTCATCTCTAGCCGCAAGACTTCCAAATACAAAGCCATCAGATTTTTTTACTAAATTAATTGACTCTTGTGTGATTTTTATATTATCCCATGCTCTTGGATACTTAATATCATAAGAAGCGGAGCGCTTATCATTTAGAATTACTTTTACTTTTCCTGTTTTAAACTTGTCACTTACTTCTAAACAGCTAACATCTAAACCGTTTTGGATTATATAATCCAATAAGGTTTTTCCGCTTTCATCATTTCCTATACTACTAATTATAGCAACTTCATTATCTAATGATTGTAACCTAAGTGCAACGTTCAATGGGGCACCACCTATTTTTTTATGGGCAGGAAACACATCCCATAGTACTTCCCCAAAACATGTAATTTTCTTCATTCGATATTGATTATAGAGCTAAAGTAAGTTTAAAAGCCCAAATTAACTTTTTTCAGTTCACAAAGATCATTACTCTAGTTAGATAATAATTAAATACCCATCCTCAAAGGATTGTAATAAATTTTACTTAAGATAACAGTTCCTCCATCATTAGAAAAAATCTAAACAGAACAGTTATCAGCATAAATGGCAATCTCACGACATACCTTTTAATGAATTCAGACGGCTTATTTTTCTTAAAGGATACTCATTTAATTGAGGAAAAAATTGAATAAAATCGTATTAGCCACTATTCCTTCCCTCTCCATAATGGTCTTTACCCCCATTTTTGTATCCAAAAATTATTTTATCTAGCCTGAACAAATTATTATCACAAAATCACTCATATTTAAATTTTAAGTATAAGCACTATTCTTTCCAAGTTCTTGATATTTCGTGGAATTCCATGGACATCAGTTTAATGTCGCCGTCGGTGAATAACGAAACGCTCGTCCTATTGTCAGGTGAAAAAGCAAATTGCTCGGAATAAGAAAATATGCCCTTATTTGCAAACACTTCTAGTTGCCCCCAATCAACAAGAATTCTTACTTTTATACGATTCGATGCGTCAGGTTTAAGACTTTCATTTAGCAACAACTGGCTTTTTACATGATAAGCTATTGTTTTATTGACAATCTGAAAACCAAACTTGGATGCGGAAGTATTGGTTAAATCAAATTCAGCAATTATTTCAAACTTTTTAGATTTTATATCTTTAAAAAGGTTATTATCTGGTTTAACGATTTGAGAATCCCATATTTTTTCACTTTCATAAATTTTAGATATTTCTTTGATCGGGCTTCGGGTCAACCGCATTTGCCCTTCATAGGTTTCCAACCCCAGGGAAACTGGAAAAGTGGCATTTCTTTGCCAAATAGTTTCTCCAAGGCCTCCATTCCAGTGATCCATCCAGGCAATTTGTATTATGCGTTCATCATCATTGGGAAGATTTCTTGCAGGAAAAGTTTGCGCAGCATAAAAATCATTCCCAACCGTCATAATATGATTTTTCTGACCTTCGTCAGCAATAAATTTTGTACCAGTAAACTGACCGACTAAATAAGCGCCATCGGCATCACAAAGAATCCATTTCATATTTTCTTTGTTTCCATCCAATGGTAATTGAAATAAGTCAGGACACTCGAAACCAAAATCAATATTACTTAGAAAATTCCAGTTAATCAGATCATCAGAGCCATAAAAAGTAGTGCCGTTCTCATAAAGCGCCATAATCCATCTTTTAGTTGGTTGATGGTAAAGAACTACAGGATCTCGTGGATACGCTTTTTCAGCGGGGTTTGCTACTGGATTGTTCTTGTAATTATGCCAAGTTTTGCCAGTATCAGTAGTCCATGCAAGACAGGTTCCAACACCCGTTCCTGTATAAATTGCAATAATTGCTTCCTTTTCTGAACCTGTAATTCGTTTTGACATTTCCCCTGATACAACAACTGCGCTGCCTGAATAAACATGTTTCCCAGATACGTTCCGAAGGGCTTCTTTAGGTAGATCTGATCCTTGTGGTATTAGTGCCACGCCTTCATCCTTCCAATGCAATAAGTCGTTACTAGTTGCATAGCCACCATGCCTAACGGACTTCCCCCATTGATAAATCATATGATATTTTCCTCCCTGATAAACCAACCCATTAATGTCATTCATCCATCCTGTTTTAGGGCTAAAATGATATTGTCCCCGGAAGTTTTCGGTATAAGCAGCAGTATCAATATTTTGTTGTGCAAAAACAATTACATCTATGGTTAAGCAAAGAATCGTGAATATAATTTTTTGTATATTTTTCATTATAAATTCGTTTAATTTTTACTTTTAATAAGTTTCTTACTTAACTGTTCAAGTGAAACTCCTTTTGTCTCTGGCATCATATAAAACACAAATAATAATTGTAACACCATCATTATAGCGAAAACTAAAAAGACAACACCAGCACCTACAGTTGAAAACAAAACAGGAACTAATGAAGGAATTACAGCTGCTAAAACCCAATGGACAGAACTACCAAATGACTGTCCTGAGCCTCTTAAATGATTTGGAAATATTTCTGAAATAAACACCCAAATAACTGTGCCCTGACCAATTGCGTGAGCAGCTATAAACATAAATAAGAAACTTGGCATAAAACTGCCTTCCCAATTTAGAAAAAAGGCTGCAGAAACTAAAGAAAGTGAAATTATATATCCAACAGAACAGATATACATTAGCTGTTTACGCCCTAACCTATCTATTAAAAAGATTCCCAACAGCGTAAATAACATATTAATAACTCCAACTCCTATACTCCCTAATAAAGCAGTACTTTCCCCTAGCCCTGCTTCTTCTAAAATTCTCGGTGCATAATATAAAAAAGCATTAATACCTGATAATTGATTGAAAAATGCAATTAATAAAGCTAATATAAGTGGAAATCTATATTTGTTAAGAAAAATGTTTTCATTAGGAACTGTATTATCCATTTCATCTTTTATTTCCAAAATAAGTTTTTCTGAATCTAAATCAGAGTTAATAAGTTTTAAAACTTCTTTAGCTTCGTCATTTCTTAATTTTGTTATTAACCATCTTGGGCTTTTAGGAACCGTTAAAACGAGTAAAGTATAAATAATTGCTGGCACTGCTTCTATACCAACCATCCATCTCCATGAATTCTCACCGATATCATTTAGTACATAATTAGAGAAAAATGCTATTAAAATCCCAAAAACAATATTAAATTGATAAAGCCCCACTAACTTACCTCTATCTTTTTCGGGAGCAATTTCTGAAATATATGCTGGTACGGCTATTGTAGATGCGCCAACACCTATACCCCCTATAAATCGAAAAATTGCAAAAGTCAATGGATCATTAGCGAAACCAGAACCGATTGCAGATATCGTAAATAAAACACCAATCCATATTAAAGTTTTTTTTCTACCTAGCTTATTAGTTGGTATACTTCCAAAAATAGCACCTATCACTGTACCCCAAAGTGCCATACCTATTACAACAAAACCGTGAAAAAAATCTGTGGTACCCCATAATAGTTGTAATTTTTTTTCTGCCCCAGAAATTACTACTGTATCAAATCCAAAGAGAAATCCTGCTAATGCCGCAGTTATGGACCATATTAATATTTTTTTACTCATATTGATCAACTTTAATTAGTTTTATGCTAATTTAAAAAGTAGCTTTCGCCTTATTCTTGTAATAAATTAAATGCAATTTTATTCAACTTTAGATAAACCTCTTATAAATAATTCTTTATTTAATATATTGTTATTTACACCCTGTTTGATATTTTTTTCATTCTGATAAAATCTGCAAACCATACTATTTCATCTTTCAAAATTTGTTTATTAATTCACCTTTTTTAAACCGAATATTTTTTATTCATCCGGTGTCAAGTCATTTAATGATAGCCTTTTTTTGTAAAATATATTTCCATCCTCTTTAATTAATCGAAAATCAACGTATTTTTCATCTATTGTATTTTTAAAGGTAAATTCTCCAAATGCAAAAGTTCCATCTATTCCATATAATTGATTTGTCCATTCTGGTTTAGTTTTTGGTGGACCAATCCTTGCTCCGAGACTCGCCGCTTCAAATTCATAAAATTCGAAACCAGATTCTCTTTGAATGGTAAACCCTCTCGCTCCATGCCTATCTCCAGAAATTAACAAAACACCAGAAATATTGCGATCCTCAATCAACTTAAAAATCTCCTCACGTCCTTTAGGATTATTCACACCCCATGAATCTTTACCATTTGAGACAAAATCACTCCACATACTGCCACATGATAAGATCAAAAATGGACTCTTACAATTTAGAATCTGCTTCTTTAACCATTCCATTTGTTCTTTTCCTAAGAAGGAACTCTTTTCTTCAGAGCCGAAATACCTGTTATCAGTCATTACAACTTCACATAAACCAATTTTTGATTTAAAATAAATGCCTTTGTCATTTAGCCCATATGAAGGATTATTCCACGAGTTTTTAAAAATTTGCCTCACATTATCTCTATCTTCGTCTATATAACCATTTGGGATACCTGATTCATCATTATTAAAGTAATCATGATCATCCCAACTTGCGTAAATAGGCACATTACAGGCGAAATCACTCCAAGCTGACTGAAAGTCACGAAGCAAATAATCTGCACGATGCATTCCTAAATGGTTATTTCTATCTTGTACCGCAATGTCACCTAATAATAACATAGCAGAAGGATTTCTTTTTTTTATGGTACTAAATAATTGGGTGTTGCCTAACCCCCATCTATGTAGACAAGAACCAAAAACAATTCTAGTAGTTTTTATATCCTCTTTATTTGGTAATGTTTTGAAGAAATAATTATCGTCGGATACTTCAATACTATCATTAATAATTACTTTATAAGAATAGGTGTTATCATCGGTCAAACCTTCAATTTTTAATAAACCCATCAAGTCATTTTCGCTTTTTGTGTACATAGCATCTGATATGAATATTTTGTCTTTAGAAGACAAGGATATTTGTATTTTAGACGGTATGCTCGTTCTGAGCCAGATAGAAATTCCATGTTCTCTTATATCGCCTAAAATTGGGCCTCCTAATAGATGTAGTTTATATTTATTGCAGAGTTCTAAATAGCTTTTATCTAACAATAAATCACTGTATGAAGCTTCTTTAGATGCCGAAAGAATATTAAATGCTGATTGATAAACCTCTGTTTTCTCAGGGGAGTTCGTTTTCCAGTATTTTAAAACATCCATATTAGAAGTGTTTTTGTTCATAGAATGTTCACTTTCACCAAAATGCTGAGCGGTTAATAAGAAAGGAATTGCTACAAAAAATACTACTGAAAATTTTATTTTCATAATTAATCTAGTTATTTGTAATGTGTGATGCTGAATAATATTAATTCCGATCTAATCTGTTTTTTATTTTAGTTTTTAACTCTTTGACCAAATCTGGATATTAATTCGCTATATTTTTAGTTTCCTTCTCTAAGGTCCTATGATCATAAAGCTCAACATAATCATCCATATGAAGTGTCATGCGATGTGTCTGCGTCCGAACCGTCATGGCATTATTAAAATATGAGTAAGCCAAATGGCCTGATGTGCCAAGATTTTCCAATATTGGACGCAATGATACACCTGGAACAAACTTTGGTGTTTCAAGGTTAGTCAAATCGCAGAGTGTAGGAAAGATATCCAATGTTTCAACTATTGCATTTGTATTGGAATTTCTGTTTTCCATTTTGGGATATTGAATAATCATAGGAGAGCGAAGGGACTCTTCAAACAAACTATGTTTTCTCCAAATGGCATGTTCTCCCAAATGCCAACCATGATCTCCCCATAGAATAATAATGGTATTTTTGTCTGTTCCATTACGTTTTAACTCTCTAATAATTTTCCCTACTTGTGCATCTGCATAACTAACACAAGCTGCATAATGGAGCCGCATCTCATCAGCAAAAACCTTATCTGTATTTGGATCTTTCTCCCAGCGATTATATTGTTTAAATTCATTAGAGCCATGCCATGTTATTTTCTCTTCTGGCTTTTGTGGATGTTCTATTGCAGGAAGTTTAATACCATCATACCTATCTATGTAAGATTTTTGTGCTCCAAAAGGTAAGTGAGGTTTGATGATTCCAACAGCCAAGAAAAATGGCTTTTTGTCATCCTTAGAAAGTGCTTTTAATTGCTTTACTGCCTCATCTGCTATTATTCCATCTGGATAGCTATTATCATTACCTTCAACTGTTTGAAAAACATCCATATCACTAGATTTTATTCGAATTTCACCATGGGCTAATCCATGCATAGCACTGCGTGGATGCTCCCATTCGGAAACTGGCATAAGGTGTTTATCCCACGCGTCAGGCATTTCTATTATTGTGCTATCATTCCAATTTTTACCGCCCATTCCTCCCGGATGATGAGATACTTTTCCAACCGAAACTAATGCATAACCGTGGTCTCTAAACCACTCTGGCATACTCGGGTTCAAAACTGTTCCTTGTGCTACTTTACCTGCTCGTTGGAATAGTGCATCGTTACTTGTGGGACCGTATTGCCCCGTTAATAGCGTGTAACGCGATGGCCCACAACTTGGAGCATTGACAAAATGTTTCTGAAATAAAACGCCCTCTGCAGCCAAAGCGTCAATGTTTGGTGAGCTAATATATTCTGCACCGAAGCTTTTTAATTCTGGACGAAGGTCATCCACGCAAATAAGCAAAATATTAGGCTTTTGAACAAATTGTGCTTTATTACAACTGATTATCATCAAGAAGCATAAAATAACAGAAGAAATTATTATTATTTTTTCTATTTTCATTATTATTTTTGGTTAAAAGCTACTACTTTTTAATTAATGATACACGGTAAAATATTGACCGAATAACCTCAACATGCTCAATTAAATATTTACAACTTATGTTATCATGTCTAAATTAATAATTTATAAAGCCTATAAAAGCCATTTAATTAAAAAAACCTTAACCATAAATTTTCAATATAACTTATGCCTTTAAGGCTCGATTAAAAAAAAGTGCCCCTTTTATAATCAAATAAACGAGGACACTTAATAGCAAAATTAACTCATTTTTGAAGGTGTTTTAACAAATTCAGAGTCATAAAGATGTAAAGTATTACGCTTTTAATATCCTGGATTCTGTATTAATTCAGCTTCCAGATTAGCATCAATGACATCCTGTGGAATAGGCCATAGATTATGAAAATCTTGAATACTGGAAGCAGATATAGGATTATAAAGCCTTACCCGTTCTGCAAGTTTATTCATTCTCGCCAAAGTAAGCCTTCTAGGTTCTTCCGCAACCAATTCTCTTGCCCTTTCATCTAAAATATAATCTAACGTAATTGAGCTAGAAGCGACCGGAGTGGCCTGTGCTCTATTCCTAATTATGTTTATATCAGCTGTAGAACTTGCATTATCACCCTTTAAAAAATATGCTTCAGCCCTCAATAAGTATGTTTCTGCAAGACGAATAGCATACATATCCGTAAACATTCTTCCAGTAGGATCGTAACCCTGAGGATACCCCTCTGGAGCAGCTGCTTTTTTCACATAGACATTATGGTTTCTGTACAAATCTGATGCTCTTGGGACCATCATCTGACCATACTCCGGAGATTCAGGGTTATTATTCGTAAAACGTCTCTGCATATTGTATTTAGAGTTTCTCATATCATTATCAAAATCTGATTCCCATATTGTATATTCCAAATATTCGGTAGGATGCACAAAACCAACACCCCTGCTTAACGTGTCAATCGATGCCGGAGGAATTATATAGGCTCTATTTCCTTCAGAATCCTTCACCTTTTCTAAACGTGGTCCCCAACATCTAGTTAATTTATTCTTAGGTTCTCCGTTAAGCGTAGTAAAATCGAGTTGCCACACCCATATAGATTCTGTATTTCCAGAGTTTCCATTTTGATTATTTACACGAAACAAATCCCAAAACACGTCACCATTTATACCTGTAGAACTGCCAAAACGGCTTTGCATTAAAGCATATTGTGAGTTATCTATAACCATTGACGCCGCTTGAATGGCACCCGTATAATCCTTCAAAGAAATTAACGTTTCTGCTAGAATGTGGTCAGCTGCTGCTTTAGAAAGTTGTCCATCACCGGGATTTTGGCTTGGTAAATTAGCACTAGCAAATTCTAAATCTTCCTTCATAAAAGCGAGTACGTCATTTACTGGAGCTCTAGTAAAGTCGAACCTTGGGGTCGTAATTTCTGCAGTTACAAGAGGTACATCGCCATATAAATAGACTAAAAACCGATATGCAAATGCTCTGAAAAACCTTGCGTTACCCTCTATTCTTAATTTATCTTCCTGGTTCAATTCAGAAACAGTTATATTAGCAACTATAGTGTTTGCATTGGCAATCATCTTATAAAGTATTTTCCAATACACACTCACTATAGTATTCGTAGAATTAATCTTTGCATAATCTGTGAATTGATTTTGACTAGTCACTGCAAACCAAGCTATATCTGTACCATTCGCATAAATTGTGGAAACGGCTTTATCTGATTGATAATCCTTAGGTGCATATTCATCTACAATTTCACTGGTGCGCAACCCCCTACTTAATCTGTGCAGTTCTGAGATTGCTGCGTTATAACTATCTGCATCGACAAAAGCATTTGAAGGCGTTAAAAAACTTTCTGGTTCCTCAACTAAAAGATCATCACTGCAAGAAACTAATAGTAATGCAATTGATAATATCTTTATGAATACGTAATTATGTGTAAAATATTTTTTCATGGTTTCTATTTTTAAAATCCGAAATTAAGTCCAAAAGTATAACTAGATAAAGTAGGAGAGCCTTTTACAGAAGTTGAAGTTTCTGGATTATAACCTGTCCAATTAGTAAAAGTATGTGCGTTTTTTATTGACGTAAAAAGTTGTAAACTCGTGAATCCAATTTTATTCAAAACCTTTTCATTAAAGTTGTAGGATAAACTTATATCTTGAATACGTACAAAGCTCCTATCTTCTATAATGGGATGATCAAATGGTGCATCATAATCTAATCTTGGATACAAATTGGTAGGGTTGCTAGGTGTCCAATATGGAACATTATGAATATTGAAACGCTCTACGTATGTACTAAAAGATCGTGGACTCACACTGCGGGAGGTATAATTATCACCAATATAAGCGTTGTTTTTACCTCCTCCTTGTATGGAATTTATTAAGATATATAAAGAAAACCCTTTATGACGAATAGTATTACCTAAACTAATAATATAATTTGGGGATGTTCTTCCTAAAATCTGTCTATCATCTGGGGTAATAGTTCCATCATTATTTGTGTCAACAATACGAAAATCTCCAGGTCCGAAACCGCTAAGAATATCGGTATCATTTAATTGATAAATTCCGTCTGTTTTAAAACCAAAAACAGCATCTATAGGTTGCCCAATAAACCATCCATTTGCAATATCGTCGTCTTCAATTCCATCTTCATTTGCATCAACTCCACCCAAAGAAATTATTTTATTTTTACTTGACGAAAAGACAAGATTGGTATCCCAACCAAAATTTGGAGTATCATAATTACTACTATTTATGCTAAATTCAAATCCTTTGTTCTCAACTTCACCAATGTTAGTCAGTACCTGTTCGAATCCCGTAATTGTAGGGATACTTCTTAATTGCAATAAATCTTTTGTGTTCGATAAGTAAGCATCAAAAGAACCCGAAATTTTATTGTCTAATATTTGAAAATCCAAACCAATGTTTGTTGACGCGGTGCTCTCCCAACTCAATTCACTATTCGCCATCGTTTCAATATTAAGTGTTGAAACAGAACTTCCCCCATCTCCAAAAAGATATTGACTTGTATTAATTTTTGATAATGAACTAAATCTATTTATACCTTGGTTCCCGTTCTCTCCAAATGACAACCTTAATTTTAAATAATTTAACCATTTAGAATCCTCTAAAAAAGCTTCATTACTTGCGGTCCAAGCGAAAGCACCTGCTTGAAAAATAGCATATTTATTATTTTCTGAAAAAGCAGAAAAACCGTCTCTTCTAGCTGTGTAAGTAAATGCATATTTGCTATCAAAAACATAATTTAATCTCCCCATTTGTGAGAGACTATTTTGTGCTTCTCGGCGAGAAAAACTTTCCTGAACTGCCCCTAATCCTAAAGCATTAAAACCTAGTGCTTGTGAAACAAAATCGTTTGCTCTCCCTTGTGTTAAATCTTCCTCTCTAGATTCTCTACTATACAAAAAAGTAAGATCAATTTTATGCTTTTCTCCGATAGTGTTTGTGTAATTTAAAATATTATCGAGCGTCCAATCAAAATTTCTTTCGTGTTCCTTTTGAGCAATCCCATTTTGTGCCATTGAACTCGATGTTAGCTGATTATTGGTAAAGCTATTGGTTCTGCCATTTCTTATATTACCACCATAGTTCATCGTCCACTTTAAGCCTTCAATAAAAGGAATATCAATTTTGCTACTTGCAACTCCCCTTAAGCTTGTTTGCAAATTTTCTTCATCAACCAAAGTATTTATAAAAGGATTAAGACCAAATTGATCCCCAATCGGAAGACGTGCGAAGCCACCAGGACCATTCTCATCAAAAACATTACCATAAGGACTTTGACTATAAGCATGATACATACTAGCTGGTCTTCCAGATAGATTACGAGTTATATAAGATGAATTAAAAGCTAACGACCACCAATCAGTTAATTTAGTATTTAAGTTAAGATTCAAATTAAGACGGCTAAAATTATCATTTTTTACAATCCCTTTCTCATCAAAAACCGAACCTGAAATGTAATAATTTGTTTTAACTGTTCCTCCAGAAACATTAAGTTGATAATTAGAAATAATACCGCTTCTAGTTATTAAATCTACCCAATTTGTTTCAATACCGTTGGCTTTATTAGCCTCTTCTATAGCTGAAAGAGTAATGTTGGACGTTGGATTAGCTGCATTAAAATCTGCAATTTTCTGATCATAACCAGCACCATCCATAAGATCGATTAGTTTATCTGCTCTTTGAGAACCCACATAGCTATTAAATTTAAATTTAGGCTTACCAAATCGTCCTTTTTTTGTGGTAATCAATAAAACACCATTGGCGGCTCGTGCTCCGTAGACCGCAGTAGAACTGGCATCTTTTAAGATGTCAACTGACGCTATATCATTCGCATTAAAATCTGAAATACTTCCGTTATAAATAACATCATCAACAACTATAAGTGGACTATTACTAGCTGATAGAGAGTTTGCTCCACGTATTAAAACATCGGGACTTGATCCAGCAGAATTGCCAGTAGTTATATTAAGACCTGGCACTCTACCTTGTATTGCTTGAAGTACATTAGAGTTTGGTAAATTCCCTGTTTTCTCAGTAGTTATACGAACTACTGACCCTGTAATATCCGCTTTCTTTTGCGAGCCATAACCTACAATCACAACTTCTTCAAGACTTCCCTCGCTTTTTTCAAGAGAAATATTAACCGTATTCTGCCCATTCAATTCAAACTCCTTTGTTAAAAAACCAAGGTACGAGATTACCAATATTGCATTTTCATCAGTTACAGCTAGTGAGAAATTACCGTCAAAATCTGATTCGGCACCATTGAGTGTGCCTTTCTCCAAGATACTAGCTCCCGGCAGGGGTCCACCATCGTCATCTAAAACAGTACCAGTGACTTGTTCTTGCACTACTATTTCTATTTCAACTGGCTTTTCTTTAATCGTAATCGTATTTTTTTTTGTTAAATTGTAGTCAAGATTACTACTTGATAAACTTTTCTCCAGTAGATTGAAAACCGAAACTTCACCTCTTCTCAGTTGAATTTCAGGAGTACTATTAAACAGACCTTTAGGATAAATAAATCGAAAGTTTGTTTGTCGTTTAATAATTTTGAATACTTCATCAACTGTTGCCAATTGATCTTGTTGGATAAATACCTTTTCCTGTGAAAACGAACTTTCAAAGGAAAAACTAAAAACAGTTGAACAAAATAAGAAGATAAATAACTTCATACATCTAGTTAGTAGCCGTTTTAAATAGAGAAAACGGACATTAATTGAATTGATTTCCATAAATTTACATTGTGTTAGTTAAACATTTAATTAATACATAATAGAGGGGCGTAGTTCGATACCGCAAAATGTCAAAACTTCGCTCCCTTTTTTTTATTCTAATATTATTTCTTTTTCATTTATTTTATATTTTTTTATTATACCAAAATTTTTGATACTTATTAATATATCTTCCATGTTTTGATCCTTATCTAAAATTCCAACAAATTCTTGCTCTTCAACTTTTTTATTCTTAACGACAAATTCAACATCATACCAACGTGATAAGACCTTTAGTATATTTATAAGTGATTTGTCTTCAAAACTAAACACGCCATCTTTCCATGAAATTTCATTATAAACATCTATATTTTTAATTACTGAAACGTCGGTGTTAAGATCTAGAATTATTTGTTGGTTTGGCACTAAACTTTGTTTTCCGTTTTTAGTAGTTACGTCAACTCTACCCTCTACAAGCGTAGTATAAATATTAGTTTCGTCTCTATATGCTTTAATATTGAATTCTGTTCCAAGTACGTGAATTTCTTGTCTGTTATTATATACTTTAAAATCTGCACCATGATGCTGCGTACTTGGTGATACATCAAAATAAGCCTCTCCGTAAACCAATTCTACCTGTCTCGTTTTACCTTCAATAAAATTCACCGGATATTTTAACTGAGACTCAGAATTTAACCAGACCTGAGTACCATCTGAGAGTTCAATAAAATACTGACCTCCTCTAGGTATTGTTAAAACATTATATTCTAATTTTTTTGTTTTTTTGTTTCCTTTTTTATATATAATTCCCTCTCCATTACTATTGGCATTTTGCGTTTGGAAGGTATCTCCTTCCTCTAATACTACTTGAGAACCATCTCCTAAAGTAAGAGTTGCTTTATCTACACCATGTGGAATTCCAGTGTTCACAAGAATGGGCTCTTTAATTTCTATTTTACTTCCCTTAACCGAATATGCAGTAAGTGAAACTATTAAAATTATTGACGCCGCAGCGGCATATTTTAAATAATGAACAAAGGGATATCCTTTTTTCTTTTGATCATTATTAATTTGAGATTTTATTCTTGCCCAAGAAACTTTTCTAAATGCATCTTCTTTTCCAACTTTCATATCAGACCATGTAGTATTCTTTTCCTGATAAGAATCCAGAAAAGTATCTAACAACTGAATTTCTTCTTTAGAACATTTATCATTAACGTATTTCGAAAATAACTTTTTTACTTGTTTTGTATTCATTTAATTTTATAATAATTGCTTCCAATAATATGACTCACTAATAGTAAGTACCTATACTTTGCGTTTGGTACACGTTAAAAATGGTTTTTTTTTAAGATTATAATAAAAACTCGTGAAATTGCACCTTCGAACTGGCATAAACAGGAATAAATTCACGATTTAGAAGAAGTCGTAAGTATCAACTAAATTCATGATTATTGAGAGATCGCTAGTATCTTAAATGAAACGATCTAAATTTGATGAAAAGCAAATGAAGTAAAAGAGATGTTCGTCGTTTTTAAGATCTTTTCTGACGAATGCTAGTGCTTTTGAGATTTGATTTTTAACAGCCTGTATTGAGATCTTTAATTCTATTGAGATTTCTTTGTTGGATTTATGTTCAAACCTACTCAATTCAAAAATATATTTACAACGCTTTGGCAACTTATTCACCGAAGTAAGTATAACTTCTTCAAGTTCATGATATTCCATCTTCTTAGAAGCATCTATAGACATATCAACAATGTTAAGTCTAGTAATATCTTCCATTGGGATTTTTCGATCTCTAAAATAATTGAATATCTGATATTTTACCGCTCTAAACAGATAGGACTTTATATCGGCTACTTTAACTTCTTTCCGTTTTGACCAAATATTTACAAAAATATTTTGGATGATATCCTCACAAACTTCTTTATTTTTAATAACACTAAAAGCATACAGAAACATCTTGCCAGAATATTTTTCATGCAAATATTTAAAGGCTATTGAATCATCCTTTCTAACTAGTTCAACAAGTTCCTTGTCTCTAAAATATTTTGTCTTCATTAATGGATTATATACTTTACAAAAGTCTTTAAAATTATTAATATGTACCCGTTGTGCATTATAAATAGTTAAAAAAAGTTATTCATTTGACTATTAAAAGGCGTATATTTAGTTGATAGTCATTCGAGTAAATAATCCTCGGGTCAAGCCCATTAGGCATTTTTATCAGAACAAAGTTAACTGGTGATGTACTTTTAACTTTACATACTCAGATTCTTTTCCTTGACATATTGAGAGATCTTATTTTCAGTATCATGTTGACCTACTGTATTCACGAAATATCCTTTCCCAAAGAATTCACCTCCCCATAATTGCTTCTTAACTTCTGGACACTGTTTAAAAACTTCACGCGCAATCAAACTTTTTATCATCGTTACCATTTTTGTAATACTATAAGTCGGTACACTTTGAAGTAAAAAGTGAACGTGATCTTCATCTGTTCCAATCTCTAAAAATTGAATATCATAACGCTTTTCAATCTCTTCACATACATTCACTAAAACTTGATCAACATCTTTTATAAAAACTACTCTGCGATACTTCGCGCTTGTTACTAAATGTTATAATAATACTGTAACATTATGACTCTTATGGATATATTTACTATTCTGTGACATCGAGTCATAAAATACTAATTAATTACGAGTCAAGCCTCGGGAATTATACCCAGTGAGATTAAATATTATGAATAACTTTATTGAAAATTACGATAAAATTTTAGAAGTCTTAGCCACAATTACAGAAAAAAACAATTTTTATGTCAAAACAGGAAACCAAAACTAAAAGACATTGAATTAATCGCTATGAATGTAACAGCAGAATATATGGGTATAGACAATGATTGTCAGTTTTTTCGAGATATTCCAGAATATTTGTTTGCTAAAATAGAGCGATCAGTTTACAATAAACGGAAGGTAAAATTATTTTTTTCCATTGAATTTATAAGAACTCAACTCTTCAATAAGTTCACGGAGTTTGAAAACTATTATGTTGTAGATAGGATGCCTTTGGAGATTGTAAAACTCTCAAGAAGCGGGAGAAGTAAAGCTTGTAAGGAGTACTTTTATTCAGCCCCAAATAGAGGTTGTTGCGCTAGTCAAAACATATATTATTATGGCTATAAAATACATGCTGTTTGTTCTATTAATAGCGTGTTTAAAAGTTTTGATATTAGCAAAGCTTCTGTACATGATATTCATTAGTTAAAAGACATTAAAAATCAGTTTAATAACTGTGTGATTTTATGGGACAAAGGATACCTAAGTGCTGACTATCATTTAGATTTATTTGAGAGTAAACAAATTAAATTAGAAGTTCCAATGCGTAAAAATCAACAGAATCACAAAAAACAAACGTACATTTTTAGAAAGAAAAGAAAACGAATTGAGACCTTGTTTTCTCAACTTTGTGACCAGTTTAAAATACGGAATAATTATGCGAAAACTTTTGAAGGTTTTAAGACAAGGATTCTCTCAAAACTAACAGCATTAACAATCATTCAATACATTAACAAGTTTGTTTTTAACAGGAATATGAACAATCTAAAAGTCAATATTGTTTAAATGCACAACGGGTAAAGTTATTCTTTTTTTAGTTATGAGAGTATGCCTTTTACTACGTCACCATTTATGACTGTAAGTCAAAAACGTCGTCCTTGGTGTTCGTTAAATGAATCGTTCGTGATTACTCCTAGTAATGCATCAGTGGCATTGAAAGTTTCTTTCCTGTTTTCAGCGTTTGGTGCCCAATTCGTCGACAAAAATGGATCATCTTAGGCTAGAATATCTTTGATGACATGCCCATGTACGTCGGTCAAGCGGTACCTTCTTCCCTGATGTTTAAAGACCATTTTTTCGTGGTCGATACCCAATTGATGCAACAAAGTAGCTTGAAAATCATGTACATGCACCGGATTTTCGGTGATATTGTATCCAAAATCATCGGTCTTTCCATATACGGTACCTCCCTTTATGCCTCCACCGGCCATCCAAGAGCTAAAACTTCTGGAATGGTGATCACGGCCGTAGTTGTCTTTGGTTAATTTTCCTTGTGAAAAACTGGTTCTGCCAAATTCTCCTCCCCAGATGACCAAAGTATCCTCTAGTAATCCACGTTGTTTCAAATCTTTGACCAAAGCTGCGGAAGCCTGGTCGGACGATTTCGCCATTATCTGAATTTGCGAAGGAAGGTTGCCATGCTGATCCCACCCCATATGATAGAGTTGGATAAAACTGACATCGCGTTCGGCTAATCTTCTGGCCATAAGACAATTGTACGCGTAGGTGCCCGGTATACGTGAATCAGGGCCGTACATATCGAAGATATAATCTGGCTCATCAGAAAGATCCGATATTTCAGGAACGCTGCTCTGCATGCGATACGCCATTTCATATTGGCTGATTTTCGAATCAATCTCGGGATCGCCCCAGACTTTTTTCTGTTCGGCCTCTAGTTTCGTCAAATAGTCGAGTTCCGACCTGCGCCGATCACGGTTGATTCCATCAGGATTATTGAGATACAAGACGGGATCTACACCCGACCTGAAACGAACGCCTTGATGATGGGAGGGCAAGAAACCACTGTTCCATGCCTGCATATTGAGACTTTGCCCGCCTTTGTCACCGCGTGATAACATCACGACAAAAGATGGCAGATTTTCATTGGCACTGCCCAAACCATAACTCATCCAAGATCCGATACTCGGTCTTCCGACCTGTTGTGAACCGGTCTGCATAAAAATAACGGCCGGCTCATGGTTGATTGCATCGGTATGCATCGAATTGATCATGCAAATATCCTCGGCAACCCCGGAGGTATGTTTCATCAACTCACTAAAATATCCACCTGTTTTCGCATGTTGTTTAAACTCGAACTGGGAGCCGACCAATGGAAAACTGGTCTGTGCCGCCAGCATTCCAGATAGACGTTGACCGCCCCTTACGGAATCGGGGATTTCCTCGCCCCAATGCCTATTCAATGCCGGTTTGTAATCGAAGAGTTCGAACTGGCTGGGACCTCCACTCTGAAAGAGGTAAATGACCCTTTTTGCCTTTGCTGGGTGGTGCAGCTTGGACAATGCTCCCCCGGAATTCGATGTAGAAGTAATCAGCTTAGGCCTCTCGGGTGCCGCGAGCAAATCAGGCATCATAAGACTGCCCAAGGCAAGGGCGCCTAGACCTTTGCTAGTGGTCCGCAGAAATTCTCTTCGGTTTTGTAAATAATCCGCCTGTTGAATATCTTTTTTGTATTTCATGATCCTAATTTTTGTAATAGCTTTCCGTTGAGTTCAAAATTGTATTGGCCACGCGTGCCAAAGCCGCCGTTTCCGTCAAACGAATTTCCCCCGTAGTTTTTTTGGCACCGATGTTCAAAAACTTCCGAACTTCTTTAGGGGAGTCTTCAAAATATACTTTTTCTTCTTCGTATTGCAGCAATAATATCTCTTTTTCGGATGGTTTCGGCGATCGTCCGATGAGCGCCAAAAAAAGTCGGTCTACCGCCTTGGACGGTTCAAGAGAGGCCTCGATCCAGGTCTTTTCGGCAAGTACGCGACATGCCTCGATTATCTGTGGGCTGTTCAACAATACTAATGCCTGTAAGGGTGTATTACTGCGAAGTCTTTTGACTTGGCACTCACTACGGTTCGCAGCATCGAAGACTAGCATACTCGGTGAAGGCGCATTGCGTTTCCAGAAGGTATAAAGACTACGCCTATAGAGTCCATTCTCATAATCGATTTTGTAATTAGGGAAGAACGAGTGGCTTATGGTTTCTCGCCATAGACCATCGGGCTGGTATGGAAAAACCGATTTACCACCGACCTTTTGTTCTAAAAGAGCACTGGCTGCAAGTACATTATCTCTTACCATTTCGGCCGATCTTCGATAGCGAGGGCTTCTAGCCAACAATTTATTGTCCGAATCGATCTCCAATAGGTCTTCGCGGATCACCGAAGATTGTTTGTACGTTGACGAGGTGACCATCTGCTTGATGAGCCTTTTTACGTTCCATCCGTTTTCCTTAAAATCGACAGCGAGCCAATCCAGCAATTCCGGATGGGTAGGCAATGCACCTTGGTTCCCGAAATCTTCATTGGTTTCCACAAGTCCACGACCGAACATCAGGTACCACATTTGGTTGACTGCCACCCGAGCCGTTAATGGGTTGTCTTCGTGAATCAACCATTTCCCCAGACCATAACGATTTCGGGGCAATTCTTCCGGCCAAGGCAATATGGATTCAGGCACGTCGCGCCCTACTTGTTCGGTAGGCGAATCATAAGCGCCCCTATCTAAAATATAGGTCGGTCTTTCCTTTTCATAATCGCCCATGACCATGATTTCCTGTATGGTATCTATAGTCTGCACGTCGCGTAAACGTATTTGTCGTAATGCCTCACGTTCAGCTTGTACTTCCTTGTTCAGATGTAACGTATAAAATTCGTTCAACGCTTTCGATTTTTGAGACACGGCTCCTTTGAACGATTCCCTTCCCTGTTGCTCATCAAATAAATATTCGGCAACCAAGTCGCCACTTTCCTTATTCATAACGCGGAACTCGTCAATGAAACCTTTATTGAAGCCTTGATCGTAATGACTGGCACCCAAGACCAGGCCACTGTATTTTTGGTAAAGTAAGGCCTCTTTATCCGGATACGGTTTTGTGGATCTATAAAGGTTGTTCCGTAGTATTTCCGGATCTGTCAATTCGCCGTTGCGATAGACCTTCATATGCTCCGCGTTACTTGAACCATCGTACGTCCAAGTATAATGCTGCCATTCATTGAGCGGTAATTCTTCTTTCATCCGAAGTTGAAGCGATTGAAAAGGATAGGCGTGGTTCAGCCTGAACGATACACGGGTACTGTCTAGAACCACTTCCCAACCCCGATACCCTTGATTACGACTGTTCCCATTATAAAATACACGGGCCTCGTTGAACTTTTCGGGTACCTTGATCCAAAAACTGACTGTAAAGGGATCTACCCTTTCAAAACTCACCCTACTTCCATCAGCAACCAATTGACCTTCTCCATACTCCAAGGCAAGGCCCTTTTTGCCAGGAACAAATTGATGTCCTTGATATTTGGCATCCTTTGAACCTATTGCCAAGTCTTTGCTTATACCATTGGACGATTGATCGAAGGTCAGGTGTACAACCGTAGCTTCTTTTACAGCTTTATCAAGGATATCCGGGGGTGGCTCTGATGCTGCCCAGGCATCTACTTGTTGCCCAATATTATTTATACGTTGATCGAGTTTGGAAGATTTGGTGGCTATCTCACCCCGAAGGTACTCTCTAATCTTTGCGATATTTTCATCGGGAACAGGCATCACAGGACCCGCGTTCATAGACATTTCTGGGGTCACCCCTGTTCCGTTCTCAATAGCATTTCCGGCAAACATTCCATTGCCCATTTCGACGGTGCTATTGAAAAAACTGAAAAGTTCAAAATAATTTTTTTGTGATATAGGATCGTACTTATGGTCATGACATCTGGCACAGGCCATGGTAAGCCCCAAAAAGGCAGCACCGATGGTGTTTGTGCGATCGGCGACATTCTCTACCCTGAACTCCTCGGAGATGACCCCACCCTCGGAATTTTGCTTGTGTAACCGATTAAAGGCCGTGGCCAATCGCTGTTCGGGCTTCACATTGGGTATTTGATCGCCACCCACCTGCCAGAGTACAAAATCGTCGTACGGAAGGTTTTCATTATATGCATTGATCACCCAATCGCGATAGGGCCACATTTCGTGATGAAAATCGTCCAGATAGCCTTCGCTATCTGCAAAACGTGCCACATCAAGCCAATGTACGGCCATACGTTCGCCATAAGCAGGAGAAGCCATAAGCTTATCTACCAATTTGTCATAATAATCAGGATCATTGTCGTTTAGGATACGTTCGATTTCTTCCACAGAAGGAGGAAGACCAGTCAGGTCAAAATATAGTCGACGCACCAATACTCCACGTTGCGACATTTCGGAAGGTTCAATACCCTTTTCTTCTAATTTGGAGACGATGAAACGGTCAATATTGTTATTCACCCAGTGGTCTCCCGCTTTCGGAATCACACTTTTTTTAGGTTTGGTGAAGGCCCAATGAGGCTTGTACTCCGCACCCTGTTCGATCCATTTCGTGATGTATGCGATTTCCTCGGGGTTCAACACCAAATTAGATTCTGGCGGTGGCATCACCTCATTAGGATTATCCGAGACAATTCGGTGATAGACCAAACTTTTCCCCAGATTATCCGGTTTAATGGCTACTCCCCTCCCTGAACTTAAAGCTGCATAGGCACCGTCGGCATTATCCAACCTTAAATCCGCCTTTTGATTGTTCCTGTCTGGGCCGTGACAAAAGAAGCAACGGTCAGAGAGAATCGGCTTGATATGATAATTGAAATCGATGACATCGGGCAACTTACTTTCTGCCAATAAAACATATTCGGGCTTGTCAACACCACAACCCATAACAAATAGGAATGGAACTAAAAAAGGGAGGGTATGGAATTTTATGAAACTAGTTAACTTCTTCTTAGAGAAATACATAAACTCTGAATTTTAAAATGTTTTACTAATTTTTATACTTGGAAGTATGCTACTCCTCCTTTTTAAGAAGGGTAAATGGCATCTAACAACTGAATTTCTTCTTTAGAACATTTATCATTAACGTATTTCGAAAATAACTTTTTTACTTGTTTTGTATTCATTTAATTTTGTAATAATTGCTTCCAATAATATGACTCACTAATAGTAAGTACCTATACTTTGCGTTTGGTACACGTTAAAAATGGTTTTTTTTAAGATTATAATAAAAACTCGTGAAATTGCACCTTCGAACTGGTATAAACAGGAATAAATTCACGATTTAGAAGAAGTCGTAAGTATCAACTAAATTCATGATTATTGAGAGATCGCTAGTATCTTAAATGAAACGATCTAAATTTGATGAAAAGCAAATGAAGTAAAAGAGATGTTCGTCGTTTTTAAGATCTTTTCTGACGAATGCTAGTGCTTTTGAGATTTGATTTTTAACAGCCTATATTGAGATCTTTAATTCTATTGAGATTTCTTTGTTGGATTTATGTTCAAACCTACTCAATTCAAAAATATATTTACAACGCTTTGGCAACTTATTCACCGAAGTAAGTATAACTTCTTCAAGTTCATGATATTCCATCTTCTTAGAAGCATCTATACACATAAATCGTACAAACCATAAAATAAAAAACCCGTAAACACTCTGTTTAAAGTGATTTACGGGTTTTCTTTGGTGGGCAATGAGGGATTCGAACCCCCGACCCCCTCGGTGTAAACGAGGTGCTCTGAACCAACTGAGCTAATTGCCCTAAGGGGTTGCAAATATAAGAGCCTTTTTGATTCTGGCAAACTTTTTTAGGTGAAAAAAATAAGTTTTTTTTGTAAAATTTATCGTGTGTATTTATCGCGTTAATTGTTAAGGAATTACAAGAATGTTTATTTTTCCAACACTGAAATATTCTGGCAAATAAAATCTCTATACATAGAAAATTTATTAACCTGAGTTCGATTAATATTTAGGCTCTTTTTTTTGGATAAAAGATAGATTTTTAGTAGATTAAGGTTTGAATATCAATTCATTAATCTAAAAAACTTATCTATGTTAATCTATCTTTAAAATTACAGAAATATTTTGTACTATTGACGAATTCTGTAAAGAATATGATAAAGTCGCTGATGTATCTCTTTTAGGAAATCCATCAAAACGACCATCTATAATGAGTAAAAGTGAGGTGATTACACGCTGTATTCTATTTCAGTTAATTGGTTTTAGAACGTTCAAACATTTCTGTATTTTTTATGTTCAAAAATAGATGAAAGGTGATTTTCCTTCAACGGTTTTTTACAACAGATTTACAGAACTCGTTGGTCAAAATTTAATGGCGATGACTTTGTTTTTAAAAACCTGCTGTTTGGGTGATTCTACAGGTATTTCTTTTGTAGATTCTGTACCTATTAGAGTTTGTAAACCCAAACGAATTAGAAATAATAAAGTATGTAAAGGTAGTGCTACTAATGGAAAATCTACGATAGGGTGGTTTTACGGATTCAAACTTCATAGTATTATAAATGACAACGGAGAAATCTTGAATTTCACCATTACTCAAACCAATATTGACGACAGAATACCATTAAAAAAGAGTACGAATTACTTGTTTCGACTAATGGTTTAGGTACTTTTGATAAAGGATTATGGCATACTGTCAATACTTTTGAAATTAACTACGAATATGCCGATGGTTTAAAGTTGAAATATAAAATTAAAAAGCCATTTATTAAATTTATAGGAGAAGATAGTTGGATTAGCATAAGTTTTTTCCCAAATACAATTAATGCAAGCAATGATAAAATCTTGAAATTTGAGAGCGGTAAGAATGATGTTTCATATGCTGATACGCTTTCGGATGAAGCTGACTTCCTAAGAAGTATAGAAACAGGGAAACCAAGTTTGGAACCACTTGAAGTAGGCAACAATGTTTACATGCTAACAATGATGGGGCTTATTGCTACCGAATTAGGATATGAAGTTACCTGGGATCAAAAAGCAGGTCGTTTTGTTAACGATAACGCCGCTGATGCAATGCTTACTCGTCCGTTCCGCGAAAAATGGATGGATAAAAATGTGGTGAATTTGATGAATAAATTCCAGCAATTTGATTTAGAATAATTTTTCTTAAATTTACGTTTTAAAATAGTAATTCCCTCATATATTATAGTCAGTAAAAAAGTATTTATGATACGTGGTGATTTTGTAAAAATAAAGAAAATGAAGTTTTATATGTTAGGTGCAGTAGCAACCTTATTACTTTTTAGTTGTAATGATAGTATGCCTAAAGAAATACTAGAAGCGTATGAAAAATTGCCTGATGACGTAGACTTTAATTATCATGTTAAACCGATATTATCCGATAAATGTTTTGCTTGTCACGGACCTGATATGGCAAATCAGAAAGCGGGGCTTCGATTAGATACACCAGAAGGCGCCTTTGCGCTTTTGGGGGAAGGCAAAGATCATAAAGCGATTGTATCTGGAAAGTTGAATAAGAGTCATGTATATTTAAGAATGATTTCGGAAGATCCCGAATTTAAAATGCCACCAGCAGATTTTCATTTAGAATTAACGTCTAAGGAAATTGCGACCATCTCTAAATGGATAGAACAAGGAGCAGAATACAAGGAACATTGGGCATACATTTCTAGTAATGATGCAGAGAATTTGGAATCAGAAAATTCTATAGATTACTTTATAGAAGAAAAACTCAAAACTGAAGATCTCAATTTGGAAGATCAAGCTTCAAAGGAAACACTTATTAGAAGAGCAAGTTTTGATTTAACTGGATTGCCACCTTCGTTGGATGATATCGATGCGTTTGTGAGTAATAATGACCCAAAAGCCTATGACGATTTGGTGGATAGATTATTAAGCTCAAAATCCTATGGCGAGCGTATGGCAAGTAGTTGGTTAGACGTAGCGAGATATGCCGATTCAGACGGGTTCTTGGACGATAAACATAGAGAATTTTCTCCTTATAGAGATTGGGTGATAAAGTCGTTTAACGCAAATATGTCATATGAACAATTTGTGACGTGGCAATTGGCGGGTGATTTAGTTCATGGGGCTAATCAGGAAAGTATATTGGCAACAGCTTTTAATCGCTTAAATAAACGGAATTCAGAAGCTGGAATTGTATTTGAAGAGTATCGTGTAGAATATAATGCCGATAGAACAAATACTGTTGGTAAAGCATTTTTAGGTTTGTCTTTGGAATGTGCTCGCTGTCATGATCATAAATATGATCCAATATCTCAAAAGGATTACTATCAAATGTTCGGTTTTTTTAATAGCACATTTGAAATTGGACATCCTGTATATGGTCCAGACCAAACTCCGGGTCCAGCGTTACTCCTAAGTTCAGAGAAAGAAAAAAAGCAAAGAGAATCTTTACTCGAGTATATAAAAGATTTAGAAAACACGAATGAATCTGAAAGAAAAGAAACTGCTGGATTTGAAAGTTGGAAAAATCAAACGAAGATTTCCGGTGATGTACTTCAAAAAAGAATCAAACAAAATATTGTAGCGCATTACCCATTGGATAAGTTCGACTCCATTGGAAAGGCCCGTTATCAATCTAAAGAGGAAAAAAACAGAGAGAAGCCCGCATCATTTCGTCAGCCCGTTATTAAGACTGGACAAAAAGGGAATGCATTCTTTGTGTCAGATTACAATAGTGCTGCACTTGGTAAAAAAGTGGGGTGGTATGAAAGAACAGATTCGTTTTCATTGCAATTTTGGGTGTATCCTGAAACCATTTATGAAGATGTAAATATTATTTGGCATTGCGAAGATCTTCGCTTAGGATTAAAAGGATATACCTTTAAATTAAAAGACAATAAGCCTTCATTTGTGATGTCACACTCTTGGCCTCAAAATGCGATAGAAGTAACAGGAAATAAAGCGATACCTGAAAGAGAATGGTCTCAGATTACTATAACATACAGTGGAACGAGTAAAGCGAAGGGCATTTCGATTTTTATCAATGGAGAAAAACAAGATCAGAAGATTGATCTAGATAATTTGTATAAAGGAATTTTGCATGAACCTAATATTCATACCTATGGTTTTGGCGGTATAACCTTTGGAGCGAGAGGAAAGTTTACCCCGTTTAAAGATGGAGGTATTGATGATATAACAGTATTCGATAAAGTTTTGACTCCGATTGAAGTGTTATTTTCTTATGATACTAAAAAAGCATTGGAAGTAGTTAAAACTGAAGGGGGTGAAGGGAATGAGTATTTGAAAGAATATTATAATGCATACGCAAATGAAGAAATCAAGACGATTGAACAAAATCTGAAAAAGAGCAGAGAAGAAGAAAATAGTTTAGTAAATGATGTTCCTGAAATTATGGTGATGGGCGATTTGCCAAAGCCAAGGAAAACATACGTGTTGAAAAGGGGAGAATACGGTAATCTTGGAGAAGAAGTAGAACCAGATGTTCCAGAAGGGATATTTAAAAGCGAGAAAAAATATCCTAAAAATAGACTGGGTTTAAGTCAGTGGTTATTCGATAAAGATAATCCATTGACCGCGAGAGTGTATGTCAATAGAATTTGGCAAATGCATTTTGGGACTGGAATTGTTGAAACATCAGATGACTTTGGAAGTCAGGGTAGTTTGCCTTCTCATCCGGAATTATTAGATTATTTAGCAAGAGAATTCATCGAAAGTGGATGGGATATAAAAGCGCTGCATAAGACAATAATGACCTCAAAAACGTATATGCAGTATTCAGGAATCACAAAAGAAAAGTATCAAATAGATCCAGAAAATAAATTGCTGGCCCGAGGTGCTCGATTTAGATTTTCTGCGGAAATGATTAGAGATAATGCTTTAGCAATTAGTGGACTTTTAGTCGATACCTTAGGAGGTAAAAGTGTGTATCCGTATCAACCGGATGGACTATGGGATGGATTGACTACGAAAGGCTGGGCTTATAAATATTTGCAAAAACCGGGGAGTGGATTGTACAGAAGAAGTTTGTATACGATTTCGAAGCGGACTGCTCCTTCACCTTCCATGTCAATTTTTGATATGGCTGATAGAGGTGTTTGCACAGTTAAAAGAGAAACTACAAATACGCCATTACAAGCACTTGTATTGTTAAATGATCCACAATTTTTGGAAGTAGCAAGGGTGCTAGCGGAAGATATAATCACTAAAAAGAAAAGTGATGAAGAGCGGTTGCAAACTGCTTTTAATGTGATTACTGGAAGAAAGCCAGATGTTAAAGAAATCACTTTGTTGAATAATTTCTATGCAGATGAATTTGAGAACTTTAAAAAGAATGATCAATTGGCAACGGAATATTTAAGTACGGGAGAGCATTCTTGGGATCGAAGTTTAGATCCAAATCAAATTGCGGCGCTTGGCGTAGTTGCAAATGCGATTATGAATACAGATGAAGCAATAATGAGGAAATAATTCTTTTAGATACGTTGAATTTAGAACCATGGAGGAACATATAAAACGGTTAATAGCACAAAATACGAGGAGAGATTTTTTAAAGAAAACAGCCATGGGACTGGGTTCTTTAGCACTTTCGGGATTGGTAAATCCCTTGTCTTCTTTTGCGAATAAAAAAACATCATTTTTAGATGGAAATCAAGGGGTCCTAGGAAATGGGCATTTTCCTGCCAAAGCAAAAAGAGTGATTTATTTGTTTCAAAGTGGAGGCCCTTCACAATTAGAAACATTCGATTATAAACCATCATTAAAAAAATGGCATGGCCTTGAAATTCCAGATTCTGTGAGAGGCACACAAAGAAATTCTGGAATGGTAGCGAATCAGTCTACTTTTCCATTGGTAAAATCTATTTATGATTTTGAACAACATGGTCAATCTGGAACTTACGTAAGTGAAATATTTCCACATATGGCAAAAATGGTGGATGATATTTGTGTTGTAAAATCTATGTATACAGAAGCAATTAATCATGAACCAGCTGTAATGTTTATGCAGTCGGGCTCTCAATTGAGTGGAAGACCCTCAATAGGTTCTTGGTTGAGCTATGGGTTAGGATCAGACAATGAGAATTTACCAAATTTTGTGGTGATGGTATCTCAGGGGAGAGGAAGTCAACCTTTGAATTCTCAAAGTTGGGGAAATGGTTTTTTACCGTCGCATCATCAAGGGGTACAGTTTCGGTCTGGAAAGGAACCGGTTTTGTATTTAAACAATCCGCATGGAGTGCATAAAGAAGATCGAAGACGCGCGTTGGATTATATCAACGACATGAATTTACATCAAATGGATAAATGGGGTGATACTAATATTGAATCCAAAATTAACCAATACGAGATGGCATTTAGAATGCAAACTTCCGTGCCAGATGCCGTAGATGTTTCTGGTGAGCCAGATCATATTTATGAGATGTATGGAGAAGATGCCAGAAAACCAGGGACTTATGCAGCCAATTGTTTGCTAGCAAGGAAACTGGCGGAAAAAGATGTAAAATTTATTCAACTATATCATACAGGTTGGGATCAACATGGTAGTTTGCCTGCAGGTATTAAACGACAGGCGGAGGATACAGATCAAGCGACAGCTGCATTGCTAAAAGATTTAAAACAACGTGGATTGTTAGAAGATACATTGGTTGTATGGGGAGGAGAATTTGGTAGAACAAGTTTTTCTCAAGGACAATTAACAGCCACGAATTACGGGCGTGATCATCACCCGGGTTGTTTTACGATGTGGATGGCTGGTGCAGGAGTAAAACCAGGAATTACCTATGGAGAGACCGATGAATTTAGTTACAACGTGATTAAAGATCCAGTTCATGTACACGATTTTCAAGCAACAATGATGCATTTATTGGGAGTTGACCACGAACGACTTACCTATAAATTCCAAGGAAGACGATTCCGATTGACAGATGTTCACGGTCATGTGGTAAAGGATATTTTAAGTTAAAGTAAAAATTATGTCAGAGAAAAAGGATACTTCTAGGAGGAGTTTTATTAAAAAAACCGCCCTCGCTGGATTGGCTACAAGTATGCCTTTTGGTATTATAAAGTCAGCGAATCTAAATGAGGAGATTATTGGTCATGGAGATTTTAGATATAGAGTAGAAAAAGGATGGGGAGATTTGGATCGAAATAAAACGCCTGTGAATAATTGCCATGAGATGGTCATGGACTCCCAAGGTAGATTGATTATGGTGACAGATCATGCTAAGAACAATGTGATTATTTATGATAAATCTGGAAAACTAATAGATAGTTGGACACTTGGATTTAAGGGAACTCACGGGTTATCGATTCATAATGAGGGAGGTGAAGATTACCTATATATTACAGATCCTGGCGCGGGAAAAGTGGCGAAGACAACAACAAACGGAAGAATTGTTTTAACCTTAGATAGTCCGCATAAAATTGGAGAATACGGTCAATACAATCCGTTTAGACCTACGGAAACAGCGGTTGGACCTAATGGTGATATCTATGTTGCTGACGGGTATGGTTCACAGTATATTTTGCAATATTCGAGCAAAGGCGAATTTATACGGAAATTTGGAGGCGATAGTTTTTTACAACCGTCTAAGTTTAAGCAAGCCCATGGTGTAGCCTTAGATACAAGAGATACGGATAATCCAACACTTATTTGCTCTGCTCGCATTAAAAATCAGTTCAAAAGATTTAGTTTGGATGGTGAATTTATTGAAGATTATTATTTGCCGGGCGCATTTATAAGCAGACCAGTTTTTGATGGAGATAACCTCTATTCTGGAGTTTGCTTTGGAATGACGAACGAAAACTATAACATGCAGTTAAATCTAGGGTTTGTTACTATTTTGGATAAGAATAATAAAGTGGTTTCAAATCCTGGAGGTACAAAACCAGTGTATAAAGCGAATGGAAAACTGGAAATGATGCGGCAAGATAAACCAATATTCAAACATTGTCATGACGTATGCGTAGACAACGACAAGAATTTGTATGTATGTCAGTGGAATGCAAACAAACTATATCCATATAAATTACATAGGGTTTAGCATCTAAAGTTGGTCTCATTTTCTCAATGCAACAATTGCGTCAATTATTGTTGTAATATGCTCATTTTAAAAAGAAATAAACTACTCTAATTAGGGTTTTTTGTGGCATATTTTCCTTTGGTGCACCGCTTTTAAAAGATTGCCAATTGATTTGGATAAAAACGGGAAAATTAATATTGTTGTTTCTGGAAAGTCAGGCACTTATTTACTGTTTAATCAATAATTGGCTTATTGAAATATACAGGACACAGGATTACAGATAGTACAGGATGGAAGTAATCGATGTTATGATTATATTGTAGCATATTAAACCAATGAATTCAAATATGAAATTGATATACAACCCTAGAACTTTCTTGGGAGTATTTGGCATCCTATTAGCAGCCTGTACTTCCACACCTTCTCTTGAATCAATTGACTTTAAACAAAATGATAAAGTTGTCTTCCTAGGGAATGCTTTCTTTGAAAATGCCATTGTAAACGGAGAAATTGAAACGAAATTCTCACTTTCCTTTCCCCATAAAAATATTACTTTCCGCAATATTGGTTGGAGTGGAGATAATGTCCAAGCACACGCGCGTACGCGGGCACGCGGTGGTGGACGGTTTGGAGATCCAGACAAAGGATTCGGAATTTTGACCAAACAAATTAGCGAACTTAAACCAGACAAAATATTCATCGCTTATGGCTTTAACGAATCCTTTGAACAAGGCTTAGCAATTGAAGCCTACAGAAAAGACCTGAATCATCTTTTGGATGAACTTGGTGAATTAGGCCCAGAACTGATCCTTATTTCTACCCTACCCATGGAAAAAGGTTTTGGAATACCAGATGAACATATTGAGACACGAAATAAGGAACTAAAAATATATTCAGAAGCAACCAAAGAGGTTGCTTCCAAAGGGAACCATCGTTTCATTGATTTATTTACTTCATTTAGCCAAGAGAATAAATACACCGTAAACGGTATACATCTTACTTCTAAAGGTTATCGCAAAGCAGGAGAATTAATTACAGAAGTGTTGAAATTCCCTCCACCCGTGACTCCATTGGATTCCAATAAAGCCGACCAAATCCGAAATACTATTATCAAGAAGAACACCCTTTTTTTTCACCGCTGGAGACCACGTAATGATGCATTTGTATACGGAGAGCGCAAAGATGAACAACGGATTGCTCAGGAAGAACCTGCACAGATTGAGCCATTTATAGTAAAACAGGAAGCAGTAATAAAATTATTACTAAAGGACTTATAATGAGAAATATTAAAAAAATATCTCAACTATTTCTCTGCATCGGTCTACTTTCTCAAAATCTACAGGCACAAAAAGACCTACAGGACATCCCAAAACCAGATCTCAAGGAAGAGCAAGCATCATTTTCTATTCTTGATGGCTTTGAAATAAGTCTGTATGCCGCGACCCCTATGATCGAAAAACCTACCCAAATTAATTTTGACAGCGAGGGCAGGCTCTGGATTTGTGGTAGTCATATCTATCCTCAATTAAACGTAAATGAGGAACCTAGCGACCGGATTGTAATACTTGAAGATACGGATAATGATGGAGTGGCTGATACCTCTTCTATTTTCTATGACAAACTTATTATCCCTGGTGGTGTACTTCCGGACAACCAAGGAGGAGCCTATGTTGCAAACGGTGATAAACTCATTCATCTAAGTGATACTGATGGTGATGGGAAAGCTGATACATCAGAGGTTTTACTCACCGGTTTTGGAACAGAAGATACACACCATACACTCCACCGTCTTGGTTGGGGGCCAGGAGGGAAGTTGTATATGCTTCAAGGTTATTACATTTCGTCACATGTAGAAACTGCCTATGGAACTCGTCGACTCAATGGTGGTGGTCTCTGGACCTATGACACGGATACGCGACGTCTGGAAATATTCACAAAGGGGCATGTAAACCCCTGGGGGCACTCGGTCAGTTATTGGGGTCAGTCTTTCGAGTCTGATGGTGCTGGTACTGGCTTTGGGCACAGCTTTCCAAACTCAGTTTTTAACGCTTCCCCTGGCGAGTCACAGGCCTTACCTACACTTACCCCTAAGAGACCAAAAGCCAGCGGTATTGAAATTATCAGCGGAAAACATTTTCCACCATCATGGACTGGAAATATCATTACCAACGACTTCCGTGCGCACATAACAGACCGATACTCATTAGAGGATGATGGGAGTTCGTACAAAGCAACACTTGAGCCCACCTTTCTTAAGTCGTCTCACAAATCTTTTCGTCCCATAGATATCAAAATGGGACCCGATGGAGCGCTGTATGTTGCAGACTGGTATAGCCCAATTATACAACATGGAGAAGTTGACTTTCGTGATGAACGAAGAGATCATCAGCATGGTCGAATCTGGAGAATTACTGCAAAAAAAAGGCCTCTTGTTGAAAAACCTAATTATAAGGAGTCGAGCATTCCCGAATTATTAGAACTCCTGAAGGCTGATGAAAACTGGGTGAGGCTCCTGGCTAAACAAACGTTAAAGTCAAGAGAGCCGAAGCAAGTATTACCCGCCATTGAGAAGTGGTTGAGTGAACTCGACTCTCAGGATCCTGACTATGACCATCAACGGCTCGAAGCGCTTTGGACATTACAAACTCTTAGTTCAATGAATATAGACTTGTTAAAATCTGTATTGCAATCGGAAACAGCAGGTGCTCGTTCAGCGGCTATGAGGGTGCTCTATTATTGGAATAAAGAAGTGCCTGATGCACTTGACTTACTTAAAGCAGCCGTTCAAGATTCAGATCCTAGTGTGCGACGAGAGGCAATTAGTGCTTTGAGCCAATTCACATCCGTTGAGGCTTTCAATATTGCCTTACTTGCTTACAACGCAAATATGGATACTTCGTATTCGTTTGCATTACGTCAAACTTGTCGAATGTTATCGGAATATTGGCTTCCTTCTGTCCATGATGGAACCTTGAAGTCGAATGGAAACCATGATGCATTCATCTTTGCTCTCAAGGCAACAGAAGACCCCAGAGCGACCGATCCGCTCATAGATTTTTTCAGAAATAGTAAAAAGCCAGATATAAGTATTCTGACGGCAATAGGCAGTGGAGGAAACTCGGAGCAATTAAATTTTCTTACCGAAATCGCTAGTACACCTATCAACCCTCATGCAAGTAATGCTGCGAACGCCTTACTAATTGCAGCGAAAAATAGAAGCGTGTTTCCAACCAAAAGTAAAGTTGAGTCACTCCAAATGCTTTTTGCATTGGATGATAAGAATGCACAAAAAACGGCATGTGCGCTTGTAGGTTTTTGGAAAAGCGAAGAATTTATTGACATACTAAAACAAAAATTCAGCAATTCGAATTCGAGCTACGGCATTCAACAAAATGCCGCCCAATCATTAGCAATTTTTGGTACAGATGATATTCGTAAACTCTTTAGAAAAATCATTGCCGAAGACAATCTTATCAGTACCAAAAAGTTAGCAGTATCTGCACTAGTGAGAATTAATCTGGATGAAGGGATTGAAGCAATCACGCAAGTGTTTAGTAAAGAGCTTGATGAAGGTGCCATTAATTCCATAATAAGAACGATCATAAGGAAAGAAGGAGCTTTCAAGGCCTTAAGTTCAGCATTAGAGAGGACAACTATAGCACCCAAAACAGCCACACAAGCCGCGCGTCTTGTCCAGATATCTGGACGAGAAGGAGCAGAAGAGTTAATAGCTGCCTTGGCCAAAGCGGGCTCTATAAAAATCAATTCTACTGACTCGAACAATGACCAAAGGAATCTGGATCTCATGGAAAAATTAAAAGACGGTGACGCGGAGAAAGGAAAAGAAATATATCTCAGACCTGAACTTGCTTGTATTTCATGCCACAAAATTAAGGGAGAAGTGGGCTTAACGGATATCGGTCCTGATTTAGGTAGTATTGGTGCTAGTGCTCCAGCGGACTATATTATCGAGTCTTTAATAGCACCAAGTAAAAAGATAAAAGAAGGTTATAAATCATCTGCGATTACAACAAAGGATGGCGACTTTTACGCAGGCTCCATAGTTTTTGAAGACGTAGACAAAATTACAATTAAAACTGCTGCAGGAGCGGAGGTGTTCATTCAAAAAAGCAATATTAAATCTCGCGAGACAAGTCAAGTATCAATGATGCCTGCCGGGCTGATAGATGTCTTAAATGAGAGTGAATTAATTGACCTCGTGAAATACCTTACTGAACTTGGGAAAAGTCAGTAATTACGATCAATTATAAAAAATAAATATACGGACTAATTCAAGGAGGTTTATAAAAATTAACTTATTGTGAATCAGTTGATTATTTTTATATTTACACGGTAAAACAATTACTACAAGAGATATACAAATCACGAGGAAACAAAGGGTTATTTGACGAAGAGTTCATTAAAGAACGTTTATAAGTTATAGGCAATCCATTATAGGCTATCAAAAAAGTACTTGATTTTGAGGTTTTTTGAGAATTATTAGAAAGGAAATTGGGCAGCACCAACAAAAAGAATAATGCTGGAGCTAAGCCTTATGATGTAGTGATGCTCTTTAAAATATTGATATTACAGCGTTATTATGGTCTTGAAGATAGCCAAGTGGGATATCAAATATTAGATAGAAGCAGTTTTAAAATATTTTTAGGCTTAGCAACGGGCGATAAAGTTCCAGATGAAAAAACAGTATGGAGTTTTAGAGAAAGCCTAACAAAAACTGGTTTAGTAGAAGAATTATTTTTGAGCATTTTGTATCATTTTTAGAAGAAAAAGAATTGATATTTAATGAAGGTCAAATGATAGATACAAGTTTTACAGTAGCACTACGCCAAGGCAATATAAGAGAAGAAAACAAGAGCATTAAAAATGGAGAGGGCAATAATTTATGGAATGACAAGCCTAACAAAAAGAAACACAAAGACATTGATACTCGTTGGACAAAGAAAAATGGAGCGACTTTCTAAGGCTATAAAAATCACGCAAAAGTAGATACTAAAAGTAAATTCATTAACACCTACAACTAATAGATGCATCGGTTCATGATTCGCAAGCTTTAGATGATTTACTTACCGAAAAAGATAAAGAACAGGATTTACATGCAGACAGTGCTTGCACAGGAGAAGACCAAGATAAGATTATTAAAAAATATGAAATGAAGAGCAAAGTACACGAAAAAGGCTATCGGAACAGACCATTAACCGATGAGCAAAAGACAAGTAATATTAAAAAATCAAAAATTAGAGCAAGAGTAGAACATGTATTTAGTTTTATGGAACAAAGTACGAAAGGTTTAGTTTTAAAATCCTTAGGAATAGTACGAGCAACTGGAATAATAGGGCTAATCAATCTAACTTTCAATTTATTCAGATATGAACAGATTAAAAGACTAAAAATAATCACCTGATAGATAGATAGAATTTCAATATTTTATCGGTATATTTGAAATGAAATTTTTCTCAAAAAGATAAAAAAAGTTCTTATTTTTTTTGATAAACAGGAAAAAATCAATTTTTAGAACCCACTTCAAGTAAAAAAATGAAGCGAACTGTAAAGATAATTATTGGGTTTTTAACCATAAGTGTAGTCGTTATAATCCTTTATTCAGCCGACGATGTTGCCATTTTGGAAAGTACAACCAAAAATGCCAATACTCCTCAGAGAGAAATCACCCGGAAACAACTTCGTTTTGAGGTAAAACTGCTCGCGGTAGACTCCAATGAGGCTTGTGAGATTGCAGACTTTAACAATGACGGAATTCTTGATATTAGCGCAGGTCGAAATTGGTATGCAGGCCCTGACTATGCGCCACGCCCACTTCGAGACATTGGTGAGTTTGGGATAGACTATATGGAGAATAATGGGGAACATGCAATTGACATGGATGGTGATGGATGGACAGATATTTTAGCAGGAACCTTTATGCCAACCGAAGTAAGTTGGTACAAAAACCCTGGTAAAGAAGCACTGAAAATTGGGAAGCTTTGGACACGAAATACACTTCAGGAGACTGCCCCAGACAATGAAATTACCTACCTGCGCGATTTCGATGGAGACAACAAACCTGAATATGTTGCCAACAGTTGGGTAGAGAAAAACGAACAGTTAATATGGAAAATAGAAACGGATGTAGCTGATCAATCCATGCGAAAATGTACTGTGGGAAGTGAGAATGGACATGGTATTGGATTTGGAGATATTAATGGAGATGATCGGGAAGATATTTTGTTTCAAAACGGTTGGTATGAGCGCCCTGAAGGGAATCCACTTACACAGACTTGGACGTTACACTCCGATTGGGATTGGAAGCATAGTAGTTGCCCTATGATCGTGACGGATTTAAATGGTGATGGGATGAATGATGTGATTAATGGAAGTGCTCATAATTATGGTGTATATTGGATGGAACAATTGGCCTCTAAGGAAGGCAAGACCCAATGGAAGAAGCACATAATTGATGACTCATGGTCTCAGGCGCATACCTTAGCATGGGAAGATCTGGATGGAGATGGCACGAAAGACCTCATTACTGGGAAGCGAGTTCGTGGCCATTCGGGGAAAGACCCTGGTTCTGAAGAGCCACCGGTAATGTATTATTACACCTGGGATAAAAAAACAAAAATATTCACTCGTAGAATTATTGCCGAGGGAGTGGGTACAGGACTTTTTATCCGTACGGCCGATTTAGATAAAAATGGAAAGCTTGACATCGTCGTATCAGGAAAGTCTGGCACCTATTTGATGCTCAATGAGTAAACCACTTGATAAAATTTTTTAAACACAACTTTTACATTTAGAAAATGGAAGTGATTTTACCATTGTCGCTAAAAATTACGCCACAAAGAACATATACCTTCAATCAGCCAAGTTACATAGAAAGGATTGGAATCAACCACCGTGGTTTTATTATGCTGAAATAGCATCGGAGGAACGTTAGAATTGGTTATGGGAACTGAGGTAAACAAATCTTGGGGTTGTAATCCGGAGAATGCTCCCCATCAATTGATTCGTAAAATAAAGAATGTAATCGTTTTTTACACAAAATTGCTTCTAATGTTTTTCCTTTCGTTTCAGGAATAAATCTTCATACTAATATAGTTCCTATTACTCCCATTTTGCCATAAATCTAGTAAGCAAAACCGTGGTTAAATATTTCTAACAAGTAAGCGTTTTTGTTCATCATCTGGAATGTCCATGAAGCTAAATAATTAGAAATTCGTTGTGCTGAAACGGCAATCGCCAGTAAACGTCCTCTAATTTTATTTGGAAATATTTCAGACATTAAAACCCAACAAACAGGTACCCAAAACGCATGGCAAAACATACAACATAAATTAGCATAAATATTAAAGTTCCCATTCCAAGAGATTCTATAAAAAATGTTGTTCCTAAGGCTCTAATCATCATTAATGGTTTTCTACCGCATGTATTAGCCGTCATGATTGCGAACAATGAAAATACTAAATTAGCAAAACCTACTATAATAGTTTATAATAATGCGCTATTAGTTTCTGACACCATACTCTTGTAAATTTATGGAGCACAGTATAATACTGAGTTTATTCCTGCAAATTGTTAAAAAACTAAAAGCAGCGCACCAATTACAACAACGGTCATTCCAAAAAGAAAATAGTTTTACTGAATTGCTTACTGCCGTATTTTGAATATATGTAAGAATCTTTTTACCTTCTCAAATAGGTTTTAGAAGTATTACTGGCATTGAAGACCCAATCACCAAAAACAAAAATAATATCGCCACTAAAATCAACTTATTTTTACGACCTAATTTTTTGCTAATTAAACCTCCTAATATAGTCGTCTATAATACCATTAATAAGTGTACAGGAAAATAACAAATCTCAAGCAGGTATTTGCTCCCAATTGGTCCAAACCAAAAGGGAGGGCGAAGAAAGAAAACAGACTTTTTCAAGATCACAGAAAGACAAATTAACGAAGTAGAATCTAAACTAAATAATCACCCAAGAAAAAGACATCAATACAAAATGGCTATATTTGTAAAGGAAAAATTAGTGTTTAATTCAGAAGTTGTATTTATGAGTTGAATTTAGTAAGTAATTTAGAAATAATTTATGATAAGAAAAGCATTTAAAATGAAGGTCTATCCTGACCGGATTAAGGAGTATACTAAAAGACATAATCCTATTTGGAAAGAGCTTGAAAGTGTTCTAAAAAATCATGGCGTTCATAATTATAGTATTTTTTTTGATGATAAGACTCATAGTTTATTTGGGTATGCAGAAATAGAATCTGAAGAAGAATGGAAAGCGATTTCGGACACTAAAATTTGTAAAAAATGGTGGGATTATATGGCTGATATTATGGAAACTACTTCAGATAACAGTCCGGTTTCAATTGATTTGAAAAGTGTCTTTTATATGCCATAAATGATTAAAGGAATTATGAAATAAAGGAATATATTATGAGAAAAATCAAAATGTTACTATTTTTAATTGGGGTGTTAAGTATATCACTGGCCTGTAATTCGGAAAAAGAAAAGGTCGTTGAGGTACTTAAAGAAAACCCGCCCAATGTACTTATTCTCCTTGCCGATCAATGGCGAGCCCAGGCCTCTAGTTATGCAGGAGACCCTAATTTAAGTACTCCGCATCTGGATAGATTAGCAGAGGAAAGTGTTAACTTTATAAATGCAGTTTCGGGTATGCCCGTCTGTTCACCTTTCAGAGCCTCACTTTTGACTGGGCAGCGACCATTGACCCACGGCGTTTTTATGAACGATGTTCAACTGGATACAAACGCTGTGACCATGGCAAAAGTATTTGCAAAGCAGGGCTATGATACTGGTTATATAGGTAAATGGCACTTAGATGGACATGGAAGATTACAAAATGTATCGCCTGGTAAAAGAAGACAGGGTTTTGAGTTTTGGAACGGTAATGAATGTACTCATAACTATAACCAATCTGTTTATTACGATAATGATGATCCAACAAGAAAAATTTGGGATGGATATGACACTTTTTTACAGACGGATGCGGCTATCGATTATATGAATGAAAAGAAATCTTCGGAAAATCCTTTTCTAATGGTTCTCTCTTATGGCACGCCACATGCCCCATACCATACCGCTCCTGAAGAATACAGAAAACGCTTCAATCCGGATAAAATCATTTTACATGAAAATGTTCCTGATCATATGAAGGAACAAGCAAAAAAAGACCTTGCTGGATATTACGCTCATATTGTTGCCTTGGATGATATGGTAGGTAAAGTTATTACTAATTTAAAGGAAACAGGTCAGTTGGAGAATACCATAATCTTGTTTACTGCAGATCATGGCGATCTTCTAGGTTCACATGGAGCCTACAAAAAGCAGCAGCCATATGAGGAGTCTGCAAGAGTACCAATGCTATATTATATTCCTGAAAAATTAAAAATTGTCACAGGAGCAAGAGAAGCTCTAATGAATTCGGAAGATATTTTGCCAACACTTCTGAGTTTGTGTGAAATCCCCATTCCAGATACAGTAGAAGGAATCAATTACAGGCCTTATTTAGAAGGGAAGGAGCAAGTAGGTGACGTAACCTTGTTAAGTTGCGTGCAACCATTTGGGCAATGGAATAAAGTAAAGCACGGAGGAAAAGAGTACAGGGCGATTAAAACCAAGCGGTATACTTATGCTCGCGATTTGAAAGGGCCTTGGTTGCTATTTGATAACGATAAGGACCCTTATCAAATGAATAATTTGATTGGTAATGAAGACTATTCTTCTTTACAAGAAGATCTAGAAAAAAGGCTCTCTAAGCGATTGACTGAAACCGGAGATGAATTTCTTCCAGGGATAGAATACATCAAAAAATGGGGTTATCCAATAGACGAAACAGGAACGGTGCCATATACTCAATAATACGTGTATGTCGTCAAGCAAATTTGAACTTTTTGGGTTAAAATTTAAGAGAGTACTCTTACAAATTTAATTGATTTTTTTGGAACTGTTTTTTTCTTGCTTGTAATGTTCTGTTTTTAATCAATTTCCGTTGTTTTAATTTCTTCTGTCCATTTCCAAAATAGACATCTGAAGGAGTTAGGTTTTCTAAAGATTCATGATACCGCTGAAAATTATAATACTTCACGAACTCTTCCATTTTAATGTTTTAGCAGATAGTATTAGCTATTGCAGAGCTAAAAAAGGAATGGAGTTGTATGCTTATTGTTTTATGCCTAGTCATGCCTGTCCTGAGCAGAGTCGAAGGGTTCATTTACTATTTCGTTCTGCAAATGAGGATCCATCCGGATTGATTAGAGATTTTAAAAAACATACGTCAAAAAAAATTATGGAGGCCATTGAAAATAATGCTCAAGAAAGCAGAAAGGAATGGTTGCTATGGATATTTAGAAGAGCAGGTAACAAGAATGGTACCACTACCAAAAGTCAATTTTGGCAACAACACAACCAACCAATTAAACTTTGGAGTGAAAAAGTGATAAAGAAAAAAATAGATTATATGCACAATAACCCTATAGAAAGCGGTTTTGTCTGTAATGCTGAGGACTGGAAGTATTCAAGTGCTCGAAATTTTCAAGAGGATTTTACTCTTTTAGAAATTGATAGAACAGGTTTCTTAGGATGATGATGATCGTTAAATATGTGAGATGCGCATGGCCACTAGTTAAAAACTAGCGGTAGCAAAGCAGTTATATTAATAAAAACGACAATAGATAACCTGCCTGCCGGCAAGGAGTTTTTTAATTTTAACACATAATTGTTATGGCCAAATTGTAAAAGGGTATGCTTGTTTTAAAAGTAAAGAATCCATCTGGGACTAGCAGTTTCAAAATGAATACTAATTACATAATTGACGGTGAGATTATAATTATAGAGACCTTTAGAGATCAAAAAGTAATTCTTAAATAAGAATAAAATAAAGGTTACAACCCATAATAATGCTCGTAATTTAGTATTAATTAGACAGATTTTAATTCGTATTTTTGGCTGTCTGTTTAATGACCTTAAAAAGAATATCATGAAGATTGGTAAGATTATATTAAAAGTTTTTTTGATAGTGCTTTACAGCAAAAGTGTAATAGCTCAAAAGGCCTCAATTACCGAGGAGCAATTGAGTATGAAAACATACATGTTTTCAGATCCTAGTCCTATTCCGCAAATAGGGAGATTGTATCCATATTCTCGTTTTGATGGCTATACAGATAAAGGGGAAGACAAACTATGGAAAATGGTTGTGTTAGAAAATGAATATATCAAAGTATATGTCTCTCCTGATATTGGAGGGAAGGTTTACGGAGCGATAGAAAAATCAACAGGGAAAGAATTCTTGTATTTTAATCATACCGTAAAATTTAGAGATGTAGCTATGCGAGGCGCTTGGACATCTGGAGGATTGGAATATAATTTTGGAGATATAGGGCATATCCCAACCTGTGCGACTCCGGTAGATTATCGAATGAAGGAAAATGAAGATGGTAGTGTATCTTGTATTGTCGGCGCATTAGATTTGCCATCAAGAACTAATTGGAATGTTGAAATAAGATTGCCAAAGGATAAGGCTTATTTTGAAACCAAAGCCACTTGGATTAATAACACATCACTTCCTGTAACCTATTATCATTGGATGAATGCTGCAGCAAAAGCCGACTGGAAATCTAGAGTTTTTGTATCCAGGAGGTAATTATATTGGTCATGGTGGAGAAGTAGGGGGATGGCCTAATGAAGGAGGTAGAGATATTAAATTCTATGAGAAAAATAATTTTGGAGTTTATAAATCGTATCACGTGATGAATGCATATTCAGATTTTTTTGGTGGGTATTATCACGATGATGATTTCGGATTTGGACATTATTCTTCTTATGACGACAAACCCGGGAAGAAGATATGGATTTGGGGATTATCAGATCAAGGAATGATTTGGGAAGATTTATTAACTGATACTGACGGTCAATATGTAGAATATCAGTCAGGTAAACTGTTTAATCAGGCCGCCAATAGTAGTACTTTTACACCGTTTAAACATCGTGAGTTTTCTGCGTATGATACAGATGTGATGAAAGAATATTGGTTTCCTTTAAAAGAAACGGGAGGTATGGTGGCCGCGTCTAAATTTGGTGTTTTGAATGTGGAAAGGGAAGGTGATAAAGTAACCTTGATTTTGAGTGCTTTGCAACATCTGGATGATCAATTAGAAGTGTCTTTGAATGGTAAAATTTTATTAAATACTTCTGTTGAGTTGTCCCCTTTGCAACTATTTACAGAAAGTTTTATAATTAGAGGAAATCAAAATATAACTGTAAATCTAGGTGATCGTAAGCTGTATTATAGTTCTGGAGAAACGAACAGTACGTTGGAGAGACCTACTTTGGCCAATAAGAATTTTGATTGGAATTCTTCTTATGGGCTATATACACAGGCATTGGAACTAGAAAAGCAACGTAGATATCCGGAAGCTTTGAAAATATATTTAAAGAGTCATGAAAAAGAACCTGGATTTGTACCAACATTAAATAGATTGGCAACTAGTTATTTCCGTATGATGGACTATAATACAGCCTTGAAATACACCGATCTGGCTTTAGGTATTGACACTTATGATTCAATGGCGAATTATAATTTTGGTCTAGTACATTCTGTTTTAGGGAATTTACCTGAAGCGAAAAGTGGATTTTCAATTGCCAGTCATTCTGTAAGTACAAGATCTGCTTCCTATAGTGAGTTAGCTAAGATTTTCATTAATGAGAATGACTTCTACAATACACAATATTATTTGGAAAAAGCATTAGCATTTAATAAATATAACAGCAATACTCTTGAAATGAAGGCGCTAGTATATAGGAAGAAAGGAAAAATTGAAAAGGCTGTTGAGGTAATAAAAGAAATTTCAGAGCTAGATGCTTCTAGTTCTTTTGTGAGTGCAGAGCAATTATTCTTAAAAACTATTAAATTGGGTGAATTTAAAAGTAGGATTACAAATGAATTGCCTTATGAGACCTATTTAGAATTAGCTTTAAAATATAGAAGTTTAGGTTGTACAAAAGAAGCCATTCAATTACTAGAAATAGCCCCAAAAAATGCCCTAGTTTTGTTATGGCTAGCAAATCTTTCTAAGGAGAAATCAGTTGAATATCTGAATCAAGCTCTTGAGTTAAATTCGGAATTAGTATTTCCACATCGAGTAGAAAGCGCAGAAATGCTAGAGTTATTTGTAAAAGAGTATTCGGATTGGAAATTGAAGTATTACTTAGGTTTAATCTATTGGAATAAAGGTTTAATTCAGAAGGCAAAGCAGTTGATGTTAGAATGTAAAGAGGACCCTGAAACTGCAGTGTTTTATTTGAGTAAGGCTACGTTGTTTTATGAAGATAAGTTAGTTGTAGCGCAATCCTTGAATCGTGCTTTTCAAATTGATAGTTCAGGTTGGAGGGTAAATATGGCAATGATAAATCATTATTTGGAAATTAAGAATTATGAAGAGGCGGCTAAACTAGCTAAGAAATATAGCAGGTTATTTCCAGAAAATGATCGGTTTGGGCTGTATTATGCCAAAGCATTAATGGGCTTGAAATCGTATGAAAAGTGTATTTCATTTTTAAATAGTTTTGAGGTACTGCCATATGAAGGGGCAACAGAAGGCAGAACTATTTATCATGAAGCCTGCATAAGAGCGGCTTTTAAAGAATTGAAAAAAGAGAATTTCAGTAAAGCCATAAAATATGCTGATCAAGCGAAATTGTGGCCTAAAAATTTGGGTGTTGGTAAACATTATGATGTCGATGAACGCCTGGATAATTATATTATAGCCTATAGTGTTTTGCATTTAAAAAAAGTAGAAAAGCAAAAGGCCTTTGAAAATTTAACGAGCCACAGTACTCCAATTTATTTAAATGAAAGTTCAAAATTATTGCTACAATTATGGTCATTGAGACAAATTGGAGAAATATCAAAAGCTGATGCTATTTTGAAAAGAGCTTTAGAGAAGGAACCTAAAAACGTTTATTTAAAATGGGTAAACGCAAAGTATAATAACGAAAATTCAGAAAAAATTAAAGATTCAATTTTAAACGCGCCTATAGAGATTCAAGCGTACGACACAAAGTTTGTGGATGTAGAATTTGGACTGCTTCTGGACTTATTAGAAATTGTTTCTGCACACTCGTTTTAATAGTTATTGGGTATGAGGAAATAATTTATTAAAAACAGGAGTTACTGCCTTTACTGCGGCCTAAAAGTTAAGGCTGTTTCATTTTTAAGAAATGTATTGTTGAAATGAGATTAAAAATTCACACCTTTAATTTAGAACTAAAAAATCCTTTTACAATTTCAAGAGGAACAAGAACACATATACCGTCGTTAATTGTTGAGTTAATTTTTAATGGGAAGTCTGGTTTTGGAGAGGCAACAGCCAATCCTTATTACGGAACAAAAATAGAAACACTTGCTTTGGAATTGGAAAGCAAAAGGGAATATGTTGAGATCAAGCCAAATCTAATTCCAGAAAAATTTTGGCGTGAAATGTATAGCCATTTTAAAGATAATATGTTTTTGCTTTGTGCATTAGATGAAGCCTACTATGACTTGTATACTAAGTTAAAAGAGATTAAACTTTACCAATACTGGAATCTAAAACCATCAGCAATAATTAATTCTAATTATACTATTGGAATTGATACGATACCGAACATGGTTGCTAAAATGAAGGCATTTGAAAACCCTATTTATAAAATAAAATTAGGAACAGAAAATGATGTTGATATAGTAAAAGAACTTCGTCAGCATTCTGATGCTATTTTTAGGATAGATGCCAATAGTGCATGGAGTGTATCGGAAACATTAAGAAATGCAATTGAATTGCAAAAATTAGGGGTTGAGTTTATAGAGCAACCCTTACCATCAGATGATTGGGTAGGTGCAAAAAAAGTATTTGAAAAATCTGTGTTGCCGGTTATAGCGGACGAAAGTTGTATTGTAGAAGAAGATGTAGAAAAATGTGCCGCTGCTTTTAATGGTATTAATATAAAGTTAATGAAATGTGGAGGTCTCACTCCAGCTAAAAGAATGCTTGATAAAGCAAATCAGTTAGGCTTAAAAAAAATGGTGGGTTGTATGATAGAATCTAGCGTTGGTATTTCGGCTATTGCACATTTAACACCGCTGTTAGATTATGTAGATATGGATGGTGCCATTCTCCTAAATAAAGATATTGCTTCTGGAATTACATTAGAAAATGGAGCTATAGTTTTTTCAGAAGAATTTGGCACCGGTGCGCAATTAAGAGTCAGTTAATTTCATTTAATTCATCCTTGAACGAACTAAACATATAGAAGCTCATGGAATACTTGATTCTTGTTTTATAGGCTGATAAATTCAACTATATTTGACACCAAAAATTTCGAGTTTCTAAATCTAGAGTTAGTAGTTTAGAACTGTATAGTCCAAATTTTATTTTTTTTGTAAATGGATAGCATAAAAAGTAATGGTAAAATAGAACTAAATAAACAGTTGAAAATTAGTTTTATGAGAGCGATTATTAAATCTACGGTTTCTAACAAACATCCATCGAATTTAGATTGAAAAATAAGTAAGAGTCCATTTGTAACAGTATAATGCAAAAAGGTACAAGATTAAAAAATAATTCTAATGTAATATTGTATTTCAATAAAATAGAAAATAAAGGCAAAATGATTAAAAAAAAGATTTTAATGTTCATTGTATTACTCGCTACAGTAAATATTATTAATGCACAGAAGGATGGAGTAATTAAAGGAACCCTGACAGATGAAGAAACTTCAGAAACAATTCCATTTGCAACAATATCTTTATTGAAGAATGATGTTTTAACTTCTAAGGGTATAGCGTCGGATTTTGACGGAAATTTCATAATCGAAGATTTAGAAAACGGAAGTTATAGTATTAAAATTTCTTTTATAGGTTATAAAACGAATACAATAAAGGGCCTTATAATCTCAAAGGAGGAATCATTAATTGATCTAGGAACTATTCAAATACCTCAAGAAAGTGAGGCATTAGATGAGGTTGAGGTAAAAGGAGCAACGCGAACAGTCGTTTCTAGAATTGACAGAAAAACCTACAAGGTGAGCGAGTTTGAAACGGCTAAGGGAGGAACGGCTTCAGACGTATTGAATAAATTACCATCTGTTTCAGTGAATCCAAATGGTCAAGTATCAGTTAGAGGTACACAAGATTTTGTAGTGTATTTAAATGGGAAGCCAACGCAAATGGATCCAACAATGTTGTTGGGTCAGATTTCAAGTGATGCTATTGTTAGTGTAGATGTTATTACGGTTCCTACGTCTAAATTTGACGCTCAAGGAAAAGGAGGGATTATTAATATTGTAACCAAATCTGTAGGAGTTGAAGGATTATCGATGTCTGTAAATGGAACATTAGGTGGTGCACCTTGGGGACATAAAACTGATAGTTATAGTGGTTATGAAATGACTGATGATCGTTATAGCGCTGGATTAAACATGATGTACGGAAAAGATAAGTTCTTGATTTATGGTGGATTTACCATAAATGATAAAAATGTAAATGGAGCAAGAACAGGTGATGCACGAATTTTAGATGAGTCAACAGGTGCCTACAAACACATGGTTGCAAGTGGTGAAAGACCTGAATGGTACGAGTCTAAGGCTGCAAATATTGGAGTTGATTATAAAGTTTCAGATAGAAGTCAATTGTCCGCTGCCTATAGATATGGAGACAGAACTGAAGGGCGGTCAGCATTTTATATCTACAATAATTTTTATGGGGATAAAGACAAAAATCCTATTGCAGGAGTTCCTGTGAATGAAGAATGGATATACAATCCAAATACCGATAATCGTTATGGGACATTCCATAATTTCAATATTGACTTTACCCATAAGATTAATGACTATACCGAATTGACTTCTTCATTTTCTTATGAGAATTCAAATTTGAGCAGAGAACTGGACAATCTTAACTATGAATATGATCCAATTAGTGATGAAACAGGAGATGTAACGTTGCATTACAATCAAACAGATGAAACACCCTTAGAAGGATATAGATTTGCACTGGATTATACAAAAGAATATGAAAATGGAAATACCTTAGGATTTGGAATTCAACCACAATATTTTGATATAAAAGGAGATTTCAATTACGAGCAATTAGATGGTCCAGTATTGGCATTGGAAAACGGAATTGATATGACTCGTGGTATTTATGCTGGATATGTTGATTTTTCTGGAAGTGAAGGAAAATTCAAATATATTATTGGACTGCGGCTAGAATATACAGATCAAACCATGAAAGTGGATAATCCAGATTATTTTACAATTTTTGACGCTCCGACAGAAGATACTTTTATAGTAGATCAGTTGGATTGGTTTCCTACTTTTCATTCAGAGTATGAGTTAAATGAAACGAGTACAATTAGTTTGGCTTCAAGTAGAAGAATTAGCCGCCCACCAATTAAGAATATGGCGCCATTTTTATATAGAAGGCACTTAGAGGTTTTTGTTGTAGGGGATCCAAATTTGGAGCCTGAATACATCTCTAATGTAGAATTGGGGTATGATAAGAAATTAGGGAAACAAAGATTTAATTTAACTGGATTTTATAGAGGAGTTGATAATGCTATTTTTAGAGTCAATACTATTTATGAAGAAGAGTTGGTGTTGATTCGTAGTCATACAAATGCTGGGAATACAGAATCATTTGGTGCAGAGTTGAATGCAAATTTGGTAGCAAGTGATCATGTGAAATTCTTTGTAGGAGCATCCTTATATAGCTACAGTGTAAAGGGTGATATTTTTGGATATCAAGAAGAGAACAGCAGTACCAATTGGAGTTTAAAAGCGAATGTAAATTTCGCACTTTCAGAGCAATTCAAGTTTACAACAGATTTTGATATTAAATCTTCGACCGTAACGCCTCAAGGGCAAAATGATGCGTTTTATATAGCAAATGTTGCCTTAAGTTATACCCCTAAAAAAATGAGTAATTTAAACTTTACGTTAAAGGGATTAGATATTTTAGGTTCAAACAATACAGGGTTAGATACAGAAGCATACAACAGTGCTAGTCAGGAAATATTTTATCAAGAAACAGAATATCTAAGAATAGGGCCTATTGTTGAATTTGGATTCTCTTATGCGTTCAACAAAAAGAAAAAGGAAACTTCTAAAAACGATGACAGTTTTGGGAAAAGTGAATTCTAGAAATTAGCGATAATTATAGTAAAAAAAGCCTTTGAGAGATCAAAGGCTTTTTTTTATTTTTTACAAATAGTTTCTTTAAAAAAATCGCTATTTTCGTGTTCGCCAACACAAATCGCGAAAATTTGTTAAATAAAACTAAAAATACGTTTCATAATTGGGTTTCAATGTGATTGTTTGTCAATATAACTTATATTTGTAATCCTATAGTCAAACGATAAGTAGCATGCAGAATTACGTTGTTTGTTGTCTTAAAAAGGCTTGAAATAATTAGGGTTCTTCTAAAGAAAAATAAGCTAAGGAATGAAACTTTCTAGATTCGAAATTTTTAATTGGGTACTTTTTGTACTATTTACACTTTTTGCCCTTGTTCAATTGAATGATACAGATTCGTTGCTTTGGGTAATTTTGTATAGTATTGTTGCTTTGGTGTCGTTAATTGGAAATTTTAAGATGATTCCGAAAACGCTGGTATATTTATTATTTTCAGGGTATTTACTGTATGCAAGTTTTCATTTCCTATATTTTATAGAGTATCTACAAATTGATAATAAAAGTGAATTGTTTGGAGAAATGGTGTACGAAAAACCATATTTAGAAGGTACAAGGGAATTTTTAGGTTTGGTATTGGCAGCGATTACTTTTTTGTTTCAATTAAAAAAGAAAACGTCATAAATAGCAATAGAATTAAAAGATAAACGGGATTTTGAAAAAATGAGTAAGAAAATAGATCAGCAAGCGTTTGTAAAATTGGTTCAGTCAAAATTGTCTGAAAAGGAACTGAATTGGTTAAAGAAAAAAAGTGCTATTTTAACAATACCGGAATCTATTGGGAAATTCCCAATTTTTTTTAGTTTGACTGCTCGATTTATTGCAAATGAAATACCCTTATGGGAAGAAGATGAGTTAGAACAATTAGAAACAGTTTACCCTGGATTTGGAAAAGCGTCATGGACCAAACAAGAATTAGTTCGGGTTGTTTTGATGATCAACTTAGAGACTTCTAAGAATAAGGAAATACTTGAAGCATTTTTTGAAACCGCTGAAATGCAAGAATTAGTAGCGTTTTTCAAAGGTTTATTCCTATTAGAAAATGCTGAAGAATTCACCTTGAGTGTTGAAGAGGGGATTCGTACAAATATGGTGAATGTCTTTGACTCATTTACTGCTGGAAATCCGTATGCGATTACCTATCTAGAAGAATGGGCTTGGAATCAATTGGTATTAAAAGCATTATTTTTAGATCGTCCGTTGTTCACAATTCATGACATAGATAAAAGGAAAAATCAAAGTCTATCAGAGATGTTACAAGACTTTGTCAACGAACGATGGTCTGCTTTTAGAGAGGTGTCTCCAGAAATTTGGAGAATGATAGAAGGTAACTTGAGAGATGATATAAGAAAAAGAATATCGGAAAGAGAACGTAAAGGAATTGAAAAGGAAGCGATTGATCACGTCTTGCATACCGACAAGAATGAAAAAGCTTTAGAATTTTGGAATAATATTGGAAAATTAAATTTAAAAAAATAAAATCATGTATTTTATAGATCCACACATACATATGGTTTCTAGAACCACCAACGACTATGAAGCCATGCGAGAAGCTGGAATTGTTGCAATTATTGAGCCTGCTTTTTGGTTAGGTCAGGCACGAACAAATGTAGGTTCATTTAAAGATTATTATAGTTCTTTAGTTGGTTGGGAGCGTTTTAGGGCATCTCAATTTGGAATCAAACATTATTGTACCATTGGATTAAATTCTAAGGAAGCGAATAATGTGGCAGTGGCAGAAGAAGTGATGGAAATTCTTCCTCAATTCTTGGCAAAAGAAGGAGTTGTTGCTGTTGGAGAAATAGGCTATGACGATCAATCTGCTGCAGAGGATAAGTACTTTAGAGCACAATTGGAATTGGCAAAAGAGTTCAATTTACCGGTGATGGTGCATACACCCCATAGAGATAAGAAAAACGGAACTATTAAGAGTATGGACGTGATTGAAGAACATGGAATTCCACCTCATATGGTTGTAATTGATCATAATAATGAAGAGACGGTAAAATCTGTTTTGGATAGAGGGTATTGGACAGGTTTTACCATTTACCCAAAAACCAAAATGAGTAAAGAGCGTATGGTTGCCGTGGTTAAAAAATATGGGTCTGAAAGAATTATTGTTGATAGTTCTGCAGATTGGGGAGTTAGTGATCCCTTATCGGTGCCAAAAACAGCTGCGTTGATGGCACAAGAGGGAGTATCTGCAGAAGATATTCATTTAACGTGTTATCAAAATGCTTTGTCAGTATATGGACAAAGTGGTCAGTTTAATGAAGAGGATTGGAAACAAAACTTGGTTATTGATACAGCAGATAAACACGAAGGGAATACAGTTTTGAGAGGTCAGGAGACACAGCAAAAAAGTTTCAAGAACAATTAATTCCAATTATATTCGAAAGAATACTTCTTTAAAAAAAATCAGCAGACGGTTAATTTTATGATGGATGTATGAAACCCAAAGTGTGAGTCTATGAGCCGATCATGCTGAAAATTTTATCAACTAAGAGCATGATGAATAGCGAACAGCATGTGACCGAATTAACAAATAGTATAGACACATGAAACGAGCATGCTAAAAATTTTATCACCCAAGAGAAATCGAAGATTCAACGGCTCCTTTAAAAACAATAAACAAGGTAAGTTAATGATGAATTGTGAACAACATGTGACCGTTTAAAAAAATAGTATAGACACATGAAATGGTTCTCAATATTACAATTAATGCGTCCTGCAAATATCGTAACTTCAATTGCAGATATTCTTTCGGGAATTGCTATTGCTGGGTTTTTGGTGCCAGAAGTTTGGACGCAAGAAATAATTACGAATATCCTGTTGTTGGTAGTTTCTACTTCTGGATTGTATGCTGGAGGAATAGTTTTTAATGACGTATTTGATATTAAAAAAGATAGAATTAGCAGGCCAGAACGTGTCATTCCAAGTGGCAGAGTAACCGTGCGAGAGGCAAAAATAGTAGGGCTATCATTGTTCTCAATTGGAATTTCAGCAGCTTTATTAGTTTCTGGGCTTAGTGGAATATTGGCTATTGCCATTGCTTTGCTCGCCTTACTGTATGATAAATTTGCCAAACATCACAAAGTGTTGGGTCCTCTTAATATGGGAATATGTAGAGGTGTGAATCTTATTTTAGGAATGAGTATTCATTCTCAATTAACAGCCAACTATTGGCTTATAGGAATTATTCCGATCATCTTTATTGCGGCGATAACACTAACCGCTCAGAAGGAAACAGAAGGAAAGAACAAAGCGGCAATAGGATTTGCCATGCTATTAGATTTAATGATTGTAATAGGATTCGTTTTGATGTCACTTTACTTAGAACTTTCTCTACTGAAGACGTCGGTTTTCTTGACTATTTGGTACGCAATGAATGCGATTTCTAAGGCAAAAGCGTTGGTTCAAAACAATCCAAAATTTATTCAAAAAGCTGTTAAGATGGGGATCATTTCACTTATTCCGCTCAACGCAAGTTATGTAGCGGGATTTAGTTCCATCTTTATGGCGGTTTTAGTAATGGGGTTGTTGCCATTATCGCTATTTTTGTCAAAAAAATTTCCAGTAACATAATATTTGAGATAAAAAGATTTAAATGAAAGAGGTTAGAAAAATAAGACAACAGTTTCAAGTAAATTTTAGTTTTGACTTGATATTTACAAGTAATTTATTTGATATTGATAATTCAATACTTGTAGATGTGCTGTCTCAAAATCAGATAGGTAGAACTAAAGCCTTAATGGTAATAGATCAAGGTGTGGTTGAATCGCATCCAAGTTTAAAGGACGCGATAAAATCATATTTTGACTATAATAGTTCTCAGGTGGAATTGTGTGGGAATATATTGGTAGTTCCAGGCGGAGAACAGGCGAAAAATAACGAAGATTATATTCGTTATGTTCTTGACGGCGTCAATGAATTTGGAGTTGACCGTCATTCTTATATTGTTGTGATTGGTGGAGGTGCAGTGATTGATGCGGTTGGATATGCTGCAGCAATAGCCCATCGTGGAGTTCGTTTAGTGCGCATTCCAACGACGGTTCTTTCACAGAATGATTCTGGAGTAGGTGTAAAAAATGGTATCAACTTTTTTGGTAAGAAAAACTTCATAGGAAGTTTTGCGACTCCTTATGCAATCATAAATGACGATACTTTTTTAACAACACTAGACGATAGAAATTGGAGATCTGGAGTTTCTGAAGCCGTGAAAGTGGCGCTTATTAAAGATTTAGATTTCTTTGAGTGGATAGAAATCAATGCCAAGGCCCTTTCAGAAAGAGATATGGAGTCCATGAACGAGTTGATATACAAGTGCGCGGATATGCACATGGAGCATATTCGTACTTCTGGAGATGCCTTTGAAATGGGTTCTTCAAGACCTTTAGATTTCGGTCACTGGGCTGCGCATAAATTAGAGCAAATATCAAATTATGAAATTTTACACGGTGAAGCCGTAGCTGTGGGAGTTGCTTTAGATAGCACATATTCTTATTTAAAAGGCTATATCAATGAAAGTGAATTGAAACGTATATTAGACTGTATTTTACAATTGGGATTTGTTATTTCCTACGATCAAATGAATGATAAGGTGATTGCGGGTCTAGAAGAGTTTAGAGAGCATCTCGGAGGAAAATTAACAATCATGCTTTTAGAGTCTTTAGGTAAAGGTTTTGAAGTACACGAAATGGATGAAATCTCGGTAATGCAATCAATGGAATATCTTAGTCTATATACTCAAAAAATAGTATCATAATGCAAATAACAGAGAACGGACATTTAACCTATTGCACAAATATTCATCCAGGTGAAACTTGGGACGAGGTGTTTGAAAGTTTAAAAAAATACAGTGTAACTATAAAAGATAAATTAGTAACGGAAACTCCTTTGGGAATAGGTTTGCGTTTGTCAAAAATAAGTGCAGAGCAACTATTAGAAGGAATACATCTTTCAGAATTTAAAAGCTGGCTAGAGGTCAATAATTTGTATGTTTTCACTATGAACGGATTTCCTTATGGTGATTTTCATAATGTAGTTATTAAAGATCAAGTACATACACCAGATTGGACAACGAGAGAGCGCGTAGATTATACTACGAATTTAGTTGAAATCTTAACAGAATTACTTCCAGAAGGATTGGATGGAGGTATCTCCACATCACCATTGTCTTATAAATTATGGTTTGATAGTCCAGAGAAATTAGATACCGTAAAAAGTATTGCTACAAAGTCATTGATTGAGATTGTAGCGCAGTTAGTGGAAGTAAAAAATACTACAGGAAAAACAATACATATAGATTTAGAGCCAGAGCCAGATGGGATGTTGGAAAACACGCAAGAGGTTATTGACTACTATAAATATTTTTTATTAAAAGAAGGAGTTAGTGATCTACAAGAAAAAATTGGAGGAACAGCTGAAGCATCAAAATCATACCTTTTAGAACATATTCAATTGTGTTATGATGTATGTCACTTTGCATTGGCATATGAGTACCCCGAAGAAGTGATAGCTCAATTATCGGCAGAAGGAATTAAAGTTGGAAAAATTCAAATTAGTGCAGCTTTGAAGTGTGAAAAATCTGATAGCATTTCGATTCAAGAACAGCAAAATTGTCTAGAACAGTTTAACGAGCCTACCTATTTACATCAAGCTATTGTAAAAAATGAAGCGGGGGATTTGACACATTATTCAGATTTATCAGAAGGGATTCAAGCAATGGAGGCTTCAGATTTCAAAGAGATAAGAACTCATTTTCATGTGCCTGTTTTTGTGTCTAATTTTCAGTTATTAGATTCTACTCAGCAAGATATTATTGATACGTTGAATTTGTGGAAGTCGAATAAATTCACAAATCATCTGGAAGTGGAAACATATACTTGGGGAGTATTACCCGAGCATTTGCAAACGGATATTACCAATTCTATTGTTCGAGAATTAGATTGGGTACGTCAACAATTAAACTAAAATATTAAATGAAGCAAGTTGTAGTGATCGATGTTGTAGGATTGTCCAAATCCTTATTGAATGATGAAAGTTTGTTTATTACCAAATGGATTAAGAACAAGAATTTTTCTACAATAAAGCCTGTTTTACCAGCAGTAACTTGTGCCGCACAATCAACGTATTTAACGGGTAAATTACCAGATGAACACGGAATCGTTGCCAACGGATGGTACTTTAGAGAAGAAAGTGAAGTTAAATTATGGAGACAATCTAATCACTTAGTAAAAGGTGAAAAAATTTGGGATATAGCGAAAGGTAAGAATAAAAATTTCACTTGTTCTAACATGTTTTGGTGGTATAATATGTATTCCAATTCAGATTATAATGTTACTCCGCGTCCGCAATATTGGGCAGATGGTCAAAAGAAGCCAGACTGTTATTCTAAGCCTTCAGAATTGCGGGATCGATTACAAGAGACTTTAGGAACCTTTCCGTTATTTAATTTTTGGGGGCCAAATACAAATATAAAATCCACTAAGTGGATTGCCGCTGCTTCTAAATTGGTGCATACGTGGTACGAACCTACGCTGCAATTGGTTTATTTACCACACTTAGATTATGTACTTCAAAAAACAGATGATTTAATAGTTGTTTCTGAAAGTATGAAAGAACTTGATGCCGTGTTGAAAGATTTGATTGAATATTACGAGGCAAAAGGTATAAGCCCTATGTTACTTTCTGAATATGGAATTAATCCAGTAAAATCGCCTATTCATGTGAATCGGATTTTGCGTGATAGTGGTTTTATTCAATTGAGAGAGGAACAAGGTTTAGAATTGTTAGATGTAGGAACAAGCGATGCATTTGCTATGGCAGATCATCAAATTGCTCATGTTTATTTGAATAATAAAGAGCGTTTGGATGAATTGAAAACTTTATTAAATAATTGTCCAGAGATAGAATTAGTGCTAGATAAAAAGGATCAAGTTGCCTATAATTTGAATCATGAGCGTTCTGGAGAATTGGTTTTGGTGGCAAAAAAAGAGCATTGGTTTACCTATTATTTTTGGAAAGATGATACAAAAGCACCAGATTATGCAAGAATGGTTGATATTCATAAAAAACCAGGATATGATCCCGTTGAACTGTTTACCGATCCAGAGAAGAAATTTATGATCGGAAGAATAGGATGGAAATTATTACGCAAAAAAATGGGCTTTAGAACTTTGTTGAATGTAATTCCGTTAAATGCTAATTTGGTTAAAGGTTCTCATGGGGCTGTAAATGTTGGTGAAGACTATTACCCCGTATTGATTCAGGATAGAGATATAACTTCAGAACAAAAAGTAGATGGTCTTGTAAAGCCAACTTCAATTTGTAACCTTATTTTGAATCATATTTTTGAATAGTATATAATTTGCTACGTTAAATGCTCAAGTTAGGTATACAACTTCTGATGAATAAAACTTAAAAATAATAAAACAATTATTAAAATTATCTAGTCTACTAATATTGTTGGTTTGTGCATTGATGTCATGCGAGCGGAAGCATGAAAAATTATTGGTTTTCAGCGAAACAGAAATACCTGCGGAGGATAGGTTTAAAAGAGAATTTCTTGATTTCAATTTGGATGAGCCCATGGAATTGGATGAACTTCCAGGAAAGAGAATCGTGTATATAGAACGAAGTAGAATCTTAAATTTTTACGATTTTAAAACGAACAAGGCAAAAGTTTTGGCTGAGTTTGATTTATATTTTGGGAGTGAAGATGGATTACAAGGAATGGCGGTTGATCCAAATTACGAAAAGAACAATTGGATTTACTTTTTTTATTCTGCTCCGGGTAATGAAGCGATAGAGCGTGTATCACGTTTTGAATTAATAGGAGAAAAGTTAGATTTTGATTCTGAAAAGATATTGTTAGAGATACCTACCATCAGAAATTGTTGTCATCATGGAGGATCTTTAGAGTTTGGTCCAAATGGTAATTTGTTTATTGGTATTGGCGATAGCACAAATCCATTTGAATCATCTGGTTATGCACCTATTGACGAACGTGAGGGAAGAGTTCTTTGGGATGCTCAGAAATCATCAGGAAACACGAATGATTTAAGAGGGAATATTTTAAGGATTAAACCAGAAGAAGATGGAACGTACTCCATTCCAGACGGCAATCTTTTTCCTGTAGGAACACCCAAAACGAAACCTGAAATTTACACCATGGGATTGCGTAACCCATTTCGATTTTCTATTGATAGCGAGACTGGTTATTTGTACTGGGGAGATGTTGGACTAGATGCAGGGAAACTAGATTCTTTGAGAGGTCCAGCAGGTTTGGGTGAATTTAATCAAGCTAGAAAGGCAGGGAATTGGGGTTGGCCTTATACAAGAGGAAATAATCAAGTTTATAAAGAATATAATTTCGATTCGAAAAAATCAGGCACTAAATTCGGCCCTGAAAATATCATTAATGATTCCCCAAATAATACGGGCTTAGAGAAGTTGCCTCCTGTGCAAAAATCGTTGATATGGTTCCCCTTATAAAGAATCCAAAGAATTTCCTTGGTTAGGTAAAGGAGGAGTAAATCCAATTGCAGGGTCTGTATTTAAAAGTGCTGATTATTCAAATGCAAAGGAAACATTCCCCCCATATTTTGAAGATAAATTTTTTGTGTATGAGTGGATGAGGAATTGGATTTATATGGTGACTTTAGATGAAAATGGTGACTATGTAAAAGCAGAAGAATTTATGCTAAATTCGAAATTTGCAAAACCCATGGATATGATTTTTGCTTCTGATGGAAATTTATATGTTTTAGAGTATGGAACGAAATGGAGATCACAAAATATAGATGCTCGATTGAATAGGATATCTTACTTAAAAGGAAACAGAACGCCCATTGCAAAAATAGGTTCAGACAAGATTGTTGGAACACATCCTTTGAAAGTTTAGTTTTCTGGTGAAGAATCTTTAGATTATGATAAGGATGAATTGAGTTATAAATGGTCATTTATAGGTTCAAAAATTCAATCCACAGAAAAGAACCCGTCTTTCACTTTCAATAAAGCAGTTATGTATACGGTCGGTTTAAAGGTGACGGATACGGAGGGATTGAGTTCTTCGACGACCACGAAAATATTGGTTGGAAACGATCCTCCGGAAATTGCGTTTGAATTGAAACCAAATGATAGTATTTACCGAGATGGTGAAAAAGTCAATTATAAAATAATTGTTAGAGATGTTCAAGAAGGAAATACAGAGGATGGAACGATAGATCCAAAGGATGTGAAAGTAGCTTTGACTTATATTCCTGAGGGTAAAGATTTGGTAAATGCATTTGGCCATCAAAGAGTTGTGATTTCTGAAGGTAGAAAAATAATAGATGGTTCAGATTGTAAGGCCTGTCAAGCTTCAAACGAAAAGATAAATGGCCGGAGTTATGAAGAAATTGCTGCGAAATATTCACCTTTGGATGTTCACTATCTAGTGAGTAAAGTTATAAAAGGAGGTTCTTGAATTTGGGGTGAAAGTTTGATGTCTGCACATCCACAATTAAGTATTGAAGAGGTTACAAAGGCAGTTGACTATATATTGTCTTTAAAGCAAATGAAAAATGATGATCAAGATTTATTGCCATTAGAAGGAGTACTTACATTTAAAGAACATCTTAATTCGGAATCGAAAGGTAATTATGTGTTGTCGGCGTCATATATTGAAAAAGGAAATAAAGAAACGGAAGACGCAGAAATACCTGTAAATGAGTATGTTATTTTTAAAAGTGAAACACAAGAGTCTGAAGAGGTCAACAAGTAGTAGCGATAAAAATTAAGTTTCTGTCTTTCTACTATTTTGGATCCTATTTTTAAGAGTAACGTTGATATTTAAGAGAACTGTAAATGAATATTAGGTTGGTTTTAAACCGCCTATTATGAGAAGTTTATAATAATTGTGTTCGCAAACGGATTAAGTAAAAAATATAAAATTATTATATATAAAAGTAGTATTATTGTAAGCCTTAAAAAAACCAGGAAAATCTTTTTTTTATGGAGGGGTTTGAACAGAAAGAAGAAAAAATAAAATTAGAAAAAATGAAGCAAATTTTTAAATTGAGTAGCCTACTGTTATTGGCTATAACTGTATTAGTGTCCTGTGATACGAAGGAAGAAAAAGTATTGATTTTTAGTAAAACGGGTGGTTTTCGCCATGGTTCGATCGCTGCTGGAATTATGGCTGTTGAGAAATTAGGTGCTGAAAATGGTTTTAAAGTAGATGCAACAGAAGATGCTTCATTCTTTTCGGAAGAGACTTTGAGTCAATATTCTTCCGTTATTTTTATGAATACTACAGGTGATATTTTAGATGGAGTTCAACAAGCAGATTTTGAAAGATATATTCAAGCAGGAGGTGGATTTGTAGGAGTGCACGCTGCGACAGATACAGAATATGAATGGCCTTGGTATAATAAACTAGTAGGAGCTTATTTCTTAGGTCATCCAAAAGTTCAGGATGCGAAACTAAATATATTAGATAAAGGACATGCTTCAACAGAAAGTTTAGAAGATACTTGGATTAAAAAAGACGAGTGGTATAACTTCAAGGATATGAACCCTGATGTGAATGTTTTGATTGAAATTGATGAAACGAGTTACGAGGGAGGTACCAACGGTGAACATCATCCTATAGCATGGTATCATGATTATGATGGCGGTCGTGCTTTTTATACAGAAATGGGACATACCGATGAAACGTTTAAAAACCCTACATTTTTAAATCATTTATTAGGAGGAATTCAATACGCGTTAGGTTCAAAAGATCTTAATTATACTGCAGCAAAAACAGAAAGAATTCCTGCGGAGGATAGATATAAAAGAGAAATTTTAGATTTCAATTTAAATGAGCCAATGGAATTGGATGAACTTCCTGGGAAAGGAATTTTATTCGTTGAGCGTAGAGGAGCATTAAAATTATATGATTTTAAAGAAGCAAAAACAAAGGTAATTGCAAATCTTGAAGTGTTTTATGGAAACGAAGATGGATTATTGGGATTGGCTGTTGATCCAAATTACATTGAAAACAATTGGATTTATTTGTTTTATTCAAAAGCAGGAGAAGAATCAATAGAAACTGTTTCAAGATTTACTTTAAAAGGTGAAACGTTAGATTTAGCATCAGAAAAAATATTGGTAGAAGTACCTAGTTTAAGAAAATGTTGTCATGCGGGTGGAGCTTTAGAGTTTGGTCCCAATGGAAATTTATTCGTTGGTTTAGGAGATAATACAAATCCGTTTGAATCTGATGGATATGCACCTATTGATGAACGTCCAGGAAGAGCTCTTTGGGATTCTCAGAAATCTGCAGGAAACACGAATGATTTAAGAGGGAAAATTTTAAGAATTAAGCCAGAAGATGACGGTACTTATTCTATTCCAAAAGGGAATTTATTTCCAGAGGGAACTCCAAAAACAAGACCAGAAATTTATACTATGGGATTGCGTAATCCATTTCGATTTTCAATCGATAGCAAAACGGGGTACTTGTATTGGGGAGATGTAGGTCCAGATGCTGGAAAACCAAATCCTAATAGAGGACCTCATGGAATGGGAGAATTCAATCAGGCTAGAAGGGCTGGAAATTGGGGATGGCCTTATACAAGAGGAAATAATCAAGCGTATAACGATTATGATTTTGCGAAGAAAGAATCGGGAGCAAAATTTGATCCGAATAATATCATCAATAATTCACCAAACAACACTGGAATGCAAAAGTTGCCTCCAGCGCAAGAATCATTATTTTGGTTTTCTTATAAGAAATCTGAAGAGTTTCCTTGGATAGGAAGTGGTGGAGTAAATCCAATGGCAGGCCCTATATTTCATAAGTCAGACTTTCCAAATGCAAAACAAACATTCCCATCTTATTTTGAGGATAAAGTTATTTTGTACGAATGGATGAGAGATTGGATTTATGTGGTGACATTAGATGAAAATGGAGACTATGTAAAAGCAGATGCGTTTATGCCGAAAGCAGAATTTTCGCATCCTATGGATATGATTTTTGGCTCTGATGGAAGTTTTTACGTATTGGAATATGGTCAAAAATGGAATTCACAAAACATGGATGCTCGTTTAAATAGAATCACTTATTTGGAGGGGAACAGAAATCCGATTGCAAAATTAAGTGCAGATAAAACAATTGGAGCACAACCTTTCAAGGTTCAGTTCTCCGGAGAGGAATCTTTAGATTATGACAAAGACATATTAACGTATGAGTGGTCATTTACGGGATCAGATGTTCAGTCTACAGAGATGGACCCATCATTTACATTTAACGAAGCAGGAACCTTTAATGTTGTTTTAAAAGTAACAGACAACGAGGGTTTAAGTTCATCTTCAGCCACTAAAGTTTTGGTTGGAAATGATCCTCCAGTAATTACATTGGAAATGGATCCTAGCGACGCTAATTTCTGGGATGGCAAAAAAGCGAAATACAAGGTAGTAGTTTCTGATGAGCAAGATGGAAGTACAACCGATGGTAAGATAAGTGCTTCAGACGTAAAAGTTACGTTTAATTATATTCCACAAGGAAGGGATATGGTGAAGGCAACACTTGGTCATCAAAGAAATACGGCTGACGAAGGAAAACAAGTTATAGACGGTTCAGATTGTAGGGCCTGTCATGCTATAGATGAAAAGGTAAACGGGCCGAGCTATAAAAGTATTGCAGCTAAGTATTCAAAAAAGGATATCAATTATTTAGTAGCAAAAGTAATTAAAGGTGGCTCTGGAGTATGGGGTAAAGAATCTATGATGTCTGCACATCCGCAATTAAGTATTGAAGATGTGAAGAAAAGTGTAGAATACATCCTTTCCTTTAAAGAAGATGAAAATACTGTAGAAAATAAATTACCATTGGAAGGAACACTTAGTTTTAAAGAGCATGCTGGTAAAGATAATGAGGGTGTTTATGTTTTAATGGCTTCTTACTTGGATAAGGGAAATGCCGGACAAGCAGACTCTTCAATTCCTGTAAGAGAGCAGATAATCTTCAAAAACTTAAAAATTGAAGTAGAAGATGCCAATCAATTAGGTGGAGATCTTAAAGGTGATTGGAGGGTCGGCGATGATTTACTTATAGGCGCGGTCGTAGATGGAACTTTTTTAAGATTTGATGCTATTGATTTGAAAAATTTAAAGCAGATCAAACTGGCAGCATTTTATCGCGGCTCATACCAATATGAAGGTGTTTTAGAGATTAGAGAGGGAAGTAAAACTGGTAATATTATTGGTAAGGTAACGTTGGGTAATAAAGGATTGGGATTTAAGGATATTAAGAAATATCACAACATTTCTGTAAAGCCAACGGTTGACAAAAGCCAATTGTTTTTTATGTTTAAAAATGCGAAAAAGAAAGATCAGTTTATCGCTGGTTTAGATTGGATATTACCAATTTATAATAGATAAGTAGTAGGACATTTAAAATATTGAATGTCATTTTGAATGAAGATGATTTGTTAGAATTTTCAGAGTATTCAAAATGACATTTTTTATGGTGTAAATAAAGGGTTTCTATCATAGCTGTAGCACATTAAAATAAAAACTAATATGAAAATAAGAACGTTCTTTAATTTGTTACTGTCTGGCGTCGTGTCACTTAGTTCAATAGGGTGCAGCTTTAAACAAGTTGGTAATCAAGAAACGTCAACCAAACCCAATTACATCATTTTTTTTACTGACGATTTGGGGTATAATGATATCGAACCTTTTGGTGCTCAGCATATTAAAACACCACATCTGAATAAGATGGCAGAGGAAGGTATAAAATTCACCAACTTTTATGCGCAGCCTGTTTGTGGTCCTTCACGGGCGGCTTTGTTAACAGGTAGTTATCCTATTCGCATTGGCGAACCTAAAAACACCAAAAGTCTACATACTAAACTTCATCCGAAGGAAATTACAATTGCAGAAGTTTTAAAAACAAAGGGCTATAAAACAGCTTGTATTGGAAAATGGCATGCTGGAGAGGGTAAGGGTCAAATGCCTAATGAACAGGGATTCGATTATTTCTTTGGTACACCCCTTTTTAACGGTTATACAAAACTAATTGAACAGGCTGATTTTAGGTGTCAGGTATTGCGTAACAAAGACATGGTTAAAACAATAAATACCGTCGAGGAAATGGGACTACTAACCCAAATGCATACAAAAGAAGCGGTGGGTTTTATAAAACAAAATAAAGACAATCCATTCTTCTTATATGTAGCGCATAACATGCCTCACGTACCACTGGGTGCGTCTAAAAATTTTAGAGGGAAATCAGAAGATGGTTTTTATGGTGACGTAATTGAAGAACTGGATTGGAGCATGGGTGAAATACTAAGGGTATTGAAAGAAGAGAACCTAGATGAAAATACGCTTGTTATTTTCACGTCCGACAATGGTCCATGGATAGAAGATGTAATTGGAGACCATGCAGGTAGTGCTTTCCCTTTAAAAGGAAATAAAATGCAAACCTGGGAAGGAGGAATACGCGTTCCTACTATTATGAGATGGAAGGGGCAACTTAAGGAAGGAATTGAAAGTGACGAATTGTTAACAACAATGGACTTCTTACCAACGTTTTCAAGCCTTTCTGGTGCTGAAATACCAAAAAATTTAACAATAGATGGAAAGAATTTCTCAGACGTTATTTTAAAAGGAAGCAAAAGCGAACGCAAGTATTTCTATTATTATGCATATAGTCATCTTCAGGCAGTAAGAGACAATGAATGGAAGTTGGTTTTGCCCCGGCCTGCTAGACCTGAATATATGGGGTGGTGGGCAAGAAAAATAGATGCAGTTGGCGAAGTAAAATTGTTCAATATGGTAAATGACAAAGAAGAGAAGTATAACCTAGCCGCTCAATATCCTGATAAGGTTAGCGAATTGATGTCTTCAATTGAACAAACTCGATTGGAATTAGGAGATAAGGATATTATCGGTAGTGGCGCTCGATTTTTTGATGACACCTCTAAAACAGAACGGATTTCGAAGTATGAGAAATGGTCAAAGACCATAAAATAATTGAATGTGAAATGGATGAACATGTATTCTGTATGTGAGAGTTGATTTTAACATCTATATAACATGTGACGACAGTAATATGGGTTTTAGCAGTTTTTCGGGCTGAGATGCGTTATTGCAACACCGCCAATTCGTCTTTGACGATTGATGGAGAATTTGAAATATTGAATAAATGAATTGGCTTTGTGCATATTTGAAAGTTTCTTACTTTTAATCCCGAATTACACATGCACAAGCCTTTAGATATAAAGAGATATGCTTTTAAAAAATAGTACTTGGTTTGTTTTAGTTGTTTTGGTATTAAGTGAGATGTGTGCTTATTCTCAAGATAGCATTAGAGGAAAAGTGGTTGATAATGAAAGTGGTCTTGAATTAGAAAACGTTAGCATCTTAAATTCAACCTCTAAAAAGGAAGTGGTATCGAATAACTTTGGCGAGTTTTCTATTGTTGGAGCAGGAACTTATATTTTTCAGAGCAAGGGATATAAAACAATAGAATTTGAGGTTTTAAATCAGAACTATTTGATTGTTCAAATGGAAATAAATCCGGCTGAATTGGAGGAGGTTATTGTTTTCGCGAACCAAATTCCTCAAAAAATTCGTAAGGCTACATCAGCCATAAATCTTATAACTACTTCAGAAATTAATAGAGGAGCCGATGTGAATATAGCACCAGTGCTAAATCGAGTTCCTGGAATTTACATGCAATCTGGAGCACTGAATACGAATAAGATTACTATTAGAGGTATTGGTTCTCGCAATTTGTATGGCACTTCAAAAATAAGAGCCTATTATGGCGATATTCCTTTGACAACTGGTAACGGAGAAACAACTATTGAAGATTTTGAATTGAGTGCAATTTCTCGCTTAGAAATTGAGAAAGGAGCGTCGAGTATTTATGGTGCAGGATTGGGAGGGACCATTCACATGATTCCCACAAATGGATATCTAAATCAAACGAGTGCTAATATTAGTTTTACTGCGGGTTCTTTTGGTTTGTCAAAAGGAATTGTTAAGGTAAATCATGGTGAAGATAATTATGGGTTACAAGCCGTGTATAGTAATACCCACAGCGATGGTTATAGAGCTAACAATGAATATGATCGGCAAACGTTGACGTTGAGTTCCAATGTGTATTTAGGTGAAAAGGATGCACTTACTTTTTTAGGAAGTTATGTAGATTTAAAAGCCTTTATTCCGAGTTCCATCAATGAAGATGATTATTTAAATGATCCTGAAAAGGCCGCATTTACTTGGGGGAAATCACAAGGATATGAAGATTCTAAAAGAGGTATTTTCGGACTCTCTTGGGATCATGAATATAAAACGGATTTAAAGCAGATTACAAGTATTTATACTACTTTTAGAAACGGATATGAGCCTAGACCTTTCAACATCTTAGAGGAGCAATCTTCTGCTATAGGATTGCGAAGTAGATTGTTGGGGAATACGACGCTATTTAATAATAAATTGGATTGGACTGCCGGCGTAGAATTTTTCAAAGATTTCTATGATTCTAAAACTTATGAAAATCTATATGGGGCTTTCCTTTCTGGCACTGGAAGTGTGCGAGGAGCGTTATTATCTGATTTTGAAGAAGAGCGTTCATACTACTCTCTTTTTTTAGAAACGAAATATGCCTGGGGCGAACGAACTACATTTTCATTTGGACTTAATTTTAATCAAACAGCATTTGATTTAGAGGATAATTTTGAGGAAGCAGGGAATCCGGATCAATCTGGGTCGTATGATTTTGATGCGATAGTGTCGCCTAAATTTGGATTATCTCATTTGTTTTCAGATAATTTGAGCGCTTATATGAATGTAAGTCATGGATTTTCGCCACCTACCTTGGCAGAAACCTTATTGCCTGATGGCCTTATCAACACAGATATTAAACCAGAATCTGGCTGGAATTATGAGTTGGGGACACGTCTCTCACTTTTGGATAATCGCATGAAATTGAATGGTGCAGTTTACAGAATGGCCATTAATAATTTATTAGTAGCAAGAAGAACGGGAGATGATCAATTTATTGGTGTAAATGCTGGAGAAACACAACATGACGGATTGGAATTGCTAGCGAGTTATGATTGGATATGTTCGAGTGAACGTTCCTTATCAACCTATGTTTCTTATTCCTTACATGACTTTATCTTTAAAGATTTTGTAGATGATGATAATGATTTTTCTGGAAACGAATTAACAGGTGTTCCCTCAGAAGTAATGAATGCAGGTATTGATTTCCTTTCTGAAAAAGGATTTTACGGGAATGTTAATTTTCAATATGTAGGAGAGATTCCAATGACAGATGCAAATAGTCTGTATACAGATAGTTATGCATTAACAAATGTAAAGGTAGGATATCAATTTACGATTGTAAAAGTGTTGAAGTGTGATCTATTTTTTGGAGTTGATAATGTGTTTGATGAGCATTATGCTTCTCAGATATTAATTAATGCTAGAGGGTTTGGAGGAAATGCACCGAGATATTACTATCCGGGATACCCAGTAAATTATTATTCAGGAATTAACTTGAATTATATGTTTTAATGTAATTTTATCATCAAATTAATACCAACCTATATTATGAACCGAATTAATTTATTATTCATTGCGATTTTTTCTTCGCTAATCGCATGCGCTCAACAGATAGAATCGTCAGTAAAAGCGAAGGATGCAACAAGTGTGACATATACCGTAGAAGACGTTGTTACCGAATTGAACATCCCTTGGGGAATGGTTTTTTTACCTGAAGGAGGAATGCTAATTACAGAAAAGTCAGGTGAAATCATACACTTTAAAGATGGAGTTAAAACAGAAATACAAGGAGTTCCGGAAGTATATGTACGTGGCCAAGGTGGTTTGCTAGATCTTGAATTACATCCTGATTATAAGAATAACGGCTGGATTTATTTCACATTTGCTTCTTCTAAAGGAAAAGGAGATGGCGGATTCACAGCGATAATGAGAGCCAAATTAGATGGAGCCAGTTTAGCTCAAAATGAATTGTTATACAAGGGAGGTCCAAATACTAAAAAAGGACAACATTTTGGCGGACGTATAGAATTTGATAATGATGGCTACTTATATTTTTCAATTGGAGATAGAGGGAATAGAGATGAGAATCCCCAAGATATTACGCGAGATGGAGGTAAAATTTATAGATTACATGCGGATGGAAGAATTCCTGTAGATAATCCTTTTGTTGGAAAAACGGGGGCGAAAAGCGCCGTTTATAGTTATGGGCATAGAAATCCACAAGGTTTAGTAAAACATTATAAAACCGGAGAGATTTGGGAGCATGAACATGGTCCAAAGGGAGGAGATGAAATTAATATAATCCAAAAAGGGAAAAATTTCGGATGGCCTGTTATTAGTTATGGAGTTAATTACGATGGAACTTCTTTAACAGATAAAACATCTAATTCTGGAATGGAACAGCCTTTCTTTTATTGGGTGCCTTCTATAGCTCCAAGTGGAATGACTTTTGTTACTTCTGATATATATCCAGATTGGAAAGGCAATTTATTGGTGGGTTCTTTGAAATTTAAATATATAGAGCGTTTGGTAATTGAAGGTAATAAAGTAGTGAAACGCGAAATTATATTAAAGGATTTAGGTAGAGTACGTAATGTACGTCAAGGACCAGATGGCTATATTTATGCTGCTATTGAAGGGGAAGGAATTGTAAAAATTATACCGAATAAATAGCATATTACATGAAACGAGCATGCTAAAATCTATATATCCTGCAGTGGAAATCGAAGATTCAACGCCTCCTTTAAAAATAATAAACAAGGTGAGTTAATGATTAATAGTGAACAGCAGGTGACCGTTTAAAAAAATAAATATAAAACACATGAAAATAATATTGGCAAGTTATATTGTCTTGATGATGGGAATGTCTGGTTTTAGTCAGAATACGAAGTTGGAGGAAAGTAAGAAAAGAGGAAGTGAAATTTACGCAGATTTTTGCATAAATTGCCATATGCCGAATGGAGAAGGGGTAAAGGGCGAGTTCCCACCTTTGGCTAAATCTGATTTTTTAATTAAAAACAGGACCAAGAGTATTAAAGCATTAAAATATGGTCTCAAAGGTGAGATCATCGTAAATGGTGTAAAATATAATGGATTTATGGCCCCACTAGGATTGAGTGAAGATGAGGTCGCCGATGTTATGAATTACATTACTAATAGTTGGGGAAATAAGAATAAGAAAATGATTACTGAACAAGAAGTCGCTAAAGTGGCGAAGAAGTAATTAATGTTGACAAAAATGTAGGGATTTACTTTTAATTTGATCCCTTCATTTTTTTTTTAGAGTTATGACCCTTAATTCTCAATCCAAATGGGTTGTGTGTAAGTTCCATTGGTGGCAATGTCCCATACTTCGAATCGCACCCAAGTTCGGTCTTTAAGATCAATATTTATTTTGAATTCTTTGCTCCCGAAAGCCTTGGTGTCGTTCAATTTAATTTTTTGATGATAAATATTTTTGCCATCACCAGTAACGATATCTATATGTTTTAGTGGGAACGTCCAGTCCAATGCTGCTTTAAGTTCAACTTTTTTGTCTTTTTTTAATTTTAATGTAGTTCCACATTCTTGTCCGCCAACACTATATTTTTTCAGAAGGATTTCACCTGTACTGACAATAAAGTTTCCCTCACTTAAGACATCTAATACTGGTTTCCAACCATCTTTAAACTTCGGAAGTTCGTCTAGTTTTAAATAATTAACATTCATAGCGCCATATAATTCGTAATCATTTCGAATATCAAAAACATCCACTTCTCCAAGAGCATATTTTTTAGCATTCCAATTACTCATGTCGTCTAAAAGATTTAGAATTCTTGAGCCCATCGTGTCTTCAGATAAATTAGCAGGCATATTTTTCCAAGCCGCTCCTAAATAGCGATCTGATGTAAAAAAGGCTTCATTTTTATAGTTGTCTGGATATCCTGTTGAACCTTTGATCCTGCCATGTGCCACCCAGATGAGTCCGTTTTCCTTTTTAAATAATTTCAAGATATCTTCCTTGCTTCCTACGTGATACACCTTTCCATATTCTTTAGTGTTTTCCACAAAAGGTTTATCGTCCGACCGATTGAGAACCCAATTAACTGGTTTTGGAAAAAAACTCATCCAATGTCCTCCAAGTTGAACGTTGGGTTCTTCACCAGGTAATAATAAAAAGTCATTTGTTGAAAGTCGCTCACATTCTTGATGCATAATTTGTAATTGCTGCATTCTCTTTTCTGTTTTTAAGCGGGGCGTTGCTCCGTTGTGAAACTCTCCAAGATGCACGATGTCAATCCCCATCTTTTTGAAAAACTGAACAAAATCGGGGTTTTCAAGTCCTTTCGGAATCCCAGTGGTTTGCTGTTCTTTTTGTTTCTTTAAGTAGTCCAATGAGTGTTCCACATGATAATGACTTGTAAATTTTTTATATCCAGGGATATCTACAAAACGATCATTATGCGTGAATTTTTTTATTTGAGTTAAGGTATTTTCTGCTTTTCTGTCACTTATATATAAGAATAGCCCCAGTTTTTGAATACTTCCCGGTTCAGCATTAAGCCAAGGTACTTGTCTACGATCTCCAAAAATAGGTTGTCTGACGCCTATGCCGTATCCATTGAAAAAGTCAAGATAATTTTGTCCAGACCAGTTAAAACCATAATTTCCAACACCATCTAATGGCGGTAGAAATCGATGAGGAGAAGAAAAGACAGCTAGAGATCCGTTATCAGATTCAGCAATAATCGTTCTAAATCGTGTTTTCTTGGGAGTCGCAAATTCTTTGTTAGAAGGTTGTCTAATAAACTCATCTACTCCATTTTGCCAACATACATTTTTAATTTGTCCAGATAGATTAGAAAGGCCTGCATGGTACAAAAATGCACGTCCATTTTGTTCTGTAGATATAACTGCTTCCATATGTAAAAGGGAACTTCCAGCATAGATGGTGAAATTTAGTGCTCCTTCAAACTCTCCTGCCTTTAGGCCATTAAATGAAATGGTTGTCCGATTTCCATGACTAGAAACGGTAGCACTTTCCATATCTAGTAAAGCCTTTTGAACGGAATATGATCTCTGATATGGGTAATCAAAAAATATTTGCCAACTATCTTTTCTCTTGTCAAGATCTCTCTCACCAAGAAAGAGGGCGTATTCTGGTTGTAAATCGTTAAATATTTCAGTTGCAATACTTTTATTAGTTGTGCCAATGGATTTGATTAATGGTAACTGAGGACGTCTTTCTTTTCCACCACTATTTTTTTCTAAACGGAAAGAAGTGTAATTCGTCGTATTGTCAGTTTCCCATGTTACATGCAGTAATTTATCTTCAATACTTATTTGAATACCATTAGAACCGCTGTAATTGGATAAATCAACTAGAATTTCAGAATTTTGGCTACGTACACTTAAGGTAAGAAGAATTACGCTAAAAGTACAGAGTAGTTGTCTATGATATTTACTTAATGATTTAAGGAAAATTCTCATACTGATTACTTTTCAAAAATTGACGATGGAATATTCCCAATCCATGATGTTGGAATTTCCTTACAGCCGAAAATTTCGGCAATTACTCTTGCAGTATTAGCATTACTATTAGGTTCAAGAAGCACTTTTCCTTTTACAATACCGGGTCCCGTAATGGCCCATGGAACTTCCATTTCTTCTTTGCTCAATCCACCATGACCAGATGTTCTTGTTCCTCCATGATCTGTGATTAATAAAAAATTGGTGGACTCATATAGATTGTCTCCTTTCAGTTTTTTAATGAATTTACCAATTTCTACATCAATTTCTTCAATAGATACAATGTATTCTGGCGACATCCATTTGTAGTTGTGTCCTGCGTGATCTACGTGCACAGAGTAAAGAAAAACCAACGTAGGATTCATTCTGTTTTCAACGATAAAATCATATGATTTTTGATAGTTTGAAGTGTATTTATCGTTCTCCTCAAAACTGTATTCGTCTAAATATTCTTTGTTCATAGAATTTATTAAGTTACCCCAGTTGTAGTAATATCCCGTTTTTACAGAAGGAACTTGCTCCTTTAAAATTTTGAATATAGAAGGGTAATAACCGTCTTTATCCTGTTCTATAGGGTCAAATCCATGTTTGTCTAGTTTCCATCCGTTGCTGGTAACCCCATGTTGTTCTGGCCCTCCTGAAGTTAGATGGCTGGTCCAATTGGGTAAGGTGACCGAAGGCATAACGGTGCGTGTATTTAATGAAAGAACCCCGTCTTTAATTAATTGATCTAAATTTGGGTGTTTTGACTTTTCAAACCCTTCTACACTTAATCCGTCTATTCCAATAATTACGACGCGTGGTGTACCTTGTTTTTTACACCTAGAAAATGAAATCAGAAGGACTAGTATTAATACGATGCGTGCTATTATTTTCATAAGAATATTGGTAATTAATAAGAGGGAGTGCTGAAATTAAGTAAAAAACTAAAAAGAAATCAGGATATAGCAAAGATTAAAGAAGAACTTAAGTATCTCGATTTCTTTTTAGCGTGTACTAATTGATTTTAAAAAGTAAATTATTTTTTTTTAACGCCCGTCATAGACATAGATCCTTCTGGTGTTGAAAGAGATCCTCTAAACTTATCTTTATCTATGGTAAGATTAAAAGTTAGTTCAATTTCTTGTCCTTCTGTATCGAAAAAGTAAATAAAGGAGAGTTTATTTTCTTCAAATGATACTTTTTCAATAGTGGTATTTTCAGCATCGGATAAGAAGTGTCCTGTTAACTTCCCTTCTTTTTTCTCAATAATAAGTTTTCCGTTTTGGTATTCATAACTTGCTTCTGGAATGTTATATTCCCAAGTGCCAATGACATTTTTATCGTTTAATAAAGTTGTTGACACAGAGAAACTTGATGCCACAAATACGACTAATAGAATTAGATTTACCGAAATGATTTTCTTCATAATTGTTATTTTTAGTGTTAATAATGAAATTTATATATGATACTCTCAAAAATAAAGAAAAATAGTGTAGAATTAGTATAGTAGGTAGTTCAATATTATAAAGTAGAATAATTTTACGTGATTTTGAAAATCAGCATATGTATTTCCCTCTTTTATATCAGTAATTAGTACCCTGTTTTCGGTTCCAACATATTCTTTCAAAATAAAAGACCAACTCAAAAGGAAATATATTAAAACCCGTTGTGCATTTAAACAATATTGACTTTTAGATTGTTTATATTTCTATTAAAAACAAACTTGTTAATGTATTGAATGATTGTTAATGCTGTTAGTTTTGAGAGAATCCTTGTCTTAAAACCTTCAAAAGTTTTCGCATAATTATTCCGTATTTTAAACTGGTCACAAAGTTGAGAAAACAAGGTCTCAATTCGTTTTCTTTTCATTCTAAAAATGTACGTTTGTTTTTTGTAATTCTGTTGATTTTTACGCATTGGAATTTCTAATTTAATTTGTTTACTCTCAAATAAATCTAACTGATAGTTCGCACTTAGGTATCCTTTGTTCCCTAAAATCACACAGTTATTAAACTGATTTTTAATGTCTTTTAAATAATGAATATCATGTACAGAAGCTTTGCTAATATCAAAACTTTTAAACACGCCATCAATAGAACAAACAGCATGTATTTTATAGCCATAATAATGCATGTTTTGACTAGCGTAATAACCTCTATTTGGGGCTGAATAAAAGTACTCCTTACAAACTTTACTTCTCCCGCTTCTTGAGAGTTTTACAATCTCCAAAGGTATACTATCTACAACATAATAGTTTTCAAACTCCGTGAACTTATTGGAGAGTTGAGTTCTTATAAATTCAATGGCAAAAAATAATTTTCGCTTCCGTTTATTGTAAACTGATCGCTCTATTTTAGCAAACAAATATTCTGGAATATCCCGAAACAACTTACACTCACTGTCTATACCCATATATTCTGCTGTTAAATTCATAGCGATTAATTCAATGTCTTTTAGTTTTGGTTTCCTGTTTTGACGTAAAAATTGTTCCTTTTCTGTAATTGTGGCTAAGACTTCTAAAATTTTATCGTAATTTTTACTAAAGTTATTCATGATATTTAATCGATTGATTATCAACTAAATATACGCCTTTTAATAGTCAAATGAATAACTTTTTTTAACTATTTATAATGCACAACGGGTCTAGTTAACCTTTTTTGAGGGTCGACTAGATATAAGGCCTGAGTAGCATTATCAATACTTACGCTAGTACCAAGAAAAACTGTATTGATTGGACCAAAACGTAATGCTACAGTTTGAATTTTTTTATTTAGATCATGCTATGCCATTATCTGTTCAGTCATTACCTTACTCATATGATATGATAAATCAACATCTTTACATTTCAAATCGTCAGCTTTAATATATTGGGAAACAACTTTTTGGTCTTCAGTAATAGGGAGTTGAAACGGAATACCTTTTTCAATTCCATAGATAGTTGTTGAAACGCCAGTAGCCAGTTCTTTCCTAAACTATTTTCTTATGAATAAAGATATAGAAATTTGTGGAATAGACATTAGTTGAGTTTTTAATAAAAGTTGCGTGAGTAGTTATGGGAGTCACGGCTTATTATAGTTATTCTTTAGTTCAGTATTTGTATAAACAAGAGTCTTAAGTTTCCGCTGTTAATCCTTTTCAGCACAGCAATTTATTCAAATAAAATTGGCAAAAGTTAAAACAACTATAAGCGTTGCTAAGCTATTTGTGATTATGAACAAATGAATGAATTATCCATGAATACTTCTTTGACCAATGTTTAATGGGAATGTTTTCAATTATTAGAGGCATATTTAAAAAAAAACAGCCACAAAGAATAAATTACATATAGAAGATGCCCTAGGAATCCTACTAAAGTTTTGTATACCTTTCATTAAAGTGAGATTTAATATAGTTTAGACTAAACTATGTATTTTTTTACGGAATTGACACAAATATTTTACGATTGTTTACTTTAACTGACATATTTGCTGATTAAGTTTTTTTTATAAGATTATTTTGAATAAGGCTCTAAAGTTACACTTTGCTCTCAGTAAAGAACTATAGAGCCGTTTTTACATTTTAAATGTATTAATTTATAGGTTTATAAACTTTTATTCCAGTTTTTTAGTTTTTTGGCTTGATTTTGGTGGCTATTGTTGTAATAAGTTTAAATTAAAATATTTACTGCGTAAGAATTATGCAAAGAATGTTTTTTAAAATTAAAAATTATAGTATGAGTCAAGTTAAAGAGAACAACACGGTAAAAGTAAATTACACAGGGAAGTTATCTGACGGACAAGTTTTTGACAGTTCTGAAGGAAAAGAACCGTTAGAATTTACTTTAGGACAAGGACAATTAATACCTGGTTTTGAGAAAGGATTAATCGACATGAAATTAAATGAGAAAAAAACTATTACGGTTGCTAAAGCGGAAGCGTATGGAGAAATTAATGATGATTTAAGACAGGAAGTGAAAAATACTGAACTTCCTCAAGATATTAAACCCGAAGTTGGTATGGGACTAACTTCTAAGTCTCCGGATGGACAAGAAATGAAATTGCATGTGGTTGAAGTTAAAGAGGAAAGCATTGTTGTAGACGGAAATCATCCTTTAGCGGGTAAAGATCTTATTTTTGATCTCGAAGTAATAGCGATTAGTGACGCTGAAATTATAAAATAAGTTACTTATTTTTGAATTACCTGACAGCCTTTAGATTAGTACAACAAAGGCTGTCAGTATTTTATAAACTAAAATTCCCATATGTGAATATATAGAATTTGTTACAATGGAAAACGATTACATTCTTCATTGGGCTATAAAATCGCAGTTGAAGTTGAACTAGAATTTAATAAATTAAAAGGTGTTGCATAGGTCTGAGAAAAAAGGCTCTACTTCTTGTTGTAAGTTCAATTACGGTTATTTTGTAAATAGAGACTTGTTCTCTTTTCCTTACTTTCAATGAGGTTAATCCATTTTTCACGATAATTCAGCTAGTTATTATTCCTATTCTACTTCGTTATCAGAATATATGTGCTTGATTTCTTGTCATGTAGAAATGATTTTTTGGCTTTTTTTAATGTAGATTTAAGAGTAATAATTATTGGTGATAAAATAAAAATTGTAATTAGAACAACTATAGAGAATAAAGAAAAAAGCAATAAAGCGAATGATGTTTTAATGTTCCAAAATAATAACGTAATACTTACTTCATTCGTATTTTGAAGTGTGAATATAAGAATAAGTGTGGTAATTGTTACTATCAAATAAGTTGAGTGTTTCATTTTTCTATAATTTTATTAATTGAATTCATTTTTATTTTGAACGTATATAATTTATAGTTTAAAGTTAGGTGTAATCTAACTTTATTGCACTTTTTGCCGCGCTCTTTGGGTACGTTACTTTCATAAAGATGTGGTCTAGATAGAACTCAACTTTTAAAACAGTACTAACCCTTTCAGTCATTGTATTTTCATAACAAATATTTCTTTTGTTAGACTAATAGTTATCTTTTTTCTCTTTTAGTATTTGTGTGTTTAAATTACTGCAATATTGAATGCTACTATCAGAATATTATATAGGATCTTCACTATTTTTAGTCTTGATCTTTCTCTCTTTATATCAAGACAAAGAGAAATAAAAAAAGAGATATGAGTTTTAACTAGATTCCTGCCTAGGTAGAAAAGACAACTACTCCGAATCAGATGCATCAGCAAAGTAATATTAAAACCTATAAAAACAAAAAATCTCAGTGACTTAAAACGTTATGAGATTTAAAATTTTTTTTGTAAAGACCTTAAGCGGTTATTTAAGACTAGTCAAATATTCAAATAGTTACTCGAATTATTTCAAAATTAAAACAATCGTTTTTCTTACTTTCGCCTCTTTATTTAATTAAAGGATAATTATATGCAAAAGAGACTACTCGTATCGTTGCTTTTTTTGAGTTGTGGTTTGTTCGCACAAGAGCAAATTTCATTCGAAAATTTAAACGATTTTAAGGATCAAGCCGGAAACTGGCAAATTGTTGGTGATGTAACCGTTAATAGAGGAGTTGACGTACACCACGAACCAACAAAAGAACACGATACTAAAAAGAAAAAAAAGAAAAAAAAGAAAAATGAACCAGCGCCTTTAAAAGCGGTTGAGTTCTCTCCGGGAACTGGAATTGCATTAAATATTAATAGTGAAGAACAAAGAGATGCTTTAGTTACTAATTGGGAGCATGGAGATATTAAATTTGAAATAGAAGTATTACTTCCTAAGGGTTCCAACTCCGGAATCTATTTACAAGGTAGATATGAGTTTCAATTGAGAGATAGTTGGGAAGTGAAAAGTGCTCTAATGTCAGATATGGGAGGTCTTCATAATAATTGGGAAACTGCTGAGGATAAAATATTTAGAGGTATTCCACCAATGAGCAATGCCGCAAAAGCACCGGGTTTATGGCAGAAAATTAAAATCCATTTTCAAGCACCTCGTTTTAACAGTGCTGGTGAAAAAATTGCCAATGCTAAATTTGTAACGGCCGAATTAAATGGAGTACTCGTTTTAAGTAATGTTGAAGTTCCAACGCATACTGGCGGACCCATTGAGAAAAATGAAGTAGCTAAAGGGCCTTTATTAATTCAAGGAAATCATGGACCAGTTGCCTTACGGAATTTTAAATATCAGTTGCTCAAAGAATCTTCAGTAGCGTTAAGTTCACTTTCCTATAAAACGTATAAAGGAGATTTTCAAGATCTGAAAGATATCAGCGATCATTATAAAGTTGCTCAGGGGCAAGCTAATAAGATAGATGTTAACAGTATTGGTGAAGAAGACGAATACGGTATTATGTATGTTGGAAAAATAAATATTGAAGAAGAAGATACCTACACGGTGAGTCTTGGTTATACAGGTGGCGTTAAGTTAATTCTTGCAAATAAAAAATTGTTTGAAAACAATTTGCCGGATGGTGAAGGTCTCCTACAAGAAGAAATTAAATTAACAAAAGGAAGTCATTCTTTTATTTTGATTAATATTAAGTCTGCAGCATGGAGAGCACCAAGATTAGGGATGACTATAGAAAGTGCTGTTACAAATCCAAAGTCGTTTCATGTATTAGATTCCGATCCTCCTAGAGTGAATTCAACCTCGCCAATTCTTGTGGATGCGGAAACGGAGCCTAGACTGCTACGCGGTTTTGTGAGTTTTAAGGGTAATGAGAAAAGATTATCTTACACTATTGGAGTGGGAACACCGCAAGGAGTGAATTTTGTATACGACTTGGGTGCTGCAAATTTAGTTGGTATGTGGAGAGGAGATTTTGTAGATGCGACACCTATGTGGCACAATAGAGGTAATGGATCATTTAAAGCAAGAGGCATGGTAAACTGGACATTCTTGAATCAGCCTATTGCGCAATTGGAAACTCCAAATAGTGCGTTCCCAGAAACTGGTACTGCACCAAATTTCGTAGCGAAAGGATATAGCATTGATAAGAATAGCGGTTTGCCAATTTTTAAGCACGAATATAAGGGCGTTGTTATTGAGAATAAAATGACTGTAGATGCTACCGAGACGTATTTAATTCAAGAAGTGAGTTTCTCTAAAATAGGATTAACGAATTGGTATTTGAAATTAGCATCGGGTGATATACAAAAATCAGCAGATGGTGCTTTTGTAATTGGAGGTCAGCAGTATTATATCAATGTTTTATCGGGTCAAACTCCAAGAATTAGAGAGGTTGTTGGCGAATCTGAATTGGTATTGCCAGTAGATGGAACGAGTATTAAATATGAAATAATTTGGTAAGTGTTATGAAAAATTATACAATTAAAAAGAACATGAGATCGCTATTTTTCGTAGCCTTAATAGTGCTAGTTCAAGTTACTTTTGCTCAAAAAGTACCGACTGAAGATGATTATTATAGATTAACAACCGTTCCTACTCCAGAAGGGGTAAAGGTTGAAGGTGGAGGTGTCTTAGCGCTTGCTGATGGAACTGTTGCTGTCGCGACAAGAAGAGGTGACGTATGGATTATAGAAAATCCAACCATGGCGAATGGAAACAAAGCCGTGTTTAAAAAGTTTGCTTCTGGATTGCATGAGCCTTTGGGATTGGCTTATAAAAATGGTGCTTTGTACACAGCACAAAGAGGGGAGTTAACCAAGTTAATTGATACCGATGGCGATAGAATTGCAGATGAGTATCAAACCGTCTATGCCTGGCCTATTTCTGCACATTATCACGAATATTCATTTGGGCCAGTTTTAGCACCAGATGACACCTTTTTTGTAACGGCAAACGTTGCTTTTGGAAATGAAGAATGGTGGAGAGGTGAAAGTCGTGTGCCATGGAGAGCATGGACCATGAAAATTACTGAGGATGGTAAAATGGAGCCTTGGGCAACAGGAATGCGTTCACCAGCGGGATACGGTTTAATTGATGATGAATTATTTTATACAGATAATCAAGGTGATTGGATTGGTTCAGGAGCGTTATGGCATTTGCCAAAAGGAGCTTTTACGGGGCATCCAGCAGGATTAAAATGGGCGGGTCATGAGGATTCTCCAATTAAGATTACAGAAGAAGAGTTTTACAGTAAAATTGATATCAGACAAGTAAAAAAGAATGGTCGTTATAGAAAGCCTCAAAATATAATTAACGAAGAAGATCCTGATTTTAGATATGAAATGAAGGAGCACTTTCCTCAATTGCAATTGCCTGCGGTAATTTTACCTCACGGAATTTTAGGAATTTCAAATTCAGAAGTAAAAGTTGATGAAACTGCTGGGAAGTTTGGACCGTTTAGCGGACAAGTTTTAATAGGTGATATGGGACAAAGTAAGATCATGCGCGTAGTACTTGAAAAAGTAAAAGGAGAATACCAAGGAGTAGCGTTTGATTTTAGAGCAGGATTCCAATCTGGTGTAATGCGTATGGATTTTGACCAATCTGGAAATTTATTTATTGGAGAAACCAATAGAGGATGGGGTTCTGCAGGAACTACCAATTCAGGTTTGGAATATTTAACATGGACAGGTCGTGTGCCTTTTGAAATGAAAACAGTGAAGGCGAAGCCAGACGGGTTTGAAATTGAATTTACAAAACCAGTTGATAAAGCAACGGCTGAAGATTTAGATTCATACACAGGTTCTAGTTATATCTATAAATACCACGCCGCTTATGGAAGTCCTCAAACCAATGTAGAGCCTTTAAAGTTTAGAGGGGTTCAGGTGAGTGAAGACGGAATGAGTGTTCGATTGGTAGTAGAGAATTTACGCAAGTTTTACGTTCATGAAATTGCTTTACATGGCGTAAAAGGAAAAGAATCTGGAAACGGAATTTTGCACCGTTCTATGTACTATACATTGAATGCAATTCCTGATGGAGCAAAATTGACTGCAACTGAATTGTCTACAAAGAGATCGAGTGCTCATAAAAAACCAGTTTCTAAAAAGAAAGCGTTGGTGAAAGCAAAAACTACTGCAAAGAAAGTATTGACGGATAAAGAAGTGCAACCGCTATTGGCTAGTAATACGTGTTTGGCATGTCATTCAAAAGATAAAAGGATTGTTGGTCCTGCTTTTAAATCTATAGCAAAACGTAATTATACAAATGAAGAGATTGTGGAGTTGATTTACAATCCGCAACCAAAGAACTGGCCAGAATATGCAACGCCGATGGCGCCAATGCCGCATGTGCCAAAAGATCAAGCGTTAAAAATTGCTGCATGGATTAATTCTTTGAAAAAATAATAGAAGCAATCTTTATGATAGTTTAGAAAGCATACTTTTTTATTAAAGTGTGCTTTCTTTTGTTTACTTGTTTTGAAATTTAGACTGGATATTAGTCATTTACAAATAAAAGTTAGGTTATTTAAGATACTTTTCGATTGAAGTTGTTAAATTTAGCACCTTAAACAAATTTTTAATAAAAATGAAACTAGCTTTAAAAAATATATGCCTCACATTGATGGTACTATCTATTGTGGGATGCGTCCCTGGAAAAACTGAAAAAGAAAAAGATACTGCGAAAGAAGAATCATTGGAGTTGTTGGTAGGAACCTATACTAAAAAATCGAGTAAAGGGATTTACAAATTAGCCTTTAATCCGAAAGATGGTTCTCTAAAAAGTGAAGGTTTAGTTGCCGAAACGGTGAGCCCTTCATATTTAAATATGAGTTCAGATAGACAATATGTATACGCTGTAGGAGAAGGAGAAACAGGTCAGGTTTCAGCGTTTAAATGGAATACTGACAGATCTAAACTAGCATTGATAAATACAGAATCTGCGATTGGAAAAGGTTCTTGTTATGTGGCGTTAAATGATGCGAATAACTTAGTATCTGTGGCGAACTATGGATCGGGTGATATGGCAGTTTTTAAAAGAAATGCTGATGGAAGTATACAAAGTTCTCCACAATTTAGAAAGCACGAAGGTAGTGGAAGTTCTCTATCAAATCAGGCTGGACCGCATGCTCATTATTCAAAATTTTATAAAGATAAGTTTTTATACATCGTTGATTTAGGAATTGATGAGATTGCAAGTTATATGGTTGCTGCTAACGGAGACATAGGAGAGAAGAAAATTGCCTTGAAAACAGATGTTTCTGACGGGCCTAGACATATGACCTTTCACCCTTCAAAGGATATAGCATATGTGATTAACGAGATTTCAAATTCTGTAATTGTTTCAACTATCAATCAAGAAGATGGTTCTTTGAATAGCATTCAGAAAATCTCAACTTTACCAGAAGATTTTAAAGAAAAGAGCCATTGTGCGGATATTCATATCACATCGAGCGGAAAGTTTCTATACGCATCTAACAGAGGGCACAATTCGATTGCAATGTATGCTGTTGCCAATGATGGAACATTAGTTTTAATTGGGAATGAATCTGTACGAGGAGATTGGCCTCGCAACTTCACCTTATCTCCAGATGATAATTATTTGTTAGTTGCCAATCAAAACAGTGATAATATAGTAGTGTTTCGTGTAGATCAAAAAACGGGTGAATTAAATTTTACAGGAAATGAAATTGCAGTTTCTATGCCTGTGTGTTTGAAATTTTAAGAAGAATTATGCATATAAAGAGTGAGGTTTTCGGATTGGTAAATGACGTTGAAGTAGATTTATTTACCCTTTCAAATGAGAATCGAGTTACTGTAAAATTGACAAATTATGGGGGTGTTATAACGTCTGTTGAAACTCCGGATAGAGCAGGTAATGTAAAAAATATTACCCTAGGTTTTGATAGTTTAGAAGAATATTTAGCTCCAGATTATTTGAATTCATATCCGTATTTTGGAGCCTTAATTGGTCGTGTTGGGAACAGAGTATCAAACGGTGAAATAACGGTTGAGGGAACAACTTATAACTTACCTAAAAATGCTGGAGTAGATCATTTACACGGAGGTAATATTGGTTTTGATAGAAAGATTTGGGAAGCCTCTACGTTTCAAAAAGAGAAAGTAGTGGGGGTGGAATTAAACTATCTTAGTAAAGATGGAGAAGAGGGATATCCAGGGAATTTATCAGTGAAGATAGTATATTCACTTACCGATAAAAATGAATTTTTCGTAAAATATTATGCCGAAACAGATAAGGCAACACCTGTGAATATGACGCAGCATGCTTATTTTAATTTGGGAGATGAAACAACGGTGTTGAATCATCAATTACAAGTTAATAGTTCTGAAATAACAGAAACAAGCGAAGCCCATATTCCAACAGGTAAAATGTTACAGGTAGTTGATACACCGTGGGACTTTAGAACTAAGAAAAAAATTGGACGTGATTTTCATTTGATAGAAAGAGGTTATGATAATAATTATTCTTTAAATAATTTAAATGGTGCGTTCGTTAAAGCTGCGGAATTGAGTGAAGATACTTCTGGTAGAATACTGGAAGTTTTCACTACACAGGTAGGGATGCAAGTGTATACGGGTTACTATAACCCGGAATTAGAGGTTGATGGGGAGACTAAATTTGGCCCATATTCTGGGATAGCATTAGAAACACAACATTATCCCGATGCGGTAAATCAAAAACATTTTCCTATTACTATTGTACGGCCTGGAGAGCGTTTCGAGCAAAAGACGCTATTTAAATTTTCGGTTCAAAAATAAGAAGGAACGCAATTATTTGTTAATCAGCGTTTTAATTGTTAAAACATTATATTTAATGGTAGTTTTTTTATTCGTCATTTTTTTTTGTAAAGTGTTGGATATTTGGTTTTTATTTGTAAATTTGCTGCTCAAATAAAAATAATGAAATTACAATACACTTGGTTTTTTAATTATTTCTTTTTTTATTTCTTTAGCGAGAAATAGAGACCGTGTGTTTGAATATAAAATTTAAAAATATGAAAGTCTCGAAATTAAACTCGAGACTTTTTTTTGATTTAAATGAAAATGAAAGTTGCCATACAAGGAATAAAAGGATCGTTCCATCACATTGTTGCAGAGAACTATTTCTCTAAAGACATTGATTTGACAGAATGCATGACTTTTTCTGAAATGCCGAAATTGCTGCAGTCAGAGAAGGTAGATGCCTTGGTAATGGCTATTGAGAATTCTATTGCAGGTTCTATATTACCTAACTATGCTTTGATTGATAAATATCATTTAGAAATTATTGGAGAATATCATTTGTCGATTCATCAGAATTTAATGGCGCTAAAAGGTCAGAAAATTGAAGATATAAAAGAAGTGTATTCTCATCCGATGGCTATTTTACAATGTGCTGATTTTTTTGAAAACTATCCACATATCAAGTTGATTGAAGATAGAGATACAGCAGAAGTAGCAAAGAGAATTCACGATAAGCAATTGAACGGAGTTGGAGCTATTGCGAGTTCATTAGCGGCAGAGATTTATGATCTTGAAATTATCGCAGCAGAAATTCAGACTATAAAAAACAATGCAACGCGGTTTTTTATTTTAGATCAGAAAGAAGAAAATAAGAATGAGGAAGCAAATAAAGCTTCTATTCGTTTTACAACCTCTCATGAGGTTGGAAGTTTGGCAGAAGTATTAGCAGATTTTGGAAAGTACGATGTAAACTTATCGAAGATTCAATCGATGCCAGTAATTGATGAACCATGGAGATATGCTTTTTTTGCAGATTTAATTTTTAAGGATTATAAGGATTATAAAGCGAGTTTAAAGAGTTTAGAGACGAAAGTAACAACGCTAAAAATATTAGGAGAATATACCAGAAGTAAAAGATAATGATACCGAAGGCAAAAAGATTACAGAACGTCACAGAATACTATTTCTCAACAAAGTTGAGAGAGGTTGCTGGGCTTGTAAATGAAGGGAAACCAATCATTAATATTGCTATTGGAAATCCGGATTTAGCGCCATCTCAGCGAGTACTTGATGCTATTCAAGATTCTTTGTTACATGTGAAAGCACATGGGTATCAGAGTTATCAAGGTTTGCCTAAATTGAGAGAATCTATTCGAGATTTTTATAAGAAAAGTTATAGAGTTGTATTAGATGCAAATACAGATATTTTGCCTTTAATGGGATCAAAAGAAGGGATTATGCATATATCTATGGCTTTTTTAAATGAAGGCGATGCGGTATTAATTCCAAATCCTGGGTATCCTACATACACTTCTGTTTCGAATTTAGTAGGAGCGGAGCCTATATTTTACGACTTGACTCATGCGAATAATTGGGAACCAGATTTTGACACTTTAGAGCAACAAGATCTGTCTAGAGTTAAATTGATGTGGTTAAATTACCCTCATATGCCAACAGGCGCTCCAGCAACTAAAGCATTGTATGAAAAGTTTGTGGCTTTTGCGAAGAAGCATCAAATTTTGTTGGTAAACGACAACCCCTATAGTTTTATATTAAATGACACTCCTTTAAGTATTTTAGAAATAGAAGGAGCAAAAGAAGTTGCTTTAGAATTAAATTCTTTGAGTAAAACATTCAATATGGCAGGTTGGCGTGTAGGAATGTTATTGGGGAATCCTGAATTAATAAAAACAGTTTTACAAGTAAAAAGTAATATGGACTCTGGGATGTTCTTTGGAATTCAACAAGGTGCCATTGCCGCTTTAAATTTGTCAAATGAATGGTACGTTCAAATTAATACTATTTATAAATTGCGTAGAAAAATAGTATGGAAGATTTTGGATAAATTGAATTGTACTTATGATAAAGAAAGTGTGGGGATGTTTGTTTGGGCTAAGTTACCGGCCAATATCTCTACAGAAGAATGTGTAGATGATTTGTTATATAATAAAGATATTTTTATTACACCAGGAACTATTTTCGGTTCGAATGGAGAAGGGTTTATTCGTTTCTCGTTATGTGTAAATGAGAATGAATTAACAGAAGCATTGAACAGATTGTAGGATGGAAAAGGTTGCCGTAATAGGATTAGGACTCATAGGAGGATCATTAGCTTTAGATATTAAAGAGGCTTTTGGTTGCACTCTATTGGGTATTGATGGAAATACTACAAACGCTCACAGAGCCTTAGAATTAGGAATTGTTGATGAAATTATTCCATTGGAAAGTTTAACAAATGTTGATGTGGTAATTGTGGCAACACCCGTTGATACTGTTTCTTCGATTCTCATGCAAGTATTGGATATAGTTTCTGAAGACACCTTGGTATTTGATGTGGGATCCGTTAAAGAAGAAATTTGTAAAGTCGTTGATAAGCATCCAAAGCGGACAAATTTTTTAGCGGCACATCCAATTGCGGGTACGGAGTTTTCAGGGCCAAATGCGGCCATAAGAAATTTGTTTCGGAAGAAAATAAATATTTTGTGTGATGTTGATAAAACAAATCAAGTATTGGCTGAAAAGGCATTTTTGATTTTTGAAAAGTTAGGAATGGAGTTAAAGTATATGAATTCAGCAGCGCATGATAGACATATTGCCTATGTGTCGCATCTTTCGCATGTGAGTTCATTTATGTTGGGTAAAACGGTGTTAGAAATTGAAAAAGACGAACAAAATATTTTTGATATGGCAGGTAGTGGTTTTGAATCTACAGTACGTTTAGCAAAAAGTTCTCCAAGTACATGGACGCCTATTTTTTCAGAGAACAGGAAGAATGTTTTAAATTCATTAGATAAGTATATTAAAAACTTAATTGAATTTAAAGGATTGCTAGAAGAAGAAAATAAAGAAGAAATTTTTAAGGTGATGGAAAACACCAATCACCTAAGAGATATTTTAAACGGAATAAAAAAGAAACAATAAATAATTAAATATAGAAAGAAAAATTTGAGAACAGTTAAATAATTGCTGTTAGCAGATACAATAAACAAGTAAAACAAGTAAAACAAGAAAAATGGAAAACACAAAAGAAATGAGAACATGGTTGGATGAATTGAACTTGGATCATCCACTAGTCATAGCAGGGCCATGTAGTGCTGAAACCGAGGAGCAAGTATTAAGAATTGCACACGAATTAAAAGACACAGATGTGAATTATTTTCGTGCAGGAATTTGGAAACCAAGAACAAGACCAGGAAACTTTGAAGGAGTAGGGGCGCTTGGATTAAAGTGGTTGCAAAAAGTAAAGGCTGAAACAGGAATGAAAACGGCTACAGAAGTTGCGAATGCTGCTCACGTAAAGTTGGCTTTAGAGCACGATATCGATTTATTATGGATTGGTGCGCGTTCAACCGTGAGTCCTTTTATTATGCAAGAAATTGCAGATGCTTTGGAAGGTACTGATAAGATTGTGTTAGTTAAAAACCCAATTAACCCAGATTTATCTTTATGGTTAGGTGGGATTGAAAGATTATATACTTCAGGAATCAAGAATTTAGGAGCGATACACAGAGGATTTTCAACCTATGAGAAGACAAAGTATCGTAACATTCCAGAATGGCAATTAGCCATTGAATTTCAAGATAAATTTCCTGATTTACCATTGATCAATGATCCATCTCATATTACAGGAAAGCGAGATATGATTTTAGATGTTTCTCAAACTGCTTTGGATTTAAACTTTGATGGTTTAATGATTGAAAGTCATTATGATCCAGATAATGCATGGAGTGATGCTGCACAGCAAGTAACTCCTGCTGCTTTGATTCAAATCATGAAAGATTTGAAAATTAGAAAAGAAAGTAGTGAAGAGGTTGAGTATAATACTAGTTTGAATACTTTAAGAGCTCAAATAGATGTTATTGATAACAATTTAATTGAGAAACTAGGAAAAAGAATGAAAATTTCTGATTCAATAGGGAGTTTGAAAAAAGACGGAAACATTGCTGTTCTGCAATCTTCTCGTTGGAATGAAATTCTAGGAAAAATGATTTTAGAAGGTGAACAAAATGGGTTGAGTGAAGAGTTTATTTTAAGAATGTTTAAAGCAATTCATCAAGAATCAATCAATCATCAAGAAAAGGTATTGAAAAGTTAAATAGATTTTAATCTTAGAAAAAGACTCGCTTTGCGGGTCTTTTTTTATTGTTAAAGAAAGTTGCCATTCGTTTAATTGAAATTTGTTAATTTGTGGTGCACTAATTTTTTTTGGATATTCAATTTATGACAGGACTTGTTACAAAATCTACAGGTAGTTGGTACTGCGTAAGAACCGATAACGGAGATCGATATGAATGTAGAATTCGAGGTAAGTTTCGAATGGATAAAATTAAGAGTACTAACCCCATTTCTGTTGGAGATCATGTTGATTTCGCGCTAGAAGAGTCTGAGGAAACCGGCGTAATTAATCATATTCATGATCGAAAAAATTACATTGTACGTAAGTCCGTGAACCTTTCCAAACAAACACATATTATTGCGGCAAATATTGATGTTGCTTTTATTGTTGTTACCATAGATAATCCACCAACATTTCCAGGCTTTATTGATCGATTTTTAGCGACTGCTGAGGCATATAATGTGCCGGCTGTATTGCTGTTTAATAAAGTTGATTCTTATGAAGACAAACAAATGGAGATGGTAGAAGAATTAATACAAATATATTCGGATATTGGATATATGTGTATAGAAATTTCAGCATTAGAAAAATTTAATATTGATTTAGTTCAAGAGTTAATGCAAGATAAAGTGACTATGTTTTCTGGACATTCAGGTGTTGGAAAAAGCACCTTAATTAATGCTATTGAGCAGGGTTTAAATATAAAAACTGCAGAGATATCTTCACAACATAGACAAGGGCAGCACACAACTACTTTTGCAGAAATGCATGAACTTTCTTTTGGAGGTTTTATTATTGATACGCCAGGTATCAAAGGGTTTGGAGTCGTTGACTTTGAACCACATGAAATAACAGATTATTTTCCAGAATTTTTCGCTTTAAAAAAGAATTGTAAGTTTAATAACTGCTTGCATCAAAACGAACCAAAATGTGCTGTAAAAAAAGCATTAGAAAATGATAAAATTGCACCATCTCGTTATTATAGCTATCTTCAAATGTTAAATAAGGAGGACGAACATTATCGATTAAATACGAGGGGTGGATTATGAGTCGGGAGTTTTTTAAGTTTTTTATGGTTTCAGAAATGAGGAATAGCGAACATATATTTCTTTTAAAAGAAACAATAGATACAAAAACATGAAAGTTGTAATTCAAAGAGTCTCTGAAGCTTCGGTGACTGTGAAAGGAAAAATAGTCAGTGATATTAAACAAGGATTGTTACTACTTCTGGGTGTTGTGGAGGAAGATTCAAAAGAAGATATTGATTGGCTGTGTAAAAAAATTGTAAATCTTAGAATCTTTAATGACGAAAACGGTGTTATGAATGACTCTGTTCTTCGCGTAAATGGAGAAGTGATTGTAGTAAGCCAATTTACACTACAAGCAAGCACTAAAAAAGGAAATAGGCCATCCTATATAAATGCGGCAAAACCTGAGGTAGCAATATCATTATATGAGCAATTTGTATTACAATTTGAGCGTGAATTGGGTACGCAAGTTGGTACCGGTATTTTTGGGGCTGATATGAAGGTATCATTGCTAAATGATGGTCCGGTTACAATTCTCATGGACTCAAAGAATAAGGTGTAGTCGTTGAAATCTAAATTTTTTTATGCAAAGTTAAATGATAAATTTATCTATGTCGAGTTTGAAGTTAAAGAAAATTCACTTTATATATTTCTAGGACTATATAATTTATAACAATACATTTGTAGTATAATAATTAAATAAGCTAAAGATGAAAAAACTAATTTTAACCGTAGCCATAGGTTTTATGGCAATTGCATGTAAAGTTGATAGTAAAAACAAAGTAGAAACTTCAGAAGCAAAAGAGGTAGTTGCTACCTCAAAGTCAGAATCATTAAAGGTCGATATTGCGGCATCTTCTTTAAATTGGAAGGGTTACAAGCCAACTGGCGAGCATTTTGGAACTATTGGTATTTCAGCAGGAACTCTAAGTTTAACAGAAGGAAAACTCGTTGGAGGTGCATTTACAATTAATATGAAGTCGATTGTTGATAAAGACATGGAAGCAGATAATGAGTACAATGCCAAATTGGTTAAACATTTAAGTTCTGCAGATTTCTTTGAAGTTGATAAATTTCCAACGGCTAGTTTTGACATCACCAATGTATCAGACAATGGAGGTAAATTAAGTGTGAGCGGTAACCTAACGGTAAAAGAAATATCAAAAAATATTACTTTTCCAGCAACGTTATCAAATAATGGAACAACTACAATTTTAAAGAGTGATTCGTTTAAGGTTGATAGAACTGAATTTGGAATTCAATTTAAATCCACAAAATTAGTAGATGTCATCAAAGAGAAATCTATAGATGATTTATTTGAAATATCGTTTGAAGTAAAAGCAGCAAAATAAAATAACAAATTTTTATTTTATCAAGGTCTGTACTATTAATTGCAGATCTTTTTTTCTTTCTCCCAAATTAATAGGGAATTGATTATATGAATAGAATAATGTTGTAACTTGGAAAAATAAACTGAAAAATCTGAGAAATATAATAGTAGTACTGGCAATTTTTTTTACGGTAGTTTCTTGTAAAAAAGAAAGTAAGAATAAGGTAGAAGTTCTAAAAACTAAAGAGGTTCCTCAAGTGAATGAAAGGGAAACTATTTTAATAGATACCCAAAATTCAAAAGTGAGTTGGGAAGGGTTTAAGCCAAGTGGAGAACATAACGGTCTTATTAGTATCGCTCAAGGTACAATTAGTTTAGAGAAAGGGAATCTGGTTGGAGGAAACTTCAAATTTGATGTGAATTCAATTACAGATTTAGACATGCCGGCGGATGATGAATACAATAAGAAATTTTTTGATAACTTAAAAGATAAATTTATTAATGATGAATTTGAGTTGTCTTTTGAATTAAACACTATTCAATAATTTGAGACTAGAAAGTATTGATTATATGAAAGTCCGTAGCGAATCGTTATGGACTTTTTTTTAATTCTTGAAAAAGATGTATTTTGGAAGTTTAAAATCGAAGATGTAACAATGTCAAAATCGAATAACCTCAAGAAGATTAAGATTCAAGATCAAAAGATCATACGAAATCGGGAATTGAACATTTTCGAAGCAATGATTCCAGTGATTGTGTTAGTTGGCATGCTAGGCTTTAATGTCTTTGTTTTTGGAGATGAGGCCTTAGAAGGAAGCAATCAATTTGTATTGCTTTTAGGAGGAGCAGTTGCTGCCATTGTTGGGTTTGCAAATAAAGTTCCCTATAAAGTGATGATTGAAGAAGTTGCTGAGAATATAAAATCTACGGCAAATGCTATTCTCATATTGTTAATGGTTGGAGCTTTGGCGGGAACATGGCTTATAAGTGGTATTATTCCTTCTATGATTTATTATGGCCTACAAATTTTAAACCCGACCATCTTTTTAGCAGCTTGCCTTATTATTTGTGCTATTATTTCTATTGCAACCGGTAGTTCTTGGACAACAACCGCTACTATTGGGATTGCCCTTATTGGAATCGGAGAGGCTTTAGGTATTTCTTTGGGAATGACAGCTGGTGCTATATTGTCCGGAGCTTATTTTGGAGATAAAATGTCACCAATGTCTGATACAACAAACTTGGCACCGGTGATGGCAGGGGGAGAATTATTTTCTCATATTCGGTATATGGTGATTACCACAGTCCCTACCATTATAGTAACACTACTATTTTTTGTAATTATTGGATTTACGCTAGATTTAACGGGGTCAGCAGATACAAGTGCGATGATGTTGGATATTAAAAAGGTATTTAATGTTAATTTATGGGTGTTCTTAGTTCCTATTGTGGTTATTTTTTTAATAACGAAAAAGGCACCTCCATTAATCGCATTATTAGTGGGGACTTTACTAGGTGGATTATTCGCTTTAATTTTTCAGCCACATGTAGTTGCGCAAATTGCAGGAGTAGAAGAATTAACATTTAAAGCGGCCTATAAAGGAATTATGGATGCCATAACTATTGAAGTATCAGTTTCAACGGAGAATGATGCTTTAGTAGATTTGTTTACAGCAGGAGGAATGAGTAAAATGTTAGGAACCATTTGGCTGATTTTATGTGCCATGGTATTTGGAGGAATAATGGATGCAATAGGCGCTTTAGCTAGGATTAGTAGTTTTATGTTGAATTTATTTGATTCAGTATTTGGTTTATTTGCAAGTACCGTGTTTACGTGTATAGGTTTGAATTTTACGGCTTCAGATCAGTACTTGTCTATTGTAGTTCCAGGAAAGATGTATGCAAAAGCATTCAAAGATAAAGGATTAGCGCCAGAAAACTTAAGTAGAACTCTAGAGGATGCAGGAACAGTTACCTCTGTACTAATACCATGGAATACCTGTGGTGCCTATCAATCAAGTGTACTCGGCGTGCCTGTTGTTGATTACGCTTTTTTTGCCATGTTTAATTGGTTAAGCCCATTTATGACTTTATTATTTGCAGCATTTAATATTAAAATAAAACAATTAAGTAAAGTGTAGTATAGCGAAGGAATCGAATTTTAGACAGTTTTATTTTAACTACTTAATATAGAATGATTAATAATTAAAAAAAAGTTATAATAGTGAAAGATATATTACTACATTTGCAACTTAATTAAAAATATAAGTAATGAGTAACGGAACAGTAAAATTTTTCAACGACACTAAAGGTTTTGGATTTATTACTCCAGATGATGGAGGAAAGGATGCATTTGTACATATCAGCGGTTTAGTTGATGAGATCAGCGAAGGAGACAAAGTAAGTTTTGATCTTAAAGAAGGCCCTAAAGGAACGAACGCGGTAAATGTTAAAGTACTATAAGTATTTATACAATGTGAAAAAGTTAAAAGCCTATCAGAAATGATAGGCTTTTTTGTTGATTTATTTTTTAAGGGAATAACTAATCTGCTCTGCACATTTTTCTCCATCAATTGCGGCAGAAATGATGCCGCCTGCATAACCAGCGCCTTCACCGCATGGATATAGGCCTTTTATTTGTGGGTGTTCTAATGTTTTAAAGTCTCTTGGAATTCTAACTGGAGACGAAGTTCTAGATTCAGGAGCGTGTACGACGGCTTCATTGGTTAAATAACCCGGCATCAATTTTCCGAATTGTTTAAAACCTTCTTGCAAAGTATTGTGAATAAATGAAGGAAGCATTGCTTCTAATTCTGTAGAAGTTGTCCCCGGCATATACGAAGTTTGCGGAATATTTTTAGATAATATTCCTCGAGTGAAATCAACTAAACGTTGGGCAGGAACTTTTTGAGATTCTCCACCCAATCGCCATGCTTGTTGTTCTATTTGCTTTTGGAATTCCATTCCTGCTAAAGGACCTTTCTCTTTGAATGGCATAAAGTCTTCTAATTTTAATTCAACAACAATTCCTGAATTTGATGTTGGTTGATCTCTTTTTGATGGAGACCATCCATTTGTTACAACTTCACCTGGACTTGTAGCACACGGGGCAATTACGCCACCAGGACACATACAAAAAGAGTACACCCCTCTTTGTTTTACTTGTTTTACTATACTATAAGGAGCAGGAGGTAAGAAATCACCTCTGGTATCACAATGGTATTGAATTTGATCGATTAACTGCTGAGAATGCTCTACTCTTACTCCCAAAGCAAAAGGTTTAGCTTCAATAAGAATTCCTTTTTTGTAAAGAAGTTCAAAAATATCTCGAGCGGAATGACCAGTAGCAAGAATAATTTTTTGTGCTTTTATTTGATCTCCTTGTAGTGTAACAATACCGGTAACTTTATTATTGTGAAGTGTAATATCAGTGACACGTTTGTTAAACAAAACTTGACCACCATATTGACGAATCGTTTCTCTAATGTTTTGTATAATCTTAGGAAGTTTGTTTGTCCCAATATGCGGATGCGCATCAATACCAATGTCTTTTGTAGCGCCATGTGAAATGAGTAAATTTAAAATTTTATTGACATCACCTCTTTTTTTCGATCGGGTATATAATTTTCCATCAGAATAAGTTCCGGCACCACCTTCTCCAAAACAATAATTAGAATCCTCATCGACTGTATGAAATTTGGTAATAGCAGCTAGGTCACGGCGTCTCTCTTTTACGTCTTTTCCACGTTCTATAACAATAGGTTTTAATCCTTTTTCTATCAATTTAAGTGCAGCGAAAAGTCCTGCAGGTCCCGCCCCAATGACGATTACTCCTTCTGCATTGCTAACATCACTATAGTTTGGAAGGTTTATTGGTGATTCTTTGAAATCTTCGTTTAAAAAAACGTTTACCTTTAAATTGATCTTGATATTTTTTTGACGTGCATCAATGGATCGTTTAAGGATAGATACATGTGTGATATCATGATTGTTTAATCCTATACTTTTGGCAATAAATAATTTTAGTTGATTTTGGTCTTGAGCGATTTTAGGAGCTACTTGAATTTGGAATTCTTGCTGCATATGATATTTTTAAAGAAAGAAATTCCAAACAAGACCAAATCTAATGATAAAATCTCGATATGGATTTAAAGGTGCGCTGTAATATTCTCTACCAGTGAAACTAGCAGTTATATTTTCAAATTTAAGATAGATTCGGGTTCGTTGTACTTGGGCATCAGCAAAAATATCAACTATTGGATATCCACCAAATTGTGCATTGGTTTGTAATATGAATTCTGACAATATCGGATTGTATGCATTCATATTATAACGCGTAAAATATTTAAAAGTGGCCCCTACTTGTAAGTATAGAGGCTTGTTTTTAAACAAGTAACTTGAATAGTATAAAGAATTTCTAGTAACAAATTCTGGTACGCTCAAAAAAGAGTTTCCTTTGAGTACGCTTTGGTACATGAGCGTATTATCTAAAGTAAGTTTCCATACCGTAATAGCCTTGTTTACTTTTACTTTCAAATAGTCAACTACTTCAGTTGCTTGTTGTGGTTTTGAATACTCATCAAAATAAGAGAAATTATCTATTTGTGTAATATTTGCAGAGGCATTAAACCATTTATCTGAAATTAAATCGAACGACGCATTTCTAATTTGTTCGTTTTTAAAAGTAGTAGGTTGCCAATTATAATTTAGATATCCGCTTTGAAAATGTAAGAAATTAAAGTCTGGAGATTTTGAAATAGTAGAAATTCCGGCTCGAACTATAAAGATACTGTCTTTGTTAAATATAGCCGCTGCTTTAAGTGTATTCCCTTCCAAATCGCCAGATAATATTGAACTAACATCTACTTCTAGATTAAAATTTTTAATTCTTGCGTACCATTCGGCTCCGGCTGATAGGGCAGTTCCTTTCATGGATTGATCAATAACTTGATCGTCTAAATAAACAATACCGTCGAAATAATGATTGTACTTATAATAATTTCCTTTCGCTCTTAATTTACCTAAAACTATGGGTGAATTAACCTCAACATACACTTGATTGTCCATAGTCTTTAATCCGGTATGGTCATAAATGTCAGATTGAAAAGCATCACCAATAGTGTCTATTTGTGTCATGGAAAAGCGATAGTGTTTTGACTTGTATGCATATTTGTGTCCTATAGTTAAATTTGAAAGATTGGTCTTTGTAGTGTCTTTTTCTTCTAACACTTTATAGTTGTGTTCCAAATAATACCGTTTTGATTCAAGTGTATTTTGAGCATCGGTTAAATTGACATCCAACCTTCCTCTGTCTATATATTCAGGGTCTCCAATTTGAAAATTTTCATTAGACAATTTAGTAAGACCACCACTCTCTTCATTCATGAATTTGTGACTAGCCATATGCCCTCTTGCATAGTAGCGGTTATTTTCTGAGCGGTAATTAAAAGTAGTTCTAAAATTTCCATTGCTCGCGAGGGTTCTTCTATATTTCCCCAATGATCGAAGTCCCTTATAAGCAACAGAAAAATTTAGTTGAGGTGAAACATTCATGGTAAGCAAAGCATCTAAGACTTGACCCTGTTCGAGACCAGTTCTGTACATTATTTCTGTAGTGGGTGTAGGTACTCTGTAGTAGGTAATATCTTCAATTTCTTTATAATTTAGATATTTAGCACTCATTCCCATTTCAGGTAAATTGGAGGTTTTATTGAAGTCATACCCCAAATTATTGGCAGTTTGTCCTTGATTGTGAAACGGCATCAATTCAAAATCGTCTTTACGCATGAAATTAAAGGTATAGTGCTTTTTAATTGTTAGGGTGGTATCAATATAGGTTGTATCATACTTGTGAGAAATAACTTTATAATCTGTCCAATGTGTATCGCCTTCTATTTCTACAGTAATGGACCTACTATTTAATTTTTGTATAGAATCTTGATATGCTTCTGGGCTAAGATTACCAAAGTAATTTGAAGGTAAAGTCGCATTTTCATAGGAAGAACCATTATTCACTTGAGAAAATAATTTACTACCAGAAATAAAGAGCAATACAATTATAAATATGTTTCTCATAATTTTATTTAATCAGGCAAAGGTAAAGTTTTTAAACGAAAATAATGGGCACAAAGTGTCCCATAAAAAAACGTAAATTTAGCCTTTAAAATCAGAGGAAATGCTTGCGTTAAAATATCAAGAAAAATTGTTAGAAGTAGGTACAGACGAAGCCGGAAGAGGATGCTTATCTGGACCAGTATTCGCTGCAGCCGTTATTTTGCCAAATATTTTTTTTCACCCTTTATTGAATGATTCCAAGCAGTTGTCTGAAAAACAACGTCAAATATTGCGACCTTATATAGAGGAACATGCAATAGCATATGCTGTTTCTTATGTGTTTCAAGAAAAAATTGACGAGATTAATATTTTACAAGCTTCTATTTTGGCGATGCATCAATCGATTGATCAATTAGAGACTGTTCCAGAATTTATCATCGTTGATGGAAATAAATTCAATCCTTATAAGGATATTCTGCATAAAACTATTGTAAAAGGTGATGCCAAATTTATGAGTATAGCAGCAGCATCTGTATTAGCAAAAACGTACAGAGATGAATATATGATAAAAATTAATGATAATTTTCCTGAGTATAACTGGAAGAAGAATAAAGGGTACCCAACGAAAGAGCATCGAAATGCAATCCGAGAATTTGGGATTACAAAGCATCATAGAAAATCATTTCGTTTGTTGCCAGAACAGTTGAAGTTAGATATATAAATAACTACATTTGCTTCTCCAAAATTCTAAAAGATGATTAAAAGAAGTAGAACAACCATTTCAAAATTTATTATTCATAAGGTAGGAAATAAGTTTAACAGTGCTACCAATGTGTTTTCTGAGTCAGCTCTAACGTTTGACCAAGAAAGTTATGATTTAATGCTCCCTTTTCTTTTAAAGCCATTTGGAAATATTTCAGAAGGTTACCGTTTTAACCATCATGCCAATATTGATTTGAACGAAATTAATAATTATGCGGCAGAGGTATTTAAAGATGGAGATTCTTTTATTGAGGTGTCAAAAAACATTGTAAATCATTTATTTGAGCAATCAAATTCAGCACAAATAAAAACAGGTGATGTTATTATTGCTTTGTTCGAAGATGTTGAATATAATGAGATTATAACTAGTGCCTTGGGGATTTTTAAAATTGAAAATAAAATAGATTTTTTTCAAACATATTTAGAAGATAATAATTTTGATGTTTTTGTTCAGAAAGGCATTAGTACTAAGAAACTAGATAAAGGATGTTTGATTGTGAATTATTCTGATGATGAAGGAAAGGTTATTTTGAGTGTGGATAACAATAATTACGATGCGCAATATTGGATTAAAAACTTCTTAAATATAAAGTTTGCAGATGACAGTAATCAGCATACACAAAATTATATAGAAATGTGTAAGGATTTTTCTGAAGAGGTTATTAAAGAGGATTTTGGCATACAAGAAAAGAGTAAGTTTTTGGCGCATACAGTAGACTTCTTTAAAGAAAATGAAAATATAAATATTCATGATTTTAAAAAGGAGTTATTTGAAGAAGATGATTCTAAAAAAGAAATGTTTGAAGACTACAAAAAGCAGTACGAAACGTTGAATGATGTTTTAATTCGGAATGATTTTTCGGTGTCACCAATTGTTTTAAAGAAACAACGGTCTAAGATTAAAACAGAAATTAAGTTGGATACCAATATTCAAATTAAATTGGATGTTGATGCTCCAGATGCCGCTTCGGAATATGTAGAAAAGGGATATGATGAGGAAAAGAAAATGCAGTTCTATAAAGTGTATTTTAACGAAGAAAGTTAGATTATTAAATGAAAAAAGTTGTTTCGATGGAGTTGGTTGATGAGCGGAGTTCGAGTAAACGATGAAGCAATTGGTTGTTTTAGGGGTTTTAATCGTAGTTAGCTATTTACAATTTCCGCATCAAACAATTTACAGAAGTGTTTTTTTATTTTTTCTTTAACCTTCTCTAACGGAATTTCTTCACCTAATTCTGCTTGCATAGAGGTGACTGCTTTTCCGCGAATCCCACATGGAATAATATGATCAAAATAGCCAAGGTTTACATTCACGTTTAACGCAAGTCCGTGCATCGTTACCCATCTTGATGCTCTCACACCAAAAGCACAAATTTTTCGAGCAAACGGTGTTCCTGCATCCAGCCAAACGCCCGTTTCACCTTTACTTCGTTTACCAACCAACCCATATTCAGCAATGGTAAGAATAATGACTTCTTCCAAAAATCGAAGATATTTATGAATATCTGTGAAGAAACTCTCTAAATCAAGAATAGGGTAGCCCACAATTTGTCCAGGGCCATGAAAAGTAATATCTCCACCACGATTGATTTTGTAAAAAGCAATGCTTTTTTCTTCTAATTGCTTTTTATTTAGCAATAAGTTATCAAAGTCACCACTTTTGCCAAGTGTATAAACGGGAAGGTGTTCTACAAATAAAAAGTGATTCTTGGTAGCATTTTTGGATCCGTTTTTACGGTTATCAAACTTTACTTGGATTGTTTCTTCCAATAACTTCGTTTGATAGTTCCAACTTTCTTGGTAAGCGATTAGGCCTAAATCTTGAAAAATAATTTTACGCATTACTTATTTGGATTATTTAAAATAACCAAAGCAGCAATTCCTTTAGGAACCCATCCACAGCGTGTTAGTGAAAAAACAATAATGATAGATCCACAACTTTTGTCAAAAACAGAGAGCGGTGGAAAAAAAACAGCACACAGTAAGCGTAAACAACTCATTTTTAAAAATGTTTTATGTAAGGCTATTTAAAAAAACATGACTCTACTAGCTAAACGATTTAGTTATTTTATTGTTGCAAAGGTCTTAAAAAAAAAATAAAAACCCATCACCAATTTCTAAATTCGGCCGATAGTTATATTTGGCCTTGAAAATACCAATTGGATTAATACAACGTTATCAATTTAGAAACTTTATATTTGCATTTATGTCAATTTCGGTACAAAATATTAGTAAAACATACGGAACTCAAAAGGCTTTAAAGGAAATCAATTTTACGATTGAAAAAGGAGAGATTGTTGGATTTTTAGGGCCTAATGGTGCAGGAAAATCTACTACAATGAAAATTATTAATGGGTATATAAAACCAGATGGTGGAGAAGTGTTGGTGAACGATGTTTCTGTATTAGACAATTCTAATACAACAAAGAAAATGATTGGGTATCTACCTGAACACAATCCTTTGTATTTGGAAATGTATGTTAAAGAGTATTTGAATTTTTGTGCGGAAGTTCATAGCGTTGATAAGAATAAAGTTGCTGAGATCATTGGTAAAGTTAGCCTGACGTCAGAATTACATAAAAAAATAAAGGAACTATCGAAAGGGTTTCAGCAGCGCGTAGGATTGGCTTCTGCCATGTTACATAATCCAGAGGTTCTTATTTTAGATGAGCCTACGTCAGGGTTAGATCCTAATCAATTGATTGAAATCAGAAATTTAATTAAGGAAGTAGCATTAGATAAAACTATTTTGTTTTCTACACATATTATGCAAGAGGTTGAAGCCATTTGTGACCGTGTAATTTTAATTAATAATGGGAGTATTGTAGCAGATACGTCTTTAGTAGAATTGAAAAAAAACACGAATCAAGTTATTGAAGTGGAGTTTGATTTGCGAATTGAAGAGCAGTTTGTGCGGCGATTGCCAAATTTAAAGTCTGCTATAAATACGTTTGATTTTACTTGGAAATTAACTTTTGATACTAAGGTAGATATGAGACCAGAGGTTTTTGATTTTGCTCAAAATCAAGGATTGAAAATACTTCAATTAAATACTGTTAATAAAAATCTCGAAAGTTTATTTAGAGAATTGACTACTTAAAAATGAGTGTGAGCCCTAGAATACTCAGTTATAGTATGAATAGATAAGAAAGAATAAAAAGCAGATGTAGTCCACTCCCAAGAGTTTTAATTTTTTTGGAATTTTAGTATATTGCCGTAAACATATTCTATCAGAAAATAGTATTCAGAAGTCGGGTTTTTTTCTTTTTGAGAGAAAAGAGAAAGATATAACAATGAGAAAATAAGTAAATATTATTTTCTCATGTGCGCGAAAATAAAACTAATTCAATGTAAAACTCAATTCTTCTTTTTCGAGCGTAGCAAGAAGCTCATTGGTGATATTTATTTTTCTCGAACGGCTTGGCATGTTTAATTGAACTTTTTCCTTTATATCGAAAATTGTAAATTCAAGAGGTTTAGAGCCTTTGTAACTCTCTAAAATATTTGTAATTGTATTTAATTTTTTGGAATTAACTTCTTCTAACACAATTTTGATAGTAAGTCTTTTAGACATCTTCTCCATGATGTCATGGAGTAATAATATTTCTGTAAACTGAAGGCGGATATCTTCGTTGTAATAGTTTTTTCTTCCTGATATTCTAAAAAATAAGAACGAATTGGGAACTAAAAAATGTTTGAATTTTAAATAGTCTTCTCCAAATAATCTAAACTCATGAGAGGTTTTAAAATCCTCAATAAAAAACGAAGCCCAACCTTTGCCTGTCTTTGAAATTCTATGTTCTACGGTGGTTATAATTCCTCCGATGGCTAAATCTTTATTGAGCAACTTTTTAGTATCTTCAAAGTCAGCCAGACTAGCATTACAAAAGCATTTTAATTCTGTTTTGAAGTCATCTAGTGGGTGTCCTGAAATATAAATTCCAACCACTTCTTTCTCTCTTGAAAGTTTTTCCATCATCCCCCATTCTTCACAACTCGGAATTAGAGGTTCGTCAAATTGTACCTCAGAAGTACCTCCGAACAGAGATACTTGTGATGAATTTTTATTTTCCTGATATTTAGAGCCATACTTTATAGTTCTTTCTAAAAAGGTTTGTCCTTTTTCATCCATTGCAAAATATTGGGCTCTATGCGACTGAAAACTATCAAATCCTCCAGCAAAAACCATTCCTTCAAAAGTTCTTTTATTAGCCGCTCTTAGATCAATTCTTTTGGCTAAATCAAAAATAGATTTAAAATGGCCATTCTCTTTACGTTCATTTATTATAGAAGCCACAGCGCCCTCTCCAACTCCTTTAATTGCTCCCATTCCAAAACGAACAGCCCCTTCATTGTTAACTGAAAATTTATAATACGACTCATTTACGTCGGGTCCCAATACTGGAATATTTGCCCGTTTACATTCTTCCATAAAGAAAGAGACTTGCTTAATATCGCTCATATTATTTGAAAGAACTGCAGCCATATATTCAGCAGGGTAATGGGCCTTTAAATAAGCCGTTTGATAAGCAATATAAGCATAACACGTAGAGTGAGATTTATTAAATGCATAAGCAGCAAAGGCTTCCCAGTCTTTCCAAACTTTTTCGAGAACTTCCTCTGGATGGCCATTATTCTTTCCGCCATCCATAAATTTAGGCTTTAACTTCTCTAGTAAAGCAAATATTTTTTTACCCATTGCCTTTCTCAACATGTCGGCTTCACCTTTTGTAAATCCGGCTAGCTTTTGAGAAAGTAGCATCACTTGCTCCTGATATACTGTAATACCATAAGTTTCCTTAAGGTATTCTTCCATATCTGGTAAATCGTAAATAATTTCTTCGTGACCGTGTTTACGATTAATAAAGAGTGGAATGTATTCCATTGGTCCCGGTCTATACAGCGCATTCATGGCAATTAAATCCGCAAAAACAGTAGGCTTTAAATCCTTCATGTGTTTTTGCATTCCGGGTGATTCATATTGAAAAATCCCTATAGTTTCACCTTTTTGGAAAAGCTCATAGGTTTTTTTATCATCCAAAGGAAAGTCATCAGGAATCAATTCAATATTGTGTTTGGCTTTTACAATTTTTACCGTGTCTTTTATTAAAGACAAAGTTTTCAGTCCTAAGAAATCCATTTTTAGTAATCCCGCACTTTCAACAACATTGTTGTCAAATTGGGTTACATACATGTCGGAATCTTTAGCCGTAGAAACCGGTACTAAATTGGTGATATCTTCTGGAGTTATAATTACACCACAGGCATGTGTACCTGTATTTCTAACCGACCCTTCAAGTGCTAACGCCTGATGAATAGTTTTGGCAGCAAGATCTGTCCCTTCTGCAATTGTTAGTAATTCTCCAATTTTATCTTTGTCTTCAGATCGTAATTCTGCAATTTTAGATTTACTCTTTTTATCCTCACCAAAAATATAATTCAGTTTTGTATTCGGAATTAATTTTGCAATTCTGTCTGCTTCAAACAAGGGTAAGTCAAGTACACGTGCCGTATCTCGAATCGAGGATTTAGCCGCCATGGTGCCATAAGTAATAATTTGAGCAACGTTACTTGCCCCATATTTATTAATCACAAAGTCAATAACTCGTTGTCTACCTTCATCATCAAAATCAATATCAATATCGGGTAATGATACACGATCTGGATTTAAAAAACGCTCAAAAAGCAAATCGTACTTTATTGGGTCAATATTGGTAATCCACAGACAATAGGCTACTACAGATCCTGCAGCAGAACCACGACCAGGGCCAACGGATACTCCCATGAGTCTTGCTTCAAGAATTAAATCCCATACAATTAAAAAGTAACCAGGATATCCGGTCATTTCGATAATAGATAGCTCAAAATCTAATCGTTCAATGGTTGACTCATCCAAGACAGCTCCATAACGCTTTTTTGCACCTTCATAGGTTAAATGTCTTAGATAGGCGTTTTCTCCCCGAACTCCACCATCTACCGCATCTTCTTCTTGAATAAATTGTTCTGGAATATCGAATTTGGGTAATAATACGCCACGTGCCAAAGGATAAGGCTCTACTTTATCAATAACTTCTTGAATATTTAATATGGCTTCTGGTAGATCTTTGAAAAGAGCGACCATTTCTTTAGTGCTTTTAAAATAATACTCTTGATTATCTAATCCATATCTAAAGCCGCGTCCGCGCCCTTTTGGAGTGTCAAACTTTTCTCCATCTTTTACACATAGTAAAATGTCATGCGGTGTAGAATCATCTTGACTTATATAAAATATGTCGTTTGTAGCGACTAATTTTACGTCGTGTTTTTTAGAGAAATTGACAAGTACGGAATTGACATGCTTTTCGTTTTCCTGACCATGATTTGTTATTTCTAAATAGAAGTCACTTCCAAATATTGATTTCCACCAAAGCAAGGCCTCTTCTGCTTGGTTCTCTCCAATATTTAGAATTTTACTAGAAATTTCACCATACACGTTTCCACTTAAAACAATGATATCTTCTTTGTATGCTTCAATAACAGCCTTGTCAATTCTAGGTACATAATAGAATCCCTTTGTGTGAGAAATAGACGACATTTTCGCCAGATTGTGATATCCTTTTTTATTCTTTGCAAGCAGTACAATTTGATAGCCATTATCTTTATGACTGCGATCCAAGTGATCTTCACAAACATTAAACTGACTGCCTACAATTGGTGTGATTTCATGTTTTGGGGTTTGACCTTCTTTCAGGTTTTCATTGAATTCTTTTACCTCTTTATTATGGGCTAAAATTTCTTTTACAAAATAAAAGGCACCCATCATATTCCCAGCATCAGTCAAAGCAACAGCGGTCATATTATTTTTAATGGTCGCTTTTATAAGATCTGATACACTAGCAGTAGATTGTAATATCGAATATTGTGAGTGATTGTGTAAATGAGCAAACGCTATGGTATCTATTTCAATATCTTTTGTAACGGTATCTCTATCAATAGAAATTTTTTGCTCCTGAGATTTCTCCTTAAGTTTGGCACTTGCTTTTTTAAGATTGACGTGTTTTAATCCAATTAAATTGATTTCTTTTGGATTTTCAGCATCAAACTTCTCAAAAAAGACATCTTTTACATCTAGTTCTTCTTTGGTATAAACGCGCTTTCTAACAAGTTCTAAAAAACATCGTGTTGTTGCTTCAACATCGGCGGTGGCATTGTGTGCTTCACCAAATGCTTTGCGAAATAAATGTTGATGTAACTCTGTAAGTGTTGGTAGTTTAAATTTTCCTCCACGACCTCCTGGAATTTGACAAAGTGCTGCTGTTTTCTCGGTACAGGTATCCAATAAAGGTAGTTTGTTAAGGTTAGTTTCAATTCCCAGTCTGTGAAATTCACAACCCATAATGTTTAAATCGAAGCCCACGTTTTGCCCGACTACAAACTTTGTTTTTGAAAGAGCAATATTGAATTTTTCTAAAAGCTCTGATAAAGAGATCCCGTTTTCATCTGCTAATTGAGTAGATATACCATGAATTTGTTCGGCATCATAGGGAATGTTAAATCCGTCTGTTCGAATTAAAAAATCTTGACTTTCAATCAATTCACCGAGTTCATCATGCAATTGCCAAGCGATTTGAATACAGCGTGGCCAGTTATCAGTATCCGTAATTGGAGACTTCCATTTTTTAGGTAAACCAGTGGTTTCTGTATCAAAAATTAGGTACATTAAATAAGGGAATTTGAGAATTTAAAATTAGCTTTTTTTGGCTTCTTTTTTGGCTGAAAAAATAGATTAGTTATTAACATTTCTTGAAGTAAAAAAAGGGTTGATAATCAAAAAGTTATAGATCAAATAAAATTATTTTTTTAAACTAATTATGATCATTTTCGGAAATTAAATTTTGTATATTTGCATCCTTAATTAATAAAAAAGGTCGCGTACCTTAAAATTTTAAATTTATGTCAGTAAAAATTAGATTACAAAGACACGGTAAGAAAGGAAAGCCATTTTATTGGATCGTTGCAGCAGATGCTCGTGCAAAAAGAGATGGTAAGTATTTGGAAAAATTAGGAACTTATAATCCTAATACAAATCCTGCAACAATTGACTTGGACATTGATGGTTCAGTAAAATGGTTGCAAAATGGTGCACAACCTACAGATACGGCTAGAGCGTTGTTGTCTTATAAAGGTGTATTGTTAAAACATCATTTAGCGGGTGGAGTGCGTAAAGGAGCATTTTCTCAAGAAGAAGCTGAAACGAAATTTCAAGTATGGTTAGATGAAAAAGCTGGTTTAGTTGATGCTAAAGTTGATGGTCTTGCGAAAGCAGATGCAGATATTAAAGCAAAAGCTTTAGACGCAGAAAAAGAGGTTAACGAAGCAAGAAAGGCTGCTGTATTAGAATCAGAGGCTGCATTGAAAGCAGAGGCAGAGGCTTCATTGAAAGCAGAGGCGGAAGCTGCTGCTGTCGCAGCAGCGGTAATTGAAGAGGCTCCTGCAGAAGAAGCGGCTGAAGAAGCAACGGAAGAAGCAGTTGAGTAATTAATTTCTAGCGATTATGCACAAGGACGATTGTTTTTATCTTGGTAAAATCGTGAGAAAACACAGTTTTAAAGGGTCAGTTGTAATCAAACTTGATACGGACGAACCTGAATTGTATGAAAATTTGGAATCAGTATTTGTGCTACATGGCGCAAATCTGATTCCTTTTTTTATTGAGCAAAGTCTACTTCAAAAAGGAAATCAACTCCGTACTAAATTCGAAGGTGTGGATACCGAGGCTGACGCTGATTCAATTATGAAATCGGGTGTTTATTTACCGTTAACGATGCTTCCAACATTAACTGGAAATCAGTTTTATTATCATGAAGTGATTGGTTTTCAATTGGAAGATGTGCATCATGGTGTTGTTGGTGAGATTGTAGGAATCAATGATAAAACGGCTCAACCTCTTTTTGAAGTTGATAAGGGTGGAAAGGAAATTTTTATTCCAATGATTGATCATTTTATCAAAAAAATTGACCGAGAAAACAGCAAAGTTATTGTTGAAACCCCAGAAGGGTTGATTGATATTTATCTATAAGCCATCCTAGACCCTTTTCGAAGGGACGGACTCCTTTATGAAACCATTTAACTTCAAACGATTTACTGTTCATCAAGATAAATGTGCCATGAAAATTGGTACAGATGGTGTTTTGTTGGCGGCATGGGCTAATCCAAAAAACGCTTTTTCTATTTTAGATATAGGTTCTGGTAGTGGATTGATATCATTACAGATGGCACAAAAATCTAACGCGGAAGTTATTGATGCTATAGAAATAGATGATGATGCCTTTGAGCAAACGGTGGAGAATTTTGAAAGATCAGATTGGGGTGATCGTTTGTTTTGTTACCACGCTTCATTGCAAGAATTTACAGAAGAGATGGAGGATGAAGTATATGACTTTATCATTTCAAATCCGCCTTTTTATAATTCAACTTTTAAAAGTGAAGAAATTTCAGAAAAACGAGCCTTGGCAAGGCATACAAAAAGTTTATCTTTCGATGTTTTATTGAGTTCGACTTCAAAGTTATTATCAGAAATAGGGGAGTGTGCTTTTATTATTCCTTATGGATACGAAGAGGAATTTTTTTCTATTGGAAAGCAAGTTGGATTATTTCCAAACAGAATAACCCGTGTAAAGGGAACTCGAGAAGCACCTATTAAAAGAAGTCTATTACAACTCTCATTTAGAAAGACGACCCCAGAAATTTCTGAATTGGTTATTGAAATTGATCGTCATGTGTATACTCCAGAGTATATAGATCTAGTGAAATATTTTTATGTAAAAATGTAAGATTGTGAAACAAGTTCAGAATGGTGACATTGAAAGCTAGCAGTTACAAATGCAGTCCGCATTCTGTTTTAGGATGGTTATTCCAACGGCCGTCTCTTCCTTCTCCAGGAACCGTGCAATGTTTGCAGCCGACAGAGCTATATCCTTTTGAAACTAGGGGGTGGAAAGGGAGCATATGCTCTCTAATATAAGTTTCACGCTCTTCTTTGGTCACTTCTAATAAAGGGTAGAATTTTAAGATACCATTTCTTTTTTCAAAAATATTAAGGGAATTTCTGTGATCACTTTGCCATTCCATCAAGCCAGATACCCATAGGCTAAAACGTTGCTTGATTAGACTTAATGGACGTACTTTGTTAATATCACAGCAGAATTCAGGTGATTTTTTCCAAGTTTCATTTTTTGTAGTAAAATCGTTATCAATTTTATTTCCATAAATAGATTCTACCTTTAAACCATAGAGTTTTGTTAATTGCTTTTTGTATTCTAAAGTTTCATCAAAATGATAGGTAGTATCTATAAAATATATAACCTGATCCTTATTTACCTGTGAAAATTCGTGTAGTAAAAAGGCAGAACTCGTAGCAAAAGAACTTGTAAGCATTACTTCATTTACATCAAAATCGTTGTACATTTCGGTAATTCTATCTCTGACGCTCAATGTGTTATACTTTTTATTGAGTTTGTATATTTCTGTGTCAGTGAAACTTCTCTTCTCTATTATTACTGAGTTCATTCGTTATAAAATTTAATACCCCACCAAATATATAGACTTTGTATGTTATCAACAAACTTTTTCCTAATTATATAAAATATTTGAAGTGATTTTAACTATTATCGGTTGTGTTATTCAATAAACGATTCACAGATAAAAATAAAAATATAGGCCAAAAAAACTCGAAGCACTATTCTTTAATTGAATCTATTATGGCTTTTGCTTTTAATACATCAGGTGCATCTAGTTGTAATCGATACCCTTCAATATAAGCAGTCGCATGAGTTAGGGGAAGAAATTTATCAATTAAAAAATTTCGAATCCCTTCACTTTCTAATTTTCCTAGTGCCATCACTTTTAGAGTTTTTAAAACTCATAAAAACCTTGTAAAACCTATGTTTTACCAGGTTTCTTGTTTTAGGAATACTATGTCAATTGCTATAATTTCATATATTGTGGTAGCTAATCAGTAAGCTTACGAAAAAAGTGAATATCATTGCTGCAATTGAAATAGTTCTCATGATTTATTATTATATAGTTCGGTCATAGAACGAGTTACTCGTCTTAAAATCAATATTTTATTCTTTTAATGACACACTAATTAGATTTCTAATTTTTATATTCAACCCTTTTTAACAATCAACAAATTTTCACCACATCAATATTTAGTATCTGGCCAAGTTTTTCTATCTTATCTGAAATGTGACCAACACCTATGGCACAATGATGTGAAGGCCCTTGTTTCGACCATTCATTCATAAAGCGTTTCGCGCCAATCGAAAATTTGTAACGACTGTTGGTATTTCCAATTTGTAAAATTGGGTCTTCTACCGGTTCGCCTTCAGCAACTAATAGGAATATTCCGTCTTTGCCTTCTACTAAAGATAACAAGGTTACCGGGTCATGTTTCACAGTCATTTGAATAGAGAGTCCTTTGCCTGATTTTCCGTGATAGACAGGTAAGGGTGCAAAATTTACTTCCTCTTATTTGTTTTAAAAACTCCGAACGAATAAGACACGGTCTCATTTCATCAAAAATTCTCAACTTTCGTTTTCATCTTCCTTGTTGAATAAATTTGAGCGTTGTAATATGAGTTTTTAGTTCGTTAAATAATTAAGTACTGGATTTCTGAGTATACTTACTAAACACTAAAAACAAACCACCACAGAACAACCAAGCCGGGAAAGTTACAAATGATAAGAACACATCGAACTGTATTGATATAAAATAGAACAATCCAAAACTAATCAACCATGCGTAGAACACGGACTTGTTAAAAGTAATTCCGGCTACTTCGGCGTAATTCTTAGTAATACCAACCTTTTTTGCAAAGAAGTGTTCAAACACGATGATGGCTCCAAATGGTGCTAAGATAAATCCGTATAAGGCTACAAAACCTAATAATTTCATAGCAAATGCTGGGAATAGTCCTGCTATCGTTGCAACAGTGCCCGCTATAATGGTTACCCAAAAAGTAGATGTTTTTGGCATAATAGCCTGAAAAGCTAATCCTGCTCTATAGATCGTTGGATTCGCAGTAGTCCATCCTGCCAAAACAACAGCAATAATTCCGAACATACCAATGGCATTATGTGCTAAAGGTCCGGGAGCAACAGGAGGTGCTTCGCCGTTTGATATAAAGCTTAGTGCTTCGGGAGATTTTAAATAAACAGCGTATAAAAGAGCGGCTGCAATCCACGCCATATAATGACCTACATACATACCTGCTGCGGCTGTCCACCCAGAACTCTCTTTTTTAGCAAATCTAAATACAGATAAGTCAGACATCCCGATGTGCATGGCAGCATTGGCAAACCAAGACCAAATTACAACATGCCAAAAGGTGTATTTTATCTGTCCCGGAAAAGGTTCTGAACCTTCACCCCAAATGTTCCAAAAATCTGAAAGACTAGCTACTCCTAATTGATTCAACGCAACAATTCCACACGCCAAAAATGCCAAAACAATTAATGGAGACATCCAGTTGGCTGCTTTTGAAACGGTGTCATATCCTTTAGAGGCAATCAATGAAATTACCGCTCCGATAAGAATTACGATGATAACCCATGTAACTCCATTAGGCATGGTATCTGTTAATTTAGGCATGGGCATATCAAACGGAATCCCCACGGCCGTTGCAGATACGGTAATCATTGAACCCGCTAAAAAGCAGAACAATATTCCGTTGGCTAAATTATAGCCTATAACCAATTTTTTACCACAAATTTTCTCTAATTGGTAGTATAAAGTTAATCTGTTTTTAACAGCAATTTTGGCCGTCAAATAACGCCAACTCAACACCGCAAGTAAATTTCCTAACAACAATCCAATAATTAAATCAAATGCACTAACACCCGCAGTTAGAAACAACGGACCAATCATAAATTCGGTTCCGGCTGCATGTTCACCAGCGTACATCCCTAGAAAACTTTTCCAACTTTTTAATTTAGATTGAGGTACTGGAGTTCTTTCAAATTCTCCGCCTGCTTCTTCAGAAATGACTGCTTGTTCAATGTTTTCTTGACTCATGGTTAGTAGTTTTTAGTTTGATTATTTTATTAAATGGTTAGGGAAATCTGCTACATTCTCGCAGTTTAACTGTTCCATTACTTGTTGTAATTCTGTTTTTAGTAAAGAGATGGTATGGTTTCCGCCGCTTGTACCTAAGGCTGAAACGCCGTACATAAAAGAGCGTCCCATAAAGGTAAATTTGGCTCCTGTCGCCATAGCTCTTGCTACATCTGGTCCTGAACGAATTCCGCTGTCCATCATCACTTCTATTTGATCGCCATACTTTGCAGCAATGGTCTCCAATGGTTTAATGGTAGATTCTCCTGCGTCTAATTGGCGTCCTCCATGATTGGATACTATAATACCATCCAATCCTAATCGAATGGCTTCTTTTGCATCGTACTCTGAAGCAACACCCTTTAATACTAATTTACCTTTCCACATATCGCGAATTGGGTTTATCTTTTCTTCGTTTAAGCGACCACTAAAGGTTTGATCCATAAACTTGCCCAGTTGTTTTAGATCCAAGCCTTTTGGCATGTATGGTTTTAGGGTTTCAAAACTTGGCTGTCCATATTTTAGCGTTTGTAATGCCCAATGAGGTTTTCCCATTACCTGTAAAATATTTTTTACAGACATTTTTGGAGGCATGGCCAAACCATTTCTAATATCACGAGGTCTAAATCCAAAGGTGGGTACGTCGCATAAAATAACTAATACTGGACATTCTGCTGCTTCGGCTCTTTTAATAAGATCATCCCGTAAGCGATCTTTTGCTGGATGATATAATTGGAACCAGGCTTTTCCTTCTGTAATTTCACTGATGCGTTCAATACTACTTGTTGTTACCGTACTCAACACAAAAGGAATATTGTGCTCAAAGGCTGCTTTGGCTAAAATTTCTGGTGCATTGGGCCACACAAGCCCTTGCAATCCCACTGGAGCAATTCCAAAGGGTGCATCGTATTCAACACCAAACAAGGTGGTTTTTTGTGAGGATCCAGCATGATCTCTCAAATAATTTGGCTTCAACTGCACCGCTCTCAATTCTGAGGTATTTCGATGTAAATTCACATCTTCATTACAGCCACCATCCAAATATTCGAAAGCGAACTTTGGGATTTTCTTTTGAGCTTTGGCTCTTAAATTGTCAATCGATGGATATTTCGTATTAATTTTTAAAGTCATTTATTATATTACTTTGCTATAAAAGGAACATGCTTTTTTAAGGCATAATTCTTTTTTAAAAATTTAGAATTCAATGTACTGTCGTCAATTACAATGGCTGCGCCTAAAGACGAACCTAGCGAAGAACTTGCTGATCGTAATTTCATACCTCTTAAATAATGAGATAAGAGTTTTATAAATAATTCATTGTCACTAAAACCTCCATCAACATATAATCTTTTAATAGAAGAATTTTCACTCATTGCCGATTGAATACTTTGTACTTGTAATTTCACCAATTCGATCATTAATTGATGATAAGCTTCTTCGTAAGTTGCGTGAAAAAGGGTTGTTTTTTTCGGCATATGACGGTCCGGTAGACCCTGCCAACAAAAATAATATTCGAAATTTTCGGAGAGGTTATGAAAAGTTTTACTGTTAAATTTCACGGTTTTATGTTGCTCATACGGAACGCCATAATGTTCACTCAATTTTATAACTTGATATTTATATTCATTTCCCAACAGCAGCCTTGAGGCTTTCACAGGATTTCCATCTATCCTCATATTAAAGAGGCATTCTTCTTTTATATCTTGTGATGTTAGCAATCCATGGGTAAAAGGATTAATTGAAATACTCCATGTACCTGTAGAAACCAATAAGAAAGGTTTTTTAATACTTCGTACATAAGGCAAAAGAGCCGATGAACTATCATGAATGCCCACCCCAATTTTAAGAGGAGAACCGTTATAATCTATATTAAAAGTCCTATTGGCTGTAACTATTGGAGGTAATTTTTCGTCAATACTCTCCTGATATACCCATTTGTGATAATCTTTTTTCTCATAGTCCCAAAGCATGGTATGACAGCCTATACTGGTATATTCACCTACTGGAATATCCGTAAAAATGAAACTTAGATATTGAGGTAAGTGTAACGAATATTTTATTTTTTTAAAGATAGATGGCTTAGCATACTTGAGCCAATAGATTTGCAAACCTGTATTAAGCATCCCTAAATTAAGAGAGCCAGTTATTCTTGTAAGTTCTTTCTCTGGGCCATATTTATCAAAAAAAGACTTGGACAATTCCTTATCCAATGGTTTTAGATAATTATAAAGAGGTGTAACGACTTTCCCATTTTCATCAACATGTACTAAGGTAGCACCATAACATGAAAAATTGAGAGACTCAATAAGGTACTTTGGGTCATTCATCATTCTTTTGAAAACCGCTTTTGCCCAACTTTCTATTGCTTGAAGATCATCTGAAGGATAGCCATCTTCGTCGGTAATTTCATCAAATTGAATATACTCTCTGTAAACTTCCTTGAGGTCATCATCGAATAAGAAGAACTTCTTATTGGTCCTACCGATATCAAATACTGCTGTTACTTTTTGACGCATTCTTTGAGTATTAAAGTCCGGTTGCTATGGTATATTTCCCTCTTTCGCCAATTAAATGATTTCGAAGATCCAATGCGCGATAAGCCTTGATCGGACTAATAGCACCTCCAGCATTTAAACGTGCTTTTTCAAGTAATGGACGTATATCGGTTCTATACGCTTCTTGCAAAATTTCTTGACATTTCACCACATCATTGTCTTGTTGTGCCGCTTTTAATGCATCCTGATCTACCAATAACGCTTTGGCATAAGATTCTTGAATAGCTTCCAACGATTGAATCAAATCTTCTAGAGGATCTTTGATATTATGACTAGCATCAATCATCCAAGCTAAATCTGGATTTTGTGGATTGTTTTCCATTCCATATACCAATTCATTAAATATTAAGAAGAGGGCATAAGGCTTGATACTTCCAGCCGTTAAATCGTCATCGCCATATTTACTATCGTTAAAATGGAATCCACCTAATTTACCTTTTAACATCAAAATCGATACAATTTGCTCAATATTGCTGTTTGGTAAGTGATGTCCTAAATCTACTAAGGTAAATGCTTTTTCACCACATTCGTTTGCTAGCATCAAAGAAGCCCCCCAATCTTGAATAACCGTACTGTAAAAGTTTGGTTCGTAAGGTTTGTATTCGATCAACATTTTCCAATCCTCAGGCAATCCCTTATAAATGTCTTTTAAACTGTCTTGTGTGTTTTGAAAAGCGGTTTGGAAATTATTTTGACCTGGAAAACTAGATCCATCTGCCAACCATACGGTTAATGCTTTAGACCCTAATTGGTTTCCAATATTGATGACATCTAAGTTGTGTGCAATGGACTGTTCTCTAACCGCCTGACTTGTATTACTCAAAGATCCGTATTTATAACTTTCTTTGGCATTTTTTTGATCTTGAAAGGTATTCGAATTAACTGCATCAAATGAAATATCTACCGATGAAGCCAATTCTTTAATAGCCATATAATCTTCAGGTACATCCCAAGGGATGTGCAAAGAAACGGCCCCTGCTGTTTGCGTTAGGGAATGAATCAATCCAACATCTTCAATCTTTTGTTCTAGACTAGATGGTTCTCCATAAAAAGAAAAACGTCCAAAACGCGTTCCTCCTGCTCCTAGAGCCCAACTTGGAATTGCCACTTGAAATTCCCCCAATTTAGAAACAATAGTCTCAACATTATGACCTCTGTTCGTAAGTTGATTCGCTAAAAAGTCAAAATTTTCTTTATGTGTAGTACTTGAATTATTAAAATCAAGTAATTGTTCTTTTTGTATTTTCATATGTATATTACTTTTCTATTTAAAAGAAACTCCATAAATCTACTCAAAATTTATGAAGTCTCTGAACTCAACTTAACTAAACTAACTCAAATATTATCTTACAAATGCATTGGCCATACCACCATCAACATTGATGATGTTTCCTGTTGACTTGTCGAGCACTCCTACAAAAGAAAATACGCCGTTTGCAATATCATCAGGTGTTATAATAGCATGTAATAAATTTCTTTTTGCATAAAATGCAGGCAGTTCTTCCACGGTAATTCCGTTGGCTTTTGCTCTACCTTCTGCCCAAGCACCTTCCCAAATTTTACTTCCAACGATAACACCGTCTGGGTTCACCGTATTGACTCTAATTTTATCCTTCCCCAATTCTGCTGCTAACAAACGTGACATGTGTTGTTGGGCTGCTTTTGCAGTTCCATAGGCTACGTTATTAGGACCTGCTACCAAACCATTTTTACTAGCGATAGAAATAATATCTCCTCCCAATCCTTGTTGGCGCATAATAGCAGTGGCCTGTTTTGCCAAGTTAAACTGTCCTTTTACCAAAATATCTTGTAAAATATTCCAATCTCTATCTGTAGTATCTTCCAAAGGTTTTGAAATTGCCAATCCTGCACTGTGTACCACAATGTCCACACCACCAAACTCCATACATGCTTTTTTATAAGCCTCTGCAATGGAACCTGTATTGGTTACATCACAAACCGCATAGGTAGAAATATCTCTTTTATAAGAAGCGTTGGCTGCAATCAATCTATCTTCAGCAATATCTGTCAATACTACATTGGCACCTTCTGCTGCTAATTTATCGGCAATTGCTTTTCCTATTCCACCACCAGCACCAGTCACCAAAGCAACTTTTCTTGACAATGGTTGTTCTTTTGGCATACGAGATAATTTGGCTTCTTCTAACAACCAATATTCAATATCAAAGGCTTCTTGTCTTGGTAAAGAGGTATAGGAAGTAATTGCTTCCGCACCACGCATTACGTTGATCGCATTGATATAAAATTCGCTAGCAACTCGTGTTGTTTGCTTATTTTTTGCAAAGCTAAACATTCCAACTCCTGGATAAATAATAATCACCGGATTGGCATCACGTACTGCTGGACTATTGTCTTTTTTACACGTATTATAATAGTCTACATATTCGGCTCTATAAGTTTCAAAAGCAGGTTCTAATTTTTTTAAGATGACATCGCTATCAGACAAATCGTCATTCTTGTCTAAAGTCAATACCAAAGGTTGAATCTTGGTTCTCAAGAAATGATCTGGACAAGAAGTTCCCATAGGAGCCAAACGTTCTAAATCATAACTATTGATGTATTCCATCACCACAGGATCATCTGTGAAATGGCCAATCATTCTATTTTCTGAAGAACACAATCCTCTTAATAAAGGCATTAATTGTGCAGCCTTGTCCAAGCGGGCTGCTTTTGGCAAACTTTTGCTTTTTTGGCCTCCAAAAACGATTCCTTTTTCTTTTATTTTTTCTTCGATAAAATTAGAAGCCATTTCAATAACCTCTAAACTATTCATATAACACTCGTAGGAAGTATCTCCCCAAGTAAATAAACCGTGAGAACCTAAAACGATTCCGCGGATTCCTGGATTGTCTTCCAAACATTTTTCCAATTGCAATCCTAAATCAAATCCTGGACGTTGCCAAGGTACCCATCCCATGGTATCTCCCCAAATTTCTTTGGTTACTTGCTCACTATTTTCTGCGGCCGCAACTGCAATTAATGCATCAGGATGTAAATGATCTATATGTGCAAATGGCAATAATCCATGTAAAGGTGTATCAATGGATGGTGCTTTACTATCTAAATCATAAATACAATGATTGAATAAGCTAACCATACGATCTTCATCTTCCAAACCTCCATATACATTTTTTAAATCACGAAGTCTACCGGTATACAATCCTGCAATACCTGCTCTGTTCAAAGTACCAATATCTCCACCTGAACCTTTCACCCACATTACTTCAACTTCTTCATTTGTCAAAGGATCTTTTTCAAAAGTTTTACAACTTGTATTTCCTCCTCCGTAGTTTGTGATTCTTAAATCAGCACCAAGAATATTAGATCTGTATAAAAATAATCCGATTTGATCATCTCCGTATGAAGCTGCTTTTTCGTCATCCCACAAATAATCTACATGGTTGAATTTGGCTCTCGTATTTTTCATAAAAAATTATGTTATATTTCAATTATAGGACAAATTTAAATCATCTTTAAAGTATTTCTATCCTGTACTGTCATGTACCGTCCTGTACTGTCCTACTTTTATAATTTTTTTTTACTACTAATAAATAGTTTTAAGTTTATTAATTCGTCTAAACATATAGGTACTCCGCGTCGACGGATTCTGAGGGCAAGGTCTAATACGTAACAGTACAGGATACTTTCCATATAAAGTAACATTAGTTTTGAAGTCTATTTGTGTTCAAGTTTGAACTAAATTAATTTTTCACAAAAAAAAATATGGATAAAAATCAACTTACATTAGGTGAATTTATTATTGAGAATCAAAAAGATTTTAAATACTCTTCTGGAGAACTTTCTAAATTAATAAACTCCATTCGTTTAGCGGCTAAAATTGTAAACCATCAGGTTAATAAAGCGGGTTTGGTGGATATATTAGGAGACATCGGTGAGACCAATATTCAAGGAGAAGATCAGCAAAAATTGGATCTGTATGCCAATGACGTTTTTAAATCTGCTCTTATTAACAGAGAAATTGTTTGTGGTATTGCAAGTGAAGAAGAGGAAGATTTTATTACAATTGAGGGAAGGCAAAACACCCATGAGAACAAATATGTTGTATTAATAGATCCATTAGACGGATCTTCAAATATTGATGTGAATGTATCTGTTGGAACAATTTTTTCTATTTATAGAAGAATTACGCCATCTGGCAAACCTGTTCAAAAAGAAGATTTTTTACAACAGGGAAAAGAACAGGTGGCGGCTGGATATATTATTTATGGGACATCAACGATGTTTGTTTATACCACAGGACACGGAGTAAATGGTTTTACTTTAAATCCGGCACTTGGAACTTTTTATTTATCGCATCCAGCGATGAGATTTCCCAAAAAAGGAACTATTCTGTCTATTAATGAAGGTAATTACACTCGTTTTCCACAAGGAGTAAAAGAATATATAAAGTTCTGTCAGGCTGAAGAAGAAGACCGTCCCTACACATTTCGATATATTGGGTCTTTGGTATCTGATTTTCATAGAAATATGATTAAAGGGGGGATCTACCTATATCCATCGAGTTCTAAAGCGCCTCATGGAAAATTGCGCTTATTGTATGAAAGTAACCCTATGGCATTTATAGCAGAACAAGCTGGCGGGAGTGCAACCGATGGATATAACAGAATCATGGAAATTGAACCTAAGAAATTACATGAACGAGTTTCATTTTTTTGTGGGAATACTGAGATGGTAGAAAAAGCGGAGGAATTTATGAGAGGTTTTCAATAAGATTAAGAGGTATTTAAAATAATTATATACTGTAGTATGTGTATTTTTACAGGGTTAGTTTTTTAGATTTACGAGTACACTTAAAATTAAAAGAAGATCAGCATGGACATTTTTAAATACATAGATATTGATGAAAACTCAAGAAAGCCAAAATATATTCAAATCGTAGATTCCGTTACGCATAATATATCTCAAGGGAATTTTTCGATAGATGATAAAATGCCATCTATCAATATGTTAAGTGAGGAGTTTTATTTATCGAGAGATACGGTTGAAAAAGCGTATAAGATATTAAAAGAACGAAAAATCATCAATGCTGTAAGAGGGAAAGGATTTTATATTGCTCGGACCAATTTAAATTCAAAAATCAATATTTTATTTCTCATCAATAAATTGAGTTCGTACAAATTGCAAATATACAATGCATTTAACCGTAGTATTGGAGCTAATTCACATACCGATCTTCAAGTTTATCATTGTGATGAGACTTTATTTTTGAATTTATTAGAAAAAAATAAAGGAGCATATGATTATTATATTGTCATGTCGCATTTTAAAAGTGACGCTTTTAAACATATTAGCGCTCCGGATAAAGTTGTTGCAGCCATCAATAAAATTCCAAAGGAAAAATTGGTCATGTTAGACAATCTTAATGATAAAATCGGTGGAAAAATAGTTAAGATCTATCAAGATTATGAAAATGACATTTATGAATCTTTAATTGAAGGTCATAAAAAAATAGTTAAATACGAGAAATTGGTATTAGTGTATCCCGATAAATCTGTGTACCCTTATCCCAAAAGAATTGTGCATGGTTTTCGTAAATTTTGTATTGAAAAGTCCTTAGATTTTGAAATTATTGATGAAATTTATGAAGATATGATTCTTAGAAAGGGAGATTTATTTATTACGATCGTTGAGGATGACTTAGTGAATTTAATCAACCAAATACGAGACAATGAATTTGAAGTAGGAAATGATATTGGAGTTCTTTCGTATAATGACACACGGTTAAAAGATCTTTTGGGGATATCTGTGATTTCTACCGATTTTAATATTATGGGAGCAACTGCGGCTCATATGATTTTAAATAAGGAAAAGGGGAGCGTAAAGAATCCATTTAATTTTATTGATCGGGCGTCTATGTAATCCTACCCCCTTTTTCTTGTATCTATATATCCAGTTTTTCCATTCGAGTGGTCAAACTCCCAACCTTATCAATTTCGATTTTTAATGTTGTATCCCGATCGATGTTCACCAATTCAACTGGGGATCCCGGAATGACCAAACTGTCTTTTTTTAGAGTTTTCTCCTTGTTTTGTGAGAAATGTCACCAACCATCGCAAAGAGTGAATAGGGCCACCCATGATCTCTGAACTTGGGGCAGATGTGACCAGATTTCCATCTTTGTACACTGAAAACACTTCATCTTTAAAAAGCAGTTTTCTGGGGTCAACTTTTTGCTCCCCTACAATGAGCCCAGCGTGAATCCCACCAGAACAAATTAATTCTTGTATTGTTGGTGGTTCAACCCAAAATTTGAAATTATGAAGCTCAATACCAGGGCTAACATATGCTATTGAATTGATGAGTTCTTCATCGGATAGCTCTATTCCTTTCAAGTCCTTTCCAATTTTGAAGACCATTTCTGGTTCTATGGCGCAATTAACATACTTGCTATAGTCAATAATAGTCTTGCTATCTAGTATATGTGGTTGAAAAAGTCTCCCGTTTATGGGTTCATTGATACCGAATTGTTCTCTTATAGCAGTACTCGTGCAACCGACTTTGTAACCCACCACACGTTCTCCTTTTTCTATTCTTTTCTTTGTTACCTCATCTTGAACCTCATAAGCTTCAGCAACCCTAAGTCTACGTATGGCAGCATTGTTTCCAATCCATTCCTTTTTGTAAAAAGAATGACAGAAAGCAGCAGCTATTGAATCGAGTGATTTCATATCTTACTTCCTGTCAGGATGCTTTCCCCATTCGTATCTTTTTGTTGCGTCAAATGCTGGATTGGGTACAGGTCGTTTAGCGTTGGTGTCTACTTGCCATTTTTTTAAAGCCGATTTCATTTCCGCTAACTTTTCTGAATAGCTATACTTAAGATCAGTCATTTCATTCACATCATATTTTAGATTGTATAAGTCAAATTCACCTGACACCAAATTTTCAATGATTTTCCAGTCTCCTTTTCGAAGGGATGACATGGGTTGTTCATGATGATACACAGGATAATGCGTAAATACTTCGCGTTCCAGATCAAACTTATTTCCGGTCAATGCAGGAAGCATGGAATATCCATCAAAAACCTGATTCTTGGGGTGCTTCCCTTCTGCTAATTCTACTAATGTCGGATAAAAATCGACACTAGAAACTAGGGCTTTCGAACTCGCGTTTTCTTTGACCTTATTCGTCCACTTCACAATCAACGGTACACGAACACCTCCCTCATATAAAGTTCCTTTTCCTGCTCTTAATGGCGCATTAGAAGTGGCAATATATTGTAATGGGTGTCCGTCGGGGTACACGTTTTTACTGCGACCTCCTAACAATGGAATATTGTCAAAACGATTGTCCACCCCACCATTGTCTGAATAAAAAATAACAATCGTGTTTTCTGTTAACCCTTCATCTTCTAAAGTTTGCATAATAGTACCAACACTTCTATCAATATGTTCTATCATGGCAGCGTACACTGCATTACCAGGATAATCAGGGTCTTTTTCTTTGTTTTTGTATTTGTCAATCAAATCCCTATCGGCATCTAATTGTACATGGACATCGTAATGAGAAACAAATAAAAAGAACGGCTGTTCTTTATTCTCTTTTATAAAGTCAACGCCCATATCGGTAAGTACTTCACTCAATCGTTTGTTTTCTGGCGCTTTAAATTCGGGTAAAAATTTTGGATTGTAAAAACCTCCACCGGCATACATATGTGCGGTATCATAGCCACGAGCATTGGGTAAAAGATTCGATTCATTACCTAAGTGCCACTTGCCAAAATATCCTGTTTTATATCCAACAGATTGCATAGCATCACCAATAGTAGTAATATCTTCTGGTAAGTGTTGAACTTGATGAACTGGTACAGTTACTTCCTCAAAGGGACGCCAATGTCCAGGAATAAAATCGAATATTCCAACGCGTGCCGGATATTGCCCAGACTGAATACTGGCTCTTGTAGCTGAGCATACGGGTGCTGCGTAGGCGTTGCTAAATAGCATACCCTCACTTGCCAATTTATCTATATTTGGGGACTCATTAAACTTGTTTCCATAAACGGCCAAGTCTCTTCCTCCCAAATCATCGGCCATTATCATGATGATGTTTGGACGGTCTTGTGCGGCACTTGAAAGTGACATGAGCACTGTAAATATTGCAACTGTTAAACGTTTAATTTGTCTCATTTTATTTTTTTTTATTCGTTATTGTATCTTAGATTAGGTTTTTGTATTAATCCTATTTTCCCCTTCTTTTGGCATTTACGTTTAATAATTGATTTTGTGTCGAAATTCCGATTAATTCAGGTTGATACTTAGCAGGGTTAAAGTTAGGGTTCAGTAAAGGAACAATTGAATTTGTTTCCTCAATATGTATTTCAATCAATGCATCCATTTCTTTTACTCTTTTCGGATGTTTGGACGCAAGGTTATTGGTTTCTCCAATATCCTTGACTAGGTTATACAAGAGGTAATCGTGCTCTTGATTTTCTCCTTGATGAAATAACCTGATAAGTTTCCAATCCCCATCATGTACAGACATGGCTGGTGGTAACCAATCTGGCACTCCCCTTGGAGGAGCAGGAAAATAACTAAACATCGGCTGATTTCTTTGCCAATTGCTATCGTGAAACACTGGAGAAAAATCTACACCATCTACAAGGTGATCTTTCGGAATGGACGCGCCTAATAAATTGAGTAATGTAGGATAAAAATCGGTAGATTGTATTCTGGCATCTGTTCGAGAACCCGGACTGGTAAGCCCCGGCCAAACGATAACACAAGGCACTCGAATTCCTCCTTCAAACATGGTTGCTTTTCCTCCTTTCAGCGGTGTATTGTGAGTAACCCTAGCATGAAATTCTTCTCCTGAAGTCGTGTGTTCACGAAGCCTGATATGTTTGGTGCCTCCATTATCTGAAAAGAATATAATAACAGTATTATCAGTTATTCCCAACCTGTCGACCTCATCGAGTAAGGTGCCAACAGCATCATCTAATGAGTGTACCATTGCTGCATAAGATGGAGAGCGTTGCAACTGTGTGGTGTCTATTTTTCGCCTATACTTGTCTATAAGATCCTCTTTTGCGCCCCAAGGTCCATGAACAGAAAACATCCAATAATTCATATAAAAGGGCTGGTCGCCATTCATGGCGTTCATCCATGCAACAGCCTCTTTGCTCATGCGATCTTCAATATGTTCATCGGCCGAATTGGGTTTAAAATTTTTATATGACCATGGTGCTAGATATCCACCGCCTGGCCCAGGTCCGTTGGTATGTGGAATATCTACATCAAAACCATGTTCCAATGGAGAGTAGGGTTCAGTACCCAAATGCCATTTACCAAAATGACCAGTGGCATAGCCCTTGTTTTTTAATAATTTTCCAAGAGTGGGAAGATCCGTATTCAAGCGTGTTGCAGACGCAACTTCTGAGGCCTTATCACCTCCAGTAGTTTTTTGAAAGGATACCTTAGGTTTCAAATGCACTGTAGGTAAATGACCAACCGCACTCAGTACACCATTTCTTGCAGAGGATTGTCCGGATAATATGGTGGCTCTGGTTGGAGAGCATAAGGGACTTGCGGCATAGGCATTGGTAAAAGTTAATCCACGTTCAGCCAATCGTTCTATGTTTTTAGTTTTATAAAGACTCGTAGTACCATATAATTCCGTATCACTCCACCCTAAATCATCAGCCATAATAAAAATGACATTCATTCCTTTTGTGGAAGGAGACTTTTGAGCATTCGATATTCCGTATGAAAAAAGGATGAAAGAAATTCCTAAAATGTAGTTTGCTATTATTCTTAATTTTTTATTTTCATTTTTCTTCATGATTGTTTTCTCTTTTTTATGTTAAAATTCTTATTTATCTTTCAATTTGCTATTTCTGCAATATCTGCCCCATTTTTGTACGCTTCTATCAAATTCACAAAAGGAACATCACGTGCTTCTTGTGAAATAGCAATACTCATGAAATTAAAAGTACTGTACTATTATTTAATTCTAAGAACTCCCTGATTACTTTCCGCAAAGGCATTACTCTGCTGTAAAACAGATTCCATGGCACTCATGTCGTTACCTAAAAGAGTATGACTAAAAGTCTGTGCTCTACTGAGCATGCGTATATAAACATCTGCGTCTTGATGTCGGCTTAGTCTTCTTAAACCACCTAAATAATCCTCTCGATAAACTGTAGGGATTATTATTTTTGATTGTGCAGCGCTGCTCAATTCGGCATTCATCATCACTCGAGCCAGTCTACCGTTGCCATCTAAAAATGGATGTACTTCACTGATGACAAACATCATATACACTGCTTTCGCAAAAGGATGTGTTAGCGCCTGATAATAATCAAAACTTTTATGAAGTGTACCAATAACCAATTCCATGTCAACAAATGATGTATTCCCAGCACGATTGTTTTTGTCTTTGAATTTCCCTGGTTTCTTATCTTCTCGAGCACTTAATAAAATCTGATGTCTGTATTTTAATATGTTAATAAACGCTTCTTTTGAACTTGGAACAATTTTCATTTCTCTAGGGTTAGATACTAATTGATAGGTTCCCAAAACGTCATGCGAATCTTCATTTCTAGCTATTAATGGTTGTTGCGTTGCAATGACCTGTTTTGCTTCTTCAATTTCAAAGACAGTACCCTCAATATAATTTGAGAAATAACTTTCATAAAAAGCAAAATTACGATAGGCTCCAGTAGTGCTATTTTGCTCCTCTAAATTCTTGAATTCTTGTTGTTGTAATTCTCTAAACAAGTATTCAAATAACGCTATTCGCACAGAGTCATAAGGAGCGCCATAGGCTCTTGCAGTTGCAATAGGAGACTTTAATATGTCAGATGGTTTGGTAGTTAGCAATGCACTAATTATTTTGTTGAGTTTTTTAAATTCTTTTTGCATTCCAATTTCTTCTGAAATGACCCTTGCTCTATCTCTTACTTTATTCAATTCGTCTTCTCCATTAACACGTATAATCTGTTCTAATTTTTCTTCTAGTTGAGGAAATGGAAGTGCTTTAGAATCTGGACCAGGTCTTTTTGAGATTTGTAAATTTTCGAGCAATGCACGCTCTCTTTGAGAAACCATCAAATCTCCTGAAAACGAGTTATCCCCTTCAATAGGAGACCAACCTTCTATAAAACGAATCGTTACGCCGGGAAGCTTTACTTTTTTTGTGTATTTGTAGGTTACAAATAATTGCCCTGTAGCAGTAGGTTTAAACTCAAATGCCGAGCGATGACTTAGGATAGCTCCTTGATATTTATTTCCGAGAATGGAAAAAATATTTCGCTGAATAATATCTTCAGGAGTATCTTCAAAATTAGAGGTGTAAATTTTCGATGCAATTTTCCGAATGGTACCCTCTTTTTCTAACTTAGATATCTGCCTAGAACTAGTTGGATCACTAGATCCGTAAATGATTTCTTGGAGATGTATTTGACTATTTTTTTCCATTATAACTTCCTAATACAACAAATTTGATGAATATTTTCCAATATAGGACTTTTTACAACAAATATTTTCCATTATAAGGCGATTTAATTTTTGCCAATCTGAAAGTTTACAGGTACTTAGTTTACAAATTTTTTCTAATATACCTTCGTTTTTGATAAATTTCTTCCAGTATAAATTATGTTTATCACATTTCCTTGTATTTCATGAAAAGGTATATTTCATGAAAAGGGTTTTATTAAAAATAGTTTATTTCAATAAGATTCCAACCACCTTTAAAAGTATCTATGATACTTGATTTCTGTATAATGTACTGAATTATTGCTGGTTGAAATGCCATTACATTTCTGAAAACAAATTCATAAAAGGTGTTTCCCTAGATTCTTTATTTGGATTATAATTAGGATTAATAGATGGCCAATAGCGTTTTTCTATATTTTGTTTTAACCAATCTTTTAACTTTTTAAATAGTTTATTGGTCAATTCTGGGTTGGTGCTGGATAAATTTGTTTTTTCAAAAGGATCGGTTTCAATATTATAAAGGTATAACCTTCCATACCAATCAAAAATAAGTTTATAATCTCCATCACGTATTGCAGAATGTGGCGTTAAAGCTAAAGGCTCATAGGGACTGTTATAAATTACATTGAAAGGGTAATGCCAATAATGCGCTGTTTTTGTATAGGTGTTTTTTGAATTTTGAGTGTCAGAAAGCAAAGAGAAAACACTCTGACCATCAAGTTTATTGGTTTTTACAACAGCTTTTGAATTGTATCCTGCGGCCTCTAAAATAGTTGGAAAAATATCAGTACAATCTACAGGAACATCAACCCATTTTCCAGTTTCAATTTTGCCTTTCCATTTAAAGATAAGAGGTACTCTAATACCTCCTTCAGTTAAACAGGCTTTTCCTCCTAAAAAAGGACTATTGTCTGTACCATCACCCTTTGGTGTTATTTTGGAATCTATCCCACCATTATCAGACATAAAAACGACGAGTGTATTTTCTTCTAATCCTGTTTCTCTCAATTTGTTTAAAATAGCTCCAACCGAACGATCCATACTTTTTATCATGGATGCATATACGGGGTCTTTGTGTCCATTCCATCCTTTATTTTCCTTGTTTTGAAAATAGGAGACTTCATCTTCTTTTCCCTGATAAGGAGCATGTACGGCAAAATGTGAAAAATATAAAAAGAAGGGTTTTTTATTTTCTTTTGCTTGTTCATCAATAAAATAAAGCGCTTGTTTTGTTAAATCATCAGTTAGGTAATCTTCCCCGGTTTCTTTCCCTGTATCACCCATTTCCCATGCTTCTTGCGGCATATTTGGAAATATTTTTTTAGATGTAATGTTCCAGTTTTTTTTCCAATTATAGTAGGGAGAACCACCAGCATCATACCAGGCTAATGTTTCAAACCCATGGTCTTTGGGTTGATGGCCTTGCGCACCAAAACCACCAATATGCCATTTGCCTATAAAAGCGGAATGATACTCTTTTAATGCTTCAGCAATTGATAACTCATCATTACCATTATCATATGTTGTTCCTGTTGCTATGGCAGAATTAGAAATACCATTAATCAGGGCTTGTTCAATTTTAATAGCGTCTTTATGTTCTAAAACATCATGTGCTAGATAACCTTCAGGTATGGGTAAATTTTGATTGTAATAGGTTTTTCTTATTGGCATAGCTGTGGTGAAACCTAGTCTTCCGGCATATTTCCCTGTAAGTAAACTGGCTCGGGTAGGGGAGCATAGTTGATTTGCGTAGGCTTGCGAAAAGGAAACGCCTTCACTCATTAGTTTATTTAGATTCGGGGTTTCGTAAAACATTTTATCAGGCGCTTCTCCTGTCAAGTGTTGAGCATATCCTTGTACATCCATATAACCAAAATCATCGGCTAAAATAAAAATGATATTCGGTTTGACTTCTTTAGGGAGCGCCGTTTTGCATCCTATTAAAAGTAGGGCACAAAAAGTAATACTGACCAATTTCTTCATTTTGGTAAATTTTTACTCAAAAAAAAGGAATAAAAAGAAAATGAGTATCCTGTACTGTCTGAATTTTTATTTGAATAAAAAGTGTGGTTTGTTTATAAAAAGTACACCTTATAATAGAGTGATCAAACTCATCTTTACTTTCTGTCTAGCAAATCTTCACCACATCCATATTTAACAACTGCCCCAACTTTTCAATTTTGTTGGTAATATATTCAAATTTATAGGCGGCCTTTTATAGATTTGGGAACCACTCCTGATCAAATGATTTTCTGAGTTTTGATAAAACTTCCGAATAAGATTGTTCATTCGTGAAATGTGTTTTTTCATAGGGGTCTGTATTCAAATCCATCAAACGTTCCTCGGTTCCCACAGCATCATACCTCACGTATTTGAAACCATCTTCACTCACTACCATTCGACCAATTTCACTTTCAACCCCAAGTGTTTTACGAGATGTTATTTTATTCCCTTCAAACAAGGGCTTTAGACTTATACCTCGTGGATCTGATTGCCCTTTAATGCCGGCATAATCACAAACAGTAGGCAATAAGTCAAGGCCATTTGAAACAAGGTTTTTAGTGTTCACCTGTCCGGCAGGTATTTTTCCCTTCCACATAGCCATAAATGGTATGTTGGCTGATTCTTCATATAATACAGTTTTGTGTTCCATTTTATGAGACGCATCATTATCACCATGATCACTTGAGAAAATTACCAGCGTATTTTCCTCTTGCCCGCTCTTTTTTAAGGCATCCAATATAACTTGTATCTGTCCATCAACCTTTTCGGTAAGACGCGCATAAGCCCAACGATGAATGCGCCATTGCTCTATTGTATATTTATTACGTGCACTTATTCGAAATGAGCGCTCTTCCAACATGGCGCTTATGGCTTTGGGCTCGTCTTTTTGAGGTTCAAAGTTCGCTGGTAGCGGTGGACAATGTTTTGCAAAAAACTCATCTTTGCCAACTCCTGAAGGCAATTCTAATGCCTTATCTAAGGTAGCAACCTCTGTTTTACCATGTCTTAGAATAGCTTTATCTCCTTCCGATTCAGCAAAATCTCGAATCGCCATATAGCAAATATCATGAGGGTTAATAAGCGACACCGTCATAAAATAGGGTTTGGTATGTGTTTGCTTAATATACTTTGCAGCTTCTTCAGCAAGGCCGTCTCTTTCATTATTGGTAATATCAACAAACCCCAACGCTTTGGGAGTTAGTGAGGGAGGTAAATGTTCTTTTCCGCCAAAGGCGAGATCATAGCCTGCATCTTTTAGGTAGGCAGCAATTGTGGTGGTTTGTATATCTTCATTCACTTCAGGTATTTTCATTGAACCGGAATTATTTCTCACCTGTTTCCCGTTTTTATCTTTAAAATACCCTGGGAATCTACCGGTCATCAAACTTACACGGGCAGGCGAGCATACCGGATTTGTAGTATAGGCCCTCGTGAATCGTATGCCATTATTTGCGATATAGTCCATTGCTGGAGTTTTGACATATTTATTGCCGGCGCAACTCATCATGGTCTCACTTAGCTGATCGGTATAAATATAAATTATGTTTGGCTTATCGATATTCTCTTTTTCGGCTACTTGCTTTGTAGTATTTATACAAGAGCATAAAACGGCAAAAGGAATAATAAATAATATTCGTGGTTTGATAAAATTCAGTTTTTTAATGACTCTTTTTACTTTCATTCTTCTGATAACTATCCGTTTCATCTGTTATTTCTGTTTAGCAAATCTTCACCACATCAATATTTAATATTTGACCCAACTTTTCAATTTTATCAGCAATATGGCCAACTCCAATGGCACAGTGATGTGACGGTCCTTGTTTCGACCATTCATTCATAAAACGTTTCGCTCCAATCGAAAATTTATAACGACTGTTGGTGTTTCCTATTTGCAACATTGGGCCTTCTACCGATTCGCCCTCAGCGACTAACAGGAATATTCCGTCTTTGCCTTCTACTACAGACAACAAAGTCACCGGACCATGTTTCACGGTCATTTGAATAGAGAGTCCTTTGCCTGGTTTTCCATGATAAACAGGTAGTGGTACAAGATTTACACGACCTTCTGCAATGGCGTAATGTGCTGGGCCGTCATGTCCAAGGTATACAGCGTCATCCTTAAAGTCTATCAAATAGAATTCAGAGAAGGAACCACCAACTCCAAACGCTGACATAATTTTCATAGCCTGTGCATTTTTCACTTCACATTCTCCTGATATAGGAATATTTTTTCCGGTAAGTAATGTATTACCGGCAATGACAGATGTAACTATATTTTCGTACTCATTGCCAGATTCACCTTCGTAATAATAGGCCATGGAACCAAGATCGCGAGCATCGATAAGTTTGTCGAGGGCTACCGAAGTTTGAGCGGCACGTTTAATTTCTGAGGTTTCACATTCTTCTGATACATCGAATGCGGTATTGAATTCTTCTATTTTCTTTTGTACGTCTTCTTCGCTTGCTTCATCTCGGTACTTTTTCAATTCGCACATTTCGAGTAATTCGATGTGCGTGCCAAATACAGCCGATTGCAGTGTAAGGTCTGAGTACACATCAAGCATCCCATTGTAATAATGCCCCAAAATACCCAAACGGTTATTTCTCATTGTAGCTGCTACTGAGGCTGCCTCTGTCCACGCTTTTATATCATTCCAGGCTTCATTGTCCTGTAAATGGCCTGTTACAAAATCATACTGAACCCCAGATCTATTCAAAACCGAAGCAATTTCTGGAACGGAACATGCCTGACAGTTTTCTAGCCATGCACCAGTCATTTGACCACGATCTCCTAAATTGTTAAATGCTTCGTAATCCAATTGTGCAACAGGTTGAAGATTTAGTATCACAACAGGGATTTTCAATTTTTGTGCTACAGGTAGCACAGTAGAGGAGAGGGCGTAGGTGGAAACATACAGAAACACAATCTCCACATCCTGAGATTTCAGGAAATCTGCTGCTTCTCGAGCCTTTACCGGATTGTCTACCATGCCCGCGTCTGCCACTTCTACACCAAAACCAGTAATTTTATTTTTAATCTGTTCTTGATAGCCTGTCAGTTTATCAAGTAATCCGTCAAATTGGGGCCAGTATGTATCTAGTCCGATTCCAAACAAACCGACTGTTATATTATTTTTTTTCATATTTCTTCTATTTATTTATGAATATTATAAAGGATGCTTTTTCAAAACACCAGTATATGTAACCTCTGATTACTTACATCGAGTTACCAATTCCTACCAACACAACAGAGAGTAGAATAACCACAATACCAATCGTAATAGTCCATTTAGTCTTTAGCGCTACACCATTCCATTCCTTGCGGTAAATTCCCCACATATTGGCCGTTAAAATGATTGTTGACATATGCAGTATCCACGAACTCGCACCGTTACCCAATTTGCTTTCTCCCATGCCGTAGAAAAAGAATTGTAAAAACCAGATGCCTCCTGCAAAAGCAGAAAACAGAATATTCTTTGCAATAGGGGTCGACTTATTTGTAAAATCTGTATAGGATTTATTTTTTATACTCAAAATTATAGTCCATACTAAATTGGTTGTTAATCCTCCCCATAGAATGACAACAAACGTGACGTTGTTTTGATATAATGGGTTATAACCAGCTGCTACTGCGGCATCTGCTAAAGGCTTTCCTGCCTCTATTCCAAAATTAAAAAAAGAACTCAGAATTCCTGAGAGTACGGCAATAGCAAGGCCTTTATATAAACTGAATTCAGCAATCGTTTTTTTCTTTTCCTCGTCAGAAAGTTCGTTCTCCTTCATCATGCCTGCTTTACCAGAAATAGCAATGCCAATCAAACAAACCAGTACCCCTAAAAGCACCAATTTCCCACCAGACGTTGCCATCATATCTGTAAATGAAATTTTCCCCTCTGTTGGATTCAGGTTATAATAAACAGACGGAACGAGTGCACCAAAAGCTGCGCAAAAACCAAGTACTACGGAATTCCCTAAAGACATTCCGAGATATCGTATACCTAATCCATAAGACAATCCTCCAACGCCCCAAAGCAATCCCATGACAAATGTGAAGTATAAAATTTGACCAGAACTTGCGGCAATAATTTCGGCAAATCCGGGAATGGTAATCCAGGCCGCCAATGGTGGGATAATGAGCCAAGAAACGGTGCCGCCTACCATCCAATAACTCTCCCATGCCCATTTTTTCACTTTGTTGTAAGGCATGTAAAAACTACCCGCTGCTACACCTCCCAGTGAGTGGAATAGAACTCCTAATATTGCTTGCATATAATTTTGTTAATTAATATTATCATGAATGATCACAAATAAAATAAAAATGTAAAGAAAAAGTATCCTGTACTGCTTTAGATTAATCCAGATAAAACACTTCTTCTAAGGCTACTGTAACAGGAGAATTGTCTTTATTCACTTCCATGATATCCGACATAAACTTCCACCATTTTTTTACAATTTCTGTTTGTCCTAAATCTTGAGAACTTCCATCTCCGGTTACTTTCTGAAAAGCGAATAAGATATTCGTTTCTTCATCCAAATAAATAGCATATTCGCTCACCCCTGAATCTTTGAGTAATCGTTTCAATTCAGGCCAAATTTCATCGTGTCGTTTCTTATAGGCTACTTTTTGCCCCTCATTGAGTTGCATTTTAAAAGCGATTCGTTGCATTTACTGTGGTTTAAATATCTTATAATGAATGCAAGAAACTAAAAATATAATAAAGGTGTATCCTGTACTGTCTTGCTCATCCCGTAGACCTCTAAAAAAGTTTTGAGTGGTCGTAAAAAATTGAAATTAGGAGGTTGTTGGTTGTTACAATTAAAAACGGAATTGAAAATGAATTCCCTTTTATCCAAAAACAGGAGACTTTTTTAAACGAAAAAAGTTTGTTTTTTGCAGATTGTTTGTACCAATAAATGCAAAGCACTTAAATTAAAATTACCTTTTAAATCTCTATTAAAACTAATAATACCCTTAAGAAACTGTTTTTACCCAAAAAAACCGATGATGAACAAAACCTATATTGGTTAAACCTTTTTTACCCTTGTTAAATAAAAATAAACTGCATTTACCTTTGTGAAACTAAATTTACTCCAGTAAATAGAAAAAAATGAAAAAAGTAGGATTTACATGGCTACAGGAAAAATTAGATATCAAAGGCTTTCTATTAACGCATCAGTCTTACATCGGAACAACTGATAAAACAGAGTTAAGTTTAACAGGTTCTGTTATACGCACATTCAAATCAAAATATGATGTGAGTATTGATAGCCCAATGTCGCATTTGGAATTTGCACTAAAATATGATGACTTGAACCTTGCATTCATCAGGGAAGTTTTTATCGCTACAAAACATCAAACAATAGTAGACTATATCAAAGCAAAACCAAATCGAAAATACCCAAGAATAATTGGATTTTTATATGAATTTACCGGAGGTAAATCAATAGATATTGATGTCACGACCACCAATTACGAGGATATTTTAGATGCGTCTCGATATGTCACTGGAAATATTAAAAAAATATCCAAATGGAAAGTAAACGATAATTTTCTGGGGTCAAAAGGCTTCTGCCCAGTAATCAGAAGAACTACCGAACTTAGCGAATTACTTGAATGGAATATTAAAGATGCAATTGAAAATCTAAAACACGAATATTCTCAAGAAATTTTTAATAGAGCTAGTTATTATCTTTATAAAAAAGAGTCAAAATCCTCCAGTGAAATAGAAAAAGAAGAACCATCGCGAGACAGAATGGAAAGGTTCATAACATTATTAGAGGAAGCAGGGCAAAAAACTTTTGAAGAAACACTATCTGAAGAAGAATTAGTTCGGTTACAAAACGCAATTGTTGACCCAAGATATGCTGATCGGAGTTTTCGAGACTTTCAAAACTATCTAGGTCAAACAATGAGAGATTATACACAGAAAATACATTATGTCTGTCCACCACCACAATTTGTAAGATCTCTTATGCAAGGAATCGTTGACCTGTACAAAAAGAACTCATCAACAGCAACGATTATAAAAGCCACAATGATATCATTTGGTTATGTATTTACCCATCCATTTGAAGACGGTAATGGAAGAATTCATCGCTTTCTAATTCATGATATTCTGGTACGTGACGGAATTGTACTAAACAGTACAATACTTCCTGTTTCTTCTCAAATACTTGCCCATATGGATGAATATGATGCTACGTTAGAGTTACTTTCTAAATTGATTGAGCAAAGGGTAAAGTATGATATTAATGATGCTGGAGAAATGACGGTTAACAACGCATCCGAAATAGAAGCATTGTATCGATTTCCGGACTTAACCAATCATACTGTATTTTTGGCAAGGGCTATACAATCTACGGTTACAAAAGATATTCCAGAAGAACTTCTTTTTCTTCAGTGTTATGATGAATTGAAGGGTGATATTCAGAATATAGTAGATATGCCAGACAATAAAGTTGATCGCATGATTTTATTTCTTCACCAGAATAAAGGGATACTTGCAAATCGTAAACGAAAACATTACAAAGAACTGAGTGATAATGAAATCGAACAAATGGAGCAGGCCTATTCTCACGTATTTGAAGGGAAATAGAACAATATACAACTAGTAATTAATGTAATTGTTTTCTCTTACTGACATTTATCTTATCTATCAAAATCAAAAGAAACACTTAGCAACGACGCAGCCTTTACTTCACTACGATTTTAAAATTACCATGTAACAAACCCACTTTTACCCATCCAATCAAACAATGGCTGCATCCATTCATCGGTTGGTAAACTCAATACAAAGCCATGATTTCCTTTTGGGTACAGGTGCATTTCTGCAGGAACTTTATTTCCAATTAAATTTTGGTAAAAGCGGATACTGTTCTCAACAGTAACCACATTGTCGTCTCCGGCATGTGTTATCCAAGTAGGTGGGGTATTGGGGCTAACATGCAATTCATTTGAAAACAACATAACTTGTTCTGTAGAGGGGTTCTTACCAAGTAAATTTTGTCGTGATCCGAGATGGGTTATTTCGTCTTTCATACTGATTACGGGATACACCAACATCATGAAATTTGGTTTTAAACTTATATTTTCAACATTTGGAATATATGATTTGTTAAAATGGGTTCCGGCGGTTGAAGCCAAATGGCCTCCTGCTGAGAACCCCATAATCCCGATTTTTTCAGCATCCAAATTCCATTCTGAAGCATGCTGACGCACTGTTTTAATTGCTTGTTGGGCATCTTGTAAGGGTCCTATTGTTTTATCAATCATGATGGAATCGCTTGGCAATCGATATTTTAGGATGAAAGCTGCAATTCCTTTGCGCACAAAGGATTCAGCAATTTGGGTGCCCTCGTGTAGATAACTTTCTCCTGAATAGCCACCGCCTGGACAAATGATTACTGCTGCTCCTGTGGCTATTTCTTTTTTTGGGTGAAATAGTGTCAATGTTGGATTTGAAACTTTTCTATACCACGTAATATGTCCATTTTTGGCAGTGACAATTTCTTTCATGGGAAAAGGTTTGCTGTTAGGGATGGAAGTAGGGTAGAGGTCTACTATTTGTTGTGCTTCCAAATGAATGGAAACTATTAGTAATAGCATTAAAGCAATTTGTTTCATAGATGTCGAATTAATTTCAATTGTTATTCCTTTTTTTATTTCCAAAAATAGCAACTATTTAAGTACTTCGGAATGCTCATCCCATAAATGTATTCGTTGTTTTGCTGTTGTATGTTCTTGTTTTACAAAATTGGTAAACCTTGTTTACATGTACAATTTGGTCTTGTAAAATCTTTCTATTCTATTATAAAAACTTCTTTAACTGCCTCTAAATAACTCATACCATTCACTTCGTCTGGCTCCAAATAACTTCCTTCGGTCCATTCGTTCCAGCAATTGATATTTAAAATTCTCGGTCCATCTGGATCTGCTAACAATTTATCTTTTGTTAGTTGCAAGGCTGCTTTAAAATTAGCAGGTGTATTGTTGCCAATGGTATTCATAAAAGGATAACCTACTGGCTCCCATTCAGATTCTATAGCGCAGCGAGGTGTTGAATTCCAGCCCATAGTTACATTAGGGATATAAGGAACACCATGTTCTTCCTTCGCTGTATCCCAATACTTCACATATTCATCACGCACGTAGTTGTAATCTGTTTGTGTTTCGGGTAAAGCTACATGGTGAATCCATACATAAGAAGTGCTAGAATCAAAGCCTAGTTTATCTATAAGTTCGTTCGTGTTTTCTGGTGGTGTTTCAACAGGTAAAATAGGGCGACCCCAAACCACAATATTCCAATGTACACCTTTTAGTCCTGCAGCAATGGCTTTTTCGCGCATTTTATCCATGGCTGCTTTGGTGGCTTCAATGCTACCAAACCCTTCCACAAATTTTTGTACATCATAGACAGAGAAATAGGCTTTTCCATCTATTTTCCAATAGTTGGATTTTGTAAAATATTGTTCTACGAGCAGATTAGAAATGTCTTCATAACGTTCTGGAGATACCTTTCCGGGATATAACAATCTTTGTTCTTCACCTTTGACGTATGGATGGATATCTACCCAATCGTGGTTTGCCCACATGAGACCAAAATTCATTTTCTCGGAGTTTTCCGCCTCTAAAAAACCTTCATCTAAACATCGATTTAAAAAAGGACCGTCTTCATACATATACCAATCAAAAATAAAGGTGTCGACTCCATGGTTTGCAGCGGCATCAATTTTTTGCGCCATCACTTTTGGGTCTTTCTCATCGTTATAACCCCAGGCTGGAACATTTGGTTGGTGATCTCCTGGAAAACGTGGTGTTGCATTTTTTACTAATTCCCATTCTGCCCAGCCTTCACCTTTAAACTCCGTGTTTCGGGCATCGTCTGTATGGTAATTTGGAAAATAATAAGCCGCTACCGTTATTTTATCCTCTGTAAGTGTGTTTTCTTTTTTCTTTCTAGATTCACAAGATACTAGGAAAATAATTCCTGCCAAAATTAAAATTGATTGACTATTCATAAATTTAATTTGTTTTTGTTACCACGATATTATTTATTTTTTAGACAATACGTATCCTGTACTGTCATGTAAAAAAATGATTAATCCCTTTTAATTATGCAATGGGCTGGTCGTTTAATTGCAATTGAAAGGGAGGTGTCTATAGATTATTGGGGCGGTATGTTAGATTTGGGTGCGATTTGAACCTCGTGAATAAATTGAGCGTTCATAATTATGGTGAGTTTGTGAGATTCTTTCGCCATAGTATTGTTTTTAGTTCTATTTTTGATTTAAATATACCAATATATAATGAGAAATAAAAATTTATCTATTACTGCATTGCTAGGATTAAGTGCTATTATTTTAGGTGCTTTTGGAGCGCATGCCTTAAAAGCGAAAATAGGGGAAGATGCCTTGGTAACTTTTGAGACCGGAGTTCATTATCAGATGTTTCATGTGATTCTATTATTAATCGTTAATATGTATACAGGATTCAACAATCAAATAAAAAATAGTATTAGTATGTTTTTGTTTTTAGGAATTTTATTTTTCTGTGGCTCTTTGTATGTAATTTCAGCGGCCGAAGTTGACCCTAGTCACATTTGGTTTATTACGCCAATTGGAGGTTTGTTTTTTATAATTGGATGGGGGAGACTTTTTATTGCCTTTTTGAAAACGAAAAAAGCGTAGTATGTTTTATATAAGTCTTATCTTATATTTATATTCTACAAATTTGAAGTAGTTAAAGAGTTTATAGTTTACATCTAACCCATAATCTAAATGGCTCATGTAATCTATGGTGTTTTCATAAAATCCTCCATATCTTAAGGGGTTTCTCGCTCTTCGATTCCATTCAGAAACATAGAAAATATTTTTATTTTCTAAGTATTGTTGAGAATAAAATCGTGCAGGTCTGGCAATGGAATTTAGATAGACATTGAAACCTATATCAAGAATAATAATTTTATATTCTAAACTGTCATTTTCTATAACTATGGCCTCTTCTTTAGATGTTTCTCGCACAGCAATGGTTTTGTTAGAACTCCCGCAACTATACATCAGAATTAATATAAATCCAATATAAAAGAAATACTTCATAATGTAATACTTTTAGTTTTTATTAAGTAGTCGTGAAAACACTATGTTCATTTCATCTAAGAGTATTTTTTTTTATAATATTTTGTTACATTTGCTTATATACTTTTGGAATGGATACTATACGATGTGGCTGGGTTGGGAATGACTCTTTATATATACTATATCACGATACAGAATGGGGAGTTCCAGTTTATGATGACGCTAAAATTTTTGAGTTTCTACTATTGGAAACCTTCCAGGCAGGGTTAAGTTGGATTACAGTTTTGAAGAAACGTGAAAATTTCAGAAGGGCTTTGGATAATTTCGACTATAGAAAAATTGCTTCTTATGGTCAGGATAAATTCGACACTTTGATTAAAGATGCAGGAATAATTCGGAATAAATTAAAAATACGTGCAACGATTTCGAATGCGATTGCTTTTATGGAAGTCCAAAAAGAATTCGGTTCTTTTTCAGAATATATTTGGGGTTTTGTTGATGGAAAACCAATTAAAAATGTCGGTTCGAATGTAAGTAAGGTTAATACAAGATTATCTGATACGATTTCAAAAGATTTGAAAAAACGAGGATTTAAATTTGTAGGAACTACGGTGGTGTATGCGCATATGCAAGCAACAGGAATGGTGAATGATCATACTACAGATTGTTTTCGCTATAGTGAGGTTTAGTAATTGGTTGTTCGTTCTTTATTGATGGGAATTTCTTATATTTCTATCAACTATCAACTATCAACTATCAACTATCAACTATCAACTATCAACTATCAACTATCAACTATCAACTATCAACTATCAACTATCAACTATCAACTATCAACTAAACTAATGCATTGAAAAAGTAATCCAAGTAAAAATGGCAATTACGGCAAAGACAGTAAGGATCACAAGAGATACGTTTTTATAATGTACTTTATGGAGGTTAAGGTCTTTTCGGTATAAATATATCATCACAATTGTAAAAGCGACTAAAAAAAAAAGGGCGAAAATTAACTGTCCAGAAGAAAACATAATCTTGTATATTTATAAGCACAAAAATACATAAAATTTAAAGACGATGAAGTATAAAATAGGAGCGGTTCAAGAATTTCACGCGGCATTTAAATTAGGAATTAAACATAATCCAACGGCAGACTTAGGAGAAGCAAAAAATAAGTTGCGTTATGATTTAATGGCCGAAGAAAATGACGAATATTTTGAAGCTGCACAAAACAATGATTTGGTAGAAGTGGCGGATGCACTTGGGGATATGCTCTACATTTTATGTGGAACGATTATAGAGCATGGAATGCAATATAAAATTGAAGAAGTCTTTAATGAAATTCAGCGAAGTAATATGAGCAAGTTAGGGGCTGATGGGAATCCTATTTATAGAGAAGATGGAAAGGTGTTAAAAGGCCCTTCTTATTTTAAACCAAATATTAAAGAGATTTTGGATAGGTAAGAGGTGATTATTTAGAATAGTATGCATTATACTAGAAATTTTCACTTTCAAATAATAAAAATCCCGCCTTTCAGCGGGATTTATTTTTAACGTTTAATTGGAATCCTGAGGGAAAGAGAAAGATCTTTAAACAAGAGATTCTTCATTTTATTCAGAATGATATTCGATTATTCTCTAACTAAATATCTCCAACCAAATTTATCTTCGGCTTTGTTATTTTGAATATCTGTAATGCGTTTTCTTAACAACATAGCATAACTTTTTTCCAATTTTGGAAGGTCATAATCTTTTCCTTTAGAGCCAAAACCAGCAATTGGGTTAATTACAGCAGCAGTTCCTGCACCAAACATTTCTAACAATGTACCATTTTGAGCAGCTTCCTCGATTTCAGTTACAGATACATTTCGAACTTCTATATTGATGCCTTCGTCTTCGGCAATTTGAATGATACTTTTTCTAGTGATACCATCTAAAATACGATCAGAAGTTGGAGCTGTTAATAAGGTATCTCCTACTCTAAAGAACACATTCATAACACCTGCCTCTTCTAAATATTCATGCGTGCTTGCATCCGTCCAAACTACTTGTTGGTAACCTTGTTTTTGCGCTAAGGCAGTCGGGTAAAACTGACCAGCATAATTACCAGCAGCTTTTGCAAAACCAACACCACCATTAGCAGATCGACTAAATTTATCTGCAAACAACACTTTTACATCGCTTCCACCTCCTTTAAAGTATGATTGTACAGGAGCCAAAAGAAACATGAACTTATATTCTGTCGCTGGTGAAGCAGCCATTCCTGGTTCAGACGCAAAAACAAATGGTCTAATGTAAATGGAGTTTCCTTCTCCTTTTTTAATCCATTCACGATCAATCTTTAGCAATGTTTCAAGACCTTCATAAAACAATTCTTTTGGAAATTCTGGTATTTGAAGTCTTGCAGCAGAAATATTTATTCTTTTCTGATTTTCATCCGGACGAAACATCCAAATAGTGTCATCATCTGCTTTATAGGCTTTCATTCCTTCAAAGACCGCCTGTCCATAATGAAAGACCTTAGCAGTTGGATCCAGAGAAATCGGCCCATAAGGCTTAATTGTAGGAGTCTGCCATTCGCCATCTCTGAAATCACATTCAAACATGTGGTCTGTAAAAACACTCCCAAACGCTAAATTATCGAAGTCAACCTGATTTATTTTTGACTTCGCAATTTTTTCTAAGATAATGTTCTGTGTGTTTGTATTCATTTTATTAAAAACTTTTATAATGTGTAAAGATATAACATTAGCATAGTTAATAATTAATCTTTTTAAGTTTTTAATTCAACCTATTCTTTGCGTAGTTTTGTGAAACTTAAGTGTATTTTTATTGAAAAGAGAAATTATAGAAACAGCAGATGGTTCTTCCACAATTCACATTCCAGAATGGAATGAACAGTACCATTCAAAACATGGGGCAATTCAAGAGGCATATCATGTTTTTATCAAATATGGCTTATCAAACTATAAGGACAAAAAGTTGAGTGTTCTAGAAATAGGGTTGGGGACAGGGCTCAATTGTTTTATCACGTATTTAGAAGGAATAAAAAATCAATTAGAGATTGATTACGTTGGAGTAGAGGCTTATCCCGTCTCTTTAGATGAAGTTGTGAAATTAAATTATGTATCTGAATTAAAAGCCGAAAACCATAAGGGAATATTTGATAGAATTCATAGTGAATTATGGGGGAAAAGAATTGAACTAGATTCAATGTTTAGTTTGACAAAACGACGGCATCTATTTAATGAAATTGATGATATTGAGTCATTTGATCTTATTTATTTTGATGCTTTTGGGGCTAGGGTTCAACCAGAATTATGGACGGTTGAGCTATTTAGTAAAATGTTTCGGGCCTTAAAAATGAATGGTATTTTGGTAACCTATTCAGCAAAGGGAAGTGTAAGAAGAGCAATGCTCGAAGTGGGTTTTGAAGTGGAAAAATTACCTGGTCCTCCAGGAAAACGTGAAATGCTCCGAGCCTTAAAGCCTAAAGAGTAGCGTTTTTTTTAGAGGGGCGTGAAGTTAAAGACATAATGGGGTATCAGAATTGTTAAACTATAAAAAAAGAATATACTTAGTATAGGTACTAAAGAATTAAAAATATGAATAGATTTAAAAGAAGAAAAAAACCTAGCAAAAGAAAGTTAATTATACTACTTCTCGTCTTATTAGGTATTCTTTACTTTTGGATGAATGCAGAACGACTATTAGGGGACTTTATGAGTTACTAACTCATAACAATATTCTTCATTAATCGCATAGCTTCAACATACACCCAAACTAGGGTAACAAGTAGTCCCCACGTGGCCACCCATTCCATGTATTTAGGAACATGGTTTTTCTTTCTTTCTATAAAATCAAAATCTAAAAGTAAGGCGAATGCCGCTATAGCCGCAGCTATTATATTAAATGCTACTGACAAGTATGATGTGGTGTCTAAAATGGTAAAGGGAGTTACTATATTAAATAACCGTAATATCCAACTAATTGCATAGATGGTCATAATTAATGCTATGGCAACAAAAAGTACACTTCTGAACCGTTCAGTCACTTTTACAATTCTCGATTTATATAAAAAGAGCATGAATAAAAAAGTGCTAATGCTAACTCCAATGGCTTGTATTGGCATTCCCTTAAACTTACTTTCTGCATAAATAGATATTCCACCAAGAAAGAAGCCTTGAGATAGTGCATAAAGAGGCACTAAAACAGGAGCTAACCTATGAATAAATGCTGTAAGTAGACTAAAAATAAATGTAGCGATCAATCCGCTATACATTAATATGCTAATGTTGTATCCAAGATAGTGAACCTTCCATGTTAAATAGGCTGTGAATGCTAAGAGAAAAATACAAAAGAAAGACTTTACTATTATTCCGTTAACTGTCATTTTATTCGCGGAAGAAGCGTAGCCTTTCCAGACCTCTTTGCTGAAGGCAGGATTCGCTGTTTTGTAGTTATAAAGAGCCATAACTGTGGTTTTTTTGGTTGAAGAGTTTCAAAAATAGGTATAATAGTATTGATAAACAATAAATTAGAAGTAAATCAAGCGTTTGTTTTACAATAAAACTATTTATTTATGAAAAGTGACCATTTTTTTTTAGAATACGGGTTATTTTTCATTTTTTAGACTAAAGACATACTAGTAATCTGTATAACAGATGTATAGTTACTTTAAAAACGTTCTGTCCTTCCACATATACTTTTGCTTAAATAATGCCATACATCCCACAACTATATTAAAAAAAGGATGGATAATGGAAACTATGGGATAGTATACAAGTAGTGATGGTTTTCTTTTGAATTTTAACGTAAGCGCTACAAGGATAAAGTCAATGGTTATTTTAACCGAGATTATAGCGATCATGAACTTAGAAAGGGGGTGAAAAACACCACTAACTATTATACTGCAAAAGAGAATATTCATAAGTAAAATGACTATTCCAACGAATTGAGCAAATCTGTTTTGATAAGATCCAGACTTTGAAGCCCATCGAATTCTTTGGGATAAAAGTTCTTTTAAACTATTCATTGCAGTCGTTTGTACCAATACATCAAAACTTTTTAGATAGCTGACTTGTTGCGGATATTTTGCTGCGATTTTTTCTAATAAAAAAATATCATCACCACTTGCAACTGTGTTATTTCCGGAATAGCCATCAACGATGTTAAATACGTTTTTTGAATAGCACAAATTGGCACCGTTGCATAAAAAAGGTCTTCGAATACCAAAACCACCAATGGCACTTCCAATTAAGGCGCTAAAATCTAATAATTGAAACTTGTTAAGGAATGATCGTTTTGTCTTAAAAGTTACAGGTCCAGAAATAAAAATGACGTTGTTTCTTTGAATGAATTCATCGTAAGCACGTAGCCAAAGATTAGGAACCACACAGTCTGCATCTGTTGTTAGAATCCAATTATATTTAGAGTACTCAATACCCATTTTAATTGCATCTTTTTTTGGGGAGTTAGATAGCCTAATATTGTCTAAGACACGAAGGGATAACTGTTTGTTTTTAACTATGAAAGTGTCTATGATCGAATTGTAATTGTCATTTGAAGCATCATTAATTAATAAAATCTCAAATAATTCTTTCGGATAGTTTAGCAAGGCAATGCTTCTTAAAAGAGTAGGTAAGTTTTCGACTTCATTTCGAAATGGTATGAGTATCGAAAATGAGTTATTTACGGGTAAATTTTTCAGTTGAAACTTCGTTGTTTTTAAAAACCCAACAATAAAAGCACTAACTAGTATGGCGTAAACAACTATAATTAAAATGATAATCAGGTTCATTTTAACAAGAATTTTTTCATTGGTTGCTGTTTGAGTTTATTGTATTTTTACACAAAGTAACGAAATATTGTCCACTGAAAGAATCATATTAGGAATAGATCCTGGAACGACCATTATGGGGTTCGGGCTTATCAAAATTGTTAACCAGAAAATGGAGTTTATGTTGATGAATGAACTCATGTTAAAAAAATACGATGATCATTACATCAAATTAAAATTAATTTTTGAACGAACAGTAGAATTAATAGACACCTATCATCCAGATGAAATTGCTATTGAGGCACCATTTTTTGGAAAAAATGTGCAGTCTATGTTAAAATTAGGTAGGGCTCAAGGCGTCGCAATGGCGGCAGGTCTTTCGAGAGAAGTTTCTATTACGGAATATTCGCCAAAGAAAATAAAAATGGCAATTACCGGAAATGGAAATGCCAGTAAAGAGCAAGTCGCCGCAATGTTACAAAACAACTTAAAATTAAAATCATTGCCTAAAAATTTAGATGCTACAGATGGCTTGGCCGCCGCAGTTTGTCATTTTTATAATAGTGGAAAAGTAATTGGCGATAAAAATTATTCAGGCTGGGGTGCTTTTGTAAAGCAAAATAAAGATAGAGTTAAGTAATCATGGCAGGTATTTATATTCATATTCCCTTTTGTAAACAAGCATGTCACTATTGTGATTTCCATTTTTCTACATCGCTAAAGAATAAGGATTCGATGCTCCATACAATCTCAAAAGAACTATTTTTAAGAAAAGAAGAAGTAAACTCAGAAATTGAAACAATTTATTTTGGAGGAGGAACTCCTAGTGTATTGGAGAATTCGGAAATTAATGGGCTACTAGAGCAGATTTATAAGAACTATACAGTGATTGAGAATCCTGAGATAACGTTAGAAGCGAATCCTGATGACCTTTCAGAAAAAAGAATTATAGAACTTAGCAAAACCGATATTAACAGATTAAGTATTGGAATTCAGTCGTTTTTTGATGAAGATTTAAAAATGATGAATCGTTCCCATACGGCATCCGAATCAGTTAATTGCTTGTCTGTGGCGGCGCTCCACTTTGAGAATATTACGATTGATTTGATATATGGAGTTCCGAATATGACGGGAGATAGATGGAGAGAAAATTTACAAAAAGCATTTGAGTTAAAAATTCCTCATATTTCGAGTTATGCTTTAACGGTGGAACCAAAAACACCTTTAGATGCGTTTATTAAAAACGGGAAATATCCACCTCTAAATGAAGAACTAGCTGCGCAACATTTTGATATACTCATTGATGAAACCGCTAAACAAAGATTTGTGCATTATGAAATTTCCAATTTTGGAAAAGGAGAATTTTTCTCTAAGCATAATACGTCTTATTGGCAGGGAAAGCAGTATTTGGGAGTTGGACCTTCGGCTCATTCTTTTAATAGTAATGAGCGCTCTTGGAATATATCTAACAATACAAAGTATATAAAGGAAATAGAAAAAAATCAGTTGCCATCAGAAAAGGAAATATTAGCTGTGAGCGATGTTTTTAATGAAACTATTATGACAGGTTTGCGAACTATTTGGGGAGTAGATTTAGAAAAAATTCAAACTAAATTTGGCGAAGAATATAAAAGTCATTTATTAGTTACAACGTTGGTTTTTATTAATCAAGGTCTTTTAAGTATTGAAAGAGGGGTTTTAAAAACCACCAACAAAGGAAAGTTTTTGGTGGATGGAATTGCTTCTGATTTGTTTGTAGTTTAGTTTCTCGATAGAATTTTAATTAACTTTATAAATAATCTAAATAATATATTTTTGTGTTATGTCAAATTTTAAACAGTTTGAAAAGTACGTATTGTTATTTCTTATCATGAATTTTAATGATGCTTTTTCGCAAGAATCATGGTCAAAAATATTACCAAACATAGGTACGCTATCTTCCCCAAGAGTTACAGATTTGAATAATGACGGTGTTGGAGATATTATTTTAGGTGCTGGGAGATATGAATTTATGGCGTGTGATTCTGCAGTAGTTGCTTTAAATGGTAAAAACGGTGATTTGTTGTGGAAAGTAAAAGCTAAGGATCAAATGTTTGGTTCTGCAACTCTTAAAGATGTAAATAATGATGGAGTAAAGGATATATTCATAGGTGGAAGATCGGCTCAGCTGATGGCTATTGATGGTAGTACAGGAAAAGTTATTTGGAAGTTTAAAGTTCCAAAAAATCAAAAAAATCAATGGTTTAATTTTTACAATCCGCAATTTATAGCAGATCAAAATGAAGATGGTTTTGAAGATATTATTGTTTCTAACGGGGGAGATGTTAATGCTGCGCCTTATGATACAGATAGGCCTACCGGATATTTGGCGATTATTGATGGTGAAAATGGTGATTTGATAAGTAGGGCTCCTATGCCAGATGGGAAGGAAACGTATATGTCGATATCAGTACTCCCGAGCGAATCTAATACGAAGAAAAATATAATTTATGGAACTGGAGGAGAAACTGTAGGCGGTGCTCTTTTTATAACCTCTTTGGAGGAAGTATTAAAGGGTGACTTATCGGGTTCGATAAAGTTGGATAAAAGTAAATCGAAGGGCTTTGTAGGAACGGCTGTTTGGGTAGATATTAATATGGATAGAATACCAGATATTGTCACCAATTCGGCAGATGGTAGATTGCTCGCTTTCGATGGCAAGAGCTATGAAAAAATATGGTCTGTTCAAATTCCAAATACTGAAGCATATGGGGCAGTGGCTGTGGGGAATTTTAATGGAGATTTAATTCCAGATTTTTTTGTATCTTATGCTGAAGGAGTTTGGCCAGATTTGGAATGGTCAAAACAAATTATGGTGAACGGTAGTAATGGGGTAATTGAGTTTGAAGATTCTTTAGGATATTATCAAATGAGTTCGCCTGTGGTTGCTGATGTTAATAATGATGGAATTGATGAAGCTATAATAACCATGAACTATAAGGAAACAGATAAATATTTTCTAACGTATTATCATGTGAATTTAGCTATTATAGATTTTACTATTAATGAAGTGAGGTTTTGGAAGGTGAATTATCCAGGCTCTAATATTGCATCGACGCCATGGATTGGAGACTTAAACAATAATGGATTTGCCGATATTATATTTGTTCATGGTTCTAATAACAGAAAAGTTTATAAGTTTGATGGCGTACAAGTTAATAGGATCCTTACAGGAATACCCTTAAGTAAAAAAATAAAATGGGGCTCTTATATGGGGAGTAATTACGACGGGGTTTTTGAGAAATTAGAAGGTGAGAATTGAACTGTAAAATGAGTGATTTGCTCATTATTTGGGGTAGATTTAGAAAAATTAATCAAACTAAATTTGGAGAATCTTATAAAAACTATGTACTAGATACAACGTTGATTTTTATTAAGCAATGATTACTCATTATTGAGAATAAAGTAAAACAGTCTGTACCAAGTAAACATAGTTTCGTCTCCAAGACTTTGCAATGGCGATATACTAAAAACCATAATAAAAAAATAATTTTATGGTTAGTGTTAGCGAAAATTGAACTTTAAAGTTTTAAATTTAAGAGGTAGATTTAATATATTTATAAGAATTAATTATTCCGGCTGTTGTGATCTATTTTTTATAATCTATCATTTCAGACATATCTAAAAACTTAATACTCTCTGGTACTATAATATGCTCTATTTGAGGAGCTAATCTTCCTAACACCCATAATTCACTGTTGTATTTTGAGATAATTTTGTTCATATTTCATTTATATGTTCAGGAATCTTATCAGTTGAAGGCTTTACAGTAAAATAGGTTATAAAGGTTATTTTATCATTGTAGCTCAAGAATAATTTTAAACAATTGATGGGTACTGATTGTCCTAAATAAATTGAGGCATAACCCCTTCTGATAATTTCATAATTTGTATCGGTAAGTCCAAGTGCGTGAATTTCATTTTCAGGTAAAAACAAAATAAAATGGTTGTCATGTCTTGTGGGAGGAAAACCTTGCACTTTTTCTATATTGACCAGTATTTTTTGCTTAATCAATGCGGTTATGAAATGTTCATGTGCTGGATTAATAGTATCCGTATGCCATAGTAATCCAATTTCATCAAAAAAGGGTAAAAAATAAGATATATAAACTTCCTTAAAATCTATTACTCTTAATAATTTCTGATAAGAAGATTCAAAAAGAGGATGGTCAAAATTGAGTATAGAAAGTTTCAAATTATTGATAAATAAGTTTTTGACTGCCTTTTCTGAAATAATACTTCTACATTGTGATTTGATTTCATCATCGGTTAATGAAGGAATTTTAGAAATCTTAATATCATGATTAGATAAAAGTGTTACGTTCAATAATTCTTTTCAGATTTTCTAAATTATAAAAACGAATATTGGTGTCAGTTCGTTTTGGGGATAATAACTTATAACGCTTTTCCCATATCCGCATAGTATGTACTTTAATACGTGAGATGTTTTCCAAATCTTTGATACTAAAAAGGGTGTTTACATTGTTCATTAAAAACGGGTTTTTGTTTAATTATTTTTATAAAAAGTTAAGCCATAATAATTCATGAAGAAGAATTAGGTTAGTTCTTTGCAAAGGTCTTTTTTGAATCTATTTTTTAACGTACTTCAAATCTTTGCCAAACTGCTGGAGTGGTCGGGCTGGATTAAAAACTTTAAAACAAGATGCAGTATTACATCCGATATCTGCTGCCCATTGCCAGTTATCATTATTGGAAGATAATTCATAATCCAACAATTTTTCTGCAAAATAAGCTTTCCGTTTCTAATCTATTAGTATGTGTTTGCCTAAAAAGTCCGGCGTTACCAATCGACACGATTATGCATATACCCTGTTGTATTTAATTATCTTATATCTCCGTACCCCCGTTTTACCCTCACACTAACTGTCAAACTTACCTGATTTGTTACGCCAAGGAATTTCATCATATTTTGATCGAAAGTTATACGTTTCAACTTTTAGGAAAAGAAATAAGATATACATAAAAAACTCTTGCCAGATCAATTCGCTTAGAAAAACTTGATTCTTAGTTTTTGCGAGTCCAACCAACTTTCTGATGCTAGTACCCCCCCAAAAAAACTTCAAATATAGAGAGAAGTTTGAAATTCCTTTTATTCCTGGATAGTCCCTATAGACATCATACTCTGAAATAGTTTTTAAATTATATGGAAATATCTTTTATTTACTTTTATAAAGCCAAGGGATTCCAAAGAAGGGAAGGGTCTTTCTGTTTTATAGAAATTATTTACCTTCTTCTTCTTCTTCTTCTTCTTCTTCTTTGTGAATTATTGGGTTATAATTAATAGACTCAAGTAAATTAGGCCACTTATTCTTATATGGAGTACAAATGGTATGTGGGGTGCTATCCGTTTTAATGATTTTATTCTCTTCAAAAAAGACCTAGTCATTGTATATATTTATTGAAACAACATTGGAATCCAAAAGCTAAAAATTTCATTGTCACGACTAACTGCATAAGTTCCGAAGTATTTATTGAAGTACACTTTTTTAATAGGATATTTTACTATGAGGTCTTTCTATAATATTTCCTCTTTGAATAAGGAATGAACTCTGTTTATCTTTGAGTTGTAGATCAATCTCTTTAAGGTTTGTATATATGAATGAAACCCGGGTATCTTTTTTTGATAGGCTATCAACTATTTCCTCATCATAAATAAATATTAGCAAGACAGGCATGCTATTTGCTAAAGCATGATTTAAACCGATATTCATATCTATTCGAAGATCGCGTCTGAACCAAAACATAGAAATTTTATTTTTTTGTTACACGTATAATTGTTTATTTAAATTCTATGTAGTCTATTTCTATTTCAAAGGGTCCTTCTTTTTTATCACTAAGAATAATCCCAATCCTCATAATATTTTCGAGTTTATCTTTGCTCACAGTTGCGCCTGAAAGTTGCCCCATTGTATATTCTTTAAAATCTGATATTTTTAATTCGGCAATATTCCATTTTCCGGTTGAGGAACTAAAATTTTGTTTATAATTGGGCTTAAAAAATAATTTTGAGTCTTCAAGCAGTAAAGAAAAGTCCCGTCCAGCACTTCTGAATTTAATTTTTACAGTTGTATATTTTGACAAATCAAATTTTCCCTTGCCGCTCCTTATGGAAGCAAAACCACCATTATTTTGTAAAGATAGCGTGCCTTTGAATACCAGGCCATTCTCCGTAAATGTTACCTTTGATTTTGATAATCCCCCCATGACACTATCATTGACGATTATCCAATCCTGGCCTCCCGTGTTTTGTCCAAAATCTATTTTATAGTTATTGTCAGATGATACAATCATCAGTATTGATATTAAAATAAGTGGTTTCATATGTTATTTTATTTCTATTTATAAAGACCAAATCCTTGCTCAATTACGTGGGTTCCAAAGTTAAATATCTCGTTAAGTTTATTTTTTATAAGAAGTAAATTTGCAATGGCACTAAGTAAACCGAAAGGTAATTGAGATAAAAGAATAGTAGTCATTAATACCTCATCATCGGTGGGTTCAATAATATGCTGATGATGCCACAATATATAGGGCTTTTCACGTTGTTTATCTAAAAAATATTTTTTCTATTGAACCTACGTAATTTCTGTAACCCATGTCGTTTTCTACCTATCAAAGGACGCACCTCATATTTTATAATCATTTCTGTATCATATTATCAGAAATCTCTTTTGAGGTAATATCAAACCCCATATAGTCAGACGTAATCTCTTTTAGATTAGCTGGTGATGAAATGAATTACCATATCTCATCTATAGTTGATTTAATTTTTTGTTTCCCTTGAAATAGGTTTTAGGTTAATGATTTCCGAGCAATAGATAAGAAAATCAACGCAATCTATATCTGTTAAATCATTTTGCAATACGCTACTCGAATAATGTGTTAAGTTTTGACAATCGATAGTCGGAAGTGTACTACTAATGTTTATTATTTTTTATTGTTCCACCAACTATTCGCATAATAGCATTTTTTATAGCCTTGTCACCTCCTATAATTACGATTATTCTTATTTATTAAATTTATAATCAAGTATTTATATTATTTTGTAATTCAGCTATTTTTGATGGAGAATTGAAAACGCCGCCATAATAGCTGGTAACTGTACTTGACGTATCATCTTGAATCCCCCTTGAAGATACACATAAATGCTTGGCATCAATAATAACAGCAACATTTTCAGTCCCTAGGATTTCCACGAAATCTTTTGCAATTTGATTGGTTAAGCGTTCTTGCACCTGCGGTCTTTTGGCATAATACTGTACAATTCTATTAATTTTAGATAAACCTATAACTTTACCTGATGAAATATACGCTACATGAGCTTTACCAATAATCGGAACAAAATGATGCTCACAGTTTGAATAAAAAGTAATATTTTTCTCAACCAACATCTGGTTGTATTGATACTTGTTATCAAACAAAGCTATTTTTGGTTTGTTCGTCGGGTTCAAGCCTGAGAATATTTCGTCTATATACATCTTTGCTACTCTTTTTGGTGTTCCTTTGAGCGAATCATCGTTAAGATCAAGCCCCATAACTTTCATTATTTCTCCAAACAAATATGATATCTCTTCTTTTTTTTTGGTATCGGAAAGATTGAAAGCATCTTCTCTTAAAGGAGTCTCTAAACCAGTATATAAGTGATCATCACCAATTTCATGTTCAGTAATGCCATTCAGTTGATTTCCATTAAGCAGGGTATTCAACAAAGTTTCTGGTTGTTTCATATAGTGTTATTTTTAATTCTAATTTTTTATCTAAACGGTTTCTTATTATAGTGTAAATAATCTGCGCAATATTCTCAGTCGTAGGGTTCAATTCTTTAAATTCAACGACATCTAAATTCAGATTCTTATGATCTAATTTATCCAATACTTCTATTTTAATAAGATTGGATAATTTTTTCGTATCCATCACATATCCAGTAGAAGGGTCACAAAATCCAGTTACTTTCACTTCCAACTCATAATTATGGCCATGATAGTTAGGGTTATTACATTTCCCAAAAACTTCAATATTTTTTTCATTACTCCAAAGACGATTGTGAAGCCTATGCGCTGCATTAAAGTGTTCTCTTCTTATGATGGCAGTTTTATGCTCGGGTTGATCTATCATAATTTTGTTTAATTATTATGAAGTAAAGTTAAACAAAATAAACGAATAAAACATTAAGAAAATGTTAATTATGAGTGAGACGAGATATCATCTCACTAAATATGAACCCATGAAATGCTGCATATGGATTAAATGATATCTATATCTTTTGCTATCCTATCAAAACTATTAGTATTTAAAAAGTCAAACTCGATTGGTACTATATTTTTATTTTTTAATAATTTCAGGAACTCTTTGTTTTTGTATAGTGCATTATATGAGCGCATGATTCATTTCTAGAAGGAAAGGAATGAACTACTTTCCAATGTACCCTAAAGTTCCTGACAATAAAATTTTCATTCTTATAAATTTTACCACCTTTTTAATAAGGATACTAGTTCGGCAAATCATTTCATAAACTAAAAGTAATTATTCTATCAATTGCAAGATGTCCAATCTTTTTATTGTTTAAGTATTTTAACAAAACTTTAAACAATAATTTTATATTTTCTAAACCTTTTACACTAGTGTCCACTTAAAATAAGTTAAAAACCAGTTGATTAGCATTTTGTTCATTGACATTATTGTAATCTGATTTCATAAGTAATTCATTTACAGGAGTTTTATCAAGTAATGATGCTGATAAAATTTGTATGATTTCATAAATTGAACGATTGATTTTTAAATCTTTTGCAATTATAGAAATTAAGCAATAAGTTATTATTGCAATGTTAATTTGTATGCGAACCGCATTTTCTGTTCTACCCCAAAAAGTTTTAACTTTTAAGTGTTGTTTTATCCATTTGAAGAATAATTCAACTTGCCATCTTTGTTTATAAAGCAATGCAATATCTTGTGCTGATAACTCAAAATTATTTGTTAAAAACACTAATTTTTTTCCGTTTTCGCTATCAACGAATTTTACTTTTCGTAATCTTTTCGGATAATCTTTAGAGGTATAGAATCCTTCTATTTTTCCAATTTGATCGTATTTAATACCAGTAGTTTTATCCACTTTATTTGAATACATTCTTTTGAATTTTATATTAGATTTTGCTCTAACTACAAAATAAGCTTTCGCTTTTGTAATTCGATAAAGACGCTGATAATCTACATAAGCTCTGTCAAAAATATAATAAGCTAATGGTTCATAATCGATAACATCCATTGCATTAACATCGTGTATGTTTGCCTTTGTAATATGAATAAATACAGGGATTTGAGTATTAACATCAAAAAGCGTATGCAACTTTATTCCTGCTTTTGTTTTACGGAAATGAGCCCAACAAAATACACTTAAACAAAGGTCAATTGTTGAAGAATCAAAAGCATAAATATTGCCTTTTATATCAAAAGTATCATTGCTGTTTTTTCGTTGAGCAATGGTAATTAAATGATTAGCAAACTCTTCAAATATTTTGTAGTTGCGTTTTTCATTTGCTTTTGATAAGTTACTGCGAGTTATATTTTTTCCAAATCCTAAATGATATGATTTTGATTGATGTGCTTCTATAGTAGTTGTCAAATCTCTCAGACTTTCTCTAGCAGATAGTTGACCAAAAATCATACATAATAATTGATTCCAACACGTAAAATGCTTAACAGATTTATTTCCAGAATAGTTCGATGTTATTCTATCAAAAACACGTTGAGGAAGAAATTTAACCAATTGAGAAAATACATATTTACCTTGATTCATATTCGTAACTTTAATTTACGAACATAACATTCATTTCAAATCGTCACGCTTCAAAATGAGACTTAAAATACAGATTTACAATAATTTCAAAGAACTTTGTTTAACTTTTAGTGGACACTAATGAACCTTTTAATTATCTTTGGTTAAAATTAAACAATAATATTATGAGAATTAACAATTTAATGATTGCCTTTGCCATGACCGGATTTATCTTTAGTACTGCTTGTGTTAATAATAGAAAAGAGAATAAGCAAAATGAAACAAAAGAAATAACTACTGAAAATGTTACAGAAGTAGAAGTAGTTAAACAAACACCTACTATTGTCGGGGTTGCAGTTGCCAATGAAAATTTTTCAACACTAGTAGCAGCGGTTAAAGCAGCAGGTTTAGTTGAAACACTTAATGGAGATGGTCCTTTTACAGTTTTTGCTCCAGTAAATTCAGCCTTTGAGAAATTGCCAGAAGGTACCGTCGCAGGATTGTTAAAACCGGAAAGTAAAGAAGCATTAACTTCACTTTTAACCTATCACGTAGTCGCAGGTAAATTTATGGCTGCCGATGTTTTAAAGGCTATCGGTGACAATAATGGGGAATTCTCAATTCCTACCGTACAAGGAGGAGCACTTACTGCTTCAATAAGTGATGGAAATGTCATCTTAACAGACGCAAAAGGAAACACTTCTAAAATTATTATTACGGATGTAGCAGCTTCAAATGGTGTAATTCATGCTATTGACAGTGTAGTTATGCCATAAGAAAAATAGTTTCCCTTGCTAGTAATAACCGCCATTAGAAAATAATCTGATGGCGGTTTTTATTAGTATATGGTAGCGATGTTTTTATTAATAAGTAACATTAAATATACTTAATGGTTTATTATTTTTCGAATCCCAATAAAGAGGATAATAAAAAGTGAATATGCTATAAAAAACAGAAAAATATAATTTTCTAAACCTACGATAAGCATAATACTTATTATCAATAACTGAAATCCAAGGCCAAAAGTTGAGATTGCAGTCATAAACAAATTAGGGAAATACTTGCTTTCAGCAGCATTCTTATCCAAATTATAAATTATTTTATCAAATACCCCGTAGAGCAAAGTATAAAGTTTGAATAGAATAGTTACGCTACGTTGGCTTTCACCATTGAGAGCAATTGGTATTTGGTTTTCAATAATTCGACTTGTCTTATCACCGTTATATCTATTCCTAAGAATAACACAATAATAATTGTATAAAGTTCCTTGTAACTGAATCGCTATAAAAGCCAATATCATATATACAAATGGACCTTGTGTAACATACCATATCGTTATTAAAATAAAAAAATTCAGAATAATATCTGAAACAGAATCTAAGTATCGGCCTGTATAAGATGGCTTTTTGTTGACACGTGCCAATTCACCATCTGCAGCATCTAATATTGATTTTAAGATTAAGAAAAAAGCAGTTGCCCAATAGTATTGGTTCAGTATACATAGGATAGCTAAAAAACCAGAAATTATAAAACTAATGGTTACATGGATTGGTGTTATTGATGTGTCTTTTAGTGATTTTGCAATAACCTTGGCAATAGGTCTTCCGTAATCTGATAAATCAAAAAATTGATTTTTTTTGGGCAGTTTTGACAAAGTTTGTAGGCTTTTTAAATTTAAATATATTTTATGAGAAATGAGATGAATTTAAGTTCGTTGGGTCTAATCATAATTATAGAGTCATTTTCCAAGAACAAATTTAGTTATTTTTATGGACTTACTTTTAAATTTTTTAATCAATAAAACATTGTATAAAAATTTCAGTAGCGGAAGGCTACAATGTTTTATTAATTGGAGTCGCCGGGAAGTAAAAAAAAAATACTCGCATAAGGCTATCAATAATTCTATCTCGAATGACTTTGCGTGAGGCTTTAGAAACAAGTAAAATGCATTCGCTTGTGGGAAGAATTAATGTAAATAGTAGTTTTATGAATCTACCCCCTTTTAAAATCCGATATCATACTATTTAATATGTAGAATTTGTAGGTGAAATATATAATATTGTTTGTATTTCCATTGATTTACTCAATATTTGTAATAAGATGTATCTTTGAGAAATTCGAAATTAATTTCAAATAAACGTAGAATGATTTAGAGATTACTACTTATCCAAAAAACGTGTAACGGACGGTTTTCCCTGTGATGAGAACACCCTAGTTAATCAATTTTTATAAAAGGTGAATGTTTTTAATTGGAAGTCCGCTTATGCAAATTAACAATTATGAGTTGTTAGTCTTATTGACAAATCCTAGTTTTTAAAGCAGTCTGTAAAGTTTTTACTATTAGTGGATTATAATATTTAAGTGACCTTGGATATGTTCGAAGATTTGTTAAAAAATTGCAGTAATATATCAGCAGTGAAGGAGTCTACTCGAGATGTTTCAAATGTAACACGAATCAAAAATAGATTTGGAGATCGTTTAAAAATAATGACGGGTGTTTTTACCGTGGCACTAGAAAGTTTGTTAATGTGTGCAGATGGATGGGTTGCTAGTTTAGTTTGTGCATTTCCGTTAGAAACTGTGGCAATTTACGAATTGAAAAAGGCAGGAAGAATACAAGAAGAGATTGAAATTTATCGTTGGTTTTTGCCTTTGTTAGAGTTAGATATTAGTCCTAAATTGTGCAAAATATTAAATTGGCACAGGTGTATACAGGTATTGGTACAGAGTATGTCCGTAAACCAAGATTACCGCTATATGGAGAAGAAAGAAAACACATAATTCAGATTATTGAAGAAGGATTGAAAACGCGTCTAACTTTACCTGACTATAAAAATTTATAAAATGATTACAGGAAAAAATTATATTGGCAATACCCTTTCTTCGAAAGGAACAATTTCTTATAAAACATTTAATCCACAATTGAATGTTGAAAATCCAACTGAATTCTTAGAAGCCACAAGGGAGGAAATCAGTATTGCATTGGGATTAGCTTCAGAGGCATACAAAGCATTTAGAAAAAAAGATGGAAAGCAAAAGGCACTTTTTTTAAATACTATTGCAGATGAAATTTTGAATTTAGAGGATGAATTAATAAATACATATTGTGAAGAATCTGGTTTGACAGTAGGCAGAGCTCAAGGAGAACGAGGTCGCACCATTGGACAGTTGCGTTCATTTGCTACATTGGTAGAAAATGGTTCATGGGTAGAAGCAAGTATAGACCCCGCAGATCCTGATTGCAGTCCAATGGCCAAATCAGATGTACGAAAGATGTTCATGCCTTTGGGCCCAGTAGTAGTGTTTGGTGCGAGTAATTTTCCTTTGGCGTATTCTACGGCAGGTGGAGATACTGCTGCAGCCTTGGCTGCTGGATGTCCTGTAATTATTAAGTCTCATCCAATGCATGCTGGGACTGGAGAATTAGTAGCCTCAGCCGTTATTAAAGCGGCAGAAAAAACAGGAATGCCTAACGGTGTGTTTTCGAATATTAATGCTGGCGGCATTTCAGTAGGTTCTCAATTGGTTTCTCATAGCAGCGTAAAGGCTGTTGGTTTTACAGGAAGTATTAGAGGAGGAAGAGCACTGTTGGATTTAGCTTCAAAAAGGGACGAACCAATTCCAGTTTTTGCAGAAATGGGATCTGTAAATCCTGTGGTAATGTTACCGAAAGCATTGGAAAATAGAGCGACTGATTTAGGAAAGATCTATGCTGGATCTATAACCTTAGGTACAGGTCAATTCTGTACGAATCCAGGACTGATTTTTGGATTAAAAGGAAAGGGTCTTTCAATTTTTGTACAAACTTTGGGTGAAGAGATTTTAAGAGTAGTACCAATGAGTATGCTACATCCAAATATCCTAGGTGCATATGAGGGTAATAAAGCAAGGGCTATTTCTCAGGAAAATACAAATATTGTTGCAAATTATAATGCAGATGTAAAAGCGAATTATGCCCAACAGGGAGTATTAACGGTAGACGGTGCTGTGTTTTCAGAAAACCCGACTTTACATCAAGAGGTATTTGGGCCATTTTCAATTGTTGTACAATGTGATGATAAAGAACAATTGGAAACAATAATTTCAAAATTAGAAGGGCAGTTAACAGGTACAGTGATTGCAGATAATAATGAAGAGCAAAATTATGAAGATTTAATAAGTACGCTTCAGAATAGAGTTGGAAGGCTTGTTTTTAACGGCGTTCCTACTGGCGTAGAAGTGACTGCTGCGATGCATCATGGTGGACCTTATCCTGCATCTACAGATAGTAGATTTACCGCAGTAGGAATCCATTCCATAAAAAGATGGGTTAGGCCTATTAGTTATCAAGATTGGCCAAATAATTTATTGCCGAAGGAACTTCAAAATGAAAATCCTCTCGGTATTACTAGGTCAATTAATGGTGAAATTTCTACACGTAAAATTTAGTGATATGCGTTTGTTTCGATGTTTTTTTAGTACTTGTTTTGACTAGTTTTAGTTTTTATAATATGAATACCCAAGACAACTCATTAGTTAAATTAGATTCCGTAATATCAAAACATGAAAAGCATAAGAGCTATGATAATACGTTGCATCCTTTAGGTCTTTTTACAAAGGAGTATTACAAATCTGAGGCGAGTTTTGCTTCGAGTTTGTTCGTTGAATTGAAAATAATTTCGACGGATCAATTGATTGTGACAGACTAAATTTCATATCAACTTCTCGGGTTTGTTTTAGAAGATAAAGTCTCGTATTACAAATTTGAGCGTTATCTTAATCCTTTATTGTCAGACGCTGGTTTTCCTAATAGTTTAGGGTTCAATGTTAGGCCGTTGAATGACTAGAGATCAGTAATAAACTATTTGAATAAATTAAATGCTATTCCTGAATTTGTAGACCAGCATTTTGTGAATTTAAGAGAAGGGTTGGAAAAAGGAGTATCGCAACCTCTTGTAATAGATGAAGGATATGAAACTAGTTATAATGATCATATCGTTGACAAGTTCACCAAAAGTTATTTTTACATACCTTTTGAAAATTTACCGATAGATTTAACCGAATCCCAGAAAGCTTCAGTTATGATGGCGGCAAAGATTTCCATTGAAAAAAATGTAATACCTCAATTTAAAAGAGATCGAACTTTTTTTGAAAACGAGTACTATCCTAAAACTAGAAAAACTCTCGGAGTTTCTGAAACGCCAAATGGGGAATCCTATTATCAAGATAGTTCTCCGAATTTAGTAATCATTAATACTTTTAATAATATTGATGCGTAACCTGATTGGAGTAGTGTTGGAGATCTTTTTCCAGCTGTAAAAATGGCTGATATTAGTACGAACGAATTATCAGTTAACATGGCTACAATTTTTTTACGGGATATGGGTAATGAAGTTCAGGGTGTTGATGTAGTTCCTAGTGAAGATTTTAATATTATGAAAATTCTCTATCACAATGTAAAAGAAACAGATGTACATTTAAAGTGGCAAAAGGAAAAATGGAAACCGATGATTCAAAAGGCCATAAATGAAGGAAAATACGAGTATGAAAGGTTGGATAAATTCAAGAATAGTATATCCAAGTTCTAGCAAATTCCCTTATACAATTTCTAATCATGATTTCTTTTGATCAATAACAGATGTATTAAGCCCACATTTTAAGGTACCTTTTGTAGAAGGTTTTTTCGATGATATATCGGGCAATGTGAGCGGGCCAAGAAACAGTTTAATGTATAGATTGGTGAGTTTTGTAACGACGAATACAGAATAAAATATTTTATATTTTTATTAATTATAAATTTCTTTTACTTAATTCGGTATAATATTTATAAAACAAGGGAATGGTTTCAATGCCTTTTAAATAATTAAAAATTCCAAAATGTTCGTTGGGAGAGTGGATGGCATCACTGTCTAGTCCAAATCCCATTAAAATAGTTTTACTATTTAATTCTTCTTCGAATAAAGAAACAATTGGAATGGATCCTCCACTGCGTTGAGGGATTGCTTGTACTCCAAAACTTTCGGTATAGGCTTTATTAGCGGCTTTGTATCCAATATTATCAATGGGTGTTACATAACCTTGTCCGCCATGATGCGGCGTTACCTTAACCTTTACAGATTTTGGAGCAATACTTTTAAAATGTTCTGTGAATAGTTCTGTGATTTCATGCCAATCTTGGTTTGGAACTAATCGCATAGATATTTTTGCATACGCTTTTGAAGCAATGACAGTTTTGGCACCTTCACCAATATAACCTCCCCAAATTCCGTTTACGTCTAATGTAGGTCTAATTGAATTCCGTTCGTTGGTTGTGTATCCTTTTTCCCCAAACACTTCATCAATGTCTAACGCATCTTGGTATCCTTCTAATAAAAACGGAGCTTTAGCCATTTCAGCTCTTTCTTCTAGTGATAATTCTTCAACGTTGTTATAAAATCCAGGAATTACAATGTGATTGTTTTCATCATGCAATGAAGCAATCATTTTAGTCAAAATATTAATGGGATTTGCTACGGCTCCCCCATATAACCCAGAATGTAAATCCCTATTTGGTCCGGTTATTTCAACTTCTACATAACTTAAACCTCTAAGCCCTGTTGTGATTGATGGTTGAGAGTTACTAATCATTCCAGTATCTGAAATTAGAACAATGTCGTTTGCTAATTTCCCTTGATTTCGTTTCACATACCAACTCAAACTTTCAGACCCTACTTCTTCTTCACCTTCAATCATAAATTTTACATTGCATGGTAATTGATTGGTTTGCGTCATCAATTCTAAAGCCTTTACATGCATGTACATTTGACCCTTATCATCACAGGCTCCTCGAGCAAAAATGGCTCCTTCTGGATGAATGTCCGTCTTTTTTATGATGGGTTCAAAAGGTGGAGAGTCCCATAATTCAATCGGGTCTGCTGGCTGAACATCGTAATGTCCATAAACCAATATGGTTGGGAGATCTTCAGAAATTATTTTTTCTCCATATACGATCGGATATCCAGGAGTTTCGCATATTTCAACAGTACCACAACCGGCCTTTTCTAGTGCTAATTTTACCGCATCGGCAGTTTTTAATACGTCATTTTTATAGGCTGGATCGGCACTAATAGAAGGCGTTTTAAGTAATTCAATGAGTTCATTGATGAATCTGTCTTTATGTTCTGAAATATAAGATTGAATATGTTGCATAATTGTTGAATTAAGGATTCCAAATGTAGGCTATTTCAATAAAAAAGTCGCTCTAAAAGAGCGACTTTCAGTTTTATACAATACAAATAATTATCCTTTTTTAGACGCTTTAATGGCATGATCTACCGCTCTTGCAGTTAACGCCATGTAGGTTAAAGAAGGGTTTTGCGTGGCCGTTGAAGTCATACAAGCGCCATCTGTAACATATACATTTTTACAAGTGTGTAATCGATTCCATTTATCGAGTAACGAAGTTTTAGGATCTTTACCCATACGTACTCCACCCATTTCGTGAATATCATTACCCGGAGCTCTATTATTGTCATTCGATTTTATATTGGTGAATCCAGCCGCTTCAAACATTTCTGTAAACTGTTCCACATAATCATCTACCATTTTTAAATCATTCTCGTCGTAATCAAGGTTGATTCGTAATTGTGGAATACCGTATTTATCTGTTTTTGTAGCGTCTAGGCTCAACTGACTTTTTTCTTTAGGAATGGTTTCTCCCATCATGTGTGAACCAACTCTCCAATTCCCATACGTAGGGTTTAGTAGATTTTCCTTCAATTCCTCACCGACGCCATTTTTATTTTGAATAATTTTCCTGCTGGCACTAAATCCGGCTGCATATCCACGCAAGAAATCTGTTTCTTGTTTGTGAACATTTCTAAATCTAGGAACATAAGCACTGGTTGGTCTTCGTCCTTCCGTTGTTTTGTCTAAGTTACCATCAAATTCTGCACTAATACTTACTTTGTAATTGTGAAATGCAATGTATTTTCCTAATAAACCATTGTCGTTTCCAAGTCCGTTAGGGAAGCGTTTAGATTTAGAATTTAATAAAATCATATTACTGTTAAATGCACTACCATTTACAAAAATAACAGGTGCGAAATATTCAGTGGTTTCTTTGGTAATCGCATCGATAACTAAAACTCCGGTTGCTTTTTCTTGCGTATCGTCATAAATTACAGAATGTACAACTGCATCGTTTTTTAAGGTTAAATTACCTGTTTTTTGTGCCCAAGGAATGGTGCTTGCATTGCTACTAAAGTAGCCGCCGAAAGGACAACCTCTTCTACATAAATCACGCTGCTGACAGAGCATTCTCCCTTGTTGTGTAAAAATATCTTTATTTTCAGTTATGTGTGCACATCGTGCATAAATAACGTGCCTTGATCCACCATACTTTTTGGCTACGACTTCTTTAAAATGTTCCTCTGTACAATTCAGTCCAAGAGATTTTAAAAATTCTCCATCAGGCAACACATCGAGTCCGTCATATTCTCCGGAGATGCCAGCAAATTTTTCAACATGACTGTACCATGGAGCTAAATCTTTATAGCGAATTGGCCAATCAACAGCAAATCCATCTCTAGCAGGTCCTTGAAAATCTAAATCTCCCATGCGCTGCGTTTGTCTTGCCCATAACAAAGATTTTCCGCCTGTTTGGTAAGAGCGAATCCAATCGAACCTGTTTTCTTGAATATAAGGTTGCTCGTCATCCTTCGTAAAAAAGTGTTCAGAATCTTCTTTATAATTATAGCATTTTGCTGCAATAGGATTTTTAATCCGTAAATCATTAATTGCTTGACCTTTATGTTTTAATTCCCATGGTTGGAGATTTGTAGTAGGATAATCTTTTATATGCTCTACCGATTTGCCTCTTTCTAGAACCAAGGTTTTAAGTCCTTTTTCTGTAAATTCTTTGGCTGCCCATCCTCCACTAATACCGGACCCAATTACAATGGCGTCAAACGTATTATTCTTTGTACTGTCAATATTAAAATTAGCCATTGATATTTATTTTTTCGGTAGGATTTATAGTTTTACAAGGTACATAAGAGCCAGCACCTGGAACTAGTTTGTAAGGCATTTGTTGTGTCATGATGTATTCGGAATTCATGTAGCCAGAAATAGCAATTCTTTTTGTTGTATTTAAAAAGTTTTGAATGTCTGAATTTGCTTGCCTCGATTTTATTAAATTTTTAAGCATATTTGCACGGTCATTTTCTTTCAAATTGACAAAATATTTTTTAGAAAGTTCAAGAACTTTCATATCGAATTTTGCTAATCCATTTAGGAAAGATTCTTGTGTTTCTTTTGTACTGCAATCATCAATCATAACCCAAACAAAATTTTGCACTTTTAAGGATAAACCGCCTGGTATTTCACCTTCAGGCAATAAAGTGCCAACAATTGCTTCTACAAGAAACTCTTGTTTAGCATCTATATATAGTTTGTTTAATAGGATAGAAACTTTCTCGTCAGAAAAATCACAAGATGGAAATAGTAACATACCACTCGTAAATAGGCCTATGTTTTTGAGAACTTTACGTCTTTTCATAGTTGTTCATTAGGTTTATGATTCTTGTATCAAAATTACAGAGTAAATATAAATATTTTTCAGTAATTGTATTTACAACTCCCGCTTATAAGTAGGGCAGAATCATACTTTTAATTTTTTCTTAAAAATATTCAATATTAATGTTAAATCAATATTTTTTATATGAGACATTAAGAATGTGTAAGGTGAAAATTAGGTTAAAACTGTTAAGTGCATAAAAGTAAATTTTAACAAAGTATGATTCTGCCCTGCTTTTATAAGGGGTAGGTTATAATGAATTAAGATTCATTATAATTTATAAAAGAACTTCTTTGTGATTTACAAGTATTGTGTATATTTGCACCCTCTTTGCGGGCGTGGTGGAATTGGTAGACACGCTAGACTTAGGATCTAGTGCCGCAAGGTGTGAGAGTTCGAGTCTCTCCGCCCGCACAAGAATAGTCCTGATTACATATTTTGTAGTCAGGATTTTTGTTTTATACCATTATTTTTATGATTACTATTTTTTGAGATTTATTTAACTTTTAATAGAACTGCAGGTTTGAATGGAAACCTTATTTTTACGGCGAAACGTAAATAAAATTAAAACCAAAATTTATTACAATGAAGAAAAATTTATTATTTATTGCTTTTATAGCAATCGGATTATTATTTAGTAATGAAATTACAGCTCAGAAATTTGCTGGATTAGATAAAAGTCCTATGGACGGAGCATCGTATCCTGCAGATTATAAAGAGTCTAACAAAATGGTGAAAATCATTTATGGTAGACCTCAATTAAAAGGGAGAACGGTTGAGAAATTAGCGCCTAAAGGAAAAGTTTGGAGAACTGGTGCAAATGAGGCTCCCGAAATTACATTTTATAAAGATGTAACTTTTGGAGGGAAAGCTGTAAAAGCGGGAACGTATAGTTTATTTACGATTCCAAATGATGGGGAATGGACCGTAATTTTAAGTACAGCAGAAAATGTATGGGGTTCTTATTTTTATAAAGAAAATGAAGATGTAGTGCGTGTATCAGGAGTAGTTTCAGAATCGGCAGAAGTAATTGAAGCCTTTTCAATTGCTTTTGACGGAGAAGGAAATAACGCAAATATGCATTTTGGATTTGGAAATACAGTTGTAACGGTTCCTGTAAAAGGATAAACAATTTATTTTTAATATATAAGGGTCGAAAAACTTAGTTTTCAGACCCTTATGTATTTAATATAGGCTCTGAAATTTATTTCAGCATGTCGATATCTGCATAAATATGTATAATTACTCTGTCGGAGTAATCATAATATGTGCGTTGTATTTCCCGGGAAACATTAACCATGGATGGCTGCTTACATTCGGACTTAATGGAAGACCGGTAGTTGCTTGAGTTGCATACGGAATATAAACTACATAGCGATATTTAGCATTAATAATGGAATCATTTTTTGTATCAAAATAACCATCTTTGCCATAATAAATATGTAAGGTTGCCGGTGATTCAGGTAGTTTTAAGATACCAGACTTTGCTTCAGAGGATCTAGTTTCTTCTTTTTCCTTTCTAGATTTCCCTTCCTTGACAAGCGCTCTTCCTCTGGCCATTATTGGTTCTAAACTTGTATGGTAAGAAACAATTTGAAATCCATCTTTTTCAGGGTTGTCAGCAATACAAATAAATTCGTTTGAACCTTCTCTAAGGACGATTAATTTCCCTTCCGTATCATAGCCATATACTTTGGCTTCTTCTCTGGCTTTTTTTGGTGCAGCTATAATTGCAGCGGCAATTTGTTGTTCATTGCTTAAGATTTGATTTCTTGGAATTTCTTTAGAAACCTGTTCATCAGTAGTTGCATTTTTTTCAGCTTCTTTTTGTTGCTGATTGTTATTACAAGATGCAAGTAAGATGATAAGTGTAAGTAAAGAATAATAGATTCTCATGATTTTAGTTTTGAACCGGTTTGGCAGTCGGTTTGATTTATTTCAAAAGTACTAAAATATTCGAAGTATTAGACAACACTTTATAGATGAGACTATTTACTTATTATTTAAGATAATATTTTCAAAGTCTATTACTTTCTCTAATTTATTGAAGATGCCAATCATATCTTCAGGTGGCGTTGTTAACTTTCTTTTGGCCAAGTCTATCCAAGCGCCATAAACAGAAATCTCTGCAGAGACGACCCCATTTGCTTTAATAATTTGGTGCTTAAATTTGAAACGTTCAAATTTTTCTGAAGCTCCTATGAAAATTAGGTTTACAGTAATATCCTCACCCAATTTTATTTCTCTATAGAATTTAGTGTTTTCAGAAAATAATATAGGGCCAATATTATGCTTGGAAAATTCAGTTAATGAAAAGCCTTGTTCTGAAAAAAAACGAGATCTCACTTCTGCCGCATAGTCATTATAGGCCGTATGTCGCATGTGTGAATTCGCATCAAAATTTGCCCAAATCGTGGGGAAAGTAATTTCAAACTTCATCGTCTTAAATTAAAATTTTAGTGCTCAAAAATAGTCTTTTATTTGCAAATTAATTTTTTACATCCAAGGCATCTCTCAGTGCGTTTCCAATAAGCATAAAGGCCAGTACTAAACTCATAATAGCAAGACCTGGGATAACTGCTAAATAGGCTTTTCCAACGATTATATAACTATAATGATCCTTTATCATGGCGCCCCATGATGGCGTAGGTGGCTGTGCTCCAATACCTAAAAAACTAAGGCCACTTTCAATTAAAATTGCCGCTGCAAAATTCGCTGCTGAAATCACAATAATAGGAGCCATGATATTTGGTAAAATATGCTTAAAAATAATTCTAAAATCTGAAAATCCAAGTACTTTGGCCGCTTCAACATATTGTTGTTGTTTGGTACTTAATATTTGTCCGCGAACAATCCTCGCAACTTCCACCCACATTGTCAATCCTACGGCAATAAAAATTTGCCAAAATCCTTTTCCCAATGCCAGTGTTATGGCTATTACTAAAAGTAGGGTTGGTATAGACCAGGTAATGTTAATTAACCACATAACCATATTGTCAACTTTACCACCGTAATAACCTGCAATTGCTCCAACCGTAATTCCTAAAACTAAGGATATGAAAACTGCAATAAATCCAATAAAAAAGGAGATCCTTGTTCCTATTAAAATTCTACTCAAAAGATCTCTTCCATATTTGTCCGTTCCTAAATAGAAAGTTTTCTCTTTTATCGAGTCTATCGGGTTTTTATTGAAATTTTGAATAGGATAAGACTTTGTTTGTTGAAGGCTAGGATAGTCAGAATATAACTTCACAACTAATTGGTCATTGGAGATGACATAAGAAGAAATAGGTACTTCTGAAGTTTTAGTAGTACTTCCTTTTATAATAAAGTCAACAAGAGATTGCTCTTTGGATTCTGAGGGTAGGGTTAGAATTTGAGTTGTAAAACCTGGTGGTTTGGAATGAATTTCAAGATGCATTTGATTGGCATTGTTCGAATTGTCTGGAGCAACGGCATAACAAAAAATAGCAATGAATCCGCAAAGTATAATATACCAAAAACTAAGCACTCCGGTGGTGCTTTTTTTAAAGCGCTGAAGTGCTATTTTTGTTAATGATGTAGGTTTTTCTTGCAAGTAAAAAGTTCTTAAAGAACGTAAAAGTTCGAATTTAGGTTTCTAATTTTTCACCATTTGAAGTGCATCCTTTATTTTTAATTCTGCCAAAACACGCAAGCCTTCTTCTACATAAGCATCTTTTGCTAAATTTTTATGCCAAACCGTTCTTTTCTGTCCAAGAATAGAATCCTTTTCAATCAATGATAATTCATACCGTGGCGAATTAAAAGACAAGTTGGTTGTATATTCTCCTAATTTTTTAAATGTTTTGCTTTCTTCTTCATGCCTTTCCAAATCCTCTTTATATGCTTTGTAATTTAAATAAGCAATTTTATCATCTTGAGATTTCTTTAACCATTTTGCATTTTTGTCAATTAAAAAGAATTGATCATTTTTATTAATCCTCTTTAAACTATTATTTACAACTTCTTCAAAATTAGCATAATACCCCCACTTATTATAGTTTGCTTTTTTGATTTGATCCCAAGGAAGTGGATTGTTTTGCTCTTTCTCACCAATATCCATATACGTAAAACGAGACGGTAAAATAACATCAGGCTTCACACCTTCAAGTTGATTAGAACCTCCGTTAATTCTATAAAACTTTTGAATGGTTATTTTTAAAGCACCTAAATCTTCCGGATATTTATAATACCTATTTAAGTCCATTACACTTTGAACGGTACCTTTACCAAAAGTTTGTTTACTTCCAAGTATAACGGCTCTATTGTAATCTTGCATCGCAGCAGCAAAAATTTCTGAAGCCGATGCCGAAAGTTCATTGGTCAAGACTACTAAAGGACCATTCCATAAAATGGATTTGTCTCTATCTTTTTGAACAATAGGCTCATCATTTTTATATTTTACTTGGACAATAGGGCCGTCTTCTATAAATAATCCAGCCATTTCTATAACGGCGGGTAAAGATCCCCCTCCATTATTTCTAAGGTCAATCATAATTCCGTTAACATTTTCAGTTTTTAGACGTTCGATTTCCTTTGCCATATCTTTTGCACAATTTCGTCCATTTTTATCAGCGAAGTCAATATAAAACGAAGGGAGATTAATTACTCCAAATTTCTTACTATCCTTTTCTATGATACTAGATTTCACAAAAGTTTCTTCAATTTCTACAATATCTCTAATGATAGAAATAACTTCCATAGAGCCGTCAATTTTCTTCAACGTTAATCGTACTTCTGTTCCTTTTTTTCCTTTTATAAATTCAATAGCATCACTTAATCGCATGCCAACAATATTCAAAGGTTCTTCGTCACCTTGAGCCACTTTTAATATGATATCTCCAACTTCCAATTCTCCTGCTCTCCACGCCGGCCCTCCAGATATTAAACCAGATACTTTGGTGTAATCGTTCTTTTGAAATAATCGGGCGCCAATTCCTTCTAGTTTCCCAGAAATTGCTTGATCAAATTCCTTTTTTGCTTTTGGTGGAAAATAGGTGGTATGTGGATCAAAGGCTCCTGAAATATTATTTAAGTAGGTTGAAAACCAGTCTGTATGGTCAAAATCATCCATTCTACCAAAGAAGTCATCATAATTCTCTTCAGTAGATTGACGAGCTTCTATTTCCAAATCAATAAATTTTTGATCTGTCGCAGAAACTGTGCTTATTTCTTTTTTAGTTTCATTATCTTTAGGCACTTCTTCATCCGCTATTTTGTTATGAATTCTAGAAAGCGTACTAAATTTTAATTGCTTTCTCCATAATTCATAAAGTTCTTTCTTATTCGCAGCAAATGCTGCGTTTTCACCATCAAGATCTACCGTTTCTTCAATGGTAAAATCATTAGGAATACTTAAGATTTTCGGATAATAGGTTTTCACCTCTGTTAAGCGTTCTAGGAAGCGAGTTTGAACCAAATGAAAGAAAGAAATGTCTTCCTTTAGTATTTGGTCATCAATTAGTGTTTTATATTTCGAAAATTCATCAATATCACTTTGAATAAAATAACGTTTTCCGCCATCTAAACTTTCTATAAAACGGGTATAGACAATTTCTGAAAATTCATCATCTATTTCTTGTGGATCAAAATGATAGTTGGATAGCACATGCCTCAAAAGGCTAACCAATACTTTATCTTTTTCTTCGGGTGTTTTAGTTATTTCGTTAAAACTAAAAAGAGTTAAAACCAATACAGCAATTGGTAATATAAATTTCAAATTTCGTCTCATAAATCTTCCTATTTTTCTCATGAAATTATTGTAGCCCACTAAAATACTATGATTTTACTAATTTACTAGAATTATCAAGAATTAATTATTCAAGGATCAAGCCATAAACAATTAGTTCGTTTCTTTCATTGTGAGGTGATTCGTCATCACGTCATTCTTTTGTATGTATAAGGTTCAATAACTTACACATCTTTTGTAATTACTTTAAATAAACACAGAACATATTTTTTACGTAGCAATTTTACAATATCTAATTGTATCCTTGTCTTTATAAAATGTTAAATTTGATTTGAATTAATTCTAGCAAAATTGTAGTAGTTTTGTTTTGCCAGATAACGAAAAAAATATGAATAAAAGACCTTTGATACTAGTGACCAATGACGATGGAATTTCGGCTCCAGGAATACGTAAACTTATCCGCATTATGAATACCATTGGAGATGTGGTAGTGGTTGCGCCTGATAGTCCACAAAGCGGTATGGGTCATGCTATTACAATAGATTCGACCTTAGCTTGTGACCAGATAAAAATTGATCAGGGCCCTCAAAAAGAATATCAATGTTCTGGGACTCCAGCAGATTGCGTAAAAATGGCGGTGCGTGAGGTGTTGAAAAAAAAACCAGATTTATGTGTGTCCGGTATCAACCACGGTTCTAATTCTTCAATTAGCGTAATTTATTCTGGTACCATGAGTGCCGCGATTGAAGCTGGAATTGAAGGAATCCCCGCTATTGGTTTTTCTTTGTTAGATTATTCTTTAGATGCTAAATTTGATCATTTAGAGGAGGACGTGCTAAAGATCACGAAAAATGTTTTAGAGAATGGATTACCTAAAGGGGTTGTTTTAAATGTGAATTTCCCAAAAACGGAAGAGCTATTTAAAGGAATAAAAATTTGCAGACAAGCAAAAGGAAATTGGGTAGAAGACTTTGATAAACGTGTAAATCCAATGGGGAAAGAATATTATTGGTTGACAGGAAAATTTGTAAATGAAGATAACGGTGAAGATACAGATGAATGGGCTTTGGCTAATAATTATGTTTCTATAGTTCCAACTCAGTTTGATTTAACGGCGCATCATTTCATTCAGCATTTAAATTCATGGGATTTATGAGGAGAGATATAAGCATTGGAATGCTGGCAGCAAGCTTTGCAACGGCGTGCGGTTTTTTTATCTATGTACAGTTTGTTTCCAAATTAGGGTTTTATGAAACTATTGAATTTATAGAAAAAGGAGACTTGCTTGGAAAAGTTTTGACCTTGGCAGCGATTCCAAATTTATTTGTATTTTTTGTTTTTATAAAAAAGAAACAAGATTATAGAGCACGAGGTGTTTTAATAATGACTGTGTTTACCGCTGTTACCGTTTTACTATTGAAGTTTATTTAAAGATGAATCGATAAGACAAGTATATTTAAGTTTTTCTCAGCAAAAGGAATGATTAATAACGAACAACATGTAATCATTGCAAACAATAAAAATGAACACATGAAATATTACATCATAGCGGGCGAGGCATCAGGAGATTTACATGCATCTAACTTAATGAAAGCGTTGCAAAATCAAGACGCCAACGCCGAATTTAGATTTTGGGGAGGTGATTTGATGCAAGCTGTTGGAGGAACTTTGGTAACGCATTATAAAGAGCGTGCTTTTATGGGCTTTGCAGAAATTATAATGAATTTAAGAACCATAGTAGGCTTAATGAGTTTCTGTAAAAAAGATATTGAACAATATCGACCAGATAGTATAATTTTTATTGATAATTCTGGATTTAACTTACGTATCGCGAAATGGGCTAAGAAGTTAGGGTATAAAACTAATTATTATATTTCACCACAAGTTTGGGCGAGTAGAGCTGGCAGAGTAGAAGATATTAAGCGAGATATTGATGCAATGTTTGTGATTCTACCTTTTGAAAAGGCATTCTATAAAAAGTACAATTACGATGTTACTTTTGTAGGTCATCCGCTTTTAGATGCGATTTCAGATCGCAAACAAGTTAATGAAAAGGGGTTTAGAGAGGAGCACCGTTTATCTGATAAACAAATCATTGCATTATTACCTGGGAGTAGAAAGCAAGAAATTAAAAAGATGCTTTCTATAATGCTTAAAATGGCAGATAAATTTAAAGAATATCAATTTGTAATAGCTGGGGCTCCAAGTCAGGATTTTGAATTTTACCAACAGTTTATCTCCATAGAAAATGTGCAGTTTATTTCCAATAAAACATACGATTTACTCTCCGTTTCTTACGCTGCCCTCGTGACTTCTGGAACAGCTACGCTAGAAGCAGCTTTGTTCAAAGTACCTGAGGTTGTCTGTTATAAAGGTAGTTGGTTATCTTATCAGATTGCAAAGCGTATTATTACGTTGAAGTTTATTTCCTTAGTCAATTTAGTCATGGACAAAGAGGTGGTTACAGAATTGATTCAACATGATTTTAATGAGCGTCGATTAGAAGAAGAATTAAAATTGATTCTAGCTAAAAAACAGCGTCAAGCGATATTTGAAAATTACGCTGCATTAGAAAGTGAATTAGGAGGTAAGGGAGCTAGCGAAACTGCAGCGAAATTAATTGTAGGTGTTTAAACTTTCATTGCGAGAATTCTTTGCGACTGATATTTAGTTAGTTATTACTTATGAAGTGATAATTTCTGTATCTTTAGCATGCTATGAAAAATATGCTACAGTTTATTCCTGTGCAACTCACTGTATTCCTAATTCTAGGAATTCTCTTTGGGTATTATATTTTTATCATTCCTTTCCATGTTTTAATGGGATTGCTAGGCTTGCTGATTGGTTTAGGAATAGCGTTTTATCACGCGAACATGTCCTTTAGTAAAAAGGGATACTTTAATATTTTGTCATATATTCTTTGTTTTTTTCTTGGGATATCTTCTATATCAATTAAGAAGGAGATTTATGATACTTCGCATTATAGTCATTATGTTTCTGATAGAACTAGTTCCATACTCATTATAAGGGAGGTACTTAAGCCGAGTTTGTATCACATCAAATATATAGCAGAAGTATGCAGTGTTAATTTAACTTCAGTAATTGGAAAAGTATTGTTGAATGTTGAAAAGGACAGTACATCACAATTGAAAGTTGATGATAGACTATTTGTAAAAACGAAGTTTGAAGATATAAATTTCCCGTCGAACCCCTATTATTTTAACTATAACGCGTATATGCAAAATCAGCAGGTATATCATCAGTTATTTGTTAAAGCACCCGAGATTTTAAAATTAAAAACAGAAAAAATTTCATTAAGGGGGATGGCTGCTAGTTTTCGAGATAAAGCGAATAAGGCTTTAAAAGAAAATAATTTTAAAGATGATGAATTAGGGGTGATTAATGCGTTACTCTTAGGACAGCGACAGGAGATTTCAAAAGAACTTTTAGAAGCCTATGCCAATGCAGGGGCGATTCATATTTTGGCAGTTTCTGGTTTACACGTCGGAATCGTCTTACTGATTTTAAATTTTCTCTTTAAGCCGCTGGAGGGTTTGAAAAATGGGAAAACGATTAAATTGATATTAGTTATCGGATTTCTATGGATTTTTGCGATTGTTGCTGGGTTATCAGCTTCCGTAGTGAGAGCCGTAACCATGTTTTCGGCAGTAGTTATTGGTGTGCAGGTGAATAGGCCAACAAATATATACAATACATTAGTTATGTCTATGTTTATTTTGTTGCTAATTCAACCTTATTTTTTGTTTGATGTTGGTTTTCAATTAAGTTATGTTGCGGTATTTTCCATTGTTTCGATACAGCCATTAATTTATAAAACATGGAGTCCCAAATTAAAAGTAATTGATTATTTCTGGAAACTATTCTCAGTGTCACTTGCCGCACAATTGGGAGTATTGCCGTTGAGTTTGTATTATTTTCATCAATTTCCTGGATTATTCTTTTTGTCTAATTTGGTCATCATTCCAATACTAGGGTTGATTTTAATGGTTGGAATTCTTGCAATTTTTCTCAGTTTATTAGATGTCCTTCCTGCGGTTTTAAGCGAATTATATTCAGAATTATTACAGTTGATGAATTCCTTTATTCGCTGGATTTCGTTACGAGAAGATTTTTTATTTGAAAATATATCCTTTTCATTTTTAATTCTTTTAGCATCTTATGGTTTACTCGTGTTTGGCGTTCGATTTATAGAAAATTTTAAAGCCAAACGAATGCTATGGTTCTTAAGTTTCGTATTATTTTTTCAAAGTGTTTTAATTTTCGAAAAAAGTGAAGTTAACCGTGGTAAAGAATTTGTTGTATTTCAAAAGTCAAGAAATTCTATTATTGGAGATCGTTTAGGAAAACAGATAACGGTATATCATAGTATGGATAGTTCACAGATCAATAATGAGCGAATACTTCAGAATTATCGGTTAGGTGTTGGTGAAATTGAAATTGTGAAAAGTGATACCATTCCAAGAATTCACCAGTTTGGTGAGCATATGATCCTTATTGTAGATAGTTTGGGGATCTATCAATTCCCTAAATTTAATCCAAGTGTTGTAGTTTTACGACAATCTCCAAAGTTGAATTTAGAAAGACTATTAGGAATACTAGATCCCGTAATTGTTGTCGTCGATGGTTCTAATTATAAAAGTTATGTGCAGCATTGGAAAGAGATATGTATGCAAAGAAAAACGCCCTTTCATGATACATCAAAAAAGGGAGCGTATATTTTAAAGTAGTAATTTCGGTATTGGGCTTTGATTGTTTTCGTTCTTTCTATCAACTAGCGAACCCCATGCATTAATTTCTTTAACAATGGATTTAGTGCCATCGAAATAAAACCTAAAATGATTGGAATTAAGGTAAAAATTAAGAAGAAAGTAGACATGGAATAGGTTGCTGTAATTTCATCAATCATACCTCCAAGTGAATGCGCCGTTTTGTTTCCAATAGCAATAGCGATATAAAACACACCAAACATTAATGCAATCATTCGCCTGGGTACTAATTTGCTGATATATGAAAGCCCAAGCGGTGATAAGCATAATTCTCCCAAAGTATGAAAAAGATATGCAAAAATTAACCAAACCATACTCACAGATGCAACTTTGGCACCTTGGTCAATGGTGGAAGAGCCATACACTAAAAAGGCAAACCCAAGTCCAAGAAGAATTAATCCGAATCCGTATTTCACTGCCGCACTCGGATTGTATTTACTTTCCCACCAACGAGAAAATAAAGGAGCAAATATGATAATAAATAAAGAGTTTAAAATGGCAAACCAAGTGGCTGGCACTTCTGTTCCTTGATCTGAGAATTCTCTATTTAGTTTGTAGATTACAATGCCCCATACAAATATAAAACTGATCCCAAGAATGATATTTGATAGCGTTATTTTCTTAATAGTTTTTGAAAATAAACTGTACAATACCCAGGTGATAATTAAAAGAGGTACGACGGTAACAATAGTATCCACAATTTTAAAAGTATAGGCATATCCACCGGTTAAAGTTCTTGCTGTATAATCACGAGCAAAAATTGCCAATGAACCCGCTGCTTGCTCAAAAGAAGCCCAAAAGAAAATAGTAAGAAATGAAAATATGGTAACAGCGATCATTCGATCTCTTACTAGCGTAGTATATCTAATAATTCTAGAAACGATTAGTATAAAAAAAGCAATAACAGCGATTATAATGGTAATGGTTGCTCCAGAAATTCCAAACGCTTCAAAAGTAATCAGTGGTGCGTTGCCAATTTTTGACATAGGGTCATTTAAAATCCATATAATAGCTAAGAATGAAAATAAGACCATTAAAATTTTATCGAAAAGGGTGAACGGATTTAGCTTATCACCTTCAGGTATTTCAATTTCTTCCATGGTTTTAGCTTTAGGAATTCCGCCAATACCTCCAAATATAGGTTTAGCATACCAAAATTGAAGCATTCCTAAAAACATAAAGATTCCTGCCAATCCAAAACCAAAACTCCATCCAACTTTTTCACCTAAATAACCGCACAGCATAATTCCCAAAAAGGCACCCGCGTTCACTCCCATATAATAAATGGTGTAAGCTCCATCTTTTTTATCATCATTGCCTTCATACATTTCAGAAATAATTGAAGTCATATTCGGTTTGAAAAATCCGTTTCCAAGAATTAGAAACGAAATTCCGATATACAAAAATAATGGTGTTTCAATTGCCATAGAGGCATGCCCAATAGTCATCAATAACGCCCCAATTGCAACAGCACATCGGTACCCTATTTTTCTATCGGCTAAATATCCACCTAAAATGGGCGTTAAATAAACCAGTAAAGCATAGGTTCCTAAAAGTGACAAGGCGTTTTCTCTTGCCCAACCCCATCCTGGATTGTCTCCTGTCGCCGCAGCCGTCAAAAAGATAACCAATATGGCACGCATTCCATAGTATGAAAAACGCTCCCACATTTCAGTAAAAAACAAGACAAATAAACCTGCTGGGTGTCCCAGTACTTTATTTTTAAATAATTGATCTGTTGAATTCATAAAGTGATATTTGAAATATTGAAAAAACTTTTCAATTGAAGTTAAAAGGTTTTGTTTGTTTTAGTTATTCATTGCTGTTTCATTATCCTCGGCACCATGTGTTAGTGCTTTCAATTTATTAAGGAAAACATAAATAAGTAATCCAAAGAGAATACAAAACAATGCGATTCCTGTAAAGATTGAAAGTTCTCCAAGTTTAGAGGCCGATTCTCCCAATAGTCCGGCAACTTTATTACCTAAGCCTGTAGTGGCAAAATACAATCCCATCATTAGAGATGCATATTTAGCCGGAGCTAACTTTGTGACAAATGACAACGAAACGGGAGATAAACTTAATTCTCCAATCGTGTGAAATAGATATGCTAATACCAACCAGTACATTGCAGATGATCCAGAATTTTGAAATTCGATGGATGCTGCAGACATAAATAAGAATCCCATTCCCATAATTATTAATCCGACAATCATCTTAAATAGTGAAGAGGCCTTTTTACTTTTTAATTTTCTTCTAGCCCAAAAAGCAGCAACAGAAGTTCCGAAAACGATGATAAAAAAAGCATTTAAAGATTGGAACCATGATGCAGGAATTTCGGTTCCAAAAAACACTCTGTTTGTTTGGTTCTTGGCGTATAAGTTCATTAATCCACCTGCTTGCTCAAATGCTCCAAAGAATACAATGACCATTAAAAAAGAAAGAATCAATACAATTACGCGATCTTTTTCAATTTTAGAAAGAGGTTTGTTCAATAATTCTCGATCTTCTAAGTTTTTAGATTTCCCGAGATGATCACCTACGCCAACTAAATATTTTTGACCATAAATAAATTGTACCAATCCTACTAACATACAAATTCCAGCTAATCCAAATCCATAATGCCAACCATGAACTTCTCCAACATACCCGACGATTAAACTCGATAAAAAGGCACCTACATTTATTCCTATATAAAATATGGTAAATCCTTTATCTCTTCTAATATCACCTTTTTTGTATAATCCCCCAACCATGGTTGAAATATTAGGCTTTAACATTCCAACTCCAGAAATAATAAATCCTAATCCAGTATAAAATGCCCATATTTCTTCAATAGCCAAAATACTGTGTCCGATTACTAAAAGAATGGCACCTATAATTACAGCTTTTTTTTGCCCCAAAATTTTATCGGCAATAATCCCTCCAGGTATAGAAGCCACATAAACGAGCATTGTGTACCATCCGTAAAGGGCCAATGCTTCCATATTGGTCCAGCCAAGACCTGCATTTATATCTGTAGTCTTGGTTGTGAGATATAAAACAAGAATGGCTCGCATACCATAGTACGAAAAGCGTTCCCACATTTCGGTGAAAAATAATACATATAGCCCTATGGGATGTCCAAAAAGTTCTCTTTCATGTGGTTTTAAAACGCTATTTTCCATATTAATTTGGTGAGTTTGACAGTTAAAATGTATGATTTGATAAACCATAGAATACACGGTTTTTTATAATGCGGATAAATGTAAGGATTTTTTAATAATTGGTTAATGCATTTTTTAAATGGGTTAATTGAATACTACATTTTTTTACATGAAAATTCAATTATCTTTGTTGAGAATTATTTAGTTATACGTATGGAAAAAACCATTACTGGATTTTCGAAATTTTCGAAAGAAGAAAAAATAGATTGGGTTGTCAGCACCTTTTTTGATGATGCGGATAGTGCTAGAAAAACCTTAGGACAGTATTTGAATTCCAATCAAATTATTCAAGATGTACATGATGACTTTATAGAGAATACCATTTCAAATTTTTACTTACCGTATGGTGTCGCTCCAAATTTTGTGATAAACGGAAAAGAGTATACGATTCCCATGGTTATTGAAGAAAGTTCTGTGGTGGCTGCCGCTTCTTTAGTGGCGAAATTTTGGAGTACTAGAGGTGGGTTTAAAGCAACCGTTTTATCGACTACAAAAATAGGACAGGTGCATTTTATGTATGAGGGAGGTGTTCATGAACTGAAAGCATATTTTGAGGAAGCGAAAGATCAATTGATTGAAGTCACGGATGCGATCACAAAAAACATGCGCAAGCGTGGAGGAGGAATTTTAGATATAGAATTGAGAGATAAAACGGCCGAGTTAGCTAATTATTATCAATTGCACATCACTTTTGAAACGAAGAACTCTATGGGCGCCAATTTCATCAATTCTTGTTTGGAGGCGATTGCAGCTACATTTAGAAATGATTCCATTCAAATTGTGATGAGTATTTTATCTAATTACGTTCCAGAATGTTTGGTAAGAGCAGAGGTAAGTTGTCCTATCGATCGCTTGCATAAGGAAAATGCGAAACAATTTGCTCAAAAATTCCAACAGGCAGTTCAAATAGCCAATATTGAGCCTCATCGAGCAGTGACTCATAATAAAGGTATAATGAACGGAATTGATGCCGTAGTGATTGCTACAGGAAATGATTTTAGAGCCATCGAGTCTGGTGCGCACGCCTATGCAGCAAAAAGTGGAAAGTATAAAAGTTTATCTCAGTGTGAAGTAAAGGATGGCATTTTTAAATTTTGGATTGAAATTCCATTAGCACTTGGAACGGTGGGTGGATTGACTGCCTTGCATCCCTTGGCTAAACTGTCTTTAGAGATGCTACAGAATCCATCTGCTAGTGAGTTAATGGAGATTATTGCTGTGGCCGGATTGGCTCAAAATTTTGCTGCATTAAGAGCGTTGACAACTACTGGAATTCAACAGGGTCACATGAAAATGCATTTGTCAAATATTATCAAACAATTGGATGCTACAGAGGAAGAAAAGAATTATTTATTGAATTATTTTGCCAATAAGCAAGTATCCCATAGTGCCGTGGTGGCGGCATATCAAAAGATGAAAGAGTAGTGATTGGTATTTCCTACTCCTATCAGATAGCGAAAATTAGAGTAATAGTTTGATAGTTGAGCGGGGTCGAAACTGCTGAAACGAATTAAAACTAGTAGTTAGAAGTAATTTATAATACAAAAGTCAAATGTGGTGGGCGAGCGGAGTCGAAGTCAATAATAGGAGTTAACTCCGAAGTTGAGCGGCGTCAAATGTTTAAAAAGTAATATAAATCTGGTGGTTGAGCGGAGTCGAAACCACGTAATAATAAGAGAATGCCAAAAGGTTTTGTTTATATATTAGAATGTTCAGATGGTACGTTCTATTCTGGAAGTACTATTGATATTAAAGTTCGAATAAAACAGCATCAAGATGGTAGCGGAGCAAATTATACTAAAAAACGCTTGCCAGTTATATTAGTTTTTTTAGAGGAGTTTCAAAGAATAGATGATGCCTTTTATAGGGAAAAACAAATACAGGGATGGAGTCGAGAAAAAAAGGAAGCTTTAATAGAGAAAGAATATGATACCTTACCTAAACTTTCAGAATGCAGGAATGATAGTCACTTTAAAAATGTGGCTTTGACTCCGCTCAGTCACGGAAAAGAGAACTGTAACTCTGCAGTTGAGCGGAGTCGAAACTACAAAGGCAATGAAATGAGATTTTACAGCAACGGTAAACTACTCCTCTCGGGAGAATACTTGGTCTTAGACGGCGCCAAGGCCTTAGCGATCCCTACAAAGTATGGACAAGACTTAATTGTGAGTGCAATTCAAGAGCCATCGTTGGTTTGGGAAAGTTTGGATGTAGATAATAATTATTGGTTTCAAGCAGAGTTTAGGATGTCTGATTTGCGAATTATAGACGAAACATTTGATGCAGAATCAGAAGATTCAAAAGAATCGATAGCAACAACCTTACAAACAATTTTACATACGGCTCAAAATATGAATCCTAAATTTTTGGTTTCAGAGACTGGCTTTCATGTAAAAACACAATTGACTTTTCCAAGAAAATGGGGATTGGGAACGTCGTCTACATTGATTAATAATATTGCCCAATGGGCGAAAGTGGACGCATTCGAGTTACTCCATAAATCTTTTGGAGGAAGCGGATATGATATTGCTTGTGCGCAAAATAATACACCTATTTATTATCAGATTGTTGATAATAATCCAATGGTGAAACCCGTTTATTTTCAGCCATCTTTCGCAGAGCAACTGTATTTTGTTTATTTAAATATTAAACAGGATAGTAAAAAAGGAATTCAAAGATATCAGGAAAATAAAAAAGGCAGGCAGTTAAATTTTGAGGCTATTTCTTTTATATCCGAACAAATGACTAAGTGTGAATCTATCCAAGAGTTTGAAAAATTAATTGAGACGCATGAACAGGAAGTCTCAAAAATTATAAAGAACAAGCCCATTAAAACTATTTTGTTTAATGATTATTTTGGGGCTGTTAAAAGTTTGGGAGCTTGGGGCGGTGATTTTGTATTGGTCACTGGTAATGAAAACACACCTGTCTACTTTAAAGAAAAGGGGTTTGAGGCGGTGATTCCTTTTAAGGATATGATTTTATAGTCATTTCGACTCCGCTCAATTCCCAGTGGAACTATAAATTGGTGATTGAGCGGAGTTAAAATCACCTCTAAGAAGAATGCTATATGATATAAAATCAGTCGAAATCACTATTGAAAAAAATTATCAAGTCGAGTGGCTTTCGACTTTTAGAGAAAATTATATTGAGAACATTTTAGTTGTTGAATTACTCTGGATATAAAATCTTTAGAATGAATTTGATCGGAACTGACGAAAGAAAAATACAAAATAAAAATCTGAAACAATATAGGGGTAAAGCATATGAACAAAATAATTATTATTGGTGGAGGAGCAGCTGGATTTTTTTCTGCAATTACCATTGCAGAAGCAAATCCAGCATTGGAAGTGATCATCCTAGAGAAAGGTAAAAATATATTACAAAAGGTGAAAATTTCTGGTGGAGGTCGTTGTAATGTTACACATGCCTGTTTTACGCCGAGAGACTTGGTTGAATATTATCCTAGAGGTAAAAAAGAGTTGTTGGGGCCATTTCATCAATTTATGACGGGAGACACCATGGAATGGTTTGCAAATAGGGGGGTAGAATTGAAAATTGAAAATGATAATCGAATTTTTCCAATTTCTAATTCTTCACAAACCATTATAGACTGTCTAACACAGAGTGCTAATAATGCGGGAGTCAAAGTGTTGTTGGGTCAGAATGTAAATACAGTGACTCCAAAAAAGAATGGATTTGTTGTCACTACCAATTTGGAAGAATTTACTGCCGCCAAGGTATTGATGGCGGCTGGTAGTAATCCGAAAATGTGGGATTTGGCAACTTCACTCGGACATACAATTGTAAAGCCAGTACCTTCGCTCTTTACGTTTAATATTAACGACAAAAGGCTGGAAGATTTGATGGGCGTTTCTGTTCCAAATGCCACTGTGAAAATAGTTAAAACAAAATTAGAATCTTCAGGGCCGTTATTAATTACTCATTGGGGTATGAGTGGACCTGCTGTTTTAAAATTGTCGGCTTTTGGAGCACGAATTTTAGCCGATAAAGATTACCAATATAATGTTGAGGTCAATTGGATGTCTGAGTCCAACGAAAGTGTACTGCAACAATTGAAGGTATTGAAAAACATACAACCGAAAAAAGTGGTGGTTTTAAAATCTCCATTTGCCAGTATTTCTAAACGATTGTGGGAACGCTTATTACTTGTAAGTGGTTTACAGCCTCAAATGAAATGGGCGGACTTAAGCAATAAATTAATACAAGAAATTGCCAATCAATTGACCAAAGGTATTTTTAATGCCAATGGTAAGAGCACATTTAAAGATGAATTCGTAACCTCTGGGGGTATAAAATTAAAAGAGATTGATTTTAAACGTTTTGAAAGTAGAATTCATAAAAACCTATTCTTTGCAGGCGAGATTTTAGACATAGATGCCGTAACAGGAGGATTCAATTTTCAAAATGCCTGGACTGGTGGTTTCATTGCTGGCAAGTCAATATCCGAATATTAAAAAAGGATAATTTACAGTTACCAGCAAAGTTCTTTATAATCTAACTCTGAGCCCGATTTAGTTGTTTTGCTATTTTTTTGATCGCTGATTCTATGGATTTTTCAGGTTCTATAATATTATATTCTCCCCAAAATTCCGGATCAGAAAACCCGGAAGCTTCATCAATTAAAATAATGGATGATTTTAAACTATTATCAGGTTTCCTATCTCCCGTAGCATTTACAATCCAGTCTGTGATTGCCATTTCAATATCCAATGTGTAAGTATTGCTGAAAATTTTGTTTTTCCATTTAACTTTAAAAGCGGCCTGTATATTGCTATAGCCATAATGCCATTTGCCGTTTTTAGTTTTATAATCTACTCTATAGGTTGCTTCGGTTGGCTCCACAGAAACTTTCGCAGGTTTCTTACGAATAAACATTTGGCTTGCTTCCTCTATGTTTTTAAGATTAAGACTATAGGCAGCACTAACTAGTGTAAAGGTCTCAGCATCTATGTATAATTTCCCATAGTACAATGGTGAGTTTTCAACTTCTATCTGTTTGAATCTTACAGTATAAACCTGACGATCATTAATTTCGGTTGATTTATCAAAATTAAACTCGTATTGTTGAAAGGTGTCTTCATTAAAGATATATTCTGGATATTTTACAATATCTGTATACAAGGTAGTAAATGGTCCGCCTTGAAGTTTTAGCGCAAGTGTATCAAGTCTTGAGTAATTGGTGTTTTTACGTGACTTAACCATATTGATTTGATCTTTTCTGAGAGCTTTATAAGGTTGCTTGTATATTTCCACTACAGCTTCAGATAGAGACGCATTTCTTTTACCCTTCCTAACGGCTTCTCTGTAAAATGCAGTCATAATTGCCTGTTTGTCGTAGTAGTTTTCATTTTTTCTACTTAGGGCCATTTTAACCAATGATAATGCATCATTAGGCATATTTATTTTAACCTGATTCAATTCGGTAATCGAAATATTAAGGCTAATGGTATTGATGTTGTTATGTAACTTATTAAGCCAAATTTCTATTGTTTCATACCCTAAATAAGAAACGGTGATCATTTTACCCAAAAAATTGTTGGGTACTTTGAGAAGAAATTCACCTTCCTTATTGGTAACAGTTCTAATATTTGTATTATTTATATTAATGTCAGCAAATACTAACGTCTTTTTCGTTTCACTGTCAATTATAATGCCCTTGTATTCAGTGAAAGACTGTGTGTTTTTTTGGCTATTTACTTGTACTAGTTTTGTTGCGTTGATATCATCTGAATATCCAACTAATAGGATAAAAGCCATCGAATAAATACCTAATGTAATTGGTTTAATCACTATTTTTCGTTTCATGGGTTAATTAATTATTTTTATAAGTTATGTATTTTGTCAATGATTATTTCCTAAAGTTAGAAAACATCAAGGTGTTTATTTTATTAATTAACAGTATAACCTGTTAAAGGTGAACTCGATTAGTTCGTTAAGTTACGAGATTTTTTTTATTAATTGGCTGTTTAATATTTTTTAACATACCAATATCTAACTCAATTTATTTTTTATTCTATACGTGTTTTTGAGGGTTTCGTGTCCCTTCGAAAAATAAAGAATTTGTTTGCGTTAGGTAAGATTCTATTCTGCTAATTAAATATGGGTTACTGCCTTTGCAGTAACCCATATTTTTATTTCTAGAAATAAGATTTTTTGATAAACTTTAATTTAAAATATCTTTCACCACATGCCCATGAACATCTGTCAATCTAAAACGTCGTCCTTGACTTTTAAAAGTTAACCGTTCGTGATCGATACCAAATAAATGTAATAAAGTGGCTTGGAAGTCATGCACATGCACAGGGTCTTTGGTAATATTATAACCAAAGTCATCGGTTTCACCATGTGAAAATCCTGCTTTGACACCTGCTCCTGCCATAAACATGGTAAACGCTTTTGGGTGATGATCCCGTCCGTAGTTGGTTTCTGTTAATTGCCCTTGAGAATATACAGTTCGACCAAATTCACCTCCCCAAACAACCAGTGTGTCTTCCAACATTCCGCGTTGTTTAAGGTCTTTAATCAATGCTGCATTAGCCTGATCGGTCTTTTTACTTTGTGACTTTACACCGCCCGGACAGTTTCCATGTCCGTCCCAACCTTGATGGTATAGTTGTACAAATTTTACATCTTTTTCTAATAATTTCCGAGCCATTAAGCAGTTGGCAGCATAGGTGCCAGGATCACGGCTGTCTTCACCATACATTTCAAAGATATGTTCTGGTTCGTTAGAAATATCGGTCACTTCAGGAACCGAAGTTTGCATTTTAAAAGCCATTTCATATTGAGACATGCGTGCATTAATTTCTGGATCACCATAAGTATCAGTAGCGACATCATTTAATTTACCCAAATAATCGAGCATATTTCTTCGGTCGTTACCGTCATAATTTTCAGGATCACTTAAATACAATACAGGGTCTTTACCCGATCTAAATTGCACCCCTTGATGCTCTGTTGGTAAAAATCCATTTCCCCATAAACGTGAGTATAATGGTTGTCCACCTCCATTTTTAGAAACTAAGGAGATAAAAGTAGGCAAGTTGTCATTGTCTGACCCCAATCCGTAACTCAACCAAGAGCCGATAGAAGGTCGGCCTGGTAGTTGACTTCCCGTTTGAAAAAATGTAATGGCAGGATCGTGATTGATAGCATCTGTATGCATACTTTTGATAAAACACAAGTCATCAACTACTTCTGAGAGATAGGGCATTGCCTCACTAACCCATGCTCTAGATTCTCCATATTGTTTAAATCCTAGGGTAGAACCAGCAATGGGGAAAGCAGTTTGGCCGGCACTCATTCCTGTAAGTCGTTGACCCGCCCTTACGGAGTCTGGAAGGTCTTGCCCAAACATATCCGTTAATTTTGGTTTGTAGTCAAACAGATCTAGTTGAGAAGGACCGCCACTTTGAAACAAATAGACAATACGTTTTACTTTGGGCGAATGATGGGGTAAACCTAATTTATTGGGATTGATAGTATCTAGTAGCGAATTTTCTAGCGAAGAAGAGGTATTGGGAGTTCCCCAAACGTTATTAGCATTTAATAGAGAACCTAGCGCCAAGGCTCCTATTCCCATAGAGGTTTTCTTTAGGAACGTTCTTCGATCTAATTGCTTTTCAATTTCTTGTAAATCCTTATTCGATGATCTTAACGCTTTATGATGATTACACATAATCTTTAATTTAACTAATTAGTTATCGTTTAGTAATGGTTACATCAGAATTCATAATGGTACTCGCTACCACAGCATTGGCTGCAACTAAAGCGATATCGTCTGAACTATTCAATTTAAATTCCCCCGTGTTTATCCAACCTTTCGTCTTGTCTATATTCTTTTGAAACTTGTTATGCTCTTCTTTTTGAAGTGCAAGTAATATATCTAACTCCCTTGGCAGAATAACCTTTCCGGTCAAAAGTCTAAAGGTTGTTGCTATGGCTTCTTTTTGATTTGGAAACGCGAGCATTTTCATACCCAAAACGCGAGCGGCCTCAATATAGGTAGGGTCGTTCATTAAAACCAAGGCTTGTAAAGGTGTATTGGTTTCTTGTCTCCTTATGGTGCAAACACTTCTAGAAGGTGCATCAAAAGTAGCAATGGTTGGATGCGGAACTGAGCGCTTCCAAATGGTATACATACTTCTTCTGTATAATTTATCTCCCGTATCTTGTTCGTAAGTGGCATTATTTACTCTCCACAACCCCTCAGGTTGGTACGGTTTCACGCTCTCTCCACCAATAGTTCTATTCAATAACCCAGAACTTGCTAAGGCATTATTACGTAACATTTCTCCAGTTAAACGTTTGGAAGGCCCCCTTGCTAATAATCGATTTTCTTTATCTTTTTCTAACAACTCTTTACTAATATTTGACGACTGTTGATAGGTGTTAGACATTACAATCAATTTTTGCAAAGCCTTTACATCCCATCCAGTTTCCATAAAATGAAGTGAAAGCCAATCTAATAATTTTGGATGACTTGGCATTTCTCCCTGATTTCCGAAATCTTCACTCGTCTTTACCAATCCGTTGCCAAAATAATGTTGCCAATACCTGTTAACCGCAACTCTAGCTGTTAATGGATGGTCTTTATGAAATAGCCATTTTGACAAACCTAATCTGTTTTTAGGATAATCTTCTGGTATGGGTAAAATAGATTCCAAGATATCCGGATAGACTTTTTCTCTCTGGGCGGTGTAATCACCACGCTCTAATAAGAAGGATTGCACAGGTTCCTCGGTCTCCTTCATGACCATCACCTCTTGAATTGTTTCAACGCTATCTACATACGTTTTTTTCAACTTCGCCAACTCCTTATAGAGTCCATTCGCTTTGTTTGAAATACTGAGGGTATAATGGTTTTGTAATAATTCTTTTTCAGTTTGAGAAAGGGAAGAATAATTTTTAGAAGTTATAGTTTTGAGTTGTGCGTTTTTAGAAAGTTTTAATAATTCTAACGTTGATAATTCTCTATTAAAAACCTTAATTTCGTCTAAAACGCCGCCTTTAATTCCTTTGCCTCGCATTCGAGCACCCAATTGCAATCCAGGTTCATTTCCTCCAAATAAGATATCTTTGTATAAATCATCTACAGAGGTTGTCATTTCTTGTATTTCACCATTTACATATAATTTTACTCCCGATGCTTTACTTGAGCCGTTGTATGAAATTGCTAAATGAATCCATTTATCTCTTGGGAATTCTAACGTTGAAGTCTTGATAATAGCATTTCCCGGAGCAGTATTTGCCAGCATTACTTCTAATTTGTTATCTACAATTTTTAGGTGATAGCCGCGCCAATTGTATAAAATAGCACCTGATCCTTTATGAAAAATATTACCTTTCTCAAGATTCTGAGGGATGTTTGCCCATAGCCCTACAGTGAAAGAATTATCCCTGCCAAATACACCTGTATTTTTTAGATCTAACCAAATATCACCATTAAACTCAACTCCTTTCCCATATTTTCCTTCGGTAAGTTGTAGTAATTGATTGCCTCGAATTCCAACACCAATCATTTCACCTTTTATGGTTGGATCTAACAAGTTTTTAAGTTGGTTGTCATCCAAAGTAAAGTGAGATTCCAATCCTTTAATTCCTTTTGAAGTTGAAATAGTCTTGTAATTTTCGTTATGCAACCAGCTGTTAAAATCAGTTACAATCGCTCTCTCTTCAGCTTTTTTGATTTTAGATTCGGAATCTTTGATGAGCCCTTGTAAATAATTCAAAGTTTTATCTTGTTCGTCTGTAGTTAAAAGCAATGTTGGCACAGGCATAGCGCTATTGTAAGAAATTTGACCAGATTCGTTAATATTGTTAAAATAACTGGTCATTTCATAAAAGTTTTTCTGAGAAATAGGATCGTATTTATGGTCGTGACATCTGGCGCATGCTACCGTTAGCCCCATAAATGCCTGACTTGTAGTTGAAGCTCGATCAACAGCATATTCTAACAAAAACTCTTCATTAATAATTCCACCTTCCATATTGTTCGGATGAATTCTGTTGAAGGCCGTGGCTAATTTCATTTCTTTGGTTGGGTTCTCTAGCAAGTCACCCGCCAATTGCCAAGTTACAAATTGGTCATAAGGCATATTTTTCTGAAAAGCCTTAATGACCCAATCTCGCCAAGGCGACATATCTCTATAGCGATCTACACTATAACCATGTGTGTCTGCAAATCGAGCTAAATCCATCCAGTCTAGCGCTATTTGTTCGGCATAATGGGGTGAAGCGATCAAACGATCTACTTGTTTTTCGAAAGCATTTGCACTCTTGTCATTGATAAATTCATCCAACTCTTCTAAAGTAGGAGGTAAACCCGTTAGATCAAAAGAAAGTCTTCTCAGTAAAATTTCTTTAGAGGCTTTTGGAGCAGGTTTTAGATTTTCTAAGCCCAAACGATCGAGGACAAAATTATCAATTGGATTTGTGCTTCTTTCGTTTTTGGGAATTTCTGTAGGTTTTGGTTTAATAAAAGCCCAATGATCTTGATATTCAGCTCCTTCATCAATCCATTTGATTAAAACTGCTTTTTCATAAGCTGTCAAGACCAAATGAGATTCTGGTTTTGGCATTATAAAACTAGGATCCTCTGTTAAAATGCGATCAACGAGTATACTTTTAGCAGGATTACCTGGTTTTATGGCAACTTTTCCAGGGTTGTTAGGTAATTCAGAATAAGCAGTTTCTGCCAAATGCAATTGGAGACCGGCATCAATTTTATTTTTATCAGGACCATGACACAAAAAACATTTGTCAGATAAAATGGGTTTTACATCTTGATTGAAATCTATTTTTTTAGAAAGTTTTTGATATTGTTCCGCTACAGATTCACTCATGTCGACACCTCCACAGGCAACTAATAACAGTATTGATGATAAGATACAAAAGCGTTTTATTTTCCTGTGTAAAGGCATAGTTTAAGAGTCAACAAATTAGGCATAGCAAGGTACATAAAAAAATAAAATTTAGTTGTGCAAATTTAAAAATTAAAGAACGTTTTTTAGGCTAATTGACCTCTATGGGGTTTTAATGCATCTCGATAAATTTTCATATCTTTTTCATCTATGACAATGAAAGACAAACAGTGGAGATCAGATAATTCCAACTGGTCGATTTCGTAAAAATTTAATTTCTCTATTTGCGCAAATTCCTTTAAATGTTTGCCGTGATGCTGAGCCGTTTTTAAACCATTCGGTCCTCTAAAGTCCCAAATTAATTTTATTTTTTTAGACATAGTTACGAAGTTATGTGGCAAATGTAATTAATCTTATCTTTACATAAATATTTTTAGCATTGACTGAACAAGATTTTATACCTCAGTACTACGATTCCTCTATATTGACTGAAGGAAGTTATACCTGGAAAACACCAAGTAATATTGCACTTGTGAAGTATTGGGGTAAGAAAGACCCCCAAATTCCTGAAAACACATCGATTAGTTTTACCTTGAATAATTGTCATACAATTACTTCGATGGAGTTTATAAAGCGGCGTTCCGAGTCTGATCATATATCGGATCAGGGTGAGACCCTGAAACAAGTTCAGCGTGACGAAATGAATTTTGAAATTTATTTTGAAGGAGAAAAAAAAGAAGCTTTTAAACCAAAGATTGCTTCTTTTTTTGAAAGAATAAAAAGGTATGCACCTTATTTAAATGATTATAATATAGTGATTAACTCTAAAAATTCATTTCCACATAGCAGTGGGATTGCTTCTTCTGCAAGCGGAATGTCGGCACTGGCGTTATGTATTATGAGTTTGGAAAAGGAATTTAACGTGTCAATGACGGATGATTATTTTTATAAAAAAGCTTCTTTTTTAGCAAGATTAGGATCTGGAAGTGCCTGTAGAAGTATCAAAGGCGAAATTGTTGTTTGGGGTAAACACGAATTAATTGCGGGGAGTTCTGATTTATATGGAGTGGAATTTGCTGATGAAGTTCATGAAAGTTTTAAAAATTATCAGGATACTATTTTGTTGGTCGATACGGGAGAGAAACAGGTGAGTAGTACGGTTGGTCACGGATTGATGCATGGACATCCATTTGCGAAAGAACGTTTTAAGCAAGCCGAAGAGAATATTTCAAAAATAAAAACTGTTTTGAAATCTGGTGATTTGAAAACATTTGTCAATTTAGTTGAAAGTGAGGCATTGACTTTACATAGCATGATGATGACTTCCAATCCATATTTTATTTTGATGAAACCGAATACTTTGAAAATAATTAATAAGATTTGGGAGTATCGAGCGACAACCAATTCCAACTTGTGCTTTACACTAGATGCCGGTGCGAATGTGCATTTATTATTTCCAGTCATTGAAAAAGAGAATGTTAGTAAGTTTGTTGAAAAAGAATTGGCACAGTACTGTCAAAATAATCAGTATATTTGCGATATTGTAGGCAACGGAGCAACGCTATTATAATTTATGAAAGGCCCTTTATTTTACGCTAAAATATTATTGTTTGGAGAATATGGAATTATCAAAGATTCTAAAGGCCTAGCAATTCCCTATAATTCTTATCAAGGAGGTTTAAAGATTTCGGAGAACTTGACGAATGAGGCGGGAGAATCAAATAAAAATCTTTGTAGATTCCATATATATTTAGCCAATTTGGAAGTTGATTTAGTTCATTTCAGGTTGGATGAATTTAAGGAGGATATTGATAGAGGAATGTATTTTGATTCAAGTATCCCTCAAGGTTATGGAGTGGGCAGTTCAGGCGCTTTAGTAGCCGCTATTTATGATAAGTATGTTGATGATAAAATTACCGTATTAGAAAGTTTAACGCGGGAGAAATTATTGAAGTTAAAGGCAATTTTTTCTTTGATGGAATCTTTTTTTCACGGTAAAAGTTCGGGTCTTGATCCATTAAATTCCTACTTAAGTTTACCTATTTTAATAAAATCTAAGGATAATTTAGAAGCCACAGGGATTCCTTCTCAAAAGGAAGGGAAAGGAGCGGTATTCTTACTAAATTCTGAAATTATTGGGAAGACAGCACCCATGATCAATATCTTTATGAACAAGATGAAGAATGAAGGGTTCCGTAAAATGTTAGATGAAGATTTTGCAAAATATACGGATGCTTGTATTGATGATTTTTTACATGGAAATGTGAAGTCATTATTCGGAAACGTAAAAAGTTTGTCAAAAGTAGTATTGTCAAATTTTAAACCAATGATTCCTCAGGCATTTCACACTATTTGGCAGCAAGGAATCGATTCAAATGCTTATTATTTAAAACTTTGTGGCTCTGGTGGTGGCGGGTATATCCTTGGATTTACCGAAGATTTCGAGAATGCTAAAAAAATATTGAGCAAGTACAAACTAGAATTGGTTTACCGATTTTAAAATATTCGGAATTCAAAGAGAGAGTTCAGAATATGACAAAAGAAAACATCAGTAAGCAGCATCTTTTTTATTCAATCCTTAGCCTTTTTTCGGTAGTGAGAGGTTACAACATCTTAACCTTGGTTATCGCCCAATATTTGGCGTCTATTTTTATTTTTTCGCCCCAACACTCTCTAAGAGTTGTACTGCTAGATTTTCATTTGTTTTTAGTCGTTATCTCTTCTACATGCGTAATTGCAGGCGGGTATATCATCAATAATTTTTACGATAGAGAAAAGGATAGAATCAACAGGCCTGTTAAATCGAGAATTGACAATTACGTAAGTCAAAAGATTCAACTGAGTTTGTATTTTGTTTTGAACTGTATTGGATTTTTATTAGGCTATTTGGTATCTTGGAGAGCCGCTTTATTTTTTGGAATGTATATTTTTTTAATTTGGTTTTACTCCCATAAGTTAAAAAAGTATCCTGTTATTGGTTTGGTGTCCGCTACGGTATTAACAATCCTACCGTTTTTTGTGGTATTCATTTATTTCAAAAACTTCTCCGTGATAATTTTTGTTCATGCAGTCTTTCTTTTTCTGCTATTGTTAATTAGAGAACTAATGAAAAACTTGGAAAATATGGATGGCGATATTTTGACAGGGCACGAAACGGTTCCAACCCGTTATGGAGAATTGTTTGTTAAAAAATTAAGTACACTGTTGTCTTTACTGATACTTATTCCAATTTATTTTTTATGGCAGTATCCAGAGATGGAATTGATGAAATTTTATTTTTACTTGGCGTGTATATCCTTGATTTCTTGCGTTTTTTTTATGTGGGGTTCAAAATCAAAACGCAGTTATATAGTGCTTCATAATTTATTGAAATTACTCATTATTGCAGGAATCTTTAGTTTGATGTTGATTGACACTTCTGTGATTATTGAACGGGTGTTGTGATTTTTTGAAGGAAATTTATTGTTTAAATGGGTAATCCCAAATTCGTAATTCATCAATCCTAATTCCGAAATAAGGCGTACCTTTGCGAAAATTATTTTTAAGATGGCAGCAAGAGAAAACTCGTCGCGAGGACGACACGCTAAAAAAAGCACTCCTCAAAAATCTACGGCTAAAAAGATGAAAACCAAGAATTTCCGTCCGAATCCGCAAAATGTCAAAACCTATAAAAGAAAACCAAACACAACTCCTAAAAAAGAAAATGTTGCGGATGGTGTACGTTTAAATAAATACATTGCTAATGCAGGCGTTTGCTCGCGTAGAGAGGCAGATGTTTATATTGCGGCAGGTAATGCAACTGTAAACGGAAAAATTATAACCGAAATGGGTTATAAAGTACAAGTTGACGATGTAGTTCGATTTGATGGAGCATTGTTGTCTATGGAGGAAAAGAAATATGTACTGTTAAATAAGCCAAAGAACATGATTACTACTATGGAAGATGATCGCGGTCGCATAACGGTGATGGATATTATTGATAAAGCAACAAAAGAACGTATCTACCCAGTTGGAAGATTGGACAGAAATACAACAGGTTTGTTGATGTTTACGAATGATGGTGAGTTGGCGAAAAAATTAACGCATCCTAAGCACAATGTAAAGAAATTGTACCATGCATCTTTAGATAAGAAATTATCAATGAAAGATATGCAGGCTATTTCGAACAATTTTATGTTAGAAGGTAAAATGGTATTTGTTGATGCAATTTCGTATGTAGAAGGTGAATCTAAAACGGAAGTAGGTATTGAAATTCATTCTGGAAGAAATAGAATTGTTCGTAAAATATTTGAACATTTCGGATATGCAGTAGTAAAATTAGATCGAGTACTTTTCGCAGGGTTGACAAAGAAAAACTTACCTAGAGGTCATTACCGTCCGCTTACAAATCAGGAAGTGATTAATTTGAATATGATATAGGTTATATAACTAATTGTGAGATGAAGTTATTGCAAATGAAATGAAGTGTGGCAATCTGTTATTTATAACAAGACTGTCACACTTTGCTATTTTAGTCAAAGTTTGAAGTGACGTTTTTATTTTGAGTTTATTCCGTTGGAAAATCCACCTCCACGCATTCCAAAGGATTATTACTTATGCATAAGGAAGCATTTGACAGCGAAAAGGGATGCCTAAAAGCTTCCCGAAGAATAAATAATAGACCAATACACAAAATAAAAACGGGAATTACCTTTTGTATTTTGATCGAATCGAAACGGAAAGTAATGCCAATTTAATTATTTAAAGGCGTATTTATTTTGTGTGTTTGGGAATGTGAAAAGTAAAAAAAATAACAATAAAAGAGAGCTATTCTGAACAGGTTTTTATTCTGAAAAAATAAATATTATATCGTGTTGAAAAACGAGTACTTCGGCGTAAGGAACTTCAAAAAAGTAAATTTAAAACTCGTGAAGATTTAGTAAGGTATTTAGATACAAACTTACGAACGTAAGAACGTTGGATTACATGATATATGTCAGGTAGCGTAGAGGAATTATTGAATGATAAACCCAAAAATAATCAAGTCAAGAGTCATTACTCCAGGGATTCATCAAGCATTGTCTCAATGTGTAAACTCAAGTGAGTACCCTTTTGAGGTTATTGGGATGCTGTGTAATGGGTTAAAAATAAATATAATGTTGATTTTAGTATTATAACCTGATAATATATTTGATTTAACATTTTAAGACGAAGTTTAAAAGTCTGAGAAAATCTGATTATAAGAAAGATGATAAGGCTGTAGAGGCCTTTTTAAAAACTCAATAATACATTGTAAGACATGAGGCTTCGTCTAAATAAAGATACGTATTCTACTGTGAATACATGCTTCTAAAGCGAAGTTAGATTTGGAATGGCGCATCTTGGAAGGTGCTTAACAGCTTCTGAGGCAAAACCTATGGTCTCTTATTAGCATATTTTAAAACCACTCACGAATCAATGAAGATAGTTTAGTTTGGGAAATTAACTTTGTAGATAGAGTTATATTTGAGTCCTATCTCAATGAATTCTCGCAATATAAAACAGAGGAATATAGAATTATAGTCACAGGTAATACTGGTTTTCACTCAATAAAACATATAGAAATACCTGAAAATATTTTCTTATTAAGAATTCCTCCTAAACACCAGAACCGCGCTCTGACGAACAAGTTTGGCAATATATTAAAAATAGATATAAAAATTAACGATTTCAAACTATGGGAAAATTAACAGATTGGTATAAAAAATGGCAACTGCAAACTTTCTAAGTTGAGTAGTAATGGTAAAGATCAAATTGTACGTTTTTTAAAAGAGGGAGCATTGTTGGACTATCATTCTGTAATTGGCCAAGAAGCTGCAAGTTTAACAGTAACGGCTTTGGATGATATGCAGGCTTGCTTTATTTCAAAAAACAAAATTTTTGAAATGATAAAAAGTAACGCCAGTTTTTCACTAGATATTTTTAAGGCAGTATGCCATGATTTAAAAGAGGCGAATTCTGCAATTACAGATATGGTATAAAAATCTGCGGGTGAACGTTTGGTCGATACCTTACTGTTTTCAATGATATTTTTGTTACAGATAATGAAGAAAATATCTATATTCAATTATCTCGAGGAAATTGCGAATGTCATTGGAACTGCCACAGAATCTGCTATTCGATTATTATCTGAATTTAAGAAGGGAGAATTAATCCTTTTAAACGATAAAAGGATTAAGATTTTGGATAGTACAGGGTTGGAAAAAATTGCCCTTGGATTTTAAAATTAAGTATGCGCGTAATTTCTAATACGTATTGACTGTGACAATATATAAAAAAAACTACGAGTTTTCAATTCTATGAAAACGCGTAGTTTTTGTCATTAAGTAAATAAACTTAATGATTTAGTGCTTTTTCCATTTTCTTTTTAATCTCTTCTAAACACAAATTATTGATGCTTCCTTCGTGTGTATGATTCACTTGCTTATCTGGATTAAAATTGCCATCAGCAATATTTTTTCCAACAATTTTATAGGCGTCTCTAAAAGGAGTTCCGTTTTGAACTAACTTATTTACTTCTTCTACACTAAACAAATACAAATACTTGTCATCGTCCAAAATATTCTTGTTTACCTGAATTTGATCGAGAGAGAATGTAATCATTTCTAAACACGATTTTAATATTTGAATCGCAGGTACTATCCCTTCTTTTAAAAGTTGTAAGTCTCTATGATATCCACTCGGTAGATTATTAGAAATCAATGTTAATTCAACAGGCAGTGCTTGTAGTTTATTGCATTTACCCCTGATCAATTCGAATACATCAGGATTCTTTTTATGAGGCATAATACTTGAGCCTGTTGTTAATTCATCTGGAAAAGAAATGAAATTAAAATTTTGACTCATATACAGGCAAATGTCCATACTCATTTTAGACAATGTCCCTGCAACACTGCTCATGGCATAAGAAACAGATTTTTCTAATTTTCCTCTACCCATTTGTGCCGCAACTGAATTGAATTTAAGTGTCTCAAATTCTAACAATTCTGTTGTAAGTTTTCTGTTTATTGGAAAGGAACTTCCGTAACCAGCAGCAGATCCTAATGGATTTTGATCTGTGATCTTTTGAGCGGCATTTAAAAAATAGATATCGTCTATCAAGCTTTCTGCATAGGCAGAAAACCACATTCCAAAAGACGAAGGCATGGCAACTTGTAAATGCGTATAGCCAGGTAATAAAGCGGCTTTGTATGTGTTAGATAAATCTAATAGTAAATCAAAAAATCCTTTGGTTAATGCTTTTATTTCTTTCAATTCATCTTTTAGATACAAATGCATGTCGACTAAAACCTGATCATTTCTAGAACGAGCTGTATGGATTTTCTTTCCTGTATCTCCTAATTTTTCTGTTAAGATATGCTCCACTTTTGAATGTACATCTTCAAAAGAGTCTTCAATAGTAAACGTTCCTTCTTCTATCGTTTTTTGAATGGCGTTTAACTCTTTTTCCAATGATATAATTTCATCATCAGTTAATACGCCAATTTGATGTAACATTTTAGCATGAGCGATATTCCCAATGACATCATACTTTGCAATAATGAGGTCTAATTCTCGATCGTTTCCAACAGTGAAAACATCTATTTTTTTATCTGTACTAAAGCCTTTATCCCAAAGTTTCATTTTTCAAAATGTTTATTTGTTTAACTGTTGAGTCATTTGATTGAGGTCATCAGTTCTAATCTTTTTTCATCATTTCACTAGAAATGACTAAACTATTTTTTCTAGTAATTCAATATATAATTCAATTCCTTCTTCAATTTCAGTGACAAAAATAAATTCATCTGCCGAGTGTGATCTTTTAGAATCACCAGGGCCTAATTTTAAAGATTGACAACTCAAAACAGCCTGATCTGATAGGGTAGGAGAACCATAGGTTTTTCTTCCCATCTCAATTCCTGCTTTTACAATTTCGTGATTTTCATCTATACACGATGAATTTAAGCGTAGAGATCGTGGCTTTACTTCACAAGGTGCATTTTCTTTTATAATATCGTAAACCTCTTGATTAGAGTATTTGTCGTTCACCCTGACATCAATTACGATATCTGTATGTCCAGGAACGACATTGTGCTGGGTTCCAGCATTAATTTGAGTAACAGTCATTTTCACTTCTCCTAATGCGCTAGACACTTTTTTAAATGTATAATCTCTAAACCACTCTAAACTTTGAATGGTTTTATAAATTGAATTATCTTCATTTGGATGCGCAGCATGACTAGGAGTTCCTTTTACCATGGCATCAAAAACGACCAAACCTTTTTCAGCAATAGCCAATTGCATCAACGTGGGTTCACCAACAATCGCAAAAGCAATTTCAGGTAATTGTGGTAAGGTACTGTTTAATCCGTTTCGCCCTGAATTTTCTTCTTCAGCAGAAGCAACAATTACAAAATTATATTTTAAATTCTCTCGCGCATAAAAATAAGTAAATGTTGCGAGAAGGGAGACTAGGCATCCTCCAGCGTCATTACTTCCTAATCCATATAGTTTTCCATCTTCTACGTGTGGATTAAAAGGATCTTTGGTATATGCCGAATTTGGTTTTACCGTATCGTGATGAGAATTTAATAGTATGGTTGGTTTGCGCTTGTCAAAATATTTATTGTAAGCAATAATGTTATTTTGAGATCTTTCAAATAGAATTTTTTCTGAATGGAACCAATTTTCAATTAATAAGACTGTTTGTCCTTCTTCTTGAGAAAAGGACTGAGTGCGGATTAATTTTTTTAATAACTCAATAGCATTTGTAGTAAGTTTCTCTTTCATAAAATTAATGTTGTAAATGATTGGTTTTTATCTCTAATTACGCTTGGATTTCCAATGACTACTTTCTCGACCCCTTTCTCTAAAGCGTTAAAACAGTTTTCCATTTTAGGAAGCATACCATCTGTAATAATGCCCTCTAATTTTAACGTCTCATATTTTTTTGAATCAATATTCTCTATCACAGAATTTTTATCTTCAATAGATCTTAAGACACCATTCATTTCAAAGGTATAAATTAATGAAATATTGTATTGATTAGCCATTGCTATTGAAATTTCAGCGGCAATCGTGTCTGCGTTTGTATTCAATAATTGTCCGTTTTTGTCATGGGTAATAGCACAAAAAATAGGGGTCATTCCATTTTGAAGGAAAACATTTATATTGTTCGAATGAACGGTGTCAATGTCACCAGCAAATCCGTAATCGACGTCTTTCACAATTCTTTTATGTGCTAGAATACAATTGGCATCAGCTCCAGATAAACCCAATGCATTACAATTGTTTTGTTGTAATACTGCAGTAATATTTTTATTTAATAAACCTGCATATACCATCGTAACAATCTCCAAATTGGCTTTGTCTGTAATTCTTCGTCCATGTAATATTTTCGGCTCTAACCCAATAGAATTAGCTAATGAAGTTGCTTTTTTACCACCTCCATGAACTAAGATTTTCAGCCCTTCTAATTCAGAGAAATCTTTCAAAAAAGAACTCAATAATTCTGAGTTGTTGATGATATTCCCACCAATTTTTATAATAGATAACGATTGTTTAGCCATTTTTTTTTGATTGATAAATTAAATAGATTCCAAGAACTATCAAAAATATATTTGAAATTATTCCATAAAATGAATTTTGATTTAAATTGTTAAAATCTAATTGGTAAACATTTACAGCGAATAGTATAAATGATATAATTATTATAATGTATGGAATGATTTTTTTTTTCATCTTTTAATATTCAAGTCATTTCGAAGATAGGAGAATTCCCATATAATGAATCACGTGAGCAATATGATGTGATTTCTCCTAGCGTCGAAATGATAGATTAGTCTAATTTTTCTAATATTTTCTTCAGCACTATCTGGGCTGAATAAGTTCTGTTATTTGCTTGTTCAATTACTAATGAATTTTCAGAATCAATTACTTCGTCAGAAATAATAATATTTCTTCTTACAGGAAGACAATGCATGAATTTTCCGTTATTGGTCAACTTCATTTTATCTCCAGTAATCTGCCAATTTTCATCTTTAGAAACTACCTGGCCATATTGGTTATATGAACTCCAATTTTTCACATAAATAAAATCAGCATTTTTAAAAGCTTTATCTTGATCATATTCTACGGTTGAATTTTTTATAATTGTCGGATTTAAATCATAGCCTTCTGGATGCGTAATTACGAAATCAGCATCTTGCAATTGCATCATTTCAATGAATGAATTAGCAACTGCATGAGGCAATGCTTTTGGATGAGGAGCCCATGATAATACCACTTTTGGTTTGTGATCAACCTTATGTTCTTCTAAAGTAATGGCATCTGCCAATGCTTGCAATGGATGTCCTACAGAACTTTCCATATTTACCACAGGAACTGAAGCATATTTTATGAAACTATTGATAACCAATTCAGCCTCATCTTTTTCTTTATCATCTAAAGATGCAAAGGCACGTATGGCAACAATGTCACAGTATTGAGAAACTACTTTCGCCGCTTCTTTTACATGTTCAGATTTATTTTGATTCATAATCGTTCCATCGCCATATTCTAATTGCCACCCTTCACTACCAAAATTCATAACAATAGCATTTAGCCCCAAATTTTGAGCGGCTTTTTGTGTACTTAAACGTGTTCTTAGACTATTGTTGAAGAATAATAAACAAATCGTTTTTCCATCACCCAAGGCTTTATACTTTAGTGGATTTTTCTTAAGTGCAATAGCTTCTTGCACTGTTGTTTGTAAGTTGGTAAGATCGCTGATATTTGAATAATGTTTCATACTTACTTTGTAATTATTTTGGTAAAATCAACCGCTTCATTTATCGCATTTTCGATAAAATTATCTTTTAGGCCATTAACAATCCATATGTCAATTTTTGCTGCTTGAGCAATACTTGCTGCTTCTATTTTTGTTGTCATACCGCCAGTTCCATGTTTAGAAATAGAAGCAAAAATTTCATTTTCTAAATCAGTAATATCCTCAATTGACTTTATAGTTTCTTGACGGTTATTAGTAATAGAATCCTTGGTGTAAATTCCATCGGTATTCGTTGCAATTATAAATAAATCTGCTTTTAATAACACAGCCGTTAACCCACCTAATTTGTCGTTGTCTCCAAATTTTATTTCATCTGTGGCAACGGTATCATTTTCATTTATTATCGGAATGTAATCATTCTCAATTAAAACGTTCATCGTATTTAGAATATTCGTTTTTGATTGTTCCCTTTCAAAATCAGAATAAGACAATAGGCATTGTGATGTTAAAAGTCCCAATTCTCTAAAGCTTTCTTGAAAAATACGCATCAAATGAGGTTGTCCAATAGATGCCAAGGCTTGCTTAACAAACACTTCCTTTCCTTCTAAATGTACAAATTGTCTTGCAGCAGCAATTGCGCCAGAGCTAACAATTACAAACTCATATTCGTCCTTTAAATTGGCAATTTGACGTGCAATATCTTCAATCTTACCGCGTGAGATATGATCTGTTCCTTTGGTCAATACATTTGAACCAATTTTAAGTAATATTCTTTTTTTACCTGATTTGCCCATTTCCTTTTATATACCATTTATTAGTGACCAAATGGTGCAATCCCATTGGACCTCTGTGATGCAATTTGTCTGTACTAATTGCCAATTCTCCTCCAAGACCAAACTGACCTCCATCGGTGAATCGAGTAGAAGCATTTTGATACACAGCTCCAGAGTCTACACTGGACATAAAGTTATCGGCAGTGGCATCATCCTTCGTAATAATTACTGCAGAATGACCTCCGCTATACTTGTTGATTTTGGCAATAGCATCTTGCAATGAATCCACCAAAGCAATCACTATTTTATAATCTAAAAATTCTTTATACCAGATATCTTCAGATTCATATGGCTTCGTATTTTCAAAAGCAGTAATGGACTTGTCACCTAAAATTTCGATATTACTTTCTAAAAGTTTATCGATCAATTTTTGAATAAAGGCCTCTTTCTTTTTAAGTTTACTATTGATAATTACTTTGTCAATGGCATTACACGCAGATATTTTTGTTGTTTTTCCATTATTGATTACACTTAGGGCTAAATCTAAATCAGCTTCAGTATCCACATAAATAAAGTTATTTCCACGGCCACTGATAATTACAGGGCATTTGGCATTTTTCTTGACAAAAGCAATTAATTTTTCACCTCCACGAGGTACGATCAAATCAATCTTTTGAGTTGGGTTTTCTAAAAACGCCTGTGTTTCCGTCCTATTATAATTTAGGTATTCAACCCAATCTGTAGTGATGTTGTTTTGCTCCAGCGCTTGATGCCATAACTTCACTATTTCCAAATTAGAATTCAAAGATTCTTTTCCACCTTTTAATAATATTTTATTTCCTGATTTAAAGGCAATTCCAGCAGCTTCTACAGTTACGTCTGGTCTAGATTCATAAATAATCATTACCGTACCAAATGACGCTGTTTTATTCACAATTGTCATTCCATTATCATGAGTGAAATGATACAACTCTTTTCCAATTGGATCGCTATCGGCTATTAATTGTTCTAGTGATAAAATCATTCCATCAATCTTATCGGCATCAGCTTTTAAGCGATCATACATTGCGATATCAGCGCCGCTGTAGGCCTCTATATCTATTTTGTTGGCTGTAATAATAGCATCTCTTTCTTTGGCAATTAAAGTTGCCATAGATTGCAATACCGCGTTGCGTTGTGCTCCTGTTAGTGTTGTTCTCATGAGTTTAATATATCTTTTAAAGCCTTAATAAAACTATCAATATGCTCTTTTGTAACTGTTAATGGCGGAAGTATTCTTATTAAATTTTTGTTCATGGCTCCACCTGTAAAAATGTGATGGTCATAAATTAATTTTTTTCTTAACTCGCCCACTTCAAAATCAAATTCTATTCCAGCCATTAAGCCTCTTCCTTTTATGTTTTTAATCTGAGGAATTTTCCTTATTTCTTTATTGAAATAAGCGGAAACAATAGTTGCATTTGAAATTAAATGTTCCTTTTTAATAATCTCTAAAACTGAAATTGCAGCAGCACAAGCCAAGTGATTTCCTCCAAATGTAGTTCCTAATAATCCGAAACTGGCTTCAAATTTTGGAGAAATTAATACCCCGCCAATTGGGAACCCGTTCCCCATCCCTTTAGCAATTGTAATAATATCTGCTTTAATTCCATGGTGCTGATGTGCAAAAAACTTTCCAGTTCTTCCGTAACCTGATTGAATTTCATCCAAGATTAAAACGGTATTGTATTTTGTACATAGCGCTTCTAAGGTTTTAAAAAATTCAGTTGTTCCTTGATCTAATCCTCCAACCCCCTGAATACCTTCAATAATAACACAGCAAACATTACCTTTTTGTAATTCTTGCTCAACAGCATTAGCATCGTTTAGGGGTAAAAAAGTTGCCACTTGTTGTTTGTTAATTGGAGCATTTATTTTTTTATTGTCGGTAACGGCTACCGCTGCAGAAGTTCTACCGTGAAATGAATTCTTAAAAGAAATTACTCTCGAATTCCCTGTATGAAAAGAGGCTAGTTTTAAAGCATTCTCGTTGGCTTCCGCACCTGAACTGCATAAAAACAAGTCATAATCAGGATACCCAGAAAGACTTCCTAATTTTTTCGCCAATTCAACTTGCAATGGATTTTGAATTGCATTAGAGTAAAAGCCTAGATTGTCTAGTTGACTTTTTAATTTAGCCACATAGTCTGGGTGAGAATGCCCTACAGAAATAACTCCATGGCCACCATATAGATCTAAATATTGTTTGTTGTTGTTGTCCCATACAAAGCAGTCTTTCGCTTTTATAGGAGTCACATCATATAACGGATAAACATTGAATAGATTCATTTTCTAATATTTTATTTTCTTAGTTGAGCGGAGTCGAAACTACACTATATTTTTATTTTGTTCGGGGACTTCGATTCTGCTTAGTCACCAGCATAACTTTTAACTATTAGTCACTGAGCGCAGCTGCGATGAACCGAAGCTACTTTTTAATTCATTAATTTTTTCATAGGATTGTATCAATCCTTTAATAAAGGCTTTACTCATTCCTTTGTTTTCCATTTCATTTAAACCAGCAATAGTGCATCCTCCAGGTGTTGTTACTTTATGAAATTCTTGCTCAGGATGCCCTTGAGATTTCATTAACAATGTTGCTGCTCCAAATGCTGTTTGCATTGACAGTTCTTGTGCAACATCCGCTTCAAATCCTAATTGTATAGCACCTTGTGCACTCGCTCTAATTAAACGCAGCCAAAAGGCGATACCGCTCGCGCAAATAACCGTTGCCGCTTGCATAAGGTGTTCTTCAATATACTTAGTACTGCCCAAGCAATTGAATATTGCTTTCGCAGAATCGATGTTTTTCTCACCCTTGGTATTGGCACTCAAACATGTCATTGATTGAGAAACAGAAATTGCGGTGTTAGGCATACTTCTGATTATTGCAACATTGGCAGGAAGACTTTTTTCAATCTGCTCAATAGAACGGCCTGCAATAACTGAAATGATAGTATGTCTTGATGGGTCAATTGCATCGTAAACAGTTTTTAGAATAGGTTCTAATTGACCAGGTTGAACAGCCAATATTACAATATCAGAATTTTTAACCGCTTCTTTGTTGTCACAAGTGATTGTAACTTTGGGGAAATTTTCAAAAGAATTCAATGTTTTTGTATTCCTTTTCGAAAGGTATAACGATTTAAAATTAATCTGACTTTCTCCTAAAACTCCAAGAGCAATTGAATACCCTAAATTACCAACTCCGATTATTGCTATTTTCATATGTTACATTTTGTTAATTGGTAGGCGCCCGGCGACTAAAAATAGGTAGACTTAAGGTTTAATCCTAAGTTTTCTTCCAATCCAAATACGAGATTCATATTCTGTATTGCTTGGCCGGAAGCACCTTTTAATAAATTATCAATAACACTTGTAATTAAAATTTTGTTTCCCTGTTTCTGAAGGTGAATAAATCCGTTATTTGTATTCACTATTTGTTTCAAATGAACAGGGTTCTTGCTTACATGAGTAAATGCCGCATCCTCATAAAATTTTTCGTAGATTTCATATGCCTCTTCAATACTTCCATCAAAGTCTGTATATACTGATGCAAAAATGCCCCTACTAAAATTCCCTCTATTCGGAATGAAATATAATTCTTTATCAAAACCATTCTGAAGAGATCCTAAACTTTCGCCTATTTCGTCTAAATGCTGATGTGTAAAAGCTTTATAGATTGAAAAATTATTATCTCTCCAACTAAAATGTGTTGTTGCCGATGGAGAAACTCCAGCGCCTGTAGCACCTGTTGTTGCATTGATATGAATATCATTCTTTAACAAGATGTTTTTAGCAAGCGGTAATATTGCTATTTGAATTGCTGTAGCAAAACATCCTGGGTTTGCAATATATGATGCAGACTCAATTTTTTCTTTTTGCAATTCTGGTAAACCGTACACAAATTCTTTTCCTTCAAATAGCGCATCATCATGCAATCTAAAATCATTGCTCAAGTCAATGATTTTTGTATTATCAGAAAAAGTATTGTTCTTCAAAAAAGTAGTAGAGTTACCATGCCCTAAACATAAAAAAACAACATCCACATCTGGGTTGATGCTATCAGAAAATGCTTGCTCAGTTTGGCCTACTAAATCTTGATGAACGGCGTAAATTTTATTTCCCGCGTTTGACGTACTATATACAAAATTTATTTCTGCTGCAGGATGATTGATTAGTAGCCTAACCAATTCTCCTGCAGTATATCCTGCACCACCTATAATTCCTACCTTCAACATTACTGTTCGTTTACGTGATTAAATATTTTTCCTGAGTTCGATAAGATTTTAATAAATCCTTTTGCTTCATCTGCAGTCCAACCTTTATTCATTTCTCCATAACTTCCAAAAGAAGCATTCATTAAATCATGTTTAGACTCAATTCCTTCTACCACAAAACGATACGGGTAAAGACTAACGATAACGTCACCAGTTACTTGTTTTTGTGTGTCTTCTAGAAAGACTTCAATATTACGCATCACTTCGTCTAAGTATTGACCTTCGTGAAGCATCATTCCATACCAGTTGCCTAATTGTTCTTTCCAATGTTGTTGCCATTTTGTTTGCGTATGCTTTTCAAGTGTATGGTGTGCTTTGATGATTACTATAGGTGCGGCCGCTTCAAAACCAACTCTTCCTTTAATCCCGATAATGGTATCACCAACGTGCATACCTCTACCAATGGCATATTTTGACGTGATTTCTTCTAATTTTACGATATTGTTTACGGCTGTATCCTTCGTTCCGTTTAATGCAACTAATTGTCCTTTATCAAAAGATAAGATTACTTTTTCAGTTCCTTTTTTTTCTAATTGACTTGGATACGCTTCTTCTGGCAATGTTAAGTTGGAGGTCAGCGTTTCATCACCTCCAACACTTGTTCCCCATAACCCTCTGTTCACAGAGTATTTTGCTTTTTCCCAAGGCAAGTTCATTCCATTTTCTTTAAGATAGTTGATGGAGTATTCTCTCGATAGTCGATTGTCTCTAATCGGTGTAATAATTTCAATTTCTGGAGCGAGTGTTTGGAAAATTAAATCAAAACGAATTTGATCATTTCCTGCACCTGTGCTTCCATGAGCAATATATTTAGCATTTACACTTTTTGCATAATTAGCAATTTCTACTGCTTGTATGATTCTTTCAGCACTTACAGATAACGGATATGTATTATTTTTTAATACATTTCCATAAATAAGATATTTCACTACTTTTTCATAAAAAGTGGCTACAGCATCAATTGATTTGTACGAAGTAGCACCCAATTGGATTGCTTTTTCTTCAATATTTTTAATTTCTTTTTTTGAAAAGCCACCAGTGTTAACACTCACTGCATGTACTTCATATCCTTCTTCTTTCGATAAATATTTTGCGCAATATGACGTGTCAAGACCTCCGCTATAGGCTAAAACTAATTTTTTGCTCATTTCTTTTTATTTTTTAAAAATAATGTTTGTTTAACATTTTTTAATCGTCTCCATATTTTCTTGTTATATGGATATTCGTGTTCTTTTGCTTTGTTTTTGTCTTTTTTTGGATCGTGCAACATTCCTGTACACAGACACATTTTATATTCTTTTGATTTTAAAATCTCATAATTAGTGCAAGTTTGGCAACCCGCCCAGAAATTAGCGTCGTCTGTTAATTCCGAAAAAGGGACAGGTTTGTATCCCAATTCTGAATTGATTTTCATCACTGCCAATCCAGTTGTAATTCCAAAAATCTTAGCATCAGGGTATTTTTCTAAAGAATAATCAAATATTTTCTTTTTTATTTTTTTTGCGAGTCCTGATTTTCTGTAATCAGGATGCACAATTAAGCCTGAATGTGCTACGTATTTCCCATGCCCCCAACATTCTATATAACAAAACCCTGCAAAGGTATCACCATCTAAGGCAATTATTGCATTTTTGTTTTCTAATTTGGTAATAATATACTCTGGAGTTCTCTTTGCAATACCCGTTCCTCTCTCTTGAGCAGAGGTCTCAATGGTTTCGCAAATAATAGTTGCATATTTATTATGTGAACTATCAGCAATGATTATGTCCATTACAGATGAAATTTGATTTTAAAAATTGTGTTTGTGCGCTCGCTTGGAGATGCGGAATTGGACTCACCTAATCCCATAATATAATTGAACCCTTACGGGCGACGACGTAAGCGAACGAATAATGTGCGTGTATTGAATACTTCTAGTTTCACAATGCAATATTACAATAATAATTTTAATTGTCAAAAATTATTACTAATAATTGAATCTGTATTTTAATGAGTTGAACTCGGGTCTAAAAGTGTAAAAAAATCCTATTAGAATTTGTCAAGATAAAATTATGATTTATATTTGTATCCTAATTCAAAAGAATATGAATTTTAATCGCAGACATCATCACCACTTTACCCTTACTTTTCAGGTGAGTTAAGATGTTATGGATTAAAATCTAAAATAAATATCAAAACCCGTCTGAATGTTTTCAGACGGGTTTTTTGATGAATCTAGCGAAAGCATTTAGATATAAATTAAAATTAAAATGAGTAAACTTAAAATCGCAGTTCAGAAGTCAGGCAGATTAAACGAAGATTCGTTAAAATTATTAAAGGATTGTGGGATTTTAATTGATAATGGTAAAGATCAATTAAGAGCTTCGGCTCGTAATTTTCCAGTTGAGGTGTTGTACTTGAGAAATGGTGATATTCCACAGTATTTACGTGACGGAGTAGTTGATGTAGCCATTTTAGGGGAGAATACTTTAGTGGAAAAAGGAGAGGATTTAGAAATTGTTGAACGTTTAGGGTTTTCTAAGTGTAGAGTTTCTTTAGCAATCCCCAAAGATGTTGAATATAGCGGAATTAGCGATTTTGAAGGTAAAAGAGTAGCAACCTCATATCCTAATACAGTTAAGAAATATTTGAAATCTCAAGGAATTGAAGCAGAGTTACACATTATTAATGGATCGGTAGAAATTGCGCCAAATATTGGCTTGGCAGATGCCATTTGCGATATCGTTTCAAGTGGAAGTACTTTATTTAAAAACGGTTTGAAAGAAGTAGAGAAAATGTCTACTAGTGAAGCCGTATTGACTGTTGCTCCAAATTTATCTTCAGAAAAAAAGAAAATACTAGATACGATTCAGTTTAGAATTCAATCTGTTTTAAGAGGGCAAAATTCAAAATATATTTTGATGAATGCTCCTAATGATAAAGTTGAAGGGATTTTAAAATTATTACCAGGAATGAGAAGTCCAACAGTTTTGCCATTGGCAGAAGAAGGATGGAGTTCAATACATACTGTTGTTTTAGGGAAACGAAAGTTTTGGGATATTATAGAAGGGTTAAAGGCAAAAGGAGCAGAAGGGATTTTAGTAGTTCCTATTGAGAAGATGGTGTTGTAATTTTTGAAAAATTTGAAGTGATGAACATTACTGTAAATCCAACTAGAGATAATTGGGCTAATTTAACGACCAGACCCGCAAAAGAAGCGGCTAATTTAAGTAAAACTATTTCAGATGTTTTTGATGAGGTACAAGTACATGGAGATAAGGCCTTGCTGCTGTATACTAAAAAGTTCGATAAGGTTGCTTTAAAAAACTTAAAAGTAAGCGAGGTAGAAATAGGGCAAGCACGTTCATTATTGTCTCAAGACTTGAAAGATGCCATTGCTTTGGCAAAAAAAAACATTGAAATTTTTCATAGTTCTCAGTTAATAGAAAAGCAAGTAGTTGAAACCACGAATGGAGTAGAGTGCTGGCAAGAGATGAGACCGATTGAAAAAGTAGGTTTGTATATTCCGGGAGGAACAGCACCACTATTTTCAACTATTTTAATGTTGGGGATTCCTGCGAAATTAGCAGGGTGTAAGGAGATTATTTTATGTACACCTCCGGATGTTTTTGGAAATATTAATCCGGCGATATTATATGCAGCCGAGTTGGTAGGAGTAACCACCATTTTTAAGTTGGGTGGAGTTCAGGCGATTGCTGCATTAACATTTGGAACTGAGTCAGTGCCGAATGTATATAAGATTTTTGGACCAGGAAACCAGTTTGTAACAGGTGCAAAACAATATGCGTTAACCAAAAGTGTAGCAATTGATATGCCTGCAGGGCCATCGGAATTGATGGTGGTTACAGATCAAAAAGCAAATGCTACTTTTGTAGCTTCAGATTTACTATCTCAGGCAGAACACGGACACGATAGTCAGGTGATTTGTGTGTCAGATTCTTTGGAGAAATTAAAAGAAATAGAAGCAGCGGTTGAAAAGCAATTAGCAGTTTTACCAAGAAGAGATATGGCAACAAGTGCTATTGAAAATTCGCAATTGATACTGATAGAAGATGTAAGCACTCAAATTGATTTTATAAACGAATATGCTCCCGAACATTTGATTTTAAATGTTGAGAATGAGGATGCGTATTTGGATAATATTATCAATTCTGGTTCGGTATTTATTGGGGCATACACTCCAGAAAGTGCAGGAGATTACGCTTCAGGAACAAATCACACATTACCTACAAATAGTTATGCAAGAATGTATAGCGGTGTAAATATGGATTCGTTTACGAAGAAGATTACTTTTCAAAAAATAACGAAGCAAGGGATTAAAAATATTGGACCTGCTATTGAATTGATGGCAGAAGCAGAAGGTTTAGAAGCGCACAAGAATGCAGTAACATTGCGTTTGGAAAGTTTAAAATAAAATTGGTGATGCGCGGATTTTCCATACTTGGAAAGTAGGAATCCATAGGAATTAAATAAGACCCTGAAACAAGTTCAGGGTGACGAAAATGAAAAATAAAGACTTTAACATAAATCGGGTTATTCGCCCAAATATTGCCAAATTAAAGGCGTATTCTTCGGCTAGAGATGAGTTTGAAGAAGCGACTGCTGATATGGTTTTTTTAGATGCCAATGAAAATCCATTTCAAAATGGAGTGAATAGATATCCAGATCCTAAACAGCAAAATGTCAAAGAATTATTGTCGGCTTTGAAAGGAATTCCAACAGAACAAATTTTGTTGGGGAATGGAAGTGATGAAGTCTTGGATTTAATATTTAGAGCCTTTTGTGAGCCAAAAGAGGATAATGTAATTTTTCTGCCACCAACATACGGTATGTATGGTGTTTTGGCAGGATTGAATAATATTGACACCAAAGAGGTTTTATTGTCTGAGACTTTTGATTTAAAAGTGAAAGAGACGCTAGGTGCAGTTGACAAGCATTCGAAAATCATATTTTTATGCTCTCCAAATAATCCTTCCGGTAATGCTTTTTCAGCAAAGAGTATTCAACGGATTGTTGAAGATTTTAAAGGGTTGGTTGTTATTGATGAGGCCTATATAGATTTTTCTTCTCAAGCCAGTTGGTTGGTACAATTGGATAAATACCCGAATTTGATTATCACTCAAACACTTTCAAAGGCGTTTGGAATGGCAGGGATTCGTTTAGGAATTTGTTATGGTTCAAAAGAGATTATTGAAATTTTAAACAGAATAAAACCGCCTTATAATGTAAATGAGTTGACGCAGCAAAGAGCAAAAGAGCGTCTGTTGAAAATGGATGAAGTATCTCAAGAGATTGAAAATATACTGAGTGAGCGTTCCAAGTTGGAAAAAAAACTAGAGGCTATTTCATATGTCGCAAAGATTTATCCTTCCGATGCAAATTTTATTTTGGTAAAGGTGGATGATGCGAATAAGCGTTATGATCAATTGATTGAAAAGAAAATAGTGATTCGTAATAGAACGGCGCAAGCCTTATGTGAGAACACATTGAGATTGACTGTAGGTACGAAAGAAGAGAATGAGAAATTATTGAAAGCGTTAAATGAGATTGAATAGTATCTAGTTACAAGTATCGAGTACTTTATTCACGATACCAATATACCTGATGCAAAATACTAAGTTTTATGAAAAAAGTACTATTTATAGATAGAGATGGAACTTTGGTAATTGAACCTCCAATAGATTATCAGTTAGATAGTCTAGAAAAATTGGAATTTTATCCAAAGGTATTTCAATACATGAGTAAAATTGCTACTGAGTTGAATTTCGAGTTAGTGATGGTGACAAATCAAGATGGTTTGGGAACAGCTTCTTTTCCAGAAGACACTTTTTGGCCTACTCAAAATAAAGTGATTCAGTCATTAGAAAATGAAGGGGTTGTATTTAAGGATATAATTATCGATAGAACTTTCCCGCATGAAAATGCTCCAACACGAAAACCTAGAACAGGATTGCTTACGAAGTATTTAAATGCTGGGGAATATGATTTAGAGAACTCATTTGTAATTGGTGATCGATTGACAGACATAGAGTTGGCAAAAAATTTGGGTGCAAAAGGAATTTACATGAACAATGTCGATGGTTTAGCAGATGAAGAATTGTTTGTTAAAAGAACGGAGTTAAACGACGTGATCGCCATTGAAACTTCTGATTGGAAACTGATTTACGAGTTTTTAAAGTTAGAAGATCGTACAGCAGAGATTACAAGAAATACTAATGAAACTAAAATTTTCATTAAAGTAAATTTAGATGGAACGGGCAAAAGTGATATCAGCACTGGAATTGATTTTTTTGATCACATGCTAGATCAAATAGCGAGACATGGAAATATGAATCTTACGATTCAGGTAAAAGGTGATTTAGAAGTAGATGAGCACCATACTATAGAAGATACGATGATTGCTTTAGGAGAAGTTTTTGCTGAAGCGCTTGGAAATAAATTAGGTATTGAACGTTACGGATTTTGTTTGCCAATGGATGATTGTTTGGCTCAGGTAGCAATTGATTTTGGTGGAAGAAATTGGTTAGTTTGGGATGCTGATTTTAAGAGAGAAATGATTGGTAAAATGCCTACAGAAATGTTTTTGCACTTGTTTAAGTCATTTACCGATGGAGCGCGATGTAATTTGAATGTGAAGGCAGAAGGAGATAATGAACACCACAAAATTGAAGGAATATTTAAGGCCTTTGCAAAGGCAATTAAAATGGCAGTGAAAAGAGATCCAGAGAAAATGATTTTGCCATCAACAAAAGGAATATTATAATGAGTAAGATAGTAATTATAGATTACGGAGCGGGTAATGTTCGCTCGGTTCAATTCGCAGTAGAAAGATTGGGTTATAAAGCCATTTGTTCTAATGATGCTGAGGTTATCAAGTCTGCAGATAAGGTTATTTTTCCAGGTGTTGGAGAAGCATCGAGTGCTATGGAGGAATTACGAAAACAAGGATTAGATTTGGTGATTCCTATGTTAATGCAACCCGTTTTGGGAATTTGCTTAGGAATGCAATTGATGTGTAGATTTTCCGAGGAAAACCATACAGATTGTTTAAATATATTTCCGATTGATGTTGTTAAGTTTAATGAAAAGTTAAAGGTACCTCAAATAGGCTGGAATGTTATAAATAACCTTAAAGATGAGTTGTTCAAAGGGATTGCAGAAAACTCGTATGTATATTATGTGCATAGTTATTATATTCCTGAGAATGAGTATGCTATTGCATTGACAGATTACGGAGTTCAATATGCAGGAGCGATCAAAAAAGACAACTTTTATGCGTGTCAGTTTCACCCTGAAAAGAGTAGTGATATTGGAGAGCAAATAGTAAAGAATTTCATAGCACTTTAGTGCTAATCCTGAATTTATTTAGGATCAATTAATTATAAATCAGAAGACCCTTAAATAAGTTTGGGGTTGATTATTAAAAAATAATCAATGAGAATAATACCTGCCATAGATATTATAGAAGGTAAATGTGTACGACTTTCAAAAGGAGATTATAACACAAAGATTATCTATAATGAAAATCCGCTTGAAGTTGCAAAAAAATTTCAAGATCACGGAATTGAATATTTGCATTTAGTTGATTTAGACGGCGCGAAAGCAAGTCATATAGTGAATCATAAAGTGTTAGAACAGATCGCGACTAAAACGGATTTAAAGATTGATTTTGGAGGAGGTTTAAAAACGAATGAGGATTTAAAAATCGCCTTTGAAAGTGGTGCGAATCAGATTACTGGTGGAAGCATTGCAGTAAAAAACCCAGCAACTTTTAAAAGTTGGTTAGTAAAATTCGGGAATGATAAAATCATCTTGGGAGCAGATGCTAATGACGAAAAGATTGCCGTGAGCGGATGGCAAGAAGAATCAGATCAAGAATTGATTCCGTTTGTAAAAGGATATCAAGTTGAGGGTGTGAGCTATGTTATTTGTACCGATATTTCAAAAGATGGAATGCTAGAAGGGCCTTCTTTTGATTTGTATAAAAAGATGTTAGAACAACTGTCAGGTATAAAGTTAATCGCGTCAGGAGGAATTTCAACATTTGATGAGTTACCTCGCTTGGCTGAACTAGGATGTGAAGGAACAATTATTGGAAAGGCTATTTATGAGAATAGAATTAGTCTGAAGCAGCTAGAGGATTATATAGTAGGTTAGCGCTGTGCTGAAGGAGCCTTGTCGGGAGACAGGCTTGATTCATAATCGCAGCCGTCTAAAGTATAATATTAATGAGACCCTGAAACAATTTCAGGGAAACGAAAAGTAATTATGTTAACAAAAAGAATCATACCCTGTTTAGACATTAAAGATGGTCGCACTGTTAAGGGCGTAAATTTTGTAGGTTTAAGAGATGCTGGAGATCCTGTTGAACTGGCTGACAGGTATTCAAAAGAAGGTGCCGATGAATTGGTGTTTTTAGATATCACAGCAACGAAAGAAAGAAGAAAAACGTTGATTGAAATGGTAGAGAAAGTGGCTAGGCGTGTAAACATTCCGTTTACTGTTGGAGGTGGAATTTCATCAATAGAAGATGTAAATATATTGTTACGTGCTGGTGCCGATAAAGTTTCGATAAACTCATCGGCGGTAAAAGATCCGCAATTAATTAATGATTTGGCTAATAAATTTGGGAGTCAGTGTGTCGTGTTGGCGGTAGATGCCAAATTAATAGGTGATGAGTGGAAAGTGTTTTTAGTAGGGGGCAGAGTTGAGACTGAACTAAATTTGTTTGATTGGGTAAAAGAAGGGGTAAAGCGCGGTGCAGGAGAGATTCTATTTACTTCAATGAATAACGATGGCACGAAAGATGGATTTGCGAATGACGCATTAAGAAGACTGTCTGAAGAAGTGAATGTACCAATCATTGCGAGCGGAGGAGCGGGAACCATTCAGCACTTTACAGATACTTTTATTGAGGGAAAATCTGATGCTGCTTTAGCGGCAAGTGTTTTCCACTTTAAAGAAATAGAAATTGTAGATTTGAAAAACGAATTGGCAGCGCAAGGAATAAAAATGAGATTGTAAAATATGTTGATGGTATTCGGTTGTTCGTTGGCAGTATTCCAACAACAATCAACCAACAACAATCAACTAAATGAAATGACTATAAATTTTGATAAAACTACAGGACTTGTTCCAGCAATAATTCAAGATGCACAAACAAAAAATGTGTTGATGTTGGGTTATATGAATCAAGAAGCATTTGATAAAACAGTTGCTATAAACAAGGTGACTTTTTATAGTAGGAGTAAGCAACGATTATGGACAAAAGGTGAAGAGAGTGGTAACTTCTTGGAGTTGGTAAGTGTAAAAAATGACTGTGATAAGGATACGTTGTTGATTCAAGTTGCACCTCAGGGACCTACTTGTCATAAGGGAACAGATACTTGTTGGAAAGGTGAGAACACCCAAGATTATGGATTCTTAACAACCTTAGAAGATGTGATATCTGAGCGCATAGCGAACAAGGATATACAAAAGTCTTATGTCGCTAGTTTGTTTTCAAAAGGAATTAATAAAGTAGCACAAAAAGTAGGTGAAGAAGCGGTGGAAACTGTTATTGAAGCCATGGATAATAATGATGATTTATTTTTATATGAATCAGCAGATTTATTATTTCATTATTTGATGCTTCTACAAGCAAAAGGCTTTAAATTGGAAGATATTATCCAAGAATTGAAAGGACGTCAAAAATAATTGATGGAAATGTCGAATTCTAATTTGAATACTTTTTCATTCAGCTTAACAGTTCAAGTTGAAGATATTGATGTGCTCAACCATGTTAATAATTTAGTGTATTTAAAATGGGTAAATGAAGCTTCTGAACGGCATTGGAAAGTGCTTTCTAATGATCAAATAAACACCAAATATTTTTGGTTTTGTATTCGTCATGAAATCGATTACAAAGGGGAAGCATTTTTAGGAGATAAAATAACTGTTCGCACATGGGTAGGCGAATCAAAAGGAGTAAAGTCGATTCGTCACGTAGCAATATATAAAGACGACAATCTCCTTGCTAAATCTGCTTCAACGTGGTGTCTAATTGACGCGAAGACTCAAAAGCCTACAAGAATTCGAGAAGATATTTTGGAACTATTATCAAATTCAATTTGAGATAAACTTTTTACTTATTTCAATTATGATTCTCTTTTCTTTTTTTGTTGCTTCTGAATAATTCCATTGATTTTTTCTGCTTCTTCGCGTGTAAATTTAGTCAATAATTTTTCAGTCATTGATTTATTTGATTTTGCAAAAATGACACTTTTTTCTTCTTCAGTTAAGTCCTTTTCTTTGATTTGCGCATAATTGTTTTCCTGACGTTCTAAAAGAAATGCGTAAATAAATTCTTTTTTCTCCTTATTTAAATCCATTTCATTGGCAATAGCCGTTGAACTTCTTTTTGCTCTTTTTTCAAAATTTGTTATCTGTTGCCCAGCACATGACATTAAAATGCAATTAATAACATAAATAATAATACTTTTTTCATCTTGATATTTTTACGTTAGCAAAGGTGATAAATATAGATTAATTTATATAATTAAACCTGATTAAATGATTTTATTGGTAATAGATACGCAATAGTTATAATTGATAAAATAGAAAATTAACGTTGGAAGTAGTTTGAATTCTTTATAAAAAAATTATCTTTTAAAGATATGGTGCATAGAATATTACGAGTCTTATTTTTATTTTCATCCTTGGGAGTTGTATTGATTTTTTGGATTTGGAATTCACTATTTAAAAAAGGGAATCTAAGAAAGTCGAATTGTTAAAATTAAAATGACCAAACCTGCTATATTACATCATAGATGATGCAGTATTTAAAAATATGAGTGGTTGTAAATGTGTGAGTGTATGGTTAAACCAAATGCTAAGGGCGTACCTTCTTAATTTAGAGTAGTACCCTTTTGGGCACTTTGTTCTACAAGACCTTATAAACCAATTGTTCGATTTTTTTTTTGATTTTAATCACATGATTTATTCGAATTGACAAATTTGTTAAAAATGCTCAAGGGCTATTTTAATATACGAACAGTCTTATTTAAAAGGTACAATACGTTATTTACAATAGTCATACACCCTTTATGATTATTGAAGTAATTGTTAAAATTATAAAGTATTTGTTATAGCAAGATTCATGATGGACATATTATTCATAGAAATGGACGCACCGGTCATATCTTTAAAAATAGATTTTTACATTTTTAGGTATCCTGGAGTCAAGAATGGAAATCTAAGTTTGGTAAATTGATTTCGCGTTTTTTTTAGTTTGCTCAGCATATCCATGTTTTAGAATATTTTGTCCATTCGTTAACAATTGTTTAGGTCTAGTTTAGCTGTCTAAACATAATTCTAAATAATTAAAAATGGAAAAACTAAAACTTTTATTGATGGCCTTTCTACTAGCCTTTTCATTTACTACATGGGCGCAAGAAGATGTGTCAGGTGTTGTAACTGATGTTCAGAACCTTCCAGTTCCGGGAGCAAATGTTATTATTAAGGGCACTTCGATTGGTGCTTCAACAGATTTTGATGGAAACTATCAAATCAAAGCCAATAGTGGCGATGTCATTGTGATTACGTATCTAGGATATAAAGCACAAGAGATTACCTATACAGGGCAATCTCCTTTAAATGTTCAACTAGAAGAAGATGCATCACAACTTGATGAAGCAGTGGTTATTGGATATGGTTCTGTAAAGAGAATAGATTTAACAGGGGCCGTAGAATCTTTAAGCGCCGATGATCTTACCGAGCAAAAGAAAACAGATATTGGGCAGGCATTACAAGGACGTGTTGCTGGTGTTGATGTTAGAATGCTGAGCAACAAACCAGGAGCGCCTATGTCAATTGATATTAGGGGTAATTCTGTTATTAATAATAACGATAGAGGTCGTGATGGTTTAAGTGATAACCCTGATAATGATCTTTCAAAACCATTATATGTGGTTGATGGAGTGTTCTTTGATAACATTAACATTTTAAACCCGGCGGATATTCAGCAAATGGATATTCTAAAAGATGCTTCTGCAACAGCAATTTATGGTGCTAGAGGAGCAAATGGTGTAGTGCTTATTACTACTAAAAGTGGGATAGAAGGAAAAACAGTATTTTCTTACGAGGGAACTGTAGGGACTCGTTCAGTTACTAATGCTCCAGATTTTTTTAATGGGGATGAATATGTTGACTTTGTAGGTAAAGTAGTAAGAAGTAGAGAATGGGGAAGACTTTTTAATGGAGGAGGAACTGGAACAGTGGATGATTATAATAACCTTATTCTTGATCTCTCAGGTGAATTAAGAACCCAGAATGAAGAGGCTGATAATGTTGCCAATCGTAGGTATACAGATTGGATAGGTGATTATCAAAAAACGGGTCTTCAAACCAGTCATAACTTGGCCATGTCTGGTGGTTCAAATGGTGTTGTTTATAATGCCTCTTTAGGTTACTTAAAAGATGAAGGTGTTATAGGTATTGAAGCGTATGATCGATACAATTTGAGTGCGGCAATAACTAAGAAAGTGTCTGATAAGTTTAGTGCTGGTGTTAAAGCTTATTTAGCCATGTCTGAGAGAGAAACGGGAAGTAATGAGTTATTTAGAACTACTTTACGTTTACCTCCAACTGTTAATTCTCACGATTCTGATGGAAGCGTTATATTATTTCCAGACGATCAAGATGGACGTTTTTTGACTCCGTACTACGAAGCAAATTCACCGAGTTCTTGGACCACCAATACAAAAACTTTAAATGTTATTGCAAATGTGTTTTTAAATTATAAACCAACTGAATGGCTTAGTTTTAAAACTCAATTTTCGCCAAATATAGAGACCGAAAGATATGGGTCACAATTTGGATTATTAACAAAATCAGCAAGAAACGCGCCGTCTAGAACACGTGTTTATTATGATACAGGATATAAAACAGCGTACACTTGGGATAACATTGTAGATTTAAATTTTGATCTTACAGAAGATCAAAATTTAAAAGCTACTTTAATATCGTCGGTTTATCGCAACCAAATGGAAGGAAGTAATATTCATACTAGAAATTTTGATACTGATGCGTATGGTATTTATAACGCACAAGCAGGGTTAGATGTAAGAAATTATGGCACGTCATTTTACAAGGAAACATTGGTGTCATACGCAGGACGCTTAAATTATAATCTTTTAGGTAAATATTTATTTACGGCTACGGGTAGATATGATGGTTCATCAAAATTGGCTGTAGATCATAAATGGGCATTTTTTCCTTCTGCTGCTTTCGCTTGGAAAGCTAGTGAAGAAGAATTTTTACAAAATGAAGATTGGTTGAGTAATTTAAAGTTAAGATTAAGTTATGGAGAATCGGGTAATGATAGTCCAGTAAGTGCATATAGTTCTTTAGCGTTCTTATCGTCTGCTAATTATCCTTTTGGAAGTACTCATTCTAATGGTGTACAAGTATCAGGATTGCCTAACTATGATTTAACTTGGGAACGTTCAAAAGAGGTGAACTTTGGTATTGATTTAGGTATACTCGATAATAGAGTTCGATTTAGTATGGAAATTTATAGAAAAGAGACAGTTGATGCCTTGTTAAACAAGACCTTATCAGATATAACGGGTTATGGGTCTTCTACTGGAAATTATGGTTCAGTTGAAAACAAAGGTATTGAGGTTACATTAAATACGGTTAATGTTCAAACGAATAAATTTAGTTGGTCTACTAACTTAAATTTTGCTAAGAATAAGAATGAAATTTTAAGATTAGATGGTGATCTAGATAAAATAGTTAATCAAAGAAATCATCAGGTATTAGAAGTTGGTCAGCCTGTAGATGCCATCTATAACTATGAGGTTGAAGGTATTTGGCAAATAGATGAGGCCGCAGAAGCAATGGCTTTTGATGGAAGTCGTCCGGGTAACTACAAGTATAGAGATATAAATAACAGTGGAACGAGAGATGAAGGTGATAAAAAGGTTTTAGGTTCAATATCACCAGATTGGATTGGGGGTATGACCAATACTTTTACATATAAAAATTTCGATTTGTCTGTAAATATGTATACAAGACAAGGGTCGTATGGTCACTCTGAGTTTTATGGTCACTTTGCTCCTCATAGTGGAGATGATGCTAAGTTCAATGGCTTTGATTTAGATTATTGGACACCAAACAATCAAGATGCCAAATACCCTGCTTTAGAATATGGAGCGCCAGGAGAATGGTATTACGAAGACTTTAGTTTTGTAAAGGTGGGTAATATTGGTTTGGGCTATAATGCGGCACCAGGCTTATTGGAAACATTAAAGATGTCTAGTTTAAGACTGACTTTAAATGTTCAAAATCCTTTTACGTTTACTGATTATAAAGGGCCAGATCCTGAAACAGGATTAATGAATTCTTATAGGGGGGGGTATATGAATAAAACGGTATTATTTGGACTTAAGTTGTCTTATTAATTTTTAAACTATATTAAAGATGAAAACAATAAAAAACATAAAACAAATTATAGTCTTACTTGTGACTGCACTATTTTTAAGTGCCTGTAACGACTTTATAGAAGAAGAGATTTATAGTGATATTACCGCTGAAAGTTTCCTTGATGAGAGTAATGCGGATCAACTAATACTAGGTCTATATAATGCGACGAGAGGAGTTTATAAAAATTATAATTATAAATTCGAGGGAACTGATATTTTTACAAGTCAGAATGAGGTGACTTCAACATCAAGTGGTAATGATTATAATGGCTTTAATGCACCACAAACCAGTGGGCTATGGTCCGCTAATTATGGTGTAATATCGAAAGCAAATACAGCGATTAATAGATATGAAACTCAAATTGCATGGAGTGAGGCAAAATTAGGCGAAAAAGCTTATGGCATTGCTCAGGCAAGAAGTTTAAGAGCTTTAGCATTTTTTAATTTAGCACAGCAATATGGTGGTGTGGTATTAGATTTAGAAGAACCACAAAGTATAAGTAATGATTATACACGTTCAACTGAGGAACAGACATACACCTTAATTATAAGTGAATTAGAAGCTGCTATTTCAAATTTAGAGGATGATCCTCAAACAGGGAGGCTTTCTAAAAGAGCTGCGCAACATGTGTTGGCTGAGGTTTATTTAACTAGAGCATACACATCTTTTGCTGGAGGTTCAGACTTTGCAACTGCGGCTTCTTTGGCAGAATCTGCTATAGGAGGGTATGACATTAGAAGTCAGTCATTTGCTCAGATATTTGCATATGACAATCAGGAGAACGATGAAATTCTTTTTGCTGGGCAATGGGATGATGGATTTGCAGAAGATTCGAACAATAACAAGCACTCCCTTTTTATGTTTGGAATAAATTCAACACCTGGTGTAACCAGAAATAATCAGTATGGAAAAAAAGGGAACAGTTTAATGCCAACACCATATTTTTATTCATTGTTCGCAGCTAACGATTCTAGAGACGATGTAACCCTACATAGAACAATAATTGCTGATGAGGCGAGTAGTTTGGGCGATGATATTATTAATGTTGGTGATACCATAATTTATTTTCCTAAAGTAGCATTGAGTATTGCAGAACTTACAGTTAAATTGGATGATTATTGGGTATATCAACCAGATGAATATTTATATGGAAGACCTGCACCGATAGCAGATGTTAACTATCAATATGTGTTAAGTCCTTCATTTACGAATTTTCCAATTATGAAAAAATTTGAGGATGAAGTCTTCCAAGAGGAAGGTGGTGGAGCTCGTGATACGTTTATTTTTAGAGTTGCAGGGTCACATTTATTAGCTGCTGAAGCTCATTTAGGTGCAGGAACATCAGCATCGGCTCTAATGCATTTAAACATAGTTAGAGAGAGAGCTACGGGTGTAGTAGATCATTATGCTTCCGCAAGTTTAGATAACATTCTTGAGGAGCGTGCATTAGAATTAATAGGTGAATCAAATAGATGGACTGTATTAAAACGTATGGGGAAATTAGAAGAAAGAATAAACCTTTATAATCCACACGTTGTAGATCATGGTGCCTTTGATTCAACCAAACACTTATTACGTCCTATTCCAATCAAGGAATTAGAACTTTCTCCAGATACCATGGTGCAAAACCCTAAGTATTAATGTGTCCTTTGGATATTATTATTATAGATTAGAAATTTTAGTTAGTTTTGTTAATAAAGGCAGACCAATTTTAGTCTGCCTTTTTTTAAATTTTTAAGTAATTAAAAGACCATTTTTATTCTTGTATTGCAAAAAATAAACGTTGTTAGTGCCTTGTAATTAAAAGGAATATACTGGCGAACGAATGATTAATATTTAATTTAAACTAACGGACATAAAGCCGGAATTCTAGAAATTAATAAAATAAAAGTTGTTGGAATATAGTTTAGTTTAAAATTTAAAAAAAAGTGAAGTAAATGAATTTAAAACAAATTTTTACAAGTGAAATTGCTATAATTATTACAGCACTTGTTTTTTTGATATCATGTAATAAAGAACTTGATACAGTGGTGCGTAAAGAACACCACAACTTAGTAGACAAAGTTTTTCCATTACTTGATACTGAAAATTCAAGATGGTTTTACTTTTCTTCAGCGAGTCGACCTTTTGGAATGGTAAATTTAAGTCCAGATACAGAAATAGCTGGTGCTTGGGGAAGTGGTTATCAATATAAAATAGATACTATAAAAGGTTTTAGCCATATTCATGCTTGGCAAATATCAGGCTTGTCTGTAATGCCGGTAGTACTATCAAAAGAAAATAAAAAAAATATTTATAAAGATTTTTACTCAAAATTTAGTCATGAAAAAGAATTGATAAAACCAGGGTATCATTATCTAGAATTAGATAGATATAATATTAAAGCGTCGTTGACAAGTACAACACGTGTAGGCCTTCATAAGTATGAGTTTCCAAAAAATGAAAGCGGAGCGATTTTATTCAATTTAAATACTCCATTAGGACCTTGTAAAAATATAGATGGGAAATTGCAAAAAATAAGTGATCATGAACTATCTGGTACTTTCATTGCAACTCCAACCCGCCGAAGACCAAAACTATTGACAATATATTTTAAAATTCATTTGGACACTAAAGTTGAATCAGTTGAATTGGATGAAGAAACGGGGAATTATTTAATAAAATTAGAAAAAACAGACAAACCTGTTTTAATGAAAGCAGGTATTTCATACACATCTATTGAAAATGCTTCTACTAACATTGAAGAAGAACTTCCAAAATGGGATTTTGACAAAACAGTAAATGAATCAAAAACAGCGTGGGAACGTTTATTAGGAAGAGTTATTGTTGAAGGAGGTACAGAAAAAGGCCAGAGAAGATTTTACACAGACTTATGGCACGCACTCCAAGGTCGAAGAATTATAAGTGATGTTAATGGTGCATATCCAGATAATACTGGAGAAATATTTAGAGTTGGACAATTACCGATGGATGACAGCGGTAAACCAAAATTTAATCATTATAATTCTGATTCTTTTTGGGGGGCACAATGGACCATCAATACCTTATGGGGTCTAGTATATCCAGAAATTAAAAAAGAATTTGTACAATCGCTATTACAATATCAAAAAGATGGAGGTCTTGTCCCAAGAGGCCCATCAGGAGGTAATTATACAAATGTTATGACGGGAGCGTCAAGTACGCCTTTTATTGTTAGTGCTATTCAAGAAGGTTTAATTACAGAAGATTTAGAGTCTATTTATCAAGTGCTCAAGAAAAATCATATGCCAGGTGGTATAATGGCAAAAGCTGGTTATGAACACAAAACATTTATTGGTGGAGGTCTCGAACACTATATAGAAAATGGATATGTGCCATATCCGATTCCTGAAGGTAATTTTGGTATCCATCAAGATGGTGCTAGTCAAACTTTGGAATATGCATATCAAGATTGGACATTGGCGCAACTCGCAAAAAAAATAGGACATACAGACGATTATAATTATTTTTTAGAAAGATCTAAGAATTATAAAAATATTTTTGATGAAACTCAGGGTTGGATTCGGCCTAAAAATATTGATGGTGATTGGTATGAAGATTTTGATCCATATGAAGTAGAACATGGATTTATAGAATCTAATGGTGCGCAATCTACTTGGTTCGTGCAACATGATTTAAAAGGACTAGCAACTTTAATGGGAGGAGATGACAAAGCAGTACAAAAATTAAATAATCAATTTGAAACCGCTCAGAAATTAAATTTTACTGCAGGAAATTCACATGCATTAGAAAGTCATCCAGAGTATAGTAGAATACCAATTAATTTTGGAAATCAGCCATCAATACAAACATCACATATTTTTAATCATATAGGAAGACCAGACTTAGCGCAATACTGGACCCGAAACGTGGTTGAAAAAACATTTAGTGGATTATCTCCATCAACAGGTTTTAACGGAGATGAAGATCAAGGGTTAATGGGGAGTTTAGCGGTATTAATGAAAATAGGTTTGTTTCAAATGAATGGAGGTACAGAAGATAATCCTGAATATCAAGTAACAAGTCCTGTTTTTGATAAGATATCAATCAAATTAAATAAAGATTATTATCCTGGCGAGATGTTTGAAATACAAACTGTAAATAATAGCCCAGAAAACGTATATGTGAATAAAATGCAATTTAACGGTAAATCTTTAAAAGTTAATGCAATTAAACAAAGCGATATCATTAAGGGAGGTGTACTGCTATTAAATATGGAGCCAAATAGCGTCAAGAATTAATTTCTAGCATTCAGAAATTAAAGATAAAGATTAATTTAAAGATGAGTTTTTTTACGTATCCTTAGTTTAGTTAATTTATCTGCGAGTAGTCAACTTAAGAATGACCCAAAGTCTGAATAAGAATTTATAGACTTAAGCTTTGGCACTTTTTTAATTCAATATGTATTTTATCGAATCAAAATAGATAACGAGTTATTTTGCCATAGTATAATCGTTATCAATAGATTATAGCCAAGTATGACATCGGTAATGTTTTTTAAAAAGTATTGGAAATAATTTTAGAGAAAACGAAGAATAGCGCTTTTGCTTAAATTGATAAAAATTAGATCAATTTCAATAAAATCTTTAAAATGAGTTATATTAGTTGATTCATAAAATAATTATCTGGTGCGATTAAATTTAAGTAATATAATAAAATTATTATTTTCGATTATTTTTTTGATGTCAAATATCTTAAATGCTCAACATTTAAAATTTGAGCATTATAATGATAAAGATGGTCTGTCTCATAACTCTGTGCGGCAAATAGTACAAGATAAACAAGGATTTTTGTGGTTAGGGACGTTTTCAGGATTAAATCGTTTCGATGGATTTCAATTTAGATCGTACTTAAGTAATACAGGCACAAAGAACACCCTATTTAATGATGATATTACCGTATTAAAATTAGATGAAGCGAAAAACAGTTTATGGATTGGAACAAGAAAGGGACTAACCCGTTTGAATTTAGAAACTCATGTTTTTACTACTTTTTTACCAGATGACAATAACCCAAGTAGCATTCCAGATGAAGAAATAAGATCTATACATATAGATAAATTTGACCGAATTTGGGTAGGGACCAAGAACGCGGGTGTGGGTTTTTTTGAACCGGGTATTAATAAATTCACAAAAGTACCTTTGGAGAATTTTAAATATATCAAAGAAATAGTTGAAGATATAAACGGAAACATTTGGATTGGGAGTTATGAAATGGTTTCTATTGCAAAAATTAAACTTGGAAATACTGGAGTAATTTCAGAAATAGAATATTATACGCTAGACATACCGAACTCTATTGAGAAAAATCCTTATATAAATTTTATTTATGAAGATGGCAATCGAGATATTTTTATTGGTACACGCGAAGGTCTTTTTAAATTGGATTTGGTTAAAAATGTATTTGTAAATCTTAGCCTTAAAGATGAGGATGTTAATGACAAATTAGGACCATATTTTTTATCGGTAGCTAGGGCTCCTGATGGAAAATATTGGGTAGGTACGTTAGGGGGGTTGCTAGTTTGTAATGAACTAGAAGATATTAGTAAAGGTGATTTTCGTTGGTATTTTTCTGATCTTTCAGATAATACGTCACTTGTTGATAATTTAATTTCTTCATTATATTTTGATGCCTCTGGAACCCTCTGGATTGGTACCGAAGATGGTTTAGACAAATATGATCCTTATGAGAATCAGTTTAAAATAAGCAAAGATATTTCGCAATATATTAATAATCAGTTGCCAAGGATTAGAGGTTTTACAAAAACCTATAAAGATGAGGTAGTTGTTGCAACCAGGCATAATGGCCTTTTTATTTCTAAAGGAGGAGATTTTGTCCCATTATTTAATAATAACAGTGATATTGCCAGTATCTATTCTAAAAATGGAAATATTCTTTATTGCGGTTTATGGGATGGGAGAATTCTACGCTATAATTACGATGAACATAGTTCAGAAACTATAGATGTTGGTTTTGAAAACACGCCAGTTTTGAATTTTATAGAGTATGATGATAATTTAGTTGTTTGCTCCTTTGGAGAGGGAGCTAAGATTTTTGACAAAACAACATTAAATTCTGCTGTTCACATATTACCCAATTATAACATTAACAAGGTTACCATAGATTTTGATAGGATCTTATGGTTTGCTACAGAAGTTGGGGTAGTGAAATATGATCTTGTTAATAGAAAATCGTCTATTTATGAGCGAGGCTTAAATGCTAATGAGGGGCTTCCTCATGATAATGTAAGTGATATTCTAGTTAATTCTAGGGGGCAAATTTGGGCTGCTACAAGAAAAGGAATAAGTGTTTATAATCCAGATATAGACTCGTTTGAAAGAACTGATGAGATTAAGGAATTAGATGGTAAATGGGTTACTAATTTGGTTGATGATGCCAATGGTTATTTATGGTTAAACATGAATAATAGTATTGCCAAATATAATATAGAAAGCAACTTAGTTAATATTTATAATATTGACAGTGGTAATCGGCTGGATGTGTTTAGTTCTAGTGGATTTTATAATTTTGAGAATTCCAAAATTTATCTAGGAGGAAAAAATGGTATTCTTTACTTTTCTCCTTTTGATTTAAAAGAAAATAAATGGTCGCCAAGACCTGTGATAACCGAGTTTAAAGTTAATAATATTCCAGTTTTACCTGGATTGAAATTGAATGGACAGATACCTTTAACTAGGGATATTAATTATTCTAAAGAAGAGGTGCTAAGTTTTAATAATAGAAATTTTTCTCTTCAGTTTTCAAATCCGTCATTTACTAATGAAGGATTGAATAAGTATCAATATATATTGGATGGTTTTGATAAGACTTGGATAGAAACAGGAAGTAATTCAAGAACAGTTCAATATACTAATTTGTCTTCCGGTACGTATTATTTTAAAATTCGTTCTAGCAACAGTGATGGCATTTGGAGTGATGAAGTATCTTATAAGATAAAAATAAATTTGCCTTTTTGGTTTAGTTGGCAAGCAATTGCATTGGGTTTAATCATTATATTTATTATTACCTACTTTGTTAGAAGAGAAATTAAAGACAGAATTAGGTTAAAACAAGAATTAATAACGGAGAAGGTAAATAGAGAACGAGATATAAAACTAAACAATGAAAAACTTCGATTTTTTACGAATATTTCTCATGAATTAAGAACTCCTTTAACACTGATTTTAGGGCCTGCGAAACAACTTTTAGAAGAGAGAAAAGAGAGTGTTACAGACTATCAACGCAGTAAATATAATCTTATTTATCAAAACGCCAGTAGATTGTTTGAACTTGTAAATCAGGTATTAGACTTTAGAAAAGCACAAACGGGAGAACTAAAGTTAAAGGTGTCGGAAACAGATGTTTTACAATATTCTAAAAATATTTTCGAATCATTTAAAGAACTTGCTTTTAATAAGAAAATAAATTTGAGTTTTGATCATGAAGATGTTTCAATAAATGGTTGGATAGATAGAGATAAGTATGATAAAGTTTTATACAATCTTTTATCGAATGCCATAAAATTTACCAATGAATATGGAGAAGTTGGTCTTTTTATCCACTTAAAAGATTCATTGGAGGACTATCTTGTTATTGAAGTGAGTGATAATGGAATAGGAATACCGCTTAAAAGTCAAGACAAGATTTTTAAACGATTTTATCAAGTTTCTAACAGCAAAGATTACAATACTGGGTCTGGAATTGGTTTGTCGTTGGTTAAATCATTGGTAAAACTTCACAAGGGATCTATAAAGGTACAAAGTGTACCAAATAAAGGAAGTGTTTTTACTGTAGAACTCCCTATAAATAAAGAGTATTTTGATAAAAAAGAGGTGTTTGATATCGAAACAAAGCAAACGGAGAATGAATCATTAAAAATTGTCAATGCAAAGAAAATAATTCAGAACACAGAGTTAAAAGAAAAGATCGTTGTCATTGAAGACAATGTAGAGTTAAGAAAGTATTTGGCAGATTATTTATCAGATTACTATAAAGTCTATGAAGCAGAAAATGGGCAGGAGGGCTTAAAATTATGCAGACAGATTAAACCAGTTTTATGTGTATCGGATGTTATGATGCCTGTTATGGACGGACTTGAATTTTGTAAAGAACTTAAAAATGATGAATTTATTAGTCACACTCCCGTTATATTGTTAACCGCACTTTCAGATAATGAAGACAAGTTGAAAGGGTATGATTTAGGAGCAGACGGGTATTTAGTAAAACCATTTGAACCTTCATTGCTGCGAACAATGATTTCAAATGTTATAAAAACACGCTTAAAGTTAAAAACAAAATTTTCTGGAGAAGTAGAAAGCGATTTAAGTTTACTAACACATTCACCAATTGATAAAGAATTTTTGAAGAATGTGACTGATTTAATAGAATTTAATTTGAGTGAGGAATATTTAACAACGGCTTTTCTATGTCAAGAATTAGGGATGAGTTCCTCAAAGTTATACAGGAAAATAAAAGAATTGACAGATTTAGCGCCAAATGAATTTATCAGGACTATAAGGCTTAAGAAATCGGCAGTTTTGTTAAAATCTAAAAAATATAATGTTTCGGAGGTCACAACTTTAATAGGGTTTAAAGATCCTTATTATTTCAGTCGACGTTTTAAAACGCAATTTGGTTTTCCTCCTAGTAAACTTCTCAAATAATATCTTTTGCGATGAAGTTATATTTTGAAAGAGGTCGATAACTAAATTAATTCTTAGATTCGTTAAAATTATTCTAGTGAAAACTTAAATTTAAAGATATGTTTCGAAGAACATTACAAGTGGCGATTTTATATTCAATCTTGGGAGTTATAGTCACTTTTTGGAGTTGTAATTCATCATTTCAAAAAACGGAGTCTAAGGAAGTTGAATTGTCAATATTACAAAGACCAAACATATTATTTTGCATCGCAGATGATGCAACCTTTAAGCATATGAGTGCTTACGGTTGTGAGTTTGTAAATACACCAAATTTTGATCAAGTGGCAGAAGAAGGATTGTTGTTTTTAAACGCTTATACACCAAATGCTAAGTGTGCGCCTTCTAGATCTATATTGTTAACCGGAAGGAATTCATGGCAATTGGAAGAAGCAGGAAATCACTGGAGTTATTTTCCTCAAAAATTTAAAACGTATGCAGAAAGTCTTGGCGAAAATGGTTATCATGTAGGATATACAGCCAAAGGATTAGCTCCCGTTGTTGCGTTGACCGAGAATGGGGAAAGAAGGCCCATATTAGGAAAATCATATAATGACAAACGAGTGATACCGCCTACAAAGGCTATATCCAATATTGATTATGCTGCAAATTTTTCACAGTTTTTATCTGAAAAGCCAAAAGACCAACCTTTTTCATTTTGGTACGGAGGAATTGAACCTCATAGAGCATACGAATATGGGAGTGGGGTTAAAAAAGGAAATAAAAATATTGAGGATATTGATGCCGTGTTCTCATTCTGGCCAGATACGGAGGAGGTAAGGAATGATATGTTAGATTATGCATTTGAAATAGAATACTTTGATAGTCATCTAGGGAAAATGTTAAAGACGCTTGAAGCGTCGGGAGAATTAGAAAACACCTTGATTGTCGTGACTTCAGATAATGGAATGCCTTTTCCAAGAATTAAGGGTCAAGCCTATGAGTATTCCAATCATTTGCCCTTAGCAATAATGTGGAAAGGACAAATTTTAAATCCAGGACGAGTCATTGATGATTTTGTAAATTTCACGGATATTGCGCCAACATTTTTAGAAGTAGCAGGCATTGACCAAGAGAAGTCAGGAATGGAAGCAATACAAGGGAAAAGTTTAACAGATATTTTGTTTTCAGAAAAGGAGGGTGTTGTTGCTGAGACGAGAGATCATGTGTTGATTGGTAAAGAAAGGCATGATGTTGGGCGTCCAAATGATCAGGGATACCCCATAAGAGGAATTAGAAAAGGAGATTACTTATTTGTTATAAATTATAAAAATGACCGTTGGCCTGCTGGAAATCCGATAACGGGCTATTTAAATACGGATGGCGGAGCCACCAAGACCAAAATTTTGAATGATCGTCGAAGTGGCGTAAATTCTGCACATTGGCAATTGAATTTTGGAAAACGACAGTCATTTGAACTATACAATATCAATGAAGATCCCGATTGTATATTTAATTTGGTTCAGAACAAGAAGTATGAAAAAATTGGAGAGCAACTTCAAAAACAATTAGAGAAAGAATTAAAAGAGCAAGGAGATCCTAGAATGTTTGGGCAAGGAGCTATTTTTGAAAGTTATCAATATGCCAATAAAAAGGATCGTGGTTTTTACGAAAGACATTTAAAAGGAGAAAATATAAAGGCCGGATGGGTGAATGAAACAGATTTTGAAGAAACAGATAATTAGTCTAATAGCATCATATTAAATGAAAAGTATCAATATTAAATCAATAGAGTACATTTTAAGGGTAGCCGTTTTTCTAACATTTTTTGGACACGGCTATTTAGCGTTGATCGGAAATGTAAGTTGGTTGGTTTATCTAGAAACAGTAGGATTTTCTATCGAAACCGGTATGAAGATTATGCCAGTAATTGGCGTTTTAGATATTTTGATTGCAATGGTCGTATTATTTAAACCATATAAGTACATTGTTATTTGGATGGTTTTTTGGGCTTTTTCCACGGCATTGGTTAGGCCTCTTTCTGGTGAACCAATATGGTCTTTTATTGAAAGAGGAGCGAATTGGGGAGCACCATTGGCATTATTATTTATATTAAAATTAAAAACAAGTTTAAATGAAAGTTAAGGCCATGGTTATTTCGTTTTTAATGTTATTTATATCATTTCAAAGTGATACCGTTTTCGCTCAAGATCAGGTAAAAGAAATCTCTAGATTAACAATGGCGAATAGTTGGGTGTATAATAATCCAGAGGAAACGAGAACTATTGTTGCAGAAAAAAGGAATTGAAAATTGAGAAGCTACTGATACAAAAATTCGAACCTATTTTAAATCGGAAAATACGGGGATGTTGAAAATTAGTTTAGTAGCTAAGAATTCAAATAATTCTTCGGTTAAAGCAACCTTAAACGGAAAGTCTGAAGAGGTGCGTATCTCTACTGTCGATTTTTCATCAACACATGTTGACACCTTTAAAATTGATAAACTAGGGTATCATTTTATAGAACTTCAAGGTGTTCGTAAAAATGGTGATCATTTTGGAGAGGTTTCAGAAATTGTTATCGAGGGTGAAGCAACAAAGGGAAATATATACTATGTAAAAGAATATTTTTACTGGGGACGTAGGGGCCATCGGTTCATTTGAGTTACGAAGTATCTTCGGAAGCAGGAGATATTAAATATTTTTATAATGAAATGACCGTTCCAAAAGGTAGTGATCTACTAGGATCTTATTTTATGGCAAATGGATTTGCAGAAGGATATTTTGGCATTCAAGTAAATTCTGAGACGGAGCGTATAATTTTATTCTCTCTTTGGAGTCCTTTTAAAACTGACGACCCTACAAGTATACCTGAAGATCAGAAAATAAAATTATTGAAAAAGGGAGACGATGTGATTTCGAATGATTTTGGGAATGAAGGTTCTGGAGGTCAAAGTCGAAAAGTATTTCACTGGAAGTCTGATATAACGTATGAATTTTTGATTAGAGCAGAACCATCTGTAAATAATTCTACAGATTATACAGCGTATTTTTCTGCTCCAGAAACTGGAGAATGGGAATTGATAGCGTCTTTTAGAAGACCTAAAACCTCAACATACATGAAGCGACCACATTCTTTTTTAGAGAATTTTATTCCGAATATGGGAGATCAAACTCTTAGAGTATATTGTAATAATGAGTGGCTGATAGATACAAATGGCACATGGTATGAGGTAAATAGAATGAAATTTACGGAGATGCAACGGCTAGAAAAGAGTCTCGATTAGACTATGTTGGTGGTGTTCAAAATAATACTTTTTATCTTCAGAATTACCGATTTTTTGATGGGACAATACCCATGAACACTTTATTCTCAAAGTCTATTAAAAATGGAAAACCACCCGTTATAGATTTTAAGAAATCACCCTAATTTTTTGATTTTATAATCCAGGATTTTTTGAAAATTAAATATGGAATTCCGTTGTATGGAACATTTCCTTTAAGACAAAATAACTTTCTAAGACGCCTATTTTTTCGATTTTAGAGAGTTTAGATCTTACAAATTCATGGTACTCCGCGATGCTCTGTAAGTTTAATTTTAAAAAAAAATCTACTTTTCCCGCCATATGATAACATTCTTGAATTTCATCTAATGCTTTGATTTGAGTCTCAAATTTGTCAATAAATCCTTCATGATGATAGCGGAGTGAAACCATACAAATAGCAGTTGCTGATCGTTGAATTAATTTATTATCTAATAAGGAAACGTATTTTTTGATATACCCTTTTTTTCTAATTTTCTGGTCCGTTCATATATGGGCGAAGCAGTTAAGTTTAGTATTTCGGCAATTTCCTTCGTTTTTTTTTGAATCTGCTTATAGAATTCGCAGTATTCCAAGTCCTATAGCGGTCTATGGAGACGATGTCCCAAAAATAAAGACACCGCAAGATTATGCCAGGGCACCCACTACTGTTTATGGTATTAGTAAGATAGCTGGAGAAAATTGGGCGCAATATTATTTTCAGAAATATGAACTAGATGTTCGTTCTATAAGATACCTAGGGGTTATTGGTTATCAATCTTTGCCAGGAGGCGGAACTACAGATTATGCGGTGGATATTTATCATAAAGCGATACATAATCAAAATTTTGAATGTTTTTTTAGTGCTAATATTGCATTGCCAATTATTTATATGGATGATGCTATTCGAGCAACAACAGAAATAATGGATGCTCCTGTCGAAAATATTACAATTAGAACTTCTTATAATTTATCTGGAATGAGTTTTTCTCCTGAAGAATTAGCGAAATCTATTCAGAATATTTATCCTAATTCTCGAACGATTTACAAACCAGATTTTAGACAAGATATTGCAGCTAATTGGCCTTCAAGTATTGATGATTCATTTGCAAGGAATGATTGGAATTGGAAGCCTACTTATGATATTGATGATATGACCATTATTATGATTCAAGTATTGAGAAAAAAGAAATTACCTGAACTATAAAATATTTAAAAGATGTATGGAAAATTAAGAAGCAGTTTGCAAAATGATTTAGATGCTATAAAATCTAGTGGGCTTTATAAAGAGGAAAAGGGTATAACATCTAGCCAAGGAGCAGAGATAAGCACTATAAATCAAAGTGAAGTTTTAAATTTTTGCGCAAATAATTAGTTAAGTTTGGCTTCTGATGAACGTGTAAAGCAAGCAGGAATAGATACTATTAAATCACATGGATTTGGACTTTCTTCAGTTCGATTTATTTGTGGTACGCAAGATATCCATAAGCAATTAGAAAAAAAGACCGCAGAATTTTTGGGGATGGAAGATTGTATCCTTTATGCGGCGGCATTTGATGCAAACGGAGGTCTATTTGAACCATTGTTAAATTCTGAAGATACAATTATTACAGATGAACTAAATCACGCATCCATAATTGATGGAATACGTCTTTGTAAAGCAAAGCGATTTAGATATACGCATAATAACATGTCAGAATTGGAGAATCAGTTAAAATTAACGAGTTCTTGTAGACGCGTTTTAATTGTTATAGACGGTTCCTTTTCTATGGATGAAACCCTTGCTCAGTTAGATGAAATTTGTAATTTAGCGGACAAGTATAATGCACTTGTTATGATTGACGAATGTCATTCAACAGGTTTTATTGGGAAAAAGGGAAGAGGATCGCATGAGAATCATAATGTAATGGATCGAATAGATATTATTACAGGTACTTACGGTAAAGCTTTGGGAGGAGCCTCTGGTGGTTTTACGGCTGCTCGAAAAGAAATTGTTGATATTTTAAGACAGCATTCGAGACCTTATTTATTTTCAAATTCAGTTGCCCCAGCTATTGTTGGTGCTACATTGGAGGTATTAAATATACTATCATCTTCAACTGATTTAAGAGATAAATTAGAGGAGAATACAGAATATTTTCGATCTGAAATGACTGCTTCGGGATTTGATATTGTGAAAGGTTTTCATCCTATTGTTCCCATTATGTTGCACGATGCCGCGATTGCTCAGAAATTTGCAAAGTTATTGTTGGAGGAAGGTATCTATGTTGTTGGATTTTTCTTTCCAGTTGTTCCTAAAGGAAAAGCAAGAATTAGAGTACAATTATCTGCGGTACATGAAAGAGCGCATATTGACAAGGCTGTTGAGGCTTTTGTGAAAATTGGAAAACAATTAAAAGTAATAGATTAATATGAATAATTTAAATTAATAATGAGTTCAAACAAACCAACCCTTGTAATCTTGGCAGCTGGAATGGGAAGCCGCTATGGAGGATTAAAACAAATAGATTCCTTTACACCAGAAGGAGATACAATAATAGATTTCTCAATTTATGACGCGTTACAAGCAGGTTTTGGCAAATTTGTATTTATTATTAGAAAGAGTTTTGAGACGGAATTTAAAGAAATATTAGATAAGAAACTAGGGGGTAAAGCTGAGGCCATTTATGTATTTCAGGAACTTGAGGATGTTCCAGAAAAGTATCAGAATGATGAAAGAATAAAGCCTTGGGGAACAGGACATGCTCTTTTGATGGCCAAAGACGCCATTCAAGAAAATTTTGCAGTGATTAATGCTGATGATTTTTATGGAAAAGAAGCTTTTGAAATGATGGCGAAGTCCCTTTCTGAAATGGACGAAGAGTCATATGATTTTAATATGATGGCGTATCTATTAAAAAATACAGTATCTGATTATGGATTTGTTTCTAGAGGTGAATGTGAAGTAAATGAGGAAGGATATTTAACAGACATAACAGAGCGAACTCATATTGAAAAAATTGAAGGTAAGCTAGTGAGAAAAGATGATAATGGTAAATTTATTCCAATTGATGAAAATACGGTAGTTTCAATGAATTTTTGGGGCTTTACTCCAAGGTATTTTGAATTTGGTGAGCAATTATTTCTAGATTTTCTTGAGAATAATAAAGAGAATTTAAAAGCGGAATTTTTTATTCCGTATATCGTGAATGAAATATTATCTTCTGGCGTGGCTTCTGTAGAAGTGCTGAAATCAAATGCAAAATGGTTTGGCGTCACCTACAAGAAAGATAAAGAAATCGTACAAAAGGCTATAGAAAGGCTAAAGAATGATAATGTGTATCCGACAAACCTTTGGTAATATGCTAATAGATCAATTAAAATCCGTTTTCAGTCAGTTTGCCCATAGGTCAGAATTTGAATCTTTTAAAGAATTAGCTTCCGGTCATATAAATGATACGTATCTAATTAAAACTTCAGAAAAGCCATTTTTTGTATTGCAACGTATCAATCATGGCGTTTTTAAAAATGTTCCTGGTCTTATAAATAATAAAGTTTCGGTAAGTCTTCATATTCAAAAAAAGATGGGTCATCTTTCACAGGAAGAATTGAGCAGGAGAGCGATTTCATTTGTACCCACTAATGATGGGGCTTATTATTTTAAAGATGAAGATGGAAATTTCTGGAATGTAATGGTGTTTATAGCTGAAAGTTTCACGCATTTAACGGTTCAGGATGAAGAAATAGCCTATGAAGGTGGAAAGTTATTTGGTGAGTTTTTAAACTTAGCAAGTGATTTTGATGCATCTCTATTAATGGATGTGATACCGAATTTTCACAATATGGCGTTTCGATATTCTCAGTTCGAAGATTCTTTAAAGCTTGCCTCAGAGGAGCGGTTGGAACGTGCAAAAGAGTATATTCAGATTGTCCAAGATTCGAAAGAAGAAATGCATATTCTTCAAAAACTGAAAGATTCGGGAGAAATTAAATTACGGGTTACGCATAATGACACCAAAATTTCAAACGCTTTATTTGATAAGAATAATAAGGGAATGTGTGTTATAGATACAGATACTGTAATGCCAGGAATTGTGCATTATGATTTTGGTGATGCTATTCGAACAATATGCAATACGGCGGCAGAAGATGAATCGAATCTGGATCTAGTTTCTTTTAATTTGGACTATTATAAGGCGTATGTAAAAGGATTCTTAGAGGAGATGGAAGGAGATTTATCTCCTATTGAATTGAAATATTTGCCTCTTGGAGCTAAAACTATGATTTTTATTATGGCACTTCGATTTTTAACGGACTTTTTAAGCAACGACATTTATTATAAAACAGCGTATCCTGAGCATAATTTAGATAGATCAAAGAATCAGTTTAAATTAATTCAAAGTCTTACGGAACAATTCGACGAAATGTAGTCATTAAGAAAAGTTATACGCATAATTTACGTAATGATATTATAGCCCTGTGAGAACTTAAATGTACTTGCAGGTTTTTTGTTATTTGCATTTATTGATAAATATACAAAGCATGAGTGTATACTATCTCAATTTTGCTAGTTTCATCTAATTAATTATATTTGCATACCAGAACAGAACAGTATAGTCTTGAAAACTGATTTTTCATTTTCCATTCAGCACGATAATGAAGTGCCAAAATATCAACAATTGGTAAATACTATCAATGATAGTATTGCTAATAATCTCATTGCTATTGGAGATGCGTTGCCCTCTGTAAATAACATTTGTAAAGAACATAAACTATCGAGGGATACTGTTTTTAAAGCATATTCTATATTAAAAGAACAAGGAATCGTGGATTCCATTCCAACCAAAGGGTATTATGTCGCAAGTCCTATTAGAAAAGTGCTTTTGGTGTTAGATACTTTTAAAGCATATAAGGAAGTATTGTATCATTCATTTGTACATAATTTACCTAAAAATATTATTACCGATGTTCAGTTTCACCATTATAATATTGAAAATTTTAAAACAATTTTAAATAATAGTAAGGGCAAATATTATAAATATGTGGTGATGAATTTTGACCATAAAGAAGTGCCTAAAACGGTAGCTGAAATTGAAAATGACAAGTTATTACTCATAGATTGGGATATTCATTCTAATGGTGTAAATAATTTTGTGTATCAAGATTTCGGAAAAGCGTTTTATAAGGGATTGGTGGATGCTGTTGACTTATTAAAAAAGTATAAAGCGGTTCAATTTATATATCCAACTTTTACAAATCACCCGATAGAAACGGTGAAGTACTTTAGTAAATTCTGTAAAAAAGAGAATATTAATCACAGCGTTTTAACGAATCCAACGGAATTTGAAATCAAAGAGAATCACGCCTACATTAGTGTAAGTGATCGAATTTTAGGTGCTTTTTTAGAACAATGTAGAACTAGGAAATTTGAACCAGGAGTAGATATTGGATTTTTATCTTACAATGAAACACCCATGAAAAAGTTCATTTACAAAGGCATTTCAGTTATTTCAACAGATTTTAAAGAATTAGGTACAAAGGCGGCGGAATTTATCACCAATGATACTTCGATGCAATGTTATATACCAACAAAATTAATTATTAGAGAATCATTATAAATTATGTATTACTTAGGATTTGATATAGGAAGTTCATCTGTAAAAGTTGCGCTAGTTGATGCGAATACAGGTAAAAATATATGCAGTTTACATGAACCATCAGAAGAAATGGTTATTGAAGCCATACAATCTGATTGGGCAGAGCAAGACCCAGAATTGTGGTGGGAGTATCTGTGCACTGCTACAAAAAGAGTATTGGAAACAGCTAATATTGATAGTTCAAAAATTGCTGGAATTGGTATTTCATATCAAATGCATGGTTTAGTGGTTGTAGATAAAGAAGGGAAGTCTTTACGAAATTCAATTATCTGGTGCGATAGTCGTGCCGTTGAGATTGGAAATAAAGCTTTTGATGAATTAGGGAATGATAAATGCGCGAACCAATTGTTAAATTCTCCAGGAAATTTTACAGCTTCTAAATTGAAGTGGGTAAAAGAAAATGAACCTGAACTATTTGCTAAAGTAGATAAGTACATGCTACCAGGCGATTATATTGCCCTAAAATTGACAGGGAAAATGAACACTACGAAAAACGGACTATCTGAAGGTATACTTTGGGATTATCAGAATGATACTGTTGCTAATTGGTTATTAGAATACTATGGAATTGATCCGTCTTTAACTCCTGAAATCGTAACCAATTTTACGAATCAAAGTGAGGTGAATCAAAAAGGATCTGAAGAAACTGGAATTCCTGTTGGAGTTCCTATTTTATATCGAGCCGGTGACCAACCAAACAACGCACTTTCATTGAATATTTTTAATCATGGTGAAGTTGCGGCTACAGGAGGAACATCTGGAGTAATTTATGCGGTTACCAATCAATTAAAGTCGAAAGAATCATCGCGTATCAATCATTTTGCGCATGTAAATTACTCCAAAGAAAGCACCAATATTGGGAAGTTATTATGTATTAACGGAGCTGGAATCATGTATCGTTGGTTGCGGACCAATGTAGGAATTGATTCCTATGAAGAAATGAATGCGAAGGCGTCTAAGGTGTCTGTAGGCTCTGATGGTGTTGTCATTATACCTTTTGGAAACGGGGCAGAACGTATGCTAAATAATAAAAATATTGGAACTCACTTTTCTAATTTGAATTTGAATCAGCATGACAACGGACATTTATGTCGGGCTGCTCTAGAAGGAATTGCTTTTTCTTTTGTATATGGAATGGAAATTTTAAAAAATGACAATGCTGAGGTGAATGTTATGAGAGCGGGAAATGACAATTTATTTCGCTCGGAGATATTTGCAAGCACCATTTCAACATTAATAGGCTACGATATTGAAATATACAATACAACAGGTTCTGTAGGTGCTGCACGTGCTTGTGGTTTGACGGATGGTGATTATAAAAAGTTTGGTGAGAACATTACTAAAAATGATCACGTTATGACGTTTAAACCTTTGGAAGACAAGAAACCGTATGAAAAGGCATATCAACAGTGGAAAAACGAGTTGGAAATTAGATTAAAAAATTAATAACAGTTACATATTAAATTATATTAAAATGGCAATTATAGGGAACAAAGAATACTTTAAAGGTATTGGCGAAATTAAATTTGAAGGAAAAGAATCTGACGATCCGTTAGCATTCAAATATTACAATCCAGAACAGGTTGTTGCTGGAAAAACCATGCGTGAGCATTTTAGATTTGCAATTGCATATTGGCATACATTCTGTGGACAAGGTGGAGATCCATTTGGACCAGGGACTCAAAATTTTGGCTGGGATCAGTCTTCTGACCCAATGCAAGCAGCAAAAGACAAAGCGGATGCAGCTTTTGAATTTATTAGTAAAATGGGCTTCGATTATTTTTGTTTTCACGATAATGATTTGATTCAAGAAGGAGCAACTTTTGCGGAGTCTGAATCTAGATTAGCGGCTATTACGGAGTACTTAAAAGAGAAGAAAGCGGCTTCAGGAATTAAATTATTATGGGGAACGGCTAACTGTTTTTCAAATCCAAGATACATGAATGGTGCTGCTACCAATCCAGATTTTGATGTAGTAGCGCGTGCAGGTGGACAAATAAAATTAGCGCTAGATGCTACGATTGCTTTAGACGGAGAAAATTATGTTTTCTGGGGAGGCCGTGAAGGATATATGTCTTTGTTAAATACTGATATGGGAAGAGAATTAGACCACATGGGACAGTTCTTAACGATGGCAAGAGATTACGCAAGAGGTCAAGGATTTAAGGGGAATTTCTTTATTGAACCGAAACCAATGGAGCCGATGAAACATCAATATGATTTTGATTCTGCAACGGCGATAGGATTCTTAAAAGAATATGGATTGGATAAAGATTTCAAAATAAATATTGAAGTAAATCATGCTACCTTAGCACAACACACTTTTCAGCATGAGATCGAAACTGCGGCAAAAGCAGGGATGTTAGGGAGTTTAGATGCGAACAGAGGAGATTACCAAAATGGTTGGGATACAGATCAGTTTCCAAACAATATTCAAGAAACTACAGAAGCAATGTTAGTATTCCTAAAAGCAGGAGGACTTCAAGGTGGAGGAGTGAATTTTGACGCGAAATTAAGAAGAAACTCTACAGATATGGAAGACATATTCCATGCACATATTGGAGGTGCTGACACGTTTGCTAGAGCTTTGTTGATTGCAGATAAAATCATAGGTTCTTCTCCTTATGAAAAATTAAGAAAGGATCGTTACAGTTCTTTTGATGCTGGAAATGGAAAAGCTTTTGAAGAAGGAAAATTATCAATGCAGGATTTGTACAAAATTGCACAGAATAATGGAGAACTATCATTAAAGAGTGGTAAACAAGAATTGTTCGAAAACATACTGAATCAATACATATAATATAAGAGATGAATTCAGTGTTAGAAAGTTTAGATTGGGTTGTTTTAGGAGTGTATTTTTTAGTTTTGATTGGTGTGGCAGTTTGGGTCATACTCCAAAAAAATAGAAATACGGAAGATTACTTTCTAGCGGGACGCAATGTTGGATGGTTCGTTATCGGAGCATCCATCTTTGCTTCCAATATTGGTTCAGAGCATGTAGTAGGTTTGGCTGGAACTGGTGCCGAATCAGGTATGCCAATGGCACATTATGAATTGCATGCTTGGATTGTTTTATTATTAGGTTGGCTGTTTTTACCTTTTTATATTCGGAGTAAAGCGTTTACCATGCCCGAATTTTTAGAGAAACGGTTTGACGCAAGATCACGATGGTTTTTATCTATTTTTTCTCTAGCGGGTTATGTAGTCACTAAAGTTTCTGTAACCATTTATGCGGGTGGAATTGTAGTTTCTGAATTGTTGGGAATTCCATTTTGGTATGGTGCTATTGGTATTGTAATATTTACCGGGATATATACCATTGTTGGAGGAATGAAAGCCGTGATTTATACGGAAACTCTTCAAACCATAATCTTGATTGCAGGTTCTATTACTATAACCTATTTAGGATTGCAAGAAGTTGGAGGATGGACAGAACTGCGCGCTACCGTTGGGCCAGATCACTTTAATATGTGGAGACCTATGTCTGACCCCGATTATCCTTGGACAGGTTTACTTTTTGGAGGAACTATAGTAGGTGTTTGGTATTGGTGTACGGATCAATATATAGTTCAGCGGACGTTGGCAGCAAATAATATTAAAATTGGGAGAAGAGGCGCCATATTTGGTGCTTATTTAAAAATATTACCGATTTTTATTTTCTTAATACCTGGTATTATCGCCTTTGCATTGGCCAAGAAAGGCGTGTTGACTTATGATAAACCAGATGAGGTTTTTCCGATTTTGGTAACTACATTATTGCCAGTTGGCCTAAAAGGATTGGTTGCCGGTGGATTGATGGCTGCACTAATGAGTTCGTTAGCCTCTGTATTTAATTCGTGTTCTACTATATTTACGATAGATATATACAAAAAATTAAAACCAAACATGCCTGAAAATAAATTGCTAAATGTGGGTAGAATTGCCACAGGGATAGTTGTTGTTTTGGGAATCATCTGGATTCCAATTATGGAGAAAATAGGAGGGGGGACTTTGTACAAGTATTTGCAAAGTGTTCAGTCTTATATTGCGCCACCTATAACTGCGGTATTTGTTTTAGGAATTTTATGGAAGCGTGTAAATGCAAAAGCGGCTATCGTAACATTATTATCAGGCTTAGCGGTTGCTGCGCTAAGAATTACTGCAGAAATCAATATAGATAGTTTGTCCGGAATAGCCTATTCTTTTGCAGCGATCAATTTTGCGCATATGGCCATATTTATGTTTGTGTTTTCTTCGATTGTATGCGTTACAGTGAGTTTAGTTACTGTTGCTCCTAATTATGAACTAATTAAAGGCTTGGCTTTTGGAACGTTGACTGAAGAACAAAAGCAAGCCAACAAAGATAGTTTCGACACTATTGATGTTGTACTTTCAATAGTATTGGTACTGTTAGTTATTGGCGTGCTTACTTATTTTGTGGGATAAGAACTATAGTATTATTTGGTAGGGAAACTTATTTACCGCCATACAATTTATACACTTCAGAACCTGCACTTAAAAATGCTCCAGTTCCATAAACTTCAGTCTTGTCTGGCGAAGCATTTCCTGGTTTAGCACCAATAGGTTGAACATAACCTAACATACCATCTTCAGTAACATGACCAGTCATAGCATTCCATCCTTTTGAAACTGCATTGAGATAGGTTTCTTTTGATAATATACCCTTGTTAATGCCCCATGCTAATCCATATGTAAAAAATGAAGAACCGCTAGTCTCAGGTGTTGGGTAAAATTCTTGTCCTAATAAACTCATGGCCCAATGTCCTTCAGGCGTCTGAATGTCGAGTAGTTTCTTAGCCATTTTATTGTAGATCTTTAGGAAGTATTTGTATTCCTTACTTTCAGGTTGTAATTCATTCATAATATTGGTAAGTCCGGCAAATACCCAGCCGTTTCCTCTTGACCAAAATATTTTGGTACCATTGTCCAATTCTCCCATGTATCTTTCGTCTCTATAATACAAGTGTTCCTTTTTATCAAATAAAAATTCGGTAGCAGCTTTAAACTCTTCCATCATAAAATCAAGATACTTTTGATCCCCTGTTAAATTGTACAGTTGAGCCCATACTGGTGGAGACATAAATAAGGCGTCACACCAATTCCAACGATCTTGATGATACGGTGTTTTCCAGTTGAAAACGGATTGTGATGGATGCATTCTGATAAAATTGAATTGCTCTTTTGTAGGTGCAATCATTTTTTCATCATTGTATTTTCTATACAATTCAATATACATTTGACCAACAGTATGATCATCTGCATGATATTTACGTTTGTGTAATTTCCATTCGTGTTCCTCTCCAATATCTTTCAACCACTCATAGTATTTTTCACTATCAGCCATGGCCGCCCATTTTACCATGCCCACATACAAGGCTCCATTAGTCCAATCCAAAGGATGATGAGGTTTTTTACGCGAGTAAGAATCTCTAAAATGATCTATTTGCCAATCGGCAACTTTTTCCATGATCTCTTTAACTTCTTGCAGTTTTACTTCTTGAGCAATTGAAGTATTTAAAAATGCAAATATTACGGTAAGTACTAAAATTATTTTTTTCATGTGTCTTTCTTTATTTTTTTTCAGAGGTCACATGCTGTTCGCTATTAATCATTCCTTTAGTTGATATGGGTTTTAGCATGCTCGGTTCATATTAATTTGATTTATTGAAAACTGTTATTCTATTAATTTCAGGATCAAAGGGTTATTTATTTTATCTGAAAAAAGACTTAAGTAGTTTTCCCAATCTTGTTGGTTTTTAAACACTCCACTTTCTTTCCATCCAAAGCCAGCATAGTAAACTACCTTGTTATCTATTAGTTTAAGAGCTGCGTAAGCATTACTTAAATCTTTTTCATCGGTGTCGTATTTCTCATAACCTAAAAAAGTATTGGTAGATGCTACAATACCTGAACCCAATTCAGAATCTTCATGAGGTTGCCAATAGCTAACCCAGCCTTTTTCTTTGTTTCCTATAACAACGCCATCTTTTTCATGCAGTGTTAAGCCTGCAGAAATAGTGCTGATACCATGCAAGTTTATAGAGAATTTTGATAAATTATTCCCTAAATCTAAACTGATCATCTGAGACTCTTCCACTATATTTCCACCTGCTTCCCAATTCGCATATTTTAAAACGAAACTGGTTCGAATAGGACCAGTAGTAATTGTTTTCCATTCGGTAAAATTCTTAGAAAAGTAGTAGTTGTTATTTACTTTTGCAGCGATTCCTCCAACACCTCTGCTTGCGCCTACGTGAAAATTATCTAGACCTTCACCCGTATCTTTATGGTAACTACCTTTGCCAGACAAATCTTCTTTGTACCACTTATTAATAATAGGGTAATCTACTTTTTTTAGCCAAGCATCAATGCCACTTGTTAAAGTACCTCCCTTTATATTGTCTTCCTTCATTTTTTGGGCGATAGGACCAAACGTTCTAAAGGCTACTTTATCGTTTTCCCAGGCATAATCATCGGTGCGTTCAGGAACAAATCGAGCATAACATATCACCTCGGTTGATGGTTGTTCTTCTTTATTGATTTGAACAATTTCGTAATCCTTTTCAGACGATGCTCCTAATATCGGTTGAAATAATAATTCGTCATAAGTTCCATCACTATTGTTGTCTACTAACTGCGTTACTTGCAGTTTCCCAGATTTGAATTCTCGAATACCAATGGATGATAAATCCTGCACCTGTAAGAATTCTGCAGACAACTCAACCGTTTCAAAAGATCTTTCAATAGTCAACGTATTTTTTACGTTTAGCAATTTTATATCCGGTTCTTCAGCGCAGGAAATTAAAACGGAAATACAGAAAATTAGCAGTGTTGAATTTATAAATTTCATAATATTATTGGAATAAGTATTTGTCTATTTAGTCTTCGTTAGCGGGCTTTCCAATGGTTGCAAGTATACCTCCATCAACATAAATTACTTGACCATTAACAAAATTACTGGCATTAGAACTTAAAAAAATAGCCGCACCCTGCAAATCATCGGGATCACCCCAACATCCTGCTGGAGTTCGTCCAATAATAAAATCATTGAATGGGTTTCCCGCTACGCGGATTGGCGCTGTCTGACTAGTGGCGAAATACCCAGGGCCAATTCCATTTGTCTGAATATTAAATTTTGCCCATTCTGTAGCCATATTTTGAGTAAGCATTTTTAATCCACCTTTAGCTGCGGCATAGGCACCAACTGAATTCCTTCCTAATTCGCTCATCATTGAGCAAATATTAATAATTTTTCCTGCACCGCGTTGGATCATCCCTTTTACGACATACTTTGAAACTATAAATGGCGAAACCAAATCGACTTTTATAACTTCTTCAAAATCAGACACCTCCATATCAACTAATGGGGTTCTTTTGATGATTCCGGCGTTATTTATCAAAATGTCAATGGGACCGACTTCAGACTCTATATTTTCGATATTTGTTTTAACTGACTTCTCATCAGTAACATCAAATAAATATCCATGAGCATTCAGACCTAGTGATTTGTAAGTAACTACTGCTTCATCTAATTTTGTCTGAGAAGAATTTCCAGTAACAACAATTGTTGCACCTGCATGTCCTAAACCTTTGGCCATCGCCATTCCCAAACCGTGAGTAGCACCAGTTATTAAGGCTACCTTTCCTGTTAAGTCAAATAAGTGTATAGACATGTGCTTATCTTAATTCGTTTGTTTTGCAGTGATCCATATCTCCATAATCTAGATTCTCACCAGCCATACCCCAAATAAATGTGTAGTCACTAGTTCCAGATCCTGCGTGAATAGACCAAGGAGGTGAAATAACCGCCTGATTATTTGCCATCCAAATATGTCTTGTTTCCTGAGGTTCTCCCATAAAGTGACAAACGGCCTGATCTTCTGAAACTTCAAAATAGAAATATACTTCCATTCTTCTATCATGAACATGTGCGGGCATAGTATTCCAACTACTTCCAGGTTTTATCGTAGTCATGCCCATTTGTAACTGACAAACATCAACAACACTATTTACAATATACTTTCTTAAAGTTCGAGCATTTGCAGTTTCTGGCGCTCCTAATTCAATAGTTTCAACATCGTTGATTCCAATTTTTTTGATAGGATAGGAGGTATGTGCAGGAGTCGAATTTAAATAGAATTGCGCAGGACTGTCTGAAGAAGTACTTGAGAATTGCACATCTTTATTTCCTTTCCCAACGTACAAAGCCTCCTTACTGCCTAAAACATAAGAAGTTCCATCTACCGTTACAGTTCCTTCGTTTCCTATATTTATAATTCCAAGTTCTCTTCTGTCAAGAAAATTCTCAGATTTTAAGGCATCTATACTTTCAAGTGATATACTGGTATTTACAGGTACTACTCCGCCTGTTATAAATCTATCATAATGAGAATAAACGAGGTTAATAGCGTCTTGCGTCATAATATTTTTAATTAAAAACGCATTACGCAATTCTTCTGTATTCATACATTTTACTTCTCTAGGGGAAGAGGCGTATCTGACTTCGCTTTGATTATTCATTATTTTAGTCTCTTAAATTTTGTGTGAAGATAGTAATTTTTATTTAAAATACAATCGATTGTATTTAAATTATATATTTGTAGATGTATATTTGAAGTAATTATATAAATTTGAATTAAATTTATTGTAGGAATGAAAAAAGGGAAACCAACAATACATGATATCGCTAGATCTTTGGAGATTGATAGTTCAACTGTTTCTAGGGCCTTGAGCGATAGTGCTCGTGTTTCGAAAAAGACGAAAGTACGAATAGTAGAAAAGGCTAAAGAACTCGGGTATCAAAGAAACATGATCGCTTCTAATTTGCGCACCAATAAATCCAATACAATAGGTGTTATAGTACCAAGAATATCGAGGCAATTCTTTTCGAGAGTCATTTCTGGCATTGAAGAAACAGCCTACAAAGGCGGTTATGATGTGGTGATAGGTCAATCTTTAGATACGATAGAAAGAGAAAAGAATTTATTACAAACTTTTTATTCCAGTAGGGTTGATGGTGTTTTGATTTCAATTTCTATGGAAACCACGAGTTTTGAGCACCTAGAGGCGTATAAGAATCATGGGTTTCCAATTATATTTTTTGATAGACCTTGCAATGTGGCTGGCTGTACAAATGTGCTTATTGATGATTTTAAAGCAAGTTTTGATTCAACAGAACATTTAATAAATGAAGGATGTAAGGATATAGTTCATTTTTCTGGACCTCAAAATTTAGAATTGTATCGCCAACGTGCCAAAGGATATATGGAAGCTTTAAAGAAGTATGGTATTGAAATTCGTGACCACTATATTTTCGAATCGAATTTAATGCAAGAAGACGGAGAAGCATCAGCAAAAAAACTACTCAAACTTGCAAACGTTGACGGCGTATTTTCTGCAAATGACGTTGCTGCTATAGGCGCAATGAAATATTTAAAAAGCAAGGGTATTAGAATACCGGACGATATCGCTTTTGCAGGTTTTAGTAATGAGCTGATTTCTGAGGTTATTGAACCGTCCCTTACTACGGTAAATCAACGCGACGTTGAAATGGGGATCGCTGCAACGTCTTTACTATTTGAGCAAATAAAGAATAAGTCTGGTAAGATTCAACAAAAAGAGATGCTTGATCCAGAATTAATTATTCGGAATTCTTCTAAAAGAAAATCAACGATTTAGCTTCTTACATACTAAAGTGTTGAGTTGAAACTCACCTGTTTTAGTCTCACTGCATATTCAAGTAATTTATAGCTATAACACTTTATGTAGCAATAATTTTTAGAGGGCTCTTTTAATATCTTCTTATGAAGGTTATCTATGCACTATTTTAGTGATTGCATATTGCGTCATGTACGTTTTCGATTTGCAGAGGTGGTTTTGTAGTGCAAAAAAGTATCATCTAAAAATTGGTAATAACTTTTGCCATCAATTGAATTAAAAAACCCACAAATAAATTTGCGGGTTCTTTTTGTGACCTTGACTGGATTCAAACCAGTAACCTCTTGAGCCGTAATCAAGTGCGCTATTCAGTTGCGCCACAAGGCCATTTTTGAGTGTGCAAATATACACTTATTTATGTATTTACAAACTATTTTTCGTAACAAAATAACGCCATCCAATAATAGCCATTTGCCATTTTTTTGCGTTGGCTAGATCAACACCTCTTTTCGAGAGAGAAGGGATAAACACTTTATTTGTTTTTGCTAAAATTTTAAAAAGTTGTTTTTTCATTTGTTTATTTTAGAGACTTTAGGGTTCATGTAATTTGTAAAATTCACATGCAAGTTGCAGTCGGTTAAAATGTTACTTCGATAATTTCAATGTAAAAATACACAAAAGCATCTAAAGAATCATATTCTATAGTATGCTTTTTAATTAATTAATGGGAGTGGTTTACTTCTTTTTCAATGTAATTTCAATGACTCCATCATTGCCCTTGTCTCCATATTTATCTTGAGCTATTTTTCCTTTTATCACTGATATGCTGTATAAATTATTTTATCCGAATCCTCAATTGTTAGAGAACTAATTTTGCCATCTATAAGTATGAGCGGTTTTTTAGTTTGATAAATAATAGTGTCCCTAGTATATTTGATTTTGTTAGTTTCTTTTTTGAGTGCAACATTGATTGAACTGTCCTTGCTACGTGCTATTTTATGCGGAATCAATCCCGTTTTATTATAAACAAAATTAAGAGTGCCCTTTTTTGGATTTTTTTTATTGGTGGTATTTCCATTTTCGATAGGTGACTGTGAAGCATGACCTGCATGCGCGTATCTTTTTACTTTTGGTTCATTCTTTTTATTAAGAGTAACTTTTGCTGGATTTAATGTATCACGTAATAAATCGTTATTTATTTGAGAGTTATTGTTTTTACTTGAGTCCTTTTTTTTAGAAAAAATTTGAATTGCTTGAAGTAAATTCTACGGATTGGAATTTTTAGTAATAATTTCTTCTTGAATAACGAAAGGTTTTTCAATATAAGAGGTTTTAGTATTAAACTTGTTAAAAAAAGCACTAAGAAGGGTGTTATTAATATAATTTTTAATTAATTTATTTTTCTTGATTGATTTGAGTGTAGTATAGTAATTCTTTTTTTAATTAGTGAATTTTAAAATTTATTGGTTAATGAAAATCCGTAATTTGGAATACATGTTTTTAGTAACAAATGTTGATAGTTATCGCAGTTTTTTAGTTGTTCTGTAGAATTTGAATCGGCGATATATTCTAAATTTTGCTGCACCTCTTTTTTATACAACCATATAAACGGATTAAACAAAAAATAATATTTATAATTTCTGTTATAAAAACATCTAGAGAATGCTTTTGCTGTACATGAATTTTTTCGTATATAATTTTTTGTTGTTGTTCGCTTTCAGTGAACAAGTCTGGATTGTAAACAATAGTATTAAAGATTGAAAAAGGAGAATTAGTGCTATTCGTTTCAATAAAATTAATGCCGTTATTTCTCCAAACTTTCGAACTTTATAGCATCAATTTTAAGAGAGAGGAAATTGAGATAAGGTAATTTGAAACTAAATAGTATAACACCAACTAGATAGAGGAATGTGCTTATTTGATATCAATCAAATGAATTTTCTTAAACTACAGTCGTTGTAGCAGCAGTAAAGTCGAGATTGGTAAAGTTAGTTACTGGTATTTCAACATACTTGGGTATTACAATCAAAGGCAGAATTACAGCATTCATGTGTCCTCCAAGTAGAAAAATACGATTCAACTGAAAAAAGTTTCCTTTTATAATAACAATTTATAGAAAAAAATAAATAAGGTTAAAAGAGCCGAGGATTTGATGAAATATTCCATAAGTATTACTTTTTATTTTCAATAAGTTTGATATTTTTTTTAATTGATCTACGCTAATTTTCTCTTCCTTAGCAAAAAGGGAAAACACGTTTTGTAGGAGTCTTCAAAATAATTATGAATTGTTTTATTCATAAACCCTTTTCTATATTCTTCTTTAGAAATGACGGGGTAGTATCCACGCGTTTTACCATAGGCGATATGTTTTACATACTTCTTGTCTTCCATTTTGCGAATGGTTGTAGAAATTGTATTGTAACTTAGTATATTGGGCTGAAGCGGCATTACATCTTTTACAAAACCCTTTTTTAATTGCCACACTGCATACATTATTTCTTCTTTTTTGTTTGTGAGTTTTTCCATATATTTTCAATTTAGTTCAGGATCTGTTTTTAAATACCACTGTTGGTAATTTGATGCTGAATATATTATACAACTACATTTACAGTTTTAAAAAAAATTAAGTTATTTAGGATTCAAAGATGGGGTAGAAAAACAAGTATATTTGACGAAAATTATAATTGATGGATTTCATATATATCGCGGTAGGATTACTATTATTAATTGTTGGAGGGAATTCGTTGTTAAAGGCAGCTGTTGGTTTTTCCTTACGCTTACAGATTCCGAAAATTGTGATTGGAATGACCGTGGTCTCTTTTGCAACATCGGCTCCAGAATTGATAGTGAGTTTAAAATCGGCACTAGAAGGTCATGCAGATTTGGCGCTAGGGAACGTAATCGGTTCTAATATTGCTAATTTGGGGTTGGTCTTAGGAATTACTATTATTATTTCTACAATTTCGGTTGAGAAAAGTTTTTATAAAACAGATTGGCCTGTAATGATGTTATCTTCTTTAGCACTTTATGGTATGATTGCTTTTGATGGAGAGATTCAGCGTTATGAAGGAGTTGTATTATTCGTATTGCTTATTGTTTTTTTAGTTTATTTATTGCGTTTTCAAAAAATCGCCGTTATAGATGAAATGTCTGAAGATGATGAAGAGTTACCTTTGTATAAAGATGTCCTCTTTTTGGCCATTGGTGGTTTGGCTCTTTGGGGAGGATCTGAATTGTTAATTGATGGTTCAGTTTCCTTAGCGAAAGCATTTGGAATAAGTGAACGTATTATAGGTATTACGATAGTTTCTGTAGGGACAAGTATACCAGAGTTAGCGGCTTCTGTAATTGCCGTATTAAAAAAGGAAAAGGCGATTTCTTTGGGAAACTTATTAGGATCAAATATTTTCAATGTATTGGCAGTATTAGGAATAACCTCCATGGTAACTCCTGTAAGTATTACTGATATGCGGCTTTTAACAAATGATATATTTTGGATGCTTGGCTTTGCATTATTGGTTTTTCCTTTAGTGTTTTTTCCAGTACGAATGAAATTAAGTTGGAAGGAAGGGGTGATACTTTTGGCGTTGTATGCTGTGTTTATTTATAAAATGGTGGCTTAACTGAATAATTTAAAGAATATGAAGAGATTTTGCAGTTTAACAAAAGTGATTGTATCGCTTATCGTAATTATTACGTTGTACGCATGTGAAAAGAACTCAAAACTCGACTTTTCTATAGGTCTTATAGCAGATTGCCAATATTGTAAGGTAGAGGGAGAAGGCATACGAAAATATTCGAAATCGAATGGTAAGTTGAAGCAATGTGTTGCTCATTTTAATACATTGGATTTGGAGTACACTATCCATCTTGGGGACTTCATTGATCGAGATTGGCGTAGTTTTGATTCCGTAATTCCTACGTATAATAAATTACAGAGTAAAAAATATCATGTGCTAGGGAATCATGATTTTTCTGTAGACGATGCTAAGAAAAAGTTAGTTTCAAAAAGAATGGGATTACCTTCAGACTATTACGATTTTGAAGTTAAAGGATGGCGTTTTATCGTTTTGAACGGAAATGATGTTAGTTTTCACGCGCATGCTAAAGACAGTAAGGAGTATAATTTTGCGGGTGTTTATTACGAAGAGCATAAAATTACATCGCCAAAATGGAACGGGGCCATAGGTGAATCACAATTAAACTGGTTAAAAATTACATTGGCTAAAGCCAAAGAGAATAGTGAAAAAGTGATATTATATTGTCACTTTCCTATTTTTCCTAAAAATGTACATAACCTCTGGAATGCAGAAGAAGTTATTGAGATTATTGAAAATTATTCAAATGTACAGGCATATATAAACGGACATAATCATGAAGGAAATTACGCCGTTAAAAATGGAATCCATTACCTTACTATGAAAGGAATGGTTGATACAGAAGTTAGTTCATACGGTATTTTGTCTGTAACTACTGACTCGCTTTTTATAGAGGGTCATGGCCGTGAAGTGGATCGCAGCCTAGTAATTAGAAAATAATATGTTGCGATTTCTTTTAGTCAAGACTCTTAAATATTCATAAAATAGTAGTGCAAAAAAAAGAGACATACATTAGTATGGCTCTTTTAAAGTTATAAATAATTTTGTAAAACTGCTTTAACCGTTTTATTTTTTTGATTTATTTAATTGGCTTAACCGTTTTAATAATTCTCGCAGCAATTTTATATGGGTCTCCGTTTGAAGATGGACGACGGTCTTCTAACCATCCCTTGTATCCATTTTCTACAACGATAATTGGAATACGGATTGAAGCACCTCTATCTGAAATTCCCCAAGAGAAATCAGTAATAGCAGCAGTCTCGTGCTTACCAGTTAAACGTTGTTCGTTATGTTCTCCATAAACTTCGATGTGCTCTTTTACAAAAGGACGGAAAGACTCACATATCTCAATATATTTATCTTTAGAACCACAAGTTCTTAAGATAGTATTTGAAAAGTTCGCGTGCATTCCAGATCCATTCCAGTCAGTGTCTCCTAACGGTTTTGGATGGTATTCAATGTACATTCCACGACCTTCAGTCAAACGATCTAATAAATATCTAGAAATCCAGATTTCATCTCCTGCTTTTTTAGCTCCTTTTGCAAATAATTGGTATTCCCATTGTCCAGATGCAACCTCTTGGTTGATTCCTTCAAAGTTCAATCCAGCTTCAATACATAAATCAGCATGCTCTTCAACTAAATCACGTCCATGGGTATGTTTTCCACCAACTGAACAGTAGTACATTCCTTGCGGCGCTGGGTAACCACCTCTCGGGAATCCTAATGGTAATTCAGTGTCAGAATCCATAATAAAGTATTCTTGCTCAAATCCGAACCAGAAATCATTATCATCATCTTCAATCGTAGCACGTCCATTAGATTTATGTGCAGTTCCATCAGCATTCAATACCTCGGTCATTACTAACCATCCGTTGATACGTGCTGGATCTGGATAAATTGCAACTGGTTTTAAAAGACAGTCAGATGCTCCCCCAGAAGCTTGTTGCGTAGAAGATCCATCAAAAGACCAGTTTCCCAATTCTTCAACTGTTCCTTGAAAGTCTTCATGCTCTTCTACTTTTGTTTTACTTCTTAGGTTTTGTGTTGGCTTGTAACCATCTAACCATATGTACTCTAATTTTATTTTAGCCATAATGATATTTAGTTTGTGAATAAAAAATTTCTACACAAATATACTTCAAAAGAATAATACTCATAAATTTTAGGGGTGATTTTAACATTGCTCCAACTATTTTTACGGATCCCCTATTTTTATAGGGGTTAACTTTTTAAAATGCAATGTTATAATGTTTTAATCGTTATCTTCGCAAAATAAAATTTAGCTACTATGTCAAAATCACGGTTTTATGCACTTGAGAAAGCTTTAAGTAGAGAGCCAATAAAAATTATTGAGGATAAAAAGCGGTCAGAAATTTTTGGAGCCAACGTTTTTAATACGCCCAAAATGAGACAATACCTTTCTAAAGAGGCATATAATAGTGTGTTGAATGCTGTTGAAAAAGGAAGTAAAATCGACAGGAAATCTGCGAGTACGATTGCATCAGGAATGAAGGATTGGGCCTTGTCTAAGGGAGCAACGCACTATACGCATTGGTTTCAACCATTGACTGGTTCAACCGCTGAAAAACACGATGCCTTTTTTGAAACGATTGATGCAGATACTGCAATTGAAAGATTTGGAGGAAGTAAGTTAGTTCAACAAGAACCAGATGCTTCTAGTTTTCCACATGGAGGAATTAGAAATATGTTTGAAGCGCGAGGGTATACAGCCTGGGATCCAACTTCGCCTGCATTTGTATATGGAACAACGCTATATATTCCCACGATATTCGTTTCTTATACAGGAGAAGCATTAGATTATAAGACGCCGTTACTGAGATCGCTTAGTGCAATAGATTCGGCAGCTTCTGCAATTTGTAAATATTTTGATAAAAATGTAAAAAAGGTACAGACTTCTTTGGGATGGGAGCAGGAATACTTTTTAATTGACAGTGCACTAGCCTCTTCAAGACCAGATATTATGTTAACGGGTAGAACTTTGTTGGGGCATTCATCGGCGAAGGGACAACAACTAGATGATCATTATTTTGGTACGATTCCTACAAGAGCTATGGCATTTATGCGTGATTTAGAATATGAGTGCATATTGTTGGGGATTCCAGTGAAAACGAGACATAATGAGGTGGCTCCTAATCAGTTTGAACTGGCACCTATTTATGAGGAGGCAAATTTGGCAGTAGATCATAATTCGCTGTTGATGGACGTGATGCCAAGGGTCGCAAAGAGACATCATTTTAGAGTTTTGATGCATGAAAAACCTTTTGCTAATGTAAATGGGTCTGGAAAGCACAATAATTGGTCTTTGTCAACAGATTCGGGTATTAATTTACTGAGTCCGGGTAAAACACCAATGAGTAATTTACAATTTTTAGCCTTTTTTATTGCAACTATAAAAGCAGTAAATGATAATGAGGAATTATTAAGAGCTGCTATAGCAAGTGCTGGAAATGATCATAGGCTAGGCGCAAATGAAGCGCCACCAGCAGTAATGTCTGTTTTTATTGGAAATCAATTGACGTATGTTTTAAAGGAACTGGAAAAGGTGACCATTGGAAAATTATCACCTGAAGAAAAAACAGATTTAAAATTAAATGTGGTTGGTAAAATCCCAGAGATTTTATTAGACAATACAGACAGAAATAGAACCGCGCCATTCGCATTTACAGGTGATAAATTTGAGTTTAGAGCAGTAGGGTCAATGGCAAATTGTGCGAATCCAATGACGGTTTTAAATACGATTGTTGCAAAGCAATTAAAAGACTTTAAAAATGAAGTTGATTTGTTGGTAGATAAAAAGGATATGAAAAAGGATGATGCTATTTTTAATGTCATCAGAGAGTATATTAAAACTTCAAAGAATGTGCTTTTTGAAGGAAACGGATATGGACCAGAATGGGAGAAAGAAGCCAAGAAACGAGGACTGAGTAATAATAAGACAACGCCTTTGGCGCTAAGAGCAAAGATTTCTGAACAATCGCTAGAAATTTTTAAAGAAACAGGCGTAATGAATGAAGTAGAAGTCCGAGCTAGATATGATATTGAAGTTGATGAATATGCACTTAGAATTCAAATTGAATCTCGTGTATTGGGAGATATCGCAAGAAATCATATAGTACCGACTGCAATCAAATATCAAAATACTTTAATCGAAAATGTAAAAGGGCTAAAAGAAATTTTTGGAAGTGACTTTGAAATCCATGCCAAAGAGCAGTTGAAGTTAATTAAATCAATATCAATTTTAATGGAAGGTGTAAATTCTAAAATTGATTTAATGATTGAAGAACGTAAAAAAGTAAATAAATTAACCAATGCAGAGAAGAAAGCCTTGCGTTATTGTAATAACGTAAAACCTTATTTAGATTTGATTCGATATGACTGCGATAAATTGGAGATGCTTATTGATGATGAATTATGGCCGTTAGTAAAGTATCGTGAAATGCTTTTTATACGGTAACTCTTTTAATTTATAGGCTTTTACTTTTATGTTAGAATCACGCTACTTGGCATGAAAATTGGTAATTGTTAGAAGTCATTTCGACTTTTTTGTTGTCTGAATATTCAAGAAAAATAGTTTGTTATTGTTTTTTGATGAGTATTTTTGCAGTTCATTAAAATCAAATATTTTATGAGTTCAGAAGTTAGTAAAAGGTATAGTCAACGTGGTGTTTCTGCTTCTAAAGAGGATGTTCACAATGCCATTAAGAATGTAGACAAAGGATTATTCCCACAAGCTTTCTGTAAGATTGTTCCAGATTATTTAACAAACGATGAAGATTATTGTTTAATCATGCATGCCGATGGTGCTGGGACCAAAAGTTCGTTAGCTTATATGTACTGGAGGGAAACCGGCGACATTTCTGTTTGGAAAGGGATTGCACAAGATGCTTTGATTATGAATATTGATGATTTACTTTGCGTGGGCGCAACAGATAATATTTTACTTTCTTCAACGATAGGGAGAAATAAAAATTTGATTACTGGTGAAGTGATTTCTGCAATCATTAATGGTACCGAGGAGTTGATTTCTGATTTAAAAGGATTTGGTGTTGAGATTCATTCAACTGGTGGTGAAACCGCTGATGTTGGTGATTTAGTAAGAACGATTATTGTAGATTCAACAGTTACTGCTCGTATGAAGCGCAGTAATGTAATTGATAATGCTAATATTAAAGAAGGTGATGTTATTGTAGGTTTAGAGTCATTTGGACAGGCTAGCTATGAAACAGAGTACAATGGGGGTATGGGAAGTAACGGATTGACTTCTGCAAGACATGATGTGTTTCATAAATATTTAGCCGAGAAATTCCCAGAAAGTTTCGATTCGGCTGTTCCTGAAGATCTAATCTATTCAGGAAACGTAAAGCTTACGGATGCTGTGGCGGGTTCTCCTATAAATGCAGGTAAATTAGTTTTATCGCCAACACGTACATATGCCCCAATTATAAAATCAATTTTAGATAAATACAATGCCAATGATATTCACGGTATGGTGCATTGCAGTGGAGGCGCTCAAACTAAGATTTTACATTTTGTAGAAGGTTTACATATTGTAAAAGATAATATGTTTGATATTCCGCCGTTATTTAAACTGATTCAAGGTCAATCCAATACAGATTGGAAAGAAATGTATCAAGTTTTTAATTGTGGTCATCGTATGGAGATCTATGTAAATCCTAAAATCGCAAATGATATTATAGAGATTTCAAAATCTTTTAATGTGGATGCCAAAATTATTGGGCATGTAAAAAGTTCTAAAAAGAAAAGATTGACGATTAAGAGTGAGTTTGGGAAATTTGAATATTAAAAAATAAAAATCATAATACCTTCAATGAGAAAAATAGGATCCCTTACACTGTTGATATTTTGTTGTTTTATACTTCAGGCTCAGAAAGACGAGTATATCACTGTTAAAGATATAGAGACTGATAGTGTGTATAGACTAAAATTGAAAGATGTAGTTTCTGGGTTTGAAAATGTAAAGGAGAAGAAGAATGTAGACCTTATTTATTGGAAAAAAGTAAATAAAATTGGTTTAAATATTAGTGAGGCAGCATTTGTAAACTGGAATAGTGGTGGTACGAATGCGATCTCTGGATTAATGAGTGCAGAATTTGTTAGGAATTTTAAGAAGGATTTTACTGTTTGGAATAATAGATTTGTAACCCGATTTGGTATAAGTAGGCAATCCGATTTAGGAGTTCGAAAAACAACTGATTTAATAGATTTCAACTCTACTTTTGGGTATAGAAAGACGACAGTGTCTAGCTGGTATACATCGGGTAACATAAGTTTTCAAACCCAATTTGATCATGGTTATATTTATAGAGGGGATGAAAGGACAATCATATCCTCCTTTATGGCTCCTGCATATTTATTGGTTGGGATTGGTACTATTTATAGTGATGAGGTTGAGAGTTTCACCGCTTATATTTCTCCATTAACCCTCAAGTCAACCTTTGTTCTGAATCAGCGTTTAGCTAATTTAGGGGCTTATGGTGTTGAACCCGCAAATTATGATGCTGACGGAAATCTAATAACAGAAGGTAAACGAGCTCGTAAGGAGGTTGGTGCTTTGTTCAAAAGTACATTTAAAAAAGAGATTTATAAAAATGTTACCTTTGAAAATATCATGAGTTTCTATTCGGATTATATCAATAAATTTGGAAATGTTGATGTAGATTGGGAGTTTGAACTTGATTTTAAGGTCAATAATTTTATAACTGCCAATGTTGGATCACATCTTAAATATGATGATGATATTAAAATTACGAAGAAAATTGATGGTGTAACGACTCAGATTTCGGGAGCCAAAGTACAGTGGAAACAACTTTTAGGAGTTGGAGTAGTCTATGATTTTTAAATTCTTCTCATCGTTTTTAATTTCTTCATGTAAATTCAACAACATTTAGCGACTTCTATAGTTATATACTCAAAATCTATTTGTTTATGAAAAAGCCACTAATAACTTTAGCCTTGTTTCTTTTAATGTGTCAGTTCTCATTTTCACAAAACTGGCTAACAGATTTTTCCAAGGCCAAGGAAATATCTAAAAAAGAACAAAAGAAAATTGTACTTGTATTTTCTGGTTCTGATTGGTGCGGACCTTGTATTAAATTAGATGCTTATATTTGGAAAAACACAGAATTTAAAGAATATGCCAATGAAAATTTGGTCATGCTTAAAGCAGATTTTCCAAGAAAAAAGAAAAATAAATTATCCGCGGAACAACAAGTGCATAATGATAAATTGGCAGAAAAGTATCAAGCGCAATTTCCGCTGGTCGCAGTTTTGAATTTTGAGGGAAAAGTTTTAGGGCGTATCGGGTTTAAAAAGAAGTATACTCCGGAAGATTACATTAATTTTATTGCCGCTTTAAAGTAATATGAAGAACATGCTCGTTTTATTGTTACTTATTAGTTCTGCTCAATTACTTGCTCAAGAGAAATATAAGAAATCATTAATACTCATGGGAAGTCGTTTTGATATTTCTGTGGTAGCAAATTCGAAAGAGAAAGGAAAAAAATATATTCAGATTGCAATTGATGAGATTTCTAGAATTGAAAGAATAATATCATCATGGGATTCTAATTCTCAAACTTCATTAATTAATAGGAATGCTGGAGTGCAGCCGGTAGTAGTTGATTTTGAATTATTTGATTTAATAGAACGGAGTATATCAATATCGAAATTAACAGGGGGGGCTTTTGATATTTCTTATGCATCGATGGATACTCTTTGGAAGTTTGATGATTCTTTGAAAATAATGCCCTCGGAAGAAGTGGTAAAACATTCTGTCGCTAAAGTTGGATTCGAAAATATTATTTTGAATACATCTTCTCGGACAATTTTTTTAAAATTGAAAGGAATGAAAATTGGTTTTGGAGCTATAGGAAAAGGCTATGCAGCAGACCGTGCTAAAAAAATATTAAAAGATCAAGGAGTATGTGCAGGTATTATAAATGCCTCTGGGGATTTGAATACTTGGGGAACTCAAGTTGATGGAAGTGATTGGAAGGTGGGCATTAAAAACCCGTTGAATAAAAATAAAATTTTTGCTATGATGCCTGTTTCGAACGGAGCAGTAGTGACTTCAGGAAATTATGAAAAGTATGTACAATTAGATGGGAAAAGGTATTCGCATATAATCAATCCAAAAACAGGATACCCAAGTTCAGGCATCGTGAGTGCTAGTGTGTTTGCTTCAAAAGCCGAATTGGCAGATGCTTTAGCAACATCCGTTTTCGTTATGGGTGTTGATGTTGGATTGGATTTTATTGAGCAATTGAAGGGTGTAGAATGTATTTTGGTAGATGATAGCGGGAAAATACATACTTCAAAAGGGATTGAAATAAATAATTAGAAATTATATGAAACGGGCATGTTAAAATGTTTATCAGACAATCAAATGATTCATAGCGAATAGCATCTAAAAAAAACAAAAAATAAATATAGACAAATGAAACAAGTAGTTCTTTTTTGTGGAATTCTATTATTGTGTAGTTCCTGTGTTGCTGTAAAAGAGTATCAGAAAGTGAACTTGAATGATCCTGATATGGGATTAACGACAACTAAAATAGAAAAATTCGAAACTAATTTTCAAATGTATCGCGAAGGAGCCTCTGGAGCAAATGGAGGTAAGAGTGGTGGAGGTTGTGGCTGTAATTAATCAGATTGATATGAGAAAGTATATAGCTATAGGTGTTCTTTTTTTGGGTGCTGTAGTATTCGCACAAGAAAAAAGTTCAGAGACAGCCGGTGTTTTTAAAAAACGAGTTTTGGAATCTATAGAGGTTGATTTTTTGATGAGTTATTATAGCCAAGATGGAGATCATGCTTCCGTAACAGGAGGGATAGGAACTGAAGAACTTACAGATATTACGCCTACATTTATTGTTTCATTACCTTTAAATGATGATGACGTGTTAACTATAGAGGCGGGAATATCGGCCTATACATCGGCATCTTCTGGTAATCTAGACCCTTTCGATAGTCTATCTGGGGCTTCGCAGGGAGGTGATGATGATGATGACAATTTCAGTATTGGATCTTCAGGAGGTAGTCCATGGATTGAATCGTCTGGAGCATCTAATAAAGATACATGGGTGAACGGGAATGTAAGTTATGCTCATAGTTCTGATGATCGAAATAGTATTTGGACTGCCAATGTCAATTTTGCAGCAGAATACGATTATACGTCTATTGGTTTTGGCGGTGGTTATACGAAATTGTTTAACCAGAAAAATACAGAATTGGGAATTAAAGGTCAGGTGTATTTAGATACTTGGCAACCAAGATATCCAACAGAGCTAGATTCTTATTTGGAAGCGGGAAAGGATTTGAATAATGGTTTTTTTGGAGGGGTAGATATTTTAGATGAAGGAGGACGTGCGATTGATAAAAACGGCTTTTTTGTTTGGAAACCGATTTTTGAATATATGAATGATAAAAGTAGAAATACATATTCTATATCTCTTAGTTTTTCTCAAATCTTGAGTAAAAATGCTCAATTTTCTCTTTTTTTGGATGTTGTACAGCAATCTGGTTGGCTTTCAAATCCGATGCAACGGGTTTATTTTTCGGATACACAAAATTACTTTATTGGAGAATCTGAGGGTATTCCTGTTTATGACACTCGGGCGAATACAAGTGTTTTTCAATTGGCAGATGATATTGAGAAACTTCCAAGCACGAGATTTAAAATTCCGATTGGAATACGTTTTAATTATTATATCAATGAAATCACATCATTGCGAACGTACTATCGTTACTATTATGACGATTGGGGAATTGAAGGGCATACAGTAAATTTTGAGTTGCCAATTAAAATAGGAGGTATGTTTACGGTTTATCCGAATTACAGATATTATAAACAGACTGCAGTAGATTATTTTGCACCTTTTAAAGAACACTTTTCTACAGATGAATTCTATACTTCAGATTATGATTTATCAGGGTTTGATAGCCATCAATTTGGATTAGGAATTAAATACACAGATATTTTGGCTAAAAGTAAATTATATGGTTTTGGATTAAAAACGATCGATTTACGATATAGCAGTTACGATCGTAGTGACGGACTTACAGCCGGAATTATTTCTTTCGGAATTAAGTTTGTGCAATAAACCAATGGATTCAATGTAATTTTCGTTTCAATTCTTGCGTAATCGGTAATTTATTTAATGATTAGAAAACAATATAAAAGTCGTAATTTTGCCAATTCAAAGAAAAGAACATGTTAGATAAGTTGCATATAGTAAAACAGCGATTTGATGAAGTTTCAGACTTGATTATTCAGCCTGATATTATCATGGATCAAAAGCGTTATGTTAGACTCAATAAAGAGTATAAGGACTTAAACGCTATGGTTATTAAAATCAAAGAATACGAGGTTTTATTAAACAATATAGAAGAGGCTAAGGAAATTATTGCTGATGGATCTGATGTAGAGATGACCGAAATGGCAAAAATGGAAATGGATGAAGCGAATGAAGGGATTCCGAAGCTAGAGGAGGAAATTAAATTTATGTTGATTCCAAAGGACCCTGAAGATACTAAGAACGTTATCGTTGAGATTCGTGCGGGAACTGGTGGAGATGAAGCGAGTATTTTTGCAGGTGACATATATAGAATGTATACCAAGTATGCTTCTGATAAAGGATGGAAAACAGAAGTTGAGGATATTAGTGAAGGAACTGCAGGAGGATTTAAAGAAATCGTATTTAGTATTTCCGGAACGGATGTGTATGGTGATATGAAATTTGAGTCTGGAGTGCATCGCGTTCAGCGTGTTCCTCAAACGGAAACACAAGGTCGTGTACATACAAGTGCGGCAACCGTGATGGTATTGCCAGAAGCAGAAGAGTTTGATATTGATTTAAAGCAAAGTGATATTCGTGTAGATTATTTTTGTTCTTCCGGGCCTGGTGGACAATCGGTAAACACCACCTATTCTGCGGTACGTTTAACGCACGTTCCTACTGGAATTGTGGCACAGTGTCAAGATCAGAAATCACAGCATAAAAATAAAGATAAGGCCATGAAAGTATTGCGTTCTCGTATTTACGAAATGGAATTGGCAAAGAAATTAGCAGCAGATGCTGTTAAAAGAAATACGTTGGTTTCTAGTGGTGATCGTTCTGCAAAGATTAGAACCTATAACTATTCACAAGGCCGCGTTACAGAGCACAGAATTGGATTGACTATTTACGATTTACAAAATGTAATTAATGGTGATATTCACAAAATTGTGGAAGAATTGAAGTTGCATGAAAATACTGAGAAATTAAAAGAATTAGGAGAGGTTCTTTGAGTTGCTCTGTCATAATGATTACGGACATTGAGCGCAGTCGAAATGGAGAAACCTATAAAAAAACAAAAAATTCTGAATTAATAGTTTGAGATTTTTTATTTTTAACTACTACTTCTTATACCAATCCCGCAATCTCACATCAATTTTTAAATCGCCTTTGTTCACTAGGTCTTTAAATTTTTTAGTATCAGAAAAATCCGGTTTACCTCTATAATGGTAGGGATACACAATCTTAGGTTTAAATTCTAAAACAGCACTAGCCGCTTGATAGACATCCATGGTGTAAGGTAGGTTCATACATACAAATGCAACGTCTATATTATGTAAGTTACGCATTTCAACAATATCTTCGGTGTCTCCTGAAATATAGATGTTCTTACCACCCATATTTATAATATATCCATTTCCTCTACCTTTGGTATGTTTGGCGTCAAGTGCGTCAGGTAGATTATACATGGGTACTGCTGTAATATAGAATTCCATTCTATGAATACTTTGCCCGTTTCCTAAAATGGTTAATTTGTCTTTATACTTTTCAGGTAGTTGGTCAGCCACGGCCTGAGGAACGATAAACTGCGTACCTATTGTGTCTAAGCCATCTAAGGTATTGGCATTTAAATGATCTCCGTGGATATCCGTTATTAGAATAAAATCAGGCTTCTTGATGTCCTTAAATCCCTCGGAACCACCATAAGGATCAATATAAATTGTTTTATTGTTGTAAGTTAAAACGAGCGTTCCGTGCGTAATAGGCTGAATAGTAATATCGCCAATTTTGGTTTTTATAATATCTTGAGCAGAGCTCTGCAAGGCAAAAACGAATGACAAGGTTATCAGTAAAAAAGAAAATTTCATAATAGCAGTTTTTTTTATCTTTTCAAAGTTAGACGAAAACTTGTCATAAAACAAAAAGTCTCGAACTTTCGTTCGAGACTTTCATTATAAGCAAGGTAATTAACTATCTATTTTACTTTATCAACTATTGCCTTAAATGCTTCTGGGTGGTTCATCGCTAAATCTGCAAGAACCTTACGGTTCAATTCAATCTGGTTAGCTTTGATTTTCCCCATAAACTGAGAATAAGACATTCCGAATTGGCGTGCTCCAGCGTTGATACGTTGAATCCACAATCCGCGGAAGTTTCTTTTGTTGTTTTTACGGTCTCTATAAGAATATAACATTCCTTTTTCAACCGCATTCTTTGCTACCGTATAAACGTTTTTTCTACGTCCAAAGTAACCTTTTGCTTGCTTCAATATCTTTTTTCTTCTAGCTCTTGAAGCAACTGAATTTACTGATCTTGGCATGATTCGATGTTTTTGTTTTATAATGGGCGGTCTAAAACTATTTTAGACACTTATTTGAGCACCATTACATGGTTAAACTAATTCCTAACTTCTATTTCAAAGTTAATTGTTGTAAGATATTACTATGATCTGATTTGTGTACCAAACCATCATGAGTAAGTCTTAACTTACGCTTTTTAGATTTTTTTGTCAAAATGTGACTCTTAAAAGCATGCTTTCTTTTGATTTTTCCAGTTCCAGTCAACTTAAAACGTTTCTTGGCACTAGATTTTGTTTTCATTTTAGGCATTTCTCTTCGTTTTTATCTTGCTTAATACTATTGTGCTGAACTTCTTTTCAGCATCTATTTTGTCAATGTCATTCTGAGGAAATCAAAGTAGCTATATGATATTTCGATTTTGCTCAACAGACATATCTAATTATTTTTTCCGAGGCGATAGATACATAATCATACGCTTACCTTCTAATTTCGGCATTTGTTCAACCTTACCGTAATCTTCAAGTTCTTGTGCTAACTTTAATAATAAAATTTGCCCTTGGTCTTTGTATATAATAGAACGTCCTTTAAAGAATACAAATGCTTTTAATTTAGCTCCTTCTTCTAAAAACTTAATTGCATGTTTCTTCTTAAACTCGTAATCATGTTCGTCGGTTTGTGGGCCAAATCGAATTTCTTTAACGATTACTTTAGTTGCTTTAGACTTTTGAACTTTCTCACGCTTTTTCTGTTCGTATAAAAACTTTTTATAGTCTATAACTTTACATACAGGTGGTTTGGCTTTAGGAGAAATTTCAACTAAATCCAATTCTTGTTCTCCTGCAATCGCTTTCGCTTTTGCTAAGGCGTAAACACCTATTTCAACATTTTCGCCTACTAAGCGAACTTCGTCAACAAATTTAATGTGTTCATTAATTCTGTGTTGATCTTCTTTGACGACTCTCCAAGGCTTTCTAGGTCCCTTTCTTCTACGTATTGCTATGACTTAAAAATTTAAATTAAACTTTAAAATTGCTCTAATGTACTCTTTATTTCTTTTTTCATTAAAGATATAAAATCTTGTAATGTATAAGATCCTTTGTCTCCTTCACTATGTTTCCTTACAGAAACAGTCTCGCTTCCTTCTTCATTCCCACCAACGATTATCATGTAAGGGATTTTACTCAATTCGGCATCGCGAATTTTTCTACCCGTTTTTTCATTTCGGCTGTCAATTAGGGCGCGAATTTCGGAATTTTCTAAGACATCTGAAACTTTTTTGGCATATATTTGATATTTCTCACTGATAGGTAATATAATAACTTGCTCAGGCGTGAGCCATAAAGGGAAATTACCTCCTGTATTTTCTAATAAAATAGCAATAAATCTTTCCATAGAACCAAAAGGTGCACGGTGAATCATTACAGGTCTATGAAGTTGATTATCAGATCCTTTATATTGAAGGTCAAAGCGTTCTGGTAGGTTGTAGTCAACTTGAATAGTACCAAGTTGCCAACTTCTACCTAAAACATCCTTCACCATAAAGTCTAATTTAGGGCCATAAAAGGCTGCTTCACCATATTCTGTAATTGTCTTTAATCCTTTTTCTTTGACTGCATTTATGATTGCACTTTCTGCTTTTTCCCAATTTTCATCTGAACCAATATATTTTTGCTTGTCCTTGGGGTCTCTTAATGAGATTTGAGCAGTAAAGTCTTCGAATCCCAAAGCGCTAAATACATATAATACCAAATCGATTACGCTCATAAACTCGTCATGTAATTGGTCTGGAGTACAGAAAATATGCGCATCGTCTTGGGTAAAACAACGTACACGCGTTAATCCGTGTAATTCTCCACTCTGTTCATATCTGTAAACGGTTCCAAACTCTGCAAATCGTTTTGGTAAATCTTTGTACGAATGTGGGTTTACTCTATAAATTTCACAGTGATGCGGACAGTTCATTGGTTTTAATAAAAACTCTTCACTGTCCTTAGGAGTTTTAATCGGTTGAAAGCTGTCTTCACCATATTTCTCGTAATGTCCAGAAGTAACATATAATTCTTTCTGACCAATATGCGGTGTAATAACCATTTCATATCCCGCTTTTTTCTGGGCTACTTTTAAGAAGTTTTCTAAACGATCTCTCAAAGCAGCACCTTTTGGAAGCCATAAAGGTAATCCTTGACCTACTCTTGCCGAAAAAGCATACAATCCAAGTTCTTTACCAAGTTTTCTATGGTCTCTTAGTTTTGCCTCTTCAAGCATTTGAACATATTCAGTAAGTAGTTTTTGCTTTGGAAAAGAGATGCCGTAGATACGTGTTAATTGCGTATTCTTTTCATCACCTCTCCAATAAGCACCGGCAGCGCTCATAACTTTTATAGCTTTAATAATTCCAGTATTTGGAATATGGCCACCACGACATAAATCTGTAAAATCAGCATGGTCGCAAAAAGTAATTTCACCATCTGTTAAGTTTTCAATCAGCTCAACTTTATATTCGTTATTTTCTTTTTTATAATAATCTAAAGCATCTGCCTTAGAAATTGAGCGCAGTTTAAATTGATGTTTTCCACGGGCAAATTCAATGAATTTATCTTCTATTTTTTTGAAATCTTTTTCAGAAATAGTTTCTTCGCCTAAATCTAAGTCATAGTAAAATCCGCTATCAATAGCAGGACCAATAGTCAACTTAGCATTTGGGTGAAAAAATAAAATAGCCTGCGCCAGAACGTGGGCAGACGAATGCCAAAAGGCTTTCTTTCCTTCGTCACTATCAAAAGTATAAAGAACTAAATCGCCATCTGTGGTTAAAGGAGTTACAGTTTCAACAGTTTCATTGTTGAATTTTGCCGAAATCACTGCTCGGGCTAAACCGCTACTTATACTCATGGCTACATCGAAAGGAGTGCTACCATTTTCAAATTCTTTTACCGAACCATCTGGTAATGTAATTTTTATCATTTTTTTTAAATTAAGGGTGCAAAGATATTGTAAAACCTATCGTTATACAACATTGATGTTATTAAAAGTTTCTTAGGCAATCGGGGCGTTAATGGTGATCTTGGTTCCTTGCCCTTTTTCAGAATTTATAAATAATCGACCATCAATATATTTAATGCGTTCTTCCATAAAAACCAGACCCATTCCTTTCGAATTTCTCTGCGAAATTTCTTTGAGGTCAAACCCCTTACCATCATCTTCGATAGATATACTTAAAATGGTCTCACTATGATTTATTTTTAAAAAAATAAAATTTGAATGTGCATATTTAATGGCATTGTTTACCGCTTCTTGAGTAATCCTGTAAAGGTTTATTTCAACCAAAGAGTCGAAACGGCCCTGAAATTCGGATGTGTTCTCGAATAAGATACTTTTTCCAGTCAAGAGTGCTAACTTCTGAGTGAGTGTTTGCAGGGCAGAAGCGATACCGTGATCTGTTAATTCAGGAGGTGTTAAATTAAAAGTAGCCATTCGGACTCCTTGAATCAATTCTTTAGAAAGATCTTTTAAATCGTCAATTTTTTTTGTGAAGGTTTCTGGTTTGTTGGGATTAATACCTTCTATATTAAATTTTAAAGCAGTGAGCATTTGTCCAATACCATCGTGAATATCTTTTGCAATACGTTTCCGTTCCTCTTCTTGCGCTTCAATAATTTTACTAGAGATAGTTTGTTGCAACAGAATTTCTTCTTCGTATTTTTCTTTTGAAATTCTTTCGAGTGTTATCTCATTCTCTTTTCTTTGGGTAATGTCGGTACAAAGAATTAAGGCTTTTTGTTTTAGGCTAATTCTACTTAGAGGTATTAAAGAAATTTGAAGCCATAATTTTTTATTTTTGCTCGTTGTAATTTCGATTTCTTCAGTGGTAATTTTTTTTCTTGTTTTAATAAGTTCTTTTAAATAGATACGCTGTCCTTCGTCAATAGTTAATAATTCTTCAGCGGGGCCGCTGATGTTCATGGGTGATAAGTCTAAAAGCGTTTGAAATTTTTTGCTCATATACATCGCGTGCCCTTCCGAATTTGTACTTGCAAATAAAGCTGTATTATCTATGGCATAATTTAATTCTTTCAATTCCTGAAGAGACTCCTCTTTTGAAATATACATTTCGTTAAGTTCGTTTGCTTTTTCTGTCGCCTCTTGATTCGCATTTATTAACTCTTTGATTACCGAGCGAATTCGAATAGATATAGGTCTAAAGAGAAATAGAATTTCAAGTCCTAGAATAATAAGGGAAACGATAAGTAAAAAGGTCTCTAAAAATTTAAGCGTTTTTATTTTCTCGTAACTAATATTATCATAGGCAAAAACGATGGCGTTCATTTTATTCAGAAAAAAAGGCTCGTTTTCTAGAACAGTCTGAATTTCTAGGGAAATATCTCGGTCAGAGGTCTTTGATTTAATGATAATATCGTTAATAGCCGTTTTTATAGTGTTAAAAACGGGATCCATTGCATCGAACATGGCTAGAATCTCCAGATTTTTTTCAATGGGTAAACTTAATTGGCTGTTTCCATTGAGTAGGTTTTTATGCGATTCTATCCATAACGAAAAAGTTTTGTTGAGATTCGTGCTTATTTCGGTTTTTTGAATAGGTGCTGAGACTTCTTTTAAAAGTAAAATCTCTTTAACCAATTTTTGGCTAAGCATACGCTGTCGGCCGGCAATATTAATAACACGACTATCATTTGTTTGATCATTAATATGATCTTGAATTAAGAGTTGAGAAAAAATAATAGTGATGGCAATAGCCAAAAAAGCAAGCAGATAATACCTTCGAAGTTTTTCAAAAATATCGTTATGAACTGCTATATTTTTAAGCGATTTGTTCATCTAATAAATTATGAAAGCGCTTTTTTAATAAGTTGACTTGTACCTGCTGAAAAAACGAGTTGAAGCGCAAAATCATGGCCTTTTTCTGACATTTTAGCCCAGGTCTTTTGAACGATGTCTAAAAGCTTTTCTTCAGAATATTTTTTTGAAAATTTCTCAAAATAGTAATTTAGAAAAACCAAGCAAATGACATCTTCTAGCAACTGGGTATCCTCATTTTTTTTCAGTTGTTTTTTTTGAAGTAAAAACGCTACTTTTTCAATGGCTTCTGATTCGTATCCAACTTCCGATAATATTTCTCCAGCCTTTTTAGCATGAAATTTATACAAATCTTTACGCCAAGTTAAATATCCTATACGATTCATTTCGTATGAATCTCTTGGGATTTCCCATCGGCAAATATGTTGGCAGCGAACGGCCAATTGTACGGATTCACAAGCGTTTGGTTCAAAAGTGTTTAACTGCTCACTCATTCGTTGAGCATACAGCAATTCTTTCGGGTGTTTAATTCCGTCAACGATTTCTTCAAAAGGATCTTTTGTATTTGCAGCGTCAAATAATTGAATTGCTTTTCGGAATTTAGTGGTCATTAGGTGTGGTTTAGTAAAACTCAAAATTAATCAGAAAACACTAGATACACAATTATAAGATGTTTTTATATGGATTTCATTAGTCATTTTGAACGCGGTGGGAGACCAAACACCATAAAGAAAATCACATAATTAATAGGATGTAATTTCTCTTGTCGTCGAAATGACTTGTGGTTTATGATTCAAAGCCCACAAATACAAACCCATCTTCAATCTTTACAGGATACGTTGCGATCGCTTCTAAATCTCCGTTTAAGTTCTCTCCATTTTCTAAAGAAAAAGTTTTTTTATGCATTGGACAAGCCACTTTTGGAATTCCACTTGCATCGCCAATCATTCCCCGAGAAAGAACCATTTCCATTTTATGTGGACAAAGATTCTGACAGGCGTACCATTTATTTTCACGTTTAAAATTAAAAACAGCTATTTGTTTGTCTTGATATTTAATACAAGAGCCTCCGTTTTCTGAAAAATCAGAGGTTTTACCTACTTTAAACCAAAGGGTTACTTCATGAAGTACTATTGCTTTATAAGTATCTAATAATGTTTTCATATGCTTGATGTTCGAGTTAGGTTTCGTTAAAAATTCCAGTGTTTTGGCATGTTTTGATCTCTCATTGGAACAAATACAATGTTGTCATCCGTTTCTTCAGAGTTCACATAATGCTTGAATCTTTTTTGAGATTCTTCGTTTTCAATTATTTGTTTCCATTCACATTCGTAAGCGTTCACAAGAGATTGCATTTCGTTTTCTAAATCAGTAGCTAAACTTAAACTGTCTTCAACAACTATTTTCTTTAATTGATCAATTCCGCCTTCTAATTTGTCTAACCAGGCTGCGGTTCTTTGAAGAGGTGCTGCCGTTCTTATGTAGTACATTAAAAAACGGTCTAAATATTTAATACACGTTTCGTTGTCAACTTGCTCTACTAGTAATAAAGCATGTTTGGGTGTTGCTCCGCCGTTTCCAGCCACATATAAATTCCAACCACCTTCAACAGCAATAACTCCAAAATCTTTTCCTCTCGCTTCTGCACATTCGCGAATACACCCAGATACTCCCCCTTTTAATTTGTGGGGAGAACGCAATCCTTTATATCTGTCTTCTAACTCAATGGCGAAACTTACACTTTCGTCCATTCCATATCGACACCATGTAGATCCTACACAGCTTTTTACAGTTCTTAAAGATTTTCCATATGCGTGCCCACTTTCAAATCCGGCATCAATTAATTCTTTCCAAATAGCAGGGAGGTCATTTAAATGAGCGCCAAATAAATCGATACGCTGACCACCTGTAATTTTTGTGTATAATTTATATTTTTTTCCAACTTCACCAATAACAATTAATTTCTCTGGTGTAATTTCTCCACCTGGAATTCTTGGGACAACAGAATAAGTTCCATTACGCTGAATATTCGCTAAGAATTTATCATTTGTATCCTGAATTACTTCTTCTTTGTTTGGAGTGTCATTATATAAACTTGCGAAAATTGATCCTAATAAAGGTTTGCAAGTTTCACAACCATGCCCTTTTCCATATTGGTCAAGAACTTCATTAAATGAGCGCAATTCTTTAACTTTAATAACTCCAAATAATTCTTGTCTGCTGTAATCAAAGTGTTCACAAATAGTATCTTTTACTTCTTTTCCTAAAGATTTTAAAGAAGCGTTTACTAATTCAGTTACCATTGGCTTGCATCCACCACAACCAGTTCCTGCTTTCGTGCACTTTACGACATCACCTATGTTTGAGGAAGATTCGTCAAGTATAGGATTACAAATAGCTCCTTTAGAAACACTTTCGCAAGAACAAATTTGAGCGGTATCTGGTAAGTCCATTGCGCTACCAAAAGAAGATCCTTCTTCTCCTCGAGATCCTAAAATCAATTCTTCAGGATTCTCTGGAATAGCCATTCCGTTTAAGTAGATTTGATGCAGCATATTATAATCGCTAGCATCACCGACTAAGATACCTCCTAGAAGTTTTTTACCATCTAGACTTATATTAATTCTTTTATATAAACTTTTTGTTTTATCTTCGAATAAAATGGAATGCCCATTGCTTGCTGGCATAAACGGTTCTCCAAAACTCGCGACGTCGACGCCTATCAATTTAAGTTTTGTGGACATATCAATTCCTTCAGGCATCAGCATCTCTTCGTTTCCAATAATTTGCGCTACGGCAATACCCGCCATATCATATCCGGGAGCAACTAAGCCATAAATCATTTGATTGTATAAAGCGACTTCGCCAATTGCAAATATATCTGGGTCAGAAGTTTGCATTTTATTGTTTACTACAATTCCTCCTCTTGCCCCCATTTCAAGGTCACAAGTCTTTGCTAATTCGTCTCTTGGTCGAATACCGGCCGAAATCACAAGCATTTCAACATCTAAAACATCATCTTCGCCAAATTCCATTCCGGTAATACTTCCGTTACCCAAAATTTGATTTGTTGCTTTACTGAGGTGAATGTTAATACCTATAGACTCTAATTTAAGTTGAAGTACCTGACTACTTCTTGAGTCAAGTTGTCTTGGCATAAGTTTAGGGGCAAACTCTACTACGTGAGGTTCGAGTCCCATATCCATAACCGCTTTGCCGGCTTCCAAACCTAAAAGCCCTCCTCCTAAAACAGCAGCACGCGCATTTGGGTTTTTTTGTTTAATTTTCTTCGCATAGGATAGCATATCTTCAAGATCTTCAATGGTTCTATAAACAAAAACACCTTCTTTTTCTACTCCTTTAATAGGTGGAACAAATGGGGATGAGCCGGTGGCTAAAACCAAATAGTCGTAATTATACTGTTTGTCGCTTAGCGTGGTGATTTTTTTACTTGATCGATGAATGTCTGTAATTCTTTCGTTAGAAATTAATTCAATATTATTATCTGAATACCAATTAGGAGGGGCCAATTCAAGTGCTTTTGCATCTTGATTTTCAAAAAACTCACTTAGGTGCACTCTATCGTATGCTGGACGCGGTTCTTCTCCAAATACAATGATATTATATGCGTCATTTTTGGTTTGGGCTATAAATTTCTCACAAAATTTGTATCCTACCATTCCGTTTCCTACTATTATAATTGTTTTCATAATCTTATTTATACGTAGCAAAATTACGTATTTATACGTATTAAAATAATTTTTATGTTATTCTTTTTGAAATATTACGTATTTTTGTCAAATATTAAATTATTGCATACAGAAATAATCAGAAATGAAAAATAGCGTTGTAAATCCGAAAGTTATATTAGTTGGTGCCGGTCCCGGTGATCCAGATTTGATTACAGTTAAAGGATTGAATGCCATAAAAAATGCGGATATCGTTTTGTATGATGCGCTCGTAAATAAAGATTTGTTACAGTATGCCAGCGATAATGTACAATGTATATATGTAGGCAAAAGATTTAATCAGCATAAGTTTTCTCAAGATCAAATCAATCAGTTATTAGTGGATTATGCTAATGAATACGGTACTGTAGTGCGATTGAAAGGAGGAGACTCTTTTGTTTTTGGTCGTGGTTCTGAAGAAATTAATTTCGTTGAGAGTAAAGGAGTAGAGGCAGAAGTTATTCCAGGAATAAGTAGTGCTTTATCTGTCCCTGCAAATCAAGGTATACCTTTAACGAAGCGCAATGTAAATGAAAGCTTTTGGGTAATAACAGGTACTACTTCTAATGGAAATATTTCAAAAGATATTGTTCAAGGAGCACAATCTAAGGCTACTTTAGTTGTCTTAATGGGCTTGCGTAATTTCTCTTTAATTATGGAGGAAGTCAAAAGATACCGTCATAAACATACCCCAATTGCAATTATTCAGAACGGAACACTACCTAATGAAACCATAGCGATTGATACTGTCGGTAATTATAAAAATATGATTGATAGCATTGATTATTCTTCTCCAGGTATTATTGTTGTTGGTGATGTTGTTGCAGAGCACCCTTCTTTTCTCGAAGAAGAGATCCAACGTGTGTTAGAATTTAGTTTCTAATTCTACGTAGTTCTATCTTTTTTTTTAATAGTGTAAAAATTCAACTTCTAAATTGTGTTATTTTTTAAAATGACACATGAAAATTACGAGGTGCGTAATACTTGTGTCTAATACGTAGTTTTGTTATTTTATAATTGCGTATATATACGTAGTTTTATATTTTTGTCCTATAATCTTTAGTACAAAAGAATAATTATGGACACATTAAAGAACTTCAAGTCAACAAAATTAGAATTATTAAATTTTAAAAGTATTTCTACGAGAACTTTTTGGATTACCTCTTTCGCATTTTTCTTATGCTTTTTTGCCTGGTTCGGAATTGTTCCATTTATGCCAGATGTTATTAAAGATTTGGGTTTAACTCCAGATCAAAAATGGAATTCTATTATTCTTGCAGTTTCAGGTACTGTATTCGCGCGGCTACTAATTGGTAAGTTATGCGATAAATATGGACCTCGTTTATGCTATACATGGATGTTAATGTTAGGTGCAATTCCTGTAATATTATTGGGGTTTGTTGAGACTCCAATGCAATTTTTAGTATGCCGTTTTTTTATTGGATTTATAGGAGCATCGTTTGTAATTACCCAAGTACATACTTCTATAATGTTTGCACCTAATATTGTAGGAACTGCAAATGCAACTTCAGCAGGATGGGGAAATCTTGGTGGAGGAGCAAACCGATTAGGGATGCCCATTATTGCCGCTGTAGTGGTTAGTTTAGGATTAGCAGAGTCTGTTGATGCATGGAGATACTCAATGATTATTGCCGGTTCTATTTGTTTCTTAATGGGTATTGTCTATTTCTTTTTTACGCAAGATACTCCAAATGGAAACTTTAAAGAGTTAAAAAAAACAGGAGAGATGTTTCAATCTAAAAAAGATCAAATTGGTTTTTTAAAGGTTTTAAAAGATTATAGAGTTTGGATTTTATTTTTTGTGTATGCTGCTTGTTTCGGGATCGAGTTAACAGTCTACGGTACAATGGATGATTATCTTCAGAATACCTTTCAACTAACAAGGGGTGAAGCGGGTAATATTGTATTATCATTTGCACTCATGAATATTTTCGCAAGAACATTGGGTGGCGTATGTGGAGATAAATTTGGAAAACGAAAAGGTTTACGCGGTCGAGTACTGTTTTTGACATTAATTCTTATAGTTGAAGGTTTAATGCTAGGAATTTTTTCATCAATTACATTTTTACCACTTGCAATTGTGTTTTTAATATTATTTAGTTTGTCGGTTCAAATGGCAGAAGGAGCAACCTTCTCGGTAGTACCTTTTATTAATAAAAAAGCCATTGGTTCTATTTCTGGAATTGTAGGAGCGGGAGGGAATGTTGGCGCATTCTTAGCAGCGATGTTGTTAAAGTCGAAATCTGCCGTTGCAGAAAAAGCCGCAATTCTAGCAAATGAAGGAGCGACTCAAGAAATTATTGCCGCTGCACAGGCTTCTGTATCTTCATCGGCAGTATCTAGCGGATATTTAGTAATAAGTATTTTGATTGTCGCAACTGCAGCGGTCTCTCTAGCGATAAAATTTTCTACAAGTGATGAGAAGGAAGTGGCGGTTGAAATAAATTCAGCAATGAAACTAGCGTTGGATAAATAAGATTTAATTATGGTAGTTGCACAAATTGATTACGTAAAATGTTTAAAGGAAATATCTTTAATAAAAGATAATGTATCCGCAGACTATCTTGATGATATACTAAATTTTATCAATATTTTTAGTTGTAAAAAAGGACAGCAATTTATTATGGAAGGTGCTCCAGTAAATGGATTATTTTTTATATGTAAGGGCAAAGCCAAGGTTTTGAAGACAGGAATATATGGTAAAGAGCAAATTTTGCGTCTTGTTGGAGATGGCGAAATTGTTGGCCATCGAGGGTTTGGGACAAGAGAGAAATACGGTATTAGCGCTTTTGCTCTAGAAGATACATTACTTTGTAATCTCTCAAATGAAGTGATGAAGAAAATGCTACTTGATATTCCGAGTTTAACGTATGATTTAATGCTTTTTTATGCTCAAGAATTAAATAGATCAGAAACTAAGGTTAAAGCTTTGGCTCAAATGAATGTTAGAGAGAAGGTAATCGACACTTTGTTATTTGTTGACCGCAAGTTTGGAAGAAATTTAAAAGGCTTTTTTGACGTTCAATTGAGTAGGAAGGAAATCGCAGATTATGCTGGTACCACCCAACAACAAGTTATTAGAGTTATTTCTGTGTTAAAAAAAGAAAAGCAGTTGTTTGTTTCGGGTAAGCAAATAGGAATAGTGAATAGAAATAATTTAAAGAAAGATATATCAGAACATAATTACTTTTTAGACTGTTAAGCAGTTTTGTCAATTCATAGTATAAATACTTAGATTCTAAAAAGGTCTAAGTATTTTTTTTATTCTATTTAGTGCTGCTAATAAATTGATTAACTCATTAATATGTTTTTACGCAGTTTTTTAACTACTAAAAAAACTGTAGTAACCTTTCTTCTGTCATATTTTGATTTTATAACTACTTATATATTTGCCGTAAATACGTATTAATACGTAATTAATAATAAGTAAAATATATATTTATGAAATCAAAAGTATTTAAAGTATTAGCATTTAGTGCACTTGTTTTTTTAGTGTCTTGCGGAAGTGATACAAAAAAGAAAGTAACGGGATCAAAATCAGAAACCACAATCTCTAAAGAAGCGGGTAAAACAAAACAGTTAGAAATTGAAAAGCCACAATTAACTTTTGGATTTATTAAGTTAACAGATATGGCGCCTTTGGCAATTGCTAAAGAAAAAGGATTTTTTGAAGATGAAGGATTGTTTGTTTCTGTTGAAGCACAATCAAATTGGAAAAATATTTTAGACCGTGTTATTGATGGTCAGTTAGACGGTTCTCATATGTTGGCGGGTCAGCCCATTGCTGCTGGAGCAGGGTTTGGTCGTCAAGCAGCTTTAGTGACTCCTTTTTCTATGGATTTAAATGGAAATGGAATTACAGTTTCTAACGATGTTTGGTCTAAAATGAAACCAAATGTACCTGCAGATGCAGAAGGAAAACCGATTCACCCAATTACTGCAGAATCATTAAAGCCAGTAATTACAGAGTATAGGAATTCTGGGAAAGCGTTTAAAATGGGAATGGTATTCCCTGTATCAACACACAATTATGAAATTAGATATTGGCTAGCAGCTGCCGGAATTCATCCAGGTATGTATACTGCAGATAATATTCAAGGACAAATTGATGCAGAAGTATTGTTATCTGTAACCCCTCCGCCACAAATGCCTGCAACTCTTGAAGCAGGAACCATTTATGGATATTGTGTTGGTGAGCCTTGGAATCAGCAAGCAGTATTTAAAGGAATTGGAGTTCCCGTAATCACAAACTACGATATCTGGAAAAACAACCCTGAGAAAGTATTTGTAATGACTAAGAAATTTGTTGAGGAAAATCCGAACACAGCAACAGCAGTTACAAAAGCACTTATTAGAGCAGGGAAATGGTTAGATACTCCGGGAAATAGAATTGAAGCAGTAAAGATTCTTTCGATGCCTCAATATGTAGGTGCAGATGAGGTAGTACTTGCAAATTCAATGACAGGGACTTTCGAATTCGAAAAAGGAGATAAGCGCGAAATGCCAGATTTTAACGTGTTCTTTAGATATCACGCAACCTATCCTTTTTACTCTGATGGGGTATGGTTCTTAACGCAAATGAGGCGTTGGGGGCAAATTCCAGAAGCGAAATCTGCTGACTGGTATGGTAAAAAAATCAAAGAAATTTACCGTCCTGATATTTGGAAAATTGCTGCAGATCTATTGCTAGAAGAAGGGTATTTGACTTCAGAAGAAGTTCCAACTACAGATGGTTATAAAGAATTAACGACAGAATTTATAGATGGAAATGCGTTTAATGCAAAAGATCCAATCGGGTACATCAATAGTTTTGAAATTGGAAATAAGGACTAATTAATTCAAATACTACTTGCTTTAATCTATGTAAAATTGCTAAAATAAATTCATAATACAAGAATAATGAGTGATAAATTAATAAAAACAATGCGGTTTATTGGGTTGGGATTTCTAGAGCCAATAATTAGACTAACAAAAGGAGAAGAGCCAAATAAGAATTTAATTTTGATCTTGAAAAAAATCGTGGCTCCAATAGCTTCAGTATTTTTATTTCTGTTGATTTGGCAATCGAGTTCATCTGCACTCTTTAATATAGAGGCAACGTATAGAATCGAAAAGGCTATGAATGAGCAAGGGAAGGAAGCTGCATATGCAATGAAACTTTGTATTGCTTCTGGAGCTGTTAGTTGTCAGCCAAATACCTTACCATCACCCTCTCAGGTTAAAGTATCTTTTTATAAATTATTAGAAGATCATAAAATTATAAATGCCGATAAAAAAGCATTTAAAGAGAAAACGGCAGAACTTAATGAGAAAAGAGAAGCAGAAGGAAAGGATGCTATCGTTTACACTGGACGCCCATCATTTGTCGATCAGATTATAACAAGTATTAAAACAGTTTTTGCTGGATTCTTATTAGCAATTTTTATCGCAGTTCCAATTGGAGTCATTATAGGATTAAGCGATACTTTAAGAAGTTCATTTAATTGGTTGATTCAAATTTTAAAGCCTGTTTCGCCCGTAGTTTGGTTATTGCTGGTCTTTATGATTGTAAAGACACTAACAAAAGATTCGGATACCGACAGTGCATTCATTATTTCATTTATAAGTGTAGGTCTTTGTTCGATGTGGGCAACACTAGTTAACACAGCTATGGGAGTTTCTACAGTAGATCAAGATTTTATAAATGTTGCTAAGGTGCTAAAATTAGGGCCAATTCAAAAAGTGTTTAAAGTGATTTTACCATCGTCTTTACCATTAATATTTACAGGATTAAGAATTACACTTTCTGTGGCATGGATGGTATTGATCGCAATTGAATTGTTAGCGCAGAGTCCGGGTTTAGGTTCTTTTGTTTGGGAAGAATTCCAAAATGGCGCAAATGATTCGAATTCAAAAATTATTGTCGCCATGTTTGTTATCGGTATCATAGGTTTCTTGTTAGATCGAATTATGCTGACGATTCAAAAGTTTGTGTCATTCAATAAAAACGAAGGAAGTTAAAAAGAAGAGTTATGGCGTATTTAGAATTAAAAAATATAAGTAAAACATACGGGCAAGATGCAAACACTACTGAAGTTCTTTCAGATATCAATTTGAATATTGAAGAAGGCGAGTTCGTTGCGATTGTTGGTTTCTCTGGAAGTGGTAAAACGACTTTGGTCAATCTTATTAACGGCTTGTTAAGTCCAACAAGTGGCGAAGTTCTTTTTAAAGGTCAGCCGGTAGTGGGAACAAGTCATGAAAGAGGTGTTATTTTTCAGAATTACTCATTATTACCTTGGTTAACTGTTTATCAAAATGTCGCAATTGCTGTTAAGGAGGCGTTTCCAAAAGAAGGTAAAAGGTTTAGAGATACTCTTGTAAGAGAATATATAGAAATGGTAAATCTTACACGGGCTCTCAATAAACGTCCGAAAGAATTATCTGGAGGAATGAAACAACGGGTAGCGGTGGCTAGATCTTTAGCGATGAATCCAGAAATGATAATTATGGATGAGCCTTTAGGCGCATTGGATGCTTTAACAAGAGGGAACCTACAAGACGAAATCTTAAATATTTGGAATAAAAGTAGACGTACAGCTTTGTTAATCACCAATGATGTTGATGAAGGGATTTATATGGCAGATCGGATTATTCCATTGCGACCAGGTCCAAACGCCACTTTGGGTCCAGAATTTAGAATTGATATTGAAAGACCAAGAGATAAAACGGCTCTAAATGACAACCCAGAATTTATGAAAACGCGCAATAGCATTATTGAATATTTAATGGATATCGGATCTGAGAGAGCAGCAAACTCAGATGTTATTTATGAATTACCAGAGTTGGAGCCAAAGGATTTAAGATGGGATTTTAAAAGATAAATTTTTTAAAGATGATTACAGAAACAATTAAAAGGCAGGAAATATTTTCGCCATCAGAGGTAATGTTGGATTTGCGTGATTTGAAAAAAGTCTATCCAACACTAACCGGAGATTATGTGGTGCTAGAGAACCTAAACCTGCAGGTAAAAAAAGAGGAGTTTATGACCATAATTGGTCACTCGGGTTGTGGTAAAACAACGATGCTTTCAATGATAGCCGGATTAAATCCAATTTCTGGCGGTAAGATATCAGTTTTAGGATCTTCAATAAAAGGTCCAGGTCCAGATAGAGGGGTAATTTTTCAATCTCCTAGTTTAATGCCTTGGCTAACAACATTAGAAAATGTAATGCTAGGTGTAAAAAAGGTGTTTCCGCATGCTACAAAGAAGCAAAAAGACGATATCTGTAAATACTATTTGTGTAAAGTTGGCCTAGATGGATCTTTTAATAAAAGAGCAAGCGAGCTGTCTCAAGGAATGCAGCAGCGCGTTGGAATCGCCAGGGCATTTGCTATAAAACCAAAAGTATTGTTGCTTGATGAACCTTTTGGAATGCTTGATTCTTTGACAAGAGGAGAACTACAAGATGTACTTATCGAAATATGGAATAAAGAAAAAATCACTGCAGTTATGATTACCCACGATGTTGATGAGGCTATTTTTTTAGCCGACAGAGTTGTGATGATGACAAGTGGTCCAAGGGCAAAAATAGGGGATGTATTGTCAATTGATTTTGAGCGACCAAGAACTCGAAAATCAGTTATAGATCATCCCGATTATTATAAATACAGAAAGCACCTAATAGACTTTCTAGAACATTAAAACAAAAACAAATTTTAACTAAAATTAGAAAAGATGAAAATAAAAATCACATTATTTGCAGCAGCCTTATTTGTTTCGGCAGTATCGATGGCTCAATTTACAGCAGATGCTGAGTTTAGGCCAAGAACAGAATATAGAAATGGTTTCGGGAGTTTAATCGCAGACGATGCAGAACCAGGAATTGGTATTTCAACACGTGGAAGATTGAATTTTGGATATAAAGCAGCGGGATACACATTCTATATGAGCTTACAAGATGTTATGGTTTGGGGAGAAAATAGACAGATTCTTTCAAAGGACTTAAATAATTCTTTTTCTGTTTTTCAGGCTTGGGCACGTTTAAAATTAAGCGAACAATGGTCAACAAAAATAGGTAGACAAACACTTGTCTATGACGATCAAAGAATTATGGGTGGATTAGACTGGGCGCAGCAAGCTCGTAATCATGATGCTATTTTGGTAAAGTATAAAAAAGAGAAAGTTTCTTTTGACTTAGGATTGGCTTTTAATCAAGATTATGACAATGTTTCAGGATTTCAATCAGTTGGAAACGGATATAATACAACGGGGTTCTTTTCTTATAAAACAATGCAATATGGACATTTAGAGAAATCTTGGAATAATTTAACAGGAAGTTTATTGATTATGAATAACGGATTTCAAGAATATGAAGTTGATGGTGTAACTCAAGATGGGATAAGTAACCTTCAAACCCTCGGAACACATTTAAAATATGCTAAAGGTAAGTTTGGAGCAGCAGCTAATCTTTATATTCAAACTGGTGATCGTCAGGGAGAAGTTACTGTAGAAGGCGCTTATTTGGCAGGTTTGGAATTAAACTATAAAATTTCTGATAAAATTAGTTTAGGATTTGGTACAGAGATTATTAGTGGTAATGATGCGGATGCTGGATCGACAGGAGCATTCTTTCCTCTATATGGAACCAATCATAAGTTTAACGGATTTATGGATTATTTCTACGTCGGTAATCATGCGAACTCAATTGGTTTATTCGATATCCATGCAAGTGCTAATTTTAAATTGGGAGAAAAGTCAAGTTTGTTAGTAAAAGTCTTAAACTTCTCTGGTGAAAAAGAATTACCAAGCGGTGAAAAAGTATTAGGTACAGAGTTGGATTTGGTTTACGCTAAAAGTTTCAATGGATTCGCTATAAAAGCAGGTTACTCTCAAATGTTTGAGTCAGACGGCATGTATGAGTTAAAAGGATTGGATAAAACTTTAGCTACAGGTTCTCAAAATTGGGCCTGGTTAATGCTCGTCATAAAACCTAAATTTCTTTAAGAATATTGGTTAAATTTTAAAAAAGGTGCTCTTTTTTAAGGGTACTTTTTTTATTTAAAAAAACAAGTATAAATACGTACATTTGTTTTAACTACTTAAATAAATATAAATTGAATAATCAAATTAGAATAGCACTGGTAGACGATCATAAATTGGTTAGAAACGGCATTAAGTCTTTGTTAGAAGAAGAGACAGATTTAGAAGTTGTTGCTGAAGGGGCTAATGGGTTAGAGGCTTTAGAAATTGTAAAAGATTTGAATCCAGATTTGTTAATTATTGATGTTCGAATGCCAGAAATGAATGGTATTGAAGCTGTTGGAAAATTGAAGAGTTATAAATCAACAACAAAGGCTATAGTGCTCTCTATGCACGATTCTGAAGATTATATCATTCAGTCAATTAATGCAGGCGCAAGTGGTTATCTTTTGAAAGATACAGACAAAAAAGAATTTATAAAAGCCATTCATGCAGTGTATAATGGGGGTAAATATTTTAGTGGAGACATTTCTAATGTCATCGTATCTAATTTCCTTCGAAGTTCAGGTGGGCAAAAGGTGGTTGAGAATGTGGTAAAAGAGTCAGACCCTTTTGGGCTTACTAAAAAAGAGAGGCAAATTCTATCTTTGGTTCTTAAAGGCAAAACAAATACAGAGATTGCAGAAAACCTTCAAAACAGCAAAAGAACTGTTGAAACACATCGTTTTAACCTTATGAAAAAAATGAATGTAAAGAATTTGATGGAACTTTCTTCTTTGGCTACAAATTACAATCTCAACTAATAGTGTACACTTTTATTTGTTTATTCGGCAGTTAAAGATTCCAAAACTAGGAATCCCACAAAATTAAGCAGTATTTTTTACTATAAAAAATCTACGTATTAATACGTAATTCTGTATTTTTGTAAATACAAAATGAATACGTATGTCATCAAATAAATCTTATAAAACAATTTGCTCTTATTGTGGAGTTGGTTGCGGTATAATAGTAAATAAAGATCCTAAAGGAAATTTGAAAGTAATTGGAGATCCAGATTACCCGGTAAATAAAGGGATGCTTTGTTCTAAGGGTATGAATTTAAATTACGTAGTTCAAAATACTTCTGATCGAATTTTAAAACCTCAAATGCGTTGGTCAAGAAACCATCCAATGGCTGATGTTACTTGGGACAGCGCTATGGAGCGGGCAGCAGCAGTTTTTAAATCTATTATTAAAAATCATGGTCCAGATAGTGTTGGGTTTTATGTGTCGGGTCAATGTCTTACAGAAGAGTATTATATAATCAATAAATTAGCGAAAGGCTTTATAGGAACGAATAATATTGATACAAACTCTCGTTTGTGCATGAGTTCTGCCGTTGCTGGGTATAAGAAAACTGTTGGTGAAGATTCTGTTCCTATTGCGTATGAAGATATTGAATTAGCAGATTGTTTTATGATTGCGGGTGCGAATCCTGCTTGGTGTCATCCTATATTGTTTAGAAGATTGGAAAAACATAAAGAGGAAAATCCAAATGTAAAAATTATCGTTGTAGACCCTCGAAAAACACAATCTTGTGCAATTGCAGATTTACACTTGCAAATTATTCCAGGTACAGATGTTGTGCTTTATAATGCGATAGCACGGAGGCTTATAGAAAAAAATAAAATAGACAAGAAATTTATAAAGAATTACACCTCTAATTACGAAGCAATTAGAGCGTTGGTTTTTGAAACCTCATTGAGCAAGGCTGCAGCTATTTGCGGTGTTTCGGTAAATGATATTAAAAAGGCAGCCCAATATATTGGTGTCTCGATGGGCTTTTTGTCCATGTGGACAATGGGTCTTAATCAAAGTGTAATAGGAGTTGATAAAAATGTATCGCTTATAAATTTATCGCTTTTAACAGGTCAGATTGGTAAACCTGGAGCAGGTCCCTTTTCATTGACAGGTCAGCCTAATGCAATGGGTGGTCGTGAAGTTGGAGGAATGGCAAATTTATTAGCCGCTCATAAAGATTTGGGGAATCCAGATCACAGAAAAGAAGTATCAAATTTTTGGGGTGGTAAGGAGATTTCTGGAAGTCCAGGTCTAACCGCAACAGAAATGTTTGACGGATTGAATTCAGGGAAATTAAAAGCGATTTGGATTGTTTGTACAAATCCAGTTGTGAGCTTGCCAGATTCACATAAAATTGAAGCTGCTCTTGAAAAAGCAAATTTTGTAATCGTTCAAGATATTTCGCATAATTCTGAAACAACCAAATATGCTGATTTGTTATTACCTGCAGCAGGATGGTTAGAAAAAGAAGGTACAATGACAAATTCTGAACGGAGGATTAGTTATTTAGAAAAAGGAGTTGAGCCTCCAGGAGAAGCATTACCAGATGCAGATATATTCAAGATGTTTGCAAAAAAAATGGATTTTCAAGGTTTTGATTATGAAAATGCAAGTGAAATTTTTGATGAGCATTGTTTACTAACCAAAGGTACAAATATTGATATTTCTGGACTTTCATATGATCGGTTAAAAAATGAGGGAAGCATGCAATGGCCGGTTCCAACAGAAGATCATAAGGGTACGACTAGATTGTTTACCGATAATAAATACCATACTGCAAATGGTAAAGCCTCATTTAATGTGCCTTCAAAAATATTGAACGAATCAGAGAAAACATCACAAGAGTTTCCTTTGATATTGACAACGGGGAGGGTTAGAGATCAATGGCATACAAGAACGAGAACAGGAAAAGTAAATAGATTAGATACTCATATTCCTTCACCTTATTTAGAAATTAATAGTGTCGATGCTTTTGAGAGAAATATTAAAGAAGGCGATGTCGCGATCGTTAAAAGCAAAAGGGGAGAGGTTCGTGTTCAAGTAAAACTTGGGTATGATATTAGACGAGGTGTTGTTTTTATGCCTATGCATTGGGGTAAAATATTAGACAATGATTTTGGTAGAGCAAATAATCTAACCAATAACTTAGTAGATCCAGTTTCAAAAGAGCCAGATTTTAAATATAGTGCCGTAGAGGTTACGAGATTTAAGAAGAAAGTACAAAAAGTTTGCGTCGTTGGCGCTGGTGCTGCCGCATATAGATTCGTTCAAAGTTATAGAGATAGAAATGAAGATGATGAGATTTTAGTTTTCTCTAAAGAGAAAGATCCTTTTTATAATAGGGTGTTGCTTCCAGAATATGTTAGTGATGAGTTGGAGTGGGAGCAATTAGAGAAGTTAAAGAAAGGAGAAGTTGAAAAATTAAAAGTAGCGCTTCATACAGGTGTTTATATTAAACATATAGACAAGGTAAATAAAGTAATTATAGATAATAATAATAAAGAGCATTCTTATGATTTACTCATTATGGCAACCGGTAGTCGGGCTTTTGTTCCTAATAATGCGCAACTCGAGATGCCAGGAAGGTTTACACTGAGGACTAGAGTCGATGCAGAAAGATTAAAAGGGCACCTTGACAATACGTGTCTTCCAGAAAAAGAGCAGCACGTTATTATTATAGGAGGAGGTCTATTGGGTTTAGAATTGGCAGCAACTCTAAATAAGAAGAATATTCAAATTACAATTGTCCAAAGAGCTTCTAGACTAATGGAGCGTCAATTAGATTTGATTGCAAGCAGATTATTGGCAGAAGATGTTAAAGAACGCGGAATCCAAATTTATTTTGATAATGAAGTAAGTACCGTTTTTGAAGATGCGAACGATCCAAATACACTAGCGTTAACCTTAAAGACAGGTAAGACTATTTATGGAAATGCCGTTGTTTATGCAATAGGTACCATTCCTAATATTGAAATTGCACGAGGAGCAAAATTAGATTGTAGAAGAGGTGTAAGTGTCAATCAGCATTTACAAACTAGCGACCCTTCAATATTTGCGTTGGGAGAAATCGCAGAATTCAATAACTTCTTGTACGGAATTACATCAGCTGCAGAGCAGCAAGCCGATGTTGCTGTAAAATATATTCTTGGTGATTTAAGCAGTATCTATAGAGGTTCTGTTTTAATGAACATATTGAAGTTTGAGGATTTGGATTTATGCAGTGTTGGTACGGTTCAGTTTTCTGAAAAAGATGCTTCTTATGAAGAGGTAATCTTTATGGATATGAATCGGCGCTACTATAAGAGATGTATCATAAAAGACGATCGCTTAATTGGTGCCGTATTGATGGGAGATAAAAGTGATTTTGCTGAATTTAAAACGCTCATTGAAGACGAAATTGAATTGGCAGATAAAAGAGAAGAGATTTTAAGGTCAAATATTCCATCTGTTCCGGTTAAGGGAAAATTGGTATGTTCTTGCAGTCAAGTCGGAGTTGGTAATTTAAAAGAAGTCATTGATGGAGGTTGTACTAATTTAGTAGATCTCTGTAAATCTACTGGTGCTGGTTTAGGGTGCGGAAGTTGTAAGCCGGAAGTTAAAGATATATTATTGTTGAACTCACAAAAAAGATTGGTAAACGCCTAAAACGAGACAATGAAAAATTTAAAAAGAATGTTCATTAAGGGAGGTATCTTATCTCCCAGTGAATTGAAACAGATCGTTATTTATGCGGAGTCTTTAGGTTTAGACGCATTGCATTTTGGATCGCGTCAAGATATTATTTTTCCTACGCATGCCGATAATTTGGAGTTAAACCCCGATGATACAAAATTAGGAGCGAGTGTTGTTTCAGATATAAAGTATCAAAATATCGTGAGTTCATACGTGTCTTCAGATATATTTCCGTCAACGACATGGTTGAGTAGTGCAACCTACTTATATATAATGGAGAGTTTTAAATTTAGTCCGTTGCTTAAAATTAATATTGTGGATCCAAAACAGCAATTGGTTCCATTGTTTAGTGGTCAGGTTAATTTTATAGCGTCAAACCACGAAGATTATTGGTATCTAAATTTAAGATTACCGCATTGGAAAGAAGCAGTATATTATCCGGTCCTAATATATAGTTGGGATATTGTAAAAGTTGTAGAGATAATCGAAGAGATATATTCTGATGCAGATGATGTTGATGAGTTATTTATGCTGATCAACGATCGTATAGAAACAAACTCAAGAACTATTGAGACCAAATTAAAAGTGCCTTTTAAGCCGTTCCCTTATTATGAAGGAATGAATAAGATGGGAATTAATCAATATTGGTTGGGTTTATATTGGAGGAATAACAGGTATTACCTGAAATTTTTAAGAGAATTTTGCGATTTCTGTTTAGAAAATAGAATAGGTAAAATATGTATTACACCTTGGAAGTCTTTTATAGTAAAAGGAATTCCAAAGGAAAGTAAGTTAATGCTTGAAAAGTTATTGGGTAAATCAGGTATCAATATTCGTCATTCGTTGTTAGAATTAAATTGGCATTTACCAGTTCATGATGAAGAGGCGCTACAATTAAAGCAGTATTTGGTGCGTAATTTTGATCAGAACGATATGAGTACCTATGGATTGACTTTTGCTTTGGCAAATAGAGATACATCTAATATTTATTTCGCATCCATTGTTATTGAAAAAAATAATGTTCCTAATTTAGTTAAAGAGTATCAAGTGCGTGCAACCTATAATGTTCTCTATAGTGAGAATTTTAACCCTAACAGTCAGAAATACAATGTATATGCTCAAGATGTAGATAAGATAGAATTATCTGGATTGCTTATGGAGTTGAGTAAAATGTATTTTGATCAATTCGGAAATGAAGTTATTGAAGATGAAGATTCAGAAAACAACAAAAAAATACCACAAGAATTAGAAGTATTTCAATGTCAAGATTGCTTAACAATCTATGATCAGAATTTAGGTAACGAAGGGTCTGATATAGAGGTTGGTACTTCGTTCAAAAGTTTACCTATGGAATATGTATGTGACGTTTGCGGAGGAATGAAAGAAAACTTCAAGGCGGTAAAACTACAGTATTAGATAAAAATTTCAATTTTTTTCAAAAGCTATCTGTTGATTTACAGTATGTTATAATTTATTTTAAAACAAATTACAATTTTCTGTAAATAAACATTGTATGAAAGGAAATACCTTGTACATTTGCACCCGCTAACGCAGGTATGTATATTGAGTTAGAGAGTTCATTAAATTACTAGGAAAGGTGTTGGGAATAAAGTTTACAAAAAACTTCATTTTTAATTTGCGAGTATAGAAATAGTATTTATATTTGCACCCGCTTAGGAAAAGAATAGAATAAGAAGTTCATTGAAAATATTGAAATTGACAGCGTAAATTGAGTAAGAAACATGGATGTTTTTTTTTAGGAAAGAACGCCGAATTTTTTTGAGACTATTCACATTATAAATTATATAAGATTTATACAATGAAGAGTTTGATCCTGGCTCAGGATGAACGCTAGCGGCAGGCTTAACACATGCAAGTCGAGGGGCAGCATTGGTACTTGTACCAGATGGCGACCGGCGCACGGGTGAGTAACGCGTATGCAACCTACCTTTTACTGGGGGATAGCCAGAAGAAATTCTGATTAATACCCCATAATATTATAGACTGGCATTGGTTTATGATTAAAGTTTCGGCGGTAAAAGATGGGCATGCGTTTTATTAGTTAGTTGGTAAGGTAACGGCTTACCAAGACTACGATAAATAGGGGTCCTGAGAGGGAGATCCCCCACACTGGTACTGAGACACGGACCAGACTCCTACGGGAGGCAGCAGTGAGGAATATTGGACAATGGAGGCGACTCTGATCCAGCCATGCCGCGTGCAGGAAGACGGCCCTATGGGTTGTAAACTGCTTTTATACAGGAAGAAATCTTTTCACGTGTGGAAAGTTGACGGTACTGTAAGAATAAGCACCGGCTAACTCCGTGCCAGCAGCCGCGGTAATACGGAGGGTGCAAGCGTTATCCGGAATCATTGGGTTTAAAGGGTCCGTAGGCGGATTATTAAGTCAGAGGTGAAATCCCACAGCTTAACTGTGGAACTGCCTTTGATACTGGTAGTCTTGAGTTATAAGGAAGTAGATAGAATATGTAGTGTAGCGGTGAAATGCATAGATATTACATAGAATACCGATTGCGAAGGCAGTCTACTACTTATATACTGACGCTAATGGACGAAAGCGTGGGGAGCGAACAGGATTAGATACCCTGGTAGTCCACGCCGTAAACGATGGACACTAGTTGTTGGATTATTTCAGTGACTAAGCGAAAGTGATAAGTGTCCCACCTGGGGAGTACGATCGCAAGATTGAAACTCAAAGGAATTGACGGGGGCCCGCACAAGCGGTGGAGCATGTGGTTTAATTCGATGATACGCGAGGAACCTTACCAGGGCTTAAATGTAAGTTGCATGATTTAGAGATAGATCTTTCTTCGGACTACTTACAAGGTGCTGCATGGTTGTCGTCAGCTCGTGCCGTGAGGTGTC
>CAJIZG010000004.1:457500-507651 GCA_905181865.1 Urechidicola croceus
AACTTGCCTCCGCTAATTTTATTTTCCCTAATTGTTTTCCAGATTTATCAAAAATCCATACACCGCCAGGTCCGGTTGCGAAAACATTTCCTTTGCTATCAATTTTTAGTCCATCTGGCAACCCCTTTTGTTTTTTGTCAATTCCAATTGCGCTGTAAAATATTTTCCCATTGAAAAGGGATCCATCATCTTTAACGTTATAGATATACCAATTTGGTTTGGATGGATCTGAATTGGCAATAATTAATTGTTTTTCTTTTGGAAAAAAAGCGATGCCATTGGGTCTTGTGATAGAATCTATCATTAGTTTTACGTTACCATAAGGGTCTATTTTATAAACTCCTTGAAAAGCGATTTCTTTGGAGGAATCATCCATTCCTTTTTCGAGCCCATAGGGAGGATCTGTAAAATACAGTTCTTGTTTACTATTATAAGTTGCATCGTTGGGACTGTTAAATTTTTTACCTTTAAAATATTTAGCAATAGGTGTAAACCGTGCCCTGGGTTGGCTAATTGGACTTCGCATTTTTGCTATTTGTCTGTCGCCATGCTGACATAATATTAGGGATCCATTCATGTCTAAAAGAAGGCCATTTGATCCAGTTTCTCCCCCTCTTTCCACATTTCCAGTATAACCGGAAGGTTTTAAATAAAATTCAGCACTATTTTTTTCAGACCATTTATAAATAGTATTTCTAGGTATGTCGGAAAATAGTAGTATTTTTTCATTTTCAAGCCATAAAGGACCTTCACACCACTCAAAGCCTTCAGCAATTATTTCAATTTTGGAATCGGTCAAAATAATTTTATCAATGGCAGGATCCATTCTTTCAATAGTCCCAGTGGATGTATATTGTGCATGTACGGTGAAAGCTAAAAGTATTAGTACGCTAAAAAGTATTTTCTGTTTGATACAATTATTTTAAAATTAATTATTGACCACATTCATTGGATTTCCGTTTAAATAGGAGGAAAGGTTTTTAATCGAAATGTCCATAAGACGGCTTCGAGCTGCTTTAGTTGCCCACGCAATATGTGGCGTAATAATGCAATTCTTGGCATGGAATAGCGGATTATCTAACGCCGGAGGTTCTTCGGATAAAACATCAACTGCTGCTCCGGCAATACGATTATTGTTTAAAGCATCTGCTAAGTCTTTTTCAACAATAATTGGACCTCTTGAAGTATTTATTAAAAAGGATGACTTTTTCATAAGTTGTAAACTCTCTTGATTGATAAGTCCTTTTGTTTCAGCGAATAGAGGGCAATGAATACTTACGATATCGGAGTTGGTTAACACTTCTGAAACTGTTGCCCATTGAAAGTTTTTTCTATGGCGTTGGTCACTATGAGTTCTGCTTGTTGCAAGAATATTCATTCCGAATGCTGAAGCAATATCAGCAACTTGTTCGCCAATGTTTCCGAAGCCAATAATACCCAATTTTTTACCAAACAATTCGACTTGAGGAGTTTCCCAATAACAAAAGTCTGGTGATTCAGACCATGTACCTGAATAAACTGTATCGCTATGATTTTGTACCCGATGGCATAATTCTAAAAGTAAAGCGAACGTATGCTGCACAACAGATGTGGTTCCATATCCAGGTACATTGGTTACTTTAATTCCTTTTGCTTTAGCATATTCTATGGCTATTACATTGTATCCTGTTGCTAAAACTCCAATATATTTTAAGGTAGGAAGTTGATTAATTATTTCTTCCCCAACTGGAGTTTTGTTAGTGAATAGTATAGACGCTCCACTGGCTCTTTCTATCACTTTATCGGGTGGAGTCCTATCATAAACGTCAAGATCGCCAAATTTTTTAAGTTCCTCCCAACTTAGGTCTCCTGGATTTAAGGTATATCCGTCTAGTACTACAATTTTCATAGGGTATTTAATTCAGTAGCAACTAAATTAATAAAAAATTCGTTTGATACTACCTTGAATAGAATAATTTCCTCGAATGGAGTTTTTAGATGAATGATTTAACTAAATTGCTTTTTAGAAATGTATAGCACTGTATTCTATAGCAGATGTATTCTATAGTTTTAATTTTAAGCTGTAGTAAAAATGATAAAGTATTTTGTGATTATATATTTGATTTTGAGTGGTATCGTTGTTCAATCCCAGAACTTACTAAGGATCTGAATTAAAAATAAAAAAAGCGAAGGATAAAATAAAGTTGGATGATATATTAAATGAACAAAGCTGGGAAGATACTGATGTAACGGATAATTGGTGCGAAAATTATCCAACAGATAGTTTGCCTTCACCTTTTCAAACAGAAGCTTGCTTGACTCTTAATGATGAATTCTTATATGTATCGTTTGTTTGTTACGATGATGAAACACCAGATATTGTAAGTACGCTAAGAAGATATTTTAAGTATTGACTAAATGATCATATTTCGATTATTTTTAGTCCGTACAATGACAAGTTGAATGGCTATTTTTTGAATGTGACGCCTTGAGATGCGCAAAGAGAAGGTACGGTTATAAATGGAGGCTTTGGAAACAGTATCTTTAATACCTATTGGGATAATAAATGGTTTTCTGAGGCAGTAAGATATGAGGATAAATGGATTGTTGAAATGGCAATTCCATTCAAAATTTATCAGTATTATAACTAGAATACATGAATATTTTTTAGCGTTTAATATTTGATTTTAATCCGATAAATAAGGATGCTAATAAGCGGTATTTAGAAGGGGAGGGATTTATTTGGAACACAATCTATACATCTTATCAAAGTGATTCCAATATAAAATTTATCTATTTGCTTGGTTCTGCTTAGAGAGGATTGTGCAATGGTATAAATTTAAATTTATCAGGTCAATTGAATTTAAGGTTTCAACCCTATGTGCATGTTGCTATGCATTTTGATTATAATAAATTGGTATTTTCAGCAGAATATGGAAAAGAAGAATTGTTTCTAATTTGGCCAAAAACAGATGTTACTCTTGCTGATAAAGTATTCTTTACCGGTCATTATCAGTATAATAATCTCGCGGAAAATATGCATCTAAATGCGCGATTTCAATGGCGTTATAAACCAGCCTCAGACATGTTTGTTTTATACACAGAGAATTACTTTCCGAATAATTTTGCGAGTAAAAATAGAGCACCCTGTTTAAATTGACCCATTAGTGGAATTTGTAAAAAATGAAGGTTAGAAAACTATAAATAAGTAAAATAGCAGGAATTAAAAAACCCTTGAAATCATAAAGATGTTCAAGGGTTTACAATTTTTAGTTGTGGTACCTCCAGGAAGTTTTAGGTTTTACTTCATTTTATTCGTTTTTATATAAGTCAATGAAAGTCAATAGTATAATGACTAAATCATGATAAAATAGTATAGAGAAATCAAACGAAATAACAAGGATTTAAACCTGCGGAGCAACCTCTCGAGCAACCGGTATTCTCGCCATATCTTAGCCTTAGTCATTAAATTTAAAAAATATGTTTAAGGTTTTAAGGTCAACAAAGTCGGCCGTTCGGTTTAGTTTGAAACATTCAAAAAAGTATCTATTAGAAAATAGATGCCAAGAAAGTTTAATTGTATTGTGGTTCTCCTTTGGAGGTGCAGATAAAAGGGTTAGTTATTCTACAGGATATTCTGTTTCTTATGCAGATTGGGACTACCAAAAACAACGCATTAAAACCAACAAATCAAGGGTTATTAATTCTCACACTGTAAATAATTACTTGAACAAGTTGGACACAGAATTAATGAATCAATACAGTCGATTTGTTGATGAAGAAATACCAATCACAAAAGAATTAATAAAGGAAACTCTTGATATAATTTCAGGGAAATTAGTTCCAGTTGAAAAAGAAGAAATAGTTCCTGTTGATTTTTTTAAGTTCTCAGAAAACTATCTCAACCAAAAGAAAGATAGAATAGAGAAACCAACATTTACTTTGTATAAAGGAACATTAACAAAATTGAAGAAATATGCACGAATAAGAAAAGTTACAGTTGATTTTAGTTCGTTTAACAAATCCTTTTTAGATGATTTCAGAGGATTTTTAGAGACTAAAGAGAATCTTGCTTTAAACACAGTGTCAAAACACTTTAAAAACCTTAAAATGTTTGTGATTGAAGCCAAGAACCAAGGTCTTATATTGAATCCACCTTTAAAATATTTTAAAGTGTCAACAGAGGAAACCACCAAAATTTATTTAAACGATTCTGAAATTGAAAAAATGTTGAAATTGGATCTGTCTTATAACAAGAGATTGGAGTTGTCCCGAGATAAATTCCTTATGGGGTGTTACACTGGTCAGAGGGTGAGTGACTATAATTCAATTACATTAGACAACATTGTTGATATTGATGGATTAGAGTGTTTTAGAATCAAACAAAGTAAGACCAAGAACATTGTAGATTGTCCGATAACATTGGAGATACGAGAGATTATGGCACGATACAATAATCAACCCCCACCATACCTTTATGATACCGATATAAATGAAAATATTAAGATTGTGGGAAGGGTATTAGGATTTAATGAGGTTATAAAAACAGAAATTACTAAAGGAGGGAAGTTAGTGAAGAGAAACAAACTCAAATGGGAGATGATTGAAACACACACTGGTCGAAGAAGTTTCTGTACCAATAAGTATAAAAAAGGAATGCCATCTTTATTCATCATGCATATTTCTGGTCATAAATCGGAACGAGAATTTCTAAAATATATTAGAGATCGGGGAGAAGATCGAACCAAACATATTGTTGATCAAGGGTATTTCAACATATAGACTATTGTAAGTTAGATACCTACCCTATGGTCAAAATTCTGGAAAAACTACTGCAGGAGTAAAACTGATTTTTTTAGAGAAAATTGAAAAAAATTTATTTTTACTTTTAGTGAGATACACCCCCTGATCAATTTTTTCTGAAAATATTTTTCTCGCGACTCTGAGAGGGTATTTTGATTCATATATATGTATATATTAAGGCAGGATGTCCGGCAGGAGTTCCTGCAGGGAGGGGGACCCCACATTCAAAATCAATGTGCGAGTAACAATAATTCTGATCACCACTGTGACGGTGATCCTTCATGAATTATTATCCGCACACAAAAAGTGTCTCAAAACAATTATTGTAGCAAAAATTTAGCATTTATTATTCCGGTACCCCGATAATCCGCTGTATTATAGCCTCATAGAAACCCAAAGGATTATAATGATTAAAATGAGGCACTATGATAAACGCAGTTATTTACTCAAGAGTTAGTTCTGAGTCAGAGCGACAAGACACTCAAAGACAAACCACAGAATTAAAACAATATGCCAGTCGAATGGGATATAATATTGTCGAAGTTTATGAGGAAAAGGTTAGTGGATTTAAAAAGAATGAACTAAGACCAATTTTTTCTAAAATGTTAGAAGATATTAAAACTAATGAAATTGATAAGGTGTTAGTTTGGGAACTTAGTCGAATTGGAAGATCAGTTCTTAATTCCCTTCAAAATATTCAAATCCTACATGATTTAAAAGTTGGAATCTATATTAAGAATTTCAACTTAGAAACATTAAATGACGATAAGACTCCTAATAACCTATCCATGTTCATGGTCCAAATATTGTTTGCGGTTGCAAGTATGGAAAGTAAGATGACGCTATCGAGATTACAATCAGGATACAGAAACCACATTAAGAAATATGGTTCCAAAAGCGTTGGAAGAAAAAAAGGAAATACAGATAGTGATGATACAATTCTTGAAAGACATTCGGATGTAGTTAAACTTATTAAAAGGAATATTTCCATCCGAAATATAGCAGCTATCACTAATAAATCTACAAACACAATTTTAAAAGTTAAGAAATTGCTGTAATGGATACCTTTTTCACGATCTACTTCATTGTTGTTGGGGGATTACTCATATTAAATGTAATTTATAAACTGATTATATTTTTGAAAGGTGATGTCGACGATTGGCAAAGAGAACTCTCAAATGATGTGTTAGATTGGTGCCTGCAGTTGTATCCAATTCGGAAACAAAAACCATTAATAACTTTAGTGGAAACTAATTCAAAATTTAAAGGAGAATATTGTTTTGATACCAATACTATTATAATATACCGGTCAAACAATGTATTACGTATAGATATGATTAAAACAGTTGTGCATGAATTTTTTCACTATTATTTAATTACCTCCCACACCAAAAATAATCTGTATCAAAAACAATTAGAACATTATGGATATGAGAATCACCCGCAAGAAATTATTTGTAATACTATGGGGAAAACACTTACAAAACTGTATTTGAAAAATAATTAAAAATGGTCCTTATTCCACAAAGGGGACCATACCCCCACTAATTACAGCAATCATATTTAGTGTAATACATTAATCAAATTTATGGATCCAAGGGTTTCAATCAAGAATTAGTAATTATTCCTGTGGGTGCTTTGTGTCTTTTAACTGTCAAATTTTTTACGACAAAAAAGTCCAAATTCATTCAACAGAATCAACTTTTTAGCGTCTAATTCGTGTTCGGGTAGAAGATTTAATTTTTCTTTACAGAAATCCTTTAATAACTTCATGTCTGTTGGATTAACGAATCCACAATTAATCATATAACGATTAAAATATTCGTAGTCCAAATTATCCTTTCCTTTTAGCATCGTCTTTTAGTTTTTTAAGTTTATCAATTACGGACTCCCTGATTAGATCCGAAACCGTTGTTTGTTCGTCTATGACGCAATCCATCAAATTTTTTAATTGATTTTCGGTTATTCGAACGATTACTCGTTTTGATTTATTCTCTTTCATCTTATTGTTTAAATAATAAATATCATAAAATTAAAAATATGTCAGACAACTTTTATTAAAAAAATGTTGATTAACCTCCTAAAATTCTTTAGGAAGTAAAAAAAAATATAAAAATATTTGGACAAGTATATGTCATTTTATATATTTGCCCTATGAAACATTCAAAATTCGTAAATCTCGATTACAAAAGTCTTATTGATTTATTTAAAATCGATAAGTCAAAAAAGTTTATTGAGACAGAGGTTAAGATGAAAGATGGTGTCCAAAAACTGGACCATCTTAGAGCAGGTTCTAAATCTGATTTTGACGAACTTGAAGATAAATTGCATAAGGTTTTATCATATTTGGATGAAAAAAAAGAGGTTTTCAGTCAATTAGATGAATTAGTAAAAGATTTCGAGCAGCATCAGGTATTAATGAACCCTACCATTCATGTTGCGAGGACAAAGGACAAAAAAACTGAAATTGAATATTTTACTGCTAAAACATTTTTTCCATTAACAGGTGGTAAAAGAAAAGAAGTGAAAATTCACTTGGGACGTGCGGATAATTATAATTTTGATACCCAAAATAAACAAGCTAAAAGAGATGCTACTATAAAAATGAGACAAACAATCGCAAGAAGATTAAGAGAAGGTAGCTTATAATTTTTTTACTCTAAAACTATGTCACATAAATAAATTAACATATAATGAAAACAGAAATTTCACCATTAAAATTAAGTGTCCATGACAGTATAATTGCCATGAAAGTAAACGTAGACCATTCATCGATGGAAGCATCTTTAAAACTATTTAGTTTTAAAGACCCAATTAAAGTTGTTGGTTTTGAAGATGAATATCAAATAATCGACGGGTATAGACGTTGGATGGCAGCTCAGTCATTGGGAATTAAAAAAGTTCCAATAGTAGTTGTTGACACATCAAACGTAAAGTTAGAATCAATTCTATCAAATTCTACTGAAGACAGAACTGCTCTTGAAATAGTTTTGTCCATTAGATGTGTTTTGGATGAACTGGGAAGTTCACAAGGAAAAAAGAGGGAACTAATAGAAGGTTTAGAGGAGGAGGATTTAAAGGATCGTTTTACCATGGTATCAAAAATATTAGGATTAAATCTATCTTCAGTACAACTCCGAAAATACATTACTATAGATGACTTTGATAAAGACCCATCGAATCCATTAAATGAGTCATTAATAGATAAAATTGATCTTGGTACTTTGTCAGTTTCAAGAGCTGATAGTATTGTTAAACGTCTGAAAGAAGAAAGTAAATTAAATAATGAGTTAGATACTCAACTTAAGTGTCCTATAATTTCAAACCAATATGAGATATACAATATGAACAATAAAAAAGCATACACCAAAATTGAAGACAATTCAATAGATCTATTGTATTTCTCACCTGATTATTTAGGGATTAAGAATTATCGCAATGTTCCAAAAGAAGATCAAATTGGTGCCTTGGGTTTAAATGATTACATAGATGAATTAGTGAATCAGTCTTTACTATTAATAAAAGACAAACTAAAAGACACGGGAGTTTGTATAATTAACATGTATAACGTCAGCAAAAAGTGAACTAATTATCACTTTAATATAAGAGATAGGTTTTATTATTTTTACAAACCTTTAAATCTTAAATGATGAAAAACAAGAAAAGTGCCAGTGCTTTAATTAGCGACTTAAAACGTAAGACAAGAAAAGCTTACAATTCAGAAGACAAAATCAGGATTATTATTGAAGGAATGCGTGGTGAAACGACCATTGCAGAATTGTGTCGAAAAGAAAGCATCCATCAAGCTAATTACTACAAATGGTCCAAAGATTTCATGGAAGCAGGAAAGCGCAGGCTAAATGGAGATACGATGCGAGAAGCTAACACATCGGAGGTTCACGAACTCAAAGGTGAGAATGGTACTTTAAAAGAGTTGGTTGCAGAGCTTTCTCTAGAAGTTCGGTTTCTGAAAAAAAACTTACGTGGAGACGAGTAAAAAGAGAGAAGTATATGCACTATAGTCAATCAGAAAAGTACGAAATGATACAACTTGTTGAGCAGTCTGATCTTGGAATAAACCGAACACTCAAAGAGCTTAAAATCAATAAGACAACCTTTTATAATTGGTATAATTTATATACCCAAAAAGGCTTTGAAGGTCTAGCTCGTAAGAAATCAGAGAGAGTTGGGACGTGGAATAAGATAAATATCGTCGATAGAGACAAAGTAGTTGAAATTGCGTTAGAAAAGCCTGAGTTATCTTCTAGGGAGGTTGCTTGGCATATTACGGATAATTACAACTATTATATCAGCGAGTCAAGTGTCTATCGGATTTTAAAGGAAAATGGATTCATATCATCGCCTTCATTTAGAATAATGAGTGCTTCGGATAGTTTTCACGATAAAACAACTGCCGTGAATCAAATGTGGCAAACTGATTTTACTTATTTCAAAATATTTGGTTGGGGTTGGTATTATTTATCAACTATTTTGGATGATTACAGTCGTTACATTGTTACATGGAAGCTTTGTTCAACAATGAGAGCAGAAGATGTCACCAATACAATCGATGCAGCTATTGCATTTTCTGGAGTTAATGAAAAATCAATGCCTAGGTTGTTGTCAGATAATGGGTCTTGTTACATCTCACACGAGTTAGCAGACTATATCGGAGAGAAAAATATGAAACATATCAGAGGAAGACCATTACATCCTCAAAATCAGGGCAAAATTGAACGTTATCATAGATCAATGAAAAACATTGTAAAACTTGATAATTACTTTAGCCCTGGACAATTAGAAGAAAAAATGAAAGAATTTGTTCAGTATTACAATTATGAACGCTATCATGAATCTTTGAAAAATGTAACTCCAGCAGAAGTATATTTTGGAACAGCCGAAAGAAAATTAAGAAAACGCAAAATGACAAAAAATAGCACTTTGAAAGCTAGAAAAAAACAGTATCAAAATTTTTAACTAAATTAGCAGAAACCTCTCTTAAATTTTGAGCGAAAAAGTTCATTTTTATTTGACTACATACACGCAGTAAATACGAACAAAGAAAAAAGAATAGTATTAAATTTATAAATTATCAAGAATTGGCTATTTTGGTTTAACTATTACGAAACTATGTAATAAAATAGATGTATCTCATAAAAAGATGTTAAATAACTTGATAGGTTGCGGTATCCAACTAATTGATTTTTGAAATATCTGATATTTTGATCGCGACTGGAAGTCGATAAAAGCCCGTCCTTAATTATTTTAGACCAAGGAGGTGGGTTTTGTTATTGCTTATTTTTGTAGGGATGTAATTGATAAGTAAGCATTAAACCGCCACGATACAAAACAACTTCTCCACTGCCATTAAAGTCTCTATAATTGTCCTCGTCCACATCGGTTCGTTCCATCCCGTTATACCCCTTGTACCACGACATGGTATAGCCTCCTCCAACAAAAGCTTCTAAGGCCCAGCGGTCACTGAGGCGTTTTTTATAGCCTAGCGAGAGGCCGTGAAAGCCAGAACGTCCTGATTTGAAAGTACCATCCGCCGGATCTGGGTTACTTCCATTGTTGTAATAGTCGTAGATAATAAAATCATACGGTTTTTGTAAGGTAAACATTCCAAACCCAAGGTGTCCCCCTACAAACCAGCCAGAGGTGTCATTGTTTTGGTAGTATCGAAACTCCAAAAATGTTTGCGTTATCAGTAGAGGGTCCCCATCGATGGAGTCCCAAAAAGAGCCCAACACATCTAACTGTAAGCTTGTTTTTTTGCCCACTTGAAATTCAATACCTAGATTAGGCACCAGAACGGCTGCCAACGGCAGGTTGACTTTTAACTCTACTTGAGCTGAGATTGTGTTTAAGCTTCCAAAGAATACACTAAACAGAAGGCCCCAAAAAAAAAACTTAAAACTGTAAGACTTCATATGATTGAAATTTAACGTAATAAACAAGAGTTAAAGATAAGGCTTTTTGTAGATAGCACTTTTTCATTTTTTCAATAGCCAACTGCTTGACTGAATTTTATCGCCCAAGCCATCTACCAAAGAGATGCCTAGTTTTTCACAGATAGGTGCTTCCGGGATCGATAGGTTATCTTGATCGCCGCCATTGGCAAAAGCCAAGGCATAGGTTTCGCCGTATGTTTCTGCAATCTTAGCAATCGTAGCGCAAACCGTGCGGTCGGAATCAATTGAAAGCAGGGCGTGGTCAACTGCTTTCAGGTTACTCACAATAAAAAGACGTTCCGCTTCTTCTTGAAACTCTTTAGAGCCTTTCAATGCGCGTTGCTGGTCATTATTCACAATAACAAACAAGGCGTCTGCCAAAGATTTGGCAGCATTTATGTATTCTATATGCCCTTTGTGTAAGGGGTTAAAATACCCGCTAACGATAATAGCTTTCTGTTTAGACATTGGTTGTTTTTTATAGACCTCAAAAATAAGAAATTTATTTTGTAATCCAGCTCTGCGCCAAAGGTTTCGGGGCTAACAGAAGTCGTTTTTATTGTGGTTTTAGTTTGAAAGTCTAATTTAATAAATTCGATTTAAACAGAGACGCCCTCATTTATTAACTTTAGCATGCATTAGTGAGCTACTTTTGGGTGTTGTCTTCTCGTGTAAAAAGCAGCCATTTAAGTGTAATTAAATTGGTAAGTTTTAAATAAGGTTGTAAATTTGTTATAATCATAACAGCACCTAAACAAGCTTTTTTAAGTGTTTTAATATTACATAAAATAAAATCATGAGACTATTTTTTCTATTCACGTTCTTTTGTTTTTTTGGTTTTTCACAATCTAATAATGCGGAACTTGACCAACTACTTAATTCCGCGAAAAATCAAAATATTAAGACCAAATCTCAAGTTCAGAATGCCCTTCAGAAAAATGGGATTAGCGAAAGCCAAGCCCGCGCACTAGCGCGTCAAAAAGGCGTTAGCTATGATGAGTTTTTAAATTCAAATTTCACAGATGGTTATGAAAACGAGAGTGATAGCTTTAAAGATCCAAATACGTCGGATTTACAAATCAGTGCTGATTCGTTAGCGCATGAGGTATTAACGAACAAAGACGCTCCGGAGCCTGTTTCTGTGAGTGCTGATACGTTAAGTACTTACTTTGGTTATGCTATTTTTAAAAATAACCCCTACCTAAACAAAGAGTATTTGTTAGGAAACATCGACGAAGGCTACCTTATCAGTCCTGGTGACGAAATGAGAATTATTACCTATGGCGATAACTCACTAGAACAAAATGTCACTGTTGATAGAAATGGAAACATCAATATCACTGGATATGGTTTGTTTTTTGCTTCTGGAATGACTTTTAAAACTTTAAAATCACGTCTAAAACTATTTTTAGGTAAATACTTATCCGGACTAATGACTACTCCAGCACGTACTTTTATGGACGTGTCTCTAACCCAACTAAGACCAGTTAAAGTAGTTGTTCTTGGTCAAGTGCAATCGCCTGGGCCACATGTTCTCAATACTTCTGGATCTGCCTTGTCTGCTTTGTATGCGGCTGGCGGCGTTAAGTACAGTGGATCTCTTAGAGAGATTAAAATTTACAGAAATAACAAGCTACACAAGACAATTGATTTATACGACTATATCACTAAAGGAGAGCTTAGACAGGACATCAGGCTAACTAACAATGATATTGTTTTTGTTGGAGCTCGAAAAAATACGATTGAACTAAGTGGAGAGTTGTATAATCCAGCTATTTATGAAACCTTGCCTGAAGAAGACTTAAACAGCTTATTGAAAATTGCAGGAGGCCTACCACCAACCACCCAAATCAATAAAATTAACATTAGCCGTATCACACCCAGCAAAGATCGAACACTTGAAATTATTTCAGATAGAACATTGCTAACGGTAGCTCTTGATGACAGTAAAATTAACCTTGTTGATGGTGATACAATTACTTTTTTCAAGATCCTAGATAAAGAAACAGATCAAGTTTCGATTTTGGGTCATGTATATGATCCTGGAGTCTATTCTTTGCAGACTTATTCTGATCTAAAATCATTAATTTTTGACGCTGCTAAAGGCGTTCAGCCTGATGCTTATTTTGATAAAGTAGATGTGATTAGCATTTTTGATGGTATCGAAATTGCTAACAGCTATGTCTTAACTGAAGTCGTTTCTGGAGAAATTGTGATAAAACTTAAAGACCAAGATCGGGTAGTAGTGTATAGTAACGATAAAGTACAAGGCGATAAATCTATTTCAATAGGGGGCTATGGAGTTACCGCCCAAACCATTACATGGAAAGAAAATTTTAGCTTGTATGATTTTATATTTTATGCTAGCGCAGTGGACAGTCCTGACTTTTTGAAAAATTTGTTACGTTCACGAATTGATTTGAAACGTTACAATATAAAGGCAGGCAATTACACCTCATTTAAGTTTGATTATAACGATATTGAATCTCTAAAAGAGGTCTTACTTGCTCCTAAAGATGCTGTAGTGATTTACGCAAGATCGGTAACAGAAGTAACCAATAAGTTCGTTTCTATTTATGGATTTGTAAATAATAACGATTCTAATTCATTTGAGACATCTCTATATGGTACACAAAACGACTCCATACCACTTGAGGAAAACATGTATGTAGAAGATGTTATTTTATTGGTTGGAGGGTTTCAGTTTTCAGCAGACCAAACGGTTGCTGTTGTAAACAGGCAAATGATAGATCCGGTCAATGAACGGTTGATAGAAAAGTTTAACGTCCAAATAGATAAAGATTATTTACTAGGTCTAAAAGACACTCCAGATAATGGATTTATATTAAATCATAAGGATTTGATTTCTATCAAAAAACAAAAAGGCTATTTAGAAGCCGAACGAATTTCAGTTACTGGAGAGGTTGTCTATCCACAATCGGTAATTTTAGAGTTCAGGAGCTCAAGTTTTCAATATATTATACAAGCTTGTGAAGGCCTTACTAAATACGCAAATTTAGACGCCTCTTATCTTATAAGAGATGGGGAAGTTGTTGTTATTGATTTATCTGAAGTGAATGCTAATGATGAAATATTTGTGAATGGGGATCAATTGGTTATCGCATCCAACAAAGGGGAAGTTGAAGTCACTGGTGCAGTGCAAAATCAATCTACTTTTATTTGGAATGAGAAATATAGAGCCAAGAAATATATACGAAATTCTGGAGGAAAGACAAAAAAGGCTTCAAAATCTTATATGGTAATGCCCAATGGAAAATCGAAAAAAATTAATTTTTTCCATAATCCAAAAATATATTCAAATTCAAGAATCGTAGTGACCACAAAGGAGGAAAAAGAGAAAACCGAAGGAAAATTTTTAGATAGTTTTACTAAGGTGTTTTCAATTGTAGCATCGACACTCACAACTATATTATTAGCTTCAAGACTATAATTTTATGAAAGACAAACAGACGGATTTACAGGACTATTCGGAAGAAGACTCAATAGATATTATCGCCCTTTTAAAGACCGTTTGGGACGGAAGAAAGTTAGTGGTTAAGAGTGTAGCCGTATTTTTTATAGTAGGCTGTATTGTAGCACTCTCAAGCCCTGTTATTTATACTTCCGAGACCACATTTGTTCCACAAACATCTGATGACCAAATGTCTTCTGCACCTAAAGGCTTGGGGTCTTTGGCCGGCCTAGTGGGAATTAACCTGAATTCAGCGGGTTCATCCAATGACTCTTACCTTTCCCCGCTATTATATCCAAAAATTGCAGACTCTGAAGAATTTTCTATCCATTTGCTCAACGAAACGATAATCAACTTGGAAGGTTCAACTATTGCCGTTAAGGACTATCTAACGAAGGATTCAAGTGGTTTTAACTTAATTGGTTTTATTAAAAAATATACAATAGGGTTGTTTTCTAGTGACAGTTCGGATGAGGCAGTTGTAAATCCAGCTTTGGAGGCTTACAATTTTATAAGCGCAGAAGATTTTAGTATGATCACAAGTCTACAAACAAAATTCTCTATAGAAATAAACAGTAAAGAAGGTTATATCAAAGTGATTGCAACCGATGAAGATGCTTTTATTAGTACGCAACTGGTTAGCTTAGTTACTAAGAACTTACAGTCAAGAATCATCGCTCTTAGAACCAATAAAATTAAAGAGCGCTTAGACTACTCCAAAGAGCAATACGATGATAAACGTAGTGAATTTGAGGCCTTACAAAATAGGGTTGCTCAATTTAAAGACTCTAATAAAAATATTTCAACGGCTTTGTTTTTATCCGAACTCGAAAAACTACAGTCGGAGTATTCCTTACAGCAGAATATTTTAATGACTCTGGCCAGTGAATACAACAACAATAAAATCAAATTAAATAAAGACACACCAATTTTCTCTGTCATTGATGAGGTTTCTGTGCCTAATAAGCGTTCCGCACCTAAACGGAGTTTGATTGTGATTATTTGGGTGTTTCTAGGGCTTGTATTAGTGGTGGGGTACATATTAGCTAAGACGCCTGTAATGAAGCTGCTGAGGGAGCTTAAAGGCGATGCTTAGGGTTTGGGATATACGTTGATTTTACAATTCTTCATAGTGACTACAGCCCTAAGTATATGCGGACAGCTATCATTTGTCATTAATTGATCATTGTGTCGATTAGCGAGTCTCAGATTTATTAAAATTTACTCCAGATAATTTTACAAAAGCAACAACTAGATTGTATATAGATATCTAGCAACAGAAAACAAAGAAGGCGGTGACCTGTTGGTGTTGCTGACCCATTAGTTATTTAACTATTAGAGAATGAGTTTCCGAGAAGAGTTTCACAAGTGGTTTTTAATAAACAGATTAAAGCACTTTGAAGAATGGCGGGAATTGATGAATTGGTAGTGGGTTTAAGAATAACCCAAAGACACGAAGGAAGGAAATTGTAAATGCGCCGAAGTATGAATTTGTGACCTCACATATTATGCGACGTTCTTTTGCGTCTAACTATTATGGGAAAATTGAAACGCCGCTGCTTATGAATATAACTGGGCATTCTAAAGAGAGTACTTTTCTAACCTATATTGGGACGCATCAAAATAAAGATGCCTTGGCAGATTTATTTATGCAGCAGGCGGGAGTTATTTGGTAATCTTACTTTTTTATTCCTAACTGAACGAGTTTTTCTTTGTACCAATCTTTATCAGTTAATACATTAAACAACCAAACTCGATACTCTTTATGTATTATGCTTTATAAATAATGTTTAATCTAGATTTTATAAATAATAAATCTTAATACATTTGTGTTTATTTTTGTTTGTATGGGATTGGTAAACTGACTATTAAAACCACTCAAATAGGACTCTGTTTTTGTGTTTAGTTGTATTCTAAACTATCTACTTTATTAAAAACTTCATCACAAGCTGCTAAAAAACAATTTAATGGATGTTTTAGTTTGTCTAAAGTATTCAACGCCTCTTTTGCATTTGTTTTTTTAGACAATAAAAAAACATCATAGGCATTTCTTAAAGCCATTGTTTTATAATAAAAACCACTGTCGTTTATTTGATTGGCTATAATGGATAAGTTCAATTTGTTTGCATAACTCAAAACTTTAAATCCGTTTATAACCTGACTGTCTTTCTCTACAAAGCTATAATTAAATTCGTTAGCGTATTTTTCTATTAAAAGTTCTTTATGAATTTCTATAGCTGCAATGTTATTCTCTTTTTGAAGTCTTCTGTAATGTTTTCCATTTGGAATAATAGTCATATTTACTACTTCAGAATATCCAAATTTCTTAAAATTTAATCGCTTTTGGATAGTCTTCTTTTGAGAAAATAAAATCAATGTCGCCCACCATTCTTTCGGCAATATCTTCATATAATCCTGCTAATAAGTTCCCGTTCCTTTTAAAAATATAGGTCTAATATTATTCGCTAATAATAGGCTGTTTAGTTCTTGTGCTTGTTGAATTATTTGTGTATTCCTGTCTCTATTTAAATCGGTTATATGTTTCATGTAATCAACCAAATCAGCGGGAAGGTATTTTAAAAAATCAGCTCTTTTAAAATTACAGTAGATGCGCAGGAAAGACATAATGACTGGTACTTACTTTTACAACAGCATCCCAATCTATAGACGTTGATTTTAATTGCTTTTCTATTTCTTGCTCTATTCTTATCTTCCAAAGAAATGGTCAAACATTTTGCAATAAAAAATAGCGTTTCTTTATAATTCAATTGATTATTTTTTTAATAAGTAAGAATTATTTGGTAGGATCTGGATCTCTATCCATAAAGCCTTGCTTCTCTATTTCTTTTAATTGTTCAATAGTAAATTGATCTCGTACAGATTTTGTTTTTGGAAAGATATAATTAGAAAGGGTTACAAAGAGTTTTACCCGTTCTGTTTTGGTTAGTTTTTCTTGGTTTATAGCAGATCATCCAACACTTTTTCATAGAGCATTTCCATCTTTTCTTTGATGGAAGGTCCTTCTTTTTTTGCAGGACCTCTTTTAGATTTTTTACCTGCTTTCTTTGCTGAATTTGGATCGAATGGCATATTTATATTTTATTAAAAACTTCGTTTAGGTAAATCTTTAAACCATTTTTCATAAAGTTTAGAAGTTGGAACAAAATTACCCAAGCGTTAAAAATATGAGTTTATATCTAAAATAAATGATTTATGATTTTGATACCACATTTCTAATTCGCCTTTAAAAGGATAAATTTTCCCTTTATAAAACTCCCAAAGATCTCCACCATTATTTTTAACATCAGTGATTAATCTTCTTCATCCCTAAAAATAATAGACCCAATCCCTGTTAATCCTGGCTTCACATTGTAGATCACTTTTTGAATATCATTCTGGATAAGCTTCAAAACTAACTTTCATTACGGGTCTTGGACCCACAACACTCATACGACCAAAAAAGATATTAAATAACTGAGGCAGTTCATTAATTTTCGACTTCCTCAAAAAGCCACCCATAGGAGTAATTCTAGGATCTTTTTTTGTAGTCATTATCCCTCCAGGCATGTTAGCACTATCTTTAAGCATGGTTGCGAATTTCCAAATTAAAAAAGGTTTATTTTTATACCCTACACGCTCTTGCTTATAAAAGATATAACCTTCACCAGTCAATTTCAATCCAATAGTTACTGGAATTAGTAAAGGACTTAAAATTAAAATAGCAATTCCAGACGATAGGACATCAAAAGTTCTTTTTAATAAATAATACATAGGTTACATTTTTTGATCTAACGTTTTACCTGTTTCAATATGATTGAAATTTGGTAAAATTTTATTCATTATTTTTATGATATCTTCTTTGTTATAGGATTCTCTTTTAAAAAGAGTTTCAATTTCTTTAATCGTTACTTCCATTTCAGAAAAGGAAGGTTTTAATGAATTCGTAACAACTCCTATAGATTCGTATAGATTAAAATTTACTTCATCTTCAGAGGTATAAAACTCTTCATATAATTTTTCTCCACTGGTATCTGTTTTGAAAAAATAAACTGGATATGAGGAGTTATCTGATAGATTTAAAGCTATTTCTTTGGCTTCTTTTTCACTTTTACAAATCTTAATATCTTTCTTTAAATATTTAAAGAAATCCTCTGTTATTGATTTAAAATTAACCAGTTGATTTTCATTTAACTTTGGAAAATAAATATCTCCACTATTTCCTAAGATACTAGTTAATAAACAAATCTCTCCACTTTCTTCTGGTGATACAAAAAATCGCTTTACATCAGATGGGCAAGAAATTGGCTGTCTTTGAAGTAGTCTTTCTATATAGCCATAAAGTAATGAGCCGTTTGAAAAAGCAACATTAGCAAATCTAGCTGTAGTAATCTTTATATCATTAGAGTATGACATAATTACATTCTCCATTAATTTTTTTGATGCACCCATTACATTCACAGGATTTGCAGCCTTATCAGTAGAAACGCAGAAAAAATGAGATGGTTTGTTTAATTTTAAATAATCTAAAATTTTTAGCATCTAAAACATTATTTTTAATCATAGCTTCAATAGAGAAAGAATCCTTTTCACTTCTAACATGTTTATGTGCTGCAAAATTTGCTACAATATCAAATGAACCGTGTTTTTTTAACATTTTATAAAAAACATCAGAATTAAAAGACATTGGATACGTCAAATAACTTTCTGGAACAATTATATTAGAATCACTCCTTAATGTTCTTGTTAACTCTGTTAATCCATTTTCGTTAGTATCAACAACTATTAATTCAGATGGATGATACCTAAGTGCTGCCTTAATATAAGAAGACCCTATGGTTCCAGCGCCTCCAATTACTAAAATTGATTTCCCTTTAATTTCTTTGGTTAATTTTTCTTTGTTATTTATTAAATCATTTTCGAAAAAGCTCTTTTCTCTTTTCGTTACATAATTTTTAATAAAATCGGAAATATTTGGTAACATCATTACTTATAAAAATTTTTAATTTCTGAGATAACTTTATATTGATCATCTATTGTTAAATTAGATGAAGATGGAATACTTATGCATTCTTTAAATATTTTATTTGATATATCATTTTCATTGATATACATTAAATCTTTATACATTGGAAGATTATTCATAGGAGTCCAGAATGGTCTACTTTGTATTTCTTTACTATTCAAATGATTTAGTAAGGCTCTCATTTTTTTTGTTCGAAAGGTGAATAACCAACAATTTGGATCTGAATCAGTGTCATTCTCCTGAAATTTGATATCTCCAACTCCGTGTAATTCACTTCTGTAAAGCGCATCAATTTCTTTTTTTCTTTTCAAAATGCTTTCAAAGTTTTCCATTTGTGCAACCCCAATAGCAGCTAGAACATTTACTAAGCGGTAATTATAACCTACTTCATCATGAAAATAATCTAAAGGATCTGTTTTAGCAGTTGTTGTAATGTGCTTTGCCCTGTTGGCAATATCTTTATCATTTGTTAAAATCATTCCACCACCACCAGTAGAAATTATTTTATTACCATTAAAACTTAAAACACCAGTTAAACCAAACGTTCCTGCATGCTTTCCATTCTTAAAACTTCCTAGTGCTTCTGTACTGTCTTCTATTAAAGGAATACCATAAGTAGCACTGATTTCTACTAATTTGTCAACATCGATAAATCCTCCTAAAACGTAAACTGGCATGATTGCACCAATTTTTTTTCCTGAAGCTATTTCTGTGGTTACCGGTTTCTCATTAACAAATTTGGTTGTCGTATTATTTGCTAACCAATTTTGAAGTAAATCAATATCCATTTGCCAAGAATCTTCACAAACATCTATCAAGGCTATTTGCGCACCTGAGTATGAAATAGCATTTAATGTAGCTACAAAGGTTAAGTTTGGTGCTATTACAATATCATTTGAAGAAACTCCTGCAAGGTTTAAAGAAACTTGTAAACCAGCTGTTCCATTCATACAAGCTATTGCATATTTTACTCCTGTATAATTTTGAATAGCCTCTTCAAATTTAGTAACATATGCTCCAGCTGAAGAAATCCATCCTGTATCTAGACAATCTTTCACATATTGCCATTCATTTCCATCTATATTTGGTACTGATAATGGTATCATATTATATTTGTTTAGCAGGATTACCTACGAATATCGTATTAGAATTTACATCTTTTAAAACTACAGCTCCAGCTCCAATAATTACGTTGTCACCTACATTTACACCTTGCTTAATTACTGCATTTGCTCCTATCATACATCCACTTCCAATAGAAACATTTCCAGCTAAAACAGCTCCAGGAGCAATATGACTAAATTTACCGATAGAACAATCATGCTCAATAATTGCCCCAGTATTAATAATACAACCTACACCTATTTTGACTTGTGGATTTATAATAACACCAGCACTTATGAAGGTTTGTTCTTCAATCAAAGAAGATTTTGAAATTGTAGTATTCGAATGTATAAGAATCGTATTTAGGAAAATATTATTTGACCTCAATTTTTCATAGATTTTTCTTCGAATACTATTATCTCCTATAACTATAAATGCTTTATTGTTTGAATCAATATTATCCTCATGGCCTAAATATTTTAAGTGATATGGATTACTAACTTTCTCTAAAACATCATGATAACCAACAATTGAAAACCCTTGCTTAATTGCAACTTCAACACAACCATACGAATGACCTGAATAACCAATTAATACAATTTTTTTATTCATCTTAAATTTTTGTTTATAATAGATTCATATTCCTTTAAAAGTAAACCCCAATAAACTTCACGTTCATATTTAATTTTTATGGAATCTCTAGAATTTAATCTAAGTTTATTAAATAAGGATTTGTCAGAAGTTATTTTTATCATTGCATCATAAATTGCATCAACACTCTTCAATTTTATGATAAAGCCATTTATATTATTTTCAATAATCTCATTACAACCATTTATATCTGAAACTATGCTAGGTAATTTCATTGCTCCAGCTTGCATAACAACATTAGGAAAACCTTCCCTGTAACTCGGAAACACTAGACAATTAGATATTGAAAAATAAGGCCTTACATCATTTTGATATCCTACTGAAATAATATTTTCGTTATTATTAATTAATAATTTGGTCCTTTTTTGTAAAGGGTCTAATTCATCTTCAAAAGGACCAACTAATAGTAGTTTTATATTTTCTTTAACTAAACATATTTTATCAAAAGCTTCAACTAACTCATTAATCCCTTTATCAGAGACAATACGACCAACAAAAATAAAAACTAAATCAGTCTTCTTTATTCCTAAATTAGTTTTTAGAACTGCATTTTCTTCAATTGAAAATAATTCAGGATTAAAATAGGAGGTATCAATTCCATTAGAGCTTCCTTTTCCAATTACCTTAAGCTTGTTTTCTGATGTAAATCTATGGTTTAATATAATTTTTTTTAAACCATATGAGTTAGGATAAACTTTAGTTGAACATTTGTATGTTAATTTTTCAACCAAATTTAAAACAATTCTTTTAAATCCTGTTGCTTCCATTAAAGGAAGTCCTGCAACGGTATGCAATCTAATAGGAACTCTGGCAAAATAGGAAGACAACATCCCTATTATTCCTGCTTTTGGGGTATGTGTATGAACTATATCAGGTTTTTCTTTCCTAATTAGTTTATATAGATTATAAGTAGCTTTTAAATCTTTAAGAATTGTTATTTTTCTAGTTAATGGGATAATAATATGAGCACATTTTTCATTTTCTATTACATCATTTAGTTCTTGTCCATCAGAACTAATCATAGTAACATTAAAGCCATTCTTACTCATAAAATTCATTTGACCTTTCAATAAGTATTTAAAGGACATAGGAACAGTAGTTATGCGGATAAGCTTTTTATTCATTTAAAAAAGATTCTACCTTATTTATAAATTTATTAATGCTTCGAGATTTAAGTTCTTTATCAAATAAAACCCTATTGTAACTCGTATCTGAATCCAAAATAAATTTTAAGTTTTCAACTAATCCAGAAACATCATTCACTTCTACTAAAGATACTCCTTCTAATTTATCAATATCACCTGCACATCTTGTTGAAATTACATTTGTATTTTGTGACATCATCTCTAAAAGAACATTAGGAAAACCTTCGATTCTTGAAGAAACTACACAAACTCTTGCCAATTTAAAATAATCAAATATGTTACTAACACGTCCAGGCAAAAGCACTTTGCTTGCCAAATCTAAGTCGCTGATTTTCGTTTCAAGCTGACTTCTTAATGGACCCTCTCCTAAAATTACTAGTTTTAGATTAGAATAATCATTTTGTAATAGATTAAACGCATCTATTAAAATGTCAAAACCTTTTTCTTCAATTAACCTTCCTGCAGCTACAATGTATTCTTCATTAAAAATAGAATCAGTTCTCGGATTTAAAATTTTAGTTAAATTAATCGGATTTGGAATAGTTTTTATATTTATCTTTTCAGAAATAAATGGTAGATTTTTAATAAACTGATCTTTCATTAATTCAGTTTGGCAAATTAGTAAATCTATACTACTATATCCAAAAAAAAACATCATTCTATACTTAAGAAGTTTAATTCCTGAAAATCGATTAAAAACAGCTGTAGATTCTCTAGCTACAAAAAAATTGGTTTTAATTAATTTCAATTTTATTAATAATCCTAGAAATCCATTGATTAAAGTTTGTGATGAAAATATGTAATGATATTTTCTAAATTTAAGTATAAAATACAATAAATTAATTAATCCTAAGGTAACTGAATTAAATTTACCATAATTTAATGTAATATTTTTATTACTTAACAAATCATCCCACAAGGTTGTTGATCTCCTTTGTAAAAAATAAATAGTAATATTAGCTTTAGTCATATAATGAGATGCAATCATTTTTAAGACTTTTTCTGCCCCACCGAGATTATCAGTCGGTAAAATGATTAATATTTTCATGAACCCTTTATGTTGGATAAAAATAACTTTTGATACTGAGCAATTATCTTTTCTAATGAAAATTTATCGGAAACAGATTTTATAACTTCATCTCTTTTGAAAAAACACGACCCTTTTAAATTTTCTAAAGTTTTTACTAGATGTTGTTGATCGTGAATTAAAAAACCATTTATCCCATTACAAATAATTTCTTTAGTTCCTCCAGGACAATTAAATGCTATAACCGGGGTGCCAACTGAGCAACTTTCTAAAACACTATTAGGGAAGCCCTCTACATAAGATCCTTGAATAAAAAAATCCGAATCACTTAAATAATCTATAATTTTAGAGGAGTAAGTTATAAAGTTTATTTTATCAATAATACCTAATTCATTTGCTAAGGCTTTAATTTTAAGCTCTAAATGTCCACTACCTATAATGGTATATGAGTAAGAATAATTTTTCACTTTAACTAAACCTCTTAAAATTCTTTCATGCCCTTTCTCTTCACTTAATCTTCCAACAGTAATAAACTTAATTATTTCAGTGTTTTCATTATTTTTAATAGGTAACCGTTTAATTTCAGTGATGGGATTATTAATAACAGTTAATTTAGAATCATTAATTCCAAACTCAACTTTAAGGTCATTTTTTATATCATTAGACTGACAAACAAAACCATCCATGCGATTATATAAATAATTTACTAGAAAATATGGAATTATTACTTTTGAATTTGAAAATTTTGACATTACAGACCAGACACTAGATTCTCTGACTATAAAACTTATATTTCTAAAAATAAGATTATAAAAACCTAACAATACATTAATGTGTCTTATAGATCCGAAAACGATATCTGGCTTTTCATTTTTCATTAATCTATACAAAGGATAAATACCATTTAACACTCTATTCTTTTTCAAAAAAGTAATATCTAAATCACCTAACTCATAAATTGAATCTTTCTCAAAACCAAAAACAATGAGTTTTATCTCAAATAGATTACGATCTAGTCTTTTAGCTATAGAACTAATAACTCGTTCTGCACCTCCTGCTTTTAAACTTGGTAAAACAAAAATTATCCTTTTTTTAGTCATTAATAAAATTATTACCTTTCATCCATTTAATTAAAATATACACCCTCCATATATAACTTTTGTAATCTGCTTTTTCTTCCATATGATCATTTAACATTTTCTTAAATTTAAGAATATTTAAATTATGTACCATTTTTAAATTTTCATCAGATAATACCTCCAACATTTCTTTTCTTAAATCTTGACGAATCCATTCACCTAAAGGAACAGAAAACCCGCTTTTAGGCTGATCAAATACCTCTTCAGGAATATATTTCTTTAAAATATCCCTTAAGATTCTTTTCTTTTTTCCATGTAAATACCGGTAAGTTATTGGAAGTGTTCTAGCAAACTCAATAATTCTATAATCTAAAAATGGACTTCTAACCTCGACAGAAAACGCCATACTCGCTCTATCTACTTTTGTGTTACTATCATTCTCTAACCATAATTTAATATTTAAATCAGCTGTTTTTTGATAATTATTAAGCGATAAGTATTTGTAATTTTTATAATTTGAGAGCCAATTTAAATTTCTATTTAAGTTGATTGAATTATAGCCAATAAATATGCCCTCAATAAATCCGTGATTACTTTTTACTCTAAAAATTCTTTTCAATGATTCTGCTCTATTTTTAAAAATAAATTTTGGAAAGAAAACAAATGAAGCTAAATGTCTTAAAAAAAATGGTATATAATTTAAAATACTGAATTTTTTAACCCAATCAAAATGATTATAACCCAAAAAACTTTCGTCTCCTCCATCACCAGACAATACTACAGTTACATCTTGCTTTGTGATTTTATTTAATAATAATGAAGGTAATGCGGAACTATCTGCAAATGGCTCGTCATAAACTTCGATTAAATTAGGCAACATTTCTAAGATATTCTTTGAATTACAAATCGTCTCTTTATGTTCTGTTCCTAAAATATCTGCATAGGTTGCAGCAACTTTACTTTCATCATATTTTGGGTCTTCAAAACCAATTGAAAAGGTCCTTATTTTTTCTTTTGATATACCTGCAGCAATACTTGTAACTAGTGCTGAATCAATTCCTCCTGATAAAAACGAGCCAAAAGGAACATCTGACTGTAATCTAATTCTGACGGCATCTTTAAATAAGTCATGAACCTTTTCAACAGCCTCCTCATAGGATAGGTTAGAAGGTGTCACAGGTTTTAAATTCCAGTATTCTTCTATTTTAAATGTCTTATCATTTAAATCAATGATAAAATTATTTCCTGGGGGTAATTTATATACGTCATTATATATAGAATATGGGCTTGGTATATAACTACAATCTAAATAAATATTAACTGCTTCTTTATTAATTGTTTTATTTTCTGAAATAGGCTTTAACTGACTACAGATTTCAAACATTCCATCCTTCCAATAGTAATAAAAAGGTTTTACTCCTAATCTATCTCTAGAACAAAAAAGTATATTATTAATTTTATCATAAATAGCGAAAGCAAACATTCCATTCAATTTTGGAACAACAGCTTGCCCCCACTCTACGTATCCTTTTAACAAAACTTCGGAATCTCCAGTTGTATTAAAAGAATATCCTAAAGTGACTAATTCTTTTTTAATCTCTGAAAAATTATAAATTTCTCCATTAAAAACTATTGTATAATTATCAAAGACCATGGGCTGATTAGATCTTTCCTCCAAGTCTAAAATAGATAATCGTAAATGCCCAAAACTTAGCTTGTCTTTTTGAATAACCCCTGTATAGTCAGGACCACGAAATTCTATCGTTTTTAATTTTGTTTTTATTTCCTTCTCGGTAAAAGTGAAATTAGAAACATATATTCCGCACATATCCTATTTATATTTTTTTTAATTATTAATAAATACCATTACACCATTTTTTTTTAAAGCCAAGAGATCCAATGCAAAAGACTATGAAAAAGAAATAATGGAGTGATGAAAAGTAAATCAGTTCTTTTAAATTTACTAATTGCTACTAAAAAAAGCACAAAGCCTAGACTTAAAAACCTACTTCCATAAATATTTAGAGCTAGGGTATTAATTAAGTAAATAAATAATAAAACGATCCCTGTTAATACAAGCCTATTATTATAAAAATCCTTCCTTTGAATTAAAAAAAACACTGCTAATATCATCCAATATATTGAAAATAAAAACCCTGAATGATGAGAATAATCACTACCCACCCTTCGATCATTAAGGTAAGTTAATATTGCGTCTCTAAAAGGACCCAAGATCAAGGACACGACCAAAGCAATTACACAAGAAAAGAAAATCAATTTCTTTTTCTGACTTCTAAATTTGTTTAGAATAATAAATATGAGAAAATAAATTAATAAAATTAATAAAACCGATGTATGGATAAAAACCGCAGGCATCAAAATTAAAATTGGCAGATAAGGCCTTCTCTTCCTTAACATATAAGCCAAACACAATAAAGAAAAAGCAAAAGCACTTCTGTACTGACTAAAACAGAAATCGACAATTAAGGGATTAATTAAAAAAAATAACATTAAATAATGCCCTTCTACTAGTACTAATAGGACAAATATAAATATACAGAAGAATGAAATACTTTTAAAAATTAAATCTATATCAATGTTCTTGTTATGAACTAAATACATAAAACCGAAATTCCAAAACTGCTCACTAGAAATACCATCTGCTATAGAAGAAAATTCATATTCAGTATCATTACTCATTACTCTGGTAGTATTTTCTTTATCTACAAATCCTATATCTTTTAATTCTTCCCAATCTACTTGAACAAAAAGTAGGGATAAAAGCATAGCAATTATGATTTTCTTTAGCATTGTTTTTTAATTTCTTTAAAAACTATTCGCCTCTTCGTCATTGCAATATATACTTGAGTTATAATCACACAAAGCGGGAAAATATTATAAAATTCATATGAAACTAGAATTATTAATATTGATGTATTTACTACAAATCCTATCATTGTAACGTAAACTATCTTTTTACTAATGCTCAACACGAGAAACATTCTTGTATAGAATGCCCCGAATGGTGAGAAAATTAAAGCAACAATAAACAAATTAAAGTAATTAATTGAAACTTCGCTATTTTCTAGATTAAGATATTCCAAAATGGAAAATCTAGACACAAACAATATTGCTACAGAAAACAAAACAGCTAAAAAATAAACAAATTCAATCTTCCTGAAACTCACTAAAAATTTTTCCTTTACTTTAAACAAAGTAATTAACTTAGGGTATAATACATAGTTCGAAGATGAAATCATAGAAGTAAAAGCAATGTAAACTTTTTCTGTTACTGAAAACACACCAACAATATAAGGAGATCCAAACAAACCTAAAACAAATGTATTTGTTGTTCCGTAGAAACTTACTGCTAAATTAGAAATGAAAGAGTTATAAGATTCTTTAATTATGAATATATTTCTATTAGTGCGTAAATTAGAAAAATCAAACTTTATTTTATATTTCTTTATTGCAATCACAAACAATATTAACGAAAAAGAAATATAACTTGATATATTAATTATCGCAAATAATAATAAATCTTCTTGAGATTTAATAAAGGTAAAAACTAATATTAAGTATACTACTTTTGTAATTGAGTTAACAATTGTTATTGTTTTTACATCATTAAAAGCATATACTTGCTGACCCCACCTATTGTAAATAGTAACTCTTAATTAAAAACAGATGATTAATAATTCGGAATTATTATTAATTGTAAATACTGATATCACTGTAAAAAAAAATAAAGCCGAAAACAAGACTAAAGTTAATTTCGCCACAAACATCATTGAAAAAATAGATGAATTGACGTTTTTAATTTTACAGTAATTTAGTATATGTTTCGTTACAGAAATGTCAAAACCAAAATCTACTATTATTTTAAAATAAGAGGCAAATGCAAATGCAAATGCAAATTTTCCATATTCCTCTAATCCTAAAGTTAAAATTAAATAAGGAATCAAGATAAATGGAATTAGATAACTAATTCCATTATTCAAATATTGAAAAACTAGATTAGTTATAGAAGTTTTATTATTAGTTATTATTAGTTTTAATTTTTCTTTAAAAACACCCATGTTATAGTTTTCCATCTGCTATATCACCTAAAACTCCTTTTACATCATAGATTATAGCCTTTTCTTTTTTCAACGTTGATAAATCGACATTTCTAAATTCATCATGTGCAACAGCTAAAACAATTGTATCAAAATTTTCTTTTGGTAATTCTTTTACAGATACTAAATTATACTCATGTAAAACTTTTTTCTCATCAGCCCACGGATCATATATCGTTATGTTAGTTCCGTAATCTTTTAATGCATTGACAAGATCTACTACTTTTGTATTTCTTACATCTGGACAGTTTTCTTTAAATGTAATTCCTAAAATTAAACTTTAGATCCATTAACGGTATGTTTTTCTTAATCATACATTTCACAACCTCAGAAGCTACATAATCTCCCATTCCATCATTTAATCTTCGTCCAGCTAAAATAATTTCAGGATGATATCCATTCTCTTGAGCCTTTTGAGCTAAATAATAGGGATCTACTCCAATACAATGCCCTCCAACTAAACCTGGCTTAAAAGGTAAGAAAATTCCACTTTGTTCCTGCTGCTTCCAATACATCATGTGTATTAATATCCATCAAATTAAAAATCTTTGCTAATTCATTTACAAAAGCAATATTAATATCTCGTTGAGAATTTTCAATTACTTTAGATGCTTCAGCTACTTTTATTGTAGGTGCCAAATGAGTACCTGCTGTAATCACAGATTTATATAAGTCATTCACTTTTCTCCTATTCTGGTGTTGAACCTGAAGTAACTTTTAATATCTTTTCTACTGTATGTTCTTTATCTCCTGGATTAATTCTCTCAGGTGAATAACCAGCATAGAAATCTTTATTAAATTTAAGTCCAGAAACTTTTTCTAATACAGGAACACAATCTTCTTCTGTAGCTCCTGGATACACTGTAGATTCATAAATTACAATATCTCCTTTTTTTAAACAGCACCAACAGTTTCACTTGCTTTTATAAGTGGTGTTAAAATGGGTCTATTATTTTTATCAACAGGTGTTGGAACTGTTATAATATAATAATTACAATCCTTAATTTTATCCAATTGATTGGTACAAAACAGTCCATTTGAATCAGAGTTTTCATCAATCAATACAGATTGTAAGGTTTCGTTATCAACCTCTAAGGTTGAATCAATACCAGACATTAATTCAGATATTCTGTCAGTATTGATATCAAATCCAACTACTGAATATTTAGTAGCAAAAGTCTTGCTAATGGTAAACCTACATACCTAATCCAATAATTGCTATTTTATCTTTTTTCATTTTTTATAAATTTTTCCAATACCATTTCACAGCTTCTTTCAAACCTTGTTGCAGTGTAAACTGTGGATTATAATTTAATTTTCTTTTGCTTTATCTACACTAGCATGTGAATGTGGAATATCACCTGCTCTATTTGGGCCATAAATAACCTCTACATTTGAAATTTTAGAATCAAACTCAGATAAATACTCTTTTAAGTATCCCATTAAATCATTTAGCGTATTACGATCTCCATAAGCTACATTATAGACAGTATTAATCGCTTTTTCGTTGGTTGTGACAAGCTTAATAAATTTGCTTGTATCACATTATCAATGTATGTAAAATCTCTTGAGTAATTTCCATCTCCATTAATAACAGGAGATTCTCCTTTCATTAATTGACTTACAAATTTTGGAATCACTGCTGCATAAGCTCCATTTGGATCTTGCTTTCTACCAAATACATTAAAATATCGAAGTCCAATCGTTTCTAAGACCATAGGTTTTTGAAAAAATATCTGCATATAACTCGTTTACATATTTAGTAATGGCATATGGTGATAATGGTTTTCCGATGATATCCTCAACTTTTGGCATTGATTCTGAATCTCCATAAGTTGATGAACTTGCTGCAAACACAAATCTTTTCACTCCATTATCTCTTGCAGCTACCAGCATATTTAAAAAACCACTCACATTCACATCATTGGATGTAATTGGATCTTTAATAGATCTTGGAACCGACCCTAATGCCGCTTGATGCAAAACATAATCAACATCTTTAGTAGCTTTTAAACAATCCTCTAGTTTTCTGATATCTCCTTCAATTAGGCGTAAAATTAGTATCCTTTAAAAGTTGTTCTAAATTTTCTCTTTTACCGGTAGCAAAATTATCAAGACAAACTACTTTGTTTCCTTTTTCAAGTAAAGCCTCACATAAATTTGATCCAATAAAACCGGCACCTCCAGTTACAAGAATTGTTTTATTACTTAATTCAATATTCATTATAATTTTTTATTTTTTCTCGACTACAACCGGCAGTCACTTTTTCTTTTTTTAAAGTTTGATTCGTTTGTGACTTCATCGGTCGGTTCGTTATTTATTGCTTGCAAATTGGGTAACAATTTCTGAATTTTAATAACTAATAGTAACTATTTTAGAGCTCTACACTTCAATCGCTTAAAGTTTTCACGGCTTCGCCGCTGGGAGTTACATGACTCCCTGTTGGTTACACATACATACAGCCATAAATATAGCTCTATTTTATAAATTTTAAAGTCCCTTGTTCTAATAGAGTAGGGGACTTTGGTTTTTGTCTTTTATAATATGAACTCCGTTCTAAAATTTGAATAATAGATCAACATTCGTTGGTCTTTTAAACTCTTTTTAGAATTAATAAAATTCTTTACCCCCATAACACTAGATACTTTCTGGTTAAGGGATTCTACAATTTCTATTTTTCTTCGATTGTTTTGAGCAACACTCAATTCCGTATCATATATTTTTTTAAGAAGGGTTTTAGATTCTATTCGTTTATTATACAAGATTAAATTTAGAATCATTAACTCGTTTTTTGAAAGTGGGTAGTGCACTCTGTTAAATCGGAAGCCGGTTTCTGAAAGTCGTGGACGTTTTCGGTTTTTGGAATATAGGAACAACACAACTATAAAGAGGATAATAAGGGCGACTCCAGTAAATTGTCTTAAATCAGCAAACAGCAGATTGGTGTCTATGTACATTGTCCCTTGTTCAATCAAATCAGTAGTTAGGTAATCAGCTAGGCTGAGTCCAATCAGCTGATTGTTTCTATAGTTGTAAAGACTGTCATTGGCCACAAACCCTGTATTAAATCCCAAAGTTGGGTTGAGGCCTTTCAATTGACTTATTTTATTGTTGTTATAGTCGTAAATAAAATTATTGAATTCCTCATTTTTAGCAAGATGACGTCCGTTTCCTATATCCAATATTAGTTCCTTTGATCTGGTATTAAACTTTGCGACCCCTAAGTTTGTCCACAACTTATTCTTAAAATTAAAGCGCCAAACATTATCGTTATTAGTTGCTAGTGCTGATTTTGGATCAGACTTAAGACCACCTGAAAAATAAAAATAGTCATTTGAATAAGTTGAATTTACATCACTTACTCCAGGGGGAAAGTGCGTTCTATAGTTAATGGGGTAGTATTCCCATTCCCTACTTGTTTCAGAGTAATAAGTAAAAAAATTTCGCCTGCTCCAATACCCATAGCCACCAAATTTCATTAAAGTGTCGTTACGAACAAACACAGTCGATTGGTTGGTCATTTTATGATTATAGGACTTGTCAGCTCTTTTGAATGTATCATTTTTAACTTTCCAAACCATGCCGCCACCTCGGCTCACTATTACCGGTGCGTCATTTTGAAAAACCAACTTAATACTTTTGTTTGGATAGCGTTTATCAAATAAAAAAGAATCTAATAATATATTCTTGTAATTCTTTTTTAAAATATAGTCCCCATTCTTTACATAAAAGAAGCGGTCATCATTGCCCAATACGCTGCTAGGCTGTGAAGTTTCTTTAGCTAAGTCATCTGTATTATTTTGACTAAATAAGACGTAGTTAAAACTAAAAACTAATAAAATTAATACTCTTATTTTCATGAGACCAATATATAATTAATAATTGTATTAACTTGTACTTTATTAGATTACATTTACAATATTTTAAGATTAGATACTCATGTACACAATACCCTTTATTTTTTGTTTTATTATAGTTATTATGATGATTGGAGTGGTCATGATCAACTCATTCAGACGCTTTATAATAAAGTACCGTATTTTTGGTAAAACTAAAAAAAGAGATTTTCACAAATACCCCATACCAAATTCCTGTGGCGTCGTGTTTTTGTTTTTATTTACCTTAGGACTTATCATTCAAGAGCCTTTTATTGAAAAAACGGATTTAATAGGCTTTATCGCGGGTGGTTTTATAATTTGTGTTACTGGCTTTTGGGATGATTTAAAAATAATGAGCCCTTATAAGAAAATATTTTACCAGCTAATAGCGGTAGTTTTTATCGTTGTACATAACGGTTTGGTAATTCATAATCTATATGGATTTTTAGGGATAGAAACTATGAATCCCATTGTTGGCTTAGTGTTTACTACGTTTATTGGCGTTTTTATGATAAACGCGTTTAATTTAATAGACGGAATTGATGGCTTGGCAGCTATAACTGCTATTATTTCTTTTGCAGCCTTTTCGATTGTTTTTTGGTTATTGGACTATAAAGGTTATTTTGGAATTTGTTTTTTAATGATTGGGATTATTGCATCCTATTTGCCTTTTAATTTTAGTAAAAAGCGTAAAGTCTTCATGGGGGATTCTGGCTCTATGTTTATTGGTTATATTTTATTTATAATGTCTATGCTTGTTGTTAATACTAATGCACCAATTATTGACAATTTGTTATTTGATCGTGCAGTTCTTCCAGTTGTACCTCTAGTTATTTTTTGTATCCCAATCATTGACACAGCGAGTATCTATTTGTATCGACTTTCAATTGGAAAAAGTCCCTTCTCACCTGATAAACTTCACATACATCATTTATTTCTTTTGTTTACCAAGTCTCATTTATTATCAACGTTAATGATGAGCGCCTTTTTAATTTTTGTTATTATTTCATTCTCTTTAATGGTTTCAAGAACAACCACAGTATTTTTTATTAGTTCATATTTTGCTTTGTTCTTTAGTATGGTTTTAGTCACCATCCTTATTAGAATTTATAGCAAGGAACAACTCAATAAATTGTAATATTTTCCCACGTTCACTAAATTCGTCAAGTTTCTTGGGTGTTTCTGCATTTTTGTCTAACAGCACAGCTGCACAAAATGAGACCAATTAAAACGGAATGTTATTTAGGAAAGTACTTAATCTCTGCAGGTTTGCTTGGACTCAATTATTGTGGACTAGCAGTTTTATAGCGGTCAATCGGTTCCGTGAAACGATAGTAGTTATTTTCTTGTTAGGTGCTTTCCATTTTAGTGTGCCACTTCACTGACCTTTGGGTCTCTATATTCCAATCGCCTTTAGTATTTCGCTATTAATAGGAACAGCATTTTTAGTTAGCTGTTTCACTTTGTTTTATCCATTGTTTTAAGACAATTTTCCTCTCTCTTGAAATCGCCGCTATTATTCTCATTAATGAGAATAATAGCGGTTCATTAGAGGGCCTGATTTTTACGACTTAATTGTGAGTTTAAGGGTGCATCCTAATGTATCTAATTTGACCCAGCATACGGCGTTGGATACTTTATCAACAATCCCTTTAAGGCCTTTAAAACCATAAGAAGTCAAATCTATTTCAATACCTTTTACAAGCAAAGAGACCTCGTGATCAATCACTCGAGTGTTTTCTGTAATGGCTCGTAATTGTTTTATCTCTATTTCCCTGACAATGGCTGGTTTTCGTTGTTCAAACAAATACTTGACGGTTCCGGGGATTTGAAAGACTTGATCACGGAGCTTCTCTTCGGTTTTTACTAACACTATTTTTGGTAACAAAGGGGTAATGACTTTCTTTTTTCTGTCCTTCCATTGCTTCAAAACTACGTGTGTGGGGCTATATGCTTTTATATCCAAATTTAGCTCGTTTATGTAATCTTGAATGATGATTTCACGCTTTGATATTAATAAAAGACAAACTAAAAGACACGGGAGTTTGTATAATTAACATGTATAACGTCAGCAAAAAGTGAACTAATTATCACTTTAATATAAGAGATAGGTTTTATTATTTTTACAAACCTTTAAATCTTAAATGATGAAAAACAAGAAAAGTGCCAGTGCTTTAATTAGCGACTTAAAACGTAAGACAAGAAAAGCTTACAATTCAGAAGACAAAATCAGGATTATTATTGAAGGAATGCGTGGTGAAACGACCATTGCAGAATTGTGTCGAAAAGAAAGCATCCATCAAGCTAATTACTACAAATGGTCCAAAGATTTCATGGAAGCAGGAAAGCGCAGGCTAAATGGAGATACGATGCGAGAAGCTAACACATCGGAGGTTCACGAACTCAAAGGTGAGAATGGTACTTTAAAAGAGTTGGTTGCAGAGCTTTCTCTAGAAGTTCGGTTTCTGAAAAAAAACTTACGTGGAGACGAGTAAAAAGAGAGAAGTATATGCACTATAGTCAATCAGAAAAGTACGAAATGATACAACTTGTTGAGCAGTCTGATCTTGGAATAAACCGAACACTCAAAGAGCTTAAAATCAATAAGACAACCTTTTATAATTGGTATAATTTATATACCCAAAAAGGCTTTGAAGGTCTAGCTCGTAAGAAATCAGAGAGAGTTGGGACGTGGAATAAGATAAATATCGTCGATAGAGACAAAGTAGTTGAAATTGCGTTAGAAAAGCCTGAGTTATCTTCTAGGGAGGTTGCTTGGCATATTACGGATAATTACAACTATTATATCAGCGAGTCAAGTGTCTATCGGATTTTAAAGGAAAATGGATTCATATCATCGCCTTCATTTAGAATAATGAGTGCTTCGGATAGTTTTCACGATAAAACAACTGCCGTGAATCAAATGTGGCAAACTGATTTTACTTATTTCAAAATATTTGGTTGGGGTTGGTATTATTTATCAACTATTTTGGATGATTACAGTCGTTACATTGTTACATGGAAGCTTTGTTCAACAATGAGAGCAGAAGATGTCACCAATACAATCGATGCAGCTATTGCATTTTCTGGAGTTAATGAAAAATCAATGCCTAGGTTGTTGTCAGATAATGGGTCTTGTTACATCTCACACGAGTTAGCAGACTATATCGGAGAGAAAAATATGAAACATATCAGAGGAAGACCATTACATCCTCAAACTCAGGGCAAAATTGAACGTTATCATAGATCAATGAAAAACATTGTAAAACTTGATAATTACTTTAGCCCTGGACAATTAGAAGAAAAAATGAAAGAATTTGTTCAGTATTACAATTATGAACGCTATCATGAATCTTTGAAAAATGTAACTCCAGCAGAAGTATATTTTGGAACAGCCGAAAGAAAATTAAGAAAACGCAAAATGACAAAAAATAGCACTTTGAAAGCTAGAAAAAAACAGTATCAAAATTTTTAACTAAATTAGCAGAAACCTCTCTTAAATTTTGAGCGAAAAAGTTCATTTTTATTTGACTACATACAAATTATATGAATATGGGTATGAAAATCACCCGCAGGAAATACTTTGCAATTCTCTCTCTAAAACACTAAGTAAGGTCTATTTGAATAAATAATTAAAACTTCCTTTTATTTCAAAGGAAGGTCAATATCCCAACCAATCGTGCCGATAAGAGTTTAATGTAATACATTGATCAAAATCAGGGATCCAACAGCTCCAATCGAGAATTAGTGATCATTCCTGTAGGTACTTTATATTTTTGAACTGTGAAATTTATTACGACAAAAAGTTACCAACTCATCTAAGAAAATTACCTTTTTAGCATCTAATTCGTGTTCTTGTAGAATATTTAATCGTTCTTTAAAAAAATCATTTAATAACTCCATATTAGATGGATTATTAAACCCACAATTGATTAAGTATTGGTTATAATACTCGTAGGTCTAATTTATTTTTTCCTTTTAGCATCTTCTTTTATTTTATTTAATTTATCGATTACAGATTCTCTGATTAGATCTGAAGTTGTATATCTACTGTTGATTTTCGTTATCACACAATCCATCAAATTCTTGAATTGATTTTCTGTTATCCGAACGATTACTCGTTTTGATTTTCTTTCTTTCATACAATGTGTTTCCTTATAAATATCATAAAATTAAAAATATGTCAGACAACTTTTATTAAAAAAATGTTGATTAACCTCCTAAAATTCTTTAGGAAGTAAAAAAAAATATAAAAATATTTGGACAAGTATATGTCATTTTATATATTTGCCATATGAAACATTCAAAATTCATAAATCTCGATTACAAAAGTCTTATTGATTTGTTTAAAATCAATAGATCAAAAAAGTTAATGGAGACAGAAGTCAAGATGAAAGGTGGTATCCACAAACTTGACCCTCTTAAAGCTGGTTCTAAATCTGATTTTGACGAACTTGAAGATAAATTGCAAAAGGTTTTATCATATTTGGATGAAAAAAAAGAGGTTTTCAGTCAATTAGATGAATTAGTAAAAGATTTCGAGCAGCATCAGGTATTAATGAACCCTACCATTCATGTTGCGAGGACAAAGGACAAAAAAACTGAAATTGAATATTTTACTGCTAAAACATTTTTTCCATTAACAGGTGGTAAAAGAAAAGAAGTGAAAATTCACTTGGGACGTGCGGATAATTATAATTTTGATACCCAAAATAAACAAGCTAAAAGAGATGCTACTATAAAAATGAGACAAACAATCGCAAGAAGATTAAGAGAAGGTAGCTTATAATTTTTTTACTCTAAAACTATGTCACATAAATAAATTAACATATAATGAAAACAGAAATTTCACCATTAAAATTAAGTGTCCATGACAGTATAATTGCCATGAAAGTAAACGTAGACCATTCATCGATGGAAGCATCTTTAAAACTATTTAGTTTTAAAGACCCAATTAAAGTTGTTGGTTTTGAAGATGAATATCAAATAATCGACGGGTATAGACGTTGGATGGCAGCTCAGTCATTGGGAATTAAAAAAGTTCCAATAGTAGTTGTTGACACATCAAACGTAAAGTTAGAATCAATTCTATCAAATTCTACTGAAGACAGAACTGCTCTTGAAATAGTTTTGTCCATTAGATGTGTTTTGGATGAACTGGGAAGTTCACAAGGAAAAAAGAGGGAACTAATAGAAGGTTTAGAGGAGGAGGATTTAAAGGATCGTTTTACCATGGTATCAAAAATATTAGGATTAAATCTATCTTCAGTACAACTCCGAAAATACATTACTATAGATGACTTTGATAAAGACCCATCGAATCCATTAAATGAGTCATTAATAGATAAAATTGATCTTGGTACTTTGTCAGTTTCAAGAGCTGATAGTATTGTTAAACGTCTGAAAGAAGAAAGTAAATTAAATAATGAGTTAGATACTCAACTTAAGTGTCCTATAATTTCAAACCAATATGAGATATACAATATGAACAATAAAAAAGCATACACCAAAATTGAAGACAATTCAATAGATCTATTGTATTTCTCACCTGATTATTTAGGGATTAAGAATTATCGCAATGTTCCAAAAGAAGATCAAATTGGTGCCTTGGGTTTAAATGATTACATAGATGAGTTGGTGAATCAGTCTTTACATTTTAATAAAATGACAAACTAAAAGACACGGGAGTTTGTGTAATTAACATAGACGATGTAATAATCAATAATCAATCACAAGCTATTCCACAGCGAGTTATATTAAAAATGATATCTGGTGGTGTGAAATTTATTCAGGAAGTCAAATGGGGTAAATCAAATCCAATTCCACTGTCAAATTTTAAGGGTTTTCAACCTTCAACTGAGTCTATTCTAATCTTCGCTAAAGATGAAAAGAAATTTATTTGGAACGATTATAGAAATCTAAATCTTGAGGATCAAATAAAGTTAAAACAAACAAATAAAATAACTCACGTTGACAGTCCAAATAAGAAAATGGTTAATTTTCTAAATGACGAAAAGATTAATGACTTTTTTAAAACTTCAGTGTTCCGAAAAAATGAATTTAAAGATATTGATCCTAACTATAAACATCAAGCACCACAAAATGAACAAATACCATTATTTTTCATTCTATTTTTCACTAAACCAGGGATGAAAGTTTGTGATTTGTATGGAGGTAGTGGAACAACTGGTGCTGCAGCTCTTAAAAACGGTAGGTCAACTGTTATGTTTGACTTAGACCCAGTAAATATAGATTTCATGGAAAAGAGATTTAAAATGATTACAGAGAGTAATTTTACAAATCAAGTTGTCAAAGAAATCATTTTTTTTGATTAAAAACTATGTCAATTATATAAATTAACTTAATATGAAATTAACTATTCCGAGTTCGATAATTAAAGTGGATTTGAGTCAATACGTAACGGGAAGACCACAGCGTAAGAAATCCATTTGTGATGCTGTTTATTATGTCGTGTCTTTATTAACCCCTCCTTTTTTTAATTCTTTAGATTATCAGTATATGAGAGGTTTTAAACCTCTTTCAAGTAAGGATTTAAATAGAATGACACGTAATAGATTTAATGAGGTTAAAACCATTCTATTGGACTCAAATTTGACCGAAAATGGTTCTATTCTTTTATCAGATAATACATCTATCGCAGGAATTAAACATACTGGTTATAAACTCAATCAATGGGCACTCGAGAAAACCGATTTTGTTGAAGTTGAAATCGATGAAAAGTATGACACTCGAAAAGAAAAACTTAAAAATGAATGGGAATTGGACATGAAATGTTTTGATGACAGATTCATTCACATCAAAGAGGCTATGGATCAATTTCAAATTACCATAGATGCAGCAGCTGCTGAAAATTACCTGAAAGAATTGAAAAAAAGGGTGTTGTCAAAGGTGGTAAAGGAGAATAAGACTCGAGTGAAGCAATACTTCAATAAATTACATAAAGTTATTGAAAATATCGAAAAGGGGGAATTGAACTATTCTGTTTCGATGAGCAATCATAGAGTCAATTCGGTATTCACTTCGATGAAGAGGGAATTACGATATTTTCTTAGAACAAATGGAGAACAAATGGTTGAAGTAGATATAACTACCTCGCATCCATTTACTCTTGCTACCATTCTCACTGAGAAATTTTTTAAGGAGACTAATCTTGGTTACAATCTTCATTCTCTATTTCCACAATTTTACAAATCCTTTAAGTACTCCTGTGAAGCTATGGAGTATCAAGATTTTTTAAAAAAATTTGCTGGACATATGGTTATAGAGTCTAATGTTATTAATGATAACTATATATCATATTTAACATATCAAGGTAATGTATTATATAATATAAAATATCCATTACTGGATACATTCATATCATATATGTGTGGCAGGTTTTGGAGAAAAAGAGGAATCCAAAAATACAGGTCATTGAACTTCAAAAAAGACATTTATGAGTCAATTGGAAAGGATATTGGGATGAGCCGAGAAAAGGTAAAAGACCAATTTAAACTCTACATCAATTTTTCAGACAAAAACAGGAGAGTCAATGTAGAACTCATCAAACACCTCGAGAGACAATTTAAAGAGGTGAGTAAACTTGTTCAATTCCTGTCCAATATGAATCACTTCAAAAGTCCATTTTCATATCTAATCCAACGGTGTGAGTCCTATTTATTTTTGAGGCATGCTTGTCTGGAGTTGAGTAAAAATAATATCCCATACATCACCATTCACGATAGCGTATTGTGTCAAAAAGAGAAGATGTATGAGGTGCAATATCTATTGACGGACTCAATAATTAAACAAACGGGATTAACTCCTGGAATCAAGTTCAAAGAATTGGAGGATCCTTTTCCATTATTGGATGAAGCAGCAGCAAAAATAGTAGAGTCAATTAATTATAAAAAAAATGATAAGATCATGATAAGTGAAGTTTTAAATAAATATTAAAAATTATGAAAAAAAATATAATATATAACGAGAATTGTAATGAAACTTTTACCAAGATAGAGGATAAATCTATCGATGGAGTAATTACATCACCACCATACAATATCAATATTAAGAGAAGCGATTGTTACTACAACAATGGATATTCTGAATTAGACGGACTAAGTCAAAATGATTATTTGGAGGTTAGAACAAATGAATTCAAAGAATTCTCAAGGGTCATCAAAGATGATGGAGTTATTTGCTACAATATTTCATACAGCAAAGAAAACCCGATACTTCCAACGTTATTAGTAGCTAAAATTCACGAAGAGTTGGATTTAACAATTTCTGACATTATTTCCTGGAAAAAACCACACGCTATACCTTTTCAAACTTCATCAACAAAATTGAGCAGGGTGACTGAACTTATTTACATTTTTGTCAAAAAAGATAGATTACACACGTTTAAAACAAATAAAGAAGTAAGTAAGATTAATGAAAAAACTGGTCAAAAATTTTATAAAAACTATGTGAATTTTATTGAAGCAAAAAATAATGATGGATATAAATGCCAACTAAAAGCATCGTATTCACAAGATTTATGTGACCAGTTGATAAATATTTACTTTTCAAAAGGTAGTTTGATCTATGATCCTTTTACAGGCATAGGAACAACTCAACTAAGCTGTATCGAAAATTTTTGTGATTTTATTGGAAGTGAAATAATAACTGAACATTATAATATTGCCGTTGAAAGAGTGGAAGAAAAAAGAAAAGAAAAAGAAGTACAACAACTATTGAAAGACTCAAAAATTAAATAATTTATTAAACTAAAACCGTGGACAGGGAGATAATACTGAACATTAAATGTTATGAATAAAAATAAAAATAATTCTAATCCAATTTCTGAAGAGGAATTTTTTAATCAACTTTTAAAAGATGTGGGTATTACAACAAAAAACTATTTTAAATTCAGAGCAGAGGTCTGTTCTGATGTTATTGAGTTCCACAGAACAATCATGAAAGCATCTGATTCTTGTTTTATTATTTGGGAGTTTGGATACAGTAGAGACTATTGTCTACCTGACGTCGAATGTACATTAACAACAAGTTTAAGTATAGAACAGGTTAGGAGATTTATGAAATTAAATGAAGATTCACATGTTATGATAGAGACCTTAAATTATGCTGATCAGTATGATGGTGAAAGAAATCAAATAGACTAGAAAAATTTTACAGTACTGTAAAGGATAAAATCACCAATAATATCAGTGAATTTTTCTCTACTACAAATTGAAATGATTTTTATTAAAAATTAAATAGCATGGGTGAGCAAACCATACAAATATTGAATGTAACAAGACAAGAACTTCTTGAGATTATTAAGGAAGGTGTCAAATTGGAATTGAACCGACAACGATCGATGGGAAACCCTTTGAACAGGTTGTCTATAACTGGTGAAGATACTGAGTATTTAACCCGAAATGAAGTCTCTAAGGTGTTAAATGTAACTGTCCAGACATTGAATAACTGGAGAAGAGATGGGGTCTTAAATCCACTAAAAATTGGAGGTAGGGTGTTGTACAGAAAAGAAGATGTGTGTAGTAACTCACGTTTAGTTGCTTGAAATTTATAATGTTTTATATTATTTTAACTTTTTTAGTTTCAATTTAGAATTAATAAACTTAAATTTGATTTTATTTAAAAAAAATCTATGAAAAACATCACATTAATAATGGTGCTATTCTGTGCTACACAATTAGTGAATGCACAAGAAACCATACCCGTTTCTGGTGGTGAAGCTGCAGGGGCTGGTGGCACGGTAAGTCATACTATTGGTCAATTAATATACACAAATCCAACTACTGCAGCAGGTTCATTAAATCAAGGGATACAACATATTAGTGCGCCGGAAAACGTTCTACAAGCCATCAATAAAATTCCGAAGGAAAAATTGATTATGCTAGACAACCTTAATAATAAAATTGAAGGTAAAATAGTAAAGGTTTATCAAGAATTTGAAAATGACATCTACAAGTCCTTAATTGAAGGATATGAAAAAATAGTTAAATACAAGAAATTGGTGATGGTATATCCTACTAAATCTGTGTATCCATATCCTAAAAGAATTGTACATGGATTTAGAAAGTTTTGTATTGAAAAATCCTTAGATTTTGAAGTTATTGATGAAATATATGAGGATATGATTCTTAAAAATGGAGATTTATTTATCACTATTGTAGAAGATGATTTGGTGAGTTTGGTACATCAAATACGAGACAATGAATTTACGATAGGTAAAGATATTGGGGTGCTTTCCTATAATGATACGCCATTAAAAGATCTCCTTGGAATTTCTGTGATTTCTACCGATTTTAATATGATGGGAGCAACTACGGCTCATATGATTTTAAATAAGGAAAAGGGGAGCGTAAAGAATCCATTTAATTTTATTGATCGGGCGTCTATGTAATCCTACCCCCTTTTTCTTGTATTATATATCCAGTTTTTCCATTCGAGTGGTCAAACTCCCAACCTTATCAATTTCGATTTTTAATGTTGTATCCCGATCGATGTTCACCAATTCAACTGGGGATCCCGGAATGACCAAACTGTCTTTTTTTAGAGTTTTTCCTTGTTTTGTGAGAAATGTCACCAACCATCGCAAAGAGTGAATAGGGCCACCCATGATCTCTGAACTTGGGGCAGATGTGACCAGATTTCCATCTTTGTACACTGAAAACACTTCATCTTTAAAAAGCAGTTTTCTGGGGTCAACTTTTTGCTCCCCTACAATGAGCCCAGCGTGAATCCCACCAGAACAAATTAATTCTTGTATTATTGGTGGTTCAACCCAAAATTTGAAATTATGAAGCTCAATACCAGGGCTAACATATGCTATTGAATTGATGAGTTCTTCATCGGATAACTCTATTCCTTTCAAGTCCTTTCCAATTTTGAAGACCATTTCTGGTTCTATGGCGCAATTAATATACTTGCTATAGTCAATAATAGTCTTGCTATCTAGTATATGTGGTTGAAAAAGTCTCCCGTTTATGGGTTCATTGATACCGAATTGTTCTCTTATAGCAGTACTCGTGCAACCGACTTTGTAACCCACCACACGTTCTCCTTTTTCTATTCTTTTCTTTGTTACCTCATCTTGAACCTCATAAGCTTCAGCAACCCTAAGTCTACGTATGGCAGCATTGTTTCCAATCCATTCCTTTTTGTAAAAAGAATGACAGAAAGCAGCAGCTATTGAATCGAGTGATTTCATATCTTACTTCCTGTCAGGATGCTTTCCCCACTCGTATCTTTTTGTTGCGTCAAATGCTGGATTTGGTACAGGTCGTTGAGCGTTGGTATCTACCTGCCATTTTTTTAAAGCCGATTTCATTTTTGTTAATTTTTCTGAATAACTGTATTTTAAATCTGTCATTTCATTCACGTCATATTTTAGATTGTATAAGTCAAATTCACCCGACACCAAATTTTCTATGATTTTCCAGTCCCCTTTTCGAAGGGCCGACATCGGTTGCTCATGATGATACACAGGATAATGCGTAAATATCTCGCGTTCTGGATCAAACTTATTTTCAGTCAATGCAGGAAGCATGGAATACCCATCTAACCCCTGATTTTCGGGTTGCAACCCTTTTGCTAATTCCAAGAGCGTAGGATAAAAATCGACACTAGAAACTAGAGCTTCCGAAGTAACATTTTCTTTCACTTTGTTCGGCCATTTTACAATCAAAGGCACACGAATACCTCCTTCATATAAAGTGCCTTTTCCCGCTCGTAGAGGTGCATTAGAAGTGGCAATGTATTGTAATGGATGTCCATTTGGATAGGCGTTTTTACTACGACCGCCTAACAATGGAATATTGTCAAAACGATTGTCTACACCACCATTGTCTGAATAAAAAATAACAATCGTATTTTCTGCTAATCCTTCATCTTCTAATGCCTGCATAATAGTACCAACACTTCTATCAATATGTTCTATCATTGCTGCGTATACTGCATTACCAGGATAATCTGGGTCCTTTTCTTTGTTTTTATATTTATCAATCAAGTCTTTGTCGCCATCTAACTGCACATGTACATCATAATGAGAAAAAAAAATGAAAAAGGGATTGTCCTTATTTTTTTTCATAAAATCAACACTCATGGTGGCAAGTACATCGCTTACGCGATCAGATTCAGTTGTTTTGTATGCTGGCGAGAACTGAGGTGAATAAAAACCACCACTAGCCATATAAGTATAAGCAGCATCATAACCTCTATTTTGAGGTTCATGCTTTTCTAAATGTCCTAAATGCCATTTTCCAAAATAGGCTGTTTTGTATCCTGCAGATTGCATGGCATCGCCAATAGTACTTAGGTCATCTGAAAGGTGTTGCTCTTTATGTATTGGAACAGTCACCTCTTCATATGGACGCCAATGTCCCGGAATAAAATCAAAAATTCCTACACGAGCTGGATATTGACCAGACTGTATACTCGCTCTTGACGCTGAACATACTGGTGCTGCATAGGCATTGTGAAACAGCATTCCCTGGGATGCCAATTTATCAATATTGGGCGTTTCATTGAATTTGTTCCCATAGACTGCCAAGTCCCTTCCTCCCAAATCATCGGCCATTATCATGATGATGTTTGGACGGTCTTGTGCGGCACTTGTCAATGACATGAGTACTGTAAATAATACGAATGTAAATGTTTCGATTTTTTTCATTTAATTGTTTTTTAGTTTGATAAATTTTTATTGCCTCACTGTTCTTTAAACCAAACTGGGTAAGGTTCTTTAACTTGCTGATAGGCACCACCTTCTGAGGGATAGAATATTCCATAATTTATTTCTCTGCCCTCTGGTTTTGTGTCATCCCAATTTGGGTTGGGACGCATGCGCTGTGCATCTAATTCTTGTAAATGCTGCTCTAAAAGCGCCGTTAATCGTTCTGTTTCTTTCCGATATTTGGACGAACAATCTATCTTTTCGTAAGGATCCGTTTTTAAATCAAATAATTCATATCGATTCGTTTTGAGGGTGTGAACCAGTTTCCAATCACCTTCCATCACCGAAGACGCAGGGTTTTGTCTGTGTGGGAAATGCCAAAAGAACCTGCGCTGCTTATAATCGCTATTTTTACCTTTCCATATCGCCAGCATACTCTTTCCGTCTGGGTGGGTTTTGGGATCTAATTCTAATCCTACCAGATCTATAAGGGTTGGAAAATAATCCGTGCTAAATACAGGTTTATCAAAAGTGCTCCCTGGCTTAATTTGCCCTGGCCACCGCACTATTAAAGGCACACGAACACCTCCTTCATATAAATCGCCTTTATTTCCACGATAGGGTTTATTACTCGTTATTTTACGCAACCCTCCGTTATCCGATGTAAATATTACGATGGTGTTTTTTTCGAGATCCAATGCTTTAAGTTTATCCAAAATAATTTGAACCGAATTGTCGAGATGTGAAATCATTCCCGCATAGGTCTGATTGTTTTGATATTTTCCTTTCGGTATATTATCATAAATGGCTTTGTCTTTAGGGGGGCTCGCCAAAGGCACATGTGGAGTATGATGAGTTAAATACAATAAAAAAGGACGATTTTGATTGGCTTCCAGAAATTCGATGCAACGCTCAGTAAGCTCATCCACCCCTTTGTCTCTTTTCTTTTCTGCCCCAGAAACTGCAAAAGCTTCATCAAAACCATAGTCCTCGTGGCCTCCTTGAGAAAAGAATTTAAATTCATTTCCTAAGTGCCACTTTCCAAAAAGCGCTGTTTTGTATCCAGTCGAACGCAAAGATTTCGCAAACGTAGGCAGTGTAGAAGGAAGTTCTTTGAGATGTTTTGGTGGTATTAATTTTGGGTTATTAGACAAACGATCCCACGGTAAAGCATCCGTTATTCGAACTCTTTGTGGATAACTACCCGTTAAAATAGAAGCTCGAGTGGGCGAACAGACATGACTTGCGGTGTATGCCTGATTAAATTGCATACTTTGTGAAGCCAGCTTGTCTATATTTGGAGTCAAGTAATAATCACTTCCATAGCAACCCAAATCCCGAGTGCCTAGGTCGTCGGCCAAAATAAAAATAATATTTGGTTGCGTTGCTTTTCTTTCCTGACTCCAGGAATTAAAGCAGAAACAAACGAAGGCGATATGAAATATATATTTATGCATACTTTATTCTTTTGGTAGGCTCTCATAAAAATAATGCGTTAGCCATTCCTTTGGAGCAGGTGCGTCTTTCATTGAGATTCCAGGATGTTTTAATTCTGAACCCCATTGCGTTAAATTTGCTTTTAATTCTTTTGCTTTGTTTGGATATTTTCCGATTAGATTTACATGTTCGTGTTCGTCATTATATACATTAAATAAGAACTCCGTATTTTGATAATTCAAATATTTCCAATCTCCCACTCTAATGGCTGCTTGTTGCCAAAAGCGCCAGTATAGTGCATCATGTGGGTCTCCTTTTGTCTCACCATTTAAGTAAGGTATTACATTGACTCCATCCAATTCCTTTGGAACTTTTTCTCCTGCAATTGCTAGAGAAGTCGCTGCAATATCGAGCGAACTCACAGGTCGGTCATACACTTTTCCTTTTGGCAATCCGTTGGGCCAGTTCATAATAAAAGGTACACGAACCCCACCTTCTGAAACCATTCCCTTTTCACCAATATAAGGGTCGTTTAACGACCCATTCCAAGCACCTCCCTTAAAAGAAAGCGGTACATCTTTTTTATGTAATTTTAATGGAGCACCGTTATCACTTAAAAATATGATAAGGGTGTTTTCTTCTATGTTATTTTTTCTGAGGGTTTCTTTTATTCTACCAATGCCATCATCCATGGCCGCAATCATTGCCAGACACATACGTCTTCTTTCAGGCATATCTCCCGGAAAACGACTTAGATATTTTTCTGTAGCATCAAGCGGCACATGTGGTGCGTAATATGACAAGAAATAAAAGAAGGGCTCATCTTTAAATTTATCTATAAAAGTAACCGCCGATTCGGTTTGCACCTCCAATCGATAGCCGGGGATATTAATTAATGCTGGCTCTATGAGTTCGCCATCTACATTATGAGTGGCCCAATATTGGTTTAAATTACCTTCATGTACAAAATCAAACCCTTTATTATTGGGTAAATAGGGTATCTTAAGTGCATGTGGAACATCCTCATTGTTGTATTTTTTTCTACCAGCAATTTCAGGAATATTGGTATTGATCCAATTATGATGGTTACGATTGGGTTCTAAATGCCACTTACCACTCATTCCTGTAACATATCCAGCATCTTTCATCCGTTGCGCAATCATTTCTTCTTCTAAAGGAAACGGAATGGTTCCGTTATGATCTAAACCAAATCGTTGTTGATATCTTCCAGATAACAATCCAGCCCTTGAGGGCATACATTGTGATGCCGTAACATAACCTGCCGACATACGTACCCCAGTTTCAGCCAAATCGTTGAGATGTGGTGTTTTTAAATCGTCTAGAGAACCTTGAATATCCAAATCTGCATAACCCATGTCATCTGTTAGGATCACAATAATATTGGGTCGTGAATTATTTTTATTTTGAGCCACTACTGTCGTGCAAAAAACTAAGGCTATAGTCCAAAGCCAATTTCCTTTTTTTATGTTTCTAATATGATTCATTTGATTTTATTTTTTTATTAGGGACTGCTTTAAATAATCTTGACTTGACATTATTAGCAAAGCTCTGTTGGCCGTCATATTCAATTTAGCGGGTAACGAGACCGCTTTAATTTTCCCGGTAGATGGATCTAATATGTTTAATTGATCCGATTTTCCAATGTTACGCTGTCCTTCTATATCGATCGATAAAGATTCCTGCATTCTATTTATCAAGAGATAAACCTGTTCTTCATTTTTATGAAAACGGCCAATGGTTAATTTATCTGTTCCCGGAGAAATGTTTAGATCAAATTCTGCTGAATAGGAATCATTGATTGAACTTACCATATTCTTACTATTTACAGAAGCTACATTCTTTAGAAGCAATTTTACCTTCTCATCATTTTTTGCATGTTCAGCAGCTCTAGGAACGTCATCGATCCAAAGTATTTTACCGCCGGTTTCTTCAAACCGATTGAGTTGTTCCAAAACATTCAAAGGAATATAATCCAATTGTGGAATGACGAGCGTGTGATACGATCCGTATCCTATATTCATAAATCCATTCTTAATTGCTGCTTCTGCCACAGCCTCTGGATGCACAATCATATATTCTATGTCTCCCTTTAACAATGCCTCTTCGGTATGATCCCAGTCTTTTTGTCGCTCCTCATGTAGTTTGAGGATTTTCGGCCAGAACTCATTTGAAGCAAGTAAATCAGCTTGAAACATGGAGATGGGATAATAAAGACCAACGCCGGCCTCACGTTGTGCGCCTTGTAACACTTGGGTTAGTCGACCCGTATATTCATTGAAAAATCGAAACTCCTCCTTGGTATACCCCTTGGAAATTGTACTTCGTCCACCGACTTTATGAGTGTTCTTGGCGTCGAGCGGCATGTAGGAGGTAAACATGTTTACACCGTGAAACGATGCCATATTTACTGAATTCAACAATAGCGGAAGATCGGGTGAGAGTCGGGATAAACCATATCCACCAATTATAGGGTCTAATAACATGATTGTTTTATCTTTCTTTTTCCATGAGGCCACCGAACTAAAGAACCTACTTTGTTGGTAGGAAAAGTCCCTGAATTCATCGGGATTTGGAATGGGTATATCTAGGGCTGGGATATCAAATTCCGAAACAAATTTCATCATATCGCCATAGCCTTGTACATGCATAGACAGGTAATCATTTAGTAAGAAATGTCCACTCGATTTAATACCACGTGCATTACACCATTCTCTAATTTGTCTTGAGAAACTGTCTGTTAAAAGTTCGGCAACCGCTTGGCGATAATGAATTCTCGCTCTACGTGCTTCATCTGAATTACCTTCGAACAGAAAAGAGAGCATCGAAAATAAATCATAACCATGCATTTTTTTAAATGTATTGGGGAGCCCATCACTCCAAGGTGTGCAAGCATAGGGAGCATCTGTTTTAGATTCCCAATGCGTTTGCATTAAGTTCGGTTCGTTGGTGTAAAAGCCTTCAACACTGTTGGAAGGGTCTTTAATTTGAGCCAAAATAGGTTCGTGCATATTGGCAATAAATCGAGACATAGCTTCCTTATTCATAAGATCTGGATACCGCCCCGTATGTCCAAATTGTCTCATCGTAGATTGTCCTTGTGTAAGCGTATCTCGGACATAGCGTGCAAAAACCCTCAATTCCCAGTCGCCTTTTAGGCCTTGAACATTGAGTTTCTTTTTTTCTACGACGATTTTATGCCCTTCATTCAAATTTATAGTACCCTTATTTACTGGATAGATAGCAGCATACACAATGTCATGCAAATTGTTTGGAAGGGAAAAGTCAATAGATTCACTTCCTTTTCCAGAAACTTTGAGCATGGTGAGACTCTTTACTTCCCAGTCAGGATTTTCGGCAACGACACGTCCGCCTGCCATACCACTTGGATAGCCCCAATCGTCAGCAAGCCAGACTTTATAGTCAATCTCTTGTGCAGCATCAACAAGTTCGCCTATCATTTCAGGTCCTTTTTTGCCCAACTTGAAATTCTCTCGACCACTTTCAGGGTAAAGTATGCTGTAAAAAAATGCCATGGTACCTCCGATCCCGTACTCAGGATATTTTTTCAAGGTTTGGGGTGTCAACTGGTATTGAGTGACACGATATTCATTGGGCGGATTTTTAAAGGCTTCCGCATCGATGGTTTTTTCATCGGCATTTTGTGCCGAAATGCCTTGACTCAACAATGATAAAATTGCCACTAGCATCCAAAAGTTTATTTTTATTTTTTTCATTATTATTTCTATTTATTTTCTTTACTCGATTACCAATTCAATTGGA
>CAJIZG010000005.1 GCA_905181865.1 Urechidicola croceus
CATTTCTGTTAAAACCTTTAGTACTCAAGGTGGGAATCGAACCCACACGACCAAAGTCACTGGATTTTGAATCCAGCGCGTCTACCAATTCCGCCACTTGAGCATACTTAAAAAATTAGTCTGCAAAGTTAAACATTATTTTATTTTTAATCCTACAAATACCATTAATATTTTTACTTTTGCAACCATCAACAACTTAAATTTTTCTACAAATGTCAAAAGATACGCTTCAACCAAAATTCTTTGCTTGTACGCAAAGTAAAGAGTTAGCAGAAAAGATTGCAACTTGCTATGGAACTGAATTAGGCAATGTTATTATCTCAAAATATAGTGATGGAGAATTTCAACCAGCACTTGAAGAATCTGTTAGAGGGCGCAGAATTTTTGTTATTGGATCTACCTTTCCAAGTTCAGACAACTTAATGGAAATGCTTTTAATTTTAGATGCCGCAAAAAGAGCCTCTGCAAGACATATAACCGCGGTTATGCCTTATTTCGGTTGGGCGAGACAAGATAGAAAAGACAAGCCTAGAGTTCCTATAGCAGCAAAGTTAGTTGCTAAAATGTTAGAAGCTGCTGGAGCGACAAGAATTATTACAATGGACTTGCACGCTGATCAAATTCAAGGATTTTTCGAAAAACCTGTAGACCATTTATTTGGATCAACCATCTTTATGCCGTACTTAAAAAGTTTGAATTTAGATAACTTAACGATGGCATCTCCAGACATGGGAGGTTCAAAACGTGCCTATGCATATTCCAAGCACTTAAAAAGTGATGTTGTTATTTGTTACAAGCAACGGTTAAAAGCCAATATAATTGCTCACATGGAATTGATAGGAAATGTTGAAGGAAAGAATGTTGTATTGGTTGACGATATGGTTGATACCGCAGGAACATTAGTAAAAGCAGCAGGGTTAATGATAGAACGAGGTGCCTTAAGTGTACGAGCTGTCGCGACGCACGGCATTTTATCTGGCGGAGCAATTGAACGCATTGAAGGTTCTGAATTAAAAGAACTAATTATTTCTGACACAATTCCTTTAAAGAGAAAAAGTTCTAAAATAAAAGTTGTACCTTGCGCCCCTTTATTTGCTGATGTTATGTCGCATGTTCAGAACAACATATCCATTAGTAATAAATTTATATTATAATTTTAATAATTAAACAATAATAATGAAATCGATTTCAATTAAAGGATCCAAAAGAGAAAGCGTAGGTAAAGTATCAACTAAGGCCTTACGTAATGCTGGAAAGGTGCCTTGCGTATTATACGGAGGAAAACAAGCTTTACACTTTTCAGCTAATGAATTAGCATTCAAAAAATTAGTGTACACTCCAAATGTATATACTGCAACAATCGAACTTGAAAGCGGTGAAAAATTCAACGCAATTTTACAAGACATCCAATTTCACCCAGTATCTGACAAAATCTTACACATAGATTTCTATCAATTATTTAGTGATAAAGAAGTAACAATGAACATTCCTGTACATTTAATAGGAAATGCTCCTGGTGTCTTAAACGGCGGTTCTTTGCGTTTTCCTAAACGTAAATTAAGAGTTAAAGGTCTACCTGACAACTTACCTGATTTCTTTAATGCAGATATATCTACATTAAAAATTGGCGATAAAGTATTGATTGAAGAAATTGAAAGCCACGGTTGTACGTTCTTACATCCAGAAAATACTGTTGTAGCACAAGTGAGAATGTCTCGTAACGCATCTGATGATGAGACTGAAGAGGAAGAAGGTACTGAAGAAGGTACTGAAGAAAGTACTGAAGCAACTGCTGCAGAATAATTTACACAAAATGTATTTGAAAAGCGTTACACATATGTGTAACGCTTTTTTTATTTTTACATAATGAATCTTTTCTCATTTTTTAAAAAACCCAACAAAGAAACTTTTGAAGTTTCAGAACCCATGAAAAAAATTTTAATTGTAGGTCTTGGAAATATTGGCGAAAAATATAATAATACACGTCATAATATTGGCTTTAAAATTCTCGATTATATCGCCCATGAAGAAGCTTTAACTTTTGAATCAGATAAACTTGGAGCCGTTTCTTCTTTTCGATATAAAGGAAGAACTTTTGTAATGTTAAAGCCTTCTACTTATATGAATTTAAGTGGAAAAGCTGTTAAATACTGGATGACTAAAGAAAATATTTCGCTAGAAAACGTTCTTATCATTTGTGATGATCTCAACATTCCTTTCGGAACTTTTCGTGTGAAAGCAAAAGGAAGTGCCGGTGGACATAACGGTTTAAAAGACATTAACGAAAAACTAAACACGCAACAATATGCACGATTTAGATTTGGAGTGAGCAACTCTTTCTCGCAAGGACGACAAGTTGATTATGTGCTCGGACAATGGAGTAAAGAAGAAACTTCAGAACTTATAGAACGCTTAGAAAAAGCGAAAAACCTAGTCAAATCATTTGGAACGGCAGGTCTTAAACATACTATGAATGACTATAATGGTCAGTAATACCTACTACATTAATTATCAGAAGCGTACCATTCTGCATGAGAAGTGCCAGTTTCTCTCAATTTTAACGAGTGCAAAGCAATATTATCGGGAAGCCTTTCCTTTATTTTTTTTGAAAAATCTATAATCATCATTTCACTTGTAGGCTGGTAATCTACCAAAATAACATCGTGACCTCTTGTCTGCAATTCTTGAGCCAACTCTAGGTGGGGTGTGTTTTTATTAAACACCGTAGCATGATCAAAAACGTCCACAATCTCACTTTCTACAATATCCTTTAGATCTTTAAAATCTATAACCATTCCATATTTTACATTGTTCGTCTCTGAAATTGGAGTGCCTATTACGGTTACTGACAATTTATAACTGTGTCCATGAACATTTTTACATTTTCCATCATAACCATATAATGCATGTCCTGTTTCAAAATTGAATTGCTTTGTAATTCTAATTTTACTCATAGTCTTATTTTTTAAATTTTTGAAGTGCCTTTCTTGTAAAATCAGAAAGTACTAATTTACCGCTTAACGCTGCTCTTTTGGCTAAAAGCTTCTCCCAATGATCTGTATTCTCCCATAGTATATTTTTCATTTCTCGCAGTGCTTCCGGATTACTTTTTGAAAGGTCTTCTGACAGTTCATTTACCTTTTTATTCAACACTTCTATAGAATCAAATACATCTGTGTACAAGCCCGTTTTCTGCCCCCAATAGGCATTTTTCCACTGTGTTGGATTCAAACTTAAAGACGCTAAACCCGAAACACCTATTTTCCGCTCAACAGCCGGAGCAATAACAAATGGGCCAATTCCAATCGATAATTCAGAAAGTTTTACAGCAGCCATATCGGTAGCAAATGCCAGATCACAAGCAGCAATTAATCCAACTCCTCCGCCTACGGCCCTTCCTTGAATTCTACCAATAATAGGTTTATTACAACTTCGCATTGCATTAATAACTCTTGCAAATCCCATAAAAAATGACTTGCCATCTTCTATATTCTCAATAGCCATCAATTCATCTAAAGAAGCACCGGCACAAAAGGCCTTTTCTCCATCACTCATTAAAACAATAACGGTAATATCTTCGTTCAAACTAAGTTTAACAAAACATTCTGAAAGTTCCGACAACAACTTACTAGGCAAAGAATTACTTGCAGGGTGATAAAACTCTACAGTGGCAACTTTACCTATAATATCTAAAGAAATTCTTCCGTTACTCATAAGTTCAAAGTTAGGTGTTTTTAACCAAATAATCGCTTCTAAATTTCACTAGAAGTACACCTCCCCTAATCATCATCCAAACTGTAAAAGCTATCCAAATACCGGTTAATTTTAAATCAAAATAATCCGTAATAAGTAGGGTCGGAACAAAACCCAAAAAAGTAGCAATCAACAATAAGTTTCTTAAAATTGCGGCTTCCGCTAAGCCTTTAAAAATCCCGTCAAAAACAAAGGCGAGCGCATTTATTGGCTGCATTATTAAAACAATCCAAAAAATAGATTTAAAAAGAACTCGTACTTCTTGTTCTTTTGTAAACAAGGCGCCAATATTATTATATCCAACCGTACAAACCAACACCAAAATTAAAGATATAATTATAGAATATCGGGTTAACTTTCCACTTAAGTACCATATTCTTTTATAATCATTTTCTCCTTTTAGTTTGCCAGAAACGATGTTTCCAACACTTGCATATCCATCAATAAAAAAAGCAAAAAACAGCCATATTTGAAAAGCAATTGTTTGCGCCGCAATATAAGCATCTCCATATTTGGTTGCGTATGCATTTGCCATTATAAGTGCTACATTCAGAGAAATCGCTCGTACAATTAAGTTTAAACTTATCTTAAGTATATTTTTAATTTCTGGATGAAAATTGAAGGTCACTTTAAAGTTAAATGGTGTTTTTCTAAGCATCAATACAAATGCCATTAACGCCATTACGCATTGTGAAATTACACTGGCCCAAGCAGCTCCTTCAATATGCATCGGATCCAACATGCCCTCAATCCCAAAAACTAATAAAAAATCTAAACCAATATTTAGGCCAACACCAACAATTGATATAAGCATTGGCCAAAAAGTATTCTGTAATCCCCTAAATACGCCGAACACAGAAAACACAAATAAGGTTAAAGGAAAACCTAAAGCCCGAATATTGAAATAGTCTACAGCATAATTGAGCGTAGCACCTTGTGCATTGTACATCGTAAAAATTTCATTAGAAAAAAGTACGGAAACCAAATAAATTACTATACTCAATCCAAGGTTAAGCACAATGATTTGAGCAGGTAACCCCATTATTTCATCCAATCTTTTCGCACCTAAATAACGTCCAATGGTCGCCGAAATTGCCGTTCTGGTTTGGGCCAAAATCCAAATTAAAGCAGCAATAAAGGATCCTGCTATGCCCACTGCTGCCAAAGACTCCAGAGGATTTATTTGCACATTGCCCACTATAGCTGTATCTGTTATGGATAGTAATGGTTCTGCAATCCCAGTAATAATTGCTGGAATGGCTAACTTATTAATTCCTTTAAATGTTAAATCTGAAGGTTTATACATGTCTTTTAGGAATCACTGTTTTTTACGATGAACGACATACTTTGCTGAGCCACATTTTCTAAATAGGATGGTAATTTGACATCATTCCATGGGTGTTTACTTCCTAAAGTATGATTCATTCCGTCTATTAAAACCCTTTTACTTTGTGGATTCCATAGATTCATTTGTATACCACTTTCTGGCACTATAACTAAGTCTGAAGACCCATTGATAATGAGTTGAGGAATGGTCATTTTTTTAACAGCAGTTTCTATAGTCAATCGATCTTCATTCGCTATAAAATCTTGATAAAACTGATACTTATGCGGCATTTGCTGCTTAGTTCTTCCGTTCTCCACAAAGCGAACTTCATTCTTTTTCCAAAGTTCTAAGGCTTCATCTTTTGGAAATCGCGCTCCAAAATCAGAAACCCCATTCCACGTAATTACCCGTATTACTTTTTTATTCTCCGATGCCTTTATCACCACGATTCCACCCCCTCTTGAATGCCCAATTAATGTAATGTTATGACTATCCATCTCTTTATTATAATCACGATTAGTCGAAATCCATTCAATCACATCTTGCAAATCATTTAATTCGATAGTGTAATTATTTTCTGAAAAAGCTTCCAAATCTGGAAAATCAATAGGCTCATTTTCTGTTCCACCATTGTGAGAAAAGTTAAACTTTACAAAGAAAAACTGATTTTCTGCAAAAGTAGTTCCCACCAAATCCCATGCCCCCCAATCCTTATATCCTTTGTAACCATGACAAAATATAACCACTGGTTTTTTTTGCTGGTTCTTTTCAAAAATAACATCCGTTACAATGGGCTTGTCATGATAACTGCTTTCTACTACTAGGTTTGAAATTCTTTTCATATGCTTATACTATTTATCAATTCTGTCACATGCTATTCGCCATTAATCATTTCCTGAGGTGAGAAGTTTTTAATATACTCATTTCATACTTTACACTTAAAATGCTTTATCTGGGTTCTCTTGAAATGGAATTTCTGAATTGAATATTTCTTTGAGAATCAACTTCAACTCACTTATAAAGTCTTCCATTCTTTCATTTGAAATTTCGTAATCTCGTTTATACCCTTCTCCAAAATTCATTTTCAGAAAGCCCCTATTTAAGTTCTTAAAAGATATAATTCCAGCTTCCATTACATTCGATACATCCACGTTCGTATTGCTACGATACAAATGTACATATAACATTACTTGCAAGGCCTTCGTATATTTATATCCCTCTTTCATCACGCTAAAATCTGGCATCCTTAAATCACTCTCTTTAACCATCCCTGTTTTATAATCTAATATTCGAAGCCTGCCGTCAACGGTATCAATTCTATCAACAATTCCTCTAATAGTAACGGGGAAATTCAACCCCTCAATTTCCAATTGCGAACTTAACTTTTGCTCTAAAGCGATAATTTTTATTTCTTTTCCTTTTATTATTTCTTCTAATTCCAATCGTAAGAATCGATTGAGATACTTCTTCGAAACTTCAAAAATTAATTTATTTTTTCCCTTTGAAATGTCCCCATTTACATAAACAATTTGAAAGTTTGAAACAATCAATTCTTCAGATTGAGTGATCATTTTTTTAAGTATATCTTTGGTAAGGTGCTTTCCAATATAAGGTGCGTAAAGTTGCTCCAGAGTTTCGTGAATTACCGTTCCCATAGTATTTACAGCAACCGTTTCTTCCACTTCATCTACCTCTCTAATTTTTAATATTTTTTGATAATAAAAATCAACAGGATTATTTATATAGGTTGCCAAAGAGGACGGAGAAACTCCTTTTCGGGCTAATTCTTCCAAGCTTTTTAAAAGACTTTCAGATTTAGGTATCACTTTTAATTCAGTTGGATTCATTTCAATGTTAGCACCCAAAACGGTATGAACTACATCCTTTCTATTTACTTCTAATTGTGTTAAAAATCGACTTTTTTCTCCCGTTCCAAATACATCCCTTTCTGTATTATATATAAAGTATATATTTTTAGCCCGATGCATTAAACGATAAAAGTGGTATGAAAAAATTGCGTCTTTTTCTCTATATGTTGGAAGTCCAAAGTGGTTTTTTACATCTAGAGGAATAAACGAATTATCCGATTTAGATGCCGGTAAAACTCCTTCATTCATAGAAGTGATTATTACATTTTCAAAGTCAATGGCTCTCGTTTCCAACATCCCCATTAATTGTAGACCCTGCAAAGGTTCCCCTTGAAACGATAACTTTTCATTTCTTACCAATTGATTGAAAAATTGATACAATGCCTTTATACTTTTTAAATGTCCGAATTTTTCATTTAGAACTTGGAGTTGTTGAAAAACTGTATAAAATCGATATACTTGCTCCTTTTCAACACCTACTACTTTCAGTTTTATCCATTGTATTATTTTGATAAAAACTTTAATTAGTTCTTCTGGCTCGTACTTTTCAATTCCAAATAAAACGGTAATTATCTCCAACTGTTCTTTCTCTACCCCAAATAATTTATTCAATTGTTTCAGTGATAAAAAAATAAAATTACTTTTTCCTAATATGGAATTAACATCAAAAGTAGTAGGGGATAACATGACGAAAGATGGATGATTCATTACGTTTATCACATCCTTAAAGTAAAATAATTTCTTTTCTACCAACCCCAGTTTCTCTTGATTTAAATATAATTTAAAAATGTTATTGAATAGGTTAGATAATGGAATTTCCTGAAGTGAAAAGCCCATCGTAATATTTATTTTATCAACTTTTCTTGGCAATGAATTTAATGCTAAGGACAATAATGATTCGTCTGCCAAAACAACCGCCATTTTTTGAAAACTTTCTTGTTTATCTAACAGTTCTCCAACATATTTTAATTGGCTTACATTTTTAGGTGCACCAATAATATTGATAGACTTCTCTTCTCCATTCAAGTGGTTTTCCACCCAATTAAAAGGGTTTTTCTGAAAATAAGCCCATTCTCTTTTATACTTTCTAAGAAACACCCCTGTTTCAGTGGTTCCAGACATATAACTTTCGTCTGCATCCCAATAAATAGAAGCGAACCCATTTTGAAGTAATTCTTGAAAAATATGTTCTTCGGCCCTATTCAATGCATTAAATCCAACCAAGACTATTTCTTTCCCTTGATTAGTTTTCATATAATGCTGCATATTTCCTTCTGCCTCTCTATAAATTAAGCCTTGATATCCAATTTTTTTCGATACTAAGTATTCATAGAAAGCTTCATAATAAATATGTAACTTTTCAAAAAAACGGAAATAATTTTTACTCAATTCCGTATTTGGAGACCAATTATTCAGTCTATTTATATCTCTTAAATAAACAAATAAATCTTTTGAATCTATAAGGTGTCTATCTACCTCATTGAAATCTTGCAATACAATAGATGCCCATTGCGTGAAGGTATCGAAAGACTCAAGGTCATTCTCTGCTGTCTGACTTTTATAAACCGAATAAAACTCAAATAAAAGTTGAACAGAATCTATTTGGGAAATAGTTGCAATTTCTTGAACAAAATTCTCAATACTAATAATTTTAGGAAGAAAACTAGCTTTTGATAATTGCTCAATCAATTCATTTTTTAAAAAAACGCAAGCCCGTTGACTAGGTAAAACAAAAATTTTATTTTGTACTTTCCCTTCGGATTTTTTAAGGACCTCTGAAATAACTCTAGACAAAAATGACTGCATCTAATTAATTTTTTTAAATTAAAAGTTGATTAATCTACCCATAAATTTAGCACAACTTTTATGTTTTTTTACGTATGACAACACCCCTATTTCCTGAGAATCAAATCCATCTCTAGCACTTTCATCAACTTTTTATAAAACAAAATTTACAGAAATTTGTGTATCGATATATACCAGTATTTTTCTCTCTACATCATATCCCATATTTGACAGCGTTAATGCGTAATTTTGAAGTTGAACCTCATATTTTTTATGAGGCTTTCCTGTTTTATAATCTAATATCGTCATCTTTCCATCCTCCACTACCAATCGATCTGGAATTTGAATTAGTTTGTCCTGAGAAATCATTTCCTGCTCATTAATAATTGCAATACCCTCTTTATAATAACCCTTTAGCAAAGGATGATTTACAATGGAATTAATTATCTCTTCCAATTCTAAAGCCCTTTCACTGTCTAAAAAACCTTCGAAAAGGTATTTTTCTATGACTTCATTTACCTCATTAAAAGTTTTAATTTTTGATAATATTTCATGCACTAAATTACCATAGTCTATTGCAACTTCATTTTCACTATCCCATAGTTTAGAAGAATTTGCAACGATAGAAATATTCTGATTTTTCCATGAAGAAGAAATAAATTTCTCTGGCATTATTAAATTATATTCTTCCGTATCTTCAGTTTCTAAATTCGTCCTTTTAGAGTTTCCGAAATGATAAACGATTTCCTCTTCTGACCATGCAGTGTCTTTAGAGTTGTTTTTTAAAAAGTCAATAAACAAATGCGCATAACTAGTAGCTTCTTCTAATTCCTTTTCTTTACCGTTCTTTTGAGAAATAATATACAACTGCTCCACTGGCCTTGTTAAAGCAACATACAATAAATTAAGATTGTCCAACTCCAATTCTTCCCTTCGCTTATTATAAGCCTTTGTGCCAATTTCATCTATATAACTAACCTTCTTTGAAAAATCAATCAGAGATGATTCAAATCCCAAGAAATCTTTTGAACCCAAGCCATCATACCAAATTTTTGGTTTTACTTCTCGATAGATATCTAAATCGTATGGGAAAATCACCACTGGAAACTCTAGGCCTTTCGATTTGTGAATTGTCATTATTTTCACAGCATCTTGTCCTTCTGGGACAGAAACACTCAAACTGTTTTGTTTGCGCTCCCAATGCTCTAAGAAGTCATTTAAACCGAACCCTCTTTTCTGTTCATATTCTAAAACAAAATCTAAAAAAGACTGTATAAAGACATCTATTCCATGTACCAATTTAAAACTTCTTAACAAATATTCAAGTCCATCGTAAAACGGTAAACTAGAAAATTCATACTGATCAAATTCAAATCCTATATCCAAGAGTGACTGAAAAATTGTATTATTTTCCAGATGAATTCTATCATTTATAAATTGATGAATAGCTTTGGAATTGGATTTTCCAATAAAATACAAAGCATTGGCCATAGCATCTTTTTTCTCTGGAAATTGAATGCTAACTAAAATATTTATTATAAAATCAATACCCTCATTATTCTTAAGCAACAAGGTTTCTGAAGAAACAATAGAAATATTCATAGAAGCCAAATAATCCGACACTTCCATTCCTTGCTTCCTGGTTCTTACTAAAACACAAATATCTCTTTTTTTAAAACTTGGATCTAGCTTTTGAATTATAGAAAATACTTGTTTTGGAAATGCCAAGGCTTTCTCCTTATCCGCTTTCTCAATCTCTACAAAAGACAATTGCACATAACCTCCGTTCTTTTCTGTTTTCTCTTGATGATTCCCATTTATATACAATTCCTTATAACTTTCACTTCCCAAAAAATCAGAAATATGGGTAAAAAACTGGTTATTAAACTCAATGATTTCAGCGCAACTCCTATAGTTTGTGTCTAAATTCTTTACTTCTTTTGATATTGAAAACGGGTCTTGCTTCTCTTCTTGGTACAGATCTATAAATTGCTCTGCTTTTCCTCCTCGCCACCGATAAATAGCCTGCTTTGCGTCTCCAACCAACATTAAAGAACCTTTATCTCCTGAAATTGACTCCGAAACTAACGCGTTTTCTATCAGCGGAATCAAATTTTGCCATTGAAATTGAGACGTATCTTGCATTTCATCGATAAAATAATACTTGAATTTCTCACCAATTCGCTCATAGATAAAAGGCGCTGGTTCATCCTTTATTTTATCCGAAATTAATTGATTAAATTCAGAAATCAACCGAATGTTATTTTGATCTTTTATTTCTTGAAGCGAACTGTTAATTTGTTTAAGAACGGCCAGAGGGATTAAACTTTTTAATACCAAATTATTTAATACATCTTTCTGATATAATTTTTCAGCATTTGAATACAATTCTAATAAAGATGGAAGAATAGATTCTATCGTTGCTTTTATATCTTCTGATTTAGACTTGGCATAAAAGTTATGCTCATCAATTCTATCTTTCAATTTACTTTGATCAAAAAATTTCGCTTTTGTTAAATCAAAAGCCAGATTTAAAAAGTGAGTTGGCAACATAGATCTGTAAAAATCCTTTGGGTCCAAACCGGTGGTCTCAATTATTTCCAACCCTTGTTTCCCTATCTCCGTCAATTCTTTTTGGATAGTAGCAATTTCCTTTTTAAGCTGCTTCTTTAACTTTGAAAAATCTTCAATAGACTTATTCTCAATCAATCTTAAGTTACTTACGTGATTTTCATTCAATAAGATATTTGCAAAATCTTTTAAATCATTTGAAATATCCCAAGATTTATCATCATCCGTTTTATCCAAAGAATAATCTATCAATACTTGTGTTAAATCCTTATCCTCTCCAATTTTAGAAATCAAAACATCCACGGCCTCATCCAATAATGCACCTGAATCCATTTCTACATCAAAATTCATAGATAACCCTAAATCAAAGGCAAAACTTCTTATTAACCGATGTGTAAAACTATCTATTGTAGTAATATTAAAAGCCGAATAATTCTGCAAAATACTATTCAGTACCAATTTGGCTCTGATTTTTAAAACGTCTTGTGGAAGCTTTATTTCTGTTTCTAAAATAGATAGTAACGCCTTTTCGTTTCCTTCAGAAAAATCTTGTAAACTTTTTAATACGCGCTCCTTCATTTCGGCAGCGGCCTTATTGGTAAATGTTATCGCCAAAATATTTTGAAAACGAAAGGAATCCTTGGTAGAAAGAAGAATTCTCAAATATTCTTTAACCAATGTAAATGTTTTCCCACTACCCGCAGATGCATTATATACTTGAAATTGAGAAGAAACTGGCATACCTTATTTTTTAAAAAAATATTCTGTTAGACAAAAAAAGCCGAACAATATGCACGGCTTTTCAATATTTTATTAGTTACTCCTGATTAAATACCTGCCTTTTTAACAACGATTTAAAATTCTTCTATATCTGGAATCTTTAAAAATAATTTAATCGCTGCATCTACAATAACATGAACTTTTAAATCTTTAAATCCAAGTCCTATAGCAATCTTTTTTTGAAGATTATTTGACACTTCTGAAACTTGACCATCTATCAACAACATTCTTGTTAAATAATAAAGAACCTCCATTCTTTCTTACAAGGAAGTCGCCGATCTTGTAGGATACTTCTTCTGAAGTAATATCTAGAACTTTTGCCAATTTAGTTAATAATTTTTCTTCTCTTTCATCAATTAAACCATCTGACAATGCTACTTTACAATGTCTGAAAAGTGACCAATATTTCTTTTATGTGTTCCACTTGAATATAAATCTGAAAATGACATGTTTTGCTTTTTTTATAATAACAAATATATGGAAACTACATATATTTTATCTCTATTTGAGTACAATTTTAATTGAAAACCTATCTTTGCATAAAAAAATATTTTTTGAGCAAAAAACGCATTGTTTCCACACTAGGTCAATCTTCAAAATTTAAGGAGATTGTGCAACAATTGAAAGCACAAAACAACCATTTTCAAATATCAAATTTGGTTGGGTCGTCATTGTCTTTTGCGATCGCTGCTACCTTTAAACAAATTGAGAAACCTTTTCTTCTACTATTTTCTGACAAAGAAGAAGCCGCCTACCATTTAAATGATTTGGAGGAATTGATTGGAGAAAGAAACGTGTTGTTTTACCCTGGGTCTTATAGAAGGCCTTACCAGATTGAAGAAACTGACAACGCAAATGTATTGTTAAGAGCTGAAGTTCTAAACAGAATTAATTCACGTAAAAAACCGGTGATCATAGTTACCTATCCAGAGGCGCTATTTGAACAAGTAATCACTAAAAAAGAACTTGAAAAAAGTACGTTAAAATTAAAGGTTGGCGAAGAAATATCCTTAGATTTTATAAATGAAATACTTCATGAGTACAATTTCAAGCGTTCAGATTTTGTAACCGAACCGGGGGAATTTTCTGTACGAGGTGGTATTATAGACGTATTTTCATTTTCTAATGACGACCCTTATAGAATTGAGTTTTTTGGAGATGAAGTCGATAGCATTCGATCTTTTGATGTTGAAACACAGTTATCTAATACTAAATTGACCAAAATCAACATTATGCCAAATGTTGAAAACAAATTATTAGATGAACACAGAGAGAGCTTTTTACAATATGTTTCTTCTAATACTATTATTTTTTCAAAAAATATTGAAGCGCTTACCGCAAAACTTGATGAATTATTTGAGAAATCTAAAATCGCTTTTAAAAAATTATCAAAAGAAATAAATCATGCGCAACCCAATGAGTTGTTTTGTGATGGCCCTTTAATAAAAACACTTTTATCAAAATTTTCTCTTGTTGAAATTTTAAATACTAAAAATAGAAATAAAGCCCTAGAATCACTCACTAATATTCAATTTAATATTTCTCCTCAACCTTCATTCAATAAACAATTTGATTTATTAATTGAAAACCTAAATAAAAATACACAGAACGGATTCACAAATTATTTGCTGTGTGATAATGAAAAACAAGCGAAGCGATTTGATGATATTTTTAATGATGTTGAAGAAGACGTTACCTACAGCACCGTTGTATTCCCGCTGTATCAGGGTTTCATAGATAATGATTTAAAAATAGCCTGTTATACAGATCATCAAATATTTGAGCGCTACCATAAATTCCGTCTAAAAAACGGTTATGCTAAAAAACAAGCAATAACAGTAAAGGAATTAACCAATTTAGAAATTGGTGATTATGTAACGCATATTGATCATGGAATTGGAAAATTTGGCGGCTTACAAAAAATAGAAGTTGAAGGAAGTCAACAAGAAGCTATCAAGTTGATTTATGGTGATCGAGATATACTATACATCAGTATTCATTCATTGCATAAAATTTCTAAATACAATGGAAAAGATGGCAAGGCACCTAAAATGTACAAACTGGGTTCTGGCGCTTGGAAAAAATTAAAACAAAAAACAAAAACTCGTGTAAAACAAATCGCTTACGACTTAATTCAATTATATGCAAAGCGCAAAATAGAAAAAGGGTTTCAATACAAACCGGATAGTTTTATCCAGCACGAACTAGAAGCTAGTTTTATTTACGAGGATACTCCAGATCAATCTAGCGCAACCGAAGCGGTTAAAATAGATATGGAAAAAGAACAGCCAATGGATCGCTTAGTTTGCGGTGATGTTGGCTTTGGAAAAACAGAAGTTGCCATTCGGGCTGCATTTAAAGCGGTAGACAATGGAAAACAAGTCGCTATATTAGTCCCAACAACCATTCTTGCTTTTCAGCACTTCAAAACCTTTAGCGAGCGCTTAAAGAACTTTCCTGTTACCATAGATTATTTAAATAGGTTTAGAACTACGAAACAGCGAAATACAATTTTAGAGGGCTTAACTGACGGTTCTTTAGATATTGTAATTGGAACCCATCAATTAGCTAGCAACAAAGTTATTTTTAAAGATTTAGGCTTATTAGTAGTTGATGAGGAACAAAAATTTGGAGTTGCCGTTAAAGATAAATTGAAAACTATAAAAGAGAATGTAGATACCTTAACCCTCACCGCTACTCCTATACCTAGAACCTTGCAATTTAGTTTAATGGCTGCCAGAGATTTATCCGTGATTAGCACTCCACCTCCTAATAGACATCCTATTGACACGCAGGTTATTCGATTAAATGAGGAAATAATTAGAGATGCCATTCACTATGAAATATCTCGTGGAGGGCAAGTATTTTTTATTCATAATAGAATTGAAAACATTAAGGAAGTTGCAGGCATGATTCAGCGTTTAGTTCCAGATGCCAAAATAGCCACTGGTCATGGGCAGATGGAAGGTAAAAAACTAGAACAACTCATGCTTGCGTTTATGAATAATGAATTTGATGTCTTGGTTTCTACTACTATTGTAGAAAGCGGATTAGATGTTCCAAATGCCAATACTATTTTTATTAATAATGCAAATAATTTTGGTATTTCAGATTTACATCAAATGCGTGGTAGAGTTGGTCGATCTAACAAAAAAGCATTTTGTTATTTTATCACCCCTCCATATCATAAGATGACGGATGACGCCAGAAAGCGCATTGAAGCCTTAGAACTTTTTTCAGAATTAGGTAGCGGAATAAATATAGCCATGAAAGATTTAGAAATTCGTGGCGCTGGAGATTTATTGGGTGGAGAACAAAGTGGCTTTATCAATGATATTGGATTTGATACCTATCAAAAAATATTAAATGAAGCCATTGAAGAACTGAAAAATAATGAATTTAAAGAACTATATCAAGATACGGGAAGTTCTAAGAACTATGTGAAAGAAGTTCAAATAGATACCGATTTTGAAATATTAATTCCAGATCATTATGTTGAAATTATTTCTGAACGCTTAAATTTATATACTAAACTTTCAGAGATTAAAAATGAGGAAGAACTTAAAATATTTGAATCTCAATTAATAGACCGATTTGGAGAACTACCCAAACAAGTAGTTGATTTATTAGATAGCGTCCGCATCAAATGGATTTCAAAAGAAATTGGTCTGGAGCGGATTATTTTAAAAAGAAAAAGAATGGTCGGCTATTTTGTGTCAGATCAACAAAGTAATTTTTATCAAACCTCAAGTTTTTCCAACGTTTTAAGTTACATCCAGAAGCATCCAAAGTCATGTATAATGAAAGAAAAAGAGACCAAAAGCGGTCTTCGATTATTAATCACATTTATTCATATTGATTCCGTGAAAAAAGCGTTATCCGTCCTAAAAGCAATTTAATCATGAAACGAGCATGTCCAAAATTTTATCACTCAAGGTAATGATTAATAGCGAACTGCATGTGACCGTTAAAAAACAATAAATATGAACACATGAAAAATCGACATTTAAAGCATTTGACGGAGCTTTGCTTTGCTACCCTAGTTATTAGTTCTTCGGGCGTACTTGCAAGACATATAGACATGCCTGCTCCTGTTATTATATGGTGGCGTTGCTGTATTGGAGCCATTGCCTTATTTCTACTTTGTTATTTCAAAAAAGTAAGCTTTAAACTAAACACTAAGAAAGATCGTTTACCCTTTTTTATTAGTTCTTTATTTTTAGGAATTCACTGGGTCACTTATTTCTATGCCTTGAAATTTTCTACGGTAGCCTTGGGAATGCTTTCACTATATACTTTCCCTGTAATTACGGCTTTAATTGAACCCTTTTTTTCCAAAGAAAAATTAAATCCAATTCATATTCTATTTGGGTTTATGATACTGCTAGGGCTTTATATTTTAGCACCCGATTTTAATCTTGAAAACGCCCACTTTATAGGAGTATTATTCGGATTAGTTTCAGGTGTGTTCTATGCACTTCGAAACTTGATTGTAAAAAGAAATGCAAGTTCTTACAATGGTGGTATGATTATGTTTTATCAATTAACCATTGTAACCATTCTTATGATTCCTGTAATGCTGTTTATGGACACTTCAGGCTTCGAAACACAATACTCCTATCTTCTTATTATTGGGCTAATTACCACCGCTTTAGGGCACACACTATTTGTAAGAGGACTAAAGAATTTTTCTGCAACTACCGCAAGTATTATTAGCAGTTTACAACCCATATTTGGTATTATTATGGGGTTTTTGTTCTTACATGAAATACCCTCTTTAAATACGTATCTTGGTGGTGGATTAATTTTAACTACTGTTGTTGTTGAAAGTGTAATGGCAAACAAAAAATAATTTAGAAGGAGTTCTCTAAAGATTTACGCTTTCATAATTACGTTTTACAAAATCTAACGCAGTTTCCAGTATTTCACCCATATTATTACATTTCTTAAACTCAACATCTCTTGTGTATTTTCTCACCTGCCTTTTTAAAAGACTTACATTTATTTTAGTTGAAATTTGATCGGCCTTCATGCAAGCTATTAAATGATCCATTCTCTTCTCAGAACCTTTGGTTCGTTTTGCTATAGTAGACCGTTCTTCCAACCTATATTGATCAATCGAACCTTGTTGTAATCTTTCACTGACCAATTTCACCATTTCTAAATTTTCCTTAAAAAATTGTGGATAATAGACTCTAAATTTCCCTTCAAAGCATTGCTGATCAAAATCAATAGCACGAATCCGATAAACTACGTGATCAAAATCGTGAACGGGTACAATCACATAATTGTAAGAACGCATGTCACCTAACAAACGAATCATACAGCGTTCATTGAACCGTACGAACTCCTTCGCTATTTGAGCCTTTTCGGGGTTTGTACAATTAGGTAACATCTCTTTGATAAATACATCGCCAGGAATTCCAGCAATATGCTCTTCAATCAAAGTGTCTTTATAAACTAAAAAGTTTAAGTTATAAGGAGACAAAATATGCTCTAATTCTAAACCATAAATCCGAGAAGCATCTGTTTTTTTTACATAAAAGCGACTGTAATTATCGTTTAATATATTACGAACTTTTACACGAAAAGGCTTCGAATTACCAAACGTACAATAGTCGATCGCGTCAATATTTAAATATTTTATGATCTCTTCATTCCCATCGGAGTGCAAAATGGCGTACACCTTTTTTAGACTTAAATCGATCTCTTTCCTTTCATATTCTGAATAATAAGTACGTACCCAAAGAGTGTCCTCTTCATTTTTATCATAGACTACTACTGAGCCCTGAAAACGCAGTAGGTCATCATAAAAAATAGGGATCTTAATATTTCTACTATGCTCAATCAAATACTCATTTAATTCCTTTATAACAGGAAAAGCTGGTTTTTTCTGAGATATTAATTTAGTATCATCACTCATATTTTTTCCCTTTTTAAGCAAAATGATTTAATAACATTCGCAAACTGACGAACCTCAAAAATAAGGATAAAAGTTATACCGTTTCAAACAACTTCCCTTGTAAAGGTCTCACCAGTCCTTTCATTTCAAGATTAAATAGCAGCGTTGCCAATTTATACGTAGGGATTTTGCACGATAAGCTAATAAAATCGATATGTTGCTTGTTATTTTCTAATAAAAAGTCGTAAATAATCTTCTCTTCATCCTTTAAATCAATAAATAATTGTTTTTGAATGGGAGCCTTACGTTCTGATTTTAATTCCCAATTTAAAACATCAATTAAATCTTGGGGTGAAGTTAAGATACCTGCTTTATTTCTTTTTATTAAATCGTTACATCCTTTACTTAATATATCCGTTGTTTTTCCGGGTACTGCAAAAACATCTCTACTATATGAATTGGCAATATCCGCGGTTACCAGAGAACCTCCTTTCTCCGCAGATTCAACGATTATAGTTGCCTCCGAAATTCCAGCAACAATTCTATTTCGCTTCAAAAAATTTTCCCTCAAAGGCTCTTCGTCATGCCAAAACTCTGTATAAAACCCACCATTTTCATTAACATCGCTAATATATTTTTTATGAAGTTTCGGATATATTTGATCAAGTCCATGAGCCAGCACTCCTATCGTTTGTAATTGGTTTTCAATCGCAGATTTTTGTGCTGTTATATCTACTCCATAGGCGAAACCACTAACAATAATAGGATTAAAAGGTGCAATTGCTTCTATTAACTTATGAATAAAATCACGACCATAAAGGGTCATTTGTCGTGTACCTACAATACTTATTATTGGCTGTTCATTAATTTGAATATTACCATCATAAAACATCAGAATTGGAGCGTCAATACATTCTTTCAATTTAATAGGATAATTCGCATCTTGAAAATGAACATATTTTAATTTATTTTTTAAAATATGATTCAATTCTCTTTCTGCTCGTAATCTAGTGGCTTTATCAAAGATATTTTTAATAGCAATAGCACCAACTCCATTAATTTTATCAATGGCAGTTAACTTCTCTAAAAATATATTTTTAGCACTTCCACAATGTGAAATTAACTTTTTTGCAATAATATCTCCTATCCCTTTTGCCTTTTGTAAGGTCAAAATAGCAAATAATTCTTCTTCTAGCATTTCTAAAAAAATTGACTTTCAATATACAAAAGAATTGTTAATAAATATTAAGAAACTCATGAAAAGAGCCCGTCTTTTTGCTATATTTGTTTGAATGAGATTAGAGACTTACATCAGTGATTTATTATACCGATACGAATGTGTTATTGTTCCAGGCTTTGGTGGTTTCATCACCAACGAAACAACCAGCAAAATTAAACCGTTTTACACACACTTTTTATCCTCCTACAAAGCAAATTACTTTCAACAATCACCTTCAAAATAATGACGGTCTATTGGCAAATTATATTGCATCTGTTGAAAGCGTTACTTTTTCTGAAGCAACGACTCTCATTAAAAACGAGATTAACACTTGGAGTGCGTCAATGAAAAATGAAACGATTGAACTTTCAAAAATTGGAACGTTGTCGTTGGACCCACAAGGAAAGATCATTTTTGAACCTTCTACTTCTCAAAATTATTTAACAGATTCGTTTGGTCTTGCTCCCTTCAATTCAACTGCAGTGCAGAGAGGCGCATCTGCAGCCAAAGAAAGCGAGTTAAATCCTGTCATTCCATTAACTTCAGAAGTAATAAAAAGAAAAACACCTGTTTTCTTAAAATATGCTGCCTCTGCGGCCATACTGTTTGCTGTTGGAAGTTTTACTTGGAATACCTATAATGTAAGCCAATACAACGAACAAATCCTAGCAGAACAGCAGCAACAAAAAGCAGTAGAACTAGAAATTCAACAAGCTACTTTTGTCATTGATAGTCCGTTGCCAACTATTACATTAAACGTAACTAAGGAAGTTCATAATTATCATATCGTGGCTGGTGCTTTTAGAGAGGTTGAAAATGCAAATAAAAAAGTAAAAGAATTAATAGGGAATGGATTTAAAGCGCAAATCTTAGGCGTAAATAAATGGGGGCTTACTCAGGTTGCTTTTTCTAGTTATAATTCAAGAGCGAAAGCTATTAATAACTTAAAGACTATTAAGAAGACTGTTTCTTCAGATGCTTGGCTACTTGTTCAAAAATATTAAAAATAAAGAGTCCCTTTTCCTATCGATTGTATTTATCAAAACATACCTTTCTTATTTTAACTTACTTTTCTTAAAAAAATGTATGCTTATAAAAAAATCTAAAGACTCTCTAGCCATCTTAACGGATGTTGTGTTACCCGGAGAAACCAATGCGTTAAATAATCTTTTTGGAGGAGAACTCTTGGCGAGAATGGATAGAGCGGGTAGTATTTCTGCCCAACGTCATTCAAGAAATATTGTTGTCACCGCTTCTGTTAACCATGTGGTGTTTAGAAAAGTAATACCTGTTGGAAGCGTTGTAACGATTGAAGCCAAAGTTTCCCGAGCTTTTAATTCATCTATGGAGGTTTATGTTGACGTTTGGATTGAAGATCGAAAAACTGGAGACCTCACCAAAGTAAACGAAGGAATATATACCTTTGTAGCCGTTGACAGATTAGGAAGTCCTGTCAAAGTTTCAGCAATTAAACCAGAAACTGACTTAGAAACAGAACGTTTTGAAGGTGCGCTTAGAAGAAAGCAATTGAGTTTATTATTATCAGGCAGAATGGAAGCCAAAGACGCTACAGAACTAAAGGCGTTGTTTGAAGAATAAGTTCATGGCGCCGTTTAATCTATTTAAACAGATCCAATATCGTTTCAAAAATAGTCTGAACCGCTTTCACATTCACCGAATTCCCTAATTGCTTCATTGCAACTGAATTTGAACTTGGTAGTTTATAATTTTCTGGAAAAGATTGTAGTCTTTTGGACTCATCAATTGTAATTCTTCGGCGATATTTTCCTACTATTTGTTGATGATTCATGGCAACTAAAGTCGCAAATCTATCGGGTCTTTTAATTCGAACGCCAGATGGTCTAAACTGAATTAAACAATCAAATAGAGATGCGTAGTTTTTACCTGCTTGCCATTCCATTTTTCGATGGGTTTTAATACACCAATCCAAATTTTCGTACTCTCGCAACCACCTATCAATAAACGCCTTATTTCGATTATATAAATCAATATTCTTCCGAATAAAGTTTACCTTCCAAACAGGAAAACCTTCTAAGGTGCCCTTGTGCTTAAAAAACTCCATCCAAACAGGAAAACCAATAACTTTTAAATCAACTCCTTGATAAAAATCATTCCACATCGTCAAAACCCGATTTTCGTAAGCCGTCAAATTTGATTTAATATTAGTATCCAAAACTTCGTCAATAGAACTTACGTCTTCAATAAATCGTTTTGCTATTTCATTTTGAAACTTTTTGATTTTTGAAGGCTTTCCTTTTACAATATCCTTTCGAACGCATGGTATATAAATTCGAGGCCTCAAAATAGGAACTCCAAACTTGTCGGGAGACAAAATTAGCGGAGTTTCTGGGTAATAATAGCCCAATCTATCCAAACTTTTCAAAATTGTTTTATACGTGTTACCAGTATCGTGCGTAGCGAGGTTGGCCACATTTTCTAGAAATAAATATTTAGGCTGATGCTTTTTAATAATTTCACACAAATCAAAAAACAAAGTACCTCGTGTATCTTCAAATCCATTCCGCAAGCCCCCTTTTGAAAATGGCTGACATGGAAAACCGGCACACAATACATCAAATTTTGGCGGAATAAAATCTTTAACCTCTCTTTTGGTGATATCACCAAATGGAACCTCTCCATAGTTGTTAAAATATGTTTTCTTAGCATCCTTATCCCATTCCGAAGTGAATATGCATTTACCGCCAAGGTTTTGCATCGCCATTCGAAATCCTCCGATACCGGCAAACAAATCTATAAATTGAAAAGAAGGAGTAAGCGAAGGAGAGAAGCTCGATTTCTGGCTCTTCTTTTCTAGTTCGATTAATCTCTTTTCAAAGTCTTCATTCAAATTTTTTGACCGACTTAAATAATGATCCCCAACGTCACTTTTTGAATTATAAAAATAATGGGTTGCCAAAGCGCTACTCTCCAAACTAGGAAATGATTCAATTTTTCTCACCTTTGATTTTTCGGCTCTTAACATAAATTAACCCTCAATTTCTACTACATTTTATAAATCCATGAAGTTGGATTTAATGGTGTTGAATCTTTATAAAGTTTAAATGGTAGTATTGTTTTATTTGTAAGTTTATCTGTAAATATTCTTCCCAAAATTTGTTTTGTAGAAACCTTATCCCCCGTTTTAACGCTTAAACTTTCCAAATTACTATAAACCGAGATATAATTTCCATGCTGCACAAACACTGCTTTTTTATTCCCTGGAGTAACTTGAATTAACAAAACAGTACCATCAAAAATAGTACGTGCATTGCTGCCCTTCTCCGTTGTAACTCGAACCCCATTACTTTCGACATAAATACCTGATAAAGTTGGATGCTTTTGTCTTCCAAAACCTCTAGATACAAAACCTCTATCTACCGGCCATGGAAATTCCCCCTTATTTCCAGCAAATTGCGTTGCCAATAATTTCGTTTCAGCCGTCAATGCAAACTTCGAAGATTTTATACCAGCCTTCTTATTAGACCGTGCAATCTCATCACGAATTATTTTTTCAATTTTATGATTTATCTTTTGCTGTTCGCGCTGTTTCTTTTTGATCTCATTTTTATATTTTCGCTCTTTCTTTTTTATTTTGGAAATAATATCTTGTTGTAACGCTTTTTCTTCATTTAACTTGTTTTGTTCCTTTTTACTAATCACTTCAAGAACCTCTTGTTCTTTCACCTTTATTTTTAAGGAATCATTAAATACGTTTAATTGGGCTGCCTTTACTCCAATTTGTTCCCCTTGATTTTTTCTGAAATCGGTATACTGTTTCATATACTGCAATCTTTTATAGGCCTGATAAAAATCTTCAGAAGACAATAAAAACATCATACGACTTTGTTGAGATTTACTTTTATATGATTTATAGATCATATTGCCATAGTCATCCTTTAACTTTTTTAGTTCGGCCTCTAAATTTCTGATTTTCTTCTGGTTTGCTCGAACCTCTGTCCTATAAGCATCTGATTCTGCTCGAATAGCATTCATTAATTTTTGCTGAACATTAATTTTTAAGTTAATCTCATTCAAATAACTTAAGTAACTTTTTTCTTCAGAAATTGCCTGAGAAAGCAAACTGTTAATTTTATCTTTTTCCGCCTGAATTTCCTTTCTCTTTGTTTCTAATTGTTGCCTCGTTTCTTGAGCCTGAGTCAACAAACCAACAAATAAAAAGCAAACAATAAAAAGGGAGTTACATCTAATCATTCAACTTGATTTGTTTATATCCAGAAGGAATTGTGAATGGAAAACTTAATTTTCTGTCAAATTCCACGGCCCGATACTCTAGATTTAAAAATATGCGATCTGCTTTTTCTATAGCAGTTATTTGAATTTCCTTTGGAAATACTTCTTTATCAATTTCGCGGTAACCAACATAATTTATCATCATCTTTTTTTGTTCTGCAGGCTGGCGAACTTCTTGCTTATTCATCTTAAAAAAGGTAGGGTCAATCCAGAATAAGACATCAAATAATTCCTTTTGTTTTTTTGGAGCTAATCTATACGAGTTATTCATTATTTCCGAATTGAATTTTTCAACTTTCAAATTTTGTATTGATTGCCCTAACAATAAATTTTGAATAACTTCAAAATTAACATCCGTCCCTAAAAATTTACTTAACAACTCAAAATTCCCATCAAAATAAGTCTTTCCTAATTTTTCGTAGAAACGAACTTTGGAAGGCGTAATTAAAATTTTTGCCACTGGAATTACAAAACGACCACTCATCCAGATAGCAGAATCTTTTCGCATCCTCAATTTTATTGAAATAGACCGACTCCCGTCCTTGTCTTTATAGGTCGCTTTTATAGTCGCATTTATAGTTTTCTTGTCAAAGTCGGCCTCATAATGGTTTTTAATTATTTTCTTTGAAGACATGGAAGATATTGTATTTCCTGAAACATCTTTTACAGATTTACAAGACGAAACAACGAATACAAGCAGTACTAGATATATTGATTTTTGTGTCATTAAATTATTAATTCTTTCTTAATTCTACTGATTTTTCTGTACTTTTTCGAGCTTTCTCAACCTGATTCAACCCTTCATAACTTATTGCTAATTGCTCATAAAAATATGCTTCCAGCAACTTATCTTCTAAAATAAAATCTATTCCGTTTATTAAAACGTCAATTGCGTCGTTATATTTTTTACCAAAGTTAAAAGACCTTCCTTGCATCAAATAAACAAATGGTTGCGCAGGAAATAATTCCAGTCCTTCTTTACTAAACTTTAATAATGCTTCCTCATTTCTATTGGCATACTCAAAAACTAATATTTCCTTCAACACATCAAACTTTTTTTCTGATTTAAATCTCACCTTTAAATCCTGAATTGTTTCATTTTCAACGGCTACAATTTCTTGTGGTGCTGATCTTTTTCTAAGACTGACTATCGATCGTTGATAACTCTTTAATCGATAGGAAGAAATCCCCTGCCTTGTAAGTTCATCTATTAAAGTTTGAGCGCGCGCTATTTCATTGGCACGAATATAAATAAGGACTAAATCTTCCCTTTTTTCAGGTCTCAATTTTATAATATCCTCTTGAACTTCAATCGCCTTGCTATATTTAAATTGCTTCACATATATCTTTTTTGCCTGTTCTAAATACCAGTAACTTTCTGGATCATTGTGCAATGCCTCCTCAATGTAAAGTGCCGCTTCGTCAAATTTATTTTGAAAATAATAATTTTTTGCAAACTCAAAGGCAAGAGAATACTCTTTGGGAAACAATTGCTGACATTTTTCTAACTCAATTATCGCTCTTGAATAATTACCAATAGCTTTATATTTTAACGCATCATAAAAATGATTTTCAAACTTAATTCTAGTATCATCAGAATCCTTTAATAGCGTTAGTCCTTCATCTATCTCTTGACCAAAAGACACAATCGAAAAGCAAAAAAATACTATTATAATTACGCTATGTATAGTCCTTATAATCATTTAACTAAAACAGAATTGTAGTTATTATTTTGTATAGTGGTATTGAATTAAGCAAGAAATCTTCTCATTGCATTTTTTAAAAAAAGCAAAGGTACAATTATCGCTTCAAATTCCTTTTGGAATAGCGTCAATTAAATTTCTAGTATACTCTTTTTGCGGATTCTCATAAATGACATCAGCATCACCTATTTCTTCCATTTTCCCATTATTCATAACCAATAACTGATCACTCATATATTTTACGACAGACAAATCATGCGAGATGAAAATATACGTAAATCCAAAATCCAACTTTAATTCATTTAATAAATTTAGCACTTGTGCTTGAACAGAAACATCCAATGCTGAGACTGACTCATCACAAACAATTAATTTAGGCCTCAAGGCAATGGTTCTAGCAATTCCAATTCTTTGTCGTTGACCTCCAGAAAACTCATGCGGATAGCGATAAAAATGAGATTCCTCTAGTCCTACTCTTTCTAATATTTTAAGTACTTCGATTTTGCATTCATCATCATATTTGCATATTCCATGAACCTTCATCGGTTCCATAATGGCCCTTCCAACTGGAATTCTTGGATTCAACGAAGAAAACGGATCTTGAAAAATGAGTTGAATTTCTCTTCTTAACACTTTCAATTCCCTTTTTGAATATTTCGAAATATCCTTTCCTTTATAAAAAATTTCTCCTTTTGTAATCTTTTCTAAACCTAATATTGTTCTTCCCAAGGTTGTCTTTCCACATCCTGATTCTCCCACTAATCCAACCGTTTCCCCTTCATATATTTTAAACGAAACATCATCAACAGCCTTCACTTCCTTCTGCTTTTTAGAAAACCATGTACTACCAGTACTATAATATTTACTCAAATTGATGACTTCCAAAATTGGTTTTTTACTATAAATATCAGATAACAATTCATTTCTTTGCTCTGCTGATTGAATTTCCAACTGCACATTATCACCCAAATAATCTTCTACTGTTGGAAGTACTTTCAAACGAACATTCAAACTAGGTTTTGAATTAATCAGCGCTTTGGTGTATTCTTCTTTTGGATATTTAAATACTTCTCGTGCATTCCCTTGCTCAATAATTTGTCCCTTATGCATTACCAAAACATTCGTGGCTATTTCGGAAACTAATGCCAAATCATGTGAAATAAAAAGAATGCTCATTTGAGTTTCTTCTTGTAATTCTTTTAAAAGTAGTACAATCTCTTTTTGGACTGTTACATCTAACGCCGTTGTAGGCTCATCGGCAATTAGGATTTTTGGTTTACACGCAATTGCCATAGCAATCATTACCCGTTGCTTTTGCCCCCCAGAAATTTGATGTGGATATTGATCAAATATTATTTCTGGTCTTGATAATTTTACTTTCGTAAAAAGTTCTGTCACGTATGATTTCGACTCCTTCTCATCAAACTCTAGATGTTCTTGGATTATTTCCAATACTTGAAACCCGCAAGTTAAACTAGGGTTTAATGAACTCATAGGTTCTTGAAAAATCATTGAAATTTCGTTTCCTCTAATTTTTCTAAAATCGGAATCGTCCATTTGTAATAATTCTTGACCATCGAACAAAATAGTGCCAGAAACACTAGACTTACCTTTAGGAAGCAACCCCAATATGGCAAGCGAAGAAACAGACTTTCCACTACCAGACTCGCCTACAATTCCCAATATTTCGTTAGCTTTTAATCCAAATGATATTGAATGAATCACTTCATTTTCAACACCATCTGAATTAAAAGAAATTCTTAAATCCTGTACTTTTAGTAATTCGTTCATAATAGCAAGGCAATTTAAAACAATCTTTTATTTATTTTAATGAAACCAATTATAAATGTAAAAAGGGTAAGTATATCCTATTCGAATTCACTTACTTTGCAAAAAGCATAATTGTGAATTATCTTACTGTTGAAAACATCTCTAAAAGTTTTGGAGACCACATATTATTTGAAAATATTTCATTCGGAATTAACAAAGACCAAAAAATTGCCTTTGTAGCGAAAAATGGAACCGGAAAAACATCTATACTAAATATTATCGCTGGCATAGCCGCGGCTGATTCTGGGCAAATTTCTTCTAGAAAAGGACTCCAAATAGCGTATTTATCCCAAAAAGATGAATTAAGTGATGACTTGACGATCGAAGAAGCTGTTTTTACTTCTGAGAACCCAATTTTAAAAGTTATCGAGCAATACGAAAAAGCACTCGAAAATCCTGAAAATGAAGCTCCATATCAAAAAGCCTTTGAATTGATGGAATTACATAATGCTTGGGATTTTGAAACACAATACAAGCAAATTCTTTCTAAACTTAAGTTTGATGATTTAAAACAAACTGTTTCTTCTTTATCAGGAGGTCAAAAAAAGCGATTGTCGTTGGCCATTATCTTGATCAACAAACCAGATTTACTCATTTTAGATGAACCTACAAATCATTTGGATTTAGAAATGATTGAATGGCTGGAATCTTATTTTAAAAAAGAAAAAATTACCTTATTTATGGTTACCCACGATCGTTACTTTCTAGAGCGCGTGTGTAATGAAATCTTTGAATTAGATGAGGGAAAATTATACAAATACAAGGGAAATTATTCCTATTATTTACAAAAAAAAGAAGAGCGAATTGCCCAAGAACAAACAGAACTTCACAAGGCAAAAAACCTATTTAAAAAAGAATTAGACTGGATGCGCCGTCAACCAAAGGCTCGTACAACCAAATCTAAATCACGTACTGACGATTTTTTTGAAATAAAAGACAAAGCACATCAAAGACGTAATAACCATAAAGTTCAGTTAGAGATAAACATGGAGCGTCTTGGAAATAAGATTCTCGAATTGCATAAAATTTCGAAACGATTTGGAGATCTTCAAATACTTGATAGATTCGAATATGTATTTAAGCGAGGGGAACGCATTGGAATTATTGGAAAAAATGGAACAGGAAAATCAACTTTTTTAAATATTATTACTGGAAAAATCCCTGTAGATATTGGGAAAATTGTTCCTGGTGAAACGGTTAAATTTGGATACTATACTCAAAGTGGAATTAAAATTAAAAAAGGACAAAAAGTAATTGAAGTCATCAAAGAATTTGGTGAATATATTCCACTGGCAAAAGGACAAAAAATTTCGGCAGGTCAATTACTTGAAAAATTCTTATTCAGCCGAAAAAAACAATATGACTTTGTAGAAAAGTTATCTGGAGGTGAACAAAAGCGATTGTATTTGTGTACTGTCTTAATTCAAAACCCGAACTTTTTAATTTTAGATGAACCAACCAACGATTTAGATATTGTTACGCTTAATGTACTTGAGAATTTCTTATTAGATTTCCCTGGAAATTTATTGGTTGTTTCTCACGACCGTTATTTTATGGATAAAATAATGGACTCTCTTTTTGTATTTAATGGAGAAGGAAGTATTTCACATTTTCCTGGTAATTATTCTGATTATAGGTCTTATGAGGATTCAATTCCACCGATGCAACCCGCAATTGAAAAATCTGAAAAAGTTCAAAAAACAACAACAAATACCAAAATCAAGCTAAGTTACGCTGAAAAACGAGAATTTGAGCAATTAGAAAAGGACATTAAAAAATTGGAAAACTCAAAAAAAGAATTCGAAAAACAATTTGTTGATGGCAATATAGCGCCAGATAAAATTCATGAAATTTCACAAAAATTACAAGATGCAATCAATCAAATTGAAGCGAAAGAGGAGCGCTGGATGGAACTTTCTATGAAGTTAGAAGAGTAATCCTCTATTTTATTTTTTGTAATCCTAGATCCGTTAGTTATAAAATTATTAGAATGAGTCCCCAAAACAAAAAATAACTCAAACACTTTCAATTTCATCTTTACTTAATAGTTCCATATTATACAATCGCAATAATAATTGCGCTACGGCGATGGTGTCTTTTTCACAATAAGTTGCAATTCGATCCAGGTTTTTTTCTTTGTAATACACATCAGCCACTTGACTTCCATCAATATCGTCTTTCGGCGAAGGTATTCCCAAAATATGGGTCATCAATTTCAACGAAGTATAATGTTTATAATCTCCAAACTTCCATAATTCCATGGTATCCAAATGAGGGATTTCCCAAGGTTTTTTACCAAACAAATCTAAAGTAACCGGTAAATCTATTCTGTTTATAATCATTCTACGGGCGATATAAGGAAAATCGAACTCCTTTCCGTTGTGGGCGCACAATAGATGGCCTATACTGCTAAAATAGGTGTTTAATAATTCTTTAAAATCGATAAGTAAATCACACTCATTATGACCATAAAACGATGTAACCCGAAACTTTCGAGTCTCTCCAAATTCCGAAAAAAAACCTACTGAAACACATACTATTTTTCCAAATTCTGCCCAAATTCCAGCTCGGCTATAAAATTCTTCTGGTGTAATTTCTTCCTTACGTTGATAGGCTGTTTTCGACGTAAAAAGCTGCTGTTTAATTGGAGAAATCTCTTCAAATGTTGCAGTTTCTGGCACTGTTTCTATATCCAAAAACAATACTTTTTTAAAGTCAATTTTTGCACTCATTCCTTTTTCATTTTAAGTTAAAAGTACAAAAAAAGTCCTAACTAAAAGTACTATGCTAATTACAATGAATGCCTATTATTCTTTCATCAACTTTCTTATAGCTCTTTTGCCATTTTCGTCCGCCTTTAAAGAGTTACTTCAATATTTAAATTAGCCGTCTTAATAGCCTCTTGTATATTCGCATATTTTTATGAGCATGCCTGCCAAACATATCATATATCCAAACACTTTTTAACTTCTTACTGTCCAATAAACCGACAAAAATCTCGCTTTTTATAGGTTTGCCTTATGTTACTTAAACCTTAAGTATAAAAAGGTAATATTAAATCATTGTTAAGAACCCAAGCAAATAGGTTTTAATAATTATCTTTGGTGAGTATAACACCTTAAACGACAGAGAAGCGTGAAAAAAAAAGACATCAAAATTTTGTTAGTAGATGATGAACCAGATATTTTGGAAATTGTTGGCTATAATTTAAGTCAGGAAGGTTATACTATATATACTGCACAAAATGGTTTAAAAGCTATAGAAGAAGCGAAAAAAAGAGAACCTCATTTAATCTTACTCGATATTATGATGCCTGAAATGGATGGTATAGAAGCTTGTGAAAAGATTAGAGAATTAGAAGGTATGGAAGATGTGATTATTGCATTTTTTACAGCACGTAATGAAGATTATTCTCAAGTAGCAGGTTTCGATGCAGGAGCCGATGATTATATTGCAAAACCTGTAAAACCAAAAGTACTCGTGAGTAAAGTAAAATCTTTATTACGCAGATTAAAATCTGAAGAAAGTAAAAATGTAACAATCATTGGATCCATAACTATTAATAAAGATGCCTATGAAATCTCCAAAAATGGAGAACGCATATTCCTGCCTCGTAAAGAGTTTGAACTATTTTCATTATTGACCTCAAAGCCAGGAAAAGTATTTAAAAGAAATGCCATTTTAAATAATGTGTGGGGAAGTGAAGTAGTTGTTGGAGACAGAACTATTGACGTGCATATTAGAAAATTAAGAGAAAAATTAGGAGATAATTTTTTTCAAACTGTTAAAGGTGTCGGATATAAATTTGTGTCAGACGAATAATTAATTCTTAATGCAAATTAAAAAAACATATGCTTTTGCCTTTTGGTGTGCTTGTATTATTGCCCTATTTACAGGGTTGGTATTATTTGTAGCAAATTATTTTATTCGGGGACCCTTTGAGGTAACTATTGTTCTAGCTAGTTCTTTCTTCACATTTATAGTTTCATTTTTTACCATTCAATGGAGGGTTGAAAAATTTATCTATTCTCGAATTAAAAAAATATATGATGAGGTCTCTTTATTTGACGTTAATGAATTGAAAAAGTCGACTATTACAACCAACATGGAGCAGTTATCGGAAGGAGTTAAACGTTTTGCCGAAGAAAAACAATTCGAAATCACCTCCTTAAATGAAAGAGAAATTTATAGACGAGAGTTTTTAGGAAATGTGTCACATGAATTAAAGACCCCTTTATTTACAGTTCAAGGGTATCTTTTAACCTTGATTGATGGTGCCATTAATGATACAGTTATTAGAAAAAAATACTTGAATCGAGCGGTCAAAGGTGTGGATCGTCTCGTTTCTATTGTGAAGGATTTAGACATGATTTCAAGATTAGAAACAAATGAGATGGGGCTAAATTTAGAACAATTCAATATAGTCGAACTGATTCAAGAGGTGTTTGATCTCTTAGAAATGAAAGCCAAAACAAGGGGTATTACATTACGTTTCAATAAAAAATACGATGCGCCCGTTCTTGTTATTGGAGATTTAGAAAAGATAGAGCAAGTGCTAACCAATTTAATTGTTAACTCTCTTAAATATGGTCGTGTAGGTGGATCGACTATTATTTCGGTTGAATCGCATGGGCAACAAAAAATATTAGTGAAAGTAATAGATGACGGAGAGGGAATTAAAAAGTTACACTTGTCTCGTTTATTCGAACGTTTTTATAGAGTTGATCAAAGTAGATCGCGAGAACAAGGAGGCTCTGGCTTAGGCTTATCTATTGTTAAACATATCATTGAAGCTCATGATGAAACTATATTAGTTAAAAGTGAATTTGGAGAAGGGTCTGAGTTTTCATTTACCCTTAAAAAGGTTAAATAAACTAATTGGTAATTCTGATGGATACTTTTCACTAAACCCCGCGAAATTATTTGCTTGTTCAAGCATTTCTATTTTAAAGCTATCTTGACTTGAATAAGGCGTAATTTTTTTATGTGCTAAATATTTTGCCAAATACTCCTGCTCATCTTGCCCTTTTGTTGGTATAAAAAATGCTTTCTTTTTAAGTTTTGCCAAATCCATAATAGTGGAATAGCCGGATCGAGAAAGAACAATATTGCTCTCATTAATGGCGGTTTCCAATTCTGAAGTTAATAGATAATTATAAAATGTACTATTCCCAAAAATATCTTTTTTCTGATGCTCTTCAAATTGTCCCTTTACAAAGAGAACCTTACCCTGATACCCCTTTAATTCAGCAATTAATCGTTTTTCCAATTGGCCTCTTAAAGGTTCTATTCCAGAGAGCAACACCATTAAATCCCATTTCAACTCAATATCCAATTTTTTGAGTCTACTCAACACCCCTATTCTCTTTATTTTACTGATTTTTCTGCTCAGACCTAATCGTCCAGATAAATGAATTTCATTCGTACTATCCGGTATCCAACATTCATCAAATTTCCGAATATAATAGTGATGAACCCGCGTTGCAAAAAAAGTCATGAATCCAGCCAAAACGGTTAATTGGTGTGTTATATAAACTGAAGGAACTTTTGAACTTCTCACTCCAAATCGATTGTCAGAAATAATTCCAATTAAATCTTCCGAATTAATTAATTCCCTTACTTTTTCGCCTTCTTGTTTTATAGCATTAATGATCGTTGGTATATTCATCAGCAATTTCCATTTCAGCCATTTTCCGTTTTCTGGATACCGAATATTATATGAAGGGAGTTCAAAGAACTTTAAATTTGGAAATTCTTTTTGAAGTAAAACTAAGGCCTCTCCATCACTTCCAATAATAGGAGTAAACCCCTGTTTTAATAATGTATTAATAATCGGAATACATCGAGTTGCGTGACCAATCCCCCAATTGAGAGGAGCCACCAAAATATTTTTTGTATGAGAAAGTGAATGTTTAATATTACGTTGATTTCTGTCAGTCCAACTATTATGACGAACCCAAATAGATGTAATCGACTAGTCTCTCTTTTTACCTATTTGATAGTATTCAAAGCCATTTTTTTCCAAATCAAAGCTATTATACTGGTTTCTCCCATCAAATATAATTGGTCGATTTAACTTTGATTTAATTTCTTCAAAATCTGGTGAACGAAATTCTTTCCATTCAGTTAACAATATTAACGCCTCAGCTTCTTTTAAAACTTCGTATTTTGAAGACACGTAACTTACCCCATCAACTCCTTTTAAATATACTCTTTCAGCCTCAATCATTGCCTTTGGATCATAGGCTGCAATTTTTGCGCCACGGCTAATTAGTTCTTTTATGACATAAATGGCAGGAGACTCACGCATATCATCTGTACCTGGTTTAAAAGCCAAACCCCATAAGGCAAATGTCAACCCCTTTAAATTTTTACCAAATCGTTTGATGATCTTATTCGATATAACTAATTTCTGCTTGTTGTTTACCTCCTCTACTGATGCGATGAGTGTTGCTTCATAATCATGTTCGATTGCCATTTTCGTTAAGGCTTTTACATCTTTAGGAAAACAGGATCCACCATAACCACTCCCCGGATAAATAAAACTATATCCAATCCTATTATCCGAACCTATTCCCGTTCGAACACTATTAACATCGGCACCAACCAATTCGCATATATTGGCAATTTCATTCATAAATGAAATTTTAGTCGCAAGCATGGCATTCGCAGCATATTTCGTCATTTCAGCTGATCGAATATCCATTTCAATAAATCGATCATTCGTTCTAACAAACGGCGCATAAAGTCTTTTCATCAGGATCATTGCAAAATCACTTTCAGCCCCTATTACTACCCTATCGGGCCTCATAAAATCATTGATTGCTGCCCCTTCCTTCAAAAATTCTGGATTCGAGACTACATGAAATTCTAAATCAACGCCCCTACTATCTAATTCTTGTTGGACTGCTTTTCTAACTTTATCTGCAGTACCCACTGGAACTGTAGATTTATCTACAATAACCAATGTTTTTTGCATGGTTTGACCAATTTGCTTAGCCACTGCTAATACATCTTTTAAATCGGCAGATCCATCGGCTCCCATAGGAGTTCCAACAGCTATAAATACCACATTCGATTTTGATAAACTTTCAGTAATATCAGTACTAAAGAATAAATTTCCACTTTTAACATTTGATAAGACCAAGCTCTCAAGACCGGGCTCAAATATTGGAACTATACCCTTATTTAGTCCTTCAATCTTTCGCTCATCAATATCTATACAGGTCACCTTATTTCCCATTTCTGAAAAGCAAGTTCCAGAAACTAGTCCAACATATCCAGTACCAATAACCGTAAGATTCATGAATTTTATTTTTTATTAACGTTCAGCCCTATAAATCAAATCCAATATCTGTTCTAAAGTTTTTACCTTCAAACTGAATTTTAGCTACATTCTTATAAGACGCTTCCAGCGCTTCTTTAAAATCTCTTCCGTAAGAAGTAACAGCAATTACACGCCCACCATTGGTAAGTAGGTTTTGCTCATTCATGGTTGTTCCGGCATGAAATACCAATGAATTATTTACTTTTTCTATTCCAGTAATCTCTTTATTCTTTTCATACGCCTCTGGATATCCTCCGGAAACCAACATGACCGTTGTCGCACTTCTATCATCAATTTCAATAGTCGCATTCTCTAAATCATTCTTAGCCGTTGCTATAAATAAATCCATCAAATCTGATTTTATCCTTGGGATTACAACTTCCGTCTCTGGATCTCCCATACGGCAATTGTATTCAATAACCATGGGTTCATTATTTACTCTAATCAATCCAAAAAAGATGAATCCTTTGTATGGAATTCCATCCTTTTTTAGCCCTTCTACTGTTGGTCTAATGACGCGATCCTCTATTTTTTTTAAATAAATTTCATCCGCAAATGGGACTGGAGAAATCGCTCCCATCCCCCCTGTGTTCAGCCCTTTATCTCCTTCTCCAATTCTTTTATAATCCTTCGCATTTGGCAAATTAACATAGCCCTTTCCATCGGTTAAAATGAAACAACTCATTTCTATACCATCTAAAAACTCTTCAATCACAACTTTCCTGCTTGCTTTACCAAATTTTTCATTTGTTAACATCGCTGTCAACTCATCTTTTGCTTCTTGAAGATCATTTAGAATTACCACTCCCTTACCAGCTGCGAGACCGTCCGCCTTTAAAACATACGGTGGAGTCAATTTTTCCAAAAAGGCAAAACCAGCATCAACATTTTGCTTCGTAAAACTTCTATAAGCCGCTGTTGGAATTTGATGACGCATCATAAACTCCTTAGCAAATTCTTTACTCCCTTCTAATTGAGCCGCTAATTTTTCAGGCCCTATAACTGTAACATCTTTCAGTAATTCATCAGCCAAAAAGAAATCATGTATTCCCTCTACTAGGGGTACTTCTGGGCCAACTAAAACAAGCTCAATTTCATGATCCAATACGGCTTTCTTAATTCCTAAAAAATCGGATACTCCAATGTTTAAATTTGATCCCACTTCACTGGTACCCGCATTTCCTGGAGCAATAAATAACGCTCCTAATTTTTCGCTTTGCGCTAATTTCCATGCTATGGCATGCTCTCTACCTCCTGATCCTATTATAAGTACATTCATAGTTTTTATGACAGCTTAAATTATTTAAAATGGAATTGCAAAGATATAGTATCTATTGGAAATTATTTGTATTCTGAATTAAATATCAATTTATTAATACCCGCATAGTATTCAGAACAGTTCCTTTAAAAATTTCCATTCTAGAATTACAATAGGGCTAAAAAAACAAATACCGAAAGACTGTACAAAAGAACATATTTCTAATTTCGCCATTGGTATGAACCTATCAAAAAATACTAGAAAATAAAATTAAACAATCTTCTTCAATACTATATCTAATTTTTCAAATTTGGAGTTTTCAGATTTATATTCAGGAACGATCTGTTTAACAAAAGACACTATATCCTTATCATTACACCCCTTGCTAAGTTCACATAACTCTAAAATTTTATTCTTCATTTCCATTTCATCAAAATCCCGCAGTTTCGCGATCATTATTTTTTCATGATAGGTAGGAATTGTATCTTCACCAGTTGCCAATAATTCTTCATAAATTTTCTCTCCAGGTCTTAAGCCACTAATTTTAATATCAATATCCTCTGGATAATTTAAACCAGATAATTGAATCATATTCACAGCGAGATCAAAAATTTTAATAGAATCACCCATATCAAAAACGTAAATTTCTCCTCCTTGTCCCATTGCTCCAGCTTCCAAGACTAACTGACAAGCTTCTGGGATTGTCATAAAATAACGCGTAATATCTTTGTGCGTCACTGTAATTGGTCCTCCAACTTTTATTTGCCTCTTAAAAATTGGAATAACGGAACCATTCGATCCTAGTACGTTCCCAAATCGAGTAGTAATAAATTTGGTTTTACCCTCCTTCATCACACTTCTTGCGTACATCTCGGCAATTCTCTTCGTTGCCCCCATCACATTTGTTGGGTTTACCGCTTTATCCGTAGATACCATTACAAATTTTTTAACGTTAAATTTCATGGCTAAATTCATAATAATATGAGTTCCTACAACATTAACGTTTACCGCCTCGTAAGCATTCTCTTCCATTAACGGAACATGTTTATAGGCTGCTGCGTGAAAAATAATATCGGGTTTGTGATCCCCTATAATTTTATTCATCCTTCGCTCCCCTCGAATATCTGCTAAAATAAAAAATGTTTTTTTCTTCCCTATTTCAACAAACTCTTGCTGTAAATCGAATAATGCAGACTCCGCTTGATCAATAAATATTAACTTTTTATAATTATAAGATGACACCTGACGCGCAATTTCACTTCCTATAGATCCTGCTGCGCCAGTAACTAAAATCACTTTATCACTAAATTCCTTTTTTAGAAGGGTATTTTCTATATTAATAACCTTTCTCCCCAAAAGGTCTTCAATTCTAACATCACAAATTTGTTTTTCATGCAAATTTCCATCTATCCAATCTTCAGCAGGAGGAACAATCTTCACCTTTAAAGATTTTGAAATCATTTGATTGGATATTTCAAGAATCCTTTTTGCTTTTAGATGTTGTATGGTAATTATGACTTGTTTTATTTGGTGTTTTTCAATAAATTCTTTGGATATATCATCTGGACCATAAATTTTTACCTGGTTAATCTTTTTTCCAATCTTACTCGGGTTATCATCAATGTAACCAATAACCTTTGTTTTCTGCGCTGCGCCTTCATTCAATACTGAATACGTTGACGCACCAGAATCACCAGCGCCATAAATTAAAATGTTCAACAATTTATTTCCTTTTTTCAAACTATTTGAGTACACATATTTAAATAAATATCTAGTCGATATTAATACAATAATATTTAACATAAGTTGAACAATGATTACCGAGAAAGGGAAACTAATTCTTGGCTCAATTATGTAATACCTATTGACTATATAAATGACTGTAAGTAAAAATGAAAATAGAGAAACCTCTGAAAATACCGTTACGGCATCTTTAAAACCATTATTTCGCATAGCACCTTTATAGAATCCGGTAAGGATAAAACTAATAAATCCGACAATAGCAACTAGCGGTAAAACAAACAACAACTTCCTAAATTCCAAATAGAAATTAAATTCTATGATATAAGAAATCACAAAAGATTGAGTCACTAAATAAACATCAATCAATAAAATAATCCAACGGGAGGGGAACTTTTCTGCCATTTTTTTCAAAATTTTTCTCATCTGAAAATTCTTTTTATAGCGTACAAAAAGGTGCTAATTCAACTTTTGAACAATTCATCTTAAGAAAATATTCCTGCTAAATACCTAATTATTTACGCTTTGAATAAATTCTAAAATACAATTTTTAATGAACTCCTTGTCCAATTCTGACAAATTAGACCCCGAAGGCAAGCACAAACCAGCCTTAAATATATTTTCACTCACTTCGGTTCCAAAATAACTACAAGTACTAAAAACTGGCTGTAAGTGCATCGGTTTCCATAACGGCCTAGATTCAATATTAGCCTTTAATAATGCTAATCTTATATCTTCTCTATTAAATCCTGCCAAATTTTCATCAATCAAAATACAACTTAACCAATGGTTTGAATAAAAGTCGTCATTTTTTTCTATGAACACAGTAACTCCTTCTATATCTTTAAATAACTCTTGATAAAATTGATTGTTTTTCCTTCTTAAGTTAATGTGTTTATCCAATACTTCCATTTGCCCTCTTCCAATACCAGCAACCACATTACTCATTCTGTAGTTATACCCTATCTCTGAATGCTGATAATGAGGAGCCTCATCTCTCGCCTGAGATGCCAAATAAATGCCTCTTTCTTTATCATTTATAGAATTGCAAACCAATGCTCCGCCGCCAGATGTTGTAATAATCTTATTGCCATTAAAAGATAAAATTCCATAATCTCCAAAAGTTCCACATTTTTGACCTTTATATGAAGAACCTAAAACTTCCGCTGCATCTTCTATTAACGGTATTTCATATTTCTTCGCTATAACTGCGATCTTATCAATTTTTGCAGGCATTCCATATAGATGAACAACAATAATAGCTTTTGGCTTTTTGCCTATTTCAATACTGTCAACAATTGCACTTTCCAAATGAATTGGAGACATATTCCAGGTCTCAGATTCACTATCAATGAATACAGGTTTTGCACCTTGATATGATATTGGATTTACAGAAGCAGAAAACGTAAAACTTTGACATAATACTTCATCATCTAAAACTACACCTGCCATGATAAGCGCTAAGTGAATTGCTGCTGTTCCAGAAGATAAGGCTACAACATGCTTATCTTGAACTAAATAATTTTCTATACTTTCTTCAAACTTTTGAATATTTGGTCCTAGGGGTGCTATCCAATTTGTATCAAATGCTTCTTGAATATATTCTTGCTCTTTACCACCCATGTGGGGAGAGGATAACCAAATTTTATCGCTCATTTTTTTCTTCCGTTTTAATTTCTATAATTTCCCGCTAGATTCTCTGCTAACTCCGCATAATCTGGAACCTTTTTTTTATAACCCCGGAACCTGCTCCTTTTGTTATAGAAGCTCCTTCAGCAATTACTACATTTCCTTTAAATTTAGAAGTAGTAACTAGATTCTCCAGATTGATATCTTTTGATCTTATTACTTTTAATATCGTACTAAAAATAATATTTTCTGCATACCAAACATCCTATCGTATTTCTTCCGTTTACTTGTGCACAACCAGTAATTCCAGGTTTCATATTGTATCTTTATTTTTGAGCGTTTTATACAAAGGTAAATATTTTGTTAAGAGCGGACGTGGCCCAATGAAACTCAACTCTCCTTTTAACACGTGAAGTGTATGTTGTCTGTAAAAAGTGCATTTTTAAAGGGTTAAATCTTCGAGATAAATTTAAGCTATTTATTACCCTTTAAAGTCTAGCATAAATGCCTGAAAATCATATTAAGTTTGTTGGCGAATAGAGGATAAAAATAATCCGAAAATACTCAATTCACTTACTATTTGGAAACTAATTTTCGGCTAAACATCCTTTAATATATGGCCGACAATACCATTCAATAGTTCTTTTCATTCCTTCTTTAAATGAATAAATTGGATCGTAGCCTATTAACTTCTTTCCTTTCGAAATGTCAGCCAAAGAATGTTTTACATCTCCTGTTCGATCTGGGCCATGTTTTACTCTTGATAAACTCGTGTCAATATCTAGTTGATTCAACCCGTTTTTAATTACAGCAACCAACTCATTCATATTTGTATTTTCTCCAAAAGCAACATTATACACTTGGTTTACCGAATCTATATTAACAGACAACACCGCTTTAATATTTGCTTGTACAACGTTTTCTATAAATGTAAAATCTCTAGAGTGCTCTCCATCACCATTAATGGTAAGATCCTCTTTTTCCAAGAATTGGTCAATAAACTTTGGGATAACAGCCGCATAAGCGCCATTAGGGTCTTGCTTCGGTCCAAAAACATTAAAATATCGCAATCCTATTGTTTCCAATCCATAGGTTTTATAAAAAACGTCTGCATATAACTCATTCACATATTTTGTCACAGCGTACGGTGAAAGTGGCTTTCCTATTTCGTCTTCAATCTTCGGCAATCCAGGATGATCTCCATACGTACTTGATGAGGCAGCATAAACCATTCGTTTAACACTTTTTGATTCTTTAGCTGCGACTAACATATTCAAAAATCCAGAATTATTTACCTCATTTGTAGTTATCGGATCATCAATTGATCTTGGCACCGAACCCAAGGCGGCTTGATGCAAAATAAAATCCACTCCGTGCATTGCTTTCTTACAGTCATCTATATTTCTAATGTCACCTTCATTCAATTCACAACTGACATCTCGCAAAAAAGATTCAATATTTTTTCTATGTCCTGTTGCAAAATTATCAAGTATAATTACTTTTTTTGCCTTATGTTTTAATAGATATTCTACTAAGTTAGAACCAATAAACCCCGCCCCACCTGTTACTAAAAAAGTACTACTGGTCAATTCTATTTGATGGTATTTAGTGTCATACATAACCTACAATCTTTTATCCACTTTAACGACATTTAAACTGCCTTTCACATCATATATAACACCCTTTTTCTTCTTCAAGGCTTTATAATTCAATTCTAAAAATTCCTTATGTGCCACAGTATGTATAATAACGTCGTATTTTTCGCCTTCTAATGAAGTAATAACAGCCAGTCCATACTCTTTTTTTACTTCTTCTGGAGATGTCCATGGATCGTACACGTCAACATCCATATGAAAATTTTTCAAGCAAGTATAGACCTCCATTGCTTTTGTGTTTCTAATATCTGGGCAGTTTTCTTTAAAAGTAATTCCCAACATTAAAACCTTAGAGTCTTTTACAGGAATTTCATTTTGAACCATTAGTTTTAGTACTTCTGTAGCTATATATTCAGGCATACTATCATTTAACCTTCTTCCCGATAAAATTATTTCTGGATGGTACCCAACCTCTTGTGCCTTTTGTGCCAAATAATATGGATCCACTCCTATACAATGCCCCCCAACCAAGCCGGGTTTAAATGGCAAAAAATTCCATTTACTTCCAGCAGCTTCTAATACGTCATGCGTGTCTATTTCTAACTTATTAAAAATTTTGGCCAATTCATTTACAAATGCAATATTGATATCTCTTTGGGCATTTTCGATCACTTTTGCTGCTTCCGCAACTTTTATGGATGACGCCAAATGAGTTCCCGCTGTTATGATAGATTTATATAAAGTATCAACTTCTATACCTACCTCCTTGTTAGAACCCGAAGTCACCTTTTTTATTTTTGTTATAGTATGCTCTTTATCTCCAGGATTAATCCTTTCTGGCGAGTACCCACAAAAAAAGTCTTTATTAAATAGTAAGTTGCTTTCTTTTTCTAAAATAGGGACACATTCATCTTCCGTAACACCCGGATATACCGTAGATTCATAAATAACGATTGCTCCCTTTTTTAAGGACCTTCCAACAGTTTCAGAAGCCTTAATTAAAGGGGTCAAAATTGGTCTATTATTTTTATCTATGGGAGTCGGAACTGTTACAATAAATATATCAATATCTTTTAGTCTATCCAATTCAGAGGTTAAAATCAATCCCTTTTTACCTCTATCTAAAAGTGCGTATTTTAATTCTTCATTTGAGATTTCTAAAGTACTATCTATTCCGCTGTTGAGTTCTTCTATTCTTGAAGAATCAATATCAAATCCAAGCACCTGATATTTATTCGAAAAAGCCACGGCTAATGGCAAGCCTACATAACCCAAGCCAATAATGGCGATCTTTTTATTTTCAATACTGTCCACCTTACTACAATTAAAAGTTAATCCTTCCTCAAAAAAAAACAGGACTTATGCAATTTATTTTGTAAAAATAAACTTTTTTAAAAGGCTTCTATACTATTTAAGTAGAAGTTACACAACCATCCCAGCAGCAACTGTTTCATTGGTAGCATCATCAACCAGAATAATACTTCCTGTAACTCTGTTTTCACGATAAGAATCTACCATAAGTGGTTTCGTTGTACGAATTTTCACTTTAGAAATATCATTCATTCCTAAGTTCTTGTCATCACTAATTCTTCCCAAAGTATTAATGTCAATTTTATAAACCACCTCCTTGATCATCGCTTTTTGATCGTTTGACGTATGCTTAATAGTATACTTTGCTCTTGGTCTTGCTGGGGCATCATTTAACCAACACAGCATTACTTCAATATCCTGAGACGCTTCTGGCGTATTATTAGAACGCACAATCATATCTCCTCTACTAATATCGATATCATCCTCTAAAGTAATAGAAACAGACATTGGCGCAAAAGCTTCTTTAATCTCTCCTTCAAAAGTGTCAATACTTTTAATTTTCGAAGTAAATCCAGACGGCATTACTGTAATTTCGTCTCCTTTTCTTAAGACTCCACTTGCCACTCTACCAGCATAACCTCTATAATCTCTATGAGACTCACTTTGAGGTCTTATTACTGTCTGAACTGGAAAACGTGCATCTACTTTATTAATATCAGAACTTATGTGCATCGTTTCCAATGTGTGCAACATTGGTGCTCCTTGATACCAAGGCATGTTTTCAGATCTATTCACAACATTGTCTCCTATTAAAGCACTCATTGGAATAAATCGCACATCGGTCACCAACATTTTAGAAGAAATTTCTTCGAATTGTCTCACAATATTATTAAATACTTCTTCAGAAAAATCAACCAAATCCATTTTATTCACACAAACAATCACGTGTGGTATTTGCAACAATGACGCTATAAATGCGTGCCTCTTTGTTTGCTCAATAACTCCATGGCGCGCATCAATTAAAATAGTAGCAACATTTGCGGTAGAAGCACCTGTCACCATATTTCGTGTATACTGAATATGCCCAGGAGTGTCTGCTATGATAAATTTACGTTTTGGAGTTGTAAAATAACGATAGGCAACATCAATGGTAATTCCTTGTTCGCGTTCATCCCTTAAACCATCCGTAAATAAGGCCAAATCAACTCCATCGTGCCCCCTCTTTTTACTCGTGTTTGCTATAGCCTCTAATTGATCTTCAAAAATTGACTTTGAATCATATAACAATCGCCCAATTAAGGTGCTCTTTCCGTCGTCTACACTACCCGCTGTAGTAAATCTTAATAATTGGTTATTGTCTAACATTGTATTCTTTATATGAGATGCTAAATGAAATTTAGCATGACGATTCGTATTAATTTAAAAATATCCTTGACGCTTACGGTCTTCCATCGCAGATTCTGAACGCTTATCATCACTTCTATTTCCTCGCTCTGTTTGGCGCATCCCTGCAACTTCATCTGCAATCTTTTGAAGGGTATCTGCATCTGATTCATCACCTCCAGTAATCGTAATATCTCCTAAAGTTCTAAATCTAATTTTCTTAGTCTCTACTTTTTCATCTTCTTCTAATACTAAAAACTCAGAATTAGGAATCCATGTTCCTTCTCTTCTTACAACTTCTCTTTCATGTGCAAAATACAACGAAGGAATAGCAATATTCTCTCTTTTGATATAATTCCAAACATCCATTTCAGTCCAATTACTAATTGGAAAGGCTCTAAAATGTTCTCCTTGAAAGTGTTTTCCATTAAACAAATTCCATAACTCTGGTCGTTGATTTTTTGGATCCCATTGCCCAAAATCATCTCTATGTGAAAAGAAACGCTCCTTTGCTCTTGCTTTTTCTTCGTCTCGTCTGCCTCCTCCAATAGCACAATCTACCTTATTTAACTCTATTGCGTCTAACAAAGTTCCAATTTGTAAGGCATTTCTGGTCGCATTCTTTCCTTTCTCTTCTGTAACTCTGCCGTCATCAATAGATTCTTGAACTGACCCAACAATCAATTCTACTCCCAGTTCTTTGATAATATCATCTCTAAACTGAATAGTTTCTGGAAAATTATGTCCCGTATCAACATGCATTAATGGAAACGGAATCTTGGCAGGATGAAAGGCTTTCTTCGCTAAATGTGTCACTAAAATAGAATCCTTCCCGCCAGAAAATAAAATAACTGGGTTTTGAAATTGGGCCCATACTTCACGCAAAATAAATATGGCTTCACTTTCTAATTCGTCTAAATAACTTAAATAATATTTACTCATGATTGAGTTGTATTTTAGGTGATATAAAATCTAATATTCTTTTAACAGATTCTTCTATCTGTTCTTCTTCTGTTCTAATTTCAATATCCGGATTTTCTGGAATTTCATAAGGTGCCGATACCCCAGTCATATTCTTTATTTCTCCCTTCTCCGCTTTACGATATAAGCCCTTTACATCCCGTTTTTTACACTCTGAAATGTTCGTGTTTATAAAAATTTCGACAAAGTTAGTGGAATTTACGATATTTCCTACTGTTTCCCTATCGATTTTGTAGGGTGATACAAATGATGCCAAAACAACCAAGCCTGCATCTATTAATAAACAAGCTATTTCACCTATTCTACGGATATTTTCCGTGCGGCAATGCGGCTCAAAATCAAGATCTTTATTGATCCCACTTCTAATATTATCTCCATCCAGTGAGTACGTTTTTACACCCAGTTTATGTAACTCTATTTCCACTAAATTGGCAATAGTAGACTTGCCAGAACCGGAAAGCCCTGTAAACCATAAAACTAAAGACCGATGTTTATTAACCGTATTCCTTCGTTCTTTAGTTATAGCATATTTATATGGTACAATATTATTCTCCACCTTCTTTTTTATCTTTCCTTCTTGTTTTTAATCCAAAATTTGATTTATACCAAGCCCTTTCATGGAAATAATATAATCCCATTTTTGTAACAACTTCCGCTAAACCAACCTTCAACCCTATTAAATAATTTCCTGAAATTATCCATGACAAAATTATCGTATCTATTGTCCCTATTAATCTCCAAGTAACTGTTTTAGCAAGATGTCTCTTACTACTTTGGACTGCTAAACCTTCCCTTGCTAAATTAATTTTAAACCATGCACGCTCATGCAGGTAATACAATACCATTTTAGTCATGACCTCGGCAAACCCAATTTTTAAACCTGTAAATGGATTCCCAGAAATAAACCACGATAAAAGGATGGTATCAATTGTACCAACAAGTCTCCAGGTAATTGTTTTGGCAATATGCCGCTTTTGTGAAATATCTTTCATTATTTACAAATAAACCATGGGTTTAACAAACGCTCTTTATTATATGCCAAAGGTCTCCGTGTTTCTTCCGAAATTACTTCAATACCCACTGCATTGCATATTGCTTGTCCCGCCGCTGTATCCCACTCCATCGTTGGTGCAAATCGAGGATACACGTCGGCGTTGCCTTCTGCTACTATGCAAAATTTTAAGGAACTTCCTTTAGACACAAATTCAATTTCTTTGCCCTTCGCCTTTAAATTTTCTATATAATCTATTGTTTCCTGACTTATATGAGAACGACTCCCTACTACTTTAAGTATATTTGAATTTTTTCGTTTTGGTTGCAATTCAACCATATTTTCAAAAACTATATTTACAGCAGTATCGTGCGAGTCTAATATAATCTTCCCTCCTTTTTGATTCTCAACATCTCCTATAAACAGTGTTTTACTGACAGGTACATATATAACCCCCAAAACTGGCTTACCTGTCTCAATCAAAGCAATGTTTACTGTAAATTCTCCATTGCGTTTGATAAACTCTTTAGTACCATCCACAGGGTCCACAATCCAACAAGTACTCCAATTACTTCTTTGCTTATATGGGGTTTGTTTATTCTCTTCGCTAATTATAGGGATCTCCGTAGGTAATAAAAATGAATTGATTATCTCATTAGCATTCTTATCTGCACGTGTTAAAGGCGAATTATCTTCTTTTAATTCAATAGAAAAATTGTTACTATTATATACGTTCATAATTTCCTTTCCTGCCGCCAAGGAAGCCGCAATCGCTATCTTTAAATTATGAATATTTGACATACTTTTTATTAAAAAAATTATTCGTTAATAGACAACAACTTCTCTTGTTTTGCTAATTGGTTGCTAACCCACAAGATTAATTCTCCCAAAAACAAAAATGTTTTATTTTTCTTGCAAAAGTATAATTTTTACGAGAATTGTTATACCATTTTCCCCCTTATTAACTTTTTTTTAATTAAGTATCTAAAAGGCACTTCAGATTTAAAATACGCTCGGCCAATAGATTCCAATCATATTTGATAAACTTACTTCACTCCTCTCTTAATTTTTTCAAAGTTTCATTAATTAAGGTTGATGAGACTCCCTCGGAGTATGGGAAGTAAACAATTTTAACACCTACTTTTCTAAATTTCGCATCTAACTCTTTCCACTTATCACTTTCAAACCAATCGTCACCAACAAACATGATGTCAAACTTTAATCGCTCCCACATTTTATATTTATCCATATCATTTTGTGGAACAACAACATCCACATGTTTGATATTTCGAACAATTTCCATTCGCTCTTGATGTCTTATAACTGCTTTTTTATTTTTATACGACACCATTTCATCACTCGTAACTCCTACAATTAATTTATCGCATAAACCCTTCGCATTTTTTAATAAATTTAAATGACCAATGTGAAATAAATCATACACTCCAGAAGTATACCCTACAACCGTCTTTTCATCTCCTCTTTTATACATTTTATATTTTTTTAATTCAATATTGGTTTGAAAAAGTTGCCTTAACAATTACCATCTCCAATCCTTGGAAAAATAATTTTTTCTAAATAATTCAATATTAATGAACATCCAGAGTATTTGACCCGCCCTTGTTTCCGTTTTACTTCTTTCAATTAAATTTTTAACGACTCCTTCTTTGAGCCAAGTTGCTCTTGGTAACAAGTCCAGCGCCAATTCCTCTAAATTCTCAAACCACTCTGTCAAAGGCACTGGAAAACCAACTTTTAATCTTTCAATAGTTTCCTTTGGAAGATATTTATACGATAGTTTTCGTAACAAATATTTCGGGGTATCTAACTTTTCACTATACTCGACGGCACTTAATTTTTTTGCTTTTTCTTTTGACGAATCATCTTTCCATTTCAATTTCAAATCAAAAGGAATTTTTTTATATGCAAATTCAATAAGATTATGATCCAAAAATGGGACCCTGGCCTCTACAGAGGTCTGCATGGTGGTCATATCTACTCTTTGCAATAATCCTTTTACATGATAAGAATGGAAATAATTAAAAATATTTTCCTCATTCGATCTTTTCGAAAATTCACTCTCAAGGACTGTATCAAATTCTATTCTGTACTTCTTAGAAGAACAAATCAACGCATCTCTCATTTCTCTTGGGACATATTCATATTTCTTAAGAAACGTATTGTAAAAGTTATCTTCTTTCGATGAATTTTCATATTCAAACGGCAATCTATAGATCCTTCCATAACCTGCCATTAACTCATCAGCTCCTTCACCTGATAAAACTACTGTAATCTTTTCCTTTAAATTTGAAGACATAACAGCTAATGGAATTTCATTCGGAACACCTAACGGTGCGTCTTTAAAACAAATAAGTCTTTCCCAATTATCAATATACTCTTCTTTTTCCATAAGAATTTCGTGATGATTGGTTTTGTATTTATCCACAATTAATTTTGCATAACTAAACTCATTTAGCTCCTCAAAGCCTATTGTATAGGTGTTTATCCTATCTTTTTTATTAATTGCTGTAATCGCCGTTATTAAACTTGAATCAACTCCTCCACTTAAATAAGTCCCTAAGGGCACATCTGCAATCAAACGATACTCAATCGCTTTTTTAATCTCTTCTTCAAAAGCAATTAATAACTCTTCTTCATCATAGTCCTTAGACAAATTAAACTCCTTTGGAATATCCCAATACGTGTCTTCTTTATACGATAAGTCATTGTTAAAGTGCATATAGCATCCTGACTTTACCTGATAAATATTTTCAAAAAAAGTATAGGGAGCCCTTACATACCTATTCGCCAAATATTCATCTACAGCCGCTTCATTAAATTTAGCATCTACCAAACCACTCGATAAAATTGCTTTTATTTCAGAAGAGAAAATAACCTTCTCGTCATCCATAAAATAATACAGTGGTTTAATCCCAAGTCTATCCCTTATTAAGAATAGTTCTCCAGATTTTGAATTATATAAGGCAATAGAAAACATTCCATTAGACTGTGCAATAAACCAATCTATTCCCTTCTCTTGAACCGCGGCTAAAATAACTTCAGTATCACTGGATGTTATAAAATTATATTCTAATTGAGATTTAATCTCTTCAAAATTGTATATCTCTCCATTAAATACAATGTGCCAATTTTCATTAGACGAGTGCATCGGCTGATTTGCAACATCTCTAGTGTCTATAATACTCAACCTTCTGTGACCTAGAGCAATGTTTTTATTCAAATAAACTCCTGAGGCATTGGGTCCTCGATGCTGAATGGAATTATTCATTCTATTAATTCTTTCGTCAATTTTTGAAATCTCAACCTTTGAATAAATACCTGTTATTCCACACATAAAGTTATAATAAATATTGATCAATAAAATAATCAACCAAATAATAAATTAATTTTAAGCAAATATACTGCTTCAAAAAAGAACTACATGAATATAATTTCATGCGTAAAATAAGCTGTAAAGCCTTTTTTAGAAGTTTCTTTACTTACCAAGTATCGAATTATATCTGCCCATATCTCTTAATACTTCCGTGGCACTTTTTATCTCCTTATCGAAAGCCATTTTATATTTATATTCTCCCTCTTTAAAATAAAATCTATTTACAATACTATTTGTAATTTTTTCTATTATTTCATTCTTATTTTCATCTATGGCGCTCAATTTTTCTTTGTTTATTTTAGCTATAAGCGTTTGATATTCTTTGTCAAATTCAATCGCATCCTTTTTAGAAAATTCCAAAACTCGATTCAAAGCAATCTCTGTATTCAATTTAAAATTTTTAACTTCCTCAGAATCATCTAAATATTTTTTCAATTCCTGATACACATTTGAATCAAGCACAAATTCTTCTGGGCTACCTTTTGCTTCATGTGAGAAGAAATAAGACGTGACAAAATCAAAAAACACTTCCGATGACACTAATTTTCTCGTAGTCGCAGTCAGTTCCTTTACTTCAGTACTTACATCAGGCTTTACACCTCCTCCATCAAACACAGTTCTTCCTTTCTCTGTTTTAAAAGAGTTAACGCCAGCGTCAGAAAATTTTGGAATAGTCTCTTTTTCCAAATCTCTATTGGTGTAATCCAATTCCTGAATACAACGCCCACTCGGAGTATAATATTTTGATATTGTCAATTTCAATTGGGTGCCATATGAAAGTTTTCGACTTCTTTGCACGAGTCCTTTTCCAAATGACCGCTGACCAATAATAACAGCTCTATCGTAATCTTGCAGCGCTCCAGCCAATATCTCAGATGCGGATGCAGAACGATCATCTATTAAAATGGTGATCGGAATTTCAGTGTCAATAGGATCCCTTTTTGTTTTAAAAGTTGTACTCCACTTTTCTAATTTTGCTTTTGTTGTTACAACGGTTTTATTCTTTGGAATAAAAAAATTAACGATACTTACTGCTTCATTAAGTAAGCCTCCTGGATTATGACGGACGTCAATAATAACTTTCGTCATTCCCTGAGATTTTAAATCTAAAAATGCTTTTTTTACTTCTGCTGACGCCTTTCGATTAAACTTTACAAAAGAAATATACCCTGTATCATCATTGACCATACCGTAATAGGGAACTGGGTTTAATTCAATTGATTCTCTCTTTAAGGTTGATTTTTGCAACTTTTTTTGTCGTTCAAACTCCAAAGTAATTTCCGACCCAGGTAAGCCCTTTAATAAAGATCGTACATAAGTCTCTTCGTATTCTGCAATTACGGTATTTCCGATTTTTAATATCTCATCTCCTGGAACAAGACCTGCCTTCTGCGCAGGATACCCTTTATAAACCTCTCGAACTTTTATTTTACCTTCCAAGTAGGATATAGATGCACCAATTCCCCCATATTCACCTTCCGCTGAAATTCTTGCATTTTCCACTCCTTGCTCATCATAAAACCGGGTATAAGGATCTAAGTCTTTCAGCGTGCTAGAGATCGCTCTATCCATCACTTCTGCAGGATTAATCTCGTCTATATAATACAAGTTTAACTCCTTAAATAATGTAGTATAGATCTCAATTTGCTTAGCAATCTCAAAAAAATCAGATTTGTACGAAAACGAAATTGAAATTGCTAGTACTACTAAAAATACTCCTATTGATTTTTTGAAATTTTTCATTTCTTAGTAATAAAATTAATACTCGGTCAAAATTACAATAAATTGAAGTACCTCAGGAGTATTCAAAATCCTTTTAAAATTAAGAAAAACAACAATTATAAATTGCGATACGCTCTAAGCGCTCTTTTTAATGAATCTTTCCAATCAAAAATTTCGACACGTAAAACCTTCTTTATTTTAGTTTTATCCAACACACTGTACTTAGGCCTCCTGGCCGGTGTAGGATACTTTGAAGTTGGTATTGGGGTTAATTCTACTAGAATTCCTTCTTTAAGGAATATTTCTTTTGCAAAGTCATACCAAGAAACAAGCCCTTCATTACTGAAATGAAACAACCCAAAATCTTGATTTTGACTATCAATTATATTCAAAATTATATTGGCCAAATCTTTAGCATACGTCGGCGTTCCAATTTGATCATTCACAACACTTAATTCCTTCCTCTCATTTCCTAAGCGAAGCATTGTTTTCATAAAATTGTTTCCAAATTCTGAATATAACCAAGATGTTCTTATAATAAAATAATTTTCCAATACACTTGTAATTGCCTTTTCACCATCCAACTTGGTTTGTCCATAAATACTTAATGGTAAAGGATGATCCTCCTCTTTGTATAATTGATCATTTTCTCCATCAAAAACAAAGTCTGTAGAAATATGAATTAATACAACACCAAATTCACTACATACACTCGCCAAATTTTGAGCCCCTGTTACATTTATTTTGTGAGCTGTTTCAATATCAGTTTCCGCTTTATCAACATCTGTATAAGCCGCACAATTGATGCAATAATGAAACTTTTGATCTGTAAAAGAACTATTCAACGCTGACTGATTCGTAATATCCAATTCTTCTATATCTGTATAAACGAATGTAATATTGTCATACGTCCTAGAAACCTTATGAATACTCTTGGCTAATTGCCCATTACTCCCAGTGACCAATACCCTTTTCATCTTCTACATTTTTCAAAAATGGGTAATCCTTTATCTTTATCAGAAATAATTAATTCCTTTTCCGCTAACCTCCAGTCTATCTTTAGAAAACCGTCATTATACTTAATTCCACCTTCCGATTCTTTTTTATAAATATTATCACATTTATAAAAAAAAGTAGCTGTATCACTCAACACTACATATCCATGCGCAAATCCTCTAGGTACAAATAATTGCTTTTTATTTTCTGATGATAATTCTATTGAAAAACTTTCTCCAAAGGTTATTGAATCTTTACGTAAATCTACAACAACATCCAATACTTTCCCCTCCAAAACTCTCACCAATTTGGCTTGCGAATACTTTCCTACCTGATAATGCATACCTCTTAAAGCACCTTTTCTAGAAAAGGCTTCATTATCTTGGACAAATACAACATTAAAATTAGTAATTTCATTAAACACTTGATGGTTAAAGCTTTCAAAAAAGTAACCTCTTTTATCCTCAAAAATTGTTGGTTCAATAATAATACAACCCTCTAAATTAGTCTCTATAATCTTCATATTACTTATTTAAAAGACCTAGTAAGTGCTTACCATATCCACTTTTTATTAATGGTTGAATTAAAGACACAAATTCCTCTTTACTTATATAATTCATTCTGTATGCAACTTCTTCAATAGCCCCAATCTTTAATCCCTGACGCTCTTCAATGACCTGTACATACTGAGAAGCCAGCATTAAAGATGCAAATGTTCCCGTATCTAACCATGCTGTTCCCTTATCTAAAATACTTACTCTTAGTTTACCTTTGCGCAAATACTCTTTATTTATATCTGTGATTTCCAACTCTCCTCTTTCACTCGGTTTTATACTTTCTGCAATTGAAATCACCTCGTTATCATAAAAATAAATTCCTGGAACCGCATAATTTGATTTTGGGGTTTTAGGCTTCTCTTCTATGGAAAGTGCCTTTTCATTTTCATCAAATTCCACAACACCATAGCGTTCTGGATCCTGAACATGATACGCGTAAATAATTCCACCATCTGGATTATTATTTGATTGTAGCAGCTTCGATAATCCCGATCCATAAAAAATATTATCTCCCAGAATTAGAGCTACTTTATCATCTCCAATAAAATTCTTCCCTATGATAAATGCTTCTGCTAGTCCTTTAGGCTCTTCCTGTATTGCATATTCAAAGTAACATCCATATTTTTTACCATCTCCCAATAATTTTTGAAATAAGGGTAAATCTTGAGGGGTAGAAATAATTAAAATTTCCTTGATTCCTGACCACATTAGGGTAGATAAAGGGTAATAAATCATCGGTTTATCATAGACCGGCATCAATTGCTTACTTACGACTAAAGTTAACGGATGTAATCTTGTTCCTGAACCACCTGCAAGTATAATTCCTTTCATTATTTCGAATATTTGTTAATATACCATTCTATCGTTTTTACAATCCCTGTTTCAAAATTCTCATCAGCCTTCCAACCTAATTCACTTTCGATTTTTGAAGCATCAATGGCGTATCTAAAATCATGTCCGGGACGGTCAGTTACAAATGACTTTAACGCCAAATAAGACGCTCCGTTTGCTCTTGGAATTTTTTCATCTAAAATAGTACAGATGGTATCCACTATATACATATTTGTACGCTCATTTCTTCCCCCAATGTTATAGGTTTCCGAAGACTTTCCTTCATTAAAAACCAAATCAATTCCCTTACAATGATCTAAAACATATAGCCAATCGCGAATATTTAAGCCATCTCCGTAAATTGGAATATCTTCTTCAGACAAACACTTTCTAATAATGGTTGGTATCAGTTTTTCGTCATGCTGTTTCGGCCCATAATTATTCGAACAGTTTGTAGTTACCACTTTCATCCCGTAGGTATGATAATAACTTCTAACCACTAAATCAGAAGATGCTTTTGATGCGCTATAAGGACTATTTGGAGCATAGGCTGTTTCTTCTGTAAACAATCCTACTTCACCTAAAGTGCCATACACCTCATCCGTTGATATATGGTGAAAACGACAATCTTTATACTCTTTTTTATAAACCTTTGGACATTCCATCCAATGTTTTCTGGCGACATCTATCAAATTGAATGTTCCCATAACATTGGTTTTTATAAAAGCATCTGGATTCAAAATAGAATTATCGACGTGAGATTCAGCAGCAAAATTAATGACCCCCTTTATGTCATAATCAACAAATAACTCTTCAATTAATTTTCTATTACAAATATCTCCTTGTACAAAGATATATCTGCAATTACTCTCCACCTCTTCCAAATTATTCAAATCACCAGCATAGGTCAATAAATCTAAATTAACAACCCTAATATTCTTATTCCTAGCCAAAAAATAGGATATAAAATTAGAGCCAATAAACCCTGCTCCGCCTGTTACCAATATTGTTTCAAATTGTTGTTGAGTCATAATCAAATAGTCCTCTATTTTTCACTTTTTACGAATTTATTCATAAGCCGTAATATTTTTTTATCCAAATCAACTTGACTCCATTCTATGCTGTCCGTATACATAAACATGAGTATGTATTCTCCTATTAACCCTTCAACAAATACGACTTTATTTTTTCGATAAGACTCTCGAAGTAACCTTTTTATTCGATTTCTATCAACTGCCAATTTAAAATTTCTTTTGGGTACAGAAAATGCAACTTTTACCGAATTATTTTCATCCCTAATCTTTAAATATTTTAACCGCAAAGGATATTCTTTCAAGGAGTCTCCTTCAATAAATAATTTTTCAATTAGCTTTCTACTTTTTAATTTTTCTTCTTTGGACAAAGTCAATCTCATTAAAGCAAATATAGGTAATATTCATAATTCATGTTAGCAAAAACCTTTGTTTAAAACCACCCAAAACTATTTAGCCTTGCAAATATTTAAACCAGCCTTACATTAATATTAAAATAACCTCAAGGTAATTTGTGTTTTTGATTAAACTTAATTCAAAGGAAACATCCATAACTAAAAGTCGATACCCTAGGGAATGACTACCATGAATGAACCATGTGACAGAATTAATACATAGTATAGACATATGAAAGACGATTTATTTCAAGCACCAGATTACTGCAATTTAGATGAATTATTGTCTGATAAGCAGAAGTTAGTTAGAGATACGGCAAGAAAATGGGTGAAACGAGAAGTAACACCGATTATTGAGGAATCTGCACAAACGGCAACTTTTCCAAAATAAATTCTTGGTGGTTTCGCGGAAATTGGTGCGTTCGGACCCTATATTCCCAAAAATTATGGTAGAGCGGGATTAGATCTAATTTCATACGGACTTATAATGCAAGAACTAGAACGCGGAGACTCTGGAATAAGATCTACTGCCTCAGTGCTATCTTCATTAGTTATGTACCCTATTTTTAAATATGGATCTGAAGAGCAAAAACAAAAATACTTGTCCAAATTAGCCCGTGGGGAATATATTGGTTGCTTTGGTCTAACAGAACCTAATCACGGGTCAAACCCTGCTGGATTGGAAACAAAATTTCAAGATTTGGGGGATCATTATTTGTTAAATGGGTCTAAACTATGGATCTCAAATGCTCCTTTTGCCGATATTGCCATTGTCTGGGCTAAGGATGAAAACAATAGAGTTCATAGATTAATAGTTGAACGCGGTATAGAAGGGTTTTCAACTCCTGAAACTCATCATAAATGGTCATTGAGAACTTCTGCAACTGGTGAATTAATTTTCGTCAATGTAAAAGTTCCCAAAGAAAATATTCTCCCAAAGAAAAATGGAGTAGGGGCAGCTCTAGGCTGTTTAGATTCTGCTCGTTTCGGAATCGCATGGGGCGCTATTCGTGCTGCTATGGACTATTATGATACCGCATTATGATACGCTAAAGAAAGGATCCAGTTCGGAAAACCAATTGCTACTTTTCGACTACAACAGAAAAAACTGGCAGAAATGATAACAGAAATTACCAAAGCGCAATTACTAGCCTGGAGGTTAGGAGTGTTAAGAGATCAGAACAAAGCAACATCTACGCAAATCTCTATGGCCAAAAGAAATAATGTTGACATGGCGTTAAAAATTGCTAGAGAATCTAGACAAATTTTAGGCGCAATGGGAATCTCTGGAGAGTATTCCATCATGCGACATATGATGAATTTAGAAAGTGTTATAACTTATGAAGGCACCCATGACATTCATTTATTGATTACAGGAATGGATATTACTGGGGAAAACGCTTTTAACTAGTGAATTTATCTTATTATTATTTTTTTAGATATTATACCCTCAGAAGTTTCAAGTATTAAAAAATAAACCCCATTAGAAAAATGGATATCAAGAGTTGTACCTCCACTATTTATTCCATCATTCCATGTCTTCATAATTTGACCTAATGAATTGAACAGTAAAATTTGATTTACACTTAATTTCATATCTTTCTGAATGACTAACTCTTCGCCTCCTTTTTTAACTGAAACTTTTAGTTTACTTATTTTTCTCTGATACTTTATACGTCTATTATTTCGCTCCTGAAAAACTATTGAGAATCTGTTTTTATGCTCTCCGGGCTCTAAAATTGTCTCGAAAGTTGCATCTGTTATTTCAAATATTTCCCCTCTATTTTGATGATCTTTTAAGTACACTTTAATCCTTTTGTCAAAGTTTTCGAAACTCTCAACGTAAATTCTTTGAATCTTTCCTTTTCCGTTTTCATCAATAATAATCGAAATTGGAATTTCCCTTTCTTTGACGAATTCGCCAAAAGATTGAATAACAAAATCTCTTTCATCTTGAACAAATAATGCGTCATTTGATAAATAATCACTTGGAACAGCATCATAACCGTAATCAATATCATCAGAAGCACCTTCCAAAAAAGCAAGCAATAATGCTCTTTTATATCCGTCTGACCCTTCAAAAACAAATCTGATTCTTTTAATACCAATATTAGCCGTTTCTTTAAATTTCACTTTATCCTTAGAGCCTTTAATAAACAATGACTCTCCAAGATCTTCCTTTACAAATAAGCGTTGACTATTTTTAAATACTACATCACCTCCGTAACTTAGTATCGGTTTTCCATCTTCATCTACATCATGTTTTTGAATTACAAAAAAACCTTGTCCTACTGGTATATATCGTTTTGGAACTTTTGATCCCTTTCCAATTTGACATATATCTGGGTGTGAGGGTGCAGCCACACCTCCAGCCTTGTTCAGAATTCCGTATCCTCCCTGATACGATTTTAAGACGTGACTATCTCCTCCCCAATGTTCCCAAAAATAAAGTTGTCCATTGATTGAATTTTCATTGTCATCTATAAATGTATGTGCATCAATTGCAGAGGGAAATGGATTTCCAGCTAAAGAAATCCTAGGGTTTACATCACTATCAAAGGAAACCTCAAAATTAGTATGAATCAAATCACCTCCTCTTATTCCATTTGATATGGGTGCGTTATTAGGTTTCCCTAAAAAAACATAATTTTGTGCACTAATAATGGCCTTGTCTCCAGACGTGCCCTTCATGGAGTAGCCTTCAGTAACATGTAACTTCTTACTTCCACTTTCATTTCCGGATCCTACCCATTCCCAATTTGTGTAATCGTTCGTTTGCGTATTTACAAACCGCCATAACCAATAGGAAGATAGTTTTAATTCGGACATAGAGCCTCCATCTGAATAATACGGATCATTCTTAGGGCCAAAAGAAATATTTCTAGAACTGGCATTTGGAATCGTCCCGTCAAAAAGCACCTCTTTTAAATAAAACTCTTTATTATTTTCTATAGAATTAATCAGACTAACTGGTGAACTCCAATAATTATAAGTATAACTATTGGCCGATCCCTGTTGATCTCGCTCTATATGTCCCAAACTGCTAACATCTAAATAACTATTTGTTGTTTGAACTAATTGAGATCCGCCATTTAAATCAATAACCCCATCCAGTTTTAGATACCAATCATTGTTTAAAAATGTATCATCATTTAACTTTACGGTAATTCCTGAATCTATTAATAACCCAATATCTGAATGATCAACGTCCAAAGTTATGTTGTGCTTAACATGAGTAATTGACCAATCAATTTCTTTTACGTCTTCGCCTCTAACATCATTATTTTGGCTTACTGCAATTCCCAAATCTAAATTATGCAATAGATATTCTGTTGTAAAAGGCATAGGAGCCGTTTCTTTCCTTATATCTTTTATATTGAAACACTTGGCAGTATAAGAACTAGAGTACTCATCTATCACTAATTCAGATTGGGCTCGATCATCAATAATATCATCTTGATATATATCCATTCTATAATACCTTACTAGATTGGACCATGGAATATCAATATCAAATGGTATTATTTCTCCAAGTAAGTTGCCATTGTTTTTAATTTTCTGATAAACAATCTTTTGCAGTTGTAACTCTGTTAATGTAATATCAAAAACTCGAACTTCTTCTATTCCTCCAAAAAAATATTCAGCATCCAAAGAGGGGTTTTTAGCCATCGTAAAAAGAGAAGAGTCTGATCCTAAATTAGAAGAAACAGATGCGTTAGACGCAACGTTCGCACCATTAATATATAGTTTTAAACTACGCGTATTTCCATTAAATATTGCTGCAACATGAATCCATTGACGCGTGCTTAAAATTATGCCACTTATAATCGATGTGCCATTAATTGTAGTTTCTAATTCCTTTGAACTATTCAGTTTAATATTAAAACTGTCTTGACCTAAGATAAATCCGGTTGAATTAAATGCATCATCTATATTTATCCAGGCCATAAGAGTTGCCTGACTGTCATTATTTAAAATGTTTTCATCCTGGACATAGTCATTTCGTCCATCAAAATGAACATATAAGTTGGTATTTAAATTCCTTGGAGAACCAAAAATAGCATCATTCGTATCGAATACGTCTACAATGCCATCTCCATCAGCATCTGATATATCATCAATTGCTCCGTCATTGTTTGCGTCCAAACTTCCATACAGCGTTGAATAAATATCATAAACGCCATTGTTATCGCTATCGAGATCAATATAGTTGGGTAGGTTGTCTGTTATTGGTTCTAGCGTATGATAGGGGTCTTCTTGACCTGTATTCCCATATAATCCATCAATGTGTTCATATACATCTTGTATTCCGTCTCCAAATAATTCTAATACAACATCATCATTGGTGTCTTTCTCTCTGAATAGTTCCGATTCTGGATAATCACCAGTGCCATCACCTGTGATGTCGGCATCTCCATTTTCATAATTGACCTCTTTATTAGAATTACCCGCCTGCGATTCATCGATATCAAAAAGTGTGTCATTATCGCTATCCAAATCAAGATAATCTGGAGTTAAATCGCCATCCGTATTTAAAGTAACATACGTTAAACCAATAGCATCATGCAATCCATCAGCATTATCATCGAACCAAGTCAAGCTATTTGAATAATCTATATACCCTGAACCGTTATTTAAATGTCCCAATCCAGATTCTACTACATCCGGAATTCCATCATCATCAGAGTCCAAATCAAAAACATTTGCAATCCCGTCATTATCTGTATCGCAAAAAGATTGTGAATTCCCATAATTTACAACGTGACTAATTGGACTGTTTTGACAACTTAACTCTTCGTTGTCATCCAAAATTCCATCATTGTCATCGTCGATATCAATATTATTAAAGATGCCGTCACTATCACTATCAAAATAACCTGGTTCTTCACTTTGAATTCTAATATCATCAATTCTAAAGTGCTCTGCGTCTGCACTATTTTTAAGCCTAATAATAACTTTAATCATCAAGCCATTTAAACCTGCTTGATACATTGTTCTTTCATTAAAGTCATCTGTATTTAATCCATTGACAGCAAAAGAAATTTCAACTCCAAAACCAGCACCTGTATCAATCGAATAATAAGCGTTGACATAATCAAACGATTCTAAATCTCCTATTTCTGAAACACGAAAACTCAAACTTATATCTGTATATGCAGAAATGTCGATGGATTCTGTTGTAAAAACTTGTTCATTCCAATTAGAATCTTTCAACTCCAATTGGTTGTTTACAATCTTAAAGTAATCGTCTGGATCAATTGCATTAATATCTGGAGTTGTTGTGATTATCCATCTATTTCCAAACCCCACTATAGTCCCGTCTGTATAGGAATTAAAATCCTCCAACCATATTGGTGTTTGTGCAATAATAGGCGATGTTAACAAACATAAAAAAATGAAACACATATACCTTTTCTGAATTCTAATTAAATTCAAAATATACAATGCGCTGGAATACCATCCCCAAATCAATTCTGAAATCATAGCAAATTTCTATTGGCATTTAAAATTTTTGGGGTCTTAAAGGCAGTCTTATGCTATAAATTTACAAATTATTTTTTACTTTAAAAAGCTAATCAATTATACTTTAGTCTATTACTTGAGTTTTTAAAAAAATCAAGCATGGAAAAGTCTCTGTTTTACAAAAAATATTGATCATCGCTAACCCAAGTAAAAGAAAGTCCTTCTACTTAAAATATAAGAGAAGCATTGACTCGAATTAATGTACTATTAATGAAATAATATAACTCCTTCCGGGAGAACTAATTCCAGAAGCAAACTCTTTGTAGTGTTCATCGAAAACATTATCGATCTTAAACTGTATATCTATAGAATAGTTCAAACTATATTTTGAATAAAAATTTAATGTGCTCCACTTTGGTGTTCCTATGTAACTCCCTGTTGCATCATTATATGGAGACTGCTCAATGTTATCAATACCCTCTACTAAATTATAATCTTCGTAGTCTTTTTTACCATTAAACCTATAGTTTAAAGCGGTTTCAAATCTTCTTTTAGCAAACTTCAATTCTAGGTTCCCATAGAAAGGAGGAATAGAGGATAACGCCAAATCTGTGTCATACGCCTTTCCTTTTGTAAAGGTAAAACTTCCAGAGGTACTCAAAAATTTGGATAAATAACCATTAATACTAAATGTAGAACCTAAAATATAGGCATTATCATGATTCATATTTGCGTAGGTCTCAGCCTCTTCACCGTCATATGTGATTGTTGGACTTCCATTTAACAAGAAAGGTTCTCTTGAAATATAATTATTTAAGAGCGTATAATATATATTGACTCCTATTTTGAACTTCCTTTCATTCAAATACCGTAACGCTCCAAATTCCATATTGTAGGCGAACTCTGGCCTTAAATCAATGTTTGGAACGGTAACCTTTCCTTTCTTCTCTCTTATTTTTCCAATATCGTCTATATTTGGAGATCTAAATCCAGACGATACTATTGAATTCAATTGCCAACTTTTACTAGGTCTATATGCATATCCCATTGTTGCGGTAAAAGCTCCATTTTTTAAATTAATGTCGTTGTCTGGTAATTGAATAAACGTTTCATCAATCCATTTAGCGTGTAGCCATGTGCTTGTATACCTAATACCAGTATTTAAAGTACCCTTTTCACTTACATCTTGCCTATAACTTGTATAGATTGCAGCATTGGTATAGGTACTCCCTCCATCTGGATATCTCGATTGCACCCTAAAATCTTCTGAAAATCCCACGACATCATTCCCTACAATATCCAGTGTTTTTCCATAAGAATCAGAATCGACATTGTTATGCGCAAATTCAATTCCATAGCTTAATTTTCCTCTCGATTTTTCAGCCAATGGCACCGAAAAATCTCCATTAAAACTAAATACATCAACACCCTCAATTCTGTACAATCTTTCTAAACTATTAAACTTTCTCTGTATTCTAGATTCTCCAAGTTTTTGATAAGCTACTGTAAATACCCCTGTCTCCATCCACTCTTTATTAGGTTGAATATCTAACTGAGTACTAAGCATCATTCTTTCTTGAGGACCATAATTCCATTCCGAAAATTTCAATTTACCATCCGACTTCTCCGTTAACTTATCAAATCTTGGTATGTCCGAAGATTCGGAATGCTGAAAATTTAACGTTAAATTTGAATCTTCAGAAAGTTGAAAATAGAATTTTTGTAAAAAGTCCTTCTGAATATATCCTGTATTCTTTTGAATATTCGGATCTGAATTAATAACTGGATTTGAATTGTAATATGTATCTGTATTATCAGAAAACTCATTCACTTTACCCCAATCTTCAAAACCATGACTCCTTTTATTACCCATTTTTAAATCGCCAAACTCCGTATAGGAAAAACTAGTTAGCGACGCCCATTTTTTAAAAGATAATGAAACACTTCCTTGGTTTGAAACTTCATCATTTACAGAACTATACCGAGAAATTAAATCTACATCTACTTCCTTCTTGTTCGAAATTTTTGGAGTTTTAGTATAATAATGAATTACTCCTCCTAAAGCATCAGATCCATAAATTACTGAAGACGGTCCAAAAACAACCTCCATTCGTTCCAAAACAGATGGAGAAACGGTGATTGAACTTTGAAGATGACCTGCCCTATAAATTGCATTATTCATTCTAACCCCATCAACCACCAGCAATACTCTATTTGCCTCTAGCCCCCTTAGTACTGGGCTTCCTCCTCCAAATTGGGACTTTTGTACTTTTACCCCAGGTGTAGCGGCCAACAAATCTGCAGAAGTCTGAGGTGCTAAATCATAAATTTCATCAATTGTGCTAACTTCAACATGTTCTGCAATTCTACTTCTTGATTCTTTTTGCCTTGAAGATGAAAGAATCACTTCTTCCAGAGATTCTGTTTTTTTATGCAAGAATAGTATACTATCATTTTCGAAAAGTTGTCTCTTTAGGGTCTCCACTTCAACAAAATACATATGCTGAAAAGAAATAACTTCATTTTTTTCAAACTTCGTCAGATCCGCAATACCATATTTATCAGTATGCATCACATTGGTACTATCCTCTCCATGAACTAAACAATGTTGAATTGGAAATTTTGTATCATAGTCTAAAACTGTTACATTTTGACCAACCAAAATCACACACCAAAACATTGCTATAATCAATAAAAATCTTTGCATATTACCTAAATAATGTCTTTAAAACTTCTAACGACTTAGGGGTTCGAAACCCGGTCAAATGTAATTCAAAATATTGAATTAAAACCTTCAAAATTTCGTGTCTTTCTGAAGAGTTTAATAATATCTTTTCTAGACTATCAAAATTTATGCCTAACAACAATTTAAATTCTTTTAAGACATCTCCTGATAGTACATTCTTGCTTTGAGATAAGTCTTTTGAAAACCGCCCTTCAACGAGATCAAAGTATTCTAATTCCATATTAGATACATCTGGATAAAACCCTAAAAATTTAGATAAATTTAGCATAAAAAGTATATGAAAATTTGCCGTTTTGTCGTGAGTATCTAACCATAAAAAAGAGATTTCTAAAAACGTATACAAATCTCTGTTTTCCTCCTCTTCCTGCAACGAAACATTTAATATTTCCGCTAAAAAAAACACAATAGCTTGTTTATAAACATCAAAATATATGGAGACATAATGATGCAAAGGTTGTACGTCTTTGATACTATTTAATTTTTCATTTTTATTATGATCTCCCGTTAATTCAATTTGAGACAGCGGCTGAAAATATGACTTTCTAACTTTCCCTTTTTTGGATGATAATACGCCTCGCAAAAGATAAGACTTACACCCTTCGTCCTCTGTAAAGCATTTTACAATTAAATCATTATCTCTGTATTTTATGGCATTTAGAACTATTGCTTTCGTGGTTACAATCATCAAATTTCTTTCAAAAGACTATTTAAAACTCAATTCTTTTTAAGCTTATTTTTCTCTCAAATTAATATGCTAAGATATTTAATCTAATCTAGTATTAAAAAAGTATTAATTTGCAAAAAAAATCAAATCACATGTCAATTGAAATTGAACGCAAATTTTTGGTACTTAACGATTCTTTTAAATCCGAAAGCAATAAAAAGTCCTATATTAAACAAGGTTTTCTCAATTCTAATAAAGATCGCGTCGTACGTATTAGAATTATTGATGATACTGGATTTATTACAGTTAAAGGAATTTCATCCAAAGACGGAACCTCAAGATTCGAATGGGAAAAGGAAATTTTGCTAAAAGAGGCTCAAAATCTCCTTATTCTTTGTGAGGAAGGAATTATTGAAAAAAGCAGATATTTCATTAAAATTGACAATTTCACCTATGAAATTGACGTTTTTGAAGGTATAAATAAAGGCCTTACTGTTGCTGAAATCGAATTAAATACTGTATTTGAAAAATTTAAAAAACCCCTTTGGATTGGTAAAGAAATAACTGGATTAACTAAATATTATAATTCAGAATTAAGCAAACACCCATTTACAAAATGGTCTTAAAAAGAAAACTCGAGATGAACAATGCTCAACTCGAGTTATAAATAAATCAACCCCAAAGACTTATTTACAATTCAAATGTAACATCATTTTAAATACAAACCTCACTAATTAAATGGTTTATAATAAAAAATATACGAATGGTTTGTTTTTCTAAACAAATGGAAATAACAACTGGAATTTAAAATAATACTTTGTTTTTATAACCTGAGTTCGATTAATATTTAGGCTCAATTTTTTGGGTAAAAGATAGGCTTTTATAAAATTAAAGTGTTGAATATCAATTTATTAATCTAAAAATCCATCTATGTTAATCTACCTTAAAATTACAGAAATATTTTGTATTGTTGACGAATTCTACAAAGAATATGATAAAGTCGTTGATGCGTCTCTTTTAGGAAATCTATCAAAACGACCGTCGATAATGAGTAAAAGTGAGGCGATTACACGCTGTATTCTGTTTCGGTTAAGTGGTTTTAGAACGTTCAAACATTTCTATATTTTTTATGTTCAAAAACATATGCTTGTTGTATTGCAATGCCTTCCCCTATAAGCTTAATAGATCTTGCATCTTCTTTTATGTCCCTCATTATATCTCTATCTGTCTGGACAAAAAAAGAAATTATCGCCATTTTTATAATAAAATATTTATGAATTAAGCCTATTTTACGTTTAGGTTATTTGACGTTTTAGGCTATTTATATATCTCAAAGACAGCATGAATTATTCATTTAAATCTTGAATGTTAACCGCTATATTCAATTATTAAGCAAATGCTCTCAACAAATGGAATCCTCTTATAAAGGAATAATTGGAAACACTAATGTTACTTTTGTTCCCGATGTATCTTCGCTAGAAATATCCTTAATTTCTACCACTACATTTGACTGTCTGTGTAATAGTTTAATCCTGTTTTCTGTTGCTTGAGTTCCGAAAAATTTCCTTCTATTTATTTGCTTATGACCCTGCTTTCTGGAACTATCAATTCCTATACCGTTGTCTAACACTTCACAACGCATGTTATCGCTCCCTTCTTTTAAGATCGTTAATTCAACTTTCTTATCTCCTTCGATATGCATAATTCCATGCCAAATAGAATTTTCGATATATGGTTGTAAGAATAAAGGCGGTACTTTAACCTCCTCCAAATTTAAAGTAGGATCTATGCTCACTTTATATTCAAAACCTCCGTTAATCCTCATCTGCTCAAGTTTAACGTATAACGCTAAAATTTCTAATTCTTCAGCCAATGGAATGGTTACACTTGAAGAACTCTTTAATATGACTCTAATTAATCGAGAAAACTTTGTAATATAATCTGATGCTTTTTCAATCTCATTTTTTAACACAAAATTGTTGATCGAATTCAATGAATTAAACAAAAAATGAGGGTTCATCTGACTTTGAAGTGCTGTCATTTTCAACTCTTCCATTTGTTTCTGTTTAATCGCTAGTTTAACTTCAGCGTTCTTGCTTTTTTGCTCAATCCTCTTGACACTATGGCCTAAAGTCGATGCAAAAATAATACTTTGAACAAAAGCCCCAACATACATGAAAAAATGGGGATGAAATCCCCTTTGAAAAAAGGGTTCTTCTCCAACAATTAATTCCATAAATGAAATTGTTGTTAGTACCACAAATACCACAAATCCAAAAACAAAAAACTTAGAAGTAACACTACCTATCTTATAAACTTGGTAAAACAAAACAGATGAAAATACAATAAGCATAGAGCCTACCACAGTAAACATTTTTATTTGGAATTCATACCCTAAAGTTAATTGAATAATAACAAAGATTGGAGCTAAAGCAATTAAGACTTTTATAACCAATTCTAAGTACTTATCCCATACTACATTGTAAATTTTGGTTTCAATTAAACTACGCGTAAAGCCAATAAATGCAGCATAAGCTAAAAGTTGGACAGAAAAATTAAGATATTTATACACGGTTTGTGCAACTTCTATTACTAAAACATGCTGATAGAAATAAACGAAAATACCGAATAGGTATAAACTATAAAATAAATAACTTTTCCTTTTATTTTGAAAATATATAAGGATATGATAAATTACCAAAACTAATATTCCACCTCGTATCCAAGCGTATACTTCTAGATGTAAATCTGAAAACATATTAATTAATCGAAGTATAATTTGCTAAACAACTCGGCTTTTTTGGTTCTGCTTATAGAGGCCGTTTCTCCATTAGTCATAATTAATTCTCCACCCAAACCTTTCAAATATTCCTTAACGTGGTTTAAATTGATTAGATAGGAATTGTGAACTCTATAAAATTGTGAGAATTGAAACTTCTTTTCAACTTCCTTTAATGTTTTTGAAACAACGATTTCTTGATCGCTCGTCAAATAAATAGTAGTATAGCTTTTATCAGACTTTAACATAACAACTTCATCTTTATCTAATAAATAAACCTTCCCATCAGCTGAAATATTTATTTTATCATGATTTTTATTTAGATTACCCAAAAGTAGTTCTAACTTATCCTCCAGCAAGGCATCTTTTTCTTGCATTCGAATCTTTCCAATAGCTGCAATTAATTCATCCCTATCAACTGGTTTTAATAAATAATCAATTGCAGAAACTTTAATCGCTTTTAAAGCAAATTCGTCATGTGCTGTCGTAAAAATCAGATTAAAATTACGGTACGTTAAGTTTTCAATGAGCGTAAACCCATCCATTTCAGGCATTTGTATGTCTAAAAACACAATATCTGGTTTAAGGTTTTCTATAACTTTAATCGCTTTTATTGGAGAATTACACTTGGTAATGGTTGCCTTTTCAATGTCATTAATTAATTTCCATTCCAGCGCCTCCAATGCATCATTTTCATCATCAATTAAAACTATATTTAACATAAATCAGGGGGTTTTTGATTGTAAAAGGCAATATACGACTTTCTATAAAATTGACAGTAAATTTTTAATTATAAAAATTTATGGCATTTTTTTAAATAATTTATTATCAGTGAACAAATCGTTATATATAGTATTAAATACGTCATCTCTTAATATCTTTCTATCGAGTAAAGAGAACCTAGAAGTCTCGACAAACTCATGAATCTGTACTCTTAACAACCCGGGACTTCCACTCAGAAAAGTATATGAAAACTTCTTTTTACAATCGTAAAATGACATTGGAACTACAGGTATTTTATGCTCTATGGCGAGGGCAAAAGCACCATTTTTAAATTGATCTAAAATGATGTCCTCATCATCAGGAACTCCACCTTCTGGAAAAATACAAACACTATATCCGTTTTTCAATCTACGCTCAGCTTCAGCAAACACTCTCTTTCGACTAGAGATAGAACTTCTATCAACCAAAATACACGTGCGTTTATAAAAAAATCCAAAAAGTGGAATATTACTCAATTCTGCCTTTCCAACAAATACTAATGGATTTTTAACTACACTTAACATTAACATAATATCAATCATAGAAGTATGATTTGCACAAAACATATAACTCTTTTTCAGATCAAGCTTCTGACAAGATTTAACTTGACATCTAAATCCCATAACAAATAAAATAGTCTTACCCCAAAACCTTGCAATCTTATAAAAATAAGGATACAAGCCCTCCTTTGATGTTACTAACAAAAGAATTGGAAAAGCGATAATTATTGTACCTATTACCCAGCAATAAAACCAAATACGCCAAACAATTATAACTAGATATTTCAATAGTCTCATACTTCTCAAAAGTACTAATAAAATGATTATTTTTGTACATTATAAAACATATATAATGTCAAGAATTCTTACTGGTGTTCAAAGTACAGGAACACCCCACCTCGGAAACATATTAGGTGCTATTCTCCCAGCAATAGAAATATCTAAAAACAAAGAAAACGAATCTTTTTTGTTTATTGCTGATATGCATTCTCTTACTCAAATTAAAGATGGGAAAAGGTTGAAGGAAAACACATACAGTACTGCTGCTACTTGGTTGGCTTTTGGATTAGATACAGAAAAAACTGTGTTTTACCGTCAAAGTGATGTGCCCCAAGTAACTGAATTGTCGTGGTATTTAAGTTGTTACTTTCCTTATCAGCGTTTAACACTTGCGCATTCCTTTAAAGATAAATCGGATAGACTTGAAGACGTGAACTCGGGGTTGTTTTTTTATCCTATGCTTATGGCTGCAGATATATTGTTGTATGATGCTGAAATAGTTCCTGTTGGAAAAGACCAATTACAACATATAGAAATGACTCGTGATGTTGCAAATAGATTTAACCATGTTATGGGTAAAACGTTAGTTCCTCCATTAGCCAAAATTCAAGAAGACACAATGTACGTTCCTGGTACAAATGGAGGAAAAATGAGTAAATCTCAAGGTAATATTATCGATATTTTCTTGCCTGAAAAAAAATTGAGAAAACAAATCATGAAAATTGAAACGGATTCTACTCCAATGGAAGAACCTAAAAACCCTGACACTTGTAATTTGTTTAGTCTATACAAACTAATCGCTTCAGATGATCAAGTACTAAAAATGTATTCCAATTATAAAGGTGGTAATTATGGTTATGGACATGCCAAACAAGATTTCTTTGAATTGCTGCTTGACCGTTTTTCAAAAGAGCGCGAGCGTTATGACTATTTTATGAATAATCTTAATGAAATAGATACTGTTTTGTCTGTAGGAGCAGAAAAAGCAATGATTGTTGCAAATACTGTTTTATCACGAGTGCGTTCTAAAATAGGCTATTAACAAATTCATATATTTGTTAATAATGCTTATAATTTCGTTGTGTTTAAAAAACAAAATCCCCCGAGATATTACGTCAAGGAATTCTTTAGATTAAAACTTTTCAAAAACTCCCAAACCAAACAAGGCAAAGTCATATTTTACTGGATCCTTTGGATCTAATTTTCTTAAATTATTATCCAATTCGAATAGCCCCTTGGCGTCATTTTGTTTACGCGTTAGCATACCTAATTTTCGCGCTATATTTCCGCTATGGACGTCTAATGGACATGATAATATCGACGGTGAAATGGTTTTCCATATTCCAAAATCTACCCCTGCATTATCATCTCTAATTAACCACCTCAACATCATATTAATCCTCTTAGCCGCTGATCCTTTCATCGGATCACCAACGTGCTTCTGAGTCCTTGTGTGGTGGTTTATAGAAAAGAATATTGTCTTGAATTTATGAATAGCTGGCTGTACACTAGTCTCATCAACATGTTTTTGAAAAACCGATTCAATACCTTCATGATTCAAATAAATATTTTTTAATGATTTAATAAAGTATTTAAAATCTTCTGAATTAAACGTACGATGAACAAAACCATCAAATTTATCTAAATCACTTGTTTTGTGATTCATAACAAAATCGTAGGGAGAATTACCTAGTAACTCCATCATTTTATTAGCGTTTTTAATGATCATTTTTCTATTACCCCATGCAATAGTGGCTGTTAAAAATGATGATATCTCTATATCTTCTTTTAGAGAATAGCGGTGTGGTATTTGAATAGGATCGGATTCAATAAACGTAGGGTTGTTATATTGTAATACTTTACAATCTAAAAATGCTTTAAGCTCTGATTTCGTCAATGATTATGAATTAAAATAGTACCGCTAAAAGTAAGCTTTTATAAATCAAAATACAGACGCCCGTTTCAACTGTTTGAACATGCACCTCTATATTTTAATTGATAATACTATACTACCTTAATTAAACGATTAATCATTTTTCTAGCTAGAGTTTATGCATAAATTAACATCATATTAGAGCCACGTCCGTTGAGGTAGGACAGTAGATGGGGGTTAATTTAGGTCCGTATAAATTCTTGAATAATTGCTGAAGATCTGGCGAAACATATTATTAATGTTTCGCCAAAACAATTTGTTGTAAGTTTTCCTTTTACCAAAACTTTAGCCAACGAATCAATTACTCCTCAATACAATGCTTATTCTATTAGAAAATAAACAATATATAGAATATGAGAGTTATTGGAAAATAAAATTAACTCGCTTATAAATCATTGAATTGGAATTCTTGTTTTTTAAATAAACTCTGGAGTGTCTACCTTTGATGTAACGATTTTTTTACGCCTACAAATATTATATATTTGAATTATGGCAAAACATAGGTATGACAATGAATTCAAGGTAATGATAGTTGAACTATTAAAGTCTGACATTAAGACACGTCAAATTAGTGATGAATACGGTATAGAGATCAATATGATCAATCGTTGGCGAAGAGAATATGAATCTAAAATGGGTGATTTTTTAAAAAGGAGGGAATTATGCATAGAAGAGCCGGAACTTAAGGCCTTAAAAAAAGAACTGCGAGATGTCAAAATGGAACGGGACGTCTTAAAAAAGGCGGTAAGCATCTTTTCCAAGAGCGACAATTAAGATATACATTCATTTTAGGGAATGTAAATATTTATTCTGTTGAGAAGATGTGTAAATCGTGAGTGTAAGCAAAAACGCTTACTATAACTGGCTTAAAAGCAAAGATAAGGTAAGAGTCAAAACTTCTAAAACAGTTTTCAAAGAGAGGATTAGAGTTCTTTTTAAAGAAAGTAGAGAAATCTATGGGAGTTACCGCATTCAAAAAATGTTGGAGCGAGAGAATTTGAATTATTCTCGTTCATACATTGGAATACTAATGAAAGAAATGGGTTTAAAAAGTATATTAAAGAGGAAATTTGTGGTAACAACAGACTCAAAACATACCTTTCCAATATTCGAAAATGTATTAAATAGAGACTTTAATAGTTTGAAATTGGGAGAAAAATGGGTGTCAGATATTACGTATATTCGAGTTAATAATGATTGGAATTATCTCACAACAGTATTGGATCTGGCAGATAGAAAAATAGTGGGTTGGAGTTTAAGTCAAGATATGATAACTGAAAACACAATAGCCAAAGCCTAGTATACCGCTTGTAAAACAAGAGCGATGAATCCCGGATTGGTTTTTCATTCAGATAGAGGAGTACATATGCTTCTAATAGCATGACTAGCCTTTTTGCTTATAACAGAAAAACAACCCAAAGTATGAGTCGCAAAGGAAATTGTTGGGATAATGCCGTTGCAGAAAGGTTTTTTAAAACAATCAAACATGAGTGGCTATAAAGGTTCAAGTTTACCTCTTATCTTAAAGTACATGAATCTATTAAAGATTATATTGACTGGTATAACACCAAAAGATTGTATTCTAGTTTAGGGTATCTTACTCCCCTTGAAATGGAATTAAAATTAAAAGGTGTAACTAAAAAAGTGGCTTAAAAAATAGTCCCAAATTTAGTAGGTAGTCCACTAGCTATATATAAAACTAAAGAAGCACCAATGAAACCCGTTAGTATAGCACCAATAATACCGTCAATAAAACTTATATCAAGTGTTCCAAATAACCATCCACCTACTGCACCACCAACAATAACTAATAATATTAATTAATAGACCGAATCCATCACCCCTTCGTAAACTTTACAGTTAACAATCTAGCAATAACCGAATCAATAATGAAAGAAGACATACGAAATTGAAAAAAACTCCAAGTAATAAATACAAATCCGTAGCATAAAAATTAACCTATAAATTTAACCATCTTAATAATATGAAGTAGCATAATTAAATATATCTCTTAGCCTTAACCCTTTAAAGATTCACTTTTTGCTGACACTATACACTATGCTGCGGGATTCGGAATAACGGCATGAACTGCATTAACTTCAGCAATAATTTCATCTGACAATTCAATCTCTATACTCCCTATATTTTCTTTCAACTGATTCATTTTCGTAGCTCCAATAATGTTACTTGTAACAAATGATAATTGATTTACAAATGCCAGCGACAATTCGGCAAGAGACATTCCGTTTTTTTGAGCAATTTCTAAATATTTTCTTACTGCAATTTCACATTGCGGACTGCTATATCGGCTAAAATTCGGATATAAAGTCATACGCGCATCTGCTGGTGATGCATCCAAATACTTTCCGCTTAACACCCCAAACGCCAAGGGAGAATAAGCTAATAACCCAATATTTTCTTGAAGAGATACCTCCGATGTTCCAACTTCATATCCTCTATGAATTAAAGAATATGAATTTTGAATGGAAACAGGTCTTGGGAGGTTTTTTGTTTTAGCCGCTTCAAGATACTTCATCATTCCCCACGGAGTTTCATTAGACAATCCAATATGTCGAATCTTTCCAGACTTTACATATCCATTTAATGTTTCTAAAACTTCAGCAAAATTATCTTCCCCTTGAGAATTCATTTGTAATGGATAATCTCGAACGCCAAAACAATTTACAGGCCTATTCGGCCAATGTAACTGGTATAAGTCTATATAATCTGTTTGTAACCGTTTCAAACTTCCATCAATTGCTTCTGCAATTGCTTCTTTAGAAAACCCTGTTGTTCTAATATGTTTTGTGTAATCCCCAGAACCTGCAATTTTAGTCGCCAATATGACCTTATCTCGATTGCCTGTTTTTTGAAACCAAGTTCCTGTAATTCTTTCTGTTTCCCCAAATGTTTCTGACTTTGCAGGTACAGGATATAATTCTGCAACATCGAAAAAATTAACCCCTTGATCTAAGGCATAGTCCATTTGTTCATGACCTTCTTTTTCTGTATTCTGCTCTCCCCAGGTCATGGTACCCAAACAAATTTTACTTACTTTAATGTCAGTTGTTGGAAGTGTTGTGTATTTCATGTGTCTATCCTATTTATTAATTCTGTCAAAAGGTTCATCCATAGTAGCCATTCCCTTGGGTATCAACTTTTAGTTATGGGTGTTTGATGTGTTTATATCTATTGCTTCTTATTTTGTCACGTATGGTTCACTATTAATCATTCCCTTAGATAATAAAAAATTTGAGCATACTCGTTTTATATAGTTATGCTTCGTCTTTTTTATTTAAGAAATTAAAAGTAATCATTTGAAACCAAAATAAAAAAACCTCTTTTTGATACAAAAGGAGGTTCGTAATCTTATTTAAAAGTACACCTATTTTAGTATAGCCTCAATTCCTGGTAATGCTTTTCCTTCTAACATTTCTAGCATTGCACCTCCACCTGTAGAAACATAACTCACTTTATCTGCAAATCCAAATTGCTTAACAGCTGCAACAGAATCTCCTCCTCCAACAAGTGAAAAACATCCATTTGCTGTAGATTCTGCTATCGAGTTCCCTAAAGCAATCGTTCCTTTAGCAAAATTCTCCATTTCAAAAACACCCAAGGGTCCATTCCAAAGAATTGTTTTTGATTGCATTACAACGTCATAAAACTTTTTTCTTGCCTCTAAACCAGCATCTAATCCTTCCCATCCATCAGGAATGTTAAAAATATCTACAATTTGTGTGTTGGCATCATTACTAAAATCATCGGCAGCTACTACATCTAAAGGTAAATGCACCTGAACCCCTTTTTCTTCGGCTTCTTTCAAAATATTCAAAGCCAATTGTAGTTTATCATCTTCACAAATAGAATTCCCTATTTTTCCGCCTTGAGCCTTGATAAAAGTAAAACTCATTCCTCCACCAATAATCAAATGATCAACTTTATCCAAAATATTTTCTATCACAGTAATTTTAGAAGATACCTTTGATCCTCCCAAAATAGCTGTAACTGGTTTTTGACTGTCCTCCAACACCTTTTTTATGCTTTCTATTTCTTTCGCGAGCAAAGAACCAAAACATTTTTTATCTTTAAAAAATTGCGCAATAACTGTTGTAGATGCGTGCGCTCTATGCGCTGTTCCAAAGGCGTCATTTACATAAATATCTCCCAACTTAGACAAACTCTCCGCAAACTTTACATCTCCTTTCGTTTCTTCATCATAAAAACGTAAATTTTCTAACAACAAAATTTCTCCCGCCTTTAATTGAGCCACTGCTTCCTCAGCTTTACTCCCTATACAATCTTTTACAAACTTTACCTGAACACCTATAATTTTACTTACGGTTTCCAATATATGACTCAATGAAAACTCTGGAGAGACTCCTTTTGGTCTTCCTAAGTGAGACATTAAAACACAACTTCCGCCATCTTCTAATATTTTTATAATTGTTGGCTTCGCCGCTTCAATTCTCGTAGTATCTGTTATATTAAATTCTCCATCCAAAGGAACATTAAAATCTACTCTGATAATTGCCTTTTTATTTTCGAAATTGAAATCATTAATTGTTGCCATATTCTTATGTTTACTTGATTTTTGGTTGCCAAAGATAGTGATTCTATATTCTTTTTGCTAATTCCATTTTCCTATATTTGTCGGATGCGTTTTTCAAATATTTTAGGGCAAGAGCATATTAAAAATCATTTGCAACAATCTGCAAACCACGGTAGAATTCCACATGCACAATTATTTGTTGGTAAAGAAGGTTCGGGGACACTTCCAATGGCTATTGCATATGCCCAATATTTAATATGCCTAGACAATGAGAACGACGAAAGTTGTACTATTAAATGTGACAAACTTAGTCACCCAGATATGCATTTCGCTTTTCCGGTTACGACCAACGATCGGATTAAAAAGCACGCAATCAGTGATCTTTATTTAACCGAATGGAGGGCGTTTGTTAATGAGCAGCCGTATGGTAATTTATTTAACTGGTTACAATCTATTGGTGTTGAAAAGAAACAAGGGAATATTGGTGTTGAAGAAGCCGAATCTATTGTTAAAAGATTGCAATTGAAATCCTATGAAGGAGGTTTTAAAGTAATGATTATTTGGATGGCTGAAAAAATGAATATTGCTTCTTCAAATAAATTGTTGAAACTTATTGAAGAGCCCCCTGACAAAACAGTATTCATATTAATCTGTGAGGACGAAGAACAAATTATCGCTACTATTCGCTCGAGATGTCAGGTATTGCACTTTCCTATATTAAGCGAATTAGATATTGCAAATGGATTAGTTGTTTCTGAAAATGCAAGCGAAAATGACGCCAAAAAAATTTCACATCAAGTAGATGGGAATTTTAACAATGCCATTCACTTACTACATAATGATTCTTCTGACACTGTTTTTGAAGAATGGTTTGTTACTTGGATTCGCAGCGCTTTTAAAGCCAAAGGTAATGCTGCGGTTGTAAACGATCTTGTTCAATGGAGTGAAACCATTGCGAAGACGGGAAGAGAAAGGCAAAAAAGGTTTTTAAATTATTGCTTACAATTTTTCCGCCAAGCATTATTAATAAATTACAAGGCGCCTCAATTAACATTTTTAGAAACAAAAACTCCTGGTTTTAAATTAGAAAAATTTGCCCCTTATGTTCATGGAAACAATATTAATGCTATCAACGAAGAGTTGAACAATGCCATATATCATGTAGAAAGAAATGGAAATCCTAAAATCATTTTACTCGATCTATCTATAAAATTAACCCGTCTTTTACACACTAAAGAATAACTCATGGAAATATTTAATAATCACCCAACAGAAATATTAATTCTATTATTCCTAATCGTTACATTTTTACAATCAGGCATTGATAAGATAACAGATTGGAAAGGAAATTTATCTTTTATAAAAGGTCATTTCAAAAATTCTCCTTTAAAAGATATGGTTCCTATTTTACTTGGTACTATACTCGTTATGGAAGTTTTAGCGAGTGTTTTAATGATTATTGGTGTTTATTATTTAGGCACCTCTGGATCTAAAGGATTTGCTTTACTCGGAGCTCAACTATCGGCTATATCCTTGATATTTTTGCTTATCGGTCAAAGATTAGCCAAAGATTATGCCGGAGCAATGACCCTCGCCGTCTATTTTATTATCACAGTTTTGGGTGTGTATTTATTACAATAAAAAAGCCCGTTGCGATCAACGAGCTTTATAAAATATTTCCATGAATACTATTCCACTACTGGAGTCGCTGGCGCTGCCTCAAAAGAAGCATTCAAAACATCAACGACCATTTCGGTAATATTTAAACTTTCATCACCATACATTACTTGACCTGTACCTTGCGTAGCCAAAATCATTTGATAACTATTTTCAGCGGCATAATCGGCAACAGTGCTATCAACTTTTTGAGTCAACGCCTGAATTTCAGAAGCTCCTTTTTGTTGTAAATATTGTTGAAGCTGCTGTTGCTGTTGTTGTAATTGTTGATTCTCTTGCTGAAGAGCCTGTTCTGCCGCTTGTCTTTTAGAGGCCGGCATCGTCGCTTGATTCTTATAAAACTCTTGAACCTTTGCTTGAAAAGGTCCCATAAGGCTATCCAACGATTTGCTCATCGCTTCTTGCTCTATCTTTAGAGATACTTCAATGGCTTGCGCAGCCTCATAATTTTTCATTACTTCTTGAACATCAACATACCCAATCTTTGTTTTTGAACACGACATTACCAAAACAGTAATTACGATTAAAACTAATAGTTTTTTCATTTTTAAAATTATTTTATTGTTAGAAATTATAAGTTGCGAATATAAATAAAAACACAACAATAATGCATGATAGATTATTTTGATATTGAGATGCATTTGTATATAAAAAATTTATTTTAAACATCGCTAATAAAGACGATTTTAGCAGTTATCCTAACAACCCACGCTAGATTATATTAATAACCGCTAGAACAGCCTTAATAACCTTTTAAAAGAAGAATTAGTTGTTTTTAATAATATAAATCAACGAGGAATACTCACCAGAACGCCACGCCTTCAAATTTGAAAGCAATCCAATAAAAAGTGCTTTGCGCCAATTAGATTTTCCAGTTTTATATTTTTCACTTAAAAGCGCGACATAAAAAGAATCAAATATCATTGGAAGTTGGTGATCAACTTTCATATTTATATTTGAGAACAATCTAGAAATGGCATTCATAGAAAAATGAGAAAGATGTCTAGGTACATCGAAAGCTGCCCAAAACTTTTCGTAATAAACAGCATCATAACTTTTATAATTTGGAACAGCGACAATTAATACTCCATCTTCTTTAAGCAAAGATTTTAAATGAACAACATATTCTGATAAATTAGGAATATGTTCCAATACGTGCCACATGGTGATGCAATCAAACTTCTCTTCTTCCAATTCAGAAATATCAGTATAAATCATTGAATCTAATTTTGACTCACTCAAACTTTTTGCTCTTACATTTGGTTCGACACCAAAAACTTCGAAACCACTATTTTTACATCCGAGCAAAAAATCTCCTGTTCCACTCCCAATATCTAATACCGTCAACTTTTTTGAAGTCTTTGAAAGAAATGAATTTAATAACTTCACTTTTTTCTGAATACTAAACCTTTTTACCCCCTGGTAAAGTTTGTCCAAAAAAGAAGCATTCGAATCTGTATGCGAAATATAATCTCCGCTCTCGTAATATTTACCCAATTCGGAAATGTCAGGAATAGGCGATGTGATTAACATATCTAATTCTATATCATACAGCAATTCAAATTCCTCTCCAGAAACCGAATGATCTTTACATCTTAAAAACAATTCTTTACTCATTGTATTTGCATATAGTTCTTTTGAAAATTAGTATACTCCACCATTAGATTTTGCAAATAAACAATAACTTCATTTCTCCTGATCGATTTCGTAGATAAATAATCTAGCTTCAACTCATCTTTTACAGCTACTTCCATAAAAAAATAAGCCTTACCGTTTAAAAGTATAGACTCTCCTTCTACACCATAACCACGATCGTATTTTGGCAAGTCTTTTCTTTGTAATCCTTTTAAAGGAGAAAGATACTTTTCTTGATCTTTTGAAAAATAAAAAATTAATTCCTGATCAATTTTAGAAATATTCGCAACTTTAGACCTTACATAGACCTTCCCTCCAAACTCAAAAACATCGTCAAATTTTGAATTTAAAAACTTAACCATAATCGGATAATTTCCTTGATTAGAAACCTTAAATTTTGTGAAACGCTTACGTTCTTTATTTGATTTCGGTTTTCCTACAATAATTTCATACCCATCAATTTCCGATACATTCTTAACCGGTATGCAACTGTGCAAAAATAAATTTATGAACACTAAAACAAAAAAATATTTCATAATATAAACACCTTCAACATGGATTCTATCTCCTTAAAAAGCTCAAAGAATAATATTCCACTCTCAAATTATTCCAACGTTTTATCGACCAATTCTACAACTAACAATTCACTTAATTCAAATGCCAACTTACGAGTCCTGATCAAATTATTGGATCTATATATAGCAAAACTATCTTCCTTATTAAATATTCTAATTACAAACCCATCCGAATTACTTTTTGTACCTAAAGCAGAAACAGGTCCCCAATCATTAAGTTTAAAAAAACTTGAAGCATAAAAGGAAATATACCTAAGGAAAAAAATCTCCAATCTTCTTTTAAAAACAACAATTCCGAAAAAAATTAACCGATTGTAATTACAATACTCTTTAGTTGTTTTATATGAAACACTATATCCTAACAAAACTAAAGATGGGGAAAGTACAATCACCGAAACCGTCAAATCAGAATAATTAATTAGGCCAAACACTAAAGGCAAAGAACCCAATATCATTAGAGTAATGGGGTTCCCTTGTTTAAAACACAATTCTCTCATATATAAAGATTACGTTCCACGTGGAACCTATCGCCCCATGTACACTAAAAGGACCGAAACATCGCTCGGCGAAACTCCGCTAATTCGACTTGCTTGGGCAATTGTAACAGGACGAATTTTAGTCAGTTTTTGTTTTGCCTCTATAGATACCGCTTGCAATTTTTCATAATCAAAACCATCAGGAATCTTAACGTTTTCCAAGCGATTTAACTTATCGGCATTGTTCCTCTCCTTATTAATATAACCCGAATATTTGATAAGAATTTCTGCTTGTTCTGCAACTTCAACATCTATGGAGTTCTCACTTATAAATTCTCTAAAAGATGCAACAGCTTCTAAATCTGCAAAAGTAATTTGTGGCCGAGAAGCTATACGAATCATTTTCAACGGCTGTGTAATCACTGCCGTTCCCTTCGATATTAAGACGTCATTTATCTCCTCGGGTCGAATACTTGTGTCGTTCAAAAACTTTACAAAAGCATCGGTCATCGCCTGTTTCACTCTTACACGATCTAACCTCGCTTGACTCGCTAAACCAAGTTTGAAGCCCTTTTCCGTAAGTCTTAAATCCGCATTATCTTGTCTTAACAACGTGCGATATTCCGCTCTCGAGGTAAACATTCGATATGGCTCATCTGTACCTTTAGTAATTAAATCATCTATCAAAACACCAATATATGCTTCATTACGCTGCAGCACAAAAGGATCTTTATTTTGAGTTTTTAACGCGGCATTAATTCCCGCCATCAACCCTTGCGCTCCTGCCTCTTCATAACCTGTTGTTCCATTAATTTGACCTGCAAAGAATAAATTTTCAATAATTTTTGTTTCCAACGAATGCTTTAATTGTGTTGGAGGAAAATAATCATATTCTATCGCGTAACCATATCTAAAAAATTTTACATTTTCAAAACCTGCAACTTTACGCAATGCCATATCCTGAATGTCATCTGGCAAAGAAGTTGAAAACCCATTTACATAAATCTCATTTGTATTCCATCCCTCAGGTTCTACAAAAATTTGATGTCTATCCTTACTCGCAAATCGATCAATCTTATCTTCGATGGACGGACAGTATCTCGGTCCTGTACTTTGAATCCTGCCATTAAACATTGGAGATCTATCAAAACCAATTCTCAATAAATCATGAACCTCTTGAGAAGTATAGGTCATATAACAAGACCGCTGTTCTTTCAAAGGCTCAATTTCCATTAAGTAAGAAAACTTTGCTGGATGCTCGTCGCCTGGTTGTTCAATCATTTTAGAATAGTCCAAAGATCTCGCATCGACTCTTGGGGGCGTTCCTGTTTTCATTCTTCCAGACTCAAATCCCCTTAGCACTAAATCCTCAGTAATTCCTGTAGAGGCACTTTCACCAGCTCTACCACCACCAAAAGTTTTTTCGCCAATATGAATGAGTCCGTTCAAAAATGTACCCGCTGTCACAACAACTGTTTTTGATTTTATTTCAATTCCCAATGCAGTTTTGACACCAATAATTTTATTGCCTTCAAACAAAAGCGAGTTCACAGAATCTTGGAACATGTCCAAATTTTCAATCTGTTCTAATTGATGTCTCCATTCTTCAGCAAAACGCATTCGATCACTTTGAGCTCGAGGACTCCACATCGCCGGACCTTTCGACATATTCAACATCTTAAACTGAATAGCAGTCCTGTCCGTAACAATACCGCTATAACCGCCTAAGGCGTCAATCTCTCTAACAATTTGTCCTTTTGCAATTCCACCCATTGCCGGATTACAACTCATCTGCGCAATATTTTGCAAACTCATTGTAATTAATAGTGTATGCGCGCCCAAATTAGCCGCTGCCGCAGCAGCTTCACTTCCGGCATGTCCGCCTCCGATGACGATTACGTCATATGTAGTTGAATATATACTCATAATATGTTCCACGTGGAACTAAATTAATTAAAATTGGCGCAAAGATAGGTAATAATCTTCTTTTGAGCGCATTAACTCTTTATCGTCTCTTTCCTTGTCCCTATAACCACAATAATGTAAAACCCCATGCACCATTACACGATGCAATTCATCTTCGAATGAAACTTTAAACGCTGCTGCATTCTCCATCACACGTTCGATAGAAATAAATATATCTCCAGAAACCAACGAACCTATTGTGTAATCGAAACTAATTATATCAGTCAACGTATCATGTTTTAGAAACTCTATGTTTTTTTCTAACAAAAAAGCATCTGAGCAGAATATAAAACTCAACTCTCCCTCTCTATAGTTCTCTTTTTCAACTACTTCACCTATCCATTTCACCAAAAAATCTTCGTTTTGGAATTGAAATACAACCTCCTTATTGAATACTATCATTTACTTTAAAGTAAAATTGAACACGTTCCCTATAATTAGAGCGCAAAGGTAGGGATTGCCTATTTAAAATTTCATTTTCATTGAACCATAATTTCTCGTTATTTAAATCTCTGATTACAGGTTTCGGATAGTATCTATTACTATTATTTGATTCCCTTTTAACATCAACTCCTTTTTGGTATGCCGCCTCTTTTAACATTAATAACTCATATTTTAAATTAATCATACCCTGCAAAGTTTCTTTCGTAAATCCCTTTTCCAATAAATCCTGTTCAAGTTCCTCCATTTGTTTTAACGCGTTCTCCCCAGCCTTTTTCCCTTCGCCTCCTAATTTATTCTGCAAGCCATCTTCCAATTGTCTTCGTAATTCAAACTGTTGTTTGTAAATTTCAAACAAATCACCATTCATTTCTTCACCTTCACCTGAAGATTTCTCATTCTTTCCGTCCTTACCTTCTTCATCTTTCTCATCTCGTTCTCCCTCTTTACCACTTTTTCTATGCACGGCGTTCTTCTTCATTCCTTCTTCCAGCTTTTCAATCGCATCTCCTTGCTTTTTTATTATATCTGGTAAAGAAAATGACTTCTCACCATCACCTTTTCCCTTTCCCATAGAAGCCGAAGCATTCTGCATCCCACTTAAAATTTCACTTAATAACGAAGCAATATTATTTGTCGAGGTCATTACAAACTGCTGGTCAGATAAACCAACGTTTACGACATTATCAGCAAAATGGATCAAGGCTTCCTCCATATAATAATGAACATTGGATAAATCCTTAAAAATCTCACTTCCTATTTTTGGCTGACGTAATGATAACGTATATAAACTGTCATCGATATGTTCAAAATACTCTCTCAATACTTGCTGCTTTTTTAAATTATTTGAGAAAGACGGATGTGCATTGGTTATTTCCGAAAAATCTTGCATCAAATCTTCTTGTTGAAAAGAAAATTCTACGAGGTTTTCTAAAACTGTCCGTAACATTTCTATATCTTCATCCATTGCCTGACCAGACATAGATTGCATCACGCTCACCATTTTTTGGCTCATCTCTTTCAACTTTTTCGCCGCACTCTTTTGCTTCATTTTTGCAGCTTCCTTTTTTCCTTCTTTACGCTCATTGGTGTCTTTCTCAGATTCGGTTAACCGATCTTCTGCCTCATTCATTTCCTTACTTATCTGTTTCTCCTCTTTATTGGTGTCTGGCAAACTCATAGGTGTTTTCAGTTCATTATTGTCCCTTCCTAATTTGTCTAGTTCCCCTTCTATCGATTTAAATCTTTTCGTTAGTTTTTCTTGCTTTTCGGAAGAGTTTTTGTCACTCTCAGAAAGCGTACTTTGCGCTTCTGATAACTCATCAATTTTCTCCTTTATCTGATTTAATTTTTGCTCTACATAAAATCGCTTTGTTAATTCCAGCAACCTTTCTAAACTTCGATCATTTTGTCTGTTTGTCTCAGCTAATTCCTTTAACTTTTCTGTTAGCTCCTCCTTATCTAATTTCTCCGCTAATTTTCGTAATTCCTTAAACAACTTTTCTTCTTTTAACAATTCCTTCGCTTCCTTAATTCGTTGTTGAATATCTCTCTTTTTATCATTAAGTTCTTTATTCTTACTATTGGGTTGCTCTTCCAGATTTTGATGTAGTTCTTCCGTTTGTTTCTTCATCATCTGTTCATACTGTTTTTGCCGTTGTATAAAATTATCCAACTGCTTTTGTTCATTCCAGGTCATTTTTGACTTATTTCGCAACGATTCTCGCAAATTCTCAATATCCTTCTTATTGCTTTTATTCTCTTCCATCGACTCCTGAAGTTTATCAATATTTTCTTGATGCTCTTCTAATAATTTGTCTTGTAATTCGTCTTCCGTTCTGTTGTAATAACTAAAGGTTTTACTTCTTGACGATTTACTGCCAATTACACCGTCATTATCAAAAACTTCAAAATACATTTCATACGCAACACCGTCCTCCAAATCAACACTAGCGGGAAAAACATAATAAAACGTTTCAAAACTAGAAGTGTTAACAGGAATTAAACACGTTTGAACATCAGCAGTGTCATCCCTATTATAGTATACCAACTGCAACCTACTTATTCCATAGTCATCTGAGAGTTGACCATAAAAATTTGCTGCTCCACGTGCTATAGAATCAATATTAGATCGTACTTCAATTTTTGGAAAAGCATCTTTTACTACTTTTATAGTATAACTCATTGATTCATAGTCTTTTAAAAAACTATTGGATGATGAGATCACATAGTCAAACGTTCTTAAAACCATTTCTTTATATTCATAAAGCGATTCCGTCTTAGCTGCAAATTGTAAAACAGAATCCTTCGTGAAATTCATCGTTTTCGTATTCCTTCCTTTTAAATTCCACACAATATTCGTTCCTTCTGGAACGATAGCATTTCCCGTATTTTTAATTAACTCATCCTCTTTATTTGTATAAAACGGATAATCCAGAAGCATTTCAAAACTAGTGATTGTAGGCGTTGGAATCATTTCTAAAAAATAATCCCTTGAATTGACTCCATTGGAATTAAAACTAAAAGACAATGATTCTTTTACATTGTAAAATGTATATTCGTAATGACCATTTCCGCTATTTTTAACATAATAATTTTGATCCAAATAACTAATTTGAACTTCTTCTGGTAGAAACTTTCCATGTATAGAGATATCAAGAGTCATACTCTTATTTTCATAAACTTGTAATGGACTGCTATTCAAAGAAAATAAAAATGGTGCCGGCGGCTCATAAATCGCATAATGATGCACAAACCTATCATAACTAGCTGAAAACAATTCATTATTTCCAGAAATATAAACCACCAACCAAACAATTAGAGGAATAATCACGAACTTCAAATACTTTATATTCGTATGAAAACTTATGGCCCTTTTAAAAGGAACTCGTTTTAAATTAATTGATTTTTGTTCTATACTCGCCAATAGTAATTCAGATGACTCCGAACTTTTATGTAATTGTAAAACGTTAAGCAATTTATCATCAATTTCGATAAAATGTTTTCCTATTAAACGGGAGGCTTCTTCCAAACTAATCCCTTTTTGAATTCCCATTAATTTGAATGATGGAATTACTATAAAACGAACAAACAATAACAATTCAACCAAAATAAATATCCAAAATAAGATTGTTCTCGCCAAAGGCTTTAACCAAAAAAAGTACTCTATAAATAGCGTTAAAATAAAATAAAGAAACCCAAAGGCACTAAACAATATTAGACCTTTTATCAGTTCATTTACATAGTATTTCTTTATGAAATATTGAAGCTTTACATGTATGTGATCAAAGTTCTTCATTTATTAATCTATAAAAATACAATTTCCATTGCCAAGTAGTATCTTTGCACTTTATTTTAACAAAAAAATTAAGAGATGTCAAACGTACGTGTTCGCTTTGCTCCCAGTCCTACAGGACCTTTACATATCGGAGGTGTAAGAACCGCCTTATTTAATTATTTATTCGCCAAAAAAAATAACGGAACTTTTATTTTAAGAATTGAGGATACAGATCAAAATAGGCAGGTAGCTAATGCCGAAAAATATATTTTCGATGCACTTAGTTGGTGCGGTATTCCTCCTGATGAAACTATTGGAAAGAATGAGAAATTTGGACCTTATCGTCAATCAGAAAGAAAACATCTCTATAAAAAGTACGCCAACGAATTAATCAATTCTGGAAATGCATATTATGCTTTCGATACTTCAGATGCTTTAGATCATGAACGTAAAAGTCACGAAGAAAAAGGCAAGACTTTTATTTACAATTGGCACAATAGAGAAAAAGGGCGTTTAACAAATTCCTTAGTTCTATCTAAAGAAGAAGTTCAAACACGTATTGATAAGGGGGATAAATACGTTGTTCGATTTAAAATGCACAATCCAGAAGATGGAGAAAATATCACGATAGGAACTACAGATCTTATTCGTGGGTATGTTTCTTTTAAAAAGGACATTTTGGATGATAAAATTTTATTCAAATCTGACGGAATGCCAACCTATCATTTAGCAAATATTGTAGACGATCACTTTATGGAAATCTCACATGTAATTCGCGGTGAAGAATGGTTGCCCTCTATTCCATTGCATATTGCATTATATAATGCGTTTGGATGGAAGGCGCCCGAATTTGTCCATTTACCATTAATTTTAAAGCCAACAGGTAAAGGAAAATTATCGAAACGTGATGGTGATAAATTAGGGTTTCCTGTATTTCCTTTATCTTATGCCAACAATCAAACGCAAGAAATATCAAGAGGATTTAAAGAAGATGGATATTTTTCTGAAAGCGTTGTAAATTTCTTAGCATTCTTAGGATGGAATCCAGGAACCGAACAAGAAATTTTTAGTCTTGATGAATTAGTTAAAGACTTTGATTTAAGCCGTGTGAATAAAGCCGGTGCACGCTTTGATCCGGCTAAGACGAAGTGGTATAATCAGCAATATCTACAATTAAAGCCCAATGAAGAATTGGCAACATTATATTTACCTATCCTTGCGGATAAAATGACGCAATCCAATTCTACTAATAAGATCACTCCATCGATTTCTCATTTGAGTGACAAAAACTATGTAACTAAAGTTGTGACTCTTATAAAAGAACGGGCCACTTTTGTTTCAGATTTTTGGAGTTTGAGCCACTTCTTCTTTCAAGCGCCTACTTCTTATGATGCAAAAGCGTCCAAGAAACAATGGAAGGAAGAAACCCCCGGCCTTATAAATTCTTTAATTGACGTTCTGACATCTATGGACGATTACACTTCCAAAAGTATTGAAAATGTTGTTAAAGCTTGGCTCACAGAAAAAGAACTAGGATTTGGAAAAGTGATGCCTCCCTTTAGATTGGCATTGGTTGGCGCCATGAGTGGACCTCATTTATTTGACATTGCCGAAATGATTGGTAAAGAAGAAACTATCAACCGTTTAGAAAAAGCCATTAAAACATTATAAATTGAACTACTCTTCAAATCCGAAGAAATTATCAAGTAACTAATCTAAGATTCTTTACTTGATAATTTACAATGTTAACTTCACATTATATCCTTTTAGAATTTCCTCATAATTATCAGGTATAAAATTCTTTTCACTAAACTCGTTTTTACGTTCATTACGCATTTCAATATGTTTTATAGATCGCATATAGCGACGTAATTGATCCTTATTTTCAATAATCAAACCTGGAACTTTTACTATTTTTCCAGTCGTATCTTTTGCAATCATAGTAAAATAAGACGAATTACAATGCTTAACTACACCAGTTCTAATATTTTGAGATTCAACACGAATACCAACAACCATAGACGAATTTCCTATATAATTAATTCTCGATTTTAGTGTTACCAACTCCCCTACTTCTATGGGAGACAAAAAGTCCACTCTATTTACGGAAGCTGTTACACAATATTGTCCAGAAAACTTTGAAGCGGATGAAAACGCGGCTTTATCCATAAGAGATAATATGAATCCTCCATGAATTTTGCCGCTGAAATTAGAATGTGATGGGAGCATTAATTCTGTCAAGGTAATTTCAGAATCTTTAACCTTTTTATATTTTTTTTTCATCATAAGAACATTTTTATTTAATTATAATCGTCAAAAATAAATTATTCAATACAAATTATACCATATGCATTTAATAGTTGTGACAAACTAAATTTATGTGTATCTTAAAACCTCACTAATTTTAATAAAAAAAATATGAATTTCACTTTATTATGGATTCTTCCGATTCTAATTATTGCCGTCACTGCATTATTCATTGTTAGGCAACAAACTTCAGTTATCATTGAACGCTTTGGTAAATTTCAAAGTATTCGTCAGGCTGGACTAAATATTAAGATTCCATTGGTGGATAGAACTGCCGGTAGAATCAGTTTAAAAATACAACAATTAGACGTTATTGTTGAAACAAAAACAAAAGATGACGTGTTTGTACAATTAAAAATCTCCGTGCAATTTGTAATTAGTAAAGACCACGTCTATGATGCCTTCTACAAACTTCAAAACCCTCACGAACAGATTACCGCATTTATTTTTGACGTAGTACGTGCAGAAGTTCCAAAAATGATTTTAGATGATGTATTTGAAAAGAAGGAAGAAATTGCTTTAGCAATTAAACGTGATTTAAAACAAGCAATGTTAGACTATGGTTATGATATTATAAAGGCTTTGGTTACGGATATTGATCCAGATGAAAATGTAAAAATTGCGATGAATCGTATCAACGCAGCTGAACGTGAAAAAATTGCTGCGCAACACGAGGGCGATGCAGAGCGTATTCTTATTGTAGAGCGCGCTAAGGCTGAAGCAGAGAGTAAACGACTACAAGGTAGAGGTATTGCAGACCAACGGCGTGAAATAGCCCGAGGATTGGAAGAAAGTGTTGACGTTTTAAATAGTGCTGGGATAAATAGTCAAGAAGCTTCAGCACTAATTGTAATTACGCAACATTATGATACTTTACAAAGTATTGGGTCTAGTACCAATTCCAATTTAATTTTATTGCCTAATAACCCAAATGCTGCAAGTAGTATGTTAAATGATATGGTTACAAGTTTGGTTGCTGCCAATAAAATTAATGAATCCTCTGTCAAAAATAAGAAGGAATAACTTCTATATCTAAATTGAAAAAGCCCGCTAACAAAATTTAGCAGGCTTTTCCGTATATTTAACGTGGCCAATTAACTTTTTTCCTTGTCAATTTTTTCTTTGCCAACTTCTTTGTCTTCTTCTTTGTCTTCTTCTTTAGAAGCGTTTTTAAATTCTTTAATTCCGCTACCCAATCCACGCATTAATTCTGGAATTTTTTTACCTCCAAACAGTAATAAAACTACTACTACAATAATTGCGATTTGTGGTCCGCTCACCATTAAAAATATGTTCAATGTGTTCATCTATCTCAAAATTAGATTACAAATATAGAAATAATTAATCTTTAGACTTAATAGTTCCACCAATTATTTTTTTCGTGATTATATCCGTAGGATCTCCCTTGTAATAAATAGAACCTCCAAGACTTACTTTAGCATTCAAAATCTCGTTTACAAATACTTGTGCAACAGATCCTGAAGATGCTGAAACATAGCTTTGATCTGTCTCTAAATTATATCCCATATAACTGCCACCAGTACTTAATTCCAAATTTTGATTCGTTGCCCTTCCTTTTGGTGTAATTCTTCCACCAGAAACTGCTTTAGCAATTAAATATTTTACTTTTAAACGAATCTTAATTTCAGCACCTTCTTGCGCTCTAAGTTCTACACTTTGCTGCTTGAAAACTTCTTTAACCTGTATTATGGCTCCCTCATTTCCATCAATTATGGAAATTTTGTCAGCATAATACAACTGCACCGATACTTCATCGGAAGAAAAAGCTTCCGTCAATTTCATTGATATTTTAACAATTCCATTGATGTTTTTTACAACAACATCGCCTCTTTTTATACCCGTAATTACAACTCTTGCATTATCAGATTTTTCTACTTTTATAAGCAGCCCATTGAATACTTTTAACTCAGTAAATGTTCCTAACTCTTTAACAATTTGTTCTTGTGAAAACACCATTGTTGATAACATTAATACTAATATTGTTGTTTTTTTCATCATATAAGTTTACACTTTCTTAACGCAAAATTTATAATATATTATATTACATCAGGGTAAAATCTAAATGTTTTCTTTCTAAATCTGTATGTTTCACTTTTACCGTTACTTGCTCACCTAATTGAATCATATTTTTTGTTGATTGACCCACGATAGCATACTGACTTTCATCAAAAATATAATAGTCGTCTTTTATATCTCTAATACGCACCATTCCTTCGCATTTATTTTCTATAATCTCAACGTAAATTCCCCATTCTGTAACTCCAGAAACGACTCCTTCAAATATTTGATCCTGGTGAGCTTGCATATATTTTACCTGCATGTATTTTATAGAATCTCTTTCTGCCTTCGCCGCTAATTGTTCTCTTTCTGATGAATGACCACATTTGTCTTCGTAAATATCCGCCTTTGGAGATTTTCCACCATCCAAATAATATTGCAATAATCGATGTGTCATCACATCTGGATATCGACGAATTGGCGATGTAAAGTGACTATAATAATCAAATGCCAATCCGTAATGACCAATATTATTAGTTGTATAAACTGCTTTACTCATAGAACGAATGGTTAAAGTCTCTATCATATTAGATTCTCCTTTTCCATGAACATCTTCCAACAATTGGTTCAATGTTTTTGATACCGTTTTTCTATTTTCAGTATTAATTTTATAGCCAAACTTACTTATTATTCCTTGTAGAGCTGTTAATTTATCAATATTTGGTTCATCATGAATTCTATAAATAAACGTTTTGTTGGTGGGGCTTCCTTTATCAAATCCAATAAATTCCGCTACCCGCTTATTTGCCAATAACATAAACTCCTCAATTAATTTATTCGCGTCTTTAGATTCTTTAAAGAATACACCTATTGGATTTGCGTCTTCGTCTAAATTAAACTTCACTTCTACCCTATCAAACGTAATAGCACCTTGCTGTATTCTCTTCTTTCTTAACTTTTTTGCAAGTCGATCTAAGGTTACGGTAGCCTCCATAATTTCTAGAGCAACTTCATATGTTTCACCCGTTAAAGAAATAGCTGCTGGCATCATATTTTCAGATGGATTCTCAATCAAAAATTGCGCTTCCTCATAGGCAAAACGAGCATCAGAATACGTAACGGTTCTTCCAAACCATTGATCAACTACTTGCGCTTTTTCATTGATTTCAAACACTGCAGAAAACGTTAACTTCTCTTCATTAGGTCTTAAAGAGCAAACATTATTCGATAAGATTTCCGGTAACATGGGTACTACTCTATCTACCAAATAAACCGAAGTAGCTCGAGCATATGCTTCATCATCTAAAATAGAGTCTTCTTCTAAATAGTGAGAAACATCTGCAATATGAATTCCTATTTCAAAATTTCCATTTTCCAATTTTTTAAATGATAAAGCATCATCGAAATCCTTGGCTGTTTTTGGATCTATCGTAAACGTTGTCGTCTGACGCATATCACGTCTTTTTTTAATTTCCTCTTCTGTAATTTCAATAGGTATTTTAGAAGCATCATCCTCGACCTCTGAAGTAAATTCGTACGGTAAATCATACTCCAATAAAATGGAATGAATCTCTGTATTATGATCTCCAGGTTTTCCTAAAACAGTTTTGATTGTTCCAAATGGATTTTTTGAATTATCTGGCCAATCCACCAAACTTACTAAAACCTTATCTCCATCTTCTGCTCCATTTAATTTTTTCTCCGGTACAAAAAAGTCTACATACATTTTTGCATCGGCAGGAATTACAAACCCAAAATTCTCATTCATCTGTAATACACCTACATAATCCCTCTTTTTTCTTTCAATTACTTGAACAATATCCCCTTCTTGCTTATCACTTCTTTTACGATTGTACACATAAACTTTTACAATATCATTGTGTAATGCATGATTTAAATTACGCGCCGGAACATAAATATCATGTTCTAGCTCTTCGCAAATTACATACGCATTACCTCTAGCAGTTACATCAATTTTCCCTTGATAATAATGATCTTTTTGAATTACTTTGTATTTGCCTCTAGTTACTTCTTCTAATTTTCCTTGACTTTTAAACTCTTCTATTTTCTCAATTATTTGTTGCTTTCCATGTGCATCTTCAATTCTTATCTTTGAAGCAATCTGCTTATAATTAAAAGATTGCGTAGCATTATTGTTAAATATTTTAAAAACATTTTCTGATAAATGTTTAATAATATTCTCCTTTTTTTTATATATATTTTTCTTCTTTCTTGGCATAAAATTGTCTGATTTTTAAGAGGTTAAATGTACAACTAATTTAATTGCACTTAGATTAATAAATTGTTACCTCAATAAATATTTTTAATACTTCTTAAAGTATCTTTACCTTTTCAATTATTGAAGAAATTAAGTTCTGTTATATTTTAACTTTATCAACAACATATATATATATATCATTTTTCTTTAAAATATTTAAAAAGTAAATGATAGTTATTATAGTGTGTTAATATGTACACAAACTATTACCTCTTAAATTTTGATATATCACTTATTAAAAACTATAAACAGGTTATATATTTTTAACTACTTAAAAATCACCAATACTTCTATATTTATACACAGGTTGTTTATAAGCTATAAACACAACTTTATTTTATAAAAAAGTGAAGCGTAAATGTTTATAAGTGTAATTTTTATGGTTGATAAATAGCCGTTAAAAAACAGTAACTAAATTTTGATTTTAAATAATTAGTAGCGTATAATAATAATTAATTTATTGACCAAATTTAGTTATATATTTCAAGCATAATGTTACCAACAATTACTGTTTTATATAACTACTCTGAATATTAATAGATTGTATAATAGCTATTAACATTAGGAAATTTAGTTGTTAATAACAGGTTTTTGTATTTTTGTAAAAATTTAAACACCTTAAAGGATGACAATTGCAATAGGAAATGACCATGCCGGTCCAGATTATAAATTTGCTATTATGGAATATCTAAAATCTCAAAATATAGATGTAGTAAATTATGGAACAGATTCTCTAGATAGCGTAGATTATCCGGATTTTGTTCATCCTGTTGCGAGTGCAGTAAATGATAGTAAGGTTGAATTTGGAATTTTAATTTGTGGAAGTGCCAATGGTGTAGCTATGACAGCAAATAAATATGCAAATGTGAGAGCTGGATTATGTTGGACTAAAGAAATTGTAAGTTTAATTCGTCAGCATAACAACGCAAATATTTTATGTATTCCAGCAAGATTTACAGCGATTCCTCAAGCAATAGAGATGGTTAACACTTTTTTAAATACGGAATTTGAGGGCGGAAGACATCAAGATAGAATTGATAAAATCCATTTGAAATGCTAGGATGAGTAATTCGCATAATCACAATCATTCCCGTGGAGAATTAAGAGAAAGAAACCTTTTAATATCCATTTTCTTAAATATTTTAATAACAGTCTCTCAGGTTGTTGGAGGACTGATATCTGGTAGTCTGGCTCTATTATCAGATGCCCTTCACAATTTTAGTGATGTATTATCATTGATCATAAGTTATGTAGCTAATAAACTTTCAAAAAAAAAGGCTTCTACCAATAAAACTTTTGGATACAAACGAGCTGAGATTATTGCGGCTTTCGTAAATGCTTCAACTTTAATTGTAGTTGCTATTTTATTGATTATTGAAGCTATTAAAAGGTTTAAAAATCCACAAGAAATAGTATCTGAACTCGTTATCTGGCTTTCTATTTTAGGTATAGTTGCAAATGGATTAAGTGTATTATTACTTAAAGAAGATGCTGAGAAAAATATGAATATGAAGTCGGCTTACCTCCATTTATTTACGGATATGATGGCTAGTGTAGCAGTTTTGATTGGTGGGTTATTGATGAAATATGTCGAAGCATTTTGGATAGACAGTGTGCTAACATTTGTAATTGCATTGTACTTAATATTTATGGGGTATAGATTATTGCGAGACGCTACAAGAGTTCTTATGTTGTTTACTCCAGAGCATATACCCGTTAAAGAAATTGTAAATTTAGTTAATGAAATAGAAGGAATAAAAAGTATTCATCATGTACATATCTGGCAATTGAATGAAGAAGAGATTCACTTAGAAGCTCATATAGATTTTGAAAACGACATTAAACTTTCTGAATTCGATATAATTTTAGAGGAAATTGAAAAAATGTTATTTAAGGCTTATCATATAAATCACATAAATATTCAACCTGAATTTAAGAAGTGTGATGAAAAAGATATTATCGTTCAAGATTAAGTGAAATGTCACCCTGAACTCGATGCGGGGTCTTTTTATAAAACAATAATGAAAAAATATCAACTCAAAATTAGAAAATTTAAAGAATTAACTACTCCAGAACTCTATGAAATTTTAAGCTTACGAAGCAAGATATTTCTAGTAGAACAGGATTGTGTATATCAAGATTTAGATTATAAAGATCAAGAAGCTATGCATTTATTCTATTCAAGTAATGGAAAGGTAATTGCTTATACCAGATTCTTTGAACCCGGTATTTACTTTAAAGAAGCGAGTATTGGAAGAGTAGTAGTTGACTTCAATTTTAGAAAAAAAGGTTTGGGGCATGCGTTGATACAAGAAAGCATTACAGCCATTCAACGATTATTTAGCACTTCTAAAATTACGATTAGTGCACAAAAGTATCTGCAAAATTTTTATAAATCGCACGGGTTTAAACAATTAGGACAAGAATATTTGGAAGATGGAATTCCGCATATTCGAATGGTTTTAATTTAAGAAAGACAGATAGTTGGTTTCTTATAAAATAACTTTTAGTTTCTGCTCAATATATGAGCAATGTTTGCTTATAATTTTTTGTAATTTAGCTTTCTATATATATTAAAAATTAACAAGACAATATGGCGGCAGATAAAGAAAAGGAAGCAAAATTAAAAGCGTTACAGCTTACACTAGATAAGTTAGATAAAACCTACGGAAAAGGTTCTGTAATGAAATTAGGTGATGTGGCACATCAAGATATTGAAGCAATATCTTCTGGTTCGTTGGGATTGGATTTGGCATTGGGTGTGGGAGGTTATCCAAGAGGAAGAATCATAGAGATTTATGGGCCAGAATCTTCTGGAAAAACAACACTAGCAATACATGCAATTGCTGAAGTGCAAAAAACGGGAGGGATTGCTGCTTTTATTGATGCAGAACATGCGTTTGATCGTTTTTATGCTGACAATTTAGGAGTTGATATAGATAATTTAATTATTTCTCAGCCAGATTACGGAGAACAAGCGTTAGAAATTACGGAGAATTTAATTCGTTCTGGAGCCATTGATTTGGTGGTAATTGATTCTGTTGCAGCCTTGACTCCAAAAAGCGAGATTGAAGGGGAAATGGGCGATTCTAAAATGGGATTGCACGCACGTTTAATGTCGCAAGCCTTGCGTAAATTAACAGGTACTATTAGTAAAACAAATTGTACGGTTATCTTTATTAACCAATTGCGTGAAAAAATTGGAGTGATGTTTGGAAATCCAGAAACAACAACGGGTGGTAATGCGTTGAAGTTTTATTCTTCTGTTCGATTAGATATCAGAAGAAGAACTCAAATTAAAGATGGAGACAGAGTTATCGGAAATAGTACCAAAGTAAAAGTGGTGAAAAATAAAGTAGCACCGCCTTTTCAAATAGCAGAATTCGACATTATGTATGGACTTGGAATTTCTAAAGTAGGAGAAATTTTAGATTTAGCTGTAGAGTATAGTATTGTTAAGAAAAGCGGATCTTGGTTTAGTTATGGAGAAACGAAATTAGGACAAGGTAGAGATGCAGTAAAAGAATTGATTAAAGACAATCCTGATCTAGCAGAAGAATTAGAAGAAAAAATTAAAGCGGCTATTGCCGTAAAATAATAAAAAAGCCTCGAAGAAATTTGAGGCTTTTTTTATTTTAAACCCCGGTGCTTCCAAATCCGCCGGCACCGCGTTCTGTGCTATCTAAAGTATCAGTCTCCTCCCATTCTGCGCGCTCGTGCTGTGCGATGACTAATTGAGCAATTCTTTCGCCGTTATTAATCACAAACTCTTCATTTGAAAGATTAACTAAAATCACTCCTATTTCTCCTCTATAATCGGCATCAACGGTTCCTGGTGCATTTAAAACTGTAATTCCTTGTTTTGCTGCTAAACCGCTGCGTGGTCGCACTTGTGCTTCTGTTCCAATCGGTAAAGAAATAAATAAACCTGTTTTAACAAGGGTTCTTTCTAATGGTTTTAGCGTAATTGATGCTGATAAATTTGCGCGTAAATCCATTCCTGCCGACGCAATGGTTTCGTAATTTGGTAAGGCATGATTTGATTTATTTATGATTTTAATTTTCATATAGATTTTTTATTTTGTTCACTGACCAGCGGTTGTTGAGCGGAGTCGAAACAAGTCGAAGTGACAATTTATTTTTTAATAATTAGTCGTAGTTCTTTACGTTCGTTTAAATATATAATTACACCAAAAAGGATAACAAATACAGTTGAGACTATTAAATTTCCACGAAATTTTAAAAATGAAATAGCGCAAATAATAATCGATACAATTAAATAAATAGCCATTTTTTTAAGATTATAACTTACTGGGTAATGTTTTTTTCCAACGATATATGATATAAATGCCATTGAGCTATATGCTATTAGCGTTGCCCACGCCGCGGCCATAATACCGATTGAATTTAAGAGCCATACATTTAAGACAATTGTGATTATAGCGCCAACAATTGAAAAATACATTCCGTAGCGAGTTTTGTCCGTTAGTTTATACCAAATGGATAGATTGTAATAAATACCTAAAAATAGATAGGCAAGTAATACAACAGGCACGATTTTTATAGCTCCCCAATATTCATTATTATGAATAAATAGTTCTTTTAAAACATCAATATAGACCACGATCCCAACGAAAACAAATGAACCAATGATTACAAAATAATTCATGATTTTTGAATAGGTTGATTTGGCATTTTTTTTATCAGCATTATTAAAGAAAAAGGGCTCAGCCCCTAGCCTAAAGGCCATTATATATAAATTCATAAAAATGGCGAGTTTATAACAGGCCGCATATACACCCATTTCAGTATCTCCAATCATTCTTTTGATTAAAAATTTATCAAGATTTTCATTGATTACATAGGCTAATCCCGCAACAGCAATTGGCCAACTATAAGCCAATAACTGTTTTAATAATACAAAATCGAATTGAAATTTAAAACGCAATAAATATGGGATTAAAAATAAAAATGAAACCGTACTTCCTAAAAGATTAGCGACAAATATGTATTCTACAATTGGAATTACTGTATAGTTATTATTAATGAGTTCTGGCAACGATTTTCCTTGAGCGATAAATTCAGGTATAAACTTTAAAAATAAAAGGTTGATGACAAGAATTACTCCAACATTTATAAGTTTTATAAGGGCATATTTTATAGGTTTATGCGAGGCTCTTAAAAAAGCAAACGGAATCATAGCAAGTGTGTCTAAAGCCATAATTCCAATAAATAATTTTAGACGGATTGGATTATTTTCAAAGTCAAAAATAGGTAAAAACGAATCAAAAAATACAATTAAAATAGTTAGAAAAGTAGCCACTCCAATAAGCATAGAAAAAAAGGCTGTTGAAATTAAAGCATCTTTTTTTTCTACTTTATTGTAAAATCTAAAAAAAGCGGTTTCCATTCCAAAAGTTAAGAGTACTGCGCACAACCCGGCCCAGATATAGAAATCTGTGTTTTGAGCGTATTCATTGGCAGGTAAAGCATCTGTGTGAACTGGTAACAGCAAAAAATTAATAACCCGTGGTAAAACGGCGGCTATTCCATAAATAATGGTGTCTTTAAAAAATGTTTTAAGTGCGCTCAAAGGAATAATTTCGTTACTTACAAATATATGAATTCGTAACTGTTTTAGTTGAAAAATACTATTTTTGAAGTTAAAAAGAATGTTATATGAGTAATAAACCTAAAATTGCAGTTTTTGGAAGCGGAAGTTGGGCAACAGCCATAGTGAAAATGTTGTGTGAGAATATGGAAACTGTTGGTTGGTACGTGAGAAACGAGCAATCGTTAGCATATATAAAAGAAAATTCACACAACCCTAATTATTTGAGTGGAGTAGAGTTGCATTTGAATAAATTGAAATTATCAAATGATATTAATGAGTTAATTGATTATGCAGACTACCTCATATTTGTAATTCCTTCTGCTTTTGCTCAAAAGGAATTAGACAAAATAACTACTTCATTAGAGGGTAAGGTATTGTTTTCGGCCATTAAAGGAATTATTCCGGAGTCGGGATTAATCGTTGGAGAACATTTTCATCAAAAATTAAACATCCCATTTGAAAATATTGGTGTTATAACGGGCCCTTGTCATGCTGAGGAAGTTGCGTTGGAGCGCTTATCCTATTTAACAATTGCTAGTAAAGACGAAAGTAAGGCTGCAATTATAGGCAATGCATTAGCAAGTGATTATATAAAAACTAAAATTTCAGATGATATTATTGGTACCGAATATGCGGCGATGTTAAAAAATATTTATGCTATTGCAGCAGGAATTGCGCATGGTTTAGGATACGGAGATAATTTTCAGGCTGTTTTAATGACGAATGCTATTAGAGAGATGAAGCGTTATATTAAGAAAGTTCACAAAATGAAACGCAACATTAATAACTCGGCATATTTAGGAGATTTGTTAGTTACTGGATATTCTACATTTAGTAGAAATAGAATGTTTGGGAATATGATTGGAAAAGGATATACGGTTAAATCTGCTAAATTTGAAATGGTCATGGTTGCAGAGGGTTATTATGCCACAAAAAGCGCTTACGAACTCAATCAAAAAAACAGTCTAAAAACACCTATTATCGATACCATTTACAGAATTTTATACGAAGGAAAAAACCCAAAAAGACAGTTTATAAAGTTAACTGACTTGATAGATTAGAGAAATCACTTCTTTAAAATTCCTTTTTTATTCAATTGGGGAATCATTTTGAGCGAAACATCGTTGATGGTATTTTGTTTAAATATAAAGGTTTTGTCTAGCAATTGATTCTTAGTGAAAAAGGAAACTTTAAACTCATTATGTAACTTAAAAAGTTCTTGTTGTATTAATTCTACTTTTGCATAAGAATTCGCTGGCAGACGCTCAATTTTATGCCGCATTGTTGAAGTCCTATCTACAGTATCAAAACCATTAGAAACGATTAATACCATTTCTAAATCGACAGATTTATTATTGATAATATACACATTCCAATCATCAGTTCTAAAAGCGTCATTATGCTCTTTAACAACCGCCATAAAGAGATCGGTAACTTCTGGAATTTGAATATCTTTTTTCACAACTAATTTTTAGTTTTGACCGAAATTATCATTCCTGCTTTTTCAGGAATGATAAATGATAATTTACAATACCGATTTAAATTGTTCTAAGAAACGAACATCATTTTCGTAAAACATACGAATATCAGGTATTTGATATAAGAGCATCGCAATTCGCTCAATTCCCATTCCAAAGGCATATCCGGTATATTTTTCTGGATCAATATCGGCATTTTTTAAGACATTTGGATCTACCATTCCGCAACCCATAATTTCTAACCAACCAGTTCCTTTAGTAATTTTATAATCAATTTCAGTCTCTAATCCCCAATAAATATCTACTTCAGCACTAGGCTCCGTAAAAGGAAAATAAGAAGGACGTAAGCGGATCTTAGACTTTCCAAACATTTCTTTAGTAAAATAAAGAAGTGTTTGTTTTAAATCTGCAAATGACACATCAGTATCAATATACAAACCCTCAACTTGATGAAAAATACAGTGTGCTCGTGCCGAAATATCTTCATTTCTAAATACGCGTCCTGGAGAAATTGTTCTAATAGGAGGTTCGTTATTCTCCATATATCTTACTTGCACAGAACTTGTGTGCGTTCTCAATAAGATATCTGGATCTTGCTCAATAAAGAACGTATCTTGCATATCTCTTGCCGGATGGTATTCTGGCAAGTTTAAGGCCGTAAAATTGTGCCAATCGTCTTCTATTTCTGGCCCTTCAGAAACGGTAAATCCTATTTTAGAAAAGACGTCAATAATTCTATTTCTAACCAATGAAATAGGATGTCTTGATCCTAGTTCAATAGGTTCGGATGGGCGCGTTAAGTCGCCATATATATTTTTTGAAACTTGATTATCTTCAATAGCTTCATTTAATTCCTGAACTTTATTCGTAGCAGCATTTCTCAAATAGTTAAGTGCCTGACCTAAATCCTTTTTTAAAGAAGCATCTACATTTTTAAACTCTGTAAATAATTCTTTAAGCATTCCTTTAGACCCTAAATATTTAATTCGAAACGCTTCAATTTCCTCTTTCGAAGTTGTTTTAAACGTCTGAACATCATCGATTAATTTCGTAACCTTATCTAACATTTTTTTTTGAAATTAGAGGGTAAATTTAGACTATTTTGTTCAGATAAGGCAGTATTGTGATCAGGATAATTTTTATGTAATTTTAGAGATCAGAGTATGATTTAAAAAAAGCCGAGGTATTAAAATAAGAATGATTATATTTTACAAGGCTAAGAATTAATAGTAAAAAGTAAAAATTATGGAAAAAACAATAACAGAATTTATGAACCTCGTTGAGGTTCGAAATCAGCATGAACCTGAGTTTATACAAGCGGTACAGGAGGTTGCTGAAACCGTTTTACCCTATATTAAAAAGAACAATATTTATTATGGGAAAAATATATTACTCAGAATAGTTGAACCTGAGAGAGCAATTACATTTCGCGTGGCCTGGGTTGCAGACAATGGAGAGATACATGTAAATAGAGGCTACCGAATTCAGATGAATTCTGCTATTGGACCTTATAAAGGCGGACTTCGTTTTCATCCTTCTGTGAATATGAGCATATTAAAATTTTTGGCATTTGAGCAAGTTTTTAAAAATTCATTAACAACACTTCCTATGGGCGGGGGAAAAGGAGGATCAGATTTTGATCCAAAAGGAAAATCGGATGATGAGATTATGAGGTTTTGTCATAGCTTTATGGCGGAGTTGTGTCGTCATATCGGGCCAAATACAGATGTTCCTGCAGGAGATATTGGTGTAGGTGCGCGTGAAATTGGATTCTTATTTGGGATGTATAAAAAGATGCGAAATGAATTTACAGGGGTGTTGACAGGCAAGGGACTTACCTGGGGAGGATCGTTAATTCGACCAGAAGCGACGGGATATGGAACGGTGTATTTTGCGCAAAGTATGTTGGAAACTAAAGGAAAAAGTTTTGAAGGAAAGAAAGTGGTAATTTCAGGTTCAGGAAATGTAGCGCAGTATGCTGCTGAAAAAGTCATACAATTAGGAGGTACCGTATTAACAATGTCCGACTCATCTGGTTATGTTTTTGATGAAGACGGAATTAACGAAGAGAAACTGGCCCATATAATGTATTTGAAAAACGAGAAACGTGCGCGTATTTCTGAGTTTATTAAGAAATATCCAAAAACAATTGTTGTTAAAGGTGAAACGCCTTGGAGTGTTGCCTGTGACGTTGCTTTGCCATGTGCAACTCAGAACGAATTAGATGGAAAGGCTGCTGAAACATTAGTATCGAACGGTTGTATTTGCGCGGCAGAAGGTGCGAATATGCCATCTACACCCGAAGCCATACATGTTTTTCATAAAGCTAAAATTTTATTTGCACCCGGAAAGGCTTCAAACGCTGGGGGAGTGGCTACATCTGGATTAGAAATGTCTCAAAATTCTTTGCGTATTTCTTGGACACGAGAAGAAGTTGATGAGCGCTTAAAAGGAATCATGGCAGACATCCATGATTCATGTATTGCTTACGGAAAAGAAGGCGACTACGTAAATTACGTGAAGGGAGCAAATATTGCAGGATTTGTAAAAGTAGCAGATGCAATGTTAGCGCAGGGAGTTGTTTAATAGATTTACTCAATTATATTCTAATAATACTTATAGCTTTATTTAATAAAGTGGGATTGCCTTTAATGGAACTCAGAGACTTCCTTATAAGTTCAGGATTGCTTTAAGTATATTGCATCACCTTAGTTATGAATATTGGATTTTTCTTAATTCATTCAAACACTTTTTTTTGGGTTTCTGAATTTTTTTTTAAATAATTGATAGTTTTTGCTGACGTGGGAGTTTTAATGGAGGGTATTTGTGAAAAAAGAACATTAGAATTACGAACAAAAACAATAGAGACTTTTTCATATTGAAATTGTCTGTGAATTGTAAATTAGTTAAAAAACTAAGAAGTTCTTTATAGTATCTTTGAGAAACTGGAAAACACACCAACATACCGTAAAATCATTCATGTTGATATGGATGCATTCTATGCTTCTGTAGAGCAACTAGATAATCCAGCGTTAAAAGGAAAGCCAGTTGCTGTTGGCGGACGAGAGGAACGCGGAGTAGTTTTGGCAGCGAGTTATGAAGCGCGAAAATTTGGAGTTCGTTCTGCAATGAGCGGAATAATAGCTAGAAAAAATTGTCTCCAGTTGATTTTTGTACCACCACGGTTTGATCGATATAAAGAAGTGTCAAAATTGATTCGCTCTGTATTTTTTGAGTATACCGATTTAGTTGAACCCCTTTCTTTAGACGAGGCTTATCTGGATGTTACCCAAAATAAAAAGGGAAACCCTTCTGCTTCTTTAATAGCGAAAGAAATAAGAGAAAAAATTTTTAATAAAACGGGATTACGAGCCTCTGCAGGAATTTCTTATAATAAGTTTATTGCTAAAATTGCCTCTGACATAAATAAACCCAACGGACAAAAAACGATTCCGCCAGAAGAAGCTTTGGTGTTTTTGGAACAATTACCAATCAATAAGTTTTATGGAGTAGGGAAGGTTACTACCACAAAAATGTACAATATTGGAATTTTTACGGGAAAGAATTTAAAAGAAAAATCGGAAGAATTCTTACTTGAACATTTTAAGAAATCGGGAACTTATTATTATCAAATAGTTCGTGGAGTTCATAACGGAAAGGTGATTCCGAATCGAATTCCGAAATCGATTGCTGCAGAACATACATTTAGAAATAATTTGACCTCAGAGGTATTTATGCTTGAGAAATTGGCTAAAATAGCAGATGAACTAGAGCAAAGATTGGTTCAATCAAAATTAGCAGGAAAAACGGTAACGTTGAAAATAAAGTATAGTGATTTTACACAGCAAACCAGAAGTAGGACATTGCCATTTTTTGTGAAAGATAAAAGTGTGTTATTAGAAACAGTGAAGGAATTGCTATATCAAGATAGAATGAAAAATTCAGTACGATTGTTAGGGATATCGGTGACGAACTTGAATGTAAATTCAAAGAAGAAAGAAGCGGTATTAGATATTCAACTAAAATTAGAATTTTAATGTCACCAGTATGAAAGTAAAAGTCTAAGTAAATGGATCTCAAACAAGAATTATATAAAGTGTGCAAGGCATTCGTTCAAAACAAATTTGAAACGATTGAACAAACGATTCAATCTAATAAAAATGCGTTAAATTCTGAAACGAAAAGCAGCGCTGGAGACAAACACGAAACGGGTAGAGCAATGTTACAACTGGAAATGGAAAAGGCTGGGCAACAATTAAAAGAAGTTCAAGAAATGCAATTACAATTGCATAAAATTAAGTTAGAATCAAATACAACGATTGTTCATATGGGAAGTATTGTAAGAACGAACTCGGCAACTTATTTTATCGCTATTAGTAAAGGGCAAATAAAATTTAATAACGAACAGTATTTTGCAATATCGAGCCAATCACCAATCGGTCAACTATTACTTGGAAAACGAGTAAATGATGAAACAGTATTTAGGAATCAGAAAATTAGAATAATAGAGATTCTATAAATTGTTTTTGACAACAGATAAGCAAATAATTTGATCTTTATCTATGGAATGTGAATGTTCTAAGAACACGGTGTTATCTTGATATTTTGCTTCAATCAAATAAAAATTACCTTTATAATAAGATTGAATTACAGTTGCTTGTAAAGTTGATTTTTCAGCGACTTTTAGTTGGTTAGCATAGATAATTCCATATTTTTCCAATTCATTAAATTCGCCAAAAAAAGATGCTACTAAACGATTTTTCGGATCATTATAGAGAACGTTGGGTGTATCGTTTACCATTATTTTGGCATTATCTAGGACAATCATGGTATCGGCATACCCTAAGACGTCTTCACTGTGATGCGTAGCTACAATACACGCAATATTTTTTTCTTTTAAATATCGAAATAAACTGCGTCTTAAGGACTGTTTTTTAAAATTATCAATATGGCTGAAAGGTTCATCCATCAAAATAATTTTAGGTTGTTTAGCAATAGCTCTTGCTAAGGCAACACGTTGTTTTTGTCCGCCACTTAGGTATTTTACTTTGACTTTTGAGAACGCTGTAAGTTCAACTATGTGCAATAATTCAGCAATGCGATCCTTTTTTAAATTGGGAGCAGTATTTGACAAGTACTTCCCTACATTTTCAGCAACAGACGTATAGGGCATTAAATCAAATTCTTGGGTTACTGACTTCATAAAATCATATCCGATAATTAAATTATGCTCAGGCCCTAATATTTCTGTTTCCTTCCAATAAATATGCCCTTGGTTTAAATTATGTTCCCCATAAATAAGTTTGAGAAGTGTGCTTTTTCCCGAGCCACTTTCTCCGATTACAGATAGGTGTTCTCCAGGCCGTACCGAGAAGGAAATATCTTTTAAAACAGGTGTTGTTTCGTAAGAAAATGATATGTTTTTTACTTGAAGCATGGTGTAAAAATAGTATAAAAAAGACACCTAGTTGGACATAGCTTTTAGAATTATCTTTATCCTTTAATTTTTTCTTTAGGAGTGCTTGGTAATTCTTCAAAACCCATATTACTCAGAGTAAAACTGAAAACATCAACATACTGTTCAATTATTTTAGAAACAGGTGTTCCTGCTCCATGGCCGGCATCCGTTTCAATTCTGATTAAAGCTGGATTACTACCCGATTGTTTAGCCTGTAATTCTGCCGCAAATTTAAAACTATGAGCAGGAACCACACGGTCATCATGATCTCCAGTGGTAATCAATGTAGCAGGGTATTGAACACCTTCTTTTACATTATGAAGAGGGGAGTACCCTTTTAGATATTCAAACATTTCTTTACTTTCTTCAGCAGTGCCATAATCATAAGCCCAACCGGCTCCAGCCGTAAAGGTGTGATAACGTAACATGTCTAAAACTCCAACAGCTGGCAATGCTACTTTCATCAAACCTGGACGTTGTGTCATGGTTGCACCTACTAATAAACCGCCATTAGAACCACCTCGAATGGCTAGAAAATCACTGGAAGTATATTTTTCTGATATTAGAAATTCTCCTGCTGCAATAAAATCGTCGAATACATTTTGTTTTTGTTGTTTTGTTCCGGCGTCATGCCATTTTTTACCATATTCTCCGCCACCTCGTAAATTTGGAACGGCATAGATTCCTCCCATTTCCATCCAAACCGCGTTGGAAATGCTAAAACTTGGATTTAGACTAATATTAAAACCTCCGTAACCATAAAGAATAGTAGGGTTTTTCCCATTTAGTTTTAAACCTTTTTTATAAGAAATAATCATAGGAACTTTGGTGCCGTCTTTAGAGGTATAAAAGACTTGTTTACTTTCGTAGTCTTCACTTTTAAAATCTATGGACGGTTGCCAATATAGTTCCGATACACCAGTGTCAACATTAAATTTATAAATATTTGAAGGTGTGCTGTAATTGGTAAAAGAATAATAATCTAGTTTAATTTCTTTTTTACCACCAAAACCACCAACGTTTCCGATACCTGGTAATTCAATATCACGAATAAACTTTCCGTTATAATCGTATTGTTTTACTTTAGAGATCGCATCAACCATATATTCGGTAAAGAAATAACCTCCACCAGTTGATGGAGACAAAACATGTGCTGTTTCTGGAATGAAATCAACCCAATTTTCAGGAGTCGGATTTGAAGCATCTACAGTGACTATCTTTTTATTTGGAGCGTTTTGGTTAGTGACTAAATACAATTTAGAACCAACATTATCTAGAATACCAGTATCACTATCGGTATGATTTAAAGCGGTTATAAAAGAGTTGTTCTTAGCAGATAAATCTTTGATGAATAATTTATTTCCCGAAGTAGATATGCGAGCAGATATGACCAAATATCGGTTATCTTCAGTTACACCAGCTGAAATATATCGATGCTTTTCTTTCTCAATACCACCATAGATCAAAGTGTCTTCTTTTTGCTTCGTGCCAATTTTGTGATAGTAAACTTTGTGTTGATCAGTTTTTGCTGATAACTCGCTGCCTTTTGGTTTGTCATAACTCGAATAGTAAAAACCTTCGTTTTTATACCAAGAGAGTCCGCTGAATTTTATATCAATTAAGGTGTCTTCAATTATTTTCTTCGATTCAACTTCCATGACCAAAACTTTTCTCCAATCAGATCCTCCTTCTGAAATTGAATAAGCGACGAATTTTCCATTTTTTGAAAAGGAGAGTCCAGAAAGAGAAGTTGTTCCATCATCGGAAAAAGTATTTGGGTCTAAAAAAACTTCAGGCTTTTCTTCATCCTTAAAACGGTATATGACATATTGGTTTTGAAGTCCGTCATTTTTGTATGAATAGTTGTAATCTCCTTCTTTAAAGGGTGCACCTATTTTTTCGTAATTCCATAAATTTTCCAGCCGTTGTTTTAACTTATTTCTATAGGGAATATTAGCTAAATAATCGAAGGATACTTTGTTTTGATTTACCACCCAATCTCCAGTTTCTTCAGAGAGATCATCTTCTAACCATCTATATGGGTCTTTAACTTTTGTTCCGAAATAATCGGTCACGGTATCAACTTTTTTTGTCTCGGGGTATTTCAATGTGATTATTTTTTTGTGAGTTTCTACAGAATTACATGATAGCACAAGAACGCCTAATAGGGTAATAGATACAATATTCGTCATGCGAGTGAATTTTGTCCAAAAGTAAAGAAAATAGTATGATTTTATTTTTATCATAAGCGCTAATAGTTGTTACAGATTTATATGTAAGTTCATTATATCTTTGCCGTCAAACAGGGTAATTAAAAATAAGGCAATGACAGAACTTTTGACAGAACAAACATTTTTTGAAAAGGTATTTGACTATAGTAAAAACAAAGATTGGAAATTTGAAGGAGACAAACCAGTAATCATTGATTTTTATGCAGATTGGTGTGGACCTTGTAAAATGGTTGCGCCTATTTTGGAAGAACTAAGTAAAGACTATAAGGGCAAAGTTGATATCTATAAAGTAGATACAGAGGCAGAACAAGAATTGTCAGCTGCTTTTGCGATTAGAAGTATTCCATCCATGTTATTTATTCCAATGAATGAACCACCACAAATGTCTCAAGGGGCGCTACCAAAGGTAGAATTAGAGCGTATAATCAAAGACGTTTTAGGAGTAGAAAAATAATTATATAAGTGCAAAACGCCCTCAAAATTCGAGTGTATTTTTTAGTTGTGCTTATCGGTTTATATAGGTAACATTATTAAATATTGTTGTGTTTGCTAAAATAAATGGTGAAATAATATATAGAATTCTGTTCGTTGAAGGTGTAAATTGTAATGAAGGAAACAGGACTGTTATTAATCTACTTGCGTACTTTAATATTACTGAATATAAACATATAAAATCAGGAACTCCAAATAACAATTACGTATTTTGAAGTTCCTGATTTTAAATGAAATAACAACTATTGATTCACTCTTTAATAGTTTTGGTATTTCGACAAACATTTGTGGATAACCAATTGATTGACGATGTGGAAGTTCGTCGGCTATTATTTTTAATTTTCTTTTAGATTTTTTAGTATTGTTTTTAATAGTTGAACCTGTTTGTGGATTTCTTCGTGCTCTTGTAGCTCTTTTTGCATCTGCTTTTGACAAACTAGCTTCACTTGTCTTTCCATTTTATATTTGAATCGGTTTCCAGTTTGTGGATTTCTACCAGTTCTGGTAGCGCTTTTAGAAATAAGTGGGTTTAATGCTTTTCCAGCATCAGCTTTTGATAAACTAGCGTCTTTTGCCATGGCGTCAATTAACTCACCTTTGTTCCTTTTTTGACTTTGGGGAAAGTCGGATGTGGCCATGTAAAAATCATACCCCCTTTTAGAGGTTTGTGAAAAAGTAATTGATGTAATGAGTACCGCTGCGAATAATAATAATTTAGTTTTCATAATAGTTGTTTTATAATTTGTAAAATTTTGTTTCTATACTACTATATCAACATCAACTAAATTTTATTACCCTAAAATTTAATTTATCTGAAATTACAATTAGAATACCTGGTAGATTTTTCTAATTTTTTTACTAGCGTAATGCACGTCTAAAGTTAACAAAAAAAAAGGCTTTCTGAAAAGTAGATTTTTTTAGAAAGCCTTTTTTAATTATATCATTGTCAATTTATTTATAAAAAAATCCCATACCAAAAACAATGGTGTTGCGCATGCTTAGGCAACTATTTTATCAAATAAAAAACCGAACTGAAAATTCACAAGAGTCATTAGATACCTGATTCATCCGGGACATTAAGTAAAGTCAACTCTGAACGTGAAGCACAAAGCATTGCAAAGCAAGAGCCCGTTGAACATCCACATTTTCTAATAGTTCCATCAGGACAAAGTCCACCTTCACATTTACTACCGCATACTGAAGAACTACATCCATCTATAGCGCCTGGTAACTCACCAACTCCACCCTCAGAGACATAATACCAAGTAGTGAAATAGTTATGCACAGAATCATCGTCAACCGTAGCAATAAACTCTTTAAAACTTATTCCAACAGGATGCTTTACCAGCAATAATGCGTAATATTTATTTGGTTTTAATTTTTGGGTTATTGTAAATGAATTAGTTCTCAAATTATTTTTGGTAATACCTTCTTTGCTATTTCTAAAAAGACTCTTAATTTTTGAGGGTTCATTTGTATTAATCGGTATTAACTTTAGAGAATACGTATAGTTTGATTGACTCGATTTTTTCCAAGAAATTTTATAACCTTTTGAAATGACATTAAAAAACGCCCTTTCATTAATTTCTAAATTTATATTATCAAAATTAGTAGGTTTGTCAAGAGTTGTATTAAGGTCTATTTTACCTCCAGTAGTTTTATTACTCCTTGTGGTATTATGGTTTACTTTTGTTTGCGCTATAGCGCCAATAGTTATAAACGCGCATACTGTAAATAATAATAGTTTTTTCATAGGGAATAAATTATGTAGTGTAATTTTTACAAGGATAGTGTTTTTTTTGGTTTAAAAAAAAGCTATTTGCATAAGCGTTTACTTTAACTCTGAATATATTATAAAGACACTCACATATTTTCTCAAATTAAATACAATTATTAGATCTGTTCGTATCACAATAGATTATATCGACTGGTAGGTCAATTTAACAGCATCGAAACACAGAAACAAACCAAATTTAACTGCTTCCAGTATTCGTTTTTTATTCCGTACCTTTTCAGCCTTTAAGAAAGACAGATGATGCATAAACTTTCAGATTGGTTACCAACAACAAACAAAGAAGTGAAAATTCGTGGTTGGGAAGAACTCGACGTTATTCTTTTTAGCGGAGATGCCTATGTAGATCATCCGTCTTTTGGACCTGCAGTAATTGGTCGAATTTTAGAAAGTTATGGATTAAGAGTAGCGATTGTTCCGCAACCAAGTGTGAATGATAATTTGCAGGATTTTGAAAAATTAGGGAAACCACGATTGTTTTTTGGAGTTACAGGTGGTTGTATGGATCCGATGGTTTCTAATTATACCGCGAGTAAAAAGCGAAGAGATAAAGATGCATATACTCCTAATGGAGATAAAGGGTTTAGACCTGATTATGCAACGTGTGTTTATTCAACTATTTTAAAGGATAAATTCCCAGATGTTCCAATTTTAATTGGAGGTATTGAAGCTTCTCTGCGCAGAGTTACGCATTATGATTATTGGAGTGACGCCTTAAAACCATCGATTTTAGAAGATTCGAAAGCAGATATGTTGGTGTATGGAATGGGGGAGCAGCCCTTACGCGAAATTGTTGAATTGTTGCAAAAAGGGGTTCCTTTTAAAAGTATTAAAACAATTAAACAAACAGCAGTTTTCATAGATGAAAACGAAGAGATTCCAAAAAACAAGAATTGGGAAGATGTGGAAATTAATTCTCATGAAGCTTGTTTAAAGGACAAAAAAACATTTGCTTCAAACTTCAAAGTGATTGAGCAGGAGTCGAATAAATTATATGCCCGTCGTATTTTTCAGAAGATTGGAAAAAGACAATTGGTTATTAATCCTCCTTTTCCAACAATGACGGAGGGTGAAATTGATGCTTCTTTTGAATTGCCCTATACAAGAATGCCACATCCGAAATACGATAAGCGAGGTCCAATTCCTGCTTATGAGATGATCAAGTTTTCAATTAATATTCATCGGGGGTGTTTTGGGGGCTGTAGTTTTTGCACTATTTCGGCACATCAAGGAAAGTTTATTGCAAGTCGAAGTCAGGAGTCTATTCTAAAAGAAGTAGATACCGTAGCAAATATGCCTGATTTTAAAGGATATTTATCCGATATCGGCGGACCATCTGCCAATATGTATAAAATGAAGGGGAAGGTTCAGTCTATCTGTGATAAATGTGTGGCGCCTTCCTGTATTTCTCCTGTGATTTGTAGTAATTTGGATACGTCTCATAAGCCGTTAACCAAATTATATCAAGCTGTAGATAAGCATCCAAAAATTAAAAAATCATTTATTGGAAGTGGAATTAGACATGATATGTTGGTGCCAGAGTTCAATAAAAATGCAGATCCAAAAGAGTTAGACGACTATACTGAAGAGGTGATGACAAACCATGTCTCTGGAAGACTGAAAGTGGCACCTGAGCACACTTCAGATCCTGTTTTGAAGTTGATGCGAAAGCCTTCTTTTAAATATTTTCATATGTTTAAAGAGCGCTTTGACAGTATCAATATTAAGAAAAAATTAAACTTACAATTGATTCCATATTTTATATCGAATCATCCTGCTTGTGAAGTTGAGGATATGGCTAATTTGGCGGCAGAAACAAAAGATTTGGGCTTTCAGTTAGAGCAAGTGCAAGGATTTACGCCAACACCAATGACGGTTGCGACAGTGATTTATTATAGTGGATATCACCCATATACCATGAAACCAACAAGAACTCCGAAAACCAAAAAGGAAAAAGATGAGCAACATCGATTTTTCTTTTGGTATAAAAAAGAGAACAAGGGGTGGATAAAAAACACCTTAACCAAGTTGAATAGAAGTGATTTATTAAGCGTGTTACTTCCTGAAAATGATAAGTGGAAGAAAAATAAAACAGAAAAAGTAAAAAATACCTTTGACGATACGGTTACTGAGGTAAAAGTACCGAGACATAAGAATACAGGAAAAGGAAAGAATTCTTTTGATAAAACCGTTACAGAAAAGAAAGAAGTTAGATGGAGGAGTACGGGAAAGGGAAAGAATTCTTTTGACAAAACCGTTACAGAAAAGAAAGAAGTTAGATGGAGGAGTACGGGAAAGGGAAAGAATTCTTTTGATAACACTGTTATAGAAAAGAAAGAACCGAGAAGGCAGAATAAATATAAGCGAAGAAGAAAATAAAAAAAACCCACTCAAATGAGTGGGTTTTTTCGTCACACTAAATTCGTTTCAGTGTCGCATATTTTGAAGTAGCTGATATCAATTTGTTCGCTACTAAATACTCAGCAATTTGAACCGTGTTTGTCGCAGCACCTTTTCTAAGGTTATCAGCTACAATCCACATATTTAACGTATTTGGTAAAGATTCATCTCTACGAATACGTCCAACAAAAACGTCATCTTTATTATGAGCATTTATTGGCATAGGATACGTGTTAGTTTCTAAGTCATCTTGAACAATAACACCGGGGAAGTCGTTTAATAACTGACGTACATCTGCTAAATCAAAGTCATTTACAAACTCAACATTTACAGACTCAGAGTGCCCTCCTGCCGTTGGAATGCGCACCGCAGTAGCTGTTACAGCAAAAGAATCGTCACGTAAAATTTTCTTAGGTTCGGTAACCAATTTCATTTCTTCTTTCGTATATCCATTTTCTAAAAACACATCACAATGAGGTAATGCATTTCTTCCAATAGGATGAGGATAAGCCATTTCGCCTTTAATTCCAGCTTCTTCATTATCCAATTGTTGAACCGCTTTTAAGCCGCTACCAGAAACAGACTGGTAGGTAGAAATAATCAAACGTTTCATTTTATATTTTTCATGTAGCGGAGCTAAAGCCATTACCAATTGAATTGTTGAACAGTTCGGATTTGCAATGATTTTATCTTCTTTGGTCAATACATCTCCATTAACTTCTGGAACTACTAATTTTTTTGTTGGATTCATTCTCCAAGCAGAAGAGTTATCAACGACTGTTGTTCCTGCTTCAGCAAATTTAGGCGCCCATTCTAAAGAAGTATCTCCTCCAGCAGAAAACAAAGCAATATCAGCATTCATTTTAACAGCATCTTCCAGCGTTACAACTGTGTATTCATTTCCTTTAAAAGATAATTTCTTGCCTGCAGATCTTGCAGAAGCCACAGGAATTAATTCAGTTACAGGAAAATTTCTTTCTTCTAACACTTTTAACATCACAGCACCAACCATACCAGTGGCACCAACAACAGCAACTTTCATACGTTTTTATTTTAATAGATTAAGCTGCAAAGATTAGAAAAAAGGATTGTATAAAAAGGATTTGTATAAATTTTGTCAAAATATTTCATATTGTTAAATAATTAACAAAAGAAGTGTTAAGCCCTATTTTTCAGAGGTTCATAGTTGCTATTCTAACTATATGCTGTACTTTTGCGCAAAAATTATATTCTACGTTTAAGAATATTTATTGTTTAACTAAATTAGTATAGCATGCAACTGTACAATAAGTTAAGCGCAAAAGAACGCGCTGAATTAATAGACAAAGCGGGAAAAGATCGTTTAACTATTTCTTTCTATCAATATTATAAGATAGAAAACCCACAATTATTTAGAGATAAATTGTTCCTTGAATGGGATACACTAGAAATTTTAGGTAGAACCTATGTTTCTTATGAGGGAATAAACGCCCAAATTTCAGTACCATCGGATAGGATGTTACAACTGAAAGAACAATTAGATGCTATTTCATTTTTGAAAGACATCAGATTGAACGCAGCTGTGGAGCAAGACAACAAATCTTTTTTAAAGTTAAAGGTGAAGGTTCGGAGTAAAATTGTTGCGGATGGTTTAAATGACGCTAATTTTGATGTTACCGACATAGGTGTGCATTTAAATGCAAATGAATTCAATAACATGTTAGAAGATCCAAATACGGTTTGTGTTGATATGCGTAATCACTACGAAAGCGAAATTGGTCATTTTGCTGGAGCTGTGACTCCAGATGTAGACACTTTTAGAGATTCATTAGATATTATTGAAGAAGATTTAAAAAATCATAAAGAGGATAAGAATTTATTGATGTATTGTACGGGTGGAATTCGTTGTGAAAAAGCGAGTGCATATTATAAGCATAAGGGGTTTAAAAATATATTTCAGTTGGAAGGCGGCATTATTAATTATATACGTCAGGTTGAAAATCAAGAATTGGAAAATAAGTTTAAAGGAAAGAATTTCGTTTTTGACCATCGTCGTGCTGAGCGAATTTCTGATGATGTAGTTTCTAAGTGTCATCAATGTGGCGATTCTTGTGATATTCATGTAAATTGTGATAATGAGGCATGCCATCTATTGTTTATTCAATGTACTTCTTGTTCAGAAAAAATGAATATTTGCTGTTCCGATAAATGTAAAGAGGTTGCAGCACTTCCGTTTGAAGAGCAAAAAGCGTTGAGAAAAGGGAAAGGGAATAGTAATAAAGTTTTCAAAAAGGGGCGATCAGAAGTTTTAAAATTTAAAAACTGAAAGGATGTAGGAACTCTGAATCACTGCAAGCAGTTTTCCATAACGGAGCAGATTCGGTTTATTTTGAAGTTGAACTATTAAATGTGCACGCTAGAGCCACGGTTAATTATACTTTGGCGATTTACATGGAATTGCTGAAGGATGTAAAGCCAAGAATGTTCGAACTTATTTGGTATTGAAGGCTATTATTTATTAATCGTTAAAACCTGAATTCAAAAGGAATAGATGCAGGTATTTCCGCTGATATTGTGAAGGACCAAGCAGTAATTACACCTTTAAAAGGTATTGGATTGGAAGTGTATATTTCTACTCAAGGATAGATTATGAATAGTACAGCTCTCTAGTGTTACGCTATGTTTGCCGATACAGTGGTTTTGAATAAAGTGCTGAGTTTACCTCAGGGAATCTGTATAAGATCGTCGAAATTAGAGCGGAGACTTAATGGTTGTAATTTTTGCGTCTAATTGGCTCTAGGTCAGTTTGAGATATTAAAAAAATAGGGGAAGTCGATCATGCTTCACTTATAGAAAAGAAAGAACTTTTTACGTTTAAATGTTTCCATGAAGCAATTATTAATGATAGCCAGAAGGTAAAAGCTGCCTGTTTGGTTAAAATTATAGATGTAAAAGAGATTTAATTTTCAATACCAAAAATTATTCTTAAACTCATTTTCTTTTTCCATACCTTTACACATTAGTGATAAAACGAGTATGAATCCTATAACACCTTTTAATATAAATTATTAGGCGTTTCAAAATATATATTTATGAGCTGTACTAGTTGCTCTACAGACTCTAGTGGTGTTCCAAACGGATGCAAAAGCAATGGAAATTGCGCTACAGGGAGTTGTGATAAATTAACCGTCTTCGATTGGCTTTCAAATATGTCGCTTCCAAGCGGACAAGCACCTTTCAATATTGTAGAGGTTCGTTTTAAAAACGGACGTAAGCATTTTTTTAAGAATGAGAGTTTGCAATTGTGCATGGGAGAGGTCGTAACTGTAGAAGGTTCGCCAGGTCATGATGTTGGAACTGTTTCTCTTACTGGGGAACTGGTTCGAATTCAAATGAAGAAGAAAGGGGTTAAGATTGATAGTGAGGAAGTAAAAAAAATCTACAGAAAAGCTTCACAAAGAGATGTTGATATTTGGGAAAAAGCACGAAATAAAGAAACGGAGACTCAACGACGAGGAAGAGAAATCTTAGGTCGTTTAGGGCTAAAGATGAAATTATCTGATGTAGAATACCAAGGGGATGGTAATAAGGCAACTTTTTATTATACTGCAGAAGATCGAGTAGACTTTAGACAACTAATTCGAGATTTGGCGAGTGCTTTTAGTATTCGTGTGGAGATGAAACAAGTTGGATTACGCCAAGAGGCCGCCAGATTGGGAGGTATTGGATCCTGTGGAAGAGAACTGTGTTGCTCTACTTGGTTGACTGACTTTAGAAAAGTGAATACGGCTTCTGCACGTTATCAGCAATTATCTTTAAATCCACAAAAACTTTCTGGACAATGTGGTAAGTTAAAATGCTGTCTGAATTATGAATTGGACACCTATATGGATGCTTTGAATAAGTTTCCAAAACAAGAAACGGTGTTGAAAACAGAAAAAGGGGATGCCGTTTTTGTGAAGATGGATATTTTCAAGGAAGAATTTTGGTATACCTATAAGGGAGATTCTTTTAAGTGGTATAAACTGGATTTGGAGCAATTGAATGAAATTATTGATGCCAATAAAGGCGGAGAAGTAATTTCTTCATTAGAGGATTATGAACTAGAGTTAGAACCTGAAAAGAAAGTAAATTTTGAAGATGCTGTAGGAGAAGATAGTTTGACTCGATTCGATCAACCGAAGCAAAATAAACGAAGAAGAAACAAAAAAAGAAAACCTTCAAATTCAAGCAATCAGCAGAAGAAAAATCCAAATCAGCAGAATCAGCAAAGTCAAGGGCCTCCTAAGAAGAAAGGAACATACCCTCAAGGGAATCAGCAAAAACAAGGTGATGGAAATAAGTCAAAACCTCAAGGTAATACGCAAGGGCAAGATTCTAATTCGAAACCGAATCCAAAAAATAACAGAAATAGAAAACCCCGACCAAAACAAAACCCAACTAAGAGTAATCAAAAAGATGCGTAGCCGTTATTTGGTAATAATTCTTTTTATTGGATTCGTTTCTTGCGATTCAAAAAGCGTTTTTGATGAATACAAATCTTTCGATAATAGTATTTGGTTAAGAGATGATATGCTTGAATTCCAGGTTGAAGTTGAAGATACAATTTCAAAGAATAATTTGTTTTTGAATCTCAGAAATAACAGAGATTATGAATTTAGTAATCTATTTATAATCGCTCAAATAAATTTCCCCGATGGATTTAGGGTCATTGATACCTTAGAATATGAAATGACCGATAAAGAAGGTAGATTTTTAGGTGTTGGTTATACAGACATCAAACAAAATAAATTGTTTTATAAAGAGAATGTTCGATTTAATCAAAAAGGACAGTATTCCATAAAAGTTGAACAAGCAATGCGTAAAATCGGCAATATTCAAGCACTCGATTCGTTAAGAGGTGTTACAGACCTAGGCTTTAGAATTGAATCGATAACCCCGTAATTTTTATTTTAAAATGGCGAAAAATAAATCAGTTAAAACTACAGGAATTTCAAAATATTTAAAATGGTTTTGGGGACTTTTTATTGGGGGAATTATACTAGCAATACTTCCATTTTATTTTGCATCTTTAGGTGTTTTGGGTTATATGCCAACCTTTGAGGATCTAGAAAATCCTGAGAAAGATTTGGCTTCGGAGGTAATTTCTATCGATGGCAAAACATTGGGTAAATATGCTGTTGAAAATAGAACTCCAGTAAAATTTAAGGAAATTCCGGAAAATTTGGTGAATGCTCTTGTTGCTACAGAGGACGAAAGATTTTTTCAGCATTCGGGAATTGATTATAAATCTACTACAAGAGCCATTTTAAAATTGGGTAAAGGTGGAGGAGGCAGTACTTTGACTCAGCAGTTGGCAAAACAATTATTTCATGGAGAAGGATCAACTAATTTTGTGAGCCGTATTTTTCAAAAGGTTAAAGAATATGTGATTTCTGCTAGACTGGAACGGCAATATACCAAGAAGGAGATTATTACCATGTATTTAAATCAGTACGATTTTTTAAATCTCGCTGTAGGTATTCGATCTGCTACTAGAATATATTTTGGAAAAGAACCGCCAGAATTGGATCAAGAGGAATCGGCAATGCTTGTTGGGATGTTAAAAAATTCTTCCTATTTTAATCCATTGCGAAGACCAGAAATTGTTTTAAATCGACGTAATGTAGTTTTAAAACAAATGGAGAAAAATGAGTTTATTACTTCAGAAGTTAAGGATTCATTGCAGCGATTAGATTTAGGAATTAATTATTCTCCAGAAACGCATATAGATGGTTATGCAACGTATTTTCGAGAGTACTTGAGAGATTATATGAAAAAATGGATTAGAAAAAATCCAAAACCAAATGGTGATAATTATAATTTGGGTAGAGATGGATTAAAAATTTATGTAACCATTGACGCTAGAATGCAGAAACATGCTGAGGATGCTTCAAAAGAACACATGTCTAATTTACAAAGGATCTTTTTTAAAGAGCATAAAAAGAATAAAACGGCACCATTTTATGATGTTGACTTGGAAGATAGAGAGCGTATTATGCTTCAATCTATGAAACGTTCTACCCGATGGAAACGTTTAAAGTTACAAGGGAAAACAGAGAAAGAAACTAGAGCTACGTTTAGAGAAGAAACAGAAATGCGTGTATTCTCTTGGAAGGGTGATATTGATACTTTGATGACTCCTTATGATTCCATTTTGTATTACAAGCATTTCTTACGATCTGGATTAATGTCTATTGAACCTCAAACGGGACATGTTAAAGCATGGGTTGGTGGAATAAATTATAAGCACTTTAAATATGATGCTGTAAAACAGCAAAAAAGGCAAGTGGGTTCAACATTTAAACCCTTTGTATATGCAACTGCAATTAATCAATTGAAATACTCGCCATGTGATAGTTTTCCAAATATACCGTATACAATTCCTAAGGCTAAATATGGCGCAGAGAAAGACTGGACACCAAAAAATTCGGGTCATGGTAGGCCAGATGCCTATGGTGGAATGATGACTCTAAAGGATGCATTAGCAAAATCTGTAAATGTAATAACGGCAAGGATAATAGATGATGTACATCCAAAGAATGTAGTTCGGTTTGCGCATGCTTTAGGTATTGAAAGTGATATTCCAGAAGTACCAGCAATTGCTTTGGGCACGGTAGATTTAAGTTTGTTTGAAATGGTAGGAGCCTACTCTACTTTTGCTAATAAAGGATTGCGCGTTGGACAAATGATGGTCTTAAGGATTGAAGATAAGAATGGGACTATTTTAGAACAATTTACACCTGAAACAAAGGAGGTTTTAAGTGAGGAGTCGGCCTATGTAATTTTGAATTTATTGGAAGGAGTAACTAGATCAGGGTCTGGACAAAGGTTAAGAGGGAATTGGGCTAGATATCCTGACAATATTGCAACGGGTTACCCGTATGATTTTAAAAACCCGATAGCAGGTAAAACAGGAACTACACAAAATCAATCTGATGGATGGTTTATGGGAATGGTACCCAATTTAGTTACAGGTATTTGGGTAGGTGCAGAAGAAAGAGCCGTTCACTTTAAGAGTATTACTCAAGGTCAAGGAGCCTCAATGGCTCTACCTATTTGGGCTCTTTATTATAAGAAGTTATATGCAGATGAATCATTAAACGTGAGCGCAGGTGAGTTTGAAAAACCGGAGTTTCTTTCCATTAGAATAAATTGTTCTGATGAACCTGAAGAAGGGGAAAACGGAGAAGAAGAAATTTTAGCCCCTGTAGAGATTATAAAAGATGAAATTCCAGAATTTTAATCATGTTACAGGAACCGACCTGGATACCAAGCAAACAAACAATAGCAAACAGTAATATTTATAAAATGATGCAAAAGCATCGTTTTACTTCCTATGTAGATTTTTGGAATTGGAGCGTTCGTGAGAAAGCGCTGTTTTGGAGTGAAACAGTTGAGAATTTGGATATTCATTTTTCAAAAAAGTTCACGAAGATAGTTGATGTTTCAAATGGAGTAGAAACTGCGAAATGGATGTTTGGTGCAAGGATGAACATTGTCGATTCTTGTTTTCAAAATGAGGATGATGCCATTGTATTAAAATTTAAGACGGATTCTGGAGTCATTCAAAATGTCTCTCAAAAGAAATTAGCTTCTTTAGTAAATAACGTAGCAAATAGTTTTAATAGAATTGATATTGTTGCGGGAGATACCATTGCTATTGATATGCCGATGACTATGGAAGCCGTTTCCATTTATTTAGGTGCAATAAAAGCAGGAATTAAAGTTGCCACGATCGCTGATAGTTTTACTTCTAATGAAATTACTGTCCGATTAAAAATCACAGAAGTTACGGTCGTTTTTACGCAAGATCGAATCAGTCGCATGGGAAAATATTTACCATTGTATGACAAAGTAGTAGAAGCAGGCGCGAAAAAAATTGTGGTAATTTCTACGCAAGATGATTTAATTTCTTTGCGTCATGGCGATGTGCTTTGGAATAATTTTTTATCCAGTAATGAAGATTTTGAATCCGTAAAACAGGATCCGCAAGAAACGATAACGATATTGTTTTCTTCCGGAACTACGGGAGAACCAAAGGCAATTCCTTGGAATCATACAACTCCTATCAAAGGGGCTTCAGACGGTCATTATCATCACGATATTCACCGAAATGACGTGGTGTGTTGGCCAACAAGTTTGGGTTGGATGATGGGGCCTTGGTTAGTGTTTTCGACTTTAATTAATAAGGCTTGTATCGCATTGTATTATGATGCCCCTTTAACGAAAGGATTTGGTGAATTTGTTGAAAATGTAGGGGTAACCATGTTAGGTGTAGTACCAAGTATTGTAAAATATTGGAAAAACACAAGTTGTATGGAATCGTTGGATTGGAGTTCGATTAAATGTTTTAGTTCTACAGGAGAAGTATCAAATCCAGCAGAGATGGTGTATTTAATGAATTTGGCTGGTAATAAACCTGTCATTGAGTATTGCGGAGGCACCGAAATTGGAGGGGGTTATGTCGCAAGTACTTTGGTACAACCAAATATTGCTGCTACTTTTTCTACCCAAACTTTGGGAGGAGAATTTGTTTTGTTGGATGAAGATGGAAAAAAATCAGCGAAAGGAGAACTTTTTTTAATACCACCTATTATGGGCTTGTCCACAACTTTGCTTTATGGAGATCATTTAGAAGTTTACTATAAGAATACACCTGAATACTCAACAAAACTGAGAAGACATGGGGACGAATTAATTCATCTTGAAAAGGGATACTATCGAATGCTTGGTCGTATTGATGATGCAATGAATTTAGGAGGAATTAAAGTGAGCGCCACACAAATAGAGATGGTGGTTAACAAGCTATCATTTGTTCAAGAATCCGCTGCCGTTGCTGTTTCTCCAAAAAACGGAGGGCCTAGCAAATTAGTTATTTTTTATGTTGGAATGCAAAATGAACTGGATGATTCTGAACGTTTACAATGCGTAAAAAAACAGGTAATAAAAATGTTAAACCCTCTTTTTAAAGTCAGTGAATTGGTTAAAATTAATACCTTGCCACGCACTGCATCTAACAAGGTAATGAGGCGTAAATTAAGAGAAAGCCAGAAATAAATATAGATGAAACGAGCAGGTTCAAAATTTTATCTATCAAAGAATGGTTAATTGTATCTGATCGTTAAAAACAATAAATATAAAGAATGAAAATATTATCATATAATGTAAACGGAATAAGAGCCGCTTTAAAGAAGGGGTTTATTGATTGGTTAAAAGCAGCAAATCCAGATGTGATTTGTTTACAAGAAACCAAAGCACATAAAGAGCAATTAGATTTAACCTTATTTGAAGAGGCAGGATACAGATATCATTATTGGTTTTCAGCACAGAAAAAGGGTTATAGTAGTGTGGCCATTTTGTGTAAAACGGAACCCAATCACGTTGAATATGGCACGGCAATAGAAACCATGGACTTTGAAGGAAGAAATCTTCGCGTAGACTATGATGATTATTCTATTATGAGTTTGTATTTACCTTCTGGAACAAACGATGCTCGTTTGGATTTTAAGTTAAATTATATGGATGAATTTCAGGAGTATGTAAATGACCTAAAAAAGACGATTCCCAATTTAGTTATTTGTGGAGATTATAATATTTGTCATGAAGATATAGATATTCACAATTCCAAAATGAAAGGCGTTTCTGGGTTTTTACCGGCAGAGCGCTCGTGGATTGGTAGTTTTATTGAAAGTGGATTTATAGATAGCTTTCGTTCTTTAAATAAAGAACCAGATAATTACAGTTGGTGGAGTTATAGAGCGAATGCACGAAACAATAATAAAGGGTGGAGAATTGACTATTGTATGGTGAGTGAACCGCTGAAGGATACATTAAAAAGAGCCTTTATTTTGCCAGAAGCAAAACATTCTGACCATTGCCCAATTGGCGTAGAAATAACATAGGATGAGAACAAGAATTTTCATTTTAATATGTTTGTCTTTTAGCATTTTATTAAATGCTCAAAAAGGAAAAAAGGATGTCGTTAAAAGCGATACTATTCAAATTAATCCAGCTCTAAATTTGGCGGTTAACGACACTATTTTAGTAGATAAAATAGTTTTAAAAGAGCATAAAGAAGTTACATTAATTGATAGTTTGTGGCTAGAAGAAATGTATTTCTCACCGTTGTACGATACCATCCAATATGTAATAGACATAGATGCTATTTCTGAAGTTGATTTGCCAGAATTACCGACAGATACTTTAAAAACAAGGTTGGCACTATTAGACAGTGAAACCCCATTTAATATTGAATACAATCAGGGGTTAGAGCGCGTAATAAGGAGTTATTTAAAAAATAGAAGAAAGACTTTTTCTATTTTAATGTCCCGCGCGCAGTATTATTTTCCAATGTTTGAAGAGTATTTAGACAAGTATGATATTCCTTTAGAAATAAAATATTTGGCCATCGTAGAATCGGCTTTAAAACCAAGAGCAAAATCTCGCGTTGGAGCAACAGGATTATGGCAATTTATGTATCAAACAGGAAAGCAATTTAAGTTAAATGTAAGTTCTTATGTTGATGAACGTCAAGATCCAATTAGGTCTACGGAGGCGGCCTGTAAATACTTAGCGGCACTCTACAAAATTTTTGGGGATTGGGATTTGGCATTGGCAGCATATAATTCTGGGCCGGGTAATGTAAACAAAGCGATTCGTCGTTCTGGGGGGCAACGAAATTATTGGAATATTCGCAATTATTTGCCTCGTGAGACGGCAGGGTATGTACCTATTTTTTACGCTACTTTATATATTTTTAAGTATGCCGAAGAACATGGAATATACCCCGAAAAAGAAGTTATTAATAAATTTGAAACAGACACTATTCATATTAAAAAACAGGTAACCTTTGAACAGTTAAATAAATATTTGGATGTAGATATTGAAATGTTACAATTTTTAAATCCACACTATAAACTTGATATTATTCCTTATGTGAAAGGACGAGATTATTATGTGCGATTACCCCTTTATAATATTGGGCAATTTGCAAGTAATGAGAAAGAACTATATGCCTTTATAGAGGAAGAAGAAAAAAAGAGAGAAAAAGTACTTCCAAAGTTTATTGAAGAAGAGAATCATATTCAATATAGAGTGGCCAGCGGAGATTATTTAGGAAAGATAGCCAATAAATATGGGGTAAGTATTGGTTCTTTAAAAAGGTGGAATGGCTTGCGAAGCAATAGATTAAAAATCGGGCAACGATTGATTGTATATCCGAGAAAGTCTGATAGTTCGGCGTCTACATCGAGTGCAAGTTCAGTTAAAAAAAGTACTCCAAAAGGAAATTTTAGAATCTATGAAGTTCGAAAAGGAGACTCTCTTTGGAAAATAGCTCAAAAGTATTTGAATGTTTCGGTTCAAAATTTAAAAGAATGGAATGATATTTGGTCTGCAACCTCCCTGAAACCAGGAATGAAACTTAAAATATTCTAAAAAAACCTACATTATGAAGAATTATCTATTGAGCACGCTATTTCTATCACTCTTGTTTATTTCATGTACACCTAAGAATCCAAAGCTTGTTTTAGTCGATTCTAATGGCAGAATGAACCAATTGTTGCTTGTTATGAATAATGATCTTTGGGAGCATAAAGAAGGGGACGAATTAAAAGTCGCTTTATATGAAGAGGTGCATGGGTTACCTCAGAAAGAACCTCAATTTAATGTTACACATGTTGAGGTAAACGGATTCGGATATTTATTCAAAAAATCTAAAAGTATTTTAATTGTAGGTTTGGGTAAGAAATCGGAGTACAGTATTCAAACCAACATATATGCAAAGCCGCAAACAATTATAAAACTTATAGAACCCACCAAAGAGGAATTGATAAAATCCATTCAAGAAAAAAGAGCGGAGATTGTTAAAGTTTTTAAAGAGGAAGACTTAAAAGCAGTACAATACAGACTTCGAAATAAATTATTTGAAACGAAAAATTTAACAACACTTACTAAGTTAGGCGTAAGTATGGAAATTCCAGATTCTTATAAATTAGTGGATGACACGGGTGACTTCTTATGGTTAAGACAACATATTCAAAAACAGCAAACGATGAATTTATTGGTATATGAATTGCCTATAAACTCTTCTGATGATGAAGCAGGGAAGAACATTTTATTGGCAAGAGATGCTATCGGAGAAAAATTTATTCCAGGGGCTAAAGAGGGAATGTACATGATTACAGAAGCTGCGTATATCCCCCAAATATTACCAACAATATTAGATGGTAAAAAAGCCTATCAAACACGTGGTAAATGGGAGGTAAAAGGTGCTTTTATGGCCGGGCCATTTTTAAGTTACACCTTGGTAGATAAACCAAATAATCGCTTGGTGGTAATAGAAGGGTTTACCTACGCTCCAGCAACCAACAAACGAGATTATATGTTTGAGATTGAAGCGGTGTTAAAGACGGTGAAGATTCAATAAAACAACAGTTTAAGTTACCAAGTTCTTTATAATTTTTCTTCCAAGATACTTCTTACATAAGGGTTTTTATCCGCTGCTTTTAAGGTAATCAGTTCTGTATTGAATGTTGCTTTTAATAAAGGGCTGTTTAAGGTATATTTTACGGTTTCTACTTTTATAGTAGCATTGTTTGATTTCAAATTATTTGCAATAAATGCTTCAAATTTCTCGTTTTCTTGTGTTTCAATACCAGCATCTAAAACTAACAAACAAGTTAAAACCTCTTTGTTAGATTTGGCAATTTCTAATGGAACTATTAAAAAGTCAAAAGAGATGTTTTTACTCAATTCTGAAATTTCAGTTTTGATATTATTTCTTTCTTCATCATTTCTTGCTTTCAAATATTTCCCTGCCAAAGGCCCCACTTTTTCAAATGATTCGTTTCTGGCCGGTGCTGATGCTTTCTTTTCAATCTTTGCGAAAGAATCGGTCAGTCCTACTGTTTTATTGAAAACCAACTTGTCAGAACTAGAATCTTGATCAGTACAAAAATATCCTTTTCGTTGAAATTGAAATTTATCACCTGCCACACAATTAGTAAGACTTGGTTCTACAAATGCAGTTCCAATTGTTAAAGAGTTTGGGTTGATGAATTCTTTAAAGTCTTTGTCTTTATGATTGTCAGGAGCTTCGTCGGTAAACAATCTATCGTACAAACGAACTTCTACTTTTTGAGCGTGTTGGATAGATACCCAGTGCAAAGTTCCTTTTACTCTTCTTTTACTAGCTTCCGTTCCACTTCCACTTTTAGAATCTTCATCATACGTACAATGAACTTCAATAATATTTCCTTCGCTGTTTTTTATAACGTCATTTGCTTTGATGATATAGGTGTTTTTCAAACGAACTTCTCCTCCTAATTTCAATCGGAAGAATTTTTTGTTTGCTTGTTCTCTAAAGTCTTCTTTTTCAATGTAAATTTCTCTTGAAAACGGCACTTCTCTGCTTCCAAAACCTTCTGCATAATCGTTATAACTAGCGTCGATAAACTCTTCTTTTTCTTCAGGATAATTTGTGATTACCAATTTCAAAGGATCTAAAACTGCCATTACGCGAGGAGCGGTTTTATTCAGGTCATCTTTGATACAAAATTCTAACAAAGCAACATCCGTAACATTATCTCTTTTAGAAATTCCTGCCGTTTCGCTAAACTTACGGATGGCGCCAGGTGTGTAACCTCTTCTTCTCAAACCAGAAATAGTAGGCATTCTTGGATCGTCCCAACTATTTACAACCTTGCTTTCTACTAATTGCAATAATTTACGTTTACTCATAACGGTATAACTCAAATTACGACGCGCAAACTCACGTTGTTTTGGTCTAATATTTTCTGGGACAACTAATTGATCTAAATACCAATCATACAAATCGCGATGACTCTTGAATTCTAGTGTACAAAGAGAATGCGAAATATTTTCGATATAATCTGATTCTCCATGAGTCCAGTCATACATTGGGTAAATACACCAATCATCGCCCGTTCTATGATGTGATTTTTTTAAGACACGATATAAAATAGGATCGCGCATATGCATATTGTTATGAGACATGTCAATTTTTGCACGTAAAACACAAGTCCCCTCTTCAAACTCACCGTTCTTCATTTTCTCAAAAAGAGCTATATTTTCTTCAATAGACCTATTTCTATGCGGGCTGTTAGAACCGACTTCAGTCGGAGTGCCTTTTTGTGCTCTTATTTTTTCTGATGATTGCTCATCGATATAAGCTTTCCCTTCTTTTATAAGCGTAATAGCCCAATCATATAATTGCTGAAAATAATCTGAAGAATACAATTCCTTGTCCCATTGAAATCCTAACCAAGTGACATCTTTTTTAATAGCATCGACATACTCTTGCTCTTCTTTTGCAGGATTGGTATCGTCAAAACGCAAATTAACAGGAGCGTTATAGCGTTCGCCCAAACCGAAGTTTAAACAAATAGACGCTGCATGCCCAATGTGTAAATAGCCATTTGGTTCTGGTGGAAATCGAAAACGTAACTTGTTTTTATCCAACCCATTTGCCAAATCTCCTTCAACGATTTGTTCTATAAAATTTAATGATTTTGCTTCTTCACTCATACTTTCAAAAATGAAGTGCAAAATTATGAATTTCCAATGGAATAATTATAGAATATAGGGTTATTGTCATTCCTGCTCGGTCATTGAGCGGAGTCGAAATGACCGAGCAGGAATGACAGGTCATCTTTAATTAGAATAGATTCAAAATCTAGAAGTATATTTGCAAAAAGAAATTTAATGGGAATCATAAAAGTAGAAAATATTCGGCTATTTGCATATCACGGCTGTTTGGTAGAAGAAGGAAAGATTGGGTCTGATTATCGAGTAGATTTGAAGGTGAAAGCAGATCTAGCAAAATCGACGCAATCAGATGACCTTAATGATACGGTGGATTACGTACATCTAAATCTTATAGTTAAAGAGGAAATGGCCGTAAGAGCCAAACTCTTAGAGCATGTGGCCGATCGAATTATTCGTAGGATATTTATTGAAATTCCTATGGTGACGACAGCGAACGTAGATGTTTCTAAAATAAATCCACCGATAGGAGGAAATGTTGAAATGGTAACTGTTTCATTAAGTAGAAAAAGGAAAGTTTAAAAATACTTGTCTGCAAATTAAAAATACTTAAATTTGCAGCCTTAATGGCGTCGTGGCCGAGTGGCTAGGCAGAGCTCTGCAAAAGCTTGTACATCGGTTCGAATCCGTTCGACGCCTCAAAAACCGTTTCTGTAAAAGGAGACGGTTTTTTATTTTCTTTAGCTTTTTAATTTATTTAATTTTAGCACCTTTACGCAAATTATCAAAATGAAAATATACCCCATAGAAACTGGCAACTTTAAACTAGATGGAGGAGCAATGTTTGGTGTTGTCCCTAAGGTTCTTTGGCAAAAAACAAATCCAGCCGATAAAAATAACTTGATCGATTTAAGCATGCGGTGTATGTTGATTGAAGATGGAGATCGACTGATATTGATTGATACCGGCATGGGGAATAAGCAATCTGAAAAGTTTTTTGGATATTATTATTTATTTGGAGATTTTACGCTGGATAGTTCGTTGGCCAAATTGGGTTTTCATAGAGATGATATTACCGATGTTTTTTTAACCCATTTACATTTTGATCATTGCGGAGGTTCGATTCAATTAAATTCCACTAAAACAGGGTTTGAATCTGCTTTTAAAAACGCAAAATTTTGGTCGAATGAAAATCATTGGAATTGGGCGTTAGATCCAAATAGTAGAGAAAAAGCATCCTTTTTAACAGAAAATATTCAACCAATAGAAGAAAGTGGACAATTGAATTTTGTAAAGTTGTCTCAAAATAGTCGGTTGCAAAATACAGCCTTGGGATTTGATGTTTATTTGGCGGATGGCCATACGGAAAAGCAGATGATTCCTATGCTAAATTATCAAGGTAAAAAGGTCGTCTTTATGGCCGATTTACTACCTACAACGGGTCATATTCCGCTTCCATTTGTTATGGGATATGATACGCGTCCGTTGCGTACGATGGATGAAAAACAACAATTTTTGAACAAAGCAGCAGATGAGAATTTCTATTTGTTTTTGGAACATGATTCTCAAACAGAACTATGCACCGTTCAACACACTGAAAAAGGTGTCCGTTTAAAGGATACTTTTAAATTTAATGAGATTTTCGAATAAAATAAATAAAATAACATGAATAATAAAATTGTTTTAGGCCTATCTTTAATACTTACAGCTTGCAGCACAACGAAAGGGATTCATAAGAAACCTTTAGCGTATCAAAAAGTAACGGTAGTGAACATTCCAGCGAAGAAAGGAATTATGTCTGAGGAGGAAATTCAAAAATGGTCACATGCAGACGTTGCTTCAGATTCAATACCTGGTATGAGTATACAAAAAGCATATGAGTTTGTGGCCGATAAAAAGGGGGCAATCGTAGTTGTAGCGGTCATAGATTCTGGAATTGATATAGGCCATGAAGATTTAAAAGATAATATTTGGACTAATTCAGGTGAAATTGCGGGTAACGGGAAGGACGATGATAGAAACGGATATATAGATGACGTATATGGATGGAACTTTTTTGGAAGTGAAGAAGGAAAATCTACTCCAGAGCAATTAGAGATTACTCGAATTTACGGACCATTGAAGATAAAGTATGATGGAATATCTGAAGAAGATCTCTCGAAAAAAGAGAAGAAAGAATATGCATATTACAAAAAAATTGAAAGCGATTTTAATGAGATGGTCAATGAAGATGAGGAGAAATTAAAATTTTATAAGAGTTTAGAGGAAGGGTTAAAAACCAGCGACGCCAATGCTCAGAAAAAATTAAAAAAATCAACGTATTCTATGGCAGACCTTCAAACGCTTTCTAAAGAAGATCAGCATCCATTGTTGGTGAGAGCTTTATCAACTGGATTGTCAGTAGACGATATGTTAGATCAGATTGGTGATGGTGTAGCTCATTTTCAAACAAAGTTAGATGTGAATTTAAATATAGAGTTTGACGGCAGAAGTATTACTGGCGATGATCCATATAATTATAAAGACAAAAGATATGGGAATGCATTTGTAGTAGGTTCTTTGGAAGATGAAATGCACGGTACGCATGTGGCAGGAATTACCTTGGCAACTCGAAACAACGGTGTTGGAGTGAACGGTGTTTCGAACAATGTGAAATTAATGACGGTTAGAGCGGTGCCTGATGGAGATGAATATGACAAAGATGTGGCATTAGCAATTCGATATGCGGTGGATAGCGGTGCTAAAGTAATTAATATGAGTTTTGGAAAAAGTTATTCTACAAACCCAGAATGGGTTTATAAAGCCATAAAATATGCGGCTAAAAAGGATGTGTTATTGGTAAATGCAGCAGGGAACGATTCAAAAAATATAGATGTGGAAGATACTTTTCCCACAGATGCACCAGATAAGGTGAATGAAGTCGCTGATAATGTTTTGACCATAGGTTCAATGACACGAAACTATAATGAAAAGTTGGTATCATCCTTTTCAAATTATGGAAAATTGAACGTAGATATTTTTGCTCCGGGATCAGAGATTTATTCTACAATTCCAAAGAATGAATATGATACTTTTCAGGGGACATCAATGGCGGCACCGGCTGTTGCTGGCGTTGCAGCACTAATCCGTTCTTATTACCCAGAACTTTCTGCAAGTCAGGTAAAACATATTATAATGAACTCGGGTACTAAAATTAATTTTGAGGTGATTCTTCCAGATACGAAGGACGAAATGGTACCATTTTCTGACCTATCAGTTTCAGGAAATATTATAAATGCTTACAATGCGCTGGTGTTGGCAGATAGAACTGTAAACGGTAAATAATAGTTGAAAATAGTACAGATGAAACGCGTATGTTAAAATTTTCATGACACAATGAAAATTCATAGCGAATAGCTTGTGATCGTTAAAAAACAATAAATATAATCATATGAAAAGAATATTTTTTGCAGTAATACTAACCGTATCAGCTGTATCGACGCAAGCACAAAGTAATTCAACATATTGGCAACAGCATGTTGACTATACAATGGATATTGATATGGACGTAGACACCTATCAATACGAGGGTAAGCAGAAATTGAGATATACCAATAACTCTCCCGATGTATTGGATCAGGTTTTTTATCATTTGTATTTTAATGCCTTTCAACCAAATTCTGAAATGTATGCGCATTCACAAAATATTCCTGATCCGGATAGAAGGTTTATCCAGAATGTTTCGAATTTGGTTAATTTAAGGCCTGATCAAATAGGATTTATTGAAGTGGAATCCTTAAAGCAGGATGGTAAAAAGGTGCAATATGAGGTTATAGGAACCATCTTAAAAGTATATGTAAACAAACCAATTAAAGCGGGTGCATCTTCAACTTTTACGATGGAGTATAAAGCTCAAGTTCCAGAACAAACAAGAAGATCTGGGCGAAATAATAAAGAAGGAATAGCACTTTCTATGGCACAATGGTACCCTAAAATGGCCGAATATGATATTGAAGGTTGGCATACGGACCCCTATATCGCTCACGAATTTCATGGAGTTTGGGGTGATTTTGACGTAACCATTCATATTGATAAGAGGTATACGATTGGTGGTACGGGATATCTTCAAAATCCACAAGAAATAGGCCATGGTTATGAGGATAAAAGTAAACTCATAAAGCAATCAAAAGGAACTAAATTGTCTTGGCATTTTAAAGCGCCGAATGTGCATGATTTTATGTGGGCTGCAGATCCAGAATATACCCATGATATAAAAGAAGGGCCAAACGGAGTAAAGCTTCATTTTTTATATAAAAAGGACTTGAAAAATAAGGCAGATTGGTTAGTAATGGAAGATATTGCCGTAAAATCTATGGAATATTATAATGGACTAGTAGGAGATTATCCGTACAAGCAATACTCTATAATTCAAGCAGGCGATGGCGGTATGGAGTATGGAATGTCAACATTAATAACCGCGAATAGAAAAATAAGCAGTTTAATAGGTGTAATGACACATGAGTTGGCACATTCCTGGTTTCAATTTATTTTGGCATCAAATGAAAGTAAGCATGCTTGGATGGATGAAGGTTTTACAACCTATATGGATGATAGAATGACGAGCGACATTTTGATGGATAAAAAAGCACCGAATCCATTTGCAGGATCTTATAGGAATTATTTCACATATGTAGATATTGGTTGGCAAGAGTCACAGTCTACGCATATAGACCGCTATAAAAGAGAGCGAGTAGCGAGTTCAAATGCTTATAGTAAAGGGTGTGTGTTTTTAGCGCAGTTGGGCTATGTAATTGGTCAAGAGAATTTGGATAATACCTTAAAAAAATACTTTAGAGATTTTAAGTTTAAACATCCAACTCCCAATGATATCATGCGATCTGCAGAGAAAATTTCTGGAATGCAATTGGATTGGTATTTGAATGAATGGACACAAACAACGCATACTATTGATTATGGCATTAAGGTTATAGCGAATACTAAAATAACCTTAGAAAGAGTTGGCAGAATGCCAATGCCTATTGATGTATCTGTAACCTACATGGATGGTACGGCGGAAAATTTTCATATTCCTTTGCGAATGGCTTTAGGAAATAAACCAACGGACGCTATAGTTATTGAAAATTGGGCCTGGGCATTTCCTACTTATTCGTTCAAGGTTTCAAAAGACATTAAAAAGGTAGAGATTGATCCATCTCAGATGATGGCGGATGTAGAAAGAAATAATAATATTGTTGAAATAGACGACTAACTTATACAACGAAATTGATAATCGTTAATTTTGAAAATGTTCAATAAAATTCTTGATATTCAGGGTTTTTTGAGGAATAATACCTTTTAGAAACAGTAAAACTCCGAAGATGATAAGTACAATTCCGATTGCTCGGTTTATTTTGCGAATCACATTTGGGGTTAGTTTCTTTTTGAGTTGTTTTGCCAAGAGTATTTTTCCAAGATCGGTAATAAAATAGGTGATTATAATTGTTATAAAAAACGTAAAAATTCGATGTTCGTCCATTTCTAATGAAGGACTGATTCCTAAAACCATTAGTAACCAAAAGGCTAGGAGGCCTATATTGATGAAATTTAATAAAAACCCTTTTAATATCAAACCCACGTAATTTTTCTTAATTGGAGTAGCAAAAGTCTCTTGTTGGATAGGGGTTCTATTTTCCTTTTTCAAATACATTCCCACTCCATAAATAAAAAGAATTAGGCCTCCAATAAAAAATAGTTTAGGGTCGTCTTTAATTTTAGATAAAATTTGATGACTACCATAATACGCCAATAAGAGAAATACAATATCTGCTAAAACGACTCCAAGGTTAAACACAATAGCTGCGCGGGCACCCTTTAAAATGCTCGTTTGAATCAACATAAAAAAAACGGGTCCAATCATAAAAGAAATCCCAATACCTATAGGGATCGCTTTAACTATGTCTTCTATCATATAAAATTACACATCATCAAAATCAATTGAAACTTGAGGAGTTGTTGGGTGGGCCTGACAGGTTAATATCAAACCCTCTTCTAATTCAGAATCCGTTAAAATGGAATTTTTTTCCATTACCACTTTTCCTTTTGTAATGCGTGCTAAACAACTGCTGCAAATTCCGCCTTGACAAGAATACGGAGCATCTAAATCTTTATCTAGAGCTGCGTTTAAAATAAACTTCTTTTGTGGCATTACAAAGGTAGTTTTCTCATCATCTAGTGTAATCGTAATTTCAGAATTCCCTGCAGGAACGGAGTGATCTTCGCTTACTTCTACAGGAACAGAAAACAATTCGAAGTGGATATTTTCTTCGGAAATATTATTGTCCAATAAAGTCTCTGTGACCGTTTTTATCATGCTTTTGGGGCCACATAAGAAGGCTTTGTCAAAAGTAGTTTTCTTGTATTTATTTCGCAAAAAGTAATTGGTATTTGCGGTATCTATCCTACCAAATAAATCACCTTTAGTTTCTTCACGGCTATAGACGTAATGAACATTTAATCTGGTAGCATACAATTTTTTCAAAACTTCTAATCGTGCTCTAAAGATGGCGTCATTAACAGATTTGTTACCGTATATCAAGGTAAAAGTAGCGTCACCATGTAATGAGGCTTTTATCATAGACATGATTGGTGTAATACCACTTCCTGCCGCAAAACCAATATAATTTTTTCCGCTTTCTGGTTTTAGCGTAAAACGACCTTCTGGTGTTGAAACTTCTAACTTGTCTCCTTCGTGTAATAAAGTAGTAGCGAAGACAGAAAAAGTTCCACCTTCAACAGCTTTAACGGCAATTGTTAAAATATCCGTATTTGGATCTGAACAAATAGAATAAGAGCGACGCACTTCTCTTCCATTCAATTCTTTTTTAATATTTAAGTATTGACCCGCCGTAAATTGATAATCCGTTTTTAATTTTTCCGGTACGTCAAATATTATTGAAACTGCATCTGCCGTTTCTTTTTTTATTTCTTTTATTGATAGTTTATGGAATTTTGCCATTTCAAATTTTAATTAGATTACAAAAATAAGAAATGACCAGTGCTTTCTGTAACATTTATATAAATTTGTATTTGTAAAATCGAAATAATGATTTTTAATTCAAGGAAAACAGATTATGCCTTCTCAATTAATTGTACTATCGCGTATGTGCCTATTTCATTGAATTACGTTGTTGGTTTCAAGTCATGATTTAGGTCATATTACCGAAGTATGTGAGCGAATTGTGGTTTTAGACAAAGGAATTGTCATTAAAGATTTGATTACTTCTAGCGAAACATTACAAGAATTGGAATCTCATTTCTCCATGTAGTTGTTTCATTTTGGCTTATAATTTAAGGGGGCAACTACGTTATTCTGTATAAATTTGTATTTTTACAAACTTGTGGCAATAATCTATATAGATATTAGTTAACATCAGCATAAAACAGTATTGCTTGAAGAATCAACTCAATATATACACATCAATATTTTTATTACTTATTATTATAAGTTGTTCTACGCGTAAAAATGCTTTTTTAAACAGAAGTTTTCATTCTGTGACAACGAAATACAATATTCTTTATAACGGAGAATTGGCATATGATCAAGGAATCGCTGAGTTATACAGCAATTATAAGGATGACTATTGGAAAACATTACCAATTGAACGATTAGAAGTTTCAGAACTCGCTATTCCCGGAGCAGAAGTACCCGTTGGAAATTCAAATGCAAGTTTTGAAAAGGCGGAAGAAAAATCTGTAAAAGCCATTCAAAAACATTCTATGAATATTTCAGGTAAAGAAAGGAACCATCAAACGGATGACGCTTTTCTTTTATTGGGGAAGTCGCGTTATTATTCTCAGCGATTTGTTCCTGCTTTAGACGCCTTTAATTATGTGGTTATGAACTATCCAAAGGCAGATTTAGTTAATGAAACAAGAATTTGGCAAGCCAAGACACATTTGCGTTTACAAAATGAAGAATTGGCTTTGTTTACTTTGAAAGAGATGTTAAAGACAAAGGAACTCTTAGAGAAAGATCTAATAGAGAAGGCACACACAGCCATGGCGATGGTGTATACTGTTATGGATAGTACAGCCCAAGTTGTTCATCACTTAAAACAAGCTTCTTTAACAAAATATAATAAGGAGCAAACGGCAAGAAACACTTTTATCTTAGGTCAAATTTATAGAGAAAGAAATGAAATAGATTCTTCTAATTTGGCGTTTCAGAAAGTTGCTAATATGAAAAAAGTGCCTTACCTATATAAAATTCATGCGGAGATTGAAAAGGCTAAGAATTTGTCTGATGGGGAGGATACTCAATTGTTAGTGAAAGCGTTGAATAAATTAATAAAAGATCGTGATAATAGACCCTATTTAGATGAACTTCATTATCACACAGGTTTATTACATCAAAAGTCGGGAAGAATTGATTTGTCAGAGGAGCACTTTATTGCTTCTGCACATGCTTTGAATGCACAGCCATTTCAGGTAGGACTTTCGTATGAAGAATTGGGAAATTTGCAATTTGATCGCGCGGATTATGTAGCGGCAGGGTCTTATTATGATAGTGTATTACAAATTCCTCAGGATAGAAATACTAAGAGAATTCGAAGGCTGGAAAGAAAGCGTATTAATTTGGAAGAGGTTATCTATTTTGAAGGAATTTCACGTGCAGCGGATAGTGTGTTGAATGTTGTTGATATGACTTTAGACGAGCAAGTTGTTTATTTCCAAGAGCAAATAGATGTGTTGGTTGCCAAAGAAGCCGTTGCACAAGAGCAAATCATGACTACTGGATTTGGCGTGGTTAGTTCTATTAACAGCCAATCTTCTGGAGATGGTAAATGGTATTTTTATAATACCCAAATAGTTGGCTTTGGTGCCCAGGGATTTCAGCAGATTTGGGGGAATAGACCTTTAGAAGATAATTGGAGGTTGTCTGACAAAAGCAGTATAGCAACTGAAGGATTGGTGAGCCCTATGACGAATCTCCCAAAATTAGAGGGGGACAAAAAATATGAAGTTGAAAGTTATATCGCCAAAATTCCGAAGAAGGATAGCCAAATTGATAGTATAAAGGTGCTTCGAAATGAAGCTTATTATCAGCTAGGCTTAATTTATAAGGAGCAGTTTAATCAAAATGAAATAGCTTCTTATAAATTTGAAGATTTATTGTCATTTGAACCAGTTGAAAAGTATGTCTTGCCTTCAAAATATTACTTATATAAAATATATTCAGAATCGAATAATCTAAAGGCTCAAAGATATAAGGACGATATTGTTTCGAATTATTCAGCTTCTAAATATGCACAATTGATATTAAATCCTAATGAAGTGCTCGCGGCGGAGACGAATGAGGGGTCTCCAGAAAATGTTTATAAGCAAACGTATTATGCTTATCAGGACGGTAAATTGGACGAAGTTATAATTCAAGCCGATTTAGCTATTGGTGCATATTCAAATTCAACTATATTACCTAAGTTTGAATTATTAAAAGCATATGCAATAGGAAAAAGAGATGGCGGTGAGGCTTTTAGAAAAGCCTTGGAATATGTGGCCTTAATTTACTCCAATACCAACGAAGGTAAAAAAGCGGCAGAAGTTATTGAAACAATAAATAAAATTTAAATTATCTTAAATATGTTTACAGAGAAAAAGAGTAATTCCCCGCAAGTATTAGAGCGAAATACTATTGCTAAAAACACGAGTATAACAGGGGATATAAAATCAGAAGGTGATTTTAGAATTGATGGCAGTGTTGAAGGAACCATTAATACAAATGGTAGGGTAGTAATTGGAGTGGAAGGTTCAATTAAAGGAACGGTAGAATGTGAAAATGCCGATATTGAAGGCATATTTTCTGGAAAATTAATGGTGTCTGAACTTTTATCTTTAAAAAAGACAGCGAAAATATCAGGAGAAGTGACTATAAATCAATTGTTGGTAGAACCTGGAGCATTATTTAATGCAACATGTGAAATGGATTACTCTGGTATTAAAGAATTAAATAGAAATGGGAGTAAAAAAAGAAAAAGAAAGGAGGAAACCGCTTAATAAATATCTGCAACTCACCAGTATTGCTTTTCAAATGGGAGCAACTATTTATTTGGCAGTTTATATAGGTAAAAAACTTGATTTAAAGTTTCCAAATGAAAAAAATTGGTTCACTGTAGGCATGACTTTTCTCGGTTTAATCATTGCCTTAATTGCGGTTGTAGTTCAGTCTAAAAAAATAAATCATTAATGATCTCAATTTTCACGTTTTCCATTCGATTAATTTCAGCCTTATTAATTGTATTTGGATTACATGTACTGGTGTTGAATCTATTGGAATATGCGCTTTTTAATAATTTAATTATACGATCTTATTTGGTCAATTTGGTAATTGCATTTGGAATCTATGTTGCCATGTATAAACTGAAAGACATACAGCCTAATAATTTGGGATTCATATTTATGATGGGAAGCCTTGTGAAATTCGGACTATTTTTTCTGTTCTTTTTTCCTGTATATAAGGCGGATGGAGAAATGACTTCTCTAGAGTTTTCATCTTTTTTCATACCGTATGCTACAAGTCTAATTATAGAGACAATAACTCTGTCTAAATTGTTGAATAATTTAAAGGAATAAGAGTTGAGTTATTTCTTTTAAATAAAGAATAATTATTTTTTTATTTTTAAGATAAAACCCTACATTTGCACCGATTTTAAAGACATTCAATTAATTGTGTAATATGCAAAGAAAAAATTTAGTTAATTTACTAACATCGCTATTGTTACTCGTTACATTTTCAATGAATGCTTCTGAGGGAAATAAAACCGAAGGAGAAGGGCACGGAGAAAATAATATCAAACAAGAAATAAAAGAGTTTATTAGTCATCACTTAAAAGACTCTCATGACTTTAGTGTGTTTTCTTATACCGCTGAAGATGGAGAGAAAAAACATATAGGTTTTTCATTACCTGTGATTTTAGTAGATAATGGATTACATGTATTTTCTTCTTCAAAGTTTCATCATGAAACTACTGTTGCAGAAAGTAATGGAAATTTTTATAAAATTTATCACGGTCAATTAGTTAAGACAGATAGTGAAGGAACTATTACTTATGACGCTGATCATCACGCTACAAATACAAAGCCTATAGATTTATCTATTACTAAAAGTGTAGTAATGATTATCCTTACAGGATTATTAATGTTATGGTTGTTTGTTGGTTTGGCAAGGTCATATGCAAAAAATGGGGGTGTTGCCACAGGCGCTGGAAGATTCTTCGAGCCAATTATCTTATATATAAGAGATGATATCGCAATTCCTAATATTGGTGAAAAGCAACATGGAAAATATATGAGTTTTTTGTTAACCGTATTTTTCTTTATTTGGTTCTTAAATATGTTTGGATTAACGCCACTAGGTGTAAATGTTACAGGTAATATTGCTATTACTTTTTCATTAGCTATTTTAACATTCTTAATTACAAACGTATCAGGAAATAAAAATTATTGGAAACATATTTTTTGGATGCCAGGTGTACCAGTTCCAATGAAAATCATTTTGGCTCCAATTGAATTATTAGGAGTATTTATTAAGCCTTTCTCATTATTGATTCGTTTGTATGCAAACATGCAAGCAGGGCATATTGTAGTAATGAGTTTAGTAGGTCTTATTTATGTATTCCAATCGTGGTTGGGAGGAAGTTTATCTTTCTTTTTAGTTTTTGCCATATCAATTATTGAAATATTGGTTGCTTTGTTGCAAGCATATATTTTCACGATGTTATCAGCTTTATATTTTGGGTTCGCTGTGGAAGAACACGATCACGAAGAGGCTCATTAAAAATGAATGTTTAATTAAATATATATATAAATTATGGAAATTCCAGCAATCGTAGGAGCAGGTTTAGTAGTTATCGGTGTAGGTATCGGTATCGGTAGAATTGGTGGTTCAGCAATGGACGCAATTGCGCGTCAGCCTGAAGCATACGGAAAAATTCAAACAGCGATGTTGATAGCAGCAGCGTTAATCGAAGGTATTGGATTTGCTGCATTGTTTGCAGTATAATTAAATCTTATAATAACCGCAACGGTTGGTTGCGGTTATTATTTATTCGTGTATATATTCAAAATTAAGTAAAAAGAAAATGGATAAATTATTAGCAGAATTTTCGTTCGGATTGTTTATTGTTCAAACAGTATTGTTCGTCGGATTATTTTTATTATTGAAGAAATTTGCTTGGAAACCAATCTTAGGAGCGGTTAATGAACGTGAAGAAGGAATTAAGACCGCATTAGATTCAGCAAAGAATGCTCGACAAGAAATGGAGAGTTTAAATGCTGATAACGAGCGCATTTTAAAAGAAGCTCGTGCAGAGCGTGAGTCAATGATGAAAGACGCGCGTCAAATTAAAGATGCGATGATCAACGAAGCAAAAGAAGAAGCAAAAGCTGAAGGGACTAAAATGATTGAGCAAGCGCAAGCATCTATTCAATCTGAAAAACAAGCAGCAATAGCAGATCTGAAAAAACAAGTGGCTGAATTGTCAATTGGAATTGCAGAAAAAGTTGTAAGAAAAGAATTGGCAAATGATAAAGATCAATCAAAATTGATTGAGCAATTATTAAAAGAAGTTACAATCAGCTAAATAAATAGCAATGAGTAATAACAGAGCAGCAATAAGATATGCAAAAGCAATATTAAGTTTGTCTGAAGAGCAAAAATCTTCTGAGGCAACTTATAGCGATATGCAATTAATTGCTACAACCATCTCAGAAAGTGAAGAGTTACAATTGGTGCTAGATAATCCTATTGTAAAGTCGGACGATAAGAAAAAAACGTTAATAGCAATTTTTGGAAGTCAAATTAATGAGGTATCAACAAAGTTAATTGATCTTTTAATTGAAAATAAAAGGTTGGCTTCCTTTGGTAGTGTAGCAACTCAGTATATTGCTTTGTACGATGAGTTAAGTGGAAAACAAGAAGCAGTGGTTACCTCTGCAATTCCACTTACAAAAGTTTTAAGTACACAAGTATTGGCAAAAGTAAAAGAATTAACAGGTAAGGAAGCAATACTTTCAAACATAGTGAATCCAGCTATTTTAGGTGGATTTATTTTACGTGTTGGAGATATCCAGTATGATGCAAGTATAGCAAATAAGTTAAGTGTCTTAAAAAGACATTTTAGCGCGTAATAACGAATATTAGTTTTAAAAAACAATTAAAATGGCAGCAATAAAACCAGCTGAAGTATCAGCAATTTTAAAGCAACAATTAGTAGGATTTGACGGAAGTGCATCTCTTGATGAAGTAGGCACTGTATTACAAGTAGGTGATGGAATCGCTCGTGTATATGGTCTTGCAAATGTACAATACGGAGAATTAGTTCAATTCGATAACGGATTGGAAGGAATGGTATTGAATCTTGAAGAAGATAACGTTGGTGTTGTATTGTTAGGATCTTCTACTGGTGTATACGAAGGTGCCACGGTAAAACGTACTGAACGTATTGCTTCATTAAATGTTGGCGAAGGAATTGTTGGGCGTGTTGTTGACACTTTGGGAAATCCAATTGATGGTAAAGGGCCAATTCAAGGGGAAACTTTTGAAATGCCTTTAGAGCGTAAAGCACCTGGAGTTGTATTTCGTGAGCCTGTAACAGAACCATTACAAACTGGAGTAAAAGCAATTGATGCTATGATTCCCGTTGGTAGAGGTCAACGTGAGTTGATTATTGGTGACCGTCAAACAGGAAAGTCTACCGTTGCGATTGATACCATTATCAACCAAAAAGAATTTTATGATGCTGGTGAACCAGTTTATTGTATATACGTTGCAATTGGTCAAAAGGCATCTACTGTTGCTGGAATCGTTGCTTTATTTGAAGAAAAAGGAGCACTGGCTTATACTACTGTTGTAGCGGCTAACGCATCAGATCCTGCTGCTATGCAGGTATACGCACCTATGGCTGGAGCTGCAATTGGAGAGTATTTTAGAGATACGGGTCGCCCTGCATTGATTGTCTTTGATGATTTATCAAAACAAGCCGTGGCGTATCGCGAGGTCTCTTTATTGTTACGACGTCCACCGGGACGTGAAGCCTACCCTGGAGATGTATTTTATCTTCACTCTCGTTTATTAGAGCGTGCTGCAAAAGTAATCAATGATGATACGATTGCACAAGGGATGAATGATGTTCCAGATTCATTACAAGGAAAAATTAAAGGAGGAGGTTCTTTAACAGCATTGCCAATTATTGAAACGCAAGCGGGAGATGTATCTGCCTATATTCCAACAAACGTAATTTCGATTACAGATGGACAAATTTTCTTAGATGGTGATTTATTTAACTCAGGGGTTCGTCCAGCAATTAACGTAGGTATTTCTGTATCACGTGTTGGAGGTAATGCTCAGATTAAATCAATGAAGAAAGTATCTGGTACTTTAAAATTAGATCAAGCACAATTCCGTGAATTGGAGGCGTTTGCTAAATTTGGTTCTGATTTGGATGCTGCAACAATGAATGTGATTTCTAAAGGTCAACGTAATGTTGAAATTTTGAAACAAGGTCAAGCAAGTCCATTAAGTGTTGAAGATCAAACGGCAATTATTTATGCTGGATCTAGGAACTTATTAAAAGATGTGCCAGTTAATAAAGTAAAAGAATTTGAAAGAAATTATTTAGAGTATTTGAATGCAAAACATAGAGATACTTTAGATACTATAAAATCTGGAAAGTTAACTGACGATGTAATTGACGTGTTGACTAATGCAGCGAAAGAAATTTCGGCGCAATACGCATAGATATTGGCATTTCTGTTTAGTCACTGAGAGCGGTTGTTGAGCGCAGTCGAAGTGGAAATGAGAATCTCATGAAAGAAAATTTAGGTTCATAGATAAAGATTTCTGCTTTTGCAAGAATGACAAAAAATAAAATATGGCAAATTTAAAAGAAATACGTAACAGAATTACATCTATCGGCTCAACGATGCAGATTACGAGTGCCATGAAAATGGTATCGGCTGCTAAGTTGAAGAAAGCGCAAGATGCAATTACACAAATGCGTCCGTATGCCGATAAGTTGACAGAACTGTTACAAAGTTTGAGCGCAACTTTAGATGCTGATGTAGGTGGAGCTTTTTCTGAAGAACGTAAAGTTTCAAAAGTATTAATCATTGCTATAACATCTAATAGAGGTTTATGTGGAGGTTTTAATTCTTCTGTAATAAAGGAAGTTTTGAGGCATGTTAAGGTCACGTATCCAGGTAAAGATGTTGAAATATTAGCTATCGGTAAAAAAGGAAATGACTTGTTATCAAAACAATTCAATGTTATCGAAAACAGGAGCGATATTTTTGATCATTTAACTTTTGATAATGTAGCTATTATTGCTCAAAAAGTTATGGATTTATATGTTGATGGTTCGTACGATAAAATTGAATTAATATATAATCAATTTAAAAATGCCGCAACACAAATCACACAAGTAGAAGAATTTTTGCCAATTTCTAAGATTGAAGGAGACACGGACGCTAGTACTGATTATATTTTTGAGCCAGGAAAGAATGAGATAGTTCTTGAATTGATACCGAAGTCATTAAAAACACAATTGTATAAAGCAATTAGAGATTCTTTTGCTTCTGAGCATGGAGCGCGTATGACGGCAATGCATAAGGCAACTGATAATGCGAATGAATTGCGTAATGATTTGTTATTAACCTATAACAAGGCACGTCAAGCTGCAATTACTAATGAAATATTAGAAATTGTTGGAGGTGCTGAGGCATTGAAAAATTAGACGGAGTAAAAGCGGAGTCAAATTTAACTAGTGCTGAGGCATTGAAAAATTAGACGGAGTAAAAGCGGAGTCAAATTTAACTAGTGCTGAGGCATTGAAAAATTAGACGGAGTAAAAGCGGAGTCAAATTTAACTAGTGCTGAGGCATTGAAAAATTAGACGGAGTAAAAGCGGAGTCAAATTTAACTAGTGCTGAGGCATTGAAAAATTAGACGGAGTAAAAGCGGAGTCAAATTTAACAAGTAGTGAAGTATTAAAGAAAGAGATAGATTTGGTCGTTAAGTGAAGTCGAAACGACATTTAATGCCAAAAAAAAGCCTTTTCAATTTTGAAAAGGCTTTTTTTTGGCATTAAATTTGAAATTATAATTTAAACGCTTGTTATATGAAGTCAATTTTTAGTTTTATCGTTGTTGTAATTTTCATTGGTTGTGGAGGATCTAAGAATTTGTCCATTGAAAATGAGAATCAAGTGGATATTCAAATAATTTCTGCAGAATACTCAGATTGGGTTGGGGGAGTTCAAAATGTTGCAGTAATCTCGGTTAAGATAATAGTAAATAAACAAAATTTAAAAGTTGATACGCTATACTTTAGAAATCAAAGTTTACTGCCAGAATTTAGAAAATTAGAAGACGGAAATCTTTTGATAACTGCAAACCTAAATAAACGTGTAAAACCAGACTATACCTTTCACAAAGAAGCCTCTAAGGAATATGGTAATGAAGTTCCAAAGAGAAATCTGTTACCATTTGAATTGAATTCGGAGGAGTGTATACTTCGGTATACTCATAAAAAAAAGATGCATTTATTAAAAGTGAAATTGGAAAAAGAAAAGACCAATTTTTATCAATAGTAATTATGTGATCAGAAAATACTACGTGGCAGAATGCGTCGTGTTCTGCTATTACAAAGAGATCAAATTTTGTTTTGGCATAGAATTTGCCTAGCTTCAGATAGAACTTAAAAGAAGAGAGATTATGAAAGGATTAAAATTAGTAGGAATCGTTTTTGCAATTTTGTTAGTACAGTCATGTTCCAACAATGATCATTTAGAACCAGAGGCTATAACACTAGAAATGGTACTAAATGGATATGATTTATGGTACGTAGATTATCATAATTCAGTTGGCTCTGGAGATGTTCCATTTATGGCAAATGCTTTTACACTGTCGTTTTTCAATGGCAATATATATGCCAATAATAATTTAGTTGGAATTGGTGGAACAGGAGATGGTTTGGGTATTCAAGTAGGTTATTATGACACGAATGGAGTGCTCTTAGAAGTGGATCATAATCTCGATGGTTTTAATGATTTTTTGGTTGAACAGATTGGTGAAAACGAAATCACTTTATACAATAGTGTTGAGAATGTGACGTATTATTTAGAAGGGTATCAAACAAATACATTTGACTACGATCAGATATTTTACGGTAATATAGAATATTTTTTACAAGAATATGTGGGTTGGGAAAAAACGAACATATCAGAGGTTGGAGTGCCAAATGCTTTTGATTATGAGAATTATTTAGCTTTTACTCCAGAAGATATCACAACATTTTATTCTTCGGAAGATCCTTTAGGCACGAATATTGATTTAGTTAAATGGGGATTTGTAGGAAGTTATGAGGTTTTTGATGTTGAAGGATTTGAGGATTTAAAAATTTTAACATTAGATTATGATACTGGAGACAATGAAGAGTTTGAATTGAGCGTTATAAACGATGAACAGATCGAACTATATCATATAGATTCGGGATCGACATATGAATTCGTTGGAAGAGGGTTTTTACAATACCTTAAAAATAATTCTAATAAAAAAGGAGTTAAACCTGTAAGGAATGAGACTAGAAAACGAACTAAGATTCATAGAAGGACGAGAGTTCGGTAAGGTATTTAAAATAAAGTTTGGTTAGTTGATTTTAGTTGGCTATGCTAATAGCCAATTGAAGTGAAAGCCGCTCACACTGTGAGCGGTTTTTTTATGTCTTTAAGTATGAGATAATTCCCTAACTTTAAAACCTATTCTAGCCAAATGATAAACAAGCGTCTTCTAATTAAAACCTTACTTTCTCATAGCGATGAAAATAGTTTTTATGATAAGAAGCAGCGCCTAAATATTACCACTAAAATTGATAAAGCCAAGTTTATAAAACACGTGTGTGCACTTTCAAATTCTAATCCAGAGAACAATGCCTACATGGTTGTTGGAGTCGAAGACGAAACGAATAGAATAATTGGAGTCGATTTTTTTGATGATAGTAAGATTCAAAATTTGGTGAACGCTTATTTGGTCAACCCTCCAAAAATCCAGTATGAAAACATTGGTTTCCCAAAACTACAGAAACATAAAGTAATAGGCCTTGTCACAATTCGTCCAACAGCCCCTAAGACCTCCTTTAAGAGGAATGCATGGAAATACTTTAGAGGAACGATATTTTTTAGGAGAGGAAGTAATTCAATACCAATTACTGGAGATTTTCAACTTCTGAATACAAATAAGCATATTGTAGCCTCTATAGAAAAAATGGCAAGCAATAATCTTGAATTAACACTTGATGGTGTTTTTCACTTTATGCATGAGCACGATGAAGAATTTCACCCTAAGTACAGAGTATTTAAAGAACAATTTGTAATATGTTGGGCTGGAAGGAAAAAATTTATTAAGGGGAAAACGTATTATTCTAGGGTAGATATAGAATTAATAAACGAACAAGTAAGACTGTTTTATTCTGTTTTGGACGATGTCACAATCTCCTATAATTCTTCAACGTTTTTAATTACAGAATTTGTGAAACTGGGAATTAATGATGTGTATGATTATTATCCATTAGAAAAAACAATTATAAACTTTAAAGACAATGGCAAGCTTGATATGATTACGGAGTTGTTGTTCGAACCACCTGAATATGATAAAAAAGAATTGTATCACATTTACAATGCTAATAATACTATTTTAGAAAAACTTTTGGGCAACATCGTATTAACTGCAATAGAGGAAAAAGATTTTAAGAAATTTCCAACAACCTATCTCATTTGTGCTATAAATGGGTTTGAACAGGCTAAATCAAAATTGATGGAATCGAAACCCTATCTAAAGGCTCTAAGAAATAAAACAGTTTATGTTCTTTTCAAAGAATCGATGCGTATTCTCAGAAAAGTGAAGTATCAATAGTTGATTTGTCATTCTGAACGAAGAGAAGAACCTTAGACTATATAGTTAGGTTCTTCTCTTCGTTCAGAATGATATTTATTTTATAAATCAAACTTAATCCCTTGAGATAAAGGCAATTCAGTCGTATAATTTATCGTATTTGTTTGTCGTCTCATATAAATTTTCCAAGCATCAGAACCAGATTCTCGTCCACCTCCGGTATCTTTTTCACCACCAAAAGCACCCCCAATTTCTGCGCCAGAAGTTCCAATATTAACATTTGAAATTCCACAATCAGAACCTTGAACAGATAAAAAATGCTCTGCTTCTCTCAAATTATTTGTCATAATAGCAGATGATAATCCTTGTGCCACCCCATTTTGAAGATCCAAGGCATTTTCAACACCTCCAGTATATTTTAATAGATATAATATAGGGGCAAAGGTTTCATGCTGTACAATAACAAAACTATTGTCGGCTTCCGCAATTGCAGGTTTTACATAACAGCCACTTTCATATCCTTCCCCTTGCAACACACCACCTTCAACTAAAATATTTCCACCCTCTGCAACAACTTTGTCCAAAGCACTTAAATACATCTTCACAGCATCGGTATCGATTACAGGGCCAACATGATTATTCTCATCCAATGGATTTCCAATGCGTAATTGTTTATAGGCCGCAACAACGGCATTTATAACTTTATCGTAAATGCTTTCATGGATAATCAATCTTCTAGTGGATGTACATCGTTGTCCGGCAGTTCCGCATGCACCAAATACGGCACCGATTACGGTCATTTTAATATCGGCATCTGGTGTTACAATAATAGCGTTGTTACCTCCCAATTCTAGTAAAGATTTTCCCAATCGACCAGCAACTGTTTGAGCAACAATTTTACCCATTCTTGTAGATCCGGTTGCAGAAATTAAAGGAATACGAGAATCGCTAGTCATCAACTCTCCAACATTTAAATCACCATTAATCAAACATGAAATTCCTTCGGGCATCTTATTTTCTTTTAAAACAGAAGCAATTATATTTTGGCAAGCAATACCACATAAAGGTGTCTTTTCAGATGGTTTCCAAATACAAACGTCACCACAAATCCATGCGAGTGAGGTGTTCCATGCCCATACGGCTACTGGAAAGTTAAAGGCAGAAATAATCCCTACGATTCCAAGAGGATGATATTGCTCATACATTCGATGTCCTGGACGTTCTGAATGCATAGTGAGACCGTGTAATTGTCTTGATAGGCCAACAGCAAAATTACAGATGTCAATCATTTCTTGAACTTCTCCTAAACCTTCTTGCAATGATTTTCCCATTTCATAGGACACCAATTCACCTAAAGGTTGTTTTAATTCTCTTAGTTTATCCCCAAATTGACGAACAAGCTCACCTCTTTGTGGTGCTGGAATGATGCGAAATGACTTAAATGCTTTCAAGGCACTTCCAAGAACTTTTTCATAATCGTCTTTAGTTGTCGCGGTAACTCTTCCGATTAACTTTCCATCTACTGGAGAATAGGAATCTATAGTTTTACCTTCTCCAAAATTGATAGATCCGGTAGAAGTCCCAGCATTAAGCTCTTTAACATTTAAATCTAGGAGAATTTTTTGAATAGTTGTCATGAATATATATAACTTCGTTAAGTTGTGTAAACTTATAATTTATATGGATTCTAACAGTATAATTTTTAATATAGTTTAATCAAATCGATAATTTAACCCGGTGTATAAGCCTATAGTATAAGGTTCAAAATTACCTGCATCCTGAGAGAATGTATTGGTATAAATTTTAAAGATAGGCGCGACATTTATATATAGATTTTCATTGAGCGAATAATCAAAATCAAAGCCAAAATTTCCACTAAAATTTATATTGTTTAAATTGTTTGCTTCACCCAAATCTGAGGAAAATTCGGAATTTTCAACATAAACTTCATTGCTATTTAGAATTAGGGTACTAAAACCAGTAATTAAATGTGCTCTAAACCTACCATCAATAAGATTGTATTTCAATTCTAAAGGAACTTCAACATAACCATATTCTTGATTTAAAGACCCTTTTAAAGGTGTACTTACAGAAGTTTCCGGTGTTTGAATTTGACTAAATTCATCGGAAGCAATTACATTAAGAACTCTTGAAGATGAATTATAGTTTACATTGGAAAGTTTTGCAATATTTGTTAACCCTGTTGGATTCATATAAACCTCGTTAACACTAAACCCAACGGCCATTAATGATAAACCACCTTGGATACTAAATTTATTGTTAATTTTATACCCTACTTTAACCCCGTATGCAATAGAATTACTTCCCTCCTTCGGATTGGACTCAAATTGAGCCCCCATTGGAGAGCCTTTTGAATTGAAAGAATTGTATAAAACAGGAGCAATTATGGATGCAACTGACCATTTTTTATGTGATTCAGTTGTTTTTTCAGGTAAATGATCCTCACTATCTTTTAATGTATTCGCTGTTTCTAAAGAAGAACTTTCCTCATTTATACTCGCTATAGTTGTATTTAGAGAGGTTAATTTTGATTCTTCAGTCTTTTTTGTAGTTGGAGCAAGTGTCCAATCAATATTTTTTTGATTTTGTTGAATAAGATCAATAGGATTTGTGTTAAATGGATCGGTTATTCCAATCTCGTTTTTATCTTTATGTAAGAACGTGTTTTTTGATTGAGCGAATTGAAATTCTTTTTTTTCAGCATTGGTATTTTTGGTTGAATTCGTTTTTGTTTGATTCGAATTATTTGTTAGTAATTCATGTTTAATAGTATTATTTTCTGTAGTAGAAGTTTTATTAATTACGTTATCCAAATCATATGGTATTTCTGAAGAAGTAATTGTTTCAGAAAGAGGTGATTTTTTAATAATAGTTGGATTGCTATTTAACTGCTCATTGGTTGTTTTTTTTGAATCAACAATTATATTTTCTATAGGAAGAGGAATAATTATTGGCAATACTTTCTCATTAAACCCTTGTACAGAGTCAATAGGAGTATTTGTAATTGTATTGTCAACTGGAATTGAAATTGAAGGTGTATTTAAAAGGTAGAATCCACCAGTAGCGATGCTTAGTAAAATAGCTGCAGCACCAGCCATCCTCCACCATAGTGGAATTAAGCGTTTCCCTCTTTTTTTGTCTAAATGCGCTTCAATATTTTCCCAAACAATATCTGGAGGACTTACCTCTAAATCTTTGAGTTTCTCTTGAAACAGACGATCTATTTTTTTATTTGGTTTCATTAGTTTTGAACATTTATTGATTGGATTTGAAAATTCTCTTCAATTTTTATTTTTAAAATCTGACGTGCTCGTGACAAATTTGATTTTGAAGTGCCTACGCTTATATTTAGTTCTTTAGAAATTTCTTTATGGGAATATCCATCTAAAATATAAAGATTAAATACCATTCTATATTTATCTGGAAGCTTCTGAATTTTTTCCAGTAAAAAATCCATAGAAATTTTTTCCTCGTTCACTTCAACGCTCTCAATTAGATCTGGGATTTCATCTTTAACTAAAGTCAAGATGTTTTTTTGCCGGTACTTTTGGAGCGCAGAGTTAATGATGATGCGCTTCATCCAGCCTTCAAAAGAACCTTTATGGTTGAATTGTTCAATTTTTTCAAAAATGGTTATAAAACCATCTTGCAAATTATCTTGTGCCTCTTGATAATTGGGAGAATATTTTAGGCATACAGCAAAGAGTTTACCAGAATAAACCTGGTAAACCTCTGCTTGTGCTTTGCGATCATTTTGAACGCACTTTTTGATGAGTTTCTCTAAACTCATATAATTGTTATTGTTTTTCTATGTTACAGGAACTTCAATAATCAAAAATTGATCTTCCCCTTCTTCATTTTTTCCTTGCCAAAACTTAAAAATGTAAGGTTCGGTTTGTAGCGCATGTACATCTATAGAGAATTCACCTTGAATAAGAGGTTCCGTGCATGCATCCTCATCATTTACAATAGAGATTGGATAAATTATTCTCGAGTCTTCATCATAAATGTAATCGTAATTGTACAAAGAATGGCAACCATTTGGCAACTCATACGTTACATTAATTGTATAGGTCTCATGGTAAATAAATGCATCAGGAACATCTGCGCTCACAACAGGCACATAAGAGAAATGATAGTTGTCACCGTCATCATTATTACATGCAAATAAAGAAATAACAGTTAAAAAAAGGAGTAAATAGTGTTTCATTAATTCTAATTTTTAGGATTTATATTCTTTATTAAGGATGCTCAATTGAACAAATGGTTGCGTAAAATTATACTATTTTTGTAAAGATTATGATGCAACGTCCAATGGAAGACATACAAAATGAAGTTGACTTTGAAAAAAGAGCCCTTCAAACCTTTAATTTTCAGGCAAATAATTGCATTATTTACCGTGATTTTTTGAAGTTATTGAATTTTGATATTAAAGCGGTCTCCAATGTTTTAGACATTCCTTTTTTACCTATTCAATTTTTTAAGTCTCATAAAGTTGTCTCGAATTACAACCCAATAGAACAGATTTTTTTAAGCAGTGGAACTACGGGCGACCAAAGCCAGCATTTAGTTACTGATCTTGCCATGTATATAGAAAGTTATAAACGTGGATTTGCACAATTTTATGGAAATATAGAAGATTATATTATTCTTGCCCTATTGCCAAGTTATTTAGAGAGAGAAGGATCGTCGTTAATTTATATGATAGCTGATTTAATTAAAAAAAGTAATAATGAGCAAAGCGGTTTTTTTCTTGAAAACACGCCAAAAATGATTGAAATAATCAAAAAAGCAGTTAAAAACGATAAAAAGTTACTGATTTTGGGCGTTTCTTATGCATTGTTAGATTTGGTAGAGTCACATCAATTTAATCTGAAAGGTGCTATTATAATGGAAACTGGAGGGATGAAAGGAAGGCGAAAAGAAATGATTAGAGAAGAATTGCACGCAGCGCTTACCAAGGGGTTTGGAGTAGATAAAATTCATTCAGAATATGGAATGACTGAATTATTGAGTCAAGGATATTCACAAGGAGATGGTATTTTTGAATGTCCTCCTTGGATGAAAATTTTGATACGAGATACAGAAGATCCACTTTCATTAGTGTCAAATGGTAAAACTGGAGGAGTGAATGTTATAGATTTAGCGAATATCAATTCTTGTAGTTTTATAGCAACCCAAGATTTGGGAAAGAAATTTGATAATGGCACATTTGAAATCTTAGGCCGTTTTGATAATTCAGATATTAGAGGGTGTAATTTATTGATCCAATAAGGTTCTTTTAATCAATAAAAGACCGAACTTGTCGGTAATAATTTATTCCCAAATTTATAGAACAATGGACTTTTTAAGTTTTTCAAAAAAAATAGGCACTTTTCTCATAATCTTCGTATTGTTAAATCCTCAACTTTTGATTGCGCAATCAAAGCAACAACCAGTCAATATGGGAATTGTTGGTTTAACCCATGATCATGTTCATTTATTGTTGCGAAGATCTGTAAAGTCTGATCTAAAAATTGTTGGAATAGTGGAGCCAAATCAAAAATTAGCAGAACGATATTCCAAACAGTATGGGTATTCTATGGATATGGTTTATAATACTATGGAAGAGATGATTTCTGCAACCAAGCCTGAAGCTGTAACTGCCTTTGGGTCTATTTATGAACATTTAGAAGTGGTCGAAACTTGTGCTCCGTTGGGTATTCATGTAATGGTTGAAAAACCGTTGGCGGTGAGTATTGAGCATTCAAAGAAAATGAAATTCTTAGCAGAAAAACACCACATACACTTATTGACTAATTACGAAACAACTTGGTATGCTACGAATCACAAGGCATATGATATTGTAGATAAAGGTGCTATTGGTGAATTGAGAAAAATAGTGGTACATGATGGACATAAAGGCCCTTCTGAAATAGGAATTAGTAAAGAATTTTTGAACTGGTTAACAGATCCAGTTCAAAATGGAGGTGGAGCTGTAATTGATTTTGGTTGTTATGGCGTAAATTTAATTACGTGGTTAAATAAGGGAGTTAAGCCAATTTCTGTTACCGCAGTAACGCAGACTATGAAACCAGAATTATATCCGGAAGTGGATGATGAAGCAACGATAATCTTGGAGTATCCCAAAATGCAAGGAGTTGTTCAGGCTTCATGGAATTGGCCAATTGGTCGAAAAGATATCGAAGTATATGGTAAAACGGGGTATGTTTTTAGTGATAATCCAAATGATATTCGATATAGATTGAGCGAAAAAGAATTGGAACAGAAAGAGGAATTAGGAACTAGGGAATTTCCATACGACGATCCGTTCTCTTTCTTTGCAGCAGTGATAAGAAATAAAGTTACTGTTTCGCCAATTGATTTATCTTCCTTAGAAAATAATATGATTGTTGTAGAGGTTTTGGAAGCGGCAAAACAAAGCGCTAAGACCGGAAAAAGGGTGCATCTCAAAAAGTAGGGTTCTACGGTCATTCGATGCTAGAAATGGGTTCTTGCCTTATAGTGGAATGTTGATAGTCTATTGTATTTGATTTCAAATCTCTAATTGATTAAATTCGCTCACATTCGAAAATGATTATTTTAGTACTCAAACTAAACAAAAACAAATATGAACTACCAAAAGAGTTTAAAAAGATTAAAACAAGTGTCGAAGTTAGGCTCGGCCATTATTATGTTGTCCTTAATTTCTTGTCAGTCAGGAAAGACTTCAAATAAAGATGCCAAGGAATTGCCTAGAATTGCGATTGCTGGTATTGCAATAGAATCAAGCACATTTTCTCCAGCACGTTCAACGGAAGAATCATTTCATGCAAAAACTGGAGATGACGTTTTCTCTTATTATCCGTTTTTTAAAGAAGGTTCTTTGAATAGATCAAGAGCTACTTGGTTTCCAACATTAAAAGGACATGCATTACCTGGTGGTGCTGTGACTCGAGAAGCATATGAGTCATTAGCAACAAAGACACTTGATATGCTAAAGAAGAATGTACCCTATGATGGATTGTTTTTTGATATTCATGGGGCTATGAGTGTAGTTGGATTAGATGATCCTGAAGGAGATTTGATTGTAAGAATTCGTGAAGTTGTAGGAAATAAAACGGTTATTTCTACGTGTATGGATTTGCATGGAAATGTGTCTCAACGATTGGCAAAACATACTGATTTAATCACATGTTACAGATTAGCGCCTCACGAAGATTCAATGGAATCTAAAAAGAGAGCGGTGGATAATTTATTAGAAAGATTAGAAAGTGGAAAAGGAAAACCTGCCTATAAGGCATGGATTCCAGTACCTATATTATTACCTGGCGAAAAAACAAGCACACGTGTGGAACCTGGAAAGAGTTTGTACGCTAAAGTTGCACCAACTACAGATCAAGAAGGCATTGTAGATGCTGCTATTTGGATAGGATATGCTTGGGCAGATGAACCTAGAAATCACGCAGTGGTAATGGTTACAGGAGATGATAAAGAAAAGGTAGTAAATGCTGCTGAAAAATTAGCAGATAGTTTTTGGGACGTACGTGCTGAGTTTGATTTTATAGCACCTACAGAAAGACTTCATGATATTTTAGACAAAGCAGTAGTGAGTGAGAAAAAACCTTTTATGATTAGTGATATGGGTGATAACCCTACCGCTGGAGGTGCTGGTGATGTTACGTGGACGTTAACTGAATTATTAGCGCGTCCTGAGTTTAAAATCGAGAAAGGAAAGTCTCTAATCTATGCATCAATCCCCGGACCAGAATTTGTAAAAAAAGCAGTTGAATTGGGTGTTGGTAAAAAAATAAGTGCAACCGCTGGTGCTGCGGTTGATGCTCGTTTTTCACCACCTGTTAAATTATCGGGGACTATTTTAGCAATAGAGCATGGGGACAAGCATGCAGAAACTGAGGTTGTTGTAAAAGTTGGAAGTATACATGTCATTGTAACGAAAAAAAGAAAACCGTACCATCATGAAAGAGATTTTACCAATTTAGGATTGAATCCAAGAAAATCGGACATCGTGGTGGTAAAAATCGGATATTTAGTTCCAGAGCTGTATAACATGAGAGGTGATTGGATTATGGCATTGACTCCTGGAGGTGTAGATCAAGATATAGAAAGGTTGAACCATCAAAGAATAGTTAGGCCAATGTATCCATTGGATATGGATATGGAGGCGCCAGACTTAAGCGCTCGCTTGATTCCTTTGTCAAACGAATAACAATTTAATGCAACGATTTGTATAACAAGTCATTTTTAATTTTATACAGAATTCAATGAAAAACACAGGTCTTCTTTTTCTGATTTTAGTACTTTCCACTGTATCAATAGTTGCCCAAAATAAGAATTATGCGGTAATTTCTGGAAGTACAGACACACTTCAGTACGGTTATTTTATGAATCGATTGGAAACGCAGTTTAATGATCGTAGGGAAAGAGTAGAAAAAGCCAACCGTTCTGAAAAAAGTTTATTGGCAAGAAGGGATGCGTTAAGAAAAAAATTCACTGAAATGATTGGTGAATTACCTAAAAAATGTCCGTTGAACATGCATACAACGCGAAAGGTTGAAATGGATTTATACTCCGTAGAAGCAGTAACTTTCCAGAGCCAACCAAATCATCATGTTACAGGATTGTTCTATTTACCTAAAACAGGAAAAGCACCATACCCTGCAGTTTATATACCTTGTGGTCATTCGAAAAACGGAAAAGCTATTGAAGCTTATCAGAAGGCAGCAAGACTTTTTGCCTTAAATGGTTTCGCTGTTTTACAAGCCGATCCTATAAGTCAAGGCGAACGTTATCAACTTTTGAATGAGGAAGGAAAGCCAAAAACTTCAGGCGGTACATTAATGCATGAATTTTTTGGACAAGCATTAGCGCTAACTGGATCAAGTACCTTGAAGCATGAATTGTATGATAACATCCGTTGCATTGATTTTTTAGAACAGCATCCTTTTGTGGATAAAAACAAAATAGCGGTTGCTGGAAATTCTGGAGGTGGCACACAAGCAACATTTCTAGTAGCTTATGACAGAAGGATAAAAGTAGCCACTCCTTCTTGTTTTATCGCTTCATTTGAAACAAAAATGCATACCCATGGGATTGGAGATTTTTGTCAGCATACTTGGTTTGAAGGGAAATATCATATGGAAGAACAAGATTTTTTATTGATGGCAGCCCCTTCACCTATAGCAATACTTTCTAAAGAAAAAGACTTTTTTTCATTAGAAGGTGCCAAAACAGCTTATAAAGAACTAAAGAAGCAATACGAAGTTTTGGGAAATTCTGATAAAATTAGTCATTCAATCAGTGAGGGTTCACATGGGTGGCACCAACCAAACCGTGAGGCAGCAGTACAATGGTGTAAGCGCTGGTTGTTGAATGATAACAGTCCAGTAATTGAACCGTTTGATATAGGTTTTTTTAATGAAGAAGAATGCTTGGCATCTCCAACAGGTCAGGTTTTGACATCTTTTGAAAATGAACGTTCAATGTTTGATATTATAGAGGATTGTGTTGTGAAAAGTAGAAGTAAAAGGGATTTATTTGCAGCAAATAATTCTCAAGCTAAGATGCTAGAAAAGATCAAAGAATTGATTGGTTACGATGAGCCTAGAAAAAAAATAAAGGCAAAAAATACTGCGGTTATTCAAGAGAATGGCTATCGAATTGAAAAATTATTATTAGAGCGAGACGAAGAAAATAATTTTTATTTACCAGCGCTATTATTAGTTAATGACAAAATTGAAAATGAAAGTTCTGCTATAATTATGGTTAGTGAAAACGGCAAGAATAGTATTATAGAAGAAGCTATTGAGAAAGTTAAGGAAGGACAAGTAGTGCTACTTATAGATATCTCAAATACTGGAGAATTGGAGGATAAAAAGCAATTTTCTGCCTCATGGAGTAAATATTTCACCCCTAAATTCCCGCTACATGAAGGGAAGACATTACTTGGTTATCGGGTTGAAGATATCGTAATTGCAACTCGTTTCTTACAAGAGAACAAACTCATTGACACTAGTAAAATTGAGCTATTCTCATTAGGAAATACGGGTTACGCTGCTTTGCATGCTGCAACTATTTCTGATTATTTTAAGGAAACTACAATAGTAGGATTACTTGATAGTTGGGAAACTGTAGCGACTGAATCGTACCATTCACAAGAACAATTATCACGATTGGATAATGTAATTCCAAATGTGTTAAATTACTATGATATCCCAGATCTTAAAAAGATTTGCTTTGATAAGAATAGTAAGATCGTTCAAAAGTAGCAATAAGAATAGTGAAGTAATTTTGTATTGGATGGAGCAGTTATAAAAAGTAGTAGCATACATAGTTAAAATGGATACGTTGATGAAAATAAAACTATTAATCTTAATTGTTTCAGGACTGGTTCTCTGTTCTTGTCTAGCCACTGCTAAAAATGAATTGGATAATATTTTTTACTGCCAAAATACGATGTGGGATTTTGATAATAGACCAGAAACCCCTCTACAGAAGGCAAAATTAATGAAGGCTATCGGTTTTGATGGGCTGGAAGGATTTGGGTATACGAATTTTTTCGAATTGAAAAAGGAGTTAACGAAGGAAGGTTTGAGTATGCCTGTTAACTATGTGAAGATAGATTTTGGCGTTGATGGGAAATTAAATGGAAATGCTCTTAACGAAATTAAAGAAATGATTAAAGGTTCTGAGAAAGGGGCTATAGTTTACTTTGCTCTTATTGGTAGGTATTTCACAGATACGGAGGAGTCTGGTGAGGAAATGTTAGTTCCAGTATTGCGAGAATTTTCTGATTATGCGATTTCATTTGGCGTTAAATTATGCATATACCCACACGTAACGTTTTATTGTGAAACCATTGCGCATAGTGTGAAAATTGCGAAAATGGTTGATCGAAAGAATTTTGGAGCGGCTTTGAATCTTTGCCATCTTTTGAAAGTAGAGGGAATAGAGGAATTAGATACAAAAATAGAAACCTATATGCCTTGGTTATTTGCTGTAAATATAAGTGGAGCCGATATTGGAGATACGAAAGAATTTGGATGGGACCGTTTGATTCAGCCATTGGGTCAAGGGTCCTTTGACACATATGCATTTGTAAAATCACTCAAAGACCATGGGTACGATGGTCCATTTGGGATACAAGTATATAACCTTAAAGGAGATGTTGTTGAAACACTAACTAAAACAAAAGAAGTCTGGGAAGGGTACAAAAGACGGTATGCTCAAGAAAATTAATTGCTAGAGGTCAATAGTGCGATATTCATTTATTCGAGCCACGTTTTACCATCCCAACGAATACATACCGTTTTGCCATCAAACCCTTTTTGTTTTGCTTCCCATTTGTCATTCATTACGGCTATTTCGGGATTAAAATTTATTCCAACGACCTTCAAATCAGCCGCTTTTAATTGAAAGTTATTTGAGGCATATTCATTATATTCTTTTTGAAAAGCTCTTTGGCGGTAATAAATTTGACGAAGAGCCCACTTTACAGCATCATTTTTATCATCCTTAAAAGAATCGTCCCTAGTTATTTTATCTGAAAACTGCACAAATCCCCAAAGTTCAGGGGCATGACAACCAGAGTTTCTATAGACTACCCAAATCCAATTAAAGTTTGGAAATGGCTTATTAGTTTTCGGATTTACTTTGTGTTTATATTCTCCGTTCGCAATGTCAATCTTATGGTTAACACGCATTAAATTTATACGCCATTGTTCACCGTTTACTGGTACTCCTGGATGATTTGATAATTCTTCCATAACCTTCCAAGGGATGGCAAGTTCCAATGTCCATTTATCATCAATATCACTGGGGTCATTTAAGGTTCCATAAATTTTCACTGCTTTTCTCAAACCATATACGTGCCAAGAGTCAATTACTTTTGGCTTGTCACGGTAGGGCTTTGTAAGGATTAAATCCCATACCGTTGTTAGCGCATTCATTTCTATCTCACAATAATTAAGGGTATCTCCATCAGGATCTAGGAAAAGTTCGAAATCATTATTGTATAAAATGATGTCATCGTGATCTTTTAAAGTAGCCCAAATATGAGGTTCTATTAATTCCGCAGCATCATAAAAATAATCGTCATCCCATAACATTTTTGTCTTGGTACTTTAAAGTGGACTGGTTTTTTATCCCCTTCAAGATCGCTAAATTCCTTTGTCCATTCAAGATTTCCCCATTCGGCATCTGTTAATTCCCCATCTATGGTAATCGGTACTTCCGATTTATACGCTATATACTTTTCTGGAATAAATGTAATATCAAGTTTAGGAATTTCTGTAAGGATTTTTGACGTTTTCTCTGAATTAGAATTTTGGGCGCAGTTATTAAAGAATAAAATAAAAGATAATAGTAGGAGTGTTAGTTTTAGGAATTTCATAGTTGTGCGTTCAAGTTTAACAGTTGTTCAATTTAGAAGTGACTATATAAAAAGAAACTTCGTAAAGAAGAATTTTTCAAAAGTAAGGAAAAGCAGTTGTATATCATTCATTATTAATCTCCTTTGAAAAAGGCCAGGCAGAAAAGCGAGTGGTTTAAAAACTGTTATATTTGGGAGCGTTTAAAATTTTTGATTGTCATTTGGAAAAATATGAGAATCAAAAAGTTTGAAGAAAAATATGATTGAAAAGTTTATTCTATGAGAAAATATTTAAAATTTAATTTGAGTTACTTTTTTACTTCGAGTCAAAAGTTGAAAAGAAAGGATTCAGTGAAATTCAAAAGGCATTTAAAATTATTTATCCCAGTATTTTTATGGTCTGTATGCTATTTAAATGCGCAAACCTATCAAAACGCCGATGTACCAGATATTATGACATTCATAAATGGTAGCAAGGTGAAATCTGAAGTAGATTGGGAGAAACGTAAAAAGGAAATAAAAAAAATATGGTGTGATTATTTTATTGGTCACTACCCTAAAGAAGTACCAAAATTAGTATCAGCAGAGATTATTACGACTGAAAAACGAGTTGACGGTTCGACTAGAAAACGAGTTGTACTTGCGTTTGACACACCCAATAAAAATCATTTGAAATAGAAATTTGGGCGCCTAATACGAATGCAAATACTGCTAAACCACTATTTTTAACACAACCTAAAAATTATCAAATACAGTGGGTAGAAGAAGCTATAAAAAGAGGTTATATAGTTTGTTTATACCCAGGATTGGATACGCATCATAATGAACAAGAGTATCCCAATTATCAAAACGCATGGAAAACTTTTAAAGATGAATATCCGCATGCTGGATGGTCATCATCTTTGGGAATTCAAGCGTGGCTGGCGAGCAGAACAATAGATTATTTGTTAGACAAAAAACAGGGATTCAACATTGATTTCTCAGCGGTTGGAATAGCAGGACATTCGAGATATGGAAAGCAATCAATCTATGCTGCTGCATTTGATGAGCGCTTTACTACCGTTATAGCCCGAAGTTCTGGCAGCCCTATAGGCACTTCGTATCGATTTGCGTCACGGCAAACTTGATGGAATCGGCGGATGATTATCCCGAACCCTGGGCAAAATCAAATTTAAAAGATTATTTGGGACATGAAAATGAATTACCGATTGAAGGGAATGCGCTATTGGCTTCAATTGCTCCTCGTCATTTAATGATTCACACGGCATATAATGATGGCAGTGATCCGACTTTTGGAGTAGAAAGAAATTATTTGAATGCAAAAAAGGCATACCAATTTTTGGATGTATCTGATCATATTTATTTGAGTTATCGAACGGGTCAACATAATCCGATAACTGCTACTCATGCAAAACACATGTTTGATTTTTTTGATAGGTCTTTTAAAAGAGGAACGGCAAAAAAAGAAGATTTCTCAGAAGTATTGCTCCATGATTTTGATTTTTTGGAGTGGAAGTCAAAACAACGAAAAAACGATTTGAACGTATCAAATAACGCACCCGTTGAGGAGCGTATAAATTGGATGTTAGGGGAACAGTCAAAAAGCGAAGTTGAAGAGTAAGATTATCATTTAAAAACGGAAAAAGAATTAGGAGTTCCAAATTGGTCGCGCGATAGATGGAATCCAGGAAAATTAAAAAGAGTGCCTGTTGCTTTTAAGGTAAATATGACTGGGAATATCTATTTTGACCCAAACGTTCAAGAGTATAAGGGAACTGTGATATGGCTTCATCCATGGAATTATTCTCATGGAAGTAATGAAGGTTATGGGGTTCAGGGAACAACGATATACTGGAGGCTTGTGCAAGAAGGATATATAGTTGCTGCATATGATCAGTTCGGTTTTGGCGATCAACTTACAAGTGCAATTGATTTTTACAAGAAAAATCCGCATTAGTCTATGTTAGGAAGGGCCGTGTCGGATATTAGCAAAGCAGTTGATTATTTGATGGATGGGAAAGGAATTTCTTAGGAAGACGTTCCTCAAACTGATCCATCCAAAATTTATATTTGTGGTTTTTCATATGGCGGCATGGTGGGGTTGTACGCGGCAGCACTTGATACTAGGATTGTGGGGGTGGCTTCTTTTTAGCGGATTTACACCCATGCGCACGGATACAGACCAAAAGTCAACCGGAGGGATTCGCCGTTTATGGGAGTGGCATCACGTTTTACCCAAGTTGGGGTTGTATCATGATACGGAAACAGAGATTGCTTATGATTATGAAGACTTAATTAAAATGACTTCTCCAAGAAATATCTTGATATATTCGCCTAAGAACGATAGATTTGCTGATACCGAAACTATAAATAATTGTGTTGAAAAGATTCAGTTAGAATCTCAGAACAAGGATTATTTAGAGTATAAGAATCCAGATGATTTTTCTAGATTTCAAAAAGACCAAGAGGATGTTGTTATGGAATGGTTACGCAATAAAATTAAGTAAAATAAAAAATTATGAGTATTAGAATTGTATGTAGTCAAATAAAAATGAACTTTTTCGCTCAAAATTTAAGAGAGGTTTCTGCTAATTTAGTTAAAAATTTTGATACTGTTTTTTTCTAGCTTTCAAAGTGCTATTTTTTGTCATTTTGCGTTTTCTTAATTTTCTTTCGGCTGTTCCAAAATATACTTCTGCTGGAGTTACATTTTTCAAAGATTCATGATAGCGTTCATAATTGTAATACTGAACAAATTCTTTCATTTTTTCTTCTAATTGTCCAGGGCTAAAGTAATTATCAAGTTTTACAATGTTTTTCATTGATCTATGATAACGTTCAATTTTGCCCTGATTTTGAGGATGTAATGGTCTTCCTCTGATATGTTTCATATTTTTCTCTCCGATATAGTCTGCTAACTCGTGTGAGATGTAACAAGACCCATTATCTGACAACAACCTAGGCATTGATTTTTCATTAACTCCAGAAAATGCAATAGCTGCATCGATTGTATTGGTGACATCTTCTGCTCTCATTGTTGAACAAAGCTTCCATGTAACAATGTAACGACTGTAATCATCCAAAATAGTTGATAAATAATACCAACCCCAACCAAATATTTTGAAATAAGTAAAATCAGTTTGCCACATTTGATTCACGGCAGTTGTTTTATCGTGAAAACTATCCGAAGCACTCATTATTCTAAATGAAGGCGATGATATGAATCCATTTTCCTTTAAAATCCGATAGACACTTGACTCGCTGATATAATAGTTGTAATTATCCGTAATATGCCAAGCAACCTCCCTAGAAGATAACTCAGGCTTTTCTAACGCAATTTCAACTACTTTGTCTCTATCGACGATATTTATCTTATTCCACGTCCCAACTCTCTCTGATTTCTTACGAGCTAGACCTTCAAAGCCTTTTTGGGTATATAAATTATACCAATTATAAAAGGTTGTCTTATTGATTTTAAGCTCTTTGAGTGTTCGGTTTATTCCAAGATCAGACTGCTCAACAAGTTGTATCATTTCGTACTTTTCTGATTGACTATAGTGCATATACTTCTCTCTTTTTACTCGTCTCCACGTAAGTTTTTTTTCAGAAACCGAACTTCTAGAGAAAGCTCTGCAACCAACTCTTTTAAAGTACCATTCTCACCTTTGAGTTCGTGAACCTCCGATGTGTTAGCTTCTCGCATCGTATCTCCATTTAGCCTGCGCTTTCCTGCTTCCATGAAATCTTTGGACCATTTGTAGTAATTAGCTTGATGGATGCTTTCTTTTCGACACAATTCTGCAATGGTCGTTTCACCACGCATTCCTTCAATAATAATCCTGATTTTGTCTTCTGAATTGTAAGCTTTTCTTGTCTTACGTTTTAAGTCGCTAATTAAAGCACTGGCACTTTTCTTGTTTTTCATCATTTAAGATTTAAAGGTTTGTAAAAATAATAAAACCTATCTCTTATATTAAAGTGATAATTAGTTCACTTTTTGCTGACGTTATACAGGCAAATATCATATTTAGAATATTTGGACGGAGAAAATCCAAAGTATAATCTCGCAAGAGAAACGGTTCAAGTTTTTGAATTGTTAGGGTATAATAATAAAAAAATTATCGATATTTTCAATAATCATACAACTAAAACTAACTTTTATTATATAATTTCTAAAGAAAATTTTGCATATCCCCCAGAAATGATATTTCCAAGTATTTATAGTTTAAGGGACTTACCAGAACTAAATTGACGGAATATTTAAGGTGTTATTATCGTTAGAATATGATTATCTCATAGAGATTTTTGCTAAAATAAGAGACCTTAAACGTAACGTTGAATACATAAAAAAAAGCTGGAGATTTAAATCTCCAGCTTTTTTTATATATTAATATATAAGTCTTCTACCCTACTGAATATCCTTCTGTATAGGTGCGCTTAACGTATTTATTGACAGCGTCAAAGTTTGTTACTCTCATGTTTTCTGCGTCCCATTGCAATCTCTTTCTTCCATAGAATTTTGAGCCGCCCCAGAAACTTTTACTCTCTGCTTCTGGATCTACTTCAAAATAAGCTTTCAATGCAAGGTTTCCAATAAGAAGACTTTCCGTAAACGGACCGGCATAGTCAAAAGAAGAACTTGTTTTAGCATTTCCATATCCTTTCATACAAGCATTTACCCATTGTAAATAATGACCTTCAGGAACTCTTTCTATAGTTTCTTCTACCTTTACTTGTTCGTTTAATGATAATGGAAGTAATCTTGGTTTAGCACCATAACAATCTGCTAAAAGTTTCCCTTTTGTCCCAATAAATAGTACTCCACCATCCCAGTTTCCTAATGCTTCATCATCACCTAACTCTTCAGGTCTTTCTGGCATTAGTCCTCCGTCCGTCCAAGATACTTTTATAGCTCCTTTACCGTCTGTTCTAGGGTAACTTAAATGAATTTTACTTGCTGTCGGGAAACTTTTTGGATAGCTGGCAGGTGCGCCCATTCCTTTAAAGGCATCGGCTACGCTACATTCTACTTGACTTGGATATAAAATTGGAAGAATTCTATATACAGGGTCCATAATATGGCAAGCCATATCTCCTAGCGCTCCAGTACCAAAATCTGACCAACCTCTCCAGTCAAAGGGTAAATAAGCATCATTGTAATCACGTTTTTCCGCAGTTCCTAACCATAAATCCCAGTTAAGTCCTTTAGGAATATCATTTTTTATTGTTGGTGTTTCCAGAGCCATAGGCCAAACTGCACGATTTGTCCAACATTTAACTTCGGTAACCTCACCTATAAGTCCAGCATCATAATATTCTTTCATTTTACGAACGCCATCTCCAGAACCTCCTTGGTTACCCATTTGAGTAACTACTTTGTATTTTTTTGCTGCTTCAGTAAGCATTCTTGCTTCCCAAATATCATGTGTCAATGGCTTTTGTACGTATACGTGTTTACCCATTTGCATAGCGGCATATGCTGCAACTGCATGGTTATGATCAGGTGTTGAAACAGAAACTGCATCAATATTGTCGCCTTCTTTGTCTAACATTTTTCTGAAGTCGTGGTAATATTTGGCTTTCGGAAAATTCTTTCTCGATTTCACTGCTTGACGGTCGTCAACATCACACAACCCTACAATATTTACATTCGGGCTTTTGGCAAAATTTGCGATATCACTTCTACCTTTGCCTCCTGCACCAATACCAGCTATATTTAAAGTGTCACTCGGTGCGATATAACCAGGCCCTCCCAATACGTGTCTTGGTACAATCATAATCCCTGCTGCTACTGCTCCAGCACCTTTTACAAAACTTCTTCTCGACTTGTTTAACGCCGACTTCTTTTTAGACATAACTCTATAGTATTTAATAGTTAATATGTGTTAAAGGGAATAAAAGTGAAAATATAGACACTTTGTTTAACCCTTTTTTAATTTAAAAAATTAACGTCGAATATAAAAAAATTATTTGGAATTAATAGTAGGACGTGTTAATATTCAGGGCAAACGCATTAAACTTTCATTAGGTTAAGTACTTTAATAAGGTAGTGGTTGTCCCATCCGGCGTTGAGCCTTCTGCTTTTAACTCCAATTTTACTTGACTTTTCATTTTTTAATAGATTCAGTGCTATTTTGTTTAGTATAGAGAAGTTTTGTGATGCATTTCCAATTCTTTTTCTAGAGGCATCTTCACAGAAAGCAACGTCCAATGTCCAATGGAGTTTATTTTCGATTCCCCAATGTGATCGGATGGCATTTTGAAAATCTTCTGGTTTTGCATCTAAACTGGATATATAGTATCGTGTAGCCTTTTCCGTAAGTTTGTTGGAGTTTTTAAACTCACGAATACTTTCTATTTTTATTACTGTTGTTAAGTTTTTCCATTTGTTGCCACCTGCAATAAATTTAAAATCGGTTATGATACTACATCTCCTAGTTTCAATTCTACCATGGTCTAGTTCTTCACTTAAATGAGTTTGTATCTGTTTTCCAAATCTAAATTCATCTTCAATGTCTTGATATAACTGCTCTTGATTCCCTTTTACTGCCAAAATATAATCAGCTTGCTTTTTGATTATTCTTTCTGCTATATCTGTTTGACATCCCATAGCATCAATGGTCACGATAGTATCTTTTATCGACAGAACTTCTAACAACTTTGGTATTGCTGTAATTTCATTTGATTTTTCAGAGACTTTTACTTGACCTAAAACCATATTATTATCATTTGCCCAAGCACTAACCATATGAACTGGAGATTTTTTACCACTGGCTTTGGCACCTCTAATTGTTTTACCATCTATAGCGATGATTTCTTTGGGTTTAAGTTGAGCCAAAATGCTAACCCACTCTATAAAACAAGTCTCAAAATGATTACTGTCAATATTGGAAAATACTCGATTAAATGTGTCGTGGGATGGAATTCCATTTGGTAAGTCAAGGAATGAACGCAAGAAATCTTCTTTTGAACAAGCATAGTTTTCCATTTCATTCCAAGAATCAGCCCCACAAATCACTGAAATAATACCGATAAGAAGGATGCTTTCTAAATCATAAAGTTGCTTGTGTGAACGTCTAAAGTCAGGTATTTGACCAAAAATAGTCTTTAATTTGTTTGTTGTATTCAAAATTAATAACGTATTGATTATCAATATAATATACAATTTTTAATTGTAAAAAACAACAGATTAGTGACTGATTAACAATGAATTAGTTCAAAGTAAAACCTAGAAAATAAAAAGTTTTTTAATGCGTTTGCCCTGGTTAATATTTTTATTAATAGTATAAAAAATTCACTTAGAGTGAAATTATTTAAAATCAATTTGTAATGTCTTTATTAGGGTTAACAATCTTATAATTAAGGATTCATGACAAGGAATAAAATTTTATAGAATAAAATAGTATCTGTATTTAAGCTAATTACTTTTGGGTATAAATTTTTAATGAATTAGTTTTGCTCCTTGAAATAAGATAATCGGTTAGACATAACAATATGAGAAATTCACCCATTAAAAAACTCACAACTTTATTCGTACTTATTCCTTTTCTTACCTGTTTTAGTCAAGAGATTTTACCTTCAGAATATAATTGTTTCTCAGTACTTGTTGGGAAGGATGCCTCTGTTGAAGGAACGTTACTTTATGGGCATAATGATGATGACGGATTTCAATTGGTCAACTATTATGTTGTTCCAAGAAAGAATCATCCTAGAGGAGCAGAACTCACTTTGCAACATGGAGCGATAATACCTGAGGTGTCTACAACAAATAAATATCTTTGGATGGAAGTTCCTGGAATGGAAGTTTCAGATAGTTTTATGAATGAATTCGGTGTTACTATTGGTTCTAACTTTTGTGGATCTAAAGAAACAGAAACCGATGTTACTCAGGGTGGTATATTGTATGATTTACGACTTATTATGGCCCAACGAGCGAAAACAGCTAGAGAAGCAGTAGAAATTGCTGGAAGTCTAATGGAGAAACTAGGATATAGAGGTTCTGGAAGATCCTATTGTATTTCTGACAGGGAAGAGGCATGGGTTTTTTCGGCTGTCAAAGGGAGACGATGGGCTGCGGCTCGTGTACCAGACGATGAGGTTATGATATTACCTAACTATTATCCGATTGCGGAGATGGATTTGCAAGATAGCGATAATTTCTTGGGCTCTCCAGATCTAATTTCATATGCTGAGCAGAAGGGATGGTATAACGCAATATTAAACGGAAAGTTTAATTTTAGAGAAGCATACGCCTCTAATGGGGCATTAAAGAACAAAGGGAATACAGGAAGAGCATGGTCGGCATACAGTTCTTTAGGAATGGACTATAGTAGAGATGATAATTTTCCTTTCTCATTTAAGCCTAAAAATAAAGTGACCAAACAAAAATTAATGGATCTTTTGGCAGGACATAGCCAAGGGATGGTTGGAATGGATAAAACAAAAAGTTGTACAATAGGAAATCCTTATGAGATGAATGAGGGCATGATTTGTAATGGCGGAACGATTTATAGTTTTGTCGTAGAATCACGTCCTTCGATGCCTATAGAAATAGGTACAGTGATGTGGTTGGCTCCTAGACGATGTGATGTGCAGCCTTTTATTCCTTGGTATTGTGGAGTTACTGAGGTTCCCGAAAATTATGCGAAAAAAGGATTTTTCAATTCTATACAAGACCATTATACACCTCCATCGGATATTCATGTCATGAGTAAAGATCTCGCCTATTGGAACTTTGAAGTACTCTCTGCAAATGTAAATCTAGATTATGTTAAGAAGCATCCTATTGCTTATAAAAAGAAAATAAAAATGGAAACTGCACTTTTTAAAGCACAAGAAAAATTTGAAAAAGAGGCATTAAAAAAATATAAGTCGAGTCCAGAAGAGGCGATACAGTTTATTACAGAATATTCCAACCAACAAGCAAATAAAGCTTATAAACAAACGTTAAAGTTACTTACAGAATTGGAAATACCATTTCCAAGTGCTGAAACGGAAGCTATTAAAATAAAAGACGAAGTACCTGCAGAGCACACAGATTCTGAATAGGAAATTGTTCTATTTTTTTAGTTTTAATTACAGAAAATGGTTCGATCTTTCAGTTGAAGGCGGATTTAAATGTCGCCTAATCTTATGTTTACTTTAGCACATGTAATTAAATGGGGCTAAAAGCGACTTTTTTATAGTTGCTTATTTTATGATCTGATGAAAAAACATATTGTACTTATTCTTTTTTTATTAATTGTAATTTATGGTTGTTATAAAGATGAAAATATAATAAGTATAGATAGTGTTTCAGAAACAACAGATTTAGATGTTGATTTTGACACAGAGGTAGTTGATCAAGAAGGAGAAATAAAAAAAGACCTAAAACTATTGTCACTAGGTGATAGTTATACGATCGGGACCAGTGTATGCGAGACTTGCAGTTACCCAGAGCAATTGAGATCCAATTTAATATCAATGTTGGGAAGTGACATGAAAATTGAACTAGATATTTTGGCAACTAATGGTTGGACAACGGCAGATTTAATAAAGGGATATGAAACGAATAAGTTATTAAATGACTACGACTTGGTTACCTTGTTAATTGGTGTGAACAATCAATATCAAGGGATACAATTTTCCGTTTTTAAGAAGGAATTTGAAGATTTGATTGAAAAAACTATTATATCAGCAAATAATGATGAAACCAGCGTAATTGTTTTATCTATTCCTGACTATGCATATACCCCATTTGGTAATCAAAGTGAAGTGATTAGCAAAGATATAGACAGGTACAACTTATTTACTAGTCAGTATTGCTTAGCCAAAGGAATAACATATTTAGATATTACCGATATTTCGAGAGAAGGAATTGAAAACCCTAAGCTAGTTGCAAGTGATAATTTACACCTTTCCAAATTCGCTTACAAGAAATTTGTTGAACGGCTTTTACCAGTAGTTTTGAAGAAGTTACCAAGAGAATAATTGAATTACTCCACCTTCAATAAAAAATAACTCTTTTTACCTCTTTGTAATAACACGTATTTATCTGCAATTAAATCACTGGGTGTAATGACAAAATCTTCTTTCACTTTCGTTTTGTTTACAGAAATAGAGTTTTCTTTTAAGGCTCTACGCGCTTCTCCGTTTGACTTTAAGAATCCAGTTTCTGCAAAAGCAGGCACGATTTCGAAGCCGTTTTCAATTTGATATTTTGCAATACTCGCTTGAGGAACTCCTTCAAATACATCTAAAAATGTCTGTTCATCCAAACTTTTTAAATCATCAGAAGTTGATTTTCCAAACAAAATAGTTGATGCTTTAATGGCGTTGTCATAAGCTTCTTTGCCATGCGTAAGCATAGTTACCTGCTCTCCAATTTTCTTTTGAAGTAATCTTAAATGTGGCGCTTCTTTATGTTCTGCAGTTAAATTTTCAATAGTTTCTTGATCTAAAAATGTAAATATTTTAATATACTTTTCAGCATCGGCATCTGATGAATTCAACCAATATTGATAGAATTTATAAGGTGAAGTTCTGTTGGCATCCAGCCACACATTACCGCCTTCAGTTTTCCCAAATTTAGTTCCGTCTGCTTTTGTAACTAAAGGAACTGTGATGGCATAAGCTTTACCTTGAGCTTTTCTACGTATTAATTCTGTACCAGTAGTAATATTTCCCCATTGATCGGAACCACCCATTTGTAGCAAGCAGTTTTTTTCTTTGTATAAATGATAAAAATCGTAGCCTTGAAATAATTGGTATGTAAATTCTGTAAAACTCATTCCCTCTGTATGTTCTCCAGTGATTCTTTTTTTAACAGAATCTTTGGCCATCATGTAATTTACAGTAATGTGCTTACCAGTGTCTCTAACAAAATCGATCAAGGAAATGTCTTTCATCCAATCATAATTATTTACCATTTCGGCACTGTTTTCATCGGTTCCAAAATCTAAGTAACGCTCTAATTGCGATTTTACACCGGAAATATTTTTGTTTAAAGTTTCTTCGTTCAATAAATTACGCTCTGCAGACTTTCCAGAAGGATCCCCTACCATACCAGTGGCACCACCGACCAAGGCAATAGGTTTATGTCCGCATAGTTGAAAATGCTTTAGGATAAAAATTTGAACTAAACTTCCAATGTGTAAAGAGTCTGCAGTTGGATCAAAGCCTATATAGGCGGCTGTTTTTTCTTTTGCAAGTTGTTCTTCGGTTCCCGGCATGATGTCGTGTAATAATCCACGCCATTTTAATTCTGTAACAAAATTTTTCATCCTAAAAAATAATTTTGGCAAAGATAAAAATCAATGCAGAACTAACGGGGTTTATAAATAATTATTTTCTCTAGATTGTTCAAGAGGAGCCTTTGGTCTTTCACCTTTAAACTTTTGCCTTATTCACTCTTATTTTATATTTTCGTTGAATGATTTTAGTAACAGGAGGTACTGGTTTAGTAGGGGCGCATTTGTTGGTTCAGTTGACCAAAAGAGAGGATAAAATTAGGGCAATCCTCAGAAAAAGCAGTAACTTAAAATCAGTTCAACAAGTTTTCTCTTATTACTTTGACGATATATCCCCATATTTTTCAAAAATTGAATGGGTAGAGGCAGACATAACGGATATTAATTCTTTAGAGCCTGTTTTTGAAAATGTGAATTATGTATATCATGTTGCAGCAATGATTTCTTTCCACCCGAAGCGCTATAAAGATATGCGCAAGATTAATATTGAGGGTACCGCAAATATTGTAAATTTTTCGATAGCCTCAGGAGTAAGGAAAATCTGTTATGTGAGTTCTGTGGCGACCGTTGGGAGATCTATAGAGAATCAAACTATTGATGAATCATCAGAATGGAATATAGAAAGCAGTAATTATGGATATGCGATAACTAAGTATGGTGCTGAAATGGAAGTGTGGCGTGGCACTCAAGAAGGGTTAGATGCGGTAATTATAAATCCAGGATTTATTTTAGGAGAAGGATTTTGGAATTCTGGCTCGAGTAAAATATTTTCAAAAGTTCATAGCGGGATTAAATATTATACTGAAGGAGTTACTGGTTATGTAGACGTGCAAGATGTTGTTAAATCCATGATTATGTTGATGGATGGTTCCATTAAAAATGAACGTTTTATATTGGTTTCAGAAAACTTAAGTTATCGTGCTGTTTTTTCTGAAATAGCGAAGTCCTTTGGTAAAAAGGAGCCGAATATCAAAATTTCGAAGTTTCTGAGTGAAATTTCTTGGAGAGTTGTAGCCGTTTTATCAGGCCTTAAAGGCAATGAACCATTGTTAACTAAGCATACCTCAAAATCTATTCATAGGGTATCTGAATTTTCTAATGCTAAAATTAAATCAAGTATTGGACTAGTATTTAATCCAATTAGCAACGTCATAGAAAGAGTCTGTGCAAATTTTTAATAGGTCTATTCGTTACTTTCTGTCACTCCTCTAGGCTGAAGTAACTCGTTTTTTTTACGATTAATTATATTTTTCTCACGAATTTCTTTTCTCTCCATACGTTTTATAGAATCTTGAATTTCTTTTAGCGCTTCATGTTCTTCCTTCAAAGCGTTTAAATTATGTTTCACTTCTTGAAAGATATCTGCGTATTCATCTATTTTACTTGAGTAGTATAGATTACTTTCAGCAAAGCGAACACTGTCTATGCCAAAGTTTTTATAAACTACGGACATATATTCAATTTTTCTTACGCCATTTTTATTTTTGGAACTTCGAGCCCCGTTTGCAAGTTGTATTTGTATTATTAATTCAACCATCAATTCCTTTTCAATCAAATTGTCTGGTTTTTTATAAATGGTATTGCTGGTACAAGATAAAACCAGGGTAAATATAATTGTAAAAGAGATTATTTTATTCATCTGGATAGATTTATTCTTTTATTAATCAGATACCTTTGGCAAGCATTCATTTTTAATTTAAAAATTGTTTAACAGGCTCATTTTATCGATTAAACAACAAACGTTCACCTTTTGTTGTCTCGTTAAAGGCGCCTTGGTCGAACATTAAAGTTCCATTGACAAAGGTATGAGTTATTTTTGAATTAAATTGAACACCTTCAAATGGTGACCATCCGCATTTATATAAAATGTTATCTTTTTTAACAGTCCAAGAGCTATTAGGATTGACTAAGACTAAATCAGCAAAAAAGCCTTCTTTTATAAATCCACGGTTCTTTACCTGAAATAATTTTGCTGGATTATGACACATTTTTTCAACGATTTTTTCGAGAGAAATAACACCTTCCTTGTGTTTCTCAATCATGGCATTAAGTGCATGTTGCACTAGTGGCCCGCCGCTCGGTGCCTTGGCATATGGATTCTGTTTTTCTTCCAGGGTATGAGGTGCATGGTCTGTGGCAATTACATCAATACGGTCATCTAAAAGAGCTTCCCACAATCCGGCTCGATCTTTTGCCGTTTTAACAGCAGGATTCCATTTAATTAGGGCTCCTTTTTTATCATAATCAGATTCTTCAAACCACAGATGATGAATACAGACCTCAGCCGTAATTTTTTTCTCTTCAAGCGGAATTGAGTTGTCGAATAAACGCGTTTCTTTTGCTGTTGAAAGATGAAATACATGGAGTCTTGCACCTGTTTTTTTTGCTAATGCAATTGCCTTTGAAGATGATAAATAACACGCTTCTTCACTTCTAATTTTATGGTGTAGATTTATAGGAATATCATCACCATATTTATCAAATTGCTCTTTAAAATTTTTTTTAATTGTCTTTTCATCTTCACAGTGAACTGAAATCAGCATGTCTGTAGATGAAAATATTTTTTCCAATACGTCTTCGTTATCAACAAGCATATTTCCTGTTGAAGATCCTAAAAACAATTTTATTCCAGCGACATTTTTTGGGTTTGTTTTGAGCAACTCTTCTAAATTATCATTGGTACCACCAAACATAAAAGAGTAATTAGCATAAGATGTTTCTTTGGCTATTTGAAATTTATCTTCAAGAAGGTTTTGAGTAGTTGCTTGAGGAACTGTATTGGGCATTTCAATAAAAGAGGTAATACCTCCTGCAATGGCTGCCTTGCTTTCCGTTGCAATAGTTGCCTTGTGAGTTAGTCCAGGGTCTCTAAAATGTACTTGATCATCAATAACGCCGGGAAGTAATAAACTACCTTCAGCATCTATGACTAGAGTTTTAGAATCGGGAACAATGGCACCTTGAATTTTTGAAATGAATTGATCTTCTATGAGAAGATCACTTTTGAAAATTTTATTTTCATTTACAATTTGAGCATTTTTTATTAATATTTTAGTCATTATTTTATTTGTTTGGCAATCCCTTAATTCTCATTTTTAAAACCCCAAAAATGGCTTCAGAAATGATAGATCCGTTCATTTTTGATTTCCCTCTAACCCTATCCGTAAATATTATGGAGACCTCTTTTATATTAAATTTTCGTTTCCAAGCTTTAAATTTCAATTCAATTTGAAAAGCATATCCAATTGAATGAATTTCGTCTAACGCTATAGCCTCTAAGACTTTACTTTTATAACAAACAAAGCCTGCGGTAGTATCTTTTACCGGAATTCCTGTGATAATTTTAACATATTGAGAAGCTAAATATGACAATAAAATTCGTTTGATATCCCAATTTGCAACATTTATTTCTCCTTTTAAATACCTAGAGCCTATAGCAACGTCGGCATCATTAAATGCACATTGATCGTATAAGCGAATTAAATCATTTGGATTGTGAGAGAAATCGGCATCCATCTCCATGATGTATTTATAATCTCTTTTTAGCGCCCATTTAAATCCGTGGATATATGCAACTCCTAATCCGTTTTTTTCTTTTCTAACTTCTAAATGAACACGATTTGGAAATTCAAGGATGAGTGATTTTACGATGTCAGAAGTTTTATCGGGAGAATTGTCGTCTACGACAAGAATTTCAAAATCCTTTTTTTGAGATAAAACAGCTCTTATAATTAACTCAATATTTTCTCTTTCGTTATAAGTAGGAATGATGACTAAGGTGTCCGACATATATTTTTATTGAAGCACAAAGATACTGTTTTTTATTCCTAATGTTGTAGTAAGATTTTTTCAGTTACAATGCTTAAATATTTTTAATGAGTTTCAATTTTTTTATTAAAAGCGACTGGATACCTGCTTTACTTTTATTAATATTATTACTGATTGCAATTGCAAATTATATTTATAAAGAGCGCTTGTTTCAATTGGTTTTAGGTTTTTTTACAAAACGTTATTTGGTGAGGTTTGGCAAGGATAATAATTTAATCTTTAACGGGTTTAATGCGATCTTATTTGTTATTCAACTTCTTGTTTTCTCCCTAATTGGTATTTTTTTTCAATTTTTTTATCCAAATTTAATTAGCCATAATAGTCACCTATTTTTTTAAAGATTGTTGGGCTTTTAGGTTTGTTTTTTCTAATAAGGTATTTAGTTGGAGTCTTATTAGCAACGCTTTTTCAATTAAGGAAATTACATAAGTCAATTGTTTTCGTTAAAATCACCTACTTATTTGCTGTTTCTGTATTTATTTTTCCATTACTTATTATAATTTTTTATGTAAATAAGTATAATTTATTGTTTTTTTAATCAACACTTTTCCTATTAGGTGTATTATTGATTGCGAGATAGGCATTTGTGGTAAAAAACAATAAAAACATGATGTTGAGCGGTTTATTTTATTTTATATTGTACCTTTGTGCCCTTGAAATTGCGCCATTGTTGTTAATTTTAAAATTAATTATTACAATGTTTGATAGGACATCCTTCACAAAATAATGATTCATTAAGAGAGAAATTATTTAGGATGTTTTTAGGTAACTCTATTAAAAGTGAAAACGTATGAAAGTGAAAACTATTCTGGTTTCCCAACCAGCCCCTAAATCAGAAAATTCCCCATACTTTGAATTAGCCGATAAGCAAAAAGTTAAGATAGACTTTAGATCTTTTATTCATGTAGAAGGAGCGTCGGCAAAAGAAGTGAGACAGCAGAAGATTGATTTAAGCAGTTTTTCGGCTGTTATTTTTACAAGTAGAAATGCTGTAGATCATTTTTTTAGAATTGCTGAAGATATGCGATTTAAAGTGCCAGATGCTTTGAAATATTTTTGTGAATCTGAGGCGATAGCATATTACTTACAGAAATACGTTGTGTATAGAAAGCGTAAAATTTATGTTGGTAAAAAGACGTTTCAAGATCTCACAAAACTAATTAAGAAACATAAAGAAGAGATATTTTTACTTCCTTGTTCAGATAAATTAAAAGCGTTGATTCCAGAAGAATTAGATGCGTTAAAAGTTAATTGGGAGAAAGCAGTATTTTACAAGACTGTTGTAAGTGACTTATCTGATTTAGAGAATGTATTTTATGATATTCTTGTTTTCTTTAGTCCTTCAGGAATAGATTCATTGTTTAAGAATTTTCCTGAGTTTAAACAAAATAAGACAAGGATTGCAGTGTTTGGTAATTCTACGGTTGAAGCTGCTGAAAAAGCGGGTCTGGATTGCAATATTAAAGTACCTACACCAGAAGTACCTTCTATGACAATGGCGCTAGAAAGGTATATTGTAGGGGTTAATAAAAAATAGATAAAATTTAAAATATTTTGAAAGGGTTGTCCAACGGATGCCCCTTTTTTACGCGAAAAGGATTTGAAGAAGATCTTCAATTTTTGAGATTAATACAACGTCAATATTAAATCGGGTGGTACTCATTTTATTGAATTTAGAAATAAATATTTTTTTAAACCCAAGCTTTTCTGCTTCTAATATTCGCTGCTCTACTCTATTTATAGGGCGAATTTCTCCAGCGAGACCAATTTCTGCAGCGAAGCAATAATTTTGTGGAATAGCCTCATCTTCATTTGATGATAAAATTGCAGAAATAACAGCTAAGTCAATTGCTGGGTCGTCTACATTAATTCCCCCCGTAATATTTAAAAACACATCTTTTGCTCCTAATCGAAATCCCGCGCGTTTTTCTAGAACGGCTAAAAGCATATTTAATCGTTTTAGGTTGTACCCTGTAGCAGATCTTTGAGGAGTCCCATAAACCGCCGTACTTACCAACGCTTGAACTTCTATCATTAACGGTCGAAGCCCTTCTAAGGTAGCAGAAATAGCAGTGCCACTTAAAGATTCTTCTTTATGTGAAATTAGGATTTCAGAAGGGTTTTCTACTTCTCTTAGGCCTGTACTTAGCATTTCATATATTCCGATTTCAGAGGTGGCTCCAAATCGGTTTTTTTGAGCGCGTAAAATGCGATAGGTGTGATTTCGATCTCCTTCAAATTGAAGTACAACATCTACCATATGCTCTAATATTTTTGGACCAGCAATATGCCCATCTTTAGTAATATGCCCAATTAAAAGAACTGGGGTAGCACTTTCTTTGGCAAATTTAATTAATTCTGCTGCGGTTTCTCGAATCTGGGAAATACTTCCTGGAGAAGCTTCAATAGTGTTCGTGTGCAAGGTTTGTATGGAATCTACTATTACAATATCGGGTTCGACTTCCTCGATACATCTAAATATATATTGAGTCTTCGTTTCTGTTAGGATTAAGCAATTAGGATTCTTGTCAGACAGTCTTTCGGCGCGCATTTTAATTTGACTCTGACTTTCTTCACCAGAAATATATAGAATTCTCTTCTGAGTTGACAATGCTATTTGAAGAGAAAGTGTCGATTTTCCAATGCCAGGCTCTCCACCAAGAAGAATTAAAGATCCAGGAACAATTCCTCCACCCAAAACGCGATTGAGCTCATTATTTTTGGTGTCAATTCTATCTTCTTCATTTAGTATTATATCTTTTATTTGAAGAGCTTTGGTCGTCTTTTTAGAAGTATTAGATTGTTTCCACTCCCGTTTTTCTTCTTTCTGAATGATTTCTTCTACAATTGTATTCCATTCGTTACAGGAGGAACATTGCCCCATCCATTTTGCATATTGTGTTCCACAATTTTGACAAAAAAAAGTAGTTTTGGTTTTAGCCATAAAAGAAGATTTAGTCACAAAGAAAAGAAATTATTTCTCTTTGTTTAGGATTGGAAGTAATAAAAAAGAGAAACCGCCAAAAACAAGAACCATCAAAGTTTGTGCAGTCCACATAATCCAACCAAAAGCATTTGCAGGATTCTCGGAAATTCCATAAAGAATTAAAACTTGTCCAACAAAAATAGGATAGTAACCAAGCCCGCCATTGGTTAATGCCATACTAATTCCGCCAATCACGAATCCAACGATAATAGCACCAAATGGAAGGTTTGAAGTTTCAGGCAGCGCGAATGTTACAGAATAAAACATTAATATATACATAATCCAAATGAAGAAAGTGTGGAAAATAAAAGCCCATTTACTTTTCATTTTGAAGATGCTTTTAGCGCCTTCTATAAGTCCAGATATAAAAGAATTAATTTTTATTGCAATGGGTTTGGTGGATTTTTTCAAAAAATAATATCCAATTAATCCGAGTACGCCTAAAATTATCAAAAGAATAATAGTCTCTGTGGGGTCGGAATCGTCCTTAATTAAACTTTTTTTGATCAGATTTGCTTGAAGGAAAAACGCAATACCTATAATTGAAAACAGCATGATAACATCTGCAATTCTTTCTGCAACTATAGTACCTAGAGATTTTTGTAGAGGAATTTTCTCATATTTAGAAATAGCTGTTGCTCTTGCTACATCTCCGGCTCGTTGAAATACTAAGTTTACTAAATAAGATATTAATACAGTTAAGATCAAATTGTGAAATTTTGGCTTGTAACCCATTGGTTCTAGCATGAATTTCCAGCGATAGGCTCGAGACAAGTGGCTTAAAATTCCGAAGAAAAGAGAAATAAGAACCCAAAAATAATTGGCCGTTCTAAAAGAGTTTAAAACATCCTCCTTGTCGGCAGGAGATAGTTTGGAAAGAAAGTTCCATATTAAAAAAACTCCGAAGGCTATTGGGAGAGTTGTTATGAGTATTTTTCTAATTTGTTTTTTCAAGACTAGTGCAAAAGGTTAGTTTCTTCATTAGGAAAAACTAAGGCTGGTTTGAACTTTTTTGCCTCTTCAATTTCTAATATCCCATACGCAATAATGATTAGAACATCTCCAACAGAAACTTTACGAGCAGCAGCGCCATTTAATGTGATTTCACCGCTTCCTTGCTCTCCTGGAATGACATAAGTTTCTAGTCGTTCTCCATTGTTATTGTCGACAATTTGAACTTTTTCACCTTCTATAATATTTGCTGCATCCATTAAATCTTTATCAATAGTTACACTACCAATATAATTAAGATCAGCCCCGGTTACTTTAACCCTGTGAATTTTAGATTTTACTACAGTTACTTGCATACTGCAAAATTAGGTATTTTTATTGAAATTGAAATTATAAACTAATATTATCGATCAGTCGAATATCACCTACATTAATTGCAATAAATGCGCGATATTTTTTATCTATTTCTTTAGATTTTATTGTTCGAAGTGTGGATTCATCAGTGATTTCAAAATAGTCTAATGAAAGAATTGGATTGTCTTCAAATTGGTTGGAAACCCAAGATTGAATGTTGCTATACGATTCAGCCTTAAACAGTTCTTTTACCCTTAATATGGTTTTATAAATTAGTGGAACTTCTTTTCTTTGGGTTGATGAAAGTCTTGTATTTCGAGAACTCATGGCTAACCCATCTTTTTCTCTATAGATTTCACATGCTTGAATGTTTATCTCGAATAGGTTTTGTTTTACAAGTGCTTTAATTATTTGAAGTTGTTGAAAATCTTTTTCTCCGAAATACGCATTATTCGGTTGTATAATTTCAAATAATCTTTTAACAATAGTGCCAACACCATCAAAATGGCCTTCTCTAAAAGCACCTTCCATTTGATATTCTAGTCCGTCAAAATTGAAACGCGAAGCAATTATAGAATTATTGTATATATCATTAGCATTTGGAGTGAAAACAATATCACAATTTATAGATTCTAACTGTTTAAGATCGCTTTCTAAATGTCTTGGGTATTTTTCTAGATCTTCAATGTTGTTGAATTGAGTTGGGTTTATAAAAATACTGACTATCGTAATGTCGTTTTTCAATTGACTCTGCGCAATTAACGACAAATGACCTTGATGTAGTGCCCCCATGGTAGGAACGAAACCAATCTGATTTTCAACGTATATTGTAGATAAATGCTGTTGTAATTTTTCTATATTATTAAAAACCAACATTATATTCTGTTAATTACTGTTAAAACGCTTGCAAACTTACTCTTTTACGAGTAAATTCTACTTTAATTTTCGTATTTTTGCACAAAATTAATTCATACTAAATAATGAAAGATAAGAGAGTATTGTGTGTTTCTTCAGAAGTGGTTCCTTATTTGCCAGAAACGGAAATGTCTAGAATGTCGTTTGATTCGGCAAAGATGGTACACGGAAAAGGAGGGCAAACGAGAATTTTTATGCCTAGATTTGGTGTGATTAATGAACGAAGACATCAATTGCATGAGGTCATTAGATTATCTGGAATGAATTTGATCATTAATGATATTGATATGCCGTTAATTATTAAAGTGGCTTCTATTCCTAAGGAACGAATGCAAGTGTACTTTATTGATAATGATGAATATTTTAAGCGTAAAGCTGTTTTTGCGGATAATACGGGTGAATTATTTGATGACAATGACGAGCGTATGATATTTTTTGTAAAAGGTGTTGTTGAGACGGTAAAGAAATTAAATTGGGCACCAGATATTATTCACGTACATGGATGGATGGCGTCGTTGTTACCAATTTATTTGAAACAATACTATAAGGACGATGCGCTTTTTGAAAATAGTAAAATCGTGACTTCACTTTACAGTAATAGTTTTGAAGGGACTTTAGATCAGGGGCTTCAAGGTAAAGTTAAGTTTGACAATATTGATATTGAAAAATTAGATTCTATAGAAACACCAAATTATTCTAATCTTCTAAAAATTGCCATAGAAAATTCAGATGCAATAATTGCCGCAAGCGAAGATGTAGATTCAGAATTATTAGAGTATGCAAAATCTTTAGATAAACCTCTTTTAGATTTTCAATCTCCTGAAAACTTCGAAGATGCTTATTTGAATTTTTATCAATCAGAAGTTTTACAATAAAAACGCCCCTATTTATGTTTACAAAAGTTATGAAAGCTATTAAAGTAATAGCAATGCCATTACTGTTTATAGTTGCTATTATAGCATGCGAAGGTGATATTGAAGATGTAGGTGTAGGAATTGTGGATAGAGGTTTGTTTGATATAAATGAACAGAATTTTGATATAATAAGTTACAGCCAAAATGATTTAGAAGTTAAAGCAAATAGTTTAGGACAGTATCTGTTAGGAGTCTATAAAAACGATGATTTTGGGCAAATAAATGCAGGTTTAGCTGGTCAATTGACGTTCTTTTCTTCACTCGATTTTGGTATAGATCCCGCAATTGATTCTGTAATATTGAATATTCCATATCAAGCTACAAGAAGTGAAGTGGATAATTCAGACGGATCTCCAAATTGGGAATTGGATTCAATATATGGGAATCAGGATGTTGAGTATACGCTTAGTGTACATGAGTTAGAAACTTTTTTAAATACGCTAGACCCTTCCAGTCCTCAGATAAATTTGGATTATTATTCTGATGAAACGTATTTGTTTAATGAGATTCCTTTGTTTGAGGGTTCTTTTAAACCTAATAAGAATGACACGGTATTGTATATTCATAGAAAGGAAATCATTCTCGACGAAGCGACTAATACATATCAGATTGATACAATTAAGAGTTCAATTTCGAGCCCCTCTATTAAACTTCCACTTGATAAAGTGTATTTTACAGATAACTTTTTTACACATCCAGAGGCATTTACAAGTTCAGCTGCGTTTGTTACCTTTTTTAACGGTTTGTATTTAGAGGCATCTAAGATAAGTGCTGCTGATGAGCCGAGTATAATGTCATTAGCGATGTCTAATGCGAGTATGAATTTATATTATACCAATTCAGTAAGTGATGTTAGAACGACACAAACGGCAACGTTTGCTTTTGGAGGAGTTATAAGCAACACCTACCTGAGAGAATATGAAGGTTCAAGAGCACAAACAGCAATTGATAATCCAGATGTCATAAACGGAGATGAACGATTATTTTTGAATGGCGCGGCTGGATCGATTGCTTTGATTGACCTTTTTGTAGATGAAGACTTGGAGGAATTGAGAGCGAATAATTGGTTGATTAATGAGGCGAATTTAATTTTTTATATTGATGACACAGCAGATCTTGAGGTGATTCCAGAAAGATTGTATTTATATAACTATGAAAATGAAACGCATATTGGAGACGTATTAATGGAAGGTCTTGATGTTTTTGGAGGAGATTTGGAACGAGACGATGCTGGAATCCCTATTCGTTATAAGTTTAAGATTACTAATTATATAGCGGATATTTTAGATGATATTGACCCCATTGAATTAACGCAATTGGCATTAAAAGTTTTTAATATTTCTGACATTCCAACACAATTGTTAGATATAAAAGTTAAGGATTATAGTTGGACGCCCAAGGGAATTATAGTTCATGGGAGTAATTCTGAGGTTATAGATAAAAGAGTCAAGTTAGAAGTAATTTATTCAGAGAAAGATTAGGCTTAATTGAATCTAGCATACTTATACAAAAACGCCAATACTAATAAAGTACTCGCGTTTTTGCATTTTAAAAGCGCGATTAATGTGTATATTATCTAAGAATTGTAGAATCATGTACTTTAACAGGTTTGCCGTTGTTCCACAAACTCATAATATCTGTGGCAACTTGAGTACCACTTCCTAAAGCAATGGCAAATTGACTCCGCAGTCCGGCTATTACACCTGTAACATAAACACCGTTTTCAACAAGGTAATTGTTGTTTTTTAATTGGGTTCTATTTTTTTCAGGTGGAATATGAGCATGTAATTCTTCATACTTTTCAAGCCCTTTAATATTGAAATTTTTTGGACCAACAGCAATTATAATATTCTTTGCGTAGTATATGTTTTTATTAGAGTATACGATAATATAATCTAATTTTTTTTCAATTTTCAGAACTTTTTCAAAGTCAATCTGTGATACATGAGGGTATGCTTCTTTTAAGTGTTTTTTACCATTTTTGAGAATAGAAGCTCCAGTTGTATTAGGTTTTAGTCCAAGTACATTATTGAATATTGCGTTTTGTAGAGATGAAGATCTTTGATGAAGAAGTATCCCAATTTTCTTATCTTTAGCATATTCTTGAGTTCTTGCCGAACCCAGCATTAAAGCACTAGACATCCCAGAAACTCCTCCTCCTATAATCAATACATCAAACATGGTACTATGACTTAAAATAATTATTTAATAGTAGTTGCAAACAATTTAACAGCGATTGCTAGTAAAATAACTCCAAACACTTTGCGAATAATATTTATTCCAATAGGGCCTAAAATTCTTTCAATTTTGATAGACGTTTTAAAACGATGTAAATCAGAATAACGTTTAAAAACACAGTAATAATTATATTCTGCTCTTAACGAGAGTAAAGTCGTTAAACTCCCAGGCCCAGCAATTAATGGAAAGGCTAAGGGAAAAACAGAGATCTTAACAGGATCATCTTCATCCTTGTATAAAGTAATTACTAGGATCATTTTTAAGGCAATATAAAATAAAATAAAAACGCCTAAAACTTCAAACGAATTTGCGTCAATTCCAATTATCGAAAGTAAACTCTTTCCTAAGAATAAAAACACGATCATAATAATACCAGATGTTATGGCAGATTTTTTGGATTGAATATGTCCAACTTTCTTCCTTAAATCTATAATGAATGGCGTGTTTTCAATAATATCTATTACGGCAAATAAAACCATAAAAGTTATTAATATTTCCTTGAAATCAAATTTCATAATGAGTGCTATTTTTAAAATTCTAAACGAGAATAAATAGATTTTTTATCGTTTAAAAATACAAAAATACGCAATTAATAATTGTATTTTCGCCATATGATTCAACTAGGAAAAACACTTATTTCGGAGGAGATAATTGACAAAGATTTTGTCTGTAATTTATCTGCATGCAAAGGGGCTTGTTGTGTAGATGGTGATGCCGGAGCGCCACTTGAAGAGAGCGAATTAAAAATTTTAATGGATATTTATCCAAAAGTAAAACCGTTTTTAAGGCCAGAGGGAATAAAGGCAATAGAAGAGCAAGGATTATTTACGACTTCAGACGGTGAACATGAAACTACCCTTATTGATGGTAAAGATTGCGCCTATGTTACTTTTGATGAAAAAAATACCGCTATGTGTGGAATAGAAGAGGCGTATAATCAGGGAGAGATATCTTGGAAAAAACCCATTTCATGTCACTTGTATCCGGTTAGAGTAGAAGATTACAGTGAGTTTTCTGCTGTAAATTATCATAAGTGGCAAATTTGTGACGATGCTTGTACTTTAGGAAAAGAATTACAAGTACCAGTTTACAAATTTGTAAAACAAGCTTTAATTAGAAAGTTTGGGGAAGACTGGTATGCAGAATTGGAAAAAGTAGCAGAAGAATACCTTAAGATTGGAAAGAAATAAATTGACTATTCGAATACTGGTTACTTCATTAAAAGGAGCAAATCAAAAAAGGATTGTCGAGAACTCCATACTTTGACGTTTTTCAAAAAGTTCAATGGCTCCAATGGTTTGCTTAAGAAAAACTTTTTAAAACACTAAAAATCAGTTAATTGAGAACGCATGGAGTTTTGATAATTTCCCTATTTTTTGATAATTTGTTAAGAACTATCAGCTATTGTGAATAAGTAAGACTTTTATATTTGACGAATATTTTAAATATTTGTTACAATTCCAGACGAAGTAAAAAAAAAATTTAATACTCAAAGAAAACACACCGTTCAAATGCCACAAGTAGAACCTATTTTACAAGAAAATAAAAGCAGATTTGTAATCTTCCCTATTCAACATCAAGATATTTGGGAATGGTATAAAAAGCAAGAAGCAAGTATTTGGACTGCAGAAGAAATTGACTTACATCAAGACGTTGTTGATTGGGAAAACAAATTGTCGGATGATGAGCGCTATTTCATCAAGCATATTTTAGCATTTTTTGCCGCTTCTGATGGAATCGTAAATGAAAATTTAGCAGAAAATTTTGTTTCAGAAGTTCAGTATACGGAGGCCAAGTTCTTCTATGGTTTTCAAATAATGATGGAGAATATTCACTCAGAAGTATATTCGTTATTAATTGATACGTATGTAAAGAATGAAGTAGAAAAAGACGAATTGTTTAGAGCTATTGATGTGTTTCCTGCAATTAAAGAAAAAGCAGATTGGGCATTAAAATGGATTGATAGCGATAGTTTTGCAGAGCGATTAATTGCCTTTGCTGCTGTAGAGGGAATCTTCTTTTCAGGGAGTTTCTGTTCTATTTTTTGGATGAAAAAGAGAGGATTACTTCCAGGGTTAACTTTTTCTAATGAGTTAATTTCTAGAGATGAAGGTTTACATTGTGATTTTGCTGTGCATTTACACAATAATCACATCGTAAATAAAGTTCCTAAAGAAAGAATAACACATATTCTTACAAACGCGTTGGATATAGAACGTGGATTTATTACAGAATCTTTACCAGTAAGTTTAATTGGTATGAATTCGAAATTAATGACGCAATATCTAGAATTTGTAACAGATAGATTGTTATTGGAGTTTGGTTGTGATAAAGTATACAATGCAACGAATCCATTTGATTTTATGGAAATGATTTCTCTTGAAGGGAAAACTAATTTCTTTGAAAAACGGGTTTCTGAATACCAAAAAGCTGGAGTGAAATCTGGTGGAAATGTTGACATCTCTTTTGATGCGGACTTTTAAAATCGGACCTATTAGTCTCTCTGTTTAACAGAGAAAACCCCATAAACGTTTCCTTTTAAGGAGACATTCAAAATGTATTTTCTTATAGATTGAAAGATCTTTAAGGAAAGATCAACTAATTAATTTGGGTCTTAGACTCTAAAATTTAAACAACTAAAAGGCATGTTTGTACTAAAAAGAGACGGTAGAAAAGAACCAGTAATGTTCGACAAGATTACGGCTAGAATTCGTAAGTTATGTTATGGATTGAATAAGTTGGTTGATCCAACCAAAGTGGCAATGCGTGTGATTGAAGGTTTATATGATGGAGTAACCACTTCAGAGTTGGATAATCTTGCTGCAGAAACAGCTGCTACCATGACCGTACAACATCCAGATTTTGCCAAACTAGCTGCTAGAATTGCTGTTTCTAACTTGCATAAGAACACTAAAAAAACGTTTTCTGAAGTAGTAGATGATTTATATTATTATGTAAATCCTAGAACGGGAAAGAAAGCACCGTTAATTGCTGATGATACCTATGCGGTAATTAAGGAAAATGCTGAAAAATTAGATTCTACAATTATATATAATCGAGATTTCAATTATGATTATTTCGGCTTTAAAACATTAGAGCGTTCTTATTTATTAAAAATAAATGGTGAGGTAGCAGAGCGTCCTCAACATATGTTAATGCGTGTCGCTATTGGAATTCATTTAAATGATTTAGATGAAGCCGTTGCAACTTATGAGTTGATGAGTAAAAAATTCTTTACCCATGCAACACCAACATTGTTTAACGCTGGCACACCAAAACCTCAAATGTCTTCATGTTTCTTATTGCAAATGCAAGACGATAGTATTGATGGGATTTACGATACGTTAAAACAAACCGCTAAGATTTCTCAGTCTGCAGGTGGAATAGGATTATCTATTCATAATGTAAGAGCGACAGGATCTTATATTAGAGGAACAAATGGTACTTCTAATGGTATTGTGCCTATGTTAAAAGTTTACAATGATACGGCCAGATATGTAGATCAAGGAGGCGGAAAACGTAAAGGATCGTTCGCAATGTATATTGAGCCTTGGCATGCAGATGTATTTGATTTCTTAGATTTAAGAAAGAATACAGGGAAAGAAGAAATGCGTGCACGTGATTTATTTTACGCAATGTGGATTCCAGATTTGTTTATGAAGCGAGTCCAAGAAGATGGGGAATGGACTTTGATGTGTCCGAATGAATGTCCCCATTTATTTGATACTTACGGAGACGAATTTGATAAGTTATACGAAGGGTATGAAAAAGTAGGAAAAGGGCGTAAAACAATTAGAGCGCGCGAATTATGGGAGAAAATCCTAGAAGCGCAAATTGAGACCGGAAACCCTTATATGTTGTATAAAGATGCGGCAAACCGTAAATCCAATCAAAAGAATTTAGGAACTATTCGTTCTTCGAATTTGTGTACAGAGATTATGGAGTACACCGCAAAAGATGAGGTTGCTGTATGTAATTTAGCTTCTATTGCAGTGTCCATGTTTATTAGTGAAGATAAAGAAGGAAAGAAATATTTCAATCATAAAAAATTATTTGATATTACTAAAAAAGTAACTAGAAATTTAGATACGGTAATTGACCGTAATTATTACCCTATTAAAGAGGCAGAAAACTCAAATTTCCGTCATCGCCCGGTTGGATTAGGAATTCAAGGTTTGGCAGATGCTTTTATAATGTTAAGAATGCCATTTACTTCTGATGAGGCAAAGGTGTTGAACCAAGAGATTTTTGAAACTATTTATTTTGCGGCAGTAACGTCTTCTATGGAGATGGCAAAAGAAAAGGGAGCATACTCAACATTTAAAGGTTCTCCAATGAGTGAAGGAGAGTTCCAATTCAATATGTGGAATGTTTCTGAAGATGATTTAAGCGGAAGATGGGATTGGAAAAAATTGCGTAAGCAAGTAATGAAAACGGGTGTAAGAAACTCGTTGTTAGTAGCTCCTATGCCTACGGCTTCCACATCGCAAATACTAGGAAACAATGAAGCATTTGAGCCATATACTTCTAATATTTACACAAGAAGAGTTTTATCAGGGGAGTTTATTGTGGTAAACAAACACTTGTTAGAAGATTTAGTAGAATTAGGTTTATGGGATAACGCGATGAAAGAAGATATCATGCGTGCAAATGGATCTATTCAACATATTGATGTAATTCCACAAGAATTAAAAGAACTGTACAAAACAGTTTGGGAGTTGAGCATGAAAGATATTATTGATATGGCGCGTCAAAGAGGGTACTTTATTGATCAATCTCAATCAATGAACTTGTTTATGCAAGATGCAAATTATGCAAAACTAACATCGATGCATTTCTATGCATGGAAATCTGGATTAAAAACCGGAATGTATTATTTAAGAACAAAATCTGCTGTAAATGCAACGCAGTTTACAGTTTCTAAAGAAGTTAAAAAAGAAGACGAACCACTAACACCAGAAGAGTTGAAAGCAATGTTAATTGCTTCTCAAAATGACCCTGATGATTGTGAAATGTGTGGGTCATAAAAATAGTATCAATCCTAAGACAAAGCCTCAACTTTAATTAGTTGGGGTTTTTTAGTTTTAAATACTATATATAAGTGGGTGAGGTCGTGATTTTCTCGTTTATGTAAAAGAAAAAAAAATATTTGGAGTGCTAATATGTTTCGGTTGGCTGACTCCGTATTTATAAAATTGTATATCGACAATTCTACCAAATACTAATACCAACAGCGCATATAAAAAATGCAATTAAGTTATACAATCAAGTAAGGTTACATTTATCTTTAGACTTTAAAACAACCGATATGGTATATGAAAATACCCCTTAAATTTAATCTTAACTTTTAGCCATATTTAAGACGAGACACTTCGTTTGGTTTAGAAAGCATCAAATGCTTACTCTAAGAAAAGAAATACAGCGCTAGAACAATTTTAAAGCCATTACCTAGCACTAGTATAGTTCATTTGGTAGAATAAGCTAAATTTTAAGATAAGTATATTTACTAAAAGATTTAGCATTTTGATACGTAGGTTTCTCTTAATGCCAAACGCTCCGCATTTGAACCGTTAGCTTTAATTTACAGAAATAAAAATGGATACAAAAAAACGCATAATAACAATTCTTTTACTTTCAATTATTCCTTTTAAGTCCTATTCCCAAAACGTTCTTAACGTAGGGTCAAAAAGGGAATTATTCATTGATAAGCATCTAATAGACACTATTTCTGACTTAGAATTAAAATTAAACCACCCTCAAGAAATAAAAAGCACAAACATTCCAAACGGTTATTATCAGACTATAATTAAAACAGATAGCCTATATAGAATTTATTTTAGAGATCAATTAGATTTTTGGAAAGGTGGAGGATATGATGGGAATCCTGGTGAAATAACGAAAAGTGCAACTAGTTTAGACGGATATAATTGGAAAGAAGAATACACTTTTTTAAACGACAGTATAAAAAATTATATATATTACGAGCCTCCTTTTAGTCATAATTTCACTCCTTTTAACGACTTAAACCCAAAAACTAAATATAAATTCCGAGCGATAGCTGGCACAAAAGATATTGGAGGCCTTTTTTCTTTTTATTCAAATGATGGAATAACATTTAAGAGAAGTAAAGAAGCGATCATTAAAGCTGATACAAGATATTATGAATTTGATTCTCAGAATCTCGCATTTTGGTCAGCGAAAGAAGAACAATATGTTTGTTATTTCAGAAGGTCTATCAACGGCCTTAGATCTTTTTCAAGAACCACTTCTAAAGATTTTGTTAATTGGAGTATCCCTATAAATATATTTCCCAATCTGGAAGGAGAACATTTATATACCTCTGGAGTACAACCGTATTTTAGAGCTCCTCATATTTATATTGCTTTATGTACCAGGTTTTTTCCTAAAAACGGGAGTTCTACGGATATAGTTATAATGAACTCAAGAGATGGACTTACATTTAATAGGTTATTTAAAGAGGCTTTTATAAGACCTGGCATCGATCAAAAAAGATGGGGAAATAGGTCAAATTATATTACGTTAAATGTAGTCCCTTTGGATGATAAATACATGGGGGTTTTTGCACGTAACAGTTTATATAAGATGAGATTGGATGGTTTTTCATCGGTAAATGCTAATTTCAACAAAGGATTTTTTATTACAAAGCCATTTCAGTTTAAAGGAAATCAATTAGAAATCAATTATTCTACAAGTGCTGGAGGGTACATTACCATTGAAATATTAGATGAAAATAATAATCCAATAGGTGATTTTATAAATAATATTTCTGATAAGATGATAGGCGATGAAATTTCTCGAATAGTTACTTGGGGGGAAGAAATGAATCTTTCTTCTTTAATGCATAAAAATATTAAACTCCGCATAATTATGAAGGAAGCCGATTTATATTCCTTAAAATTCACGGATTAAAAACGAACACTATTTACAGTAAATAAGTTGTTCAGTTATGTGAGAAAAATAGAGATAACCCAAAACACACAGCTAAACGGTCCCTTACTTGCCAGATACTAAAAGGGTATCGTCAATAGTTCCAAAATTTAGTAAAATAGCTATCCTTGCGGCTCTTTTATCAATTCATCCACGCTAGCTATTCTTGGATTGATATCACTCTTCTTTTACTTACATAGTATTCATGAATTCCTAATCCGACCAAAGCCAAAAATACTATGATTGCTATATACCGGGCCAAAGGTTTCTCCCCAGAAATAACAGTTGAAGACTTTCCTTTAAGAGGCAAATCGGTATTACTTCACATAAAACGTAGACGCTGGACCCTTGTTGATACAGGGAAAATAATAAAAAGAGATTGGCAATTAGTAGTAAAAGGTACTCGCATAACTAGCGAGTTTGCCTCTTTTTTAAAAGATATCACTTGATACGCATCCTGTGAGCGCCAAACATTTTGGAGATTATTATAAAACCAATGGTAATTTTCTTTTTTATCACTATAAAAACCATCTTAGCGGTTTTAAAGATTGGACACAAAAAGAACATGCTCAGGATTAGTTACTTTATCAAGACAATACTAGGTAAGTATTTAAGTCTAGATGAAACTTTTTTATCTAATGGTGTACTTTACACAATCTTAACCAACAAAGGTGCACATAGTAAAAAAGGCAGTATAGTTGCTATTGAAAAAGAAACTAAGGCTGATGAGGTGATTAATATACTTCACAAAACTCCTTTAGAGAGGCGAAATATTGTAAAGGAAGTATAATTGATTTTGGGAAACAATGACCTTTTAACATTTCTTTTTTAAGTAAAGATAAATTTTTCAACTTCTCTTTAAACTTGATGTGATAGGACTTTTTGCTGAGTTTATGGGTCAACTATAATTACGGCTGATCCATAATAACTCAATTCAAACAGATGCGACAGAGTCAGAATATTTCTATATATTTGTAAATCAAAATAGTGAGTTTTAAGTTTAATATATTAATAAAAAATTATGAAGTTTTTTTTATGTCTATTTCTGTTAATATCATCAACCATATATTCCCAGGATCTATCTAAATATTACAATACTGGAAATACAACGATGTCTAAAAAATGGGTTAACTCCAATTGGGAAGTTGGGACTATTATGCTGTCGGATGGTTCTGAAATCAAGGGAGATGTTAAGGGAGTTTATGGTAACAAAGGAGTATCAAGTTTTAAATTCAGAAAGAAAAAAGGAGATGACACTAGAAAGATTAAAGCAGAGGACTGTTTGTTAGTTTCTGTAAATAGTATTATTACTTTATCTCTTCCTAAAAATTTAAAAAAGAAGTCGGGCAAAAAAAGTTTTTATGTTGCCATGTATTATGGCAAATACCTAACTGTTTTTGAAAATCCGGAAGCGAGCACAGCAAATGGTCAAAGCACATCACTTTTGGGACGAGGTCTTGGTAAGAGTACAGATTTCAAACAAGGAGGTGGACGAATGCTGAGTTTCTTAGCATTAAAAGACAATGAGTTCTCTAAATTAACAGCGCTTAATTTTAGAAAACAAATGAAAAAACTCTGTGGAGATAATAAAAAGTGGACATCCAGAACATCCGATAAAAAATGGTTTCAATATGACAACCTTTATAAAGTTACACATTTTTACAATCAAACGAAATCTAAACAATAGATTTATAAAAATAGGACCCCAATAAATTGAACTCTATGCAATACTTAATTTCTAGTATATTATTGTTATTCGTTTTGAATATTAATGCCCAAGAAACGGTAAAATCAAAAGAATTTAAATATACAAAAACAAATGAAAAAACACGTTTTCTGGGTTATTTGTCCACATTGAATAATGTTGTATATATTGATAATGATGCCAGTTCAGAAGAAAATCATAAGAAAGTAATGGACCATATCAAATCTCGCTATGAATACCCAGAGGATATCATATTATCTAATGATTCGAATGAAATAGTTATTCAAGAGCAGATTGAAAGTCTGGTGACGACTGTATCTTTGGGCGTTGAGAATAGTTCAGATATGAAATATAATTTTACTTTTAACATTGTAGATGGTGAAATAAAATGCACGCTTAGTAATATTCAATTAGGGAATATTCCAATTCTCTCAAATGACTATGAAATGGAGTGGACAGATTCTCCAGGCCTATATTTACATCGTACTAGCGGGAAACCAAGAAAAACGATGTTAGGTATCACAGACCTCAAAATTGAAAATCATTTTAATACTTTAATTAAAAGTATCGAATCCCTGTAAGAGTTCACTTTCTGCGGACACCTAAAAATAGAAGTTATAATACTGTACGAGGCCACGTTAACTAACTCGCTAATTATTTCCTATATCATTGTCTACTATGAAATTATCTGAGCTAAAAAAACATAATTAGTTGAAAATATTTTTGTTGGCCATTAAGTCAAGTTAGAATAAATAGTTGCGCTGTCTATGCCCCTATTGCTATATTCTCAGGGAACTAAGATTGTAAAAACCTTATCATGAGAGTTAAAGAAAGGAGTATGAAAATTATAAGATTAGTAATTGAAGACCATTACAGAATCTCCACTAATCAACTTATATTTTTATTTGTACATCCGTTTCATGTCTACTACCTGTAATATTCGTTATCACTATTCTATCGAATATTTTTTCCACGAACTACCTTCTGTTTAGTTTATAAACAAATTCACCTCTTTTAATCAATTATTGGAATCTTTTGAAGACTATATTAATTGATATAATACCCAAAGATTACATCCTAGTTTAGGATACCTATCACCGCTAAAAATGGAAATGAATTTGAGAGGAATTATCAAAAAAGTGGCTACTAAAAATAGGCTCATATTTAGTAGATAGTTCATACCTCTGTTTTGCCATAATTCAAATATATAATATTTATAGGCGTAAAAAAATCATCGCAATAAAAGTAGATACTCCAGGACTTCTGTATACGGATATGACCAGAGAATTGAGGTTTTTGGAGAAAGAGTTCAAGAATGGGATCGTAAAAGATACAAAGTAATAATAAAAGTTCTAATTATCTAAAGTAGTTAGAACTTTTTTATTGGGGTGAATTTTAATTGCAAAGGCGTGCTTAATTCAATACATTTGTTTGATTCTAAATATGGAATACCACACTGCTATTGGTGAACTACTAACATGACGAGGAAAAAAAAGAAAGCAACCATACATGATATTTCAAAAGCCCTAGGCTTTAATAGTTCTACAGTTTCGCGTGCTTTAAATGATAGTCCATTGATTGCCGACAAGACCAAAAAAATTATTTTAGAAAAATCTAAAGAACTAGGGTATCAAAGAAATAGTTTGGCATCTAAGTTAAGAACAAACAAAACCAAAACTATTGGTGTTATTGTTCCTAGAATTGCCAGGCATTTTTGTTCTTCTGTAATCGCTGGAATTGAGGAAATGGCTTTCGATAAAGGCTATGACGTGATTATTTGTCAGTCATTAGAAACTGTAAAGCGAGAAAAAAAACTGCTTGATACCTTATTAGCAAATAGAGTGGATGGGGTGTTGATAGCGATTTCGATGGAGACAACAAATTTTGATCATTTAGAAAATTATAAGAATGAAGGCTTTCCCTTACTATTTTTTGATCGACCTTGTGATATTGAAGGCTGTACAAATGTTGTTATTGATGATTTTAAAGCCAGTTTTGACGCCACAGAGCACTTAATTCGAAAGGGATGCAAAAACATTGTTCATTTTTCTGGTCCCAAGACATTAGCGTTGTATAGGAATCGATGGAGAGGATATCGTGCTGCCTTAGAAAAAAATAACATTCCATTAAATGACAACTATATTTTCGAATCTAAATTAATGGAGAAAGATGGTGTTATTGGTGCTCAAAAAATATTGAGTTTACCTGAAGTTGATGGTGTTTTTAGTGCTAATGATACAACGGCCATCAGTGCAATGCAATATTTAAAGAAAAATGGTAAAAATGTACCGGAAGATATTGCATTTGTTGGTTTTAATAATGAGCCAATGTCGGCCGTTTTTGCCCCTTCACTAACTACCATTCATCAACCAGGATTTGAAATGGGTAGAATGGCCTCAAGTTTATTGTTTGAAGAAATTGATGGTACTCGACGAGTTAAAGGAGATCAAGTGAAGGTTTTAAATCCAGAATTAATAATTAGGGATTCAACGAGTAAACACATGCTTTCCGAAAGTATTTAGCAGTTACTTGTTTTATATTGAATAATTAAGGTTGGTTTTATGACTTTTAAAATTATATACATATATTTGGCAACATTGTAAAAAAAACTATTCTAAACACTTAAATATGCAATCGATTGCATTATTTATTAAAAACTACTTATGAAGTATATTTTATCAGTACTATTATTAATTATAAACGTATCTTGTTCTACACAAGATCAAGACCTTGTAACTTTTGAAGTAAACGCAGGTGCATATGATCGATTGGATTGTCCAGTATCATTGGATTTACCCACATTACAAAATGGAATAGGAGAATTTCAATTAGTTGAAATTATAAAAAATGTTAGAAAGCAATTACCTTCACAAATAGATGTAAAAAACAACAAACTTTGGTTTATTCTTGATGGAGCTACATCAAAAGAAACTTCACGTCAATTTGCACTCATTGCAACATCAGAAAAGAATAATACGGAGCAAATAGAAATCCTTAAAAAAGATGGAGGTCTTCAATTGACATTTAAAGAGAATCCTATTTTAAATTATCAATTCGAAATGACCTATCCACCAAAAGGGGTTGATGAAAAATTTAAAAAATCTGGATTTTTACACCCAGTATACTCGCCAGGCGGTGAAGTGTTAACAAGAATACAAGCGCCAGATCATTATCATCATTATGGAATTTGGGGGCCTTGGACGAAGACACATGTGGATGGACGTGCTGTAGATTTTTGGAATTTAGGAGATGAGCAAGGAACAGTACTATTCAAAAACTTTTTAAATGAAGCACAAGGCGATATTTTTAGTGGATTTACAGCGTTGCAAGAGCATATAGATTTTGGAGCAACTAAAGAGAATAGAATTGCTTTGAATGAAGAGTTGGAAGTAAAAATTTGGAATTTAGGAACAGAGAAGAACTCATGGTTGGTAGACTATACAACAAGCATTGAAAGCCCACTAAAAAATGGAATTCTTTTTGATGCATACCGCTACGGTGGAGGAATTGGGTTTAGAGCGACAGAAAAATGGCATAAAGACAATACGTCGGTTTTGACCTCAGAAGGCAACGATCGTTTAACGGCTGATGGAACTTCTGCAAAATGGGCCATTATAGAAGGAGCTTCTGAAACAAAAGAAGGAAGAAGCGGAATCTTGTTTATGGGATATCCAGATAATAAAGAGTTTCCAGAACCGATGAGAGTTTGGCCAATTGATGGAAATGGAGGAAGAGGAGATCTATTTTTCGAGTTCTGTCCAATTCGTCATGTAGAGTGGAAAATTGAAAGTAAAAAAGAATACAGTTTAAATTATCGTATGCTCATTTTTGATGGAGAAATGACAGCCGAACAAGCAGAAATGCATTGGCAAGCATTTGGGAATCCACCGAAGGCTACGATAACATCAAATAATTAATAATACACAGAATGAAAAAAATACTAGTAGTCGCTTTGTTATTTTCCATAGCAATTCAAGCGCAAACAAAAGTTACAGCAAAAAAAGTTGGAGATAAAATTGAAATTCGAAATAACGGAAGATTATTGACAAATTATATCTTATCGGAACATGAAAAATACCCATTCTTTTATCCAGTAAATGGACCATCTAATGCGAGTGTGACTTCGATGCGTAATGGAAATTATCCGCACCATAGTTCATTGTTTTTTGGATGTGATAAAGTAAATGAAGGGAATTACTGGCAAGAAGGTTTGGACAGAGGACAAATAGTTTCCTTAAGAGCGGACATCATTGAATCGGGAGGAGAAAAGGCAGTGATAGAGAACGAGTGTATTTGGAAACGTCCAGGTGCTGATGCTCCGATAAAAGATAAGAGAACAATTACAGTTACCGTAATTTCAAAAGATAAATATCAGATTGATTTTGATGTGACCATGGAAATGTTGTTGGATGTAACGATCAACAAAACCAATCATTCCCTATTTAGTGGAAGAATGGATCCTGATTTGGCAGTGACTAACGGAGGTACGATGATTAATGCAGAAGGGGAGACAAGCGAAAAAGGAACGTTTGGGAAACCATCATCATGGATTGATTTTTATGGTAAAAGAATGGGAGGCATTGAAGGAATGGCAATATTACAGCACCCATCGAATGAATTTTATCCTTCGCCATGGTTTACGAGGGATTATGGTTTTTTCTCACCAACACCGATGTATTGGCCAGAAAATGATAAATTTATAAGCCTTAAAAAAGGAGAAATAATAAAATTGAGATACAGAGTGTTAGTGCATTCTGGAGATCATGAGCAAGCAGAGATTGCAAAGGAATTTGAAAAATATAAGTCAGAATAATCTAAAATAAATAACATATGGAACGTAGAAATTTTATCAAGAAAACAATTGCTGGAAGTGCAGCAACATTATTTGTGCCAACAATTTTGCCCTCAAATGTATTTGGTCAAACTAGTGTAAACAGAAAAATTAATGTTGGTCAAATAGGTTGTGGACGTATTGCGAGAAGTCATGATATGCCGGGTGTAATGCAGTATGATGCAGCAAGATTAATCGCCGTTTCTGATTTAGACAGTAACCGTATGAAAGACGGTAAGAAATTAGTTGAAGATTATTATGCTAAAAAAACAGGTAGCGGAAAAGCTGTTGACGTTAAGATGTATGCCGATTATAGAGAAATGTTATTGGATAAAGATATTGATGCGGTGGTTATTTCTACACCAGATCATCAACATTCTCAGCCAGCGATTGAAGCTGCTTTAGCAGGAAAAGATGTATATCTTCAAAAGCCAACTTCTCTAACTTTAGAAGAAGGGCGTATTTTGGTGGATATCATTAGAAAAAAAGGAACCGTTTTACAAGTTGGGACACAACAACGTGCTATGCCACAATTTAGAATTGCAGCAGAGTTGGTAAGAAATGGCCGTATTGGAAAATTACATACGGTTAAAATAGGATTACCAGGAGATCCAGCAGGACCAGAAGCGACACCAATGCCAGTTCCTGCAAATTTAAATTATGATGCGTGGTTAGGGTCAACGCCAGAAGTGCCTTATACTGAAATAGGGGTACATCCTCAAAAAGGTTATGGTAGACCAGGTTGGTTGAGAAGAGATCAGTTTGGAGCAGGAATGATTACAGGTTGGGGACAGCATCATTATGATTCTGCTGCATGGGGTATGGATACAGAATTAACAGGACCTACTTCTGTAGAAGCGGTAGCTGAATTTCCAAAATCTGGATTGTGGAATGTACACGGAGACTTTATGGCTAAGGCAGAATATACCAATGGAATTACCATGTTTACAAGTAGTGGAAGTTATCCAAATGGAATTAAATATATTGGTGAAGATGGTTGGATTTTTGTTTCAAGAGGTAGTTATACGGCTTCTGCTTCAGATCCGGTATCAGCTGCTGCTAGTTCAAAAGCTTTAGATGCTAGTGATCCGGCAATTTTGGGATCAGTTATTGGACCAAATGAAATTCATTTGAAGAAAATTTCGGAACAGCACGGAGATTGGTTAAATAGTATCGCAAGTAGAAAAGATCCAATTTCTGATGTAGAGAAGGGACATAGAGCTTGTAGTATTTGTTTGATTACACATATTTCAATGAAATTAGGAAGAAAAGTATATTGGAATCCTAATACAGAAAGGTTCTCTAATGATACAGAGGCAAATGCCATGCTTTCTCGACCTCAACGTTTTCCTTATGGTGTAAATAATATTAAAGGGATTTAAAACCTTTATTAATTCTTTAATAAAATTAGAGGCTGTCTGAGAACTGTCATTCTGAATGAAATGAAGAATCTTTTAAAATAAATTATTTTAAGATTCTTTACCCCGATGTCTATCGGGATCTCTCAAAATGACAATAAAATCAGTTTTCAGACAGTGTCGTAATAATAACTTAGAAACTATCCAAATGAAGTATTCTGCAATTTTGTGCGGTTTAATTTTGGCTTCTTGTGCCACTAAAACTGATAAAAAAGAAGAGGTTCAAACCTCCTCAAAAAAAGGTGATGTAACTATAATGACCTTAGATCCTGGCCATTTTCATGCCGCATTGGTTCAAAAATCAATGTACGATCAAGTAGATAAAAACGTCTTTGTATATGGACCAGAAGGTGCTGACGTTACAGATCATCTGGGGCGAATAGAAGGATTTAATACAAGAGCGGATAACCCCACGAATTGGATTGAAAAAGTGTACAAGGGAGATGATTACTTGGAGAAAATGATTGCCGAAAAACCAGGAAATGTGATGGTTGTTTCTGGTAAGAATGATCGTAAGATGGATTATATCAAGGCGGCTATTGACGCAGGGATTCACGTATATGCAGACAAACCAATGGCGATAGACCCAGAAGGGTTTAAGGTATTGGAAGGAGTATTTAAAACAGCAGCAGAGAAAGATTTATTGTTGTATGATATCATGACAGAGCGTTTTGAAATCACTACAATTTTGCAACGAGAGTTGTCAATGATTCCAACTATTTTTGGTGAATTGATAGATGGAACACCAGAAGAGCCGGCAATTACAAAGGAAAGTGTGCATCACTTTTTTAAATACGTTTCTGGAAATCCATTAAAACGTCCAGATTGGTTTTTTGATACAAAGCAACGCGGAGAAGGGTTGAATGATGTTTCTACGCATTTGGTTGACTTGGTACAATGGGAAGCATTTCCGAATGTTACATTGAAGAAATCGGATGTAGAGATTGTTGACGCGAAACATTGGACGACCGAATTGTCTAAAGAAATGTTCAATAAAGTTACAGGAGCAAATGAGTATCCTGACTTTTTGAAAAAAGATTTAGACGGGGACAATTTGAAAATCTATTGTAATGGATCTATCACTTATAAGTTAAAGGGGAAGCACGCCAAGACCTCGGTAATATGGAATTTTCAAGCACCTGAGGGTACGGGAGATACGCATTACAGTATCATGAGAGGAACTAAATGTGATTTAGAAATTAAGCAAGGTGCTGAAGAAGGTTATAAAGCAAGATTGTATATAACAGTAAAGAAAGGGATTGATGTCACTGCTTTTGAACAGCATTTAAAAACGGCCGTAGCGTCAAAAATTGCACAGAAATATGCAGGTGTAAAATTGCAGAAATTAAATAATACGACTTGGACTGTTGATATCCCATCGGAATATAAAATTGGTCATGAACAGCATTTTAGTCAAGTGACAAAAAATTATTTAAAATATTTAAAAGAGGGCAATATGCCAGCGTGGGAAGTACCGAATATGATTGTAAAATATTATACCACTTCGGAAGCTCTCAAATTTGTTAATGAAAAGAATTAAAGTATGAGTAACGAACTATATAGTATTAAAGATAAGGTCGCTGTAATATCTGGCGGTGGGGGTGTACTAGGAAGCAATATTGCAAAACACTTCTTAAAAGCAGGAGCAAAAGTGGTAATCATTGACATTCGTCAAGAGCCATTAGATGCTAAATTGGCTGAATTTAAAGAAATCAGTGAACACTGCGTTGGGTATATTGGGAACGTATTGGACAAAGAAAGTCTTGAAAGTGTACGTCAGCAAATCTTGGATATATGGGGAAGAATTGATATTCTAGTAAACGCAGCAGGAGGGAACATCCCGGGAGCCACGTTAACACCTGAACAAACATTTTTCGATATGAAAATGTCTGATTTTAACAAAGTAACAGATCTAAACTTAAATGGATCTGTTCTACCTTGTATGGTATTTGGAGAAACGATGGCTAATCAAAAAAGTGGCGCCATTGTAAATGTTTCTTCCATGGCGACGTATTCAGCAATTACAAGAGTGCCGGGGTATTCTGTAGCGAAATCTGGGATTAATATTTTCACCCAATGGTTGGCTTCTGAAATGGCTTTAAAATTCGGGGAAGGAGTTCGTGTAAATGCAATTGCCCCTGGATTCTTTATTGGTGATCAAAACAGAAAGGTGTTGATCAATGAAAATGGTACTTTGACAGATAGAAGTAAAAAAGTAATGGCAAGAACGCCTATGAATCGCTTTGGAAATATAGATGAATTAAACGGAACAGTTCAGTTTTTATGTTCAGAAGCGTCTTCATTTATAACGGGAGCCATTCTTCCAATCGATGGCGGATTTTCAGCCTTTAGTGGAGTTTAATTATCTATAGTGAATATTGTCTGTCTAAATAATAAGTCATTTCGATAGAGTGAAGGATGAACGATGAGAAATCGCATTGTGCTGAGTTTTTTTTGTTTAAATCTTAATGTATATATCCATTGTGATGGAAATTTTTCAATTATAAATTGAATCTAGAAGTAATATTTGACATACGCTTTTAAAAAGAAAAATATGAATCTTGAAAAAACATGGCGCTGGTTTGGAGATAATGATAGCATTTCTTTGGCCGAAATTCAGCAGATAGGTATAGAGGGTATTGTAACCGCGTTGCACCATATCCCAAATGGAGAAGTCTGGACTGTTGAGGAAATTAAGAAAACGCAACATAAAATTGAAGAACATGGCATGCGTTGGTCTGTTGTGGAGAGTTTACCAGTTCATGAGAGTTTTAAGTATGGAGGTGACGATAGAGATCGATTGATTTCAAATTATAAGGAGAGCCTTAAAAATCTAGGAAAGTGCGGGATTAAAACGATCTGTTATAATTTTATGCCAGTTATCGATTGGATTCGTACAGAATTGGATCATAAACTCCCAAATGGATCTGAAGTATTGTATTTCAATTTTGTTGATTTTGTAGTTTTTGACCTGTGTGTATTGGATCGCAAAGCAGCGGAAAACGAATATCCTATCAATATTGTTGAGAAAGCAAAAAAGCGTTATAGCGAAATGTCGTCTCAAGACATTGCAAATCTTGTGGATACTATTATTGTAAAAACACAAGGTTTTATTGATGGAATCACTGCGGATAATCCTGAAGAAGCAATAGCCATCTTTCAAGAATTGTTAGCCCAATATACTCATATTGACGATGTACAATTACGGGATAATTTAAAATACTTTTTAGAAGCAATCATTCCGACTGCTGAGGAAAACGGAATTAAAATGTGTATCCACCCCGATGATCCACCTATGAAAGTTTTGGGTTTGCCAAGAATCGTTGGTTCTAGAGATGATATCAAATGGATTTTAGATACCGTACCATCAGCTTCCAATGGTTTAACCTTTTGTACAGGTTCTTTAGGTGCAGGAGTTCATAATGATCTGGATGGCATGGTGGAAGAATTTGCTGATCGCATTTATTTTGCACATTTAAGAAGTACGCAACAACAGCCAGAAGGTGACTTTTTTGAAGCCGAACATTTGGAAGGAAGTGTTGATATGTACAATATTATTAAAAATTTGGTGCAAGAAGTTGATCGAAGAGATTTGGAAATCAGTATGCCCATGCGTGTAGATCATGGTCGTAAAATACTCTTTGATTCTGAAGGGAATTATCACCCAGGATATCCACTGTTAGGACGTATGAAAGCAATGGCTGAAATTACGGGTATGACTGCAGCTATTGAGCGCAGTTTACAGGGGTAATTTGTATCGATATTTTTTGTCATGATAATTAGCCTCCTTTAAGGTTAAATTTCTTTTTTTAAAATTGTATGGTAACGATAAGTAGATTTCCATACTTCTGAATGATTTTTCCATATCCATAAAGAAATTTTTAAATACTTTTGTCCATCGAAGAGAACCAAACATTTAACAATGTTGTATGGTTAAAAATGAACAAGCGATTCAATGAAACCATTTATATTGCGACTTAAATTAAAAATAATGAAAATAATTTTGGCGACCCTTTTAGTGGGTGTAGTGTTCGTATCGTGTAAAGAAATCGTATACAAAGACAAGATATATGAAAAGTCCGAAATTTTAAGAGAAGCGCCATCCGACTTTTTATCGCCAGAAGAAAGTATGGAAACTTTTTATTTGCCTGAAGGTTATAAAGTAGAATTGGTGGCAAGTGAACCCATGATTAATGAGCCTGTGGCAATTACTTGGGATGGAGATGGAATCATGTATGTAGCACAAATGGAAACATATGTTCAAAATATTGATGGAGATGGAACTGATGAACCTTTGAGTAGGATCATGCGATTGGAAGATACCGATGGTGACGGAAAAATGGATAAAAGCACCGTCTTTGTAGACAAATTGATGTTACCAAGGATGATTATGACTTTAGACGATCGTCTTATTGTAAACGAAACCTATTCGTATGATTTATGGAGTTATAGAGATACTGATAATGACGGCGTAGCAGATGAGAAAATACGTATATATCATAACAAAAAAAGAAGAGGTGGAAATTTAGAACATCAGCAAAGTGGACTGCTTTGGAATTTAGACAACTGGGTGTATACAACGTACAATCCTGCAAGATTTAGATTTACCAAAGACGGTGTTAAAGTAGATACTTTAGATAATATGCCTAGTGGCCAATGGGGGCTAACGCAAGATGATTTAGGGCATATGTACTATTCTACTGCGGGAGGTGAAAATCCGGCATATGGATTTCAACAACCCGTAAATTACGGTTATGTAAATCCAAAAGGGCGACTTTCAGAAGGTTTTATTGAGCCTTGGCCAATTGTTGGAACGCCAGATGTACAAGGCGGTGCTAAACATAGGCTCAAAGAAAATGGCACCTTGAATCACTTTACTGGGGTTGCAGGTCAAGAAATTTATAGAGGGCATCGCTTACCACCAGATACTTACGGAGATCTTTTTATTCCTGAACCGGTTGGAAGATTGATACGAAGAGCCAAAGTAAAAAATGAAAATGGAAAGAAGGTATTGTACAACGCCTATAATGAAGCAGAATTTATGGCGTCTACAGATTTGAATTTTAGACCAGTACAAGCGAAGACTGGTCCTGATGGGAGTTTGTATATTGTTGATATGTATCGAGGAATTATTCAAGAAAGTAATTGGCTGAGAGAGGGAAGTTTTCTAAGACCCGTAGTTCTTCGTAAAGGGTTGGATAAGAATATCGGTAAAGGTAGAATTTATCGCATTGTACATGAGCAGATAGAACCTGATGGAAAACCGAGCCTACTAAATAAGTCAGCTTCAGAATTGTTGGAGTATTTAGGACATCGCAATGGCTGGTACCGAAGCACAGCACAAAAATTGATTATTTTAAAAAATGATGCAACAGTTATTCCGGCATTAAAAGAAATAGCAAGTAATAATGAGTCTTTCTGGACAGGAATGTTTGGTGATAAAGACTATGCTTTACAAAGAGTACATGCCTTATGGACTTTAGAAGGCTTAGGAGTGATAGACGAACAATTGCTCATAGAGAAATTGAGTGATAAAGATGCTGGAGTACGTATTTCTGCAATTCGTTTAAGTGATGCCTTGTTGAAAAAAGGAAATGTGACGTTATTGACTCATTTGGATAAATTGAAAGACGATGTTGATATTAATGTGGTGAATCAATTGGCTTTAAGTTTGCGATATAGTGATGATACGAAAGCAACAGAAACTTTAAATGCTATTTATGAGAGCTATAATGAGAACGAAATTGTTGCTAAATCTGTTGCCGAAAGTTTGAAAAAAGATGATTCAGAATTGAAAAAGCTGAAAGAAAGAATGGCAAAAGTCCCTAGTAAATTTAAGAAGAGGATTTTAGATGGGTATGACACTTATAAACAATTGTGTGTTACGTGTCACGGTCCTGATTTAATGGGTACCAAAAATGAAGATGGTTCGTTAATTGCTCCTCCATTAATTGGATCTGCGCGCGTAAAAGGAGATAAGGATGTATTGATTAAAATTCTATTGAATGGATTAACCGGACCTATTGATGGAAAGGATTATGGGATCATGATGTCTTTGAGTAATAATAGTGATCACTGGATTGCAGATGTGGCAAGTTATATAAGAGGCATGAACGACGAAAGTACGGTATATCATAAAGAGGTAAGAGATGTACGTAGAGAAAACGACAAAGAAGGATATTGGACATTAAAAGAATTGGAGAAATAGCAGTAAATTTTTAATCAGAATTTGGTTGCTATAAATAGCAATATTGATCTTATTTAGTTTTTAGTCGACTCAGAATATAAATACGGGTAACATTCATTTTGTTACCCGTATTTCTTTTTATATTTATTAGTGAGACTCCACGCTTTTTGGCGTGGTTAGTCGAACTAATCCCGCTTTTTCAGCGGGATCTTGATTTAATACTTCGACTCTTGGATCGATTCCTATTATTGGGTTCAGGGCTTGGCCTTAGGCTTAACACCTTTTATTTAGGATATTTCTTTTTATATTTATGCCGTTCATTTAGATGAACTCAACAAACCTTTAATCTATATTTTATGCGATTTCCAAGTTATTTATGTGTGGCTATTACGTTTTTATGCTGTTCTAATTCACTTTCTGCTCAAAATGAGTATACACCACCAAAACTTTCCAATCCAGATTCGTGGTCTATGATCATTGTTCCAGATCCGCAATCGTATGTGAAATTTGGACGAAACCAAGGCGTTTTAGAATTAATGACTGGTTGGATTAGTGATAATTTGGATCCGTTAAATATTAAAATGGTTTTGTGTACAGGTGATTTGGTAGAACAAAATGAAATGGTAGTGCCAGATAATGTCAATGGAAATTTGCCAAGTAGAGATCAATGGATTTCGATATCACGAGCTTTTGAGCGACTTGATGGAAAAGTGCCTTATGTTTTGGCGGCAGGGAATCACGATTTTGGCTATAAAAGTATTGAACATAGAAGGTCTAATTATAACAAGTATTTTCCCGCACATAGAAATTCTGAAAATGTAAAACAGATAAGAGAAGTTGGTAAAAATTTTGAAACAGTTCCAACATTGGAAAACGCGGCATTTGAGTTTGTCTCTCCTCATAATAGAAAGTTTCTGTTTATGAATGTTGAATTTGCACCTAGAGATGGAATTATTGATTGGGCATCTTCAGTGGCAAACAATGAAAAATATAAAGACCATACATTGGCCGTACTCACACATTCGTATTTAAATGCAAAAAGCGAACATATAGAAAGTGAGGGCTATCCAATAACAGACGGTAATTACGGAAAGGCAATTTGGAATAAGTTGGTCCAACCATCAGAAAATATACAATTGGTATTTTCGGGACATATTGGTGGCGCAGATAATTTTAAAGCACATGTTGGTTTTAGGACGGATAAAAATGCCGGTGGAAAGAAAGTAAATCAAATGACATTTAATGCGCAGGCGATGGGTGGCGGATGGCATGGAAATGGAGGTGACGGCTGGATTCGGATTCTAGAGTTTTTACCTGATGGAAAAACAGTGCACGTGAAAACTTTTTCACCTTTATTTGCAATATCCCCTACTACACAAAAATTTTCCTGGAGTTCAGAATCATTTAATAAATTTACTTTCGAATTAGACTAATGGTATTATATTTATTTCTAGTTTAAAGCGTATTTTATTTTTAGATAATTAATCGCGTATAGACGAAATCAAATGTTTGGAAGTTTAAAAAAATAGTCTACTTTTACGTGTGCGTACACTAAAAAATAAGAACCAAGAAAAAATTTCGATATTATGCAAAGAAGAAAATTTATGAAAACAAGTGCAAATGCTTTAACTGGAGCGGCAATGTTTTCAATTATTCCATCTACAGTTTTAGGAAAATCTTTTGGTAGCGTTGCTCCGAGTGACAAAGTGAATTTAGCCTGTTGTGGCATAGGTCATAGAGGTGGTGGAATTACGAAATCTTTGTTCGATACGGGGCATGCAAATATTGTGGCATTGTGCGATGTAGATATGGGCGCTGAGCATACTTTAGAGGTTATAGAGATGTTTCCTGATGTTCCTCGATTTAAAGATTTCAGAGAAATGTTTGATAAAATGGGCGATAAAATTGAAGCGGTAAGTGTTGGAACACCAGATTTCTCACATTTCCCAATTACAATGCTTGCAATGTCATTAGGAATACATGTATATGTAGAAAAGCCAATGGCTCGAACTTTTCAAGAGGTAGAATTGATGATGGAAGGTGCTAAGAAACATAAGGTGGTTACCCAAATGGGAAATCAAGGGCATTCTGAAGCGAATTACTTTCAGTTTAAAGCGTGGAAAGAAGCCGGTATTATAAAAGACGTAACTGCTGTTACCGCTCATATGAATAGTCGTCGTCGTTGGCATGGATTTGATCCAAAGATGACCAAGTTTCCTAATGGACAACCCATACCAAAAACACTAGATTGGGATACTTGGTTAGGCACTTCAAGTCATCATGAGTATCAAAAAGATTTTGTAAACGGACAATGGCGTTGCTGGTATGATTTTGGAATGGGTGCCTTAGGCGATTGGGGCGCTCATACAATGGATACGGCGCATGAATTCTTAGAATTAGGATTACCGTATGAAGTAGACCCAGTATATATAAAGGATCACAATCCGTTTTTCTTCCCAATGTCGTCAACGTTGTCGTTTAAATTTCCTGAAAGAGGAGATATGCCACCTGTTGAATTGACTTGGTATGATGGATTAGATAATATTCCAACAGTACCAAAAGGATATGGAGTTTCAGAAATAGACCCTAACGTTCCACCACCAAGTGATGGTAAATTAAAGCCTGCGAAATTAAATCCAGGAAAAATCATTTATGGTAAGGATTTAACTTTTAAAGGAGGATCTCACGGAAGTACCCTATCTATTATTCCAGAGGACAAAGCAAAAGATATGGAATCTAGTTTGCCAGAAGTTCCAGAAAGTACATCCAACCATTTTGCAAACTTTTTGCTATCTTGTAAAGGCGAAGAAAAATGTCGTTCATCATTTGATGTTGCCGGACCATTGAGTCAGGTTTTCAACTTAGGTGTGTTGGCCCAACGCTTAAATACCAAGTTGACATTCGATAGAGAAACCAAACAGATTACTAATAATCCACTGGCAAATGTATTATTAAAAGGTGCACAACCACGAAAAGGGTGGGAAGAGTATTATAAACTATAGTTTAATCTAACAGAAAATTCCTTGTACGATTTGTTGCTTTCTCAATTATTTGAGTTGGCTCAAGGGTCAAGGAATTTTTTTTTGAAATCAATCATCAAGTATTTTTTATTTTAAAGTTAAATATTGAATACTTCAATAAAAGTATCTTATGAAATACTATTTTACATCAATTGCTATAGCCGCGCTACTCATTATTAGTTCTTGCAAAACGGAAACCCCAAAATTTTCAGAAAAATTATGGTATGAGACTCCTGCGAAAGATTGGTTTGAAGCATTGCCTTTAGGTAATGGTCGATTAGGGGCGATGGTTTTTGGCGGTGTAAATGAAGAACACTTGCAATTAAATGAAGAGAGTTTGTGGGCAGGCGCACCAGAAGATCCATTTCCTGAAAATGTTAGTGAGCACTATGCTCGTTTTCAACAATTAAATCTCCAAGGAAAATATGAAGAGGCCCTTAGTTACGGGTTGGAAAACTTAGCAGTTCGTCCTTCTTCAATCCGTTCTTATGAACCCTTAGGAGATTTGTTTTTGAAATTTGAACATGAAAAAGTAGAGGATTACAAGCGGAGTTTAGATTTAAGTACTGGAATAACAACGATCGAATATGCAGTAAATGGCAAACGATTTAAGCGAGAATCATTTATTTCTAAGGGGTATGATGCCATTTTCTATCGGTTTGAAAGTTTAGATGGCGAGGAGACGAATTGCTCCATTCATTTTGATCGATTTAAAGACATACAACAATCAATTCAAGGAAACAGAATTGTGGTAAACGGACAAATATTTGACGATCCTAATGGATATGATGATAACCCTGATGGATCGGGGAAAGGAGGATACCACATGAAGTTTTCAACGGTAGTTGGAGTAAATACAGATAACGGAGAACTTAGCGCAAAGGATAGTTCGATAGTTGTAAATAAATCAAAAGCATTTACGGTAATTGTGAGTGCGGCTACAGATTACAATTTGAAAAAGTTGAATTTTGATAGAAATATCGACGCCTATAAAAAAGCCGAAAGCATTTTGAATAAAGCCTTGGAGGCTTCGTATGATGAAGTTAAAAAAGAGCATATTCAAACCCATTCATCTGTTTATAATCGAGTGGATTTAGATATTTCTGGAATGGTAAACGATACCATACCAACCGATCGACGGATGAAAATCCAAAAGGAAGGCGGCGAAGACCCATATTTGGCGCAGCTTTTATTTCAATATGGTCGTTATTTGTTAATGGGAAGTGGGGGAGGAAATGCTGTACTGCCTGCCAATTTGCAGGGGATTTGGAATCAAGATGAATGGGCTGCATGGGAAGCAGATTTTCATTTAAACATCAATTTACAAATGAATTACTGGCCAGCGGATGTTTGTAATCTTTCAGAGACTTTTGATCCACTGTCAAATTATATGGTGCAATTGGCAAAAAGAGGAGCAAAGACCGCTAAGAATTTTTTAGATTCTGATGGGTGGATGGCGCATCACGTTGCCAATCCTTTTGGTAGAACCACGCCGTCAGGTTCAAATGTACTTTCTCAGGTAACCAACGGGTATAGTTTTCCTATGGCAGGTACTTGGATGTCATTATCTCTTTGGCGCCATTATACTTTTACCAATGATACAGAATATTTAAGTGATAAGGCGTATCCTGTTTTAAAGGGAGCCGCACGTTTTGTATTAGATTTCTTGCAAGAAGATAGCAACGGAATGCTGGTAACCGCTCCGTCTTATTCTCCAGAGAATAGTTATATCGATCCACATACTAATCAAAAATCGCTAAATACAGTGGCCGCTACCATTGATATTCAAATCATTAAAGAATTATTTAATGCCTGTTTACAATCGGAAAAGATTCTTGGAAAAAACGAATTATCAGATGAAATAAGTGAAGCCATATTAAAATTACCAGCAACAAAAATAGGTAAAGATGGAACCATTCAGGAGTGGATGGAGGATTACGAGGATGGTGAGCCTGGTCATCGACATGTGTCCCATTTATTCGGACTATATCCATCAGATCAGATCACACAAAACACACCAGAACTTTTTGAGGCTGCCAAAAAAACACTAGAAAAAAGGTTGGCTTCAGGTGGAGGTCAAACAGGTTGGAGTCGGGCTTGGATGGTTAATTTTTATGCACGCCTTTTTGATGGTACTGCTAGTAATCATCATATCAATAATTTATTGCGTAAACAGATTACTAACAATCTTTTTGATCTGCATCCGCCTAAGATTTTTCAGATTGATGGAAACTTGGGGGTTACCGCTGGTATTGCTGAAATGCTTTTACAGTCACATGAGCAAGGAGTAATTAACTTGTTACCTGCACTTCCGAGCCAATGGAAAACAGGGAGTGTAAAAGGATTAAAAGCCAGAGGTGGATTCAAAGTGAATATGGCATGGAAAGAGGGGCAACTAGTAAATGCCCAACTTATTGGAAAGCCAGGATCCTTGGGCCAATTCAAATACAAAGGAGAAATTAAATCATTTGAAATTCCCGAAAGTGGAGTTTATGAGATCAACCAATAAAACAATATGCATCAGCGATGCCTATGACTGGAAATAGCGAAGACACAATGAAAGAAAACACTGGAAGTTATTTAGATCTAGTAGAATTTATTCAAAACTACGGTTGCAACATTGATAAAAATCTAGCCTAACTTTGGAAGCGTATAGTATTTAATATTACCATTTCTAACACGGATAATCATTTGCGTAATCATGGTTTTATTCTCACGGTAAAAGGCTAGGAATTATCCCCGGTATACGATCTCAACCCATCTATAGACAAAGATGGTTTAGCTTTGAATATTGATATGGATCATAACGCACTAGATTACGAATTGGCAAGAAGTGTTGGCGAATATTTTCGTTTAAATAACGAACAAATGGACACAATTATTAAAGAAGTCATTTCAGCAGTTAAGACCTGGAAAGACCTAGCAAAAACTATTGGCATACCCAATAAAGAACAGAATCTACTGGAAGTAGCATTTAAAGTTTGATTGCCTTTGAAAAAATGAATTTCTAGCGCAACGTAGTCTTTGATAAACAGAATACAAGCACTAAACAATATGTAGTTGTGAATAATATAAATGCAACAATAAATTTGTAATTCAAAAAATAACGCCGAAAAAAAAATGATTAGCTTATTCTTCCATTCAATATGTTGTATTTTCGGAAAATATTGGAGATTGAATTTTAAATTATTAGCCACTTAAAAACTTTATACGGATGAAATTTTTTTTGATACTTGTTCTTTGCTGTTTGAGTACTGGTTTATGTGCACAAAAAGATACGATGAAAGTAATTTCATATAATATCTGGATGGGATTTGATTTTAGAAAAGATGTAGAACGTCAGAATAAAGTGATTAACTGGCTTGTTGCTAATAAACCAGATGTCGTTGCACTGCAGGAACTTTGTGGTTATACCGAAGAAAAATTGCTTGAAGACGCAAAAAGATGGGGGCATAATTATGCTATTCTTCTTAAAGACGAATGCTTTTCAGTAGGATTAACCTCAGTCAAACCTATTGTTTTAAAAGAAAAAGCAACAGAAGATCTTTGGCATGGGATGTTACACTGTGAGACTTTTGGTGTCGATTTTTTTGTTGTGCATTTGAGTCCTGCAGATCGTGATTTTAGAATTAAAGAAAGTAAAGTTATTCTTTCAAAAATTGCTTCAATAAGTAATAATTCTTTTATGGTTTTAGGCGATTTTAATGCACAATCCCCTTTTGACGCAGACAGAGATATAGAGTACCCAGTAGCATTGGAAACTAAAAGATTGGGAGATTTTAAAAACGAAAAATACAATAACTTACTCGATAATGAATTTGACTACAGCGTAATGGCATCTTTTATAGCAAGTCCTTTAATTGATGTCATACAACGATTTGTTCAGTCAGAAGAAAGGTTTACGTTTCCTACGAAATTAAGGAGCGGACCAGGTCTGTCGCAAAACGACAGACGGCGTATTGATTTTATAATGGTCAGCCGTGAATTAGCAAAAAAATGTAGTAATTCGGAGGTGTGCAATAAGGAAGAAACGACACTGTTCTCTGATCATTATCCTGTAATGGCAGAGTTTGAATTGGATGTTAAATAATAATTTGTTTTCGTAGATTGAAAGAGTACCCTTACTAATCTTGGCACGAACAATCGGCTTTATTCAGCGTAGTTTTGTGCAATATAAAAAGGAAGCGGCTGAATTGTCTTTTATTGCTATAAATTTAGATTGGAAATGAGGGCTACTGCAGCTCCCTCAAGGAAACCCGCACTACTCGCGTTGATGAATCTTATTTTTTTGCACGTTGATCGATAAGGATATGTGTCTCACAAAAAGTGCTCCAAAGGGAGAATCGCTAACTGTGAATAAGAAACCAGAAATGATGAAAAATACAATACTAACAGTAAATAATATATAGTTATGAGTAATAGTAAACATGATGTTACGCGAAGAAAATTCATTCAAAAATTTGGTTTAGGAGCAGCGGGTGTTGGCGCATTTTCGCTGACTTCTTGCGGAAGTACGAGTAATTTACCTAAAGATGCTGAAGGCAATGTCATTTCCGGGTTCGGGGAAGAAGGCAAAAAACATTCGAAGCAAACAGTGGCCGGAACTAGAGAGGTTTGGCAATCAAAATCAGATCGAAAAATCCGTGTGGGTATCGCGGGTTATGGGTTGTGTCAATTTGGAGCGACATTTTTCTATCAAAATCATCCAAATGTTGAAGTGGTTGCGGCGACCGATCTTGATCCCGTGCGTTGTGCGGAACTAGCCAAAAGAGTGGGTGCACCCAAGACCTATCCTTCTTGTGAAGAAATGATCAAAGACAAAAGTATAGAGGCTATATATATTGCGACAGACGCACCCAGTCATGCGCGCTTGGCGATTATGGCGCTGAATCACGGCAAGCATGTGTGCTCTGCGGTACCGGCTGTCTTTGGTTTTGAAGCAGAGGGTCAGGCTGAAGAATTATTTAATGCCGTCAAAAGAAGTGGGATGAAATACATGATGAACGAGACATCGACTTTTCATGAGGATCTTTATGCGAAAAGAATACAATATCAGTCGGGTGCATTAGGAAAACTTATTTATTCAGAAGGTGAATACTATCATGATAATGCTGGAACTCTTGGAAGTTACAACCCTAAAAACGGCAAAATCGATACGAATGGATGGCGGCGAGGTCTAACACCAATGTGGTATCCAACACATGCTACGGCATATTTTGTTTCCGTGGCCGATGGCCAGCGATTGACCGAAGTCTCTTGCTTGGGAACAGAGAGTCTTTATGCTGAGTATAAGGATGGGAACAATGCGCACAAGAACCCCTTTGGTACGGAAGCCGCTTTATTTAAAACGAGTGAAGGAGGCATGTCTCGAATGGCCATCAGTTGGGATATGAAAAATGCGCACGGCGAAAAAGGGCGTGTCTATGGTCAAAAGTCACACGACGAAAAAATCAATGGCGCTCGCCCTGCCTTGCCACCTCTCGGCGTTGATCCCGGTCATCACGGAGGTTCTCACGGGCAACTGACCAATAACTTTATAGAATCTATTCTTCTGGAGCAAAAACCTATCGTGGGTGTGAGTGAGGCGTTAAACATGACCCTGGCAGGAGTGATTGCGCACCAATCTGCACTCAAAGGTGGCGAGTGGATGAAGATTCCACAGTACGAGTTATAATCACAAATTCCGATATAATATGCCAAAAGATGCATTAGTTGCTATCTTTAGCCTAATAACGAAATTGAGATAGGTTACAGACTATCAATAGTGTTACAGTTCATATATTGGAGTAATTTTCTTTTTGTTTGATTTTATTGGTAAAGTGCGATGTATTCAAAGTACTGAATCTACTCGGCCAGCCTCTTTGATGGTTGTATAGAAGGGGCATAAAGTCAAGCTCTAATATTAAAACAAAATGGGAGGCCATTGTATTATTAGATAAGATTTTAGAAACAGGAAGTCTTAAAATGAAAAGATGGGATAGAAGCGAAATTATCGAAGAACGGTTTTTTTGTTGGCCTACAAAGCTCCGAACTTTGAATATCAATTACTGACCCATAGAAAAAAAATAAAAATAATTACTGTAACTTGCAGTATCCTAAAAAACAACAAATTCCATCTAACCCTTAGATTAACAATGTTTAAATATGACATATAAATTCACCCACCTCATCAACCTACTATTAGTTTTACTTCTACAGACAGCTGTAATAGCACAAAAAATTGATAATTATAAATATAATGATCAGAATAGCCCCATAGAGGGCGCTGTTCAGAGCGAAAATAATTTCAGCGGTTACACCAACTACTGGCATAGTAGCTATAATAATTTATACCGATATGGAAATCTTTTTAAAATGGCTGCACCCAATATTGAAAAAACTATTTTACAGAGTAAAGTAAATATTGCCGAAGATTTTGGTATTCCAGGATTAGTTATGCAAGAAGGCTTTATAAACAATCTAATGTCAAACGAGTATGCAACATTGAACGAGCCTTCGCTCAAAGATTTAGAGGGATTACTCAAGGAAAAGGGAAATGTTATTGTATATGTTAATCCTAATTCTGATGTTGGCCAAAAAGTTAATAGAAAGTTACCACAGACCTATAGTTGGACTGCTAAATTGAGTAGTCACCAATTTAATGCAATAGATTTTGTTAGGGTGAATGCATTCTATCTTGAACTTGATCAAAAAAAATTATTTATTGTTAGTTCAGAAGATAAAAACACCCGTGATAAGTTTAAAACTCAAATAGAAAACACGGAGAAGGTTGTTGATAGATATGATTTTCATAAGGGATGGTTTGGTGCTTTTACATTACTTAATAGTGTTACAATTACCAAAGGTCATCCACTTGAAGTTATAGGTACTGGTATGAACGAAGGAAATAGTTGGTTTGTATTTGACGGTTATATGGATTTTATGTCAAAAGATGATATAGCCCAATGGGTAAAAAAAGTAGAACTTCCAATAGTGACGGATGTTGGTGCCTCGAACGTTTATGGAGCCAAGAATTATGACGGGTTTCAAATACAACAAATGTATGATGCAGAATCTTGGATAAATTTTGCTAAGGAAAAAGAAGGCTATGTATTCCGACAGGTTTGGGATACGCTTGCTGATCCTTATAAATATGATGGATATTTTGCCAATGAAGGAAATAAAGAGCAAATTGATAACGAAAACAGACCCTTTGTACTAAAAACGGGTCAACTAGATAAAAACGCTTTATCTAGTATGGTATTATTCATTGAAAAAGGCAAACCGTTGACTCAAAAATCCATGTGGAACGCCATTCTCGATAGACGAGAAGTAGGCGTTTTAGAACAAGGAAAAATGATAGGACCTGCACAATACAGAAACGCATTACAAATGTTGTTGCTGGACAGAATTTTTCTGGAAGAATATTTTGGGGACCATATAAATATTGAAGCTAAAGTCGAAGACTATACGTTGCAAGTAACAATTACAAATACGTCAAAGACTCCTATATCCGGAACTTTAGAATTAGTGCTTCCTCAAGAAATTAAAATAGCAGAAAAGACTTCCGTTTTAATAGATCTTGAACCCGAAAAATCGAAAACGCAGTATTTTGTTTTGCAGCCAGAATCAAATGCCACAAATAATACGAACCCCATCGCAGTGCATTATAAATATAATGGGAAAAAGAAAAGCACCTTAACTATCTTGGATTTGCCTCCTGCTATTTCGGTGCACAGACTTTTATATAGTCATGCACCAAAGGTTAGCTATCCTGTAACCATTCATAATTTCACTAACAAATCTTCTTTCCCTGTAAATATTGAGGTTGTAAATATCAAAAATGAAAAGAAGATAGTTTTTAAAACTTCACAAATTTGCAATGCAACAACAGGCTCTTTTAAAGATCTATTATTTGATTTAGATTTAAGAGCAGGCAACTACAAAGTTAAAACATCAGCCTTAGGGGTTCATTATACCTCACAATTAGGTGTGGGTGAAGCAAAAGGGCGTCCTACTTTATCTGAAATTGATATAGATAAAGATGGTGTAAATGAATATCTTATGGAAAATGATAGTGTTCAGGTTACATTACTTACAACTGGGGCACGGGTAATTGAATATAAGATTAAGAGTAGAAACGATAATATTCTTTTTAAACTATGGCCTAAAAAAGCCATTGATGATAAGAGATCGTTTAGAAAAAGAGGGTATTATCCTTATGGTGGATTTGAAGATTTCCTTGGTCAAGGAAGTATGGAAACCCACCAGGTATATAATTCTGAAATTATTAAAAAGGAAGGCGACTTTGTACAAGTTAAAATGTGGACAGATTACTTCGGTAACCGTTTAGAAAAGACATTTACGCTTTACGGAGATTCTCCGTTATTGGAAATTAGGTTTGCATTGACTTTTATAAACCCAGAAGCCAATATGTTAGGGCCACAACCCATACTTGAATTGGGAGAAAAACATTGGTTAGAAGATGTCTTTATGGTTCCTGAATTAAGTGGTATTAATGAATTTAGAATGAAGCCAGAAAAATATTACGGTCAGGCATTTGATATTAAAGAAGGATGGAATGCCGGTTATGACACGAAAGAAGATATTACTTTCGTGGGAGCGTTCCCTGTAGATCAACCTTTGTTTCTCCATATGTGGATGAATCATCCTAAAAATGGAGACGCGCATCACTATTATACCGAATTTCAACCTTGGCTGCCCATTTTTCAAAAAAGCATCATGTATTTCTCTTATTATATTTGGGGAGCTGGAGGCCCATGGGAAAACGGATTGAACTCTTTAAGAAGTATGAATTTAATTACCACAAGAAAAGAAATTCTAAATAAATAATAGTTGACTATTAAATTTTAATATTATGAAAAAAAACCAATATTATTTAGTAATTACCTTAACTTTTTTATGCTTTTTTACGATTTCAAGTTATGGAAATATCGATAAAGTTGCAGCGCTAGAAATCGACAAATTGGAATTGGGATATCCTAGTCCTGCCATTCCTTTTTATCATTTATTGGCGGATATAAAATTGCCGAAAGCGTCAATAATAGAAGTAGAGATTAGTGTAAATGGCAAAACACTTCGCTTTACTGATTTGCACAGAGCAAATGATATCAGTAATAAAAATAGACCCGCCTTAACAAATCGCCCACCTTCTGGCTATGGTCTATCGCAAGATGGAACTTTATATACAAATCCTCATATTGTTGGTTGGGTAAAATGGGAACCAGGAAAACAATATAAAATAAACATCAAAGTAAGAATAAAAGAAGATATTCATGCATCAGAAAAAGATGTAATTCTAACCAATACTAAAACAATTACAGCGCCATCTGACGTCAAAACTTTTAATAGTAGTTGGAAAAATTATAAATCAATCGTTTTATCTGAAACGGCTGGACTCGTCAGGGAAAATGAACCTGTAGAAGTATTACTTCCATTTTATCCGGATGAAGCATTACACCTCAAACGTGAAATTCGTGTGGTCTCTATCGATACAGAAACTCATATTATTGAAGAGGTACCAAGTCAAGTTTATGATGTTAAGAAATTTTTAAAAGAGGATGATTTAGATCCTGATGCAAATGGCAAACCAACAAGAGAATCACCTATTTGGTATGGAACTATTACAGCACGCGTGGCCTTTTTGGCTAATGTACCTGCTAGATCGAGTAAAGTATTTTTAATTTATTATAACAACGAAAGTGCTTTGACAAAAATGTATAAAACAGACCTTAAAGTTCAAGGCGAAGCTCCAGGGCTTAGAATAGAGAATGATTTTTATACCATTGGTTTGCACCCTGACTCGGGTCATTTAGATCAAATAACATTGAAAAGTAAACCCGATGCTCCTCTATTTCACAGAATGGAAACGAACGGTGCTATCCATTGGAACCCCGGTACATGGGCTCCTCCGCGTCCTTGGACGCACACTGCCGATTGGAAACCCGCCAAGAACGTTAACTATGTTTCCGGTCCAATTATCTCAACAGCGGAAATGTGGGATAACTTAAGAGAATTGCCTGAGGTCGACGCCTCAGTACGTTATGAGTTTTACCCCGGATTACCTTATTTTATTAGTTCAACTACAATGCGGATTAATAAAAGAATTGATGCTATTGCGCTTAGAAATGGTGAGATTGTATTTAAGAGGGAACAGATGACGCATGCAGCATGGTATGATGTAATTAGAGATAGTGTTATTGTCTATAATATTAAAGACATGGCAGACCTTACAGACATAAATATGGAAGCCGATACGCCGTGGATTACATTTTATAATGAAGATACTGGAATAGGGTTTAGTGGGATACAATTAGATTACTCAAATGCTGGATTAGAAGCAAGACCTCGATTGCTCAATCCTTTTATGTACATTACTGGTGGGCCTTGGATTTATTGGGCTCGTGCATTATCCTTAAGTTTTTTATCTTCAAATATGCAACAAGTAATTCCGGTATTAGAGGGGAATTTCTTTGCCGAAAAATGGGCATATCTCACCTATGAAATCGAAAAAGGAGATACGCCTTATAGTCCAGTTCTTTATTGGCAAAAAAGATTGAAAAATCCATTGCGAATCCGTTTAGTTGAGGAGGTAGATGACCGCGTATCTAGAACAGTTAATGAAATATTTATTGATGATGGTAAAAGTGGATGGGAGAACAGAAAAACGGGGAAACATTAATTTATTTAAACAAAACCAAAGTTAGCACATGAAATATTTAGTAACTTTAATGCTGCTTTGTAGTTTCGGTTTAACTGCACAAGACAAGACTTATGTAGTAAAGAAAACACAGAATAATATTATAATTACTGGAGAAGGATCTGACAAGGCATGGGGAAACGCAAATAGTTTGATAGAATTTTCACATCCTTGGCTACCTAAAAACCTTCCTTCTACAACATTCAAATCTTTGTGGTCAAAGACTCATTTCTATTTTCTCTATACGGTCGAAGATCATGAGATTATAACACCACAAAGAGGTCTAGGAGAACTTGATGCGGTTGAATCAGATAGGGTTGAGATATTCTTTAAAGCGGCCGATGAAAAGAAACCGTATTACTCTCTTGAAATGGATGCACTAGGAAGATGTCTAGATTCGGATGCAGAGTTTTATAAAAACAATATTGATTTTGATTGGAATTGGCCAAAAAATCAGATTGAATTAAAGGCGTCTCAGCATAAAAGAGGTTATATTGTTGAAGGGTCAATAAGTTTAGAATCACTTAGGGAATTAGGCATTTATAATGACGACGGAATTTTACGAGCCGGATTATACAGAGGCGAATATTATAGCAAAGAAGATGATAAAATCGGTATAAAATGGATTAGTTGGGTCGTGGCTAATCCTGATAAACCTGTTTTTCATATTCCTACCTCTTTTGGAATCTTAGAGTTAGAGAACTAATAGTAAGAAAAAAAATGAAAAACAACAGAAGAGATTTCCTTAAAATAGCGGGCTTAGCAGGACTAAGTTTAACTGCTGCGAATACTTTATATGCACAAACGGTAGTCGATGAACAGGACTTTAATAATTTGCCGAAGCGTATTGAAAAGTATCAAAAAAGGCATCAACAGCATTTTAATATGTCGGGGTATGCGGCGCCAAAAATTGATACGGTTAGAATTGGAATTATAGGTACGGGAAATCGTGGTTCGCATCATGCGGGAACAATATCTCGGGTGTCAGATGTAGAAATTAAGGCTGCATCAGATGTGCTGCCGGAGCGCTTCGAAAAAATTAAAAAGACATTAGAAGAGACAGATCACAGGCCTGAATTCTATTCAGGTTCAGATGAGGCTTGGAAAGAGATGTGCGAGCGTAGTGATTTAGACTTGATATTAATTACAACCCCAACGTTTATGCACGCAAAAATGGCAGTATATGCTATGGAGCAGGGAAAGCACGTAATCACAGAAGTTCCAGCAGCAGTAACAATTGACGAATGTTGGGAATTGGTAAAAACGTCAGAACGTACAAAGAAGCATTGTATGATGATGGAGAATTACTCCTTCATGCCTTTTCAAATGACAACCTTGAATATGGCAAAACAAGGCTTTTTTGGAGAAATTGTGCATGGCGATGGCGCATATAATACCAGTAAAATGGGTAATAATTTTAGTAAAACTTTGTATTCGGATATGTGGTGGTTGCGAATGTATGGCTCTAGAAGAGGAAATATTTACCCAACACACGGTATGGGGCCAATCGCTCAAATGATGAATGTGAATCGGGGAGATCGACTTGATTTTATGGTGTCGGTAGAAAGCAAAGATTTTATGATGAAGGAGAAGGCAAAGGAATTGGCCAAAGATGATCCTTTTTTCGAAGAATTTGCAAAAATGGCTTATCGAGGAAACATGAGTTCGATGCTTATAAAAACGAAGCAAGGGCGCACATTGAATATTCAGCATGATGCTACATCTCCTTCTCCGCATAACTTAATTCATGGCGTTTATGGAACAAAAGGATCGGTATTATTTGATCCCGCTCCTCATAGAATAAGTACTGGGAATCATAAATGGGCAGATAAAAAGACCCATGACGAATTGATGGAAAAATTTAAACCTGGACTGTTACATAAATTCGAAGATTTTAGAAGAGGTTTAGGAGCCGATATAAAAAGTGGCCATGGCGGATCGGATTTGATCAATGTCTGGCATATTATTGATTGTTTACGAAGTGGGTTGCCACTCGATCAGGATGTGTATGATGCAGCGGCATTGAGCGCTGTTGTTGAGTTATCGGAATGGTCTGTATTGAATAATTCAAGTTCTATTAAAGTGCCTGACTTTACAGCGGGTGCATGGAAGACAAATAAGCCAAATATGGATATCAATCTAGAAAATGGCAGTGGCACTACAACGGTGTTGAGTTAATTATGAACGCTGTATAAATAATTAAAATAGTATATAAATCATAATGAGGATCTAATGAAACTTGATATATCCTTTTGACATACTTATAATTTCAGCAATAATTCAAGTTTTAATAAGCGTCTGAGAATCCAAAGAGCGGAGCGGTCTGGGTTCGAAAGTATTTAAAATGTAGCATTCAAAGAAAGTATAATCTAGTCTTGATTTTTGTAACTTTTTATCAAGAAAACTGCGAAGCACCTCACGAACACTAAAACAAATATAAATGGTGGGTCAGTAGAGTTAAGTGAAATAAAAGATTAGTATGGAAGTAGAGTGTTTAAAATGAATACTTTGTCAATACGTAAATAATAGAATACTTGAGAAGTGGAGGGTTGGACAGAATTGAATCGCATATGAGTTAGTACATTGAATATTGAAGAAGTATCGTGTAAACTGTTAAGAGTGAAAATAAACTATCAGCAGGTTCCTAAGGTGGGTGTTTTCGTAGATGATATAATTGTTGAAAACAATAATACAAAATTTTAATAAATGAAAATGTATGAATAACCAAATAAAGGATATTACTTTTTATGAAGCCGAGAGTCCGCTGAGCGCGAATATTGCAGATGCTACACATTCTATCCCAGCAATCAAATTTATCATTGTTGAAATTGCATTACAAAATGGCACAAAAGGAGAAGGCTATTTGTTGTCTTTTCATTATTCGTCCAATGCTATCAAAGGGGCCTTGACGGATATAAAATCATTTGTCTTGACCCGTGGATATGACGTTTCAGAAACGAAAAAATTATATCGTGATTGGGAGATTGAAAGTGAATATTTTGGAAATGATGGTTTGTTAAAGTGGGCTATTGCAATACTAAACATTGCCATGTGGGATGCCAGAGGGAAATTAGTCTCTAAATCGGTTTTAGAATTATTAGGAGGAACACCTCAGAAAGTGGAAATCTATGGTTCTGGAGGCTGGCTTTCCTATTCTGATGAGGAATTGATAGAAGAGGTGACCAATTATAAAGCAAGAGGCTTTAAATCGGTAAAAATAAAGGTGGGGTCTAAAAATGTCGCCAGAGACATAGAACGTTTGCAAAAAGTAAGAGCGGCCGTTGGTGATGCTATTCGAATCATGATGGATGCAAATCAGGGAATGAATTTAGAGGATGCTTTAGTGCTTTCTAAAGCCGCTGCAGGAATCGGAATTGAATGGTTTGAAGAACCTTTTAATCATCGTGATTATACTTCTTATCAGGAACTGAAGAAGCAGACCAATATTAAGATCGCTATGGGAGAACGAGAATATAATTTTGAAGCCCTCACTACTTTGATCAAAGAAAAGTCTTTAGACTTATGGCAGCCAGACTTGTTAAGGATTGGGAGTGTGGAGAAATGGATTGAATCCGCAAAAATTGCTTCAGAATCTGGAATTCCTACGCTACCACATTATTATAAAGACTATGATGTTCCATTACTTTGTACTATAGAAAATGGATACGCAGTGGAATCTTTTGACTGGATAGACGGATTGATAGACAATCAATTGGAAGTAAAGGATGGCTATACCTATCCTCGAACAGGAGATGGATGGGGATTCAGTTTTATTAAAGACAAATTAAAAAAATTAGAGATTTGAAGAATACATTTGAAGAATTAGCAACGAATAATTTTAGCCTTGAAGGACAGCGAGGGATTGTGACAGGAGGTTCGTCTGGGATAGGTAAGGCTATTGCAATTATGTTGGCGAAGGCTGGAGCAACAGTTTTTGCATTGAGCAGAACCGGGAAGTTTAAAAGTAGCGAAGAAGAAATTGAGAACTTGCATCATCTCAAAGTAAATATTACAGATCAAAAGGATCTTAAAGAGAAGGTTGATACTATCGGAATTGATGGATTGGATTTCGTTGTAAACAACGCAGGAATTACTTCCAAACAAAAAATGATCGATTTGGAACTGGAAAAATGGGATGAAGTTCAGGAGGTAAATGTAAAGGCTGCCATGAACGTTTCAAGATTTGCTTTTCAATATGTAGCGAAAGCCAAAAAAGCAGGAAGAATTGTGAATATAACTTCAATGGCTGCCTATTTAGGCTTTAATGATGTGGTGCCGTATGCAGTTTCAAAAACAGCACTCTTAGGATTAACGAGAGGTTTGTCTGTAGAATGGGCTAATGAGAATGTATTGGTAAATTCGGTTTCTCCTGGATGGATTAAAACAAACATGGTAGATCAGGTTTTAGATGCAGATAGAGAGAAAAAAATATTAAGCAAAATGCCATTGCATAAATATGGTACTCCCGAAGATATTGCTTCCATGGTTTGGTATTTAGTAGCACCAACTTCGAAGTATATTACAGGTCAAGATTTCTCGGTAGATGGAGGTGCATTGGCCTTTGGGTATTAAAGTATCATCTACGTATTTCCATATTTTTGAAGGGTTAGTCCATAGTTGTTGTTGTTAATGCATATTTCCGAGAAGATTTAGTGAAAGTTAATTTAATTAGAAAAATATTGAGAAAGAGAAAGGGGTTTTTCGGAGAGAATTTTTGATTACTGGAGCCGAAGCAGTTACTGGAATTGTAAGTACAGGCTTTACAACAAATGACAATGCTGCCTCTAAGCAAATAATAGATTGTGAAAATGATCTTTTGGCATCAACATACAATTCAAAATCAGGTCATGATGTAACTGCACATGCCGTTCATGTTTGGGCTAGATCAGAGACCGTATGTGCGGTGGCAAATTCACCCATAGACGAATACAAAAAGTAGGAGGATATTTGCGAGGAAAGCACCTCGAACTCACGGGTAATCGATCTTATTTACCTGAAGGAGTCCGATAAGGTAATGGCTCTGAGTGATCAGTGCTAGATTTCGGAGAAGAAGGATATAAACAAATCATGATATTTAAAAAAATCCAGATGCCAATAGAAAACACACCTGAAATCTACATTAAAGAAAAGAAAGAAAGTCCTGATTTATTTATGATTTCAGAATGACTAGTGATGTTGTTAAAAGTAAGGTCAATTTAGGAATGAATATATTTAGCTTTTTGCAAGTGGGTAAAAAGTAAGTGCATTTTGCAAGAGCATCAGTTGCTGTAAATAAAGACCAATCCTTACTCCTAAAAAAAAGGAAATTGGCTTTGTACATAATTATTGGATATTGATGCTATTTATTAGTGTAAACTTTTATTTTTTTCTGAAAGAAAACTCAAAGGGTTTTTAGAAAAATACTCTAAGAACAAACAAATTGGAAAGGATGAAATACCTTATTTTATAATTAGAAATGATGCATATATCAGTCAATATTTAAATTCATTATCAACGATTCGTGAAGAACCAATAGTTTTATCCTTTGTGTTTTCAAAGATCCATGATAAAGTTTGTGATAATTCATATTTTTTTTTAAATCAGGATAGCGTTGAAATAATATTTAGGCTCTTTGATTTTGACTTTGTGTCCATTTGCTAGTATTTTTGAAGAGTAGATATCTGCTTCTGGCCAACAATTGCTTCAGTGTATCTCCATTTTCAAGTGATCCGTCCTAAGATAAGGCTACATAATTTCAATCAATTATGTATAAAAAAAGCCTCGACTTTAGGGAGTCGAGGCTTTTAACTTTATTTTAGGCACTTACTTTTTAGCAGCATATAATTCTAAAAGACTAATTGTTGCCTTAATCAAGTCTTCTGTTTCCAATAAAATACTAAAATATAACGTTGTATTCTTTGGACTAGATTCTGTAGTTCGGGTGCGCTCTACTTGTGTTTGGGCATACACCGAAACAGTGTCTAACAATGACTGTTTTTCTTCTAGTAAATTTGAAATTTGATCGAAAGCACGTAAATCAAAAGCGGCTCTAGTCTTCACGAATAAAGCATTTAAATCTTTATCAATTTGTTTCAATTCTTTCGATTGATTCTTTTTTAACCCTTTATGATTGTTATTAATATGTTTGTGACTTACTTTTGAAATAAATCCAACCGATTGGGCTATATCTTGTAAATCGCCAATAACATCCATATAAAAAGTACTGGCGCTTACTGAAGTTTCATCTAAATTTTTGATAAAGTAGAATATGTTATTCTGTAAGTCTTCGATCTCATCCTCTAATTTAACAACAGTTTTACGACCTTTTTTAAGCAATGCTAAATCTTGATTGATTAATCCATTGATAGTGTCTTCATTAATTTTACTAACTCTTTTTAAGACCTTAGAAATGGTATCTGCACTTTCTTCAATAACTCCTTGAACAGATTTGCTTTCTACTCTTATTAAATTATCTTCAGCTTTGGCTTCTTTTGATTTATTAATATGATTAATAGAATTACGCACCAATAAAAGGACCGCTAGTAACAATAAAATAGGAATCATTACTTCCTTATTCCAGCTGATTAAAATAGCGGCAATAGCAGCTGCTATAAATGCTGTAACTGCAGTTCCGAACCAACCACCAATTACATTTAAAACTCCTGCAACTCTATAAACGGCACTTTCGCTTCCCCAGGCTCTATCTGCTAATGAAGTTCCCATGGCAACCATAAATGTTACATACGTTGTTGATAATGGTAATTTGTATGAAGTTGCAATTGAAATTAAAACGCCGGCAACCATTAAATTAACAGCAGCTCTCACCATATCAAAGGCAGGTAACTCATGAGTTTTTCCTTGTACCAATTCAATAGTAGGTTTTTCGAATTGTTTATTAATTTTTTTTTGAAAAGATTTAGGAGTTATTAAAGAGGTGTATTTTGAAATAGACATAGCTCCTCTTACCAATCCTCTTGATAAGAAATTTGGCTGAAAACGCTCTTTAGTTTCTCCTTGTGACGATAAATCTAATGATGTTTTAACGACCCCCTTGGCCTTATTAGAAAACCAAAGTGTCAAAACCATAATCATTCCCGCAATAAATAATAACCAATTATTAGTAGGAACTTTTTCTGCTAAAACTTCCATAGAGAATTGCGTTGCAGGAACTCCAGAGGCAGACCAGGCAACGAAGGCATTGTATGCAGCAATCGGAACACCTATAAAGTTCACTAAATCATTCCCAGCAAAGGCTAACGCCAAGGCAAAGGTTCCAACAATAATTATTAATTTATAAATATTTACTTTTAATACAGTAATAAATACGTACGATAATAATGACCACAATACAAAACTGATAGCAATAATTGAAAGAACATTAGTTTCTAGAAAATCTTTTATAGAAACACCGCCAATAAATTCAAATTTTTCTTTAGCAATTTCGGCTCCTTTAATACCTTTCATTAAAATGAAGTATACCATTGCAGTTAAAGCGACACCGCCAAACAAGGCGCCTACCCAGCTAGTTTTCTTTTCAAAATTAAAAGATAAAAGCAGACGGGAAAGATATTGTACTAAAGCACCTACAGAAAATGCGACGACTACAGATAATAAAATTCCGAGAATAATTTCAGTTGCTTTTGAAGTGTTTATATAATTGACAACTTCAGAAAAACTTCCTCCAGCCACTCCAATTTTAATCAGTGCAACCGCAACGGCTGCTCCTAATAATTCAAATACAATTGAAACGGTGGTAGATGTTGGCATGCCCAACGTATTAAAGAAATCTAGCAATAAAATATCGGTAATCATTACGGCCATAAAAATGATCATAATGTCATTAAACATGAACATAGATGGATTGAAAATTCCTTTTCGTGCAACCTCCATCATACCACTTGAAAAAATCGCTCCACAAGCAATACCAATACTTGCAACAATCATAATGGTTCTAAATGAAACGGCTTTCGATCCAATGGCTGAATTTAAAAAGTTAACAGCATCGTTACTCACTCCAACGACCAAATCAGCAATAGCAAGGACAGCAAGTGCCACAATCATTAAGAGGTAAACATTATCCATATGTGTTTCTGCTTTAAGATGTAAAAATAATAGTAAAATTAATTTCCAATGTTACGGTAATGTTATTTTTTTGATCTAAAAGTGAATTTCAAATTGAAGTCTATACATTAAATTATCACCTAGGTGATCAAGTTCTAAATAACTTAAATCGGATTGAACTTTTAGTTTATGACCTGCAAAGTATTTAGAGAAACCAAGAGTGTATTGATTTTTTAAATCTTTATGATCAATATCTATTGACGAAAACCTTCCAGAAAGTTCCCAGTTTTTTGGAAATAAATATCCAGACTGTACATTGAATCCAGTACCTTCATTAACAACTAAACCAGTTGCTGTTCCATCAAAATTTTTCGCTACGGCATCGTCGGCCGTTCTCTTTGCGTATTCTGCCATAAATGAAAACCCTCCATATTTCAAGATAGCATCGATAAACACTGTGTTGATGTCTGTTTTATAAAACCCTTCATCAGTAACCATATAGTTACCTTGATTACTTCTAGTTTTTACAGCATTATTATTGTGGTCTAAACCTATTGCAACATTCAATTTTACGGTAGATTCTCTTTCTAAAGAACTCCCTGAATAATCCCCTTTATTTTTAAAAGCTCCAAAGGGTAAAAATTCAAGGCGGCTTGTAAATTGATGTCCTCCTAAATTTTCTGTTGTTATATTTCTACCTTCACCTTGCGCTACAGAAAGTATTTCTCTAACCACAAATTTGTCTGTTAAATTAAAGTGGTGTCTCAATTGAAGTCCCAAATCTCTATCAATAGTAAAATTTGAGTTTAGAAGGGATCTATCTACCAATTGGAGATTTGCAGAAGAGATTACGCGTTCTCTATTTCCGGGAAGTTTTGTTTGACCTGCCCAAAGAACAAAGTTTTTGTAGAAATTCCACATAACTACTGCATCTAAGATATATCTAGGCGCATTTCCAGTATAAATGGAAGCACCTGCAAGATCTCGATTAGAGAGTCCTAATTCAAATTTGTAAATAAGTTTTGGAGTGTAGGCATAACCATCAAACTTAAAGCGAGCTCTACGAATTAAAAAACTTGTAGTGCCTTTGCCTAATTCGTTTCCTTCATAATTCCAGTTTGTGGAAGATAGCATTTGTACCCTAGGAGCAAACTTAACACTCCATGAACTATCTTTTGCAACATAGTTTACCATGCCTTTTCCAAATTTTGTATCACTATTTTTTTGAGAATTACTGTTGATAGTTATGAGCAATAGCAGGGTGGTTATTACAAGGGTAATATCGAATTTAGTCATGTTAGTATCTATTAGTTTTTGTCGCTGCAAAGAATCAATTTTAATGTTAAATTAATGTTAAGGTGAAGTTATGATAACGATAACTTTTAAGGACCTAATTTAAAACCAATAGCCCAAATTGAAGAACCAATAATTTTCATTGGTATCTGGTGAATAGGTTAAATTGAGTTCTACAGGACCAACAAAAGAATCGATACCATAACCCAATCCAAACCCTAACTTTATGTTTTCAAAAAGCATACCTTCATTAAATAAATCTTTTTCTACTCTGGCTGCACTTGCCGCCCATAAGAAATAGTGGTTTTTAAATAGTTTAAACCTTCCTTTTAAAGTAGACAGTAGGTATCCCTCTCCAGAAAGTGAGCCAAATTTGTAACCATAAAACGGAATGAAAGTATTTATAAAATTATCCCCTAATCCTCCTAAATGAAAATCTAAAACATCATTATCATTATTTCCAATTTTAATTCCAGCTTGGGTAATAAAATGAAACGTTAATTTATCAAAGAACGTATGCGCATATCCAAATTCTCCAAAAAGTTGAGAGAAGGAATTGAAATTATTGTTATAGTCATTGGAGAATAAATACCATCTAAAATTGACATCTAAATGAAGCCCATATTTTTGAAAGTACTTTTTATCGTACGTGTCAAATTTTAAATAAGATATAAAATTATAATAATTAGATTTATCGAAGAAATTTCTACCTTCTTCATTAGAGTTTGTAGATGTAAATGTTTCAGTATAAGCCCTTATATTTTTATGTTCTATTCCAATTCCTAAAGCATAACTTCTATTAAAAATAGTTTGAAAATAAAGTGTATTAGAAAAGTCTCGGTATTTCAACTCTATTTTATTAATATCATCCTCTATCCAATCTAGAGTTATATTAGTTTTAAAAGTATTATATCTAGAGTTAAATCCTGTACTCCAATTGGAGCCATTATCTATATAATAATCAAAATTATATCTAATATTATCACCTAATATTAAATCGGCGGAGGTTATGTCATTTTTTGCCAGGAGATGTTTAGTGGTTAAATTTACCAGAACGGCAGACCTATAAAGATTGTCATAATGAGCAGCTAATTTTATGTGGGTAAAGTCAGGATCTTGCGTAAGTTTTAGTTTAATAATACTTTTTCCATAATTGTCATCCAAGATTTGATATTGAATTTTAGAAAAATTTCCTGTGGCTGAAAGATTGTTAATACCTTGTAAAAATTCTGAATGAGATATAGATTCTCCAATATCTATTTGCATTTTTCCTTTTATATAGCGTTTAGTATAATTTTGATTTCCAACTATTTCAATGGATTTTATATGGATTTGGTTTGCATGCGGTTTTATTTTTATTGCCGGTCTAATAGTACTTTGTTGTGCAGCAATTTTTTGAAGTGATTCAAATTGTTCACGAGCAGCCTTTTCGCCAATTTCGTATATTTCATCATAATTATTGAATGATGTTACGCCATATCCTGTCATATCTGGATGAATATGGAGATCTGTTTTTGCTATTTGTTCCTCATAATTGGCATAAATTTGAAAACTCACAATTTGGTTTATGATTTTTAAAGCAGAATTAAGATATTCTTTTTTATCATATTCATTCCCTAAATTGATCCCAATGATGATGTCTGGATGCATTTTTTCAATTTCGTCTACAGGAAAATTATCTACAATTCCGCCATCTACAAGTAATCTATTATCAATTTCAACTGGCGTGAGAAGTGTAGGGAAAGCTCCGCTCGCTTGCACTGCTCTCGGTAAAAAGCCATTATTTAGAATTACTTTCTCTCCAGTTTCTATGTCGGTTGCCACGCATAAAAAGGGGATAGGTAGATTGTTAAAATTAGAAATAGTATCTACATGATGTAATAATTCGGTTAAAAGATTCAAAACGTTTTGTCCCTTTGAGAGCGCTATTGGTAATTCAATTTTTTTATTTGAAACGGGTAAAACTAATGCGTATTTTTCGCCACTTTGTTTTTCATAAAATGGTTTTGATTTCCTTGGAATATCATCTTGTATAATTTTTTCAAAATTGATATTCTTTATCAAAGAATCTAATTGTCTAGCGCTGTATCCAGAAGCATACAATGAACCTATAATTGCGCCTATACTTGTGCCGCTAATATAATCAACTCTTACACCTGCTTCTTCCAATACCTTTAAAACAGCAATATGAGCAAACCCTTTTGCACCACCTCCAGATAGTACAAGTCCAACCTTCAAATCTTTTTTTGTGCTTACAGTTTCCTGTGAGTACATCAAAAAGGATGAAAGAAATAAAAGGAATACGAGGTTCTTTTTCATGTATGATAGTAATTGTACAATTTTGTTGCTCTTGATTCACCAATGACAACAGATAATTCTTCTTTGGTTGCTATCATAACTCTTTTTGTAGACCGAAAATGCTGTAATAATGTTACAATTGTTTGTTGACCAATTCCAGAAATTTGTTCGAGTTCGGTCTGAATAGCATTTTTACTTCGCTTATTCCTGTGATGTGCAATCCCAAAACGGTGCGCTTCATTTCTTAATTGTTGAATAATTTTCAACGATTCAGATTTCTTATCCAAATATAAAGGAATTGGATCATTTGGATAATATATTTCTTCCAATCTTTTTGCAATTCCTATAATAGCAATCTTTTTGCGTAAACCTAGAATATCTAAACTTTTTAAGGCAGATGATAATTGACCTTTTCCGCCATCAATAACAATCAGTTGAGGTAAGTCTTGACCTTCTGAAATTAATCGCTTATAACGTCGGTAGACAACTTCTTCCATGGAAGCAAAATCATCGGGCCCTTCAACCGTTTTAATATTAAAATTTCTGTATTCTTTTTTACTAGGTTTCCCATTTCTAAATACAACACAAGCGGCAACTGGATGTGTTCCTTGAATATTTGAATTGTCAAAACATTCAATATGCCTCGGTTCTTTTGAAAGACGCAAATCTTTTTGCATTTGCGTCATAATTCTTTTAATATGACGATCAGGATCTACAATTTTAATTTGTTTGAATTGTTCCTGTCTGAAGTATTTGGCGTTTCTTAATGATAAATCTACGATCCTTTTTTTATCTCCTAATTTAGGCACCGTAACTTTTATACGATCTCCAATATTAACTTCAAACGGAACATAAATTTCTTTAGATGTTGAAGTAAATCGTTGTCTAATGTCTACAATAGCAAGTTCCAATAATTCCTTGTCGGACTCATCCAATTTCTTTTTAATCTCTGCTGTGTGCGATTGTATTATAGAACCGTTCATTATTTTAAAGAAATTCACATACCCGTAACTTTCATCAGAAATAATAGAAAATATATCTACATTATTAATTGAAGGATTTACTACGGTCGATCTCGCTTGATAGTTTGAAAGTTGTTCTATTTTATCTTTTATTTTTTGCGCTTGCTCAAACTCCATTGAGGTAGCAAATTTATGCATGAGAACCGTGAGCGTCTGCAATGACTCTTTAAAATTTCCCTTTATGATTTGACGAATTTCAGTAATACCTATCGTGTACTCTTCTTCTTCTTGTTTGCCCTCGCAAGGCGCTCTGCAATTACCTAAGTGGTACTCCAAACACAATTTGTATTTGCCGATGGAAATATTTTTTTCGCTTAAAAAGAAGTTGCAGGTTCTCAATGGATATAGTTCTTTTATTAAATCTAATAGAACGCGTACGGTTTTAATTGAAGTGTAAGGGCCATAATATTCAGATCCATCTTTGATGACGTTTCTTGTTAAAAATATTCTTGGGAAGCGCTCTTTTTTTATGCAAATCCAAGGGTAGGTTTTGTCATCTTTGAGCATTACATTATACCTTGGTTGGTATTTTTTTATAAGATTGTTTTCCAGTAATAATGCATCCGTTTCTGTATTGACAACAATGTGTTTGATGCTATTAATTTTTTTAACCAACACACGTGTTTTTCCATGAGCATGTGTTTTTGTAAAATAAGATGAAACACGCTTCTTTAAATTCTTTGCTTTCCCGATATATAATAATTTATCATCCTTGTCGTAGTATTGATATACTCCAGGTTTAGTAGGCAGGGTTTTTATTTGAATTTTTAAAGTTGGTAGCATAGAACGAAAATACCCAATAGTTTTAATATAACGCAAAGAAACATTCTTATTTGACGAATAAATTATACTTTACAAAAATATATAGCATATTTTTGATAAAAATATAATTATGCGTTACTGAAAAAAATATTCTTCAAAAGACTTAGCCGAAAAAATAGATGCTTCATTACTAAAAAATATAAATTTCTCTAATGATATTGCGCTGGGCTATCCAGCCTCTAAATTAAATGAAAAAGTATTCTATGGAGATGCCCCCTTTCTAAAAGATACTCCGCTTTTGCGCACCTATGTTGCAAACCCGAATCATATTGGCTGTCATACTTTAGGTAAATCTGAAGGGGCTTTTCGTGGAACACATGAACTTGAAAAAGAATTATTAAATGTGCTTGCTGTCGATATTTTTAAAAGTGAACCAGATGCTTTTGATGGTTATGTGGCAACTGGAGGAACAGAAGCCAACATTCAAGCACTATGGATATATAGAAATCATTTTGTAAATAAATTAGAAGCAAGTTTTAGTGAGATATCAATAGTTGCTTCAGAAGACACGCATTATTCAATTCCTAAAGGAGCTAATCTATTAGGCATTGATCTTATTGCTGTGCCTGTTGATTTTGAAACTAGAATAATAGATAAGAAAGTTTTAATAAACTATGTGACGACAGCAAAAGAGAACGGCAAAAAATATTTTATTGTTGTTTCAAATATGGCGACTACGATGTTTGGGTCTGTAGATGACCCTAATTTGTTTGCTACCGTTTTAACAGATTTGAAAGTTGATTTTAAAATTCATATTGATGGTGCTTTCGGCGGATTTATTTATCCTTTTAGTAAGGGAGAGATCTCTATAGATTTTGACAATCAACATATAGATTCTATTGCCATTGATGCCCACAAAATGCCACAAGCACCTTATGGAACGGGTATATTTATGTGTAGGAAAAATTTAATTGAAAATGTTTTAACAAAAGAAGCTCACTATGTAAACGGAATGGATTTAACACTTTGTGGGAGTCGGTCTGGAGCAAATGCACTTGCTGTATGGATGATTCTTTTTAGTTATGGACCGCATAAATGGTTCGAGAAAATCAGCATTATTCTAATGAGAACAAAATGGTTGTGCGAACAATTAGACGCTTTAAAAATAGGTTATTATAGACATGCAAACATGAATATAGTAACTATGAAATCTAAAGGAATCCCTAAAGAGATTGCAAAAAAATTCGATTTAGTTCCAGATACTCACAACAGCAATCACACATGGTATAAAATCGTCTTAATGGATCATGTTGAATTAGATCATTTAGAGCAATTTATTAATGCTCTTAAGCAGTCTCAGTTGGTGCAGACGCATCTTCTGAGGTCGTTTCTTTAGGAAATATTTTTTTATTGAAAACAATTAAAATACCTACTCCAACAGATATAGCAAAGTCAGCGACATTAAAAATTCCATTGAAAAATGTAAAATGAGTGTCTCCAATAAAAGGAATCCATGAAGGAAAAGTTCCATGTTCTATAAATGGGAAATAAAACATATCTACAACTCTTCCGTGAAATATAGGCGCATAGCCTACTTCAGCGAACATCGTAGCGACAGTTCCTCTTGGAGCATCGAATAGGATACCATAAAAAACAGAATCAATAATATTTCCAATCGCTCCGGCTAAGATTAAAGGAATAGCAAATAACAATAATTGAGAGGCTCCTTTTTTTATGGAAGTCATAAGCCAATAGATAATTCCAATAACTGCTGTAACTCTAAAAAATGTAAGAAATAATTTTCCTGTTTTTCCGCCAAATTCCGTTCCCCATGCCATTCCGTAATTTTCTACAAAATGAATTCGAGCCCAGTCAAGTCCAAGTATGTTTATGGTATCACCATAAACCATGTTTGTTTTTATGTAAATTTTTACGATTTGATCAATCAGTAAAACAATAAAAACAATAAATATTGCTTTTTTCAATGAGTTGTATGTTATTATTGCAGATTTTTAGCCTCTATACTTAATGTAGCATGAGGTACTAATCTTAAACGCTGCTTTTGAATTAATTTTCCTGTTACACGACAAATACCATACGTTTTGTTTTTAATACGTAATAGCGCATTATTTAAATCGCGAATAAACTTTTCTTGTCTAATGGCTAATTGTACGTTGGCCTCTTTACTCATTGTTTCAGAGCCTTCTTCAAAAGCCTTAAATGTAGGAGACGTATCTTCTGTACCGTTATTTCTATCATTCTTAAATGATCCTTTAAGTAGTTCCAAATCTTCTTGCGCATGAGCAATTTTTTCCAAAATGATTTCTTTAAATTCATCTAAATCAGTATCCGAATATTTATTTGGGATTTCACTCATCTTCTTAAATTTTTTCTATTAATATTAATGTTTCAACATTATCAAATATAATTTCTGTTCCATTCAACAATTCATCAACAAAGATTAGTTTCTCAGTTAAGGTTTCAGTCTTAATATAAGACTCGTTTGATTGCACTGCTTGTTCTAGAATTGAATTATTTTTAATACTCAATTTTATTTTGTCCGTGACATTAAAGCCTGAGTTTTTTCGAAGGTTTTGTACTCTATTAATCAATTCTCGAGCATTTCCTTCTTTACTTAACTCCTCAGTTATTGTAATATCTAAGGCGACAGTTAAATTTCCCTGATTGGCAACTAGCCAGCCTTCAATATCTTGTGATGAAATCTCAACTTCATCTATTGACAAGTTTACAAAATTATCGTTAATTTTTATAGTTATTGTTCCCTCTTTTTCTATTTTGTTAATATCTTCTTGTGTGAACTTTTGAATGGCTGCACCAACGAATCGCATGTCCTTTCCAAATTTAGGGCCAAGAACTTTAAAATTAGGTTTTATATTTTTTACCAAGATATCAGAAGCATCATCGATCAATTCTATTTCTTTCACATTTACTTCAGAAATTATCAAATTTTGAACTGCTAGTATATCTTCCTTATCTTGATGGTCTAAAACAGGAATCATCACTCTTTGTAGAGGTTGACGTACTTTGATAGCTTCTTTTTTACGCAACGATAACACCATAGAAGAAATCTTCTGAGCCTTTTGCATTTTACGTTCTAAATCTGAATCAACGAGTCCTTCATTATATTCTGGGAAGCGATCTAAGTGAATAGACTCTTCTCCCTTCCCTGTAACACTCACTAAATCTTTGTATAACGCATCCATAAAGAACGGAGCAATTGGTGAACTTAATTTAGTCACTGTTAATATACAAGTATATAAAGTTTGATATGCAGATATTTTATCTTGTTGATAATCGCCTTTCCAAAAACGTCTTCTGCTTAATCTCACAAACCAGTTACTTAAATTTTCAGTAACAAAGTATTGAATAACTCTGGCGGCTTTTGTTGGTTCGTAATCATTAAATGCTTCCTCTACTTTGCGAATTAACGTGTTCAATTCTGATAAAATCCAACGATCTATTTCTGGTCTTTTTTCATTTTCAATATCTTCTTCGCCATAGGAAAACGCATCAATGTTAGCATATAAACTAAAGAATGAATACGTATTATAAAGTGTTCCAAAGAACTTACGTCTTACTTCATCAATTCCATCTACATCAAATTTTAAATTATCCCACGGATTTGCATTTGAAATCATATACCAACGTGTAGCATCAGGCCCATATTTTTCCATGGTAACAAACGGATCTATTCCATTGCCTAAACGCTTAGACATTTTTTTACCATGTTTGTCTAAAACCAAACCGTTAGAGACAACATTTTTATAGGCTTTTGAGTCGAAAACCAAAGTTCCAATGGCATGTAGCGTATAAAACCATCCACGAGTCTGATCTACTCCTTCCGCAATAAAATCGGCTGGGTAGAATTTCTTATCGTCTATTAATTTTTTATTTTCAAACGGATAATGCCATTGTGCATAGGGCATGGATCCAGAATCAAACCAAACGTCAATCAAATCTGCTTCACGATTCATTGGTTTTCCTGATGGTGAAATCAATATAATCTGATCAACAATATTTTTATGTAAATCTAATTTTGAATAATTGTCGTCAGACATATTTCCAACTTCAAATTCTGCATAAATATCTTTATCTAAAACACCTGCTTCAATAGCGCTTTTCATTTCATTTTTTAACTCCTCAACAGAACCAATTATGATTTCTTCTGTTCCATCTTCGGTTCTCCAAATTGGTAATGGAATTCCCCAATAGCGGGAACGAGATAAGTTCCAGTCATTAGCATTCTTTAACCAATTCCCAAAACGACCTTCTCCAGTTGATGCTGGTTTCCAATTTATCTCTTCGTTTAAATCAAACATTCGGTCACGCTTTTCTGTAACCTTTATGAACCAAGAATCTAATGGATAATATAAAATTGGTTTATCTGTTCTCCAACAATGTGGGTAACTGTGCTTGTATTTTTCTACATGAAAAGCCTTGTTTTCCTCTTTTAATTTAATAGCGATTTCAACATCTATAGATCTTTCAGGAGCCTCACCATCATTGTAATATTCATTCTTTACATACTTTCCACCATATTCACCCATGTGATACGTGAATTTTCCTTGCAAATCAACTATCGGAACTGGATTATCATTTTCATCCAACACTAATAATGGTGGAATTTCTGGAATTACTTGTTTTGCAACCAAGGCATCATCGGCTCCAAATGTAGGCGCTGTATGCACGATTCCTGTACCATCTTCTGTTGTTACAAAATCTCCAGGAATTACTCTAAATGCATTTTCAGGATTTTCATATGGCAACACATACGGTAACAATTGCTCATATCGAGATTCTAAAATAGCGGCCCCTTTAAATTCTTTTGTAATTAAGTATGGAATTTTTTTATCGTTTGCATTATATACCGCTAAATCTTCTTCAGATGTAACAGCGAAGAATTTCTTTGAAAATTGTTTTTCAACCAAAGCTTTTCCCAATATTACATTGATTGGTTCAAAGGTATATTGGTTGAAAGATTTCACTAAAACATAATCGATTTTCTTACCAACAGTCAACGCTGTATTTGAAGGTAATGTCCAAGGAGTTGTTGTCCACGCCATAAAATGTACATCTCCTTTAATATCTTTTAATATTTCTGGAAGTGATTCTTTTACCGCTTTAAATTGCGCAACTATTGTTGTATCTGTAACATCTTGATAGGCTCCTGGCTGATTGATTTCATGCGAACTCAACCCGGTACCCGCTTTTGGAGAATAGGGTTGAATTGTATAGCCCTTATACATTAAATTTTTAGTATAAATCTCTTTTAATAGCCACCAAACGGATTCCATGTATTTTGGTTCGTAGGTTACATATGGATCATTCATATCTACCCAATGCCCCATTTGTTTGGTTAAATTTTCCCAAACATCGGTATACTTCATAACTGCTTTTCTACAAGCGTCATTATATTCTTCTACAGAGATTTTTTTTCCAATATCTTCTTTGGTAATTCCTAATTCTTTTTCAACACCCAATTCAATTGGCAACCCATGCGTATCCCAACCTGCTTTTCTCTTTACTTGAAAACCTTGAAGGGTTTTATAGCGGCAAAATATATCTTTAATGGCACGTCCCATAACGTGGTGAATTCCAGGTAAACCATTGGCAGATGGTGGCCCTTCGAAAAACACAAAGGGTTTATTGCTGTCACGTGTAGAAATACTCTTTTGAAAAATATCATTTTCTTCCCAAAAAGCCAATGTTTCCTTTGCAACATTTGTAAGGTTCAAGCCCTTATATTCTCTGAATTTTGCCCTCATTACTTGCCTTCTAATCAATTAGGCTGCGAATTTACGGTTTTTCTATAAAATAAAGAGTGTTGGAAAAGGAAAATTAATTCTATATAAAAGCACTCAATTCGTCATTTTTAAAACGTAACTAATTATAAATAAACTTTTTAAAAAAATGTAATGAAATTTTATATTTCTTATATTCAAAACTAAATCATACAAGAAAAAACTTCGGGAGATCTTTTGTTGTACTACCCATAATTTAGAGGCTTAGGGCTGCAAACGTAGCCACATATTAAATGCCCCTTTCTTTTTGAATTGCTTCGTAAGCTACTTGAATTTTTTGAAACTTTTCTTGAGCGCCTTTTAAGTGTTCTTCTCCTAAATGTTGTAATTTATCAGGATGGTGTTTTTTCACCAATCTTCTATGGGCTTTTTTAACGTCCGCATCTCTGGCAGACTCATCAATTTCTAATACTTTATAAGCATTACCTGCACCATCGTAAAACATTGCTTTTATAGATTCGAAATCTTGTTGGCTTATATTCAAATAACCTGCTATTTTATGAATCATATCGACCTCTTCCTGGCTTACGTTTCCATCGGCTTTTGCAATTCCGAATAAAAAGTGTAACAATTGTAAACGCGTAGCATGCGTCATATTCTGTCTTATTTGTAGACAAACTTGACGTGGAGAGATTTGATTATTTTTAATTATTCCACTGAAAAGTTTAAACGCATGATTGGCACGTGTAGCTCCATACATTTGAACAAAATGATTTCGAACAAATTGTAACTCTCGCTTGTCTATTTTTCCATCTGCTTTGATCACAACAGAAGACAGAATCAATAAACTCATTTCAAAGTCGCCAGATTGTGAATTTGTACTTCCACGGCTAAATTCTCGGGCACTTTCAACATCTCCATTTGATAAGCCATCAATAAAACTTCCGACAACAAAACCTAAAATCCCTCCAATTGGTCCTCCAACTGTCCATCCTAATGTTGCACCTACCCACTTTGTAAAATTTGCCATAAAAATTATTTGAAGGGCAAATATAAAACTCTGTAAGCAATGAAGCTTCTGAACGACTGAAGAAATCTAAAAATTAACATAATATTTAACGAATGGAGTGACAAGATTCGTGGTATTAAGAAGATTAAAAAACAGTATCTTTGTCGTAAATTAAAAAACATACATTATGTATCCAGAAGAATTAGTAAGACCTATGGCTCAAGAACTTGAAAGCGCAGGTTTTAAATCATTACATACAACCGAAGAGGTAGACGCAGCATTAGCAAAAGAAGGAACAACTTTAGTTATGGTAAATTCTGTTTGTGGCTGTGCCGCAGGAACTGCAAGACCAGGAGCAATTGCTTCCTTAGAATCTGATAAAGCACCAACAAATTTAACAACTGTATTTGCAGGTGTTGATGCTGATGCTACAAATAAAGCAAGAGGGCTCATGATTCCATTTCCTCCGTCATCTCCAGCAATTGCATTGTTTAAAGATGGTAAATTGGTACATATGTTAGAACGTCATCATATTGAAGGTCGTTCTGCACAAATGATCGCAGCAAATTTAACAGGTGCTTATGAAGAATTCTGCTAGTGAAACGGGATTTATAAGAAGTACTAGAATCATTAACTGAACGAACCCCGAACTTGATTCGGGATCGTACATAACAATTTAAAATCCACTCTTATTGAGTGGATTTTTTTATTTTTCGCTAATTCCGTCACTTCGAGTATTCACATTAACAAATGTATCGAGAAGTTGTTTTATCTTGTTCTCGATACTATTTTGATTTTTATAAAATCAAAAATCATTCGAATTGACGAATTAATAATTTTATCAATGAATTCAAACCAGCAGAAAATAGTTGACAGCACCATTCGTTTTGTAAAAAAAACCTTGAAAAAAGCGGAAGGCGGTCACGATTGGTTTCATATAGAGCGTGTTTATAAAAACTCGAAGCGTATTGCAGTAAATGAAAATGTTGATGAATTTATTGTTGCTTTAGGTGCTTTGCTGCATGATATTGCCGATGCCAAATTTTATAATGGAGATGAATCTATAGGCCCTAAATTGGCTGCAGAGTTTTTAATAGAACAAGGTGTTTCATTGTCAGAAAGGGATCATGTAATCAATATTATCAATTATATTTCTTATAAAAACGCTCTTGATTCTATGTTTCCTAACTTCTCTTCTCCAGAATTAAATGTAGTTCAAGATGCCGATCGATTAGATGCGATAGGTGCCATAGGAATTGCAAGATGTTTTAGTTATGGCGGTTTTAAAAACAGGCAGTTGTACAATCCTGAAATTGAACCGAACTTAAGTATGAGCAAACAGGAGTATAAAGAATCGGACGCTCCTTCAATCAATCATTTTTACGAAAAATTGTTATTACTTAAAGATCAAATGAATACGACGACTGGGTTGCGAATCGCAATAGACAGACATAATTACATGGAAACTTTTTTGGAACAATTTTATGGAGAATGGAAAGGGAAAAAATAAACCGGGTATTATCACTACATCCACAACTCATTAAGAATGGAAAAACTATAGTTATGAAAAAAAGGAGATTTCAGTTGACCGTTTTAATGTTATTCACATTTTCAGCAATAAATGCTCAAAAAAAAAGGTTCATGGTAAAATTATTACATTCAATGAATTCCCTATTGAAAATACAGAGATTTCCATAAAGAAGAGTAAGACTCTTACAACAACGGATTCTTTTGGATTTTTTAGTATTGAAAGCCAATTAAAAGATAAAATAACAATCAAAGCTAGGGGGTTTAAAACCGCGATGGTTAAAGTAAAAAATTACACTGATTCTATAAATGTAAATCTTGTTTTTGCCGGTGATGAAAAAGATATTAAACTGGCTACAGGCTATGAGCAAATTGCAAATAAAAATTTAATGTGCGCAATTACTCATCTTGCCGCTGAAAATAATGATCATGTAAATTATACGAATATTGATGAAATGATTAAAGCAAAAGCATCTGGAGTAACTATGATGGGTGGTCAATTCTTAATTCATGGAGTTAGTTCTATATCTGAGAGCAATGGCGCCCTTATTGTTGTAAATAATATGGTAACGGATATAAATGCTTTACGAAGTATGCCTATACAAAATATAAAATCGATCAATGTGCTAAAAGGAGCAGCGGCTTCAATTTATGGTTCACTTGGAGGGAATGGAGTTATTATTATAACTCTCAAAAATTAGGTTTTCTTTTTTCTAAAAAAGCAGCCGTTCCCTCTTTAAAGTCTAAAGTTTCAAAACATTTTCCAAAGTTCAAAATTTCTTCTTCAAACCCATTTTTTGAAGTATCAAAACTGGTATTTATCGTTTCAATGGCAGTTGCAATTGCAGTATTGGAATTGAAAGCGATTTTACTTGCTAATTTTTGCGCTAATGGCATTAATTCTTCTTGAGTTACTACATGATTTACCAATCCACATTCTTTGGCTTCCAATGCCGTGATCATATTGGCAGTTAAGATCATTTCCATTGCTTTGCCCTTACCTACTAATTGAGGGAGTCTTTGTGTGCCGCCATAGCCTGGAATCAATCCTAGTGAAACTTCAGGGAATCCCATTTTTGCGTTATCACTAGCCACTCTAATATGAGAAGCTAGGGCCAATTCTAGGCCTCCGCCTAGAGCAAACCCATTAATTGCGGCAATTACAGGAATGCTTGAATTTTCAATAAAATTAAATAATAAGTCATGTCCGTTTTTAGCTAAAACGCCTCCTTGTTCTTGATCAAAATGAACGAATTCCTTGATATCTGCTCCAGCTATGAAAGCACGAGAACCGGCACCAGTAATTATAATGGCTCTTATTACTTTTGCCAAATTAGCTGCTGCGATAGCATCATGCAATTCTAATATGGTGACCATATTAAGTGCATTTAATTGATTTGGTCTATTGATGCTGATTGTTAAAACAGTATCCTTTTTTGAAATCAGAATGTTGTCGTAATCCATAATGCTTAGTCTTTTGGCAGTCTTACTGTAAAGGTAGTACCTTTTTCAAATTCAGAGATAAAAGAGATGTTACCTTGATAAGCCTCAATAATATTTTTGATCATAGAAAGACCTAATCCCATACCGCTAGATTTTGTAGTAAACTTTGGTTCGAAAACGCGGTCTTTATCTTCGCTCAAAATCCCTTTTCCATTGTCTTTAACAGTTAAAACGATATACTCAATTTGGTCAACAATTTTCACAATAATTCGAGGATTTTCGATCTTTTCTGTCGCTTGGATAGCATTTTTTATCAAATTTGTTACAATTCGTATGATTTGCATTTTATCTAAATTAGCCTGAATATTATCAATATCAGTATGAAATACAATAAATGATTCCGTAAATATTTCCTTGGCACTTTTTATAACTGAAACTACATTTACTACTTCTCTTTTTTGAGTAGGCATTTTAGCAAAATCGGAAAAAGCAGACGCGATAGCACTCATCACATCAATTTGCTGAATTAACGTATTACTGTATTCCTTTATTTTTTGCGCAATTTTGGGGTCTTTAGCATCAAACTTACGTTCAAAGCTTTGCACTGTCAATCGCATTGGAGTCAATGGATTCTTAATTTCATGGGCTACTTGTTTGGCCATTTCTCTCCACGCAGCTTTTCTTTCACTTTGAGCCAATTTAACAGCACTTACTTCTAAGTCGTCGATCATGCTATTATAAGAATCTACCAGATTGTGAATTTCTGAACTAGCATCATTTAAAACTATTTTTTCATTTCGTTTGTTTATTCTAGTGTCGTTCATTTTATCACTTACAGTTTTAATCGATCGCGTGATGTAACTAGAAATAAAATAGGCGAGTGCCAAACCAATTGCAAACATCAATAAAAATCCAATACCTAGTCGTGACAAAAATTCTGCCAATTCTTTTTTTTGTTCAGAACTGTCTTCTAAATAGGGTAAATGTAAAATGCCTATTTCTTTAAAAGCATCATCGACGAGGTATGTATAAGAAGCTTGAAATTCTTTATTACCTTTATTTGAGCGTCTCACATAACGGTGATTTGTAGAAGATTTTAAATCTAAAATAATATCAATAGGGATAAAACCAGCAGTTATTTTCTCATCAGACGAAATGATTAAGTTTCCGTTTAGATCGAATATTTCAATTTCTAAATTATGAACTTTCGCAATTTCTGAAATTTTGGGTCTAAATATTTGAAGTAAATATTCTTCCTCAATAGGAAAGTTAGTATTGCCTAGCATTTCAAAATTGATATGCTTTCGAATAGAATTCTCCTTACGGAATAAGCGTCCGGTGTTGTAATCTTGTGCTTGTTCATTATATTGAAAAACGGCTACGGAAGCAATTAAAATAGAGGATAGTAGTATTAATACGACCATGGATATAAACACTCTATTCTGTAATGATAATTTTTTTTTACCCATGTATACTTTAATCTTTGGGTAAAAATAATAAAAAAAGAATGCGGATAGTCGTCTTATTCAATATCAATTTTTACCAAGTATTGATACTACTGTTAAAATCACAAAATAAGTAAAGGCTATTCATAGAATGAATAGCCTCTTACATTTCAAAATCGAAGTCGACAAAAACTAATGATAATTGAAATGGAAAATAGAGACTTTTAAAAATTTCTATTCCATATTGTAAATTTGAGGTTTTATTATGTATTGTTTGTAAGTTTAATATTATGAAATTATTAAGAGTATTTAATTTTTAAGTAACTGAAAATGAGCAGAATAAAACACAATGTTAAATTAATGTTAAGTAAATGTTTCTAAATTGTAAATAAACTTGTAATTTAGAGGAGTAATTTAAATGTAACATTATGAAGAAGGTCGTTTTACTATTGATGGTTTTTTGCTCAAGTATTTTATTTGCACAAAACAAAAAATTTGAGACAGAATATAAGCAGAAAGGTGAATTGGTCGAGGTGACTATTTACTACGAAGATGGAAAAATAAAGGAGAAAGGATACTATAAAAATAAAAAGTTACACGGAGAATGGAATAAATTTGATAAAGATGGTGTAAAGATTACAAAAGCATTTTATACAAATGGTAAGAAAACAGGAACTTGGATATTTTTATCTGAAGGTAAACTTATCGAATTCGTATATGAAGAACATAGAATTGCTGTAGTTACAGAATTGAAAAATGGGCATGTTGCCATAAAATAGGATTCCGTGCTATTATAAATTATAAAAGAGCGTTCAATTGTGAACGCTCTTTTAGCTTAACTAACTCAACTAATTTAAACTATTTATTTTATTCTAATTTAGCATCAATCCATTGCCAAACAGATATGTCTACCTCCGCTCCCGTATTATAAGGATCAGTCGTAGTGGCGTCTTTATCATCAATTTTAACGTTGCTAAGTGCACCGTTGTCTTTCATATCGATGTTTTTGGTGTATCCCTCTAAATAAAGGTTTGTTATTGTTGCTCCAGATTCTTTTTTGAATTGTAATGCAGTTCCATCAACGCTGGATATGGCTGTAACGTTATCAAATTTTGGATTGTTATTCATTTTATCTCCTTCAAATGCTGTAGAGAATCCCTCGATTGTGTGTGAAATATAAGTATTGGTTACAGTTCCATTCCATCCTTCTGTCCAATCAATAGAATCATCTTCGTTGTTTTCTAAATAAAGATTAGTTACAGATACGGTTCCTCCGAAGAATTCAATTCCGTCATCTGCTCCATCAATTACAGCAATATTATTTATTGTTGTTCCAGAACCAACCGCGTATAGTGAGATACCATTATATTGAGATTCTGAGTTAATTTGTGCCCCTGTTCCTCTAATAACCAGATAATTAATAGATCCAGAATTATCATTATCAATTGTGTCTCCATATATAAATCCGCCAACCTCGGCAGTAGCGTCTGTTCCAGCAGTAGTTGATGCGTTCCCACAAATTGTTAATCCGCCCCAATCTGCAGGACTCGGATTTACTGAAGACATAACAACAGGTTCGTTTGCGGTACCTTGAATATCAATTTGACCTCCTTTTAATACAGCGATATAGACATCGACACCACCTTTATCTGCATAGATTTGAGTGCCTGCTTCTATGGTGAGTTTCGCTCCAAATTTCACGATATAAGATCCGGTTAATGCATATTTTGTCGAAGCGCTTAGAGTTTTGTCTGTAGTAATTTCGCCATTTAAAATTTCAATTGGTACTAATTCACCATTGATAAATTCCCAACCAGAAAGATCTACCGGTGTTCCAGAATTATAAGGATTACTAAGATCTGCATCTGCACCATCTATTTTTACATTGCTTAGGGTTCCACCATCTTTCATATCGATGTTTGTTTCGTAACCACTTAAATATAAATTGGTAATAGTTGCTCCAGATTCTTTTTTGAATTGTAGCGCTGTTCCTTCTGCAGTAGAAATAGCAGTTAAGTTTATTAACTTTGGATTACTATTATCCTTATCTCCTTCAACAACTGTTGAAAATCCAGCCGCCGTATTTAATACATAAGAATTTTCAAGAGTACCGCTCCATCCTTCCGTCCAGTCGATTGCATCATCTTCATTATTTTCTAAATAAACATTGGTTGCAGATACGGTTCCTCCAAAGAATTCAATTCCGTCATCTGCTCCGTCAATTACGGCAATATTCTCTATCAAAGTTCCAGAACCAACTGCATAAAATGAAATCCCATTGTATTGAGATTCAGCATTAATTTGCGCACCTGTACCTTTTATTACAAGATTTTTAATGATTCCAGAATTATCTGTGTCATCTAAACCTCCATATATGAATCCTCCAACTTCTGCAGTGGCATCTACCCCAGCGGTAGTAGTGGCGTTTCCACAAATAGTTAATCCACCCCAATCACCAGCATTACCGTCTATAGATGACATGATAACTGGATTAGAATTTGTACCATTAATTTTAATTTTTGCGCCTTTTAATACAGCAATATAAATATCTGTACCTCCGTTATCTGCAACAACTTGTGTTCCTGCTGGAATGTTAAATGTAATGCCACTTTTAACAATAAATGAATTTGTTAATTTATATATAGTCGAAGGGTTTAAAGTAAAATCTTCCTCTAGGGTACCATCTAAAATACCGTTTTTTAAATTTTCAATGACATCACTTGTTTGGTTGTCCAATGGATTTGGATCATCATTTGCACATCCAACTGAAACTAACAATATATATGTTGTTAGGAAAGCAATAATTTTTGTTTTAAAATTTTTCATTTTTTTTGTTTTAATTTTTGTTTCTCTTCTTTCTATGCAAAGAACTATTTTTAATAACACGTTATTCTTAAGTAAATGTTATCTGTTTATTAATAATTTGGAGAGAAATACGGTGAATGTTAAAAAATTGTTACAATGAATTTGGACGAAAAAAAACCCTATTCAAATTGAACTAGCGGTCTTTTCATCAAGGTATAATTTTAACTAAAACGCATACATTAATCCAAGATTAAAATCAATTCCTTTCTTATAGGAACTTACGGTTTCTGTAGTTTCAACTTGAGTTGGAATATCTTTAACATTCTGTGTTTGTTTAATGGCAGGATTTATTAGATTCAATCCTTTTAAATTCATAGAGAAATTTTCGTTAATTTTTTTTCTTAAAACAATGTCTAAAGTAAAGAACCCTTTTTCAATGATTTCATCGTTATATAGAATGTCGCTACTGGAAAAATCTTCTGGTGCGCCCAATGCGAATATTTTATCAGAAGAATAGTTTCCGCTTAATGAAGCGCCAAATTCATTAACTTTATTATTTGAATAATTCAATGCCGCATTTAAGATAAGGTCAGATGCACCTTGTAGTTTAGATTCAGAAACTCCGTTGTATTGAAATTCATTGTATAAATCTTGATTGAACCACATTTTGGTTGCGTTAAAATTGAAGTTTAACGTATTGTATTCTTCTTTAAGAATATTCCATCTAGTTTCAAATTCCAATCCAATAACCGCTGCTTGTTTACCGGTATTGTCATAAGTAAAGTTTCCAGAAGAACCTCTTGCTTGGGCTAAGTTGATTGGATCTAAGATTGCCTTGTAAAACCCAGAAAAAGAGATTAATTCTTTTGCGGATGGAAATAGTTCCCATTTAACGTCTAAATTATAATTTGTAGATTCCTTTAATTCTGGATTTCCTGCAGTAACTCTTCCAGTAGGAGAAACATATTCAAAAGGGGCTAATTCTTTAAATTCTGGTAAAGTTAAAGTTTTACTAGCAGCAAAACGGATAGCAGTTTTATCGCCTAAACTATATTTTAGGTTTAAACTTGGCAATATATTAGTGTAGTTATTTGTTAAAGACCCATTTCTACCTACATAATTTGCAACGTTCCAAAGTACATTTATTTTATCTGTTTCGTAGCGAACTCCAAAATTACCCGTTAGTTTTGAAAACCCAAAATCAACATTTGCGTATCCAGCATAAGCGTCTAAATTGGCTAAGTATAAATCAGGAGTTCTTTCTCTTAAAGTTAAAGTACCATTGTCAAAATTACCTTGTGTAAATGCCGCACTTACATCGTTTATCGACGGAGTTTGAACTCCTTTGGCTCTAACCCCGATTGAAAGAGAACTAAAGTCACGCTCTTTTTGCCTAAAGTTGAATCCAACATTTAATTTTATAGGTTGATTACTTTCGGGTTTGAAGACAAATTGATCTTTAACAAATCCGTTATATTCGGTATCAACAATTTTTTGATTTGATTTTCTTTGTTGAAAATCTCCCACATGGGCAAACTGTACTGTATTTTCATCAAGAATGTTTACTTCATTTCGGATACGGTTTGGTTCTCCTGCCCAAACATAATTATAACCAGTTGCCCATTCTAGCGTATTGTTATTTGACAGATTATGTTTTCCAATCAATTGGTTGACAGACATTCTTGTTTGTTTTAAATTTTGATCTCTAACAAAAGCACCATATTCTGAAGGATCTTGATCGAATACATATCCCTCTTCATTTCGCCCAGCTTCATATACTTGGTCACTCGTTTTGTTTACAAAGAGCGTATTATAACTAATTTTGTGATCAGAATTTAATTGATATTTTAAATCGATGAGCCCTGTTGTATTAATATTTGTTCGAAAATATTTCGCATCCGTAAAGGATTCATCCAAAACATTAGATCGATATTGTTTAAAGATTCCTTGTTGGTAATCATGATTTGAACTGTGGGATACTGTTGTAAACATGGAAAGTTTTTTGCCAAACACTTTAAATTTTGTACCTCCAACAAGATTAAATTTAAAATCAATTGGGGTACTTCCGGTATCTGTATTCCAGGGTTGTAATGTAATGGCATCTATCAAGGCCAATTCTTGTGTATGAAATCCTAAAGTAGTATTTGACATATTTGGAGATGTTTTGAAACTACTCCAAACAGCACTTTTTATAACATTTGAGTTTGACCCCATTTGTGCTCCAATGCTAAACAGTTTTTTATTGTATTTTTTACTATTGATATTAATAGTACCAGACGCTTGATCTGCATAACTTTCGGTCGAGTAAGTTTTGGTAATCCCTACATTCTCAATAATGTTTGCGGAAAATAAGTTAAGATCAATATTTTTCTTTTCTACATCGTCAGACGGAATTGGGAGTCCGTTCATTGTTGTAGATAAATAACGATCTCCTAAACCTCTTATGTAAATATCTCCGGATGCTTCATTTTTAGTAACCCCAGAAATTTTTGAAGTGGCTACTGCAGCATTTGTAATTCCCAGTTTAGTTAATCTTTCAGAACCTATACTTTCTTGAATAACAATTGCTTTTTGTTGCATAACTAACAAAGCACTTTCAGACTCTTTTTTAACTGAAGCTTGAATTACAATTTCGTCTAATGAAAGACCTTCGCTGGCGTTTAGAATGACATCTTTTACGTTGACTGTTTCTACATCTAAAATAATATTTTGGAGTTCAATACTTTCATAACCAATAAAACTAAAGACTAAAGTGTGTGCCCCTTTTTCTGCCAAAAGCGAATAGTTCCCATCAAAATCTGTAGTGGCACCAACTGCTGTTCCTTTTATAAAAATAGTTGCAAAGGGTAAGGGTTCATTATTCATTTCGCCATCTAAAACTGAACCCTTTAGGGCTACCTTTTGTTGAGCCATTGCACCAATGCAAGCAGTAAGGGTGATGAGTAACACTAATTTTTTACGTAATATCATACTTTTGATTCTCAAATTTTGATGCAAATATCTAGAATAGATGTAAAGACAATGTTAAGTTCGGATTAATTTAATGTGATTATTATGTTTCGGCATTGTTAACAATATTTCATCTAACCCTTTCTTAAAAACCGTTATATTGCATGAATTAAATTCACTGTATGAACTGGGAAAAATTACTTTCTTTAAAGCGATTTGGCGATACTACCAAAAGGCTTAGAAGCGAACAGGATGAAACAAGATTAGGCTTTGAAGTTGACTTTGATAGAATAATATTCTCTGATACTTTTAGAAGTCTACAAGATAAAACGCAAGTGGTTCCGCTTTCTAAAACTGATTTTGTTCACACGCGCTTAACACATAGTTTAGAAGTAAGCGTTGTTGCCCGTTCTTTAGGGAGAATAGTTGGTAAAGAATTGTTGCTGAAATATCCAGAGTTAAAGGTAAAAGGATATCATGCCAATGATTTTGGTGCGATTGCAGGGGCTGCAGCCTTGGCGCATGATATAGGGAATCCCCCTTTTGGTCATTCTGGAGAAAAGGCGATTGGCGAATATTTTAAAACAGGAGACGGACAAAAGTATAAAGATCAATTGACTTTAAAAGAATGGCAAGACTTGATAGATTTTGAAGGAAATGCGAATGGTTTTAAAATCTTAACCGAAAGCAGAGAAGGTGTTGTAGGAGGCTTGAGATTGTCTTATGCGACTTTGGGGGCTTTCATGAAATATCCAAAAGAATCAATGCCTAAAAAGCCATCCAACCACATAGTTGATAAGAAATTCGGGATATTTCAATCGGATGTTTCTTCGTTCATTGATGTGGTGAATGATTTGGGAATCTCCAAATTAAGAAATGACAAGGATTTGGCATACAATAGACATCCTTTGGCATTTTTAGTTGAAGCAGCAGATGACATTTGTTATACCATTATTGATTTTGAGGACGGAATAAATATGGGGTTAATTGAAGAGGAATTTGCCTTAGAATATTTGATAAACTTAGTTAGAGATACTATTAATTCTGAAAAATATTATCAATTAACAACTAAAAAGGATCGATTGGGTTATTTAAGAGCTTTGGCAATTGGCAATCTTATTAATGAAGCAGTTCAAGTATTTTTAGCAAATGAAACCGCTATTCTGCAAGGAGATTTCCATAAATCTTTATTAGATAAATGCAAGTATGAAGCTCAGATTAATGATATTCTTAAAATAAGTGTTGAAAAAATATATCGAAGTAAGGAGGTTGTAGAAAAGGAAGTTGCGGGTTATAGAATTTTGTCTGATTTATTAGGAGTTTTTATTATTGCAGTAAATAATAAGTTTGAAAATAAAGCGTCTAATTACGATAAATTAGTAATTCGATTATTGCCAGAAAATTATCAAATTGAAAAGGAGTCATTATATGATCGAATATTTTCGGTGTGTAGTTTTATTTCTTCTATGTCTGATGGTTATGCGATTTTATTGAACAAGAAAATAAAAGGCGAAGTACTTTAAAGTAATTTTTCAATTTCATTTTTAATAGACTCTTTATCTATTCCGGCAATTTGATGCAGTTCTAGAATAGTTCCATGTTCAATGAAGTGATCTGGAACTCCAATAAGTTTAATGTTTTTGTTTTGGAAGTTATTGGAATTGGAAAATTCTAATATAGCACTTCCAAAACCGCCCTTAATGGTTCCATCCTCTATGGTTATGATCGCATCAAACTCTTGAAATATATCATGTAAGAGTCCTTGGTCTAAAGGCTTTACAAATCTCATATTGAAATGTGAAATGACTTTTAATGAAATTTCGCTTTCTATTTCAGAAATTAAATTCCCAATGGGTCCAATTGTAAGAACAGCCACTTTTTTCCCATTTGAAAGTCGTTTTCCTTTCCCGATAGGTAATTTTGAAAAGGGAGATTTCCATTGGGTGGTAGTTCCTCGACCACGGGGATATCTAATGGCAATTGGGGATTCATTATTGAGTTGAACCGTATATAAAATATCGCGAAGTTCTCGTTCGTTCATCGGACAAAAAATAGTCAAATTCGGAATCAATCTTAAATAGGCAATATCAAATATCCCATGATGAGTAGCGCCATCTTCTCCTACTAATCCTGCTCTATCTATGCAAAAAACTACCGGTAAATTTTGCAATGCAACATCATGAATGATTTGATCATATGCACGTTGTAAAAAAGTAGAATAAATATTGCAAAACGGAATCATTCCTTCTGCTGCTAATCCTGCAGATAAGGTGACAGCATGCTGTTCTGCAATTCCCACATCAAAGGCTCTGTCTGGAAATTTCTCCAACATATATTTTAATGAACTACCTGTGGGCATGGCTGGTGTAATTCCAACTATTTTTTCATTTTGTTCGGCTAATTCTACAATAGTATACCCAAAAACATCTTGATATTTTGGAGGTAGATTATCTTGCAATTTTAGCACTCTATCACCAGTTTTGGCATTAAATTTGCCAGGGGCGTGATAAGTAACTTGATCTTTTTCGGCTTTTTCTAGACCTTTTCCTTTGGTTGTAATTATATGTAAGAATTTTGGCCCTTTAACAGATTTTAATCGATTTAGTTCAGCCAATAAAGCATTCATATTATGACCATCAATTGGGCCTGAATAATTAAAGTTCAAGGCTTCAATAATATTATTTTTGCGAACCGATTTTCCTGCTTTTACATTAGAAAAATATTCTTTTAACGCACCAACACTAGGGTCAATTCCCATGGTGTTATCATTTAAAATTATCAATAAATTCGCGTCGGTAACTCCAGCATGGTTTAGTCCTTCAAAAGCCATTCCTGATGCAATGGAGGCATCCCCTATGACTGCTATATGTTGTTTTTCAAGATCTCCTTTTAATTTAGAGGCAATTGCCATACCCAACGCGGCCGAAATAGAAGTAGAACTATGACCAACGCCAAATGCATCATAGCCACTTTCGCTACGTTTCGGGAACCCAGAGATTCCATTTAATTGTCTATTTGTGTGAAAATTGGATTTTCGACCCGTTATTATTTTATGTCCGTATGCTTGATGACCTACATCCCAAATTAATTTATCGGTGGGCGTATCAAAAATATAATGGAGCGCAATTGTTAATTCAACAACGCCTAAACTTGCCCCTAAATGGCCTTCTTTGGTTGCTACAATATTAATGATAAAATCACGTAATTCTTGGGCAACTTGGGGCAATTCTGAGGGCGAAAGCTTTTTTAAATCGATAGGATTGTTAATATGTTGAAGTAAATTTTTTTTCAATATTTCCAAATGATTTTAAAATGACGGATTCATAAATTGAATTATTTTTTGATTAGACAAGGCAAAAAATAAAAGCATAGCATTAGTTATGGTTTTACTTTTGAACGAAGTATTAGCAAAAAAGAAACGATTTATATCCATCGTTTTGAGATTTAATTGGGATAGTACAAAACTACGACTATCTTTGTTGTATGCAAAATCCGTTCGACGATACTTATTTTATGAAACGTGCGCTAGTGGAAGCGGAAACAGCCTTTGATAAGGGAGAAATTCCTGTTGGGGCTGTCATTGTTTGTAAAGATCAAATTATTGCGAGAGCACACAATCTCACCGAAACATTAAATGATGTGACCGCGCATGCCGAAATGCAAGCGTTTACTTCTGCGTCAGATTATTTGGGCGGGAAGTATTTAAAAGATTGCACCTTGTATGTTACTTTAGAGCCTTGTCAAATGTGTGCTGGAGCCTCTTATTGGACGCAAATAGGGAAAATAGTTTTTGGTGCTAATGATATTCACAGGGGTTATCAAAAAATGCAAACAACACTGCATCCAAAGACGAAAGTTGTTAGAGGTGTATTGAGTGAAGAATGTGGGAAGTTAATGACTAAATTTTTTGTTGAGAAAAGAAATTTGAATTAAAGATTTTTATCTCGCATCTTGTCAATATTCTCTTTGGTTATTAAATAGTCTTTTACATCTTTATCTTTCCAGCGATAATAAGTGAAAAGAGGAATTACAACTAAGAAAAGGCCAAGGACCCCAAACCCTATAAATTTTTGAGAATATTCATTTTCTGTAAAAAAACCAATGCCTATACTCGTAAAAGCTAACATGGTTAAAATGGAAATAATGTATTTCATAATAGGCTGTATTTATTAATTGGTTACTTCAACGAGTTTTCGTCTATATGCAGTCAGTAGTTTTGATTTAGAAATAAATCCAAAATATTTACCATTTTTGGTCACAGGTAAATTCCAGGCTCCTGTATATTTAAATTTTTGCATGATATCGGAAACAGAATCGATATCATAATTAATAACATCAACTGCGGCATGCATTAATTTTTTAACGGTTACTTTGTCATACATTTCAGAGTCAAACATTATATTTCTAATATCATCTAAAAGTAAAATTCCTAAAAATTCGTTTTCGTCATTTACAACGGGGAAATGATTTCGGGATGATTTTGCTACAGCATTTTGAACAATTTGGCCTAATGCCATTTCTGGATTTAAAGAGATAAAGTTCTGTTCAATGATTTTATCAATCTCCATTATCATCAGAACATGGCTGTCTTTATTGTGTGTGATTAGTTGTCCTTTCTTTGCTAATTCAGAAGTATAGATAGAATTGGGGACGAAATATTTTGTAAAGGCAAATGAAATCGCTGCTACAATCATTAACGGAACAAACAATTCGTACCCTCCAGTTATTTCAGCAATTAAGAATATTGCTGTAAGAGGTGCATGTAGAACCCCAGCCATCAAACCTGTCATTCCTACCAAAGTGAAATTTGACTCTGAAACCGAAAAATTTAATCCAATATTATTAATGACTTTGGCAATAACATTCCCAAGGGCACTTCCCATGAATAGTGTAGGAATAAAAATCCCTCCAAATCCACCTGCTGCAAAGGTTGCTGTCATTGCTATTGCCTTAAATACGATGACACCCAATAGTAAAGTGATTACAACCCAAATATTATCCATGTATTCGTTAAACGGATTTTCCCCTAGAGCAGTTAAATGATCACCGAGCAAAAGATTATTTATCAGACTATAACCCTCACCGTAGAGAGGCGGTATGAAATAAAGCATGATTCCAATGCTTGCTCCACCAATAACAAGTCTTTGAATAGGTGTTTTAATTTTTTTAAACAGGTTGTTGATAAAAAAATACATTTTGGTAAAATACACCGAAGCAACCCCCGTCATTAAACCTAAAAGCACGTAAAATAAAAGGTCGTTTACTATAAATTTATCCTGTAAATCGAATCTAAAAAGCACATCGGTTCCTAAAAACAAATAAGACATAATAATGGCTGAAATAGAGGCCAATAAAAGTGGAATTAGCGATACAAAGGCAAGATCTAAACTAAATATTTCTACGGCAAATACAATAGCCGCAATTGGAGCCTTAAACATAGATGCCATTGCTGCGGCCGTTGCACATCCTATTAAAAGTAAACGCGTTTTTGCATTGATATGGAATACTTGTGAAATATTGGATCCAATGGCTGAAGCAACTGTTAAGGCTGGCCCCTGTAATCCGACAGATCCTCCAAAACCTGCGGTGATTGGAGCGACAATTAAGGGTGCATAGATTTTAAAAGGTTTGATAATTCCATTTCGCTTTGAGATAGAATGTAGTACTGAAGTAATTCCATGACTTATTTTTCTTTTTAGAATATATTTTTGATAAATGTAAACCAGCAATAAACCAATGGTCGGAAAAACAAAATATAAAGTGACTTGATAATCTTCAATAATTTTCCCTTCTAAAAGTAATTGAATAAAATGTGTCATGTTCTTTAGTGTTCCTATTCCAGCTAATAAACCAATAAGAATACTCATTGCATAAATAAAATTCCGTTCAGAAATATGTTTGTATTTCCAAATCAAAAATTTTGTAATAATACGCTTCAACTTTAACTTCATTGGAATAAAAGTAATAAATCTCTAGCAGTTTAGATTCATAACAATTGAGAATCTATAAGATGCTTCTTAAATATTTTCAACTTTAAAATCACTCATAAAAAAATCCTGTAAATACAGGATTTAAGATTTAAACAAATATTTTAGGGCATTTTTTACATTGCTGTTTCCCTTTCTTCTTATATTTTTTGCAGCACTTTTTCTTATTTCCACATTCAAAAGTACACGTCGCCCAAACAGGATTCTTCGCTATTTGCTCTAAATAATTTTTGATCATCACCGTCGCACTTATTCAGATTTAATTAAAATAAGCACGAATGTAGATGATTTAAACCATATGAATACTAACTATCTGAATTTTTAACATCAAGGTTTTTAATATCTCTATCAAACAAGTATAAACCTCCTTTATCGGATCCTATAATGCGTAATTTATCTAAGATAGTTCTAGCAATTGCTTCTTCTTCTGTTTGCTCTGCAACGTACCATTGCATAAAATTATGAACTGTATAATCTTTAGCTTCTAAACATTCAAATACAATTTGATTTACACTGTTAGTAACGTTTTCTTCACTGTTTAAAAATGCTGTGAAAAGATCTTGAAGCGATTCATATTCGCTTTCAGGTTTTTCTAAAGATGGAATTACAGCAGTTCCTCCACGTTCATTTACAAATTTTATCAATTTAAGCATGTGTGTTTTTTCTTCTTCAGACTGATTGTAAAAAAAACTTGCAACACCGTTATAACCATTTATTTCTGCCCAAGAGGCCATCGCTAAATATTGCATCGAAGCGTTTGCTTCAAGTTTTAATTGAGAATTTAGTGAAATCTCTATGTTTTCTGATATCATAATTGATTTATTTTAATAAGATTATCAAAATTAACGATAGCCTTAATCAAAACCAAGGTTATCAGCATAAAATTGAAAATCATAAAATGAGTAAAAAAACAGCTCACAACTTAACTCGTTACTTCAATTAGCTTTCTTCTATAAACCGTTAATAATTTAGATTTAGAGATAAATCCAATATAAGTTCCGTTCTTCATAACAGGTAAATTCCAAGCGCTACTATCTTGAAATTTTTTCATAATGTCGGTCATTATATCTTTATCTAAGTTAATAATTGCAGGAGGGCTCACCATTACATCAACCGCTTTTACCTCATTATAAAGTGTTTGATCAAACATGATTGTTCTTATATCATCTAACAAAATAATTCCCTTAAAATTATTGGTTTCTTTTTCAATCACAGGAAAAATATTTCGATTCGATTGTACAACTGCTTTGTGAATTATTTCTCCCAATGTCATTTTTAAATAAACTGGAACAAAATTAGTTTCGACAACCTTCCCTATATCCATTAAGGTTAAAACCGCGTGGTCTTTATTATGGGTAATCAACTCGCCTTTTCTTCCCAGTTCCATTGAATATACAGAGTGTGGATGAAAAATTTTGGTGATTCCAAAAGAAATCGCAGCAGTCAGCATTAGCGGAATAAAGAGTTCGTAGCCCCCTGTAACCTCAGCAATCAAAAAGATTGCTGTAAGTGGAGCATGCAATACACCAGCCATTAATCCAGTCATCCCAACTAGCGTAAAATTAGATTCTGAAACTTGAACTCCTAAACCAATATTATTGATGAATTTGGCGACACAATTTCCCATTACGCTGCCCATAAACAGCGTTGGAGCAAATATACCTCCAACACCTCCAGCACCAAAAGTTAACGCACTTGCAATAATTTTAAAAAACACCAAGCCCGCTAAAAGCATAATTACAACCCAGATATTTGATAAGTCAAGATTTAAAAAATTGTTTTCCAATGCTTTTTCTGGATTGCCAACTAATAAGTTGTTTATAACGTCGAACCCTTCACCATAAAGCGGAGGAATAAAATAAACCAAAATACCGATAGAGATACCTCCAAAAAGAATTCTTTTAAACGGCGTATGTAACCGGTCAAAAAACTTTTGAATGCGTTCATAAACCTCCGTAAAGTAGATAGATGTAAAAGCTGAAACTACTCCTAAAAGAACATAAAAAGGAACGTCGGAAATGATAAACTTATCTTCAATTTTAAAGGGTAATAATACATCATTTCCAAAGAAAAAATAAGATGTCAAAATTGCCGAAATTGAAGCAAATAATAGCGGCAACATTGAGGCGATTGTTAAATCTAAACTAAATACTTCAATGGCAAATATAATTGCTGCAATAGGGGCTTTAAAAATAGATGACAATGCACCTGCTGCTGCACAACCAATCAACAAGTTCCTTGTTGTTTGATTCATATGAAACATTCTTGAAATATTAGAACTTATTGCCGCTCCAGTTGCTACTGTTGGTCCCTCGAGCCCAACAGAGCCTCCAAAACCAATTGTTATTGGCGCCGTAAGTAAAGAACCAAACATTTGAAATCTTTTAATAATTCCTTTTCGTTTAGAAATAGCATAAAGAGTTGAAGGGATTCCATGACTCACTTTATTTCTAACAATATATTTAGCGATAAAATAAACTAAAGTTAGCCCCAGTATTGGGAATAAGAAGTAGAATGCGTGAGGGTAATATTTTATTAAGTTCCCTTGTAATAAATGTTGTATAAAGTGGGTTAAGTTTTTTAAAACAACGGCTGCCATTCCAGATGTAATCCCGACAAGAATACTTAAGATATAAACAAATTTTCTATGTGAAATATGTTTTGCTCTCCAGATTAGGATTTGCTTTAAAAATGTTTTTTTCTGCATGCGATACAATTAAAAAATCTTGCAATTCGCAGGATTTAATATATTATGATTTTAAGTTAAGTTTTAAACTCAACGCTGTTAACTGATCATCGTCTATTGGAGCAGGGGCATCAATCATTACATCTCTCCCAGAATTGTTTTTTGGGAAGGCAATAAAGTCGCGAATGGTTTCTTGTCCGCCTAAAATAGCAACCAATCTATCCAATCCAAATGCCAAACCACCATGTGGAGGTGCGCCGTATTCAAAGGCATCCATTAAGAAACCAAATTGTGCTTTTGCTTCTTCATCAGAAAAACCTAAATGCTTTAACATGGTTGCTTGAATTTGTTTATCGTGAATTCTAATCGAACCACCGCCAATTTCATTTCCGTTCAAGACTAAATCGTAAGCGTTTGCTTTTACATCTCCAGGGTTTGTTTCTAACAACTCTAATTGTCCCGGTTTTGGTGACGTAAACGGATGGTGCATTGCATGGTAATGACCCGTTTCTTCATCTAATTCTAACAAAGGGAAATCGATTACCCAAAGCGGAGCAAATTCATTGGGCTTGCGCAAGCCCAATCGTTCTGCCAACTCCATTCGCAAAGCACTTAACTGCGCTCTTACTTTATTTGTATCACCAGACAAAACACAAACTAAATCTCCTGGTTTTGCACCTGTAACTTTAGCCCATTTTGCCAAATCTTCATGATCATAAAATTTATCTACAGAAGATTTAAATGACCCATCGTCATTACAACGAGAATAAATCATTCCTAAAGCACCAACTTGCGGACGTTTTACCCATTTTATAATCGTGTCAATTTCTTTTCTTGTATAAGTATTTCCACCAGGAACAGCAATGCCAATTACCAATTCAGCATTATTAAATACTCCAAATTCTTTATGTTGTGAAACTTCATTCAAGTGACCAAATTCCATCCCAAAACGAATATCCGGTTTGTCGTTACCATACAAACGCATGGCATCGTCGTAAAGCATTCTTGGGAATTTTTCGACTTCAACTCCGTTTATCTCCTTAAGTAAGTGACGTGTTAAACCTTCAAAAACATTCAAGATATCTTCTTGCTCAACAAAAGCCATTTCACAATCAATCTGAGTAAACTCTGGCTGTCTGTCTGCTCTTAAATCTTCATCTCTAAAACATTTTACAATCTGAAAATATTTATCCATTCCACCAATCATCAAAAGTTGTTTAAAGGTTTGAGGCGATTGCGGCAAGGCGTAAAATTGACCTTCATTCATTCTACTGGGCACCACAAAATCACGTGCGCCTTCTGGAGTAGATTTGATTAAATAGGGTGTTTCAACTTCTATAAATTCTTCATTCGACAAGAAATTACGCACTTCTTGTGCTACCTTAGAACGAAAGATAAGTGCATTTTTAACGGGGTTTCTACGAATATCTAAATAACGATATTGCATCCGCAACTCTTCACCACCATCTGTTTTATCTTCAATGGTAAATGGAGGTGTTTTTGCTTCGTTTAAAATAGTTAACTCAGAAACTAAAATCTCAATTTCTCCGGTTGGAATATTTGGGTTTTTAGACTGACGCTCGATGACAGTTCCTTTAATCTGAATCACAAACTCGCGGCCTAAAGTTTTTGCAGTTTCTAAAACGGCAGTATCTGTGCGATCAGTATCCAACATTAGTTGCGTAATTCCGTAACGATCACGTAAATCTACCCAAATCATGAACCCTTTATCACGTACTTTTTGTACCCAACCAGATAGTGTAACTTCTTTATTTATATGCGATAAACGCAATTCTCCGTTCGTATGACTTCTATACATTGTCTTCCTTGAAAATTAAGGTGCAAATTTAGTGAAATCCAATGGAGTTAAACTATTTTCAATTAAATTTTTGGTATTGATCATAACATCTCTAGCGAAGCGGAAATTTTAAATAATGAGGGTTTTTAATAGATATAAATGGTTGTTAGTCGATATTAATTGAAAAGAGATTAAAAATCTTTAATTTTATCCTATATAAAATATAGACGATGAAAAATAAATTGAACGCTGTAATTACCATTCTTTTATTCCTATCAACAATCGTGTTTTCGCAACAAAAAACTGGAAACATTGTTGAGTATTTTGGAAAAGAAAAGGTTAATGAAGTTAAAGAGGGGGATGTAATTCATGTCTTTAAAAAAGGCTTAACCTTAAAGGTTCAGAATTTTGAGTTTAATTCATCTTCTTTTCCAAAAGATCTTGTGTTTAATGAATTTTTGATGAATTCAGAATTAAGAGTGACTAATGGAGACGTATTTGGAATCAATTCTTATGGCGAAGAATTGATATGGAATGGGATAAAGGCAGATGACACCAATAGCCTGAGTGACCCTAGTTTAAGATCGAGTTACGTATATCTCGAGTATAAATCTACCGCCAGCAAAACCTTGCTTTTTGAGGCTTCTGGTCATTCTTTATTAACAATTAATGGATTACCTCATGAAGGAGATCATTATGATTTTGGCTGGAATTTAATTCCAGTAACCTTAAAAAAGGGAACGAATATTTTTGTTTTAAAGGTTGGAAGATTTCCGAAAATTAGGGCGCGTATCATAAAAGCCACTGCTCCAATTCAGTTTACATCTCGAGATTTAACCTTACCTGATTTATTGGTAGAGGAGCAAAAGAATTATAAAGGAGCGATTCGAATTATTAATACAACGAATAATTGGTTGCGCAATTACAGTATTAAATCTAATTCTTTAGCGAATGAAATAAAAACAGATTTGCCAGCAATTGCGCCTATGAGTGTGCAGAAAGTTCCTTTTAATATTAGTGCGGTTGCAACGTCTGATAATCAGGAAAAGTTAGCTTTAAACTTAAAATTAGAAAATTCAAGCGGGAAATTAATAGCTACTCAAAAATTAACAATCAATGTAAAATCAAAATATCAGCATCATAAGAGGACTTTAATAAGTAAAATAGATGGCAGTGTTCAATATTATAGTGTGGCCCCTTCTACCGATAAGGAATCAAAAGAACAAGCCTTGTTTTTGTCTGTTCATGGAGCGTCGGTCGAAGCTGTGAATCAAGCAAATGCATACAAGAAAAAGGATTGGGGTAATTTAATTGCACCAACAAATCGTCGACCCTTTGGATTTGCTTGGGAAGATTGGGGACGATTGGATGCTCTAGAAGTTTTGGAAGAAGCAAAAAATTTATTTGAGCCAAATGAAAAACACATTTATTTAACGGGTCATTCTATGGGAGGCCATGGAACATGGTATTTGGGAGCAACCTATCCCGATCATTTTGCTGCTATCGCTCCATGTGCGGGTTACCCAGATTTATTATTATATCGAAATGGATTTATTAAAAGTCGTTTAAAGATGCCTCAAGAACAGCTTTCGAAATTTGGTATGACACCAAAAGTAGTTGAACGTTTAAAAATGGAATCTATTCCTACACCTGTTGAAAATATGATAAATAGAGCGGGAACCCCAAGCAGAACACTGGGCTTAATTCGCAATTATTTACATCAAGGAGTTTATGTTCTTCATGGAGAAAAAGATAATGTTGTTCCAACTTCTATTGCTCGCGATATGAGAGAGCGATTGGGCACGTTTCATAATGATTTTACGTATTATGAATACCCTGAAGGAACACATTGGTATGGTAATCATTCGGTAGATTGGAAACCAATTTTTGATTTTTTTAAACAACGAACTATAAAAGAAGATAAAGACATAAAAAAATATGAATTCTATACGGGGTCACCAGGGGTGTCTTCTGGCTCCCACTTTATAAATATTCATCAACAGCAAAAACCATTCGAGGTGAGCTCCTTTGAATTTAATAGAGAAAATGGAATTGAGATTAAAACAAGCAACGTATCCTTATTAGAAGTTGATATGACCGTATTAGGAGGTTCCATCAATTCTATTAATATTAATGGAAACCCTATTCCTATTAGTAAAAAAGGGACTGCGTACTTTAAATTGGAAAATGAGAATTGGACTGCCGTCGCAAAACCATCACCACAGGAAAAAGGACCACATAGAAATGGCGGTTTTAAGGACGCATTTCGAAATAATGTGTTGTTAGTTTATGCCTCAAAAGGATCGAAACCTGAAAATGAATGGTACTATAATCGCGCAAGATTCGACGCAGAAACTTTTTGGTATAGAGCAAATGGAAAGATAGAGATTGTAAAAGATATAGATTTTTCTTTAGAAAAATATCTAGATAGAAATGTGGTTTTTTATGGAAATAAAGATAATAATTGCGCGTGGAACCTTTTATTAAATAGCAGTCCTATTCAGGTAAGCAATAATGAAGTTGTTTTTGGAAGTAAAAAGCTTAAAGGAAATCAATGGGGTCTGTATTTTATTGTTCCTAGAGCAGATAGTGATATCGCAAGTATTGGAGTTGTTACAGCCACTGGAAACAAAGGAATGAAGGCTGCTTACATGAATCATTATTTGGCAAATGGAAGTGCTTTTCCAGATGTCCTATTGTTTGATAATTCCGTATTGGTCGAAGGAGGTGCAAACGTAAAGTGCGCTGGTTTTTTCGGAAATAACTGGAGTATTGAAACTGGAGATTTTGAGTGGAAATAAAAAAGGGCTTTGGTCTTTTGAACTGAGATAGATTCATTGTAAGCGTATAGATTCTCTTTTGTAACTTTGTCTTTTTAATTTTATTCTGTTCGGCATGTCAAAATTATATTTAGTACCTACTCCTATTGGCAATTTAGAAGATATCACTTTTAGAGCCATTAAGGTGTTGAAGGAAGTCGATTTAATTTTGGCTGAAGACACGCGAACTTCAGGTAAATTATTAAAGCATTTCGAAATTTCTACCCATATGCAAAGTCACCATATGCATAATGAGCATAGAATGGTTGAACGCATTATACAGCGCATTCAAGGTGGCGAAACTATTGCTTTGATTTCTGATGCTGGAACTCCGGCCATTTCTGATCCTGGCTTTTTATTAACGCGTGCTTGCATAGAAAACGGTATTGAAGTAGATTGTTTACCCGGAGCAACAGCATTTGTACCTGCTTTGGTGAATAGCGGGTTACCAAATGATAAATTTGTTTTTGAGGGGTTTTTACCGGTAAAAAAAGGGCGTCAGACCCGATTAACATTATTGGCTGAAGAAACGAGAACCATCATTTTTTATGAGTCACCTCACAAACTATTGAAAACTTTAGCGCATTTTGCTGAGTATTTTGGTTCAGACAGACAAGTATCTGTTTCTAGAGAATTGACCAAAATGTTTGAAGAGACCATTAGAGGAACAGCGACAGAAGTGTTGGCTTATTATACCAAAAAACCACCCAAAGGAGAGATTGTAATTGTGGTTGGAGGAAAGAAGTAAATGAAAAATTTACGCAAAAACATCAATCAATGTAGAATTTGCGAAGAGCATCTTGCTCTTGGTCCACGACCTGTTGTACCTGAGAGTAAAAATTCAAAAATGGTTATTATTGGTCAAGCTGCCGGAACAAAAGTACACGCATCGGGAATTACTTGGGATGATACTAGAGGAAAACAATTTAGAAAATGGCTTGATGTTTCAGCAGAAGAATTTTATGATATAGATAGTTTTGCGCTAGTCCCCCTGTAGTTTTGCTATCGGGGTAAAGGAAAAAGTAGAGATTTGCCTCCAAGAAAATAATGCGCTCCTCAAGGGGGCGATCTATTATTGCATAAAATGCCAAACTTAAAATTGATTACTTTTATTGGGATATACACACAAAAATATTATTTAAAAGAAAACGCAAAAAGAACACATACCGAGATCGCAGATAATTACCCAGAATATTTTGTTTTACCCCATCCCTTTTACAGAAATCGATTTTGGTTACCAAAAACAATCAGTTTTGAGAAAAATGTTTTACCAGAACTAAAAGAAACCGTCAAATCAATTATATAATATCCAAAAATGAACCTAAAAGATTTCAAATCAAAACTAAAAAATACGCAAACTGAAATTGAATTTTCAGAAACGATACGCACAATAGAAACCAATTATAATTTTACACCAACAGTATTTACGAATGGCGACTTAAGAAATGAGTCTGGACAAAATTCTGGGTCTTGTAAATTGTTTGCTTTTGCAGTAGCGCAAAATTTGACGAAAAAAGAAACGCTGGCTTGTTTTGGTCAATATTATTTTGACGAGATACTTAATGATCCTAATGGCTCGGGACATCAAAATATTAGAAACTTTATAAAAACTGGTTTTGAAGGGTTGATATTCGAAGGGGTTGCTCTGACCCTAAAATAAATTATTTGGTCTTCTTTTTGATAGGGATGGCAAAACAAATTACATGGAAGCAAGCGAATCTATTTATTGACTTCAAGTATTTAATTTGGTCCAAATAGATGTGGGATGTTCCAACTAAATCTAGTAGAAAATACTACCTATCATTATTAAGGCCTAGACCGTAAGATAGATCCAATTGAAAATTGTAGCTTGTGAAATACGTTAAGTTTGTATCAGAGCAACTTTCAAAAAAAACCTTGTTCTGCATAAACTCCATACGGCTCTATATATGCACCAAAATTTTCTCCTAGTGAAAAGCCAATGGCTACAGAATATGTAAAATTCATAATTTCACGCAGATAGTCATAGCCGATGCTATAGCCCAAACCAATTTTATTAGAGAAGTTATGGGCAATCGATAATTTATTTAGCAACCTTACTTTTTGAATTGATAGTCCATCTTTGGCACTTGGAATTATAACATGTGATAAAAAAGTAATTTCTGGATGTATGCTATCTTGTTTAAATGACGAAACTTTTACACCCAATTCTAAATCGCTAAATCCGGAGATATTAAAATCTTTATAAAGGTTCTCAATTCTAATCCTTTTGTAATTCCATATCTCAATAGCGCAGAAGAGCCAGCGAAGGTATTGATAGAATTACGCTCCAACTTTTGTGCTACCGACCCCATTTCTATTTGCAAGCTTCCTTTTGGAACTGTTGAGGAGAATTTTGTTTGATTTGGACGATCTTTTGCGTAAAAACGCTATAGGAAAAAAAGAGGATAAGAATTGTTAGTTTGAGCTTCGTCCAGATTAAATTTTAGGGAAACATATTATTATTTTTAGACGCATCTAAATAAATGTTTTATTCGAGTAAAAATTGATACATTTGCAGTATGAAAATCGAATTATCATATACTGAAGAGAATTATCTAAAGGCAATTTTCAGTTTATCTGTAAAGAAGGAAAGTGCTGTTAGTACTAATGAAATAGCTCAGAAATTAGAGACGAAAGCGTCTTCTGTAACAGATATGATAAAAAAGTTGAATGATAAAAAATTGGTAGACTACAAAAAGTATCAAGGAGTATCATTAACAGATTTTGGAAGATCCACAGCAGTGTATATTGTTAGAAACCATCGGTTATGGGAAGTTTTCTTGGTGGAAAAATTAAATTTTTCATGGGATGAAGTTCACGATATTGCCGAACAATTAGAGCATGTAAAATCAGAAAAACTTACCGAGAGATTGGAAGCTTTTTTAGATCATCCAACGCATGACCCCCATGGTGATCCTATTCCAGATGAAAACGGAAACATTAATCACGAAAGCAGTGAACCTCTGTTCAACATTGAAAAAGGCTCAACCTGCGTTCTCGTTGGAGTTCGAGATTCGTCTTCTTTGTTTTTGCAGTTTTTAGATAATTCTAACATAAAATTAGGGAGTGAAATCAAAGTCATTCACAAGGAGGTTTTTGATAATTCTATGACTGTTGTTGTTGATACTTTAACCCGTTCTCTTTCCAGTCAAATAACGAAGAACTTATTTGTAAAAGAAGTAAATTAGAATTTTTAGCATGAAGAAATATAGTTATATACTATTACTTTCACTTAGCATTATTAGTTGTAAAGAAAGTACGAGAAAAGAGGATGGGAAACTTACCGTTGTAACTACCACATCTATGATTACCGATTTGGTAAAGAACATTGGTGGTGATGCAATTCAAGTTCAAGGTTTAATGGGAAGTGGTGTTGATCCGCACTTATATAAGGCTAGTGAAGGAGATGTTTCGAAACTTATCAATGCGGATGCTATTTTTTATAACGGATTACATTTGGAAGGTAAATTGGTTGAGGTATTTGAACAAATGCAGTATCAAAATATAAAAACCTATGCAATTGCTGAGGTTTTGGATAAAAACACTTTAATCGATTCTGATTATTTTAAAAGTAATTATGATCCGCATATTTGGTTTAATATTGATTACTGGATAGAAGCAGGAGGTTATGTTTCGAAAAAGTTACAAGAATTAAATCCAGAAAATGCGACTTCTTTTGATACGAATTGGAAGTCATATTTATCTAAATTACAAGCTGTTAAAAATAAAATAAAAGCGACTATAAGTACCTTGCCAAAAGAGAAGAGAGTTTTGGTGACGGCGCATGATGCCTTTAATTATTTTGGTAAATCTTTTGGATTTGAAGTCGTTGGGCTCCAAGGGCTTTCAACGGCAACGGAAGCTGGCGTTCAAGATGTTCAGAGGCTGTCTGGTTTTATTATAGAGAAAAAAGTAAAAGCTATTTTTGTAGAAAGTTCTGTTCCAAAAAGAACGATTGAAGCATTGCAGGCGGCCGTGAATTCTAAAAACCACAAGGTTGAAATTGGAGGGACACTGTACTCAGATGCTCTTGGAAATGCGGGAACTATTGAAGGAACCTATATTGGTATGTTTGAATACAATGTAAATACAATTGTTAATGCCTTAAAATAATGAATAAGATAGCAGTAAAAGTGGATGATTTAACGGTTGCATATAATTACAAACCTGTTTTATGGGATATCGATTTGGAGATTCCAGAAGGAGTGTTAATGGCGATTGTTGGTCCAAATGGTGCTGGAAAATCAACCTTGATAAAAGCGATCTTAGGGATTTTAGATCCACTTGCTGGAAGCGTTGAAATTTATGGAAAACCATATAAAAAGCAGCGATCTTTAGTTGCTTATGTTCCACAAAAAGGAAGTGTAGATTGGGATTTTCCAACTACGGCTATTGACGTCGTAATGATGGGGACTTATGGGAGTTTAGGCTGGATTAGAAGACCTAGACAAAAACAAAAGAAAGCGTCGTTAGAGGCGTTGGAAAAAGTAGGAATGCTTTCGTTTAAGAATCGTCAAATAAGTCAGTTGTCTGGAGGACAACAGCAGCGTATTTTTTTAGCTCGGGCTTTGGTACAAGATGCTTCCATCTATTTTATGGATGAACCTTTTCAAGGAGTAGATGCTACAACAGAAGTTACGATTATTAATATTTTAAAAGAATTACGAAAACAAAATAAAACAGTTATTGTAGTGCATCACGATTTACAAACGGTACCGGAATATTTTGACTGGGTTACTTTTTTAAACGTTAAAAAAATCGCTACAGGACCCGTAAAAGATATCTTTAATGACGATAATTTGACTAAAACCTACGGTATTAATTATAAAGTAAGTATTCAAGAGTAATGGATTTAGGCGACTACTTTTCTATGGTTTTTTCAGACTATACCTTACGAACTATTACGCTAGGGACGGCTATACTGGGCGCTGTTTGTGGAATGCTCGGAAGTTTTGCTGTACTCAGAAAACAGAGTTTATTGGGAGATGCAATTTCGCATGCGGCATTACCCGGAATCGCCATTGCTTTTCTGATAACCGGAGCAAAAGACAGTAATGTCCTTCTTATTGGAGCTTTAGTTAGCGGTATGATTGGTACTTTTTGGATTCGTGGAATAGTTTCTAAAACACATTTAAAATCAGACACTGCGTTAGGGCTTATACTTTCGTTGTTTTTTGGTTTTGGAATGTTATTGCTCACATATATTCAAAAACAGCCAAACGCAAATCAAGCAGGTTTAGACAAATACTTATTTGGCCAAGCAGCTACGCTGCTTGAAAGCGATGTATGGATGATGGCTATTGCTACTAGTGCTTGTTTAGTTGTTTTACTCTTATTTTGGAAAGAGTTTAAAATTCTACTTTTCGATGCGGACTATACAAAAACATTAGGATTTAACACTAGATTTATTGACATATTGATTACTTCGTTTATTGTATTAGCTATTGTATTAGGCCTTCAAACAGTTGGAGTTGTCCTAATGAGTGCTATGCTCTTAGCTCCAGCCGCTGCGGCTAGACAATGGACAAACAGTTTAGGTGTTATGGTGTTTTTAGCCGCGATTTTCGGTGCTTTTGCAGGTGTCTTTGGAACGGCAATTAGTGCTAGTCAGAATAATTTATCAACAGGCCCTGTGATAGTCTTGGTGGCAGGAGTATTTGTTGTTTTTTCATTTATTTTTTCTCCAAACAGAGGGTTGTTATTTAAGCAAATCAGAATTAGTAAAAATAGACGTGATTTAAAACTGTATAAAACACTTGCTTTTATGCACAATATTGCTGAAGATCATGAGGATATTTCGCATCCACACACGATTAAAATTTTAAATAATTTCCAAGGATTTACAAAAAAATCCCTTCAAAAATTGGTGGAGCTAGATTTTGTAATTTTACAAGGAAATATGTGGTCATTGACAGAAAAGGGCTTTAAGAAAGCGGAAAACTTATACAACCAACAGTCGCATACTCATGAATAGTGCACAAATCGAAATACAATTAATAGCAAGTCTTGTTGCGATTGCCTGTGCAATTCCAGGTACGTTTTTAGTACTTCGAAAAATGGCCATGATTAGCGATGCTATTAGTCATTCAATTTTGCCAGGTATCGTTATTGGGTTTTTTATTACACATGATTTAAATTCACCAATATTAATTTTATTTGCCACCTTAACTGGAGTAATTACAGTGGTACTTGTAGAACGTATTCAAAAAACGGGTTTGGTCAAAGAAGATACTGCTATTGGATTGGTATTTCCAGCACTCTTTAGTATAGGAGTTATTTTAATTGCCAAAAATGCTAATGACGTTCATTTGGATGTGGATGCAGTATTGTTGGGTGAATTGGCTTTTGCACCATTTGATCGATTAATTTTAAATGGAAGTGATATGGGCCCCAAATCGTTGTGGATTATTGGTACTGTATTGCTTATAACAATTGGTTTGTTAGTAGCGTTTTTCAAAGAATTAAAAGTAAGTACTTTTGATATTGGTCTGGCTTCAGCTCTTGGGTTTTCACCTGCGGTTTTACATTATGGCTTAATGAGTGTTTCTTCAATTACTACAGTTGTTGCTTTTGACGCGGTTGGTGCAATATTAGTCGTCGCCCTTATGATTGCTCCGGCAGCAACTGCTTATTTATTGACCAATGATTTAAAAAAGATGTTAACCTTGGCAATATTGATTGGTGTTTTTAGCGCCATATCTGGCTATTGGTTGGCTCATTGGATTGATGCCTCCATTGCAGGATCCATCACAACCATGTTAGGGCTAGTATTTCTACTAGTATATTTATTTGCACCAATGAAAGGACTTATATCTGTAATTTTTAAAGAACGTCAGCAACGTATTGAAGTATCGTTACTTACTTTTTTATTGCACCTAAGGAATCATAGCGAAATTGAAGAGCGACATGTTAACCACTTGAATGAACATATCAATTGGCAAAAAGTACGTTCCAAAACAGTACTAGATTTAGCTTTGAAAAATAATATGATTACCATTGATAAAGAAGTGGTTTCACTCACAGAAAAGGGGGATGAATTTACATCAAGGGCTATTAATTATATTATCACTAATGAAGATTCTCAAATTGAAGGAATGAAAGACGATTTCTTTTTGTTTAGAGGGTAATTTTTATTTTTTTTATAAAGTTGTTTTTTTTCATCATGTAGGTAAGATTATATGATAGGTTAAAAGTATGAGTTTACCCTGAAGAATTGAATATTTCAAAGGACATTCCAGATAAAAATAATATTTTTGAAACCAACATTTTAAAATAGACTACGTATAAAGTTGTCGTGCTTAACAAATACACGCCGAATTTAAATACTATTCAATTATGAAGATTTTAATAAGTGAACGATTAAACGAGCATGCTAAAACTTTTATCACCCAAAGGAATGACTAATGGCGAACAGCATGTGACCGAATTAACAAATTATACAAACACATGAAATTCAAATTCTTCTTTTGTGTCTTTTTGATATTGAGTCAGACTTTTCAAGGTCAAACTATTACTAAGGGCCTTATAATACCTAAAGATGCTAACTCTTTAGATTATTGTTGTGTGTATATTCCTACATCAGGAATAAATATTTATAACAAACCGAATGGAACTGTTTTAGGTAAAATTGGGCAAGATTCAAAAAGGGATAGCACTAGTAAATCGTACGAAATATTTCTTAATCAGGATGGACAATTAGAACCTATAGATCATCTAAATTTGGAAGAAGTTGGATACAATGTTATGGCGCTCGTTTATGTAGAACAAAACTCCAATTTTGTTAAAATAAAGAACGGCTGCTGGATTGAAGTATCTGAATTAAATGATAAAGGACTGAAAATTGTTAATTGGATGCAATATTTAATTGATAAAAGTCCGAACGTAATTGGGTATTATGCACGCGACCCTGGACTTGATCTCAGAAAAACTCCTTCGGAGCAATCAGAACTGATTTTAATATTGAAAGGGGATTTATTGGAAATCAAACTAACTCAAGAGACGAAAGGGTTATGGTGTAAAGTTATCGTAACTAAATACAGCGATCATCCTTGTACGAGCAAAGGTAATTTTGACGAAATAAAACTCGAAACCTTTACTGGATGGATTGAACTATTGTCTGATGACCAAACCCCCAATGTAAGTTATTACAAAAGTTGCTAAAAGAATGAAATTATGGAGCGTTGAAACTTTGATGAATTTATATGAACAACGTTAGAGATATCCATATGCTTCTTCCTATACCATCTAAACCTGAACCATGTGTCCTGTAAGCTTCATCGAACAAGTTTTTTATCCCTGTTTGGATACGTATATTCTTTCTTAAATAATGAGCGTTTAAATCCAATGTTTCCCAACTAGGAGTGCCACCACCTGCAATCCGTTCATCATCAATATCTCCTTGTGACAATCTTTCTTGTTTATTGGCATACATAAAACTACCATCTAATTTTATTTGGGAATTAACGTGCCAAAAAATACCTAACCGACCAAAGAGAGGAGGTATACGACGCATGGGTTCGTCCTTGCTTTGGTTTTGACCATATGTGTATGTTAAGTTTGCTTGTGCCAATATTTTGGGCGTAATTACGTATTCAACATCGGCTTCAACCCCTCGAATTACGGTATTATTTACGTTCGTTCTTTGATATACTTGAACTCCATCAATAGTGTTCTGGCCGTTATAAGTAGCCTTAACGTTTGTAATTAAATTTGTAAGGTTGTTTTGATAAAAATAAATATTGGAAGAAAATCGTTGAAATCTAGACTTTAATCCAACTTCAAAATTTAATGATTTTTCTGGTTCGAGGTCGTAATTTGGAACTTCATACCTAAAATCTGCAATACCTAAACTGGAAACATCATTTATGTTAGGAGCACGAAAACCGCTGTTTACGGCACCAATAATGTGATGCTTGGAATTTACCTTGTAAGTGATTCCTACATTTCCAACAAAAGCATCTGAGTTGATAGTAGTCTCTCCAAAAAATTCATCATTTAAGGAAAGTTGAACCAAATTGTAACGGCCGCCTAAAGAAAAATTAAACCTTTCCATTTCAAAAGAATGGAGAGAATACAATGCAAAATTATCGGCCATTGAATTATCGGGATAGAGCCCTCTTATTTTATTTTTAATAGTTGAATTTTCCTGATTCACGAAAGCTGAACTCCTAACTTTATCGTGATAATATTCTACTCCAGAGGAGATATTCCAAAATTCTGATGGTTTGGAAATAACTTCTAAAACAGTCCCAACAGTTGTTACTTTATCATTTTCATTTTTAATTTTCGTGTCATTTTTTTTTTGTTTAATACGACCTTCAAAAGCATTCTGAAATGAAGTTATAATACGGATATTATTGAGCCATTTGTTGTTTGTAGGTGCATACCATTTAAGATAAGCTAAGTCCCTTTGTTGGGGGTCAAAATTATAAGTACTGTAACTTCCATCTATAATCTTATGATATAATGGTACGTCTTTTTGTAAATGCTGCTGATAGGCGACAGTGAACAACTGTCCGTTATTGGTCTTTTGTAATAATTTGAAATCTATGGAAGATTCATTATATCCTGTCGGACTCAATTTTCCCAGACTACCTCCAGCCACAATATCTCCAAGATTTTTAGCCGTAAATCCTGCGCTGATTGCTGTGTTTTTCATACCAACATCCAAACTAAGGCGACCAGTCTGCTCCATATCATCACTTAAGTATTTCCCATATAAATATCCATCCCACGATGTACCTTCTGACGAAAATCGGGGGGTATGAGACATCATCTGAACCACGCCTCCAATGGCGTCACTTCCATACTGAACAGAACCTTGTCCACGTACAACTTCTATGCGATCAATCATTAAAGGATCAATAGTGTTCAAATATTGGTTGGGTCCAGAACGAAAGGTTGAATTGTTAAAGCGAATTCCATCAATCAAAAGTAATGTTTGGTAGCCTGTTAGTCCTCTTACGAAAGGGGATCCTCCACCATGATTTGTTTTTTGCATCCATACGCTAGGTGCAGATACCAATGCATCAGGCATGGACATTGGTGCTTGATATAACAAATCTTGTTTGTTCAATATTGAAACAGCGGCAGTACCGTCAAATGCAATAGATTTCTGCCTGTTTGCAGTTACAGTGACCTCTTTAATTAAAATAAATGTGGTATCTCTTGCTATGGAATCAAGTTGCACATTCGACCCTAAAATTTCTTCAATTGACACCAATCCCATAAGCATCAATAATAATACAATTCTTAAATTTTTACTCATATAAACTTACTATTTCAATAGGGTTTTGGAAATAAATAAATCATTTAAAACTTGTATATATTTGTACGCTAACATTATTAATTTATTTAGAATTGGCTAAAATAGGATATTCTACATCATAGCCTTTTATAGAATGCCAAATTATTCGATTAAAAAGACTTTCATCCGCCTGATCAATATCATCGAGTGGCATTTCCATAGATTTTTGTGCATAATACAATTGTTTCTCATTAGTAATAGAAGACAACGATGGGTTCATTTCATCTAATGGAATATTATTAGGTATAACGGTATAAGGCGAAAAATCAGGTTCATTTGTAAAACAATCAACCAATGGCTCAGCTAGCAAATCAAATTGCGTCATCGGAGACAATCCCAAGATCAATTCCATAGTACGGAGAAAACTATTCTGATTATAATGTGTACTTATCACCTCTCCTCTTTTGGTGTAAGGACTAATACACAAAGCGCCCGTTCTGCGTCCATCTACATGATCTAAACCTGCCTGAGTATCGTCTTGAATTACAAAAATGGCCGTTTCTTTCCAGAATTTACTATTACTTACCGCTTCTACTATTTGACCTAGCGCCAAATCATTGTCTGCAACAGCTGCTCTGGGCGTAGGATATCCTGCCCTTGTACCAACCGTATGATCATTGGGTAAAAGCATTACTGTAAAATTTGGAAGATTATCATTCTTTTCAAATTCTTTTAATTCTTTAATAAATTCGCCAGCGCGGTAAACATCTTGTACCTTCCCTGGGAACCCAACATAAGTAGGGCAAAGATATGGTTCTAGAGGCTTCAATTCTGTAGTTGCCTTGATCTTTATTTCATTAGTACCTGCTTTAAATTGATTATACAATTCTGTCCAGGTAGCATCTTTTGGTTCGATGTCTGCAATTACGAATTCGCCATAATCACGAAAAGAAAGTCCTGCATCCAACACTTTATTCCATATAAAACCTCCTGAAGAATATGCCAAGGCATCATCTCCGTCATAAGGGTAGCTTCTTACAAAACCTCCAAAACTTTTTTCTAAATAATCGGTAACAAACCCTTCCATAGCCCACATATGTCCATCCGCACTAAGCACACCATTACAGTAGGTGTTATCGAGCAATACATATTTCTCTGCAAGAGCATGATGATTGGGGGTTACTTCTCTCCCAAATTGACACAGATTGGGATCTCCGTTTCCTTGTGAAAGATCTCCGTATACCTGATCATATGTTCTGTTTTCTTTAATGATATAAATTACATGTTTAAATACCGACTTTTCTCCTGGACGGGTTGGCAAGGGCACTATTTTTTCTTCGGTTACCTCAACATTCAATTCATTAATTATTTTTGGAAGTCGCATATTGGAAGCAGCTTGTAATGTATAGGCTTTTAACTCCTCTTTATCTGGAACAGATACAAACGTGACGGATCCCATATGATCATGCGAGTTAAAGCCTCCCTTAGGAGTCTTCGACCGTTCTTCCCATCTTCCTCCTATACCTTTTACATTCGCAACAATTAACTCCGTGCCTGCTTTATTCAAAACAACAGCTCCTGGATACCATCCTGTAGGAATTAATCCAGTTACTTTATCAGTATCAAGGTCTATTACTGCGAGTGAATTATTCGCTCCATTTGCAACGTATAACAATTTGCCAGAAGCGCCCAATATAAGGGCGTTTGGAGCACTTCCAAAAGGGAGTTCAGTTCTAGGTTTTGTTTCTATTGACTTTAATAATAGATCTTCTTTAGTATCAATTACAGATATGATATCACTGTTGGCATTGGCTACGTACAACCTTGACCCATCTTTTGATAATACCATATTACACGGAAGTAATCCTACCTCGATTTCCTTCAAAATGCTTCTACTTTTTAAATCAATTACCGAAACTGTTCCTGAAGACCCAATCCCGGTTTTAGGATTAACAACAGTTTCTGATCCAGAGGTTAAGCCAGTGACATCTTCAGAGTTTGGGATGCGTCCTCCCCAATTGGTCACATAAGCCTTTGAATCTTTTATCACTACTGTAAACGGAGCAATGCCGACAGGAATCTGCGTTTCCAACGCCATGGTTTTTGTATTTACAATTCCAAGGCTGTTATTACGGCTGAGAGCCACATAGATCAAGTCATTATCCTCATCAAGCACAAAACCACCGGGATAAGACCGGTTGTTATCTTCTTTTTTAGGACCTTTTAAAACAATTTCTTTATGCCAACTAAAACCGTTTTCACCCATTATAGCCGACCTTAAAAAACCGCTTGTGTCTGTAGTCCAAACGATAGAATCATTCGATGACCAAGCAATACCTACAAATGTATTACCTCCTTTTGGCAATTTTAGTGTTTGTTTTATCGTTTGACTATCTACATCAAATAATGTCAAATCACTTTTATTCTTTACTGCCAAAATAGTTTCAGCATTATTTAAAGCAAGATCTGTAGGTCTTCCTGGAAAAACCACTGTATTTCCTGCAGGATTGATGATTTGTGAGGTAGCGACTACATGTGTACCATCATCCTGTGGTCCAACCATTGCCCTCCGATTAAAGAGATCAGGAGCATCAACAAATTGTGCTTTTGATTGTTCATTGTGTTTTACTGAATTACAACTGGTACAAAGGGTTAATCCAACAAGGAAAACCACGAATACTAATTTTGAATTAGTTAACATTTTGAAAAGGTTCATAGTATCTGAATTAATTATTATAGCATTTTGAAAAGAAGATGCAATTTATCTTTTTTTATCAGTAGTATACGTACAAAGGATTATTTATTTTTTCATTGCATGTAAAAAAAATGCAGTTCTTTTATGGGTGGAAAACGTTTCAGAAAAGGGGGTAAACCTTTCATGTAAGCCTACAAATTGAAGGAATTAAGAGACTTCTTTTTGTTTAGGAAGTAACGAACTTAATAAAATAACGAGTCATTTCGAATCCCGATAGGGTGAGAAATCGCATCCTAAAAAATTCTAAATCTTAGTCAATTGTGCTAACTCATATGTGATTTCTCTCTTTTGTTCGAAATGACTTATCAATAAAGCCAGACTCAAAGTTTTAATGACAACCACAAGAATCTAATTTGAGATGTTTGCGGTTGCAATTATACCCTTAATGACAACCACAAGAATCTTCTCCGCAAGATTTAGAACTTTTCACTTTTTTTAAAAAATATTTTTTTACGAGAAATCCTATTGCTAAAGCAAGGGTTATAAAAACGAGTATTTCTTGAAATAATTCCATTAAATTTTTTATCGGTTTATTTTATACTTCTTTCACTTTATGATGATTGTTGCAAACAATTTCACTCTGATAAAGACTCTTCGTTTTACTAGAATGACAATGTTAGACTCAGTATGACTATTTTAATTCAGTAATTGGAATGCAATAAGCGCTACGATATAGGCTATAGCAGTCATACCAAACAACTGAATCAAAGGCCATCGCCAACTATTTGTTTCCCTTTTTACAATTGCCAAAGTACTCATGCACTGCATCGCAAAAGCATAAAAAAGCATCAATGAGATTCCACTAGCAAACGTAAATACTTTTCCACCAGAAGAATGTACTTCTGATTCCATTTTACTTTTAATTGTATCTCCTTCTTCATCTGCACTACCAACGCTATATATGGTTGCTAATGTTCCAATAAACACCTCGCGTGCCGCAAAAGAAGTTACCAGAGCAATTCCTATTTTCCAGTCATATCCTAAGGGTTGAATAATAGGCTCTATCGTTTTTCCTACAATTCCAATATAGGAATGTTCCAGTTTGTATGCAGCGACTTTATCGTTTAGTTCGGTTACTGAAATATTTTGATTAACAACCTCTGATTTTACAATCTCAGCGGCTTTATTAAATTTTTTACCAGGACCATACGACGCTAAAAACCACAATACAATTGAAATTGCCAATATAATTTTACCGGCTTCAAAAATGAATGCTTTTGTTTTTTCAACCACATTGATGAATATATTCTTAAACAGGGGAAGTTTGTAGTTTGGCATTTCTACTACGAAATAGGATTTACTCCTTATTTTCAGGGTTTTATTCAATATATAAGCTGCAATTATTGCAGATGCAAATCCCAATAAGTACAAAAACATTAAAGTTAATCCTTGAGCGTTAAATATTCCTAAAACCGGAATGTCTGGAATTACAAGGGCGATTAATATAGCATAAACTGGCAATCTAGCAGAGCACGTTGTAAACGGAGTCACCAAAATGGTGATCAATCGCTCTTTCCAATTCTCAATATTTCTAGTTGCCATTATGGCCGGTATGGCACAAGCCGTTCCTGAAATTAGAGGCACCACACTTTTCCCACTCAATCCAAAACGTCGCATAATGCGATCCATTAAGAATACTACACGACTCATATACCCTGTTTCTTCTAGTACAGATATAAAAAAGAATAAAAAGGCAATTTGAGGAATAAAAATCACGATTCCTCCCAAACCAGCAATGATTCCGTCAGCGAGTAAGTCTGTAAACATACCTGCCGGTAACGTATATTTTACCCAATTTGCTAGCGATGCAAATGAACTATCTATAAAATCCATTGGAACGCCGGTCCAATCAAAAATGGCTTGAAATATTAACAAAAGAATGGAAAAGAAAATTACATAACCAAATACTTTATGTGTCAATACACGGTCAAATTTACTTCTTAAATCTGTTGCTTGAGATTTATCAACGGTATAGCCTAATTTGAGTACATCATTGATGAATTTATATCGAAAAATTGTTTCTTTATGCTGTAATCTTTTTAAATCTGAACTTGATTTAGTTTCGAACGAATAGTCTCCTTTAATTCCTTTCCTGTCAATTATTCCAAAATTTACATCTTGCGAAATGACCAACCATAATTTATATAAGGACTGATTTGGAAATACGTTTTGTAACCTCCCAAAATATTCCGAATCTATTTTTTCTGTTTCTAAACAGGGCTCATTAGATAAATGCCTATAGTCTAAAAGTAGTGATTTTACAGTGTCTATTCCCAAGTTTTTTCGAGAACTCGTAAGTGCTATTTTTGTATTTAACGATGCTTCTAAAACAGGGATATCTAATGTTATTCCCTTTCGTTTCATTCTATCGGACATGTTGATGACCAATATCGTTGGAATCTCTAAATCTTTAATCTGCGTAAAAAGCAACAGATTTCTTTTTAGGTTTTCAACCTCAGAAACAACGATGGCAACATCTGGGTGGTCCTCATCATTTTTATTCATTAACAGTTCAATGACCAAACTTTCGTCTAATGAGGAAGCATTTAAACTGTAGGTTCCCGGCAAATCAATAATCTTCGCCTTTTTATGACGTGATAATTTGCAATATCCGACCTTTTTTTCGACGGTAATTCCGGGGTAATTCCCCACTTGTTGATTGAGTCCTGTTAGGTGATTAAAAACAGAGGTTTTTCCAGTATTCGGATTTCCAATTAATGCTACTTTTAATACTTCAGTACTCATAGAACAATACGTTAAATAACTTTTTTAATTGAAATTTTAACGGCTGTTTCTTCGCGAATAGCAACATAACTTCCGTCAATATTGATGTATAAAGGATCTTTAAAAGGAGCGTGTTGAACCAACTCAACTTCATTTCCAGGAAGACAACCCATTTCAATCAATTTTAAGGGAATGCTATCAATATCAAAATTTTGAATAATTCCTTTTTCTCCTCGCTTTAAAGTTGCTATTGTTTGCATGAAGTACGTTATTATTCCGCAAATATACTAAATTAGAATCATTCTAAAGTGTGACAATTGTCACTTCTTTGACACTTCTTCTTCTAGTACAACTATGTCTGAAATAAGTTGGTCTATTTCTTCTAAATCAGTACCGTCATAATACCCTCTAATTTGTCGTTTCGTATCGACCAATACAAAATTTTCAGTATGGATAAAATCCTGAACGCCCCCATCTCCTTCGTCCAAAACTGCAAAATAACTTTTGCGAGCCAAGTCGTAAATGTGTTTTTTGTCCCCAGTAGTTACATTCCACTTAGCATCATTCACTCCCTTTCTATCGGCATATTCTCTAAGAACAGGAATACTATCCATTTCAGGTGTTACGGAGAGCGATAGGAACATTACATTGGGGTCTTCAGAAAATTGTTCTTGAATTTTTACCATATTATTTGTCATAATGGGGCAAATGGTTTGACATTTGGTAAAAAAGAAATCTGCCACATAAATTTTTCCTTCATAATCTTTTTGTGTGATTGTTTTTCCATTTTGATTGGTCAAAGAAAAATCGGCTACTTTATGATCAGTTCTGATATGAAAAATAGATTCATCCACCAAGCGAGGATTCACATCGGCTGGGTTGTAGACAGGTAATCGCTTGTCTGGACTTAAAATGGAATAAATAATACCAATCATAACCACCGAGAATACGGCCATTATAATGATTGTAGGAAGTGATTTTTTAATATAATTCGAAGTCATAATTTGATGCAAATGTAATACAAACTACAACTAATTTATTGGGAGGTCTATAAATATTTGTTAAATAAATCCAGAAGTACTGCGTTCTATTTCACAACTGTAGAGAAAAACGTACCTTTGTCCGATTTTTAAGATTAGAACGTAGTATATGGAAATATTAATAAAGGCATCACAGTTTCTTTTGAGTTTATCTCTGCTCATTGTCTTACATGAATTAGGACATTTTATACCAGCAAAAATTTTTAAAACAAGAGTAGAAAAATTCTATTTGTTTTTTGATGCATGGGGAAAGAAATTATTCTCGTTTACAAAAGGAGGAACAGAATACGGAATTGGTTGGTTGCCATTAGGAGGATATGTAAAAATATCTGGAATGATTGATGAAAGCATGGATACTGAGCAAATGAAACAACCTGCTCAACCATGGGAATTTAGATCTAAGCCAGCATGGCAACGATTGATAATTATGCTTGGTGGTGTGATTGTAAACTTTGTTTTAGGATTTTTAATTTATATCATGGTTTTTGCTGTTTGGGGAGAAGAACAAGTAAGACCTGATGGTGTAAAAAACGGTTTTGCTGTCAACCAGATTTTTAAAGAGTATGGTTTTCAAGATGGAGATAATATATTAAAAATTAATGGTGAAACTCCAGATGACGTTCTTGGAATTAACAAGAAATTATTTTTGCGTGACATGAATTCTGTTACAGTAAGACATCAAGGTGGTTCTGAAGAAAAGATTAGTATTCCAGAGGATATAGGAACTATTATGTGGGAAAGCAATGTAATGCTTCCTTTTACGCCAAGATTTAAGGCTATTATTGATTCTGTTACGGTAAACAACCCAGCTGAAAAAGCAGGGCTTTTAAAGGGAGATCAAATTGTAGCTGTTGACGGAGAATCAATCACCTATTGGAATGAATTTACGAACGTGGTTGACAAAGGGAACTCGCTGAACTTGACCATCCTGAGAAATGGAAGGGAAGAAGAAATCGAAATTACTCCAAATGAGGACAAAATAATAGGAGTTTATCCAAAAGCAAATGTTGAAGAAATTGTTACCGTAGTAAATAAAGAGTATACTTTTTCAGAAAGTATACCTTTAGGATTTTCAAAAGCATATTGGACATTAAAAGATTATATTACACAGTTCAAATATGTGTTTACAAAGAAAGGTGCAACAAGTGTTGGAGGATTTATAGCGATTGGAAATATTTTTCCGGCGACTTGGTCTTGGCAAACATTTTGGGGAATTACAGCCTTCTTATCGATCATGCTAGGATTTATGAACTTGTTACCAATTCCTGCTTTGGATGGTGGTCACGTAGTATTTACACTATGGGAAATGATTACAGGTAGAAAACCAAGTGATAAATTTTTAGAATATGCGCAAGTAACTGGTTTTGTATTACTAATGGGACTTTTACTATTAGCCAACGGAAACGATGTTTATAAATGGGTGACGGGAACTTTGTAATTATGTTCTTAAACCAATTAAAAAACCTCCGTTTGAATTTTCAAATGGAGGTTTTTTGGTTTTGGAGTTTACTGTAGGGTTTTTACATATGAATATTAATATATGTTTCCTTAATCTTAGTTGGATCATATTTCCTTTCAAGTTTCCGTACAATAAAATGACCGGTTGCCATATCTTGAAAATGATCCATAAATAGGGTGTTAATTATTGCGCCTCCGGCTGCCCCAATTAATGGAATTGATTGACCCGCTGCTTTTTCAGATATTTGAATAGAAAACCGTTTAGCAATTTTTGTCACTAATTTAAGAAGTACCGGTGCACCCTCTTCAATGATCCCCTTTTCTACAATGAATTTAGTGGCTTCAGATACCGATTTAGCCAAAAGTGCTCTTACCGTAAAGTATCCGGTTTCTGTTCCATCATCTGAAGTAGCCTTACCTCCCAGCGCAAACACTTCTAAACAGGCTAACTTGGTTTCAGCACTTGTAATATATTCTCCGTGTTCTCTAGAAATATCGGCAATTGACCGTAACATAATCGCAGTTGAAACGGGTAATTCTATCGCTAATCCGGGAAGACCGAAAAAGCCTCCAACTCCGCCACTAACAGCTACAGCAGTTTTGTGAAAAATATTCGAAGATTTTTTTTCAGATTTATTATTCATTGTAAAGACAGCAGTATCCGCTGCTTTTAAGAGCGCGTCTTTAGTAATGTCTCCTATTTTTTCACTCCATTTTTGTGGTAATTGCTCTAATCCTTTTTCAATAGGTGTTCCTATGAAATTTGTAATTTTAGCTGCTAAACCAGGATTTTCAAGCAATTCTTTAGCTCTTCTTAATTCTTTTAAATCTTTTTCAGAAATTATAATTTTTGTTTCTCCCATTTTGTTTTTTACATTATTACTTCCTGCTGTTTAGCGCTGCACGCTATTTATCTCAAGCAACTTTTAAGGAAGAACTGTCCTTTATGAAGAATTAAAGTTTTTGTAAAGTAGCGCAATATTATTTCACATACAGATGGTTTTTAATACATTCATTAAAAGTAAAAGATTGGCCATACGAAGGAGGAACGAATACGGCAATCTCTTAATCAATAAAAATACTGACATGTTTCACCAAAAAGGGCAAAACCTGTTTGCCAACAAGGGATGCTCGCAGTGACGTTTAAAAACTAAGTATTTCTAAATTCTTTCGCTTTTCCTTTTGCCATTTCATTACGGTCAATTGTATGTTCTGGACGGGTCCATTTTGGTTTTTCCCCTTTCGATTCAAAGGCTGAGTCTGTTGCTTCCACTGTTTGTGGTTGAACCTTTTTGGTAAATGGTTTTTGTGGTATCATCCCTAGCATTTTGAACATTTTCATGTCCTCGTTTACATCAGGGTTCGGTGTCGTCAACAATTTATCTCCCGCAAAAATAGAATTTGCACCCGCAAAGAAACACATTGCTTGTCCCTCTCTACTCATTTCTGTTCTACCTGCCGATAGTCTTACCTGTGTTTCTGGTAATACAATTCTAGTTGCTGCAACCATACGAATCATTTCCCAAATTTCTATGGGTTTTTCGCTTTCCAACGGTGTGCCTTCCACCGCAACTAATGCATTGATTGGTGTAGATTCTGGTTGTGGATTTAATGTTGATAAAGCCACTAACATTCCTGCTCTATCTTCAATATTTTCTCCCATTCCAATGATTCCACCTGAACAAACCGTCACATTTGTTTTACGAACGTTGTCAATAGTATCTAATCGGTCTTGATAACCTCTAGTAGAAATTACTTTTTTATAATATTCTTCTGACGAATCTAAGTTATGATTGTAAGCATACAATCCTGCTTCTGCCAAACGCTGTGCTTGGTTTTCTGTAATCATACCCAAGGTACAGCAAACTTCCATGTCCAGTTTGTTAATGCTGCGTACCATTTCTAGTACTTGGTCAAATTCTGGTCCGTCTTTAACATTTCGCCAAGCAGCCCCCATACACACTCTAGAACTCCCAGATTCTTTGGCTCTTAGAGCCTGTGCTTTTACCTGATTTACACTCATCAAATCATTTCCTTCAATATCGGTGTGGTAGCGCGCTGCTTGCGGACAATACCCACAATCTTCTGAACAACCACCTGTTTTAACAGATAATAAAGTAGAAACCTGCACCACATTTGGATCGTGATTTTCACGATGTATAGTGGCTGCCTCGTATAACAATTCCATTAGTGGCTTATTATAGATTGCTAATACTTCTTCCTTCGTCCAGTTGTGTTTTTGTACACTCATATGGTTTAATTTGATGGGGTAAAAATAAAACATTCCACTATAGAAGTAGGATATTCTATTCATTTTTTTATGTTTAGCTATTTGAAATAATTATCTAATTTAGCGATATGAATAACTCACAAAAAAAGAGAATCGCATTTATTGGACTTGGTGACATTGCCCAAAAAGCATATTTGCCCATTGTTGCTAATCATTCTAAAATAGCGCCCATTCTTTGTACTCGAAACACGCAAGTTTTAAGAGAATTAGCCAATAAATATCGTATTGATGAGGTCTATACGGAGGTAACTATTTTAATTGAAAACCAACCAGATGCCGTTATGATTCATAGTGCCGCTGAAAGCCACTTTGTATTGGTTTCAAAATTATTAAAGGCTAGAATCCCTGTGTTTGTAGATAAGCCATTATGTTATACTTTCGATGAAGTAGAAGTATTGCTAAACATAGCCGCACAAAACAAAGTATTACTCTATCTAGGATTTAACAGGCGATTTGCACCATTAATTTCGACCTTAAAAAAGGAACAAAACCCCATTCAAATTTATTGGCAAAAAAACAGAATGAATTTACCTGCTACTCCTAGAGTTTTTATTTTCGATGATTTTATTCATGTAATTGATAGCCTTCGATTTTTAGCAAAAGGAACTGTTGAAAACCTTCAAGTATTTTCAACAGTTAAGAATGAGATGTTGGAAAATATTCAAGTTCAATGGGAGCAGAACGCTACAATGCTTAGTGGTTCGATGAATCGTGTTAGTGGGATTACAGAAGAACAAATTGAATATTACTCTAAAGGAAACAAATGGCAAATTGAAGAATTGGCTTTTGGAACACATTATAAAGAAGAAAAACAAGAATCTATAGGGTTTAACAAGTGGGATAGTACTTTATACAAAAGGGGCTTTGTAGATCTTATTGAAGATTGGTTGCAGGCTTTAGAAGAAGACACCTTTGATATTCATAGAATCGAAGACATAAAAGAAACCCATCGTTTGTGTGAAATGATCGTGCAAAAAATTAATTAAGCCTGTTACTTCCTTTTAAAAAATAGGGGTCCTTTATGCCCACTATCTGTAATAAAGATCCCTTCCAACGTGTTTTTATCCTTACTCAATTTTAGATAATGTGTTCCTCCATCTGGCCCCCAAACAGGAATTGGCCGAATAACATCTACATGATAAATAATTGAATCTCCTTTGATAATTCCAGCTCCTTTTTCAAAGAAAGGTTGCCCCTTGAATTCAAGATAATGCCCTATGTGGATGCTGTCTCCAATTTCTGAAAATACAATATGATTGTTTTTAAAATTTTCGACACGAGTACCTTTCCAAAACCCGTTGAAATTAGCGGACGGCTTTTCCCCTTGATTTTGGCATGATAAAACAAGAACCATTAAAAGTGTAAATAAGATTATATTTAATGTATTCATGTGTCTATCTTTATTGTTTTTCAAAGGTCATATATCTTTCCCTCAGGGAATATAAATTTCAGCATGCTCGTTTCATGTTGGGATACTTTAAAATAGTTATTTGGATAGTAAAATACTCACTGCATTTCCTCCAAAACCAACGGCATTCACCAATATTTTATTGATTTTTTGAGGCGTTTTTTGATTTTCTAAAAAGGGAACTCCAATAAATTCTTGATGTTGTAACATCAAAATGGCTAGTTCCATATTCAAAGTGCCAGAAGCTCCAAAGGTATGACCAATTTTCCATTTGTTAGAAGTAACTGCAGGAAATTGGTTTCCAAATATTTTTTCAATGGCTTTGTATTCAGAGCTGTCTCCTTTTAATGTTCCAGGGGCATGCATTACAATAACATCAACTTCAGAAATGGATGTGTCTTTCAACGCCATTTTCATCGATTTTTGAAAACAATTAGCCTCTTCTGAAATAGAAATATTATGCTTTAAGATTTCAGTCGCATATCCAATTCCTTCGATTATAGCGACGGCATTTTTTGTAATTCCTTTTTCTAGACAAACTACCGCTGCTCCTTCACCAAGAATCATAGTATTTCGTTTTTTGGAGAAATCGAGTGTTTTACAAGGGAATACTTCGACTTCGCTCAGCAACCCAGTTTCGTCTTTATTCGGCAATGTTTCTTTCTGGACATTGTGCGGAGTCGAAGTGTCTCGATGTTCAGAATGACAATCAGCATAAATTTTTAACGCTTTCATTTGCGCAATGGTAAAATCGGTCAAAGGAGCTTCACTTCCTCCCACCAAAAACATATCACTCATCCCAGAATTAATCCATGCGATTCCGTTTAAAACTGCGTGTAATGCGGTAGAACAGGTAATGGAATGGCTAATTATAGGCCCTTGAGATTGTAAGTCGTGCGCAATCCATGAAGAAATATTCCCTAAAGTCGTTGTTGGAGAAGCCAACGTAGCGGTCTTTTTATTTTTTAAGAAATGGCTATGGTAATTTTCAAATAGTTCCGTCGCACCTCTAGACGATCCAATATTAATACCGAAATCACCTATTTTCCAATTCGCACTTTTAACCGCTTTTCTGGCTGCGTATAACGCCATTAAAACCGATTTGTCTAGATCTTTATAATGTTTACTAGAATTTTTTAAGTATTCTATTTCCTGCAATGCTTCTTTAGACAAGTCAGCAATATACGTATCAACCCCATTGATGTTTTTTACAGAAAAATGATGATTGGATTTCAAGTAGTTTTGCCAAATCTCATCCTGATTTCGTCCTAAAGACGATATCGATTCAATGGCAGTTATAGAGATTGGGTTTTGCACTAATTTCCTTAATTTTAGCAAAAATACTATGTAGATTCTAAATCACATCTTATTACACATAAATTAATTATGGAAAATCAAAAAAGTTGGTTTAAACGAAATTGGGTTTGGGCTATTCCTGGTTGTGGATGTGTATCAATAATCTTATTAATTGTATTTGGTTTGGGGGCTACCTTTTTCGGAATAACAAAATTATTTAAAAATTCGAGTCCTTCCAACCATGTAGTAGAGCAGGTTAAAAAGAATCCGAGAGCAGTTGCTGAATTAGGGGATTTAATTGAAACCACATGGATGATAAATGGACACATATTATTAAATAATGACAACGGAAATACAGATTACAGCGTTCCTTTAAAGGGATCTAAAGGCAAAGGAACACTATTTGTGGTGGCCGAAAAATTTGACGGTGAATGGATCTACGAAGAACTCTATGTAATTATTAAAGAAACACAAGAAAAAATTAATTTGTTAGATCAATCTTTAGAGGGTATCTAGTAGCGATTCAATCACATCATACATTTTATTCAATTGATTATCGGTAATTACAAAGGGTGCTAAAATGTAAATGGTATTTCCTAGCGGACGCAAGAAAACACCATTATCCATAAAATGCTTGAATAATTGATCACGTAAATTTCCATATCGCTCCATTTTCACTTGTAGATCCAGCGCATAAATAATTCCTAGTTGTCGGGTAGAGGCTACTTTGGAATGATTTTTAATTCGCATATCAAATTCTTGATGAGAGCGGGTGATCCGTTTTATGTTTTGTTGAATTTCTTTTGTCTGTAATAACTCTATACTCGCCAATGCTGCCGTACAAGTCAATGGATTCGCAGAATAGGTATGACCGTGAAAAAAGCCTTTTCCTATATCATCTGCATAAAAGGCATCGTATATTTTTTGAGAACAGGTTGTCAATGCCATCGGTGCAATTCCACCGGTAAGGGATTTTGATAAGCATAGAATGTCTGGTTTGTTTTCTAAATAGTCCGAAGCAAAGTTTTCGCCTGTTTTTCCAAAACCTGTCATGACTTCGTCAGCAATGGTTACTACATTATTTTTATGTGCAATTGCAATCAATATATCTAAATATTTGGCTTTATACATAAACATTGCAGATGCTCCTTGGACCAAAGGTTCAAAAACAAAAGCAGCGATATTCTCGGTTTGTAAAAGGTGTTGAAATTGTTTTTTTACAACTTCGATATTTTCGGCATTCGGAACGGGAATTCTAGAAACATCAATAAAAAACGCTTCAAAAGGTCCGTTATAAACGGAGAGTCCAGATACGGACATGGCTCCAAAAGTATCTCCATGAAACCCGCCTTCCAGCGCAATGATTTTACCTCTCTTTTCTCCTTGATTAAAGTGATATTGCAAAGCCATTTTTATGGCAACATCTACCGAAGTAGAGCCATTGTCTGAAAAGAATATTTTCGCTTGATTTTCTGGCAATATTTCCATCAATGCTTCCGATAATTCTACGGCAGGTTGATGTGTGAATCCGCTAAAAACAACCTGATCCAAACGGTCTAGTTGCGCCTTTACTTTAGAAGTGATAATCGGATTGCAATGACCATACATACAGGTATACCAAGAAGCAATTCCATCGATATATTCTTTTCCTTTATCATCAGTAAGAATACTCCCTTTCGCTTTTATAATTGGCAAATGATTTGGATGTAATTTGTGCTGTGTTAAAGGATGCCACAGGTATTTTTTATCTCTTTCTTGTAGGTTCATTTTTATAGTATCATTCCTGCGAAGGCAGGAATCTGTTTTTTAATAAGTTATCATTATATGGATTGACTTCGTCGAATCTTCGATTTCCTACTTTCTAGGAATGACAATTATATTTTTTCTATTTCTGTTTTAAACAATTCCGCATATTCTAGAATCACATTCTTATCAAAATAGGGTTCTTCATCAATTCTTCCAATTACGGTTATCCCTGTCATTTTTTCAATAATTGATTCGGTGGTTTTATATGATGCTCCGCTAAAAATTACCGAGACCTTAAAACCTTTTTCTTGTAGTAATTTTATCGTTAATAAGGAGTGATTAATGCTTCCTAAATAATGTCTTGAGACAACAATTACCTTATACTTGGGCTGAATAATATCTAAAATCATGTCTTTATTATTAATTGGCACTAGTAATCCTCCAGCACCCTCAATGACCAAATTATTTTTGGTTTTTGGTTCTACAACTTGATCTAGATAAATTTTAATTCCATCAATTTCTGCTGCTGCATGTGGGCTCATGGGAGTTTTTAGAGCATACGAATTTGGATGGAATTTGGATGCTGAATTAGAAATGAGAGCAGTCACTTTTTTAGTGTCACAATTGTTTAATTCTCCTGCTTGTATCGGTTTCCAATAATCGGCTTTTAGAGCTTCGACCACAATAGCAGAAGCGATAGTTTTGCCAACGTCTGTTGAAATTCCCGTGATAAAATATTTAGACATTTAAAATACTGTTTTACAATTAGTACAAATAAGTTTAGTTTTTTCAAAAAAAGGAAACAACATATAAAAAATATTTTTTCTACTTGCAGGAGCCGCTAATATTTTTGTTGAATTACAATTTATACAATGAATATCGTTTTCATTTTCATCTTTTTTATACGTTCGTATTTCATTATAAATGTTCCAAGCTTTTTCAAGATCATCATTATGAACTTGCAATTTAACACCCCCAATAGCTTGGCTAATTAAAGGATCGGAATCAACGGTTTTTTCATCCATTAGCATCGTTCTTATATCTTCCGAATCTAACTTTGATTTTACTAAATTAGCCTCTGTTGAGTAGTTGAAAACTGCTAATATTGTGTAACTTTCATTCATGAAATAACTTTATTTTATGCTACAAAAGTAGCAAGTATGTTTAAGACTTTGTCTATTTCTTTTTTAGAATTGTAACTGTGCAAGCAAATACGCAATCGCTCTTGATTTTGAGGGACTGTTGGAGATAAAATGGGTTTGATATCAAAACCGTTTTCTTGCATTTTTTGTGCAATTTTTTTTACTTTTTTATTGCCAGGAATAATACAACAATGAATGGTAGAATTACTGGTGATAAAGTTTAGTTGTTGGATGTAGGTTGATAGTTGTTGGTTGAAGTATTGAATGTTGGATTTAAGGTTGAGTATCTGAGATTCTTTACTTCGATTCCGCTCAGTGACCAGTTCTTCGAAAGCAAATTTAATAGTAGCTACACTATGCAACGAAATTGCCGTTGTATAAATAAAACTACGTGCAAAATTGATTAAGTACTGCTTTAAGTCTTTAGATCCCAATATCGCGGCTCCATGACAACCCATGGCTTTACCAAAAGTTACGACGCGTGCAAAAACAGCGGTTTCTAAACCTAATTCTTGAACAAGTCCAACTCCGTTATTGCCACACACGCCAATGGCGTGGGCTTCATCTACAATTAAATGTGCTTCGTGCTTTTTGCAAAGTTTAACGATTGAAAGAAGATCAGGACTATCGCCATCCATTGAGAAAACAGATTCTGTGACTACATAAAGTACTTGATGAGATTCTTCACCACTACGACTCACTGCGACTCCGCTCTGTGACCAACGCTCACCGTCCATTTCAGAATGACGAAGCATTAGTATTTCTAACGCTTCTAAATCAGTATGTTTAAACTTAAAAGACTTGGCATTACTCATTTGAATACCATCTCGAATGGAGGCATGAATATATTCATCGTATAAAATAATATCTCCGCGCTGCGGAACTGATGAAAATAATCCAATATTGGCATCATACCCTGAATTGAATAGCAACGTTGATTCCATATTAAAAAATGCAGCTAATTGTTTTTCTACCAATTCATGTAGTTCATGATTCCCTGACAGCAATCGTGAGCCTGTGGCACCGTTTTGTTGCAAATTATGATCTACTAAATAGTGATGACTTTTTTCAAAAATCTCCTTTGATCTCGAAAACCCTAAATAATCATTAGATGAAAAATCGACCAAATCGGATGAAAACGAAAGTTTACGCAAAGAATTTTTTGCAACTCTTTTCGTTAATTTTTGTTGTAATTTTTTAGGAAACTTCCTCATAAAACAAATATAGAAATTACTGCTTTCTTCTAATACAATAATACGAGCTAAAATTGCATATTACTCTTTCCGTATCAATACAACTCAATCTTGTTCTAAATCTGATGGCGGACTTCCAATAGAAGTTGTTTCACCTCCAACAATGGTTTTTTTTATTCCTTTTTGTACTTCACCTCCATTTCTTGGGTCGAACCATTTGATTGAAAATTTGGTATCTGAATCAATAGTAAGTTTAGGGTTTTGTGAATTCAAGGGTAGGTAAACCATATAAAGTTCATTTTATTTAGACAAACAATACCCTTTTTTTTTATCAAGAATCTCCTCCGGAACTTCCATTTCCTCTAACGGATAGTTTGAGAGAAAGGAAGTAGCAATTGCTGATTGTTTCCACCAAAGTTCGCGGCTTCGAAAATCTTCTAACGTTAAATCTGTATGCGGATATCGATAGCCAAAATACCATTCTACTCCAGCTACTCCAGCGAGTAGTGAACCCCATAGAGCATGATTTCGTAAGGTATCGAGTTTTTTGTCAATTTCATCCGGTCTAAAATGCACCTTCCAAATATTTCCCTTATCTGCACAGAAGTTTCTTCTGAATTTCCGTCTGTGGCATAGAATCCAGGAACGGCATAGGTTCTATTTCCATTGGAAAATGCTACTTCTAACGTATAATTTAAAAAGGGATTATTTTGATCAAACTCTGCAGTGATGGGGCTATTTATGAGTAAAGTAATTTTATACCATTTTTGAAATTCTCCTTGTATTTGAATTTTACTACTGTTTGATTTTTGAAAAGAAATTAAAGGGAATAGGAATACTATTAAGAGGAATTTATTCATGATAATGGAATCTTAAAAAATATAAATGGATTATAATTTTTCTGATATTTTATTGATAGGAGTGAGGTTCAATTTCTTAAACTCCACTTCCGATCCTTCTGATTGAACGGCTATCTGACCGCTATTTGTGTTACATTCAAAGCCATGATTAATTAAATCTCCATTCAGCCAAACTTTGATTTCTCTATCTAAACATTCTATAATCATAGTGTTCCATTCTCCCAAGGGTTTTTCTGAGTCATCAGTAAGGTTTAAAACTCTGCGTTTTTTTCCTTCTGTGATTCCCCATTCTTCTTTTGGCCCGCGTCGAGTTTCCATATCGGGAACTTTAATATCCTCTACAATACACCAAAAATCACCTGCGTTTAAATGCATCATTTGTACTTCCAATGATTTTGGAAACATGCCATATAAGGATCGAGGTATAGATGCATGTGCGAGTACCCCGCAGTTTCCAGGCTTTCCTGCGAAGCGATATTGAACTTCTAACCTAAAATCTTTGTAGATAGCATCTGTTATTAAATGTCCGCCCGGAGCGCCCAAACTTACAATCATACCATCTCGAATGATAAATGGATTTATGGTCTTTGGAACCGTATCCATTTTGGGAATGTCTGCATGCCAACCTTCAAAATTCTTACCATTAAACAGACTTCTAGTTTGTGCTTCTGAATTTGTGAAAACTAAGATGCTTACTAGCAAAATTAGGTTTACTCCGATGTACTTTGATAATTTTTCACTCATTATTGTAAGTATTATTTTACTTGCTTTTTTAGTAGAATACAGTTCGTTTGTTTTACCATGGACTTTATGAAGCTGGTTAATATTTTCAATTCAGATTAATAGTATTGGCCAACCTGAAACTTTTTTCAAGCGAACTTAAAACTAGTGAATTTTAATTAGATTATTTCATCCAATTTTAAGAGACAATTTAGTGAGGAATTTTATTATTTTTACTTGAATTTTTTCTTAGACAATTTAAAATCGGAGTTCGAAAGCAAAAAAAATACTGAAATAGCTGCCAAACAAAAAGTATATATACGCGATCAATTTGAGTATTATGGCCTTAAAACAGAAGTGAGACGACAAATTCAAAAGCCTTTTTTAGTGATGGAATTCCTCCCAGAAAAAAATGAATTGGAAAAAATGGTGAATACGTTTTGGGGAAAGCCACAAAGAGCGTATCACTATTTTGCACAAGAACTGGCTTATAAATAGTTGAAAAAAATAGAGACAAATGGCCTTCATCTTTTGCTTATATGGTTGTGCATAAATCTTGATCGGACACGGTTGATTTTATTGCGGTGAAATTAATAGGTACCAATTTTAAATTTTATCCGAATCAGAGAATACGGTTTGGTCAATAAAAGGACCAGGTTTATTGATTAAAATGTATATTTGGTTGAATTAAAAGATAGTTATTTAAAGTTTCCATAGAGTATCTTAAGATCAATGGGAAAATATATCCTTGCCAGAGTTATACGTGTAATAGTACTCATTTTATGGATTGGTGGTGTGGCAATGGTAATAATTTAATGATTCTGGCTGTTAAAAAACTAAAATCTAAGGAAGATTAAATAAAAATATTTGTGCAAATAGAAGGTTGCTTTCCGATTCAGGCGAAAAGTAGGACTTTGTTAGCGGGTTTATCAGGATTTTATATACGCTGCATTCTAGAGGCTTGCGAAAGGCATCTTGATTACTGATTTTGGTGGATTCATGCTATGATAATAATTTGGATATTATTGATATTGTATCTGCTAGAACCCTTAGTGTTACATAAATTATTCAAAGAATATGGAGCAAAAAATCCGAAAAAATGTTTGCCCTTATACATAGAGCACAATGGGTTTTATTCTTTTTGAGCTTATTTGCGATTGCTGGGAAAGTTGCCAGTAGCCATAGTTGGTTTTTTATAAAATAATAAAAATGAAACAAAAACTCCTATTAATTTTTTCAATTGCCGTGTTATTAATGGTATCCATGTATGTGATGAACACTGCCATGATTTCGAAAGAGAAGGTAAAAAAACCGAATATTTTATTTATTGCAGTAGACGATTTAAATGACTGGATTGGAGTCATGGGTGGACACCCACAGGCTAAAACACCAAACATGGATCGTCTTGCTTCTCTCGGCATGCTTTTTACCAATGCTCAATGTCAATCGCCTGTGTGCAATCCTTCACGAGCAAGTTTGATGACTTCTTTGTATCCGAGCACATCTGGAGTGTATTTTCTAAATCCAGACTTAAAAGAATCTTCGGTTGCCAATAAAAGCAACTTGATGCCTCAACGATTTAAAGATGAAGGTTATTATGTTACCGGAGTTGGAAAACTGTTTCACAATGGCGGGGAACAAAATGAAAGATACGTTCCCAATTATGGTGGACAATTTGGAGGTTTTGGTCCCAGACCAAAAGAAAAAATCAGTCCTTATCCAGGACATCCACTATGGGATTGGGGAGTTTATCCAGAAAATGACGACCAGATGCCCGATTATAAAGTTGCGAATTGGGCTATGGAACGGTTGGCAGAAAAACGAGATAGTTCGTTATGGTTAGGTGTTGGGTTTTACCGTCCGCATGTACCTCAATTCGTTCCTAAAAAATGGTTTGACATGTATCCATTAGAAACGATTCAATTACCAAATACGAAGGAAGATGATTTGATGGATATTTCTTCCTATGGTGTCGATATTACACGCCTAAATCATGTGTCTCCAAAGCACGATTGGATCACAGAAAATAAAGAGTGGAAACCGATTGTGCAGTCTTATCTTGCTTGTGTAAGTTTTGTAGATGAGCAAGTAGGTAAGGTTATAAAGGCTTTGGAAAATAGCGATTATGCAGAGAACACCTACATTGTTTTAATTAGTGATCATGGTTTTCATTTGGGTGAAAAAGAGCGTTATGCTAAAAGAAGTCTTTGGGAGGATGGAACTCGTGTTCCTATGATCATAGTTGGTCCAGGAATTCCAAAAGGAAAAAAATGTAATAAACCAACGCAGTTGCTCGATATTTATCCAACGCTATTAGAGTTGGCAGGACTTGAGTCGGATCCTGCACATGAAGGTAACTCTCTTGTTCCTCTTTTGAAAAATCTCGAAGTAGCATGGCCTCATATGGCACGAACCAGTTTTGGCCCTGGAAACTATGCGATTGTTTCTGAGCAATATCGTTTTATACAGTACAATGATGGATCAGAAGAGTTTTATGATCACGATAAAGATCCATATGAATGGAATAACGTGATTCTTAATCATGAATATAAAGATGTTATTCAACAACATCGATTTAGGATACCTCAAGAGCGTTATAAAATATTGGGTAAAAATTCTACAGGACATAAATCATACGCGGCATCAGAAAAGAACAGGGAATAATTAGTTCGAAGAACTACTCGTGAAGTTCGTGTTTTTTTTCTAATTAATTATAATATATTTGGGTGATTTAAATTTTAGACCAGATGATTAAATATTTTAGTGCTCTCTTTTTTTGTATTCTCATGATTTCTTGTGGTAAGAAACCTACTAAAATCAAATTGATACCAAATAAAAATTTTGAAAAAACAATAAACAACAAGCAAGTTAAATTATTTACGCTAAAGAATAAGAATGGATTGGTAAGTCAAATTACCAATTATGGTGGTAGGGTTGTAGCCTTGTGGACACCTGATAAAAACGGCAATTTTGAAGATATCGTTTTGGGGCATGAAACTATAGATGGTTATTTACAAACAAATCAAGATTTTTTTGGAGCTATAACAGGAAGATATGCGAATAGAATTGCCAAAGGAAAATTCGTTTTAAATGATAGTATGTATACACTTGCCACGAATAATGGCGATAATCATTTACATGGTGGGAATAATGGATTGAATAATGCAGTGTGGGATGCTGATCAAAGATCAGCTGCTGAAATAGTTTTTACGTATTTTTCAAAAGATGGTGATGAAGGGTATCCTGGGAATTTGAATTTAGAAGTAATTTATAAGTTAACTGATGCCAACGAATTGAAAATAACGTATGCTGCGACAACCGATAAAACCACACACGTGAATCTTACGCATCATTCTTTTTTTAATTTGTTAGGCGCAGGGAAAGGGGCCATCAATGATCATATATTGCAAATAAATGCTTCTCTATATACGCCTGTAGCAGCCGGGTTAATTCCAACAGGTGAATTGGCAGATGTTTCAAATACTCCCTTTGATTTCAGAACGCCAAAGGCGATTGGAAGTCGGGTAAATGATGATCACGCTCAGATAAAATTAGGATTTGGGTACGATCATAATTTTGTATTGGATGGAGCAGGGCTTCGTTTAGTAGCCGTAGTTAAAGAGCCTATTACGGGCAGAGTTATGGAGGTGATTACAGATGAGCCAGGAGTGCAGTTTTATGGGGGCAATTTTTTCGATGGAAAAGATTTCGGAAAAGGAAACATCGCATATGAATTTAGAAGCGCTTTGTGTTTAGAAACGCAACATTTTCCAGATAGCCCTAATCAACCTAACTTTCCTTCAACTGTTTTAAATCCTGAAGAAACGTATTCTTCCACGTGTATATATAAATTTGGTATCCGTTACTAATAATAGTATAATTTAGAATTATAATTTCAAGTAAGATGCATAAAACATTCAAGGCTAATTTATTTTTTTCAATGAGCATTGTTTTTATAATGTTCTTTTTAACAAGTTGTAACCATCAAAAGCAAGTGGCTGAAAGTACTCCAATTCAAAAGCCAAATATTATTTATATTCTTGCAGACGATTTAGGATATGGGGATTTAAGTTTAACTGGACAAGAGAAATTTTCAACTCCAAACATCGATAAATTGGCACGAAACGGAATGTTTTTTACAGAACATTATTCAGGTTCCACAGTTTGCGCTCCTTCTCGTTCTGCATTAATGACTGGACAACATACAGGTCACACTTTTGTTCGTGGTAACAGAGAAGTGCAACCCGAAGGACAAGAGCCTTTAGGAGGATCAGAGGTCACCATTCCCGAACTATTAAAATCTGCCGGGTACAAAACTGGAGCCTTTGGGAAATGGGGGCTAGGATTTCCAGGTTCAGAAGGCGATCCAAACAACCAAGGATTTGATGAATTCTACGGATACAATTGTCAGCGTATGGGTCATAATTATTACCCTTATCATTTATGGCATAATCAGGCCAAAAAACTTCTGGAGGGTAACAAGGAAAAAAATACTGAAGAATATGGGCCAGCACTCATTCATCAGCAAGTGCTTTCATTTATTGAAACGAATAAAGACACTCCTTTTTTTTTATATTACCCTACCATTATTCCTCATGCAGAATTATTTGCTCCAGAAGAGTATATGGCGAAGTTTAGAGGAAAACTTTTGCCAGAAAAAGATTATAAAGGGGTAGATGATGGTAAAAATTATAAAACTGGCGGCTATGGCTCTCAGCAAGAATCTCACGCTGCTTTTGCGGCTATGATAACATTGTTAGATGACTATGTTGGAAATGTGGTGAAGAAAGTAGAAGAATTGGGCATAGCAGATAATACTATTATTATTTTTACATCAGACAACGGTCCTCATAAAGAAGGCGGTGCAGATCCAGATTATTTTAATAGCAATGCTGATTTAAAAGGGTATAAACGTGATTTGTATGAAGGCGGAATACGTGTTCCGTTAATTGCTTCATGGCCAGGAAAAATAAAAGAGAATACAACATCCGGTCATATTTCGGCATTTTGGGATTTCTTACCAACGGTATGTGATTTAGCTCAAATTGAAAAGCCTAAAAATATTGATGGAATTTCATATCTGCCAGAATTAGTAGGTTTGACTCAAGATAGACATGATTATTTGTATTGGGAATTTTTAGAGCAAGGGGGAAAGCAAGCGGTACGATTGGGAGAATGGAAAGGAGTTCGCTTAAAAATGACCAATGATGCCAGTGCTCCGATTGAATTATATAATTTAAAGAATGATATTGGAGAGCAACAAAATATTGCTGCTATGCATCCTGATATTGTTGAAAAAATGGCGAATATCATGCAAAAAGAGCACACGCCTTCTGAAGTGTTTAAATTTGGATTTGAAAAAAAATAAAGGATATAATTTTCTTTATGGGAAATAGTAACGTTCGCATTCAATTTAAATATGGATGATCTTAAAAAATCAATACAACACATTAAATAAACTAGCTTCCAAAAGAGGAATTACTATTTTATTTGTACTCGCTCATTTAGTTCTCTTGTTAATGATGGTATTTACATTTCCACGAATTAATGCGAAACTGGGTGCGCAAGTTTTTGATTTAAAGACTTTCGGGTATTCCCAAGAAGAAGCCCTATGCATGATTCAAAATTTGGATCAATCAACAATTGATTTTATATTTTCCCACAACTATTCTTACTGGATATTTTGTATCCTGTTTTATTAACACTCTTTTTAAGTACTTTGATTATTCGGTTATCGAATTTAATAGAGGTACGTCCAAAAGTTATTTATTCCAATTTATTTATAGTGCCCTTTATTGCAATGGGTATTGACTATCTAGAAAACATACTAATTTCGATCATGATCACGAACTCCAAAGAAATATCATCTGGAGTGTTTAAAATAGCGAGTGCTTGTACACAACTGAAAGGGGTGTTCACCTCTATTTCTTGGGTTGTAATTATAACGCTATGTGTGATTTGGTTAAAAAATAGATCAAGAAATAAAGTCGTAGTTTAGTCCTTAATCAAAAGACACCATTGAAAACTCAAAAAATAGGATTTGGAACTGCCGCTATCGGCCGACCGCAATATATTAACATTAGAAGTCAAGAAATCGAAGCCTTTTCTTTAGCCGCCTTTAAAGAAAAAGGAACTCAGGTTTTGGAAGTTGCCTATAGACAAGGAATACGGTATTTCGATACCGCACCAGGTTATGGAATGGCAGAAGAATTATTAATAAATTGGGTGAAAGAAAAAGACGACCCCACCATTGAAGTTGCTACCAAATGGGGGTATGCCTATGTGGCGAATTTTGATCCAGACGCATTAGTACACGAAGTAAAAGACCATAGTTTAGGGCAATTGATCAAACAATGGAAAGTATCTAGAAAGTTATTACCAAATCTGTCTACGCTGCAAATTCACTCTGCTACTTTTGAAACGGGTATTTTAGAAAATGAAGCGGTATTACAAAAACTCGCCCATTTAAAATCTACATTTGGAATCAAAATTGGGCTCACCACCACGGGGGATAATCAGACAGAAGTGTTAAGAGAAGCCGTAGAAGTAACGATTGATGACGACCCCCTTTTTGAAGTCTTTCAGATTACCTACAACATCTTAGATCAAAGTTTATTAGAGGTCTTAGACTTGATAGACGTAAACAACAACCGCATCGTTATTAAAGAAGCATTGGCAAATGGGAGAGTTTTTCCAAATACTAACTATTCTGCATATAAAAATATGTATGTTGCATTAGAGCAACTAGCCGAAAAATATAAGGTGGGTATTGATGCTATTGCTTTGCAGTTTTGTGTGCAAACAATACGTCCTTTTGTAGTGTTGAGTGGTGCTTCAGAAATAAGCCAACTCAAAGAAAATTTAAAAGTGAATGAATTTCAATTGTTAGCAGAAGAGGTTTCTCAACTCAAATATTTCAATATTGATGCGATCGATTATTGGTCTGAAAGAAAACGGTTGGGGTGGAATTAAACGACTTCTTTTTTTATCAACTACATACTGTTTCCATAATTGCAGTGATGTATATAACCCATATGGTATATAAATTATCAGCGTAAACCCAATTTAAACTGTAGCTGTATTTCAAGGCAGGACATTAGGAAGATCAAATATTTAGTAATAACTTTAAAATGAGGTATTATGGAAGTTTCAGTTATTCAAATAGGAAATTCGAAAGGAATTCGTTTTAGTAAAACGATTCTTGAGAAGTATAATATTAAAGACAAAGTTGATTTAATTCTTGAAAAGGGTAAAATAATTATTCTACCTCTATCTACTCCGAGAAAAGGATGGGAAGAATCCTTTAAACAAATGAATGAAAATGGAGATGATGAATTGTTATTTAATGACGTTTTTGAAGATGAAAATCTTGAAGAATGGAATTAAAACAGTATGAAATAATTCTGGTAAATTTAAATCCGACAATGGGAAGTGAAATAAAGAAAACAGGACCTTGTATTGTGATTTCACCGAATGAAATGAATACATATTTGAGAACAATTATTATTGCTCCAATGTCTACTGCTTCTAAAAACTATCCGACAAGAATTGAAATTAAACACAATGACAAAATTGGATGGATTGCCGTAGATCAAATTAGAACTATTGACAAAACGAGAATTTTAAAAGTACTTGGACGAATGACCAAACCTGAAATAAAACAACTTAAATCGGTTATTAAAGAAACATTTGTTGATTAAACGATAAGTAATACCAGCCCTTAATAAATTGCTTAATTCCATTAAATTGTAAAATTTCAGTTTTAAATTCACAGTTTAATAAAATCAGCCAACTCAAAGAAAATTTAAAAGTGAATGAATTTCAATGGTTAGCAGAAGAGGTATCTCAACTCAAATATTTTAGAATTTATGCTTTAGAGTATTGGTCTGAAAGAAAACGATTGGGGTGGATAGGGATATATTACATGAATTAAAAAATTGCGTAACCTGTTTTTTTTTAATTAAAATACGTTGGATATCATTCAATCGGTTTGTTGTAACTTGAACAATAAATAATTTGATAATAGCGTCTATGAAAAATATTTTATTACTAGGAACATTCAGCTTATTCCTGTCTTTATCAACATTAGGACAAACCGGAAAGGTCTTCGATAACCTTTCCATGACAAGTAAAATACTAAAAGGTGAGCGAAAATTCGCAATGTACCTACCACCCGATTACGAGACTTCCCAACGAGATTACCCAGTTCTTTATCTATTGCATGGCTCGGGAGATGATCAAACAGGTTGGATTCAATTTGGAGAGGTTTTACGAATAGCCGACAAATCAATAAAAACCGGGAAAGCAACTCCAATGATCATTATTATGCCAGATGCAAATACTGGTCAACGCGGATATTTCAACGATATTAAGGGAGAATGGAACTATGAAGATTTCTTTTTTGAGGAGTTAATTTGATATATTGAAAAGACATATCGCGCTAAGAGTGAAAAAAATACCGCGCTATCTCGGGACTTTCGATGGGTGGAGGAGGTTCTTTCATGTATGCTTTACATCGACCAGATATGTTTTCTTCAGCTTGTCCCTTAAGCGCATATATTGGACCGCTTTCTATCGAAAACTTTAAAGAAAGACTTTCAAGAAATAATGAGATTTTTTCCGATTCGTTGATTCAACAATACTTTGAGCGTCACAATGTACTTTCTTTAATTAATAATATGACACGTGAACAAAGAAAAGGCGTTCGTTGGTTTATTGATTGTGGAGACGACGATTTTTTATATGAAGGGAATAGCCTTGTCCATATTGCCATGCGAAAAAAAGAAATTCCTCACGAGTTTCGAATTCGAGATGGAAGGCATAGTTGGGCATATTGGCGAGCATCACTTCTAGATGTTTTAGAATTTGTGTCGGATGCTTTTCATCAGTATTAATTCACAATACAACACAAACAATCTTCTTGTTTGTTAATTTTGGTAGTTCAGTATTCATCCAAAGGACTAAAAAATATTTTCGTTGATATAGAGTTATATTTATCACCTCTCAAAACTTGATTTGATGAAGTAACGGATAAATTAGTAGTAAGAAATTCTTAAAATAAGTTAAAAAAAATAAAATAGTTTATAGAGGTGCTGGAGCAGGAAAAAGAACTCTAATTAAGAAAATTTTGATTTCTTTTTCTCTCTAGTTATTCGAGTTATACTGCAAGAATCATATTCATCAAAGTTCTTTTGGTCTTTGTAAGATATTAATCAACTTATTAGGAATTCATATAAATTTTCCAATAAAGTATCTTGATAATTTTGGATATTACAATTTACTTGAAAATATAGTAATATCCTTTTTCAACGATAGAATTTGGTTTCGCACATCCAATAGATACCTCAATTTCTGGATTATTCCAATTACGAGTAACAGATAATTTAAAAGTAGGCTATACCTATGACGCAAGTACTTCAGACCTTTCTAATTACAACAATGGATCTCATGAATTTTCTCTCATTTTAAATATGGGAAAATCGAGCAATAAGAGGAAAGCACCTTTTTTCTGGATGAAAAAGAAAAACTCTGAAGAAATTTAGAAAATCACTCGTTTCGAGTAAAATAAACACTTAACAACTCATTCACAAATACTTATGCAACAGTACTAGAAATATCATACTATAAATAATAGTTTTTCGCATCGTTAAATATTTTTTTTGCAATTAAAAATATAGAACTACAGATGGATTACATGAATCTATTAAAGAATATATAGTAACTATTATTTGATACAAATAGGACTTATATTTTACTAGGGTATAAAACTGAACTAAAGAGGATGTATTCAGAAAATGAAACTAAGATTGAATCGAAAGAATACCAAGATATCTTTGGGTGGAAGCAGACTTAAATGCCCAAATAGGAATAACAGTAGAAAAACGAATCGTCTTTTGGGAAGTCTAGCAAGTTATTTGTTTAACAGCAGCAGTATTAAAAAGCTTGAATTTTAAAAAATTAATATATCAATGAAAATTATACTAATCGATAAACAAACCAATCTTTTAAACGTATGAAAAAATTTACTTTAACCATTATAGTGATGTTATTCACTTTTATTGGTTTTTCACAAACTACTTTTAACTACACCGGATCGTTGCAGAGCTATACGGTGCCTGCTGGTGTCAATACTATTGAAGTCGATGTATATGGAGCCCAAGGAGGCGGCACTATTGGAAATAGTGTTGGTCCAGGTGGCTTGGGAGCACGAATGAGAGGAGAAATTTCAGTTGTACCAGGCGAAACATTAAGTATTCTCGTTGGAGGGCAAGGAGGTTCTCACGGAGGAGATCCTCATGGGAATGAGAATGGTGGCGGTGGCGGCTCTTTTGTTGTTCGCCAATCGGATATGACTCCTATTGTTATTGCAGGAGGAGGAGGAGGAGCCCCCAGTGTAAATCATGGAACTCAGTGCTCAAGAAACATTTCAGATGCTCATGGAAAAACTACTACAAGTGGTACTTCCATAAATTGTGCTGTTAGTGCAGATGGAGGTGCGGACGGTTATGGTGGTTCTACTGGAGGTTCACATCAAGGTGGCGCTGGTGGAGGGTTTTATTCTAACGGATCAAATGGTGGTACACATTGTGTGACTGCCATTGGTGGGAAAAGTTTTTTAAATGGTGGAGCTGGTGGGACCGGTAATACGTGTTACGGAACTGATAATCAAGGTGGATATGGCGGTGGCGGTGGCGGTAATCTATCCGGTCCTGGTGCCGGTGGTGGTTATTCGGGCGGTGCTTCTGCTGGACGATGGCCAAATAATTCTACATATGGTGGTGGTGGTGGCTCCTATAATAGTGGCTCAAATCAAGCAAATACCGCAGGTGATCGATCCGGAAACGGGCTAATAGTGATAACCCAAGTAATAACTGGAAATGCACCAAATGCGATTAGCACCGACTATACAGCTCAATTAGATGCTTCTGGAAATGCAACCATAACGGGTGCTAATGTAGATGGAGGTTCTAATGATCCCGATGGAGACTCATTTACTTTATCGGTAAGTCCAGATACATTTGATTGTAGTAATCTAGGTGGAACATCTGTTCCAATAACGCCTACTTTTATAGGAAATGAAAGTCAGGACACCCGATCTCATGGTGGAGGCTACAACCCAAACACCAATGAATTCTGGTATCCAGAATGGTCAGGTACGACGGTGTATGTATATGATGAAAATCATGGGTTCGTGAGAACTTTTGATTCTGGCCAAGACGCGATGATGCAACTATGGATGGATACCGATAGTGAAACAGATTATTACACGGCTAATTGGGACGGATACACTTATACTCGTATAGATGAAAATGGGCAAAAAGTATGGACCTATAACAATGCCAACGGGGTTCTTCCTGCAGGAATTAGTACGGATGCGAACTTTGCTTATTTATTGGCTTATGGAGGAAACCGGATTGATGTAGTAAATAAAAATACAGGAGTGTTTGTAACATCAATTACTTTACCTGGTACCGTAAGTATTTATGGAGGATTGGTCATCGCAAATGGACACATTTATATAGGGGGTATCGCTAATAACTGGTCAACTAACCCAAATTCCGATGCGTTTATTCACCAATTGGACATGGATGGCACCTATATAAATTCTACTTCCACCAATGGAGTATCAGTATATAACATGGCTTTTGATGGAGAAACCATGTGGGTTTCTGCAGCCAGCCGTACCACCATCACTGGTATACAAATAGCAGATGGAAATGCTTATGAAGCAAGTAATGCAACCAGCGAAGTAACCTTAACAGTAACAGACAATAACGGAAATGTCTCTACAGCAACTGCTAATGTAACTGTAGAAGATAACATCGCACCAGAAATTACGTGTATTGGAGAGGCTAATATCACCAAAGATTCGGGCGTATGCACTTATACCTTAGTTGGTACAACTTATGACGCAACCTTTACAGATAATTGTACGAGTTCGACTCTTACCAATGATCTTACAGGAACTAATACCATTGCTGGCGAAGTACTTCCATTGGGAGATACCGTAGTTACTTGGATTGTTGATGACGGAAATGGTCAAACGGCTACGTGTACAACAACCATAACGGTTGTAGATGAAGTGCCGGTGATCACTTGTGTCCCTGATAATACTGTGGATACAGATTTAGGCGTATGTAGTTATACAGTACAAGCAACAGCATATGATGCTACGTTTACCAATAACTGTACAAGTGGCACACTTACCAATAGCCTTACGGGAACAGCTACCATTGCTGGCGCAGTGCTTCCTTTGGGAGCTACCGTAGTTACTTGGACTGTTGATGACGGAAATAGTCAAACAGCTACGTGTACAACAACCATAACGGTTGAAGATACGATTGCACCAATAATAACAGCGCAAGATATTACGGTAGTTTTAACAGGAACAGGTACTGTAAGTATAACCGATGAAGATGTTTTAGTTAGTGGATTTGATAACTGTGGAACGGTTACTTACGCAATAAGTCAAAGTGTTTTTGCTATAGCGGATGCAATGAATAGCCCCGTAACTATCCAATTAATAGGAACAGATGCTCACAACAATGTAACTTCAATCCCCGTAGAAATAACGGTAATTGATCCAGTTCCTGTAGTCATTGCACAAAACATAACGGTATTACTTAATGAAAACGGAAGTGTAACGATTACACCTGAACAAGTTGATAATGGTTCCAGTTCTATCGTCGGATTGTCAGGGCTTTCTTTAGACATTACAACGTTTGCGTGTTCTAATATTGGCGAAAACATAGTACAACTTTCGGCAACAAGTACTTTAGGAAATACTACTGTTGCAACTGCCGTTGTAACGGTTGAAGATACCATGGCACCAACGGTAGCGATTCAAAACATCACAGTGCAATTAGATGCAGCTGGAACTGCAACAATCACAACAGATCAAATAGACAGTGGTTCGTCTGATAATTGCGGCATAGAATCTATTGCATTAGACACCACAACGTTTGATTGCTCTACGGTTGGCGAAAACACCGTAACATTAACAGTAACGGATGTCAGTGGAAATACTGCTGTTGTAACTGCCGTTGTAACGGTTGAAGATACCATGGAGCCTACTTCAATTTGTGTTGCTCCATTTACTTTACAACTAGATGATATCGGAAGTGCTAGTATTACTGCTGCTGACATAGATAATGGCAGTACAGACAATTGTGGAATTGCTTCAATTACTATCGATAAAAATGCGTTTGATTGTGATGACATTGGTGAGAATACAGTAACACTTACGGTAACGGATAACAGCGGCAATATAAGTACGTGTGCAACGATAGTGACCATCGTTGACAATATTGCTCCAGCAGTAGTTACTCAAGATATTTCTGTAGTATTAGATAGTAATGGAAATGCAACCATCTCGGCTTCTGATATTGTTGCCGGTAGTTTTGATGCCTGTGGAATTGCTTCTATGAGTTTAGATCAAACTTCGTTTACGTGCCCTACTTTAGAAGAGTATACTGTTACGGTAACGGTGATAGATACACATGGTAATAGTACCTCTGAAATGGCACTGGTAACTTTTACTTCCGATGATGATATGGATGGAGACGGAATTGCAGATGTATGTGATGACGATATAGATGGCGATGGTATTGATAATGCTACTGATAATAGTCCACGTGTTAGTAATTCTGGCCAAGAAGATATAGACCGCAACGATATAGGAGATGTTAGCGATCAAGGGGCCTTAGAAATACCGGAAGGATTTTCTCCAAATGGAGATGGCAACAATGATGAGTTTATCATTATGGGTCTTCATAAATATCCGAATAACCGGATCCAAATTTATAACCGAAATGGAAATATGGTGTATGAATCCAACAATTACCAAAATTATTGGGATGGTATTTCCTCTGGAAAAAACAGAAGATTACCTGCAGCACCTTACTATTATGTATTAAGTGTGAATGGAGGAAGTAAAATAGTAAAAGGCTGGTTATACATCAATTATTAAAAAAGAATTATGAAAAATATATTTAAACAACTTGTATTTGTAAGTGCTTTTTTGATCATTTTAAAAAGTAATGCACAACAAGATCCGTTATACACACAGTATTATAACAACTTTAGTTTAATCAATCCTGCGTACTCTGGGAGTCACGGTTTGTTTACGGCTACGGCTAATATTCGCAGTCAATGGGCTGGAGAAGCGGGTAGTCCAGAAACACAAACACTTTCATTACACGGCCCTGTAGGTGAAAAAGTTGGTTTGGGTTTATCGATTGTTAACGATAAAGTATTTGTATCAAGTGAAACCCATGTATATGCAGATTTTTCGTATTCCATAGATCTAACGGAAGCTTCTACACTCGCTTTTGGTTTAAAAGCAGGCGGTAGTTTTTTAAACGTAGATTTACTAAAACTTGGGATAGAAAACGACCCTTTGTTTAGTGAAAACCTAAATGAATTTAACCCAAATATTGGCGCAGGAGCTTTTTACTATACCGATCGGTTTTATGCAAGTATATCGACCGTAAATATTTTGCAGACGACACATTATGACAAAAATAGTACCGTGGTATCAAATGCTTCAAAAGAGATGATATTTTACCTTTCATCGGGCTATGTATTTAATATAAGTGATGCTTTTAAACTCCGTCCATCCTTTATGTTAAGAGGTGTAAACGGTGCGCCGCTTTCTACGGATATTTCTACAAGTATCTTATGGCTTGATAAAATAGAATTTGGTATTGCATATAGAATAGATACCTCAATTTCTGGATTATTCCAATTACGAGTAACAGATAATTTAAAAGTAGGCTATACCTATGACGCAAGTACTTCAGACCTTTCTAATTACAACAATGGATCTCATGAATTTTCTCTCATTTTAAATATGGGAAAATCGAGCAATAAGAGAAAAGCACCTTTTTTCTGGATGAAAAAGAAAAACTCTGAAGAAATTTTGAAAATAAAGAATGAAGATAGCGAATATTAGTTTTCAGCGATTATTGAAAAACTCAAGACTGAAAAACCCAAGCAAATTGCTTGGGTTTTTTGTGTCTACTAAAAGCACGTTTTATCTAAAAAAAACGTAAACATATAGGGATTAACACGATACTTTTATTACATGTATTTATGTGCTCATAATAAGTGCTATGTCCATTAATCTATGTAATTTAGTGAGACTGTGTATAAATTTTATTAGGGTAAAAAATTGACATAAAAAAGATATCTTCAGAGGATAAAACTAAGATTGAAAGGAAAGAACCCAAAAGATTTCTTTGGACGGAAACCGCTTAAAAACTATCAGATTATTTAAAAGGGGTTGAGAGAATATTAATAAATTATGGGAAAAAAGAAAAAAGTAAGAATTCTATCATTAGATGGTGGAGGAATTAGAGGGATAATACCGGCAACTGTTATTAAATATGTCGAAGAATACCTTCAGGAAAAAGCCCCAGGAACAACTATTTCCGATCACTTTGATTTCATTGCTGGAACTAGTACAGGAGGAATTCTATCGGGTATTTATTTAACGCCTCAGGATGGAAATAAGACGAAAGCAAAGTTTTCGGCTGCAGAGGCATTGGATTTTTATGTGAAAGAAGGGCATAATATTTTTAACGCTTCTAAGATTAGTAGTTGGAAACGATTATGGGGACTAAGAAACGCTACCGCATACAGTCCGCTGAATTTAGAAACTTTACTAAAAGATAAATTTGGAAACCTTCTGATAAGTGAACTGATAAAACCTTGCCTTATTACGACTTACAACATGAATAATAAATCTTCTTTTTTCTTTACAAGCAGAGAAGACACTGCAAAAAGGGAATTCTTTGTACGTGACGTTTTAAGATCAACATCAGCAGCACCGACCTATTTCCCTCCGGCAAAAATTAAAAATATTGCTTCTCATAATTTAAAGAATCAAGCATCTGATAATATGATAAATTTAGACGGAGGAGTCTTTGCAAATAACCCGACAATTTGTGCATATGCAGAGGCTAGAAACACAAACTTTAAGGCTAGAAACAATAGCGAACCATCTGCAAACTCTATGTATATTTTATCAATAGGTACGGGAGGGGGAGGATTTAAACTCGATGATAAAGAAGCAAGCAGTACCTGGAGTCTTTTAAAATGGGCAAAATCAATACCCGATATCATGATGGATGCTAGTACCGACACGGTAGCATTTCAAATGAATGAAATCTATCAAACGCTAGAGCCTAATAATCTTGGATCCTATTTGAGAATTGATACACCAGAAAAGGATAGAAAGTACTCCTCAGATATGTCCAATGCCTGTTCAGAAAATATTGATAGTCTTTTAAAAGCAGGTGAAAAAACGCTTGAATATGCGAAAGCTAATGGATTGGACAAGTTTCTAGACGGTCTATTAGATGAATAACCAAACCTTCTGCTTTAAAAAAGGGCGTAGTTATCATTAATATCAGTTGGAGCGTTGGAAAAATGGCGCATCTTGAAAACAGTTTACTTCTAAAATCAAGAAATTTTGTTCTTAGAAAACGCATAAAAAAATCATAATCAAATAGTTTTAACGAATTTTTTAAATGGACAATGTAAAATAGAAGCGGAGAACAATGAATAAAAAAATAGCGGTTTTAGAGCTAAATTAACTGATAGAATCTTCGTATAACGTTTCGTCATAAATCGAAAGTGCAAGGCCTTGAATCCGCTACTATTCTTACGCAGAACTTTACAGAAACTTTAAAGGAACCCAAAAGGCAGTAAATTAAAAGGTAGAAATACGTGAAGGAACTACAAATTTGGTGCTCACTAGTTACATTGAGATAGCGCTATATAATAACGAAATAGGAGAAGAACTTATTCTGAAAATAGAAGGGTTATATAATGTATTTCTATTTTATGGCATTATTTATAAATGGATCTAGTAACCTAATCAGGTTCTTTTTACAACCTATACAATTTTCGTTCCGCTAGTTTATAGTTATTAGTGGGTATGAGAAATACAAGAAATTTGTGGGAGAAGGATAGCTATCAGATTGATATTATTTTCCTATATTGGAGCTTCCATAATTCCTTTTATTATATTCTTGTTGGAACACGAACAATTCATAAGAATAGAAAGGATTAATTTTCGTGGGCGTCCACTAATTTAAAACTAAAGACAATGAATTTAAAAGTACTATTTGCAATCATTTTATTTTACTCAATCTCATCAAACGCGCAAGAGAATAACAACAGACTTTCTCCACAAGAATTGGCCAATGGTTGGGAATTATTATTTGATGGTGAAACGCTTAATGGTTGGAGATCCTATGATGAAAAGAATGAAATAGGATGGATTGTAGATGAAGCATCTTTACATTATAATGGTGCAAAGGGAGTTGATGATCTTATGACGGCTGAAATGTATGGTGATTTTGACTTTAAATTTACCTGGAAAACGATGGGGAATAGCGGTGTAATTTATAGAGTACGGGCAGAGAACCAATGGGGAAGACCGTATCAAACAGGGCCTGAATTTCAGGTGCATGATGACGCTGGTGAATTTAATAAAAACTCAACCGGTTCTTTCTATGATGTGATTGAAACCTCTAAAGACAAGAAGGTTTTAACCTATCCAGCATGGAATACAGGAAGAATTAGATTGTCAAATGGTTTAGTGACACATTGGGTAAACGATGTTATTGTAATGCAATGTGAATTATATTCTGAAGCCTGGAATGAAAAGGTCGCACAATCAAAATGGAAAAATAATCCGTATTATGGAAAGTCTCCTTTTGGGCATATCGATTTTCAAAACCATGGAGCCAAGGTTTGGTATAAGGATTTAAAAATTAAAAAATTGTAGAGAATTTCAAGTTAAGGATGAATAAAAGCAATCGGTTACTTTCTATAGATGCCTTAAGAGGTTTTGATATGTTCTTCATTTCTGGAGGTGCCTCTTTTTTATATTATATTCACGGAAAAACAGCACTCCCTTGGGTAGATGTACTGGCTGAACAAGTGGAGCATCCAGCCTGGAATGGATTTACATTTTTTGATTTTATATTTCCATTATTTCTATTTATAGCAGGTGTTTCTTTGAGTTTTTCTTTAAAAAGTAATCTCAGAAAAAAAGTTTTAAAATCGGACTTATACAAGAAGGCTTTTAAGCGAATGATTATCTTAATAGTTTTGGGTATTCTTTATAAGAATGCTCCTTTACCGTTATTTGAACCCTCGCAAATTAGATTTGGAAGTGTACTTGGTAGAATTGGATTTGCGACATTTATTACGACGTTACTCTTTCTAAATTTCAATAAAATACAAAGACTTTATTGGGTTGTTGGTATATTGTTGGCTTATTACGCCGCGCTCTTTCTTATTCCAGTTCCTGGATTTGGAGCAGGAAACCTTTCCTTTGAAGGTAATTTGGTTGGCTGGATAGACAGCAGAATTATGCCAGGAATCTTGAAGCAAGGCAGCTATGATGAATTAGCATTTCTTACTCAATTTCCAGCGCTTTGTTTAACTGTATTTGGCACATGGGCAGGAGAAGTATTGCAAGATCCTACCAGTAGTGAAAATAAAAAAACGCAAAGACTTATACTTTTTGGATTGGCAGCATTGATACTTAGTTTGGTCTGGAGTTTGCATTTTCCAATCAATAAACATTTATGGACAAGTTCATTTATATTGTTAACCGGAGGGATGAGTTTTTTAATATTGGCACTATTTTATTGGTTGATTGATGTTAAAGGCTATAGAAAATGGGCGTTCTTTTTTAAGGTTATCGGAGTGAACTCTCTAACTATTTACTTTGCATATAGTTTTATTAATTTCACCTATACATCCAATAAAATATTTGGAGGTCTATTGAGGCCCATTGACGAAAAGTGGCATGTATCCTTGATATCTGTTGGTGCTTTAGGACTTATTTGGGTGTTTTTGTATATCCTATATCGAAACAAACTATTTATAAAAGTTTAAAAGGTTAACGTCAGTTCGAGTGATTTTTCGAAGAGGAACATAGAAAAATAGTATTGAAAATGGTTACACTAAAATAAAGAAGAATTCATTAAAAGATTAAAGATAAGTATATGAAAAACACAAAAATCAGTATTCTAGTACTAGTAGTTTGTACACTGTTTGTACAGTCATTATTTGCAGAGATAAAACTCCCTGCTATTGTATCTTCAAACATGGTATTGCAGCGAAATACCACGGTTGTATTATGGGGTTGGGCAGATGCTAAAGAGAAAATTAAGATTGAAGCATCCTGGCTTAGTGAAACGATCGCTATAAAAGCAGACAATGATGGAAACTGGCGCGCAGAGGTTAAAACCACCCATAGCAAACAACCTCAGCGAATTAATATAACCAGTAAGAATTCTGATATTTTATTGGAAAATATTTTATTCGGAGAAGTGTGGTTGTGTTCTGGGCAATCTAATATGCAACAACCTGTAAATGGGTATAATGGTCAGCCTACTTTTGGAACATTAAATACCGTTATGAACGCACATAATCCGAATCTGCGTTTATTTACAGTAGATAGGGCTGGCTCAAAGACCCCTAAAAAAGATGTGGAAAAACACACTTCTTGGCAACAGGCCTCTTCAGAAAACGTTGCATCATTTAGTGCGGTAGCCTATTATTTTGGAGCGCAATTACAAAAAACATTGGATGTTCCCGTGGGAATGATTCACACCTCTTGGGGTGGAAGTTCCGTACAGGCATGGATTAGTAAGGATGTGATTTCTGCTTTTCAAGAAGTAAATTTGGAAGGAGTTGATATTAAAAAAGGAACAAATCATATTCCAACCGCTTTGTATAATGCGATGATTCATCCCTTAATTCCGTACTCAATTAAAGGGGTATTATGGTATCAAGGAGAGTCTAATAGGAATGAACCTAAAAAGCATACAGAACTTTTTCCTGCAATGGTAAAAGATTGGAGAACTAGATGGGATATTGGAGATTTTCCATTTTACTATGTTCAAATAGCACCATATTGGTATAATAATAATGATGCTTTTGCTACAGCAGAGAATTCTGCCTTTATTCGTGAAAGTCAGTTGGACTGTGCCGATTTGATACCTAATTCGGGTATTGCAATTACGATGGACATCGGGGAAGAGTTTTTTATTCACCCGCCTAAAAAGAAAGAAGTAGCAAATAGATTGTTATTCAATGCACTTGAACAAACATATGGTTTTAAGGGTATCGATGGTAAATCACCTGTGTATGAATCCCTAGAAATTAAAGAGGGGGAGATTTTGCTGACATTTAAAAATGCAGAAACTGGTTTGTACTCATATAACGGATTAACAGGTTTTGAAATAGCAGGAGAAGACAAGGTTTTTTATCCAGCTACTGCAAATATAACTGGAGGGAAAAAGGTGTTGGTTAAAAGTGAAAAAGTAACGGCTCCAGTGGCGGTAAGATATGCTTGGAAAAATTGGGTTAAAGGAACCCTTTTCGATACCAATTTATTACCGGCATCTTCTTTTCGAACGGATGACTGGGAAGAGTCCACTAAAAATTTAGATTAATTTTTTTACTAAAAACAGATGAGAAAAAGTTTAAAATTAGGGGTAGGGCTTTGCATTTTATATACCAGCTTTGTCTCCTGCAAGACAGTTGAACCTGTTGAAGAGAAAAAGCCAAACATTTTATTTTTTTTGGTAGATGACCAAAAAAATGATATGCTCTCGGTGGCAGGGCATCCTATCATAAAAACACCAACAGTTGATAAACTTGCACAGAACGGAATTCGATTTGCCAATACTTTTGTGACGACAGCTATTTGCGCTGCGAGTCGCGCTTCAATCCTCACAGGACTCTATGAAGCAAAGCATAATTATACATTTGGAAAACCTCCAATTAAGACAGAGTTCACTACAAATACGTACCCATATCTCTTAAAAAAAGCGGGATATAACACAGGCTTTGTTGGGAAATTTGGAGTGAAAGTTGAGTACAAGGATAGTATTATTCCACAGATGTTTAATTACTTTAAACCTTCGCCACAGAATGCACCCTATTTTGAAATATTGGATGATGGTTCTAGGCGGCATTCAGCTGAAATTAAAGGTGACCAAGCAGTGGATTATCTTAAAAAGCAGTCTGCGGATCAACCATTTTGTTTGTCAATTAGTTTTAATGCAGTGCATGCTGTAGATGGAAATAAAACACCCGGAAATGAAGGGCATTATCCGTATCCAAAAGCGGTTGCACAGATGTATGAAAATATTGAAATGCCGAAACCCAATCTGAATGATCTAGAAATTTATGAAAACCATCCCGATTTTCTAAAAGAATCATTGAATAGAGAACGTTATTTTTGGCGATGGGATACAGAAGAAAAGTACCAGACCAATATGCGGGCTTATTATCGCATGATCAGTGGATATGACAATGTGATGAAAAGAGTGATTGCAACGCTGGAAGAAAAAGGATTGGCAGAAAACACGATTATTATTTATACGGCTGACAATGGGTATTATATGGGGAATCGTGGATTTGCTGGTAAATGGTCTCATTATGAAGAATCATTGCGTGTGCCATTGGTTATTTATGACCCGAGAAAACCAAAACAAGAAGTGGGAAAAGTGTCTGATAGAATGTCTTTAAATATCGATATTCCTGCTACTATTTTAGACTATGCTGGAGTTCCAGTTCCTAGCCTTTATCAAGGAGTGAGTTTGTTGCCTATTGTGAATAATGAGCCAATACATGAATGGAGAAATAGTTTTTTTTGTGAGCATAAATTTAATAATTCCAAAATCCCTAAGTACATAGGTATCCGAGGAGAGCGTTATGTCTATGCAAATTATTACGAGCAAAGTCCGCAGTATGAATACTTACATGATTTAGAAAAAGATCCAAGTCAGGTGATAAACCTTGTAGGTGACACGGAGTATATAGAAGTACTTGAAGAAATGAGACAACAAGCAGTGACTATGGAGAATCAAATAAAAAAGTAGCCATTGAAATTTGGAGATTTTTCAACTAATGTAACGAACCAGAATGAAACGAATATACGTGATTAAATATTTTTTGTTGATTATCTTTTTATTTCAGGTGCAACAAAGTGCATTTGGACAAGTTGCTGTTTTTGAAAAAGAGCATATACCGAAAGATGTTCCTCAAAGTATGGATATCTATCTGGTGATTGGTCAATCTAATATGGCGGGTAGAGCTGAGATCAAAAAAGAGGACACGGCAATTTTAGAACACGCCTATCTTTTTACTGGGAATAGTTCAACTCCTTGGGTTCATGCGCGTAATCCGCTTAACAGATACGCAACAACTCGAAAGGGGATAGAAATGCAGCGATTGAGTCCGGCATATTCATTTACCAAAGTAATGATTGCGCATAGTTCTAAGGAGGAGATTGGTCTTGTAATGAACGCGAAGGGCGGTACAAAAATAATGCAATGGCTTCCAGGAGCAAACCTTTATGAAGAAGCTGTAAAGCAAACCCATAAAGCTTTGGAATATGGAATCTTAAAGGGAATTATTTGGCATCAAGGAGAGAGTGATTCAGATCCTATTAGAACGGAACTGTATTTAGAACGGATAGAAATACTCATAAATGCATTGCGAGAGGAATTCAATAGTCCTAAACTACCATTTGTAGCGGGTCAGATTTTTGAAAGTGAGAAAAGGAACTCGTTTAATAAGATGATCCTAAAATTACCAAGTTTTATTGATTATACCGGGGTGGTGTCTTCTAAAGGTGTGAAAACTTTTGATGGAACACATTTTGATTCTGACAGCGCCCTAATGATGGGCAAGCGCTACGCAGCGGAAATGAAAAAAATACAGGATAAATTGAAAAAATAAATTAGTAAAAAATGATTTCTAAAAGCCAATTTAAAAAACTTTTAATTGTTACAATCGTATTGATTTCTGCTTTTGCTAAGGCTCAAGAAAAACCAAATGTAATCATCATATATACAGATGATCAAGGTTCAATAGATTTGAATAGTTATGGCGCAAAAGATTTAAAAACTCCAAATATTGACGCATTGGTAAATGACGGTGTTCGTTTTACACAGTTTTATGCTTCTCCTATTTGTTCACCTTCCAGAGCTTCGTTGCTTACGGGTAAAATTCCTCAACGCGCAGGAGTTCCAGGAAATGCAGGAGCGAGTATGCAAAGTAAAAGCGGGTTGAAAGGATCGGAATATACCATGGCAGAAATGTTTAAGGATGCTGGTTATGCAACGGCCCATATAGGAAAATGGCACTTGGGATATCAGCCAGAAATGAGTCCGAATGCGCAAGGTTTTGAGTATTCGTTTGGCCATCTTGTTGGTTGTATAGATAATTACTCACACTTCTTTTATTGGAATGGCCGCAACAGGCACGATTTATTTAGAAATGGTAAAGAAGTTTATCACTACGGAGAATTTTTTCCAGATTTGATGGTAAAAGAAGCGTCACAATTTTTAGAGAAGAATGGAACAAAACCCTTCTTTATGTATTTTGCTTCCAATATGCCGCATTATCCATATCAGGGAGATACAGAATGGCTGGAATATTACAATAGCAAAGGTGTGAAATATCCGCGGAACTTGTACAATGCGTTTGTATCAACCCTCGATGCTAGAGTCGGAGACCTCGTAAATAAATTGGAGGAACTCGGACTCAAAGGCAATACAATTATTGTTTTTCAATCAGACAATGGGCATTCTACGGAACAGCGTGCACATAATGGTGGAGGAAATGCAGGACCATACAGAGGAGCGAAACAATGTTTATTCGAAGGTGGAATCCGAGTTCCGGCAGCGATAACTTGGCCAAATAGAATACCAAAAGGAGCAGTTAGAGATCAATTTGCAGTGAATGCTGATTGGATGCCAACTTTGGCGGAATTGTGCGGAATTAAGTTAGATACAGAAGAATTAGATGGAAAAAGTTTGTTACCAGTTATTAATAATTCTAAGATAGGTTCTTTACATTCTGAAGTGTTTTGTTGGCAGTTTGGCAAAATGTGGGCTGCTCGTAAAGGGAAGTGGAAATTGTTGGGGAACCCTTATGATACCAGTAATCGTGATTATACGTTTACAGAAAAGCGATTTCTTGTGAATTTGGAAGAGGATCTTGGAGAATCAAAGAACCTGGCAGAGGAGCATCCAGAAATCGTTGCACAGTTGGAGCAACAATATGAAAAATGGCTGATAAATAACAATCGAAATTAAACTTATGAAGCTATATTTCTTTCGAATGACGTTGTGTTCTTTTTTTATTTTATTGGGGATATCCTGTAAAAAAGAGGTAAATTTTAAGATTCAATCTGAGTCTATTAATGATGAAAATAGCAGACCAAACATTATTCTGATTATGTCAGATGATATGGGTTATTCTGATATTGGAAGTTATGGAGGTGTAATAAACACACCAGTCCTTGATAGGCTTGCGGATAATGGCTTGCGGTTTACGCAATTCTACAATACGGGTAGATGTTGTCCGACCAGAGCTTCGTTATTAACCGGGCTATATCAGCATCAAGCAGGTGTAGGTCATATGATGAATGATAGAGGTAGTGAAGCTTATCAAGGAGATTTAAGTAAAAATGCGGTTACTATTGCTGAAGTTTTGAAAGAGGCGGGTTACGCTACCTATATGTCCGGAAAATGGCATGTTACCCCATTAAATCCATCAAAGGAAAATCCATCGAAACACAATTGGCCTTTGCAAAGAGGATTCGATAAGTTTTATGGAACGATTCATGGAGCAGGAAGTTATTACGATCCTAATTCGTTGACGAGAGATAATGACTTCGTTGTTCCTTCTAAGGACTTTTATTATACAGATGCTATATCTGATAATGCGGTAAAGTTTATAGACGAACATAAAGGAGATAAACCATTCTTTATGTATTTGCCTTATACCGCTGCGCATTGGCCTATGCATGCAAAGCCCGAAGATATTGCAAAATACAAAGGTAAGTTTGATAAAGGTTGGGACGAACTCCGTAAAGTGAAGTATAAGAAAATGTTGGAAATGGGGCTTTTAAAGCCTGAATGGAAATTAACGGATAAAAAAACTATTATTAATTGGGAAGATGTCGCGCAAAAGGGATGGTACAGCGCACTGATGGAAGTCTATGCGGCCATGGTTGATTGTATGGATCAAGGTATAGGACGTGTAATGAACGCTCTCGAGAAAAAAGGAATAAAAGAAAACACATTAGTTTTCTTTTTACAAGATAACGGTGGTTGTGCCGAGGAATGGGGGTTTAGTAATTCGGTGAAACCCCATTACAAAAACGCAAAACTTACTGAAATAAAACCTATGGCAACTAATGAACTCCAAACAGAGATGATGCCCAAATATACACGTGATGGGAGACCAGTACTAGTTGGAAAGGGATTAACGCCAGGTGGCGACAACACCTACCTTGGCTATGGAAAACCTTGGGCAAATGCAAGTAATACGCCTTTTAGAATGTACAAGCATTGGGTGCACGAAGGAGGCATTGCAACGCCGTTAATTGTTCACTGGCCTTTAGGAATTAAGGCAAAAAACGAGTTTAGAAATCAGCCTTGCCACTTAATAGATATTATGGCGACTTGTTTAGATGTTGGTGCGGGGAGTTATCCGAAAAACTTCAATGGGAATACAATTACACCTTTAGAGGGTATAAGTCTTCAGCCAGCATTTGAAAATAAAAATTTAGAACATAGAGGAATTTTCTGGGAACATGAAGGGAATAAAGCAGTAAGGAAAGGAAAATATAAATTGGTGTCGAAATGGGAAAAAGAGTCCGAATACAATTGGGAGTTGTATGATATGGATTTGGATAGAAGCGAGACAAATAATTTAAGAACACAGATGCCGGGTAAAGTAGAGGAGATGACAGTCTTATGGAAGGAATGGGCAAATAAGACTGGTGTTTTGACTTGGAAGAATCGAGAGCCAATTCAATAAAAATAATTCATTTTTGGTTTGTAAAATCAGCTATTATCTTCATTTAACAGTAGTAAAAATCAAAAACTAGGTAATAGTAGTTCATAAGTCTATTTCAATTATTAATTTTGTCCCTCATTAATTACGAATTAAAAGTAAAGTTTTGAAGAAAAAATTAAACGAGTTTATTTGGGAAACCCATGGAATTCATGCTGGTACTGAACAAGATCACGTAAAGCATGGCATTGATAGATTAGAAGATATTGTAGATAAGGCTATTGATGCGGGACATCCAAGTATTACGTTTATTATACATTCTCCACGTTTAACAAGGTTTAGATATATTGCTGAGCGAGAAACAAACGTAAAATTTATTCGAGGGAATAAATCGTATTTAAATTATCCAAAACGTATTGTAAATCTCCGTCAAAAGTATGAGGGTAAAATTAACATTAAATATGGTGTTGAATTAGAATGGATGGGCGAAGATCTTGGATTACAATGGAGTCGTTCTAAAATATTTCAAGCAGAGGGAGCAGATTACGTGATTGGTTCAGTACACTTTGCTCCAGAAGGATTGCCTTATGATGGCTCAAAGGAAGAAGCAGAAGAATTATTAAAACTTCGTGGCAGTCTAGAAGCTTATTGGGATGGGTATTTCAATGAGACGATTCAGATGATAGAATGTTTTGGTGATATGATTCAAATTATTGGTCATATAGATTTACCAAAATTAAATGTCGACATGCCAGATGCATTGGTAAATTTTGAAACGAGTTCTCATCCATTAGCAAATAAATTTTGTTCTTTATTGGAAATGATTGCTGACAGAAATTTATCGCTAGATGTAAATATGGCGGGTAAGTTTAAGGGAGTAGGAGTATATCCCATTCAGAATATATTAAGAAGAGCTCATGAATTACAAATTCCAGTTTGTGTAGGAACGGATACGCATCACGTCCGTTATTATGGTGTGAATTTTAAAGAGAGTTTAGAGTATATTCAAGATGCAGGATATGAAGATTATGTGAGTTATTCCAAATTAATTCCAGAGAAAAGAACGATTTACGATAACCACGAGTTAAAGGTAAAATATACTATATTAAATAAAGGGATTGAATTGTTGAATCAGCGCTTAAATCCAGCTGAAAGACGTATTATTCCAGATTTTTCTTTTGGAGGATGTTATTCAGAGTTTCTAGAGATCTATAATCATTCAACGGGTATGGGTGATTATAATGCTATGCGAATTCGAAAATCTGGGAAATCTATAACTGTTTCTGATGAAATACCTTTGCCATCAAAAGGAAAGGTAAACGGATTGTTTTCGGAACATTTGGATAGACCTGGTGTAATTTCTTCACTTTTTAACAGTTTAGCATCTGAGGGAATTAACGTTGCGACTGCGAGGTTAAAATCTAATAATGATGGTACTGCAGTAGCTTTTTTAGCCATAGGAAGTGAAAATGGTAATATTCAAAATGCTATAGATTTTATTAAAGGAACCGATGTTGGATTGTTTAAAAAATTGACATATAAAGAACAAGCAGTATTACCTAATTACAACAGGAGAGGTGTTTATTTACTTGAAATGGATGGCGTTGAATTGAAGTTGGCTTTGGGTAAAAAGGTGATTGTTACCAAACATAATAACGCACCTGGCGTATTGTTAATTTTATTGTCTGCTTTGGCTTCTAGAAATATAAATATTGTAGACTTTAGATTGGGAAATTTAAATAATATAGGTTATTCGGCACTAGGCGTTAATGGGGATAGTAATACAATTAAAAATTTATTACTAAGTCTAGGCGAGCAGTATCAAGAAGCTAATTTGATTGAGTTTCATAGTTTGTAACCTCGCTCGAAATAGACCTTGTTTAATTAAGTAAGTTTTCTATTATATTTTCAAGATCTTATGAACTTCAGTTCTATTATTGCTTGAAGTAATTTTTAAAACATAGGCTCCAGAAGATAAATGCGCCAAATAAATACCATGTCTTCCAAAAGAAGTTTTTTCATGTCGACTCATTAACAGTGCTCCCGAACTTGTAAATATTTCATACGTTACATATTCTTCTTCATGGATGCTATATAACGTAATTCGTTCATCAAAAGGATTAGGGAAGATCTGCCATTCCTGATCTTCTTGTGAACCGGGAGGAACGTCTCTTAAACATGATTTTGAAATATTAAACTGATCTTTTATTAATTTTTCAATTTTTAAATTATTGAAACTTTCGTTATTAGCGTAATTAAAAAACGTTGCATCAATGACTTGATTCGTTGCACCCAAGTAATCTTGAAGTAGGGTTCCAATAGTTTCTCTATAATCAAATTGAACTGTTTTCAATTGAAAATTATTATCTTCTTTCGCTTCACTTAAATCTGGATTGGTACCTGAAACACCTCCCTCAACAGGTTTCCCAAATACAAACATAGGAGCAATTTCTCCATGATCTGTGCCTAAACTTCCATTTTCTTTTGCTTTTCGACCAAATTCTGAGAAGGTAAGCCCAACCATATCATCCGCTAGGTTTTGTTGATTCATGTCTTTTACAAAAGCCACTATACCTTCCGATAATTGCGTTAAAAGATCGGCGTGTTTCCCTAAAGGACTTCCAGCATCTTGCGCTTGTGCATTATGTGTGTCAAAACCACTGATTCGAACCATAAATACTTTCGATTGTAAATCACCGCTAATTAGTCTCGCAACAGTCTTTAACTGATCTGAAATGTCGGTGTCGGGATAACTTACTGTATTTTGTCCTTTATCAAAAGAGGTTGAAATCGTTTGCGCGTATTTATTTGATAAAGCGTCTGTATTAATTATAAAATCTAATTCTTTACCATAGTCAGAATTTGAAATATTTTGTGGAGGAGCTCCACCCAATCCGTTCAGTACAGAATAATATCCTGAAGGGTCCTGTCCAGTAATATTTAGAGATAACCCATGTTCTTCAACTCCATGAAAACCTAGGGAATTTTTAGGGGAACCCATTTCAATGGCTAATGGAAAAGCCTCTTCTACTTGATCAGCATAGAATTGTTCCATAAAACGACCAATCCAACCAGAATTTGAGCCATTATTTAAGCTCATCCCATCATTGCCAGTTAAGTATAAATCTGTCGATTTAAAATGACTTTTATTTTGGGAGGGATATCCCACAGATTGTAAAACCCGTAATTGACCAGTGTCATAAATTTCTTTAAACCCTTTTAATACTGGGTGTAATCCAACTTGTTGGTTTTCAGGTAAAGTGGTATCTAGTTTAAGATATTGGTCTTTACCCGAATTTGAAATTTTTATTGTGGGTCTAAGTTGACTGTATAAATTATATTGATTTATTGGGATAACTGTGTTTAATCCGTCATTTCCTCCGGCTAGATTTATAAGTATTAATTTCCGACTGGAAATATCTGGGCATTCCAACATAGACGATAAAGGCTCAAGGGCGGCTTTAATTTCTAGCGGTGTTAATGCAATAACAGAAGCAGTGGCCGATAATTTAATAAAATTTCTTCTTTTCATTTCGACTTTAGTTACATTAATTGAAATTCTGGAGCATTCGTCATGGCAATAATTAAATCGTTTAAGCGCGTTTTCACTGTTTCTTTTTCACCAGTATTGGTATAAGCTACCCATTCCTTGTTCCAGTAATAACTATCAAAACCGTCTACCAATTGGTCTATAAAATAATTGATTCGACTGTCATCGATGTTTTCTGGATATAGCAATTCTGATAATTCCTTTATTAATTCATAAGCATCTGAAGGCTGCTCAATATGTTTTTCAACGAAAGAAATTATATCAATAGAGGTGTATATGTTTCCAGATATTATGGTGTTTTTACCAAAGATTAGACTTTCTATTAATTTATATCTAGCGATGATAGTAGTTGAAGAAAACCAATGTCTATCAAAATCTGGTTCTTGATAAATTGCAGGATACCCTGCAACGGAATCAGGATTAAAAAACTCGAGGCCTGCGCTACCGAAATAACTGTTATGAATGAATGATAGGAAAAAGTTGCTATAAAAGCGATATGCTTCGGTTTCCGGATTTGGGAAACTGACTTCGAACATGGTGATTATTTCTGAAAGTAGTTGTAACGGACTTTTAACAATAGATCCTATAATTTCGTTTGAATTATCGCTGTCGTCTTCATCATAAAAATGAGCACTACAAAGCAATGCTTTTATAGCAGGAATGATTTCAAAGTTATTGTCGATGAGAATTTGAGATAAAGAAAAGATGATGGTTGCTTCAATTTCTTCATCCCATTCGCTTTTGACGAAAAAACGGTATAATTTTCTGGCGTATGAAATGGCGGTCGCTTCTTGTGCAAAAACCATTTCAACAAAATCATCTAATTCCTCATACATGCCTTCCGCAGTATCTCGTCCAGAAATAACGTGATTGCCAAAAGCAGCACTAAAATTTTTATCATTCTTATCATGACTATTTTTTCTGGCGTAACCTTTAGGAATAGTTGTTTCTTCGTCTATGGCTTTTCTATCATTTTGAGTTCTAAAACCAGAAAACACTTTAGCGGCCATTTGAACGTCTATTTCCGTATAATTTGTATAATCCCCTTCTCCTTTCTGCGGTCCTTTTAAAATAGTAAATAATTCCAAATATTCTCGACCGTAATTTTCATTCGGATTATTAGCATTATTATTTGTGTTATCTAGATAATCTAACATTGAATTATCTAAAGTGATTTTTTTTGCTAATGCCTTAATATTTCCATAGGCGTATTGTTCTAATAATCGCAAGTGATCATAAAAGTGAGACGAAAGTCCAGCACCGCTATCTTTTCCAACTGTAAAAGAGGTGTGGAGGAAAAAAGTAAGTTTATGCTTTAAAGAAGTTTGGTTAATAGCATTATACCACCATGCCGCAGTAATATGCGCTCTTTTCCTTCCTTGACCCTCAAACTCATTTGGATGTTTATCTGATGACAGCCAATATCCGTCAGGATTTGAAGTTGGCTGAGGGTCATAGGGTTCATTTATTTTATTTGGAATCGATAGTAAAAGGTAATCCAATGCCTCAGAAGCAGTTTTATTTGATAGTAAATCAATTTGGCCTTTACTATATGTAAAAGTTGCTCTTCGAAGTAAATGTTTTGCTCGGCGAAGACCTAAGGTTCCATTTATTGAGTTTAATAAGGACATAGTAAAGTAAATGTACCGGAAAGATATAATTTTTTATCCAAAGTTAAAAAGATATGTTTTCAATAAGTTGCGTTTTTTTATTTTCTGTTAAAGTAGAAACAAATTTTTGCTATATCTTTATTACTGTCTTATTAACCCCAAAATCATATTAGTGGATTCTTTTTTAATTTTCCTAGAGCAAGGTTTTTTTCACGTGCTAGATGGGAATACATATGATCATATGCTTTTTTTTAATTGTTTTATTAGTTACTTATTCGTTTAAAGAATTGGTAAAGGTCATTTACGTAATATCGATGTTTACTTTTGGCCATAGTTTAACGCTGTTGTTGTCTCCCTCTCAAATTATTAGCGTAAACATTAATTATGTTGAGTTTTTGATTCCAATGACACCAGTAGTTTTTGCAGCTTATACTATTTTTACTGTTGGAAAACCTCAAAAAAAGCGAACTTTTATTTTCAAATAATTATGTCTTTTTTTTTGGATTGATTCATGGTTTAGGATTTGCAAAAGGGTTTAATGCCATTTAGGTAGCACTAATAAATTCATATCGTTATTAGAATATAGTTTGGGAATTGAAGCAGCCCAATTAGTTGCGGCTGTTGTTCTTCTTTTTATTGGATATATTTTTCAAACTATATTTCGTTTTTCAAAACGAGATTGGACTTTAGTAATTTCTTCAGTTGTGCTAGGTCTGGTTATTCCAATGTTGATCACGAATAAAATTTGGTAAAAATTTAACGCAGAATCGCTTAATTCTATTTATTTTCGCTAGGTTAAAATATGGAGATGAGTAAGAAGCAGAAAAAGTATGATATGGCCTATATGAAAATGGCGCTCGAGTGGGCTAAATTGTCTTTTTGTGAGCGTAAACAAGTAGGGGCGCTCATTGTAAAAAAGCGAATGATTATTTCAGATGGTTTTAATGGTTCTCCCACAGGATTTGATAATAAATGTGAAGATGACGATGGGAATACTAAATGGCACGTATTACATGCCGAGGCAAATGCAATTTTAAAAGTTGCGAGTTCGGCACAATCTAGTAAAGGAGCTACTTTATATATAACACTTTCGCCTTGCAAGGAATGCAGTAAATTAATTCATCAATCCCAAATTACAAGAGTAGTTTATCACAAAGCCTATAAGGATTCTGCAGGATTGGATTTTTTGAAAAAAGCAGGGGTGGAATTAACCTATTTAAAAAACTTGAATGAAGAATAGCAATAGGGTACCAATATATCTGGGAATGGCAGTTGCCATTGGAATTTTGATGGGAAGTTTTTTGGATTTTGAAAATAAATCAGGTTCTGTTTTTAGTGATAGTCCAGAGGAGTCTAAAATAAAAAGATTAATCAATTTTATAAAGTATGACTATGTTGATGAGGTAAATACCGATATCTTATTGGATGGAGCTATAAATAATATCATTGGAAAATTGGATCCACATTCTGTTTATTTTACTCAGGAACAATTGCAATTGGAAACAGAGGAATTACAAGGAAATTTTGTAGGAATAGGAGTTCAATTTAGAATTTATCAAGATTCTGTAATGGTAATTCAGGTATTAGAAGGAGGGCCTAGTGAAAAAGTTGGGTTACTAGCTGGAGATCGAATTTTAACCTCAAATCAGGATACATTATCAGGTGTGAATCTTAGAAATAACGATGTCATGAGGATTTTGAAGGGGGAACCAGATACTGGTATAGATTTAGGTATTTATCGCAGAACAACGGATTCTGTTATGAATTTTTCAATTACTAGAGGTGATGTGCCTATAAAAAGCGTTACTTCTCATTATATGATCAATGAAGAAGTCGGTTATATAAAATTAGAAAGGTTTGCAATGACATCTTATGATGAGTTTAAAGTGGCCTTGGATGATCTAATAGAAAAAGGGATGACGACATTAACCCTTGATTTACGAGATAATGGTGGAGGATTTATGAATATTGCCAATCAGATTGCAGATGAATTTTTAAAAGATGATGCGTTGATTGTTTTTACCAAGAATAAGCGTGGTGATGTTAACAAAGATTTTGCATCATCGACAGGCAATTTTGAAGACGGGAAGGTGTATATTTTAATCAATGAAAATTCGGCATCTGCAAGTGAAATTATAGCAGGTGCTTTGCAAGATAATGATCGTGGTACTATCATTGGTCGTCGCTCTTTTGGAAAGGGATTGGTACAACAAACTATGGGACTTGGAGACGGATCAGCCATTCGATTAACTGTTGCGAGATACTATACGCCAACTGGGCGCTCTATTCAAAAACCATATAATCTCAGCAAAAGTAAAGAGTATTATGCGAATTTTGACAAAAGATATCTCAGCGGTGAATTAGTTTCTAAGGATAGTATTAAAGTGAATGATTCTTTAAAATATACGACTCCAAAAGGAAAGGTTGTATATGGCGGCGGAGGAATCGTTCCAGATAAATTTGTAGGAATAGATACTGCACAATACATACCATCTCGTTATCTTTTAAAACTTAGAAATTTTTCTTTTGACTATGTAGATAATCACAGAATTATATATAATTCTATTGATTTAAAAGGTTTTATAGATAATTTTGATGGGGATGAAAAAATTCTAAATAAATTTTTAGAAACCATGGATGTTGTAATACCAGTGTCACATGATTTTAGAAATACCATTAGAAAGTATCTTAAACTCACTTTTGCACAGAGTATATTTGACGATAACGAATACCGGCAAGTCATAGAAAAGAGTGATTTAATGATTGAGACCATTAAGGAATTGGAACTTTCCAATAAAAAGTTATTTTTGAATTGAGAGATGACTAAAAATAAAAAAATATATTTTGCTTCAGACCAGCATTTTGGAGCACCTACTCGCAAAGAAAGTTTTGTGAGAGAGCAAAAGTTTATTCGATGGTTAGATGAGGTGAAACAAGATGCCGATGTTATTTTTTTATTAGGAGATTTATTTGATTTTTGGTTTGAATATAAGAAAGTTGTTCCTAGAGGGTTCGTTCGAGTTTTGGGTAAGATTGCCGAAATAAGAGATAGTGGAATTCCAATACATTTTTTTGTTGGAAATCACGATTTATGGATGGAAGATTATTTTGAGACAGAATTAAATATCCCCGTTTACCATAGCCCCATGGAGTTTATCTTCAATAAAAAAACCTTTTTAATTGGTCATGGAGACGGTTTGGGGCCAGGGGATAAGGGGTACAAAAGAATGAAAAAAGTCTTTACTAATTCCTTTTCAAAATGGTTGTTTCGTTGGCTACATCCTGATATTGGGGTTCGATTGGCACACTATTTATCTGTAAAGAATAAGTTGATTTCTGGCGATGAAAATGTAAAGTTTTTGGGCGATGATCAAGAATGGTTGGTGCAATATGCAAAGCGAAAATTAGAAACCAAGCATTATGACTATTTCTTGTTTGGACACCGTCATTTACCAATGCAAATAGATTTAGATAAAAATTCAAAATATATCAATACCGGCGACTGGATTACACACTTTACTTATGCAGTGTTTGATGGAAATGAATTAGATCTCCAATCCTTTGCATAATAACCACTTTTTTAGATTTTTTTAACCAATTTTTAACACCGTAAAAAAAATATATTATGCTACTTGCAGCACGCAAGAAAGCATAGTGCATTCAAGCTTTAAATTTTTTAGAATGATAGAAGAAACTAACAAAACAGTGGATATTAGAGCCATCAATGAAAAGATTGAAAAGGAGAGCGCCTTTGTTGATTTGTTAACCATGGAAATGAATAAGGTAATTGTTGGTCAAAAAAATATGATTGAACGATTGCTCATTGGATTATTGGGAAATGGACATATTTTGCTAGAAGGGGTTCCAGGCTTGGCAAAGACCTTGGCTATTAACACCTTGTCTCAAGCTGTAAAAGGAGAATTTAGTAGAGTTCAATTTACACCAGACTTGTTGCCTGCAGATGTTGTTGGTACTATGATATATAACATGAAAGAGAATGATTTCATGATTAAAAAAGGGCCAATTTTTGCAAATTTTGTTTTGGCAGATGAGATCAATAGAGCACCTGCAAAAGTGCAGTCGGCTTTATTAGAGGCGATGCAAGAACGTCAAATAACCATTGGAGATACCACGTTTAAATTGGATGAGCCGTTTTTAGTAATGGCAACGCAGAATCCAGTGGAGCAGGAAGGAACTTATCCGTTGCCAGAAGCACAGGTAGATCGTTTTATGTTGAAGGTAGTTATTGATTATCCTAAAATGGATCATGAGCAACTAATTATGCGTCAGAATTTAACAGGTGGATTTCAAAAAGTAAATGCGGTTGTTAGTTTGGAGCAAATTAATAGCGCTAGAAATGCTGTAAAAGAGGTGTACATGGATGAGAAAATAGAAAAGTACATATTGGATATCATTTTTGCAACAAGGTATCCAGAGCGATATAATCTTGGAGATTTAAAAAATCTAATCAGTTTTGGGGCTTCTCCGAGGGGAAGTATCAATTTGGCGATGGCTTCTAAATGTTATGCCTTTATTAGAAGAAGGGGTTATGTAATACCAGAAGATGTGCGTGCTGTGGTGCATGATGTGTTAAGACATAGAATTGGAATAACCTATGAAGCAGAAGCTGAGAATGTGACTTCAGAAGATATTATTAATAAAATAGTAAATGAGATAGAAGTACCATAGTCTTATGTAACCGTTTATTTGTTTAACTTTTTTAAAGGTTAAATAAAACTGTAATTACATAATTTAACAATTCGACAATATTGGATACAAAAGAAATACTTAAAAAAGTACGTAAAATAGAGATTAAGACACGTCGTTTGTCGGATCATATATTTTCTGGCGAATACCATAGTACATTTAAAGGACGTGGTATGACTTTTTCTGAGGTGAGACAGTATCAATTTGGTGATGATGTAAGGGCCATAGACTGGAATGTAACGGCACGTTATAACGAGCCATACATTAAAGTTTTTGAAGAAGAGCGAGAGTTAACAATGATGCTCTTGGTAGATATTAGTGGTTCTGAATTATTTGGAACAGAACAACAATTTAAAAAAGATACAATCACTGAAATAGCGGCTACTTTGGCATTTTCTGCGATTCAGAACAACGATAAAGTAGGATTACTATTGTTTTCCGATGCTATAGAACTATTTATTCCACCTAAGAAAGGAAAGAGTCACGTTTTAAGAATTATTAGAGAGTTGATTGAGTTCCATCCAAAAAGCAATAAAACGGATATTGGAAAAGCATTGAAGTATTTGTCTAATGTGATGAAGAAAAAAGCGATTGTTTTTGTTTTGTCAGATTTTATGGACGAAAATTATGATCAGACTTTAAAAATTGTTGGTAACAAACACGATGTTACAGGCGTTAGAATATTTGATAAACACGATGAGGAAATCCCTAATCTAGGGATGTTGCCGGTAAAGGATTCAGAGAGCGGTGAAGTGATGGTGGTGAACACCATGTCAAAGAAGGTAAGAACCCGCTACAAGGCGCATTATTTAAAATCTGTAGACTATTACGAAAAATCATTTAGTAGGAGTGGAGCAGGAGCCATAAGCACGAGAGTTGATGAGAGTTATGTGAAAAAGTTACTGGGCTATTTTAAAAATAAAGGAGCAAGATAGATTGGAGAAGATGATTATACATACAAATGCAATTTCAAGAATTGTTTCTGAGTATTGGCCACTCAGCGTAGTCGAAGTGGGTCGAAGCGATGGTTTTTTGAAAAAATATATAGTTTATCTAGCGTTTTTTGCGTGTGCAGCTGTTCTGGCACAGAATCCAGTTAAAATGGAAGTGGATACCACTCATATTAGAATTGGGGAACAAATAAAGTATCAATTGTCTGTAGATAAAACGGAGGACGTTCTATTTCCAAAATTGATATTAGACAGTTTAAAGAAGGTTGAAGTTGTGGAAGAGTTACCCACAGATACTACAGAAACGAAGTTTGTAAAAAAATATATATTGACAAGTTTTGATAGTGGGAACTACATGATTCCCAGTCAGCAAATTTTAATTAACAATAAGAAATTTATTATAGATTCCCTCCTAATTAGTGTTTCAACGGTGAAAGTAGATACACTGAAGCAAAAATTATACGAATTAAAATCAATTAAAAATCAGCCAATTATTTTTGACGATTATAAACTATATGTTTGGATAGCGCTGGCAATTCTAGCCCTGATCATTGCGATTATTTTGTATTTCGTATTTAGAAAGAAGAAAGAAGAAATTCCGTTAGAAGAAAGAATTCCTCCTTATGAAATGGCGATGCAACGTTTGGGACAGTTGGACAAAAAACAGTTGTGGCAGCAAGATAAGATTAAACCTTATTATATTGAACTAACTGATATCATTAGAACATATATAGAAAGAGAATTACAAATCCCTGCTTTAGAATCAACAACGGATGAATTGATAGAAACCATTTTGGACTTTAATAAAATTAAGAAGTTCGATTTGCCTAAAGAAACCGTTAAGAATTTGCGGAAGTTATTGCAAGAAGCAGATTTGGTAAAATTTGCGAAGCACAGACCACTTTCAAATGAGATTGAAGGACATCGCTCGCAAACAGAAGGGATCATTAATAAATTAAAACCGAAACCAGTAGAAGAGAATGAGGTTGTGGAATAACATAGAGTTTACAAATCCGGAGTTTTTATGGTTACTACTTGTAATTCCATTCATGGTTTTATGGTATGTTATCGTGCGTACAAGAAATACTGCTGCGTTAACATTGTCCAATACAAAAGCCTTTGGCAAGCCTTCTACTTTGGCAAAATTGAAACCCCTTTTAAACGTGTTGCGATTGCTAGCTGTTTCTTCAATGATTGTTGCATTAGCAAGACCTCGAATAACGTCAGTTAGCACAAAAGTAAATACTAATAAGGGTATTGATATTGTGATGGCTATAGATGTTTCTGCGAGTATGCTGGCAAGAGATCTAAAACCAAATCGATTAGAGGCCTTAAAAGCGGTGGCGACGGAGTTTGTAAATCAAAGGCCAAGTGATCGAATAGGCATTGTTGTATATGCGGGAGAAAGTTTTACACAAACGCCTATAACAAGTGATAAGAGAATTGTAAGAAATACAATTAGAGAAATTCAATGGGGCCAGTTGGAAGGCGGCACTGCCATTGGAATGGGACTGGGTTCTGCTGTGAATAGATTAAAAGACAGCAAAGCAAAAAGTAAGGTTATTATTTTGTTGACAGATGGTGTAAATAATGCAGGTTTTGTAGATCCAAAAACAGCAACGGAGTTAGCGAAAGAATTAGGTATTAAAACATATACCATTGGTATAGGAACGCAGGGTACTGCTCCTTCCCCAGTCGCAAGAGATGGGAATGGAAAGTTGGTTTTTCAAAATGTTAAGGTTGAAATTGATGAAGAGTTACTTCAATTTATAGCAGATGAAACAGAAGGGAAATATTTTAGAGCTACCGATAATAAAAAATTGAGAGCGATATATAGTGAGATTAATAAGTTAGAAAAGACAGAGATTGAAGAATTTAAATATTACAATTATGACGAAAAATATCGTTCGTTGGTCATATTAGCAGCGCTGATTCTAATGTTAGAAATGACTTTGAGATTCACATTATTTAGAAGTTTCATATAAGAGATGTTTAATGGTTTCGAAACAATTAAAATTTATTTCAGAACAAGATTACACTAAAATAAGAGCGCAAATTTATAAAACATCAAATATGTTAAATGCCATGAAAAAGGCTCAATTAAAATAGAATAAACAGTTGAAACAATTCAACAAATAAACAGTTCAACAATAAAAATAAAATGTATCAAATAGAAGAACCATCCTATTTTATTTACTTAATCGCAATACCTGTGATCTTTGTGTTGTACCTATTAGTATCCTTTTGGAAAAAAAGAACTCAAAAAAAGTTTGCTAGTTTCAATTTGATGCAAAAATTAAGTCCAGAGAGATCTGCTTTTAAGTCGATTTTAAAAATGATATTTTTTTTAATTGGTTTGGCCTTTTTAATAGTGTCTTTGACAAATCCAAAAATGGGTACAAAATTAGAAACAATTAAAAGACAAGGGGTTGATATCGTATTTGCTTTGGATGTTTCTAAAAGTATGTTGGCCGAAGATATTGCACCGAATAGGCTGGAAAAAGCCAAACAAATTATTTCTAAAATAGTGGATAGGTTAGGTAGTGACCGTATTGGAATTATAATTTATGCAGGGAATGCTTATCCTTTGTTGCCAATTACTACAGATCATGGTGCGGCAAAAATGTTTTTACAAAACGCAAATCCAGATTTAGTTTCTAGCCAGGGAACGGCAATTAATGATGCCATTATAATGGCTAGTTCTTACTACGATAATGATGAACAGACAAATCGATTTTTATTTATAATTTCAGATGGTGAAGATCATCAAGAGGATGCTTCTAGCGCTATAGTCCAAGCTACTAAAGATGGCATAAAAACATATACCATTGGTGTAGGAACCGAAAAAGGAGGTCCAATTCCTATAAAATATAAGGGAGTGCTGCAAGGTTATAAAAAAGACAATAAAGGAGAAACTGTAGTTACAAGATTAAATGAAGCCGTTTTAAAGGATATTGCCGATAATGGAAACGGAAAATATATCTTGGGAAATAAGACGCGAGAAACCGTTGATTTTGTTGAAGACTTATTAGTAAAAGCCGAAAAAAGCGAGTTTGAGTCAAAGCAGTTTTCGGATTATAAAGATCAGTTTCAATGGTTTATTGGGTTTGCTTTACTTTTTTTAGTAGTAGATTCATTTATGCTAGAAAAGAAGACAAAATGGATTCAAAAATTAAATTTATTTAATAAATAATGAAAAGGATACTTTTGGTCATATTATTCGTTTTACCCTTGAGTATTTTTTCTCAAGAGGATACAAAAGCATTGCAAAAAGGGGCAAGAGCATTTGCGCGTGAAGGTAATGACTTCTATAATAAATTAGAGTTTACAGATGCTGAGGTAGCGTATAGAAAGGCACTGGAAAAAGATCCGAGTTATGAAGTTGCCAACTACAACTTAGGGCTTGCACTTTCATTACAAAAGAGAGGAGATGAAGCCTTGGCGCAATATGAATTAGTAGCGAAAACGACTACTGATAAAATTACAAAGTCAGAAACGCTTCACAATATTGGCAATACACATTTTGATAAGAAGGACTACGCTAAATCTGTGGAAGCATATAAGAACTCTTTGAGGAATAACCCTAAAGATGATGAAACTCGTTATAATTTGGCGTTAGCTCAAGAATTGTTGGAAGATCAACAACAAAATCAAGATAAGAACGACAACAACAAAGACAATAAGGACGATCAAAAGGATCAAGATAAGGATCAGGAAAATAAGGACGATCAAAAGGATAAGAAAGACAATAAAAATAAGGAAGACAAGAAAGATGGAGATGACGAGAAAGATAAGAAAGAAGGTCAAGACGACCCAAAGGAAAATAAAGATCAGCAAGATAATCAGCAGCAGCCATCGCAACCGGGTAAATTATCTCCTCAACGAATTCAGCAATTGCTAGAGGCAATGAATAATGAGGAAAAGAAAACGCAGGAAAAAATGAATGCTCGTAAGGAAAAAGGGCAAAAAATTAAACAAGAAAAAGACTGGTAAGTTTATTCATGAAAAAATACGGTTACATATTGTTTTTCATATTTATAGCTACTTCGGTTTTCGCGCAGAGTGGTATCCAACTTGTAACTACGCTGAGTAAAAATAAATTAGGAATACATCAGCGGTTAAGAGTCGATTTTACTGTTAATCGGCAGGGTGCGGATCACTTTGAATTGCCAAAACTTGAAGAGTTTGAGGTGGTAGGCGGACCTAGTTCTTCTATTAATCAATCATGGATCAATGGGAAGTCATCTTATAAGCAAACCTATACTTATATTATAAAACCTAAAAGAGTTGGCGTATTTTCGATTCCATCAGCCTCTATTAGTTATCAAGGAAATCGTATAGAATCGAACCCGGTTGAGGTGACGGTTTTACTTGAGTCTGACGTTCCAAAAGATGTAAATGATCCGCATTATATTGCCAGTGAAAATGTGCATTTGGTTGCTGAAATTTCTAAAGAGGAACCTTATGTAGGAGAAGGAATTTATGTAGTGTACAAATTATTTTTCAGTAATAAAGTAGGTTTCAATAATTGGAGAATAGAGGGCGTTCCACAATACGATGGTTTTTGGAATCAAGATATTGAAGTGAAAAGGCCTGAAGTGAAAAACGGAACTTATAAAGGTGAAGACTATCGATATATCATATTGAAACGTGCTTTGTTAATTCCTCAAAAATCTGGAAAATTGGGAATTGATCCTATAAATATGGATATTTCTGTAACCATTCCTACCGGTAGGGCAGATTTCTTTGGAAATCATATTGAAAGAAGTGTAAATTACTCTACATCTTCGGGGAATAGAAGTGTTGACGTAAAAGGTTTGCCTTATGAAAATAAACCCGCTGGGTATAATGGCGCCGTGGGAGATTTCGATTTTGCGGTTACTGCAACTCGTGATATTTTACGCGCAAATGAAACGACTCAAATAAATGTGCAAGTTTCTGGGAAAGGTAATTTGAAATTATTTGAATTGCCTACTATTGAAACTCCTACAGAACTAGAGGTGTATTCACCGGAACACAATGAAAAAATCAATGCTTCTTTAACCGGAATGTCTGGAAAAATTTCTGATAGTTATACAATTGTTCCGCATTATAAAGGAAAGTACCAAATTCCGGAAGTATCCTTTTCTTATTTTAGTGTAAGAGACAATGCATATAAAACCATTGTAACAAAACCCTTAATAATTGATGTTACGGAAGGGAAAACTTTGCCCGGAGGTGGACTCGTCAATTCACAGAATTCGTCGGCAAAACAATTGGTTGTTGCAACGGATAATAATTTTAGGTACATTCTGAACGACACAAATTTTAATGCTATTAAAAAAGAAGTATTTTTCAAGTCTAACCTGTTTTATTCCTTGTTGTTTTTGCCCTTTTTAGCAATTCCATTCGGAATATTCATTGGGAAGAGAAAGGCTAAAAGAGATGGAGATGTTGCTGGAAAAAGGTTTAGAAAAGCTGATAAATTGGCAAGGAAATATTTATCTCAAGCGAAAAAGCAATTAGGTAAAAAGGAAGCGTTCTATATCTCCCTAGAAAAAGCATTGCATAATTTCTTAAAAGCAATGTTGAACATTGAAACTTCAGATATTAGTAAAGAGAAAATTACGGAGTTATTGCTGCGGCGCAATGTAGATAGTGAAACAGTCAAAGAATTTATGGATGTTTTGCAAGATTGTGATTTTGCTAGATATACACCTACTACAGATACCATGATGAAAGATGAGTTTGACAAGGCAAAATTAATTATTGCTAAAATTGATAAACAGATTTAGATGAAAAAAGTATTATTCATATTGTTTTTGTCTCTCGTTTCGTTTGGCTTTTCCCAATCGGCAGATGAATTATTTTCGCAAGCCAATGGTTTATATAAAGACGGAAAGTATCAAAAATCAATTGATTTGTATGAAAAAATTGAAGGTCTTGGGGTCCAGTCTGAGGAGTTGTATTTCAATTTAGGGAATAGTTATTATAAGTTGAATATGGTTGCCCCATCGATTTATAATTATGAAAGAGCGCTGAAAATAAATCCAATAAATGAAGATGCCCTGATAAATTTGGAATTTGCGAATCGAATGGCTATGGATGCCGTAATACCATTACCAAAAAGTGTATTTCAAAAATTTTCAGACGCTGTTATTTATAAGTTACCTTATGAATCTTGGGCTATTATATCAATACTACTTTCTTTTTTAGGGGCGTTACTATTTCTCTTGTATCATTTTTCCTATACTTCGAGTAAAAAATTATTATTTTTTAATACGAGTATTTTAAGTTCTATATTATTAATACTTACCGTTTTTTTTGCTTTTAAAGCGTTCTCTTATGAAGAGAATACTTTAATGGCGATCGTGTTTGAGAAAACTGCAGAAATTAAAAATGGGCCTACCCTTAATAGTGATACTATGTTTGAGTTACACGAAGGGACAAAGATTCAGGTATTAGATGGTATAGATGATTGGATGAAAATCAAATTAGCTGATGGAAAAATTGGCTGGATAATAGCAGAATATATCAAGGAAATTTAAATTTCTACATTGTCAATCTCATCTTCCACAATTGTTAAAAAATTTGGAAATAGTAAAGATGCTAGGTTTCTTGTAGGTTCAAAAAGAATTGAATCTTCCGTTATATTTTTATCTGTAAACGGAATAGTACTATTGAGTTTGTCAAAAATAATGAGTACTACACTTAGTATCATTCCCATCTTAAGCAGTCCAAAGATTCCGCCTAAAATTTTATTCAAAAACCCTAAAGAAGCAAAATCTGCCGCTTTTGTCAATAACTTACCAAGTAATGAAATAACAATCACGATACCAATGAATGTAGTAGTAAAGGCCACCATTGAAATGTATTTTTCTTCCCAATCAACGTAATTTGTCAAAAAGTCTGAGGCAAAGTGGGAGAAATGAATGGCACCATAAATTCCTGCAATAAGAGCGACCAAAGAGGCTAGTTCTGCGAATAAGCCTTTCATTAAACCTCTTAAAAATCCAAATAATAATAAGCCAAGAATAACAATGTCAAAGGTGTTCATAATTAGGGTTTAGAAGTATGCAAATTTAATAGAATATTTGAGAATTAGATTTTTCATGTAAACATTTAATCTTGTCAGTATAAAACGTAAGAATAAAGTACCTTTGGCGTATGATTGGAGAACAAGATTTAAAGGAAAATTGGGAGTTGCTAGTACAAATTATTTCAGATCGATTTGCCGATGGCGATCGGTTAGATTTGGATTCTATTATATATTTAATAGGCGTTCAAGAGTTGGGATTAGGAGCACAAAAATTTAAGAAAGACGAAAAATTAAATTTAATGCATATTGCTATTTGTAGACTGTTGGAGCCTTATGGCTATTATGAGTTTGATTATTTTGATGATGATAAATGGCCGCATTATATGGTAAAAGAGGAATTGCCTACCTTAAAACCAGGGGAACAATCAGTATTAATGAAAGAAGCTATAGTGCACTATTTTACTGAAAAAGGGTTGATTTAATTCTGTAAACGTTTATACAATAAGGGCTTGTCACCGATGTTGTAAAGTTGTCATAAAGACGACGTTATCAAATAGTAGAAACGGCAACTATTTTTGTTCTGAACATTTAAAGACATTAGAATGAAGAATAATGGTTCGTCTAGTAAGGTAAAAGAACTAAGAAAGAGAAAAGAGTTTTCACAAGAGGAGTTGGCCGAAAAGTCAGGTTTAAGTGTTCGAACCATTCAGCGTATTGAAAATGGGGAATCTGACCCAACAGAAGAATCGATCAAGAGAATTTCAGTTGCACTAGAAGTGAATCCTGATGAATTAATTGGAAAGTTCAAAAAGATAATAGTTTCCTAGTAATAATGAGTTTGTCGGCGCTCAGTTTTTTTACTCTTTCCCTTGCTTGGAATTATTATTTCATTAATTTTTTGGATCCTAAAAAAGGATAAATTAAAAGGAGTAAACGAATTAGGGAAACGTAATTTGAATTTTAAAATTACTTGGGTTTTATTATTCTCGTTGTCTTATATAATAATTCTTGCACGTATGACAGGTATAATTCCTCGACTTGGAGTAGGGACTTTCTTTTTATACCTTTCGTATTCTATGGATTCATTGCTGTGATTATTGTTGTAAATTCTATGCGAGTATATCAGAAGAAAAAAGTTTTCTATAAATCAGCAATTAGAATGTTGAGATAAATTTTGTCATTTCTGTGAAAGCATGAAACCAGAGTTAAGTTAGATTCCCGCTTCCGTAGGAATGAGAACTCTAGAAGCTTCAAACCTAAGTCACGTGTACTTTACGTACCAACTTGGCAAGTAATCCTGGCCAAATACGTTTTAAATAAACACTAGCAGTTTCTTTGAGGCCTCCAATAACAATTTCTCTCTTCTTTTTACGAATGGCCGTTATCATTTTTTTCACGAAGACAGCAGGAAGAATGCCGTTGTCTGTAGCTACATCCATTTTGTCTTGTCTAGAACCATCTCCTACCAACGCGTTAAAAGAAAGTTCTGTACGAACATAGCCTGGGAGTATTAACGTAACATCAATATGATCTTTGTAAACTTCGGCACGTAGACTATCAAAAAAACCATGTAAGGCATGCTTCGAGGCGGAATATGATGACCGAACAGGTGTGGCAACTTTTCCAACAACACTCGTTACAACCACAAAATGGCCAGCTTGTTGTTTTATAAAATGAGGAAGAAGTGCTTTAGACAGTGCTATGGTTCCAAAGTAATTGATGTTCATGATGCGTTTGTCTACTGCTATCTTTGTGTTAATTGCTGAGTCGCGCTGGCTCACCCCTCCATTATTAATAAGAATATCTATTTTTCCAAATAACGAAATAGTGGAAGTAACAATCTTTGGACAAGATTCATAATTTTCTAAATCGAAGGGTACTATGTGAACATTATTGGGGTCGGTACATTCGTTTTTAACGGCTAATAAGCGATCTTTGTTTCTTGCTGACAAGATTAGTTTACAGTTTAATTTGGAAAGCTCTAAGGCCAATGCTTTTCCAATACCCGATGAAGCACCAGTGATCCAAATAATTTTATTTTCTAAACTCATATTATGATGTATATCTAGCAAAATAATCAATTAAAATGTATTTTTGACACTGATTATCAAAATCCTATTTTAATTTTTAAGTGATGTTGAAATACATACTTTTCCTCTTATTGGGTTCTACCATTGTTTTGAATGCACAAGATTCATTAGTTGTAAAATTGAGTGGAAAGAGTGACGATAACCAATTGATGCTATATAAGGTTAAAGGAGGTCAACAAGAGTATGTTGCAAATGCAAAAAGCGACACTAATAATTTTAAGTTCCAGTTTCCAACGAAAAGTGCACCGGGAATTTATCGATTGTTTTTTGATATTCAAAACAATGGTTTTATCGAACTCTTGTATAATAATGAATCCATCTCAGTAACATTTGATCCATTAAATATTGACACTTCTGCCAAGTTTTTGGTGTCCAAAGAGAATCAGATATATGAAGCGTATATTCAGTTATCATTACGTCGGCAGTCTACTATAGATTCTTTGCAGATGGTTTATTTTAGTACTGAAAAGCGTGAACTCATTAAAGTGAAATATGCTAAAGTTGTTATAGAATTAAAACAAATTCAGCATTCGTTTGAAGAAATGTCTAAGGGTTTAATGGCTCATGAATTTATAACATCAAACAGAAATTATAATGCTGATGAAATTTGGACTACTCCAGATTTATATTTAGAATCGACACAATCTCATTTTTTTGATGCGTTAGATTTTGGCAATCCTATTTTACGAAATTCTTCTAGAATTCTTGACAAGGTCGTTGAGTATGTATTTTATTTAAATAAATCCGAAGATATGGAAGTATATCTCGCATCGAAGCAACAAGCCGTAAATGATGTTATGTTAAAGGTTGGAAATATCTATGATGTGAAACGTGAGATTTTAAGTTCATTGTTATATGCACTGGCAGATCAGCAAGAAATAGAAATGGTTGACTTTATTATAACGCAGCATTATGGGAAATTGCCGAAAGAACTTCAAAGCGAGCAATTCTTGACAGAAATTGATCGAATAATAAGCACGGCAATTGGAAGGGAGGCTCCCGAAATTAGTTGGGATGAAAATGGTGAAGAAAAAAAACTTTCGGATATGAAAGGTTTAAATGAAGTGATTATCATTGTTTTTTGGAGTACGTCCTGTTCTCATTGTTTAAATGATATTCCTACATTGTATGATTTTACCAAGGATTACGATGGATTGCAAATAGTAGCAATTGCCTTAGAAGAGGAAAGAGAAGATTTTGATAAACTAACCAAAGAAATGCCGCAATGGATACATGTTTATGGGGCGAATAAATGGACGAATAAAATTGCTAAAAATTATGATGTCAATGGAACGCCTTCTTATTTTGTTTTAGATAAGGATTTAAAAATAATAGCAAAGCCGGAAGTGCTAGAAGACCTTCAGGCTTTGTTTGATCAAAATTAGAGGCCCCTATTTCTTCTCGGTATAAAATTTTTCTTTGTGTTTAGTTGCTAATGCTAATAGGTTGTCTGCAACTTCGGGATTTTCTTTAATTACATTTTTTGATTCATAAGGATCATTTTCCATATCAAACAAACTCAATTCAATTTTTAGATTGTCATACTTTCCAGAGGATCCATCTTTTCCAGGAGTGTTTAATCTGTGATAGTTATGCGGTAAATGTAATTTCCATTTTCCATCGGTACTCATGACACTTTCGAAATTTTTTCCTGTTGAAAAAGCATAATATGGTTGTGGGTTTTTTGCACTTTCATCTCCAGAAATTACAGCCCAAACATTCTTTCCGTCAATGGTTGATTCTGGTAAACCAACAGAAGCCAAATTGCACAAGGTTGGTAAAAGGTCAATAGAAGTAAACATATTGTTTGAACTTGTATTCGGTTTTAATTTATTTGGATATTTTATAATACAAGCAGAACGTGTTCCTCCTTCGAACGAAGTTGCTTTCGACGCTCTAAAAGGTGTGGATCCAGCATGGTTCCCATACGCCACCCAGGGGCCATTGTCTGACGAGAATATTACAATTGTATTCTCTTCAACACCATTCAATTTCAATGCTTTCATAATTTCGCCAACAGACCAATCTAATTCAAGCGTAACATCAGTATACAATCCTTTACCAGATTTTCCTTCGAAATCTTCACTACAGAAAATTGGTACGTGTGGCATAGAATGCGGTACATATAATAAAAAAGGTTCTTTGCTGTTTCTATTGATAAAATCAACTGCACCTTCAGTACTCCATTTCGTTAGTTGTTTTTGTTCTGGAACTCCAACATCTTCAATGGTAACTTTTCCATTTCTCCAATATTTAATTGGAAATTTACCCCAGTATTCTGGATTCACAGGATGATGCTTCCACATATCATTTGAATACATTAATCCAGCAGTTTCATCAAATCCACGATTGTGAGGTCGAGTTTCAGGGATATCTCCTAAATGCCATTTTCCGAAAATCCCCGTTTTATATCCCGCAGCTTGAAAAATTTCACCCATTGTTGGGAACTTAGGATCTAAACATTTTACATTAGGTCCATGCGCTCCAAAAACTTTGGTTCGTCCTGGATAACAGCCTGTCATTAGAGCAGATCGTGAAGCAGAACAAATTGCTTGTGGAACATGAAAATTTGTAAATCGAACACCTTCGTCTGCCAATTTTTGAACATTAGGCGTTTCAATTTCTACTTGCCCAAATGGATTAAAATCTGAATACCCAGAATCATCTAAAAATATAATGACCACATTGGGTTTCTTTGTGGGTTTATCCGTTTTAGTAGCATCACTGCATGAAGTTATAATGAGAAGCACACTAAAAGTTAAAGAAAGTTGAATAAATCGTCGTTTCATTATTATATAAATTGAATTTAGTCAAAAATACAAAAAAGCATCTTCAATATGTTCGATCGTTGTTTTGTTCTTATTCTGAAGAATAGCAATAATATCAAAGCGAACTTCTATGTCCAGCTCTTTTGAAATCACATATTGGTTCATGGCCATTACTAGTAATTGGATCTTCTTTTGGGTGATAAAATCTTGTGGATCTCCAAAGTAATCAGACGAACGGGTTTTTACTTCAATGGCAACCAAGGTATTTTCTTTTTGTGCAATAATATCCACTTCAGCTTTTAAATACCGCCAATTTTTATTTTGGATGGTATATCCTTTTTTAACCAAATAATCAATAGCAAGTTGTTCGCCTTTTTCCCCTAATTCATTGTGTTCAGCCATAACTTAGTGTTTAGTGACTATTTGTTAGTATAGTTCCATTCTCATTCACCTCTAATTTCACCTTACTCCCTAAAATCAACGCTGTATTATCATCTAAATGCCCCGCTGGAAAATTAAAGCAAACCGGAAAATCGTACTCTCGAATATTGTCCAAAATAATATCCTCAGCAGTTTTTCCAAAGGGAATAGTATTATCATGCATTTGAGTCATTCCTCCAACTATTAAACCTTTTAAGTTTTCAAAATATCCATTTCTTTTAAGCGCAAGCATCATGCGATCTATATGATATAGATATTCGTCCAAGTCTTCAATAAATAATATTTTTCCATCTATGTCGATATTTGATTTACTTCCAAGTAAACTATATAAAATTGATAAGTTTCCTCCGACTAAAATCCCTTCAGATTTTCCCAACCAATTGTGTTTTGAAAAATCGAAATTTTTACTCTCTTTTTCTCCAAAAAGAACATTTTTTAACGAAATAAGACTATTTTCTGTATTTTTTAGCACATTTATTGGCATTGTTGCGTGCAATGATTGAACACCCAAATTATGAATATGACTATGCAAAACAGTTATATCAGAATATCCAATAATCCATATAGGATTTTTTAAAAAAGAGGAGAAATCGAGTTTGTCAATTATTCTTACTGTCCCATAACCACCGCGCGCGCACCAAATTGCTTTGATGTTTTTACTATCTAGCATCAATTGAAAATCTGCAGTTCGTTGTGCATCAGTTCCAGCAAACTGATGATCTTCAAGAGCGATTGTTTTACCAGTAACGACTTTTAACCCCCACGATTTTAATAGTTTAATAGCGGGGGTGATTTCTTCTTTAGAAATTTTTCGAGCAGTAGACACTATGGCAATAGTGTCGCCTTTATTTAAATATGAAGGTTTAATCATATTATGGTTTTTTTATATTAAAACACAATGGCAGCTTTCTTACTTGTGCAATTAATCTTAATTTCACGGCCTAAAATAATAGCCCTATTATCGTTCAAATGCCCTGCAGGAAAATCGAAAATTATAGGGAAGTCTGTGCCGTTTAAGGCTTCTATTACTATTTTTTCTAATGTTTTACCAAAAGGATTACTTTCATTTGGTTTAAGACTAAAATCACCAACAATTAGTCCTTGGGCATTTTTAAAATAACCAGCTCTTTCTAAACTAATAATCATTCTATCGATATTGTAAAGTGGCTCACTTACATCTTCAATAAAAATGATTTTATTGCGCGTATCAATAGACGTGTTACTCCCGAGCATACTGCATAAAATGGATAGGTTTCCACCGACTAAAATCCCTTGAGCCTTCCCTTTTTTATTGTTCTTGTTAGCATCGAGTACATATTTAATTTTTTTGCCAAAAAGAGTATTTTTCAAAGAGGCTATTGCTTCTTGTTGACTAGAATCACGAAGATCAATAGTACTAGGCATTTGTCCATGAATTGTTTGAAAACCAAGATTGTGGGTTTTATTGTGTAACACGGTAATGTCAGAAAATCCAACGATCCATTTAGGATGCTTTTTAAATTTAGTAAAATTTAAATCATCAATTATTCGCACTGTGCCATAACCACCTCTTGCTGCCCATATCATTTTAATATTTGGGTTATCTAAGCCTTTTTGCAAATCACTAAGTCTTTCTTTCTCAGTTCCAGCAAATGAATTGTATTGTTTGAATAAATTATGTCCAAACTTTACCGCTAAACCCCAGGATTGAGCCAAGTCAATTCCTGCTTGAATATGCTGTTGATTCTGAATTTTTCCTGCGGGGGCTATAATTAAAATAGAATCTCCTTTTTTTAGGGAAGGAGGTCTAACTAATTCACTTTTTTTAATGGCTTTATGACTGTTTTTTGGAATGCTATTTCCAGAAAATGTAATAAATGAGAATAGCAGAAAGCATAGATATCTTATCATAGAAAATTTTAAAACTTTTACTTCGTTGATTTCAAAAGAATCATTTTCAAATATAAAGAAAAATTGACTCCTATTTCAGTCATCGAAAAGGAATGAGTATTTTTGTAACCAATTTAATTATATATGTCAATACGAGAAATGAGAATGACGACGTAATCTGTTGAAAGATTACTTCATTACATTTCCAATGATGATAAAAATATTTTTTGTGAGCAGATATACAATTACAGCAGCATTACCATATACGAATGGACCCGTTCATATCGGTCATTTGGCAGGAGTTTACGTACCAGCAGATATTTATGCTCGTTTTTTACGCCAAAAGGGAAACGATGTCGCCTTTGTTTGTGGATCTGATGAGCATGGAGTGCCTATTACATTAAAAGCAAAAAAGGAAGGAATTACTCCGCAAGAAGTGGTGGATAAATACCATGCTATTATTAAAAAATCATTTCAAGATTTTGGAATTACGTTCGATAATTATTCAAGAACATCTGCACCAATTCATCACGAAACAGCCTCTGAGTTTTTTAAAGAGTTGTATGAGAACGGAAAGTTTATCGAAAAGGTTGATGAGCAATTATACGATGCAGAGGCAGACCAGTTTTTGGCCGATAGATTTGTAATTGGTACGTGCCCGAAATGTGGTAATGAAGAGAGTTATGGCGATCAGTGTGAGAACTGTGGAACGAGTCATAATGGAACAGATTTAATCAATCCGAAATCAGCAATTACTGGAAATGTACCAAGCTTAAAACAAACGAAGCATTGGTTTTTACCGTTAGACAAATATGAACCTTGGTTAAGAGAATGGATCGTAGAAGGTCATAAAAATGATTGGAAATCGAATGTACTTGGACAAGTGAAATCTTGGCTAGACGACGGATTAAGGCCACGAGCGGTTACGCGTGATTTGGATTGGGGAATTCCGGTGCCTTTAGAAGGTGGAGAAGGAAAAGTGCTATATGTTTGGTTTGATGCTCCTATTGGATATATTTCTTCAACCAAAGAATGGGCGACAGAAACTGGAAAAGATTGGGAACTTTATTGGAAAGATAAAGGCACCAAGTTGGTGCATTTTATTGGAAAAGATAATATTGTATTTCATTGTATCATTTTCCCAGCGATGTTAAAAGCGCAAGGAGAGTATATTTTACCTGAGAATGTTCCAGCAAATGAGTTCTTAAATTTAGAAGGAGCTAAAATTTCAACTTCAAAGAACTGGGCAGTTTGGTTGCATGAATATTTGGAAGATTTTCCTGAAAAACAAGATGTATTGCGTTATGCTTTAACAGCAAATGCTCCAGAAACGAAGGACAATGATTTTACTTGGAAAGATTTTCAAACTAGAAATAATAGTGAGTTAGTTGCTATTTTTGGAAACTTTATAAATAGAGTTGTAGTGCTAACAAACAAGTATTATAATGGGCAAGTACCAGTTGCAGGAGATTTTTCTCAAGTAGATGAAGAAACCTTAGAAAAACTTAAGGAGTACCCTGGTATTATTACAAATTCAGTGGAGCGTTATCGTTTTAGAGAAGCGACTTCAGAATTAATGAATGTTGCTCGATTAGGAAATAAATACTTGGCAGACGAAGAGCCATGGAAACAAATTAAAGGAAATCCAGAAAGGGTTCAAACGATCATGAATGTTGCGGTGCAAATTGCAACAGCGCTTTCCGTTTTATCTGAGCCGTTTTTGCCTTTTACTTCAACAAAATTAAAAGGAATATTAAATATAGGTTTGAGCGAAGTTGAAAACTCTTGGGAAGACGTGGCGTCAAAAAGGGTGTTGCTTCCGTCGGGGCATCAAATCGGAAAGGCTGAATTGTTATTTGCAAAAATTGAAGATGCAGAAATTCAAGTCCAATTAGATAAATTAGAAGCGACAAAATTGGCGAATGAAAATGCGAGTAAAGTAATAGAACCTCAAAAAGAGATTATTGAGTTTGAAGATTTTACCAAATTAGATATTAGAATTGGAACAATTTTGGAGGCCGAGAAAGTGCCGAAAACAAAAAAATTGCTCAAACTAAAAGTGGATGTTGGTATTGATACCAGAACGATAGTAAGTGGAATTGCTGAAAGTTTTAAACCAGCAGATATAATTGGTCAACAAGTGAGTATCTTGGTAAATTTGGCACCTCGAAAAATAAGAGGCGTTGAAAGTCAAGGTATGATTTTAATGACCGATACTACGGATGGAAAATTGGCGTTTGTAGCACCGGAGAGAGAAGTGAAAAATGGGGAGAGTGTTAGTTAGGAATATTTAATATATTTGAGTTATGTATAATAGAAGAAAATTGGTACTGGCTCTTTTACAGGTTTTTAATAATGAACTTGATAAAATTCAAACACAAAAGTTATAATTTCTATTTAGTAGATATAAAACTAAAAGGAAGAATTATGATTTCGTTCCATATAAATTCGGATGTTATTCATTTCAAGAAAATGCAGATTTAAAAACATTAAAAAAGTATGGAATAGTTGATGACTCGCAGACTTCATGGATTAAGAAAGATGACGTAAACTATTTAATTCAATTGGATAAATAGGATGAAAGAATAGTGTCAGATTTTTCCATTATCTATAAAGATAAAACTAATGAAGACCTCATAAACGTAACATACAAGAGATATCCATATTACGCTATAAACAGTGCGATTTCAGATCAATATCTGTCTCCTTAGGAACTTCTTAATTTAAATAATTATAAATCTATGGAAGAAGAAACGGTATTGTATACTATCGGCTATGAAGTCATTTCATTAGAACGTTATTTGAATAGATTAATTAGAAATAATGTAAAGCTTTTATGTGATGTTAGAAAGAATGCATTCAGTATGAACTCAGGCTTTAGTAAGAGTCAACTTAAAAATGCCTGTGAAGGTGTTGGTATACAATATGTGCACATTCCTGAAGTTGGAATTAATTCGGATAAACGAAGAGAACTAAATCCTCAAATAGATTATGATTTGTTGTTTAAAGAATACAAGGAAATAAATTTGTCTAAAACGTTAAATTATAAAAAGGAAATATTTAAATTACTTGAAGAAAACAAAAGAATTGCTTTAACGTGCTTTGAAGTTGATACTTGTCAACGCCATATGACACATTTGGCGGAGGCAATATCGGACTTTACAGAATTCCTGTAGCTTGTTGAGCATTTATGATGGATGGCTGTAAAAAGAATTTTAATTACTGTTACAACTTACCATCTTCCTTCTAGAAGTTATGATGAATTAGTCTGTACTGCTGGAATCATGTAAGATGGCTCTTGGATTAGAGTTTATCCTTTTCCTTTAAGTTTTCTTATGTATTTTGAAGATGACGAAGGGGAATCGAGTAAATTAATGATTGAAGATTGGGAAGTTTTTGAATTATATAAAATTGTCTGAGAAGAACAGGAAGTAAATCAGAAGCCACGAAATTAGTTAGAGAAAAGTATTTTGACAGTTTTACAAAGAAGAATGATATTTATCTTTTTTTTAGGAACAACTATGGAATGGCATAGGAGAAGAGCAAATAATCCATTTGTTATAATTGGGGTGTTTTACCCATTGATAGAAAATCAATATAGTTTGGATTTATAGGGATAAGATTTTATTAAAATATAATGTTTACCTTGACTTGTTCAGGGTTTTTTAACTTCTAATATTAAAGTATGCAATTAATAAATTTTATAAAAGATAAAACAAACCTTCCAGAAAAGGGAATTCAGCATACCATTGAATTACTGAATGAAGATTGTACGTTACCTTTTATAGCGCGTTATAGAAAAGAGCGCACAGGAAATTTAGATGAAGTTGAAATTTCTGACATTATCAAATTCAAAGAGCAATTTGAAGAACTGACAAAACGAAAATTATCCATTTTAAAATCTCTCGAAGAGCAAGGTGTTTTAACGATTGAATTAAAACAAAAAATAACGCAAGCAGAGATGCTAACTTTATTGGAAGACTTATACCTGCCTCATAAGAAAAAGCGAAAGACCAAAGCGGAGAGAGCAAGAAAAAACGGATTGGAACCGTTGGCAAAGATCATCATGAGCCAGAAAGCAAATGATATGGAATCCATTGCTTATAAGTATATAAATAGTGAGGTTTCCTCTGTGGATGACGCCCTAGAAGGAGCGCGATTTATTATTGCAGAGTGGTTAAACGAACGCATGGACATTCGTTCAAATATTCGTAGGCAATTAGAACGAAATGCAACAATTATTTGCAAAGGAGTAAAATCGAAAATAACCGATAAAAAGGCGCAAAAGTTTAGAGACTATTTTGATTGGTCAGAATCTTTAAATCGCTGTCCGTCTCACAGATTTTTAGCAATTTTACGCGCAGAAAATGAAGGGTTTATTCGTGTGAAAATTGAAATTAATCATGATAGTGCATTCGCTAAAATTGAAAATAGAGTGGTTCGATCAAACAATGCGTGTAGTGATCAAATCACAATCGCAATTGAAGATTCCTATAAACGATTGTTATTTCCAGCATTGTCTAATGAAGTACTAAAATTGGCTAAGGAAAAAGCCGATGCTTCGGCAATTGATGTGTTTGCAAAAAACTTAAAGCAACTTTTGCTTGGCGCTCCATTGGGAGAGAAACGAGTTTTGGCCATAGATCCAGGATTTAGAACAGGTTGTAAAGTTGTTTGTCTCGATGCACAAGGAGTTATTGAATATAATGAAACGATCTATCCCCATGCTCCAAAAAACGATTCGATTGGAGCCATACGGAAAATCAATTCCTTAGTAGATGCGTATAAAATAGAAGCCATTGCCATTGGAAACGGAACGGCCTCTAGAGAAACAGAAGGGTTGGTTCGCAAAATTAAATTTAATAGAAATGTTCAGGTGTTTGTAGTAAGTGAAGCGGGCGCCTCTATTTATTCTGCTTCCAAAATTGCAAGAGATGAGTTTCCGAACTATGATATTACTGTTCGTGGGGCCATATCTATAGGTAGACGTTTGGCTGATCCATTGGCGGAATTGGTAAAAATTGACGCTAAATCTATTGGAGTAGGCCAATATCAGCACGATGTAGATCAAACAAAATTAAAATCGTCTTTAGATGTTGTAGTTACAAGTTGTGTGAACTCTATAGGGGTCAATATTAATACGGCAAGTACTTCATTGTTGAGTTATGTTTCTGGAATTGGACCCAAATTAGCAGAAAGTATTGTTGCTTATAGAACGGCACAAGGCGGGTTTAAAACACGATCAGAGATAAAGAAAGTTCCACGTTTGGGGGCAAAGGCATTTGAGCAAAGTGGCGGGTTTTTAAGAATTAAAAATGGAATAAATCAGTTAGACAATTCTTCGGTACATCCGGAAAGATATGCTTTGATTAAGAAAATGGCTGCCAAAGAGAAAATTGATTTGGAGGATTTGATTGGAAATTCAACAAAGTTAAAACAGATTAATTTACAAAGTTATTGTACAAATGAAGTTGGGCTTCCAACACTTCAAGATATTGTAAAAGAATTGGAAAAACCGGGATTAGATCCGAGAGAAATTGCGAAAGTTTTTGCCTTTCATAAAGATATTAGAACCATTGGAGATCTTCGAGAAGGGCAACTACTCCCAGGAATAGTAAATAATATCACCAATTTTGGATGCTTTGTTGATATCGGAATTAAAGAAAGTGGTTTGGTACACGTTTCCAATTTATCAGATTCTTTTGTAAGTGATGTGAATACTGCTGTAAACCTGCACCAACAAGTGATTGTAAAAGTGTTGGAAGTTGATGTTGCTCGAAAACGGATTCAATTATCAATGAATTATTAGAATGTTTTTTCAAGCCGTTTTATTTTTTGCCATTCAGCTTGTATCCAGCCCGATAAGGATAATTTTCAAATAATTCACCGCCACCTATAACTCTAGGATCTTTACTGTCTTTTAAAGTCGCCATAAGTTTTTTATATAATTGTTTTTTTATCTTTTTAAATCCTGGATTATCGGCTAGATTGTTAATTTGAAAAGGATCTTTAACTACATCGAATAATTCCTCAGCAGGTCGTTTTGCAAAACTCCAATCATAAAATTGCTTATAGGTAGACTCATGCGCGTGTTCAATTAAAAAAGATTTAGTCGGCCCATTATCACAATCGGCAAAACTATTTATTGGATGTGTAGCGCCGTCGGGAACTCCCGCTGGCCAGCTATCAGGCTCGAGATTATTTATGTATAAATAGTTTTGAGTTCTTATTGCTCTAGATGGATATCCTTTCATCGATGGAGCAAGTTGACTTGGTACATGCCGTTCTTTTCCAAAAACTACCTGATCACGATTGGGTTCAATCCAACCTTCGCGATTTGACAATAGCATTGGCATTAAAGATTTTCCGCTCATTTCATTTGGTATAGAAACACCGCAAGCGTCTAAAAAAGTGGGAGCAAGATCAGTTAATGATACAAAGTCGTTAATATTTCTGTTTCCTTTTATGCTTTTGCCCCATCTAATTGCCAGCGGAACTCGCACACCCATATCGTATAAATTGCTTTTACATCTTGGAAAAGGCATTCCATGATCTCCTGTCATTACAATGATAGTATTGTCTAATTCTCCAATCTCTTCTAACATCGAAATGGCCTTACTTACGTCAGAATCAAATCGTTGAACTTCGTAATAATAATCGGCGATATCCGATCGAATCTCATCATGATCAGGAAAAAAATATGGGACTTGTATTTTGCTAATATCAATGCCAGAAGCAGCGCCACTTCCCTTTTCATAACCGCGATGAGGATCCGATGCTCCTAACCAAAAACAAAAAGGTTTGTCAGTTGGTTTAGCTTCTAAAAATTGTTCAAAACCTTTAGGATAATTCTTTCCGCCGGGGTTTTTGTCTATATAGCCTCCAGCATTTAGATCCCCAGGCCCCCAAGTCTTTCTCCAACGGCCAACGTGATACCCGGCTTCTTCTAAAAGCAACGGATATACGGGAATATTCACATCTAAAGTTGACCATAAATTTGCACCTTCTTTTAATCGCCAATGATATTGACCGGTTAAAATTGCGCCTCTACTTGGTGTGCAAGAAGGACTCGAAACATAAGCATGCTCAAATATAACTCCCTCTTCTACTAATCTGTTAAAGGCGGGAGTTTGAACTATATGATCACCGTATGGAGTTGCATGAGGCCACCCCCAATCATCGGCAATGCAAAAAAGAACATTAGGCCTTTTTTTAATTTCTGTATCGTTGGTGTTATTGCTGCACGCATTAAGGAACGTACAGATGAGTACGTATAAACATATTTTAAAAGGGAGTAGACGTATTTTCATTTTTTGAATGGTAAAATAGAATTTAAAGATATGAATTTTAAACTTTAAAATTATTTTTAGTGTAAGTGTTAATGACCTTTCTATATTTCAGTTATATCTATTTGTCTAGGACCAAATTTAGCGTATTATTCTCAAATAAAAAGTTTAGAAGAAATGGTTGATCATATATGGAAAGAATAATGTGATTGAAAGAACAGATAGACCAAATATGTTTGTAAAAGAATTAGGATTGTATCTTGACTATTTTGAAGAATAAAATTGAAGATTCCACGGGAGAATTGAATAAAAAAGAAGATAAATATTTTCAACTTTTACAACGAATATGACTGAAGAATTAAGCTATTATTCTAGTCTATTTAAAGACTTAAAAGGGGTGTTTTCTATTGCTAAAGGGAGTATTCTGGCGGATTTAGAAAAAGGAAAAGAAAGGGAAGTCATTTTGAATAACAGAGATAGAGAAATTTAAGAAGGTTACTACTTAGGAGCAGCGCCATCCAATAGGTTCAAATCTTTTAAAGATAGTACTTGTTGAGTATTTTTAATTTCATCCGAATATTCTAAAATTGTTTTATCTCTAAAGTTTGATAAAATAGATTCTTTGAAGGGCACAACGATAAAATGAACAGGACATGGATTATTATTATTGCATTTTGACAACCCTAAAAAACAAGTGTCAAATTTTTTCGTTCCATCTATACTTTTGATGACATCCCATACGGTATTTTGCTTATTGTTGTCATCTAAATAGAAACCTCCATTGGGTCCTTTCGTTGATGAAACGAGGGTGTCACGTGTAAGTTGTTGCAGTAATTTCGCCAGAAAAGGTTGGGGAGTTTCCAACTCTTGAGCAATAGTTTTAACTCCTATTTTAGCAGTAGCATCTGAATGTATGGCTAAATAGAGAACTGATCTGATAGCATATTTACAAGCATTTGACAACATAGCGATAATGTTTAGTTGTCAAATATACAGAAAAAGATATTTTTATCTTTAATAGGAATGTTTTTAGTTATAAAATGTTTTTGGTATTTTTAACTAGTTAGTAAAGATCAAATAATTTTCTAGTCATTAAATATATCAGTAAATTTACACAGAATATTAATTAGGGGACTAAATGAATTTAGTAGAGAAAATAAAGCAACTTAAGAAAGAGAAAAATGCAGTTATTTTGGCTCATTATTATCAAGAAACTGAAATTCAAGATATTGCTGATTATGTTGGAGATAGTTTAGGTTTATCTCAAAAAGCAGCTGAAACGGATGCAGATATGATAGTATTTGCAGGCGTTCATTTTATGGCCGAAACTGCGAAAATTTTAAGTCCAAATAAGAAAGTGGTTCTTCCAGATGTAAATGCTGGGTGCTCTTTAGCTGATTCTTGTCCACCCGATGAATTTAAAAAATTTATAGAGGCACATCCGGATCATACGGTAATTACCTATGTAAATTGTAGTGCTGAAATTAAAGCAATGACTGATATCGTTTGTACTTCATCAAATGCACTTAAAATTGTAAACTCTATTGCAAAAGATAAGCCGATCATTTTTGCTCCAGACAAGAATTTAGGAAATTATATTATAAAAGAGTCGGGAAGAGAGATGTTATTGTGGGATGGAAGTTGCATTGTTCATGAAGCATTTTCTATTGAGAAATTATTAGAATTACACAAAGAACATCCGGATTCAACGATTATAGCACATCCTGAATCCGAGGCTCATATTCTTCAAACAGCGACTTACATTGGATCTACTGCAGGGATGATTAATTATGTAAAGCAATATCCTGAAAAGAAATTCATTGTGGCTACAGAAGCAGGTATTTTGCACAAAATGGCTCAAGAAGTTCCAGGAACTATCTTAATTCCTGCGCCAGCGGAAGCGGATAATACGTGTGCTTGTAGCGAATGTCATTTTATGAAAATGAATACCCTTCAGAAATTGTATGACTGTATGCTAAATGAAAGTCCACAAATTGAAATTTCAAAAGAAATTCAAGAAAGAGCACTAGTGCCAATAACTCGTATGCTGGAATTATCAGTTTAATATGATCACAACCAGTTATTTAGTTATTGGTTCTGGAATAGCAGGGTTGACGTATGCCGTTAAAATTGCCGAAAAATTTCCAGAAAAATCGATTACAATAGTTACCAAAAGTACAGAAGACGAATCGAACACTAAATATGCCCAAGGAGGTGTTGCTATTGTTCTTGATCTCGAAAAGGATTCATTTAATAAACATATTCAGGATACCTTAACTGCTGGAGGCGGTTTATGTGATTTGTCTGTTGTTGAAAACGTTATTACAGAAGGTCCACAAAGGCTCAAAGAATTGATGCAATGGGGAGCAAACTTTGATGTTAACAATGAGGGGAATTTAGATTTAGGGAAGGAAGGAGGACATTCCGAATATCGTATAGTCCACCATAAAGATATTACTGGATTTGAAGTTGAAAGAGCCTTGTTAAATCGATCTCATCAACTGTCAAATATTACTATTTTACAGCATCATTTTGCTATTGATTTGATTACAGAGCATCAACTAAAAAATGTTGACTCCAATTCTTTAAAATGTTACGGAGTCTACGTCTTAGATCAAAAATCAAAAAAGGTATTGACAATTAAGGCCGACAGAACGGTATTAGCTTCTGGTGGAATCGGCCGGATTTATGGACATACTACAAATCCTATTGTAGCCTCAGGTGATGGAATTGCCATGGCGTATAGAGCAAAAGCAAAAATTAGGGATATGGAATTTATTCAATTTCATCCTACGGCTTTATACGAAAATAAGGAGGGGCCGTCATTTTTAATTTCAGAAGCAGTAAGAGGATTTGGAGCCTATCTTAGAAATAAGAAGGGAGAACGATTTATGTTGGAGGTAGATGAACGAGCAGAATTGGCTTCGCGAGATATTGTGTCGCAAAGTATAGATAGGGAGTTGAAAAAGACGGGAGACACTCATGTGTATTTAGACTGCACTCATTTGGATCTTGAATCGTTTATAAGGCATTTTCCAAATATCTATGATAAATGTAAGAGCCTGCATATAGATATTAGTAAAGATTGGATTCCGGTATTACCTGCGTCTCATTATTTGTGTGGAGGGGTTGTTGTAGATAAGCATGGTGAAACTACGATTCAAAATTTATTCGCTTGTGGTGAATGTTCTAGAACTGGTTTACACGGGGCAAATAGATTAGCTTCAAATTCGTTATTAGAGGCCTTAGTTTATGCTCATAACATTTTTAAATATCACAGTAAATATCCTTCAGTTAAAGAAGAGATACGACTTCCTAAATGGAATGACGAAGGAACAAATATTCCTAAAGAGCATGTTTTAATTCAGCATAATTTAAAGAAATTACAATTACTAATGCAAGATTATGTTGGTATTGTTAGAAATAATAGTCGTTTAACGAAGGCTATAAAACATTTAGATTTAATATACGACGAGGTGGAAGAATTGTATGTGGATTCAAAAGTGAACACGACCCTTGGGGAACTTCGAAATATGATAAATGTGGCACATTTAATTATAAGTCAATCCTTAGAGAGAAAAGAGAATAAGGGGGGGTTTTATAATATTGATAATATTGAAGTAAAGGAATAAACTAATTTTTTTAATTATTTTTTGTACGGTAATCTTGCGAAAAGAACTACAGATAAAAATAAAACGAGAGTAGCGCCTGCCAAGGTTTCATAGTAATTTTTAATTAATTAAATATTCAACTTAATAGCGATTCCTTTATTAAATAAGAGCGTTTCTGTGAGTAGAAATCTGATTATAAATAATTGATTACTTCTTTTAGATAATTCCATCAATTTAAAGTGATTTAAATATCCGAATAGGGATAAATAAAGAATGCCCAAAAAGACCCAATAGATATAGCCTGCTGCAAAGTCTACTTGATTTGAAATTATTTCTAAAAAACAAGAAGTACTTATCAATAATTGTAGCACTATTTTTTTATTAGAAATAGAGCCATGAGCAACTTAAAGATATCTGAAGCGATAGTTGATTTTCTAGACTTTAAGGTTACAAGGTGTGGTTGAATAATTTTTAAAAGCACCCCAAACGCTATAAATTATAAAACCGATCCTAACCCTATGAGCATATTAAAAATAATTGAGGTGTTGCCTAGTGTATTTATAATAGTTCTTCGTGTCCATAGTCCGATGCTTGATAATACCATAAGCGATAATCCAGTATGTACTGCTTTATAGGAGTTTTGTCATTTTATATGGTATGCTTTTTAAAGAACCAAATAAACGAGTAGGATATAAATGAAAACAAGGAAGAAAATATCATTGAGAAAAGAAAATATCCTGTTATAGGAAAAGATAGTGGCATTCCAATTATTGCGATTTGATCACTCTAAAAGAGAATTTCACATTTTTTTAATAGAATTTTCACGGAGATATCAAAAATAAATAAGGGCTGTTAATGCCGTTTACAACCAACCCAATGAGGCTATATGAGAATATGTATGTAAGAGGCATTTGTAGTTTATGGAATGTTAATTATAAAGAAGAATCGTAATGTTATCTATAAGAAAGCAATGATTAAAAAATATACTAGTGTAATGCGGATATATTTTTTGTCATCAAACCGATTAGATAGAAATAAGTTATTTTATTGATAGAAGTATGACTATGGTCGAAGTTATATATTCGTAAATTAATCGATAAGGATATTAGGTTTATAGAAACGATTAACATTAAATTTCAACTTAAAATTGTTTTGTTGGGCCAAACTCATCCTTTCTATTCTCGATGATATCATTTAATTTTTTCCAGTCGTTTGATATATTTTGTTGTAATATGATATTTTCAATTTTTTGAATATTGGATTCTTCCGTTCTATTGTATCGGATTGGAGGTATGTCTTGAGAACATTCAAACACATTATTACGAACAATATTCTTGCTTGCTTTATGGAAGCGTAAGGGTGATCTGGCAATATTATAGACTATGTTATTCTCAACAACGATTCCAGTAATCCCTTCGTCAAGAAACATACCATTACTTTCTGCTCTGCCCGCATTTAGTTTTACGTCATGAATAAGATTGTTCGAAATCACGCTTTTTGGTTGAAGTCCTAAATTGTAAATTCCACCGCCATCACTTAGCTTGTTTAATATATGGTGAATATGATTCCCGGAAATAATATTTTCCTTACATTGAGTTGGTTCGGGACTCCACATCCAACCAACTGAAATTCCTGTATACGGAAGATTCCGTATTTCATTTCGGAAGATGTTCGTGTTAGCAACTAGGCCACCCCAAATTCCAATGAATCCATAAAACTGTTGCCCACAATGTTCTATCAAACAATTTGAGACTTCTGTATTTTTTGTAACTTGTTGAGGTGCAGATTTCCACTAAGGATCATTTTGAACTAATCGATCTTTACCTTCACCAATATTTATACCATTTCCTGAAATATCATAAAGATGACTATTTCGAATAATACAGTTTTCTGTTTCTTCCCTGAACCATATTCCCGATCCACCAGTATGTCTAATTATGCAGTTGTTAAAGAAACAGTTTGATGCTAAATCTACTTCTATCGCAGCAGGAATCTTGTTCCAACCATCTTGCTGTTCAGAGCGATTATCAAACATACAGGCTTGAATTCCGCAGTATCCATTATTCGGTATCTGCCAATTACTGTATTCAAACGTAATTCCTTCAAATGAAATATTTTTGACTTTTTCTCTGTTTTGTCGGTTACCTGTAATTTTTATTAACTGTGAGGTTGATGGAATTACAGCTTCAATATTGGAAGTAGTTTCGCCTTTCTTAGGATAGTAATAGATTTTTTTATCATCTAAATCATAGAACCATTCACTTGGACTATCCACGAATTCCAATGCGTTTTCGAGAAAATAGCGAGGTTGTTTTTCCCAGTTAGTCATATGAAAAAAGTCTAATACTTTTGCCCCGACCCAATCAACGGTTGTTAGTTTATTTTCATTCCAGTCTATAGATTTTACATTTATTCTACTTATCGACCAATCGTATAGAAATATTAGTTCTAGTTCATTTGGGGTTTTAACTTTGAAAATATCATTTGGTTCAAACTGAAAGTTGGTGCGACCATCTTCACCAGCTTTTGAAACTTGTAAGTATTCCTGATTTGGATGCATCGAGCGAATAACACGTTTGTTATTTATAAATAGTTCTCGAATGTTTCCAGGGGAATTTGTGTCTAGTTGTGCAGAAAAGAGTCCGGTTGGTTCTAGTTCCCAATTAGTAATTTGTTTTCCACCACTCAGTATTGGTTGTTCACCTTCCATAGCCTTCCAATGTACATTGCTGTTTTCTAAACCTAACTTTAGAGGATTTGATAAATAATAGGTACCGCCATATAGCTATAGATTTATCTTTTTCTGATTGTGATGCAAGTACTGAAGCTTTGGCTAGAGTGTGAACAGGACTATTTTTGGTTCCGTTATTTTTGTCATTTCCATTTGGAGATATGTAAATGTCTTGGGTAATTATTGTGTCATTACAACCTATAGCGATCGTTAAGAATATAACCGAAAGATGAAGAAGAAATCGATGCGTTTTAAGAAGAGTTAGTATATTTTTTACGAAATTGTTTGATGCATTGCAATATATCAATTTAAAAAGACCTCTCAAATTAATGAAAGGTCTAATAAGAGTAGTAAACTATTGTGAAAAGACTAAATACTATTTACCACCCAGCATTAATAATTCGCTGCACACCACTTCAGTGATGTATCTTTTGTTTCCGTCTTTGTCGTCATAAGAACGGGATGTTAATTTACCTTCAATGGCGATTTCACTTCCTTTCTCTACATATTTTTCGATAATTTCGGCTGTTTTATTCCAAGCTACAATATTGTGCCATTCTGTGTTTTGAACTTTTTCGCCTTTAGCGTTTTTAAAAGATTCGTTTGTAGCGATTGAGAATTTCGCTAATTTTTTTCCAGAGTCTAAAGTGATGATTTCTGGATTGTTTCCTAAGTTACCGATTAACTGTACTTTGTTTCTTAACGTATTCATAAGATAAGTTTTTAAAGATTAATAAAATGTGTGTCACTATTGACATTGCAAATATTGGAAGTCTTTAAGAATTTATTCGATTATTAAACGGTTACTTTCGTTTGTAAATGATATAGTCGTTTACATTCATATAATTTTGTAACTTTGTGAAGTATAATTATAGGATTAACAGAGATATGTCTCCTTATGAATAAGGTAGTACTTCGACTTCTTCATTTGTTAAATTTAAAAATAAAATTTATAATGAGTATTTTTGATAAGGGCGTAACCTGTATATCCGTAAATCGTCATAAATAAATTAAAATATCGTATATTTAATTGATTTTAAAATAGTTAATGATGCATATATTTAGTTTTGGAGTTCATTTTATGGATGAAATGAGGTGCTGACTTCACTTTAAAGCGCAAAGAGACCATGAAGGGATTATTTGTGAACGTTGTTGAGGAACAGAACACGATTGATTCGTTAATAAATGGAGTTATCATTGTAAAGCCTTTAATTCGAGGACATCACTTCCTAGCGGGGCGATAATGTAAAGTTCTAATTTTTCCTTTATGATATGGTATAAGACTATATTTTTGATGAGCACTGCCAAGAAGAGATTTTCGAGTAAGGAGATACAGCCTCAATTAGGTTTAAAACGTTATGAGCCCGTATGTGCAATGGTTCATAAGTTGTATAAAGCGATAGGACAACATGATGACCACGACTTTTTGGAAGGAATGATAGAAATGGATGAAGGTGATTTACCATAGAAGCTTCAGAGTAAGTCCATAAAACTCAAGAGATGGTCGTGGTAGTAAAACCAAGTCAAATGTGATAATTATGGCAGAAAGCACCATTGTTGAAGTTATTGATACAGGAAAAAATAGATAGGCAATGCAGGTACTTTAAAGTGAAGCTACGTCAAGACCATAAAATAGAAAGTACAGAAAAACGCTTCAGTAAGCCATAGATAAATAGGAATCTATCGTTTTTACAGACCAAAGTACCTCATATGTCAATATTGCCCATTATTGCGATATCCATATTAGTTAAAAGTCAAATAAACAGGCTGCTAAAGAGACTTTAAAATGGATACATATAATTATAAGCAAGGCTAAGAGAAGTTTTGTAGGAACGCATCATAAAATAAAAGGGAAATACATTCAACTTTACCTGAATGAATTCATTTATAAACGCAATAGAAGGTACTTCTGAGAAAAAATATTCGATAGGCTATTAACAGCGATAAAAGTATTGGTCATTAAACGGATACACAAAATGTTTTTTAAGAAAATGAAGCGCAGATTAAAGATTGGAAAAAATTATTAAAGAAAGAGTAAATCAAGATTCTGCTATTTTAGCAAAAAGATGAAAACTATGGAAGCACAAAAATGTTTGGAATGTGGAGAACCTTTTAAAGGTAGAATTGATAAGAAATTCTGTTCTGATTATTGTCGAAATTCATTTAATAACAGCATGAATAAGGATAGCAAAAAGATGATACGAAATGTCAATTATCGACTAAGACAGAATTATAAGACGCTTTGTGAACTAAATAATACTGGAAAGACAAAAGTTACTCGAGTTAAATTAATCAGTAGTAATTTTGATTTTAATGTATTCACGTCAATATATACTACTAAAACGCGGAACACATATTATTACGTGTATGATCAAGGTTACTTAATGCTGGAAAACGATTATTATTTACTGATTAAAAGAGAATAGATACTATAATCTTAGATCTGTTAAATAGTAAAAAATAATAAAAAAGTAACTTTTTCTGACGGTTTCTTTTTTATTATTAGGAGAATAATACGGTATTATTTCCAAGTATTTCCCTTTTGATTTAATGCTGCTTTCAATATATCATGCTGACTAATTTGGCCAATTAATTTTCCGTCTTTAATAATTGGAAAACGTCTTCTTTTAGAATTTAAAAATTTATTCGCTGCATCGAAAATATTCATATTAGCTTCGATAGTCTCTACATTTTCAACCATGTAGGTTTCCACTTTTGTTTCGGTCAACGGCATATTAAAATAGCGACTTTCAGAGAGCTGTTTAATGCAATCTCCTTCTGAAATTATTCCGACGAGTTCACCTTTATCATTTACAACAGGTCCACCAGAAATACGATATTTTATAAGTATATTCATTACCTCTAGCACAGATTGATCTGGCTTAAATGTAATTAATTTTTTCGTCATATAATCGGAAACCAACGTTGCGCTTCCCGCAGATCTGCTTTTTCTTTTAAACGGTGCTCTAAAATTCTTAATGCCCATAGTAGTAGATTTTCGATGAATCCTAAATATAGCAAATAAAACGAAAAAGGCAAATTTAATTTCCGATTATGTAAATTATAGTGAAATCAGATTAGTCTATTTGTGTAACACGCATGGTGTTTACCATCCCTTTTTCTTTTACTGGCATAGAGGTTAAGTTAATAACATAGTCGTCTTTTTCTATAAATCCTTTCTCACGAGCCATTTGGTTAATTTCTCTAATCGTAGTATCTGTATTGACCAAATTACTGTAGTAGAAAGTCTTAACACCCCATAAAAGGTTTAGCATTGTTAATATTCTCTTGTTAGAAGTGAATGCTAAAATATGTGTATTGCTAGGTCTCCATGCTGAAATTTGAAAAGCTGTATACCCTGAATTCGTTAGGGTAGAAATCGCTTTTGCATCAATATCGGTAGCCATTAACGCCGCATGATGACAAATAGCTTTTGAAATATACCTGTTTGTCTTAATATGTGGTGCTTCACGCGGCACTTCAATAAGAGGTGAATTTTCAACACTTTCAATAATATTAGTCATGTGCTGAATCACATTTACCGGATCAATTCCAACAGAAGTTTCACCTGAAAGCATTACTGCATCTGCACCATCCATAATAGAATTTGCGACATCATTTACTTCTGCTCTTGTAGGAACTAAATTCTCAATCATTGTTTCCATCATTTGAGTGGCAATAATAATTGGAATTCTCGCTTGTTTAGCTCTTAATACTAAACTTTTTTGAACTAAAGGCACTTCGTTCATTGGAATCTCTACGCCTAAATCTCCACGGGCAACCATTAAAGCATCGCAATAAGGAATCAACGAGTCTATATTTTTAACGGCTTCTGGTTTTTCAATTTTTGCAATTACAGGGATTTTGTAATCAGAATGTTCAGCAATTAAATCGTGTAGCATTTTTAAATCATCACCAGTTCTTACGAAGGATAGTGCGATCCAATCTACTTCAAGGCCAATGGCAAAAATTGCATCTTCAATGTCTTTTTGAGTTAACGCAGGCTGAGAAATATTTGTGTTTGGTAAATTAACTCCTTTTTTTGATTTTAATTCCCCTCCACGAATAACTTTCGTAAGTACATTTGTGTTATTATCAGACTCTATAACTTCAAATAATAATTTTCCGTCGTCTACTAAAATATGTTCACCAGCTTTAACATCTTGTGGAAAAGTTTGATAAGTCATAAACGCTTTTTTATCATTTCCAACACATTCTTCAGTCGTAAAAGTAAAAGTATCGCCATCTTTCAAAATGGCATTTTCCATTACGCCAACTCTAAGTTTAGGCCCTTGTAAATCGGCTAAAATAGTACTGTTACGCCCTGTTTCTTCATTTAATTCACGAATAAATTTAATTCGTTGTTCAACGTCGGCGTAATCGGCGTGAGAAAAATTTATTCTAAAAACATTAGCGCCAGCCAATATCATATTTTTTATGGTTTCCTTATCTCTACAGGCTGGCCCTAAGGTTGCAACTATTTTAGTTTTTTTAAATTGTGACATAGTTAAAATGTTAAAAAATCCTTCGACTTTAAATTGGAAGGACAGATTTTATATGATGTTATTACTTGTTTGATCTTATTGATTTCACCAATGGTATTATTTAATTCTCCAGTCGATATGTCTCCTTCTATTTTTAAGAAATAGTCAACTTTTTTCTTTTCCGATATTAAGTACATTGTTTGGCTGAACAAAACTTCATTTGAAAATAAATTTGCTTCAGACGTTATCCTTTCATTACCTATAAATTTATTTGAAATAAGATAACTTGTTAATCTATTCGTTTTGTTTATATATTTGAAAATCGAAAAAGATGCTATACTGTCTTTGAAATCAAGATCGTCCTTGTACTTGTAGAATTTAGTGTTTAAATGTTTATTTATAAGAAATGCTAGTCTATAGTCCTCTTCAGCTGTGTAAATTCCAATTAAAGAGTAATTATCGGCTAATTCTAATGAATGTATGTTCATAAATTACTTAAAGTACGATTTACAAAGATACGGATTGTTTAAAGAAGAGAGGCTGTGAATCCTATAAAAAGCATAGATGATTAAAGTATTTAAATTAATTCTTGGAGATTTCTTTTTGAAATACAAAATAGGCTCTCTTGGCAGCAATTTCTTCCGCCTTCTTCTTTGAAGTTGCTCTGCCTTTCGCAATAATTTTATCTTCTAATGAAAGCTTAACGCTAAAATGACGAATAGGATCTTTCGCGGTATCATCATAAACGTCAAAAAGAAATGTTTTCTTTTCCTTTTGGCACCATTCAATAAAAAGACTTTTATAACTAGTAATCTTTCCTTCTAATTTAGGGATGTCGACATAGGGTTGAATAACTCTTTTGTGAATAAATTTTTTGCAAAACGTATAACCTCGATCAAGGTAGATGGCTCCAATTAAGGCTTCGAAAATATTGCCATTGATGTTTTCTCCAAATTTAGATTTTGCAACATTACTAGTAACGAGCCGAACTAAGTTTAAATCCCTGCCCAATTCATTTAAGTGCTCTCGGCTTACAATTTTTGATCTCATTTGTGTAAGGTATCCTTCGTTGCCAGAGGGTACTTTTTTGAATAAATAAGAGGCGATTACTGCGCCTAGCATAGCGTCACCTAAAAACTCTAATCGTTCGTAATTTTGAGGGTTTCCTTCCGGATCTAAATTTTTTATAGACCGATGGATAAATGCTTTGTTATAAATTAAAATATTATTTGGAGTAAACCCCAATATTATTTTTAGTTCCCTATAAAAAGCCTCGTCTTTCTTAGGACGTGTTCTTAATATTCTTCGAATAAAATTCATTGAAGAAAGTTAATCAATTTTTTTAAAAAGTACACATGCATTGTGACCTCCGAATCCAAAAGTATTACTCATTGCAACTTTAACGTCGCGTTTTTGAGCTTGGTTTAAGGTAAGGTTGAGTTTTCCGTCAATAGCATCATCTTTTTCAGTATGATTAATTGTTGGAGGTACAATCCCATTTTTAATAGATAGGATAGAAGAAATTGCTTCAATAGCACCAGCAGCGCCTAATAAATGGCCAGTCATGGATTTTGTTGAATTGATGTTGATGGTGTAGGCATGTTCACCAAAAACATCTAAAATTGCTTTTATTTCAGCGACATCCCCTAGAGGAGTAGAGGTGCCATGTACGTTTATAGCGTCTACTTCTTCAATCGTTAAACCAGCATCTTTTAAGCAATTATGCATTACGTTTTTAGCCCCTAAACCTTCAGGATGAGGTGCTGTGATGTGATGAGCGTCTGCCGATAAACCTCCACCACCAACTTCGGCATAAATACTAGCGCCTCTAGCAATAGCATGCTCGTATTCTTCTAGAATCAAAGCTCCCGCTCCTTCACCTAGTACAAATCCATCTCTGTTTTTGTCAAATGGTCGGGATGCTGAGGTTGGATTATCGTTTCTAGTTGAAAGCGCATGTAAGGCGTTAAATCCACCTACACCTGCCTCTACAACAGCTGCTTCAGAACCACCTGTAACAAATATGTCTGCATGTCCTAATCGAATGTAGTTGAAAGCATCAATAATAGCATTTGCAGAAGATGCACATGCAGATACCGTAGTAAAGTTAGGCCCTCTAAAACCATATTTAATGGAGATAAAGCCAGGAGCAATATCGGCAATCATTTTTGGAATAAAGAATGGATTGAATCTTGGAGTTCCATCTCCGCTAGCAAAATTAAGAACTTCATTTTGAAAAGTTTCAATTCCACCAATTCCAGCGCCCCATATTACTCCAATCCTATCTGGGTTTATTTTTTCCAAATCGAGGTTAGCATCTTCAATGGCTTCATCTGCCGCTACCATAGCATATTGTGCAAACTTATCCATTTTACGTGCTTCCTTTCGATTGATAAAATCAGTAACATTGAAATTTTTAACTTCACAAGCGAATTGAGTCTTAAATTTTTCAGCATTAAAATGAGTAATAGGAGCAGCACCACTAACTCCATTTACCAACCCATTCCAATATTCTTCAATATTATTTCCAATAGGTGTTAATGCGCCTAATCCTGTAACAACAACTCGTTTTAATTCCATGTATGGATGATTTATAGGTTCTAAAAATGACTACGAGTTCAACTGAATTGAACTCGTAGTTTGTATTTTTAGATTACTTTTTTGCCTCTTCTATATAACTTATTGCTTGACCTACAGTTCCAATATTTTCTGCTTGATCGTCTGGAATTTGGATATCAAATTCTTTTTCAAATTCCATGATTAACTCAACTGTGTCAAGTGAATCTGCTCCTAGATCATTTGTGAAGCTTGCTTCAACTGTTACCTCATTTTCGTCAACCCCTAACTTGTCAACGATGATAGCTTTTACTCTTGATGCAATGTCTGACATAATATTCTAATTTTAATAATTTAAATTAACGGCAAAAATAAACAACTTATTTTGTTTAATCCAATTTCATGTCGAAAATGTGATTACTAAATTAAAAAAAATACTTCAATTATTAGTACTTTCTTGGCAATTGTTAATAATTATGCTTTTTTTTGCTCTTTATTTTAATTTATAATACGATATGACGAGAGTTGTAATTTTCGCTTCGGGATCTGGTTCAAATGCAGAAAATATTTATACCTATTTTAAAGGAGATGATACTGTATTCATAAACTATATTTTGACCAATAACAAGAATGCAAAAGTATTGGAAAGGGCGAGGCGATTGGGTGTTTCAAGTTTTGTATTTGATAGGAGCGAATTTATTGATGAGACTAAATTATTGAAATTTTTAAAAGGCGAAGCAGACTTAATTGTCTTGGCTGGTTTTCTTTGGAAAGTGCCAGACTGCATCGTTGAAGCTTTTCCAAATAAAATAGTTAATATTCACCCCGCATTATTGCCGAAATATGGAGGTAAAGGGATGTATGGAATGAAAGTTCACAATGCCGTTGTTGCTAACAAAGAGCGAGAAACCGGAATTACGATTCATTATGTAAATGAGAATTATGATGAAGGAGCAATTATATTTCAGGCGAAGACAGAAGTTTTAAAAACTGATACTGCAGATGATGTTGCAGGAAAAATCCATGAATTGGAGTATGAACATTTCCCAAAAGTTGTTAAAAAGATAATATTAAAGAATGGCTAAGAAAAAGTTTTATGTAGTTTGGAGTGGTCATAAAACGGGTGTTTTCACTTCGTGGAATGTTTGCAAGAAGCATATTACAAATTTTAAAGGTGCCCAATACAAATCGTTTGTAAACGGTGAAGAAGCCGAAATCGCTTTAAAAGGGAAATATATTGATTATGTAGGAAAGGATCCTAAACGGATAAAAGTAACTCCTGCCGATTTAAAACGAATCGGTATTCCTATTATACCTTCTCTTTCTGTAGACGCGGCATGTAGCGGCAATCCGGGTAAAATGGAGTATCGTGGTGTTGATACTCAAACTAAGAAACAACTTTTTATTCAAGGTCCATTTAAAAAAGGAACAAATAATATCGGAGAGTTTTTAGCTTTGGTGCACGGATTAGGATTTCTGAAAAAAAATAAATCCGAAATCCCTATTTATTCAGATTCAAGAATAGCCATTGGTTGGCTAAAAAAGGGACAGTGCAGAACGAATTTAAAAATTACGTCAGAGAATAAAGACTTATTTGATTTTATCAAACGCGCTGAAAAATGGTTGAACGAAAACACCTATTCAACAAAAATTCTAAAATGGGAAACCAAAGCATGGGGAGAAATCCCTGCTGATTTTGGGAGGAAATAAAAAGTTAGTTTAACATCATCTGTGCCTTTTTTACAGACTCAACTAAAACATCAATTTCTTCAAAAGTGTTATAAAATGAAAAGGACGCTCTAACCGTTCCAGGAATTTTATAAAAATCCATAATAGGCTGTGCACAATGGTGACCTGTTCTAACAGCGACTCCTAACTTATCAACGATGGTTCCGATATCATAGGGATGAATTCCTTGAATATTAAATGAAATTACAGACGTTTTATGAGCAGTGGTTCCGTAAATTCTTAAACCGTCAATAGTCAATAATTTTTCTGTAGCATATTCTAAAAGTTCTTTTTCGCGTTTTTCAATTACGTCAAAACCAATATTATTAGCGTAATCTAAAGCAACTCCAAAAGCGATTACTCCAGAAATATTAGGAGTTCCTGCTTCAAACTTGTGAGGTAAGTCAGCGTAAGTGGTTTTCTCGAAAGTGACCTCTTTAATCATTTCTCCACCACCTTGGTACGGAGGTAGTTTAGTAAGCCATTCCTCTTTCCCATATAAGATTCCGACCCCTGTTGGACCATAAATTTTATGCGCAGATGTAACATAAAAGTCGACATCTAATTTTTGAAGATCTGGTTTGATATGCGGACAAGCCTGAGCTCCATCAATTAAAACGGCTGCTCCAATAGCATGGGCTTTTTCAATAATTTCTTCAATAGGATTGATAGTTCCTAAAGCGTTTGAAATATGATTTGTAAAGACTAATTTAGTCTTGTCTGACAATAATTTATCGTATTCGGACATGATTAATTCACCTTCTTCATTCATCGGAATCACCTTTAAAATGGCTCCTGTTTTTTCACAAAGCATTTGCCAAGGAACAATATTAGAATGATGTTCTAAGGCTGAAACAATGATTTGATCGCCTTCGTTTAAAATTGATTCAAAACCTGTAGCAACAATATTTATACTATGGGTAGTTCCTGATGTAAAAATTATTTCATAGGATTCTTTAATATTGAAATGCTTTTGAATTTTTAATCGCGCCCCTTCATATTTATCCGTTGCTTCTTGACTTAAAGAGTGCACACCACGATGAATATTAGCGTTGTAATTCGAATAATAATCAACGATTGCGTCTATAACTACTTGCGGTGTTTGAGACGTTGCAGCATTATCAAAATATACTAATGGTTTTCCATTAACCTCTCTTTTAAGAATGGGAAAATCAGCTCTAATTTTATCAATATCTAACATACTTATAGGTTGACGTAATTTATCAACAAAATTACAAAACAATGCTTGATTTTATCCTATATCTATTTGATTTGTTTAAAAGGAAAAGAGGTTGTTTACGCTGCGTCATTCTGAACGGATGTGAAGAATCTTTAAATTGTTCTTAGGGATACATTGAAAGCGAGATTTTTCGCTTGAACTCAAATTGGCATTGAACGTATTAATATAGACACCCTAAAGCTTCTTCAATAGTTTTTGCGCATTTTTATAATCACCCGCATCACTAGGAATTCTTTTTAAGATCTCACTACATGTTTTGTAGTCTTTTTGTTTCAATTTGCTTAAAGCCAAATACCAATTCGCACTGCTTTTAAAAACTGAATTACCTTTTGAAATTTGCTTTAAAAGTACTTCGGCTTCAGTAAATTTATTCAATTCAATTCCTGAAATGGCCTTATACAATTTAAATTCTTGATTTTCAGATTCAATACTTAATAATTGAGTAAAATAAGTTTCTGCTTCAGTAAAATTTTTGTTGTTAAAAGAATTTTCAGCCTTGGTTAGTAATTCGTTTTCACCTCCTCTAACGGTTAAACTGATCTCATTAAAATTAGCAAAATCGCCATATGTTGGAATTGAAAACAGACTGTACCAATAAATGCCAATGAATATAGCAATGCTCGCTGCCATGGCATATTGCCAAGGTTTAAATCTAATTACTTTTTTGGTTGGTTCTTTTTTATTGAAATAGGTATCGGAAATATTCTTCAGGTTAGTTTGAAATGAGGCTTGTTTATCTTCATTTTCAAATTTATGCGCTAAAAGGCGAGACAATTTCTTATAAGTTTCAAAGGCTTGCTTGAAGTCATCTTCATTTTTCAGGCTATTCTCAAAAGAATTGTTAGCGTCCTTGGAAAGGTTTCCAGAAAGAAATTCTTCAAATAATATATAATCTTGATCTTTCATGATTAATACTTTAATTGATTAAACTTTGGCGACTCTTGAACCAACTGCGTTAGTTTTCCAATACACAAGGACTTCTTTTTTCGAGCATAGGCGTAAGAAACGTTTAGACTATTTGCTACTTCTTCCATAGATTTTATTTTAAAAGTAGCTTTCAGTAAATCTTTACATGCCGTACCCAGTTTTTGAAACATCTCATTAAAAAGTGTCTGTTTTTCGCCAAACAAAGAAGTTTCAAAAGACAGTTCTATAGCGTCGTCATCTATAGATAGCACTTCATCATTAATTGTTACCTCATTATGAGTATTTTTTTTTAATTCGTTCAACCATTTCCGTTTACATAGCAAAAAGAAGTAGGCATCGAAGGGACAGGTTAGTTGTAGTTTTTTTTGAGAGGCTTGATTGTAAATAGTAACTAAAGTTTCTTGAATAACATCCTGAGCTTTATCGGAATCACCACCATTCTTTTTTATATAATTAATGACTTTAGGAGCAAATTTATCATAGATAGCCTGAATGATAAATGAATTGTTTTGCAACAGTCCATCAATGTATTTCTGATCTACATGTATTTTTTTTTCACTCATGAACGCTATTGTTTTTAGCGAATTTAAAAAAAACTTTGACAAAAGAGGTAACAAATTGAATTTGCAATTTATATAAGGATGTAAAACAAAATTTAAAACAATAAAAACTTAGAAATTATGAGAACTTTAAAAAACACTTTAGGAACACTTTTAATGACAACTTTAATAGTAACAAGTTGTAACACAATTGATGATGCTCAAGAATTTTTGGATATCCCAGCAACTGCTCAAGAATTTCAAAATTTAAAAAACGAAGCACTAGATAAATTGACACAAGAGTTTCAATTCAATGCAGAAGATGGGTATGTAACTTTTACATCGGCTAAAGGGGTAGAAATTGATATTAACGGAGCATGTCTTACTTTAGATGGTTCTTCAGTAACAGGAAATGTGAACTTAGAGTTTGTTGAGTTATTCGAAAAAGGAAATATGCTAACAACAAATAAAAGTACGATGGGAATTTTGCCAAATGGAGATAGAGCAATGCTTGTGTCTGGAGGAGAGTTTTTTATAAATGCTACTCAAAATGGAGAGGGATTAGGGACTAATTGTGGTGTTAATGTTAGAATCCCAACCAACCTTTCTGGTGGTGATGATCATGACATGGTGATATGGAAAGGAATCGAAGATGAAAAAGGAAATGTAGCATGGGAGGAAGAAAGAGATCAAGACGGTGGTAAAGGAAATATATTTATTGAAAGAGGAACACAAGGAGGAAATCAGTATTACGCCCTGTTCGGTGGATTTGGATGGTCGAATGTAGATCGTTTCTATAGCGATCCAAGACCTAAAACACAAATATTAGTAGATGTGCCAGCTGGGTATGATAATGATAATAGTGCGGTTTACTTATCGTATGACGGAGAAGAAACAGGATTAGCAAATTTAGATACTTATGATGTCGGACTAGAATTATTTAGTGAACATTATGGTCAAATTCCAATCGGGTTGGAATGTCATGTGATTTTTGCAACGGAAGAAAATGGAATGTGGAAGTATGCTGTCAAAGCAGTAACAATTGTTGATAACGGAACGGTGGTGATTTCAGATGGGGAAACAGCACTAGTAACAGAAACAGAATTAACCACAATTATAAATGGATTGCCATAAATAAAAACGTTTAAGTTAGTTCGGTTGAATGTAAGAGTCCTAGAGAATTTTCTCTAGGACTTTTTTGTTTTTGGTTGTCATGTCGACCTTAGGAGAAATCTTATATAAGTAAGCACATTAGATTAGAAATTAAACTAAGTTAATTTTTAGGATGCGATCTCTCCTAGTTTCGAAATGACTCAGTACAAAGTGAGCACTCTCAGAATATCCATTCGAACTCCGTCGTGAGTTGTTTATAGTCCGATCAAGATTATTAGAGTCGCATACTTATTCTGAGAAGTTTTAAAAACCATATAGGTCTTTTAGAAATACTTACAAGATCACTCAGACCTTGCAGGACAGTCAAGTCTTTTTATTTTAGAGGTTTTCTAAAGAGCTTAACATTCTTATAATAAAATTTTTACTTATTAGTTTCAGTAGTAAAATTTAAAAAATATAATTTTTTTTCAAAAAAAGGGTAACAAAATAACGCATCAATTTATATAAGGGTGTAAAACAAATTTTAAAACAATAAAAACTTAGAAATTATGAAAATTTTAAAAAACACTTTAGGAACAATTTTAATGGCAACTTTAATTTTAACTAGTTGTAACAAAAATGAGAATGATGATATATTTATTGAAACGCCACCAACGGCTCAAGAATTTCAAAATTTAAAAGAAGCGGCATTAGAAAATTTAACACAAGAATTTCAATTCAATGCTGAAGATGGTTCAACAACATTTACTTCAGTAAAAGGCGTTCAATTAACAATTAACGGAACGTGTCTTTCTAATAATGGGTCTGCTGTTGCAGGAAGTGTAGTTTTAGAATTCGTAGAATTATTTGAAAAAGGAAACATGCTTATTACTAATAAACCAACGATGGGTTTATTGCCAAACGGAGATAAAGCGATGTTGATTTCGGGAGGGGAGTTCTTTATAAACGCCACTCAGAATGGTGAAGATTTGGATATTAATTGTTCAATTCAGTTGATTGTGCCGTCTGCTCTTAGCGGTGGAACTGATCCAGCGATGAGCTTATGGAATGGAATAATTGATGAAGACGATAATTTAGAGTGGGGAGAAGTAAACGCTGACCCTGCAGGAAATCAAGGAGGTGTTTTTGCTGAAGGCGGACAATATTACGCTTTTCTTGATCAATTTGGATGGTCTAACGTAGATAGATTTTATAATGATCCGAGACCAAAAACAACATTGCAAATCGCTGTTCCAGAAGGATACGATAATGAAAATAGTAGTGTTTACTTGTCTTATGATGGTGAAGAAACCGGATTAGCAAATATGGACACTTATGATCCTGGAACTAAATTATTCAGTGAGCATTATGGACAAATTCCAATCGGATTAGAATGTCATGTAATATTTGTGTCAGAAGACAACGGGCTATGGAAATATGCTATCAAGGCGGTAACGATTGTAAATAACGGAATCATCACATTTACAGATGGAGAAACGAGTTCAGATATTGAAGCAGTATTAGTTGCATCAATTAACGGATTGCCATAAGGAATACGAAAGGAGCATGTTTAACTTTTTATCCCTCCAAGGAAATAATTAATAGCGAATAGTATGTGACGAATAAAAAATAATAATGATGGGTGCATGAAAAAGAAACCCCAGTTTTGCAAAAAGTGATGATTGATTTCATCGCTTTTTGTATATTTAAATTATATTTCAAAATCATGAAAATAAAACTCCAAGTGATAATCGCTTTTTTTGTCGCGATGACAACATATTCACAACAAAAATTTTCGACTGATTCAATTGTAAGATCAGTAACGATTGAATCTAAACTCTCAGGAAATACCCTTGAATTCTCTCCAATTGCTCCACCATTGAATCAAATTGCAGGAGCACCAAAAGCATTTTATACTTATTTTTGGGAATTTGGTGATGGTCATTATAGTACCGATTCTCTACCAAAACATACTTATAGAAACATAGGAGAATACAATGTAAAATTATGGGCTACTAATAATTATGATACGGGAAAACCTCCAACGACAAGGCCAAAAAAAGTAACGGTAATGTCAGAAGAAAATGATTATAATGACACTTCATCTATGTATGAGGATTTCACCCTAAAACGAAATCGAGAGCCTATTCCAAACGAAGAAATAGTAGTTGTGATGAGCTATAAGAACCCGAAGGACTTTGTAGCGAATGGTAAGATTTACCTTTTTTATAACGAACAAAAATACAAGGATAATAATTTTAATATTAAGGATACGAGAATGTATCACAATGAGCAAATAATTGAAGATGAAGAATCGTTTGTCTATGCAAATGACTTGGATGATAATCAGATGTTAATGGCGACTTCTAATGGTGGGATGGTCACCTATAATTCTCAAGAATTAGATACGATAAACAAAACAAATTTACCCTTAACCCTTGAAGACTCAAAAGTATATTATAAAAATTGGAATATTTTAGAATTTAATGATATCCAGCCTAATGAAGAGCGAAACGTGTTTTTAACAATGGAAACGCCACAGGAAATGTTGAAAGATACCAGTGCTATAATTTCAATTCGAGGCGTATATGTTCCAGATAGAAATTACGATAATCATCAAGTAAAAGACATGGAGATGGAAATTGTGACTTCGCATGACCCAAATAAAATGGCTTCAAATGGAACGTTTATGAACTATCGATTGGTTCGATTTAAGCGGTTAAAATACAAAATTAGATTTCAGAATAATGGGGAAGGTCCGGCAAGAACAATTCGCTTAGAAACAGATTTGCCAGATATGTTTGATAAGTCAACTTTAAAAGTGGAAGATATGTATCCGAAATGTGAGATTTGTCCGAAGCAAAAAGTAGCATACAGTTGTTTGGACACGATTTTTACAGATTCTCAAGTAATATTTACGTTTAAAAACATTTATTTACCCGGAAGCGAACAAAAAGGAGTAATGGATAAAGACTCTACAAAGGGATTTGTAAAGTATAGTATTAAGTTTGGAAAGGATTTTCATAAGAAGAATACGAAAAGTCAGACAGCCATAGTTTTTGATAAAAATGATCCAATCATGACCAATTATTCTACAACTCGATTTATTCCTGGAATTTCAATTGGTGCAAAGGTGGGATATAATTATTATCCCGAATTAGAGGCGTCTACAAGTTATTTTATAGGCGCAACGATTTCGCCGTACAAATCATATCGCTGGTATTGGCAAGTGGAATGGTTGAATAGTTTTAATTCTTACACTAGTAAAGTTACTATTTTTGAGGAATTTACAGGTGGTGCCCGGGGATTTAAACAGTTGCAGCGTAGAACCACTTCAAATAGTTATGAATCTATTAATTGGGAAGTCCCAGTACTGGTTAGATATAATATTAATAATTATATTGGAGTTGGAGCAGGGATACAGGCAAATATAAATATTAGCGAAAAACAGAATGAGAGCATTTTAATCGAAGACTTTGAAGGAGATAGAGCCGATTTTTTAATTGATAGTAGGATGCAAGTTAATGAAACTACCGAGTCATTCACTAATTTTAAAGCTGGATTGTTATTCGAAATTACAGGAGGTTTTGCAAGAATTGGTCCGAGTGTTGGGGCCCGCTATGTTTTAAATTCTGAAAATGAACGTAACTATTGGCAACTGTATGCTATTTGGAAGTTTTAATATGATATGTTAAAAAGTAGCCTGATTTATATATTCTTGTTTTTTGGTTGTTTTGTCTTTTCACAGCAACTAGAGGAAGAGATTTATTCAGCAACAGTATCTTTTATTGAGAATCAAAATCAAGCATCATTTCAAATTTTAAACGAAAAAGCAAAAATTGTTCAAACTCAAGTTTCAACGAAAGGGGAGCAGCTAGCATTTGTATTTCTGCAATGTAATAAAGCATATTATTTAAAGAACAAAAGCAGTTTTAATAAAGCAATTATCGCTTATGAAGATGCTTGGAATCGATATTCGAAGTACCAATTATCGGGGTATGATATTATTGAATTTTGTTTAAAACCCCTAGGAGAACTCTACACGGTTTCTAAAGACTATGCCAACGCAGAAAACACGATTCGACTGTATTTGTCTTTAGCAAAAAAAAAAGGAAGTCAAACTCAAATAAATGCAGCAATAATCAACCTTTCTATAGTATATCAAAGTCTTGGGAAGCATCGAGATGTTGTGAATAATATTACAGATGCTTTGAAATCGGCAACTGCAAATGCTATTCAAATAGAAAAGTTGAGAAATATAAAAACAGATAGTCAGATTGCATTGAGACAAGTTTTAACGGTAGACAAGATTCCAAAAACCAATACGTATAATTACTTTTTAAAGAGATCGCAATTGGATTTGCAAAATGGTGATTTTCGTGCAGCAGAAAACAATTTCGAGCAATCTAAAAAGTTATTTTTTAAACAAGAAGATATCACCGCAAGAAGGCTGGCGAAATTTTATGTGTATGAATCGGATCTGTTTTTAAAAGTAAAGAAAAAGGAAGATGTATTGCATAGTTTGTCAATGGCTATGAAATCATTGTTGCCAAATTTTAAAGGAGATGGCATTCCGAATCGGGAAGATCTATATTCAGAAAATACGTTTATAGATATTTTTGATTTGATTGGTGACCTTCAAACAGATTTAGAAATAGCAATTAAATATTACAACTTGAGTTTCTATGTAGCCGATTTGTTACGTGAAAATATTTCTTCTCAAGAAACTAAAATTTTAAATCAGATCACCAATAGAATTCGCAGCGAAAAATGTATTGAATTACTGTATGAACACTATTTAAAATTGAAGGATGAAGGGTTTCTAATAAGTGCTTTTCAATATGCTGAAAATAGTAAGGCGTCTGTTCTAAAAGAAATATTGCAAAAAAAATTCGTACTTCAAGAACATCCTAATGTTGAGGTTCTTGAAAAAGAACAAGAGTTACTTCAAGAGCAAGAATCTTTAACAAATGAATTGATAAAAGAGCGGATGGGTAAGTCGAGCATGGTTGTTTTAAATACTCTGGCGATGCAATTAAGCGAGAATAATATTCAATTAAAAGCAGTTAAAAATGAAATCTTAAAGAAGTATCCGTCATCAAAAGGAAATGAGATTTCAATAGATAAATTGAAAGCTCGCTTGAAACAAGATGAGGTTACCTTGGTCGAATATTTTTATGGCAAACGAGGGTTATATCAATTTGTTATTAGTGCCGAAAAAGCCTCATTTTATAGAATTGAATTGAGCGATGAGGTTACAGAGGATGTCTCAAATTTCATTGGTTTTTTTGATAATGCAGCATCTATAAATAATGATGTAAGTAACTACTCAACTCAGGCGTTTGAAACCTTTCAATCATTGAATTTGAAAAATGTTTCGTCTACTCAAAATTTAATGATTATCCCAGATGGATTGCTAAATTTTATTCCTTTTGAAGCATTACTAACGGAGCGCACAGAAACCATGAATTTTTCAAAGATGCCTTTTTTCTTGAAGCGTAAAAAGGTAGTTTATAATTCAAGCGTGGAGTTTTATTTGAAAGATTATAAGACTCAAGGCGATAAGAATTTATTAGGTATTTTTCCGGTATTTGATAACACCAATCAGCAATTGACACATTCAATAGAGGAAGCTAAGGCTATAGAAAATGCGATGAATGCTACCTTATTGATGAGAGACGAAGCCACTAAAAGCAGTTTTAAAGAAAATAGTTCGAAATATGGAATATTACATCTTTCAACACATGCCAATAGTGGTGATTATATCACCCCAGCGAGTATTGATTTTTATGATGAAAAATTATATCTGAACGAATTGTATAGTCTTGATTTAAATCCGGAATTAGTGGTTTTAAGTGCCTGTGAAACAGGTGTAGGTAAATTGCAAAAAGGGGAAGGTGCCATGAGCATTGCTCGAGGATTTCAATATGCAGGTACTCAAAATATTCTATTTTCATTGTGGAAAATAAATGACCAATCGACATCAATGATTATGGAGTCTTTTTACAAGCAGTATAGAAACCATGCGTCGTTATATACCGCAAACCACGATTCTAAATTGAACTATTTGCACGATAGATCAATTAGTAATAGCAAGAAATCACCTTATTATTGGGCTCCATTTATGTATTATGGAAAATTAACTCCTCCAGAAAAATCCAATGCAAGTTTATTATTACTAGGTGTTGGAATTCTTTTCGTTGTATTGGTTTTTATTTTGAAACGTTTTCATGTTTTTAGAAAACTTGCAATGGATTTAGGAAAGAACAACAAAAAATAATCAAAATGTAAAGTTTTATGGTTTATTTTTGTTACAATCAATTGGAATTTTAATGCGTAAACTTTTAAAATATACGGCACTTCTTTTTATCCTAGTTATAGGTTATTTGGGGTGTACAAATTTTCAAAAATTTATTATTATATCTGGTTTATCCGCAAAATGGGTGGCTTCGGGAATTTTTGTTGCAGAAAGAACACAATGGTCTATTGAAGAATCTGATAGTGATTTTTCGCCAATTACGTGGGCTAAGAATGAAGTGGATCTTCAGGACAAATCGGTGAGCACTTCGGTCTTTGGTTTACAAGAAAGAAAAGCGATTTATAGAAAAGGATTAGGAACGGTGGTTACGAATGATGGATTTGATCCTGATATTCCATATTTAAGTCCGAATAGGCAGCGAGTTGCGAATAATTTAGAATTTCCCTATGGTGATTTGCCTCAAAAAGACACTATCTTCTCAAACGTTAATTATGATGATTTGGAGAAGGTAGTTGTCGATTATTTTAATGAGAATGATGAAACGAATACTACCCGTTCTTTGTTAATAGTGTATAGGAATCAAATTATAGCGGAGAAGTATGCTGATGGTTTTGATAAAGATTCTAAGATGTTAGGATGGTCTATGTCCAAAAGTATCCTGAGTGCAGTATATGGTGTTATGGAGCAGCAAGGAAGAATTGGGAAAGACGATTTCGCGCCAATTGAATCATGGAAGAATGATGGGCGTTCAAAAATAACCATTAATAACTTGTTACAAATGAATAGTGGGTTGGAGTGGGAAGAAGATTATACTAAGATTTGCGATGTTACGGAAATGCTGTATGTAGCATCGGATATGACAAAACCTCAATTAAAGAAGCCTTTAATTGGGAAGTCAAATGAAACGTGGAATTATTCTTCAGGAACTACAAATTTACTATCTGGTATTTTAAGGCAGCAGTTAAAGTCGCATCAAGAATATCTTGATTTTTGGTACGCCGAATTGATTGATAAAATAGGGATGAATTCTATGGTGCTTGAAGCAGATTTGGCGGGTAATTATGTGGCGTCTTCATATGCATGGGCAAATACAAGGGACTGGGCAAAATTCGGCTTACTTTATTTGAATAAAGGCAATTGGAATGGGAAACAAATTTTAAGTGAAGATTGGGTAAAGTATACTGCTACCCCAACAAATGGATCGAAAGGAATATATGGCGCGCAGTTTTGGCTAAATGCTGGAGGTCATTTGATAGACGTTCCAAAGGACATGTACATGGCTAGCGGTTATCAAGGTCAGTATGTTTTTATTATTCCATCTAAAGAATTGGTGATTGTTCGGATGGGGGTTAATTATAATAATACGAAAGAACTGTTGAAAAAGAGACCCGTAAAAGAGAATGAAATAGAAGCCGTTGTTGAGTTTGAATTAAAAAATAAAGCCAACAATATTTTGTTGGCTCAAATTCTATCGACACTAAATTGATCTCAAATAAACTACATATCAAAGCCTAGTTTAACATTCAATTTGTTTGCGATTAATTTTGTGATTCTAGTTTTTAACTCTGGAATTTTAATTTTCTCCACCACTTCATTTCCAAAAGCATATAGTAATAAAGCCTTTGCTTCTTTGGTTGGAATTCCGCGAGATTGCATATAGAATAGAGCACTTTCGTCTAATTGCCCAATAGTACACCCATGTGAACATTTCACATCATCTGCAAATATTTCTAACTGTGGTTTTGAATTGATTGTTGCTTTATCTCCTATTAATATGTTATTGTTTTGTTGAAAAGCATTTGTTTTCTGTGCTTCTCGATTAACAATTACTTTGCCATTAAAAACTCCTGTTGAGGCGTCATCATAAATTCCTTTATATAATTCAAAACTCTCACAATTGGGAGACTTATGATGCATTAAGGTATGATTATCTACATGCTGCTTTTTATCTAAAATAGAGATACCATTGATATGCGATTCTATGCGCTCGCCTTCATGAAAGAATTCAACATTGTTTCTAGTCAATTTACCTCCAAAAGAAAAGGTGTTAACCGAAGCGATACTACTTTCTTTTTGTTGAACAAAAGTACTATCTATTAAAGAGGCGTTTTCACGATCATTTTGAATCTTGTAATAATCGACAATAGCTCGTTTTCCAGCAAAAACTTCAGTAACAGCATTGGTTAAAACAGTATTATTACTCAAGCTTTGATGGCGTTCAATAATTTCAACATGTGAATTTTCTCCAACAATAATAAGGTTTCTAGGTTGTAATAAAATATCTTTTTCACCTCCAGTATAGAAATTTACGATTTGAATAGGCTTCGGTAAAATTTTATTTTTGCCAATATGTATATAAGCACCTTCTATGGTAAACGCAGTATTTAAATCTGTAAGGCTATTATTATTTTGCGCAATTTTATTAAAGTAGTTGTCTAAAACTAGTTGGTATTGAGGTTTTTTCAAAACTGAAGACATCAGGCAGATATCAAAGCCGTCATGCGTAGTTTCAGATAAATAGGAACTATAAATGCCGTCAACAAAAACAACTTTATAAGATTCAATTTCATGTAAAAAATACTTTTTTACGTCTTTAAATTCAATATCACTTTCTTCTTTCGGAAAAACACTATAATCGTGATTTAAAACTGACTTTAAAGAGGTGTATTTCCATTCTTCATCTTTTTTTGTAGGGAAACCTTCTTTTTCAAAAGAAGCCATGGCTTTCGTTCTAATATCGTGTATACTAGAATCTAAATCTACTTTTCCAAGGTTTTCCATAACCATGAAAGATGATATTAATTTTTCTTGTAATTCCATCTTTTATATGTCTTTAACCCAATCATACCCTTTTTCCTCTAGCTCGTAGGCCAATTCTTTGCCTCCAGATTTTACAATTTTTCCGTTGTGAAGAACATGAACAAAATCTGGAACAATATAGTCGAGTAAGCGCTGATAGTGTGTAATAAGTATGACTGCGTTCTCTGCACTTTTAAGTTTGTTTACGCCATTGGCAACAACCTTTAAGGCATCAATGTCTAATCCAGAATCAGTTTCATCTAATATGGCAAGTTTAGGTTCTAACATGGCCATTTGAAAAATTTCGTTACGCTTTTTCTCACCACCTGAAAACCCTTCATTCAATGATCGTGATAAAAACTTACGATTCATTTCTAACAAAGCAGACTTTTCACGAATTAACTTTAGCATATCTTTAGCAGGTAAATCTTCCATGCCATTCGCTTTACGTTTTTCGTTTATCGCCGTTTTAATAAAGTTTGTTGTACTAACTCCTGGAATTTCAATAGGATACTGAAAACTCATAAAAACTCCTTTATGAGCTCTTTCGTCAGGAGATAATTCTAGAATACTTTTATTTTCTAAAATAACATCTCCTTTAGTAACTACAAACGTTTCGTTTCCAGCGATTACTGAAGCTAATGTACTTTTCCCAGAACCGTTTGGCCCCATGATTGCATGAACTTCTCCCGCTTTTACATTTAAATTAATTCCTTTCAGAATTCCTTTATTTTCTATCTCTGCGTGTAAATTTTTTATTTCTAACATTCCTAATATGATGATTTGTGTAGTCGTTTAATCGTTTGCATTTTTATTTATGAACAATTCAACAAATTAACCCACTGATCCTTCTAATGATATTTCTAATAATTTTTGTGCTTCTACGGCAAATTCCATTGGTAACTTATTCAACACATCTTTGCTAAAACCATTTACAATCAAAGCTATTGCCTTTTCTGTTTCAATGCCTCTTTGGTTACAATAGAATAATTGGTCTTCACCAATTTTACTTGTAGTTGCTTCATGCTCAATTTTAGCCGATTTGTTTTTTGATTCGATATAAGGAAAAGTATGTGCACCACATTTATTTCCCATTAGCAATGAATCACACTGTGAAAAATTACGTGCGTTTTCTGCTCTCGATCCAATTTGAACGAGTCCTCTATAAGAGTTTTGAGATTTTCCAGCGGAGATTCCTTTAGAAATGATTGTACTCTTAGAGTTTTTGCCAAGATGAATCATTTTTGTTCCAGTATCGGCTTGTTGGTAATTGTTTGTAACAGCAATTGAATAAAATTCACCTACCGAATTATCTCCTTTTAAAATACAACTTGGATATTTCCAAGTAACCGCGCTTCCTGTCTCTACTTGTGTCCAAGAAATTTTAGAACTGTCATGGCAAATCCCTCTTTTTGTTACAAAGTTGAATACACCACCTTTTCCATTTTTATCTCCAGGATACCAGTTTTGAACAGTCGAATACTTAATTTCTGCATCATCCATGGCAATCAATTCCACAACTGCAGCGTGCAATTGGTTTTCATCGCGACTTGGTGCAGTGCAACCTTCTAAATAACTTACATAACTTCCTTCATCGGCAATTAGAAGTGTGCGCTCAAATTGACCTGTACCGCCTTCATTAATTCTGAAATAAGTAGATAATTCCATGGGGCATTTTACACCTTTTGGAATGTAGCAAAAAGATCCATCCGTAAAGACGGCAGAATTTAAGGCTGCGTAGAAGTTATCCGTTTTAGGAACAACTGTTCCCATATATTTTTTTACCAAATCAGGATGCTGCTGTATTGCTTCAGAAATCGGCATAAATAAGATACCTTTTTCAGCCAAAGTCGCTTTAAATGTTGTCGCTACAGAAACAGAATCTACCACAATATCCATTGCGACATTATTCATCTTTTTTTGTTCATCAGTAGAAATTCCTAATTTTTTATACATCGCTATTAAATCTGGATCTACATCGTCTAATGTTTTATTAGGGTCTACAGATTTCGGTGCGGAATAATATGCAATATTTTGAAAGTCAGGCTTAGGGTAATTTACATTTGCCCAATCTGGCTCTTTCATTCCTTCCCAAATACGAAAAGCCTCTAAACGCCATTCGGTCATCCATTCTGGTTCATTTTTCTTTTTAGAAATAGCACGAACTATATCTTCATTTAACCCTTTTGGAAAGGTGTCTGATTCTATATCAGTATAAAAACCATACTCATATTCTTGCGTTGCAAGTTCTTCTCTTAGGTCGTCTTCCGTATACTTTGACATAATGTTGATTTATAAATTAAAGTGAAAACGATTCGCCACAACCACAAGTTCTATTGGCATTCGGATTTTGAAATACAAACCCTGTTCCGTTTAAACCTCCAGAATATTCTAAGGTGGTTCCAACTAAGTATAGAAAACTTTTTTTGTCAACAATAATCTGAACTCCATTGTCTTTAAAAACTTTGTCTCCTTCAGACTTATTTTTGTCAAATTTCAAATCATAAGAAAGCCCAGAACAACCGCCACTTTTAACTCCAACACGAACAAAGTCATTGTTTGCATCGAAACCATCTTCTGACATCATCTGAATGACTTTTTTTTTTGCTATTTCTGATACTTTTATCATAATTATATATAAAATACAGATTAATTTTAAATGGGGTACAAAGGTAGTGACAAAATATGACATTTATCATCTATGTATATTGTTAAATTAGATAATTAAATAGAGTTAATCAATGGTTCAATGTATCCGACTGTTTTTAGTAAATAGTATTTATATTTTTATTGGTCGTAAAAAAGTCAGGAATAATTCAATTTAAAAAAAATGATGCTACTTTGATAAAATTTATAGAATTTTGTAGCTCTAATTTAGAATCCATTTCTTAATTAAAATTATTCGTCAAATATGTTACAAGATAAAAATGAACAGAGAACTTCCATTTCAGATTTAGGTGAATTTGGTTTAATAAAACATATTACTAAATACTTTAAAATTCATAATGAATCAACTGAAAAGGGGGTTGGTGATGATGCCGCTGTTCTAAATTTTGAGAATAAGCAAATTCTAGTTACTACGGATTTATTGATTGAAGGTGTTCATTTTGATTTGTCATATGTGCCTTTGAAACATTTAGGATATAAGGCAGTAATGGTCAATTTGTCTGATGTGTATGCCATGAATGGAAATGCAACGCAAATTACGGTTTCGATTGCGATATCAAATAGATTTCCTTTAGAGGCAATGGAAGAATTATATGCAGGTATTCAATCGGCTTGTGCTAGTTATCAAGTTGATTTGGTTGGAGGAGATACAACTTCTTCAACTACTGGTTTGTTACTAAGTATAACTGCAATTGGTGAAGCGAATGCAGAAGATATAGTTTATAGAAATGGGGCTAAAGTGGATGATTTATTGGTAGTTTCTGGTGATTTAGGAGCATCATATTTGGGGTTACAAGTATTAGAAAGAGAAAAGGAAGTTTTTAAAGTAAACCCAAATTCTCAGCCAGATTTAGAGAATTACACCTATTTAGTGGAGCGTCAATTGAAACCTGAAGCGCGAAAAGATATTGTTGAATTGTTGAAACAATTAGAAGTGAAGCCAACGTCTATGATTGATATATCTGATGGGTTGTCTTCTGAGATAATTCATCTTTGTAAAGCATCAGAAGTTGGTTGTAATTTGTATGAGGAGAAAATCCCTTTAGATCCTCAAATGATTTCTGCTTGTGAGGAGTTTGAGATAAATTCAACCATGGTTGCTTTGAGTGGGGGAGAAGATTATGAGTTATTGTTTACAATTTCTCAAAAAGATTTCCTTACAATAAAAGGAAACACTCATCTTACCGTAATTGGTCACATGACCGATAAAAATGCGGGTATGAATTTAGTGACTAGAGCAAATCAACATGTTCCACTAACCGCTCAAGGATGGAATTCCTTTGATAAAGAATAATTATTCTTTGCTTTTTTCTTTCATTTCTTTTACGTCTCCATCATAAGATATATTTGATCTAGAACTACTTTAAATTTGAAGGCTGCTAATTCCGCTTCCTTATATGTTAAGCGCTATGTCAAAATATTCTGAGTCATTTTTGACTTTGAAACTGAGAGTAAGTTTATTTTTTTTTGTCCTTTCTATTTAATTTCAAAGTCAGAAATTCACCCTTCAAACTTTATATCGCTACCAGTGTAGGCTGCGGCTCCATAAGATTACTCATTAAATGGGAGGTCAGCAGAAGTTTTTGTGCCATTCATTGACATGGTGTATCTGTCGACAGCAATAGGAACTCTTCTACCACTCCTGGATGATGCCCAATTTTCTCCAAAAATGTATTTGTCGCTTTCTAGTGCCTTTATAGTTTCTAGGTATGTTTCTTTTCTTTTTTTTTTCTCAATTCTTTTTTTGATTGAGCAACCATATCAATGGACGTAAAAATAGATATGGAGAGAAATAGTATTATTACTTCTTTCATGTGTCTATATTTAATATTTTTCATTTGTCACATGGTTCATCCATAATAGTCATTTCCTTGGGTGCATAAATCTTTATACATGGACGTTTCATGATTAAAAAATTTATAAATTGATATTATTTTATAGTACAAATTACCTAAATTTTTTAATAATTGAAACGACATCTTCTTTTGCTTCTATATGAGACATATGTCCATGCTTAATTTTATGCCATTTGATATTGGTATTCTTTATTTGTTGAATATGAGTATTGAAATCTAGCACGGTATCTTTTTCACCCAAAATCAAAACTATTTTTATTTTATCGTTTGATAAAAGGGAGGTGTAATCATGGCGTATTTTCATTCCTTCAAGTGCTGCAATAACTCCTTGTTTGGAGGTTTTTAGAGCTTCTGATGTAACCCTATCTATTTTTGGTTTTAGTTCGTCTCTATTCTGTTCAGAAAATAACATAGGAATTGAAATTCGTATAAACGTTTTATAATTTTGTTTTACCGCTTTTATAGCTCTATCTCTGCTTGCTTTTTTTTCATTTGAGTCGGAATAAGCTGTTGAATTTAATAAGCAAATACTTTTGGTTTTTTCTGGAAATAAAACAGCAAAAGCAAGTGCCACATAACCACCCATAGAATGCCCTACAAAGTTGAACTTTCTAAGTTTTAATTTAGTAAGAACATAATTCACCATGTTGGCCTGCTCTTCCATAGTATGTATATAGCTGAGGTTTTCCGTCTTTCCATGTCCTAATAAATCTATGGTAATGATTCTATTTTTTTTTGAAAGGAGAGGTAATAGCCCCTTCCACATCGAACTGTTTTCGAGAAAACCATGCAGTAAAACAATGACGGAGCCCTTGCCAATGGAGGAGTAGTTAACTTGAATGTTTTTGTATTCGAAAAAATTGGACATGAATGCTATTTAAAAAGACTAAAATTAAGAAATCAAGTTATTTTTACAGTTAACTCTTCAATCTTTTAATAACGGAAAAAGCTTTGTCAACAAGATAATCTTCAACCAATATGGTAAACTCATTTGTGGTTGAAATCACTTCATAAAGAGCGATTCCTTCCCAAGCCAAACGTTTAAATATTTGGTAATAAAGCCCAGTTATTTTTGAGTTTTCTTTAGGTAAAAGGATACCAATGGCCGATAGATTTGCTTGAACTCCAATCAGATTTTCCTCTTTAAAACTTTCCGTGACAATTGTTTTTTCAGAACTAGAAATAATTAAATTACTCTCATGTATTCCTCGGGTGAAGCCATAAAATATATTGGACTTGTCTCTTATTTCTTCCAATATTTTTGAATGGCTATCAATAAGTGTATTCGAATTTTTATACGTAAAATCTGTGAGATTAGATCGTACGGTGATATCTCCTAAATTTTGTAGTACGCGCTTTAATTTAAGCGAGCTTCCTAAATCTTTTGGCGGATTATATCTACGTAATGCCATCATAATAGCACCAGATTTAACTTCCTTTCGAAGCATGGCTCCAATAGGGCGTTGTAACTCCTCGGCTAGCGCAGAGTAATTAATGATACTTCTAGATAAGGCTTCTTCCAAAAAGGGTTGTGCGACTAATATTTCTTCAACACAGGAGGCGATTGTTCGCATTTGTTAAATATTTAACATTTTGTACAAAAATAGTATAATTTTTTTATTTATATAGGTAGTAGGGTGTATCAGAGTATCTTCGTCAATCAAAATTAGAGAAATGTTAGTATTAAAATTTGGAGGAACATCTGTAGGATCGGTTGAGAATATGACCAACGTTAAAAATATCATCAAGACCAGTGGTAAGAAAGTAGTTGTTTTATCGGCAATGTCTGGAACTACAAATGCCTTGGTTGCACTTTCTGAAAATGTCAGAAATAACGAAATTAAAGAGGGAAATAAAAGTTTAGACGAATTATATATAAAATATAATAAAACTATCAGCGAATTGTTAAACCAATCTTCTTTAAGTCAAGAAGTAGGTAATTATATTGATAGTGTTTTCGATTTTTTACGATCATGTTTAAATGAGTCATATTCGGAGTTACTATACAATCAAATTGTTTCGCAAGGTGAATTGCTTTCAACGTTTATTTTTAGTCGTTTCCTAACGCAAGAAGGCTTAAACGCTCGATTGCTACCAGCATTAGATTTTATGCGTATTGATAGAAATAAGGAGCCAGATAATTTTTATATCGCTCAAAATTTAAATCGTGCTATTGATGAAATGCTTCCAGCAGATATTTACATTACACAAGGGTTCATTTGTTTGGATGCTGATGGTAAAATTTCAAATTTAGAAAGAGGGGGAAGTGATTATACGGCTACTATTATAGGTGCTGTCATCAATGCTGATGAGGTTCAAATATGGACAGATATTGATGGTTTTCATAATAACGACCCTCGCTGCGTAGAGAATACACATGCAATTTCTGACTTGTCGTTTGACGAAGCAGCTGAATTGGCTTATTTTGGGGCAAAGATATTACATCCACAAACAGTGATGCCAGTGCGTAAGTTTGATATTCCAGTTCGATTAAAAAACACGATGTCTCCGGAGTCTTATGGCACATTAATTACAAGTGAGGTTCACGAAGAGGGAATTAAAGCGATAGCAGCAAAGGATAATATTACCGCTATTAAAATAAAATCGGCACGTATGCTTTTGGCGTATGGCTTTTTGAAAAAGGTATTTGAGATATTTGAAAAGTATGAAACTTCGATTGATATGGTCACAACATCCGAAATTGCAGTTTCATTAACAATTGATAACGCTACTCATTTAGATTCAATTGTTGAGGAATTAAATAAATTTGCTTTAGTAGAAGTAGATCAAAATCAAAGTATCGTTTGTTTGGTTGGGAATTCTATTATATATCATCAAGATACCTATAAATTATTTCAAGTATTACAAGATGTAAATGTTCGCATGATATCTTATGGAGGAAGTAATAATAATATTTCTTTGCTTGTAAATACGGATGATAAGTTAACGACCTTAAAGAAGGTTCATGGTTACGTTTTTCGATAGTTCCGTCATAATTAATTTATGCCTTAGTTATATATATGAAATGGAAAAGGGACGTTAATTCGTCCTTTTTTTAGTTTGGTATCATAGTAAGATTTACAGCTGTATGTAGTCAAATAAAAATGAACTTTTTCGCTCAAAATTTAAGAGAGGTTTCTGCTAATTTAGTTAAAAATTTTGATACTGTTTTTTTCTAGCTTTCAAAGTGCTATTTTTTGTCATTTTGCGTTTTCTTAATTTTCTTTCGGCTGTTCCAAAATATACTTCTGCTGGAGTTACATTTTTCAAAGATTCATGATAGCGTTCATAATTGTAATACTGAACAAATTCTTTCATTTTTTCTTCTAATTGTCCAGGGCTAAAGTAATTATCAAGTTTTACAATGTTTTTCATTGATCTATGATAACGTTCAATTTTGCCCTGATTTTGAGGATGTAATGGTCTTCCTCTGATATGTTTCATATTTTTCTCTCCGATATAGTCTGCTAACTCGTGTGAGATGTAACAAGACCCATTATCTGACAACAACCTAGGCATTGATTTTTCATTAACTCCAGAAAATGCAATAGCTGCATCGATTGTATTGGTGACATCTTCTGCTCTCATTGTTGAACAAAGCTTCCATGTAACAATGTAACGACTGTAATCATCCAAAATAGTTGATAAATAATACCAACCCCAACCAAATATTTTGAAATAAGTAAAATCAGTTTGCCACATTTGATTCACGGCAGTTGTTTTATCGTGAAAACTATCCGAAGCACTCATTATTCTAAATGAAGGCGATGATATGAATCCATTTTCCTTTAAAATCCGATAGACACTTGACTCGCTGATATAATAGTTGTAATTATCCGTAATATGCCAAGCAACCTCCCTAGAAGATAACTCAGGCTTTTCTAACGCAATTTCAACTACTTTGTCTCTATCGACGATATTTATCTTATTCCACGTCCCAACTCTCTCTGATTTCTTACGAGCTAGACCTTCAAAGCCTTTTTGGGTATATAAATTATACCAATTATAAAAGGTTGTCTTATTGATTTTAAGCTCTTTGAGTGTTCGGTTTATTCCAAGATCAGACTGCTCAACAAGTTGTATCATTTCGTACTTTTCTGATTGACTATAGTGCATATACTTCTCTCTTTTTACTCGTCTCCACGTAAGTTTTTTTTCAGAAACCGAACTTCTAGAGAAAGCTCTGCAACCAACTCTTTTAAAGTACCATTCTCACCTTTGAGTTCGTGAACCTCCGATGTGTTAGCTTCTCGCATCGTATCTCCATTTAGCCTGCGCTTTCCTGCTTCCATGAAATCTTTGGACCATTTGTAGTAATTAGCTTGATGGATGCTTTCTTTTCGACACAATTCTGCAATGGTCGTTTCACCACGCATTCCTTCAATAATAATCCTGATTTTGTCTTCTGAATTGTAAGCTTTTCTTGTCTTACGTTTTAAGTCGCTAATTAAAGCACTGGCACTTTTCTTGTTTTTCATCATTTAAGATTTAAAGGTTTGTAAAAATAATAAAACCTATCTCTTATATTAAAGTGATAATTAGTTCACTTTTTGCTGACGTTATACAGAATATTTTTTCTCCGAAGTACCTTCTATTTCGTTTAAAAACAAACTCATTAAGTACCTTGACTTTAAAATACAACCTCCAACTCTTTTCATCCGTAAAGTGAACTCTAAAACTAAATATAGTCATTGCTAATCATATAAAAATCAATTAAATATATGATATTTTAATCGGATTAGGAATAAATACAGATAATTATTTAATTAATCAATACTATTTTAAAAATAAACATTATTTTTTTTTTAGTCCAGATGTATTTAAGTAGAGACCAATAGTGAATTTGTTTAGTTGGATGGAATTATCAAAATGAACTTTCACAAAACGATACCCTATAAAAATGTATACCAATAAATCACGAAGCCATTTTAAACTTTTTTAATAATCGTAGCGCTACTGTATCAGATAAATCCTTTAATACCAAAAACAAAGCATTCCGAGTCCTGCCCTCCCAATAACTTGAGAGATTAAAAGGGTTCAATCATAATATTTATGGAGATTAATTTAAATTCTGAACCATGTGGTTTAAATTTTATAAAAAAAAACCTCTTAATTTCTTAAGAGGTTTTACGAGTAGCTAGAGCGTATTTTCCATAGACTGCGCCCAGAATAGAGGAAGTCAGTCATCTTATGAATTATCTCTTGAATTATAATAATTAGAAACTCGAATGTTTATATCATTCTTATTATTAAGGGCTAATGACCTTTTTTTTTTATATTTTTGATTAAAAATTAAAATTATCCCGATATGGATAAGTAGTAAAAATAATTTCATAACAAATTAAATAAAAAAAATGTTTAAAAAATTTACAATTGTGGACATGCTCCTGTTCGTTGCTGCCTTATTATCGTTGATATTTGCCGAAACACTCTATTTTCAAGAAAAGAAAATGGACGGAATTTTTATAGGACTTTGGGTTCCCTCAATATTAGCATTTGGAATCTATCTAAAACTAATTAACAACACAAAAAAATGAGTGATTTAATACCATATTTCGCAGGATTGATAACTTTGATTTTCGGCATCGCTTTTGCTTTCGCAATTAGGGAAGGCACAAAAATAAAGTAGTTAATATTATTTAGTTACAGCTAAAAAATCTTTATGTATAATAGTAAGATTGTAATTGATAGTGAATGTTTTTCAATTTCTATTGATTATTGATGCTGGAGTAAATAAGGCTATGAAAAGTGGGTAAAATGATAAAAGATTTACCTATGGTATTTATAAACTATAGTTCGTTGTTGTCTTCAGAATGTTATCTGTTTAGTTTTGAAAAGTTAAAAACAAAAGTTATGCTCTAATTTTATCCGAAAATTATCGTCTTATTTTGCCGTATTTTTCATTTTTAACAGAATTCAAGAAAATACTAGCAAACGAGAAACTATGTAATAATAGGAGGTTCTTCAGACATTGGCAAAGAGTTATTCCATGTGATTGAAAATCAAAAAGTGAACATAGTGACTGCATACAAGGATAATGTGACACAAGACCTCCATAATGTAAAACACATGAAGTTTAATCTAAAGACTGACACTTTAAGCCTTTATAATTTACGTGAAGAAATTCATGGATTAGGATATTGTCCTGGAGGTATCAATTTAAAGTCATTTCATCGTTTTAAGTTACAAGTTTTGGGTGCAACTAAAATCATTCGACATTTATTAACGAAAATTAGAAAAAGTCAAGATTCATCAATTTTATTCTTTTCAATAGTTGTAGTTCAATATGGATTTAATTTCTATTTACAAGTTGCAACTTTAGAAGTTGCTATTGGAGGGTTGACTAGATCCTTGTCGATATTATTGGCTTCAACCATAGGAGTAAATGCGATCGCTCCATGTTTAAAAAACACGAATTTGACGAGTAAATTTTTAAATATTCTCTGAGAGAGCGAGCTTACAGGCTCAAAAAACCCTTTAAAGAAATTAGGAGATGCTAAAGATATTACAGCAGTAGTTATATACGTATGAATACAGAAATCATGAGGGGTAACTGGTCAAGTATTTCCTGTAGGTGGAGGATATTCAAACATAAAGGTATAATAAATATTCAGGTTATTTTAAAAAAAAACAGCAAGTTACAAACTTGAATTTAAAGGCACTTCGAGAAGTGTAAAAGGCGTCTCTTATTAATTGTTAGTTTTTTAACCTGATTGCAAAGTAAATTACTAACTTGAGGCACTGCTCATGGTCGAAACTATTAAATAAAATGAAAACCTACAAAGAAAAGATATCAATATTTTGGTTTAGGAGAGATTTACGCCTTTCTGATAATCACGCCTTGCATAAAGCATTAAAAAGTTCTATTCCGGTATTACCTATATTTATTTTTGACAATGAAATTACCGACAAACTTACAAAGGATGATTCTAGGCTTACTTTTATTTATGACACCCTTGCTACTTTAAATACTACTTTAAATAAGCATGCAAGCAGTATTTACTGTCTACAAGGGAAGCCTATTGATTTGTGGAGACAATTAATAGATGAATTTTGCATAGTTTCAGTTTTTGCCAATGAAGATTACGATCCATATGCTATAGAAAGAGATACAATGGTTCAGAAACTTCTATCTGACGAGCATATTAATCTTTTCTTATCAAAAGACCAAGTAATATTCTCCAAAGACGAAGTCGTAAAAAAGGACCATACCCCTTATACTATTTACACGCCATACAAGAATAAATGGCTTCAACTATTTGCTGACCAAAAGAATTCTAAGTACCCTGTTGATAGTTGGAATAATTATGTAAAAGTTAAATTTAAATTCCCGACTATGTCTGACCTTAATTTCGTGCGTTCTGTTATAAAAGTAGAGCCTTACAATTTAGACGAGTTAGAAAATTATGATCAGACAAGGAACTTTCCTGCATTGAATGGAACAAGTAAACTTGGACCGCATTTAAGAATGGGTACTTTAAGTATTCGTGAAGTTATTTCTAAAACAAAATCTAATGAAATATTTTTAAGTGAACTGATTTGGCGAGAATTTTTTATGCAGATACTTTATCATTTTCCACATGTGGTCTCAAATAATTTCAAAAGGAAATACGACCGTATACAGTGGAGAAATAATCAGGAAGAATTCGAAAAATGGCAAAATGGAAAAACAGGCTACCCCATAGTTGATGCAGGAATGCGAGAATTAAATGCTACTGGATATATGCACAACAGAGTGCGAATGGTGGTCGCTGGGTTCTTATGCAAACATTTACTAATAGATTGGAAATGGGGAGAAGCCTATTTTGCCACTAAACTTTTAGATTATGAACTTTCGTCTAACAATGGTAATTGGCAATGGTCTGCTGGAACGGGATGTGATGCTGCCCCATATTTTAGAGTATTTAATCCAACAGCACAGGTTAAAAAGTTTGATTCACAATTATCGTATATCAATAAATGGATTCCTGAACTTGATTCGTTAACATATCCAAGCACTATTGTCGATCATAAATTGGCTAGAGAAAGAGCTATAAGCACCTATAAAAAGGGTTTAGAATAAAAACATCCAATACCTAATCTGCATTTGAATAAAGATTAGCCTATGCCTTCGGTGCAATTATATAAAAGATACTACAAAAGAGAGATAAACTCTTTTTTAGAATAAGGCGAATTCCGAAAAGCCATATGAGTAGGAAAAATTTATTAAAATTCAATAAAATGGAAGAATTAACAAGATTAGTACAATTGACTATAGCAATTTCTGTTGCTTATGTATGGGTTTTTAGATTTCATAATGTCGTTGATGAATTCAAAAAATTTGAATTAAGTGATGTAACGCGAAATTTTGTCGGAGTTAGTAAAATTTCAATAGCCACATTGCTTGTTGTGGGGATTTGGTATTCATCATTAGTTTTTATACCATCTATTGCTATGGGCCTATTTATGATAGCGGCTCAGTATTTTCACTTTAAAGCAAGGAACCCTTTTATTAAGCACCTGCCTTCACTAATTCTTTTACTTTTATGTGTTTTTCTAGTATTAGAATCAATATAATAATCAAATATGGACATATATAAAATATGCATTCTAGTATCAAGTTTCTCTTTTTTTGCATATAGTATTTATTATTTTAAATCGTTTAACATGAAAAGGGAATTTAAACGGTTTGGTTTAGAGAAATTTGGTCTGATAATAATTACCTTTCAATTTTTGGGAGCAACAGGTTTAATAGTAGGACTCAAATTTAATCAGATTTTAACCATTTCATCTTTCGGTCTCGCATTACTGATGTTATTTGGCCTTATAGTAAGAATAAAATTAAAAGATGGTGTTTGGATTTCTTTACCAGCGTTTTTTTATATGATTTTAAATACTTATATCTTTTTGATGTCAATAAATTAGCCTAAGATTTGAACTTTAACCTCCGGTTTCTTAATTCATAATTTCTTCAATTTCTTCAATTTCGAGTGGAATATCTTTCATCAAATTTATTGGCTCACCAACTTCTTGAACTACATAATCATCTTCAAGTCGAATCCCTAGATTTTCATCAGGAATATAAATTCCAGGTTCCACGGTAAATACCATTCCTGCTTTTATAGGATCTGTTAGTATTCCGTAATCATGGGTGTCTAATCCGATGTGATGGGAAGTGCCGTGCATAAAAAATTTTTTATAGGCGGGCCAGTCTGGGTTTTCATTTTTAATATCTTCTTTAGAAATTAATTCCAATCCGATTAGTTCTTCAGCCATTAGATTCCCAATTTTTTCGTGGTAATCGGAAATGATGGTTCCAGGAATCAACATTTTAGCAGCGGCTTTTTTAATTCTTAAAACAGCATTGTAAACGTCTTTTTGTCTTTCTGAGAATTTTCCAGAAACAGGAACAGAACGAGTCATGTCACTTGAATAATTTCCATAAGCTGCTCCAACATCCATAAGAATAACCTCTCCTTCTTTACATTGGTGGTTATTTTCTATATAGTGAAGTATGTTTGCATTAAATCCACTAGCGATAATAGGAGTGTAGGCAAACCCATTGGCTCTATTTCTTATAAATTCGTAAAGGAAATCTGCTTCCAATTCATATTCCCATACTCCGGGTTTTGTTGATTTTAATGCACGTCTAAAGCCTTTATTGGTGATATCACATGCTTTTTGAATGAGTTCAATTTCTTCAGGTTCTTTTAGAGATCGTAATCGTTGTAATATAGGTTGACTTCGTACATACGTGTGACCAGGATATTTATCTTTACACCATTTTACGAATCTTGCTTCTCGAGTTTCTGTTTCTGTATGAGCTCTGTAATATTCGTTTGTATTTATATAAATATTGTCCGCTTGTGTCATTAATTCAAATAACACTTTTTCTAGATCTTGTAGCCAATAAACCGTATTAATTCCAGAAGTTTTCAACGCCCTTTCTTTAGATAATTTTTCTCCTTCCCAAATGGCAATGTGTTCGTTTGTTTCCTTTAAAAATAAAATTTCTTTGTGAGATTTCTTAGGAGCATCAGGAAATAGGATTAAAACACTTTCTTCTTGATCTACCCCACTTAAATAAAAGATATCACGATGTTGGGCAAAGGGTAAAGTACTATCTGCACTAATAGGATATATATCATTGGAATTGAAAACAGCTAATGATTTCGGCTTCAATTTAGAAATAAATTTCTTCCTGTTTTTAATAAAAAGGTTTGAGTCAATAGGTAGGTATTTCATGATAGGTGCTAAATTTTTAATCTTCAAATTTATACAATTACAATGAATGATTTTTAAATTTTTGTACGGGGTATTTGAAATCATTCCAAATAATGCTGAAAGGCTTCTGGATAATGCAAATAATAAGTAAATCATTTTTTCATGGACGCACTAAATAGTATCTTTGCTAATCAAAATCAAAAACAATTAAAATGAGCGGAATTTTATCTTCGTCGATAGCGAAAAAGGTGTCAATGGCATTATCAGCTTTTTTCTTAATGTTTTTCCTTTTACAACACTTTGCAATAAATATTTTATCTGTTTTTAGTGGAAATCTTTTTAATCAAGTTTCTCACTTTATGGGTACGAATCCTCTGATTCAATATGTTTTGCAGCCGGTGTTAATTTTCGGAGTGGTTTTTCACTTCGTTATGGGATTCATTTTAGAAATTAAAAATAGAAAGGCGCAAGGCAAAAAGTATGCCAAAAACAACGGTGCTGCTAATTCTACATGGATGAGTAGAAATATGATTCTTTCTGGAATCGTAATTCTATTATTTGTACTGTTGCATTTTATCGATTTTTGGTTTCCAGAAATAAATACAAAATTTATTCAGGGCGATTGGTCTGGAATGCATGACGGAGAATTTAGGTACTTTCAAGAATTACAGCATAAATTCTTAAGTCCTTTAAGAGTTGGCGTATATTGTTTAGCGTTTGTCTTTTTATCGCTGCATTTATTGCATGGGTTTAATTCGGCTTTCCAATCTGTTGGAGCAAACAATAAATATATAAAAGGATTGAGATCTTTTGGAAAATTGTATTCAATACTAATTCCAGCAGGCTTTATTTTTATTGCAATCTTTCATCATTTTAATCATTAAAATAGAGGTATGGCAACATTAAACTCAAGAGTACCTAAAAGCGATAAAATCGCCGAAAAATGGTCAAAGCATAAAGAACATATCAACCTTGTAAATCCGGCAAATAAAAGAAATATCGATATCATTGTTGTCGGTACTGGTTTGGCAGGAGGCTCTGCATCGGCAACGCTGGCAGAATTGGGTTATAATGTAAAAGCATTTTGCTATCAAGATTCTCCGCGTAGAGCGCATTCAATTGCCGCACAAGGAGGAATCAATGCAGCAAAGAACTATCAAGGTGATGGAGATTCAAACTATCGTTTGTTCTATGACACTGTAAAAGGGGGAGATTACCGTTCAAGAGAAGCAAACGTACATCGTTTGGCAGAGGTTTCGGGAAATATTATTGATCAATGTGTGGCACAGGGAGTTCCTTTTGCACGTGATTATGGCGGTTTGTTAGATAACCGTTCTTTTGGAGGTGTATTGGTTTCAAGAACTTTTTATGCCAAAGGGCAAACCGGACAACAGTTATTATTAGGAGCATATTCTGCAATGAACCGTCAAATTGCTCGTGGTAAAATTACCATGCACAGCAGACATGAAATGTTGGATGTTGTAAAAGTTGATGGAAAAGCAAGAGGAATTATTGCACGTAATTTAATTACTGGGGAGATAGAAAGACATTCGGCACATGCTGTTGTAATAGCAACTGGTGGTTACGGGAATGTGTATTTCTTATCTACCAATGCAATGGGTTCTAATGCTACCGCAGCATGGAAGATTCATAAAAAAGGAGCGTATTTTGCAAACCCTTGTTATACTCAAATTCACCCAACGTGTATTCCACGTAGTGGAGATTATCAGTCTAAGTTAACATTGATGTCAGAATCTTTGCGTAATGATGGCCGTATTTGGGTGCCGAAAAACTTGGATGATGTTAAAGCAATAAAAGAAGGTCTTAAAAAACCAACGGATCTTGTAGAAGAAGAAAGAGATTATTTCCTAGAGAGGCGTTACCCTGCATTTGGAAACTTAGTTCCACGTGATGTTGCTTCGAGAGCAGCGAAAGAACGCTGTGATGCTGGTTATGGGGTAAATGCCACAGGTGAAGCAGTGTATTTAGATTTCGCATCAGCGATTCAAAGATATGGTAAAGAGCAAGCCTTGATTCAGGGAGTTCAGAATCCATCAAACGAAAAGATTATTCAATTAGGGACCGGAATTATTGAGGCAAAATATGGAAACTTATTCCAGATGTACGAGAAGATTATAGATCAAAACCCATATGAAAGTCCAATGATGATTTATCCTGCTGTACATTATACAATGGGAGGAGTTTGGGTTGATTATAATTTAATGACTACGGTTGAAGGGTTGTATTGCATTGGTGAAGCAAATTTCTCTGACCACGGAGCCAATAGACTTGGAGCTTCTGCATTGATGCAAGGATTGGCAGACGGGTACTTTGTCTTGCCATATACTATTGGAAATTATTTAGCCGACGATATTCGTACAGGTCCGATTCAAACGGATTCAAAAGAATTTGATGAAGCAGAAAAATCGGTTAAAGAACAATTAGACTTTTTTATCAATAATAAAGGAACACATTCTGTAGATTATTACCATAAGAAATTAGGAAATATCATGTGGGAAAAATGTGGTATGTCTAGAAATAAGGAAGGTCTAGAAGGGGCTATTAAGGAACTACAAGAGGTTCGTAAAGATTTTTGGGAGAATGTAAAAGTTCCTGGAAGTTTGAATGAATTTAATCAAGAATTAGAGAAAGCAGGTCGAGTTGCAGATTTTCTTGAATTAGGAGAGTTGTTTGCAAAAGACGCTTTGAATAGAGAAGAGTCTTGTGGAGGTCACTTTAGAGAAGAACACGTTACAGATGATGGTGAAGCGAAACGTGATGATAAGAATTTTGCTTATGTAGCAGCATGGGAATATACGGGAAAACCGAGTGATGCTATTTTACATAAAGAGGAACTGGAGTTTAAAGATATTGAGTTAAAAACTAGAAGTTATAAATAGGGATGGATTTAACGTTAAAAATATGGCGTCAAAAAGACGCTAACGCTAAGGGAAAATTGGTAGACTATAAAGTAACTGATATTTCTGAGCACATGTCATTTTTAGAAATGATGGATGTGTTAAACGAACAATTGGTAAATACAGGTGAAGAGCCTGTATCATTTGATCATGATTGTCGTGAAGGGATTTGCGGTATGTGTTCTATGTATATCAACGGAGAAGCACATGGGCCAGATAAAGGAAATACCACATGTCAATTGCACATGCGTTCTTTTAAAGATGGAGACACAATTCATATAGAACCATTTAGAGCAGCTGCATTTCCAGTGATTAGAGATTTGGTTGTTGACAGATCAGCGTTTGACAGAATTCAGCAAGCAGGAGGGTATATTTCTGTAAATACATCTGGAAATACGCAAGATGCAAATTCAATTCCAATTGGAAAAGCAGCTGCAGATGACGCTATGGATGCAGCAACTTGTATCGGTTGTGGTGCATGTGTTGCGACTTGTAAAAATTCTTCTGCAATGTTATTTGTTGGGGCGAAGGTATCTCAGTATGCCTTGTTACCACAAGGTCAAGTTGAGGCGGCAGATCGTGTAATGGATATGGTGGCTCAAATGGATGCTGAAGGATTCGGAAACTGCACCAATACAGGAGCTTGCGAAGTAGAATGCCCAAAAGGAATTTCTTTAGAAAATATTGCTCGTATGAATAGAGAGTATTTAAAAGCATCTTCAAAAGGATAAGGATAACTTGTAACAAGTAAATATCTATATCATAATTAATTTAGCAATCTCAATTCTTTAATAGTTTTGAGATTGTTTTGTTTAATACCAATTTGATTATAAAATGTCGTATAAATAAATGGAATTATTTTTTGTTTGGATTATGCAAAAAATTTAAATATATCCATAGATACAGGTCTATTATTTAACGATATACAAGCGAAAAACAGACGCTATATTGTGATTAATTTGGTATCATACCTATTTAAATAAAAACGAAGTAATGAAGCACCCAGATTTATTTTATAAAGAACAATTAGTAAAACACAATCTAAATGTAAAAAGGTCTAAGAAAAGCCTGATTCAATTCAGTTTAGTACGCCTCATTGTTTTTGTTGTTACCGGTTTTGGCATTTATTTTATGTTCGATCAAAGTCGAGTTGCAATTATTTTTGGGGTTGTTGGGGCCGTCATTTTTCTTTTGTTATTAAAAAAGTATGGGAAGGTTAAACATGAAGAGGAATTATCGAAAGCCCTAGTTCAGATTAATACCGAAGAAATAAATATTGCCTCAGGCTATTTTCATAATAGAGAACCTGGTTTAAAATATCAAGATCCAAAGCATTTTTATAGTTTAGATATTGATTTGTTTGGGGAAGGATCTTTTTTTCAATACATCAATCGTACACATATTAATGAAGGTTCTCAGGCATTGGCGAACGTATTAACGGCTAATTCTATTAAGGATATTGCTGAACGACAGGAAGTAATTAAAGAATTAGTTTTAGTTCCAGAATGGATGCAAACTTTTTCTGGAATAGCAAGCTTAATTAAAATAGAAACTAGGGTTGATGTAATTTTAAATTGGTTAAAAGACTACCAAGTATTTACACCAAAAATAATGAGGTGGTTGCCATTGCTTTTTACAAGTGTTTCGGCAGTACTATTTGGACTTAATTTTGCAGAAATTATAACAGGGTTTCCCGTAATTATTTGGATGTTTATAGGATTGATTATCATAGGAATCTATCTTAATAAGATTTCGAAATTAGCGGCTAATTCAAACAAGATAAAAGATACTTTTAGGCAATATTCGTTGTTGTTGCATCAAATTGAAAGCAAAGAATTTACTTCGGATATTTTAATAGAAAAGCAGCGAAAAATAAGGTCAGAAGGAGTAAAGGCTTCACTTATTTTTAGGGAGTTCTCTAAATATTTAGATGCTCTAGACAATCGTAATAATATATTTTTTGCCATTGTAGGAAACGGGTTTTTATTGTGGGATTTAAAACAGAGTTATAAAATAGAGCAATGGATTCTAAAGTATAATGCAAAAGTAAAAGATTGGTTCGAGGTCATTTCATTTTTTGAGGCTTACAACTCCTTGGGAAATTTTACTTTTAATCATCCAGAATATATTTTCCCTAAAATAGAGGAAAGTAATACCGTAATAAAAGCTACAAATTTAGGCCACCCATTGGTAGATAAGAATAATAGGGTAGATAATGATTTGATGATTAACCATCAGGAATTCTTTATCGTTACTGGCGCAAATATGGCAGGGAAAAGCACTTTTTTAAGGACAGTTTCGATGTATATTGTAATGGCAAATGTTGGATTGCCAGTTTGTGCTAAAGAGAGTTGCTATTCTCCGGTAAAATTAATTACAAGCATGCGTACTGCAGATTCATTGACTGATGATAGTTCTTATTTCTTTTCGGAGTTAACGCGCTTAAAATTAATTGTAGACGCTATTGAAAAAGAATCTTACTTTATTGTATTAGATGAAATTTTAAAAGGAACGAACAGTACAGATAAGGCAATTGGCTCTAGAAAATTTGTCGAAAAATTAGTGGCTTTAAATACAACTGGAATCATTGCAACGCATGATTTGAGTTTGTGTGAAATTGAAAGTGAATTAGAAGAAGTAAAAAACTATTATTTCGATGCCGAAATTATTAATGACGAGTTGTATTTTGATTATACTTTTAAAAATGGAATTTGTAAAAATAGGAACGCCTCTTTTTTATTGAAAAAGATGGAGATAATTTAGTTGATATCATTTTAAGGTTAAGTAGATTTAGGCGCCCAACTTTTTTTGTTTTTCCAATATTGCATTAAGATAAACGTGCAAATCATAGAGGAGGCGACACCTTCAATAAATAGGGCGAAAGCCATTAGAGGTGGAGTAAGAGAAGTTCCCCATAAAGAGGAGTTTTCTAAAACTTGAATAAAGGAAGGTTCAATATAATATAAGTAAACTGTTAGTGCAATACAAACCATTATTACAGATACAAACGAAGTGAAAAACCCAATAAATAGATTATGCAAATACATAGAATTTTCTTGAGTTTTTCTATTTTGTTTAATGGCCGTATTCACACCCCAAAAAACAAATGCAAAATTTAATATTCTCAATTCTGTAAATTCATCTAATCCGATCAACTTCATTAAAAAGAAGAAGAGAACAATGCCTAAAAATATTTTAACAGCATTGTTAATTACAATTTTTTCCACTGACATAACCCAAAATTCTAAGTAAGTATGTTAAAGTTACTAATAATAAATGACTTAGGTATTGTTGATGGTGAAAATCGCGAATAAGGATATCTTATTTGAATTAATTGTAACATTATTTTTCTTAGTATCTTTATATGCAAAAACCGAGAGATGCAGCATACTTCTAAACTTCCTAATATAAAGACAACGATTTTTACTGTTATGAGTGACTTGGCGCAAAAGCATCAAGCGATTAACTTATCTCAAGGCTTTCCTAATTTTGAATGTAACTCTGAACTTCGAGAATTGGTAACTAAGGCCATGGCAGATGGTTTTAATCAATACGCTCCAATGCCGGGTGTTTTTGAATTAAGAAATGAAGTTTCGAAAAAGATAGAACGACTGTATGATGCGTATTACCATCCAGAAAATGAAATTACAATTACAGCTGGTGCCACCCAAGCCATTTTTACGGCCATTTCCACATTTGTATACGCCTATGATGAGGTGATAGTTTTTAAACCCGCATTTGATTGTTATGAACCTGCAATTGAGTTAAGCGGAGGGAATGTTATTCCGATACAACTAAAAGCGCCAGAATTTGATGTTGATTGGATTGAGGTTGAAAGGAATGTTACAACTAAAACGAAGATGATTATTATTAATACGCCCCACAATCCAACAGGACGTATTTTTAATGAGAAAGACCTATTTGAATTACAGAGAATAACAGACGGGACTAATATTATTGTTTTAAGTGATGAAGTATATGAACACATTATTTTTGACGGACTCAAACATCAAAGTGTTTGTAAATTCCAGGGTCTTAAATCACGCAGTATAATAGCGACTTCTTTTGGAAAAACATTTCACGTTACTGGATGGAAAATTGGTTATTGTTGCGCCCCAAAAGAGTTAATGGATGAATTCAGAAAAGTACATCAGTTCAACGTGTTTTGTGTACATCAACCTTCGCAAATTGCTTTTACGGAATATTTAAAAGAACCAAAGCATTATTTACGATTGAATGATTTCTATCAGCAAAAAAGAGATTTGTTTTTAGATTTAATTGGTGATACACCTTTTAAATTTATTCCAAGTCAAGGCACCTATTTTCAAAATTTAGATTATAGCGAGATTACAGATGAAAATGATGTAGATTTCTCAATTAGATTGGTTTCGGATTATGGTTTGGCAAGCATACCTTTATCAGAGTTTAATGTGGATAATCTTGATTTTAAAACGTTGCGCTTTTGTTTTGCTAAAAATGATGAGACCTTAAAGAGAGCAGCAGAAATTTTAAATAAAATTAAGTAGTTTTATAAGATGCAAGAATTATTAAAAATAGCATGTTTACAAGTTGATATTCAATGGGAAAATCCCGTTGAAAATTTAAAATACTATGCAGAATCGATTGAGAAGTTAATTTCGGAGGTTCATTTAGTAATCCTGCCAGAAATGTTTTCTACAGGATTTTCAATACAACCAGAGAACTGTGCAGAAACCATGGATGGGTTAAGCGTTTCATGGATGAAGGAAATTGCTCTTAAAAGGAATTTGGCAGTTATGGGTTCGTTAGTAATTATTGAAAATAATAATTACTACAATAGACTGGTTTTTGTAAATCTAAGAGGTGAATTGGAATACTATGATAAACGGCATTTGTTCACCTTAGCGGGAGAAGATCAAGTTTATACTTCCGGAAATGAAAAGATAATTATAGAATATTTGGGCTGGAAAATTCGTCCTTTAATTTGTTATGATTTACGTTTCCCCGTGTGGTCTAGAAATAATGATGACTATGATTTGCTTGTGTATATAGCAAATTGGCCGAAACCAAGAATTATAGCTTGGGATACTTTGTTAAGGGCTAGAGCTATTGAGAATTTGAGTTATGTAATAGGTGTAAATAGAGTCGGTTCTGACGCTAATAATTTAGAATATATTGGCCATACGCAAATAATTAATCCTCTTGGTGAGGTGATAAATTCTTCTATTGAGAGGCAAATTTGTATTGTAGAAACTTCAATAAATAAAACTACACTACTAGAAATTCGAGAAAAATTTCAATTTTCAAACGACAAAGACTCATTTTCTTTTGATAAATGAGTCTTTGCCATATGTATAAATAATGTTTTATGTTATTAATGGATTCACCCATTTAAAATTATAATCAGTATCTGGGATTACAATTCTACTAGCAATTCTTTTCATTCTATCGGGTAAACGCATTAAATATGTACGCGCCTTATCTGCTTCATCAGTCAGTCCAGTAATTTTATCTATTTTCCAAGCCTCGTTCAATTTTTCTAAAATATCAATATAGTCGAACGCCGTATATACACCTGCGCGTTGAGCAACATCTGAGAACCTATCAAATAAACTTGCTTTTGCTTCGAAAGATTCTCTCAAATACATGGCAGGCATTTCAATTTTATATTTCATCATATCACGAAATGCAATCATCATTTCACTAGGATCAACTGCAAATATTTGACGAATAAACTCTACATAAGCTAAATGATGTCTCATTTCGTCACCTGCAATTATTTTTGACATTTTAGCCAAGCCTTTCATTCCTGCTTTACGTGCAATTTTTGCCACATTACCATGAGAAACAAAGGTTGCCAATTCCTGAAAACTTGTGTAAACAAATGTTTTATAAGGATCTCTAGCCGTACCAATATCAAAACCATCAGCAATTAAATGCTGTGTGGTGATTTCAACTTCGCGCATATTTACACGCCCAGACAAATAGATGTATTTGTTCAATACATCACCATGTCTATTTTCTTCGGCAGTCCATCTTCTAATCCAGCTAGACCAACCTTTTTCCTCTCCATGTTGATTAATGCCATCCAAATCTAATAACCAAGATTCGTATGTAGGCAATGCTTCTTCTGTAATCATATCTCCAACTAAAGAAATCCAAAAGTCATCATCTAATTCTTTAGACAATTCTCGAATTTCTTCAACTTCATCCATGAAAGAATCAGATTGTGGATTTGGCAAGAAATCTGTGGGTTGCCAAATTTCTTCAGGAGCAATTAAAAATTGTCCAAAAGTTGCTTCAATGTCTTTTTCAAGAGTTAGCATTACTTCCTTTCTTACATTATTTAATGGCATATCACTTTTCTTTGATGTGTTAATTTACAAAACTACAGCATTTTTAATAGTTTGTTCTACTTTTTCAAATAATTCTGTAAATTTTAAGGAGTTGGTTTCTATGGGTTCATGGACATCAAATGATAAGTGAACTCCAACTTTCATGGGAAAACCTCCATATTGTAAAAATTCCCATGAATTATTAATCGTTATTGGCACTATAACTGAAGAGGGAGCGAACTTTACCAGCATTTTTAGACCGTTTTCTGAAAACTTTTTTGGGTGACCATCTCGACTACGTGTTCCTTCAGGGAAAATAACTGCAGAAAAGGTTTTTTTTTCGATGAGTTGTCCGAGTTTTTTCAACAGGGTTAGAGCTTGTTTGGGACTTGTTCTGTCAATTAATACACTTCCACCATTTCTTAAGTTAAATGATACACTTGGTATACCTTTTTCTAGTTCTTTTTTTGCTACAAATTTTGGATGGAATTTTCTTAAATACCAAGAAATCGTTGGGATATCATTCAAACTTTGATGATTGGAAACGATGATAAGAGGTCTGTCTGTAGGGAGATTAAATTTATTTCTAAATGAAATTTTTGTCCCTAATATGTGGAGGGATTTTATCAAAAATAGATTCATATAATTCACCATAATTTCATGCATTCTATAACCTCCAAGTTTTAAGGACATCCATTGTAAAGGATGAAATATCAATAAAATTATTCCAAAACAGGCATAATAAATTATGGAAAGTGGGTACGCAATCAATTTTTTCAAGACACCCATAAAGATATATAGCCTAGTTAAACCAATTTGACCAAGGAATTCTACTTAAAATTAGCACCAACGCTAATCCATAGAAAATGGCAATAATTTTAAATTTCGAATTATCTGAATCTTTCTTTTTGTGTTTAGACCATCCTATGGTCATTAAAATAATTGCTAGAATCATAAAAAATGGATGCTCAACAGCCAAGAGTCTATTACCATCATTGATACCGCTTTCTTTCATGGATTTATACCAAGGAGACATAAAATACCATCCTAACCCTATGATCAATTGAAGATGAGTTACAATCAAGGCAAATAGTGATAACCTAAGATCTTTGTCTTTAAAATCTCTTTTGGAAGATACCCCTGAAATTGCATTAATTACTGCTAAAAGAACTAAGGATAATACCAAATAGGCCCAAAGAGAATGTATTGTTAACATCATAATAAAGTTTGTTCAAGTTTAAGGTAAAAATACTAAAATAAAATTACTAGATGATTTTGTTCATTCAAATTTTGGCGTCATTCGTAGAATATTAGTTCAATCTGAAATCAATTATAGTATATTTATATTTCAGAAGTATTTACTTCTAATTTAAACTGGAATAAGATGAAACATCCATAACTAAAAGTCGATACCCAAGAGGATGACGAATATGGATGAACCACATGACAAATAAAAAATAATAAATAAAGACATATAAAGCATAGCAGAGTTGCCTCGATCGATATTTTTAGGGCTTTAACCATGTTATTAATGATTTGGGTAAATGATTTTTGGACTTTAACAGATATACCCAAATGGTTGAAACATGCTAGGGGTTCAGAAGATTATTTAGGATTTTCTGATATTATTTTTCCATTGTTCTTATTTCTAGTAGGATTGAGTATTCCCTATACCATTGAAAGGCGAAAGAAAAAAGGAAATTCAAACGTATCTATAGCAAAGCATATTTTTATTCGGTTTTTATCATTGCTTTTGATAGGAGTGTATATGTTGAATTTCGAAACTGTCCATCACGAATCTATTCTAATTGGAAAGTGCTTTTGGGAGATTCTCATGGCTATTGCTGTTATGCTAATTTGGATGTATTGGAAGAGGAGCCCCATACCAGAAAAGTGGCATAGAATTTTTCAATTGGTTGGTTTTTTAATTCTGATTTACCTAGCAATGATATACAAAGGAGGTGCTGATGGAACTATGAGTATGAAAATACAATGGTGGGGAATATTAGGGCTTATCGGCTGGGCATATGGGTTTAATGCGCTCGTTTTTCTTTTTTCAAAAGGGAGGTTGGTTTTTATGACTTCAATTTATATTATTTTGAATTTGCTTGTTTTATTGAGTCATACGGATTTATTGCCCAAGTTGCCAGCGTCATTAAAATATTTAAGTATAATTTATTCAGGGTCAATTCCGGCCTTTACTACTGCCGGAATATTGACGACACTACTGTTTAAAAAATTGCAAAGCGGAACCTTAAATAGAATTCCAATTGTATTGACTGGAATTGGTATTTTACATATCATTTATGGGATTTTGTTGCGACCATATTGGGGTATTTCAAAGAGTCAAGGAACTCCATCGTGGTTGGCAATTTGTATTGGTATAGGAATTATATCTTTTGTTGTATTATATGTACTCTTTGATTTGAAAGGGAAAAAGGACTGGGCAAAGATTATTGCTCCGGCTGGAACAGCAACGTTAATGTGTTATTTGATTCTATACCTCGCATATCCAATTGGGCAATTGACAGGAATTAAGTTGCCACAAATTTTAAATACTGGAATTATTGGATTGATAGGTTCTATGATTTTTTCTTTACTGATTGTAGTATTGGTAGGGTGGTTCGAAAAGAAAGGGTATAAACTAAAGTTGTAATGGTAACTAAAAAAGAACGCCTTCTAAAATAATATAGAAGGCGTTATTTTTATAATTGGTCTACAAACGTCTGATTTACTTGGCTGTGTAAATTTTATGCGCTAATTCTTTTCCTAATTCTACTCCAAATTGGTCATAACTAAAGATGTTCCAAATTACTCCTTGAACAAAAATTTTGTGCTCATACATGGTAATTAAACTTCCAAGATTTAATGGTGTCAAATTTTTAATCAATATGGTATTTGAAGGTTTGTTTCCGTCAAAAACTTTAAAGGGTAATAGTTTTGGATCGGCTACAACTTCTTCTTTCATTTTTCCTTCGGCCATAGCCTGACTTTGAGCATAGAAATTAGCCATTAGTTTTTCATGGTGTTCTTGATTTCCATATAGAGAATTTTTAAACCCAATAAAATCTGCAGGAATCAATTTAGTTCCCTGATGAACTAATTGCATAAATGCATGTTGTGCGTTTGTACCAGCACTTCCCCAAACGATGCTTCCTGTTTGATAGTCTATCTTATCTCCGTTTCTATCAACAGATTTCCCATTACTTTCCATAATGGCCTGTTGCAGATAGGCGGATAGTTTATTTAAATATTGAGAGTAAGGTAAAATAACTTCTGTTTCTGATTCAAAGAAATTGTTATACCAAATTCCAATTAAAGCCAATAATACTGGAATGTTTTTATCGAAAGCAGTGTCTTTAAAATGATTGTCCATTTCATGTGCTCCTTTCAATAACTGATTAAAGTTATCAAACCCAACCGCTAAACTAATTGACAAACCCACAGTACTCCATAAAGAAAAACGGCCCCCTACCCAATTCCACATGGTGAAAATGTTATTGCTGTCTACACCAAATTCTTGCACAGATTTAAGATTGGTAGACACTGCTACGAAATGCTTTCTAATCGCGTCCTCATTCGCAGATTCTAAAAACCATTTTCTTATAGTCGAAGCATTAGTAATTGTTTCTTGTGTTGTAAATGTTTTTGAAACAATTACAAATAAAGTAGTTTCAGTGTTTAGATTCTTAATAATCTCCTGGACATGATCGCCATCAATATTAGAAACAAAATGAACGTTCAAATGATTTTTATAATATTTCAATGCATCCACGACCATGTCAGGTCCTAAATCTGAACCGCCAATTCCAATATTTACAACATCTGTAATTGATTTGTTTGTATATCCTTTCCAGTTTCCAGAAACAACTTCATTTGTGAAATCTTGAATTTTTTGAAGTGTTTTATTCACTTCGGGCATTACATCAACCCCATCTACTAAAACAGGGATTTTTGATTGATTTCTTAAAGCGGTATGTAAAACAGCTCTGCCTTCTGTTTCATTAATTTCTTCTCCTCCGAAATATTGAGAAATAGCATCTTTTAATTCTGTTTCTTCAGCAAGAGATACTAAATTTTTCAATGTTGTATCATCAATTCTGTTTTTTGACAGATCAATTGAAAAATCATTGAAGTTTATTGTGTAGTCTTCTTTTCTATTTGGATTATCAGTGAATAAGGTTCTTAAATGGGTGCCTTTAATACCTTCAAAATGCGCAGAAAGATTTTTCCAAGCATTCGTTTGAGTTGGGTTTATATTTTTTAAAGCCATAATTATGGATGTGTTTTGAGTGCTAAGTTAACGAGCGGCAATTTCGGAAGAATATTTAGTATAATCTATAGAATCTAACTGATACTTTTCATCTGTAATAGATTGCAGATAAATTGGTTTTACAGCTTCTTTCATAGGCTTAGCCGCAGGGAGTTTTTGCTTTAAGGGATCAACTTGTACACCGTTTTTCCAAAAACGATAGCATACGTGAGGTCCAGAAGTGCTTCCTGTCATTCCTACATAGCCAATAACATCTCCTTGTTCTACAAACTGACCTTTTTTTACAGCCTGTTTACTCATGTGAAGATATTGGGTGCTATAGGTTCCGTTGTGTCTAATCTTTACATATTTTCCGTTTCCACCGCGCTGTCTAGATTCCGTAACGGTGCCATTTGCCGTGGCAATAATAGGCGTCTTGATTGGTGCCGCAAAATCAGTTCCTTTATGGGGTCTAATTCTGTTTCCGTAATGAGCAATACGTCTTTTTAAATTGTATCTAGAAGAAATGCGTGCGTTAAATTTAAGTGGCGCTTTTAGAAATTGGCGCCTTAATATTTTACCCTCTTCATCGTAAAAATCTTCAATCATTTTAGTGGAGTCTGCTATAAATTTAAAAGCATAAAAAGGTTTATTACTATGCTCAAAATATGCAGACGTAATTTGATGAAACCCGGCAGATATGGTGTCATCTATAAACTTTTCCTTATAAATAATTTTGAATCGGTCATTTTTTTGCAGGCGATAGAAATCAATCGTCCAAGCGTATATTGTGGCTAATTCGTTGGTAATTAAAGGGCTTAGTCCTTGTTCGTCTAGTGTTACAGAAAGAGAACTATGGATGATTCCAGAAGCCGTTTTTTCAACATATTTCACGGGTTTCTTTTTGTGATTCGCCATGATGGAATCTTTAAAATCAATTACCGTGTAATTTATTTCATCTACCTGATAAATAAAAATTTGTGCTTGTTCTGTAGAATCTTTTTTAGCTAATACAATATACGGTTTTCCTGCACGTAATTTTCTAATATCAAAAGTATCTTTTATTTTTGTAGCAATTTTGTATATTGTTGGATAATCAACATGATTTCTATCTAGAATTTCTCCAAAACTTTCACCACCTTTAAGTGTGTCTTTAATAACATGGTAATCATCAAAGTTATATCCAAAAAGTATAGTTGGCAATTCAACTTTGGTAATTTCTTCATGAACAATGCTGGGCGCATTTTTTTCTTTACATGCTACAATAAGCACTGTGCCTATAATGAGGGCAAGAAATTTTTTCAAAAGATAAAATTTAGGGTTACGTAATAGAACGTGTCAAAAGTACAATTTATTTTGAAAAAATTATGTTAAAAGGGTGTGTCAATCCTTTATATTGATCTAAGTCTGCTTTTAAGGATCCAACAGCTAATTCTGCTTTTATTCGAATGGGTATTTTGTTTTTGTCTGCAGTAACCCAAATAGTCAAACTTTCTTCAGTTTCAAAAACGCGACCAGACTGAACCATTGGTCGAAATTTATGGCATTTTATTTTTCCAAATTTTGAATTAATTACTTCATTACCTAAATAACGCATTCTAAAATCAAATGACTCCGAATCAAAGAACATCATTAATTTTATTTCATCGTTCAATTTCATTTCTGAAATATCATGATTTCTCAAATGGTAAAATGATGAAATCATATCCTGAACATTGTTAATAGGCACTGAGAATTCTTTCTTGTGCTTATGGTTTTTGATAAGTGCAGATTTTGCAGTTTGATCAAAATAAACATCTCTAGATTTTTTATGTCCACCTTCGCTTACTCGGCGTCTAAAATGAAAGGGCAATCCAGAATCTTTATAAAACCATGTTTGGTAATCGTCTTCTACGGGGAAAAAGAATTTTGTAATTCCTGTAGTCCAACCTTTTCCAATGACGTGGTAAGCTTGGGCATCATCTTCAATGTGGTCATTAATTTCTATAGTTGCGCAGCCAGCATTGATTAGACCATAATGCATTCTAAATTTCAACCATTCACCATTTTTATAGGCAGGTTCTGATTTTTGTGAAAAGGCAGCTAATGAAATAAGAATTAGTAAGTAAAATATCTTTTTATACATTGCTTTGAATTCGATTATATTTGAGAAGAATAAAACAACTACCGTTCCAAACAACAATAAACCCTAACAAAATAAGGTTCAGCTTTATTAAAAAGTAGTTTGATATTTTTTTAATTGTCCATTTGTTGACTTATATCAACCACTTTTTCTATTTGTGGAGCATGACTCTTAATAGTGGCTTCCACACCGTGTGTTAATGTCATTTGATTTACGGTGCAACTAACACAAGCACCTTCTAATTTGACTTTTACAATGTTGTCAACTATTTCCACTAATGAAATATTTCCTCCATCAGATTGCAAGAATGGCCTAATTTCTTCTAAGGCGTTCTCAACTTTAGTATTTAATTCTTGAGCAGTCATAAATTATTTTTTAATGGCACTGCACCCACTCATTGTTGTAATACGAACAATATCAGTTGGAGGTAAATTTTTGTTTCTTTTTACTAATTCTGACAGGGTGTTTTTGGTAATCTTTTTAAAAATTTCTTCTTGAAGAGTCTCTTCTTGTAAGGCTGCCGGTGAACCAAAATCTCCTGATTCACGTATACTTTGAATCAAAGGAATTTCGCCTAAAAATCGAGTTTCAAGATCCTCTGCTAAGTCTTTAGCGCCATCTTTACCAAAGATATAATATTTATTATCGGGTAATTCAGCAGGAGTGAAATAACTCATATTCTCAACAATTCCTAAAACAGGGATATTAATACTTTCTTGTTGAAACATTGCCACTCCTTTTTTAGCATCAGCTAGCGCAATATTTTGAGGGGTACTTACAATTACAGAACCTGTAATAGGTAAAGATTGTACAATTGATAGGTGGACATCTCCTGTTCCTGGTGGCAGGTCTATCAGCATAAAATCTAGTTCGCCCCAATCTGCATCAAAAATTAATTGCTTTAGAGCTTTTGATGCCATAGGGCCTCTCCAAATTACGGCTTGGTTTGGCTGCGTGAAAAAGCCAAGTGATAAAATTTTAACACCATAATTTTCAATTGGTTTCATTTTAGAACGACCATCAACTGTAACAGATCTCGGTTTTTCTTTTTCAACATCAAACATGATATGAATTGATGGGCCATAAACATCGGCGTCTAAAACACCAACGCTGAATCCCATTTTTGCCAATGTAACAGCCATATTAGCAGTGACCGTAGATTTTCCTACTCCACCCTTTCCCGAAGCAACTGCAATAATATTTTTGATTCCAGGAATCTCTTTTCCTTTAATCTCATTTGTTGGCTTTTCTTGAACTATTACCTTTACATTTACTGTGATATCGGCTTTTGGATGAACCTGTTCGTGAATAATTTTCATAATGTCCACTTCAACACGCTTCTTTGCTTGCAATGAGGGGTTACTAATTTCAATATCAACAACTACTTCTTTATCAAAAACCAAAATGTTTTTAACAGAATTACTTTCAACTAAACTCTTTCCTTCCCCAGGTGCTGTAATGCTTTCTAAGGCTTTTAATATATCTTTTTTGAGAATGCTCACGTGTCTAAGTTATAATGATTCTACACAACAAATATACAGTTATTCAGTTAATAATATGGTATGAGTGGTTAATATTTAAAATATGTAATTAACTATAAATTTTTAAAAAATCAAGAAATAATTAATTCATTAGACGGATCCCAAAAAACAGATCGAAAATTTTGAATTTGATTGTCTATCACTTCAATTCCTTCGCTTTCCAATAACTGTTGCATAAGATTTGTGCCATCGAAATGATGTTTTCCTGTAAGAAGCCCTTTTCTATTTACAACTCTATGTGCTGGAACAGAATCATCATTGTGGGAAGCATTCATGGCCCAACCCACCATTCTAGCAGATCTAGCAGTTCCCAAATATTTTGCGATCGCTCCGTAACTCGTAACTCTTCCGTAGGGAATTAGACGTGCTACGATATAAGATTTTTCAAAGAAATTATCATTAGATTTTTCCATTGACTAAAAACACAACTTAGTAATTCAATCTGAATTTAATATAGGTAATAGCTTTTCCCGTTTCCAAATACTGACTTTCATAAAAAGTTTGTGTAGATATTACTTCTTCAGGAGAATGCTGTTTGTTATTGTAGACGTTATGATGCGCATATAGTATTTCGTGGTTTTCACCATGTAATAAACCGAGCGTATAACCGTGCATAAATTCACTGTCGGTTTTTAAATGAATAATTCCATCTTTTTTTAAAATAGTATCATACTTCTTTAAAAACTCTTGATTGGTCAATCTATGCTTTGTTCTCGTAAATTTTATTTGAGGATCTGGAAAAGTAATCCAAATTTCATCTACTTCATTAGCAGCAAAGCACCGATTAATTAATTCTATTTGAGTTCTGAGAAAACCAACATTATTCATCTCATTTTCTAGTGCTGTTTTTGCTCCTCGCCAAAATCGAGCACCTTTGATATCAACTCCGATAAAATTTTTATTTGGATTTTTTTTAGCTAATGCCAAAGAGTATTCACCTTTTCCACAACCCAATTCAAGTATGATTGGGTTATCATTTTTAAAGAAAGTACTCCATTTTCCTTTTAAGTGAAATTCATCAAGAACTTCCTCACGAGTTGGCTGTTCTACATTCGGAAAAGTTTCATTTTCACGAAAACGTTTCAGTTTATTTTTGCTTCCCACAGGAAAATTATTAAGGTAAGATAGAGTGAATAGAACTATTCAGTTCCTTCACCTTTGAATTTTTTTAACTGACGCATCCAATAAACAAATGCCGCCATTGCAATAATAGCAAGAATCCAACTAAGTGTATTTTGTAACCACCAATTGTCCATAAATCGGATAGCATCTAAAGGTTTGAACGCAACATTTGTAAAAAACCCGCTTATCGCTCTAAAAATATTGTTTGCAATCATTATAAATATATTTACGTTGCAAATGTATAAAAAACTCAGAATGATTGCCATTTTTTTTAGGAAAACTAAACCTATACATGCCATTTTTATCGGTTTGTTCTTTTTAGTGTTTGATATTGCTTCTATTCTCGTCATTGAACAGCCAGAATTATCGCTAATTTTAGTAGGTAAAAAGGTTTTAGGTGTGTTTTTATTTTTGTTTTTATTCTTTTTGCTACGCTTTATGAATAGAAAAAATAAGCTGTCTGGGCAAGACTCATACTTTCTAATCATATTAATGTTGTTTTTTTATTTTTTCCGATAGCGCTATTTTCTGCAAACATGCTACAACTGATTAAGAAAAGTGTAATGAGAGAAATTGTAGCATCGATCTTTGTTGTGCTTGCATTTCTAGTCTATTTCCTGTAACTAGAAAAAGCAGCAGGACATCTATTTTAAAGTAAATTAATACCCATCTTTGCACACTAGTTTTTAGTACTAATAAATTTTAAAATTTAATGAACGGTAGAGTTTTAGCATTTATAGCGGCCTCTGTGGCTACTTTAATTTATGGAGCCAATTATACTATTGCAAAAGATGTGATGCCTGCATTTGTGAAGCCATTCGGGTTTATTGTGTTACGGGTATTTGGTGCAATGGTGCTATTTTGGTTGCTTAGTTTGTTTGTAAAAAGAGAGAAAATTGCCAAAAAAGATTTTGTTGGTATTTTCTTCGCGGCTATTTTCGGTGCAGGTTTCAACATGTTAGTTTTTTTTAAAGGGCTTAATCTAACAACACCAATTGATGCCTCTGTAATTATGGTCTTAACACCCATTATTGTATTTGTATTGTCAATAATATTTTTAAAGGAAACAATCATTTCTCACAGAATTGCTGGAGTGATAATCGGACTTATTGGAGCACTAGTTTTAATTGTTTATGGAACGTCATCTGGGTTGAATGCCCCAAATATATTTTTGGGAAATATCTACGTTATTTTAAATGCTACCTTTTATGGAATTTATTTAGTAATTATAAAAAAATTAATGACTAAATATCATCCAATAAATCTTATTAAATGGGTTTATTTATTTGGATTCTTTATTGTTTTGCCTTTTGGATTTCAAGAGTTTACAGAAATCAATTGGACGTCAATGCCAAATTTAATTAGGTATAAAGTGTTGTATGTTGTTGTCTTCGCTACATTTACGGTGTATCTATGTAATCTTATTGCCTTGACGAAATTAAAGGTAACCACAGTAGGGGTGTTTATTTATTTGCAGCCTGTCGTAGCCACAATTTTTGCTTTATTATTGGGAAGTGATACATTGAATACGGTAAAATTAGTTGCGAGTGCTATTATTTTTGTGGGGGTTTATTTAGTAAGTAAACGTCCCAAAGAAATTGTTTAAGATTCAAAATTGTATCTTTGCCTAATTTTATTTTTAGCATATGATATTATCAATGACGGGTTATGGTAAATCTGAACTACAATTACCAACAAAAAAAGTTACTATTGAAATAAAATCTTTAAATAGTAAAAACTTAGATTTAGGCGTAAGAATTCCTTCATATTATCGGGAAAAAGAATTAGAACTTAGGAAGAATATTGCAAAAAAATTAGTTCGAGGAAAGATTGATTTTTCAATATACGTTGAGACAATAGGAGTGAATTTGTCTTCTCAAATAAACAAACAGGCGGTACGTTCTTATATGGATCAATTAAAAGAAGTGTCTGCGGCAACAGATATAGAATTGATGAAAATGGCAATGAAATTGCCTGAAACACTTCAAAGTAAAAGAGAGTCGATAGATGAAACAGAATGGAGTCAAATAGAGATTTCTATTAATGATGCCTTAATCAATATTGTTAAGTACAGGAAGGATGAAGGGGAAGTATTGAAGCAAGATTTCAGTAAGCGAATAACGCTTATTAACGAACGTTTACAAGATGTTATTGCTATAGATCCTCAAAGAATATCTAATGTCAAAGAAAGATTATATAAGGCCGTTTCAGAATTGGAGGCAAAAGTAGATGAGAATCGCTTTGAGCAAGAACTGATTTATTATCTAGAAAAATTTGATATCACAGAAGAGAAAGTACGTTTAAAAAATCATTTGGACTATTTTATTGATGCGTTAAATTCAGAGGATTCAAACGGAAAAAAATTAGGTTTTATCACCCAAGAAATTGGCAGAGAAATTAATACCATTGGATCAAAGGCAAATTTTGCAGAAATGCAAAAGTTAGTCGTTCAAATGAAAGATGAATTGGAGAAGATTAAAGAGCAAAATTTAAACGTGCTTTAAACGAAACGAGTATGTTAGGATTTTTATTGCGTATTGTAAGTTTTAATAGCGAACAGCATCTGAACAAAAATAAATAAAGAAAACAGATGAATAATAAGGGTAAACTTATAGTTTTTTCAGCTCCTTCTGGATCTGGTAAAACCACCATCGTAAAACACTTATTGCCTCAGGAGGAATTAAATTTAGAGTTTTCTATTTCTGCAACTTCTAGAGAAAAAAGAGGTGATGAAGAAAATGGAAAAGATTATTATTTTTTATCTGCCAGAGAATTTAAAAATAAAATCAAAGGCAATGATTTCTTAGAATGGGAAGAAGTTTATGCTAATAATTTTTATGGAACCCTTAAGTCGGAGGTTGAACGTATTTGGGCAAAGGGGAAACATGTGATATTTGATATTGATGTTTCTGGTGGGTTGCGAATTAAAAGAAAATTTCCTAAAGAAACTTTGGCAATTTTTATCAAGCCGCCAAGTATCGATGAACTCAAAATTAGATTAAAAAAGCGTCAGACGGAAAGTGAAGATAAAATTAAAATGCGCGTTTCTAAAGCCTCAGCTGAATTGGCCACAGCTCCTTTATTTGATGTTATTGTAGTGAACAAAGAATTAGGTAAAGCACAGAAGAAAGCGTTTGATTTAATTGCCGATTTTATAAAAAAATAAAGTATGAAAATTGGTTTGTTTTTTGGAAGTTTTAATCCAATCCATATTGGACATTTGATAATAGCCAATCATATGGTTGAATATTCAGATATGGATCAAATATGGTTTGTTGTAACACCTCATAATCCTCATAAGAAAAAGAGTAGTTTACTAGATGATACTCATAGAATAACTATGGCCAATATCGCTGTTGAAGAATATAGAAATTTAAAAGTATCGAATATTGAATTTGGCTTGCCAGAGCCAAATTATACGGTTGACACATTAGCATATATTTCAGAAAAGTATCCTAATCATAATTTTTCGCTGATTATGGGCGAAGACAATTTAAAGAGTTTTCATAAGTGGAAGAATCATAAAGTCATTCTTGAGAATTATTCAATATACGTTTACCCACGAAAAGCAGAGGGTACAATAGCGAAAGAATTGTTAGAGGGAAATAGGATTCATAAAATTGAGGCTCCAATTGTTGAAATTTCATCTACACTCATTCGGAAATCAATACAAGAAAAGAAGAATTTCCGTCCATTGGTTCCACAAAATGTTTGGGCATATATAGATGAAATGAATTTCTATAAATAAACAAAATTAGTTGTCTTTTTTATAGTGCAACACGTAGTTGTTAGTGCCATCACTTCCGTCTATGGCCACACCCGAAGGGCAATACAAATATTCGGGTTCATTTTTGTCATTCATTAATAATTGAGGTCGTTCGAATTTTACATTTTTGTGTACCTAACAGTCGTATTTTCTGGAATATTCCCTTTCAAATAATTTCTACCGAAATGATGAAAGCCGGGAAGTGGATTTTCATTGAATGTTAATCCATCTTTAGATACCCAAAGCAAGCCCCCGCCTTCTTCAAGTATTCCGTGATTGTCTGTTGTGAGAAGACATACTTTATCACCCCATAAAAAGGCATATCCATCTTCAATAACTTTATTATTTGTAGTTATTGGCTTAGGTTGGATGAGGTATGGGCCTTCTATTTTTTCTGCAATTGCAACTCCCATACTTACTTTTCCTTTGGGTCTTGGTCCACTCATTGCTTTAAAGTATAGGTAGTATTTTCCGTTACGATGTTCTATGATACTTGGGTTGTTTACACCGCAACCACTATTGAAGCACCATACAGTTTCATCTAAAGGCGGACTCAATATAGGTTCTCTATCATTGGGTATATCAGACCAATCTCCATTCAAATCATCACTGATTAGCATTCCAATCTTTTGATTTGGCCCATGATTTTCATTGCCGTCATTGGCAATATATACAAGTACATATTTGTTGTCTATTTTTCTAACATTTGGATTGTGATATCCAGTAGTATTCCAGGATCCTTTCGGTCTATTTTTGCGCAGTGTTCCTTGGTATTTAAATGGACCTTTAGGAGATTTAGCCATATAATGCGCAATTTCACTGTCAAATTTCCAGGCAGAAATAAAGGGTTTTTTAGAAGACCATCTAGCGCTAAAAAGATGAACATTCCCTTGTTCATCTCTAATAGGAGAACTTCCCCAAATGTCATAGCCAGGTTCGTTTATGGCTTCTCCTATAAACTGCCAATTATTGGTCATTGCAATTGGTGTGATTTCAGATTCCTGATTGTTAATTTTTTTTTTACAACTCGCAAGTGTTATTAGAAGCAAAATTCTTACTATTAGATACATTGTCTGAAGGCTAAAAATGGTTGGTATTACGGAAACTATGTTGTAAATATAGTTTTAAAATAATAATGAGTTTGTCGAAATGATTTGAACAGAATAGCCGCAAGGTAATTTTAAAAAAATCTATGGAGTATTTTGTAATTATTCTAAGAAAAATCCTTTGTATATTTGCTTTTATACCAACAGTCACAAAATTGAAATTTAATATTCAGAAACTAAAGGAAAGACTTTTTTGTAAATATAGGATGGTTTTAATAAATGAAGATACTTTTGAAGAGAAAGGGTCTTTTAAATTAAGAAGAATAACTGTATTTATATTAGGAGGCTTATTGACGATTTTTTTAATAGTCTCTACCATACTTTTAATTGCATTCACTTCTTTGAGAGAGTATATTCCTGGATATACATCTATAAAATTAAAAAAGGAAGTTTCAGATTTGATGTTTAAAGTAGATTCACTAGAAAATGTTTTGGAATTAAATACTAGATATCTAAATAATATACAAGAAGTGTTGATTGGCGATGTATCTGCTTTTGCGTTTAATAAAGATTCTGTTTTTGATGAGATTGAATATGGTAAGGACATGGCCTCTGTGAATAACTCAGGAAGTGATTCTTTATTTAGGTTGGAAGTTGAAAGTGAAGATAAATACAGTTTTTTTGAAGAGGCAAAGAAAGATATAGGTGTTGTTTTTTTTGCACCAGTTACTGGGACTATCACAGCAGAATATAACATAAATGAAAAACATTATGCTGTAGATGTGGTTGTGAAAACCGGAACACCAGTGAAAGCAATTTCAGACGGGACGGTAATTTTTGCGGAATGGACTGCAGCTACTGGGCACGTTATAATAGTAGAACATGCCAAAGAATATATTTCCATATATAAGCATAATGGATCACTTCATAAACAACAAGGAGATTTGGTGAAATCTGGAGAAGTAATTGCGAGCTCAGGATCTTCAGGAGAGTTATCAACAGGCCCTCATTTACACTTTGAACTGTGGAGTGATGGATATCCTGTAAACCCTGTTAATTTTATAGATTTTGAATAGTTTTAAAATAAAATCAATTCTTGCAATTTTGTATGCAAACAGAATTGCCAAGCGAATATATGAATGGGCTTACCAACCTGAGATTACACAAGAAAAGGTGTTGAAAAAATTAATTTCAGATGCAAAATTTACTGCTTTTGGAAAGGATCATGATTTTTTAAAAATCAGAAATTATGCTGATTTTAAAAAGAAAGTTCCAATTAGAGATTATGAAGGACTAAAGTCCTATATAGATCGGGTTGTGGCTGGTGAACCTAATGTATTGTGGAAAGGAAAACCTCTTTATTTTGGGAAGACGTCTGGGACAACCTCAGGAACCAAGTATATTCCATTGACCAAAGAATCTATGCCAGAGCATATCAAAGGAGCAAGAAATGCATTGTTGATGTATATTAATAGAAAAAAGAAGGCAGATTTTGTAAATGGGAAAATGATATTCTTACAAGGTAGCCCAGAACTGGATGAAAAGAATGGGATTAAAATTGGTCGTTTGTCTGGTATTTCGGCTCACTTTGTTCCTCGGTATTTACAGAAAAATAGATTGCCAAGTTATACAACAAATTGTATCGAAGATTGGGAGACAAAAGTTGAAAAAGTAATTGATGAAACCATCAATGAAGATATGCGTTTGATTGGAGGAATCCCTTCCTGGGTGCAAATGTATTTTGAACGAATAGTCGCAAGGACTGGTAAGAAGGTAGGGGAGGTTTTTCCTAATTTCGAAGTTTTTGTTTACGGAGGTGTAAACTATGAACCCTATCGAAAAAAGTTTGAAGAATTAATTGGTAGAAGGATAGATTCAGTGGAATTATACCCGGCTTCTGAAGGGTTTATTGCTTATCAGGATACCGATGAAATAGGCATGCTATTGATCTTAAATTCAGGTATATTTTATGAGTTTATTCCTGCAGATGAATTTTTCGATGAAAATCCAAGTCGAATTTCAATTGCTGCTGTTAAAATGCGTGTAAACTATGTTGTTATTTTAAATACAAACGCTGGTCTTTGGGGCTATAATATTGGCGATACCATTGAGTTTATTTCATTAAAGCCGCATCGTATTATTGTAACTGGTAGGATTAAACATTTTATTTCTGCTTTTGGAGAACATGTTATTGGGAAAGAAGTAGAAAAAGCCATGCAAGATGCCACCGATGTTACTTCTGCGAGTGTAACAGAATTTACCATTGCACCAAAAATTGAAATTGAAGGAGAACTCCCTTATCACGAGTGGTTTGTTGAATTTGAGAAAGAGCCTGATAATTTAGTTGCCTTTTCAAAAATTATTGATGATTCTTTGCAAACTCAGAACAGTTATTACTACGACTTAATTGTTGGGAAAATATTGCAGCCTTTAAAAATAGTAAAAATAAAAAGTGGAGGTTTTCATGGATATATGAAATCAATTGGAAAATTGGGAGGACAGAATAAAATACCTCGTCTCTCCAACGATAGAGGGATTGTGGATGAACTTGAAAATTTTAAAAAATGAAACGGGCATGTTAAAATTTTTCTCACACATGGGAATGATAAAGAGCGAACAGCATGTGACAGATAAAAAGCAATAAATATAGACACATGAAATTGATTTCCATAAATATTGGCGAAAAAAAGACCGTATCTTGGAAAGATAAAGAGGTGGTTACTGGAATATTTAAAGCACCCGTATATAAACCAATTTATTTGGGAAAAGAGGATGTACTTCATGATAATGTTGTTGATAGAAGATTTCATGGAGGCATTAATAAAGCCGTGTACGGCTATTCTTTTAAAAATTATGGCTACTTCAAAGAACTGCATCCAGATTTAGATTGGAAGTTTGGTATGTTTGGTGAGAACCTGACGTTTTCTGATTTAAATGAAGAAGAGATAACTGTGGGAAGTGTTTATGAATTAGGAGAATGTATTCTGCAAGTTACCGAGCCAAGACAGCCCTGTTTTAAATTAGGCATACGATTTAATTCATCAGATATTATATCACAGTTTTGGAATACAACAAAAAGCGGAATTTATTTTAAAGTTTTACGCACTGGTTTTGTAAAATGTAATGATGAATTATTACTTTTAAAGAAACTGAATTCAACACCAACAATTGCTGAGGTCTTTACGTCTAAATATGGTTGATTATGATTTTTAAAAGAAACGCGTCATTACTTACTTCTCTTAAGTTGCCATGTGGAGCAGAAATAAAAAACAGAATTGCGAAGGCGGCAATGACGGAGCGAATGGCTGATAAGAACCATTTACCGAATAAAGATTTATGCAATTTGTATGGAAAGTGGTCAGATTCTGGAGCTGGCTTATTGATTTCTGGAAATATAATGGTCGATAAACGCTATAAGGAGGCTTCTGGAAATATTGTTATTGAAGACGAAATCGGAATAGAAATAGTGTCAGAAATGACGAAAGCCGGAACAAGAAGTGGGAATCATTTTTGGGCTCAAATAAGTCATGCCGGAAGGCAATCTACTATTTTTTCTACTTTTAAACCTATTGCGCCTTCCGCAATACATTTAAAAAAATTGATGCTTTTTGCAAAACCAAAAGCGATGACCCTTGAGCAGATTCAAGATGTGAAAAGACGATTTGTAACTACGGCACTAAATTGTAAAAAAGCGGGCTTTACAGGGGTTCAAATTCATGCGGCTCATGGTTATTTATTGAGTCAATTTTTATCTCCAAAAACCAATGTGAGAGAAGATAATTATGGTGGCTCTATAGAGAGTAGATCTCGATTACTTGTCGAAATTCTTACTGAAATTCGTGTGGAAGTGGGGTCTGAATTTCCGATTTCTGTAAAGTTAAATTCTGCAGACTTTCAGCGAGGCGGATACGACGAAGAAGATGCTTTTTTTGTGATTGGTAAATTGGATAAAATGAAAATAGACTTGCTCGAAATTTCAGGAGGCACCTACGAAAACATTGTTTTTTTGACGAAAAGAAGTGAAAGGAGATCTACGAGAAAAAGAGAAGCCTATTTTATGGAATTTGCAGAAAAAATTAGAAAAATAACGACTATTCCATTAATGGTTACGGGAGGGTTTCGAACGCTCGATTTCTGTGAGCAAGTAATTCAAAAAGGTGAACTAGAAATGATCGGTTTTGCACGACCTTTTTTATTAAATGAGTCTTTTCCTGGTTGTTTTATAAATGGAGGAACTACAAAAATTGAAGATGCTTCTTTCGAGTTTCCTATTAAAAAAATGGCTGACATGGCAGAAGCAGGATACTTCGATTATCAAATGCATAGAATAGCAAAAGACTTAGAACTAAGGCCACATTATAGTCCATATGCTGCAATACTGAGAATGACAACAAATGAAATGATAAAAGGCTGGTTTAGATAAAAAATTTATGATGGAACATCATGGATTTAAATCTTTATAACAGTAAAAATGCTATTTTTTTAGTAAATCCCTACTTTCTGAAAGTAAATCGTTGTCACTTGCGCCAGAAGTTGCAGCTGCTGGAGGAGGCGTTTTTATTTCACTTACTGTTCTAATAACCATAAACATTACAAAAAATACTATTGCAAAATCAATAACGTTGGGGATAAATTCACCCCTATACTACGGCAAATTCTCCTTCAATTTTCGCGTCAGTATTGGCCATACCCTCATTTATTACTAGTTTTAAATCCTTAAAATTAGTATTGAAAATTCATTCTATAGGTGGAGAAATAATCCCAGCTGTAATATCAGCCAAACCAATCTTCATACCGAAGGCCTTAAACTCTTTTAGTATTTTCATATTTTAAGATTTAAATTAATCATAGAACTTTAATATAACTAAAATCAAGAAATAACAACTCTTCTGACGCGTTGGGATATTGCGGTTAATAGTTCGTATGAAATTGTATCTGATTGTTTCGCGAGAAATTCTACACTTTGTTGATTATCAAAAATGATAACATCGTCTCCTGGTTTACAATTTATATTTGTAATATCTACCATCATCATATCCATACAAATATTTCCAACAATTGGAGCTCGTTGATTATTGATTTTTACGCAAACTTTTCCATTTCCAAGCCTTCTGCTTAATCCATCAGCATGGCCGATGGCCACAGTAGCCGTTTTCATCTTATTTGAAGCCGAAAAAGATCTGTTATAACCTACACTTTCTCCTGGTTCAATTTCGTGAATCTGTGTGATAACGGTTTTTAAAGAAATCACATTTTTTAGATTGTTAGTTTCAGAGACATCATTTGCAAATCCATAGACACCAATGCCAAGGCGGACTAAATCAAAATGGGCTTCTGGATAATTGATTATGCCAGAAGTATTACATAAATGGCGGGTAGGAACGAATCCAAATATTAATTTAAATTGAGTTGTAATATTATTGAATTTCTCAATTTGATTTTTTGTAAATTCGATTTCATTTTTATCTTCAGAAGCAGCTAAATGTGAAAAGAGTGATTGTATAAAAATGGTCTGATTTAGTTCTAATTCTTTATGTAAATAGGGAAGGTCGTTTATAGAAAATCCGAGTCGATTCAATCCAGTATTAAATTTAAGATGAATCGGGTAATTTTTTAGTTTATTCTCCCTTGTTAATTTAAGAAAACTTGAAAAAACATGTTTATTATATAAACTTGGTTCTAGATCATTTACAATAAGTGACTCTAAATTGTCGGCTTGGGGATGTAGAACTAATATTGAAGTTTTAATACCTGCATTTCTCAACGCAATACCTTCCATCGCATAGGCTACGGCAAAATAAGAGACATGTTGTTCGATGGATTTTGCAATTTCAATAGCGTCACTTCCATATCCAAAAGCCTTAACAACAACCATGATATCAGTCGTGTCTTTAAGTTTAGATTTAAAATAATTTAAGTTGAATTCTACCGCTTTTAAATCAATTTCTAGCGTTGTAACATGGTTATTATTAATCATTAACTTCTTCTAAGTTCGATGGATTTTGCTTAGTATCAGGATGCGTTGCTTGGTAATATGCAGCACGACTAAGAGGTTCATACTCTTGAGTTTCTCCTAGCATTACAATGTTTTCATTTGAAGATTTTCTATGGCTAAAATGTGCTAAATTTCCTGTATGAGTGCAGACGGCATGTACTTTAGTTACATATTCAGCCGTGGCCATTAAAGCAGGCATAGGACCAAAAGGGTTGCCTTTAAAATCCATATCTAAACCAGCAATTATAACGCGAACCCCTCTATTTGCCAAATCATTACAAACAGAAACTATTTCATCATCAAAAAATTGCGCTTCATCAATACCAACAACATCTACATCACTTGCCAATAATCTGATATTAGCTGAAGAAGGAACAGATGTTGATCTTATTTCATTAGAATCGTGTGAAATTACTTTTTCTTCATCATATCTTACATCAACAGATGGTTTGAATATTTCTACTTTCTGTTTTGCAAATTGGGCTCTTTTAAGCCTACGTATTAATTCTTCCGTTTTACCAGAGAACATAGAGCCACATATAACTTCAATCCAGCCAAATTGTTCTGTATGATTTACGGTGTTTTCGAGAAACATTTTGTAATTTTCGGACTTGTAAGGGTTAAAATGAATTATTTATTTGGTAACCATACAAATGTATTAAAATATATATTATCAATACTTAATAAAACTATCAACTTATGCACAAAAAATTAGAAGCTGAACTTGTTAGTCTTGCTCATAATATTCTACAGATGAAGAATAAAAGCGATGCCATTGCCCTTAGGGAAAAGGCTCGACTTTTGTATGAGAGATTGTCCGTTTTAACTTTTGTAGATGAGTATCTAAAGACCACTCCAAATGCGGTTGAAACTAAGGAAAAAATTATTGCCAAAATCGAGGCTATTGAAAAAGTAGAATTGATTGGTGGAAAAGATGAAGTTGAGGAACTAATAGAGCAATTAGTTGAGGATAAAATTGAGAATCCTGTTAAGGTTGAAATCAAAGAAGAAAAGGAAATAGTTACTGATATTGAAAATGATTTTATTGAAGAACCTGAAGAACCTGAAGAACCTGCAGAACCTGAAGAACCTGTTGAAGTTGAAATTGAACAGACGATTTTTTTAGAAAAAGAGATTTCAGAATCAAAGAAGCAAATAACTTTGCAAGAAGAGTTTAAAGATTCTGTTTCGGTAGATGTTACCACAAATTTATTTACAAAAATTGAAGATAAAATTTTAAAAGGAAAACCTTCTCTGAATGACACCTTAAAAAGTAATATTCAGGTGGGGCTTAATGATAGAATTGCTTTTGTAAAGTATTTATTTGATCACTCACAAGCAGATTTTAATAGAGTATTGTCTCAATTAAATTCTTTTAAGACGGAACAAGAGGCTATGAGCTTTATAAATAAAATGGTGAAGCCGGACTATGATTGGAGGGGAAAGGAAGAATACGAAACCAGATTTCTGGAATTGGTCAAAAGAAAATTTTTATAATTTAGAATAGCAATACACAATGTTTACAGAAGGAGCAATAGCAATTTTTCAAAGGGTCATAGATACATATCATGTTATTAATGCGGTAGATCAAAATTACTCGAACCCTTATAATAAAGAGGAATCATTATTAGATTTTTTATTACATAGAAAGTGTTGGATAGATACTGTTCAATGGCATTATGAAGACATTATTAGGGATCCTGAGATTGATACAGTGGTGGCTTTAAAGTTAAAGCGACAAATAGATGCTTCTAATCAAGATAGAACAGATATGGTTGAATATTTGGATAATTATTTTCTTGAAAAATATAAAAGTGTTGAGACGAAACCCGTTGCAAAAATAAATTCTGAAAGTCCTGCTTGGGCAATTGATCGTTTGTCTATATTGGCTTTGAAAATTTATCATATGCAAGAAGAGGCGGATCGATATGATGCATCTGAAGACCACAGAGTCAGTTGTCAAAAGAAATTAAATATATTAGTAGAGCAAAGAGTTGATCTGACTACTGCTATTGATGATCTGTTACATGACATTGAAAATGGCGACAAGTACATGAAAGTTTATAAACAAATGAAAATGTACAATGATGACGAATTAAATCCTGTACTTCGCTCTCAAAATAAGGGGCACTAATAGTATCATGGCTCATTTACCGAAACATATTCTTGTAATTCGACTCTCGGCGATGGGCGACGTAGCTATGACCATACCAGTTTTACGTGCTTTTATTGAAAAATACCCAAATGTTAAAATAACAGTACTGACGAGATCCTTTTTCTCTCCATTTTTTAGGGATTTGAATACTGTGACAGTATACCCCATAGATGTGAAAGGAAAGCATAAAGGAATTATTGGTTTGTACAGATTGTCTAAAGAACTTAGAAAATTACGTATTGATTTTGTTGCCGATTTGCATAATGTGCTGCGAAGTACTTTGTTAAATATTTTTTTATTTGGAATTAAGGTAGTGCAGGTTGATAAGGGTAGAAGTGAAAAAAAAGCCTTAGTAGCGGGATCAGTATTTAAGCAACTAAAAACAACACATCAACGGTATGCAGAAGTGTTTGAAAAATTAGGCTTTTATCTTGATCTGAAGAATCCTGTATATCCTAACAAGTATTCTTTGAGTCAATCATTGATCTCAATTCTTGGTGAAAAGAGTACTAATTGGATTGGTATTGCTCCGTTTGCTAAACATGAATCTAAAATGTATCCATTAGAGTTGATGAAAGAAGTCATTAAGACACTCTCAACATCGTATTCAATATTATTATTTGGTGGTGGCCAAAAGGAAGTTGAAGTTTTAAAATCAATTGAAAAGGATAATGAGTCTGTAACGAACTTGGCAGGAAGACTCACCTTAAATGAAGAATTGGATATAATTTCAAATTTGGATGTTATGCTTTCTATGGATTCTGGAAATGCTCATATAGCGGCTATTTATGGTATACCGGTTGTGACAATTTGGGGTGTTACACATCCTTATGCTGGTTTTTATCCTTTTAATCAACAAAGTGCCAATTCACTATTAGCAGATAGGAAGAAATACCCAAGAATACCTACTTCTATTTATGGAAATAAGTACCCAGAGAATTATAAGGATGCCGCTGGTTCGATTCACCCGAGATTAGTAATTGAAAAAATAAAATTCCTTATTGAAGTATAAAGGTTGTTGGTATTATTTGTTTAGATTGGCGGCTAATTTCTCTAGAACTTTTGGACTGTTTCCAATAAAAATTTCGTCATCGACTATAACTACAGGTCTTTTTAAAAATGTATATTCATCTAGAATCAATTGGCGGTAATCTTCTTCACTTAGGGCTTGATTTTTTAAATCCATTTGTTTGTATTTTTTGGCACGTCTGCTAAAAAGAGTCTCGAAACGACCACTTAGTTTACCCATTTGTTCTAATTGAGAAACTGTGATTGGATTTGTTTTAATTTCATGATATTCAAAACCATCTAACTTCAATGATTTTATAATCTTTCTACAGGTGTCACAAGTTTTGAGGTGGTAAATTTTTTTCATGAAGTAAAATTAGTTTCTTTCTTGAAAAAATCAATATTTTTGAGGAAAATTTAAAGATGACCAATCACTTCGATCTACTTTCAAAGGGAAGAGTACTTATTTTAAAAGTTATAAATGATTTTTCGATGGACCAATTGAATAAAATTCCGGAGGGATTTAATAATAATATTGCTTGGAATGTGGCACATTTGTTGGTTACACAGCAATTACTGTGTTATAAGTTTTCGGGATTGCCATTAGCGGTTTCTGATAAAATGGTTAAGACTTTTGTAAAAGGGACTTCTCCTCAAGAGGATATTTCACATCAAGAGTTTGAAGAAATTAAAAGACTGTTTATAGAACTTCCTGAAAAATTAGCAGCTGATTTCAATAATGAATTATTTACAAGTTATACACCATATACCACAAGTGTAAATGTGACCATATCAGATATTTCTTCGGCTATCGTTTTTAATAACTTTCATGAAGGGATTCATCTTGGTATTATTTTAGGGTTGAGAAAATTAGTATAATTTCTCTCCCTTTTATTGAAGGTAAAAAAGGAGAATTGAAATAATGTTATTTGTATTTCTGAAATTAAGAAAGCATTAATTGAGATAGTAGATGTAGCCTACATGAAGCCAAATAAGCCAATCAACAAATTTATTGGCAACATCGTCACGGGCATTTAGCCCATCCACCCAGTTTGAAAAGAAGTATTGATGCCTACTTTCAATAAAAAAATCGGAGTATTCGCTCAATTTATAACGGGTACCTACTCCTAAAGTAGCAGACATGGTAATTCCTCTAGAATCTCTCGCCCTGTCTGGTCCAGCCCATTTGGGAAACAAGAGGCTGTAATCAGCTTTCCAATCTCCATCTCCATATCTAGTTGAAATAGTTGGGTTATAAAAATTGACCATAGCCCCTAAACTGATGTAGGGAGACCATTTTAAATTTGGATTTCTTCGAGAGGCAAAATCATTAATATCTACGAAATGGTATTCTATGGCAGAGCCTAAATTCCAGGTGCGAGCTTTACCATGCATTGCCCGCAGTTTCTCACCATATAACTCCTTTATTGATTTTTATCCATTTGCCATAATGTTCAAGAGGTGCAGAATGGTACGATAGTTCAGATCGAATCTTAAAATGTTGCGCCCAATAACTAATTTGATGATTCCATCGGTAGCGATAATTAGTAAATGTTAAATAATGTATAATTCCAAAACCTATACCATAGTTTTTCGTAATATTAGAATCTGTATTATATCTTGCTCCATAATCCGTAGTGTAATTAGACATACCAAAAGCAGCAGCTATCTCATGACTCCTTTCGCTTCGAACTTTCTGCGAATGAGAAGGGAGTACAAACAAGGATACAATTAGTAATGGGGTGATTATTTTTATTATATGATTCAATCGCTTTTTCTATTAACCAAATGTAATAAATTCATAGAGGTATGTTTAGAACGTTATTCTAATATAAATGTTTTGTCAGATATCCAATTGGATTGAACTTCAATTTTTTCAGGAAAATAAATGATTTTTTCTGGTTGAATTCTATTCAAAAAATTTCCAGAATCCCATTTTTTATTTTTGTTAGTATCAAAAATTATCCGAATCCAATAATTAGATGTTTCAAGGTTTTCGAACCGAAAGTAAGATTCGTTTTCAGAATATATACTTTCAATAATAGCATCTTGATTATCTAAAAGTTGAACTATAATAGGGAAGTTTCTAATATTTTTTACTGTAAAGGAAATAATACCATAATCGTCTGGTGCCTTGGTTTTTATGTTAAAATTCAAGGTGTCATTCACATTGCCAAATAAATCCGTAATCGCCTCAGGGAGAAATTTGAATTTGTATTCTTGGTTCGATTGTACTTCAAAATCGAATTTTAATTTCATTTTAGACTGATCAAACGAAGTAATGTATGAAACATCAAGAGAGTCCTTATCAAGAATAGTTATTTTCCTTCTGTTTATTTTGTCAATAGGAATGTTAGTCGCTATCGAAAAAGTATCTTTTAGATTTAATGTCCCACTATATTTTGACGAAACCATTAAAGAATCAAGTTCTTTAGACCTCAATCTAACCGTAAATTCTTTCATATACTCATTCTGGGAAACTTTAAAAACAAGAGAGTCTCTTTCCATTGGAGTGTACCAATAACTAACAGAATCTTTTCCTTCTTCATATACCAGGGCTGATTTAAAATCTGGAATAGAATCAGAAAGCAAGTCGATTTTCATGTTCTTCGGATCACCTTCATAGCCAAAATAAATACGTCCCTTTTTAACTTCAGAAGGTCTAGTTGCTTCAAAGGCAGGAACTTCCTTAAACAAGGATATATCATAGGTATCTTCAGTTGGTAACGTTATGAATTCTGAGTAAAACCCAATTTTATCTTGTCTGGGGTCATACCTGTAATTGCTCGTAAAATCTCTTAGGGCAATTATTAGGTATTTACCTTCTTTTAAATTTGTAATCTCAAAGTTAACACTGTCTATCGTTTTTCCTGCGTAAGTTGGTTGCTCCTTAAAGATAATTGAATCGGTATATGCTTCGGTAATTTTATACAATAGCACAGAAAAATTTTCTATGGTATCTTTTCGAATAGCATCTTTAATACTTCCTTTTATTTTTAAGGAATCAATATAATCACCAGTAGAAAAAACATATTTGTAATTAATTATAGCGTTTCCTTCATTATTATCTTCTACACTATTTCCAAAATTTAAAGTATAGGTCGTGTTTTTTTGTAGTGTATCTAATATTCTAATTTTGAGCGTTTTGCTCGCCGAACCAGCCGGCGTAATAATTGGTCTGTTTTTCATGGGAGGAGAAATGACCAATTGATTATTCACATCTTTTAATTTAACATATTCGTTAAAATTAAGTCTTATTTTTTCTTCTTTAAAATGTATTGATTCGTGAGATGGTTCTGCATTCAAAAAAATAGGTGGATCCACATCTTCTTCTCCGCCTTCAGGCTTTCCTCTTCGGGCGCAACCAACAAATATTAAAATACCAACAAGAATAGATAAAAAACGAAAAATCATCTGGTTAAACGGGCTCTTTTAGAGGTTATTACTTTATGTTGATTAACAACTTTCTTAAAAAATTATGTGATGCAAAGAAACGATTTATTTTTTTCATACCTGTATGAAAGGTTTAGATATTTTATTCTGTATATGCTATAACAGCAATACTTACTGTAGCGTTTTTACACTTCAAGAATTGGTTTGAACACGCCTCTAAAGTAGCACCTGTTGTAATCACATCATCAATTAAAAGTACATGACAGTTTTCAAAGAAAGAAAGATCTTTTATTTCAAAATGGTTCTGAACATTTAACCAGCGTTCCATTTTTCCTTTCCTTGTTTGTGTTTCTGTACTATCAATTTTTTGCAATTCATTTTCAATGAGTGTTTTGGAAAGCGTTTGAGCGAGTGCTTCTCCAAACTTAGTCAATTGATTATAGCCTCTTTTTCTTCTTTTTTTTGGATGGATGGGAACTGGGACAATATAATCGATAGATTTAAACCGATTACTGGATTTTAGATCTTCACCAAGCCAATACCCGAGTACTTCTCCTATTTCTTGATGGTTGCGGTATTTTAATTGGTGTATTAATTCTTGAACCTTGCCTTTTTTATGAAAGTAAAATAAAGCAGTAGCCTCTTTAATTGGTGATCTACCGTGAAAAAGTTTTTCCAATTGATTATTTGACACATTTGTGAAATCTGTTTGTGGAAAGTCATGCCTGCAAAAAGTACAAATACTCGACTCATTAGAATACAATTGATTTTTGCATGCTAAGCAGACTTCGGGAAAGAACAGATCAAATATGTCTTTAAATAATTGCAATTTTTTTTATGTGGTTGTATCAAAGCAGTAATTTAAGAATTAAATAGTAGAAATATTGATCTTATTTTTAGAATTTTAAAATAGTTTTTCTCTATTTAATTACTTGTAAATTCAAATAATATGTTGATTTGTGAAATTTTGAGTAAGTTTGACCGTTAATAAGGGTGTCAATATTAAAACTAGAAATTATGGAAAACAAAAAACCGCTAATTAAGCAAATTGTTATAGGTGTTCTAATAGTATTACTTTTAGTCTCCTTAGGGTATACCTATCAAATTAAAAATGAAGCGTCAGAAATGAAGGTGTACTTGACAGAGGAGAAAGAAAATATTCAGGGGGAGTTGGACAAAATGATTTCGCAATATGATGATGCTATTGCCCAAAATTCTAGTTTGTCTGAAGAGTTGGAAGAGGAGCGAGCGCTAATTATTGTTTTTCGTGATTCGGTTAGTAATTTGAAAGATACCAATAAAAGTATCATTCGTAGATACCGCGGTAAAATTGCCTCCATTGATGCCTCTAATAAAGAATTGTTTGAGCGTATTGAACAATTACAAGCAGAGAATGTAAGTTTGAATAAAAATATTAAAGAAGCATATGTTGAAATTGAAAATAGAGATAAGAAAATAGATACTTTAAATCAGTTTAACACAGAGTTAACAGATAAGGTAACAACAGGGTCAATTTTAAAAGTGAATGCTGTTAAGGTGAATGTCATGCGCAGAACAAATGGCGGGCAATTAAAGGAAACTACGCGATCTAGAAATACGGATGCTCTTCGCGTTAGTTTTACAATTTCAGAGAATCAATTGGCAGAAGTTGGCTCTAGAGAAGTTCATGTTCAAGTATTGAATCCAGCGGGTGATTTGGTTTTAGACAAGGGTACGACTGTATTAAATGATGGAGCCACTGAAATTCAGTACTCAGATGGATTTGATGTAGAATTTGTCAATGATAAGTTAGAAGTGATTAATGTTGTAGAAGTAAATAGAAAAGAAATTGACAAAGGAAAATATACCGTCAACGTATACCTCGATGGTAGATTTGTAGGCCTTACTAATTTTACACTAAAATAGAGAGAAAATAATTTTTTTAAAGAAGATGGCGGTACATTTGTTACCGTCATTTTTTTGATTTTAAATACTTTAAATTGTTAAAACCTTTACTATTTTTGCAGCATGGCAAAAGAACAAGATAAATTTAAAAGAGTAATATCACATGCTAAGGAATATGGATATGTATTTCAGAGTAGTGAAATTTACGATGGATTAAGTGCGGTTTATGATTATGCACAAAATGGTGTAGAATTAAAAAAGAATATTAGAGAGTATTGGTGGAAAGCCATGGTACAAATGAACGAGAATATCGTTGGTTTGGATTCGGCTATTTTCATGCATCCAACGATATGGAAGGCTTCTGGTCACGTAGATGCTTTTAATGATCCTTTAATCGACAATAAAGACTCAAAAAAGAGATATAGAGCAGATGTATTGATTGAAGACTATGTTGGAAAATTAGATACTAAAATTGAGAAAGAAGTTAAAAAAGCAGCCAAAAGATTTGGTGAGTCTTTTGATAAAGTTCAATTTTTAGCTACGAATCCAAGAGTTTTAGGATATAAAGAAAAAGGGGATGCTATTTTAAAACGCATGGGACAATCTTTAGAAAAAGAAGATTTAACCGACGTAAAAGTATTGATTGAGGAGTTGGAAATTGTATGTCCATTATCTGGTTCAAAAAACTGGACAGACGTAAAGCAGTTTAACTTGATGTTTGGCACCAAACTAGGTGCGAGTGCTGAAAGTGCCATGGATTTATATTTGCGTCCAGAAACGGCGCAAGGGATCTTTGTTAACTTTTTAAATGTTCAGAAATCAGGACGTATGAAAATTCCTTTTGGAATTGCACAGACTGGAAAAGCATTTCGGAATGAAATTGTGGCACGCCAGTTTATCTTCCGTATGCGTGAATTTGAACAAATGGAAATGCAATTTTTCATTAAGCCTGGAACTCAACAAGATTGGTATAAGTATTGGAAGGAAACACGAATGAAATGGCATTTGTCATTAGGTATGGGAGAGGATAATTATCGTTTCCATGATCATGATAAGTTAGCGCATTATGCAGATGCGGCTGCAGATATTGAATTCCGTTTTCCATTTGGATTTAAAGAGTTGGAAGGAATCCACTCTAGAACTGATTTTGATTTAAAAGCACATGAAGAATTTTCTGGGAAGAAATTACAGTATTTCGACCATGAAGAGAATAAATCATATGTACCATATGTGTTAGAAACGTCTATTGGGTTGGATAGAATGTTCTTAGCGGTTTTCTCAAATTCATTACAAGAAGAAGAACTGGAAAATGGGACTTCGAGAACGGTTTTAAAATTGCCAGCAGTATTAGCACCTACAAAAGCGGCAATATTACCATTGGTAAAAAAAGATGGTTTACCAGAGGTTGCTCGTGAAATTGTTGAAGAGTTAAAATGGGATTTCAACATCGCATATGACGAAAAAGATGCTGTTGGAAGGCGCTATAGAAGACAAGATGCAAACGGAACGCCATTTTGCATTACTGTAGATCACGATACGTTGACCGATGATTCTGTAACAATTCGTTATAGAGATACGATGGAACAAAAGAGAGTAAAAATTTCTGAACTAAAAGGTATAATTTCTGAAGAAGTTTCCATAAGAAATTGGTTGATGAAAATGTAAGAGTTGTATTTTTAGAATAAAATTTAAATATTAAGAGACTCCAGCATAGGAGTCTTTTTTTTATAGTAAACCTTTTGATTTTTTTAAACGAGCTATTTATTTATAACTTAGTACAAAAGTTTGTGATTTGTCTAAAATTTACTTATACCTGATATAAATGAGAGAAAAACATTTAGTGTTTATACTTGTTGGATTCATTTCTATGAGTTCGTATTCACAGTCGGTTGTGACCGAAAACGAAATAAATTCTAATATTCAGTTTAATAATATCCGAAAAGTAAAGGATATTGTTATTTATGAAGACGCTCAGTTTTATGCTGCGTTTCCTTCTGTCATTAAAAAACCAGATGGAGAAATTATGGTCGCCTTTCGTCATGCTCCGGATAGAAAGATATTTGGAGAAAAAGGTACGAATCACACAGACCCGAACAGTTATTTAGTTTCGGTAAGTTCAAAAGATGGCGAAAATTGGACAAAGCAACCGGAATTAATTTATGCGCATCCGTTTGGAGGGTCGCAAGATCCTTGTTTACTCCAATTAAAAGATAGCACTATTTTATGTGCCAGTTATGGTTGGGCATTCGTTCGTCCAAGCGGGATTTCTAATTTGAAAGAACCATATTTCAAATCTGGAGAGGCAATCTTCTTAGGAGGGTATATTGTAAGGTCAACCGATGGTGGTACATCTTGGTCTAAACCTATCTATCCACCTCATATAGTGCCAGAAGTAAACTTCAATGCTTTGGGAAATCCGGTTCCGGCATACAATCGAGGGGCAATGTATGAAGGAAAGAATGGAAGGATTTATTGGATTGTAGCGGCAATGGATTCAAGTAGTTTAAAGAAAACGTCTAATCATTTATTGATTTCTAATGACAAGGGTTTAAATTGGGAATATGAGTCGGTAGTGGCAATGGATGATAAGATATCTTTTAATGAGGCGTCTATTTATCAAACTCCTAAAGGAGATTTGGTTGGTTTTTTAAGAACAAGTGGTATGGACGATCAGGCCTGTATTGCACGTTCTACTGATGGTGGTAAATCATTTAATTGGGAGCAGATGGGTTTTCAAGGGCATCCATTAAATGCGTTTCGATTAACTGATAACCGGGTATTGCTAACGTATGGATATAGACATAAACCCTATGGAATACGAGCTCGAATTTTAAATGCTGAATGTACAGACTTTAAAACGGCATCTGAGATAATTATAAGAGATGACGGCGGTTCTAGAGACCTTGGTTATACTTGGCCTGTACAATTAGATAATAATCGTGTTTTAGTCACCTATTATTTTAATTTAGAAAATGGCACTCGTCATATAGCAGGAACTATTTTAGAAATAAAGTGAAATCAGCCATTTTAAAACAGTGATTGTTGTTTCAATCTACTTTTAGGTTCTAGCATCCATTTTTTCGCTAAACACCCCATTATATCTGTTAAGGAAACATCGGAGCCAATAGTTCTATGACATGGTATAACAATCCAAATAGGATTTTTTCCGCTGTATGAGGCAACGGCTCTAATCGCCTTTATATTTTTCAATTGATTTGCTTCCTCCAAATATGAACGCGTTTTTCCAAATAGAATATTTTGGCGTCCTTTCCAAACTGATTTTTGGAATTCAGTTCCTTTCGGATTCAGTTTTAGGTCAAATTCTTTTCTTTGGTTATTAAAAGATTCTTCTAATTGATTTGCACATTCTTTTAAACAATTTGAAACTTACGATTGAATACTGACTGTTGAATGTTGAATGGAGTCGAAACGTGTCGAATTATCATTTAGAATTGAAATGGAAGAAACACCATTTTCATTCCCTAATATTTTTTACGGTTCCAATGAATGGTTTGATATATATATATAATTTGATCAGATCCCAAAAATACTTTTTGAGTTTTGCGTAGTAATATTTGCGATTTCTTCAAAAGTCAACCCGTATATATCAACTAATTTATCCAGTATATTTGTAATGTAACTGCTTTCATTTCGTTTTCCTCTATATGGTGTTGGTGCCAAATATGGAGCGTCAGTCTCTAGAACAATATGCTCTAGCGGAATTTGATCTAGGAACTTGTCAATCTTTCCATTTTTAAAGGTTGCAACACCTCCTATCCCTAGTTTCATGTTAAAAGAAATAGCCCTTTGAGCCTGTTCCAGAGTTCCTGTAAAGCAATGAAATATTCCAAATAATTTATCATCTTTTTCTGTTTCTAAAATAGTAAAAATTTCATCAAAAGCATCTCTACAATGAATAACAATAGGAAGGTTTAATTCTTTTGCCCATTGAATTTGAGTTTTAAAGGCTTCTTGTTGTTTGGCTAAAAAAGATTTATCCCAATATAGATCAATTCCAATTTCTCCAATAGCATGAAACTTGCGAGAAGAAATCATTTCTTTTACATGTAAAAGTTCCTCTTTGTAATTCTCTTTAACCGACGTTGGGTGCAATCCCATCATTAAAAACACATTGTCAGGATAGTTTTTTTCCAAGTCAAGCATCGATTTTGTATGGGTAGAATCTATAGCAGGAATAAAAAAACGAGAGACTCCCAGACCTAAAGCTCGTTGCATCATTGTATCCCTATCTTCATCAAATTGCGAACTATATAAATGTGTATGCGTATCGGTGATATTCATAGAGATTATTTACTTTTGGTAAAAATACCACTAAATGATAAGCCTAAAAAGTATCCTTTTGAAAAAAAGATATATCAAAATAAAACTAAAAAAAACAAATACAAATCATTTTGAAATTAAAGTAAAAATTAATGGAATTAAAGGGCGGTTCATTTTAGATACTGGTGCTTCAAGTTCATGTGTTGGGTTTGATCGGATCGAATATTTTGGGTTAGATGCTTTCGCTTCAAAAATAAAGGCGGCTGGAGCGGGAAATTCGGAAATGGATACACAAGAAGCAAGGAATAACAAGATTGAAATAGAAAGTTGGAAATATGAAGGGTTGGATTTGGTTCTTTTTGATTTAACACATGTAAACAAGGCTTTAAAAAATCATGGAGCCAAAAAGGTACATGGTATTATTGGTTCAGATGTTTTGGAGAAGGGTCATGCGATCATTGACTACCAAAAAAAGCGATTGTTTCTTAAAAAGTTAATTTTTAAATATTAAGAAGGCCTCAGGCAACTTTTTTGCAAAGGTATATGTCCATAGGTGAATAGAGTTGAGGTTGCCTTATAAAGCCCAAAGAGACCATCAAGGGGTTATTTGTAAGCGTTTGAAGCAACAGCGCACTATTGGTTAATTAATAAATGGAGTTATCAGTGTAAAACTTCTAATCCTATGGCATCACTTCGCAGCGGGACAATAATGGAAAGTTCTAAGTTATCTTTTATGATATAGTATAAGACTATATTTTTGATGAATGTTACTAAAAAAAGGTTTTCAAGTAAGGAGATAGAGCGTCAATTAGGATTAAAATGTTATGAGCCGTTATGGTTCGTGGTTCCTCAGTTGTGCAAAGCGATGGGGCAAAGTGATGATCGTTATATTTTGGAAGGAATGATAGAAATGAATGAAGGTTATTTATCATAGAATCTTCAGAGTAAGTCCATAAAAATTAAAAGGCTAGACGTGGTAGTAAAACCAAGTCAAGTGTTATGATTATCGCAGAAAGTACCATTATTCAAAATATTAACACAGGGAGAGTAGATAGGCAATTTAGATATTTTGGAGGGGAGGCACTTCAAGTCCATAAAATAGAAGACACAGATCGAACGCCCCGACAAGCCATAGAGATTGAAGAATTTATCGTTTTTACAGACTAAAGTACCTCATATGTCAATATTGCTGATTATCTCGATATCCATATTAGTAAAAATAAATAAACAGACTACTTAAGAAACTTTAATATGGGTACATATTGCTATAAGCAACGCTAAGAGAAGTTTTGTAGGAACGTATCATAAAATAAAAGCGAAATTTCTTCAACTTTACCTGAATGAATTCATTTAGAAACTCAATAGAAGGTACTTCTGAGAAAAAATATTCGATAGATTAGTGATAACTTGTATTAGAGGTAATAGACATTTAAGGTGTGTACAAAAAAATTCAATTAATACTCAAAATCTTCAGATTCTTTTACTTTAATTCTACGAATAATCAGAAAAATTAAAATCAACAAAGATGTTAACCAGAACCATCCGTGCATACTAAATACAGCCGTCGTCAAAAAATCCATATCATTTCAATTTTACCGCAGTTCCGTGCGCTAATATTTCTGAACAACCTTGCGTCACTATAGAATGGGTGAGTCTAACATTCACCAAGGCATCTTCGTTTAATCTTTTCGTATCTCTCACCATTCTTTGTATGGCCTACTCCGAAAATTCAGCCTGTAATTTCGTATATTCTTGAGTCCTACGAAAATATCACGCCCTATATTTCGCGCTCTTACAGCAGTTCCTGGAGCGATTTCAAGGTGTTCTGTAATTTATTTATTGGTAATTATTTCCGTAGTTGAGAATAGTATAATACCTAATTTAATTTGAATTATAAATGTAATTAATTTGAACTGGAAACTAACTTAATTAGAATGCTATTTATAATTATTATAAATAATGAATATTCTATATATAAATGTAGAATTAACTTCCCTATAAAATCAATTTTGGCTAAATTTGCAGCGCTTTTTAGAGGCAAAAAACTTAATTCAAATTTAGAATATGTCAACAGACATCCGAATCAAGAAAGGGTTGGACATTAAATTGAAAGGCGAAGCAGCTCAAGTTACCACCAACGCTTTAGCCAGCAACGTATATTCATTGCTACCCGCAGATTTTCACGGAATTATTCCTAAGCTTATTGCAAAGGCAGGCACCAAGGTAAAAGCAGGTGAGGCTATTTTTCACAATAAAGAGAACGATCAAATGGTGTTTGTTTCTCCTGTGAGCGGTGAGGTCTTGGAAATTATTCGTGGGGAAAAAAGAAAGATCTTAGCAGTAAAAATTACTGCAGATAAAGATCAATCTTATTTTGAAAATAAGGCGATTGATGTGAAAGTAGTTGATGCCGAAACCATCAAGAGTATATTGCTTTCTTCTGGCTGTTGGCCTTTTATAAAACAACGTCCTTACGATGTAATTGCAAATCCGAATGTTGCACCAAAAGCAATTTTCGTTTCAGCATATTCAAGCGCTCCTTTAACAGCAAATTACGATTATGTGTTAGAAGGAAAAGAAACTGAGTTGCAAGCAGCAATTACTGCTTTAGGGAAATTGACAGAAGGTGCAGTTCACGTTTCTGTAGGTGCAGATTCTAATTCACCTTTGGATGGCCTAGATGGAATTACTTTACATAAAGTTTCAGGTCCGCATCCATCAGGAAATGTTGGAACTCAAATTGCGCAAATAGATCCTGTTAATAAAGGAGAAGTTGTTTGGACAGTTACTCCTCAAGATTTGGTAATTATTGGCGAGACATTATTAACTGGGAAATTCAACGCAGAACGTATCATCGCGGTTGGAGGATCTATTGTGAAAACTCCGAAATACTATAGAACTATAATCGGAGCTGAAGTTTCTACATTTGTGTATGACGCTGGTGTTGAAAGTGATGAATTTAGATTGATTTCAGGAAATGTATTAACTGGACGTGCAATCAAACCAGATGGGTTTTTAGGATACTATGACAATACTGTGACTTTAATTCCTGAAGGAAATTATTACGAATTATTTGGATGGAACAAACCGGTGTTTGAAAAGGTCTCTACTACGCGTGCATTAACTTTTTCTTGGCTAAACAAAAATAAAGTATATGATTTAGATACCAATACAAACGGTGAGCATAGAGCATTTGTTTTGACTGGAAATTACGAAGAGGTATTCCCTCTAGATATCTATCCATTGCAATTATTAAAGGCTTGTATGTACCAAGATTTAGATGAAATGGAAGCACTAGGAATGTACGAAGTTGCTCCTGAAGATTTTGCTTTGACTGAATTTATATGTGTGTCTAAGCAACCACATCAAGATATTATTAGAAAAGGGTTGGACTTAATGATTAAAGAAATTGGATAATTATTCATTTCGCTCAGCGAAATGAAAAATACTAAATATATGGCTCTAAAAGATAAATTACATAACCTAAAAGAAAAGTATAGAGGGACTAAAATGGCACCGTTGTTTAACGGATTCCATACCTTTTTATATACTCCAAATGAAACGACACATTCTGGGTCGCATATTCGTGGGGCAGATGATTTAAAGAGAACAATGAACACAGTCATTATGGCATTGGTTCCTTGTTTAATTTTTGGAATGTTTAATGCAGGGTATCAACATCATTTGGCTGCAGGTGAAATTGAAAGAGTTTCTAGTGGATTCTTTAGCGCTGAATTTTGGAATGCTGCAAACTTTTGGATAGGATTTGCAAAAATACTTCCTTTGGTATTTGTTTCTTATGTTGTTGGATTGGGAATTGAATTTTTATTCGCAATCAAAAAAGGACATGAGATTGAGGAAGGATACTTGGTAACAGGAATGTTAGTTCCTTTAATTGTTCCTGTAGATATACCTCTTTGGATGTTATCAGTAGCCATAATTTTTGGTGTTGTTATAGGAAAAGAAGTATTTGGTGGAACTGGAATGAACATTTTAAATCCGGCTTTATTAATTCGTGCGTTTTTATTCTTTGCTTATCCAACTTGGATGAGTGGTGATAAAGTATGGGTTGCAGAGGCAGTTGAAAGAACTGGAACTGCAGATGCTATGTCTGGTGAAACTGTTTTAGGTGCTTTGGCACAGGGGCAAGAAGCCGCATATTCTGCACTAGAAATGTTCTACGGATTTATTCCGGGTTCTGTTGGAGAAACGTCAACCTTATTAATAATATTAGGAGCATTATTCTTAATCTTTTCTAAAATTGGAAGTTGGAGAGTCATGCTATCATCAGTAATAGGAGCCATTGTAATGGGGTTGATTTTTAATCAAATTACAGCTGCTGGAATCATTGGAGAAAACAGTAAGTTTTATGCTTTAATGAATACGGAGTTTTGGCAGCACTTAGTCTTAGGTGGTTTTGCTTTCGGTATAGTGTATATGGCAACAGATCCTGTAACGGCATCACAAACAAATAAAGGTAAATGGATTTACGGTTTCTTAATAGGATTTATTGGAATTTTGATTCGTGTATTTAACCCGGCATATCCAGAAGGTATAATGTTATCAATTTTGCTAATGAATGTGTTTGCACCAACAATTGACCATTATGTGGTTCAGGGAAATGTAAAAAGAAGAATGAAACGGTTAAAAGTTAAATCTGCATAACGATGGAAAAAAGAACTGATAAAAATTCTTATACGATCCTATTTGCTGTTATTATGGTGTTTGTTGTAGGTGCTTCATTAGCATTCTTAGCAACATCATTAAAAGGCAAGATAGACGAGAATAAACGTTTAGAAAAGCAACAAAACATTTTGTATGCTATGGGTGTTAATGATAACGATGAAAAAAGCGTTGCATTTATTTCTACAGATAATGTTGCAAAAGAATTCAGTACATATATTACGAAGCAGGTCATAATTCAAGGTGATAATGTAACCGAAGATGACGAAGCTTATTTAATAGACTTAAAAGTTGAATCGGCGAAATCAAAAGAGGCTTCTTACCAAAGGCGTTTGCCATTATTTATTGGCGAAAAGGAGGGTGCGCCTTATTATATCGTTCCTATGCGAGGAAAAGGATTGTGGGATGCTATTTGGGGTTATATTTCTTTAGATAAGAACCTAGTTGTACAGGGTGTGTTTTTTGATCATAAGGGAGAGACACCTGGATTGGGAGCAAATATCAATCAACGATTCTTTATGGATGATTTTACTGGTGAGCATATTTTAAATCAAAAAGAAAATTTTGCAGGAATTGCAGTTTCAAAATCAAATATAGATCCTAAAAACGAACGCAAAACCGATAATGCGGTAGATGCGATTGCAGGAGCAACAATTACTGGAGACGGTATTGCAGCGATGATTAGAAAAGATTTGAGAATGTACATGCCTTATTTACAAACTTTAAAAAACTAATTATATGGGACTTTTATCAAAAAGAGATACAAAATTAATTACAGACCCATTAGCAGATAATAATCCAATTACAATTCAAGTATTAGGTATTTGTTCTGCCTTGGCAATTACAGCTGAGTTAGAAGCATCAATAGTAATGTCTATTGCAGTGCTGTTTGTATTAGGATTAGGAAACGTGGTAATCTCTTTAATGAGAAATATCATTCCATCGAAAATTAGAATTATTGTACAACTAATTGTTGTGGCAACATTGGTAATTATTGTGGATTTAGTTTTAAAAGCATTTGCGTATCAATTAAGTAAAACCTTATCTGTATTTGTTGGGTTAATTATTACCAACTGTATCATTATGGGACGTTTTGAAGCATTCGCTTTGGCAAACGGTCCTTGGAAATCATTTTTAGATGGTATTGGGAACTCATTAGGATACGCAGTAATCTTGATTATTGTGGGATTCTTTAGAGAGTTATTAGGATCTGGTTCTTTATTAGGATTCCCTGTATTAGGAGATGCTATCGAAAAAACTGGCGTATACGCATACGGTTATGAAAATAATGGGTTTATGCTATTGGCACCTATGGCACTGATTACAGTAGGTCTCATTATTTGGGTACAACGTAATAAGAGTAAAGCATTAATCGAGGATTAAACTTAGTTGACGGTTTATGGTTGTTTGTAAATAACTAAAGACTAACCACTAAAAACTAAAATATATGGAACATATAGAATTATTTTTCAAATCAATATTTATAGATAACATGGTATTTGCCACCTTCTTAGGAATGTGTTCTTACCTTGCTGTATCTAAAAAAGTAACAACAGCTGTAGGTTTAGGAGCGGCAGTTATTTTTGTAATGGCAATTACAGTTCCTTTAAACTGGTTATTGGATACGTATCTTTTAAAAGATGGGGCTTTGGCTTGGTTAGGTCCAGAATATGCCGAATACGATTTAAGTTTCTTATCGTTTATCATGTTTATTGCAACCATTGCAACCATGGTACAATTGGTAGAAATTATTGTCGAGAAGTTTTCACCTTCGTTATACAACTCATTAGGTATTTTTTTACCATTAATTGCAGTAAACTGTGCCATTTTAGGGGGGTCGTTATTTATGCAGTCTAGAGAAATTCAATCGCTCGGGTTGGCTTTTAATTACGGCGTGAGTTCTGGAATTGGATGGTTCTTAGCAATTTTGGCAATAGCCTCTATTCGTGAGAAAATTAGATATTCAAATGTACCACCAGCCTTAAGAGGTTTAGGAATTACATTTATTGTAACTGGTTTAATGGCGATCGGATTTATGAGTTTTGGCGGAATGTTAACTGGCGGAGATGAAGAAGAGGTACCAGCAGAAACAACAGTAGTTATTTCAGTGGAACAACAAAACGATATTGCAAATAATACTAAAGTAATAGAATAAAAAAATGATATTAGCAACAAGCACAGGAGGTACAATGGCAGTAACGGTAGTTATATTTCTACTGATTTCACTTGCCTTGATCGGACTTTTACTATTCATAAAACAAAAATTATCACCATCAGGACCTGTAAAGATTTTGATTAATGGTGAGCGCGAAATTATAGTGGGTTCTGGAGATTCTTTATTGAGTACTTTAGGAGCACAAAAAATATTTTTACCCTCTGCATGTGGGGGAGGTGGTACTTGTATTCAATGTGAATGCCATGTAACAAGTGGCGGTGGGGAAGCACTTCCTACCGAAACTCCACACTTTTCTAGAAAAGAATTAAAACACGGAGCAAGATTGTCCTGTCAAGTTAAAGTAAAACAAGACATGGAAATTATGATTCCAGAAGAGGTTTTCGGAATTAAAAAATGGGAAGCTACCGTTGTAAGAAATTATAACGTTGCATCTTTCATTAAAGAATTTGTTGTTGAGATTCCGGAAGATATGGGTTACAGAGCAGGAGGATATATTCAAATTGAGATTCCACCTTGCGAAGTAAAATATTCTGATATGGATATTACAGCACACCCCGAAGAACACGATACTCCGGATAAATTTCAAGCCGAATGGGACAAGTTTAAACTTTGGCCATTGGTAATGAAAAATAAAGAGACTATTGAGAGAGCATACTCTATGGCTTCTTATCCTGCAGAGGGAAGAGAAATCATGTTAAATGTACGTGTCGCTTGTCCTCCTTTTGATAGATCAACAGGTGGTTGGATGGATTTAAATCCAGGGATCGCGTCTTCATATATCTTTAACCAAAAGCCAGGAGACAAAGTAACTATTTCTGGGCCTTATGGTGAATTCTTTATCAACGAATCTGAATCAGAAATGCTATATGTAGGTGGTGGAGCTGGTATGGCGCCATTGCGTTCTCACTTGTACCAATTGTTCAGAACCTTAAAAACTGGTAGAAAAGTCACCTATTGGTATGGTGGTCGCTCTAAAAGAGAATTGTTCTATTTAGATCACTTTTATAACTTAGAGAAAGACTTCCCGAACTTTAAATTTTACTTAGCCTTATCTGAACCTATGGAAGAAGATAACTGGAAAGTGAAAGAAAATATTGATGCTCCAGGAGATGGATTTATAGGATTCATTCACAATTGTGTGATTGAAAATTACTTGAGTCTTCATGAATCACCAGAAGATATTGAATTGTATTTCTGTGGCCCACCATTAATGAACAATGCTGTTCAGAAAATGGGAGAAGACTTTGGTCTTGCCGATGAGAACATCAGGTTCGATGACTTTGGAGGATAATATTACATGATAGAATTGATATAAAAGCCCAACATTCAGTGTTGGGCTTTTATATTTTAATAATGGTATCTTTGCCCAAAATTAAATTTGATGAGTACTTTTCAAGAATTAAATCTATCCAATCAATTGCAATATGCAGTTAATGATTTAGGATTTAAACAGCCAACACCAATACAAGAGCAATCTTTTAATGTAATTCTTTCTGGTAAAGATATGGTAGGTATTGCTCAGACCGGTACAGGGAAGACTTTTGCCTATATGCTGCCCATACTGCGCGATTTAAAATTTTCCAAACAAGAAACTCCAAGAGTTTTGGTAATGGTTCCAACTAGAGAGTTGGTATTGCAAGTTGCTGAGGAGATTGAAAAAATAGCAAAATATATCAATGTACGTGTTTTAGGTGTTTATGGGGGAACGAATATCAACACCCAAAAACAAGCAATTGCGCAAGGTGTCGATATCATTGTTGCAACTCCTGGTCGCTTATACGATTTAGCATTGAGTAGAACACTGAAAATGAAATCGATTCAAAAATTGGTAATTGATGAAGTTGATGTAATGCTCGATTTAGGGTTTCGTTTTCAATTGATGAATATCTTCGAAATCTTACCGGTGCGTCGACAAAATATCATGTTTTCTGCTACAATGACGGAAGATGTTGATTTGTTAATTACCGATTATTTTAAAACTCCAGAGAAGATTTCTATTGCTTTAAGCGGTACACCTCTCGATAACATTTCCCAAGTATCTTATAACGTTATAAATTTTTACACCAAAGTGAATTTGGTCTCACATTTACTAGAAGATAAAGACGCGTTTAGCAAGGTCTTAATTTTTGTTTCTAACAAGAGAAGTGCAGATCGCTTATTTGAAGCCTTAAACGAACGCTATAATGACGAATTATGTGTAATTCACTCCAATAAAACACAGAATTATAGAATTCGATCTATCAATCAATTTGATAAAGGTGAGAATAGAATATTAGTTGCTACAGATGTAATGGCTCGTGGATTAGATTTAGACGAGATTAGTCATGTTATTAATTTTGATACGCCTAGTTTTCCTGAAAACTATATGCACAGAATTGGTAGAACAGGTCGTGCCGAAAAGGAAGGAAGAACAATATTATTTTCAACAGAAAAAGAGCAAGAGGCAAAGGATACTATTGAAGCCTTGATGGATTTTAAAATTCCTGTTTTAGAATTGCCTTCAGAAGTTGAAATATCTGACCAATTAACTCCGGAAGAACGTCCGAAAGAAGTTGAAATTGACAATCCACATAAAAGGAAAGAGGATACTGTGGGTGCTGCATTTCACGAAAAAAGTGAAAAAAATAGTCAAGTCAATGAGGGAGGTTCTTACCGAAGATTGATTGCGAAAAAATATAAGAAACCTAGAACTCGAGGCGATAAAAATTATAACAAAAGAAATAAGAAAAAATAATGACGGCTTTAACAAATCAAGAATTACATTATTTGGCCATGAATATGGTGGGTAAGGATTTAGAGAAAAGAGGTTTTGAGTTTATTGCAATTGAAAGCAAATTAGGAAAGCAACCGCAATTTGTATGTATAGATAAAAAGAACCAACGCTTTTTTGTAATTGTAAAAGCAATCATTTTACCCAAAGATCCAGAAAAATATGATGTTATTTGGATGGAAACCTTTAAAAAGCATGCACGAGAGCACGAGGCGAAAGTCTTATTTGCTGGTGTTGGTATAGGTAATTCAGAAGATCCATCACTGCCTATTTATAAAAATGAAGAATATCTGCTCGACTATAGAGGTATTCAATTCTTAGACGTCTCCTTGAACTAGTGATGTTTTTGTTTTCAATAAGTTAATTATTTTTTTATTTGAATTACTAACTAAACCAATCCTCACTTTTTCTAATTACCCAACTTGGGTATTTTTTGCATTAATTTTAGTGAACTTATTAACTTTTTAAAAATATAGAATCATGGAATTTAGTCAAAACAAAATGAACTACCTCGAGACAGAGCCATAGAGGTGTCCAATAATTGCAGTAAAATAAAAGTCGAAATATAACTATTGGCATTAAACGGAACAGGAGAACAGTTTATCTATTTCCAATTTTAATAGAAATTCTAATACTGTTAAGACTTACACAGATTGAATAATTTTAAGATATATTTAGTGTTTTTGGTTAAAACCGAATGATATTCTTATTCATTTTAAAGTTAGTTAAACACTGTAAATAAGATAATTATAACATAAGGGTAAAATCGATTAAAGCGGGCGAATTCCATTTCAGATAATTATTAAATATTTTCACAAAAAATCCTTTGGATATTGAAGAATTGTTTTAAATTTGCCACCCGTTTGAATGGCAAACGGGACGTTCATTGATAATGACTGCGAAAGTAGCTCAGGGGTAGAGCATCACCTTGCCAAGGTGGGGGTCGCGGGTTCAAATCCCGTCTTTCGCTCAACTCATATATAAAAAATACCAAGTTGATTGCGCTGCGCAATCAATATGCTCAAGTGGTGGAATTGGTAGACACGCCGGACTTAAAATCCTGTGCTCTTTGGGGCGTGCGGGTTCAAGTCCCGCCTTGAGTACTGAAAACCTTCTTAATCCTTTGATTTTGAGGGTTTTTTAGATTTGTACACCTGCATTTTTCCAACCATTTGCCAACCATTTTAAAAATTAGACGATTTCTACCTTAATATAAGGTTTCTATATTAGGAAAGTACTTCTCCAAATACTTACCAGTTTTGAAACTATGAACCTCAACTATCTTATTTGTATCTCTATTGTAAACTAATTCAACATAAAATTTATCAATTACATAGTGAGATTTCAAAGTAAGATCTCCGATAACTTTTACCTTTATCGATATTAATTATTAAAAGTACACTGCGTTTCGCAATTGCAAAATCTGGAAACCCTTATGATGAAAAGTATGTTTCTGTTTTACCAAAATAAGTAGTATTTATATAAAAAATAAAAGCTCAAAATACTAATTAATAGAATTATGAGCCTAGAATAATTATGCATAAATTTAATGATGAAAAGAGTTGTTTTTTAGCTCAGTTCTTCTAAAGTGAAACAAGCAAGAAAAAAGCAGTTCCAAAAAAATCAATTAAATTTGTGAAAGTGCTCTCTTAAATTTTAACCTAAAAAGTTCAAATTTGTTTAACGACATACATAAAATCTATTAGGCATAGTGCCAAAACCTTCTTAATCCTTTGATGTTGAAGGTTTTTAGTTTATAAAACTTTCTTTAGTAACTTTTAAACATTTCATAAAAAAACAACTACCGAAAAAAGTCTTCAATCTTCGCTTCGAATTTACCAAACGCTCAACTATCAAATCCCCTTAACCTACTAATTTTTTTTATCGTTATAATGACGCTTTTCGATGCAGGAGTTTTTGCCGTATGTGCATAACTGTCTATTGGAACTAAAACATTGGTTTCTGGGAAATAGGTAGCACAACAACTTTTTGGAATGTCATAGGGAATTACTTTAAAATTATTGGCTCTCCGAGTAATCCCATTAAAAACAGATGTTAAATGTACCACTTGATGTTTTGTCAAACCTCTTGATTTTATATCTGAGCGGTTCATTAAAATAATTCTTCTTTCGTTAAAAATTCCACGATATCTGTCATCTAATCCATAAATAGTGGTGTTAAATTGGTCATGACTTCTAATGGTCATCATGATCAATTCAGTATCTTTTAATTTCCATTCAGGGAGTTTGTTCCTAGAGAATTTAGCTTTTCCCGATTGGGTGTTAAATTTTCGAATTCTTGCTCCGTTGGGTAAATAAAATCCAGCAGGTTGTTTTAGTCGTTCATTGTAACTCTCAAAACCACTCACCACTTCTTCAATATCATCTCGAATCACACTATAATCCTTTAAATAATCAAGCCAATTAATTTTTGATTTATCCTTTAAAGTTGCATATGCAGTATTACAAACAACGGCGACTTCACTCATTAAATTTTCAGAACAAGGATGCAAGATTCCTTTTGTAGAAGAAACAATTCCCATAGAATTTTCTACACTTTGAGTTTGATAACCGGATTTTTGGAAATCTTTTTCAGAGCGACCCAAACATGGTAAAATCAACGCTTCTTTCCCTGTTACTAAATGAGACCTATTTAATTTTGTACTCACATGCACGGTTAACTCACAATTTACCATTCCTTGAGCCGAGTATTCAGTGTCTGGCACTGCAGAAATAAAATTACCCCCTAAACCAAAAAAGACTTTTACTTTTTTTTCATTCATGGCTTTTATGGCATCAATGACAGAATAACCATGTTTTGTTGTTGGCTTAAAACCATATTTAGATTCAATTTTATCCAAAAAAGCTTGAGGTGCTGCTTCCCAAATTCCAACAGTTCGATCTCCTTGAACATTTGAATGACCCCTTACTGGACACGTCCCTGCTCCTTCCTTACCTATACTCCCCTTCAACAATAATAAATTTACCAATTCTCGAATATTGTCTACCGCATTTTCATGCTGCGTAAGCCCCATAGCCCAGCAAATAATAATTTTATCATTCTCTAAAATAAGTTGTACAACTTGCAAGATGGTCTCTTCAGAAACTCCAGATAATTCAACACATTCGTAAAAATTATATCGCGTTAAATCTTCGATAAAATCCTTATAATTATAAGAATACTCATTTATAAAGTCCCAATCAAACACTCCTCCTTCTAATTCTTCCCTTTCCAAAAGTTTCAGAAGTATAGCCTTCGTAAAAGCAACATCTCCATTTATACGTACCTGTGCATGAATATCCGCTATTTTCGTTCCTCCTGAAAGCACTTTATACGGACTTTGAGGGTTTGTAAATTTAATAAGACCCGCTTCTGGCAGAGGATTAACTGAAATTATTTTACCTCCATTCTTTTTACATTTCTCCAAAGCCGTTAACATTCTAGGGTGATTTGTCGCAGGGTTTTGACCTATTACCATTACCAATTCTGCTTTGTACAAATCATCTAATATTACTGAACCTTTTCCAATTCCCAATGTTTCGGACAATGCTTTTCCGCTAGCTTCATGACACATATTTGAACAATCTGGCAAATTTGCTGTACCAAACTCTCTCACAAAAAGTTGATATAAAAAAGCAGCTTCGTTCGTAGTTCTTCCCGAAGTGTAGAATACTGCTTCATCGGGATTTGATAAGTTCCGTAGATGACTTCCAACTTTAGAAAAAGCGTCTGTCCAAGAAATTGACTGATAATGAGTACCTCCTTCGGGCAAATACATGGGTTGTGACAAACGCCCAGATTTTCCGATTTCATAATCTGGCATTTCTGCCAATTCATTTACAGAATTCGAAGCAAAAAAATCTGCACCAATAGTTTTGTCCTGAGCCTCCTCAGCCATGGCCTTCATACCATTTTCACAATATTCTCCTAATGAAGATCGTTCATCGTCTGGATCTGGCCAGGCACATCCTGGGCAGTCAAAACCTCCTTTTTGGTTAATTTTAGTAGAAATTTTTATAGCATCTTTTAGCCTTACATATTTAAAAGCATGTTTCAAAGCAGCCTTTACAGCTCCTAAACCCACAGAATTCTTAAGTGGATCCCTAATCTTTAGTTGTTTGAATCTTTCTGAAGTAAAGGCATTCTTAAAAGAGGAACTACTCATATAGTTTTATTTTTACGACTACTTTATCTTATTAAATTTTATAATTTCATCCATGAAATCTCATTATCCTTTGTAACATCCGAGTCTTTAGGGCCAATATTAATACTAAAGGCACCTATAAAAACATCTAAATCTCCATCATTATCTATATCTTTTAACTGAAAATCTGTAGCGCCATATTCAGGTTGAAATTGAAGAATTTTTTCACCTTTAAATGAATTAGATTCTAAATTGCAAATCATAAGTGTTTCGTGTTCCTGAGCAAATAGTACAACAATCTTCTTTTCTTCATCCATATTCTCATACTCCATTCTAATTGCTCCTGACAATGTAGGAATAATTTCCTTTTCATACGATCCATTTTTTAAATTTTTATATATAGAAAAATCACCTTTGGAATATCCAAAATTACAGATAAATACATCATCGAATCGCTCATTATTCATATCCGTGACTAAAAAATCAACGGGTCGTATTAACCCATAAATTTTATCTTTATTAATTCTCAAAAAACCAGTAGCCTCATCTGAAGGGGGTAAGGAGCCTATGCCAAGAAGATACTCCAAAGAATCCTTTTTAAAAACCTTAACCGAAGGACTATTTGTAGGACTTTCCTTTATAATTTCACCAGCTAGATTAACGGCAACTAAATAAGAACTATACGTCTCTCCAACTACAAATCTTGACTTTCCTTATCAAATGATATCATGGTTATCATTGAAGATAATTTGGGACTCGATAGAAAAATTTCTGATTTAAATATATTGCTAACTTTTTTATTTTCTTCCTTGGGTATGTCTAATTATTTTGGAGAACTTGTGATGTAGTAACGAACTATTTTTCCTCAATCTTCTTGAGATATAGTAGATTTCCCTGCTGAAATCAACGAATTCCCATTGAAGGTAAAACATCATTAGCCCATGTATTTACAGGCAATGAAGACGGTGAAGGCGCCATATGACAAGAGGCACAATGAACTTCTGCCAACTTTCTACGCTCTTCAAACTTACGCCTCCTCATTTGAACAACTTACAACAAGTTGAACGAAGAATAACCCAAATAAAAACCTATATAATATAAAAATATTGGCGATATGTTTATTCATATAGAAAAAAATCATATTAAAAATCTCTAAAATTAGAGATAAAAATCAAAAAGAGATACTAATTGAGCTTTCTAATTAAAATTCAATCACTCAGAAATTCAATGACTATGAACTCAATTTATTAAAAAATAAGAGACTCTTTAAAATGTGTTCCTTCCAATAATCTGCTGTATGTCCGCCAGAAAATTCTTCATAAATATGGGGGATTTGTAATTCTTTTAGTTTTAAATGAACTTTTCGATTCGACGCAACCAATTCATCCTCTGATCCACAATCAAATCGAAACGGGGAAAGATATTTTTTATTGGATAAAATAGTATCCAATACAGAACTCGCCTCTTCCTCTTTTGTAGCATAAAAATCTGGTCCGTCGTCAATAAACAAACTTAAATCTTTAGGATTTGTTACTGAGGAATGACCTGAAAAAGCATTAAATATAGATTGATATTTCGCCCCAATTCGCAACGCCCCATATCCTCCCATTGACAGACCGGTAATGAATAATTTTGATTTTATGCTTACCTGTGGGATATTTGATTGAATCGCTGCTACAACATCTTCTACAATCCACTTTTCGAAATCAAATCCGCCTTGTGCAATATATCCGCTACCTCCACCTTTTAATCCATCGGAAGGCATTACCAAAACCATCGGTTCCAATTCTCCCAACTCAATCAATTTTAATGTTTCGTTATGAACATTCATCTGTCTTGTCCAAGCCCAGTGACTTCCATACACCCCATGAAGTAAAATTACAACAGGTAAATTCGATGTTTTTTCATTTCCTGGTGGCACAAAAACAGTAATATCACCTCTTCCTTTTAGATGGGTACTTTGAACAGTTAAATATCTTAAATTTTCAACTTCATAATCTGGGGTTGAAATACTAACTTCTCTTGTAATCATTCAATATATTTTTAAAAAAGAATCACTCCTTTTGCATTTTTACCAGAAAGCATATCATCAAACGCCTCTTGAACATTATTTATACGATACCTTTTTGTAATCATTTCATCCAATATTAAATCGCCCCCTTTATAAAAATCAATCAATCGCGGAAAATCAATTTTAGGTTGACATTTACCATAAAGTGGATTAATATAAATTTTATCCCATTCAAATAAATTCATATCAAATACAATCGCTTCCTCTATACCGCTAACTTGAACAGCCATTCCCGCATTTCGAATCATCGCTAAAGGCGCGGCTCCCAAACTCGGAACTCCTGTGCATTCAAAAGAAAAATCTGCCCCCCTATTTCCTGTTAATTCTTTTACTTTTTTCGCTACGTTTAATAAACCCTGATCATTTCTATCAGCTAATATTGTATGCGTTGCCCCATATATCTTGCTCATAGTAAGTCTATCCTGATTTACATCAACAGCAATAATCTTTGACGCTTTTGAAATCCGAGCACCTTGAACCACATTCAACCCAACTCCACCGGTTCCAAGCACAACAACTGATGCGTTTTCAGTAACCTTAGCAACCTTTAAAACCGACCCTACTCCTGTCATAACTCCACATCCCATGATACTGGCAACGTCAAACGGAATCGCCACTTTTGTTTTATGAAGGGCTACTTCTCTCACAACGGTATGTGTAGACATTGTTCCTAAATTAAATGAACGTTGTATTCCTTTATTTTTAAACAAAGTTCTCTCCAATGGTACGTGACCTTCACTAATTTCTCCTACACCTGTGACTGGAGATTGAACTTCACAAATATTTTCATTTCCATTTTTACACTGAAAACATGATCCACAGGGCATTGCCCAATTTAAAATGACTTGATCTCCTTTCTTTACTGAAGTAACCTTCTCCCCAATCGAAATAACAATACCCGCACCTTCGTGTCCCATTACAAATTGATGTCCCCAATTTTTATAAGAATCATAATCTGTATGACAAACACCAGCGGCCTTCATTTCAACAAGAACTTCATCTCCCTTTGGTTCATCTACTTTAATTTCTTCTAAGGAAAAAGACCCATTTCCATCAGCAATTATTGCTTTAGCATTCATCATTTACTTTTTTTTATGTGATTTTTTATCCTCATTTGTAATAAAAAAAATCATTTCAATCCCCAAAAATATAGCTGTCAAAATCTAATTCAAAAAATACTATATTTAAGGTCGGATAAATGTATTGCAAATTTAATACTTCTTATCATTGATTAACTATTAATAAAAACGGGTATTCATTTAAATATTTAAAAAACATGAAGGGAAAAAAAAAGAAACCATCAATTACTTCTCGTAGGTCATTTATTAAAACTGGGGCAATAGCCTCATCAATTTTTATAGTCCCTAGACATGTGCTTGGAGGTGTAGGTTATACGTCACCTAGTGATCAATTAAATTTAGCAGCTATTGGTGCAGGAGGAAAGGGATCGAGCGACATTCGTAATGCTTCGGTGAATGGTAGAGAAAGAGTGACAGCTCTGTGTGATGTAGATTTTTCTGGATCTGCAAAAAAATCCGTTGAACGTTTTCCAAACGCAAAGTTATATGCTGATTACCGAGTAATGCTGGAAAAAGAAAAAGATATAGATGCAGTCACCATTTCAACTCCAGATCATGTCCACGGTCCAGCAGCGCATTATGCGATGCAACGAGGAAAGCATGTATATGTTCAAAAACCTATGACACATAATATTAGAGAAGCAAGAATTCTTACTGAAATGGCAAGAGAGCGAAAAATTGTAACTCAAATGGGGAATCAAGGAGGTTCAAACCCTTTGTTAAATATGGTTCAAAAATGGATAGATGATGACAGATTAGGGAAAATTTCAAAAGTTCAAATCTGGACAAATAGACCCGTTTGGCCGCAAGGTTTTGCGATGCAACCTTCAGATGAATCTAAAAAACCAAGTGCTTTAAATTGGGATTTATGGTTAGGTCCTTCACCTCAAATACCTTATACTCCGAACTTACATCCGTTTGGCTGGAGAGGCTGGTGGGATTATGGAACAGGAGCTTTAGGTGATGTAGGATGCCATTTAATAGATATTCCATTTAGAACACTCGGATTGAAATATCCAACAGATGCTGAATCTAGTGTTGGATCTGTATATACCAAAATGTGGAACGCAGATTATCATCCAGAAGGATGTCCCGCTTCATCGTTTACTACCCTGCATTTTGCAGAAACTAAGAAAAGTAAATCTCCAATAGAAATGACTTGGAATGATGGAGGAATACGGCCTGCACATCCTGAAATCATTCCTGCTGATAGTGATATTGGAGGTAAGAATAGTTTGAATGGCGTTTTAATAATTGGGGATAAAGGACTTATTTCTACCAATATAAATGATAGTTCTCCTTTAATGCCAAAATTATATTTGTATGATGGTACAACCGAATTTGGTCCAGAGGTAGAGTCAAATGATGAACCAGAATATGGACATCAAAGAAGATGGGTTGATGCCTGTAAAGCTGGATTTAACAGTACAGAACATTTGGGTCTTACTTCTTCTTTTGACTATGCTGGTCCAATGACTGAAACTGTATTGATGGGTAATCTTGCTATTAGAAGTTACTTATTGAAAAAAGAAAACAGTAAAGGTAAAATGGATTTCTTTGCGCGTAAAAAATTATTATGGGATGGCGAAAACATGAGAATAACCAACCTTGAGGCCGCCAATCAATTTGTAGGCAGAAATTACCGAAAAGGATGGGAGGTCTAGTTATAAATGGACTAAATGGAGATTAAATTAAGAATATTTCAAATCGTAGAGCGTTTATATGCTCTGCGATTTTTTTTCTATAAAATTTTGAGTTGAATAAATTTTTAACGAATATTGCAATATGTTATACATAATGATTTAATATGATAGAAAAAAAATTAATTGCAGCAACATATACTCCATTAAAAGAAGACAGTTCCATTAATTTGGAATTAATCCCAACCTATAGTGACTTTCTACAAAGGAATAATGTATCAGGCGTTTTTGTCAATGGAACCACAGGAGATTTTACCTCATTGACTGTAGACGAGCGAAAATTGATTATTAATGAATGGGCTACAAAAAGAAATGAAAACTTTACGGTAATTAATCATGTCGGCCATACTAGTTTGAAGATAGCCAAAGAATTAACTATTCATTCAGCAGAGAAAGTAGATGGTATTTCGGCTTTACCTCCGTTTTATTTTAAACCGAGGTCATTGCAAAGTTTGTTAGATTATTGTAAGGAAATTGCCGCATGTGCTCCGAATTTACCTTTCTACTACTATCATATTCCGATTCTTACTGGCGCGAACTTTTCAATGATAGAATTTTTAGAATTGGCAGATGAGCAGATTCCAAACTTAGGCGGAATCAAATTTTCTAATAATGATATTATAGGGCTAAGGCAGTGCTACAATTTTAAAGCGGGGAAATATGCCGTTTTTTATGGAGTGGATGAAATGTTTTTATCAAGCCTTCCCTACGGGATTAAAGGCTGGGTGGGTAGTACTTATAACCATTTAGCACCATTGTATCATAAAATTTATGAGGCTTTTAATAAGGGAGATATATCCTTGGCCAGTGAACTACAAGATAAGTCGGTTCAGTTTGTGCAAATGCTAGATGCTTTGGGTGGCTTCAATGGCGTAGGGAAATCGTTTATGAAAATAGTAGGAATTGATTGCGGGCCGAGTAGATATCCTCATACGACACTTTCTAACAAGGATTTGTTAGAAGTAAAAACACAATTTGAAGAATTAAATATTATGAGTTACACTAATAAATAGTGAAAATTTAGAAACTAAGTTGCTTATAAAATTCTGTAAAAATGAGGATCTAAATGAGTTCTCATGGCTGATCTGAAAGTCTCTGGTGTTCCAATTTTAAGATTGTCGAGAAGATTTCTGTGGTTAATAATCGAACCTTTTACATGGTCTTTGGAAAGTTCTTCTTGTTCATGTACAAACTCAAAAATAGGGAGTAATAAAACTTGAAATCTTTGCAGAGTCACATTTCCAGACATTTGATATAACTTTCCATGAAACTGAATTTCATGTTCTAAGCTAAAAATGGAATCGTCAACGCCCTGTTTTTCATCTGCCTCAACAATTTGTTCTAATTCGTCAATTCCTTTTTGTGTTTTTCTAGCAAATAAGGAGTCTGCCATTCCCATTTCTAAAATTAACCGCAACTCAAATAGGTTTTTTAACGTCTCGTTACCTAATAACTTTGGATCCAAAACACGTTCGAAATTATCAATAAAATCGGGCTGTGTTAAAATCATTCCTCGGTGCTTTTTAGATTCAATAATACCTAAAGTTCTTAATCTAAGCGACGCTTCTCGCACAACTGTCCTGCTTACTCCTAGCGATTCAACCAGTTCTAATTCCTTAGGAAAGGCATCTCCTGGAACTAAATTATTCTCTTTAATAAATGCCACCAATCGAAGTTCAACTTTATCAACAAGTGATAAATTATCTAAGGGTTTAATTTTCTTAATAGTTTTTGTTTTTGCCATATCTTTAGAAGTAATTTATCTAGTAAATTGAATTTATTAAGAAATTATTTTAATGCCACTATATTCCATTAATTTAGGCGAAAGTATAAAAAAATATTTTATATGTTTGTATTATGTTAGACATAATGAAAGAGATCCAACTAAGCGAACTTTACAAAAGCACTCTTTTACAAGATGTGATTCCATTTTGGGAGCAAAATTCTGTCGACTGGCAAAATGGAGGGTACTATACTTGCCTAGATAGGAAGGGGAAAGTTTTTGAGCGGGATAAGTTTATGTGGCTACAAGGTCGACAAGCTTGGATGTTTTCTATGCTGTATAATAATGTTGAGAAAAATGAAAAATGGCTGAAAATCGCAAAAAACGGAATTGATTTCTTAATCAATAAAGGAATGGATCTCGAGGGGAATTTCTATTTTTCATCTACAGAACAAGGAGAGCCTTTAGTTCAGCCATATAATATATTCTCAGATTGCTTTGCGGCTATGGCTTTTAGTCAATACGCAATTGCAACTAAAGACGAATCAATAAAAAAACTAGCAATTCAAACATATTATAATATTTTAAAGAAAAAAGACAATCCAAAATTACAGTTCGAAAAATCTACCGGAGCCAGACCTTTAAAAAGTTTTGCATTTCCGATGATTCTTTCCAATTTGGTAATTGAATTTGAAGATGTGTTAAAAAATGAGGAAGTTGAAAAAATAATTAACTTTAGTATTCATGAAGTTATGGAAGTCTTTTTAGATAAAAATTCTGGACTTGTTTATGAATTTGTAAAACCTGATGGTTCTTTAGAAGACAGTTTCAACGGGCGTCTTCTAAATCCGGGCCATGGTATCGAAGCAATGTGGTTTATGATGGATATTGGGGTTCGAAGAAATGATCAACAATTAATTCAAAAAGCAGTAAACACAACAATAAAAATATTGGAACATAGCTGGGATGATCAGTTTGGAGGCATCCTATATTTCATGGATGCTAATGGAAAACCACCTCAACAATTAGAATGGGATCAAAAATTGTGGTGGGTACATTTAGAAAGTTTAATAGCATTATCTAAAGCGTATGAACTAACACAAAGAAAAGAAGTACTGGCTTGGTATCAAAAAGTACACGACTATGCATGGTCACATTTTTCAGACCCAGAGAACGGCGAATGGTTTGGCTATTTAAACAGACAAGGCGAGGTGTTACTAGATTTAAAAGGTGGGAAATGGAAGGGTTGTTTTCATGTCCCAAGAGCCATGTATCAGTGCTGGAAATCATTTGAAAATATTGAGAGACAATTAAAGGATTAAATAGTATGAATAATAAACCAAGACCTTATATTCTTTCAGAAACCAATTGGAAAACTGTTAAAGAAAATACGTATACCGTGGCAATGCTACCTTGGGGTGCTACAGAAGCGCATAATTACCACTTACCTTATGCCACAGATACCATTCAGGCTATCTATGTTGCAAGTGAATCAGCAAGACTTGCATGGGAAACAAAGGCAAAACCAATTGTACTGCCTGCCATACCGTTTGGAGTAAACACGGGTCAAATGGATATTCCATTGTGTATAAATATGAATCCATCTACACAATATGCCGTTTTAAAGGATATCGTTCAAGTATTGGACAGTCATAATATCGACAAACTTTTGATTGTGAATAGTCATGGAGGAAATAATTTTAAGCAAATGATTCGTGAGTTAAGTCTGGAATATCCTGATGTTTTTATATGTACCATAAATTGGTGGCAAGCAGTAAATGTTTCAATATATTTCGATGAGCCTGGAGATCATGCCGGTGAGTTGGAAACTTCTGCCATGCAATTTATAACCCCAGATTGGGTGTTACCATTAAAAGATGCCGGAAATGGAAAAGCCAAGCAATTTAAATTAAAAGGATTGAAAGAAGGGTGGGTTTCTTCTCAACGTAAATGGACATCCGTTACTAAAGATACTGGTGTGGGTAATCCGCAATTTGCCACCAAAGAAAAAGGAGAATTATTTTTAAAAGAAGTTACAAAATCTATCGGTGAATTTATTGTAGAACTACACCACGCAGATTTAAATAATTTATATGAATAATATATCTAATCAAATTCGAAAAAATGAAAAATTATATTCTAGTATTCTTATCAATTTTAACACTTTCTGTAAGTGCTCAAAAGGAAGAATTCTCGATTGCCGAGGGAGTTACTCGGTATGTCGATCTTTTTAATACAACCATGGAAGACGGAGTTTCTTGTTATCGAATTCCATCAATTGTTACGGCTCCAAATGGAGATATAATTGCAACTATAGATGAGCGCGTTCCATCGTGCTCGGATTTAAAAGACAGTAAAGACATCAATATTGCGATTCGAAGAAGTTCTAATAACGGAAAATCATGGACACCTATTGAAATTATTGTAGATTTTCCGTTGGGACAATCTGCTTCAGATCCATCTATGATTGTTGATAATATCACAAAGGAAATTTTCTTGTTTTACAATTATATGGATTTAGACAAGGAAAAGGATGTGTATTATTTACATGTGGTAAAAAGTGCTGATAATGGAAAAACTTGGAGTAAACCAGAAGATATTACTTCTCAAATTAGTAAGCCAGAATGGCACAAGGACTTTAAATTTATTACTTCAGGCAGAGGAATTCAAACATCTACGGGTAAGTTGTTACATTGTATGGTAAACCTAGATAATGGTACGCATTTGTTCGGAAGTGATGATCATGGTAAAACATGGTTTTTTATTGATACTCCAATTTCTCCAGCAAATGAATCTAAGGTTATTGAATTGGCTGATGGAACTTGGATGGTCAATGCGAGATCCAAAGATAAAAAAGGCTTTCGATATGTACATACTTCTCATGATGAAGGAGAAACATGGACTGCAAAGTCCGAAGAACAATTGATAGATCCAGGTTGCAATGCAAGTATTATTAGATATACATCAATTGATGAAGGCTATAAAAAAAACAGACTTCTTTTTTCAAATGCAAATTCCGTAAAAGGCCGAGTAAACATGACTGTGAAAATTAGTTATGATGAAGGTAAAACATGGCCTGTAGAAAAAATAATTTATGAAGGTGGATCAGCCTATTCCTCATTAACGATTCTAGAAAATGGAGATATAGGATTATTTTTTGAACAAGATGTTTATAAGAAAAATCCATTCGTGAGTTTTTCCTTAAAATGGTTGACCGATGGTGACGATAAATACAAAAAACCGAAGAGCCTAAAATAGAAATATTATTTTAGTAAATTGTCGACTATTTTAAATAACTGAGTAGATTAGTAACATGAAGAAACTTTTCGAGGAATTGCAAAATACAGTATCAGGTGAAATCTTATATGATGAGCTTTCTTTAGGAATGTATTCTACCGATGCTAGTATTTATCAGATAAAGCCAATTGCCATAGTTCTACCTCGAAATGAAGACGATATCAAAAGTGCCATAAAGGTGGCTTTTGATAACGGAATAACTATTTTACCTCGTGGAGCAGGAACTAGTTTGGCAGGACAAACTGTTGGCAAATCTATTATTCTTGATTTCTCTAAACATATGAATTCCATTATTGAAATCAATGAATCAGAGAAATGGGTTCGTGTTCAACCGGGAATGGCTCGAGACGATTTAAACGCCGTTTTAGAACCCCTAGGGTTACATTTTGCTCCAGACCCAGCAACAAGTAGCAGAGCAAATGTTGGAGGAATGGTTGGTAATAACTCTTCTGGGACTAAGAGCGTACTCTTTGGTAAAACAGTAGATCATGTATTAGAAGTCAATGTTGTTTTAGCAGAAGGGACTGAATTACATCTTAAAAATTGTTCGCCAGAAGAGTACCAAAAGAAAGCATCTCAAGAAAATAGAGAAGGAGAAATTTATCGCACCATTAAGGACTTAATCGATGCGCATACGGATGAAATCAAAGAACGATTTCCTAAGGTAATGCGTCGCGTTGGAGGCTATAATTTAGATGAATTTGTATATACAGATCAATGGAACTTGAGTAAGTTGGTTTGTGGTAGTGAAGGAACACTTGCAACAACAGTTGATCTAAAATTAAATCTTGTTGATTTACCCAAAAATAAATCAGTATGTGTAGTTCACTTTACTGAATTGTTGGAAGCAATTTCTGCCGTTGAAATAATATTAACATTTAATCCCTCAGCCGTTGAAATATTAGATAAAACGGTTATTGGGTTAAGTAGAAAGAATTTAATGACAAAGCATCATTGTCATTTCATAGAAGGTAATCCAGCCGCAATATTAATTGTGGAGTTTTATGCAGATACTGCCGAGGATGTTATGGAGCGTCCAAAAAAGATGATTACTTTGTTAGAGGAAACCAATTTTGGTTACGCATATCCTTTATTTCCCGATGGAAAATCATACAGTGATGTTTGGATAGTTCGTAAAAAGGGATTGGGATTAATGTTAGGTTTAAAAGGAAATAAAAAACCACTACCATTTATTGAAGATGCCGGAATTCCATCAAAATATTTACCAGAATATATAGATCAAGTTTTAAAGGTTTGTGAAAAGTACGGAACCAAAGCAGCAATGTATGCACATGCAAGTGTAGGCGTTATTCATGTACGTCCAATTTTAGATTTGAGGTTGGCAGAGGATATTGAACGCTTAAAAAATATTACCGATGACACTTTTCAATTAGTCATGAAATACAAAGGTTCTTGGAGTGGTGAGCATGGTGATGGATTGGTAAGAAGTGCCTACAACAAACGTTTTTTTGGAGATACAATTTATAAGGTGTTTTTAGACGTTAAAAAGTTAATGGATCCAAAAAATTTAATGAATCCCGGTAAAATTATTGAAGCTCAAACTATTGAGCACAATTTAAGATATGGTGTTGCCTATAAAGATGAGGGGGTAAAAACTGAATATAATTATAAGTCAGAAGAAGGATTCGAAGCGGCAGTTCATATGTGTTCTGGTGTAGGTGAATGCAGAAAGGTTTTGGGAGGAACTATGTGTCCAAGTTTTAAAGCTACGAGAGATGAAGAACATTCTACGCGTGGACGCGCGAATGCCTTGAGGCTGGCCATGTCGAATCAACTGGGAGAAAAAGGCCTGTCTAGTAAACGATTGCATGAGGTTATGGATTTATGCTTGTCTTGCAAGGCTTGTAAGTCAGAATGCCCGAGTAATGTAGACATGGCAAAGATGAAGAGTGATGCCTTACAAATGTATTATGATGAACACGGCATTTCATTAAGAGATAAACTAATACGAGATTCTGCTAAGGCGGCGAGTAAGATTTCAGGTTCAAAAGCAGGCCTCGTAAATGCCATTCAAAAAACAGATTTATTTAAGTTTTTCTTAGAAAAAGCGGCACGTTTTGACAAGCGAAGGACACTTCCAGATTTTGCCAAAGAACCCTTTTATAAATGGTTTAAGAAAAACGCAAGAGAAACAAATATTGGAAACAAAAAAGTAGTTTTATTTGCCGACACCTATTTAAATTATCACGAGCCTCATATCGGAATATCTGCTCTAGAATTGTTAAATTCTTGTGGGTATGAAGTCATCTTAGCAAATGTTGGTTGTTGTCAAAGACCAAAGATATCTCATGGCTTTTTAAGAGACGCCAAGCAGGAAGGTATAAAAACTATTGACGGGTTAAAACCATTTTTAGATCAAGGTTTAAAAGTTGTGGTCTGTGAACCAAGTTGTGCTTCGGCATTGAATGACGATTTACCAGATTTAATTACCGATCAAGCAATTGCAGAACAACTAAAAAATGGCGTTATGATGATTGATGTTTTCCTTGCAAATGAATATGAAAACGAAAGATTAGATGTAGACTTTGAGCCAGTTTCTGACGGTATTGTGATTCACGGTCACTGTCATCAAAAGGCATTGTATGGCACAAATACGATGAAATCGTTGTTAAAAAATTCTGATAAGGTATCGGAAATTCCTTCGGGCTGTTGTGGTATGGCTGGTTCTTTTGGATACGAAAAGGAACATTATGATCTGTCTAAGAAAATTGGTGACGAAATTTTATTTCCAGCGGTTAATAAATTAGATAAAAATCATGAATTGATAGCTTGCGGATTTAGTTGTCGCCACCAAATAGGACACTTTACAGAGGCAAATCCAAAGCATTTTGTGGAAGTAATTAGAGCTGTTAAAAAATAAAAGAAGTATACAATACATAAAATATATACATATGAAAACCTATAAAGAATTAAACACAAGCAGACGCGTATTAATGGGTCCTGGACCAAGTGATACGCATCCAAGAGTTTTAAAAGCAATGTCAACTCCTTTAATAGGTCATTTAGACCCAGAATTTTTAGAAATAATGGATGACATAAAATCTATGACACAAGAAACATTAAAGACAAAGAACGAATTGACTTTTGTTGTATCAGCACCTGGAAGTGCAGGGATGGAAACGTGTTTGGTTAATTTATTAGAGCCTGGTGATGAAGCCGTAGTCTGTATAAATGGTGTTTTTGGGACACGTTTGGCTGATATTGCAGAACGTTGTGGCGCAAAAGTAATTAAGATAGAAGCAGCATGGGGCTCTCCAATTAACCCAGACGATGTGGAAGCTGCATTAAAGACATGTAATCCAAAATTATTAGCTATTGTCCATGCAGAGACTTCAACAGGTGTATTACAGCCTCTAGAAGAAATTAGCAAAATATCCAAAAACGCTGGAGCACTTTTAGTAGTTGATGCTGTGACTTCATATTGCGGGACTGAATTAAAAGTAGATGAGTGGGGAATTGATGCTTTATATTCTGGAAGCCAAAAATGTTTAAGTGCGCCTCCTGGTCTATCTCCTGTAACCTTTAGTCAAGCTGCTATTGATGTACTAAATAATAGAAAAACAAAAGTTCAAAGTTGGTTTTTAGATTTAACAATGGTTAAAAATTATTGGTCAGGAGCGAAGAGAGCGTATCATCATACGGCACCAGTTTCTGCTATGTTTGCCATGAGGGAAGCTTTAAGATTGGTTCTTGAAGAGGGGCTTGAAAACAGGTTTAAGCGTCATCAGAAAAATCACGAATTATTACGTGATGGATTAGAGGCAATGGGCTTTAAATTCTTAGTGGATAAGGAATATAGATTACCGATGTTGAACGCCGTTACAATTCCTGCAGGAGTTGACGATGCAAATGTTAGAAAACGATTGTTAGAAGAATATAATATAGAAATTGGTGGAGGATTAGGCCCTTATGCTGGAAAAATTTGGCGTATTGGATTAATGGGTGAAAGTTCTACTAAAAATAATGTAAACATGTTATTGTCTGCATTGAAACAAGTAATATAATACTAAATTAATTATGTCAGTAATCACAGATTTTTCCGATTTTCATCATCAGGTTTCAACAATATTTAAACAGCCTCAGTCCTCAGAAGAATGGGAGCAATATCGATTGACCGATGAGCAAGTAGCACATTTTCATGAATTTGGTTACGTTTCTGGAATTAAACTCTTGGAAGAAAATCAAATAAATTTATTGAGAAAGGAACTAGAAGAGTTGAGAGATCCTAAACATCCTGCGCATCATCTTTTTTACGAGTTTCATTCAAATGAATCCACAAATAGTGATGCTGTTTTGTTTCATTCTTTAGGTCATTGGCGCATAGGTTTAAATTTTCATGACGTCCTTTGGAATCCCGCTTTTGTAATGGCCGCTCATCAATTATTGGAAAACAAACCAGTTCGATTCTGGCACGATCAACTATTTTGTAAACCTGCAAAACATGGTGGAGTTGTTGCCTGGCACCAAGATTACTCTTACTGGACACGTACTATTGCAATGCAACATTTAACCTGTTGGACTGGGTTAGATGATGCTACAACACAAAACGGCTGTTTACATTATATTCCAAAAAGTCACAAATGGGGGCTTCTAGATGCCCCTAATTTGGCTGGTAATATGGATGAATTGCTGCAGTATCTGAGTCCCGAACAAAAAAAGGAATTCAACCCAGTAGCGATTGAATTGAAAAAAGGGTATAGTACTTTTCACCATCCTTTGATGGTTCATGGATCCTATGAAAACAACTCTCAATTAAGAAGAAGAGCTTTTGTATTAAACGTTTTTGCTGATGGAACCATAAGCAATACAGATCAAGAATTATTACAAGGTGTTCCTATAATTTCAAAAGGAAAAAAAATGGAGGGAAAATTTTTTCCTTTGCTTTATGATCAACATTCCTAATTTATAAAAAAGAAAATAAAAAAATTGTAAACCTCTTAATCAATGAAACTTAATGTAAAAACTTTTATTAAATGCCTTACCCTCTTACTATTATTCAGTATCAAAATAAATTCACAGGGTACGAAGCAATTAAATAAAGAATTATCGAAAGATATAAAAACGTTGTTCACCCCTAGTGAAGGAGACTATAATTGTTTTAGAATTCCAGCTGTTGTTGTGGCTAAAGACGGCAGTATATTAGCCTTTGCTGAGGCTAGAAAGAAAAGTTGCTCGGATACAGGTAATATCGATATAGTGATGAAAAAATCTACTGACAATGGAGCATCATGGAGTAATTTGATAGTTATTTGGAATGATGGACAAAATGTATGTGGGAATCCTGCACCTGTAGTAGATGCTAAAACAGGTACAGTTCATTTGCTATTGACTTGGAATAATGGAGACGACCATGAATCTGAAATAATTGCTCAAACTAGTGGAGAAACTCGAGAAGTTTATCATTTACAATCTTCAGACAACGGTGACTCTTGGTCACAACCAAAAAATATTACTGCAACTACGAAATTAAAAAATTGGACGTGGTATGCAACAGGGCCTGTACATGGAATTCAATTGAAAAAAGGGCCATATAAAGGAAGGCTCATGATTCCTTCGGACCATATAGAAGCGGGTACAAAAAAATATTATTCTCATGTGATTTATTCTGACGACAACGGAGTATCTTGGGAATTGGGAGGAAGAACTCCACAAGATCAAGTGAATGAATGTACACTAGTACAACTAGAAAATGGTGATTTGATGTTGAACATGCGTAATTATGAGCGAAAAGAAGATCAGGCGCGTCAGGTAGCAATAAGCAAAGATGGAGGAGTGACATGGGGAAATCAGCATATTGACACCAATTTGCCCGAACCACGTTGTCAAGCAGCCTTACTAGCTGTTATGAGAAAACGGAAGCAAGTATTACTTTTTATCAATCCAGCAAACCCAAAGAAAAGAGTCAATATGACACTATCTGTGAGTAGGGATCAAGGAAAAAGTTGGGATGAAAAAATCAGTGTTTTTAAAGGCCCTTCCGCCTATTCTGATCTTGTTGAATTGAATACCAATCAAATATTTGTGTTTTTTGAAGCAGGAGAAAAGAATGCGTATGAAGGAATTCATTATAAATTAATTGATCTGGATTAATCGATGCTTAATATTTTTATTAGAATGATACGACTTAATTACGAAATCCAATCTCTATGAAACAATTAGCGGTTGTTCTACTTTTATACTTCCTAAGTTTTATTAATTCAAATGCTCAAAAATCTTCTAGTATTTTTGATTGGACTTACGATAAAGAGATTCCGAATGAAGTAGGATTGAATGGTTCATTTATGGGAATTCATAATGATGTATTAATCATTGCAGGTGGTGCTAATTTTCCAAACACTCCTGTCTGGGAAGGTGGTGAAAAAGTATGGTATTCATCCATTTATGTTTTAGAAAAAAAAGGGACTAAGTCGAAATGGCATCTAGAACCTTCAGTTAGATTAACTAATGCATTGGCATACGGAGTTTCAATAAGCACTCCACAAGGTGTTTTGTGCATTGGTGGTGATAATGAAACAGAAGTATTCAAAGATGTCTTTTTATTAAAATGGAATAAAAAAAGCAATAAAATAGAGATTCAAGACCTACCTCCTATGCCTATAAATTTATACAATATGGGCGCAAGTATTGTTGAAGATATTGTTTTTGTAATTGGAGGACAAGAGTCAAAAAGTACCGGAGCAACAAATCATTTTTTGTCGTTTAATTTAACTTCAACATTGACAAGTAAAGCATATACATGGGAGCAATTAGAAAATTTTCCTGGAAGAAGGAGAGTGCAACCGGTAGTTGTTGGTCAAAGTAATGGACATCAAGATTGTTTATATGTATTTAGTGGAATTTCATATGATCCCACTGCAGAAGTAACCCATACTATGCTAGATGATGTCTATGAATTTAATCCTCATAAAAATCGATGGACACAAAAGGAATCTGTTCCCAACAATGGAACACCGGGAGTAATAGGAGGTTATATTGCGGCTGCTCCAGCCATAAAAATGGGAGATTCTCACATTGTGATTTTTGGAGGAGCCGGAGGTGAACAGCAAAACCTTTCGCGACGAATTCCGATTTGGAATGCCATTAAAAAGTTAAAAAGTGAAATTAATCAAAATGAAGAAACGATTGCGAAAATTGATTCATTAAATATGATTGATAATGAATTGTTGAAAACCACTCGATTCAGTAAAATCGTTTGGTCATATCATTCAATCACAGATACTTGGAGTAAAAAAGGGGTGCTACCAAGTGACGCTCAGGTAGTAACTCAAGCATTGAATTGGAATAATAACATAGTAATATCTGGTGGAGAAATACATCCAGGTGTAAGAACTCCAAAAATTACCATTGCCACACAAAAACCCTATGAAGCCAGTTTTGGCTGGATAAATTATATAACTCTTATTACATATTTAATGTTAATGGTTTGGATGGGATGGTATTTCTCACGAAAAAATAAAACAACAGATGATTATTTTCTTGCGGGAGGTAGAATTCCATGGTGGGCTGCTGGGTTAAGTATTTATGCTACTATGTTAAGTGCCATTACGTATTTGTCACAACCGGCATTAGCATATTCTTTTGACTGGCAGGCATATTTGGGGTATTTTGCCATTTTGATTGTAGTCCCTGTTGTAATAGCTTTTTATCTGCCTTTTTTCAGGAAATTAAATATTACCACGGCATACGAATATTTGGAAAAAAGATTCAACTTAACTATTAGAATGTTTGGAAGTATATCTTTCATCTTATTTCAATTAGTAAGAATGGGAATTGTAGTATATCTTCCTGCCTTAGCCCTTTCAACAGTTGTCGGAATTGATATTTATTTAGCAATCAGTGTTATGGGGGTTTTAGCAATTCTTTATACCTATATGGGTGGAATGGAAGCCGTGATCTGGACAGATGTGGTACAAGTAATTGTATTGATGGCAGGTTTAATCATTGGATTGATTTATATCGGCATTGAGATTGGAGATGTAGGCTATATTTTTGATACGGCATTGGCCGATGGTAAACTTCAAATGGTAGATTTACGATGTAGTTTTATAGAAGTAGTAACATGGTCCTTATTTATTGGCACATTTGCTTTGACATTAATTCCATACACCACAGACCAGTCAGTAGTGCAGAGATACATGACGACATCGAGTGAAAAAGAAGCACGAAAAAGTATATGGCTAACTGGAATTATTACTCTCCCAGCGGGTCTTCTAATATTTGCAATGGGTACATTTTTGTATGTCTATTTTAAAGAACATCCCGAATTTTTGAGTGTCGGTATGCAGAACGACAGTGTATTTCCTTTATTTATTACAAATCATTTACCTCCTGGGGTTGCAGGTTTGGTTATAGCTGGAATTTTTTCTGCTTCCATGTCGAGTTTAGATAGCAGTATGCACAGTATTTCTACCGTTGTGACCGTAGATTTTTATAAGAGATTTACGAAAGTCTATTCTGATACTAATGGTCTTAAAATTGCAAAATGGACTACAGTTATTGTAGGAGTTTTCGGAACCCTGATTGCATGTTTAATGGCCGCTTTCCCTGTAAAATCGTTATTCTTTTTGTTTCAAGAAGTAATTGGTCTTCTGGGAAGTGCAATGGCAGGAATATTTATTCTCGGAATTTTTGTTAAGAAAGCCAATTGGAAGGGAACACTAATAGGAGCTGTATTTAGTATTATAGTTTTAGTGTTTGTTAAATATAACACCCCTATTAACTTTTATATCTATCCTTTAATTGCAATTCCTATATGTGTCATTGGAGGATATCTTTTCAGTCTAATTTTAAAAGTTGAAGAAAAAGACATATCCGATTTGGTCTATTCAAAAAAATAAAACCATTAATATTCAATCTAAATTTATCAATTAAAAAAGGAGCGAGTTTAAAACTAATAAACATCGCCCCCAGTGCGCACTGCAATTCAAAGAACCAATTAACTTTTTTTATATTTTCTCGTTCTCTTAATTTCAATTTCTGTTATGGTTCCATTTGCCGCTGTTCATGTAGCAATAGCATCACATGTACCGTCGCCATAATTTAACGTTGACAATTCACCACTTTTAGAAATCTCTTTAACACCAAACGCAATATACCCGCATCCCTCTGGTTTCACAAATGGTAAAATAATCTCCATTTCAAAAATACTTCCATCTGCTTTTATCAGTTCATGAGACCCAGTAATGGTTCATTCATTGTCCTCATAAGAATCGGTATCACTACCTGCGGTTACTTCAAACAAACGCGAGCCAGTTTTAGTAATTGTCTCTTCTTCAGTTTCAATGATTAAATTAGTTTCACCACTCATTTGTGGATTCCCATTCTCATTTTCATCAAGGTGTTCATATTGTCTAGTACATTAATAACATATCCATTTACAGAGAAATCAGTAAACAAAATGGAACGGCTTTTTGAAGATTCTAAGTTTTCTATAACAATTATAATCGTACCAGAAACTTCATTTTCACGTTTATCAATTCAATCTTCAGCAAAAGAAATTGTTATCGTTTTAGTATTATCAACCTCCTCGACAGAAAAATTAACACAGGACGAGAAAAAATTTGCACGATCAAATATATGACCTGTTCCCTTTCCAGAAAGGGCATCAAAGTCTAAATCTTTAGCGTATAGGGCGTATTCATCTACCACACTTTCAACTTCTTCAATAGAAGTTTCTAGAGAAATATATTCTGAAATGGCAAAATTGTCATCCCCTATCTCCAAATTATCTTTTTCACAAGACACAAAAATTATTGCCAATACAATACTTACTTTTAAAAAATTATTCATTTTCATATTATAGTTATTAAATTATTATACATTTATGAATTAGGGTGTTTTTAATTCGTACGAACCCCTTTCCATTTTATATAAAACAATTCATTTCTTAAAACTCCTACTCTATGGTTGCAATTATTTTTTTATTGACATAATAAATTTTTAAATGAATGATTTAAAAATAGAAAAGGTCGAGCTTTTTAAAGTCCCTCCGAGATGGTTGTTTCTAAAAATAACCACCAAATGTGGTATTGTTGGATGGGGAGAACCTATAGTTGAAGGAAAAGCAGATACTGTTGCGGCGTGCATAAAAGAATTAGAACAATATATAATGGGTCGAAACGCCAATAATATCGAAGATATTTGGCAAATTTTATATAGAGGTGGCTTTTATAGAGGAGGCCCTATCTTGATGAGTGCAATATCTGGTATTGATCAAGCCCTATGGGATATAAAAGGTAAATATTTAAATGTCCCTGTTCATGAATTATTAGGTGGAGCTGTTCGTCAAAAAATGAAAATGTACTGCTGGATTGGAGGAGATAATCCCGAAGTTGTTTTAGATCAGGCTACTAAAAAAATAAATGCTGGTTTTAATGCCGTAAAGATGAATGCAACGGGTGGAATGGAATGGGTTTCTTCCATAAAAGACATTAAGAATGTTGCAAACAATATCAAACTCTTACGAGAAGAATTCGGATATGAGTTAGACATAGGATTAGACTTTCATGGAAGGGTACACAAACCAATGGTTAAGAGACTTATAGACGAATTGGCTCCTTATGAACCTATGTTTATTGAAGAGCCCGTTTTAAGTGAAAATAATGATGCGCTACGTCATATTTACCAATACACCAATATTCCAATTGCAACGGGAGAACGTATGTTTTCAAGATGGGATTTTAAGGAGATTTTACACCAAGGGGTTGTTGATATTATTCAACCAGATCTTAGTCACGCCGGAGGTATCTCTGAAGTTAGACGCATTGCCACAATGGCTGAAGCCTATGATATTGCCATTGCTCCTCATTGTCCCTTAGGGCCAATCTCATTGGCTTCTGCACTTCACTTAGATTTTGTATCCTCTAATGCTATCATTCAAGAGAGTAGTTTGGGAATACATTATAACAGAGGATATGACATCTTAGATTATGTCTTAAACCCAGAAGTTTTTAATGTAGAGGATGGCTCTATAAACTTACTTACAAAACCTGGTTTGGGAATTGAAATTAATGAAGAAAAACTAAAAGAAGGTCAAAAAATTGGACACAATTGGGCCAATCCCATTTGGAGAAATCCCGACGGAAATTTTGCAGAATGGTAACCCAATTTAATACTTAGAAACGAACCAAAAACAACCATCACTATGATCTTTATAATCGCGCTTATTTTTTCTTTAGCCTTTTTAGTTGTAACCATAATTAAGTTTAAAATACATCCCTTTTTCAGTCTTTTATTAACCGCTATTATTTATGGTTTTTTTACAGGAATGGATATAGAGTTGATCATAAATTCTATCAACTCTGGATTTGGAGATATTCTTGGAAAGATTGGATTAATTATTCTCTTTGGAGTTACTATAGGAACCATACTAGAAAAATCTGGTGGAGCCCTTGTAATTGCAACGCGCATTCTAAATGTGATTGGGGAAAGATTTATTCATTTAGCCATGATGCTTACTGGTTATTTTTTATCCATTCCCATATTTGCAGATAGTGCACTATTAATAATGAACCCATTGAATAAAGTGCTTTCTAAAAAGGCAGGAGTCTCTTATGCCGGAACAACTGCGGCCTTAGCCATGGGGCTTACAGCGTCACATGTAATGGTTCCGCCAACACCTGGGCCAATTGCTGCGGCAGGTATTTTAGGAGCGAACCTAGGTGATGTAATACTTTGGGGGTTACTCGTTAGTACATTGTCATTGATTCCTTGCTACTTTTATGCTACCAAATTGGCATCTAAAGTTACGATTCCCATTATTATTGAACCAATTGCAAATGTAAAACGTCAACCCAAACTAAATATTTCTTTACTCTGTATCGTTGTTCCATTAATTTTAATCCTTCTTAAATCTGTGCTAGAATATCCTGAATTGGACTTTAATCCATCTCTATTTAAAACAGTTTTATCTTTTATAGGTACTCCCGTAATTTCATTATTAATAGGGGTTTTACTTTCTTTATTATTACCAGAGAAATTAGATGAAAAAATAATTTCTTCAAAAGGTTGGATGGGTGAATCACTTTTAGTAGCAGCCCCAATAATTTTAATTACAGGAGCAGGCGGTATCTTCGGAAAAATGCTTCAAAACTCAGGAATTTCAGACTTAATAACTACCGGATTTACAGGACTTGAAATTGGATTATTTTTGCCATTTCTATTAGCTTCCTGCCTTAAATCTACTCAGGGCTCGTCTACGGTAGCACTTGTAACAACTGCTTCAATTGTTGCTCCAATGATTTCTGTTTTGGGATTGAATGATCCTTTTCTTCTTACAATGACCGTTTTATCTATCGGTGCAGGTTCTTCCGTAGTTACACATGTAAATGATAGTTTTTTCTGGGTGTTAATACAACTAACAGGAATGAATGTTAAACAAGGATATCAAATTCTAACGGCGGGAACTTTTATTTTTGGAGTAGCAGCGATGTTTATAATTTTTATTATTACACAAATCATGATGTAGACTTTCACCTTTGATATCTCCTAATTTATCTTGAAAAATAAAAGTAATTTATTCGAGTTTGTTGTTATAGTTTCTTGACCTCGCTTTCTGCCTTGCAAGTTTCCTTTAAAACCATAGTCTGTATAAAATGCTGTTAACACGTATATTCTAGACTTTAATTCTTCTGTTAATTTCTTTATTCTAAATGAGCCTTTAGTTCCTATTAACCTGAGTTCGATTCATAAAAACTTAACTGATTAGACGCTACTTTTTGATATTTAATGGAAGGTTTTTTAGGCAGAAAACTATATGCTAAAAGGCCTGCAACTATATTTGACAAGAAGTTAGTAAAACTTCTATGTCTAGAATGTTCAATTTGACAACTATTTTTAAGTTCATCATGTACCGTTTCAATAATAGAACGTTTTCTAAGTAATATTTTATCGCTCATAGTCATTAAAGAATTCTTCGTATTGTTTTTAATATGAGTAATCAAATGTAATCCGTGAGCAAAAAGAAGTTGCATCAAATCCTTACCAATATATCCTTTGTCAGCATATAATTTTCCGTATATTTTATCTAAAAAAATTTTCTTTTTTAGTGGTGTTCTGTCGTCAATATTGGCTTGAGTAATGGTAAAATTCAGGATTTCTCCTTTGTCATTTATAATACTGTGAAGTTTGAATCCTTGAAACCACCCCATCGTAGATTTTCTAGTAGTAGCAATGCCTTTACATACTTTATTGTTTCTAATTCGTTTGGGTTTACAAACTCTAATAGGTGTAGAATCTACAAAAGAAATACCTGTAGAATCACCCAAACGGCAGGTTTTTAAAAACAAAGTCATCGCCATTAAATTTTGACCAACGAGTTCTGTAAATCTGTTGTAAGAAACCGTTGAAGGAAAATCACCTTTTATCTATTTTTGAACATAAAAAACATAGAAATGCTTGAAGGTTCTAAAACCACTTAACTGAAATAGAATACAGCGTATAATCACCTCACTTTTACTCATTATAGACGGTCGTTTTGATGGATTTCCTAAAAGAGATGCATCAACGACTTTATCATATTCTTTGCAGAATTCGTCAACAATACAAAATATTTCTGTAATTTTAGGATAGATTAACATAGATGAAGTTTTAGATTGATCTTCAGATCTTTAATTTACTTAAAACCTATCTTTTATCTAAAAAATGGAGCCTAAATATTAATCGAACTCAGGTTCATACAGCGGCTTCTCATCAGTTTCTGACATAGCCTTTATTGGAAGTACCGTTGCTCTAATTCCGGCATTAACAACATTTTTTATAAAAGTTCTTCTTTTTTGGTGAGCTATAAGTTTATCATTTTAAAACTCTTAGAATCGAGTAGTATCTTTAAAAGGTATTCCAATGTACACAGAAATAAGAAACCTCTGATATTAAGTAATTTAAAACAATAAAACGTGATAGATTAGTTTAACTAAAAAAAGAGTATGAAAATTCATAAAAGAGAATAAACATCTAAATTGAATTCAACATGCCTTCTTCTTCCTATTGAATATCACTGATGTGATATTTGCAAACACTCAATAATTTTAGAGCATGCATTTCGAATAATCTGCTACTTATCTCGATTATTCGTAATTGCTTTTTTATATATCCGCTTAATGTCCATTACCTGTAATATTTGCTATCACTAGTCTATCGAATATTCTTTCTCCGGAGTATCTTCTATTGAGTTTCTAAATGAATTCATTCAGGTAAAGTTGAAGGAATTTCGCTTTTATTTTATGATACGTTCCTGAAAAACTTCTTTTAGCGTTGCTTATAGCAATATGTACGCATATTAAAATCTCGTTAGTAGTCTATTTATTTGATTTTTCACTAATAAGGATATCGAGATAATCAGCGATACTGACATATAAGGTACTTTGGTCTGTAAAAACGATCATTTCGTTGTTCCATCGCTTTACGTAACTTATGAACCATTGCCCCTCAGGCTCATAACGTTTTAACCCTAATTGACGTTGTATTTCCTTGCTAGAAAACCTTTTTCTTAATAGCACTCATCAAAAATATAGTCTTATACCATATCATAAAGATAACTTAGAACTTTCCATTATTGTCTCGCTACGAAGTGATTTCCTAGAATTACAGGCTTTATACTAATAGCCGCATTTATTAACGAACCAGTAGTGTGCTGTTCCTTGACAACGTTTACAAATAACTCCTTCATGGTCTCTTGGACTTTAAAATGCAATCTATAACTCTTTTCATCCGTAAAGTGAATTCCAAAACTAAATATATTCATTACTAACCTTTTTAAAATCAATTAGATATAATACATTCTAATTGACTTAGGACTCTATACGGATACACAAAAATTTTCTTAATTATAGTTAAGTTTCTCATTCTAAGTGAGATTGTTTAATTAATGTTATTTTTGGTTAAACTAAATAGTGAAAGAAATTATATGAAAGTATTTAAATACACCTTTTTAGCGCTTATTATAGTTAGTACCCTTAAGATTCATTCTCAGGCGAGAGATGTTTTGGAGCCTATTAATATAAAAACCGTTATTTTAAAACCATTGGCGGCAAATAGATATGCACCCCAAATGAGAATGGGAGAAACATTTATTTTGGCATTTGATGATTTAGAGGCAAATCAAAAGGAGTATTATTATAAAATTGAACATTGCGATTTTAATTGGAATTCTTCCAATTTATCAGACAGGGAATTTATAAATGGTTATTCTGAAGATCGAATTAGAAACTATGAAAGTTCATTTAATACATTACAGTTTTATACACACTATTCGATAACATTTCCGAATAGTCAAACGAGTTTTAAAATTTCTGGAAATTATAAAATTTTAGTTTTAGACGATAATAATAATATTATTTTCACTAGAAAGTTTGTTTTATATGATTCAAAGGTAAGTGTGGGGATAACGATAAATAGAAGTAGAGATTTAGCATATTTTGATACAAAGCAATATGTGGATTTTGTTATAAATCACCCGAACTTTTTGGTAAATAATCCGTCTGCAGAAATTAAGACGGTATTGATGCAAAACAATGATTGGAATACGGCAATTAAAGATTTGAAGGCGCAGTATTATAGAGGTTCGCAATTGATTTATAAGTACGTTAATGAGACTAATTTTTGGGCTGGAAATGAATTTCGATATTTTGATAGTAAGGGAGTAAGAGATGCAAATAATGAAATTGCTAGGGTAGACGTTGGCCCTAATTTATATCACACTATTTTGTATACAGACGAAGAACGTATTGATTTACCCTACTCTCTGAATCCAGATATTAATGGAAATTTTGTGGTGCGAACAATTGATGGGAATGATAATTCTGATATTGATGCAGATTATACTTGGGTATTTTTCTATTTGGAAAGTTTTGAGAATTTAAACGACAAAAAAGTTTATATAAATGGAAGTTTCAGTAATTGGAAAATTCATGACGATTTTGAAATGAAATATAATTCGAAATCTAACTTATACGAAGCAATATTACTAATGAAACAAGGTTTTTACAATTATCAATATGTAACAGTTGGTGCTGATAATACTATTAGCAATTCAGATATTGATGGTTCCTTTCATTTAACTGAAAATGATTATACGTTATTGGTCTATTACAGGCCATTCGGGAGCAGGTATGATCAGGTGATCGGGATAGGACATGGAAAGTCGGATAAATTTTTGAATTGACCGTCTTTATAAAAAAAAGTATAAATTTGCAGTTACAAAGAATACAATAAATGATGGTTCAACAAGTAACAAATGGTATTAGAATATCCGTAGAAACGAACTTCATTGGTACAAGTTATCATGATGATCGTCTTCATTTTGCTTTTAATTATGAAGTAACAATTGAAAATCAAAGCAATGATTCTGTTCAGTTACTTTCTAGATATTGGAATATCTTTGATTCATTAAACCATATTTCAATAGTAGAGGGAGCAGGTGTAGTTGGTCAAAAGCCAATTATAAAACCCAGCGAGACACATGCTTACAAGTCACATTGTCTTTTAACCAGCACTATGGGCGCGATGAGTGGTTTTTATAACATGGTTAATTTTACCACAACAAAAGCATTTAAAGTGCAAATCCCAACATTTCAATTGTTGGCATCCGGTGCGTTGAATTAGATTTTTTTTATTATAAAACAGTCAACTCCTTAGAAAGAATATCATCGTAAATGAGCGTTTGTTTTTCTCCAAACTTTTTGAAAGAGGTGATGCTCAAAGTACCTCCTTTTTCACGAGACATCAATACATCGGTTTTAGGGTTTCCCTCTCCAGCATTTTTATGAAATTGTAGAATATTTTCTTGATCAAATTCTTTGTTATTACAAAGCCATTCTTCGAACCATAGATTTCTCAATATCCTAGTCTCTTTTGAATATAGGGTCGAAGACGACCAGATGTGTGAAGTTTTCGGGATGTTTAATAGGTGTTTTTTTTCTCCGGTCCAAACAAACTCAAATAAGGCTACGTCATTATTCCAGTCAACTATTACTAAAGTAAAAGGCTCGATATTGTTTAAATCTATTAAAGTAAGTTTATTTGTAATATCATCAGATTTGAGTAATTCTTTTACAATGAGACCCCTGCTTATTCTGTAAGATTGTTTAATTGCGTGGTTTTTGAATCCTCCATTTAACAAACAGATTAATCTGTTTTTCGAGCTAGTACCAATCCAAGTGCCCCCTGCCTGGCCATCTTTTGGATAGGTAATTTCAACAGAGTCTTCAATATATTTTTTTGGACGAAGTGCTTTTTTGCGAGCATATGGAACGTCCCTACTTGATGTTAGGATAAAATCGTTTTGATTTAAAGATAGAAAAGTTACGGTACACATAATTTAATAAACTTGGCGTATGCTCTTTTAAAATGAAACGGATAAAGAGGTACAAAGATAAATTCTATTTGATAAATTCCGATTTAAAATTGGTAAATATTGATTCATTTTAGCAAAGATCATTTTAACATAACTTTCTAAGTAACAATTTATTCATTTAGGTATATTTGCGCTCTGATATAAAAAATAAAAAAATGAAAAATTTATTTATGGCGTTATTTGCCATCTCCCTGTTATCATGTAATTCAGATGATGATCTAGGTAAAACAGATTATACTGTAGAAAACGAGCAAGAAATAGTTGAGTATATAGCGCAACATAATTTAACAGCTACCAGAACTAACTCAGGCTTGTATTATGTTATTGATGAGGTTGGTACGGGTGCAGAGATAATAGCAACTTCAGATGTTTCGGTAATTTATAAAGGAACTTTTAAAGATGGTTCTGTTTTCGATGAGAGTACAGAAGACGGAGTGTCTTTTAACTTACAAGAGGTTATTCAAGGTTGGACTGAAGGGATTCAATTATTTAATGAAGGAGGTAGTGGGATACTCTTGATTCCTTCACATTTAGCTTATGGAAGTTCAAGTAATAGAGGTATTCCAGGAGGGTCAGTTCTTATTTTTGAAGTAGCGTTAATAGATTATGCCGCTAAGAACGAACAAGAAATAGTAGCTTATATCGAAGATAATCAATTGGATGCAACTCGAACTGATTCTGGGTTGTACTATGTCATTGATGTAGAAGGGACAGGTGATGCTCCGTTAGAAACATCAAACGTATCTGTAAAGTATAAAGGGTATTTTACGAATGGAACAGTTTTCGATGAAAACTTGACGAGCAGTGTCACCTTTGATTTGGAGGGTGTTATTTCTGGTTGGACGGAAGGCGTTCAAAATTTGAAAGTAGGCGGTAGTGGGAAACTATTAATTCCATCTCACCTTGGATACGGAAGGTATGGAAGACTTGACCAATCAGGAAATGAAGTTATTCCAGAAGGGGCCGTGCTTATTTTTGAGATAGAACTTGTCTCTATTAATTAGAGCGTATTTCTTTTATAAATTACGGTCTATATTTTACAGGGATATGAACTACTTTTTTGGTTTCAAAAAAGTCTTCCTCAAAAAAATTAGATAAATCATATAAAGTGACCTTTGGAAAGTTTTGAAGCTCTTCAGTCAAATCGCCACCTTTTAAGTAGAGAATTCCATTTTTCAATGGATGAATGGAGTTCTTTTTTACTTTACCCTTGGTCCATTTCGTAAAATCATTCATATTTGTAACGGCGCGGCTGACAATAAAATCAAATTGTCCCTTTACTTCTTCAGCTCTAATATGTTCTCCCTTTACATTTTTTAACCCTAAAGATTCAGCGATAGCGTTGACAACTTTAATTTTCTTTCCAATGGAATCTACCAAAATAAATTGAGTTTCAGGGAAAAGTATTGCCAATGGAATACCAGGAAACCCTCCGCCTGTTCCAATATCTAAAACAGAAGAGCCCGCTATAAAGCTTTGTACTTTTGCTATTGCTAAGGAATGTAGGACATGACGAGTATAAAGTTCGTCAATATCTTTTCTTGATACAACATTGATTTGTGCATTCCACTCTTTATACAATTTTTCTAACTGTCTTAATTGTGAAATTTGCTTATCGGTAAGATTCGGAAAATAATTTAAAATGTGCTCCATAATTAACATTGCAAAGATAGTTCTTTTAAATAAGATCTTTAATTATTTCTCATTTTAGGATTCCATTTTAAAATTAAATTATGCTAGATAATTTTTTTAAAATAACTGAGAATAAATTCAATCTTAAAACGGAAATTATCGCCGGTGTTACCACTTTTATGACCATGGTATACATTCTTGCAGTAAACCCAAGTATTCTGGGAGAAGCAGGTATGGGCAAAGATGTTGTGTTTATAGCCATCGCGCTGTCTCCAGTTGTAATAACTTTGGTCATGGCTTTGGTGGCTAAATTGCCTTTTTGACCTGGCACCGGGGATGGGGTTAAATGCCTTCTTTGTATTTACCGTTTTTCTCGGAATGGATATACTTGGCAATTTTCTTTTTCTTTATTTTTCGCAACACTATTTATGATTATTCTGCCTGAAGTAAAGGCTCCAGCATTATTTGTTGTTGGCCTGTTTATGATTTCACCTATTTTAAAAATTGATTTGAATGATTTTACAGAAGCTATTCCTATATTTTTTACTCTAATTATGATGTCTCTGACCTATAGTATCGCAGACAGAATTGTCTTTGGTATGTTGCCGTATGTATTACTAAAACTGTTTATAAGCAGATTCTCTGAAATAAAACTAGTGATGTATGTTATAGTACTATTCTTCTTACTCAAAATTTACATATAAGCTAGATTCAAGTATTAAGTGCAACAGGTTGGTTAAAATTAATTAAAAACACTTCATTAGGAGTTTTATACCCTAATAACTTTCTTGGTCTATTATTTAGTTTTGTGATTATCATGTTTATCTCATTATTGTTAATTAAATTAAAGTCTGTTTTTTTAGGTAAATATTGTCTTATTAGTTTGTTATTGTATTCATTGAGTCCTATTTGCCAAGGGGAATAGGGATCAGCAAAGTAAAAATCAACTTCGAGTTTTTGGGCAATTTCTTGATGTTTAGTAAATTCCTTTCCATTATCAGAAGTTATTGTTTTTACGAGTTCCTTAAAAGGGGCAAGCAAATTAATCATCTGTTTTCGTATAGACTCAGCTTTAGTTGCATCGGTTTTAACCATTAATTCAAATTGACTTTTACGTTCTGTTATTGTTAAAATCGCGGTTTTATGGTTTTTCCCAATAATCGTATCTACTTCCCAATCTCCAAAACGCTCTTTTGTATCTACTATTTTTGGTCTATGATCTATCATTGTTCGATTGGGTATTCGTCCTCTTTGATGTTTTCGATTTAACCGTTTTCTACGCCATCTGCGAGCCGTTCTGAGATGTAGATACAAGTAACCTCCTTCAGTTTGGTTTGCATAAATATATTGATAGATTCTTTCTGTGCTTACCATGGGTATTCCATCTAAATCACAGCGGCCTTTAATTTGTTCTGGAGACCATTGATTTTGAGTTAGTTTTTTATCAATATATTGTTTCATATTCTGGTCAAAAACAGAATGCTTATAACTCTCTCTTTTACGCTCCTTACTTAGTGTCGAAGCATAATTAGCATTATAAATACGCTTTTTACTATTTCTTTTTAACTCTCTACAAATTGTACTTTTATGCACTCCTAGCTCTATGGCTATTCGTATAATTGTAAAATTTGCTTTTAGATACGCCTCTATTTGATATCTTTGAGAGTCGATTAATTGTTGGTAATTCATCGGCAATCAGATTTTTTTCAAATATCGTAAAGCGTGCTTTACGATATTTGTTCTCTGTTGCACTTATTGTTTGAACTTAGGAAAGTTAAAGTGTAATCACAAGATTGATAATCAATTATTAGTATTGTATTTTTTAGAAGCTTAATTATTGTTAAAAAATGATAAATGTTAGTTTTTATCAATGATTTTTGGCGTAATTTTGCATAAGTTTAAAATTTTCAAAATATGACGACTATAAAATTTTCGAGAAAAGACAGTACCAAGTTCTTCAAGACTTTAAATAGAAGAGTGAATGATTATTTTAAGGAGAATAATATCAAGAGAACGGGCAATTGGAAATTGTACGGCAAGGCTATATTTATGCTCGTATTACTACTAGCACCGCTTGCTTTAATCTTAACTATAGAATTACCTACTTGGGCACAAATATTTGGTATGTTCCTTACGGGTGTTGGTATGGCTGGTGTTGGAATGAATGTAATGCATGATGCAAATCACGAGTCCTTTTCGAGCAGAAAATGGGTAAATAAATTGATGGGAAGTACCATTTATATTCTTGCGGGTAACGATTATAATTGGAAAGTTCAGCACAATGTGCTACATCATACGTATACCAATATTCAGGGGCATGATGAAGATATTGATGCAGGTAGAATTATTCGCTTTTCAAAGCATACAAAATGGTTAAAAATACATAAGTTTCAAAAGTATTATTCTTTCTTTTTATATGGTTTGCTTACGTTAAACTGGGCTGTAACGACAGACTTTAAACAATCGTATCAATACCTTAAAAGAAAGTTATCTTATGGTAAATTTCCAAATCCTGCGACGCAATGGACCAAGTTGATTATTGGTAAAATTGTTTATTACACACTTTGGGTTGTTTTACCGTTATCTATTGGGTTTGCATGGTATGAAGTGCTCATAGGTTTCTTTATTATGCACTATACTGCTGGAATTATTTTAAGCGTTGTCTTTCAATTAGCACATGTAATGCCAAATACAGAAATGCCTGCTCCGGATAAATTGGGGAATATAAAAAATACTTGGGCAATTCACCAATTATACACTACATCTAATTTTGCGCCGAAAAATTGGTTGGTAAAATTTTTCACAGGAGGATTAAATCATCAGGTAGAACATCATTTGTTTTCACATATTAGTCATATTCATTATGATAAACTAGCTAAAATTGTAAAGCATACGGCTCAAGAATTTAGTTTGCCTTATAACGAATACAAAACAATGACAAAAGCTGTTATGGAGCATTATAGGCAATTGAACGTATTAGGAGAAAAACCACAACTCGCATAAATTTAAATTAAAACATGTCACAACATTTATCAGATAGAATTCAAAGTTTGCCAACTTCTGCAACTTTGGCAATGGCGGCGAAAGCACGAGAGTTAAAGCAACAAGGAAAAGATATTATCGGATTAAGTTTAGGAGAACCAGATTTTAATACTCCTGAATTTATTAAGGATGCTGCTATTCAGGCAGTACAAGATAATTACAATTCGTATTCACCAGTTGATGGATACGGTGAATTGAAGGACGCTATTTGTTTGAAATTTAAGAGAGATAATAATTTGGAATATACTCCAAGTCAGATCGTAGTTTCTACGGGTGCAAAACAATCAATTGCAAATATTGCACAAGTATTGTTAAACCCTGGAGATGAGGTTTTATTGCCAGCGCCTTACTGGGTAAGCTATTCTGCAATTACAATTTTATGTGAAGCAACTTATGTTGAGATTCCTTCAAGTATCGATACTGATTTTAAAATTACACCAGAGCAATTGGAAGCGGCAATTACGCCAAAGACAAAGATGATTTTCTTTAACTCTCCAAATAATCCGAGTGGAACTATTTATACAGAAAAAGAGTATAGAGCATTGGCAGCGGTATTAGAGAAACACCCAAATATATATATCTTGTCAGATGAGATTTATGAGCATATTAGTTATGGTGAAGAAACTTTTAGTTTTGCCGCTATTCCGAACATGTATGATAGGACGATTACGGTGAATGGAGTCGCAAAGGCATTTGCTATGACAGGTTGGAGAATTGGTTATATTGGTGCTCCTGAATGGATTGCTAAAGCCTGTACTAAAATGCAAGGACAGATCACATCTGGGGCCAATTGTATTGCGCAGAGAGCGACTATTACTGCTTTAGAAGCACCTGTTTCTAGTATCAATTATATGGTAAAAGAATTTCACAGTCGTAGAGATTTGATTTTAAAATTACTAGGTGAAATCGAAGGGTTTAAATTAAACGTTCCTAAAGGAGCATTTTATGTATTTCCAGATATATCTTCTTTCTTTGGAAAAACAATTAAAGGAACAAAAATTGATAATGCTTCAGAGTTCGCATTGTTTATTTTGGAACACGCCAATGTTGCTACCGTAACGGGTGAAGCTTTTGGAGCATCTGATTGTATTAGAATTTCATATGCTGCATCTGAAGAAAACATCAGAACAGCGATATCAAGAATTAAAGAAGCGTTGCGTTAATCAATTATTTCGTATATTATATAGAGCGCTTTTGGATTCCAAAAGTGCTTTTTTATTTCGTTTTTCTCAAACTCAAGATGTAATTTAATCGAATCCGTAGTTTATTATGTGCTGAAATCACCTTGTAATTTATCGTGGTATAATCTGATTCATATGTCAATCTTAGGTTTATTAACGTTCCAATTCAAAACATAAATAAGTGTTATTCTTATCAAATTTCGGATCACTCAATCTCGAAGTAAATCGTATTCTAACTTCCTCTAAAGTAGTGCCTTTTATTAACATTTTAAAAACATCAATATCAGAGCTGAATTCTTATATTTGAAAAAAACCTTTTTTAGATGTCTAGAATATTAATTACCCTTATTATAACTATACTTATCATTTCAAGTTGTAAAAGTGAAACTAAAGATGCGAATATGGAAGAGCATAAGTATACGAATGATTTAATTCATGAAACGAGTCCGTATTTGTTGCAACACGCTCATAACCCTGTAGATTGGAAACCATGGAAGCAAGAAACATTAGATTTAGCAAAAAAAGAGAATAAATTAATTATTATTTCTGTGGGATATGCTGCTTGTCACTGGTGTCATGTTATGGAGCACGAGAGTTTTGAAAATGATTCTGTGGCAAAGATTATGAATGACAATTTTATCAGTATAAAAGTAGATAGAGAAGAACGCCCAGATGTGGATCAGGTATATATGAATGCTGTACAATTGATGACGGGAACTGGCGGTTGGCCGTTGAACTGTATTACGTTACCCGATGGTAGGCCTATTTTTGGAGGAACTTATTTTGAAAAAGAAAAATGGATAAGTTTGCTGAATCAACTTTCAACGCTTTATAAAGAACAACCTGAAAAAGCGATAGAATATGCAGAAAAACTTACAGAGGGTATTCAGAATTCCGAGTTAATTACCTTGAATTCTACCGAGGCAGTTTTTACTACGGTAGAAATTAAAAAGAATGTAGACGCTTGGACTGAAATCATGGATTTTGAATTAGGAGGAACGACTGCTTCACAAAAATTTCCGACACCTACTAATTATCATTTTTTATTGCGTTACGGCTTTCAATCTAAGAATGAAAGAATAAATGAATACACAAATACCACGCTGACAAAAATGGCTTATGGCGGACTCTATGATCAAATTGGAGGAGGTTTTTCTAGGTATTCGGTGGATAAAAAATGGCATGTCCCACATTTCGAAAAAATGTTATATGATAATGGGCAATTGGTTAGTTTGTATTCTGATGCCTATTTGATAACCAAAAATGAGTTGTACCAAAAGACCGTTGAAGAAACACTCACTTTTGTGGAACGTGAATTGATGAGTGAAGAAGGAGGTTTTTATTCTTCGTTAGATGCCGATAGTTTGAATGCAGCGGGTGAACTAGAAGAAGGAGCTTATTATGTTTGGACAAAGGCTGAATTAGAAAAAGTTATAGGAAGCGATTTCGAAATATTTCAAGAGTATTATAATATCAATAAATATGGGTTTTGGGAACATGACAATTATGTGTTGATTAGAAATAAATCCGATAAAGAAATTGCATCGAGGTATGATTTAACTGTTGAAAAATTACAAACTAAAGTTGTTTCTTGGAAAGCGAATCTATTAAAAGAACGAGATATAAGGGAACGCCCTCGTTTGGATGATAAAATATTAACGTCTTTAAATGCATTAATGTTAAAAGGGTATGCAGATGCTTATCGTGTCTTTGAAAATCCTCATTACTTAGAAATAGCCTTAAGGAATGCTCACTTTTTGGTTGCAAAACTACAACGTGAGGATGGTGGGTTGAATCACAATTATAAAAACGGAAAGAGTAATATCAACGGATATTTAGAAGATTATTCGGCGCTTATTGACGCTTTTATAAGTTTGTACGAAGTAACGCTTGATGAGCAATGGTTAATGACCTCAAGGCGACTTGCGGAGTATACTTTTGATCATTTTTACGACACTGAGAGTGGTATGTTCTTCTTTACCTCTGATGAAGATGATGAATTAATTGCTAGAAAAATGGATGTTTATGATAAAGAAATTCCATCGTCCAATTCCATTATGGCACGCAGTTTGGCTAAGCTGAGTCATTATTTTTCGAATAATTATTACTTGAAAACAAGTAAACAAATGCTGAATAATGTAAAAGAAAGCATGACGTCATATCCTGCAGGTTATTCTAATTGGTTGCAATTAATGAGTGATTTTTCTATCGATTACTATGAAATAGCAGTATCTGGAGAGGATGCGATGTCTAAATTAAAAAAAATAAATCAAACCTATATACCTAATAAATTAATTGCGGGATCAACAAAGGATAGTTCAATACCATTGATGGAAGGACGTTTTAATGACGATATTACGTTTATTTATATATGTGTAGATGGAGCCTGTAAATTACCAGAAGAGGAGGTTTCAAAGGCGATAGAGCAACTAAAAGTTCATTATTGAATAATACCTTAAGATAATGACAAAAATCATAACTGCGCTCATTATATCGGTCACCTTACTACATTTTTATTTTATGATTTTAGAAATGTTTCTATAGACAAAACCTCGTGGTTTGAAAACTTTTGGACTTAAGAAATATTTTGCAGAACAATCAAAAGTATTTGCTGCGAATTAAGTATTGTATAGCGGGTTTTTAGCGGTAGCATTAAGGTAATCTTTAATTTCAAGATACTACTATATTGCTCCATTCTTTTTAATTTGTGTAATAATGGTGGGTGTTTATGGATCCTATTCTACAAAAAAGAAGAAACTGTTTTACATTCAATCTATACCTGTAATTTTGGCGTTGTTGGCCATTTATGTATTTTGATTTCAAGTTTATTAAATATTTGTATCTTGCGTTTTTAATGTATAACCAAACCACTTCATTAATGAAAACACCTTGGAAATTTTCATTGTTATTAACGGCTTTAGTAATACTATCTGCCTGCGAACAAAAAGTAGAGAAAGAGGCAAAAATAAGACCTAATATTTTATTTATTATGTCTGATGATCATGCCTATCAGGCTATTAGTGCTTATAGTGATCATTTGATTCAAACACCAAATATTGACAGGATTGCCAATGAAGGAATCAAGTTTAACAATGCTTGTGTTACCAATTCTATTTGTGCTCCATCTAGAGCCACTATTCTAACAGGGAAGCATACGCATATCAATGGTAAAATTGACAATCGTGGTTCGAATCCTTTTGATACCTCTAACGTTACTTTCCCTCAAATTTTTCAAAAAGCTGGTTATGAAACAGCCATGTTTGGAAAGCTGCATTTTGGGAATAATCCAAAGGGAGTGGATGATTTTATGATTTTACCTGGACAAGGAAATTATATCAACCCAAAATTTATAACACCCAAAGGAGATACTATTATCAAGGGATATGTCACAGATATTATCACTGATTTAACGTTAAGATGGTTGAAGGAAAAAAGAAACCCGGAGAAACCATTTATGATGATGTATTTGCACAAAGCACCGCATAGACCTTGGTGGCCGAGTCCCAAGAAATTCGCTGAATTCACCCAAAAAACATTTCCAGAACCAGCTACTTTATTTGATGATTATTCAAACAGAGGGACAGCGGCAAAAACTGCCGAGATGAATTTATTAACTCACATGCAGTACCAACATGATTCTAAGATTCGACCAGAAACTTTGAAAGAAATGGGGACTGTATTACCTGTAGTAAAAGGATTTGATCAGGGGTTTTATGGCCCTTACAATCGTGCTAGTGCTGAACAGAAAGCGCAATACGATCCAACATTAGATAAAATTAACGAGGACTTTAAAACCAACTGGCCTCAAATGAATGATAAAGAAAAGATGCGTTGGAAATATCAACGCTACATGCAAGATTACTTGGGTGTAATTTCTTCTGTTGATGACAATGTGGGACGTGTTTTAGATTATATGGATGAGTCTGGGCTTGCAGAAAACACCGTTGTAATTTACACTTCAGATCAAGGGTTTTATTTAGGGGAGCATGGATGGTTTGACAAACGTTTCATTTATGACGAATCTTTTAAAACGCCACTTTTAATACGTTGGCCAAATGAAATTAAACCGGGATCAACAAATGAAGAAATGGTGCAGAACCTTGATTTCGCGCAAACCTTTTTAGAAATAGCTGGAATTGCGGCTCCTAACGATATGCAAGGAGAAAGTTTAGTTCCGTTATTAAAAGGGGAAGTTGAAAAATGGACCAGAGATGCTGTATACTATCACTACTATGAATATCCTGCAGTTCACATGGTAAAAAGACATTATGGGATTGTTACTATGGAATACAAACTGGCGCATTTTTATCATGATGTTGATGAGTGGGAGCTATACGATCGTAAGAATGATCCGAATGAAATGATGAACGTATACAATGACCCAGACTACGCCGATATTGTTAAAGGTCTTAAAGCTAAACTAGTAGATTTACGTGTAAAATATAAAGATTCAGAAGAATTAGATCAACATTATATTGATCAATTAGAGGTAAAGAAATAAAATTAATTTATTGTGGTTTAACATTTGTTACAAAATCCTTTAAATAAAAGGGTTCAAAGTAAGCGACATTTTCAAAATTATCGTTTTTATAATCGAAATACGATAGAATTGCCATCTCATTTGCCGAGGGTAATTTATTTTCTATATATCGTGCATTAGGATGCTCTATGATTGTCTTGGTCTTAGTTACACCGTCGCCAATAAAATAAGTTATTCCTTTATTTAAATAAGTTTCGAAAGAATAGGTATCTAATATTTCAGCCTTTATGTCTCTTATTTGATCGTTATTTTTATCAAATACGGCACTATAAACCTCCATACGTCGAGCATCAAGCATCGGGATAATGAATCCACCCTTATAAGAAACTTGTAATGACAAACTTTGTAATGTGCTCACTGAAATTAAAGGGATGTCAAGAGCAAAGCATAAGCCTTTCGCAGAAGAAACACCTATTCTTAAACCCGTATATGAGCCAGGTCCTTTACTTACAGCAATCGCATCTAAGTCTTGTAGCGTTTTAGAAGAATTACTTAATACGTCATTTATAAAGACATTTAATTTCTCTGCATGCGAAAAATTCCCATCATAAAATTCTTTCAATACAATGACAATACCGTCTTCAGCTAACGATACAGAACAGTTTTTAGTCGCAGTTTCTAAGTTTAATATTAAAGACACTATTTAAATGTTTAAAAAAGGCAAAGATAGGTTTTTGAATAAAAAAACGTGCAACATTCTTACAATGTTGCACGTTGATTTAGTTACAGTTTATACGATTTATTCCGATACAATTGGAATACCAAAATAGAATTCTAATAATTTTGATTTAAATATAAAATTGTATTTAGCTCTAACAAGACTAGATTGAGCATTTACAAATCGTGTTCTAACTTGTTCATATTCAAAAGTATTTATAGCCTCTAATTCGTAACTTTGCTGTGCATTGATAAAAGCGGCGTCTTGCGCTTTGAGCGATGCTTTAGATATTAAATATTGATTCAATGCCGCTTTGGCATCTGTGAATGAAGTTTCTATATTTGATCGAAGGGTCTGTTTTTCTTGCTCCAATCTATACGCCGCTTTTTTCTCGTTTACTACAGCTCTGTTGACACTGGTCTTGGTTCTATTTCCATTAAATATTGGAATGCTTAAACTAGCACCAGCATTATATCCTAAGTTGTTTTCTAGTTGTTCTCCAAATCCATTAGGAACAAAAATAATATTGTTGGGGTCGTTAGGGTCTATTAAAGGTCTTACATCTTTATCACCTTGACTGTGCTGATAAGTAGTACCTAATCCGCCTCCAACTCTTAAGGATGGATAAAAAGAACCTTTGGCAATTTCGGTACTTAACTCAGAATTTTTAATGCCTAATTCAGCACTTTTGATTTCAGGTCTGACTGTTACTGCTTTTTCAAAAACTTCATCAGCAGTGCTATATATTAACTCATCGGTTGGCATTTCAACAGTGATGTCTTCAACGTCAAGTCCTATATGCGAAATTTGAAGTAGTTGCGCTAGGCTGAGAATAGCACTTTCTAATCCTATTTCTGCATTTACAATATTGGCTTCATCGGCTGCTAATTGTGCTTGAATATCTAATAGTTCAACTTTAGCTCGCATTCCTGAATTCACTAATTCTTGAATTTGATCAATCTGTTTTTGGGTAATTTCTTTTTGTTCCTCAGCTATTTTTAAATTCTCCTTATTAAAAAGTATATTCAGGTAGTTATTGGCTATGAATACCATGATGTTGTTTTTTAAAACATCAAGTTGAAACCTACTTGATTCAAGTCCTAGTTCCGCTTGTTTTTTGGTATTAATATTCTGGAAGCCGTTAAAAAGATTAACTCCAGCATTTAAACCAAAATTATTCCCCCGAGAGTCTCTTGAAATACGCAAACCTGTTTGTCCAATAAAAGAACCGAAATTATAGTTTTGTGATGCGGAAGCACTTACTGAAGGTAAAAAATTACCTTTTGAAGCTCTAATGATTTCAATTGAAATTAATGTGTCTAAGGCAGTCTGTTTTATTTGAATGTTATTTTCAACGGCATATTCGACACATTCTTTTAGGGTCCATTTTTTAGTTTGTGCATTTGTATTACTGCATAATACAAACGCAAAAAGGACAAGTAGTTTTAATTTCATAGTACAAAAAAATGTTTTCTTAGCGGATTGCCATATTCATAGGACGATCAAAACTACAATTTGTTACAAATTAGTTGTCTTATAATAATGTTAATTTGTTGATTTGATTTTATATCGATAAATAAAGTATAAAAGTGCCCCAACCAATACGTATGGAAAAACCATTAGATACATAATTCCATCATTTAATCCTTGCGCTACTTCAGCATTACCACTTTCAACTACAGCCTTACACATGGCGCATTGAGAAACAGTTCTGAGAGAAATGAAAAGAGTGAAAATAAAGGTAAGTATGGGTTTATTCTTCATTTTTTTGTTTATTACAATGTTAATAATAGGGTGCGATCATACAATATACGATTACGCCTGTAATGGCAACATATAACCAGATTGGAAAAGTGTATTTAGCAATTTTCTTATGGGCTTCAAATTTACCTAGTTTCCCTCGGACATATGTGATTAAAACAAAAGGGATTACAACTATCGATAGCACAATATGGCTAATTAAAATTATAAAGTAAAAAATTTTGAATTCACCATCATAAGAAGTAGAATCTGAAGTCATATGATAGAGAACATACAATATTAAAAATAAGACAGAAAGTGCCACCGCCAATGTAATCAATTGCTCATGTACATTTCTATTCCCTTTTTTAATAAACCAAACGGCTACTATTAGAACTATAGCGGTGAGCGCGTTGGTTGACGCGTAAATAGGAGGTAGGAATATTGGTAACGTAATATCTATTTTTATTCCGAATAAAGCGGCTATAGCCAATGGCAAAGCGATAGATAATGTTATTATAATTTTATCATACCTTTTCTCTTGGGCAGTTTTCATCTTGGTTATTCTTTTAAAAGTATTTTTATATCTTCTTTCAATTCATTTATTTGATCTGGAAATTCATTTTCTCTGAGCGCTCTGTAATACATTATTGGGTTTCCGTTTTTATCGGTTCTAGATCGAATAAATCCGTTTTTATCAATCAAAGCAAAAAGACCCGAATGTTCAAAACCGCCAACTTCTTCTTCAGCAACACCTGCATATAGTTTAAAGCCTTTATGGGCGAGTTCATATACTTTCTCTCGAGGCTGACCAGAAAGTAAATGCCAATGAGGACTAGAAATTTTAAACTCTTCTGCGTATTCTTTTAAAATTTGAGTCGTGTCATGTTCAGGGTTAATGGAAATGGAGGCGATTCCAAAATACGGATTCCCGAAAAATTCATTTTGAAGGGTAACCATTTTTTCATTCATAAGAGGGCAAATAGTCGGACATGTTGTAAAGAAAAACTCCACCACATACACCTTCCCTTTATAAGATTTATTAGTTATTAATTCTCCCCGTTGATTAGTGAATTCAAAGTAAGGCACCTCTGGAAAGGTATACAGTTGTTCTCCAGATAAATAATCTATAATTTTAGGAACTGTATAGATTCCGAAGATTAAAATTATAAATGAAACACCTACGTATGAATATTTTTTCATGTGTCTATATGTATTGTTTTTTAACCATCACATGCAGTTTGCTATTAATCATGATTTTAGGCAATAAAATATTTAGAATACTCGTGTTATGATCTAATTTTCTCTTTTTCTTCGCTCCTCTTTTTCTAGAGATTTTTTGAGTTGATAATATATAATTCCAATATCATCTCGCATCTTATTTTTTAAGACTGCTACAGAGTTCATATCGTAGCCATATAGTTTCCCACCTTTGGTGTCTTCATCATCTTTTCGGCCTCTTAATCGCAATTTTCTATCTATGATAAACGCATTTTCTGAACCAAAGTAATCGTTTAATTTATAAGGGGTGTCGAAACTGTTGAAAATTGAAACGATCTCTTTTTTCGAAGTTATAACAAATTTCCACCTACCAGCATCAGTATAAGTTTCTAAGCGCTTTTTTACTTGTTCAATTTCAGTTTCATTGCCTGGAGGAACAATAATTACCATTTGAAAATAAAGGCTCAAATTATAATTTTTATAAATTATTTCATTTAAGTTGAATAACTGACTTTTAGTTTGGGCTAAATCATCCCCTAAAAAACATACTACAGAAAAATGATCCTTAAAAGTTTCTTTAGTTGAAATATCTTGGACTCCTTCTGATAGGATAGGAAGGTTAGCGTAGTGATAGATTCCTTTCGATAGAAATATATAGAACAACAAAGGAACAATAAACAGTGTTGCCAATACTAAAATTTTCTTCTTTTGCATAAGTATTGATCAAAAAAAATGCGGAAAATCCACCTTATCTTTTTTAAATTTTATATTAATAATCCCATTTGGTGTAAGGTGACATTATTCCATCTATGTAACTACCTTCAATCAATAAAAGTGCTGTTAGATAACAAAGTAAGAAAATGCTTGTCCAAACAATAGATCTTCTAAACCATTTTTTCTCATCAATCATGTGCATAAAGTACCATGTAATGCCATATGCCTTTACCAAGGTAAGAATTAAGAATATCCAGTTTAAAGGACTTGTTCCTAAGAAAGAAGACAAGTGTAAAGATGCTGGTTTGTAAATCCCTAACACTACTTCAACTAGTGTAATTATCGAAAGGAAAATAAAAACTTTCCAGATTAATGCCGTATGAGATGTATGTTCTGCTTCGTGTGCCATTTTAAATACTATTTTGTGATTATACTAAGTAGAAGAATGTGAATACAAATACCCAAACTAAATCTACAAAGTGCCAATATAAACCAACTTTTTCTACCATTTCGTAACTTCCTCTGCGTTCATAATTACCTAGAATGACATTGAAGAAAATGATAATATTAAATACAATTCCAGAGAATACGTGAAAACCGTGGAAACCTGTAATAAAGAAGAAGAAGTTTGCAAATAAGTTTTTACCATATTCATTTACTTTAAGGTCTGCTCCCGTTATAACTGCTTTTCCTTCTGCCAAGTATTTTAATGAAGCATCACGAGATAAAATCTCTTTTGACTTCATGTCAAAGTTGATTTTTTCTGTTCTGACACTTAATTCTGGGTGCCTTTTAAAAGCTTCTGAAACTTCAGCAACCGTAAAAATAGGTAATGAAGCCTCTTCTGCATACCATAAGCCATTATTAGCTAGATGTTGCTCTCTATCTTTATGATGAGTTACTACAAAACTATCTAAGGTGACTTGATGACCTGATGCATCTACAAACTGAATGATTTTACCATCATACATTTGGACTGCTCCATAAGACCCATTGATAAACGTTTTCCACTCCCAAGCTTGAGAACCTACGAAAATAGCACCACCAATAATAGTAGCAAACATATACCATGCTACTTTTGTTTTTTTCATTTGATGACCTGCGTCAACAGCTAATACCATTGTAACAGACGAAAAGATCAAGACAAATGTCATGAACGCTACGTAAAGCATTGGGAAATTCCCATGAACAAATGGGATGTGAGTAAATACTTCATCAGCAATTGGCCAAGTTTCTAGAAACTTGAAACGCATTGCTCCATAAGCAATAATAAATCCTGAGAACGTAAGCGCATCAGACATGATAAAGAACCATATCATCATTTTTCCATAACTTGCACTAAAAGGTTTCGCTTTACCTCCGCCCCATGTTAACTCTTTAGCAGCAGCAGCAGTTGCTTCCATAAAAAATATATTAAATTTTAGTTTTTTTGACAGTTCAAATTTACAATAATTATATTACCTAAGAAAGTAGAAAAATAAAAAGAGTAAGAGCCATAAAATATCTACAAAATGCCAAAAGATCGCACCTAACTCTAAACCAAGTGTTTCTGTCGAATTATAGCGTTTTTTAAAATGATTATAAATAACAATAAGCACCACAATAAGCCCAGCAATTACATGGATTAGATGTGCAAAAGAGATTACCATTAATAAGGAAGCAGAAACGATACTACCTCTTCCTGATAAATATAATCCGGATGCTTTTAATTCAAAGAATCCTTGAATCTGGTAAAATGCAAACCCAAATCCTAAAATTAATGTTGCAATTAACAATGCGGAAGTTACTTTTCTATTGTCTTTTTGAATACTTTTTTTTGCCAATATGAAAGTGATACTACTTAATATAATAAGAAGCGTACTAATATACAATGCTTGCGGTAATTCAAAAGAAACCCAATCCTCTCTGTTGCTGCTTATAATGTAAGCACTTGTTAACCCTATAAACATCATGGTCATACTTACCATTGAAATCCAAAGCATTGGTTTTGCCGATTTTCTACGGGCGATTTTAAGTTCTTGACTTAAATTTTTATTTTCCATTAGTGTAAAAATTTATCTACTACGTATATTATTTGAATTAAAGTAATGTACAAAACACTTGAAAGCATTAATTGTCTCGCTACTTTATCTGTTTGCTCTTTGTGTAATTTAACACCATAATATAGCATTGTAGAGCCCAATAAGAATATTATGACGGCGGTGATAGGGTAAATCCAAAAATCACCAGTTTGTTTAAATACGGGAATGATCGATACTAAAATCATCACCGTGGTGTAAAGGATAATTTGCTTGATGGCTCCTCTATCTTTTTTCCCCATCGGTAGCATGTTAAATCCTGCTTTTTTATATTCGTCAAATTGCAACCATCCAATAGCCCAAAAATGTGGGAATTGCCAAAAAAATTGAATTAAGAAAAGCGTTCCGGGTTCGATAGAAAAATCATTCGTTACGGCAATCCATCCTAACATAAAAGGTATAGCGCCTGGAATGGCTCCGACAAATACAGTTAGAGGAGTGATTGCCTTTAAAGGGGTATAGGCACTTGTATATAAAAAAATAGATATTGCTCCAAACAAGGCACATTTCGCGTTGATATAATACAAAATTCCAATTCCGAGAATTGTAAAAATTACAGCGATTATCATGGCGGAATTTACAGACATTCTAACCGTAGGAATGGGTCTGTTCATAGTGCGCTTCATTAACGCATCTGTGTCTTTTTCTATAATTTGATTGAATGCATTTGAAGCACCAACCATTAAATACCCACCAATAGTTAACAAAAGCAGCGTTGTATAATTGATGGTTTCTGCGGCTAGGAGGTACCCCGCTATTGAGGAAAAAACGACGCTTAATGATAATCCAACTTTGGTAAGTTGTTTAAAATCATTAAATTTACTTGGGATAGTTATTGTCTGTGCTTGATTTTCCAATCTAAATTCTTTAGTTTTTTAAGAACGATACAAAGATATTTTATTCTACCGTAATAACCTTCTGTTTTATTAATAAATAATGAATGATTTTGAGCGAATTAACGCCATAAAAAAAATGAGTAAGAAGTAAAATCAATTAATTACATAATCGAGTAAAGTTTATCGATTAGAGATGAGAAGTGGAAATTATTTTCATAATTAGAAAAAATCAACTTACTTAGACCAATAATTGGAATAGTCGATATATTTAATTAGGTCCAAACTTTTATTAAATAGAAAAACTTTATTTATATGAAAATATCAAAACGCCTTTTGGGTATTGTTTTAGGTCCATCTGTATGTATTATAATTTTAGTTTTTTTTCATCCACATGGATTGTCAGATTCGGCAAACGCGATATTAGCCTCGGTATCTTGGATCGCGATATGGTGGATGTTGGAGCCAGTCCCGATTGCGGTAACGGCATTACTTCCAATAATTATTTTTCCAATAAGTGGAGGCTTATCTTTGGCGAAAACAACCCCTGCATATGGACATAAATATATCTTTTTATTTATTGGAGGTTTTATCTTAGCCATTGCTATTGAAAAATGGAAGTTGCATAAAAGAATAGCCTTAAATATTATAAAAATTGTTGGAACCAATGTCGTTCAGATTATTCTTGGATTTATGGTTGCGACGGCCTTACTGTCGATGTGGATTTCAAATACGGCAACGGCTGTTATGATTTTACCTGTTGGATTAGCCATTGTTTCTCAGTTAAAGGACAATCCGAATACTATTGAAGAGGAAAATTTAATTTTCAGCAAGGCGTTGATGCTGTCTATTGCTTATAGCGCTTCCATTGGAGGAATGGCTACTTTGATTGGGACTCCTCCGAATTTAGTTTTGGCAGGAGTTGTACAAGAAACATATGGAATTGAAATTTCATTTGCCCAATGGTTCTCATTCGGATTTCCAATTTCTGTTATTTTGCTAATTATTTGTTGGTTCTATTTGACTAAAGTGGCCTTTAATTTTAAACAAAAGGAGTTTCCCGGAGGGAAAATGGAAATTAAAAATCAACTAGCAAAACTTGGTAAAATATCTTTCGAAGAGAAAATGGTGTTAACTATTTTTTCTTTGACAGCATTGGCATGGGTGAGCAGATCTTTTATCATTAATAAATTTATTCCAGTTATAGATGATAGTATTATTGCGATTAGTGCTTCTTTATTACTATTTGTACTTCCTTCAAAAAACAGGAATAAACCCCTAATGACATGGAAGGATGCCGTAAAACTTCCTTGGGGAATCTTGTTGCTTTTTGGTGGCGGTATGGCTTTGGCAAGAGGCTTTGAAGAAAGTGGTTTGGCAGTGTGGTTTGGTAGTCAATTAAACGAATTTGGTAACATGCATTTATTTATTGTCCTGTTTTTAATAATTACGATGGTTAATTTTTTAACAGAAATCACCTCTAATTTGGCGACCACAGCAATGCTTCTTCCAGTATTGGTATCTCTCGCTGGAGGGATTCAGGTGCATCCATACTTTTTATTAGTTGGAGCAACGTTGGCTGCATCTTGCGCTTTTATGCTTCCTGTTGCTACGCCACCAAATGCAGTTGTCTTTGGCTCTGGATTCGTAAAAATTGAAGAAATGGTTAAAAAAGGAATATGGATGAATCTTCTGTCTATTGTAATAATATCTATTTTTGTCTACTTCATTTTACCATTAGTTTGGAAAATGGCACCATTGGTAAACTAAACTGTAGGAATTGGACTTTAAATTTAGACCTTTCAATATAATTAACACATTTGTTCACTGTATATATTAAATAAATTGTAACAAATCACAAGTTTTATTGTTAAATAAATATGATGACTAACCAATTTTAAAGAATATGTAAATCGTTTGTTTTTGTCCTTTTATGATGTGTTTGTCTTTTTTTTGGCAAAACAATTACGCTGACAAGGGCACAAGTAATCATATAAAATTAGAATGCGGTATTATCTTACATTTATTCAGATATAAATGATAAATATTCTAAAAGTATAAAATCTTTCCAAATCTCGGATTTAACTCGAGTGTATTCCATTATTATGAACGGTTTTGAAAAGAAAAGGAATTATAAAATATATGTTAAAACAAATGATAATACTATAGTTCGCTTAGATTTTAGTAAAATGAATGGTGTTCTTCAACTTAGAATAAATCATACTAATTTTAGTAATCAACGGTATAGAGTCAACTACTTTTCTAGATATAAGAAAAGTTGTAACGTTGTTTAAAAGCTTCATTCAGATATAATAGTAGGTTTTCTAAACTTCAAGATAATTTAGAATATAGAGCGCTACATTGAATATTTCATTTTTAATTATAGGATTAATAGGTATTTTTAATAAGTGCTCCTTTCTTTTTTGAAAATAAGTATATTCGCAACTTAACTAATTAAACTATATCTAATGCTTAGTATTTTATCATTTCTTGGCTTTACCATTCTTGTTGGTGTTATTGCTTATTTCGCGACTCGAAAAACAGATGAAAACTCTTCCGATGGTTACTTTTTAGGAGGAAGAAGCCTAACCGCCGGTGTCATTGCTGGTTCTTTGTTACTTACAAATTTATCTACAGAACAAATAGTTGGACTCAATGGGTCTGCTTATCAAAGTGGCTTATCAGTAATGGTTTGGGAAACTTTGGCGGCGATAGCAATGATAGTCACAGCGTTATTTTTATTGCCTAGATATTTAAAGGGAGGCTTAACAACGGTACCTCAATTTTTAGCAAAAAGATTTGATGTTGCAACAAAAACAGGTACTTCAATTCTATTTTTATCGGGTTATGTAGTTGTGTTGCTGCCTGTAATATTGTACTCAGGTTCAGTAGCAATTAGCGGAATGTTTAATGTCCCAGAATTACTTGGTGTATCTTCTGAAACAGGCATAGTTATTTGCGTTTGGGGAATTGGAATAATAGGTGCTATATATGCTGTATTTGGCGGATTAAAAGCCGTTGCCGTTTCAGATTCAATCAATGCAATAGGTTTACTTATTGGAGGTATTTTAATTCCAGTATTAGGTTTGATAGCTATAGGTGATGGCAGTATGATGGAAGGACTTTCTATCATAACAACAGAAAATCCAGAAAAATTCAAGTCTATGGGTGGACCAACAGATCCAGTTCCGTTTTATACCATATTTACAGGGATGATGTTGGTTCAATTATTTTATTGGGGTACCAACCAACAAATAATTCAAAGAGCACTTGGAGCAAAGAATTTAGTAGAAGGACAAAAAGGATTGTTACTTGCTTCTTTTATAAAAATATTAGGACCGCTTATTGTTGTATTACCGGGATTAATAGCCTATCATATGTTCAATGGGAGTTTAGAAAACGCAGATGAAGCCTATCCAATGTTAGTGAACAAAGTATTACCAGCTCCATTATTAGGATTCTTTGCAGCAGTATTGTTTGGGGCTATTTTAAGTTCATTTAATAGTGTATTAAATAGTTCGGTAACTTTATTTGGAATAGATATATACAAACAACATATAAATCCAGAAGCCGATGAAAGAACCATTGTAAAGTATGGGAAAACTTTTGGAATTGTCTTAGCTATTATGGCAATGTTTATTGCCCCATTTATTGCTAAAGCGGGAAGTTTGTTTGCTTATTTACAGGAGGTAAATGGGATTTATAGTATTCCAATTTTAACAATTATAGTGGTAGGGTATACTACGAAACGTGTTCCAGCTATTGCGGCTAAATTAGGTTTGGTGTTCGGTTGTTTGCTATATATTATAAGTCAATTTTTTATGCAACCATACTTTGTAGATAGTGCATTGGCATCAGCCGCTGCCGCTGGAGTTACAGATGAGGCTGCTTTGGCATTGGTAAAAGCGCAAGCATATCCGCATTTTTTAGATGTGATGGCTATTCTTTTTGTTTTAAATGTCGTAATCATGTTAATAATAGGGAAAATTAGACCTAGAGAAACAGATTATGTTCAAGCGTATACGGGGCAGGTAGACATTACCCCTTGGAAGTATGTAAAGCAAGTTGGAATTGCTATCTGTATTATTGTAATAGGTGTTTATATCTATTTTGCTTAATACTTTATTTTGCTCAATAAATTCTTAATCAGTCTCCAATGAGTATCGCGTAGTTTTGTTTGTTATATTTGGTAAACGTAGATTAATGATTTTGTTAGTCTTAAAGTGAAACTAAGTTGACTAAAAACGAACTATCAAGCAGCCTTATATGTTTTTTTATATTCTTGAGTTCTTTGGCTCAAGAGTTGCCACCTATTCAAAATTTTTCTCCAGATAATTACTATGCTGGAAATCAAAATTGGATGATTTCTCAGTCTGCAGATCGGAATATCTTTATAGCCAATAATTCTGGGTTACTTGAGTTTAATGGTGCGAAATGGAAATTGAATACTTCTCTAAATGGATCTGTAGTCAGATCAGTCAAAGTGATTGATGGCCTTATTTATACTGGTTGTTATATGGATTTCGGTTTTTGGGAAAAGGACTTGTTTGGAGATTTGAATTACACCTCTTTAATTCCAAAGTTACATCAAGAACTTATTGAAGATGAACAGTTCTGGAATATTCAGGAATTTAGAGACTGGATTTTATTTCAATCTTTAGATCGAATTTACATTTACAATACGAAAAAAGAAACATTTAACATTGTAGAGGCAAAATCTTTAAGGGCAAATATCTTTATTGAAAGGAATACTATTTATTTCCAAAAATTGAATGAAGGAATTTTTAAAATTGAAAATGGAAAATCTGTAGTAGTTATTGCTGATGCGGTTGTTAAAGAGAATAATCTAATTGGGACATTTATAATTAATGAAAACATCGTGTTTCTTTTTGAAAACGGAGCTTTTTATAAATTTTCTGAAAACAAATTAATAAAATGGAATATTCCAGCCGACTCGGAAATAGGTGGTAAAAAGATATATTGTAGTTTGCAATTAGCAGATAACAGCATAGTTCTAGGAACCATTTCTAATGGAATTTACCAATTGAATTCAAATGGAAAAATAATTAGAAATATTAATAGACGGCATGGTCTTTTAGATAATACCATCTTGTCAATCTTTGAGGATGCAGAAAATAATTTATGGTTAGGTTTAGACAATGGGGTAAGTGTGTTGAATTTGAAATCTCATTTTTCTATCAATACCGATTCTAAAGGGGAATTGGGTGTTGTATATGCATCCATAGCTACTAATGATTATTTGTATTTGGGAACAAACCAAGGGCTGTTTTACAGGCCAGTTGAGGGAGACGGTAAATTTCAATTAATAAGCGGAACCGAAGGACAGGTTTGGTCATTAGATAAGGTTGATGCAACATTGTTTTGTGGACACAACAAGGGTACCTTTGTCGTAGATGGAATTATTGCTGATAAAATTTCTGATTTTCCTGGTACTTGGGGAGTTAAGAAAGTTCCTTCGAATCAGAATCTTTTATTACAAGGAAATTATGAAGGGTTGAGTATTTTAGAAAAATTAAATGGTCAATGGCAATTTAGAAATAAAATAGAGGGATTTGATATTCCTACTAGGTTTTTTGAATTTGTAGAAAATGATCAAATTATTATAAATCACGATCAAAAAGGAATATTCATTTTAGATATAGATAAGGATTTCGAGGAAATTTTGAATATCGAAAATTCGCCTTCTTACGGCTATGGTTCAAGTCTTGTAAAGCACATGAATGATATTATTTACACATCAAATTCATCTAGAGGAGTCTATAAATTTAATAGTGAAACAAAGAAGTTTATAGTAGATTCGGTTCTTACCAATACTTTTTATAAAAAAGATGAAGGTCTTATCGGTATCCTTATTTCTGACCATGATTCAAATAAACTATGGGGTTTTTCCGATAGAAACATTATTTGTGTTTCACAAGGAAAATTTAGTAATGCTTTTGATATAATTAATGTACCCATAACTGCCTCTTTTAGAAGAAAATTTGGTCTTCTAGGGTTTGAAAGCTTGACTCATTTGGGGAATGAGATATATTTAATTGGAACCTCTAGTGGGTACTTATATATGGATATTAATACTATAGTTTCGGGGGAGCGTCAAATTAAGATAGATGCAATTAAAAACGAAACTCTTGATGGATTTTCTCAAAAAGTATTGAGAACTAGAGAAAAAAGTTTCAATTCCAATGAAAATAATTTTAAAGTTAATTTTAGTGATGCTCATTTTGATAAATATTCAGAGGTAGAATATCAATATCAATTAATAGGTATCTACCATCACTGGAGTTCTTGGTCAAATCAATCTGAAATAGAACTTAATAATTTGTCTTTTGGTAGTTATAAGTTGAATATAAAATCAAGAATTGGGGATCAATTATCTTCTAATATGGAGTCTTTCTCTTTTAAAATTAGTAAGCCGTGGTATTTAACCAATTTCAGTCTTATAATCTATTCAATTGCAATCTTATTGTTTTCTTTCGGAATGCATAAAATATACAAAGTATATTACACAAGAGAGAAGCAACGCGAAATTAAGAGATCGCAACGAAAGTTGAAAATAGAGAATTTAAAGAATGAAAAAGAGATAATGCGAATTAAGAATGAAAATTTGTATTTAGATATAGAAAGCAGAAATAGAGAGGTAGGTTCGGCTACAATGACCCTTATTAGAAAAAACGAATTTTTGGGTAGTTTGAAATCGGAACTTAAGAAAACGAAGTCACTAGATAATTTGGAGCAGATTATTAAAATTGTGGATGAAAATTTAAATAGTACAGATGACTGGAAACTATTTAAAAAGGCCTTTACTAACGCAGATAAGGATTTCTTTGATAAAATTAAAAAGATACATCCTAGTCTTACCCCAAATGACTTAAAGTTATGTGCTTATTTAAGATTGAATTTGTCGTCTAAGGAAATTGCTCAGTTGTTAAATATTTCAACAAGAAGTGTTGAAATAAAAAGATATCGATTGCGAAAAAAGATTGAATTACCTAGCGAAAATAATCTTTCACAGTATATTTCAGAAATATAGACTGTATCTAAAATTATTCTTACCCCTACATCACCACAACATAATTAATTATTTGAAATCTAGTAAGCTGTTTTTTTAAATTTTAAACAGGAATCTTGTCTGGATATCTAATACTAGTAAAAACAAGGGTCTTGGCTTGAGAGGCAAATGATTTAATGGGGTTAAAGTTAGAATTAATTTTATGTTGTATGTTTTTTGTAGGGGTAATTTAACATCAACAATTGTTAATTGTACATAGATTTACACAATAACAAATTAACAACTAATATAGTATGATTTCAAAAATTTTATTTATTGGATTTTTTTTAACAGCATTTATATCCTTAGGGCAAAATATCGACGTTACTGGTAAAGTAATAGAAGATAGTTCTAATGAACCTCTGCCTGGAGTAAATGTTATTATCAAAAACACCAATGTAGGTGTAACAACTGATTTTGACGGGAATTTTAACTTAGGTGGGGTTCCAATCAATTCAGTTTTGGTATTCTCTTCTCTCGGTTATCAAGAGAGCGAGTTTACAGTAATTAATGATCAGGCAATTAATATAAAGTTAATTGTTGATATGGCCACCTTAGAGGAGGTCGTAATAGTAGGGTATGGTACTCAAACTAAAAAAGAAATTACAGGAGCTGTTTCTGTAATTAGTTCAGAAACTATTGAAAAATTAAATCCGGTTCGTGTTGAAAGTGCCCTGCAGGGTCAAGTCGCGGGAGTTAGCGTAACTTCTATATCTGGATCTCCTGGTAGTGCATCCAGTATTAGAATTCGAGGAATTACTACCAACGGAAACAACAATCCACTAATATTAGTTGATGGAAATGTTGTTGAAGATCTAAGTGTTATCAATCCCAATGATATTGAAAGTATTAATGTATTGAAAGATGCAACGGCAGGTATATACGGAGTAAGAGCTGCGAATGGGGTTATATTAATTACTACGAAATCAGGTCGTAAAAATTCTGATTTAAAGTTTGATTTTAGCACTTATACGGGAATACAAGAAACTACTAGAACGATTCCTGTTTTAAATGCTACAGAATATGGAGCGTTGATTAATGAATCTCATGCAGTGGGTGGAGAGGATATACCCTTTGTAGATTTTGCAACATACGGGAAAGGAACAAATTGGCAAGACGAGATTTTTCAAACCGCACCTATATCTAATGTGAATTTTAGCGCTGCTGGCGGGGGTGAAAAATCTAGTTATTCTTTTGGAACTTCGTATTTAACCCAAGATGGGATAGTAGGAGGATCTGATGCTAATTTTAATCGCTTTACTGGAAGAGCAAGTTACGATATTGATTGGACTGAAAAGTTAAAGATGACCACTACTGTTATATACGTCAACACCAATACGAAAACTTTAACGGAAAGTACATTGGGTTCAGTTTTGTTCAATGCTTTAAATATGTCACCTGCAATGACCGTAAAAGATAGTAATGGAGATTACACTATCGCTGAAGGATTGGGTAATGAGGTCATCAACCCAGTTGCTCAGATTGAGAACACGTATAATGATAGTAAAGTAAATAAGATAAGTGGAACTATTGGTTTCAATTATAGTTTTTCAGATCATTTTAAAGTTGATTCCAAATATCAATTTAACTATGCTGAAGTGACTGGAAAGACATTTTTTCCAGAAGTTTTTTATGGTTCTGGGAAAGTGTTTAATATATCCAGAAATGTGATAACCGAAAATGACGATATTTACCGTGATTATACATTCGATAATTACGCTACTTATTCAAATAATTTTAACGATAGTCACAATGTAAAAGTCTTGCTAGGGATGTCTGTTTTTCAAACAACAGGTGATTTGTCAGGATACACTGGATTCGATATTCCAGATAATTCTTACAGTCAAGCAACTATAAAAAATGCGTCTGATGTGGTAGATAACTATCAAAATGGAGGTAATACTTTTGACGGAAGATTACTTTCCTATTTTACAAGAGTTCAATACGACTATAAGGGAAAGTATTTGCTTTCTGGAGTATTGCGTAGAGATGGATCAACCAGATTTGGTTCTGCCAATAAATTTGGTTATTTCCCTTCAGGATCAATTGGATGGATAGTTTCTGATGAATCATTTCTAGAAGATAGCAAAACCATAAATTTCTTCAAATTAAGAGTTAGTTACGGTATTGTAGGGAACGATAGAATTCCAGATTATAGATTTGTTTCTTTACTATCAGGAGAAGGAACGTATGTTTTTAACGATGAAATAAGTGTTGGTATTGCGGAAGGAGCTCTTGCAAATCCAGAAATAAAATGGGAAAAGCAAAAGACTTTTGATGTTGGTATGGATTTCAAATTGTTTGATAGCAAGGTAGACATTACCGTAGATTACTTTAATAAAAGAACCGAAGATTTATTATTAACACCGCAAGTATCTGGAATTTTAGGAGTGTATGCACCTGGATCTAGGGCCCCTATTGTGAATGCTGGAACCGTTGATAATTCTGGACTAGAATTTCAAATTGTCTATATGCATGATATTTCAGAAGATCTTAGATTTAATGCAAGCTATAATTTCACTACGTTAGAAAACGAAGTAATATATGTTGCCAGTGAAAATGGTTTTGTAGCTGGTGGAGAATTTGGAGTGGGATTGGAACCTCCATCTAGAATGGAAGTTGGACAACCCATAGGTTACTTTTACGGACTAAAAACACTAGGAGTTTTTCAAGACCAAGCAGCTGTTGAAAATCACCCAACACAATTGAACGCAGCTCCAGGAGATTTGAAATATGCCGATATAAATGAAGATGGAATTATTGATTCTAACGATAGAACCTATATTGGAGATCCTATTCCAGGTGTTACGATGGGCTTTAATTTAGGGGTAAATTTTAAAAACTTCGACTTTACGGGTTATGTTTTTGCCTCTATTGGAAATGAGATCGTTCGAAATTATGAACGAAATCAAAGTTTGACAAACAGAAGTGTTTATTTTTTAGACAGATGGACAGGTCAAGGAAGTACTAATGAAAATCCAAGAGTTACTACTGGTGCTAATTCAAATCTTTTGTTTTCAGATTATTATGTTGAAGATGGTTCTTATGCAAGAATTCAAAATTTACAGGTTGGATATACCTTTTCAGACAAAGTAATCGAGTCATTAAGATTAGATAAATTTAGATTGTATGCTTCTGTGAACAATGTATACACTTTTTCAGATTATAAAGGTTACGACCCTTCGGCTTCTTCAGGAAATCCAATAGGAGGAGGTATTGATCAAGGATTTTATCCAGTTCCTAGAATATATATGCTTGGTTTAAACATTAAATTTTAAGAAAATGAAAAGAATGAACTATAAATTAATAAGAGTACTGTTTATTATAAGTTTAGTAACAGTATGGTCTTGTAACGAAGACTTTGTTGATGTCGCATCACTTGATGAAAACTCAGAAGAATATTTTAATTCAGAGGAAGACTACCAAAATGCGCTCATTGGAGCCTATGATCTTTTGCAATCTACATACGCAAATGTAATGCTTGGTGAAATCGCTTCAGACAATTCCTTGTGTGGGGGTGAAAGTGCAACAGATGTAGTAGGATGGCAAGAAATAGATGATATGATTCACACACCTGAAAACGCAAACCTTAGAGATATTTGGGGTTGGATGTACGCTGGAGTAAATAGAGCAAATTTCATTATGGAATTTCAAGATAAAACAGATTTTACTGGTAAAAATGAAGTATTGGCACAAGCACGATTTTTAAGAGCCTATTATTACTTTGAATTGGTAAAATGGTTTGGAGATGTGCCGTTGTCTGTAGATAAAAGAATACAATTTGGAGATCAATTTAGTATAGAACGAACTCCTAAGACCGCAGTTTATGCACAGATAGAAATCGATTTACAATTTGCTGCGTCCAATTTACCATCAGTACAGCCTGAAAAAGGTCGAGTGACAAGCGGTGCTGCAAATGCTCTTTTAGGAAAAGTATATTTATTTCAAGATAAATTTTCAGAAGCTGCAGAAGTACTTGATCAGGTGATCGCCGGTCCTTACGATTTAGTGGATGATTATGATGCAATTTTTGAGCATGATGGGGAAAATGGAGTTGAGTCAGTTTTTGAAATTCAATATTCTGATGCAGAAGGAGGTAGTTTTGATTGTTTGCAATGCAGTGAAGGTAATGTTGCTGTAGGGTTTAATGGTATTAGAAATTATACGGGTCCTGAATTTGATTCTGGATTTAGTTTTAACGTACCAACGCAAGAAGTAGTAGATGAATTTGAAGAGGGCGATCTTCGTAAAGACGTTGCGATTTTGGATATAGAGCAATGGGCTGCTGACAATGAGGCAACATATGCAACAGGGTTTGAACATACGGGTTATTATAACCGAAAATATATTGCACGTAAAGGAGATTTGAATACAGGAGATGCAAACCTTACAAACCCTAATAATTATAGAGCCATACGTTTTGCTGACGTATTGTTAATGGCGGCGGAAGCTTATAACAGAGGTAGTTTGGGCGATAATATTGCGCAAGGTTATTTAAACAGAGTTAGAGCTCGAGCATTTGGAGGCACAGATCATACAATTTCTGCTACTGGATCCGACTTGACTCAAGCTATTTATCACGAACGAAGAGTAGAATTGGTAGGAGAAGGTCACCGATTTTTCGATTTGGTGAGAACAGATAGAGCTGCTCAAGAAATAGATGGATTTGAAACAGGAAAACATGAAATATTTCCTATTCCATCAATTGAAATTGAATTGGCAGGAGGTACATGGCTACAAAATCCTAGATATTAAAATTAAAAAATTATAAACATGAAAACATTCAACTATATAATAAGTGTTGTTTTATTACTAACAGCGGTTTCGAGTTGTACCGAGGAGGATTTTGGTAATCTAGACTTTATTGATAGCATCACTGCGCCAGAAAATGTGTCAGCGCTGTTTACAGTGACACCAGATAATACAGGTCTTGTTACCATTACACCAAACAGTGAAGGAGCAACCTCATACGAAGTTCATTATGGCAATGATATTACAACTCCAGTAAGTATAGAGCAAGGGGAAAGCACTAATAGTATATATCCAGAGGGAAATTATGAGGTAAAGGTAATTGGAGTTGGACTTTCGGGATTAAAAACGGAAGCTATGGTTCCTTTAGTGGTGTCGTTTAATGCTCCTACTAATTTGGTAATTACATCTATGAACGACGAGGTTATTTCGAAACAGGTAAATGTAACGGTAACAGCAGAATTTGCTACTTCGTTTGACGTATATTTTGGAGAAACGGGAATTGATGAACCAGTGATGGCGAATATTGGAGAAACAGCCTCGTATATTTATGCAGAACCAGGAACTTATTCCATTAGGGTTGTGGCTAAAGGAGCTGCGGTTGAAACAACCGAAGAGACTATAGAGTTTGAAACAGTAGAAATCTTACAGCCCGTAACGCCTGCTCCAGAGCCAACAGCGCAAGAAGCTAATGTGGTTTCTATTTACAGCGATGTATATACTAATATTGCTATAAGCGAATTAAATCCGGATTGGGGACAAAGCACTGTTTTAACCGAAATTCAAATAGAGGGTAATAATACATGGTTTTATAATTCCTTAAATTTCACGGGAATTGTAACCGATTATGGCAATCCTACAGTCCTTTCGGGAATGTCACATGTTCACTTTGATTATTGGTCGCCAGATGGAGTAAAATTAGGTTTAAAACTGGTGAACACGTCCTATGACGATGGAGACCCATTAAAAGCAGATTTGAAAGAAGTAGGGTCAGTAATACAAGGAGAATGGGTGTCTGTTGATATTGTCTTAGCAGATTATTCTACAGATGTATCCGGTATTTCACAGCTTTTATTTGATACACTAGGTGAGACTGCAAATGTATATATAGATAATTTTTATTTCTATCAAGATGTACCTACATCACCCGCAGTTGCAGCAACAGCGCCAACAGCACAAGCTGCTAATGTAGTTTCAATCTACAGTGATGCTTATACCAATGTTTTCTTAAGTGAAGTAAATCCAAATTGGGGTCAAACTACCGCTTTAACTGAAGTTGAAATTGAAGGTAATAAGACTTGGAAATATGAGGGTTTAAGTTTTACTGGAATTGTAACTGATTATGGTAATGCTACAGATCTTTCTGGGATGACCCACGCACATTTTGATTATTGGTCGCCTGATGGAGTTAGTTTAGGATTAAAATTAGTGAACACGGCATATGGTGACGGAGATCCTTTAAAAGAGGATATAGAAAACGTTGGAACTATGACTTTGGGCAGTTGGGTAAGTGTAGATATTCCACTTGTAGATTATACGACAGATCCATCTGGGATTACACAACTTTTATTTGATACGTCAGGAGAAAGCGCTACAGTATTTATAGATAATTTTTATTTCTATAAGGAAATCCCTCCGGCACCATTGGTGGCAGCACCGATTCCGACTTTAGATGCTGTCAATGTGATTTCTATTTATAGTGACGCCTATACTGGAGTTGCATTAAGTGAAGTAAATCCAAACTGGGGACAGACGACTGCATTAACTGAAGTTGAGATAGAAGGTAACAATACCTGGTTATATGAGAATTTAAGTTTCACTGGAATTGTAACCGATTATGGAAATGCAACGGATTTATCCACAATGACGCATGTTCATATAGATTATTGGACACCAGACGGAACGAGTCTTGGATTGAAACTTGTCAATACGGCTTATGGCGACGGAGATGCTCTTAAGGAAGATATAGAAAATGTCGGAGTTATGGTGCATGGAAGTTGGGTAAGTATCGAGATTCCATTAGCGGATTATACGACGGATACATCGGGCATTACACAATTGCTATTTGATACGTCAGGAGAAAGCGCTAAAGTGTATATAGATAATCTTTACTTCCATAATTAGAATTTAAAAAATAAAAAAAATGAAAAATATAGAATTCTTAACAAAAATAATCTTTACGATATTTGCCGCCTTGTTGGTGAGTTGTGAAGAAGAGACCTATGAGTTTGGAGATATTATTGCCCCTTCGAATATAGAAGTAAGTATCGAAATTATTGGTGCTGATGCATCAAACCCATATGGAGATGGAAGTGGAAAGGTAAATTTTAATGCCACAGCGGACAATGAGATATCTTATCAATATGTATACAACGAAGAAATAATTTCTGCTCCGGGTGGAAATCATTCTTTTATTTTTGGAAAGGTTGGGACTAATATCTACACGATAACGGTGTTAGCTGTTGGAACAGCTGGAGCAACAAGCAGTAAATCAATAGACGTAACTGTGCGCAGTGATTTTGAAGATCCAGAGGCTAAAGACTTTTTATCAGGAGGCACAAGTTCGAGTAAAACTTGGTATTGGGCGGCAGACAAACCTGGTAATATTGGTTTGGGTCCAAATACGGTTCAGGCTGGTGGAGAGCATACATGGTCTCAGTGGTTTACCTCATTTGCTTGGCATGAAGATAAACTATGTATGTACGATGCAGAATTTGTATTTACGCAATCTGGTTCTGGTGTATTGACTTTTGAGCAGACCGCTGGAGATGCTTACATTCCAGGAGATTATGCTTCTGAAATAGGAGTTGATGGTGATACTTGTCACGGTACCGATATCGTTTCGTCTATAACGGGTGTTAAAAATGTCTCTTTGAGTCCATCGTCATCAATAGCAACTATGGATGGAGAATATAGAGGAACAACCTTAAATTTTTCAAATGGTGGATTTATGTCTTGGTATGTAGAGAATAGTACTTTTGAAATAATAGCGATTACCGAAACTACTTTAAAAGTTAGAGTTGAAGAGGGCCCGCGTGCCTGGTATTGTAATTTCCAAACAGAGAAACCTGTTCAATAAAACAAACAAATTAGTAAGGATAAAGGAGGAATTGAAAACTCCTTTATCCTTTAAATAGTATCAATTTTTATTTAGCTTAATATAGATGTATAGGTTGTTAAAAAATAGTTGTCTGGGTTTTACTATGGTAATATTTCTGGCCATGGTTTCTAGTTGCGATGCCGATGATGATGCAATTGAAGTTGTTGAAGAGGAATTAATTATTCCTAAAGATTTGAACGTGACTATTGAAGTGGTAGGAGCAAACTCTGAGAACCCAAATGGAGATGGAAACGGTGTAATTAAGTGTAAAGCTTCTGCAGCAAATGCAGTGAAATATGGATTTGAATTTGATACAGCCAATGAAGTTGAAAGCATAAGTGGTGACATGGAATTTACTGCTACGGAAAAAGGAACGAATGATTTTAGTATAACCGTTTATGCCTACTCAAAAACAGGCGAAGTAATTAACATCTCCAAGGAGGTTAAAATATATGTGACTCCAGATCTGTTTTCAACCTTGATTTTTTCTGATGAATTTGATGTCGCTGGAAATCCAGATAATACAAAATGGGGTTTTGATATTGGCACGGGATGCCCTGATCTTTGTGGATGGGGAAATGCAGAAGAACAATACTATACCAGCAGAACGGATAATGTGAGTGTAAAGGATGGGTTTTTGACAATTACAGCAAAAAAGGAAAATTATAAGGGCGCGAGTTATACTTCTACAAAAATGTTAACAAAAGGGAACTTTGATTTTACTTATGGAAGAGTTGAAGTAAAAGCAAAATTACCAGAAGGCAAAGGGACTTGGCCAGCAATTTGGATGTTGGGTGATAATATTGATACTGTGGGTTGGCCCGCTTGTGGAGAAATAGATATTATGGAGCATTTTGGGAAATTACAAGGAACTATATCTAGTGCGATGCATACACCATCAAGTTTTGGAAATACAGCAAATCATGGAAATCAGTTTTTAGCAGATGTTTCAACAAAATTCCACACGTATATAGTAGAGTGGACTGCGGAAGAAATAGTATTTAAAGTAGACGACGTGGAACATTACAGATACAATCCTCCGGTAAAAGACAATAATACCTGGCCTTATAATGCAGATCAATATCTAATATTGAATATCGCTATGGGAGGTATAGCAGGAGGATCCATTGATACGAATTTTTCAGAATCAAATATGGAAATTGATTATATAAGAGTGTATCAGTAAAAATTGAATTTGGAAAGTTTTAAGATCGCAAACTGAATAATTCAGATGTGACCTTTATTAAATAAAATAGTTCATTTGTTAGGATTCTAAAACAGCAAATTATAAACAGATTGTTCCAATATAATTAGAACTGGAGTGAATTTTTTTACGACCAGAATGGGGATTATTATCTCTTAATAATAGGATGGTCAACAATATATTCAATATAAATCAATGATTAATAAGTCAATATATATAGGACGTAAAGAAGTTTTTATGGATGAAAAAAAAGTGGATGGAGAATTAATTCAATTCGAAAACGAATCATATTACAAAATTTCAAATTATGATTTGATGCGACCTTTTTTCATGAGTATTGTAAGCGATTCTAATCATTGGATGTTTATCTCAAGTAGAGGTGGATTAACAGCAGGTAGAAAGGATAGCGAGTCAGCACTTTTCCCTTATTATTCCGATGATAAAATTACAGAAGCGTCAGATATTACTGGGAGTAAAACTATATTTCAAGTTCACGTAAACGATAAAATATTATTATGGGAACCTTTTTCGGACAGATATATAGGAACTTATAAAACCCAACGTAATTTATATAAAAATAGTTTTGGAAACAAAATTATTTACGAAGAGATCAATCATAGTTTGGGGCTCACTTTCAGATATCAATGGAACTTTAGTCATACATATGGTTTTGTAAAAAAGAGTATACTTATAAACAATAATAGTGATGAAATTAGTGTAACTCTTTTAGACGGAATTCAGAATATTATGCCTTATGGTGTTGAAGAGGGATTACAAGCAATTCGAAGTAACCTTGTTGATGCCTACAAGAAAAATGAATTGGAGGCGGAAGTTGGAATCGGAGTATTTTCATTAAGTGCTATCATTGTAGATCGGGCTGAACCTAGCGAAGCGTTAAAAGCTTCCGTAGTATGGTCTTATGGTTTGGAGGATGTGACTTATTTGGTTTCTTCTTTACAAGTAGCAGATTTTAGAAGAGGAAAATCAATAGTTCAAGAAAATGATATAAGAGCAGAAAAGGGGGCTTATTTTGTTTCAACTTCGATAGTGTTGTCTTCAGATAGACAAAAGACTTGGATGATTGTGGCAGACGTAAATCAGACTATAAACTCCATCGTTCATACGTCTGAATTAATCAAGAGCAAGAAAGATATTTTTGAGTTAGTTCAAGAGGATATAGCGTTGGGGACAAAACAGTTATTTTGTTTAAATGCATCTTCAGATGCGTTGCAAATGACCGCCGACAAAATGCGAAACGGACGTCATTTTTCGAACACGCTTTTCAATATTATGCGTGGTGGTGTTTTCGATGATAACTATCAAATTGAAAAATCAGATTTTATAAACTATATTTCAAAAGCGAATAAGGATGTATTAAAACGGAATGGACAACTTCTAAATGCTCTATCAGAATATTTTACACTAAATCAATTAAAAGAGTTACTTGAGAAAGAGCAAGATTTAGATCTAAAAAGATTGGCTTTTGAATACATGCCGTTAAAATTTAGTAGACGACACGGAGATCCGAGTAGACCATGGAATAAGTTTTCTATCAATACATATAATGAAGTAGATGACTCTAAAATATTAGATTACGAAGGTAATTGGAGAGATATTTTTCAGAACTGGGAAGCCTTGGCACATTCATATCCGGAGTTTATCGAAAATATGATTCATAAGTTTTTAAACGCAACTACTTTTGACGGTTATAACCCCTACAAGGTAACCAAAGATGGGTTTGATTGGGAAACAATAGAGCCAGATGATCCTTGGTCTTATATTGGGTATTGGGGGGATCATCAGATTATTTACTTGTTAAAGTTTTTAGAATTTATAGAAGATCATTACCCAAATAAATTATCGAGTTATTTCAATCAAGACATTTTCGTTTTTGCCAATATACCATATAAAATAAAAAGTTATAAAGACATTTTATCGAACCCTAAAGATACGATTGACTTTGATGTTTCTTTGGATAAAAGAATCAGAAAAGAGCAGAAAATCATTGGAGGGGATGGAGCCCTGCTAAAAGATAAGAATAACGAGGTTTACAATGTAAATCTTATTGAAAAACTGTTAGTTACGACTTTGACAAAAGTGTCGAACTTTATTCCAGAGGGAGGAATTTGGATGAATACGCAAAGACCCGAATGGAATGATGCAAACAATGCTTTGGTAGGGAATGGAGTTTCCATGGTAACGCTGTATTATTTAAGACGTTTTTTAAACTTCTTTGACAAGACTGTTCAAAATGCCTCGGAAGACCAATACTCAGTATCTTTAGAATTGGCTTTGTTTTTAGAGCGTGTTTTGGAAACATTTACATCAAATACTAACATTTTAATTTCAAGAATTTCCAATAGAGAAAGAAAAATAATAGTGGACGGTTTGGGAAATGCAGCTGATAATTACCGAAGTGGAATTTATAAAAGTGGGCATTCTAACGTTAAAGAAGTAATTAGTAAAGAGAGATTGTTGTCCTTTATTGAGGTTACATTGGAATATTTAAATCATACTATTAAAGCGAATAAAAGAACTGATAATTTGTATCATTCGTATAATTTAATGACTGTTGAAAATGATGATGAGGTTTCAATTTCACATTTACCCTTAATGCTAGAAGGTCAGGTTGCTATTTTAAGTTCGGGTTTTATATCGGCCACATCGTCTTTAGAATTATTGGATGGGTTAAAAAACAGTGTACTCTTTAGACCAGATCAGTGCAGTTATATTTTATATCCGGATAAAAAACTTCCAAGATTTACGGAGCGGAATAATTTGCCAGTAGAAAAATTGGCAACTTCTATTTTGTTGCATCGACTTTTGGAAGAGGGAAATATCGAAATAATTGAAAAAGATATCTTAGGACAAGTTCATTTTAATGGAAGTTTTAACAATGCCGAAAGTCTAAAGACGGCCTTGTCTCAATTATCAAAGGAAGAATTTGGAGATATTTTAAATAAAGAAGAAAAATTAGTGTTGGAGATTTTTGAGGATGTTTTTAACCACAAAGCATTTACTGGTAGATCAGGAACATTCTATGGTTATGAAGGACTAGGTTCGATTTATTGGCATATGGTTTCTAAATTGTTGCTGAGTGTTCAAGAAACTTGTTTTGATGCTATTTCGAGTAATGAGAATGAAGAGGTTGTAGTAAGGTTATTCGAGCATTATTACGAAATACATGAAGGAATTGGAGTGTATAAATCACCAGAATTGTATGGGGCATTTCCTACGGATCCTTATTCGCATACTCCAGGAGGTAAAGGGGCGCAACAGCCTGGACTGACTGGACAAGTAAAAGAAGATATTTTGAGTCGATTTGGAGAACTAGGAGTTTTTGTAAAGCATGGGCAACTACAATTTAATCCCAAAATGTTGCGCAAGGAAGAGTTTTTAAAAGAGTCTAGAACGTTTCATTATGTTGATGTAAATAAACAATTAAAAAAAATAGAATTAGAACAGAATTCGCTCTGTTTTACCTATTGCCAAACACCTGTAATTTATCAATTAGCTAGTAAAGGCGGAATAGGACTTTATTATTCTGACAGAGCACCTATGTATTTTGATTCTTTACAGCTAGATACTAGAATAAGTGCTCAGATTTTTAGAAGAACTGGTGAAATCGAAGTAATCATTGTTTCATTACAAGAAAACTAATCTAACAAGGAGACAGTAATGAAGACCCTTTATAAAATACTTTCAGTCGGAGTAATCAGTTTTATGATGATTAACTGTGTAAATAAAGAAGAGACGAACAAACAAGATAATATGAAGAAAATATCAGCAAAAGATATATTAGGTAACCCAGACTATTTAGCAATTTCATATAGTGGCTATCGGGAGAATTCGCGAGATATAGAACCAACTATTGATCAACTAAAAGAAGATATGAAAATTTTGGCCGCTATGGGAATTAAACTATTGCGCACCTATAATGTTCAACTAGAACAGACGGCCAATTTATTAAAGACTATTAGTCAATTAAAAGTTGAAGATCCAAATTTTGAAATGTATGTAATGTTGGGTGCTTGGATTGATTGTGAAAATGCTTGGACAAATAGAGTTCCGAATCATGAAGTAGAAAGTCGAGACAACGCGGAGGAAATCGGCAGAGCAATAGTTTTGGCAAAAAAGTATCCAACTATTGTAAAGATTATTGCTGTAGGTAACGAGGCAATGGTGAAATGGGCAGAAAGTTATTACGTGCAGCCAGGAGTGATTCTTAAATGGGTTAATCATTTACAAGGTCTTAAAAAGAAGGAAGAACTTCCAATAGATTTATGGATTACAAGTTCAGATAATTTTGCTTCATGGGGAGGTGGGGAAAGCGAATATCATGTAAATGATTTAACAAACCTTATCAAAGCGGTAGATTATATATCTCTGCACACATACCCTATGCACGACACGCACTACAATCCTGCCTTTTGGGGTGTGCCAAATAATGAACAATTGAGTGATCTAGAGAAAATTGAAGTCGCTATGCTTCACGCAAAGGACTATGCCGTTTCTCAATATCAAAGCACTTTAAATTATATGAAAAGTCTAGGTGTAAATAAACCTATTCATATTGGTGAAACTGGATGGGCAAGTAACTCCAATAAAGAGTACGGAGACCACGGATCAAAAGCAACTGATGAATACAAAGAAGCCTTGTATTATAAGTATATGCGCGATTGGACGAAAGAAAAAGGGATATCGTGTTTTTATTTTGAAGCTTTTGATGAAAGTTGGAAAGATGCGGAAAATATATTGGGTTCTGAAAATCACTTTGGTTTAATCAATTTGAAGAGCCAAGCAAAATATGCACTATGGGATTTTGTCGATAAAGGAGTTTTTAACGGGATAACCAGAGATGGACAGGAAATAACGAAAACATACAATGGTAATATGGCGTTGCTTTTGAATGATATATTAGTCCCATCGAAGAAGTTTAAAGTAATGAATCATGAATAAAATTAACCCATAAAATAGTTTGGAAATGTTAAGACAGTCCATAGTGACGTTTTTTATTGGGATGCTAATCTCCTGTAATACTATTGAAACCGCTAATAAAATAACAATTTTGGAACGTCAAATTTTGGTCAATGGGAACCCATATTTAATCAAAGGTATTTGTTACCACCCAGTTCCTAAGGGTAGTCTTTCAAGAGATTTTGGTAACTTAACTCAGGATTTAAATTTGATGGTTGAGGCAGGAATAAATACGATAAGAGCCTATGCCCCTATTGATGATGTGGCTGTTTTAGATGAAATATGCGCTGCTGGTATAAAATTAATTATAGGTTTTGGATATAACCAAGATGGAAATTTTGATATCCTTTCGGGAACCTTTATCGATTATATAAATAAGTATAAAAATCATGATGCTATTTTGTTATGGGAACTGGGGAATGAGTACAATTATCATCCGGAATGGTTCGAAGGAGACCTAAAAAATTGGTATCAACTATTAAATAATGCTTCGGAACTGATACATAAAAATGACCCATTACATCCTGTAGCAACAGCCCATGGGGAATTGCCAGATTCTCTGGCACTTTCTACGTGTCCTAGTATAGACGTTTGGGGAATGAATTTATACCGCTGGGATACTCCAAACAAAGTTTTCGAAGAGTGGGTTGCGATTAGCACCAAACCCATGTATCTCTCTGAAGCAGGAAGTGATAGTTATATGACGATTGAGAAAGAGGGATATCATGCAGGAGTCAATGAGAGGGCGCAAGCAGATGCTAACCAGAATATTTTAAATATAATTTTTAATGCTACTGAAGTCTGTTCGGGAGTTACCATGTTTTCATTTACTGATGGTTGGTGGAAGGCAGGGAATAATAATAAACAAGATACGGGAGGACAGGCTCCGAATAGTAGCGGAGTTCCATATGATGGTGCACCAAATGAGGAATATTGGGGAATGGTTGATATAGAGCGAAACAAAAAAAGAGCATTTGAAATCTTGAAAAGAAAATATAACCAAAGTATAGAATAATACTTACAACTAATTAAATATTTAAGGTATGAAACATTCTAAAACCGCTCCTAAAGACAGAGTGGCATTTGGCCAAAAGATGGCTTTTGGTGCAGGTCACCTAGTGCTAAACTTGTTGCCAGGATCTTTAGCTATATTTATGTTTTTTTTATTGACTGCCTTTGGAATGGATCCCTTTTTAGCAGGATTATTAGGGGGTCTTCCACGTATATTTGATGCTTTAACAGACCCTATAATGGGTTTTATTTCAGACAACACAAAATCGAGATGGGGGAGAAGAAGGCCTTATATTTTTGTTGGAGCTATATTAAGCGGCGTATTGTTTGCAGTTTTATGGCAATTAGATCCAGAGAACACGGAGTTTTTTAACTTTTGGTATTTTTTAATTTTATCGATGGTTTTCTTAATTGGAAATACCATGTTTGCAACTCCTTTGATAGGATTAGGATATGAAATGACCTCTGATTATAACGAGCGAACACGTTTAATGGCGTTTTCCCAAATTATTGGTCAAATTGCATGGATGATTGTTCCGTGGTTTTGGGTGCTTATTGCAAGTCCAGATATATTCGAAACACAAGCCATAGGAGTTCAGCGCCTTTCTGTAATCGTTGGAGCGATTTGTATAGTTCTAGGTTTACTTCCTGCTTTCTTTTGCAAAGGTATTGATTCCTCGCATATGGAAAATAGAAAAGTAATCTCGTTTAAAACAATGTTTTCAAACTGGAAAGATCTTTTTCAAGGAATTGTGCAGGTTTCTAAAAACAAGCCTTTTATGAAACTTTGTGGCGCCACTTTTTTGGTGTTTAATGGGTTTCAGATGGTGGCATCTTTTAGTTTTTTTATTATTGTTTATTATATGTTTAATGGCGATTTTGTACTGGCAGGAAACTGGCCAGCATGGTTTTCTACTGTAACCGCATTTTTAACGGCATTTGTTGTAATTCCAATCATTTCTTGGATCGCAAATAATTGGGGGAAAAGAAAAGCCTTTATAATTTCTACAGCAATTTCAATAATAGGTTATGTCCTTAAATGGTGGGCATTTGATCCAGAGAATCCTTGGTTAATCTTTATGCCACTTCCATTTATAGCATTTGGCTTAGGAGGTTTATTTACGCTAATGATGAGTATGACTGCTGATGTTTGTGATTTAGATGAATTGAATAATGGGATGCCGAGAAAGGAAGGGACTTTTGGTGCTATTTATTGGTGGATGGTGAAGTTAGGGCAAGCCTTGGCTTTGGTTTTAGGAGGTTTAGTATTAAAAGTAGTGGGTTTTGATCAAAATGCTACATTACAATCAGTCGAAACCATGACAAATTTAAGAATAGCAGATATTCTTATTCCATCTATAACGGCTTCACTGGCGATTTGGGTTATGTGGAAATATAGTCTGAATGAATCGAGGGCTCATGACATAAAAGAAGCATTGGTGAAAAGGAGAGGAGAATTATAAAATCAGATACTAAAAAGAAATATTATATGTCGGTTAGAGAAGGGAAAAAATTGGCACTAGCAGGAGTAGATTATGCTAGTAAAACAGATAGGGGAATCCAAAATATATTTAATAGGCTATTGAAAAATGGCATGCATGGAATATGTTTTAGTCTATATGAGGAAGGTCAAAATCCGGGGGATCAAATTACGGAAGATCAAATTAGAAGGAGGATGGAGATTATAAAGCCATATACTAAATGGATTCGTACATTTTCATGTACCGATGGTAATGAAGCTATCCCGCGAATTGCTAAGGAATATGGGATTAAAACCTTGGCTGGAGCATGGCTAGGTGATGACAATGAGATTAATAATCAGGAAATAGCAGGACTCATTAAATTAGCTAAGGAAGGTTATGTAGATATCGCCGCAGTTGGTAACGAGGTCCTATATCGTAAAGATTTATCTGAAAGTGAGTTACTACACTTTATACAGCAAGTAAAAGAGGCTATTCCAACTATTCCTGTGGGATATGTTGACGCCTACTATGAGTTTGTAGATAGACCAAAAATTACAGAGGCATGTGATGTAATTTTGGCGAATTGTTATCCATATTGGGAAGGGTGTAGGATTGATTATGCGCTTGTATATATGAAAGAAATGTACAACCAAGCGGTAAAAGTCGCTAATGGCAAAAAAGTTATTATTACTGAAACAGGATGGCCAAGTATGGGAGAAAGCTTTGAAGGTGCGTATCCGTCCTATGACAATGCAAAAAGGTATTTTATCAATACGCAACAGTGGGCAGAAACTGATGATTTGGAGTTGTTTTATTTTTCATCTTTTGATGAACCTTGGAAAGTAGGAGCCGAAGGTGATGTTGGAGCTTATTGGGGTCTTTGGGATAAGGATGAAAAATTAAAGTTTTAATTTTTAGAAGGTACTGAAAGGACACGATTCTATAGAATAGTTATATAACTATAGGAATTACAATCTTAAAGTTAATCAATGATTGCATATTGGTCAACTTTTTTTACTTTTACAGGTAAGTTAATTTTATGGATGAGACAAGTTCTTATTTTTTCTATAGCGAATCTATTTTATTATGAAAAAACTAATATTTATAATTTCTTTTTTGACAGTTATCACGATTCACTGTCAGCAATCTCAATTGTCGTTTATGACCTACAATATTCGTTATGACAATCCTTCTGATGGAGAAAATGCATGGTCAAATAGAAAAGATAAATTAATAGAACAGATTAAGTTTTACGACCCTGATGTTTTCGGAATTCAAGAAGGACTTTCGCATCAGGTTTCTTATATGAAGCAATGGATGTCTGAATATGAGATGATTGGAGTAGGGCGAGATGACGGCGCAGAAAAGGGAGAGTATGCTTCTCTTTTTTATAACAAAAAGCGATTTGACGTTATTACATCGAATACTTTTTGGTTGTCTTTAACACCGACAGTTCCATCCAAGAATTGGGATGCTTCATTGCCAAGAATATGTACCTATGCCAAATTAATGGAAAAGGCGACTGGCTTAACGTTTTGGGTATTTAATGCACACTTTGATCATAAAGGTGTGGAGTCACGAAAGAAGAGTATCAATTTAATTGAAGAAAAAATTAAAGAAGAGAATAAAGATAATTTACCTGTAATTTTTATGGGAGATTTAAATGTTTTACCAGAAAGCGAAGTAATTGGTAAATTAAATAAGTTTTTAATAGATTCTTATGATGCTAGTAAGAAAGCCCCTTTTGGTCCAGTGGGAACTTTTAATGGTTTTCATTTTGATATGCCAGTTACGAAACGAATTGATTATATTTTCGTGTCTAGAATGGGGCTGATAGAAGTTCAAAAATATGCTGTTTTAACAGATGGAGTAGATTTAAAATATCGATCAGATCATTTACCCGTATATGTTGAATTGGAAATGTATCAAAAGAAATAAAAAAATACGTTTCTAAATGTTAGATGACTAATATGTTTTGACGAATTGTATATATAATTTTGTCTTGAATGATAATTTTGAAAAACTGTGGTTCTTTAGGTTGATTTTAACCCTTATGTTAGTTGTTGGCTATTCAGTAGATGATGAGTCGAATGAGATAAATGTGATAGAAGTAAGCAGTCTTTCCTTAGCGGAAACTTTAGCACATGATAATTTAATTACTGCAAGCCGTCCGCAACCTCCAATACATGCTAGTTGCGATAAGTATACTGGACTTTTAGTTCCGATACTTAAACTAAATAGGGATTCTTTTGAAGTATTATATGGAGGTGCTGTTTTTAAAGATAGTTACCCGTTAATTTCTGACTCCAGGCTAGGAGATGACGATTATAAAGGAAGGTGGATGCTATATGAATACTCGTAAAGAAGGAGTAGATCCTTTAAAATATCCAAATGTATATAGTGAGGAAGATTTAGATTTGGATGACTTTATGTCTAGAGATAATTATTTTGGATGTCCGTTGAAAAACAAAAAAATTAAGGAATTTGGATTAATTAAAAGAGAGCACAATTTATTTTCGCTCTCTCTTTTTATATTCCTTCACTGAGGATATAATTAGTATATTTGGCGGAATAAGTTTTCTTTTTTTATGACTTTGTATCACGCTTCACTTTTATCTTTTTTTAGAAATTTAGGAATCTTTATTTGTATTCTTTTTTGCGCTGCTTGTAATTCTAAAGAGAAAGTGGAATACACGGAAATAAAAGATGGAAAGGAGTTATCTGCTTCCTTTGTGGGTTCAGAAACTTGTAAAACATGTCATTTGGAACAATTTCAAGATTGGCAAGGTTCTCATCACGATCAAGCAATGAAAATTGCCGATTCTAGTAGTATATTGGCAGATTTTAATAACGAAATATTTACATCTAAAACTGTTAAAAGTAAGTTTTTTAAGAAGGGTGCTGATTATTATGTGAATACGGAAAGTGAGGATGGAACATATAAAGATTTTAAAATAGAATATACTTTTGGTGTGACCCCACTGCAGCAATACTTAATCAAATTTCCGAATGGTGAATATCAATGTTTAACTACTGCTTGGAATAGTGTTGAAAACACATGGTTTTCGTTAAATAGTGCTGTAGATATAAATCATGGTGATTGGTTGCATTGGACCGGTGGAGCGATGAGTTGGAATACCATGTGTGCTGATTGTCATTCTACAAATCTTCAAAAAAATTACCAAAGTAAAACGGATACCTATAAAACGACTTTCAGTGAAATAGATGTGAGTTGTGAGGCTTGCCATGGTCCATCAAGTGCACATGTTTCTTTTTATAAGAATCCGATGGAGGACAAACTCCCTCCATCACTATATATGGATACAAAGATGGATTCTAAGGAAGTGGTAGATAAATGTGCTAGATGTCACTCTAGAAGAGCACAGCTAACGGAGTATTTTGATTATTCTGGAAGTTTTATGGATCATTATTCTCCTAGTTTATTGATTGATCCTTTGTATGAATTGGATGGTCAAATTAGAGACGAAGATTACGTATATGGTTCTTTTGTTCAAAGTAAAATGTATCATAACGGTGTTTCTTGTAAAGATTGTCACAATGTACATTCCTTAAAGTTGAAGAAACAAGGGAATAATCTTTGTTTGACTTGTCATGAACCTGCATATAATGAACCGTCGCATAATTTTCATTTAGTTGGTTCAGAAGGTGCTCAATGTATCAATTGTCATATGCCAGGTAAAATTTATATGGGAAATGATTTTAGACGTGATCATAGTTTTAGGATACCTAGGCCAGATCAAACAGTAAGTCATGGTGTTCCAAATGCGTGCAATGGTTGTCATGAAAATAAATCTCCTCAGTGGGCCAAAGATGTGATTGTATCCAAATTTGGAGAAGAACGTGCTGATCATTTTTCCGATCAATTATTAAAAGGGTATCATGGAGATATAACTGCTTTCGAGAGATTAATGGCAGACGGAAATTATCCTGAAATTGCACGTGCAACTGCGTTGAGTCTATATGCGAATCAATCATTGGATCCAAGTCAGTTAAATAACTTGGTTCGTTATTTAAACGATTCTTCGGCAATTGTAAGAAATGAAACGATACTCTCATTGGAAAGAATGAGAAACCAGCAAGTTGCAAATAATATCATTCCACTATTAACAGATTCCATGAGAATGGTTCGAATTTCTGCAGCTCAATATTTCAATATGCTAGGGATTGATGTAAGTGCCGATCCGAATTATGCAAAAGCCACAAAAGAATTTTTAGAGGGGATGAATGTAAATGCCGATTTTGCATCTGGGCAGCATCAAATAGGCTTGTATTATCAGGCAAAAGGGAAAGATGAGAATGCCATGAAATCGTATGAACGAGCTATTAGCATAGATGGGTATCACAATAGATCTAGAATGAATTTAGCATTGTTATATTATCAAAATGGAAGGGTAGATGCTGCTGAAAAGTTATACTTAAAAGTTGTTGAACAAGAGCCGGAATTTAGTTATTCCTATTATATGCTTGGATTGTTATATAATGAAACAGGCGACCGAGAAAAATCATTGGAATATTTAAGTAATACCATAGGAAAGGAACCGGCCAATATGAACGCATATTACAACTATGCATTAATGTTGCAACAAGAGGGAAGAAATGTTGAATCTATTAAAGTAGTTGAAAACGGATTACAACTTTTTGTTAACAATGAACGATTGCTTTATGTACAATTATTGGGAGAGATTAACACGAAGAATAACAATGCATTGAATACTTGTTCTTTGCTATTGCAATTGGCTCCGAATAATCAAGATTACCAAAAAATTTATAGAGATTTAAAACAGAATTGAGTTATTTTCTGACTTTTGACCTGTATTTTTCTTCAGTGTGAAGTGTGCGTTTTTTTTAGAAGAGTTCGAATAGCTTCAGAGGTATCTATTTTAACACCGGTAATTTCTAAAAACAGATATGCTCTTATCAGCAGCGTTTTCCTCTAATAGGTGTATTGGCATAACAGCTCTTAATCCTATCTTCTTTTTCATAGAAATTCTCCAATTAATTTATTAACTGGTTTTTTTATATCTTTTATTTGGCTCTTAATAAAGTGGCTTTTGGTCAATTAAAATAAGGCCTAAGTTTGAAATAAAAGCCTTAGCCGAAATAAATTATTTTGGCTAAGGCTTTTATCAAAAGAGAATTAATATCTAACCTTTAATTTGAAGGTTTGTAAATTCTTTAGAAACTACCAAAGAATTATTTTTAAATTGAACATCTTTTAAATCTATATATTCATTGTCAACTTTTATTGATTTGACATCAAAAGGTAATCCGAATATGTTTATTTTAAATGTATCGTAAGTAGTTATGTACTGACCTCTTTTATGAATTCTAATAATTAATTTATTGTCGCTTCCTGCTAGATTAAATTTCTTTAGGCTATAGCGTCCTTTTGTATAATCATATCCATCATTGGCATCTTCGTATAATTCAGAATCTTCCTTTCCTTCTTTATAATAGACATCTAGTGAAAGTTGGTCAATAGTTTTTTCACCTACATATTGTTGCACAGGGTATTTAGGTATTATAGCACCAGCTTTAACGAAAACAGGCATACTGTCTAGGTCTGCATCTGCCCAAATTTCTTTACCTCCAGAGATAGATTTTTTGGTCCAATAATTAAACCATTCACCTCTTGGAATATACATTCTTCTTCCCTTAGCATTTGGTTCGTTAATAGGACAAATAAGTAACTTGTTCCCACAAATAAACTCATCTACTCTATAATGGGTCTGTGTATCTTCTTGGTCAAACAATACTAATGATTTTAACATTGGCTCTTTGTCAACCGAGTATTTATAAAAGGATGTATATAAATATGGAAGTAGTTCATATCTAATTTCAATAAATTTACGAACGACATTAGTAATTTCGTCATCAAAAGCCCAAGGTTCCTGATCGCCATGATCTCCAGAAGAGTGTGTTCTACAGAATGGGTGAAACGCTCCTAGTTGAATCCAACGTGCATACAATTCTCCGTTTGGTTGTTCAGCAAATCCACCGATATCAGATCCTGCAAAGGAGAATCCGGATAAAGCCAATCGCTGAGCTTGAATGTTTGCAATTTGTAAATGTTCCCAAGATGCTACATTATCTCCCATCCAAGTAGATGTATAACGTTGAGTTCCAGAATATGCAGAGCGCGTAATTACGAACGGTCGTTTTGGATAATTGAATTTTTTTAATCCATGATACGTGGCTCTTGCCATCTGCATACCATAGATGTTATGTGCCTTTTGATGGCTGCATGGGTTCCCGTCATAATCGTGTCTTACATCAGACGGGAAAGTTTTGCCAGGAACATCCATAACAGCAGGTTCGTTCATGTCATTCCAAACACCTTTTACTCCAATATCTTCAATCAATTCTTTAAACAATCCTGCCCACCATTCTCTTACTTCTGGTCTCGTGAAATCAGGAAAATAACATTCTCCCGGCCAAACTTTTCCTTTCATGTAAGGACCATCTGCACGTTTACAAAAATAATCCTTGTCTAAGGCTTCTTTAAATACACTATATTCGTTATCTATCTTAATTCCCGGATCAATAATAACTACAGTTTTAAATCCGTTGTCTGCCAATTCTTTGACCATTCTTTTCGGATTAGGAAAATAATCTTCATTCCATGTAAAGCATCTAAATCCTTCCATATAATCGATATCCAAATAGATAGCATCACACGGAATTTTTAAGTCTCTAAATTTTTTAGTAATCTCTTTTACATTGGATTCTGGATAGTAGCTCCATTTACATTGGTGATATCCTAAAGCCCATAACGGCGGTAATTCTGGAGTTCCAGTTAAATCTGTATAATTGATAACAACATCCTGCATTTTTGGGCCATAGATGAAGTAGTAATTCATTTCTCCACCTTGTGCCCAGAAACTTGTCACATTTCTGCGCTCATGACAAAAGTCAAAATACGTTTTAAACGTATTGTCAAAAAAGATACCGTAAGATTTGTTGTTGTGAAGTCCTGTATAAAATGGAATTGCCTTATAAATAGGGTCTGTATCCTTTCCGAAAGCATAAGAATCTGTAGCCCAATTTTCAAAACGTCTTCCTTTTAAGTTTAAGTGCTGAGGTTTATCGCCAAGACCATAGTAACTTTCTCCTATTTGAGCGGTTTTACTCATTTTTACAATGTCACCACCCAATTCGTAACTTTCCTCCCAGTGAAATCCTAATTCATCCTCACAAATAATGGAATTGTCTTTAACATCAAAAATGGCTTTTCTCAAATCTAATTTATAAATATGACAAATTAGTTTTGAGGTAATAATAATGTATTTGTCCTCTTCCTCAGAAATCTCAAGATGATTATAACCTCTATTTACATTTTTATCAATTGCATAGGAGAAATCTTTATCAAATTTTCCAACGGTAGTGTATCTAAATCTAAGAACGCTATCTCTTAAAACTGTTAAATCGAGAATTACATTATTTGAAGTGCTAAAGTGAAGTACATCAACTTCTTTTTTATATGATTTTATGGTCGTAGGGAACAGGTCTCCCTTGTATTCTAGTTGTGTATTTAAGATCATAAATGTTTAGTTTACTGAAAGTTGCAAAAATACTAAAAATTAAACATTGGGAACATATTTTTAACTAAAAGACATACCGATATTTCATAGAATTCCTATTCTTTATTGATCTGTAAATCAAGAAAGAATAGGAATGAGTTAATTCTGTTTAAAAACTATAAAACCTAGTGGCGGGAGCGTTATTTCAGCAGAATATTTTTTGTTATTCCAAGAAGATTTTTTTACCGTCACTAGTTTTGAATTTGAAATTCCACTACCGCCAAATTCCTCAGCATCACTATTAAATAGTTCTTTTAATTTTCCAGATTTTGGAACCCCTATTTTATATTTTTTAAGAGGGTTTGGAGTCATGTTGCAAATAACAATGACTTCACTATTTTTTCCTTTTCGAATATAAGAAATGACTGAATTTACAGAATCATCATGTGCAATCCATTCAAAACTATCATGGTCAAAACCTTTTTCAAAAAGAGCAGGTGTAGTTTTGTAAAATAGATTTAAAGATTTAAAATAGTGTTGTGTTTTTTTATGGGAATCATGCTCTAAAATATTCCAATCCAAGCTTTTTTCAAAATTCCATTCTTCCTGTTGTCCAAATTCATTCCCCATAAAATTTAAATTAGTTCCAGGATGCGAAAACATATAGCCATACAGTAATCTTAAATTTGAAAATCGCTGCCATTCATCTCCTGGCATTCTTCCCAAAATCGATTTTTTCCCATAGACCACCTCGTCATGGGAAAGTGGAAGCATAAAGTTTTCTGTAAATGCATACGTAAGACTAAACGAAATATTATTTTGATGATGACTTCTATAAATTGGATTTTTTTCAAAATAGTCCAAAGTGTCATGCATCCATCCCATCATCCATTTCATACCAAAACCTAGGCCGCCAAAATCTGTTGGTTTTGAAACCATCGGAAAGGCAGTAGATTCTTCAGCAATAGTTTGCACATCTGGAAATGATTTATAAACTTCAATATTTAATTCTTTTAACAAAGAAACAACAGAAAGGTTTTCTCTTCCGCCAAACTCGTTTGGCTCCCATTCACCCTCTTCTCTTGAATAATCAAGGAATAACATAGACGCAACAGCATCCACTCTTAACCCATCGGCATGATATTGATCTAGCCAAAAAACAGCATTACTTATTAGGAAAGAGCGTACTTCATTGCGCTCATAATTAAAAATTAAACTTTTCCAATCTTTATGATATCCTTTTCTTGGATCTGGATGTTCGTATAAGTGAGTACCATCAAAAAATCCTAATCCATGTGAATCATCTGGAAAATGAGACGGTACCCAGTCTAAAATGATACCAATATCATTTTGGTGTAATTTATCCACTAAAAGTTTGAATTCTTCGGGATACCCGAATCTCGATGTGGGTGCAAAATATCCTGTAAGTTGATATCCCCAAGACGGATCATACGGAAACTCCATAATTGGCATCAACTCCACATGGGTAAAGTTCATTTCCTTTACATAGGACACTAATTCATCTGCTAACTCAGTATACGATAAAAATCGATTTTCTTCAACATTGCGCTTCCATGAACCCAGATGTACTTCGTAAACTGAATAAGGGGCATCTAGCGCATTATGCTTTTTACGTTTTTTCATCCAATTAGCATCCTTCCATGAATAATTGGAATCCCAAATTACAGAAGCCGTTTTTGGTGGGTGTTCACAGCGCCTTGCATAAGGATCAGCCTTTTCAGTAATAATATTACTGTTGTTAGAATATAATTTATACTTGTAAATATTTCCTTTTCCAACATGAGGTATAAACCCTTCCCAAATGCCAGATGAGTCCCATCTAACATTTAGTGCATGTTCTTCCCCAGTCCAAAAATTGAAGTCTCCAATTACCGAGACCTGTTTGGCACTTGGAGCCCAAACGGCGAAATAAGTTCCTTCAACACCATCAACTGTTGTTGCATGAGATCCAAATTTCTCATATAATCTAAAATGTTTTCCACTTTTAAATAGATAGATATCTAATTCAGAAAATTTGCTATATGCAGTAACTTTTGCCATATGTTAAATTACAAATCCATTAGGAATTACTGCTCCTTTTTTAATAACTACAATACCAGCTTTAATAACGTGGGTATCTGTTTCTGTATCTTCTAAATGAGTGCCTCCGTTTATTCGAACATCATTTCCGATACAACAATTCATATCGAGTATAGCATTTTTTATAAAACAGCGCGCTCCTATGCCAATAGGTACATTTTTCTTATTGCTTAATTCATCGAGGTTTTGATAAAAATCACTTCCCATCATATAGGTATTGATTACAGTAGATTCATCTCCAATTCTAGAACGAATACCAATTACGGAATGCTCAATTTTTGCGGCGCTTATAATCCCTCCTTCGGCAACGACTGTCCTGTTTAATGTAGTTCCATAAACTTTAGTTGTAGGGAGCATTCTTGCACGTGTATAAATACGTTTTGATTTATCATATAAATTGAACTGAGGAATGTCATCTGTCAATCCAAGATTTGCTTCAAAGAAAGAATCAATATTTCCAATGTCAGTCCAATATCCTTCGAACTGATAGCTTAAAGTTTTATGTTCACTAATTGCTTGTGGAATAATTTCTCCACCAAAATCAATTGTATCAGGATTATTCATTAACTCAATAAGCAGGTCTCTATTAAAAATGTAGATTCCCATAGAAGCCAAATAGTTTCTGTCTTGTGATTTCATTTCACCACTAACTTCAGAAGTCCAATCTGGTAATAAAGAAGTATCAGGTTTTTCTATAAATGAAGTGATTTGATTTTTGTCGTCTGCCTTTAAAATTCCAAATGAAGTCGCATCCTTGGCGTTTACCGGAATTGTGGCGATAGAAATTTTTGCTTTCGATTTTTTATGGGCTTTTACCATTTCGTTGAAGTCCATTTGGTATAATTGATCTCCAGAAAGAATCAAAGCATATTCAAAATCATGTCGTAAGAAGTGGTGCATACTTTGACGAACAGCATCTGCAGTTCCCTGGAACCAACCTTTGTTTCCTGGTGTTTGTTCTGCAGCTAATACATCAACAAAAGCCGAACTAAAAAAACTAAAGGAATAGGTGTTCTTGATATGTCTGTTTAACGAAGCAGAATTAAATTGAGTTAAGACATATATTCGTTTAATCTCTGAATTTATACAATTCGAAATAGGAATATCTACCAATCGGTATTTTCCAGCAATAGGAACTGCTGGTTTTGATCTTGATTCTGTCAATGGATATAATCTTGATCCTTGTCCTCCTCCTAAAATTATCGATAATACTTCGTTATTAATCATGTCTCGTTAGTTTAATGAGTTATATAAATTGATGTATTCTTGAGCAGAAGCATTCCAGGAATGATCGATACTCATGATTCGCTTTCTATTTTTGTTGAATGCTGTTTTGTCTTGATATAATAAAGTCGCTCTTTCAATAGCGTTAACGATTTGATCGATCTCTACGTCTTTATGTGTAAATCCGAAGCCGTCTTCAGAAATATCTATTATGGTATCTTTTAAACCGCCAGTTTTTCTGACAATTGGGATCAATCCGTAGCGTAAGGCGTACATTTGATTTAAGCCACAGGGTTCTATTCTCGAGGGCATTAATAAATAATCGGCTCCTGCATAAATAATATGAGAGATTTTTTCATCATAACCTATAAAAGCATTGTATGTGCCTTCAAATTCAGTTTTTAAAGATTCTAATTGGCTTTCAACCTCCTCATGACCAGAACCTAATAAGAGCACGGAGATGTTTTCTTTTTGCAATGCTTTTTGAAAAACTTCTGGCAATAATTCGGCGCCTTTTTCTCCTACAAGTCTACCTATAAAAGCAAATAACGGTTTGTTTAGATCCAAATTAAATTCTTTACAAAGCCATTCTTTATTGCCCTTTCTTCCTGAGGCAACGGCACTTTTCTTGAAGTTTTTTACAATATAATGGTCGGTTTCTGGATTCCAAACTTCGGAATCAATTCCATTTAATATTCCCACACATTTATGGCTTTCTGCCACTAATAAATCCTCTAACCCATTTGCCTTTATTTTTAATTCTTCCATATAACTAGGCGAAACCGTAGTGACCTTCCAAGCACATTTAATGGCGGCAGATAGTGGATTAATCATACCGCTCCAATCTAATAAACCAATATTTTCAAAGTTAAATGCTGGAATCAATCCAACTTTATCATGACTAAAAGATCCTTGATATTGCGCATTGTGAATTGTTAAAATTACTGGGATTTTGTTCAAGGATTCATATTTATAAGATTCTTGAAGCATAAAAGGAGTTAGTCCCGCATGGTGATCATGGCAATGAATAATTGTTGGTTTTTCTTTCCATGTTAAGATCCAATCCAACGCGGCTATTTGAAATGCTAAAAACCGATTCGCATCATCATAAGAATAAACATAATCGACCGTTAAGAGATTTATTATTTTTACAAAATAAATATCAAAACCTACAGCGTTATTATCTAATGTTAGAATTTTAAAATTATAGGATTCTCTGCCTAATTCAAGGGTTGAATTATAAGCAGTACTAAATTCATGACTCTGAGTAAATTTGTTGTCATAAAATGGCATGATAACCTCAGAAGTACGATCAGAATTACTTTGATATTTTGGTAAAGCGCCAACTACATCTGCTAATCCCCCAACTTTCGCAATTGGGTAACATTCGGCACTCAAGTGTGTTATTTTCATAGATCTCTATAATAAGACCTAAAATGTACAAATTTTTTTAGAAAATCCTAAGAGATTAAGCAAGATTTTATTACCCTCAATCATTTAATTTTAAAACAGCCATAAATGCTTGCTGCGGAATTTCTACATTCCCCACTTGACGCATTCTTTTCTTTCCTTTCTTCTGCTTTTCTAATAATTTACGTTTACGAGAAATATCACCACCGTAACACTTGGCAGTTACATCTTTACGCAATGCTTTGATTGTTTCTCTCGAAATAATCTTAGAACCGATGGCAGCCTGAATCGGAATGTCGAATTGTTGTCTTGGAATTAATTCTTTTAATTTCTCACACATCTTTTTACCAATATTCTGTGCATTATCTGCATGAATCAGTGCCGAAAGCGCATCTACAGATAGTGCATTTAGCAATATATCTAAACGAACAAGTTTAGACTCCCGCATCCCAATTGGTGTATAATCAAAAGAAGCATATCCTTTAGATACCGTTTTAAGACGATCGTAAAAGTCGAAAACAATTTCTGCTAATGGCATGTCAAAATTCAATTCAACACGTTCTGTGGTTAGATAGGTCTGATTCGTAATCATTCCTCTTTTTTCTATACACAGGGACATTACATTACCAACAAAATCTGCTTTGGTAATAATAGATGCTTTTATATAAGGTTCTTCTATTCTATTAAGCGTTGAAGGGTCTGGTAAATCTGTAGGGTTATTTAAAATAAATGCCTCATCTGGTTTTCTATTTGTAAATGCATGGTAAGATACGTTTGGTACCGTAGTAATAACGGTCATGTTAAATTCACGTTCCAATCGTTCTTGGATAATTTCCATGTGTAACATTCCTAAGAATCCACAGCGGAAACCGAAACCTAAAGCAGCAGAGCTTTCAGGTAGAAATACCAATGAAGCATCGTTCAATTGTAATTTCTCCATAGAGTTACGTAACTCTTCGTAGTCTTCTGTATCTACAGGGTAAATTCCTGCAAATACCATTGGCTTTACATCTTCAAATCCTTCTACAATATTGGTAGTAGGGTTAAGAGCGTCGGTAATGGTATCTCCAACTTTCACTTCTTTTGCTGTTTTAATTCCAGTAATTAAATACCCAACATCACCCGTTTTTACAGATTTTTTAACGACTTGTTCTAGTTTTAAGGTTCCGACTTCGTCGGCAAAATATTCTTGACCGGTAGCAACGAATTTCACTTTTTGCCCTTTTTTTATTTCCCCATTAAAAACTCTAAAATACGTTTCAATTCCTCTAAAGGTATTGTAAACGGAGTCGAAAATCAAGGCTTGTAGCGGGGCGTCTGGGTCTCCTTTTGGAGCTGGAATACGCTCAATAACTGCTTTTAAAATAGCATCGACACCTAAGCCTGTTTTTCCACTTGCGTGAATTACTTCGTCGGAATCACAACCTAATAAATCAACAATATCATCGGTAACTTCTTCTGGATTGGCAGATGGTAAATCTACTTTGTTAAGAACAGGAATGATCTCTAAATCATTCTCTAAAGCTAAATACAAGTTAGAAATAGTTTGTGCCTGTATACTTTGTGCAGCATCAACAATTAGTAATGCACCTTCACAAGCCGCGATAGAACGAGAAACTTCGTAAGAAAAATCTACGTGTCCCGGAGTGTCGATCAAGTTCAAGATATATTCTTGGCCTTCATACGTGTACTCCATTTGAATCGCGTGTGACTTAATGGTAATACCACGTTCACGCTCCAAATCCATCGTGTCTAGTAATTGATCTTTTTTTTCTCTATCGGTAACAGCGCCTGTAAATTCTAATAATCTATCTGCCAGTGTACTCTTACCGTGGTCAATATGTGCAATTATGCAAAAATTTCTAATGTGCTTCATTCGTCGTAATCTTTCTTGTAAGAATCTGCAAAGATAGTTTTTTTGTTTCAACAATGTTTAACCTCAATTCGATTTATATGATAGATATAAAATTAAATCGTAATATTGAAGCACAGCGATTTGTTATTTCGGCAGAGTGGAGTATGAGCAATATGATACGATTTCTCCTATTATCGAAATGACTAAGGATATTTTTTGAGTAAATTGCAGTTCATTGAAAAACACATTTTATTATTTATTTAGCGAATGTTTCTTTGTGATATAAATAGTTGAATTTGACCTTATAAAAAAAGATATATTCAAAATTATTTTATTGCTTTTAATTCTTGTTGCGAGACTATTAATAATTACGGATTAAGATAATAATTATGAATCTTACGCGGATAATTATCCAGATTTATCCAAAGATGAGAATTGGGCACATGTAAAGGTTATTAGAAGTATTCAAAGAACTTTCTATTAAAAAAGTAGCAAAGAAAATGACTTCTATAACGGTGGCGAAAGGCGATAAAATCATTTTCGGAAAATTAGAAGATATTACCTATTTAAAGGCCGATGAAAAATGTGTAATGCTTTATACAAACAGCGAAATCATATTGTTAGATAGTCCTTAAATCAATTGGAAAAATGCTTACTCGATTATTTTTTGAGAGTACATCGTGCTGTGATCATAAATATAAATTATCTTGAGGAGAATCAAAAGTATTTTAGCAGCCGGTATATTATAAAACAGCAGAATAAAGGACTCAATTCTATTACAACGGGTCATAGTTATTTACCTCAAATTAAATTGTGGATGGGAGTTTAGATTCTTTCCTCCCGCAAGCTTTCAAAAATCGTGTAGGCTTATTATTAAAAAAACATCTACTAGGTCACAAAGACCTTACATGAAAGCAACAAAATTATTTCAATTGAAAATATAAACTCCTATCTTTGCATTTTTAAAAAATTGATTGTTTTGGTTAAAATAGGAGACATAGAATTACCAGATTTCCCATTGCTATTAGCACCGATGGAAGATGTAAGTGATCCGCCATTTAGAGCATTGTGCAAGGAGCAGGGTGCAGATGTGGTATACACGGAGTTTATTTCGTCCGAGGGCTTGATTCGTGATGCAGCAAAAAGTATTAAGAAATTGGATATCTATGAAAAAGAACGTCCGGTTGGAATTCAAATTTTTGGTGCTAATCTAGAATCTATGCTTCGAACGATAGAGATTGTTGAGCAATCAAAACCAGATATTATTGATATTAATTTTGGGTGTCCAGTAAAAAAGGTCGTTTCTAAAGGAGCAGGAGCTGGGATTTTAAAAGACATCGATTTAATGGTTTCTTTAACAGAAGCCATGGTAAAACATACTGATTTACCTATATCGGTAAAAACGCGTTTGGGTTGGGATCATGATTCTATAAAAATTATAGAAGTTGCAGAGCGTTTACAGGATGTAGGATGTAAATCAATTGCGATTCACGGACGAACGCGGGCGCAAATGTATAAAGGAGATGCCGATTGGGCGCCAATTGCTGCCGTTAAAAATAATTCAAGAATGCATATTCCAGTTTTTGGAAATGGGGATATTTCTTCACCAGAGAGAGCAATGTCCATGCGAGATGATTATGGTTTAGATGGAGCGATGATAGGTAGAGCAACCATTGGTAATCCTTGGTTTTTTAAACAAGTAAAACACTTTTTTGAAACAGGAGAACACTTGCCTGAAATTACTATTGCAGAACGTGTTGCAATGGCCAAAAGACATTTAGAGTTAGAAATCGCTTGGAAAGAAGTTGAGATTGTAGGAGTCATGGAAACGAGAAGACATTACACGAATTATTTTAAAGGGATTGCAAATTTTAAACCTTATAGATTAAAAATGGTTACTTCAGATTCTGCTCAAGAAGTCTATAACGTTTTTGATGAAGTATTGGAGAAGTTTGGAAGCCTATCATAGAGACTTCTCATAGAAAAGGATATTTTTAACGCATAATTTTTCCCTATGAGGAGATGAGAAGGGACTTTACTCTACTACTTCTTTTGTAATTCTACTACTGGCAATTTTTGCAGCAATAAAACCAAGAATAAGTATAGTAAAAAATACGGTAATTACATTGCTCATTTTAAATGCTACTGGAAAAGCTAAATGAGGGGTAATCATAAATAAACCAAATTCTTTTTGAAGTAGTACTAAAATAATGGCAAGTGCTAATCCAATCAATAAGCCAAAGAAACTCAATAAAAATCCTTGAAACGTAAATATTTTACGAATTTCTCGAATGTCCGTTCCAAGATTGTAAAGGGTTTTTAAATTTGATTTTTTGTCAAAAATCATCATAATTAATGCTCCAATTACGTTAAACAATGCAATGATAAGTATCAACGTAAAAATTAAATAGGAGGCTAAATTTTCTGTGTTTAGCATTTTGTAAAGCAGCGCGTTTAACTGTTCACGAGTTTCAAATTTAAAAGCTGATCCCAATTTTTTAATAAGCGTTTCAATAACCGCTTCGCGCTTATCTAAATCAATAACTTTTACTTCAATGGCGCTAATTTGGTTTTCAGAATAACCCAATAATTGTTGCGCTAAGTCTAATGAGATAAAGGTAAATTTTCGATCCAATTCTTCGGTTAGTTCAAAAATACCAACGGGCTGCACTTTTGTAATACTAATGTCATTCTTAATACTAGTTACATATCCCGAACCAGGTTTGGGTACATATATTTTAAGTGGCTCTAAATAATCATTTATTCCCATGGAAAGGGTATTGGAAATTCCATTTCCAACAACAGCATGATTTGAATACTCAAAATTAATCCAGCGACCCACCACGATGGCGGTATCTATATTATTAATCTGATTAAAATTTTCTTCTACACCTTTAATATAAGCTAAATGCGTTTTATTTTTGAACTCTAAAAAAGCCCGTTCTTCAATTACTTTTGTGAATTGGTCAACACCTGCCGTTTCATTGATAGACTGTTTTATTTTGGAAGTAAATAAAAATGATTTTCCCTTTACGGGAGTTATTTTAAAGTCGGGGTCCGAATTTTGAATAAATCCCAGGCTGAATTCTTTTAATCCAGAAAATCCAGAGAGCACTATAAATAAGGCCATAGTGCCAATAATAACACCTATAGTTGCAATAATTGTAATAATATTTATAGTATTATTACTACTCTTTGAAAACAAATAGCGCTTTGCAATATAGAGTGGAAAATTCAATCTTATTTTTTTTTGCGTTTGTTTAAAATATCGGGATTCTCAATCGGATTATCTTCTCTGCCCTTTAAAGCATTGTCAATACTGTCAATGTAGTCTAGCGAGTCATCTCCATAAAATAACAATTGGGGCATTCTCCTTAATTGATTTTTAGTTCTACGCGCCATTTCATGACGAATTGTGGCAGTATTTGATGTAATACCTTTTAATAACTGTTCTCTTTTTTCAGAAGGAAAAACACTTAAAAAAATCTTCGCTTCGCCAAGATCGCTAGTAACTCTAACTTTGGTAACAGAAATTAAGACACCCTTCATACCCTCTCTAGCGGCACCTTGTAAAACATCTACCAAGTCTTTTTGTAAAACTCCTGCAATTTTTTTCTGTCTGTTTGTTTCCATGCGGCAAAAGTACGGTATATTTGAAAAGGACAAGTTGTTTCATGTGTCTTTAATATTTGTTAATTCGGTTACGTGGTTCATTGACAATAGTCATTGCCTTGGGTATCGGCTTTTAGGCATGAAGGTTTCATGTGTTTATATCAATTATTTTAAGGGGTCACATATTCGTTTGTCATTAATCATTCCCTTGGGGGATAAAATTTTTAATATGCTCGTTTCATATGAAAAAAATAGAACATATCGGTATTGCTGTTAAGGATTTAGAAGTATCAAATAAACTGTTTTCAAAACTATTTAATACGTCGAATTACACAGAAGAAGTTTTAGAAAGTGAAGGGGTTAAAACATCGTTTTTTAAGATTGGTGATGAGAAGATAGAGTTGCTGCAAGGTTTAAATGCGAATAGTGTTATTTCAAGATTTATTAAAAAAAAAGGAGAAGGTGTGCATCATATTGCTTTTGAAGTAGTTGATATTAGAAGTGAATTGATTCGTTTGAAGGAGGAGGGGTTTGAGTTGATAGACGACATTCCTAAAAGAGGGGCTGATAATAAATTAGTGGCTTTTATTCATCCGAAATCTACCAATGGTGTGTTGATTGAACTCTGTCAAGATATTGTATCATTGAAAAAAAATTTTGAATAGAAATAAAATGAGCTACGACTCGTTTTCATAATTGTAAGAATATAATTTGATTTTATATTGTTGATGAAATTTTAACTTAGAATTGTATCTTGCAAAAAATATAAAAAAATAGATGTCCAAATCATTTGAGAAATATCAAAAGCGCCGATTGCGTTCTTCGTATGCATCCGTGGTTATTAGCGTTGCTTTAGTTTTATTTTTATTAGGTGTTTTGGGGCTGTTAATTGTTAAGACAAAAACAGTTTCTGATCATTTTAAGGAGCAAGTTGCGATAACTGTTTTTTTAAAAGATAGTGCTAAGGAGAAAACAATAAAAAGCTTGTTGTCAACTATTGAAAAGGAAGAGTTTGTAAAATTGGTTCAATATGTTTCTAAAGAAGATGCCGCTAAACAGTATAGTGAAGATATAGGAGAAGATTTTGTTGAATATTTGGGTGGGAATCCTTTAAAAAATGCGATCGATATTTATTTAAAGTCCGATTTTGTGACTCCAGAGAAAATGGCTGAAATCGAAACTGATTTAGTGAAAAATAAAGTTGTTTTTGAAGTATCGTATGACAAACCCTTGATTGATTTATTGACAAAAAATATTCAAAGAATAAGTTTTTGGATTTTGATTTTCAGTGCCGTTTTTACTTTGATTGCTGTTGTATTGATTAATAGTGCAATTAGATTATCGGTTTATTCAAAAAGGTTTACAATTAAAACCATGCAAATGGTTGGTGCAACAAAAGGATTTATACGAAAACCATTTATTTGGCAAGGTGTAAAATTAGGAATTATTGGTGCATTGGTTGCCATAACTGGTGTCGTAGGAGTAATTCTGTATCTCGATAAAAATATACCAGAATTACAATTGTTATCAGATAAGGGAATGTTAGGGCTATTATTTGTTGTTATCATTTTAATTGGAATGGGAATAACTTTTGTAAGTACCTTTGCTGCAACGCAAAGATTTCTAAATTTGAGGACGGAAGAATTGTATTACTAATTGAGAAAATTGGATTAAATACTATCAATTTCGCGCATAGTTTAAAGGAATTAAATACGTAAAGATTCAAATTGTTAATATAAATATTAGAGATACTACGTAAAGACTTTATATAAGTATGGGAAGTAAAAACAAGAAAGAGAAAACGAATTCAGAATTTCTTTTCGGCAAGAGGAATTATAAAATTATGCTCGTAGGTTTGGGTTTGATTGCTCTTGGATTTGCCCTTATGGCAGGAGGTGGGAGTGATGATCCAACTATTTTTAATGAAGAAATATACAATTTTCAACGCATTAGATTGGCGCCAACATTAATTTTAATTGGTTTTGCTATAGAAGTTTATGCAATACTTGCCAAGTCAGAGAAGTAATGAGTTATTTGGATGCGATAATCCTAGGTTTGATTCAAGGATTAACAGAATTTTTACCAGTATCTTCTAGTGGCCATTTAGAATTGGCAAAAGTAATTTTAGGGGACAATTCGTTACCCGAAGAAAGTCTGACCTTTACCGTAATTTTACATTTTGCTACTGCTTTAAGTACGATTGTTGTTTTTAGGGAAGAAGTTTTAGAAATAATAAAAGGATTATTTTTGTTTAAATGGAATGAAGAAACTCAGTTTTCTCTTAAAATTTTGGCTTCTATGATTCCTGCGGCTCTCATTGGATATTTCTTTGAGTCGGAATTAGAATCTTTGTTTGGCGGACAAATATTGTTGGTTGGATTTATGTTGTTGATAACCGCCATGTTACTATTATTTGCTGATAAGGCCAAGAATACAGATAAAAAGGTTGGATTTGGAAATGCAATGGTTGTAGGTTTTGCACAAGCAATTGCAATGTTGCCTGGAATTTCAAGATCGGGAGCCACGATATCTTCTGCAGTTTTACTCGGGGTTGATAGAACACAGGCTGCTAGGTTTTCATTTTTGATGGTTGTACCATTAATTATTGGTAAAGTTTGCAAGGATATTTTAGGAGGTGAATTGAATTTGGAGTCTTCGAAAATAGGTATTTATTCAGTGGGCTTTATCATGGCATTTGTATCTGGAATGATTGCGTGTACTTGGATGATTTCTTTGGTGAAGAGAAGTAAATTATCCTATTTCTCTTTGTATTGTGCTGTTATAGGCACGGTGTCTATTTTTTATTCACTGATATAATTAGGCTGGATTGGATTTTTATCAATTTCCAAAACAAGAATGAGAAACGTTTTTATTTATGGCAAATTGGTATTTAGATTTTATTTTATGACGTTAGAAGATTACGAGAACGGACAAGTTTTATTGATTGATAAACCATTGGAGTGGACCTCCTTTCAAGTGGTTAATAAATTGCGTTGGGAGATTCGACAGCGATTCAATATTAAAAAAATTAAAGTAGGGCATGCTGGCACCTTAGACCCGTTAGCAACTGGATTACTCATTTTGTGCACAGGTAAATTCACTAAAAATATTGAAACATACCAGGCACAAGAAAAGGAGTATACCGGAACAATAACATTAGGGGCTACTACGCCAAGTTATGATTTAGAATCAGAAATTGATCAAGTTTATCCTTTAGAACATATTTCTGAAAATTTAATTCGGGAGATATCCAAAACATTTGTTGGTCAAATATCTCAAAAACCACCAATTTTTTCAGCAATAAAGAAAGATGGGAAGAGATTGTATGAATTGGCTAGAGCCGGACAAACTACAGAAATAAAGTCTCGAAATATTAATATTTTTGAATTTGAAGTTACCCGCATTGATATGCCATATGTTGATTTTAAGGTGCGATGCAGTAAGGGAACTTATATTCGATCTCTGGCATTTGATTTTGGTAAAGCGCTGAACTCGGGAGGGCATTTATCAGTTTTGAGACGCACAAAAATTGGTGATTTTTCAGTTGAGAATGCCGAATCTATGGAAGAATTTATTAAAAAAATAAAATCGACAGATTAAGTCGTTGTCATTCCTGCGAAGACAGTAATCTAACTTCTATATGTCTGGATTTCTACCTTCGCAGGAATGACATAATTACTTTATAAACCGACTGTGCCAACTTTCTGTGATTGGAATTTCCCAATTATTTTCCAACTCTTCTTTGGTGTTGATGAGGTTGTTAAAGACAATGGTTTTGGAAGATACAGATTTGTTTTTAACTAACTTCTGAAATGTTTTCAAATCTTTATACTGAACATGCTCCCCTTGCTTAAAACAAACGTTTAATTTGTCTAAAAGCTCTACGCTATAGATTTCCTGAATTTCAATGATGAAAGAGACAGATTGGTCAATGGCATTTAGGGATAAAGGACTATTAGCTACATCTACAGCAAATAGTATAAATCGATCGTATTTAATTTCATAAGAAGCTTGGATAGGTTTATTTTCATTGGTCCATTGGTTTAGAAAGCTTTCAATTTTATTCTTTATGGCATCTAATTCTTGTGGGTAAAATTTTCGATTTGATTGGTAGATCCAAATTTTCGAGTTGTCAGGAAGGCTATTGAAATCTAAGAGCATAACGAATATTTTAATAAATAGCAAAAATAGAGAATCAACCATTAAATTTTCAGTGTTAAACTAATAATTATTACTTTTACATACCTCAAAATTATGACAAAGTTTTCTTATTATATCGTTTTAATCGTATTTTGCTTGGCAGGATGCAAACCTAGCACAGAATCCAACATAGAGGATGATATAGTTGAGGTAGAACAAGGTATAACGATAAGTAGTATTGGCGAACAATTATCTGCGGATGTAAAAGTTCTTTTAACAGATTGGAAAGATTTTCAGTCTGTCACAAAAAAAATTGAAGCGTATATGACAACTACTTCAGGGCAGGCTTTAGAAAACGCAAATGATTTGTCAATTTTGATTCGAAAAGTTTCCGATACCATAAAAATGGATGTTTTAGAAAGGCCTGATTTTAGAGCTAGATTAAATGTTTTGTACAGTCATTCTTTAAGATTAGATGATATGTCTACGATTCCAAGTATTTCTGAGGATGAAGTGAAGAAGCAAGTGACAAAGTTGTTAGATGCATTTTCATCTATTAATAATAAGATTAATGCTATCTATAGGGAAGAGAAATCGGAAAAAGAGTTTAACGATCGATCAACTAAGATCGATGAAATTGATAAATTGGATGTTGAAAAGGATAAAAATAAATCAAGGAAACCTTCTCTAGTAAATCCAGTCCAAGTGTCTCCGTAATTTAACATGAATTTCTTAGCAAAAAGCGGTAGGTGAAGTTGAAAAACAACGTCACAACTATAGTTCATCTCTAAAGAAAATAGCATTCATCATTAATTTGTTGGTGCCATATCAAAAAGTTCTGAAGTTGGTATTATCTGTAAATGAAATATTTTTTCCATTTTTTAATCTGCTTATTTTAAGGGGTGTGTTCTGCCCAAAAGAAGACATACAAGAAGAAGGAATTCTTCCATTATAATAGATAATTTTTAAAGAATGTATTCAAAAGTAAAGATTAATGTTTAATAATTGAATTGACCTTATCATAGACTAAGGAAGATTCCCATCCTCTGTATAAAAGATAGTCGCTTAATTTTTTCTTTTTTTTAAATTTATTAGTCTCCGTGAGGGATTCCAATTTCTTTTCAGCCAGTGAATGAAAAGTACTGAGGTAATTTTCTTCGCTTATTTCTTTTAGAGCACTTTTAATATTGTAATCGGAAATATCACGAAACCTCAGTTCTCTGGTGATACGTTGCTTGCCCCATTTTTTGATATTAAATTTCCCTCTAGCAAAACTTTTGGCAAAACGTTCTTCATTTAAAAAGTTATGATCAATAAGGTGTACTATAATATGTTGGCAAACTTCTGGAATCATGTTGTATGATCTCAGTTTTTGTTCAATTTCTTTATGACACCTTTCTTGATACACGCAGTATCGCTCAATGGCTCTTTTGGCCTCTTCAACAGTATATGATTTTTGAGATTTCATTTCGGAAAGATAAGTTAATTTATAAAAAATGCCGAAGTGATTACTTCGGCATTTTTTATAGTTAAGAGAATACGCTTCTAATCCAAAATTTCAATTTATGAGATAAATAGAATAGGATTGGTACTACGATCAGTGTTAGGAAGGTAGCCACAAATAAACCGTAAATTACTGTCCATGCCAGTGGTCCCCAAAAAATAACATTATCACCTCCAAAATAAATATTTGGATTAAAATCGCTAAAGAGTGTGTAGAAATTGATGTTAAATCCAATAGCTAATGGAATTAATCCTAATATCGTAGTAATTGCTGTTAAAAGTACGGGCCTTAGACGCGCTTTACCAGCAACGACAATACTATCGTAGATTCCCTCAATATGCAGTGAGTCTTTTTTAGTGAGATTTAAACCTGCTTTCTTTCTATCAATTAATAATTGGGTATAATCGAGTAAAACAACACCATTATTTACAACAATTCCGGCGAGCGATATTATACCCATCATTGTCATCATAATAACAAATGGTGCTCCCGTAAGAACGATTCCTCCAAAAACACCTATTAAACTTAGGAATATTGCCAACATAATAATGACAGGTTTGGATATAGAATTAAATTGAAAGATCAAAATAAGGAAGATTAAACCCAAACCAGTAAAAAAGGCACCCATAAGAAAGTTCATTTGCTTATTTTGTTCTTCAATTTGCCCTGTATAATCGATGCTAACTTCACTTGGTAGATTGCTAAATTCATTCATTTCTTTCTGAATCTTAGAAACAATGGCGGCAGCATCAGTAAAGCCAGGGGAAAGGGCTGAATATAAGACTACAACTCGTTTCGTATCACGATGTTTAATTGCGCTAAATCCAGAGTTATTTGTGTGTTTTACAAGGGCAGAAACAGGAACTTCTTTTATTTGTCCGGAAGACATGTCTCTAAAAGTAATTCTCTGATTGAAAATAGCACTTTTGTTATATCTATCTTTTTCGTTGAAACGAACATATATATCAAAATCGTCACCATCTTCTTTAAAAACTCCTGCCTTTGCTCCAAAGACTGAATTTCGTAATTGTTGACCAATTTGACTTGCAGTTACACCTAACTCCCCAGATTTTTTACGATCTATTTCTACGGTCATAGAAGGCTTAGATTTATTCACATCTATTTTAAGTTCATCAATTCCCTCAATATTTCTAGAGTTGATAAAATCACGTATGTTTTCTGCAGAAGCAATTAATTCAGTATAGTCGTCTCCCTCAATTTCAACATTGATTGGATATCCAACCGGTGGACCATTTAAATCTTTTTCAACTGAAATTGAAACCCCTGGATAAATACCAACTAATGATTCTTGAACTTTACGTCTTAAGGCCTCACTGTCTCTTCCTTTTCTATATTTATATTCACGCATAGAAGCCGTAATCTTTGCTTTATGGGGCATTTCTGCAAAAGAACCTCCATCTGTTGCGGGGTTTCCAGCGCCTTCACCTACTTGAGAAACCACACTTTCAATTAAATAGTTATAGTCACCGTCCATATTCTCCTTTGAATTAAGGATGGTGTAAACTTGACTTTCTATTTCTTTGGTTATTGTATTGGTTTTTTCGATATCTGTACCTTGTGGATATTCGATATAGACAATAATTTGATTGGGCTTATTATCTGGGAAAAACTGTATAACTGTGCGCTGTGTGGCAACTGAATATCCAAATCCGATAAAGGCAACTAAAAGTAGCATAAAAGTTCCAATTATAATGAGATATGGTCTCCATCCTTTTAAAGCGATTTTTAGGGATTTTTCGTAAAACCGTTCCAAACGCGTCAATACTTTAGTTTGAAAATGGTTCGCCATTTTTCGAAGTATAAATCGGTATACCCATAACATAATAGCCGTAAATACCATTACGCTACCCAGTATTCTATTTTCTCCTCCAAACAAATAGATAAAAGTTCCAAGGCCTAATAATATGGATGAAATAATGATAATATTCTTTAGAGGCATATCCTTATCTTCAACCTTCATAAATTGAGATACCAACACAGAGTTGAAGAATATAGCTACAAACAGTGAGGATCCTAATACGACTGATAAAGTAATTGGGAAATAGATCATGAATTGACCCATTAAACCGGGCCATAGGCCAAGGGGTATAAAAGCTGCAACGGTTGTTGCAGTGGATATGATAATTGGAAAAGCAATTTCGCTAATTCCTTTTTTCGCCGCTTCTATTCTAGACATTCCTTCTTCGTCCATTAAGCGATATACATTCTCAACAACTACAATTCCATTGTCTACGAGCATTCCCAGACCCATAATCAATCCGAAGAGAATCATGGTATTCATAGTATATCCAAGATTGCTTAAAATCATTAACGACATAAACATGGACATAGGAATTGCAAAACCTACAAAGAGTGCATTTTTAAATCCTAAAAAGAACATTAGAACACCTACTACTAAGATGATACCAAAAATAATATTGTTGACCAGGTCGTTAACTTGACCAATGGTTTTGGTGCTTTGGTCGTTAGAAATAGAGGTTTTCAGATTTACAGGTAAATCATTCGCTATAGCTTCTTTTAGAATTTCTCTCACTTTGTCGGCAGCATCAACCATATTTTTTCCTGCACGCTTCTTTATATCGAGCATTACTACCGTTTCGCCAAACTCCCGTGCATACGTCGTTTTCTCTTTTTCTTGAAATGATATTGTGGCCAAATCTTTAATGTATACGGGTTTGTTAAATTCCCATTTCACAACAAAGTTTTCCAATTCTGAGGGGTCTTCAATTTCACCAATTACACGAATTGTTCTGCGTTGTCCACTATTTATAATGTTTCCGGCAGACATGGTTACATTACCATTTTGTATGGCTCCTATAATATCATTAAAACTAACCTTGGCCGCCGTCATTTTATAGATGTCTACAGCTATTTCGACTTCTTTATCTTGAGCACCGCGTATACTTGCTTCTTTAATTTCATCTAAGCTTTCAATTTTTTCTTGAAGTACTTCTGCGTAGAATTTTAATTTTTCGAGAGGAAAATTTCCAGAGATATTAATATTAAGAATTGGGACTTCTTCAGATATACTTAAATCAAACACATTGGGTTCAATTTTAGCACCATTAAACATGGGCCAGTCTTCACTGGAAATTTCTGTATCTAAATTGTCTTTTATTTTTTGTTTCGCGGCTTCCGGAGTAATACTCTCATCAAACTCTACGATGACCATAGATACATCCTCTTCAGAAGTTGAGGTTATTTCTATGACATTACTTATCGTTTTAACTTTGTCTTCTATAGGGTTCGTAATTAGTTTCTCCATGTCTTCTCCAGTATTGCCCGGGAAAATAGAGTATATATAAATTTTAGTTTCTTTAATTTCTGGGAAACTCTCTCTTGGCATTTCTTGATATGCCGAGAAGCCTAAAAACAGGATTAAAGCCATTACTACATATATAGTAGTTTTGTTATTTATCGCCCATGACGATAAACCAAATTCCTTTTCTGAATTTTTATTTTTACTTGTCATAATTCAGAATTATTGATTAATAATTTTTACTTTTTGACCAGCTTTTACATTTCTGGCGCCTTCTCGAATAATTTCTGCGTCTTTGTCTAATCCAACTAAGACTTCAATGAAATCACCTTGTGTTAATCCGGTTTGGATGATAATTCTTTGGGCATGAGCCAAATTATCTTCATCTTTATCAGATACTACATAAATATATTGTTGGCTTTGAGAATTTTCTGAAATGATACTTTGAGGAATTAGAAGAGCATTTGGATTCGTGTAATCGTTGATTTTAATTTTGCTCGTAAGATTTGGTTTTATTTGTCCATCCGGATTAGGGACATTTACCTCAATTTTAAAAGAGCGATTACTTGGATCTATATAATTACCAACGTGTCTTACTTTGGTATCAACTGTTTCTCCTAAGACGGGGAAATATACTTTAACTTTTTTCCCTTTTGTTACATTTAATAAATGATTTTCAGGAACTTCGGCTTCAATATACATGTTATTTAAGTTTATAATTCGAAGCAGTTGGGTCTGTCCTGGACCTACTACAGAACCTTGCTCTGTATAAACGTCGTCAATAATACCATTAAATGGTGCTCTAACAATTGTTTTATCGAGTTGAGCCTGAAGTTGTTTTAACGAATTTTGTTGAGATTTGTATGTTGCTTCTGTTTGTAGAAATTGAATTTCAGATCCAATTTTTTGCTCCCAGAGTCTTTTCTGACGCTGGTATGTAGTTTCTGAAAATGCAATTTGGACTTCCACTTGTGCTATTTGTTGGCTCAATCCGCCATCATCTACTCTGGCAAGTTTTTGTCCTCTTTTCACAAGTTGGCCCTCTTTGACGTACATATTCGTCAAGGTTCCGGCAAACTCAGGATACAGGATGATATTTTGTTTAGTTACTACATTTCCTTGAAGTTCTAAAAAATGCATGAAGTTAGATTCTTTAGCAATAAATGTAGTTACTAGCGGATTTTTAGCATTGTTGTCATCACTGTTTAACACTTCTTCTATTTTTTCTAAGTCTTCATTCACGCTTTGCAACTGATTTTTCAATTCAATTTGCTTTTTCTTTAGAGTAACTTCGTTTCCTTCTGCGATTAATCCATCAATAGAAAGTTTTGTAGTTTGCGATTCACTGCACGAAACTACTATGATTACAAGAATTATTATGGTTATTATATGTTTCATTGTCAATTAGTTTTGATAATTATTTGATGTTTAATGCGTTTTCTAAAGAAGTTTTAGAGTTTATTAAGTACTGAATAGATTCTAAATATTTTTGTTGTCTGCTGTATAATTGGTTTTGGGCACTGGTTAAGTCGAAACTTGTAGAAATACCTTCAAAAAACTTAATACTTTCTTTCATCTCAATGCGTTCGGCGAGGCCTAAATTTTCTTTTGAATTTTGATAATTATCAATTGCAAATTGATAATCGGTGCGGGCATCTTGCACTTGTATTTTTAAGTTTTGTTCTGTCTCTGTTAGTTTTCGTTCTGCAATTTGTAAATTAAGTTTGGCTTGTTGTGTTTTTGAACTTCTTTGCAGACTGCTAAAAATAGGAATGTTCATACTTACTCCAAGTAGCGAAGATCCGTACCACTTTTGTTCGGTTTGAAAAAAGTCGAATTCAGAATTGTTGGCGGCAGATCCATAATTTAGAAATGCCCTTAAGGAAGGTAATGCTTTACTTTTTTCGAATTTGACAAGTAATTCTTGAGAGTCTTTATTGTTTTCGGCTATTAAATAATCGATATGATTGGTAATATCGAAATTAGTCTGTGTAAGTCCTATATCTAAATTTTCTAAGAGTAATTCTTCAAAATTATTAGTGAGTATCACAGTTGAATCAACCTCTAGACCTAAAGAAATGTTTAATAGTTTGTGTGCGGTGATTTGATATCTGTTTGTCTTGTTTATATCGTTGTTGATTGCAGATAGTGTTAGCTGCTGCTGTTCTGCGTCTTGTTCTTCTCCAAAACCATTTTCAACTAATTTTGTGGTTTGTTCGAGATTTTGTTCAAGTACAAGTTTATTTTTCTCTAATAGTAAGACAGTTTCTTCAACTAAAAGAACGTTGGCATATGCATTAACTACTGCTTGCTTTACAGAGAATTCGGTTTTTATTTTTCCGCTCTCGCTAATTTTTTTATACGTTCTAGCAGCTTGTAAGCCAACAATATAAGATCCATCAAAAAGTAGTTGGGATAGCGTTACTTTAGCATTCATGTTTTGTTTTGTGCCAAACGTTACTGGTTGAAATTCCCCTGGAGGATTGCCAAAAAATTCTGACGGAATTAATGAAACTTGTTGCTGAAGAAAATTTTGATACTCTATATTTCCATCTATTTGGGGAAGTCCTATTGCCGCAGTTTCCCAAACTCTATTAGTTGCTAATTTTATGTTGTCTGAAGCGGTTTGAACGGCGTAAGCATTCTTTAACGCATAATCAATAGCTTCTTGGAGTGTAAATTCATTTTTTTCTTGAGCTTGCATAAAAGCGCCCCATAGAAGTGTGAATATAATAATTTTATTTTTCATTATTTTGTAATACTTTTTCTAATGTTTTAATTCCTTTTTTAGTTGCAATAGCTCTAATGTGATATTTTAAATAGGTGTCTGATAAATATTTTTGTTTAAATGATTCTCTAGGAAACGTGTCCTCATCTTTGATTCCTAAAAGTCCACTGAAATAAATGCGTGAAATAAAGTTCAGGTCAATTTCTTTGCGATATAAGTCCAATTCAATACCACGGTTTAAATTTTCTACAACGCATGATTGCATCAACTCAAGTTGTTTTGATTTTAAAGTTCTAAATATATTTGGGTAGTATTTTTGGAGTTGATAATGAGAAGATGATTTCTCATCTTTTACGTTTTCAAGAACAAAATTTTTGATAGCGTACAATTCTTCAATAGGATTTTTTTTATATTCACAAATACAGCCTATACCATGTGAGATAAAATCGAAAAGAGACATGGTTGCCGATTCAATAAGTTTTGTTTTGTTTTTAAAATGCGTGTAAATTGTTTTTTTTGAGATACCCATTTTCATAGCAATATCATCCATGGTAACGCTCTTAAACCCATAGTTCATAAACATTTCAACCGATTTTTCTAATATTTCACATCTCATAATTAAATCTAAATTCGATTGCAAATATAGGCTGGAAACTTTAGAAACACAAAAAGTTTTTAAAGTTTTTACAATTTTTTAACTATTTCTTATTCTCAAGAATTATTTTTACAAAAAAACAAACGTGGTGATTTCTAAATTAAGAAAAGAGTTTTTAGAGTATTTGGAAAGTGTAGTCAAGGTAAAGGAGCCTACAAATCTTTACGAACCCATAGAGTATATATTAAAATTGGGGGGTAAACGGATGCGTCCTGTTTTGACGTTAATGAGTGCAGACTTATTTGGAGTAGATTTTTATGCTGCAATGAACGCGGCAATGGCTGTTGAGGTTTTTCATAATTTTACGTTGGTTCATGATGATATTATGGATGATGCTCCCTTGAGAAGAGGGAAAGTTACTGTGCATGAAAAATGGAATCCTAATATTGGTATCTTGTCTGGTGACGCCATGATGATTTCGGGATATCAGTATCTGGAAACCTATGATCCTGAAGTATTTAAAAAATTAGTACAGGTATTTAGCAAAACGGCAATAGAAGTTTGCGAAGGGCAACAGATGGATGTGGATTTTGAAACGAGGGCAGATGTCAAAATTGAAGAATATTTGAAAATGATTGGGTTAAAAACTTCTGTTTTGGTGGGGTGTGCATTGAAAATGGGTGCGATCGTGGCAAAGACTTCAGAAGAGAATGCACAACTTATTTATAATTTTGGATTAAACTTGGGTCTTGCTTTTCAGTTACAAGATGATTATTTAGATACCTATGGGGACCCAATAACCTTTGGAAAGGTAATTGGAGGAGATATTATGGAGAATAAAAAAACATTTCTTTATTTAGTTGCTATACGTGATTGTAACGAAGAAGATCATATGATATTATTGGATTTGTATTCAGAAAAACGAGCAGATAATAAAGACAAGATTAGAGCGGTGAAAAGAATATTTAGCCAATATGAAATCCCTCGAATTATAAAGACTGAAATTGAAATTTATACTCAAAAGGCATTTGAGTGTTTGGATTTAATTACTATTTCGAAAAGTAAAAAAGTAGCGCTAAAAGAATTTGGAAATTCGTTAATGCAAAGAGATGTTTGAGGATCAAACGGGACTGGTGATTTTTGAAAAAATCAATAAAAATAATTTATATGTTAAACTCATCAATCAGTTCAATAAAGATTTTCTTCTTACGGGCTTATCATCTAGTTTTTCGCAGACGCTACTTCGTGAAGATCTGATTCATACTCTAGTAGATTTAATCGAAGACCTTGTAATGAATCGGTTTTCTGATTACTTAAATTTATTGTATCGAGTTGATATTTCAGAAATAGAAATAAAGAAATTGGATAGTTCGGATATCCATAAAATGAGTCAACAAGTGGCTTTTTTGCTTTTAAAAAGAGAGTGTCAAAAGGTGTTGTTTAAAAGTAAATGCTAACCACAGGTGAAATCTCAGAGCCGTAAATGCTTTTGCGATTTTCATGAAGAATATCATATCTCAAACCGAATGAAAATTTTCGTGTTGCCGAGGCAACTCCAAAGTAAAGCCCTGTAGCCTAAAACGATTCAAAACTCTTCGGATATAAACCTTCCAGCATAATTAACGTTAGATTCCTCCAATTCTGCTGAAAGTTGTAGCGCACTAAAAACATTGAATAAGGTAATAATACGCCCTTCATAAATATTTGAAGAAATCTCGAATTCTTTATCCTTAGTATAAATAACTTAAACCTACACCCAGGGCATTAGAACAACTATCGTAAAAGCCGTAAATTACATTCGTTAAAACTACTGCCATACCTCAAGTGATCACTTAACGAGTCATGTTCTCCCTGAGAAAATAGCGGAGTTGTTATACAAATTAGTAATAAATAGAAAATACATAATCTTTTGTACATAGCAATAAGGTATTTAACGAAGGTAAATATTTTCTCTTTAAAGAAATAAAAATCTTTATATTTAAATAAGAAAAATAATTGTGTAAAAGATAAATAAATAGTAATATTGCATCAAGTTTTAGGACCCATAGCTCAGCTGGTTAGAGCACCTGACTCATAATCAGGGGGTCGAAGGTTCGAGCCCTTCTGGGTCCACCAAACTACTTAATTGTTGATAGTTACTACAAATACTATATATTTGTTATGCTCGTCATAATTAGCCCCATATAGTAGATTTATGAAAAAAATCACTCCAAATATTGTTTTTCTAATTTTTTTCTGTGCTTTTTTTGTATGTGGAGAGTTGATTGCGCAAGGTACTCCAGGTAATACTCCTCCTCCTCCTCCGGGCACACCCATAGATGGAGGGTTGATACTATTGTTTATATCGGGGGTTGTGCTAGGTGTTTCGAAAATTCAAGGTAGAAAAGACTAATCTTATTGTTGCATCAATCGAGCAACATATTTACCAATTACGTCAAATTCTAAATTAGCTTTAGAGCCAATTTTAAACTGTTTAAAATTGGTATGTTCAATGGTGTAGGGAATAATCGCTACGCTGAAAGTATTGTCTTTAGAATTTATAACCGTTAAACTGACGCCATTGACACTTATAGATCCTTTTTCTATGGTTATATTGTTGAATTTTTCATTGTACTTAAAGGTGAAAATAGTACTTCCATTTTGTGGGTCGATAGAAATGCAGGTAGCAGTTTGATCTACATGTCCTTGAACAATGTGCCCATCTAAGCGGTTTCCCAATTTCATGGCGCGTTCTAAATTAATAATATCATTGATTTTCCAGTTGCCTACGTTTGTTTTCTGAATGGTCTCATCGATAGCAGTTACCGTATACATGCCATTCTCGATATGCACAACAGTGAGGCAGACTCCATTATGCGCAATACTTTGATCTATTTTTAATTCAGAAGTGATATTACTTTTTATTGAAATATGAAGGTTTGTGTTTTCTTGTAAAATATTTTTTATTTCGCCTAAGGTTTCTATGATGCCAGTGAACATATGTGTCGATTTTATTGATTACTTTTGATACTTCAAAAATAACAATAATTGAGTGAATGAGTAAGGATGATAAAATAAAAGTTGGGATTTCAATTGGAGATATAAATGGGATAGGGATTGAAGTGATCTTAAAGACCTTTAGAGATAAGCGAATGTTGGATTTTTGTACACCAATATTGTTTGGGTCTACTAAGGTTGTATCATACTATAATACCTTACTAAATTCGGGAGTTCAATTGCATAGTATTTCAAATTTAAGTCAGATTACAGAAGGCAAGATAAATGTGATGAATGTATGGGATGAGGATGTAGCATTGTCACCAGGTCAAAATAATGAGGTTGGAGGTAAATATTCATTTCTTTCCTTAAAAGAATCTGTAAAAGCGTTAAAAAGTAACGCTGTTGATTTGTTAGTAACAGCCCCTATAAATAAAGAAAATATACAATCTGATGGTTTTAAATTTGCGGGTCATACGGAGTATTTAGAAAGTGAGTTGGAAGGAGATAGTTTAATGATATTAATGTCTGGAAAGTTACGGGTAGGCTTGGTAACTGGGCATATTCCAATTTCGGAAATATCGAAGTCAATAACTCCTGAATTGATAAAATTAAAAGTTGATTTATTGTACAAAACGTTGGTGCAAGATTTCGGAATTTCAAGACCAAAGATTGCAGTGTTAGGGCTTAATCCACATTGTGGTGATCACGGGGTTATTGGAAAGGAAGATGATGAAGTTATTAGGCCAACCATAAACGAAATTCATGCGCATGGCCAATTAGTTTATGGCCCTTATGCCGCTGATGGATTTTTTGGGTCAGAAGCGTATCAAAAGTTTGATGCTATTTTGGCAATGTACCACGATCAAGGTTTGGCGCCATTTAAAACGTTGTCTTTTGGCAAAGGAGTCAACTTTACTGCTGGATTAGATAAAGTTAGAACTTCTCCAGATCATGGGACGGCTTATGAAATTTCAGGTAAAGGAATAGCGGATGAGACTTCTTTTAAAGAGGCTTTATTTGTGGGGATTGACATATATCGTAAGCGATCTGAACACAAGGAGTTGATCAAACATGCTTTAAAAAGTAAAAGGAGAAAATAAAAAGTAAAATTAATGTAGTTTTATCTAATATTTTTTATCTTTGCACGCTCAAATTGATGTTCAAGATGAAAGGCTTAAAAGAATTTGAAATATCTTTTACAGGATTAAAGTTAGGAAAGCATCAGTTTAGTTATCAACTTGATAACAAGTTCTTTGATTTTTTTGGATTTCAAGATTTTGAAAAATCTGACATACATGTAGTGGTAAAATTTGAGAAAAAGAATAGCATGTTCAATCTCGAGTTTATTTCAAAAGGGGTTGTAGTTGTTCCATGTGATATGACAGCAGAGTCTTTTGAACTTGAAGTTGAAGGTAGCTTGTTTCTCATTGTAAAGTTTGGTAATGAGTACAATGATGATAATGATGAGATTTTATTTATACCACATAATAGTTATCAATTAGATGTGAGTCAGTTTATTTATGAAATGATTGTATTATCGTTACCCTCAAAAAGAATTCATCCAGGAATTGTGGATGGAACATTAAAGTCGGAAGTTTTGGATAGGCTTAGGAAATTTGAAAACAAAGAATTAGAAGAAAACGCAGTAATTGACCCTAGATGGGCAAAGTTAAAAGAATTAAAAACGAATAAATAAGAATAAAATGGCACATCCTAAAAGAAAAATATCGAAAACAAGAAGAGACAAAAGAAGAACTCATTATAAAGCTTCAGTTCCTCAAATTGCTGTAGACCCAACAACAGGAGAAGCGCATTTGTATCACAGAGCTCACTGGAGTGAAGGTAAATTGTATTACAGAGGTCAAATTGTTATAGATGCTACTTCGACAGAAGCATAAATAATAAAAACATAAAAACATAAAAAAACTCTCATTTTGAGGGTTTTTTTATGTTTTTTAATCAAAAATGAGCGAAAACCAATAGATTTTCGCTTTTCTTTGAAATAAATTTCATTACTTTGGCACTCTTTTAAAGTCAAATAAAATATTAAGTATGGGGAAAATAACCGCAGCAATTACTGCCGTTGGGAAATACCTTCCAGATTATGTTTTAACGAATAAAATCTTGGAAAAAATGGTTGAAACTAATGATGAATGGATAGTTTCAAGAACCGGAATTAAAGAAAGAAGAATTTTAAAAGAAGATGGTAAAGGTACAGGATATCTTGCCTTCAAAGCTGCCGAAGATTTAATTGAAAGATCAAATGTAGACCCTACAACAATAGATTTAGTGATTGTAGCTACCGCCACACCTGATATGCAGGCTGCAAATACAGGGGCTTATGTGGCTAGTAAAATAGGTGCTTTAAATGCCTTTGGGTTTGATATGGATTCGGCATGTTCAGGTTATTTGTTTGGAATGTCGGTTGTTGCGGCGTTTATTGAGTCTGGAAAATATAAAAAGGTGTTGCTAATAGGTGCAGATAAAAACTCGTCGATGATTGACTATACTGATAGAGCTACTTGCATTATATTTGGTGATGGAGCAGGTGCTACCTTATTTGAACCAAATGAAGAAGGTTTGGGTTTGCGAGATGAGTATTTAAGAACAGATGGTTCTGGAAGAGAGTTTTTAAGAGTTCTAAGAGGCGGTTCTTCATTTCCATTTAAAAAAGGAGATGTGTTCGGTGAGCATGAATGTTTTGCGCATCAAGATGGTAGAACTGTATTCAAAAATGCCGTATTTAATATGGCAGATGTAAGTAAACATATCTTAGAGAGAAACAATCTTAAGACGGGCGACGTTAATTGGTTGGCTGCACATCAAGCAAATAAGCGAATCATTGATGCTACTGCGAAAAGAATTGGATTGGATGAATCTCAAGTAATGATAAATATTGAGAAATACGGAAATACAACTTCTGCTACTTTACCGTTATTACTTGCAGATTATGAATCGAAATTAAAAAAAGGAGATAATATTGTTTTTGCTGCGTTTGGAGGTGGATTTTCATGGGGATCTATTTTCTATAAGTGGGCATACAATTCAAAATAGAAACTAACCACAAAACATACATATATGGATTTAAAAGAAATTCAAAACCTTATAAAATTTGTGTCCAAATCTGGAGTGAATGAGGTAAAACTTGAATCTGAAGATTTTAAAATTACAATTAAGACTGGGGCAAAATCAGCTGAGACTACAATTGTACATCAAGCTTCTATGGCACCAACGCCTCAAGCCCCATTAGCTACAACTCCTGCTCCATTTCCAGTTGATGCAATTACGGCGCCAGAGGAGAATTCAAATTTATTAGAGGTTACCTCTCCAATTATTGGAACGTTCTATAGAAGGCCTTCTCCGGATACGACTAATTTTGTTGAAGTTGGTGATTCAATAGAGGCGGGTTCTGTTGTTTGTATTATAGAAGCAATGAAATTATTTAATGAAATAGAATCTGAGATTTCTGGTAAAATTGTAAAAGTTCTTGTGGACGAATCGTCACCGGTAGAATTTGGACAGCCTCTATTTTTAGTTGATCCTTCTTAAGAATGTTTGCTATTAATTCCGAGTTCATATGTATGAACTCCTAATTCAATTGAGTTATGTTTAAAAAAATATTGATTGCAAATAGAGGGGAAATAGCCTTACGAATCATCAGAACTTGTAAAGAAATGGGTATAAAATCAGTGGCAGTTTATTCAACTGCCGATGCTGATAGTTTACACGTTAAATTTGCTGACGAGGCGGTCTGTATAGGGCCACCGGCAAGTAAAGATTCGTATTTAAAAATTTCAAATATAATGTCTGCTGCAGAAATTACAAATGCAGATGCTATTCATCCAGGTTACGGGTTTTTATCGGAGAACGCTAAATTCTCAAAAATTTGTCAAGAGCATAATATTAAATTCATTGGTGCTACGGCAGAGATGATTAGTAGGATGGGAGATAAGGCGTCAGCGAGAGCAACAATGGAAGAGGCAGGCATACCCTGTGTGCCGGGTTCTGAAGGGTTGCTAGATACTTTTGAAGATGCTGAAAAATTAGCAAATTCAATGGGATATCCAGTAATGCTTAAGGCGACCGCCGGAGGAGGTGGAAAAGGAATGCGTGCTATTTGGAAAAAAGAGAATCTTAGAAAAGGTTGGGATGATGCGCGTCAAGAATCTAAAGCGGCTTTTGATAATGATGCCATGTATTTGGAAAAACTTATTGTTGAGCCTAGACATATTGAGATTCAAATTATTGGTGATGCTTATGGCAAAGCATGTCACTTGTCTGAAAGAGATTGTTCTGTGCAAAGACGTCATCAAAAACTAACAGAGGAAACTCCTTCACCATTTATGACTACGAAATTACGCAAGGCCATGGGTGAATCAGCGGTTAAAGCTGCTGAATATATTAAATATGAAGGTGCTGGAACAGTTGAGTTTTTAGTTGATAATAAGCGTAATTTTTATTTTATGGAAATGAATACGCGTATTCAAGTAGAACATCCAATTACTGAACAAGTGATCGATTTTGATTTAATTCGTGAACAAATTTTAGTTGCTGCAGGTGTTCCGATTTCTGGAAAGAATTATTTTCCGAAGTTACATTCGATAGAATGTAGAATAAACGCAGAAGATCCATATAATAACTTTAGACCATCTCCTGGAAGAATAGTTACACTGCACGCTCCTGGAGGTCATGGTGTTCGATTAGATACGCATGTTTATGCAGGGTATAGTATTCCGCCGAATTACGATTCAATGATTGCGAAACTAATTACAACGGCACAGACGCGCGAAGAGGCAATAAATAAAATGAAAAGAGCCTTGGATGAATTTGTAATAGAAGGAGTTAAAACGACCATACCTTTCCATAGACAATTAATGGATAATCCGGATTATGTATCAGGGAATTATACCACGAAATTTATGGAAGATTTTATAATGAAACCTGAAGCATAGATTTTGATATAGTTATTATTAAAGAGCGGGAATGTATTTAAATACATTCCCGCTCTTTAATTTAATAAAGTTTGAATTAATCTCTACCCATATAAATCATTATATAATACAGAAGCGTAGCCAAAGATCCAATGGCAGCCACAATATATGTTCTGGCAGCCCATTTTAAAGCATCTTTGGCGCCAACTTGTTCTTCCTGTGTTAGCATATTTTTATTTTCCAACCATACCAAAGCGCGATTGCTTGCATCGTACTCTACAGGTAGCGTTACAAAACTAAAAAATACTGTAGCAGCGAACAGTATAATTCCTAGAGGTAATAATATAGGAGAGGTTTGAAAGAACAAACCGGCCAAAATAATCCACATAGATAATTTGCTTGAGATTCCAACCATAGGAACCAAACTTGATCTAAATTCTAGCCAAGAGTATGCCGTTGCGTGTTGTATAGCGTGACCAACTTCGTGAGCGGCGATTGCCGCTGCGGAAGCATTACGTTCGTTATAAACGGTCTCACTTAAATTAACTGTTTTATCCTTTGGGTTATAGTGATCGGTTAATCGCCCCGGAGTTGAAATTACTTGTACATCATAGATCTCGTGATCTGAAAGCATTTTTTCAGCAATTTCTTTGCCTGACAATCCGTTCTGAAGTCTAAGTTTTGAATATTTTTTAATTTTATTTTTTAACCTCGACTGAACCATCCACCCAAATAATAGAATAAGTCCAAAAATTATATAACCTAACATCATAATTTACATATTTTATTTTGATTGATACTAAAAGTTTTACATATAACTATATTACATAAAGTATTCCAAAATATTTTTTAAGACAAATTGTCAAAGAAGTATGAAATATTTAGAATGGATTGATGAGAATCGATTTAAAAGTAAATGATAACGGTAAACCTGTTACATGCATTTAGTTTTTAATTTTAATCTTTGGTCGAAATAAGAAAATAGTCGATATCTTTTTATGAATACTTCAGTATTAGACCATTTAATTGCAATTTATGTATGGAAAGTAATTAAACAGGAAATCAAATTATGGAAAATACGATATGAGTTTAAATAAAGGATAATGCTTTCATGAATCAACATTTTTTTGTTACTTGGCATTCGCGAAAAAAAGCAAATTATGGAGAGGTGGCCGAGTGGTTTAAGGCGCACGCTTGGAAAGCGTGTATATGGGAAACTGTATCGGGGGTTCGAATCCCTTTCTCTCCGCGGTAAGTTGTTTTTTTGCGAAAAAGTTATATCTTTAACCCATAATCAAATTATTTAAACAACAATTACAAAATGAAAAAATTATTTACAATCCTAGCAATTACAGGTCTATTGTTTTTAGGAACGACACAAAGTACATATGCACAGGATGCTGCTGGAACAGAACAAGCAGATAAAAAAGGATTCCATCAAGAATTGAAACAGCGTTTTATTCAAGGGGGCCCTTTCTTTATGGGTATCGTATTGATTGCGTTAATCTTAGGTCTTGCAATTGCAATTGAAAGAATTATATATCTTAACTTGTCTACAACAAACACTAAGAAATTAATTGGTGGTGTAGAAGAAGCTTTAGCATCAGGAGGTTTAGAAGCAGCAAAAGAAATTTGTAGAAATACAAAAGGACCTGTTGCATCAATCTTTTATCAAGGCTTAGATCGTTCAGAAGATGGAATTGAAGCATCAGAAAAAGCCATTGTAGGATATGGAGGTGTTCAAATGGGATTGTTAGAGAAAAATATTTCATGGTTAACATTGTTTATAGCACTCGCACCAATGCTTGGTTTCATGGGAACGGTAATTGGTATGATTAAAGCATTTGATAATATTGCTGCATCTAACGAAATGTCTCCAGCAACTGTTGCAGGTGGTATTCAGGTAGCCTTATTAACAACTGTATTTGGTTTGGTAGTAGCAATTATTTTACAAATTTTTTATAATTACATCATTGCAAAAGTTGATAGTATTGTAAATAATATGGAAGATGCTTCTATTTCTTTAATAGATATTTTAGTTGCTCACAAAAAATAATTTAAATTATGATTAATAAATTTTATAAAGTAGCAAAAATAGGTGCTGCTGTCCTTGGAGTTATTGGCATTGTATTACTTGTAAGAGTAGTAGCGGCTGGTGAGGCAGTAGTAATCGATGCGGCTACACAGGCAAGTACTGTTGATCCATTTGTGTCATTTACATTTTTAATGTTAGGTCTTACAACCGTCTCTGCGATTGGATTTTCTTTATGGAGTTTGATTCAGAATCCGGCGGCATTAAAGAAGGCTTTAATTAGTTTAGCCGTGTTGGGCGTCTTGTTTGTAATTGCGTATACTATTGCTAATGATGGAGCAGTTACAGATAAATTTGGGAATATTATAGAAAAGGGTGAAGTGGGTCCTATTTCTAAAAATTCTGGAGCTTTAATAAAGTATACTTATTTCTTGGGTGTCATAGGATTGGCATGTGTTTTGTGGGGATCTGTTAAAGAAATGTTTTCTAACAAATAAATCGAAAGAGCATGGCAAGAAGAGATACACCAGAAATTAACGCAGGTTCTATGGCAGATATAGCGTTCTTACTATTGATATTTTTCTTAGTAACAACGACGATGGATGTAGATGCAGGAATCTCACGGAGATTACCAGAAAAACAACCGCCAGAGGCTCCAGACCCTCCAATAATCAAGGAGAAAAATGTATTCGAAGTAATCATCAATATGAAAGATGAGTTATTGATTGAAGGAGAATACGCTAAGGTAAAAGATGTTCGTCAATTGGCGATTGATTTTATTGATAATGGTGGGGGAATTGGAAATCCTATAAGTGATTTTGGAGAAACTGAAGGACAAGAATGTAGTTGGTGTCAAGGGGCAAAGAATCCTGACTCGTCAGTGCATCCAAATAAGGCAATTATTTCGTTAAAAACCGATAGAAGTACAACATATGGTACCTTTATTAAAGTTCAGAATGAATTGGGTGGGGCATATACCGATCTTAGAAATAGATTGTCTCAAGAAGAGTACGGACAATTATATACAGATATTGTTACCGAACTTGAAAAGGATAAAGGAAATGAAGTGTTGAAGGGTAAAATATCAAGAATACGAACAATGTATCCTGAGATTATTTCTGAAGGTGAAAATTAATAGTTAAAAACACATAGCATGTCTAAATTTAGTAAAAAGAAAAAAGGGTTACCGCCAATTAATACGGCGTCTTTACCAGATATTGTATTTATGTTATTGTTCTTTTTTATGGTTGCAACAACGATGCGTGAAACCACTGTTATGGTAGCTCAAACACTCCCGAATGCAACCGAGATTAAGAAGTTGCAAGACAAGAGATTGATTGCTTATATATATGTTGGAGAAGCACAAGACGTGGAGACTTACGGGGAAGGTGACAAAATTCAATTGAATGATAAAATTTCAGCTGTAAAAGAAGTGAAGAGTTTTATATTTGCCGCTCGTGAAGGAGTAAATGAAGATGAGCGCGATTATATGACAACAATGATAAAAGCCGATATTAATTGTACTGTTGGTACTATAAATGATATCAAAAAAGAGTTGAGAGATATTGATGCTTTAAAAGTTACTTATTCTGCCCGTAAAGGAGAAATAGAATAAATTTTAATTTATATAATATAATGAAACGGCAACCAAATATTCGGTTGCCGTTTTTCGTTATATTTGTATTATGTTAAAAAAGTTTTTATTAATTTTAATGTGCGGTATTACCTGGTGCTATGGATATTCACAAGTAGCTAATATAGCTATAGGTTCAAAATATTTGGAAGATCAATTTTACCTTGGTTTAAATTACAATAGATTGATAAATGTACCAACGGATGATTTTATTCAAAATGGCGTATCCAGTGGACTTTATATGGGTTATATAAGAGATATTCCGTTCAATAAGAATAGGAATATTGGTATAGGAATAGGGTTAGGGTATAGTTATAACGTTTATTTGCAAAATATTAAAATATTTCAAACTTCTAATAGAACCACATATGAGATTGTACCAACAGATAAATTTGATAAAAACAGATTTTCTACTAAAGCTATAGAACTCCCAATTGAGTTAAGATGGCGAAACTCAACAGTCACGAAATATAGTTTTTTGAGAATTTATGGTGGGTTTAAATTGGGTTATGTTTTTTCGAGTAAATCAATATATGAAGATTCAAGGGGTAGGATTGAGGTTAAGGACATCCAAGAATTAGAAAAACTGCAATATGGCTTAACCTTTTCTGTAGGTTATAGCAGTATAAATTTGAATTTTTATTACGGTTTAAATCCTTTGTTTGAAGGTTCAAAAACTGTTGACGATGTTTCAATTGATTTTACAAGATTAAGTATAGGTTTGATTTTTTATATATTGTAAAAATATACAATGAGTTGTGACGATAAGCCTATTATAAAGCCCCAATAAATTTCCTTTTGATTATGTACTTTTAAGGATAATCTAGAATGTCCAATTAAACCGGTAATTATGAATAAAAAAGAAAGAGTTAGTAGGTTGTTAATTGTGTATTTATAACTAAAAAATAGAATAAAACCTATAAGACCTCCAATACCTATCATGTGTAAACTAACCTTAAATTTTTTAAATATAAGAAGGTATGCCGCCATAAGAGCAAGTGAAGAACCGAATAAGAAGAGGCTAAGGTCTGCCGAAATTCTACTACGATAGAATATTGTTCCCAACAATGAAGTAACGAAAACAAGGAATAAAATAGGGCTTTTACGTTCTTCAATTTGCATTAATTTAAAACTCTTAATAGCCTTAGATTTTTTAAGTACTGCAAGAAATATTAGAGGTAAGAGATATGTGCCAAAGAATACATATAAAATTATAGTAATTTCTAGGGTCCTCCTCGTATGTCTCGGCAGTATAATAAAATAGAGCAAAGTGCCAATGATTGGAACAATGATGGGGTGTAGAATATAAGAAATAAGTTTTGCTATTTTCATAAATTGAGCAGGTAGATTAATTACAATTTTTTCCGAAGTCGCGCAACAGGAATATCAAGTTGCTCCCTGTACTTAGCAATTGTTCTTCGGGCAATTGGATAACCTTTATCTTTTAAAATAACGGATAATCTATCATCTGTCAATGGCTTTTTCTTATTCTCTTCTAAAATAACCGTTTCCAATATTTTTTTTATTTCACGTGTAGAGACATCTTCACCTTGATCATTCTTCATGGACTCTGAGAAGAATTCTTTGACTAATTTTGTTCCGTAGGGTGTTGAGGCATATTTGCTATTCGCGACTCTCGAAACGGTAGAAACATCCATATTTATTTTTTCTGCAATGTCTCGAAGAATCATTGGTTTTAGTTTTCGCTCATCTCCAGTCATAAAGTATTCAGACTGATGGTCCATAATGGAATTCATGGTCAATAGAAGAGTTTGTTGCCGTTGTTTTATAGCATCTATAAACCATTTCGCAGAGTCTAATTTTTGTTTTATAAAGAGGACTGCATCTTTTTGAGATTTAGTTTTGGTCTTAGAGTCCTTATACCCTTTTAACATATTATTGTATTCTCTAGAAACATGTAATTCTGGAGCATTTCTGCCGTTTAGGTTTAGTGCTAATTCTCCGTCAGAAATAGTTATAGTAAAATCTGGAACGATTTGTTCTGATATTTTATTGTTTCCTGCAACGGAACCTCCTGGTTTTGGATTTAATTTCTCTATTTCAAGAATAACTTCTTTGAGTTGTTCTTCGTTACAATTAAATTTTTGAAAAATTTTCTTGTAATGTTTTTTAGCAAATGATTCAAATGATTTTTCTAGAATTTCGATGGCCAATATTCTGCTACTACTTTTTTGTTTTCTTTTTAACTGAATAAGAAGGCAATCTTGTAAATTTAACGCTCCAACGCCAGGAGGATCTAATTCCTGCACGATGTCGAGTAGTTTTAAGACCTCCTCTCTATTTGTATACGTGTTTTGAGTGAAGGCAAGGTCATCTATTAAATCGTCTATATCTCGTCTTATATAGCCACTATCATCAATGCTTCCAATTAAAAATTCAGCAATTCCTTCTTCGTGCTCTGTAAAACTATACGTATGTAATTGATTTAATAGCATTTGATTAAAGGATATTCCACCCGCATAAGGGATGTTTTTTTCTTCATCATCTGGTGAATAATTATTTGCTTGAGTCTTGTATGAAGGAATTTCGTCATCACTTAAATATTCATCAATATTTATGTCTTGAGTATCAATGACTTCAGAATCTGAATTTTCATCACGTTCTTGATTTGAGTCTTCAAATTCGTTACTTTCTTCTTTTCCTTTTTCTAAAGCTGGGTTTTCCTCAATTTCTTGCTTCAATCGTTGTTCAAAAGCCTGCGTAGGCAATTGAATAAGTTTCATTAACTGAATTTGTTGAGGAGACAGTTTTTGAGAAAGTTTGTATTGTAAAAATTGTTTTAGCATCAAGTAAATTTACAAAAAAGAAATAGCAAATAAATTAAATATATATTAAAAATCTGCGTTATTTGGAGTTCTTGGAAAAGGAATAACATCTCTAATGTTACTCATTCCGGTTACAAATTGAACGAGTCGTTCAAAACCAAGTCCAAATCCGCTGTGAACAGCAGTTCCAAATTTTCTAGTATCTAAATACCACCAAAGTTCTTTTTCGGAAATTCCCAACAGATCCATTTTGTTTTTTAAGACATCTAGTCGCTCCTCTCGTTGCGCACCGCCAACAATTTCTCCAATATCTGGAAAGAGAACATCCATTGCTCTAACTGTTTTGCCGTCGTCATTCAATCTCATGTAAAACGCTTTAATACCTACTGGATAGTCAAATAATATTACCGGACATTTAAAGTGTTTTTCAACTAAGAATCGCTCGTGTTCACTATGTAAATCGACACCCCATTCAGTAATAGGAAATTGAAATCTTTTCTTTTTATTCGGTTTCGAATTTCTCAAAATTTCAATTGCCTCTGTGTAACTTATTCGTTTAAAATTATTTTCAACAACAAATTTTAATTTTTCAATCAGCATCATTTCACTGCGCTGATTGGCTGGCTTAGATTTTTCTTCTTGAAGCAATCGGTTTTCTAAAAATTCGAGATCGTCTTTACAAGTATCAAGAATTTCTTTTATAACGGATTTTATAAAGTCTTCAGCTAAATCCATATTCATATCGAGATCATGAAAAGCCATTTCGGGTTCTATCATCCAAAACTCGGCTAAATGTCGCGTTGTATTCGAATTCTCAGCTCTAAAAGTGGGGCCAAAAGTATATACCTTCCCCAAGGCCATGGCATACGTCTCTGCTTCTAGTTGACCAGAAACGGTGAGGTTGGTTTCTTTTCCGAAAAAATCTTGTGTATAGTCAACTTTAGTATCTTCATTTAAAGGAGGGCTTTCGATATTTAAAGAAGTGACTTTGAACATTTCTCCAGCACCTTCAGCATCTGACCCTGTAATAATAGGCGCATGAAAGTTGTAAAATCCATGCTCGGTAAAATATTTATGAACGGCAAAAGATAGCGCTGACCTGAGTCGCATTACGGCTCCAAAAGTATTAGTACGAATCCTTAAATGCGCATTTTCACGAAGGAATTCAAGTGAATGTCGTTTGGGCTGAATTGGGTATTCATCCGGATGAGAATCTCCCAAAACTTCGATTTTAGAAATTTGAATCTCAACTTTTTGTCCTTTTCCCTTACTTTCAACTAGCACACCAACTATTGAAATTGCTGCCCCTGTTGTAATTCGTTTTAAAACGGACTCATCTGTATTTTCAAAATCTAAAACGCATTGGATGTTGTGAATAATAGAGCCATCGTTTAACGCAATAAACCGATTACTTCTAAAACTTCTTACCCAACCTTTTATAGTTACTTCATGTGATGTTTTATCCGAAGATAATAATTTAGAAATGGAATTCATTTTCATGTGTTTATATGTATTTTTTTTCATTTGTCACATGGTTCATCCATAATCCTCATTTCCTTGGGTATATAAATCTTTATATATGGATGTTTCATGTGTTTATATATATTATTTAATGGTCATGCTTCGACTGCACTCAGCACAGGCATACAGTTCGCTATTAATCATTCTCTTGCAAGATAAAATTTTAAAAATGCTCGTTTCATTTATATAAATTGAATAGGTAAAAATACAGAATGTAATGTATGATTAAAAGTATTCAGTTTTAAAGTTATACCTCTTGGAATAGAATCTTAACAATCATTAAAATAAATGGTATTTTATGCTAAGCTGATAAAATGCAGTTGACTTAATGGAAAACTATTTTCGGTGAACTCTTTTTTTATAGAAGCGTATAAAGTGTTCATTTCTTTATATTTTGCTTTCGTAATGAGTTTTCCAAATATGCCTAATTTCCAACTGAAATACATGAGAATCGTGTCATCTTCTTTTATAGAAAGAAGGATACTGAAAAATCCAACCATAGGACTAAACATGGATCCAAAAAAAACACTGAGACCCGAGCAACATGGACATAGATAGTATAGTGCCTCCGCCTAAATTTCAATCTGCAGATTAATTAATCACAAGTGCGTTTAATTTTTTCGTCCAATACATAGAAATGTTTGTCATAAATAAAAACAAACGTCTTTTTTATATCTATCATCTCACAACTATCTGAAAGTTGTGATTATATATTTTAAATATATAATCACTATTTCTTAAAGGTTTGCAACTTGATGTAATTCAGATATTTGACAACCTTGAATTAGAAGTTGGTTTTTAATTTTATTATAATTCTCAATTTTATCTCGATATGTTTTGTGAAAATAAATTTACCCAAAACTCCAACTTTCCAATTTGAATAAATATTAATTTTATTGAACATTTAAATTTTAATACAAGCACCTGAAAAGTAGAGTTTTTCTGTGCCTAATGGTGTGTTACCTTATTTGTCTACATCTTCTAATGGTAAAAGAGGGACTGTTGGTTTTTTTAGCGTTTTCTTGTTTGCAATTTTATCTTCTAAAGATAATAGTAAGGATGGTAATAACAATAAATTAGAAAGCATTGCAAACAGTAAAGTGATAGAAACTAAACCACCTAATGCTTTTGTGCCGCCAAAACTAGATATGGTAAAAACTAAAAAGCCAAAAAATAACACAATAGAAGTATAAAACATACTCACGCCTGTTTCTCTTAAAGCAGCATAAACAGATTTTTTTACTTTCCATTTATTCACTTGAAGTTCTTGTCTGTATTTAGCTAAGAAGTGAATGGTATCATCTACAGAAATTCCAAAAGCAATACTAAACACTAAAATAGTAGAAGGTTTAAGTGGAATGGAAAAGTAACCCATTAAACCAGCAGTAATAACCAAAGGCAAAATGTTTGGTATAATGGATATAATAATCATTTTACCAGAACGGAACATGAATGCCATAAATAAAGCGATAAGCACGATGGCAAGCGATAGCGATAACACCAAATTGTTGATTAAATATTTGGTTCCTTTTAAGAATACAAGTGCCTTTCCTGTTAATGTAACGTCATATCTTTCTTTGTCAAATTCTTTATTGATTTTAGAGCGAAGTCTTTGCTCAATGGCCTCCATTTTTGTGGTGCTAATATCTTTCATATAGGTCGTCAATCGAGCATATCGACCTGTTGAATCAACAAAATTTTGAAGCAAATTAGAGTCGGATCCGGCATTTTTAGAATATGATAATATAAAGTTTTTGTCTTGATTAGTCGGTAATTGATAGTATTTAGGCAAGCCGCTATAATAGGCTTGTTTAGAATATTTAACTAAATTGTTAATAGAAATAGATTTCGATAATTCAGGGATCTCATCAATAGTTTCGTTTAACTTTTCAATTTTTTTTAAGGTGTTCAATTGCATGACTCCTTTGGCTTCTTTTGTGTCTATCAACACTTCTAAAGGCATAATGCCACCAAATTCTTCTTCAAAAAATAAAATATCACTATAGAACTCTTTGTCTTTCGGCATGTCATCAATAAGACTCCCTGAAATCTTTATTTGATAGATACCAATGATACTCGCTATGATTAAAATCACAGATACAACATATATTGAAAACCGATTATTGCGAACCATATTTTCCATCCAATTAACAATTACTCCCATCCATTTTCTGTCTAAATGTTTTAAGTGTTTTTCTTTTGGGGGTGGTAAAAAACTATAAATTATCGGGATGATAAAAAGTGCTAAGAGAAATACGGCAATAATATTCAAAGATGCCATAACTCCAAATTCAACAAGAATGACACTTTTGGTAAATATAAACGTTGCAAACCCTGAAGCCGTCGTTATATTTGTCATTAAGGTGGCATTTCCTACTTTTGAAATAACACGTTGTAAACTTTTTGCTTGATTGCCGTGAATCTTAATTTCTTGTTGATATTTATTAATTAAGAAAATTGCATTTGGTACGCTAATTACGATTATTAAAGGAGGAATAAGTGCCATTAAAACGGATATTTCGTAGCCGAATAATGCAATAAATCCGAAAGCCCAAACAACCCCAATACTTACGATTAACAGCGTAATGAATGTTGCTCTAAAAGATTTGAAAAAGAAGAAGAAAATGACAGCAGTTACCAATAAGGCAAGGCCTACAAACATTTTCATTTCGTCCTCAATATTCTTGGCGTTCATCGTACGTATATAAGGCAAGCCAGATACGTGTATTTTAATATTATTGTCAACCTCAAATCGACGAATAAGAGTATTAAACTCTCCCAATATAAGATCTTTTCTCTTTGAGGTATGTACAATATCTTTTCGAATGTAAACTATGGTTTGGACAGACTCAGAATCCTTATTATAAAGAATGTTGTCATAAAATGGGAGATTAACAAATAGCTCTTTTTTAATTTTGTTAATGTCTTCTACTGAAGTAGGTATTGAATCGTAAAGAGGTTTAATTGAAAACTTTTGATTCTTATCATCTCGAATTAATTTCTTTATGTTTCCAATTGCAATAGAATAATCAATATCATCTAAACTATCAATGTCTTTAGCAAGTTGGTTCCAATTGTTAAATTTTTCTGGAGTGAATATGGTGGAATCCTTAACTCCAAGAATCATTACGTTACCTTCTTCGCCAAAGTGTTCAAGAAATTGATCATATTCAACATTTACCTCATGATCGTTTGGAAGTAAATTTGCCTCCGTATATGAAAAGCGCAGGTGCTTAGTTTGTTGTGCTAAAAAATACGTTGCTAAAGCAATTAATAGTAAAATTATGATTCGACCTTTAATAATAAGTCGAGAAAGTCTTGTCCAAAAATTCATTAAAAAAATTTTGTCAAAGATAATAAAAGTATTTTGTTAAACTGTTCAAAATATTGAGTTAAGATGGAGATTTTTGCTCTTTAGAAAATGAGGATTGTGCTCAAATAAAAAATCCGCCAATGGCAGATTTTTATAAACTTTTAGAAAGAATTTAAACAGTCATAATGTCCACCTCTTTCTTAGCAAACATATCATCAATAATCTTTATATATTTATTTGTAAGCTCTTGGATAGTGGCTTCAACATTTTTTTTCAAATCGTCAGAAATGTCTGCTTTTTTAATTTCATTATTGGCGTCTTTACGCGCATTCCTAACACTTACTTTATCGTGCTCTGTTTCAGACTTTGCCTGTTTGGCCAATTGTTTTCTTCTTTCTTCTGTCAATGGAGGGACATTTATGATAATCATTTCTCCATTGTTCATTGGGTTGAAACCAAGATTTGCGAACATAATTCCTCGTTCAATCTCTTGCAATAAAGATTTTTCCCAAGGTTGAACAGATATAGTTCTACCATCTGGTGTATTTACATTTGCAACTTGAGATAGTGGTGTTTTGGCCCCGTAATAATCAACAGAAACTCCAGCCAACATAGAGGGAGTTGCCTTTCCGGCTCTAATGTTTCTCAATGATTTTTCCAAATGTAAAATAGCGCTTTCCATTTGTTCTTTTGCACTATCAATTATAAATTCAATTTCTTCGTTCATTGTATCTCAATTTAAATGTACCTATTAATTTTCAACAATCGTTCCAATATTTTCACCCAAAACAACTTTTAATAAATTACCGGGTGTGTTCATATCAAAAACAATAATAGGCAATTCGTTTTCTTGGCTTAACGTAAAAGCCGTGGTATCCATAATTTTCAATCCTTTTTTGAGAACATCATCAAAAGATAATTTATCAAATTTTATAGCTTCCTTATTTTTTTCAGGATCAGAGTCATAAATTCCATCAACACGAGTACCCTTTAAAATAACTTCAGCGTTAACTTCAATAGCTCTTAATACTGCAGCGGAATCTGTAGTGAAGAATGGATTTCCTGTTCCCGACCCAAAAATTACAACACGCCCTTTTTCCAAATGACGCACTGCTTTTCTTTTAATAAAAGGCTCTGCGATTGCTTCAATTTTTATAGCAGTTTGAAGGCGGGTAGCTACATCAGCTTCTTCCAAAGCACTCTGTAGTGCCAATCCGTTAATAACGGTAGCAAGCATCCCCATATAGTCGGCTTGAACTCTATCCATTCCATTACTCGCCCCAGCAACCCCTCTAAAAATATTACCTCCACCTATAACTATGGCTACTTCAACACCTTTTTTAGTGATTTTTTTGATATCTTCAGCATATTCAGCCAAACGCTTTGGGTCAATCCCGTAACTGCGCTCACCCATTAACGCTTCTCCACTTAGTTTTAGTAAAATTCTTTTGTAAGCCATAATTTAATTGAAAGTTATGCAAATATATGAAATACTTTAAAAGCAGATGGGAGAATTATGGTTGAAAATGTGTAAGAATTTAGGGGTTCATTTTGGAGGGATTCGTAAAAATAATAATAGTTTGAAAAGATTTTAAGAAAATAAAGGCGAATGCTTATCTTCGAAAAATAGAATCAACGAAAACATTGTCAAATGCCATTATTCATTGTATTGTCTGGAATAGTATTATTATTAATTCTAATTGCAGTTGTTAAGCTTAATTCATTTATCTCTTTTATAATCGTTTGTCTATTTGTGGGGGTTTTAGGAGGAATGGAATTACAAAGTATCATTGATTCTATTCAGACTGGTATAGGAAAAACCTTAGGATATTTGGTAATGATATTAGGGCTTGGAGCAATGCTTGGAAAGTTAGTTGCAGATAGCGGGGCAGCGCAGAGAATAACATCGAAACTGATTGATAAATTTGGGAAGAAAAATATTCAATGGGCACTAGTACTTACTGGCTTCATTGTAGGAATTCCAATGTTTTATACGGTTGGATTTGTAATTTTAGTACCGTTAGTATTTACAGTGGCAGCTTCTACAGGTTTGCCTTTAGTCTATGTTGGACTACCAATGCTTGCCTCACTTTCAGTTACGCATGGTTTTTTACCGCCACATCCTGCACCAACGGCAATCGCACTCATGTTTAAAGCGGATATTGGAAAAACTTTGATTTATGGAATTATTATTGCTATTCCAACAATTATATTAGCAGGTCCGTTATTGACGCGAAAATTGAAAAATGTGAACGCGACTCCGTTAAAAGAATTTTATAATCCCATTATTTTAAAAGACGAAGAAATGCCTAGTATGGTAATAAGTGCACTTAGTGCGTTGTTGCCAGTACTATTAATTGCATTTTCAACCATTCTATTGAATGTATTACCCGAAGACTTTATGTTGAATAATATCATTGCTTTTATAGGAGACCCTATAATGGCCATGTTAATTTCTGTTTTGGTAGCAATTTATACCTTAGGAATAAATCGAGGGAGGAAAATGACAGAAGTAATGAACTCTGTAGCTTCAGCAATTTCGAGTATAACAATGGTGTTGTTAATTATTGCAGGAGCAGGTGCATTAAAACAGATTTTAACCGATAGTGGAGTAAGCGAATATATAGGAACACTACTTTCAGGATCTTCAATTTCACCATTAATTTTGGCTTGGTTAATTGCAACAATTATCCGAATTTGTGTTGGATCAGCAACGGTTGCTGGTTTGACTGCAGCTGGGATTATTTTACCTTTGGTATCTACTACAGGAGTGAGCCCGGAGTTAATGGTAATTGCCATTGGCGCTGGGAGCTTAATGTGTTCTCATGTAAATGATGGCGGTTTTTGGATGTTCAAAGAATACTTCAATTTGACAGTAAAAGAAACGTTATCAACTTGGACTGTGATGGAAACAACTGTTGGAATCATGGGACTGGTAGGAGTATTAATTCTAAACAATTTTGTATAACAATTAAAAAGGCATAAAATGAGACTTAAACCTTCAGAAAGAATAAAAGAATTAGGATTGATATTTCCCCCAGCGCCAAAACCAAAAGGGGTCTATAAACCTATTTTAGTGGTTGATAATTTTCTATATGTATCGGGTCACGGACCGGTGAACAATGATGGATCCTTAATGCAAGGAAGATTGGGCTATAATGTAAGTATAGAAGAAGGTTATCAAGCGGCTCGTCAAGTGGGACTTACAGTACTTTCTTCTATTCTCACACATTTTGGGGACATAGATAAAGTAAAACGCGTTGTAAAAATTTTAGGGATGGTTAACTGTGATAAGGAATTTTCCAATCAGCCAGCTGTTATGAATGGATTTAGCGATTTGTTTTTAGATATATTTGGACACGATAATGGTGTTGGTGTGCGAAGTGCTGTTGGGATGATGTTGCCAGATGGAATTCCTGTGGAAGTAGAGGCCATGTTTGAATTACATAAATAGACAATACATTGAATTGGTACCAACTTAAAAATACAGATTCTATTATTTCACCTTCTTTATTGGTTTATCCAGATAGAATTAGGAAGAATCTTGAATTGATGATTACCATTGCAGGTGATGTTAAAAAATTACGTCCGCATATCAAAACACATAAAATGGTTGAGATTGTTAGCTTACAGCAGGCCTATGGAATTGAAAAATTTAAGTGTGCAACTATAGCTGAAGCAGAATTACTAGGTCTTTGTGAAGCAAAAGATATTTTACTTGCGATGCAGCCAGTAAAGTCGCAATTGGAGCGTTTTTTTAAATTGATTAAGAAATACCCGAAGTCAAAATTTTCAACAATAATTGATAATCCTGATACACTTTCTAGTATCAATTCAAAAGCAAGGGATGCAGATATTACTATTTCGCTATGGTTAGATATTAATAATGGGATGAACAGAACTGGGATTATTTCCAATCAGGGTGCTTTTGATTTGTTTCTAAAAATGACAGAAACATCCAATGTTTTCGCCGAAGGACTGCATGTCTATGATGGACATATTCATAATGAAGATTTATTGGAACGAACCGATGTTTGTAATAATGATTTTGAAGCGGTCATTCAATTAAAGGAAAAATTACAGCATGTAGGCGTACCAGTTTTAAACATAGTTGTTGGAGGTTCAATTACTTTTCCGATTCATGCAAAAAGAGATGGAGTAGACCTTAGTCCTGGAACAACCTTGTTATGGGATGCTGGCTACACGAATCATTATAAAGATTTGGGTTTTGTTCCGGCTGCTGTTTTGCTAACCCGTGTTGTGAGTAATCCTACTTCAAAAAGTACTTGTTTAGATTTAGGGCATAAATCTGTAGCTTCAGAAATGCCTTTTCCTAGAGTTCAATTTTTAGGAGATAAATCGATCGCTCAATTGAGTCAGCATGAGGAGCATTTGGTCATTCAAAGTAAAGGTGAGTATGAGATAGGAAAAGATTTTTATACAATTCCAATACATATCTGTCCAACGGTTTCAAAATACGCCAAAGTATATGTGATTGAGAACAATGAATTAAAGACAACGTGGGAAGTTCTGGCGAGAGATCACCAATTAAAAATTTAAGAATAGAAGATGTTTATATTTGATGCACACCTCGATTTGTCTATGAATGCCTTGGAATGGAATCGAGATTTAACATGGACTGTTGAAGATATCCGAAAAAGCGAAATTGGAATGACAGATAAACCCGATAGGGGTTTAAACACCGTGTCGTTAGATGCTATGCGAAAAGGTAATATAGGGATTTGTGTTGCAACGCAGATTGCAAGATATGTGAAGAAGGGAAGTTCTTTACCCGGTTGGAACTCTCCACAACAAGCTTGGGCACAAACGCAAGGACAATTAGAATGGTATAAGGAAATGGAAGCTATTGGCGAAATGAAAGGGATTACCAATTTACAAGAGTTTGAAACTCATTTAGAGCAATGGAAAAATCCCTCAGAAAAAGTACCAATTGGTTATATATTAAGTTTAGAAGGTGCCGATTCAATGGTCACTATAGATCATTTAGAGCGTGCGTACGAAAGTGGATTACGTGCTGTCGGACCTGCACATTATGGGCCAGGAACCTATGCGCATGGTACAGATTCAGTAGGTGGAATTGGAGAGAAGGGAAAGGCTTTATTGAAAAAAATAATGGAGTTGGGATTAATTCTTGATGCCACTCATTTATGCGATGTTAGTTTTTGGGAAACTATGAAAATTTATGAGGGTCCCGTTTGGGCAAGTCATAATAATTGCAGAAAATTTGTAAATCATAATAGGCAATATGCAGACGAACAAATTCAAGAGTTGGTAAGTAGAGATGCTGTTATCGGTATTGCCTTAGATGCTTGGATGATGGTGCCGAATTGGGTTCGCGGTGAATCTACTCCTCAGAGTATGGATGTAAGCCTAAAACAAATGATTGATAATATTGAGCATGTTTGTCAATTGGCAGGAGATTCTTTACACGTTGGAATCGGTACAGATTTAGATGGGGCCTTTGGTAAGGAACAAACACCCTATGATTTGGATACCATTGCAGATTTGCAAAAGGTGCCACACATGCTAAAAGAAAAAGGGTATTTAGATGCGGATATTGAAAATATTATGTCGAAAAACTTTATTGATTTTATAAGAAGAACTTGGAAATAGAAAAATATTAAAAATGGGAAAGTTAAAAGTTTTAGTAGTTGGTTATGGTAACATGGGGGCATCTCATGCGAGAGCTTATTATACAAATTCTGGATTTGAATTAGTAGGGATTGTTTCTAGACGTTCAAGTGAGAAAAGACAGCAGTTAGCAGAGGAACTTGGGAATGTGAGTCAATTTAATGGTTTTGATGAGGCACTTCAAAAAACGATACCTGATGTGGTTAGTATAAATTCATATACAGACACTCATAAAGAATATGCTATTAAAAGTCTACATGCTGGAGCGCATGTTTTTGTAGAGAAGCCATTAGCCGAAACGGTAGAGGAAGCTCAAGAAATTATAGATTTAGCCAAGGATAAAAATAAAAAAGTGGTTGTTGGATATATTTTAAGACAACATCCTGCTTGGAAAAAATTTATCACTATATCCCATACTTTAGGAACTCCATTGGTGATGAGAATGAATTTAAATCAACAAAGCAGTGGAGCCGAATGGGAAACTCATAAACACCTAATGAAAAGCACGTCTCCGATTGTAGATTGTGGAGTCCACTATGTGGATGTTATGTGTCAGATGACCCAAAGTAAGCCTATTAGTGTTCATGCAATAGGCGTAAAACTTACAGATGAAATTGATGACAACATGTATAATTATGGTCAATTACAGGTAACATTTGAAAATGGTTCTGTGGGTTGGTATGAAGCAGGATGGGGACCCATGATGAGTGAAACAGCATTTTTTGTAAAGGATGTAATTGGTCCCAAAGGCTGTGTAAGTATAGTAGAACAAAAGGCAAGTGACGATCAATCATCATCTACGGTTGACGATCATACAAAGACAAATCAACTGTTAGTACATTCCCAAGAAAGAGATGCTGATGGAAAATTTGTGAAGAAAGACGAGTTTGTGAATACAGCTGATGAACCAGATCATCAAGGACTATGTGATTTGGAGCAAGCATATCTTCTGGAGGCTATTCTGAACGATTTAGATTTAGGCGGTCACCTAAATGATGCTCTTGGAAGTATGAAAATAGTATTAGCTGCGGATGAATCTATCAGAACGGGTAAGGTTGTTTTCTTGAAATGGTAAAGGCCCAGATTAAAATCTAGGGCCTTTACCATTTTATATAGAAAATTCTTTAAAAGAAATATCTTTTAAAAGCTTCTAAGGCAGCATAATCAGACAATCCTAAAGCGTGGTATTTTCTAGCAGTATCATTATTCCGATCTTCTGCTCTTACCCAAAATTCTCTGGTGTCGTTACCTTGAAACATAACTCCATCTTTTTGCGATTGATGATAGAAAATCGCTTTTCTTTTCTTCAATACTTGATCTGGACTCATTGGTACCGCCATTTCAATTTGGTGAATATCCCATTCGTGCCATGCACCTCTATACAGCCATACCCAACAATCATCCATATAATCGTTGTGTTTTAAGTTTTCTAATGCTGCAAAAATAGCATCCAAACATACTTTGTGTGTGCCATGTGGATCTGCTAAATCACCAGCGGCGTAAATTTGATGCGGCTTAATTTCTTCAATTTTATTGGCTACAATATCGATATCGATTTGACCAATAGGATTCTTTTTTACCGTTCCTGTCTCATAGAAAGGAAGTTCTAAAAAGTGAATATTCTTATCGAGCAATCCAACGAAACGAGTAGCCGCTAAAGATTCTCTTCTTCTAATAATTCCTTTTAATTTACGAACATTAATATCATCTTCGTAAGCAGTAGTTTTAGTATTGATACTTTCAATGATTGCATCTGCGTTAGCATCGTCTGGATTAAGATCTTTTAATACTTCAGCAAATTTCAATGCTTCATGATCAGAAACAGCAATATTTCCTGAAGTCTGATACACAACATGTACATCATGACCTTGTTCTACCAATCTATCAAAAGTTCCTCCCATAGAAATCACATCATCATCTGGATGAGGACTAAAGATAATAACTCTCTTTTTGTCTGGTTTTGCTCTTTCTGGTCTAGATGAGTCATCTGCATTTGGTTTACCACCTGGCCAACCTGTAATGGTATGCTGTAGTTGATTGAACATTTTAATGTTTAAATCATAAGCAGAACCTCTCTCGGCTAATAAATTTGACATTCCGTTATCATTGTAATCTTTTTCTGTAAGCCTAAGTATCGATTTTCGGGTAGTTTCACATAACCAAACAATAGCTTTCCCAATCAATTCATCATCCCATAGACATGGACCAACTAGCCATGGAGTTTTAAATCGCGTCAATTCTTCTGAAGCTTCTTCATTTATTACGAAAGTGGTGTTTTTGTGTTCTTGTAAATAGGTTGCAGGAACTTCTGAAGAAATTTCACCTTCAATAGTTTCTTTTAGGATAGCCGATTTATTTGCTCCCCAACCTAACAATACAATTCTTTTGGCTTTTCTTACAGTTCCAATTCCCATAGTAATTGCTTTCTTTGGAACATTCTCAATTCCTAAAAAAGAACTAGCAGCATCTGCTCTTGTAACAGGATCTAAAGTTATACTTCTCGTACCTGAATTATAATGTGAGCCCGGTTCATTAAAACCAATATGACCAGTTCTTCCAATACCTAATAGTTGAAAGTCTAATCCACCATATTCGTTTATTTTTAGATCGTAATCGATACAGTATTGATGCAATTCCTCCGATGAAACAGTTCCGTCAGGAATGTTTACATTTTCAGGCTTTATATCAATATGATTAAATAAATGTTGATACATAAAATAATGGTAGCTGTGAATACTCTCCGTTTCCATGGTGTAATATTCGTCTAAGTTAAAACTAACAACATTTGAAAAGCTTAAACCATCTTCTTTGTGCATACGTACTAATTCTTCATATACTCTTATAGGCGATGATCCCGTTGCTAATCCAAGAATACACAATTTATTTTTTTTTTGTTTCCTTTTAATAAGATCTGCAATTTCTTTTGCAATACAGATAGAACCTTCATCTGAATTTTCGAAAATCACATTGTGAATTTTCTCAAACCTTGTATCCTCAAATTGTCCAGCTGGTTTATAGTTGATGTTTACTGCTTTCATTATTTAATATTATTTAATATTTTAAAAATAGAAGTATAATTGTTGAAGGCAAATTAAAATCTATGAACAGCAGTAGTTCAGCAATAGAAAGCAGCGTTTTAAAGATTAATGTGTAGTCGCTTTTTAGCAATTAATACCTAGTTTCAAATTTTGAAATGTTAACTAAAACTCATACTTTACATCTCTCTAAGGGAACTCTATGGTTAAAAATATTCTTTTTTGAAATTAAGTTGGATAGAAAATACCAGTAGTTCCATTCCCAGAAAATATCATATTTTATTTTGGGTTGGATACTTTTTATTTAATGTTATTAAGTGGGGTAGTTATTTTGAAGATTATTGGTATTCTTTAAAATCAAACTTGGTTGTCTTTCCGTTAAATATTATAATTGTTTACATAAATATTTATTATTTATTACCAAATTTTATCCTTGAACGACGCTACAAGACGTATGTTTTTTATCTTCTTATTGCACTTGGTGTAACGTATGTAATTCGGACTGAACTCATATTTTTTTTAGTGTCAGAAAATATATGGCCTGAATCTCAGACACCTCAATCGGCTTATAGTTTTAATCATATACTTGAAGTTCTTATAGGTATAATTTATGTAGTTTCTTTAGGCACTGCAATTAAGTTGACAGTAGATTGGGCTTTTGAAATTCAAAGAGTTAAAGATTTGCAAAAAATTCAACTGAGAACGGAATTAAATTTTTTAAAGTCTCAAATTCAACCACATTTTTTCTTTAACACTTTGAATAATTTGTATGCTTTGGCTTTGGAGAAATCTGACGCAGCACCGAGCGTTATTTTAAAATTGTCAGACATTATGCAATATGTATTGTATGATGTTAAAGAGCCACAAGTTCGTTTGCTTAATGAAATTAACTATATTAATAATTATATTGATTTGGAGCGACTGAGGTTTGGGGATGCTATAGAATCCAGGATTGATATTTCGGGAGAAATTGAAGATGTCAATCTACCTCCATTGTTGTTCTTGCCTTTTATTGAAAACTGTTTTAAACATGGAGTCAATGAAAATAACAATGTTAAAATTCTTATTGATTTTACGATTATAAACAATGAATATTTGGAGTTCAAAGTAGACAATACATTTGCCGGAAAGGAAGTAGCAGGCGAGCGTCAAGGGATTGGAAATAAAAATGTGAGAAGGAGGTTAGAGTTATTATATAATTCTAAATTTGAACTTTCAACTAGTTTGAAAGAGAATATGTACAAAGTACGATTGAAAATACCAATTTGATAATATTTCAACACTTTTTATCCTAGAGTAATAGACTATTAGGATGTTCCGTTAGTAATGGGATACAATTAATACAAATAAATGAAAATTAAAGGAATTATTATAGACGATGAGGCTTTAGCGATTAAAGTGATTGAAAGTCACTTGAATGAATTCAAAAATTTTGAGCTAGTCGCGACTTTTAACTCACCTATTAATGCCTTAAGTATTATTGAAAATAAAGAGATTGATGTCGTTTATTTAGATATTAATATGCCGATGATGAATGGCTTAGAATTTATTCGTTCTTTAACGCATAGGCCACATATTATTATTACGACGGCTTATAGAGAATATGCAGTTGAAAGTTTTGATTTAAATGTACTTGATTATTTGGTCAAACCAATTCCTTTTGGACGCTTTTTGAAGGCATTTAATAAATTAACGAATAGAATTAGTCTTGAGAAGGAGAACCTTAAAGACCTTTCAATTAATGAGGATCCATTTATTTTTTTAAAGGTGGATAAAAAATTAATGAAGATTAAATTGAATGATATTCTTTATATAGAAAGTTTAAAGGATTATATTAAGGTTATAACGTTGGTTGGGGATTATTTAGTGCATAAATCTATGACTAGTATTTCCGAAGAATTGCCGAGCGATCACTTTATTCGTATTCATAGATCTTTTACTATTGCCATTAATAAAATTACTTTTCTAGAAGGTAATTCTGTTAAAATTGCAAACAGAAGAATTCCTATTGGACGGAATTATCTACAAATCTCAAAACAGAAGATATTAAATAGTACAGATTTTCCAGCCTAAATTTGAACTAAATTTTCTTTGTTTGTGCCAGAAACATTTCTTTTCGACCCTTAAATAGAGTTACTAATAGATTTTTTTTTTCAACAAGAATTAATGTATTACTTTAGGGCAGCGAAATTAAAATATTTCTAAAACTAACTTAAACTTAAAATCAATGAGTACAACTACATCAACAGTTCAACCTAAAAATACTATCGTGCCAATTGCTATTATCGCCGGATTGTTTTTTATTTTCGGATTTGTAACTTGGATTAATGGAGCCTTAATTCCATTTATGAAAACTATAAACGAATTAACAGATGCGCAAGCTTATTTGGTTGCATCCGCTTCTTATATTTCATTTGTGGTAATGGCACTTCCGGCTTCTTATATTATTAAAAAAATTGGGTTTAGAAAAGGGATGTCGCTGGGACTAATTGTTATGGCAATTGGAGCGTTGGTATTTATACCAGCTGCTGAAGCGAGAACTTATTGGATGTTTTTAGCAGCAATTTTTATTCAAGGTTTGGGAATGACTTTATTGCAAACTGCGTCAAATCCATATATCACTATATTAGGACCTATTGAAAGTGCCGCTAGACGAATTTCAATAATGGGGATTGCAAATAAAGTTGCAGGTGCATTGGGATCATTAATTTTCGGAGCTATTTTATTGTCCGGAATAGATGGTGTTAATGAAAAATTAAATACTGCGTCAGCAGACGAAAAGGCTACTTTGTTGAATACAATGGCAGATAGTGTTGTTACTCCTTATATTGTAATGGCGGTAGTTTTAGTAATATTAGGGGTGTTAATTAGAAAAGCGCCGCTTCCTCATGTTGAAGCAGAACCAATAGATGAGACGCAAGGCGGTGCTTCAGCAAAAACAAGTATTTTTCAATTCCCACATTTATGGTTAGGTGTACTGGCTTTGTTCTTATATGTAGGTGTTGAGGTAATTGCTGGAGATACGATTATCTCTTATGGTATATCATTAGGGATTCCAGTGGCCGAGGCAAAGTATTTTACGATGTATACCTTGTTTGCCATGGTAGCAATGTATGCGTTAGGTGCATTACTTATTCCTAAATATTTGAAGCAAGATTTAGCCTTAAAAATAAGTGCTGTTCTAGGGATCATATTTACAGTGTGTATAATTTTTACAACAGGATTTACGTCTGTTTTATTTGTTGCTGCTTTAGGTTTAGCAAACGCTTTAGTTTGGCCTGCTATTTGGCCATTAACTTTGGAAGGTTTAGGTAAATTTACAAAAACGGCTTCTGCATTATTGATTATGGCAATCTCAGGAGGTGCCATTATACCACCTTTATATGGAAGTTTTGTTGATAGTAATAAAATGGAATTGATGGCTCAAGGTATGGATGAGGCCACTGCATTGGCGCAAGCATCAACCGGTAGTTATTGGATTTTGTTTCCTTGTTATATTTTTATACTATATTATGCCATTGCAGGTCATAAAGTTGGGCTAAAAAAATCAATAAAATAGTGTCAACTGCCAAGCGGTTAGTTGCTCTTGATGTTTTAAGAGGCTTAACTATAGCTTTAATGATATTAGTAAATACTCCAGGAAGTTGGTCTTATGTATACAAGCCATTAAGACATGCTCCCTGGAATGGTTGCACGCCTACGGATTTAGTGTTTCCTTTTTTCTTATTTATTGTAGGAGTATCTATGTGGTACTCTTTTAAAAAGTATGGCGATGAAATAACAAAAAGAGGACTTCAAAAAGTGTTGAAACGGTTTTTAGTTATTTTCCTATTAGGACTTTTTTTAAATGCTTTCCCAAAGTTTGAATTTGAAAATCTAAGATATTTTGGAGTATTACAGCGTATCGCAATTGCTTATGCTATTGCGGCTATATTATGCATGAAATTTGACTTTAAGGGGTTGATTATATCTTTTATAGTACTTTTATTAGGGTATTGGATAGTTATTCACTTTTTAGGAACAGAGAACCCATATAGTTTAGAAACAAATATTGTTAGAAAGATTGATTTGCTGTTATTTGGAGAACAACACTTGTATGGAGGATATGGGGTTAAGTTTGACCCGGAAGGGCTGTTATCTTCCATTCCCGCAATAGGAAGCGTTCTTTTAGGTTATTTTAGTGGAAGAATAATTGATAAATCTGGTGGAGTATTTTTACGTATTCGAAATTTAATGATATACGGAGTGATTGCTGTTGTGATTGGTTTGGTATGGCATAATGGATTTCCGATTAACAAACCTATCTGGTCGAGTTCATACGTATTGTTTACAGGTGGATTAGGGATGTTATTTCTCGCCATGTTTTTATGGTTAATCGACATAAAGCAACTAAAATGGGCCTTTAAACCATTTCTTCATTTTGGGATGAATCCCCTTTTTATTTTTGTACTCGCTGGAATGTTCGGAAGAGTATTACGATATATTAAAGTAACAAATGGGTTGGATGAAAAAACGACTATATTGAATTTTTATTATACAGATATTTTAACTCCATTATTCGGACATTTAAACGGATCTCTGGCGTATGCAGTTTCACATGTAGTATTTTTCTGGATGATCGCCTATATTCTATTTAAGAGTAAAGTATTTATTAAAATTTAGGAAGTAACGGCTATGTAGCCTTGAAATAGGGATGCCTAATTAATTGCAAGATGTATTGTTGATAAGTATGATATCGTATACACGGTAATTTTATAGCACAAAAAAAGTCCTGATTTTTATCAGGACTTTTTTAATATATTCATGTAAGAACTATCCTAAAGCAACTCTAGAAAAAGCAGCAACACTTACATCACCATACGAAGTAATATAATCAGCAACACTTTTCTTTTCGTCTTTAATAAAGTTTTGATCTAATAAACATTCTTCTTGATCTAAAGTAGTATTGTCAGAAATAAATCTTTCGATTTTTCCTGGTAAAATCCTATCCCAAATTTTCTCTGGTTTACCTTCAGCTTTTAGTTCTGCTTTCGCATCCTCTTCAACCTGCGCTAAAACTTCTGGAGTTAATTGAGACATAGAAATGTATTGTGGTACATTTTTAAGTGTTTTACCTAATCTGCCTAACTCAATATTATCTTTTTTGATAACAGCGATTCTTGCTTCAGTTTCAGAAGTAACAAATGCTGGGTCAAAATCTTTGTAAGATAAAGTAGTTGCACCCATTGAAGCGGCTTGCATTGCTAAATCTTTAGTCAATACATCAGCTTTATCAATAGCAGCAGATAAACCTACAATCGCAGCAATTTTATTACCGTGAACGTAAGAACCTACAAAAGGAGCTTGGACTTTTTCAAAAGCAGTAATTTCTAATTTTTCACCAATAACACCAGTTTGTTCAACTAATTTTTCAGCAACTGTCATTCCTCCAAAGTCAGCACTTAAAAATGCTTCTTTAGAGTCAAAATTCATTGCGATGTCTGCAAATTGATTTGCCAATGAAACAAAGTTCTCATTTTTACCAACAAAATCAGTTTCACATGCTAAAACGATAGCAACACCAGAAGTATTATCATCATTTAATTTAGCAATAGCAACACCTTCCGTTGATTCTCTGTCAGCTCTTTTAGCAGCAACTTTTTGTCCTTTTTTACGAAGAACTTCAATCGCTTTGTCAAAATCACCTTCAGCTTCTACTAGGGCATTTTTACAATCCATCATACCAGCACCTGTGGTAGAACGTAATTTTTTTACATCTGCAGCAGTAATTTTTGCCATATTTGATATTCTTTATTAGTATTAGGATTTAACTCGTAACAAAAAAATGTTACGAGTTAAACTCAATTCTTGTTAATTATGCTTTAACTTCTTTTGATTCAGCAGCAGGCTTTGCAGCAACTTCTTCTTCCTCTTTTTTAGTTTTTCTACTAGTTAATCCTTCAGTGATCGCTCCAGAAACAACTTCTAAAACTTTACTAATAGATTTTCCAGCGTCATCATTTGCAGGAATCACAAAATCAATTGGTCTTGGATCAGAATTTGTATCAACCATCGCAAAAATTGGAATATTCAATTTTTGAGCTTCAGCAACAGCAATGTGCTCTTTCTTTACGTCAACAATAAACAACGCACCCGGTAAACGAGTCATTTCAGAAATAGAACCAAGATTCTTTTCTAATTTTGCACGTTGGCGATCAATTTGTAATTGCTCTCTTTTAGAAAGTGCAGCAAATGATCCATCAATTTTCATTCTATCAATTTGAGCCATTTTCTTAACAGCTTTTCTAATAGTAACAAAGTTTGTTAACATTCCTCCAGGCCATCTCTCTGTGATGAAAGGCATATTTACATTTGTTGCGTGCTCAGCAACGATATCTTTTGCTTGCTTTTTAGTTGCAACAAAAAGGATTTTCCTACCAGAAGCAGCAATTTTTCCTAATGCTTTTCCAGCTTCTTCGATTTTTGCAGCTGATTTATAAAGGTCAATAATATGAACTCCATTACGCTCTGTATAAATATACGGAGCCATGTTTGGATTCCATTTTCTTGTCAAGTGACCAAAGTGTACACCTGCGTCTAATAATTCTTTAATATCGATATTTGCCATTTTTATTTTTAGTTTACTTTCGTTGTGATAGCAATAATTGAGTAGCGATTCTTTCGGTCTCAACTATTTAGATGCTAAACTGACATTCTAAAATTTATTCAGAATCTCTAACGGTTTTAATTTTAATTTAAATAATTCGAATTTAATTTTAAGAGTTGCTGAAACTTGTTCAGCAATTCTATTAACGTTTCGAAAATTGGAATTTTTTACGTGCTTTCTTCTGACCAAATTTCTTACGTTCAACCATTCTCGGGTCTCTAGTAAGTAATCCTTCTGGTTTTAATATCAAACGATATTCAGGGTCGATTTCACAAAGTGCTCTTGAAATTGCCAAACGAATTGCTTCTGCTTGTCCGGTAATACCACCTCCAAATACACTAACTTTAATATCGTAAGATGTTAAGTGGTCAGTTAACATTAGTGGTTGGTTCACTTTATATTGAAGTGTTGAAGTTGTGAAATAGTTTGCTAACTCTCTATCGTTAACTGTAATATTTCCTTTTCCTTCAGAAAGATAAATACGAGCTACTGCCGTTTTTCTTCTACCTATTTTGTGTACTATTTCCATAATTATCTTAGGTCGTTAAGGTTAAATGTTTTAGGTTTTTGAGCCGCTTGTTCGTGCTCAGCTCCTGCGTATACATATAAGTTTCTATACAATGCACTTCCTAATTTGTTTTTAGGTAACATTCCTTTTACTGCTTTTTCAACGAGACGTGTTGGGTCTTTTTGAAACATTTCAGTAGCAGTCAATGATCTTTGACCACCTGGGTAACCTGTGTGACGGATGTACGATTTTTCCGTCCACTTTTTACCAGATAATTGAATTTTGTCAGCGTTAATTACTACAACGTTGTCACCACAATCCACGTGGGGAGTGTAGTTAGGTTTGTACTTACCTCTAATTAGCATTGCTACTTTAGAAGCAAAACGACCCAATGTTTGTCCGTCCGCATCAACAACCAACCACTCTTTGTTTACAGTTGCTTTGTTTGCCGATACTGTTTTGTAACTTAATGTGTTCATTACACTATTAGTTTTTGTATGTTAATAAATAATTTAATCCCTCTAAAAAGGGAGTGCAAATCTACAAACTAAAATTTAGATAACAAACAGAGTTTCAGTATATTTTGACAAGAAATGTGGAAAGCTATTTTTTAGGAGAAATGTATCTTTAAATCTTGTAATAGCGCATAATAAATTGGATTGCAAAAATCTGCAATATTATCACTTTTAGCCGATGCCTATTTTGACGTCCACAATACAAAACTGGAGTTATCTGCTGAAACTTAAAACACAGTAACTTCACCAATATATCCTTCTATATTTTCTTTAGAAGTAGGTCCCGGACCATCGTCGATATTGTAAGTGAAAGTCATGGCAGTATCATTTATAGAGAAGAGTGTTTCATGAAAAGCGTCATTTAAAATACGTTTATCGCCAAGTTCGCCCCCTTTTTTATTACCTATAATGGCTACTTTGTTGACTACATTTTTACGCCACGAAAGATTATAAAAATTTTTGATACTATCACAGATATCGGTTGCTGGTACATTGATAACAATTGAATTAAATCATCTCATAATTATTGAATTTAGTACGTTAAACTATTAATTTGGAGTTGTTCTCTCAAAGATAGCGAATTATTATATATTTAGGAGTTGTAAGAAACACATTCAAATTTTCCGAAGAAATTCTTCACTCCATGCAGAATGACATTGTTTCAACGAACAACTAATAACTAAATCAATGCGCATCCAACCAATTGTCGCCTATATCCATATCTACATCTAATGGAATAGATAGTTTGTAGGCGTTTTCCATTTCATGTTTAATGATAGGCTTTAGGGCTTCTAGTTCTTCTTTGTGAATATCAAAAACCAATTCATCATGCACTTGCAATAGCATTTTAGATTTGTAGTTCTCTACTTTTAAAATCTTCTGAATATTAATCATAGCGATTTTAATAATGTCTGCGGCACTTCCTTGAATGGGAGCATTTACAGCATTTCGTTCGTCAGCAGAACGTACAATTGAATTTTGAGAATTGATATTTTTTAAATAACGCCTTCTACCCAATAAAGTTTCTACATAGCCATGTTCACGGGCAAAATCGATTTGGTTCGAAATGTATGCCTTTAAGGTTGGGAAGTTCAAATAATAAGCGTCGATTAATTCTTTGGCTTCTTTCCTGGTTAAATCTGTTTGGTTGCTCAATCCAAATGCAGAAACACCATAAATGATTCCGAAGTTTACAGTTTTAGCATTGCTTCTTTGTTCCCGTGTAACTTCTTCGATAGGAATGTTAAACACCTTTGATGCCGTGGAACGATGAATGTCTTCTCCGTTTAGGAAGGCTGTTTTCATTGCCTCATCACCACTTAATTCTGCAATCAATCTTAATTCTATTTGAGAGTAATCTGCAGCCAATAAAGTATAGTTTTCATCTCTTGGAACAAATGCTTTTCTCACTTGTTTCCCCCGCTCTGTTCTAATCGGAATGTTCTGTAAATTCGGATTATTAGAACTCAATCTGCCTGTTGCAGCCACCGCTTGACTATAAGTTGTGTGAATTCTGCCTGTAGTTTTGTTGATTTCGTTTGGTAAGGCGTCAACATAGGTATTTTTTAATTTCACCAAGCCGCGCCATTCTAAGATTCGTGCCGCAATTTCATGATCTGTGGCAAGGTAAGAGAGCACGTCTTCACTTGTTTTGTACTGCCCCGTTTTTGTTTTTTTTGGTTTATCAACCAATTTTAAATGATCAAATAGCACTTCGCCGAGTTGCTTGGGAGAAGCTAAATTAAATTCAACTGCAGCCTCCTCGTATATTTTAGATTCTAAATTTAAAATATCTGCGGTTAGGTCTTTAGAAAGGCTTCCTAAAAATGCTGCATCGATATTGATTCCTTCCAATTCCATTTCTGCCAAGACACTCATCAATGGGATTTCAATGTCGTTGAATAAATTAGACAAGTTATTGCTCGCCAATTCTTTTTCAAAAAGTTCTTTTAATTGAAAAGTGATGTCCGCATCTTCTACGGCGTACTCTGTTTGATCTTCTAATGACGTATCTCGCATCGATTTCTGATTCTTTCCTTTTTTACCAATTAACTTTTCTATAGAAATAGGTTGGTAGTTTAAGTAGGTTTCTGCTAATATGTTCACGTTATGCCGCAAATCTGGGTTGATTAAATAATGAGCTAGCATGGTGTCGAAAATGGGCCCGTTTACTGTAACTTCATAGTTACGTAAAACCTTGATGTCATATTTTAAATTTTGTCCAACTTTTTGAATTTCTTCATTCTCAAAAAAGGGATTGAATACTTCCAGTTGTTTTTTAGCTTCTTCTTGATTTTCTGAAATGGGTAAGTAATACCCTTTTCCTTTTTCATAAGAAAACGCGATTCCTACTAACTGGGCTTCCATTGTGTCTAGGCTGGTTGTTTCCGTATCAAAACAAACAGACTTTTGCTGCATCAGTTTTTTAAGTAACAAAGATTTTGACAAATCATTGGTTACGAACTGATAAAAATGATTCGTATTTTTTGCTTCTTGAAATCCACTAATAATTTCTACGGGTGTGTCTGAAGGAATAGCGAATAAATCTAATTGTGGTGAAGATTGAGGTGGTGTACCTGTAACTATTTCTATTTTCTTATCAGTACTACTTTCCTCGGTTTGTTTTGCAGGAGCCTTAAAAATACGATTAAAATTTTCATGTGTTCTTCTAAATTCTAATTCTTGAAAAATAGTTGCAACCGCTTGAAAATCGGGACTAGAAAGTTCGTAATTCTCTTCATGAAACTCAACAGGACAATCGAGCATAATAGTTGCTAATTGCTTAGATAGTATACCAAGTTCTTTGTTGGCTTCAATCTTCTCCTTCATCTTTCCTTTCAACTCATGCGTATTCGCTAGCAAGCCTTCCATAGAGCCATAGGCTTTCAAGAATTTTTTAGCTGTTTTGTCACCAACTCCAGGAAGTCCTGGAATATTATCAACTGCATCACCCATCATTCCCAAATAATCAATGACTTGAATTGGGTCTTCAATTTCGAACTTTGCTTTTACTTTTTCAACATCCCAAATTTCTATGCCATTCCCCATTCTTGCAGGGCGATACATTACTACATTTTCTGTAACCAATTGTGCAAAATCCTTATCTGGCGTTACCATAAAAGTTTTATATCCGGCTTTATCTGCCTGAACAGATAGTGTTCCAATCAAATCATCAGCCTCAATTCCTTGAACTTCTATAATGGGAATATTCATCGCCTCCAATATCTTATGAATATAAGGAACTGCAATTTTTATGGCCTCAGGAGTTTCTTTTCTATTGGCTTTATATTCTGGAAAAGCTTCACGCCTAGCAGAAGATCCACCTTTATCAAATGCTACTGCAAGGTGATCTGGTTTTTCACGTCTTATAACATCTAAAAGCGAATTGGTAAATCCTAAAATAGCGGATGTATCCATTCCTTTAGAATTTATTTGTGGATTTTTTATGAGTGCGTAATAACCTCTAAAAATGAGCGCAAACGCATCTAATAGAAAGAGTCTTTTTTGTTCTGGCATACCAAATATATTAAGGGCACTAAAATTAGTGAAATGATTTTTAACAATTGATTAACTCGAAGGCTTGTTTTTAGAAGTTTTTAAGAGATATTTTTACCAAAATACGATACTATGCTAAGATGGTTACTATTAATTGCAATTCTATTAATTATCGATTTCTATGCCTTTCAAGGAATAAAAACGTTGGTTAAATCGAAAATAGGATTATGGCTTTATTGGTTGTTTTCTATTTTTGTAGGAACAAATTTAATCTATCAGTTACATGTTCATGATCGTTCTGCTGGAATGTCTCATAGATTGATGTTTAGTTTTGCTTTTATGGTTTTATCTACGGTTCCAAAATTGATTTCAATTATTGTCTTACTTGGAGAAGATTTGGTTAGAATTACACAAACAATTACCAATTATTTTCAATCCTCTCAAGTGATGATGCCAGAGCGCAGGGCATTTGTGAGTAAGGTAGCGCTGAGTTTAGCAGCAATTCCATTTGGAGCTATTATTTATGGAGTAATAAAAGGGAGATACAATTATAAGGTTATTCAGCATACCTTGTTTTTTGACGATCTACCGAAAGCATTTGATGGTTTTAAACTCACGCATATTTCTGATGTGCATAGTGGTAGTTTTGATAATGATGAAAAAATAAAAGATGGGATTGATTTAATTAATCAACAAGAATCGGATGTGATTTTATTTACTGGTGACATTGTAAATAACGTAGCTTCTGAAATGGATCCTTGGATTCCTTATTTTAAGAGGCTGAAAGCAAAAGAAGGGAAGTATTCTGTATTAGGAAATCATGATTATGGAGAGTATGTCAGTTTTAATTCGGAGGATGAAAAGAATCAGAATTTTCAGGCGATTAAAGATATTCACCCAAAAATAGGTTTCAACCTGCTGTTGAATGAAAGTGTAGATTTAAAAAGAGGCGAAGATAAAATTGCCCTAGTAGGGGTGGAGAATTGGGGAACTCGATTTAAGAAGGCAGGAGATTTGCAAAAAGCGAGTGAAGGTTTAGAAAAAGAGGCTTTTAAAATTTTATTGAGTCATGATCCGAGCCATTGGGAATCTGAAGTGAAAAATCATAAGGACACCTATCATTTGACTTTGAGTGGACATACGCACGGTATGCAATTTGGAATAGAAATCCCCGGATTTAGATGGAGTCCAGTACAATATGTTTATAAGTATTGGGCAGGCATATATGAAGAGTTTGGCAATTATATAAATGTAAATCGAGGATTTGGTTTTTTAGCTTTTCCAGGTCGAATTGGTATATGGCCAGAGATTACGGTTATTACTTTGAAGCGTAAGTTGTCGTGAGAAAATTTTGAATTAAGAAGTATTTAACATTCGCATAACTTACTATTGTAGTCTTTTTATATTAAAAATGCTATATTTGCCTGTTATAAAGGTTGTTGAGATGTAATATTTTAAAAAAATTAATAGTTAAATTCATACAATATTTTTATTTATTCTATGGCAAAATTTGGAGAATTGATAGGTTCGAATATTCCGGTCTTAATAGATTTTTATACGGAATGGGAAGAGGCAGCAAACGACTTACATTCGGTATTGCGCGATGTTGCTGCGGCTTTGGGAGATAGAGCAAAAGTGATAAAAATAGATGTTGAGAAGAATGAAACTTTAGCAAATGCACTTCGTATAAAAGGGAATCCAACTTTTATTATTTACAAGGAAGGTGAAATGAAATGGCGCCAAACAGGGGAGCAAGATGCTAATACCCTTATTAACTTGGTGGAGCAGTACGTTTAAGTATAATTGTTTTAAATTCAAAACCTTTTTGATCGAATAGTTCCAAAATTTTTGGAAGCGTATATTTCATATTTATTTCGGCTTTTACACTGTCGTGAAAAATGATAATACTTCCGTTTTCAACAGCATCAACTACGTTTTTTAAGCATTTTTCTTTTGTGATGGACTGATCAAAATCTGCACTTAAAACATCCCACATAATTATTTTAAATCCTCTTTTAATAAGCTCCTTGGACTGTCTTCTTTTAATTTTTCCATACGGAGGTCTAAAAAGATTTAAGTTTTTGTGATTGAAGAAACCTTGCCTATCCATAGACAAGTTCGAGATCATACTATTGGTTTCCAATATATTTTCAATATATCTAGCGTTATTAATTTTCCAGCCGTTTAAATGGTTGTATGTATGGTTCCCTATCGAATGACCTTCTTTAATAATTTTTTTAAAAATTTTAGGATGATTCTTGATATTCTTTCCTATGCAGAAAAAAGTTGCCTTTGCGTTGAACTTGCGCAAAATTTCTAGTACCCATTCTGTTATTTCAGGCGTAGGACCATCGTCAAAAGTAAGGTAGATTTCTTTTTTGGAATTAGTAAAACTCCAAATGAAATTCGAATATAATTTTCGAATCCAATTGGGAGTTTTAATAAAATAAGGTTTCATGATTTATTCGCTCAAAAAATTATTGAATAAATCTAAGTGCTCTTTGTATTTTTCTCGTGCAGAAGTTGCGTATTCTTCAGTGTCAAATACTAGTGCTGTTTGAATTAGTTGGTTATACATGAGTAGGTTCGTTTTAATTTCGTCAAAAACAATATTAATTAATTGCTCATCAAAAGTGCTATAGTAGCGCAAGTTTTGAGTAAATTTCTCTGCCAATTGGTCGTTTAATTTTCGAGCTTTTTCAATTTCACCCATTCTGTAATAGGCATCTGGCATTCCCAATGTCATTCCGTAATGTAGAAAGCCATCAATTGGTAATTTTTCTAAAGAAAGATCTAGAATTTCTTCCGCTTTAATGGTATCTCCTTCTCTCATTAAAACATCTACAAGTCGCATCATATTGTTTCTCAGGGAAACTGCATTTTTACGAGTTTCTACATCAATATATATCTTACCATCATTAATGTTTTTCCAATCAACATTTTTCCAATAATTATAGTTCATTTCAGTATCTAAACGCCCCATGTCAAACAAACTTGCTCCGTTTAACGGAGTTTTTATTGGGACAAATTTAAAGACCAGACCGTCTGCCTGTAAGTAGTCTTTTAGCCAAATATATTCGTCATCTGCAGATGCGCCACCAGTAAAGTACATTGGATGCTTCCAATTGTTATTCGCTAAAATATCTAACATTAAAATTCTATTTTTTGTAATTCCTCCTTTGTCAATTTCTATATCAATATAAGGAACGATCAAATCAGCATCTTTAGATTTAACGAGGCCACTGGCTAAGACGGCCTCTTTATCCACTGGGATTCTAATTTTATTTGTAGGATACGTTTTTTCCTTTTTATCATTCTGAGTTTCAATATAGGTTACATCATTTTTACTTTGAATCCATCGCATAAAATAGTCAATAGTAATAATGCTATCTTTAAATTGAGGTAACTCGTAATGATATGCCACATCCATGGTACCATATTTATATTCGTTATGGGTTAATTGAGATGGAATAGGATCTGCTTTATAAGTTTTCCTTTTCATCTGATCGATATACCAAGCTGTTGCAAAAAGGCTAGTGTTTATCAATTTAATGTCCGTTCTATAATTTTCAACTTCTTGCATGTACCATAATGGGAACGTGTCATTATCTCCAATAGTAAACATTATTGCATTTTTTGCACATGAGTCTAGATAGGCTTTTGCGTTTAGATGAGAGGTGTATCTATTAGATCTATCATGGTCATCCCAGTTTTGTGCAGCCATTAAAACAGGTACGGCAATTAACGTAACAACTGTGACTCCAATTGCTGCCATTTTTTTAGGTGCAAACTCTTTAATTGTCTTAAAAATTGCCATCACTCCAAATCCAATCCATATGGCAAAAACATAAAATGAGCCAACTACTGCATAATCTCGTTCACGAGGTTCAAATGGTTTGGGGTTGGTATAAAATATAATCGCTAATCCTGTAAAGAGGAAAAAGAGTAGTAATGTGTAAAAATTCTCTTTATCATTTTTCAGATGAAAAAGTAAGCCTATAATTCCAAGAATTAAAGGAAAGAAGAAATAGGTGTTGCGACCTTTATTATTTGCAATATCATCGGAAAGATTTGTTTGAGGGCCTAACCGAATAGCGTCAATAAAATTAATTCCACTTAGCCAATTTCCATTATGAAGATCTAAATTTCCTTGAATATCATTTTGACGACCTGTAAAATTCCACATAAAGTATCTTCCATACATATAGCCAAATTGAAAATCGATCATGAATTTCAGATTTTCTATCAAAGTTGGTCTTCGATTACTGCTTTGAGGAATGCCGGCTATAGACTTGTAATATTGAACTGTAGTGGGAGATGGGGAGACCATTCTTGGAATCAATCCCTTATGCTTACCGCTGTAATTTGGCAGTACATTTTTGTAGTCATTTACAATAATATATTTTCCAGCCTTTTCGTCTTTCTCATATTTGGGCTTGTCATCTCTAAATGGTTTGCTCTTATTTTGTTGCCTTTCATTTGTATGCATTGAATAGTAACTATCATAAAATACACTGGCATCTCCATACTGTTCGCGATTGTAGTAGGCAAGTAATTCTCGCGCACTTGAGGGGTTATTTTCATTAATCGTTGTATTTGCATTAGCTCTTATCGGAAGCATGAGCCATGATGAAAACCCAATCATTACAAATAAAACTGAAAGGATAAGTGTATTAGCCTGAACTAAATTCTTTTGTCTCGTATATCGTATTCCGAAATAAAACGCAGCGATAAGAATTAGAAAAGCGATGATACTTCCAGAATTGAAAGGAAGCCCAATCTTATTAATAAAGAACAATTCTAAAGCACTGAAATATTTAAGCGTGAAAGGGAACAAAAATTTAAAAACAAAAAGTAATACTGCTATTGCTGCTATATTGGCAATAATGAATTTTTTTCTTGAAATATCCTTATAATATTTAAAAAAGTAAATAAATACAATTGATGGAATTACCAATAGCGAAAGTATATGTACACCAAACGAAAGTCCAACTACAAAACTGATGATTAAAAGCCATTTATTTCCTTTGGGTTTATGCATCTCAGCTTCCCATCGAATGGCTAACCAAAAAAGCAATGCCATTAAAAAGGAAGACATTGCATAAACTTCTCCTTCTACAGCGCTAAACCAAAAACTATCTGAAAAGCAATAAGCGAGCGACCCTACAAGTCCGCTGCCTAGAACAGCATAAGAATTTGCTACTGATATGTCATCGGATTTTGAAATGACCTTCTTTGCTAATGCCGTAATTGTCCAGAATAAAAATAATATAGTAAACGCACTAGACAAAGCTGACATGAAATTAACCATTGTAGCAATTTGAGTTACTTCTGAAGTGAACATGGCAAAAAATGCTCCAAGAATTTGAAATAGCGGTGCACCTGGTGGATGGCCAACTTCTAATTTTACGGCTGTTGAAATATATTCACCGCAATCCCAATAACTAACAGTAGGTTCCAGGGTAAGGGTATAAGTTAGCAGGGCTACTACAAATACTGTCCAGCCAAGGATTGTATTTAGTTTAATATAGTTCATTGAAGGCATAAGTTGATTTTATCAATCGCAAATTTACTAAAAATAAGTCATGCAATAAAACGGTGTAATCGCTGATTAAGTATTAAATAGATTTTAAAAGTAACACCTGTTTTAAAAAAGTAAAAAAATGTTTGTGAAATTAAAAGATTGCAGTAAATTTGCACCCGAAATTGTCCCATGGTGTAATTGGTAACACACCGGTTTTTGGTACCGACATTCAAGGTTCGAGTCCTTGTGGGACAACCACTTAAACCCTTAATAATCTTATAATTAGGATGTTGAGGGTTTTTTATTTCTTTTCTAGTCAACCATTAGTCAACTTAATGGAAAAAAGCACTTTTTTACAATAGTAATTCCTTATAATCTTAATATTCTGTTTCTATATTAGGCAAGTACTTCTCCAAATACTTACCAGTTTTAAAACTATGAACCTCAACTATTTTGTTTGTATTTCTGTAACAGAATTTTCTCAAATATAAGAGATTCCATATTACTATCCTATTCCATAAGTAGCCCAATAATTCCTAACTACTTAATTTACAGGTAAAAAAGCTATGGGGCATTCATCTATAAATGTAAGTTTAACCTATTTAAGAGGTTTAGAAATAGCTGAATTAAAGGAGGAGGATATGCCTTTAATATAAAAACCCCTACTAATTAAGTAAGGGTTTAAATCTAATACATTGATTCGATTTTATTCGTTTAAAACTATTATTGTTTCAATAATCTTATTCCTTTCGTCAACCCTTACCTTACTGATACTTCCATTTTTCATATAATTGATAAAAACTTGTCTTTTTACTATCATTATCAATCTTGTTTCAAAGTTGTGTCAGTTTTAATACAATAAGTTATCATAACTTACCTTATCAAACACTTAGAAAAATAGAGGTAAAAAAACTTGACAAAAAAAGAATTAAAGGGCTATTAATTTCTGTAGATGAAACAGCCGTTATTTTAGAAAATAACGGATTAACTCAAACAATTCTCAAGAATGAAATTTACGATGTTAAAATCAGAAGTTTTTCGCATTTAAAAACTGCCACAATAGGCTTAACTATTCTTATTGGGACTATTCTGATTTTACCTCCATTCCCCCCCCTACTTTAAGAGTTAATCAGAACAATTGTTTTAATTAATTCCTAAATAAACCATGGGCATAGAATTAAAGGAAGAAGATACTTTTCTTAACCTTTACTTTCGTTTCTTTTATTCTAGAGATCATTATATTACAACTCAATGTATTCAACGAAATAGGTCGAAATCGGTTCAAATTTCATTGTTATAAAAATTTAGATATAATCCGAATATTTTCAAAAATGTAAAAAAGTTAATACGCAATAGTATAGTTTCTGTTCATTTCAATCAAATGAGTGCATAGGGGGTGCATCAAGAATACTGTGAAAAAAGGAAGTGATATTTTTGCAGTAAATATTAGGTGTTATTTTATGTAATGCTAACTATCAGTTTTTGATTTGTTTTTAATTTATTGTATAACGTCAGCAAAAAGTGAACTTTTAAAGGGATTTATCTAAGAGATAGGTTTTATTATTTTTATTAACCTTTAAAAGCAAATGATATGTCTAAAAAGAAGAATACTAGTTCGTTAATTAGTGAACTAAAAAAAACAAGAAGAAACTACGCTTCAGAAGAAAAAATCAGAATAGTTATTGATGGAATGCTTGGTGAAAGCACCATTGCAGAGTTATGTCGTAAAAAAGGGATAGCCCAGGCCTTATAGTACAAATGGAGTAAAGACTTCATGGAAGCTGGTAAAAAAAGGTTGTCAGGTGATACTATGCGGGAAGCAAACACTTCTGACGTAAAAGGATTAAAAGATGAGAACCGCTCATTGAAAGAACTTAAAGTAAATAAAACTACATTTTACAAGTGGTATAAATCTTACTTGGATAATGGGTATGCTGGTTTAGTAAGAAAACAGTCTAGTCAAAAATATAGTTGGAATAGAATTAATGATGCCGACCGAGATAAAGTCGTTGGAATAGCCTTGGAGAAATCTGAATTATCATCCAGAGAACTTGCTTGGCATATCACCGACACCTATCGTTATTACGTTAGTGAATCTAGTGTTTATCGCATTTTAAAATCTAATGGACTTATTACAACTCCTACATTTAGAGTGATGAGTGCCTCTGATAGCTTCTATGACAAAACCACTTCTGTAAATCAAATGTGGCAAACTGATTTTACTTATTTTAAAATCTACGGTTAGGATTGGTATTATTTATCAACGATTTTAGATGATTACAGTCGTTTCATTGTTCGTTGAGAGTTATGTTCAACAATGAGCGATAGATGTAAAAAACACCATAGATAAGGCTTTATTTACAGTAGAATTACCTGAGAACAGACCTCTCAAACTACTGTCAGATAATGGCTCTTGTTATATCTCAAATGAACTCGCAGCATATTTACAAGAAAAAAATATTCATCATGTAAGAGGGAAGCCATTACATCCACAGACACAAGGAAAGATTGAAAGATATCATCGTTCCATGAAAAATGTGGTTACATTGGATAATTACTTTAGTCCAGGTCAACTTGCAGTTAAAATGGAAGAGTTCGTGAAGTATTATAATTTTCAGCGATATCATGAATCTTTAGAAAAACTAACTCCTTCAGATGTCTATTTTGGAAATGGACAGAAGAAATTAAAACAACGGAAATTGATTAAAACAGAACGTTACAAGCAAGAAAACAATAGTTCCAAAAAAATCAATTAAATTTGTAAGAGTACTCTCTTAAATTTTAACCCAAAAAGTTCAAATTTGTTTGACGACATGCACAAGGCTGAAGAACAAAGTTCTTTGACGACATACAGTAAGAGCAACGGTAATAATAGGGCTAATCAACCTAACTTACCATTTATTCAGATATGAACAGATTAAAAAACTGAAAATAATTTCCTGATAGATAGATAGATAGGTAGATAAAATTTCAATATTTATTATTGAAATCAATATTTTATTAGTAGATTTGAAGGAGATTTTTTTCAAAAAGATAAAAAAAGGTGCTTATTTTTTTGAGAAACGGAAAAAAATCAATTTTTAGAACCTACCTTAAAAATTAAAATTAGGCTGAAGGTATGTAATAGAACCCTTTGCCCGTAAGAATATATCCCTAAAAATAATCTATTATGATAAAAAATATATCTTTACTATTACTCTTATTTATTGCCAATACCATCAATGCACAAGAAGTATTTAATCTAAACGATCCCCATGCCAGTTTACAAACAGAAATTCATATTTCAAAAGGTAAGTCTGCTTCAGAATTTAACAGTGCACAAAGGGTTAGAGAACTTCAAATCAACCCAATTTTACAAAAAAAAGATCAAATAAGTATCAAAGATGTAATTGTACTTGATTTATTTAATGACAAATCATTCAAAGCCATTGTAGAAAATATTAGTGTTGATGTCAACGGTGTTTTATTAATTCGTGCAAAATTGTTGGAGTATAATTATGCCTATTGCTTAATATCTTCATCTAATGGTAAAACTTTTATTTCAATAGAAATACCCGAAATTAATGAGTTGTATAGGTCAAAGTTTGACCATCAAAAAAACTCCTATCGTTTATTGCAAATTGATAAATCAAAACAAGTAATTCTTGAAGGAGGTTCTCCTAAAATCCCTCCATCAAAAGTTCAACAAAAGGATAATTTAAAAAAAAAGATTCAACCAGAACCTCTAAACCCAATTATTGACAAAAATGCCGCCATAAAAACAGAGAATGTCTTAAACAAACCCACTGTAATAAATGATGAAAATACTCAAGATATTGTTACGTTATTAATTGTTTATACCCCAGCTGCAGCAGCATGGGCGACTGAAAATGAAACTGGTATTAATAATACCATTAGTATGTTAATGGAAAAATCACAATTAGCCCTTAATAATAGTAATTCTTTATTAACGCTTGAACTTGTTCACACTGCTGAGGTGGATTATACAGAGCTCGATACTGGTGATGATTTGGATAATTTAACGTATACTTCAGATGGAATTATGGACAATGTACATATTTTAAGAGACGCTTATGCTGCAGACCTCGTTATCTTATTAGGACACATTAGTTTCACAGGAGGGCTTGCGTGGTTATTAAATGATTCACCAGAAAATGGAGGGTCTCCTAATTATGGGTTTTCTTTAAATCGAGTGCAACAGGCTAGTTGGACTTTTACTGTAGTTCATGAAATAGGTCACAATATGGGGCTAGGTCATTCAAAAATACAAAATCTTCAGCCAGGTCCCGGTTTTTATGACTATTCAGCGGGTTGGCGCTGGACAGGAAACGATGATGGCAAATATTGTTCAGTTATGGCCTACCAAAGCGGATCCAATTATGACGATGGAATTAGTCATGCACGAGTTCCTTATTTTTCAAATCCAAGTATTAATCATCAGGGAACTCCGACAGGTAATGCAGCAGATGGTGATAGCGCACGTTCTTTGCGAGAGACAAAAATGGCGGTTTCAGGCTATAGAGTTGATAATTGCATTTATCCTGTAGATCAGGTTTCATCATTTACATCTTCCTCAATACAGAATAATTCTATGACAATAGGTTGGACAAGAGGAAATGGAGATTCAATTTTGGTTTTAGCCAGAGCAGTGGATGCTATAAATGCAGACCCTTTAGATCGTGTATCTTATACGGCTAATGCAGCCGTTGGTATTGGGACTCAAATTGGAAGCGAAAATTTTGTCGTTTACAACGGGACAGGTACTTCAGTAGATTTAACAGCGTTAGCAGCGGGAACTACTTATAACTTTGCTCTTTATGAATATACTACTACTGAAAATTGTTATTTGTTGGCCCCTTTAACAGGAAGTGCATTAACTACAGGATGTAATGTGTCATTTACTTATGATACGGCTACTTTTTGTGCAGATGCTGCAGACCCTACGCCAACCATTACGGGTTTAACAGGTGGGACATTCTCAAGTACAGGTGGTTTATCAATTATCCCGAGTTCAGGAATTATAGATGTTTCTACAAGTACCCCTGGAACATATTCAGTTACCTATATAACTGCAGGAACTTGTACTAATAGTTCAAGTGTTTCTGTTACTATCAATGCATTGGGAAATACGTCATTTAGTTATGGAGCGGCTGCTTTTTGTGCAGATGCTGCAGACCCTACGCCAACCATTACGGGTTTAACAGGTGGGACATTCTCAAGTACAGGTGGTTTATCAATTATCCCGAGTTCAGGAATTATAGATGTTTCTACAAGTACCCCTGGAACATATTCAGTTACCTATGCAACCATAGCTCCTTGTCCAAACAGTTCAAGTGTTTCTGTTACAGTGTTTCCATTACCAACGGTTACATTTACAACGCCTGTGAACTTATGTGTAAATGCAGGTGTTCAATCAAGTCTTGGCGGTGGTGCGCCAGCACAGGATACATCATTAGGAGATACAGGAGTTTATAGTGGAATAGGAGTTACAGATGTTGGAAATGGAATGTATCGTTTTGATCCTGCAATAGCAGGAGTAGGAATGCATATGTTAACCTATACTTATACAGATGGAAATGGTTGTAAAAATTCAGCATCACATGATGTTGAAGTATTTGCACTACCAAACGTAACCTTCACAGCTCCTTCAAGTCCATTTTGTCCCAATTCATCAGAGTCTGGCTTATCAGGAGGATTACCTGCAGGCGGCGTATACAGTGGGTTAGGAGTTACTGATGATGGAAATGGAATAAGTTATAGTTTTGCATCCCTAGTAACAAATGATTTAATTGCAATAACTTACACTTATACAAATGCAAACGGATGTACAACTTCAATATCAGACAATGTCATTGTTGAAGATAATATAGCTCCAATAATAGTTGCCCAAGACATTACAGTGCAGTTGGATGAATTGGGAACAGCAACTACCACAGCAGAATCCATAGACAATGGTTCAACCGATAATTGTTCAATAGCAACAATGATAATTGATAAGGATACTTTTACTTGTGACGATATAGGAGAAAACAACGTTACCTTAACAGTAACTGATGTAAACGGGAATAGCAGTACAGCTACTGTAGTTATAACTATTGAAGATATTGTTAAGCCAACAGCACTAACTCAAGACATCACAGTTCAATTAGATGCTGATGGATTGGCAAGTATAACAGCAGCACAAATTGATAATGGTTCAACTGATAATTGTTCAATAGCAACAATGACCATTGACAAGGATGCCTTTAATTGCGAAAGTTTAGGAGGGAATACAGTTACCTTAACGGTAACAGATCTATCTGGAAATAGCACTACAGCAACTACTATCATTACAGTAGAGGATAACATAGCGCCACAAGTAGTCACTAAAGATGTAGTTATTACATTAGATCAAACAGGCACTATTTCTGTTACTGCAGAAGAATTTATAGATGAAAGTTATGACAATTGTAGTCTGTCAAGTGTACGTATTGATCGCACAAATTTTGATTGTGCAAACTTAGGAGATTATACTATTACCTTAACAGTAATAGACTCTTATGGAAACACAGCTACTGAAACAGCAATACTTACCTTAACAGGAGATGATATAGATGGTGATTTAATAGCAGATGATTGTGATGACGATATAGATGGCGATGGTGTTGATAATGCTACTGATAATAGTCCACGTGTTAGTAATTCTGGCCAAGAAGATATAGACCGCAACGGTATAGGAGATGTTAGCGATCAAGGGGCCTTAGAAATACCGGAAGGATTTTCTCCAAATGGAGATGGCAACAATGATGAGTTTATCATTATGGGTCTTCATAAATATCCGAATAACCGGATCCAAATTTATAACCGAAATGGAAATATGGTGTATGAATCCAACAATTACCAAAATTATTGGGATGGTATTTCCTCTGGAAAAAACAGAAAATTACCTGCAGCACCTTACTATTATGTATTAAGTGTGAATGGCGGAAGTAAAATAGTAAAAGGCTGGTTATACATCAATTATTAAAGAAAATTATGAAAAATGTATTTAAACAACTTGTATTTGTAAGTGCTTTTTTGATTATTTTAAAAAGTAATGCACAACAAGATCCGTTATACACACAGTATTATAATAACTTTAGTTTAATCAACCCTGCGTACTCTGGGAGTCACGGTTTGTTTACGGCTACGGCTAATTTTCGCAGTCAATGGGCTGGAGAAGCGGGTAGTCCAGAAACACAAACACTTTCATTACACGGCCCTGTAGGTAAAAAAGTTGGTTTGGGTTTATCGATTGTTAACGATAAAGTATTTGTATCAAGTGAAACCCATGTATATGCAGATTTTTCGTATTCCATAGATCTAACGGAAGCTTCTACACTCGCTTTTGGTTTAAAAGCAGGCGGTAGTTTTTTAAACGTAGATTTACTAAAACTTGGGATAGAAAACGACCCTTTGTTTAGTGAAAACCTAAATGAATTTAACCCAAATATTGGCGCAGGAGCTTTTTACTATACCGATCGGTTTTATGCAAGTATATCGACCGTAAATATTTTGCAGACGACACATTATGACAAAAATAGTACCGTGGTATCAAATGCTTCAAAAGAGATGATATTTTACCTTTCATCGGGCTATGTATTTAATATAAGTGACGCTTTTAAACTCCGCCCATCCTTTATGTTAAGAGGTGTAAACGGTGCGCCGCTTTCTACGGATATTTCTACAAGTATCTTATGGCTTGATAAAATAGAATTTGGCATTGCATATAGAATAGATACTTCAATTTCTGGATTATTCCAATTACGAGTAACAGATAATTTAAAAGTAGGGTATACCTATGACGCAAGTACTTCAGAACTTTCTAATTACAACAATGGATCTCATGAATTTTCTGTCATTTTAAATATGGGAAAATCGAGCAATAAGAGGAAAGCACCTTTTTTCTGGATGAAAAAGAAAAACTCTGAAGAAATTTTGAAAATAAAGAATGAAGATAGCGAAAATTAGTTTTCAGCGATTATTGAAAAACTCAAGACTGAAAAACCCAAGCAAATTGCTTGGGTTTTTTGTGTCTACTAAAAGCACGTTTTATCTAAAAAAAACGTAAACATATAGGGGGCATCAGAACCTTGAAAGAACTTAAAGTAAATAAAACTACATTTTACAAGTGGTATAAATCTTACTTGGATAATGGGTATGCTGGTTTAGTAAGAAAACAGTCTAGTCAAAAATATAGTTGGAATAGAATTAATGATGCCGACCGAGATAAAGTCGTTGGAATAGCCTTGGAGAAATCTGAATTATCATCCAGAGAACTTGCTTGGCATATCACCGATACCTATCGTTATTACGTTAGTGAATCTAGTGTTTATCGCATTTTAAAATCTAATGGACTTATTACAACTCCTTCATTCAGAGTGATGAGTGCCTCTGATAGCTTCTATGACAAAACCACTTCTGTAAATCAAATGTGGCAAACTGATTTTACTTATTTTAAAATCTACGGTTGGGATTGGTATTATTTATCAACGATTTTAGATGATTACAGTCGTTTCATTGTTCGTTGAGAGTTATGTTCAACAATGAAAGTGATAGATGTAAAAAACACCATAGATAAGGTTTTATTTACAGTAGAATTACCTGAGAACAGACCTCCCAAACTACTGTCAGATAATGGCTCTTGTTATATCTCGAATGAACTTGCAGCGTATTTACAAGAAAAAAATATTCATCATGTAAGAGGGAAGCCATTACATCCACAGACACAAGGAAAGATTGAAAGATATCATCGTTCCATGAAAAATGTGGTTACATTGGATAATTACTTTAGTCCAGGTCAACTTGCAGTTAAAATGGAAGAGTTCGTGAAGTATTATAATTTTCAGCGATATCATGAATCTTTAGAAAACCTAACTCCTTCAGATGTCTATTTTGGAAATGGACAGAAGAAATTAAAACAACGGAAATTGATTAAAACAGAACATTACAAGCAAGAAAAAAACAGTTCCAAAAAAATCAATTAAATTTGTAAGAGTACTCTCTTAAATTTTAACTCAAAAAGTTCAAATTTGTTTGACGACATACAATTTGTAAAATAAAAATAAAGTAATCTTAATGTTGGTAAAAACTAAATTTTATACGTCGCTATTTTTTATTCTAATCCTGATTCTTACGGGGTGTAAGAAGCAAAAAGAAGAAAAATCAATCCTTTTATATTGTGCCGCAGGAATCAAACCAGCGTTAGAAAAAGTAGCGAAATCATACTATGAAGAGTATGGTATTCGCGTTGATTTACAATTTGGCGGTTCAGGAACTTTACTAGCAAATATTCGTATAGCACAGCAAGGAGATTTATATGTAGCCGCTGATAAAAGTTATGTAGATGAAGCGATACATTATGGGTTGATTGATGAAACACAACCGCTGGCTAAAATTAAGCCCGTTATTGCAGTGCAGAAAGGGAATCCAAAGGGTATTAAATCGGTTGAAGATTTAAAAGTTGCCTCAATTAAAGTTGCGATAGCAAACCCAGAAGCCGCATCTATTGGAAGGTTGATGAAAAATATTTTAACGAAATCCAATCACTGGGAAGCGATTAAAGAGAATGCAACGGTGTTCATGCCAACGGTAGTTGAAGTCGCGAATAATATAAAGTTGGAAGCGGTAGATGCTGGAATTGTTTGGGATGCTACGGCAAATCAATATGATGATTTGGAAATTGTAACGATACCTGAATTTGATTCACACATAAAAAATATTACCATTGGAGTTCTGAAATTTTCGAAACAGCCAACTGAGGCATTAAAATTTTTAAGATATCTCGCTGCAAAAGATAAAGGATTACTTGTTTTTGATAGGTTAGGATATGAGGCCATTGAAGGGGATCAATGGAGTGAGACGCCAGAATTATTATTTTACAGTGGAGGTGTTAATAGAGCTGCCATTGATAATACGGTTCGAAAATTTGAGGAACGTGAAGGTGTTGACGTAATTAGAGTATACACTGGTTGTGGAATATTAGTGTCTCAAATGAAAGCGGGTCAAGAACCAGATGCGTATTTTTCCTGCGACGTTTCATTTATGACGCAAGTGGAAGATCGCTTTAGTGATATTACAGATATTTCAAAAACGGATATTATAATTGCGGTACCGAAAGGAAACCCATTACAAATAAAGATATTAAAAGATTTGTCAACGGCTGATTTGAAATTAGGCGTGTGCAATCATGAGTTAAGCGCTTTAGGGTTTTTAACCAAGAAATTATTAGAAAGTCAAAATCTGTGGGAATCAGTTTATTCAAATGTACGTGTTCAAACACCAACGGCAGATTTATTGGTAAATCAACTACGAACGGGATCTTTGGATGCCGTCGTGGTTTATGAGGCGAATGTAGCTCAGATAAAAAATAAAATCGATATTGTTCGGTTGACTCAAAAGGAGGCGATGGCGCTACAGAATTTTGGTGTGTCTTTAAAATCTAACAACAGGTATTTGACAAAGCGATTGTTAAAAACGATTACAGATGAGAAATCTAAAGAAGTTTTTTTAGATAATGGTTTTACATGGGAATTTAGCAAGGAACAAACTCTTAATTAATCAAAGTTAGTATCAAAAGTAACTACGCACAGACAAAGACGTTAACTGTTAAATCAGATCGCCCATTTTTTTTAATTATGGGTGTTATTGCGTTTACGTATGTCATTTTCTTATTGGTGTTGATTTTGGCGGATATGTCTTATACCAGTCCAAATGAGATAATCAATGCTTTAAAAAGTGAGGAAATTCAGTATTCAATTAAACTGAGTTTAATTTCCTGTACAATTACTATGATTCTGAGTTTGATTGTGGCGATTCCTTTAGGATATTTTATGGCGCGATATGAGTTTCGATTTAAGAAATTTATTGATGCAGTACTGGATATTCCTATCATATTACCACCCTTAGTGATTGGGTTGAGTTTGTTGATTTTATTCAATCAAACTCCTTTAAAAGGCTTTTTAGATCTGTTTGGAATCAGTGTTTCGTTTACGGTTGTTAGCGTGATTATTGCGCAGTTTACGGTAGCTTGTGCTTTTGCGATTAGAACGATGTATATCACATTTTTGCAAATTAATAATAGACAAGAACAGGTAGCATTGACATTGGGTTGTAACCAAAGACAATCTTTTTTTTATGTGTTATTACCCCAAGCAAAAAACGGAATTTTGACCGCTGGCGCCCTGGCTTGGGCTCGCGCCTTAGGAGAGTTTGGACCGTTATTAATATTTTCTGGTTCTACGAGAATGCGAACGGAAGTGCTATCAGTTTCTGTGTATTTAGAAATTACAACGGGTAAGATTGAAGCTGCCGTGGCGGTTTCTATTATTATGATTATTTCTGGATTTGCTGTATTAATGATTGTTCGAATGTTTGGTGATTCAAAAAAGATGCTGTAGATGATTGAATGTTTAGATTTAAATATAACCCAAGGCGATTTTAATTTAACCAACCTAAATTTTAAGGTTGAGAAAGGGGATTATATTGTTTTGATGGGAAAAACGGGCTGTGGAAAAACAACTGTATTGGAATCTATCTGCGGTTTACGAAAATTGAAGTCAGGGGAAATTTGGTTAAATGGAAAGGAAATTACTAGTTTGGTTCCGGCATTGCGAGAGATTGGATATGTGCCACAAGATGGAGCCTTGTTTGAAACTATGACGGTTGCCCAAAATATTGGTTTTGCATTGAAAATTAGAAAATGGGGAAAGTCTAAAATCGAAGAACGAACAAAAGAATTAGCAGATTTATTGCATATTTCGTACTTGCTAGAAAGGAAGGCGCAAGGATTAAGTGGCGGCGAAAAACAGCGAGTAGCATTAGCTAGAGCTTTAAGTTTTTATCCTGATGTTTTGTGTTTAGATGAGCCGCTAAGCGCATTGGATGAAGATACGAAGGAACAAATGTATGATTTACTGATTGAGTTAAAAGAAAACTTGGATATCACTATTGTGCATGTATCTCATTCTAAAATGGAAGCTGTAAAATTAGCAAGTAGAGTGTTGTTATTTAAAGAAGGATCGATTAAAGAATTAAATCCTTTGGAAATTTAAAATATTGTGACGATGAAGATAAAATTACGATACACCGCTCAATTAAAAGATGTTGCTAAAGCGGGAACGGATGAAATGGAATTGAAAGAGAATGTTGGGATTAAGAATTTACTAGATCAATTGGTAAAGAAATATGACAAAGAATTTGGCGCTATATTGTTTGATACTAAAGGGAATTATAGAAATTCCAATTTGATAGTGATCAATCAATCACAGGTCAATTACGCAGAGAATTCGTTGTTAAAAGACGGTGATAAAGTAACTATAATGTCACCAATATCTGGAGGGTAATGAAAAAGTTAACACAAGAGGAATTAGCCATTTATGAATGGCAATTAGATGTGCCTGATCATGGAATAGAAGGTCAGGAACGATTAAAAAACAGTACTGTTTTGGTTTCTCGTTGTGGAGGTTTAGGCAGTGTGGTTGCCTATGAATTAGCCGCTGCTGGAGTTGGAACTTTGATTTTGGCGCACGGAGGCAATGTGAAACACAGCGATTTGAATAGGCAATTGTTGATGACACAAGATTGGTTGGGAAAACCAAGAGTGGAATCGGCGGAAAGGAGATTAAAAGAATTAAATCCAAGATTGAACATTATTAGTGTACCCGAAAATATCAATGAGAATAATGCGGCTAAATTGGTTGGAATGGCAGATGTTATTTTAGATGCTGCTCCACTTTTTGAGGAACGCTATTTAATGAATAGGGAGGCAATACAACAAGGGAAACCTTTGGTTGATTGTGCCATGTATGAGTTAGAAGCGCAAATCATGACTATTTTTCCTGGAGAAACTGCTTGTTTGTCTTGTTTGTATCCTGATAAGCCTGCTGCTTGGAAGCGTAAGTTTCCAGTGTTTGGAGCGGTGTCTGTGCGGTTGCTTGTTTCGGTGCCATGGAGGTAATTAAATTGTTATCTGGTTTTGGAGAACCTTTGAAAAATAGACTGTTGACGATGGATATGAGATCGATGGATATACATACGATTACTATTAAACAAAATTCAAACTGTAAAGTTTGTGGAAATCAAAATAATTAGGAAATGTTAAAGTTGATTTTTAAAGAGTTGATTCATAGAAAATTTAATTTTCTAATGGGACTGTTGGGTATGGTTACGATCGTGTCCTTGGTGGTTTCATTTTATACCATAACAGAGGCCACTAAAAAGGAGACTATTCAATTAACGAGAGAAGCGGAAAAGGTTAAATGGTGGAACCCAAAGGATTCCGATATACATGTAATTGAAGGTCAAGCATGGTCTGAAAATTTAGAAACTCCTTTCGATCGTTTACCAATAGATGCCAAAGAAAAGGTGAGAAATTCTGTATGGAGCCTTTCAAAAAATACGGCTGGATTATCTATTCGTTTTCGTAGTAATGCCAGTAATATAGTAGTTAAGTATAAGTTACAGGGAGCTATTTCAATGCCACATATGCCAGCAACGGGCGTGAGCGGACTGGATTTGTATGCCAAAAATAGTGATGGTGCTTGGGTGTGGGTAAAAGGAAATTATTCAATAGGAAAAAGCGCGATATATAATTTTGTCAATATAAAACCAAACGATCAATATCACAATAAAGGAAGAGAGTATCAGTTGTATTTACCTTTGTATAATTCTATCGATTCTCTTGAAATAGGAGTTTCTAAAGAAGCACTTTTTATTCCTCATAAAAAAAGAATTGAAAAACCAATTGTTGTTTATGGCACCTCTATTACCCAAGGAGCCTGTGCATCTCGACCGGGAATGGCTTGGACGGCTATTTTGGAACGTAAAATGGATAGACCGTTAATCAATCTCGGATTTTCTGGAAATGGGCGTTTGGAAGCGGAGTTGATTCATAGAATGACTAGTATAGATGCAAAGATTTATATGTTAGATTGTCTACCAAATTTAAGTGTAATAGAGGGACGTTCTTTGGAAAATGTTAAACAACTTGTGTTGAATGCTGTGAGAACTTTGAGAACCGAAAAACCTGCTATTCCTATTTTATTAGTAGAGCATATAGGTTATTCTGATGAGTTGATTCATAAAGATAGAAAGAGGAAAGTTGCTGATTTAAATAAAACAATGAAAGAGGCCTTCGGCATGTTACTATCGGAAGGAGTGTCAAATCTTCATTTATTAACTAAAGAAGCTATTAATTTAAACTTAGATAGTACTGTCGACGGAATTCATCCAAATGATTTAGGCATGCAGCATTATGCGAATGCTTATGAGAAAGCGTTGCGGAGTATTCTTGATGAACCCATTGGGAAGTATTCGACGACTATTCCCGTAACACAATCTAGAGAATGGCATTTTTATAAGTGGGAAGAAAGACATAGGGAGTTATTAGAACTTAATAAAAAATCTGCGCCAAGAGTTAGCTTTTTCGGAAATTCTATTGTGCATTTTTGGGGAGGTGAACCCAAAGGACCTGTGAGTAATGGTCCAAATTCATGGAGTACGTATATGAGTGATTTAGGTATTCGCAATTTTAGTTATGGTTGGGATCGAGTTGAAAATGCACTCTGGCGTGTTTATCATGGTGAATTGGATGGCTTTGATGCAGAACATGTAGTTGCGATGCTAGGGACTAATAATTTCCATCTCAATTCTGATAAAGAAATTATTGAAGGAATCAAATTATTTGTGGAGGCTGTTAAAAATAGACAACCAAAAGCAAAAGTGTTGTTATTGGGAATTCTTCCAAGAAGGGATAATGAAGAGCGCGTGTTGAATCTGAATTTTAAAATTGCACAATTAGCAGGAACTTTACAGGTAGGTTATACCGATGCAGGAGCTGGTTTGTTGCATTCAGATGGTAAAATTAATGAGGATTTATTTAAGGATGGTTTACATCCAAACGATGCGGGATATGGTAGAATAGCCCCGTATATTATTCAGTCTATAAAATAACTAAGTATGAGTAAAGGTGTTAAGTATAAGAAGATGGATAAATCCTACTTCGAATCAAGAGAGTTAAAGAGGCACGCAGGTGTTTGGTCTTTATGGGCATTGGGAGTAGGAGCAGTAATTTCAGGACATTTTTCTGGATGGAATTTAGGATTGGCATCAGGAGGGTGGGGCGGAATGTTTATCGCCACTATCATCATTGCCATTATGTACATAGGATTAACACAGAGTGTTGCTGAAATGTCACCAGCATTGCCACATACAGGTGGCGCTTATTCGTTCGCAAGATCTGCTATGGGGCCTTGGGGAGGTTTTTTCACTGGCTTGGTAGAAAATCTGGAGTTTATTCTTACACCAGCCGTAATCGTATTTTTCTTAAGTAATTATATGGGAGCCATATTTGAAACGGATTCCGATATGTTACCATTTTGGTGGTTCGGTTTCTATTTGGTCTTTACCATATTGAATGTTGTTGGTGTCGCATTGTCCTTTCGCTTTACTGTAGTGCTAACACTATTGGCTCTTGGTTGTTTAATGGTGTTTTGGGTATCCTCTCTTGGAAGTGCTGATTTTTCAAGATTTGCATTGGATATAAAATTAGGCGAAGATGGCTCTGCGGCACTATTAGAAGGTGGTCACGGAGAATTTTTACCCATGGGAATTATTGGCGCATTAAAGGCAATGCCCTTTGCAGTTTGGTTGTTTCTTGCTATTGAACAATTGCCCTTGGCAGCAGAAGAATCTGTTGATCCTAAAAAGGATATGCCTAAAGGTTTGACATATGGAATTATAACCTTAATCATTTCTGCGTTTTTAATTTTATGGTTGAACTCTTCAATTTCATTAGGATCTTTTGCATTGTCTCAATCTGGAGAACCACTTTTAGATGGATTTAAAGTGCTGTTTGGTAGTGATATAGCTAAATTATTAGCCTTTGTGGCAGCAATAGGCTTGTTAGCTTCTTTCCATACAATCATTTTTGCATTTGGACGACAAATATATTCTTTGTCTAGAGCAGGTTATTTCCCTGTGGTATTGTCTATAACACATACAACTCGAAAAACACCTTATACAGCATTAATCACTGGATCGGCGATTGGGTTTGGAGTGTTGATGATTACAAAATATTTTACTGGAGATGAAAGTGAAGTTTTTATAGGGGGAGCATTATTGAATATTGCAGTTTTTAGTGCGATGTTGTCGTATGTTTTGCAATGCGGATCATTCCTATTACTAAGAAAAAATCAACCAAATTTAGAGCGACCTTATTTAAGTCCATTTGGTAAAGCTGGTGCATGGGTAACAATAGCCATTGCTTTATTAACCATTTATTTTCAACTACAAGATTCGTCCTACAGAACCGCAGTATTTATTGCCGTTGGATATTTAGTCCTTGGACTGATTTATTTTGGAGTGGTAGGTAGACATCGATTAATCCTATCTCCAGAAGAAGAATTTGCTTTAGAACACAACACGAAAGATTAAAACTCAAGACATGGAAGACAAGAAACAAATGAACTTGGAGAGAATAAAAAAGTATATCGAAGAGCATCAAATCAAGAACATCAAATTGGCAGTAGTTGATATTGATGGAGTATTGCGCGGTAAGTATGTAAATACAAAGAAGTTTTTTTTAGCAGTTGATAAAGGACTTGCATTTTGCGAAGTAATTTTTGGATGGGATTCTGACGATGTTTTGTATGGAAAAGATTCTTTTACAGGATGGAAGAAGGGGTTCGGAGATTCGGTAGGAACCATCGATACAGCTAGTTTTAGAGTGCTACCTACGGAAGATTATCAATCAATTATTGTATTGGTAGATTTTTCGGAGAGTAAGGCTGCAGTTGTTTGCTCTAGATCTATTTTGAAAAAAGTATTGAATCGATTGGATGGACTAGGCTATGCGGCAGCGGCAGCATTAGAATTTGAATTTTTTATGTTCAATGAAACTCCGAAGTCAATTCGAGAGAAAAACTTTAAGAATTTGGAACCTATAACACCAGGAAACTATGGGTATTCAATTTTAAGGAATTCTAGCCATGCCAATTTATATCATGATATTATGACTTTGGCAGAAGAAATGGGAATGCCGTTGGAAGGATTGCATACCGAAACGGGCCCAGGGGTTTTAGAAGGAGCAATAGAACATTCAGAGGCTCTTCGGGCAGCAGACAATGGGGCATTTTTTAAAACTTTTATCAAAGTATGGGCGCAGCAAAATGAAATGATGGCAAGCTTTATGGCAAAATGGTCTAAAGACTATCCAGGGCAATCTGGTCATATTCATATTTCGCTACAGAAAAAAGAGGGTGGCGCTGTTTTTTATGATGAAAGTAAAGCCAATAATATGTCTGATGAAATGAGATGGTTTATTGGTGGTCAGCAAAAATTAATGCCAGAAATATTGTCTATGGTAGCCTCTACCTGCAATAGTTATACAAGATTAATTCCTGGGTTTTGGGCTCCTACAGATGCTTCTTGGGGAATAGATAACAGAACATGTGCGCTAAGAGCCATATCAGGATCGGCAAAATCACAACGTGTAGAATATAGAGTTTCTGCAGCAGATATAAACCCATATTTGGCATTAGCCGCTGCAATTGGTTCTGGAGTTTGGGGGATAGAAAATAAAATAGAACCTACAGAAGGTGTTGTTGGAAATGCTTATGAAAAAGACTTCCCAAAAGAGTTGCAATTACCTCGTACCTTGACGCAAGCAGCAGCGCGATTAAAAGTTTCTGAAGCAGCAAGAGAATTGTTTGGAGATGTGTTTGTAGATCACTATGCGTATACAAGAGAATGGGAAGATCAAGAGCAAAAAAGAGCCATAACAGATTGGCAATTAAATAGATATTTTGAAATAATTTAAAAGAATGATAAATACAATTTCGCCAGTAGATGGTTCTGTTTATTGTGCTACTCAGAATCATACAGAAAAAGATATAAAAGAAACCTTAGAATTAGCAGGTGTAGCATTTTCAAAATGGGCAGATTTGTCCATGGTCGAAAGGAAAAATTATGTAACGGCATTTGTAAATGCCATCATTGATGATACAGATGAAATAGCAACAGAGTTGACCTTTCAAATGGGTAGACCCTTGAGTCAAACTCCTTGGGAAATTAGTGGTTTTGCAGAGAGAGCAAACTATATGGTTTCGATTGCCGAAGAGGCTTTGGAGCCGCATATCATAGAAGATAGCGATGCCTATAAAAGATGGACTGAAAGAGTGCCTTTAGGTGTTTTGGGAGTGCTAAGTCCTTGGAATTACCCTTTTTTAACATCAGTTAATGCTATTGTTCCTGCGCTTTTGGCAGGTAATGTGATTGTATTAAAACACTCGTTTCAAACACCGCAAGTAGCAGAAAGATATGCCAAGGCAGCTGAAAAAGCAGGATTTTCAAAAGGAGTTTTTCAGATATTACATTTGAATCATGCTGATACAGCGCTTTTAATTAGCAATCCAAGAATTGATGGTGTGTGTTTTACAGGATCGGTTGCTGGAGGTATTGCAGTGCAAAATTCACTGAATAATAAATTTATTCCTTGCGGACTAGAATTAGGGGGTAAAGATGCCGCTTATGTGCGTGCAGATGCTGATTTGTCTTTGAGTGTTGAAAGTTTGGTAGACGGTGCATTTTTTAATAGCGGACAATCTTGTTGCGGAATTGAAAGAATTTATGTGCACGCCGATTTATATGATCAATTTGTTGATGCATATGTTGCGTTGACAAAGAAATATAAATTAGGAAATCCGATGAATACAGATACAAATTTAGGACCAATGGTAAAAACAGAGGCTGCTGATTTTGTAAGGAATCAAATTGCTAAGGCAATTGAAAGTGGAGCGAAATCTCTGGTGGATGAATCCTTATTCGCGGCATCCAAAGAGGGGACTCCTTATTTATCTCCGCATGTTTTGGTAGATGTAGATCATACCATGGAAGTCATGACAGAAGAAAGTTTTGGACCTGTTGTTGGAATTATGAAAGTTGCATCTGATGCGGAAGCCGTTGCGCTGATGAATGATTCAAAATATGGTCTTACTGCTTCAATTTGGACGACAGATGTGGAGAGTGCAGCAAAACTAGCCCCAAAAGTAGAAGCAGGTACTGTTTTTATGAATCGTTGTGATTATTTAGACCCTGCATTGGCTTGGACAGGTGTGAAAAATTCTGGTCGTGGAATAACCCTTTCAAAACTTGGATTTGAGCATGTAACTAGAGCAAGATCATTTCACTTTAGAAAATAAGTCTTGATTTATGGATCCCTGAGCGGAGTCGAAAGGTTTATCAAGAAAATTGCGAAGCACATAAGGAACAGCAATACAAATAAACAGCCGGGTACGTAAAGTTAAGAGAAATTGAATTAATAACAAGTTACTAGGTGGGTAAAACGACAATTACAAATAATTGTATCAATATTAGCGCAGTTGAGACTTAATAAGGTTGTTTTTTTAAATATTAAATTATCTACTGACATATAGAAAAATAATATATAAATAATAGTTGAATTAATATAAAATGGAAATAGGAAATACAAATTGGAATTTTCCAACCACAATATGGTTCGGATCTGATAGAATAGAAGATTTACCAGCTGCGTGTAAACAAATAGGGATTAAGAATCCGTTGTTTGTTACTGATGAAGGATTGGTGAAATTGGAAATAGTAGCAACAGCACTGAACACTTTAGAAAAGAGTGCTATTAGTTTTTCGGTATATAGTGATGTTCAAGGAAACCCAACAGGGAAAAATGTAACGAAAGGTGTCGAGCACTATAGAAAGCATGGTCACGATGGTGTAATTGCATTTGGCGGAGGCTCAGCCATTGATGCCGCTAAAACCATTGCTTTTATGTCTGGACAAACAAAATCTATTTGGGATTTTGAGGATGCAGGAGATAATTGGTCCTATGCCGATGTTAACGGAATTGCACCAATCATTGCGATACCAACAACAGCCGGTACGGGCTCTGAAGTAGGTCGTGCATCGGTTATTTTGGATGAAGAAAATTGTACAAAAAAGATCATCTACCATCCTAAAATGTTGCCGGAAATTGTTATTTCTGATCCGAAATTGACGATTGGTCTACCACCTCATATTACAGCTTGGACAGGGGTTGATGCCATGGTACACGCCATTGAGGCATTTTGTGCTCCAGGGTATCATCCAATGGCTGAAGGAATTGCCGTTGAAGCGATCCGATTAATTGCTAAGTATTTGCCAAAAGCATTTAAAAATGGAAATGACTTGGAAGCAAGAGGACAAATGTTGGTAGCTGCTTCCATGGGAGCGACTGCTTTTCAAAAAGGATTAGGATCGGTTCATTCTGTAGCGCATCAATTAGGGGCAATTTATAACAAGCAACATGGATTGTTAAATGCAATTATTTTGCCTTATGCACTAGCCCAAAATAGCGATGTTATTGAAGAAAAAATGAACTATTTGGCTAAGGTGTTAGATTTAGAAAGTTTAGGAGCAGATGCTGTTATCGCATATTTAATTGCTTTAAGAGCGGCGTTAAATATTCCGAATACGCTTGTAGAGATTGGTGTTGACAATGAGAAGGCAATACAAATAGGTGAAATGGCATTTAAAGATCCGTCGACTCCGAGTAATGCAAAACCAGTAGATGCTAAAGATTTGGAAAATTTATTTAGAGCCGCTCAATCGGGCGATTTAACATATATTAAATAATGAAACGAGCATGTTAAAAATTTTATGATACAATGAAATTATTAATCGCGAACAGTATCTGACGAAACAAAAAATAAATATAAACAGATGAAACATCCATGTATAAAGGCTTACACACCCGAGGAAATGACTAATATGGCTGAACCATGTGACAAATGAAAAACAATAAATATAGACACATGAAACTTTTAGTTGTTGAAGGAAATAATAGGGAAACACGATTAGAAAGAGGTGCGTTTGGAATTAAACCATACTACCAAATTTTTAGTGAGATGCTGAATGAGATAGTTCCATATGCAGAAATTGATGTGGTATTTCCTGCTGATGATGAAAAGATACTCCCTTCCATTACAAAATTGAAAGCGTATGATGGCGTTTTATGGACAGGAAGTTCATTAAGTGTTCTAGACTTAATTCCTACTGTTACGCAACAATTAAATTTTGCAGAAAATATTTTTAAAAGCGGTGTTCCATTTTATGGCAGCTGTTGGGGGTTACAAGTAGCAACTGTTGTAGCTGGTGGAAGCGTTGCGAAAAGTAATAACGGATTGGAACTGGATCTCTCAAACCCAATTCAATTGACTCGTGAGGGTAAAAAAAGCCCATTATTCAAAGGAAGAGAGAATAATTATCGGGCATTGTGTATTCATTATGATGAAGTTTCTGAAGTTCCAGAGAATACAACAGTATTGGCATATAATTCACATTCAAAAGTGCAAGCGATGACATTTGAATATTTGAATGCTACTTTTTTTGGTGTCCAATACCATCCGGAGTTTAGCCCAATTGTAATGGCTCAGATTATTTCTTTTTTAAAAGAAAAATTAATTGAGAGTAACTATTTTTCTTCGGAAGCAGAAGTAGAAAAGGAGATTACTAAATTGAAGAATCCAGCGATTCTGCCAAAGGAGATTGCTAATTATAAATTACATACACAGGAAATAAGTTCTTGGATACAGTATATTTCAAAAAATTAATTAAAATAGAAGGCAATGAAACAAGAAGTATTAAAAACAGAAGGTGATGTAAATCTTTCAGAAGAACGCTTAATTTGGAAGAAGAGAAATATTATTGATGAAGAAACGCAGCAATTATTAGCGTCCGATGAGCGTGTGTTTTTATATCAAGCGATGTCAACACCTTGTTTGGATGTCTTAGGAACCTGTGACGGGGCTTCTATTGAAAATATTCAAAATAAGAGATACTTAGATTTTCATGGAAATAATGTGCATCAAGTGGGTTTTTCTAATCCGTATGTAGTTGATAAAATTAAAGCACAATTAGATCAGTTATCATTTTCAACTCGAAGATTTACAAATAAAATAGCCATTAGTTTTGCAGAAAAATTAACGTCTTTATTGCCAGGAGATTTAAACAGAGTCTTGTTTGCTCCAGGAAGAACTTCTGCTGTAAGCATCGCCTTGAAATTAGCTCGTATTGTAACAGGAAAACATAAAGTAGTCTCCTATTGGGATTCATTTCATGGCGCTTCTTTAGATGCCATTAGTGCCGGAGGAGAAGCTGTTTTCCGCCAAAATATGGGCCCTATGATGCCTGGTACAATATGTATTCCTCCACCTATGCAAAAAGGCGGATTCTTTGAAGACGAAATGAAATCAGCAGAATATTTGGAATATATGATAGAAAAAGAAGGAGGAGTCGGTGCCTTTATTGCTGAAAAAGTGCGCAATACAGATTTTCAAATCCCTACAAAAAAATATTGGAAACGGGTTAGAGAAATTTGTGATAAGCACCATGTTTTGTTGATTCTAGATGAAATTCCAATTGCCTTGGGTAGAACTGGAAAAATGTTTGTTTTGAGAATTTCGGAATTGAACCAGATATTCTTTGTTTGGGAAAAGGTCTTGGAGGTGGAATAATTCCTTTTGCCGCAATGGTTTGTCGTGATGAGTATAACGTCGCTCAAGATATTTCCTTAGGTCATTTTACATATGAAAAAAGTCCATTAGGCTGTGCGGTAGGACAAGCAGTTATAGATTTTATTGAAAAGGAAAAAATTCTAGAGAAAGTAGCACGGGATGCATTATGGATGGAAGAGCAACTACATATTCTAAAGAGTAAATATCCTATTATTTTGGATATTAGGGGAATGGGATTGCTATGGGCCGTTGATTTGGCCGACTCAAGTACTGGAGAACCCGCAGCCAATGAGGCTGAAAAAGTAATGTATAGTTTTTTGGAGCATGGTTTAAGTTTTAAGGTTTCACAAGGTCATGTGTTGCAATTATCACCAGCTTTAACCATAATAAAAGAAGAATTAATTCAGGTACTAGGAATTTTAGAAAAGGCGATTAGAAGTGTATCGTAAAATAGTTAATTAAATGGCTGATAAACTAGTGGAAGATAGAATTAAGGAAAGAACAAAAAATAGAATTAAAATGAAAAAAATATTGTTCATCGATAGAGATGGAACTATTATAAAAGAAACAACGGATGAAAAAATCGATACTTTTGATAAGTTGGTGTTTTATCCGAAGGCTTTATCTTTTTTAGGAAAGATTGCGCGAGAACTTGAATTTGATCATGTGATGATTACAAATCAGGATGGGCTGAGAACTGATTTTTTTCCGGAAGACACATTTTGGCCTATCCATAAAAGAGTCATAGATACTTTCAAAAAAGAAGGTGTGGTTTTTAAAGAAGAATTTATTGATAAAACATATCCGCATGAAAATGCTGCAACTCGGAAGCCAAAGACCGGATTATTACAACACTATTTTACGCAGGAGTATGATTTGAATAATTCCTTTGTGATTGGGATCGGTTAACAGATGTTGGGTTGGCAAAAAAATTTAGGTACAAAAAGAATTTTTATAAATGATAAAACGGAGTTAGGCCCAGATGTAATCTCGGTAAAAAGAGAAGAATTATCCTAATATATTGCTTTATAAAACAATGATTGGGAAGAGATTTATAACTTTTTTAAAGAGTCAATAATACTTAATGTATTTTCTAAAAAGAATCAATAAATGGATGAATTAATAGCTATTGTAGATCAAGAAGGAAATCTTACAGGTGCGTCTATTATGAAATTTGACGCGCACAGATTGGGCGTATGGCATTCGTGTATACATGTTTGGTTATATACCGATGATGGTGAAGTTTTAATTCAAAAGCGAGTTGCTGATAAAGATACTTTTCCAGATAAATGGGATGTTTCGGTAGCGGGACATATTGGTGCTGGTGAATCAGCGCTAGATGCTGCGCAACGTGAATTGTCCGAAGAATTAGGAGTAGAGATTGCATTAAAGCAATTACAAGAAATAGGGTCTTATGCGAGTGATATTCAACATTCAGAAATTTTAATAGATCGGGAATTTCATTATATTTATATCGCAAAGTTGCATAAAAAAGTGGAAGAAATTGTATTACAGTCAGAAGAAGTTTCCGAGGTCAAATTGATATCTATTTCAGATTTCAAGCAAGAACTTTTAGCTAAAAATAAGTTGGATAAATTCGTTCCATATACATCAGCATATTATAAAATGGTTTTTGAGACTATTGAAGAACAACTTTTTATGTAGCCTTAAAAAGAGAGATTAGTATGTGTCAGGTTATTATTTTTAAAGAGTAGTCATTTCGAATGTATGTGAGAAATTGTATACTAGTAAGCACTTCATGTTCATTGGATAAAAATCAAATAGTTCGCCATTAATGACGGGGTTTCTCACCCTAAAGGGATTCTAAATGACTAGAAAACCTGATCATTCAAAGACTCCCACTTTGGATTGAAGTCAGAAATTAGTTTTTTCTTTTTTTCTCTTCGCCATTTTTTTAATTTTTTCTCTCCGGTAATGGCAGTAACAGCATCTTCAAATCCTTTATAATAAACTAAATAATAGCATTGATATTTCCCTACGAATGATTTTTTGGAGTTTTGACTATCAAAGTAATGTTGAGAAATACGGCGTTGGATGTTGTTGGTAACTCCAATATATAATATAGTTCTCTATTGGTTCGCAACAATGTAGGCAAAGTGGTTGTATAGTGTTTTTTATAAGCAAAAAAAGAAAATTATAATGGAGTCATTTTTTATGAGGAGCCTGCCTGTCGGCAAACAGGAAATCTCGTTCTGAGAATTGTATGAGCAATATGGTGCGATTTCTCCTAGTGTCGAAACGACAAATCACTGCTATTTAGTTTTGAAATTTAATAGTATATCTAAAAAAAAAGCGAATTGAGGTTGTAGATTGAATTATTTTAAGTGGATGGAGTGTCTACCTTTTAAAAACTAACAATGTGGTTTTTTTTATTGATATTTTATGGATTGTTATTTCAATAATTGCGCTTTCTATATTCTTTAAATTGAAGTATAAAAAAACGAGTTAGAAAATAAATCTAACTCGTTATAAAAGAGAATGCTTTTTAAGGTTTAAAACTTAAAAGTAGCACCTACTAAAAAGTTTCTTGTTGCTTGCGGAAAGTAGTAAATGTAATCATTTCCATAATCTGCTCCGTTAGAAACATATGCTACATTGAAAATGTTGTTTACTAATAAATTTAAGTCAATTGACTTTACTATTTTATTAGGCGTTATTCTATAAACTATGTTCAAATCATTAATAAAATAGGATTCTAATTTTGATTTCTCATATTCTATATTTGACATAAATTGCTCACCAACATATTTTGATAATAATGTTAAGTTTAAATTTTCCAGAGGATTGTAGTTAATCATATTTCCTATGACAATATTTGGTGAAAAAGGGATATCAGTATCTCCGTAATTGATAATAGACCCATCAACTTCGCTCGTTGCTACATAGTCAACAAGTTTATTGATACTCATTGCAATATTTGGTTGAATGTTAAATTTTTCTGTTAATTTGAAGACGGCATCAATTTCTATACCTAATCTGTAACTATCTCCCGCATTTGCTCTAATTGCAGCACCAACATCATCTAATTCTCCAGTTAAAACCAATTGATCTTTATATTTCATAAAGTACAGATTAGAATTGATTTTGAAACTTTCTTTTTTCAATCTCCATCCAAGTTCAAAATCATCTAGAGTTTCTGGTTTCGGATTTCCATTTTCATAATCTGTTCTGTTTGGTTCGCGATTGGCACGTGCATAAGACAAGTAAAGATTGTTGCTGTTATTCATTAAATAGGTAATCCCTGCTTTTGGATTGAAAAACTCGAAAGAGTCATCTACAAATTCAGAAGAAACTCCGTTGGCTTTATAATTCACAGTTCTTATTTGTAAATCACCATATAAATTAAATTTTTCATTCAATGTGTAATTTGCTTTTGTGAAAATATTGAAATCAGTTTTGATTCCGTAGTCCTCATAATAACGATCTCTTATAGAACTATTACTCGCATATTCTGCCCAGATAACTTCCCCAAAATGATCACCTTCATATTTATTCAATGCGCCACCAATGGTAAGATTGAAGTCTTCATTGTTGTTGTAAAGGAAGGAAAATGTAGTGCCATAGAAATCATTATCCAACCATCTTCGTCTAATAATATCGGTTGTATTTATAGTTTCGCCTCCAATGTTGATTTCAGTAAACCCATAATCCGCAAAACCTTCCTCTTCTTTAAATTGCTCAAAATAACCACGTCCGTAAGTATAATGAACGGCAATATTAGAAGACCAATGATCATTGTATTTCTGATTCCAATGCAATTGATAGTGATCTTGATTGTAATGATCTACTTCGTTATCGTACGTGTAATAATTTTTGGTTCTGTCGTTCTCTAAATCCGCTGCGGTAATGCCATACCACGCCTGATACGTTTCTTGAACTCCACCAAATGCCAAAGCCTTAATTAACGTATTTTCGTCTATATACGAACCTTGTAAAAAGTACGATTTTAAGTCAGAACTAGCTCTGTCTATGTACCCATCTGAGTTTATGGTAGAAAGTCTTCCAGAAAATTCGAGATGATCGTTAATACGTCCTGTTGTAAATTTCACATTACTTTTAAAAGTATTGAAAGAGCCTGTAGAAGTTCCGATTTCTACAGATGCCTTTTCAGCAACGGCGTCTGTGAGTAAATTTAAACTTGCTCCAAAGGCACCGGCTCCATTTGTTGAAGTTCCAACACCACGCTGTAATTGTAAATTTTCTATAGAAGAAGAAAAATCACCCATATTAACCCAAAAGGTCCCCATAGACTCAGAATCATTATATGGAATTCCATTAATAGTAACATTTACGCGAGTTGCGTCACTACCACGAACACGAATACCTGTATATCCAATTCCCGCTCCAGCATCGCTAGTAGTTACCACATTAGGCATATAGTTCATTAAAATAGGAATGTCTTGGCCTAGGTTTCTTTTGGCAATATCTTCTTTGCTAAGATTAGAGTGTGTAACTGGAGATTCAGAATTTACACGAACTGCAGAAACAAGTACTTCGTCTAATAATTCTTGAGAAGGGATTAGACTAAAATTTACATCTTTTAATGATTTACCTAAAGTAATGTTTTTCGTTAATGTTTCGTACCCAATATATTGGATTTTAATAATATAATCTCCAGATTTAAGATTAATAGCATATACACCATCAATAGTTGTAATACTATACAAATTTTTATTTTCGGTAGTCATAAATTTTACGGTAGCACCTGGGAGTGGGTTTTTGTTTTCGTCAAACAAGGTTCCTGAAACTCGAAAAGTTTCTTGCGCGTTTGCAATTAGAGCAAAAAGCATTAAAAATACAAATGTTATTTTTTTCATTTTAAATAAATTAAAACGAATAAAAAGAGGGAATTACTCGATACTTTGAATAATAAATAATAGTCATTACGAAAAGAATACGACGTGGTAGTCTTATCTAATAAAAGATTGCTTCAGAATAAATTCTTCGCAATGACGGTTTTTTTCAAAATGGCGATTATCGCCTTCCTAAACAGCATTATCTGTTCTAGGTTCAATGGGTATGATCTCAGCCTTTCGGCACCCCTTTATGAGAACGCGACAAAAGTATTATACAATTTTGAATTATCAATTACGAATTGTGATTTTTTTTAAGAAATTATAGAATTTAGATGTAATATTAAAATCACTTCCAACTTCAAAGGCTGTACTTCTAAATTTTTTAACGTTACCTTTGCACCTTACAAAAGAGAGACTATGTCATTTAAATCCCTAGGATTAATACCAGAACTGTTAAAAGCAGTCAATGTTCAAGGTTATACAACGCCTTCACCGATTCAAGAAAAAACGATTCCAATTATATTAGAAGGAAGAGATGTTTTAGCATCTGCACAAACAGGTACTGGTAAAACAGCCGGATTTACCTTGCCATTGTTACAAACCTTAGACGCTACCAGAAAGGATAGACACAGACCAATACGTGCTTTAATTTTAACTCCAACAAGAGAATTAGCAGCACAAGTTCATGATAATGTAAGAGATTACGGTAAGTTTTTAGATATTAGATCTACCGTTATTTTTGGTGGAGTGAATGCAAAGCCACAAATTAGAACTATTCGTGGTGGAATTGATGTTTTAGTGGCAACACCGGGGCGTTTGTTAGATTTAGAGAATCAAAAAGCATTGTCTTTGGGACGTGTTGAAATTTTGGTTTTAGATGAAGCAGATCGTATGTTAGACATGGGATTCTTGAGAGATATTAAGAAAATTATTTCTTTGATGCCAACTCGCAGACAAAACTTATTGTTTTCTGCAACTTTTTCTAAGGATATTAAAAAATTGGCTGAAGGAATTTTAAACAAACCTGTTTTGGTTGAAGCGGAACCGGAAAACACAACAGCTGAAAAAGTAAATCAAAAGACGTATAGGGTTGATAAAGACAACAAAATAGAGGTAACTGTAAAATTAATTTCTGAAGGTAATTGGAAGCAAGTTTTGATTTTTACACGTACAAAACATCGTGCGAATCGTTTGAGTGAGAAATTGGTAAAAGCAGGGATTTCATCTGCGGCGATTCACGGAAATAAAAGTCAGGGGGCTAGAACAAAAGCATTAGCAGGGTTTAAAAGTCAGAAAATACGCGTATTAGTAGCGACAGATATTGCTGCACGTGGATTAGATATTCCATTGTTACCGCACGTAATAAATTTTGAGTTGCCAAATATTCCAGAAGACTATGTACATAGAATTGGGAGAACAGGTAGGGCAGGAGCCAGTGGGGAAGCGATTTCTTTAGTAGATGTTGATGAAATAGAATATGTAGAGGGAATAGAGAAATTGTTAGGAGAGAAACTATCGAGTGCCATTATTGAAGGTTTTGAACCAACAGGCAAACCATCTCAAAATAAACCAAAGCAGCAAAATAATAGGAAGAAAAATGCTTCTGGTCATGGTGGGCAAAGAAGATCTCAAAATTCTTCAGGGCAAGCTTCTAAACAAGGAAGTGGTAGCGGAAATAGAAATAGAAACACCAATAGAGGAAGATAGGCTGATTTAATTATTCAGCATCTGGCTTTTTCGATGGGCCTTTTTAACGGATAACTTCTTTTTTGAATTCAAACGTTTTTTAATGGCTGATCGAGGAACTTTCGTAGTTTTTCGTCGTTTTTGTATGACTAATCCTTTTTTTATTATTTCAAGAAATCGGTCTATTGCAATTTCTTTATTTTTATGTTGACTGCGACTTTCATCACAAGTAAGGATGATACTATTGGCTTTAGTAAGTTTCGTTTTTAAACTTTTATGGAGAAGTTCTTTTTCATCTTCATTCAGATTTTCTGAAGCCAATAAATCAAAAGTCAAAACAATTTTACTGGAAACTTTATTTACATGTTGTCCGCCAGCTCCACTGCTTCTAATAGCCTTAAAGGAAAGTTCTTTTATGATAGATTCAACATTCATTTTTTTGGGTTTGATAAAGAATCAGAAGTGCCATCTACATCTTTTTTATCTTCAAGTAATGTATCAATAGCTTTAATAGCAGTTTGAAATCGTGCTTTTTTACCACCTTTTAAGATCATATAAGGTCTCTTTTGTTTTTTTAAGGCACTTTCAAATATATCAAATATTTCTTCACGTTCATTAGGTTTATCGCGTAAATCATCTGGTTTCCATGGCGTGTCAATATAAGTTAAGAGATACAATTCATATTCATTTTCTAAGGAAAATTTAGCCAATAAAGGGTGAACGCTTCCATCAAAATAGACTTCAGAATATACTTTTGTTTCGAGTAAATCAGTATCACAAATCAAAAGACGATTTGCTAGTGTCGCCTGCTCGTTTTCTGATTTTATTTGTCCGACTGCAATGGGGAGTATATCAAAAGGTTCACAGATTTTACTTTCAGTATCCCATTTTTCTTGTAAATATTCACGCGCAAATTCTGGGGCCCAAACCGTTTTGTAATGTTTCGCCAATTGACGAGAAAGCGTTGTTTTACCAGTCGATTCTGGACCGAACAAAACAATTTTTACGATATTATTTTTTTGCTGTCTAAGTGCTTTTTCCATGCTAAATATCCATAAATGGCAATAATTGTAAAACCTAAATATTGAAAACTAGAAAATGTATATCCTTTATAAAAATACAAAGGAACAGAAATGATATCACCTACAATCCAAAAAATCCAATTTTCAATTTTCCTTCTTGCCATCAACCACATACCTACAAAAAAGATGGCAGTGGTAATTGTATCAACATAGGCGACCCAACTTGTCCATTTATCAAATGTAATATACACAGCATAGACAAAAGACAAAGTCGAAATAAATATAAAAACCGATGTTATTTTTTCCTTTTTTGTGGTTCTTGATATTGGAGTTACCTCTAAGTTATCGACTTTTCTTGTCCATATATACCAGCCATAAATACTCATGGCGAAGTAATAAGCATTGATCATCATATCACCTAACAATTCCCATTTATATAGAAGATACACAAAAATAAGCGTGCTAATAATTCCTGTTGGAAATACCCAAATGTTGATCTGTTTGGAATACCAAACAGATAAAAAACCAAAAATGACGGCCGTTATTTCAAGTATAATATCTAGTGTGTCATAGCCGCTATACTGAGAAAAAAGTAAATCAAAAATGTGGTTCATAATCTCTTCTGTCAGATTTTACAATTTTCATTAATAAAACCCCTCTTTCAGTCATTTCCAATGCCTCTTTTCCTTCATTCTTTAAAACAGTCATTACGGTGTCATAATCTCCATAAACTTGTGTGCTTAATGGATTTTCTAATACTTTAAGTCCGCTGGCTCTTAATTTTTTAATAAAAGCAATAATCGGAGCTTCATAATCGTTTTGCAAAGGGGTTAAGGTTAACTCTACTGATATATTCATATTTAATGTATTTTTTTTTGCAAGGCCTTTGTGGCCTTGCAGGAGTTATATAGGGTTGTTGTTTATATCCCATCTAGGAATTCATTATCTTCTTCAAAAGCAGTGCCGATTACGACGAAGTCGGCTCCAGCATTATATGCATTATTCAATTGTTTTTTAGTTCTAATTCCTCCACCAACAATAAGCGGAATATCTATGGCGTTAGATACCTGTTTAATTATAATTGGCTCAACCGCCTCGGTTGCTCCGCTACCAGCTTCCAAATATACAAGGTCTTTACCCATGAATTGCGATGCTAAAGCAGTGTTCGTAATTTTTTCTAATTCGGTTTGTAAAAGGGGAAGCGTATTACTGACTCTTTGTGTAGCTGTTTCAACACCACCATCAATGAGAATATAGCCTGTAGGAATAATTTCTAAAGTTGATATCTTTAAAAAATCAACGGACCTTACTTGCTGTTCAATTAAATATTCAGGATTTCTTCCAGATACGAGTGATAAAAATAATACGGCATCTGCAGTATGTGTCAATTGGGTATAATCGCCAGGGAAAAGTATGACTCTAATTTTTGTATAATTTTTTATGGTGCTTACGCATAAATCTGTTGTTCCAATTTCAACAGTACTGCCGCCCACAAAAATGAAATCTACACTACAATTATTTATTTTTTCAATGGTATTCGGAATTTCGTCCAAAGATAATTTATCCGGATCTAGCAGAATAGCCAGTAATTTTCGGCCTTGTTTTTTTGAAGTAACTATATATTGAAGAATGCCTTTTTCCATGTTTAGTTCATCGCATATACTAATGTGAATCCTTCAAATTGTTCGAAAAAGATATCATAATTTTCATAAAAATTATCCTTTTTAATCCAGCCTTTTGTTTTGCTGTCTTCCAGCGTAAACGTTTCAATAGGCAGGTGTTTTTTGAATAAGAGGCCACCATCAGGATGCATTTTATAGAGGCTTTCTTTCGCCCCCCAGATTACAGTGAGTTGCTCAACTAAATGATCTGCAGTTAAAAAAGAATTTTCTGAATCAATAAATTTATGAGCGATTCGCAAAATTTTATCTCTATTTTTTTCGATGTCGATTCCTACTTCGGAAGCACTAATAATAATCGTGGAGAAGGTAAAGGAATGTGATATAGAAATATGTTTTCCGTCTATTAAATGTGGTTTCCCATCATCCGTATAAAACAAATCATCATCAGAAAACCCTGCGGCTTTTAATAGATGTCTTACACTTAAAAACCCTCTTTGATGTAGTTCCGATTTCATCTTAGAGACGCGTTCTATACTTCGAGTATTTAAATGGATGTCAGTCTTTAATTCATCCAAAGATTCTTCAATTTTCCAAACATAAATATTTGTTTGGTTCGTTGCTTGTATCGTTTTATATAGCGGCATTTTTAACTTCCTGTTTCTAACTTTGTACTTTGTGCTTTTCTTCGTAAATTTGCACTTCAAAAATATACAATTATGAGCACAGATACATCAACATACGTTAAATATAAGGTGAAGGATATCCATCTAGCTGATTGGGGTAGAAAAGAGATAGAATTAGCGGAGGCAGAAATGCCAGGTTTAATGAGTTTGAGAGAAGAGTATGGCGCCGAGCAACCGTTGAAAGGAGCTCGAATTGCAGGATGTTTACATATGACCATTCAAACAGCGGTTCTAATTGAAACTTTACAAGCACTTGGTGCTGAAGTTACTTGGAGTTCTTGTAATATTTTTTCTACACAAGATCAGGCTGCCGCTGCAATTGCTGCTGCTGGAACGTCAGTTTTTGCTTGGAAAGATATGACTGAAGAAGAATTTGATTGGTGTATAGAGCAGACGTTATTCTTTGGTGAAGATAAAAAGCCATTAAATTTAATTTTAGATGATGGAGGAGATTTAACAAATATGGTTTTAGATAAATATCCAGAATTAGCTTCAGGAATCAATGGTTTGTCTGAAGAAACGACAACAGGTGTTCATCGTTTATATGATAGAGTAAAAGCAGGAACGTTACCAATGCCAGCAATCAATGTAAATGATTCTGTTACTAAATCTAAGTTTGATAACAAATATGGTTGTAAGGAATCTGCAGTAGATGCAATTCGTAGAGCAACCGATATTATGTTGGCAGGAAAACGAGTAACAGTTTGTGGTTATGGAGATGTTGGTAAAGGAACAGCGGCATCTTTTAAAGGTGCGGGAAGTATTGTAACTGTAACAGAAATTGATCCTATTTGTGCTTTACAAGCCGCAATGGATGGTTTTGAAGTGAAAAAATTAGAAACTGTAGTTGGTAATTCTGATATTATTATTACAACAACTGGAAATAAAGATATTATTCAAGGGCGTCATTTTGAGGCAATGAAAGACAAGGTAATTGTTTGTAATATTGGGCATTTTGATAATGAAATTGATATGGCTTGGTTGAATAAAAATCATGGAGTTAGTAAAGATACTATCAAACCTCAAGTTGATAAATATACGATTGATGGGAATGATATTATTCTTTTAGCAGAAGGGCGTTTAGTAAATTTGGGCTGTGCAACAGGTCATCCAAGTTTTGTAATGAGTAATTCATTTACAAATCAAACGTTGGCACAATTAGAATTATGGACAAACCTTGATGCATACCAAAACGAAGTATACATGTTACCGAAACATTTAGATGAAAAAGTGGCAAAATTGCATTTAGCAAAAATCGGTGTTGAGTTAACAGAATTGCGTGAAGACCAGGCTGGCTATATTGGTGTTGCTATTTCTGGTCCATATAAGCCAGAGCATTATAGATACTAGTATTAAAAAAAATGGAAGCGGGTTTATCCATAAAAATGATCCATCCGCTTTTTTTATTTTGAGGATGTCGTTCAACGAACTAGAGCGTTTTGTTGGCAGACTGAAATCCAAGGAGTATAAGAAACTTCAAAGCCCTTTTTTTATAAGGTTTTTGAAGTTTTTTTATGTTTTAAAATTAGTGGTGATGGGCTCTAGTGGTTTTTTTTAAGAGAGAAAATACGTATGAAACCAGCAAAAACTTTTATCATGGTTAATTCATATACCATATTGGGTGTTTTAAAGTCTAAAGATAAATGTAATTTCATTCTATATTATAGTGCTACTTTTTACAGTTGGAATTGAACTTTTAAAACAGATTTTTGCAATTGTTACATCAGTTAGGCCTTATGATAATTTTTATTTAAAAGACTTATTTTTCGACTCAGTTCTTTGTTAGACGCCGCTTTTCAGTTCAAATGACTTTTAAAACTACAAAATAAGAAATTCTATGATTTATCAAACGGTGTTAAGTGGTCTTCTCTTACGTACTTAATTTTATCAAATCCATCTTTTAATTCGGATGTTAATTCCCTTTCGTTATATCGTTTTATTTCGAGTGCGCTATATTTTTTAGGTCCGTTTTGTGAAAAGGTTCCAATTCCCACGAATCCGCTCACAGATTTTCTTGCGGTCTTTATATATTTTTTTATTTGTTCAGGTGTTGTGAGAAAATGAAAGGTTGCGCTATCGTGCCAAACATCAAAAGTCATATTTGGTTCAAATTCTGTAATGTTATTTACAATCCAATTTACTTTAGTTGCTTTTTCTCCAAGTCGATTTTTTGCTCTTTCAAGTGATTTGGCCAAAATGTCAAGTACTGTAATGTTTTCAAATTCTTCATCAAGCAAGAAATCTACAAGTTTACTGTCGCCACCACCTATGTCTATTATTTTTGCAATTTTCTTTAGTCCTAATGAATGTATAAATTCAAGCGAAGTTTTTGGCGTTTCTTGCGTCCAACTTGCTTGGTCCGGATTTTTCGTTTCATAGACTGTTTCCCAATGTTTTTTTTATCTAATTTCATTATTATATTGCTTTTTTAGTTTTTGAAAAACGGTATTGCATAACTAACGTTGTGTGTTGGCTAACGCAATTAATTATTAGTTAAATCTACTGTTTATTGGTATTATAATCATTCTAGATTTAGTAATTTTGGTTATACGTTGTATGTGCCCAGCATGGATATCTTTAATTTATTCATAAGATAAATTAATTTAAAACTAAAGGAATCGTGACTACAAAACTCTGTGCTGAATAATTAGGAATCGAATGCTAGAACCCTATGCAGCTAGGTGTGAGAGATATACTGGTGGTTGTTTAACCATCAGCCCTCTACTCGATTATGCTTAGTATTTTAGTTCTAAGTTACGTTGCGTCCCTTCCTTTAAATGCTTTTTTGAGTATTCCAGTAACTATAGCCATCCCAATAACCATTCCTATGGGTACTCCTATTCCAAGTGATGTCATATTCCCAAGGTTCGTTCCAAAAGTAACTCCAATAGATATCCCAAATACTGATATTCCAAATAGTGTATGGTTGAGATTTTCACGTTGTCATGTAATTCAATTATATCATCTATTGAGACGAGTTGGTAGTTGGCAGCACCTCACTTTTTATAGATACTAAACATTAGTACTTCTAGTTTTTTATAATAAAATGGAGTTTGAACCAGGTTATATTGGATAAACGTTTATTTTTATTTGTAAATGAGTTGGTGGTAGGTTTTTGTATAGAAATCCACACAAATGTATATATTTGCATTACTATTTTTTCTTGTAAGAAATAGAAAGTTCAATAAAACCAATTTTTTCAGGACATGGGGATGTAGCTCAGCTGGCTAGAGCGTTTGACTGGCAGTCAAGAGGTCGTGGGTTCGACTCCCATCTTCTCCACTAGTGATAGTAAGCCTTACAGAGATGTAAGGCTTTTTTTAGTTTTATCATTTGCCCACGATTTGCCCATTATTACGGAATTAAGAGCCTTTCACAATTTAAAACATCGTCTTAATTTTTGGAAGATATTTTTCTAAATACTTGCCAGTTTTGAAACTATGAACCTCAACTATTTTGTTTGTATTTCTGTAACAGAATTTTCTCAAATATAAGAGATTCCATATTACTATCCTATTCCATAAGTAGCCCAATAATTCCTAACTACTTAATTTACAGGTAAAAAAGCTATGGGGCATTCATCTATAAATGTAAGTTTAACCTATTTAAGAGGTTTAGAAATAGCTGAATTAAAGGAGGAGGATATGCCTTTAATATAAAAACCCCTACTAATTAAGTAAGGGTTTAAATCTAATACATTGATTCGATTTTATTCGTTTAAAACTATTATTGTTTCAATAATCTTATTCCTTTCGTCAACCCTTACCTTACTGATACTTCCATTTTTCATATAATTGATAAAAACTTGTCTTTTTACTATCATTATCAATCTTGTTTCAAAGTTGTGTCAGTTTTAATACAATAAGTTATCATAACTTACCTTATCAAACACTTAGAAAAATAGAGGTAAAAAAACTTGACAAAAAAAGAATTAAAGGGCTATTAATTTCTGTAGATGAAACAGCCGTTATTTTAGAAAATAACGGATTAACTCAAACAATTCTCAAGAATGAAATTTACGATGTTAAAATCAGAAGTTTTTCGCATTTAAAAACTGCCACAATAGGCTTAACTATTCTTATTGGGACTATTCTGATTTTACCTCCATTCCCCCCCTACTTTAAGAGTTAATCAGAACAATTGTTTTAATTAATTCCTAAATAAACCATGGGCATAGAATTAAAGGAAGAAGATACTTTTCTTAACCTTTACTTTCGTTTCTTTTATTCTAGAGATCATTATATTACAACTCAATGTATTCAACGAAATAGGTCGAAATCGGTTCAAATTTCATTGTGTATGTAGTCAAATATACTATCTAATATTCAATCCCTCAAAAATAATTTAATTATATCCAATTTTTAAAAAAGTAAAATTGAAGGAACTTATTAATGGATTGAACAATAATTAGGTGTTGTTTAATTATATTTTAATTCCTTCAATATTTGCCACTTCTCCTAATACATCTGAACTATATATTTTAATAGAATTAGAGGTGATTTCTAGTACATCCCAAATTGTTGTATCTCCAAATTCATTGGTTATATTTAGTCTACTATTGTTCGTTCCACCAACAGTGTATTGTCCTGTAATTGTAAGAGTAGACCCATCCAAAAGTGTATTTTCGAAATATATTGAATTATCATCATATATCTCCATGTACATTTCTGAATAACTAGCCTTTACGTCTAAAGAACCAAGAGTGTATTTTGTTATTAACCATTCTCCAACTATTGAATATTGACAACTATTATCGTTTATAGTAGCATTGGAGTTGTAATTAATTGAGTTTGGATCAGTACACCCTGAAACAGGATCATCATCCCCACTGGAACATGAAATAAGAGTAATTAACGATATAAATAATATTATTTTTTTCAAAAAATTTTTCATTTTCTATTTGTTTATTTAATTAATTTAAGGTGGGTTCTAAAAATTGATTTTTTTCTGTTTCTCAAAAAAATAAGAACCCTTTTATATCTTTTTGAAAAAAATTTCATTTTAAATGTACGGATAAAATATTGATTTCAATAATAAATATTGAAATTTCTATCTATCTATCTATCTATCTATCTATCTATCTATCTATTTGTCTTCGTGAAGTCTTTTTAATCTGTTCCTATCTGAATAAATTGTAAGTTAGGTTGATTAGCCCTATTATTCCAGTTGCGCTGAGTGCATGTCGTCAAACAAATTTGAACTTTTTTGGGTTAAAATTTAAGAGAGTACTTTCATAAATATAAGGAAATTTCCTTTGTGAAACCAGTATACAAATCAAAATACAGATTAATAGACTCAGTAGCCTTTTCCAAGTACTATGCTCACTAATTAGCACTTCCATTATTTTATTAAATATACTCTCCATTGATTTCTAATTAAATGACTGTAAAAAAAACAGCCCCCCTATGCTATGAATCTAGTATGACATGAATAAAAACTTCTGATTTTTTAGGGTGTGTATTTATTAAACGGCACATCCGATTTAGGATTCAAATGTCTAAACCGTATTTATTTATTTAATTACATATTTCGTTTGAACTCTAAGAAAATATCATTGCAATACGGATAGCACCTTGTTAACTGCTGTACATTATGCTCTTAAGTTAAGTTCCTCTCTTAAATGTATAATCTATTAGATAGCCTGTATAACGTCAGCAAAAAGTGAACTAATTATCACTTTAATATAAGAGATAGGTTTTATTATTTTTACAAACCTTTAAATCTTAAATGATGAAAAACAAGAAAAGTGCCAGTGCTTTAATTAGCGACTTAAAACGTAAGACAAGAAAAGCTTACAATTCAGAAGACAAAATCAGGATTATTATTGAAGGAATGCGTGGTGAAACGACCATTGCAGAATTGTGTCGAAAAGAAAGCATCCATCAAGCTAATTACTACAAATGGTCCAAAGATTTCATGGAAGCAGGAAAGCGCAGGCTAAATGGAGATACGATGCGAGAAGCTAACACATCGGAGGTTCACGAACTCAAAGGTGAGAATGGTACTTTAAAAGAGTTGGTTGCAGAGCTTTCTCTAGAAGTTCGGTTTCTGAAAAAAAACTTACGTGGAGACGAGTAAAAAGAGAGAAGTATATGCACTATAGTCAATCAGAAAAGTACGAAATGATACAACTTGTTGAGCAGTCTGATCTTGGAATAAACCGAACACTCAAAGAGCTTAAAATCAATAAGACAACCTTTTATAATTGGTATAATTTATATACCCAAAAAGGCTTTGAAGGTCTAGCTCGTAAGAAATCAGAGAGAGTTGGGACGTGGAATAAGATAAATATCGTCGATAGAGACAAAGTAGTTGAAATTGCGTTAGAAAAGCCTGAGTTATCTTCTAGGGAGGTTGCTTGGCATATTACGGATAATTACAACTATTATATCAGCGAGTCAAGTGTCTATCGGATTTTAAAGGAAAATGGATTCATATCATCGCCTTCATTTAGAATAATGAGTGCTTCGGATAGTTTTCACGATAAAACAACTGCCGTGAATCAAATGTGGCAAACTGATTTTACTTATTTCAAAATATTTGGTTGGGGTTGGTATTATTTATCAACTATTTTGGATGATTACAGTCGTTACATTGTTACATGGAAGCTTTGTTCAACAATGAGAGCAGAAGATGTCACCAATACAATCGATGCAGCTATTGCATTTTCTGGAGTTAATGAAAAATCAATGCCTAGGTTGTTGTCAGATAATGGGTCTTGTTACATCTCACACGAGTTAGCAGACTATATCGGAGAGAAAAATATGAAACATATCAGAGGAAGACCATTACATCCTCAAACTCAGGGCAAAATTGAACGTTATCATAGATCAATGAAAAACATTGTAAAACTTGATAATTACTTTAGCCCTGGACAATTAGAAGAAAAAATGAAAGAATTTGTTCAGTATTACAATTATGAACGCTATCATGAATCTTTGAAAAATGTAACTCCAGCAGAAGTATATTTTGGAACAGCCGAAAGAAAATTAAGAAAACGCAAAATGACAAAAAATAGCACTTTGAAAGCTAGAAAAAAACAGTATCAAAATTTTTAACTAAATTAGCAGAAACCTCTCTTAAATTTTGAGCGAAAAAGTTCATTTTTATTTGACTACATACA
>CAJIZG010000006.1 GCA_905181865.1 Urechidicola croceus
GGTGAAGCCGGCGTAAAACAGACATTGGGTAAGTTTTCAAACGAAGTAATAACTCAAGGTGCGGTGCTTTATAATCCTCTTATAAGCAAAGTAATAAAAGCATCTACACAGACTAAAAATATAAAACTCATTCTGACTTTACCCAGTAAAGAAGGTCTTAGTGTAAATGCTGAGATTTCTATTTTATACCGTTTAGAACAAAACAAAATACCATTCATATTAGAGAATTTAGGTCAAGGCTATGAAGCTATAATCACGAGTGTATTTAGATCTGCTTCTTCTGATATATGCGCACAGTTTTATGCAAAAGATATGCATTCTGGGATGCGTGCAAAAATAGAAGCAGAAATCAAAATCAAAATGGAAGAGAATCTTAAAAAACAAGAAGACGGTATTGGACTTATTTCTGTTTTACTGAAAAGTATACAATTACCTAGAGGCCTAGCCAATTCTATAGAACGAAAATTACAGGCTGAACAAGATGCTATGAGAATGAAGTTTATACTGGAACAAGAAAAATTGGAGGCCGAGAGAAAGATAATAGGCGCAAAAGGAGAACGAGATGCGCAGCTGATTCTAGCAGAGGGTCTTACCGATCAAATCATAAAAACAAGAAGTATAGAAGCCTTTAGTAAACTATCTCAATCTCCAAACGCCAAAATAATTATCACCGATGGAAAAACACCTCTATTGATCGATACTGATGATTAAACTTTTAAAAAACTAATAGTAGGATATATATTCCTTAAAACATTTATAATATGATAGCAATAGAGAAAATAATAAAGAATGCATCTGATTTTGAAAAAAGAAGCATTGGTAAAATGACTCTTAGTGATCGTATTTCTGCTTCAAGAGAGGCTAAAGCCATAGTATTGAGCATTAATGAATTTTACAAAAAGACCAAAGATCCATCCTTAATGACTATTATGAAATTGATTACTAGGAAAAAGCAAAAGATAGATGAGAGATTAAAATTCAGATATACTTAAATTATGTGTTATCTTTTTATGGAATTATACCAAGTAAGAAATAAAATAAACCTTATAATTCGCTTCTATTGCACTTTTATTTTATATTAAATCTAAGGACACTTTACTTCGACTTTGCTAAGCACATGTAAGTCAAATTATTTAAGGTTCATTTCACTGGCTAATTGGTATTAAAAGTTTAATAATAAACAAATTTGGTTGTGTTATGATTATTAGAGGAAGTCAGTATTTACTTCCTCTTTTTCTTATGTGCTATTTTTCGTGGTTTTTTACAAAAATAACACCTTCTGTGGTTTCAACTCTAAATTCTTTCTTTCTCTTAAAAATAGCTTAAAATAAACGATAACCAACAAGCCTGTAAATTTTATAGTGCAACTAAGAAATAATTGAGTAATTAGAACAAATATTGGCAAATTGGCCTCCTGAACAATGTCAACTAAATCACCTTTCTGACCTGCAAAGACCGAGTCCCGCTTTAGCTGCATATGCAAGACTGACAGGTTTGTAAAGAAGGCTTTAAAGACCCTAAATATTTAAGGAATCCGTTCGCGAAAATGTCATAATACAAAGAAAGAAAAAAAAACTATGAAGCAACATATTTTAATTAAGAATTCAACTATTGTAAATGAAGGAAAAGTATTTATTGCAGACATTCTAGTGTCGAATGGATTTATTCAACAAATCGGAAATATTGGTATTGAAGCAAACCACAAAGTAATTGACGGCACTGGCAAACATTTATTCCCAGGAGTTATTGACTGTCAAGTTCATTTTAGAGATCCAGGACTCACACACAAAGGTGATTTATATTCCGAATCTAAAGCGGCTGTGGCCGGTGGAGTTACTTCCTTTATTGATATGCCAAATACAGTTCCGAATATTTTAACCGCTGAAAGCTTAAAAGAAAAGTATGAAATTGCTTCAAATAAATCTTTAGCGAACTATTCGTTCTTTCTCGGTGTAAACGGAGATAATATTGATGATATAATAAAAACTGATACCAGTCAATTTATTGGTGTTTCAGATGACGGTTTATATTTCACCAAAAAAGGAAATCTACTCGCCGACAATCCAGAGACAATGGAGAAACTATTTGCGAATTGTAAATCTATTATCGCCATCCATTCAGAAAAAGAGCAAATTATAGAGGGAAACGAACAAGCGTTTAGAGAAAAATATGGAGATGATGTTCCTGCAAAGTTTCATCCCGATATTAGAAGTGCTGAAGGCTGTTATGAGGCAACAAAGCATGCGATTGATTTGGCTAAAAAACACAACGCTCAATTACATATTCTTCACCTAACTACCGAAATAGAAACTCACTTATTTCAGAATGACATTCCGCTCCAAGAGAAAAAAATAACGACTGAGGTTTCTGTTCATCATTTATGGTTTTCAGACAAAGATTATGACCGACTTGGAATGCTCATTAAATGGAATCCAGCTGTAAAAACAGAAAAGGACAAAGAAGGCTTATTAAGGGCACTCCTTGATGATAGAATAGATATTATAACTACCGACCATGCACCGCATACCTTGGAGGAAAAACAACAGCTCTATTTTCAATCTATGTCAGGAGCGCCAATGGTGCAGCACTCGCTTAATTGCATGTTAGAGTTTTATGAAAAAGGTCAAATTTCATTAGAAAAAATAGTTGAGAAAATGTGTCACAACCCAGCAATTCTATATCGTATAACAAACAGAGGGTATATTCGAGAAGGATATTATGCCGATTTAACCTTGGTAGACCTGAATAGTACATGGACGGTCGCTAAAGAGAACCTTTTGTATAAGTGTGGTTGGTCGCCATTGGAAGGAACGACTTTTAACAGCAAAGTAATGCAAACCTTTGTAAACGGAAAACTAGTATATGACAATGGTCTATTTCAAGAAAATATATTTGGAATGCCTATAGACTTCAGTAATAAATAGCTCTAAATATGACTGTTATTTCAAATGATATTTCCAAAGTAATTGAAATATTAAATAATGACGATATTGTAGCAATACCGACCGAGACTGTTTATGGATTGGCAGGAAATATCTACAGCGAAAAAGCGATTCGTAAAATATTTCAGGTAAAACAAAGACCTTTCTTTAATCCATTAATAGTTCATATTCAATCTATTGATAAAATAGAAGAAGTAGTAAGTGAATTTCCCGCTAAGGCTCAAAAACTAGCTAAAGCCTTTTAGCCTGGTTCTTTAACGCTCATTTTACCAAAAAAATCTAATATACCAGATATCATAACTGCAGGAAAAGATACCGTTGGCGTTAGAGTTCCAAACCATCCTGTTACCTTGAGTTTATTAAAACAATTGTCTTTTCCGCTAGCGGCGCCAAGTGCAAACCCATTTAATAGAATTAGTCCTACGAGTTCCTTACATGTTGAAGGTTACTTTAAGAATAGGATATCAATGATACTTGAAGGTGGAGAATGTAAAAATGGAATAGAATCTACCATTATTGGTTTTAAAAACAACGAAGCTTTACTATACAGACTGGGTTCCATTTCGATAGAAGAGATTGAAAAGATTATTGGGAAAATTCAAATAAAAAATAAAAATGATACAACACCCAATGCACCGGGAATGTTAGCCAAACATTACGCACCCAGAACAAAGATGTATCTGGTTGATGATGTAGAAAAATTCATAAAGCATTTTAAAAATAAAAAAATTGGCATCTTACGATTCAAAGATAAAATGAATACTTGTAGTATTGAACATCTTGAGGTTTTGTCTAAATTAGGCGATTTAAAAGAAGCTGCATCGAAATTATACAATACGTTGCATAAGCTAGACCGTTTAAATTTAGAGATTATAGTAGCTGAAAGGTTTCCAGACTTTGGTTTAGGTAAATCTATTAATGATAGATTAGAAAGAGCCTCAAAATAAAATGATTATTTAAACTATTATGAGTAGAGCATTATTTGAATACAGAAGGTTATTAATTGCTACTAAATACAAAAAGGAAGAAGTAATTGCACCTATACTAGAAAAAATATTCGAGTAATATGTTTTACAAATAAAAGTCTTGATACTGATACTTTAGAGACTGTTATAGGAGAAATTGAAAGGAAACTTGACCTAATAGCAACGATAAGGAAAAAAGGCCTTTGGGCAATGGAGTTAAGCGACTGTGATTTGGGAGCTGCCAGTGAAGGTTTCTTTGGTGCTCACTCATCTATATTCTTTAAAAGTGCAGATGATGAGTTTTTAATATTTATTGATAAGAAAAATAACTAAGAAATTATTGTCGGGGACTGGGAAAAAGATGTGAAAAATTCACTAAGAGGATTAAAAGTAAAACTCAACGAGTAAAGAAATTCAGAAACTATTTTATATATGAGACAGCAAATTTATTGAGAACCCAGAAATAACATTTATTGGAATTAATCGAGGCTACGGCAATCCAAATAATGATAAAGGGATAGTGTCTGAGCCAGTTTGGCAAATATCATATTTAGAATATTTGGACGGAGAAAATCCAAAGTATAATCTCGCAAGAGAAACGGTTCAAGTTTTTGAATTGTTAGGGTATAATAATAAAAAAATTATCGATATTTTCAATAATCATACAACTAAAACTAACTTTTATTATATAATTTCTAAAGAAAATTTTGCATATCCCCCAGAAATGATATTTCCAAGTATTTATAGTTTAAGGGACTTACCAGAACTAAATTGACGGAATATTTAAGGTGTTATTATCGTTAGAATATGATTATCTCATAGAGATTTTTGCTAAAATAAGAGACCTTAAACGTAACGTTGAATACATAAAAAAAAGCTGGAGATTTAAATCTCCAGCTTTTTTTATATTAATATATAAGTCTTCTACCCTACTGAATATCCTTCTGTATAGGTGCGCTTAACGTATTTATTGACAGCGTCAAAGTTTGTTACTCTCATGTTTTCTGCGTCCCATTGCAATCTCTTTCTTCCATAGAATTTTGAGCCGCCCCAGAAACTTTTACTCTCTGCTTCTGGATCTACTTCAAAATAAGCTTTCAATGCAAGGTTTCCAATAAGAAGACTTTCCGTAAACGGACCGGCATAGTCAAAAGAAGAACTTGTTTTAGCATTTCCATATCCTTTCATACAAGCATTTACCCATTGTAAATAATGACCTTCAGGAACTCTTTCTATAGTTTCTTCTACCTTTACTTGTTCGTTTAATGATAATGGAAGTAATCTTGGTTTAGCACCATAACAATCTGCTAAAAGTTTCCCTTTTGTCCCAATAAATAGTACTCCACCATCCCAGTTTCCTAATGCTTCATCATCACCTAACTCTTCAGGTCTTTCTGGCATTAGTCCTCCGTCCGTCCAAGATACTTTTATAGCTCCTTTACCGTCTGTTCTAGGGTAACTTAAATGAATTTTACTTGCTGTCGGGAAACTTTTTGGATAGCTGGCAGGTGCGCCCATTCCTTTAAAGGCATCGGCTACGCTACATTCTACTTGACTTGGATATAAAATTGGAAGAATTCTATATACAGGGTCCATAATATGGCAAGCCATATCTCCTAGCGCTCCAGTACCAAAATCTGACCAACCTCTCCAGTCAAAGGGTAAATAAGCATCATTGTAATCACGTTTTTCCGCAGTTCCTAACCATAAATCCCAGTTAAGTCCTTTAGGAATATCATTTTTTATTGTTGGTGTTTCCAGAGCCATAGGCCAAACTGCACGATTTGTCCAACATTTAACTTCGGTAACCTCACCTATAAGTCCAGCATCATAATATTCTTTCATTTTACGAACGCCATCTCCAGAACCTCCTTGGTTACCCATTTGAGTAACTACTTTGTATTTTTTTGCTGCTTCAGTAAGCATTCTTGCTTCCCAAATATCATGTGTCAATGGCTTTTGTACGTATACGTGTTTACCCATTTGCATAGCGGCATATGCTGCAACTGCATGGTTATGATCAGGTGTTGAAACAGAAACTGCATCAATATTGTCGCCTTCTTTGTCTAACATTTTTCTGAAGTCGTGGTAATATTTGGCTTTCGGAAAATTCTTTCTCGATTTCACTGCTTGACGGTCGTCAACATCACACAACCCTACAATATTTACATTCGGGCTTTTGGCAAAATTTGCGATATCACTTCTACCTTTGCCTCCTGCACCAATACCAGCTATATTTAAAGTGTCACTCGGTGCGATATAACCAGGCCCTCCCAATACGTGTCTTGGTACAATCATAATCCCTGCTGCTACTGCTCCAGCACCTTTTACAAAACTTCTTCTCGACTTGTTTAACGCCGACTTCTTTTTAGACATAACTCTATAATATTTAATATGTGTTAAAGGGAATAAAAGTGAAAATATAGACACTTTGTTTAACCCTTTTTTAATTTAAAAAATTAACGTCGAATATAAAAAAATTATTTGGAATTAATAGTAGGACGTG